>JAWKIJ010000001.1:0-2140000 GCA_041394325.1 Microthrixaceae bacterium
TCTCGGGCGAGGCGCCAGGGGGCGAGCTCGTCCGGCGTCGTAGGCGGCGGTCGACGGTCATGCCGTTGCGGCGCGCTGCTGGCGGGGGATGCCGCCTTGGAGGACGTCGTCGACGGCGTTGAAGCGGTGGGCGGCGAGCCAAAGGCGCAGAAGGTGGCGGCGTTGGGCGGGGTCGTCGTGGTCGTCGTAGGCCTCGCGGGCGTGGAGGATGCGGGCGTTGTTGAGGAGTTGGACGTCGCCGGGCTGGAAGTCCATCTCGAGGTAGAAGGCCGGGTCGTTGGCGATCGACTCGAGCAGTTCCATTGCCTCGGTCTGCTGATCGGTGAGCCGGGGCGCTTGTGGGTGGCGCTGGGCGTCGCGGATGTACCAGCCGATGTAGAAGACGCGCGGGGTGCCCGAGATGTCGTTGAAGACGGGCATCTCGAAGTACGGGTCCTCGCCGGGTGACTGCTCGTCGTTGCGGTCCCACGCGAACGGCTCGTAGAGGACTTCGGTGAGGTCGGGGCGGCGTTCGAGGATGTCGTTGTAGAGGGCGGCGGAGCTGACGATGCGGCTCTCGCCACCGCGCCGTGCCCGGTTCAGGCACAGGAGCCCGACGAGGTCGGCGCCGTCCGCGTGGAAGTCCTGGCGTTCCTTGGTCCGGTAGAAGCGGATGCCGGGGTGGGTGCGCTCGATGCCCTCGTCGCGGACGTGGCCGAGCACGGTGGCGTCGGCGTCTTGGCCGACGGGGGTGCCGAGGTGGGCGCCGAGGCCGATGTAGGCGAGCTCGGTGTCGGCTTCGTCGAGGAGGTCGACGGGGAACCGGCGCAGCAACAGGAACCCACGGCCATCGTTGAGCAGCGCCGACCACTCCTCCATCCGCCCGGACAGCGCCGGAAGCGGAAACGAAGCGGCGTCAACGGTGGTGACCGTGGCGGCGGAAGCCCGCGCCGCGTCGACGGCAGCCACGATCTCGGCTCGCTCGGCGTCGGAGAGGACCACCGTCCACTCAGCCGGATCCGCGATGTCGGCTGGCCGCCAGGCGGCGACGGTGCGGATCGGGGCCCGACCGGTAGATGGGGAGGTGGCGGTCACCTCAGCAGCAGCCCGACGGGGCGCCAGGGCCGGTGCCGATGGCCACAGACTCGCTGATCGCTGCGGGGGCACAGCACTGGGCGCTCTCGTCGCCGGTGCGGGTGCTGTTGGTCATCTGCTCGGCGTCGCCGGTCTTGACGTACCACTCCCACGGGGCGCCGTCGGGGTCGTTGACCCACGTCTCGGTCTTGAGGGCGTAGCAACAGGTGATGTCGTCGACACCGGTGGTGGTGACCGTCGGCCGACAGCCGGCCCTCGGCGGCTTCGACCTCCTCGGCGGTCTCGACCTCGACGCCCAGGTGGTTGAGCGTGCCGCCGCCCTCACCCTCGATCAACACGAGCTTGAGCGGTGGTTCGTCGATGGCGAAGTTGGCGTAGCCGGGCTTGCGCTTGTTCACCTCGGTCCCGAACAGCTTGGAGTAGAAGGCGACGGCCTCGTCGATGTTCGAGACGTTGAGGGCGAGCTGGACACGTGACACGGGAGTCCTCCTGATAGATTCACGGTTGTCGATGTGGTGACTCTAGCGACCCATCGACAGATGTCAATGTGATTCGCGGAGGATCTTCCATGGGAACGGCAACGAGCAGGGTCACTTCGCAGACGGAGACCTGCTGCACGCCTCTGTCCGAGGCGCCGCTCGCCGAAGTCGACGCCGTCGCGCTCGCCCACACCTACGCGGCGCTCGCGGACCCGGTGCGGCTCCGGCTGCTGAGCATGATCGCGGCGGCCGGGGAGATGTGCTCGTGCGACCTCATGGCACCTCTATCGAAGAGCCAGCCGACCGTCAGCCACCACACGAAGATCCTCGCCGACACAGGCCTGATCACCGGCAACAAGCGGGGTCGCTGGGTCTACTGGCGCATCGAACCCTCCCGGGCTGGGTTCGTCCAGCAGGTCCTCGGAATCTGACCCAATAACTCAATAATGATTGACACAACTTCGGTTGTGTGAAATGGTCGGGTCATGTCCGGACCGTCTCCCCTCGAGCTCAGATCTGCCCGCCACGCGGCGCTCGGCGACCCGGTGCGGCTCGCCATCATCGACGAGCTCGCCACTTCTGACCGCACCCCGGTGGAGCTGCGCCAACAGTTCGCGCTCGAATCGAACCTTCTCGCCCACCACCTCGACGTCCTCGACGCGGCCGGGCTGATCCAGCGGACCCGGTCGAGCGGCGATGGCCGACGCCGCTACGTCCACCTTCGCCACCCCGCCCTCGCCGACCTGCACGTCGGGCCCACGACGGTCGCGGGCCCGGCGCTGTTCGTGTGCACCCTCAACTCAGCCCGCTCAACTTGCCGCCGCTCTCTGGCACCATCTCACCGGCGCGGGCCGCGTCGGCTGGCACCCACCCCGCCGAGGTCGTCCACCCCGGCGCCATCGCCGCCGCCGGCCGCTCCGGCCTCGACCTCACCGGAGCAATCCCCAAGACCCTCGACGACGTGGATGAGCCCGCGCTCGTTGTGACCGTCTGCGACCGAGCCCACGAAGAACTCGCAAGCCGACCTGGTTGGCTCCACTGGTCGGTGCCCGACCCCGTCGCCTGTGGCACTGCCGCCGCCTTCGGCGCGACCGTCGCCGAGCTCACCGGACGCATCACCGCGCGATCACCCACGTCCCGACCGCCGCCTGATGACCGACACCACAGAGCCCACCGACGCAGAACTCGCTGTACTCCCCGAGACCGGCACCGGCACCCTCCGCCTCGACCTCACCCGACGGCTGACAGCCGAGGCGGTCGGCTCGGCGTTCCTGCTCATCGCGGTGGTCGGATCCGGGATCATGGCTACGAATCTGTCTACCGACAACGGCTTGCAGCTCCTCGAAAACGCTGCGGCGACCGGCGGTGCCCTGATCGGGCTGATCCTGATGTTCGGCGCAGTGTCGGGTGCCCACTTCAACCCGGTGGTCACCCTCGTTGACCGGGGCCTCGGCTCCATCACCACCCGCGACACGGGCCTCTACATCGCCGCCCAGACCCTCGGTGCCTGTGCTGGCACGGTCCTCACCAACGTGATGTTCTCGCTCCCAACCATCGAGCGCTCCACGCACGTCCGCTCATCGGGGCCGCTGTGGCTTTCCGAGGTCATCGCCACAATCGGGCTGCTGCTCGTCATCCACGGCTGCGTCCGCACCGGCCGATCCAACGCCGTCCCCTACGCCGTCGGGGCGTGGATAGCCGGGGCCTACTGGTTCACTTCATCGACCAGCTTCGCCAACCCTTCGGTCACAGTCGCCCGCACGCTCTCAGACACGTTCGCCGGCATCGCCCCAGCATCGGTACCGATGTTCGTCCTGATGCAGCTCATCGGCGCAGGCATCGCCTTCGCGCTCATTCGCCTCTTCTACCCGGACCGCACGCGCGATCTCACCACCAAGGAGTCCTCATGACGACGCTCGACGACCTCCCCCTCGAATCCCGCTATGCCCTTACCTCCGCGGCCAAGCACCTCGCCGCCGAGTTCTCCGGCACCTTCGGCGTTGAGACCATCGAGCAGTTCCTCGTGAGCAGCTACGACCAGTTCGCAGCAAACGCCCGCATCCCCACGTACCTCCCCCTGATGGCCGAGCGCTTCGCCCGTCAGCGCCTCAAGGCCCTGGCCAAGGTGGAAGGCAAGGCGAGCGATGGACTCCCCACCGTCTTGTTCCTCTGCGTTCACAACGCTGGCCGCTCCCAGATGGCACTCGGATGGTTCACCCGCCTCGCCGGCGACCGGGCCGTCGCCTGGTCCGGAGGCTCCGAGCCCGGCACGGAGATCAACCCGTCCGCGGTAGCGGCCATGGCAGAGGTCGGCATCGACATCGCCAAGGAGTACCCCAAGCCCTGGACAGCTGAGATCGTCCAGGCCGCTGATGTCGTCGTCACCATGGGCTGCGGCGACGCCTGCCCCTTCTACCCCGGCACCCGCTACGAGGACTGGGACCTCGAAGACCCCGCCGGCCAGGGAGTCGACGCTGTCCGCACCATTCGAGACGACATCGAACAACGCGTCCGCACCCTCCTCGCCAGCCTCGAGGTCTCAGTGGCCTGAGACCGCCCAAGTACCCCGGCACCCGCCCAGGAAGACTCACCGAAGCATCGGTGAATCCGGTCCCGCTGCCGGAGGCAAGGTGAGCCACCGCGCTCGGGCAACGCCGCTGTCGCAGATGGAAGCGCACGCTGCCACCAGCTGCACCCGCGACAACGGCCTCATGTACTCCGACCGCGTCGCCCGAACGGCTCCACCGCGAGATCGCCGCATGGGAGATCGCACACCCGCCGACCAAGCGCGGTCAGTGCCAGAGCAAGCCGTCGGAATCTGAGATTCCCCGCGAAGTCCTGGCCCGCCAAGGGGCCTACATAGGCAGACCCCACCCACCCACCGAGGAGGACCCGATGTCCACCACCGAGACCGACGCCCCGGCCGAAGTCCTCACCATCGACGAGGCCGCCACCATCCTGCGGATCAGCCGCAACGCGGCCTACGCGGCCGCTCGCGAGTGGCGAGCCACCGGCGGAAAGGTGGGCATCCCGTGCATCGAGATCGGCCGCACCCTCCGCGTCCCCCGCGCCGAGTTCGAACGGCTCCTCGGCCGCCCGGCGTGAGCCACCCGCATCGCTCCCACCCGGGCAGGCCATGTCGGCTGAACTTTACCGAAAGCGGTAAAGTTCAGCCATGGCCCCCGACACGTACCGACGGCGAGCTTGGGAGCTGGCGATGGGCCAGTACGGATACGTGACCGCGGCTGACGCCCACGAGCTAGGCATCCCGATGGTCGAGTTGGGCAAGCTCGCGGCGCGTGGCCAGATCCGCCACGTCGCCTACGGCCTCTACCGCTTCGACGACCTGCCCCCGACCCGCTACGACCAGTTCTTCGAGGCCGTCGTTCGCGTCGGCGGCGACGCCCACCTCAGCGGCGACGCTGTGCTCGCTCTCCACAACCTGGCGCTGGTGAACCCTCGCCAGGTTCGCGTCGGCACCACGCGGCGGGTGCGCGCCGAGCTGCCGGAGTGGATCAAGGTCGTCAGGGAGTCCGTCGACCCCGATGACCTCACCCGCTACGAGTTGATCCCCTCGACCACCGTCGCCCACGCGATCCGGGCCTGTCGCGACACGGTGATGTCGGACCGTCTGCTCACCGCCGTCGGAGACGCCCGCCGTGAGGGCCTCATCACCGCGACCGAGGAACGCCAACTCCGCGACGAGATCGCAGTCAACGCATGACCGAACCCTCCTACCCCACACCGCCGATCCACCGGGCATCGCTCGAACAACGCCTCCGCAACATCTGCGGCTCACTCGGCATCAACGAGCTGCGCACCCGCACGTCGCTCGCGCACACCGTCGTCGCCCAGATGCTCCCCGCCGGGGTGGTCAAGGGCGGCGCAGCGATCAAGCTCCGCGTCGGCGATCAGGCCAGTCGGCTCACCACCGACCTCGACGCAGCGCGTGCGGCCACCCACACCGTCGAGACCTACACCGCAGAACTGTCGGACCGGCTCTCTGAAGGGTGGCACGGCTTCACCGGACGACTCGTCGACCGCGAGCCCGCCGACCCGCCGGACGTGCCCGCCGAGTACGTGATGCAACCCTTTGAGGTGAAGCTGTCCTTCAACGGCCAGTCCTACGTCACGGTCCCGCTCGAGCTGGGCCACGACGAAGTCGGCTCCACCGACCAGCCGCGGCTCGCGCTCGACGCGGGCATCACCGAGGTGTTCGAACGGCTCGGCTTCCCGACACCAGCACCCGTGCCGGTCCTCGCCGTCGAGCACCAGATCGCCCAGAAGCTCCACGCCTGCACGACACCGGACCGCCACGGCGGCAACGAACGCCCACGACCTCGTCGACCTCCAGATCCTCGTCGCCGCCGAACCACCCGACCTCAGCGAACTCGCGACGGTCGGACGCCGACTGTTCGCCGCTCGCCGCGTCGCGCCGTGGCCGCCGACCGTCCAGGCGTGGCCCGGTTGGGAGGACCGCTACGTCGATGCCGCCGAAGGACTCGACGTGCTTCCCCTTACTGAAGCCGTCACGTGGCTCAACGACCTCGTCGAAGACGCCGAGCAAACCGCCGGAGATCGTTCCTAATCCACGACCCAGGTGTGCCAGTCGACCGGGCCGGGCGTCGAGTCGGGATCGCGCTGAGACACAGCGTCGACGCCGGTGGTGATCAGCTGGAGGGCCGAGGTCACTCGGGTGCGGATCTCGGCCGGGTCGAGAGCGTCGTAGGCGTCGTCGGACCAGACGTGCAGGACACCATCGACGACCCTCGTGCTCGAACGGAAGCCACCCGAACGCAAGATCTTGCGGATCGCGGCGCGCGTCGCCTCGACGTGCTCGACGGGAACACCGGTCACGTAGGTCGAGCTGAACTTGGTGACCTCCTCGGCCACCACCGCTGCGAGCAGCCAGACTCCCGAGGGCGTGTCGGCGGTCGGGAACGACGCGTCGAGGATGCGGAGGCACCGACGACAGGTCGGGGCGAACGCCGGGTCGCGCCACAGCGGCACCAGCTCGTCGGCACCGGCAGCCATCCGGTTCCACGTGCGGCCGCACAGTGTCGAAGGGTTCCAGCGTCCCGCGAGATGGGCAGGTTCGTTGCCCTGGTGTCGAGCAGACCGGCCCGGCCCCTCGGCGACCTCGGCGAGGTGGGTCTCGGTGCCGCTGCCGACATCGACCAGCAGCAGGTCGCGGCCGAGCACCGAGATCGAGTTCTCGTCGGTTGCGTCCATCGGTGGCTCCTCACACGGTGACCCGCTCCATCTTCGCCGCCACGATCGCGCTCGGAGCGGCAAACGCGAGCGGCCCCAGGGTCGAGTCGACCCCGGGGGCCAGGGTCGACGTTTTCACAAAATCGGCCCCGGCCTTCTCCACCAGTTGGCAAGCTATTTGTTGTTCTTGCCGGTTCGGGTGGCACAGCGCTGGGCGTCCTCGAGGGCGAGCACCGCGGACGCGACCACGACCGGCGCGGGCTTGTCGGTCATCGCGTCGACCTCGTAGGCGCAGCCTGACTCGGGACGCTCCAGGTGTCGTGCGAGCTGGCCACACGCCTGGGGCAGACGCTCGGCGAGGACCCGCAGCTCGCCGAGGACCCGGTACAGGTCGCCGAGGTCCTCCCATCCTGGCGTTCTCGGAGCGGGTGCGGTAGTGGTGAGGTGGTTCACCGTCCTCAGCGCCTCCGCCGCGTGTTCGGCGGCGTCGACCGGGCCGGTCACTGCTCACCCTCGGCGTCTGCGTCGCTGTCCGCGTCGGAAGCGTCAGGATCGGGAGCGGTATCGCGCTCGCCGGCCGGCTCGGCCTTCGATGCCATCTTGTTGCGCTGGTTGCGCAGCAACAGCGAGAACATGTCGGCGGCCGCGGCCTGCATGCCCGGCAGGACGTGCTGGTACACGTTCATCGTGAACGCGACGTTGGCGTGACCCAGCCGTTCGCTCACCACCTTCACGTGCACCCCCGCCTTCAACAACAAGGTGGCGTGCGTGTGGCGCAGGTCGTGCAGCGAGATCACCGGCACCTTGGCCCTGGCGACGGTGCGGTCGAAGAGCTGGCTGAACGTGTCGGGGTGCAGCCACGACCCGTCGTCCTTGGTGAACACCAGATCGTCAGCTGCGGGCTTGGAGCCGTCGCGCTCCTCGGTGCGGGCCTTGAACCAGTCCCGCAGCACCTGCACGACATCGGCGTCGATGTCGATCGTGCGGCGGCTCGTCCCCGTCTTCACGTCCGAGATCGACACCTCGTACGCGACCGACACCAGCGCCTGGCGGACCGCGACGCGGTTGGCGTCGAGGTCGAGGTCGCGCCACCGCAAGCCGAGCACCTCGCCACGGCGCATGCCGGTGTGCGCTGCCAGGTAGAAGGCGGGCGACAGCCGGTGCGGGGCGATCGCGTCGAGGAACGTGACGAGTTCATCGACGTCCCACGCCTTGATCTCGTCTCGCTTGCGGGCCTGCAACGACGGCGCGTCGGCCATCGCGACGACGTTGCGGACCACCGTGCCCTTTCGGGCCGCGTCGCTCAGCGCCTTGTTCAACATCACGTGGATGTTGTGCACGGTCTTCGGAGCCAGTCCCTTCGGCTCGGTCTGCTCGCCGTCCGGTGTCTTGCCGGTGCGCTTCTTGCTGCCGTTCTTGAGCAGCGAGGCGTAGAACAAGTCGATGTCCTCCGCCGTGAGCCGATCGAGGAGGCGTTCCCCCAACGCCGGGATGACGTGCAGGTCGATGTTGCGTCGGTACGAGTCGTACGTGCTCGCCCGCAGCCGGCTCTCCTGGACCGGCAGCCACCGCGTCGTCAGGTACTGGCCCAGCGTCAGCTTCTCGCTCACCACCGTCTCGCCACGGTGGCTCCGCTTGGTCAGCTCGGTCACGAGCTTGTCGGCGTCGTCGCGCCGGTTGCCAGCGGCGACCCAGCGCCGCTTCTCCTTGCCCGTCGCCGGGTCGATGCCGTCGTAGATGACGACGTAGTACTTCTTGCCCTTCTTGGTCACGTAGCCGCGCATGATGCGGGTCCCTTCGAATCACAGGTTCAGAAGGGACACCGACGCAGCTACGGAGGCCGGACCCGGGGCGTCAACGGGAGGAACCGGCGCTGCAACGTCTACTCTAATCCCGCCGAAACCCGAAGGTCGACAGGCGAAAGCCGCACCTCAGGTCCGCTTCCGATGCCCCGCGGAGAAGGCCGAGACCCGTTCCGCGACGCTGATGGCCGGCATGGCCAAGCACGTCCTCAGCTGCGAGTGGATCGAGCGTCGCCCTCGCAGCCCGTTCGCTACACCAACGCGTAGAGGGAGCCGTGCTTGGACATCATCGTGGCCTCAATCGACGATGCGAGGGCGGGGTCGTGGATGCGGAGGCCGAACTCGATGTTGCGGTTCTCGGCGCTGAAGGAGAAGTTGGCGCTGGTGAGCAGCACCATGGCGTGGTCGATGATGATGAACTTGGCATGGCTGACGATCTGCTTGCCGTTGGCCAGGACCGCCGAGCGGTACACCGTCGCCTGAGGAAGCTGTTCACTGACCTTGGTGGCGTCGGCCTTGTCGCCATCGACGTAGACGGTGACGACGACGCCCGCTTGCTCGGAGGCCTCGCGGAGAACAGTCCACATCTGCGAGGTCGGCTCGAAGTTGTACGTCGCGCACGTGACGGCCTGGCGGGCGGCCTGGACGAGGCGGTGGAACTCGCTGGTGAGGTGGCCGACCGTGGCTTCGTTGCCGGGCATGGTCCACACGGGTGTGAGGTCATTGCTCACCGCCTTGGCTCCTGCAATGCCGTGGAGTACGGGAAGTGAGCGGTCGAGGTCGGCGTGGCTGATGCCCGCCGCGGCGAGAAGCTCCTTCGCTTGTTCTCGCCTCGCTGCGTTGACTTCACGTAGCGCCTGGGAGGTGTGCTGGCCCGCCGCGAGGAGGGTGGCGATCCCGATCGCTTCCGCGGCCGTGAGGTACGTGCCGAGCGCCTCGCAGGGATCAGTGGGCATCCACGCTCCCGAAGAAGCCGGGCACGGAGGCACCGTCGGCGCCGGGCAGGGTGAGGAGGAACCGGCGGTCGAGAAACCGGTTGGCCTTCTCGCAGGATGTCTCGGATGCGAAGGAGCAGCAGTGGCAAGCGGCGCCGTGGAGGAAGTCCTCGGGGTCGCTCGGTGTGCGCATCGCGCAAACCGGGTCGGAGGAGCAGCGGGCGGCGCGTCGGAGCGCGTTGGCGACCAGTCCTTCGAGGCGAGTTGGTTCGGAGAGGGCGACGAGCCCGCCGAGGGTGCCTTCGCTATCCGACGCGGTGGTGCAGATGAGCAGTCCCGCTGCGGCTTCACGTTCGGGAGCATCGGACCATCCGTAGATCCTTTCGGTGAGGCTGGCGGCGCCGTACCCGCACGACATCGCCATCTCGCGGATCAAGGTGTGGGCGAGGGTGTGCAGCAGCCAGTACCGGGGGGCGGGCAGCCGGGTGTCGGGGTCGACGAGCTTGGCCGTCTCGGAGAATCGCCGTTGGAAGTTGCGTCGATGCGACTGCCGGTGGGCGTCCCAAAGCGGCGACGCGGCGACTTCGTGCTCCCACGTCGAGACCTCGTCGAGGTCGAGCTGGATGAAGATGCCTTCGCCACGGTCCTCGGTGGCAGGCACCCATCGAGGCTTGCCGTCGCGGGTCAGCTTCACGAGGCGGCTGGCGAGGTCGTTGACCCGGTCCATCTCGTCGAGGCGGGTGAAGCCGAGCACGGCGTTCACCTTCTTCATCTGGTTCACGGCGACGACGCGGGTGATGTTGGTGTGCAGGCCCGGCCCGCGTTGCATCTCGGTGACCATCAGGCCGCTGGAGTTCTGTTGCTGGGGGAACAGGGCCGGCTTCTGCAGGTACCGCCATTCGGGGACGAGCAGCTCGACCGGGTCCCACGCCGCGAGCTTCTCGTGCCGCACCTCCTCGGAGTCGGCCGGGGCAAGGACATCAGCGACGGCGGCTTCCAGCTCCTCGTCGGTCACGGTCGAGACGTCGATGTTCTTCGCGTTCGCCAATGCCCGTATCACGTCCACCTGGTCGGCGAACTGCTGGATCTGCTCGACCCCCAGCTCGACGCGAAGCCGGTCGCCGAGCGCTTCCTTCTCCTCAGCGTCGGTGCGGGGCATGACGATGATCGACTGCGTCGAGGGGAACCAGAGGTTCGACGCGCCCATCATGATCAGGGCAGGTCGCGCGTCGCAGGTGGCGTCGAACGCGTTGAGGTGTGGGTGACGTCCGCGGCAGCGCTGCGGGAGCTTGTCGCGGCCGACCGCGCCTTGTGCTTCGGCCATTCCTCGGGTCGCGCCGCACGCGGCGCACACGATCGTGGAACCGACGCTCTTACCGACGTTGGCGTCGCGCATCTTCAGGTCGGGCAATTCGGCCTTGGGGCACTGGCCGCCGCGATGGACCCACAACGTGTAGGGGAACTCGTCGAGGTGCCCGTTGGTGCAGGTGAGCAAGTGCTGGGCGGGGACTGCTGGGCTTTCCCGCTTCTTCTTGGCCGCCCCGGACCGTGGACCGCCCCTACCGGGACAGCTCTTGTGGGTGAACTGGGCGAGGTCGGGCCGGAACGGGTGGGTGTTGGTGTATGTGAACCGCGGAACCGGCCCGAGGTAGTCACAGCCGGTGCAGCGGAGCCACTGCGGGAACACACGCGCCGGGATACCGAGATCGTTGCCTTCGGTGGTGTTCTGGCCCTTCTTCGGTTGCCACGGGAACGGGCGCAGCGCGTCGACCTGGGGGCCGAGGTGCAGCCGGACGACGTTGAGCAGGCGTGGTTCGAGGATCGTCGGGATTGTCTCGCGACGCTTCCAGATCGGCTCCCAGTCATCGAGGCCGGCCGGCATGATGGAGAAGCCGGGGAGGTCCATGACCGATCCGGGTCCGTAGGTGTAGAGCAGCGACGACGGCCGAGCGGAGCCGACCTTGGCCCGATTCTTGACCACCCCCTCCTCGGCATCGGCGAGCGGGTCGAGGGTCTCAGCGTCGTGGAGCATCCCGAGCGAGTCGGCTGGTTCGGGCGTCAGGGTGTCGGTCATCACTCGTCTCCGACCGGGAGGGTCCAGCTCGGCGCACCGTCAGGGGCGCGGGAGAACAGGCGCTCGGGCATCGGGCTCACCAACAGATTGATCTCGGGCTGGACCTCACGCATGGAGTTGGCGATGACGAAGGGGGCTTCGGCCGACCCACCGACCGAGGCCTTGGCGTTCTCGGGGCTGATGATCAAGGGCAGGTACTTGTCGCCCTCGCCAGTGCGTTCGTAGACGAGCGTCTTGTGAACCTCCGCAGCGCGCTTGGCCCGCTCGCTCCACCGATCGATGCGGTTAACCAGCAGGTCACTCGCCCGCTTCGTGGCGTCGTCGCTCTTGGCCGCCACGGCGATCCGAGCCTTGAGCCGGTCGGCCAACGCTTCGACCGCGGGCCGTTGGTCCTTGATGCGACCGGCGTCGCGTTCGGGCGACAGCCCTTCGGCCTGGGTGGCCTGTGCGACACGGGCAGCGCTGACGAGCAGGCCGTCGATGCCTCGGGCGAGCGATGTCGGCGAGTAGGGCGTGACCGACAGCGCCTCGACCTGTGCGTAGAAGGTCTCGTGGTAGTGGCGGAACTGCTCGTAGTGGGCCAGGTCGCGAGGTCGGGCCCAGTTCCCGAGCGACACCACGAGCCCAGGACGGGCCGTTGCGTCTCGGCCGACTCGCGACGACGCCTGGATGTACTCGGCGGTGTTCTTCGGCTGACCCACCACGAGCATCAGTCCGAGCCGTTGCACGTCGACGCCGACCTGGAGCATGGACGTGGCCAGCACCACATCGAACGGTGCCTCGCTCCGGGTCGCCATCTTCTTGCCAGCGTCCTGCGCGGCCAGCCGCTCGCGGAACGCTTCGGTGGTGTCGTAGCCGGGGTCGAACTCGAGGCCGAGACGGTCCAGCGTCCGACCGATCTCCGCCGACGCAATACGCGACGTGAGCTCACCGACATTGAGCAGCCCGAACGACGTGCCGAGCCTGGAAGGAAAACCCGAGTCCTTGCGAGGTCGCTTCACTCGGGTCTGTACGTCGTCGGCCATGTAACGAGCCATGCCGGCCAGCTCGCGAGTCGCGTTGAAGTAGCCGACCAGCGTCATGTACGGGTCGGCTACGGCTCCGGCCCGATCGAACAGCAACTGCCCGGCCGACAGCAGTACCTCGGCAACCCGGATCTCGGCGCTCGACAACCGCACACCCTGGGCACTGACTCCGATGTAGCGGCGACCCGGGTTGTCGCGGTCGATCGCCACCTCCTCGGAGAAGTAGGTGTCGGCGACGTCGAGGACCTGCGGAGGGAAGATCTCCACCTGGCGCCCGTAGAGCCCTCGGACCTGTTCGTGTGCGTTGCGGACCGTTGCCGTCGAAGCCACGATCATCGGCCGTACCGGCTTGTCGTCGGTTGTCTCCCACGAGCAGAGCGTCTCGACCGCAACCTCGAACAACCCGACCGAGGTGCCGAGCGCCCCGGTGATGAGGTGCAACTCGTCCTGGATGATGAGGTCGGGCGGACGGAGCCGACTGACTGGTTGCACCGACGCGGCCGGGTAGCCGTTGGACGCGGGGTGCATGGTCTTGATGTCGCACTTCGCGTAGTCCGCGTGCACGTAGCCGTGCCGCCCGCAGCGGCGGCTGACATAGCCGAACAGCGCCGCAGCCTCACCTTCTCGCGCGAGCCGGGCGAACTTGTCGACGGTCGCGATCACGAACCCAGGGGTGAGCCGGTAGATCTCCTCGTCGACGGTGAGCACCGGAAGGCCCTCAGTGACCAGACCGCCCTTGGCGAACGGGCACCGAGCGAGATCGTCGCCGCAGTAGACGAACACCCGCCGGACCGACGCATCGGCCTTCACCTGCGCAGCGGTGATCGGCGTTCCGCACCACGGACAGCGTTGGATCTGGAGCACGGTCAACCGGTGCGATCCGTACTCGTTCGCCTTGGTGAGCTGCTCGTCGGCCTCTTCGAAGCGCTTCGGGCTCACATCGGTGCCGACCCACAGCCCGATGCGGAACGGTTCTGTGCCCCAGGTCGCCTCGTCCTCTCGCCGGGCGAGCTCCGCGGCGCACATCAACGCCGCTGCACGCTGGAACTGCTGGGCGGTCAGCAGCCGCAGCGTGTAGCGCATGAGCACGGCGACACCGTCACGTCCGTCCAGCGGCCCTTCGGTGGACTCGACCACACCCTGACGTCGGCGGATGGCAAACGTGTAGGCGGCGAGTCCGAGGTAGGCCTCGGTCTTGCCACCACCGGTCGGGAAGAACAACAGCTCGACCCGCGCGTGGTGCTCGGCGCTGCGAACCGCCGAGGCGGGATCGGTCAAGGCGCCGAGTTGCATCAGGATGAACGCCAACTGGAACGGGCGCCACGAAGCCGCGGCGGTGCCTCTGGCTGCGACCTCGGCGTGGGCCTGCTCGATCGTGACCGACGAGTCAGACGCCCGGGCGGCAGCGACCTGCGACGCGACGCGCTGGTCGCGCATCACCCGGTTCATGAACCGGAAGCACCGCAGCGCCTCCGGATCGGTGGCGACGTGTTCGAGCCCGTCGGCCAGTCGCTGATGGGCCTGTCTCGCCTCCCACAGGACCAGCTCGGACGTCTCCTGGAGGTGGGCCGGCAACGCCGCTGCGGTGGCCTCTTGCTCGTCGAGCCAAGCCTGGTAGCCCGCCACCAGCTGAGCACCAGACACCGAACGAGCCCTGGTCTGCGGCGTCTCCCCCACCGGCAGCCACGTCGTCGACACCTCCGTGGCCCGACGTTCCCCGGAGCGAACCACCCAATCCACCGAGCACGTGCGACCGATCGCGAACTCCAACCGGTTTCGGTACTGGAGGTCGAGGCGGCGCACCTCGTCGTCGTGTTCGGGCCAGTCCTGCGCCAACACGTCCCGCACCGGCAGGAAGACCTGGGCGCCACCGGCGTCGACCCGCAGCTTGGTCTGGAACATCCACATGCTCAACGGGATCGGGGCGGGCGTCTCGCGGTCGTTGCACAGCGCGATCTCGACCAGCACGCGCCCGAAGCGCTCGTCGTCGTAGCGATCCATCCGTAGGCAGACCGAGTCCCGCAGCGGCACCGTCGCCGTGCGCCCAGCCTCGAGGTCGGCGAGCCGAACCGACCGCGACTCCTCGACCGGGATCCGCCGGTAGTGCCGGATCGGTCGACCGGCCTTCGTGACCTTGTCGGTCTCGACCGTCTCGTAAGTGCCCCACGACGCGTTGACCGTGAACAACTCCAGATCCTCAGGAACCTGGAACCGCAAGCCCATCGAGGCCGGGATCATCAGACCCTGCTTCGGCGCACGATCCTCCACGTCGTCGTCCTCGGCGTCAGCCTCGGGCTCATCAGCGGCGTATGCCGGGACTCCCCGCCCGTCGGCGGCACCGTCAGGGTCGGACCGAGTCTCGATCAACTCACCCCGCTCGTCGGACTCGTCCTCGGGTGCGCCCTTGGCCGCGGTACCAGCGAGCTTCACTGGCGCGATGTGCCCCACCAGGTACTGCGACCGAGGGCTGAACGGCAACACCTCCTCTGGACCACCGATCGGCCCCAGGAGCTCGCGCTCAACGATGTCGACCAGGTTCTCGCGCACCGCGAACGACGAGCCATCAAGCTCGACGTTCAACTCGTAGCTGTCCTGGGGCCCCACCACCAGCGCGCTTCCCTCCGTCACTGGACCAGTCTGCCAAAGCTCACGCATCGCGATCGGCCTCGCATGTCGCTGACCCCCACCGCAGCAAGACCCGGTCCTCGTCGAAGTAGCGGCCGACGACGCCACGCCGGATGCGCAGGCTCTCCAACTGAGTGAGCAGGATGTCGCGCCGGACCATCTCGTCGCTGCCCGCCGCATCCCAGCACGCCCGAACCGTCGACGCAGCGAGCGGTTGGGCACCCCGCTCGCGCAGAAGGCGTTCAACGAGGTACGGGTCGAATGCCGTGCGACTCAGCGTCTGCCGGCAGGCCGGGCAGTACAGCACGGGCCGCTTCTGGTTCGTCCCACGACACAGGTACACGTCGCAATCGTCGCAACGCGCGACCCGCGACAGGAACGGACTCGTCGCGTCCCGCTCACTCCGCTTGCGCGCCTGAGGACTGTTCCGCGAATCAAGCATGCGCTGCATCGCGGTGAACTCGACGACAGACACCACCGCCAGCGCCTCGTTCACCAACGGAACCCCATCCTCGTCACGGACGACCGCGAACGGGTCCACGCGACCACCGCTGCGCCCTCGGCCAGGGTTGTGCGGCGTCATGCCCGCCAGGATCGGGTTCCGCAGCAACTGGTCGACCGTCTGTCGATTCCACACGCCGACGACCGTTGACGCCTTCGCCCGCCTCACCCCCGGCACCGGCGCACCCTGGTCGGTCAACCACCTGGTGATCGCATTGACCGTGTCACCTGCCAGCGCCATCCGCACGACCTCCTCGAGCCACCCGATCCGGTCCGCGTCCTTGACGAGCACGCGGCCCGGTCCCGTGGGGTTCGGGGCCGACTGGTACCCGTAGGGGATCCCGCCGCCGACGAAGCGTCCGACCTTGAGGAGCTGCGCTCGCGCCGCGCCGACCCGCGCCCGGATCGCCTCTGCCTCCATCTCACCGAACACCGCGAGCATCACCGCGAAGGCGCGCCCCTGCGGACTGGTCATATCGATCGGATCCTCGACCGCGACGAGACCAGCCCCCGCTCCTGCAGCGCCTCGTCGGCGTGCAGGAAGTCGAGAACGCGGCGAGCGAGCCGGTCAACCTTCCAGATCACCACCGCGCCGAAGTCCTCCGTCGTCAACAGCGCCGCCCATCCGACGCGATCCTCCGGACGATTGGCAGTCGCCGAGACGCCGTCGTCGACGAACTCGCCGACAACCTCCCACCCTCGAGCCTCCGCGCAGCTGCGACACGACTGAAGCTGGCGCTCGATCGACACCGACTCTTCCTTGGTGACGCTGAGCCTCGCGCAGAGGACACAACGCTTGGCATGGTTCAGGTTCATGAGGACAAGGCCATGCTGACGAGAGCAGTCGAGACGGACCGACAACCTGAATCGCCCCGCCGGTCGCCTCCCGGCGACCCTCGTGCGGCCTGTGGGAGGCGCCGGCCCGCCCCCAAGGTGTGCTCTCGGTCATGAGACTCGGGGCTCCCTCCCTTGCCTGACTCCAACTGTGGATTGCCGCTGATGCACTCAACGCTGAGGTGCTCTTCCCGTTCCTCAACGGGGAGGATCTCAACTCCCGTCCCGACTGCTCACCGTCTCGCTGGGTCATCGACTTCAACGACCGCACCGAGGCCGACGCTGCCAGGTACGAGGTTCCCTTCATCGAGTGGTTGCAGCGGTTCGGTCCGAACGAGAGCGGATGGGGGCCGGAACCGCGCCGTCCGGCGTGAGCGAAGAACTGGTGGCAGTACGGCGAGAATGCCCCCGGGCTTCGGAGAGCCATCGCTGACTTGGCGGAGGTGTTGGTCATCGCTCGTGTCAGCAAGACCGTGATGCCACTGCGAGTGCCTACAGGTCAGGTCCCAAGTGAGCAACTGGTCGTCTTCGCCACCGATAGCTACAGCGTCCAGGCAGTCTTGTCATCAAACCTGCACCAGCTCTGGGCTATCACCTATGGCTCGGGTATGCGGAACGGGTTCGCTACACGCCGTCTGATGTATTCGAGACCTTCCTCGGCCAGCGACAAGCGACCGCCTCGAACATGCCGGGCGTTCGTGGACGGCAAACGCCGTGAGATCATGCTCCGGCGCGACCTCGGCCTCACGAAGTTGTACAACCTCGTCAACGACGCCGAGGTGGCCTCCTCCAGCGACGAAGACGTCGATCGCCTTCGAGCGTTGCACGTCGAATCGACCGAGCCACCGTCGGCGTATGGCTGGGACGACATCACTCTGGACCATGGATTCCACAGCTTTCGGCGGATGCAGCGGTGGAGCGTGAGCCCGTCCAGCGCGCGCCGAGATCCTCGATCGCCTTCTCGAAGAATCACCACCGTCGTGAATGATCGAGCTGCCGACGAGAGATCCCGGCCAGGCGCGAGGGTCTCGGAGGAGGGCACGCTGTTCGCCTGAGCGAACCACGTGGTTCGCGTGTCAGGCGAACAGGGTCCCCTCCTCCGTAGGAGGCCTGTCCTGGGTCTCAAGTCGTCTGCAGCTCGATCATTCATCGAACGGGAGTGATTCTCAATTAGAAGGCGGTCGAGGATCTCGACGCGAGTGGACGGGTCGATGCTCCACCGCTGCATCTGACGAAAGCTGTGGAAGCCGTGGCTCAGGGGGATGTCGTCCCAGCCATACGCCGCGGTGGCTGCACAGTCGATCTCCACGTGAACGCTCGCAGGCGATCGACGTCCTCGTCACCGTCAATCGCGGGGTCGTTCACGAGGTTGTACAACTTCGTGAGCCCGAGGTCGCGCCGGAGCATGATCCTCACGGCGCTCCGCATCCAGCGAACGACCAGCGGAATCGAGGCGGTCGCTTGCCGGCGGAAGCGGAAAGGTCTCGAAGACGTCCGATGGCGTGTAGCGAACCCGCGTTCCGCAAGGTCGAGCCATACGTGATGCCCAGAGCTGGTGCAGGTTTGATGACAACACTGCCTGGACGCTGTAGCTGTCCGACGCGAACACGCCGAGAGCGTGACTGAAGACCTGACCCGTTGGGACGCGCATCGGCATGACCGTCTTGCTGACAAGAGCGATGACCAACACCTCAGACAGCGAGGCGATCGCCTTGTTGAGTCCGGGTGTACGCCTTCCGAACTTCCACCAGTTCTTCGCCCGGTCGTCACCGCGCTGTTCCGGCCCCGAAGCTGCTCTCGTTCGGACCGAACCGCTGCAACCACTCGATGAAAGGGCAAGGCGAACTGCCCCGCTGCAGCTCGGTGCGGTCGTCGAAGTTGATGACCCAGCGAGACGGCGAGCAGTCGGGACGGGAGTTGAGATCCTCCCCGTTGAGGAACGGGAAGAGCACCTCAGCGTTGCGGGCATCAGCGGCAATCCACTCGTGTGCCTCGGCAGGTTCCAGAACGAAGCCCATGCCGTAGACCTTGGCGCCGAGAAAGGCGATGCCTGCGTTCTCGGCAAGCCGGACCGGCATTCCTGAGGCCCGCCCACGTGGCTCCAGCAGTGTCGAGATCGCACCAACGGGCACGTCATCAGCAACCAGTGCAGCGGCCTCAGATGGGACCGCCGTTGCACCCCACACGGCCGCGCACTCGAGGTTCGCACTTGCTGACGGCCAGGAACGAGACTGGATCGAGCGGGTGATAGCGAAGCCACTATCGACCATCGTGTCGAGGCCGATCTCTCGTGTGTCGCCTTGTGCAACGGTGTTCGTAGCGATGAGACCGAGGGCACCGGTCGAGTGCAAGAGCGACATCGCTCGAAGGAAGAAGTACGCAACCAGGTCCGCGTTTCCCCGCTTCCCCGCGATGGTGTGGACCAGCCAGTCACGCACCGTCGTGCCCATCGCACCCGTCAACTTGCTACCGCCCAGGAACGGCGGGTTGCCGATGACCGCGTCGAAGCCGCCGTGGTCAACGATCACGTCGGGGGCTTCGATGACCCAGTGGAGAGGGCGCCAACGCTCGTAGTCGGTGGGGACGGTTGGCGTGAGACCTCGTTCGATGATGCCGTCGAGCCAAGCGGTGGCCGCAGTCTCGTCGGGACCGGGATGAGCCTGTTTCACCGCGAGTTGGAGGCCCCCGTAGGCCTCGTCGAGCGCCTTGCCGGGCTTGCCGCCGAGTTCGAGGCCAGCCGCTATGACCCCGTCGGCGATCTGGCGGAGATCTGCGGTCACGCGGTGCAGCTCGGCGAGCTGCCGGCGCTTGGCAGTGCTATTGCGCGCGGGGTCGTCCTCGTCAATCTCGGTCGCGAGGCGTTCGCGCAGATCGACGGCCTTGCGGATGATGGCGTCGATGTCGACGTCGAAGATGTCGAACTTGCGATCCATGGGAACGCGCTTGGGTTCGATGTGAAGCTTGCGGAGCTGCTCGAGGTTGGTCAGCCCGAGGAGGGAGTTGCCCAGGAAGACCTTGTCGTCGACGAACGAGAAGGGAAGATCCCGGTCGAGCGACACAAGCCAGAGCGAGAGCTTGCACATCTCGACAGCCATGTCGTTGATGTCGGCGCCGTAGAGGCAATTGGCGACAACTTGGCGCACAGCGCGGAGGTAGAGGTTGCTGCGCTGCGCGTTGGCGGGGTCTTCGGTCGTCCAGGCTTCGACCACGCGCTCGGAGAGGTAGCGGGCGGCGGCGACGAGGAAAGCCCCTGAGCCGCAGGCGATGTCGGCGACCTTGAGGCCGAGCAGATCGTCGGAGGATCGGAGTACCCACGTTGACTCGTCGGCGCTCTGGTGGGGGCCGGGCGAGTAGCAGAGCGGTTGGAGGGCGTGGAGGACGACCTCTTCGGCGAGCGACTTGGGTGTGTAGTGGGCGCCGGCGTTGCGTCGCGACGGTGTCTCCTTGACCATGAGGCCACCGTCGTTCACGACGAAGGGGTGGCCTCGAAGGTCGGTGCGGATCGCTCCGAGCCACGGCGTGACGTGCTCGACGAGATCGGAGTCGTCACCGACCATCTGGGTGAGGGCGCTGATCGCCGACGGTTCGGCGGTCGAGCCGAGGGCCTTGGCGAGCGCGGCTGCCGATGGTGCCTTGGCCGAGGGTTGGTCGTCCTTGACCCACGCGAGGATTGCTGCGGCGAGCGCCTTGTTGTCAGGGTTCGCCGCGTCCAGGCTGTCGAGTGTTTCGAGCGGGATCTCTGGTTCGGCGCCAGCGGTGCCGACGAGCCCGAGAAAGGGCTGATCGACGGTGACGCAGGTGAACCCGAGGAGGCCTTCGTAGATGTAGCCGATCTGCTCGACGTCGATGTCCCGGAACGAGATCCGGCGCGCCACCTTTGACATTGGCGACCTGCACCGATCGCAGCATGTGGAGCATCACTCGATCGGACACGGTGACGGCGAGCGTGCCGTGCTCGGTGGTCGCTGTGAGGAACGGGAACCGGTCAGGGTCGAATAGGAGCCGCCGTACGCGGGCATGCGCAGGTTCTCGAAGGACGCCCCGCTGTAGAGGGCTTGGCTGGTGGCGAGCAGTCGGTGCCAGGTCAACGACGTCGTGTCGAGGGCTTCTTCGCCCGGGGCGCTCTCGGTCTCGAGACGGTCGAGCTCGCGTGAAATCCCGTAGCCCTGCTCGAACAGCTCACCGGCAGGAAGCAGACTTCGTTCCTCGGCGAACAGGAGGAACACCGCTCGCATCATCACGGTGACCGCGGCTTCGTAGATGTCGTGTGTGCGGACCGGGAGCGGGTCGGGCTGGCCCCGACGGCGGGCCTCGGCGGCGGATTCGGAGAAGGCCTGGATGAGCAGCTCGACAGCGCGGCGCACCTGGACACCGAGCGCTTCGGTGATCTCCTCGGCCGCTGCAATGGACTCGTTGAACAGTTCGGGGAGGCGTTCGGTGGGGTCGCCGCCGATAATGTGCTGGCGACCGACGACGGTCAGGAACGCGTCCCGAGCTCGGGGCTCTTCGATCCAGGTGAGTGCATCGACGATTCCCGATGCCGTCATCGTCCCCTCGCTGGCGTGCACCAGCGCCCACCAACGACCGTCAGTGACGATGCCGATCGGGACACCGTTCTCTCGTAACAGGGCCTCGACCCGGTCGACCGGGGTGGCCGCCCACAGATCGCTCGGCGTCTGGCGTAGCGAATCGGTCGGGTCCACGACGTTGACGAGTGCGCCGATCCCTGCTTCGCCGACCAGCGATGCTTGGGCGGTCACGGTGACGGCCCGATTCGGCGACTCCGTTTGCACGCCGGCCACTGCGCCCCACTGCAGGGAGTCGGCCCAGCCGACCACGTCGCGTAGCACCGTCTCGACCCACTTGTCGCGGGCGACTCGGTACTGATCCAACTCTCCCTCGCGGCCCGGGTTGCGGTCGAGTGACTCCCAGGCCGTCTCGAAGTCCTTCCGGGCATCGGTCAACACGTCGTAGCGGTCTGGGTGGTTGGAGCGGAAGTCGGGCATCCCGTTGGGCCACACCCGCCTCAACGGAGGGATGGCCAGGAACGGACCTTCGATGTCGACCAGCTCCAGCCACTGGCGGTGCAACTCCGCGGCGTTGGTCGCGGGAGGGCGGCGGCGGGCGGGGGCCATCAGCTCGCCCACCCTTCGGCATCGGTGCGGGTCAGGGCGAACACGACCGCCGCCGCGGTGGTGTGGGGCTTCACCTCTGCGTACCGGTCGGCGATGGCCGCGACTTCCCGTGCCTCTTCGTCGTCGAGCTCGTCGAGCCGGCGGTCCATCGCATCGACGTCGCGCGCCGCTGGCGTTGCTGGTCATCCGCGAAGAGGCTGGCCGCCGCTTCCTCCTCGGCTCGACGGAGCGCGTCAAGGGAGTCGCGGAGGTTGGTGCGGAACGCTCCGTAGATGTCATGGGCTCGTTGCACGTCGGTGGCCTCGCGGCGGGCGAGCTGTTCCATCACCTGCTCGTGACGGCGCGACGCTCGCGCGCCTGCATCGAGTCCTCCAGACGGGCACGCAAGGGCGCATCGGGTGCGTTCCACAGGTCGCAGAGCTGGTCCCGCACCGCATCGGCGGCGAGGCGGAGCTCACCGTCGAGGGCCTGGTCGAGCGCGGCCTCGGCCTTCTCCTCCGCCATCGCCCGACGACCGTGCAGGCGCACACCAGCCAGGAAGACATCCTCGTGCAGGCGGACCCCGCCCCGACCGACCAGCACCATCCGGGTGACCGCGGCGACGAACGACTCGGCCAGATCATCCACCACAACAGCAGTGACCCGGTTCAGCGGCGACGACGCGCTCCATAGCGAGCTGCGCAGCAGACGTTGGGCCTTCTGGACGATCGGATGTCCGAGGTGCACGTACACCACATCGCTGCGGCCCTGCGCGACCGCCGGATCGAAGGTGATCGGGCGAGCGACGTTGGGTTGAAGCCTCGTGTAGAGACCGTTGAGCGTCGCCTGCCACGGCCTCGACACCTGCGGAACCTCGAACCAGTCCGATTCGGCGCCCTCCGGAGCGTCGGCGCGGCGAGGAAGGAGTCGAACGGCGAACTCGTCCGCGTGGCTGCCCTGAGGATCGTCCTCGTCATAGGGGATCGGGATCAACGGAAGTTGGTGGTCGATCCGCAGCGCGGTGTCGACGACGCGGCGCAGGTTCGCCGGATCGAGGTGCATCTCGGCGCGACTCGTCGAACCCTGCTCCAACTGCGTGAGTCGTGCGTTCAGCTCGACCCCGCCCGCCAGCGCCGAGTTGATCACCTCGTTGGGATCCACCCCCTTCGCCTTTCGGCCCGATGGTGCCCGCCGGGCGAAGTGCCCTGGATCTCGTCGCCGATCACCTGGTTGACCGAGCCCAAGTCCTCTTCGACGTTGGCGACCTTCCTGGCGATCCGTGCCATGAAGCTCGCGTCGGCCGCGTAGATCGACGAGTCGGCATCCGGCACGAAGTGGAAGACGAGCGGCTCGCGGGTCTGCCCATACCGGTCGATGCGCCCGATCCGCTGCTCGAGGCGTGATGGGTTGAACGGGATGTCGAAGTTCACGAGACGATGGCAGTGCGTCTGGAGATCGATGCCCTCACCGGCCGCATCGGTCGCCAACAGCACCCGCACCGGCTCGCGCCCGGGATCCTCGGTGAACTGCGAGCGGATGTACTCACGGTCCTCCGGTGAGGTCGACCCCTGGATCACCGCGAGTACGTCGCCGTATCCCTTCTGGGTCAGCACACGGTTCAACCAGTCAACCGTGTGCGCGTACTCGGTGAACACCACGACGCGCTCGTCGGTCCAACCCGACCGGTCCGGCCGGCACACGCCATCGAGGAAGTCGATGAGCGCGTCCAACCGCGAGTCCGGCCGGCTCTCGTGGCTCAGACCCCACTTCATCAGGGTCTCGAGCTGGCCGGGTTCGGCGGCGCTCAATGGATCCGAGCCCTTCGACTCGCGAAGGCGCTCAGCCTCATCCTGCTCCCAGAGGCCCTCTTCCTCGTCGGACTGGCCGCCGCCGAAGATGTCGTCATAGTCATCGTCGGACAAGCCGCGACCACTGCGGGAGGACAGGTAGTGGCCGAGGGTCTGCCCGAACGCGAAGGGGCTCGACAGGAACCGCTTCTTGAGCAGCATCGTCACGATGTCGCCACCCGGCTTCGTGCCGTTGAGCTTGGCGCTCCGGGTCACAATGTCGTCGAGCAGCTCGAACATCTCCTCCTCATCGGGACGAGGCGAGAACCGCAGGCTGTTCACGACCCGGTTCTTGAACCCCTTGCCCGAAAGGTCCCGTTTGAGACGGCGCACCGTGATGTCGCGCAGCGCCGACGCGTCGAGCAACGCTCCCCGCGAGAACCGGCGGGAGTCGATCATCTCCAGCAACGCCGTGAAGGATTCAGGGTGGCCGTTGTGCGGCGTCGCCGAGAGGAACAAGCGGTGCTCGCACCGCTCCGCCAAGTGGCGTACCGCGACCGTCCGTTGCGTGTCGACGGCGTAACCGCGGCCGCCGGCGATCGCAGATGGACTCGACGGTGCCACGTGGTGCGCCTCGTCCACGACCAAGATGTCGAACGCGTACCGCTTCCCGGACTTGGGGTTCGACGTCTGGGAATACACGTCGCGCAGCAGTCGCTGCGCCCGCACCTGCGGCAACCACGCCATCGACACGATCACCCGCGGGTACATGAGGAACGGGTTGGCGTGCAGCCCGTGCGAGCGACGCACTCGGGCCATCAACTCGCTGTTCACGATCGTGAACTCGAGACCGAACTTGTCGCGCATCTCGTCCTGCCACTTCAACGACAGGCTCGGCGGGCACACGATCACCGCAGTACGCGCGCGATGACGGAGCAACAGCTCCTGTATGACCAGACCCGCCTCGATGGTCTTGCCCAGGCCGACGTCGTCGGCGAGCAACAGGTTCGTCCGGGGCGACCCGAGCGCCCGGCGCAGCGGCTCGAGCTGGTAGGCCTCGATGTTCACCCCGGACCAGAACGGAGCCTGGTACCGGTTCGGATCAGCAGAGGTCACGGCGCCCCACCGCAACGCGTCGACGAACCCAGCCAGCTTGTCCGGGTCGTCGAACGCCTCCGGGCTGATCCGGTCAGGAAGCCCCTGGGCCGGCGTAACGGTGTGACCGACCTCAAGCTCCCACACGACGCTCAACGTCTCGTTGGGGCGGTCCTCGTCGAGCGACTGGAGCTCCACGACATGGGACAGCTGAGCGGTGGAGTCGTCAGCCGGACTGCGGGGAAGACCCTGCGCCTGCACGTTCGCCACCGCCCACGTCGAGCCGCGAACCTCCACCACCTGACCAGGCTCAGGCAGCGGCGGTGAAATGGTGGTGGTTGTCGTGGAGGCGGTCAATGGTTATCTCGTGATCACGTCGTCTGCAGCAGGATTCCCGGCGATCCACCGCTCGACCTTGGGCCGTGCAGGTCAACCGCTGAAGGACGATCAGGCACTCGACCCCCTCGGCCCGCGTCGCCCGACGAGCCGATCGTAGGCCAACGCTGAGGAGGACCCGGGTGAACAAGCAACCGCCAGATCCGCCGAGAGTCGCGCTCCGAGGAGCTTGCTGTGGCGGGCGACCGCGCCGTCGATGGCTTGAGCGGGCCGCTGCCGAGCGTTGACTGGGAGGGGTTCATCGAAAGCCCGAAGGTCACCTCCGACCCACCGGGTGACAACCCGTCGTCGGCTGTCCCAGACGATCCGGTAGAAAACCCGGTAGAAGAATCGCCGAAATCGTGGGAACGGCCCTCTCCGAATCTCTCGGAAAGGGCCGTCTACCAGGGTTTTCGTTGGTGGCGGGGGCAGGATTTGAACCTGCGACCTTCGGGTTATGAGCCCGACGAGCTACCGAACTGCTCCACCCCGCGGCGAGGGCCACGACTGTAGCCATCGGGACCGGGGGTGTTCCAGTCGCACCGCCCGAACCGTGTCGTTGGGCGGAGGTAGGTTGGCGCCATGGGCGGAGAACCCACCACCGGGCACCACCGAACGACCCCCGGCACCGTGACCCGCACGCGGCGCGACGAGGCGCCGCAACGGTGACCGGCACGGTTCGGGTGCGGAGGGTCTACGAGGCCCCCGAGCCCGACGACGGAGCGCGCGTCCTGGTCGACCGCCTCTGGCCCCGCGGCATCAGCAAGGAACGCGCACGACTCGACCGGTGGTGCAAGGAGATCGCACCCTCCACCGAGCTGCGCAAGTGGTACCACCACGACCCCGACCACTTCGCCGAGTTCGCCGAGCGCTACCGCGCCGAGCTCGCCGAACCCGAACGCGCCGACCTGCTCGACGAGCTCCGCTCGCTCCTCGCCCACGGCAACCTGACCCTGCTCACCGCCACGAAGGTGCCCGACATCAGTGAAGCAGCCGTGCTCGCCGACCTGCTCACCGATCCGGCCCCCGGCGGCCGATGACGACACTGGTCCTCGCGTCCGCGTCACCGCGCGACGCCGGCTCCTCACCGACGCAGGACTCCGACCCGAGATTCGGCCATCTTCCGTCGATGAGACCACGGTCCTCGACACCGCCCGCGCCGACGGGATCTACGAACCCGCCGACCTCGCCGAACTCCTCGCCCGGGCGAAGGCCCGAGCGGTTGCCGAGACCCTCGCTCCCCCGTCGACGCGCGCTCTCGTGCTCGGCTGCGACTCGATGCTCGAGCTCGACGGCGAACTGTTCGGCAAACCCGGCACCCCCGAAGTAGCGATCGAACGCTGGCGTCGGATGCGCGGCCGGTCGGCGGTGCTGCACACCGGCCACTGGCTGGTCGACCTCACCCCGACACCGCCGACACCGTCGACCCCGCCCGAGGCCGGCGCCGCCGACGCTCCCCCACTCGCGGCGGACTCTTCACAGGAGGCCGGCGCGGCCGAGTCGACCGTCGTGCGCTTCGCGGACGTACCCGACGACGAGATCGCGGCCTACGTCGCGACCGGTGAACCGCTCGCCGTCGCCGGCGGGTTCACCCTCGACGGCCTCGGCGCGGCGTTCGTCACCAGGATCGACGGCAACCCCGGCAACGTCATCGGTGTGTCGATCCCGCTCCTGCACCGTCTCGTCACCGACCGGGGAGTCCCGTGGTTCGACCTGGTCCACACCCGCTGAGCTTCGTCCTGCACCCGACACCCGTCGGCACGATGCTGATCGTCGCCGGACCCGCCGGCGTGCGGCGCGCCGACCACGGGTCGAGTGACGACCCGGCCGCGCACCGTCGCACCCTGGCGGACCTCGCGGCCCGCATCGGCGAACCGCTCACACCCGCCACCGCCGGCGACCTCGCGATCGTCGCCGCCCGCCAGCTCGACGAGTACTTCGCGGGCACCCGCACCCGCTTCGACGTGCCCCTCGACCTCTCTGGACTCCCACCCTTCCGTCGTGAGGTCCTCGAAGCCGTCACCGAGATCCCTTTCGGCCACACCGTCTCCTACGGCGAGCTCGCCGAGATGGCGGGCCGCCCGGCGGCTCACCGAGCCGCGGCGTCGTCGTGCAGCCACTGTCCGGTCTCGCTGCTGATCCCCTGTCACCGCGTCGTCCACGCGGACGGCCGCGTCGGAGGGTACGGCACCCGCGTCGACGTCAAGCGGTGGCTCCTCGACTTCGAGCAGGGCCGTCCCGAGCGGGTTAACCGACGATCGAGCCCAGCTCGTCGAGCACGTCGGGGGTGAGCCGGGCCATCACGTCGAGCGCACCGAGGTTCTCGTGCACCTGCTCCACCCTGATCGCACCGGTGAGCACCGTCGACACGTGCGGGGTCGAGGCACACCAGGCGATCGACAGCTGCGACAACGAGCACTCCAGACGCTCCGCCACCGCGGACAGCGCCCGCACCTTGTCGTTGCGGTCGGCGTCGGTGAGCAGATCCCGCAACCACTCGTAACCCGGCAGCGACCCCCGGCTGCCCTCGGGCACCCCGTCGACGTACTTGCCGGTCAACAACCCCGACGCCAACGGGCTCCACGTGGTGAGCCCCAACCCGATCTCGTCGTACAGCCGGGCATAGCTGCGCTCGACCTTGCGCCGCTCGAACAGGTTGTACTGCGGCTGTTCCATCACCGGTTTGTGCAGATGGTGACGCTCGGCGATCTCCCACGCGGCACGGATGTCGTCGGCGGACCACTCCGAGGTCCCCCAGTACAATGCCTTGCCCGACGACACGATGTCCGACATCGCCCACACCGTCTCCTCCAGCGGCGTGGCCGGGTCGGAACGGTGACAGAACAACAGGTCGACGAAGTCGAGGCCCAACCGGCGCAACGACCCGTCGATCGAGTGCATCAGGTACTTGCGGTTCAACGTGTTGGACATGTTCACCATGTCCCCGTCGATCCCCCAGAACACCTTGGTGGAGATCACGTAGCTGTGCCGCTCCCACCCGAGCGCCGAGATCGCCTCGCCCATGATGCGCTCGGACTCGCCCCCGGCGTACGCCTCGGCGTTGTCGAAGAAGTTCACCCCACGGTCACGCCGCGCTCAGGCACGCCTCGGCCAGGCCGGTGTCGACCTGGTTGCCGAACGTCACCCACGACCCGAACGACAACACGCTCACCTTCAGGCCGGACCGTCCCAGCCGTCGGTACTCCATCGGGGTCGGGTCGGTCATGGCTGCTCCTTCGTGTCGGAACCCCAGTCTGGTACACGGTCGCCCCGCTCGCGAGACTGTCGCCCGTGACCCCGACCAGGACCACACTCGCCGTCGCCGCGTGCGCGGCCGTGTTCGCCGCGATCGGCACGGGATGCGTCGGTGCCGACGACGTGACGGTCCGCCCCGCGACGAGCGCCACCGGACCGTCACGCGCCGGCTCGGACGGCCACCGGGCGAAATCGGCGGGTGCGGCGAATCCCGCGACCACCACGACCTCGACCACGGCGCCCGATCGCGTCCCCACCGACCGGCGTACCCTGGCGTTGAAGGCGACCCTCACCGAGGGTGACCTCAGCCCCAAGTCGATCGTCGCGTCGGCCGACGGGCTGTTCTTCGCCCAGAACATGATCTACTCGCACAACGTCGCGGTGTTCGACCGGTCGCTCAAACTGGTCAAGACGATCCCCGACTCGGTGGACCTCGCCGCCTTCGGGATCGACGGCCACCCGGGGATCTCCAAGGGCGGCCCCGTCGAGATGGCGTTCACCCACGACGGCGACCACGCCTACGTCTCGCAATATCAGATGTACGGCAAGGGGTTCACCCGGCCCGGCGACGACAAGTGCGCGAAGCAGACACCGTCGGGGCCGACCGCGTGGGACGACTCGTACCTGTACCGCATCGACACCCACTCCCTGACGATCGACCAGGTGATCGAGGTCGGCCCGGTCCCCAAGTACGTGGCCGTCACCCCCGACGACCGCACCGTGCTGGTGTCGAACTGGTGTGGCTACGACGTGTCGGTCGTCGACACGGCCACCGGCCGCCAGACCCGCCGCGTCCCCATCGGCCGCTATCCCCGCGGCATCGTCGTCTCCCCCGACTCGAAGACGGCCTACGTCGCGGTGATGGGCTCCAGCGACATCGCCGTCGTCGACCTCGGCACGTTCGAGGTGGACTGGATCCGTGGGATCGGGCGGGGCCCGCGACATCTGGTGCTGTCGCCGGACGGTTCCGCCCTGTACGCCACGCTCAACCGGGCCGGACAGGTCGTGAGGATCGACACGAAGACCCGCACGGTGACCGGCCGGGTGGCCTCGGCGGGCGAACCACGTTCGATGGCGATTTCCCACGACGGCGCCTCGCTGTACGTCGTCAACTACGACGCGGGCGCGCTCAGCAAGGTCCGCACCTCCGACATGACCCAGCTCCAGCGGTTGCCGACCAACCACCACCCCATCGGCGTCACCTACGACCCCGTCGACCACCGCGCATGGGTCGCCTGCTACGGCGGCACCATCCAGGTGTTCGACGACAAGGCATCGTGAGCGCGGGGATGGCCCACGTCGCGGGCCCCTCGGTGCGACCATGCTGATCGCCCAGATCACCGATCCCCACGTCACCGTCGAGGGCTCGATGATCCGCTCGCTCGTCGACACCCCCGCCCGCCTCGCCGAAGCGCTCGCGCAGTGCGCCGCGCTCCCCCGCACACCCGACCTGATCCTCATGACGGGAGACCTCGTCAACGACGGCACCGCCGCCGAGTACGACCTGCTGGCCGAGGTGCTGGCCGGTACCCCCGCGCCGATCCTGCCGATCCCCGGCAACCACGACGACCCCGAACGGCTGGCGACGACCTTCGCCCACCTCGACTGCTGCCCGGTGGCGCTGCCCGACCGGCGTCCGTTCCACTACACCTACGACGGTCACGTCGAGGCCGACCACGTCCGCTTCGTCGCCCTCGACTCGACGCTGGCGGGCCACCACTCCGGTCGCATCACCCCCGAGTCGGCCGCGTGGCTCGACGACCGCCTCGCCGAATCGCGCGTGCCGACGATCGTGTTCCTGCACCACACCCCCTACGCCACCGGATCGTGGTGGTTCGACTACCAGGGTGTCGCCGGCGCGGACCTGTTGCGCGAGGTGGTGTGCGCACACCCGCACGTGCTGCGCGTCGTCGCCGGCCACGTCCACCGCGCGACCTCCACCCAGTGGGGCGGCCCCGGCACCACGCGGGTCACGCTGTCGACCGCGCCGTCCACGGCGTTCCTCGCCGGTACCGGCGTCGCGGGTGGACCGCCGGTGATCGTCGACCAACGAGCCCCGGTCACCCTGTTCGACGTCGACCGTGACGGAACACTGGTCGCGTCCGAATCGGACATGCCCGGCGACCACGTGGTGATCGACGCCCGCCACCTGGGCAGCGACTGGGAGACCTACGAGCGCAAGGCCCGCGCCGGAGGACCCATCACCTTCGACGACGACCGTTGAGGATCCGACCCGAGGGACGCCACCGGACACGAGCCCGACACCCACGGCGCCGACGGCGCCGGTCGGCAACACTTCACCGATGGACCTCGACACCTACCGGATCGCGCCCGACCAGCCGGTGCACCTCGCAGACCTCGACCCCGACGCCCCCGCGGGGATCGACAAGGACGACGCGCTCGACCAGGTGGCCGACGCCACCGACCAGCTGAGCGAACTCCAGGAGCGGCTGTACGCCGAGGGCCGCCACAAGGTGCTGGTGGTGCTCCAGGCAATCGACACCGGCGGCAAGGACGGGGCGATCCGCAAGGTGTTCGGCCCGCTCAACCCCCAGGGCGTACGGATCGCGTCGTTCAAGGCGCCGACCGGCCCCGAGCTCGCCCACGACTACCTGTGGCGCATTCACCGGGAGACGCCCGGCACCGGCGAGATCGTCGTGTTCAACCGGAGCCACTACGAGGACGTGCTGGTCGTCCGGGTGCACGGGCTGGTGCCCGAGGAGCGTTGGCGTGCCCGCTACCGCCATCTGGTCGAGTTCGAGCGAATGCTGGCGGAGGAGGGCACCACGATCGTGAAGTGCTTCCTGCACATCTCCCGTGACGAACAACGCGAACGGCTCCAGGCGCGCGTCGACGACCCGACCAAACGGTGGAAGTTCAACCCCGGCGACCTCGAAGAACGGGCTCGGTGGGACGACTACGTCGCCGCGTTCGACGAGATGTTGTCGCGCACGTCCACGGCGTACGCGCCCTGGTACGTCGTCCCGGCGAACCGCAAGTGGTTCCGTGACCTGGTGATCTCGCGGCTGCTCGTCGAGACGCTGCGGAACCTCGACCCCCGGTTCCCCGAGGCCGACCCGTCGATCGTCACCACCCAGATCGCCTGAGTCCGACACCCGCCGGCGCGTCGCACGCGAGGATGGGCACATGCCGGAGATACAAGAGACGATGTTGCCGGGCGTGGGAGTACGCCACGAGTTCACCACCACCGGCGGGGAACGCCTGGCGTTGCTCACCCATCGGACCGGGCGCCGCGAGCTCGCGGTGTACAGCCGCTCGGACCCCGATGCGTGCCGGACCGTGTTCCACCTGAGTCCCGAGGACACCACCGCTCTCGGGGAGTTGCTCGGCCTCAGCCATGTGAGCCAGACCGTACGCGAGGTGCAACAGCTCGAAGGAGTCGCGATCGACTGGATCGACGTTCCCGCCGGTTCACCCTACGCGGGGAGCACCATCGGCGATGCGAGGCTCCGCAGCGAGACCGGGGTGTCGATCGTCGCGATCGTCCGGGACGGCGTCACCGTCGCGGCCCCCGGACCGGACGACGACCTCGCGACGGGTGACACCCTGGTCGGCGTCGGCACCCTGGACGGCCTCCAGCACCTGCGCGGGCTCCTCGAACCGTGATGCTCGCCGCCGCGGTGGCCGACCCCGCCGCCGCGTTCGTCGAGGTGGGCGCCGTCGTCGTGGTCCTCGCCGTGCTCGCGCGGATCGCCGCACGGATGGGATTCACCGCCATCCCCCTGTACCTGCTGGTCGGCCTCCTGCTGGGCAAGGGTGGCGTGTTCCCGATGTCGGTGAGCCACGACTTCATCGAGATGACCGCCGAGATCGGCGTGCTCCTCCTGCTGTTGACCCTCGGCCTGGAGTACTCCGGCGACGAACTCCGACACGGACTCCGGACCGGTGTGGGGATCGGCACCTTCGACGCGCTGGCGAACTTCACCCCCGGCCTGCTCGCGGGCCTCCTGCTGGGCTGGTCCACACCGGCCGCGGTGCTGCTCGGCGGGGTGAGTTGGGCCAGCTCGTCGGGGATCATCGCGAAGGTCCTCGCGGATCTCGACCGCCTCGCCAACCGCGAGACCCCGACGATCCTCAACCTGTTGGTGATCGAGGACCTGGCCATGGCGGTGTACCTGCCGGTGGCCTCCGCGCTGGTGTTGGACCGGGCGTTCGGCGCCACCGTGGTGACGATCCTGGTGGCGCTGCTGGCCGTGTCCGTGATCATGGTGCTGGCGCTGCGCTTCGGCGACCGTCTCAGCGGAGTGCTCCATGCCGGGGGCGACGAGCCGCTGCTGCTGGCGGTGTTCGGTCTCACGCTGGTGGTCGGGGGGCTCGCGCAGCGCGTCCAGGTCTCGGCCGCGATCGGGGCGTTCCTCGTCGGCCTCGCGCTGTCCGGACCGGTGCAGGAACGTGCCGGTGCGCTGATCGGACCGTTACGCGACCTGTTCGCGTCGGTGTTCTTCGTGTTCTTCTCGTTCCAGATCGACCCGTCCAGGCTGTTCGGTGCGATCGGGCCCGCCGCTCTCTTAGCCGTCGTCGCAATCGCGACGAAGGTCCTCACCGGCTGGATCGCCGCGCGGAACGCCGGGGTCGCGGCGCCGGGCCGCTGGCGGGCCGGGACCACCCTGGTGGCGCGCGGCGAGTTCTCGATCGTGGTCGCCAGCCTCGGTGCCGGCCTCTCCGACGGCGCCGAATTGGGGGCCGTCGCCGCAGGGTTCGTGCTGCTCACCGCGCTGATCGGCCCGATCGCCACCCGCGTGGTCGACCACCGCGGAGGAATCCGGGCTTTCGCCGCCGAACCCCCGTAGGCTCGGCGCCGTCGGTCGGGGGGCCGTCACACCCGCGACCGACCAGATCCCTCGTCCCCGCCAGGGAGGTCCGATGCCCTCACGTCGACTCGTCGCGCTCCTCACCGCGACGCTGGTGCTCGCGGCGGGATGCTCGATACGGGAGGTGCAGGCGTGGTACGCCGTGCGGCGCTTCACGATCACCACCACCGAGGCGCGGCGGGTCGCGGAGATCGTCAATGCGAACCGGGCACCGGGGTGCGACACCAACTACGAAGGCTGCGTACCCGACAACCAGGCGGAGGTCCACTGCCTCGGTACCGCGGGCGCAGGTCCCGAGATCTCCGGGCCGATCCGGGTCACCGGCTGGGACCATTTCGGGCTCGACCCCGACGGGAACGGCATCGCCTGCGAAGGAGCCAGCCCGGTGGGTTCGATCGACGTGCTCACCGACCTCCCTGCCGACTCGGTCGATCCCGAGACCGGGGTCGGACCGGCGCGGATACGCATCGCCGGGTGGGCCGTGGACTACGACACCGACGCGCCGATCGAGGTGCACGTCTACGACAACGGTGTCGGCCATGCCGTGAGCGCAGACCTCGACCGTGCCGACCTCGCCGGGCGGCCGCGCGGGACCCGCCACGGGTACGACTCCACGTGGAGCGCCCAACCGGGTGTGCATCGCGTGTGCGCGTACGGCATCAACGTCGACGGAGGCGGCAACGTCGAGTTGGGCTGCAAGACCTTCACCGTCGCGTGGGACCAGTACCAGATCCTGCTCGTCAACCGTGAGCGTGCCGCCAACGGCCTCGGCCCGGTGACCCAGTGCCGTCGCCTCTCGCTCGCGGCGCAGGCCCACTCCGACGACCAGGCCGCCCACACCACCATGAGCCACACCGGCTCGGACGGGTCCAGCCCCGCCGACCGGGTCACGGCGGCCGGCTACGTGTGGACGACGATCGGCGAGAACGTGGCGTACGGCTACGACGACGAGGACGAGGTCATGACCGCCTGGATGAACTCGCCGGGCCACCGGGCCAACATCCTGGACGCCGACTTCACCAACCTCGGGCTGGGCCGGACGTTGGCATCCAACGGTCGCCTCTACTGGACCCAGGAGTTCGGCCACGGCGGTCCCTGCACCCTCTGACCGCGGCGAACCCGCTCGTCCCCGCCCCACCGTTACGCTCGCCGGTCGTGAACCGACTCGGCGACCAGGCCAGCCCCTACCTCCGCGCCCACGCCGACAACCCGGTCGACTGGTTCCCGTGGGGCGACGAGGCGTTCGACGAGGCGCGGCGCAGGGGTGTGCCGATCCTGTTGTCGGTGGGCTACTCCGCATGTCACTGGTGCCACGTCATGGCCCACGAATCCTTCGAGGACCCCGACGTCGCAGCGCTGATGAACGCCGGATTCGTCAACGTGAAGGTCGACCGGGAGGAGCGGCCCGACGTCGACGGCATCTACATGCAGGCCACCCAGGCGATGACCGGTCACGGCGGTTGGCCGATGACCGTGTTCATGGACCACGACGGGCGTCCGTTCTACTGCGGCACCTACTTCCCTCCCACCCGTCGCGCCAACATGGTCGGCTTCACCGACGTCCTCGCGGCAATCGGCGACATCTGGACCAACCGACGCGACGACGTCGACGAGGTGGCCGGCCAGGTCACCGAGGTGCTGCGCCGTCCCCCCACGCTCGCGGCCGCAGCCGATCCACCCGCCCTTCTGCTCGACTCGGCGACCGCAAGCCTCGTCGAGACGGCGGACGACCATGCAGGGGGCTTCGGCACCGCGCCCAAGTTCCCCCATTCGATGGCGGTCGACTTCCTGTTGATGCGGTCGCTCCGCGGCGGCGGACACGAGGCGCGAACCGCCGCGTTGCACGCCCTCGACGCGATGGCGGCGGGCGGAATCCACGATCACGTCGGCGGCGGATTCGCGCGCTACTCCACCGACGAGGCGTGGCTGGTCCCGCACTTCGAGAAGATGCTCTACGACAACGCGCTCCTGCTGCGCCCGTACCTCCATGCATGGCAGATCACCGGCGCCGAGCCGTACCTGATCGCCGTGCGACGAACCGTCACGTACCTGCTGGAGGACCTTCGGATCGACGGGGCGGGATTCGCCGCGGCCGAGGACGCCGACTCACTCGACACCGACGGCAACAGCGTCGAAGGGGCGTTCTACCTGTGGAGTGCCGACGAGGTGCGCGAAGCGCTACCGGCACAACCGCTCGACGACGACACCGACGGCGGGCCGCTCGCGTCGGCAGAGGAGTTCATGGCCGCGTACGGGGTGAGCGAGCACGGCAACTTCGAAGGCCGCAACATCGTGTTCCGCCCCCTCGGAGCGTTCGGCCACGCTGCCGACGACGACCAGGCGCGTCGCCTCGACCGCGCGCTCGAGGCGCTCCGAGGGATTCGGACACGGCGCCCACGACCGAACCTGGACGACAAGGTGCTCACCGAGTGGAACGCCTTGTGCCTCGCGTCCCTCGCCGAGACCGCCTCGGTGCTCCGCGCCCGCACCGCCGAGCTCGACCCTGCGACCGTCGTGCTCGCGACCGATTGCGAGCACGCCGCGGGGAGGTCGCCGAGTTCCTCCTGGACGCCCTTCGTCGACCCGACGGACGCTGGCTCCGTAGTTGGCAACGCGACGTCGGCGCCCAGCACCTCGCCTACGCCGCCGACTACGCGCCGCTGCTCGACGCGCTCGTACGGATCTACGAGCTGACGGGCCGGGTGCGGTGGCTGGACGAGGCGATCACCGTCGCCGACGGTCTGCTCGCGCTCTTCTGGGACGGCCCCCTCGGCGCCGCACACCCGCAGGGGCAGGGGACCTCTTCACCACCGGCAGCGACGCCGAACGCCTCGTGACCCGCCCGACCGATCCGACCGACAACGCGGTGCCCTCCGCATGGTCGGTCGCTGCGATCGGTCTCGCGCGGCTCGTCGCGCTGCTCGATGCGGCACACCCGTCCCGCTCCGCGCTCGACACCGCGCCGTCGTCCCTGTTGCATGCGCTGATCGGCCATGCCGCGAAGGCACCCCTGGGCTTCTCCAACCTTCTGTGCGCCGCGGAGATCCTCGATCGCGGCCTCACCGAAGTCGTCATCCCCGGCGACGGGATCGCCGCGACCACCCTCCGCGACGAGGTGGCCACGACGTGGCGCCCGGAGGTGGTACTCGCATGGGGCGAGGGGGCTCGGGATCGCTGTGGGAGGGCCGCGAGCCGAACCGGGCCTACGTGTGCCGCAACCAGGTGTGTTCGGCGCCGGTCGCCGATGTCGACGCGTTGGCCGCCGCCCTGGAGGGGGCCGCCCCGTGACGGTGAGACCGCCGGCGGGCGCCGCTCCGCCCGGTCCGCTCCCGCACGGTCCGCTTCCGCCGGGACCACCGGACCACCCCGGCTTCGGGGGTCGGCACGACGCAAGCGAGGCTGCGGGCGGATGGTGCTCGCCGGAGCCGTCGCCCTCGTCGTGCTCCTCGTGCTCGCCGCAATCCTGGCGTGGCTTGCCCGAGGCCCCACGCCCTCCCCGGTCCCGCCCACCCTTCCGCCAGGTGAAGCACCGTTCGAGGTGATCAAGGCGTTCGCTCCCGAGGTCGCCTGGAACCGCCCGGTCAGCGAGTTCGGCCCCTCCACGCGTTATGCCTCCTATGCCGACCGGCTGTGGAAGTACGGCAACTTCGGAGGTTGGACGGATCCGGCCCGACGCGGCCGTTTCGAGATCGAGTTCCGGAACTACTCGGTGCCGATCTACGACGCCCGCACCGCGACCGGGTCCAGGAAGGCGTACTTCACGAGCTGGGGCTATCCACCCTCGCCCGGCGCGTCGATCGCGATCCCGTGGAACGACTCCTGGCAGGCGGCGCCCGGCAACGACGCCATCCTGTTGGTCCTCAACCCGACGACAGGCGAAACCTGGTCGGTGTGGGCGCTCCAGTCGAACGGATCGAACTGCATCAACGCCAACAACCTCGCCCACGGGTTCAGCATTGGCGGCGACCTCTGCGTCGGCGGGTTGTGGAAGCTCATGAACGAGGACGGCAGTGTCGGCGACTACCGGACCTGGAACGGCGTGCAGTCCGAACGCGGCATGGGGCTCCCCAAGCTCGCCCTGGTGACCACGCCCTATGAGGTTCGGTCGGGCAAGATCCCCCACGCGCTCGAGATGACCGTGTTCAACACGATGTTCGGGCCTCCATGCAGTGCCGCGGCGGCGACGACCTCCGCCGCCGGCAACACCTGCGGCATCTACCTTCCCCCGGCGACACGGATCGAATGGGAGCAGAAGGCGACGACCAACTGCGGGGCGAACAACCAGCCGTCCACGCCCGCGTATCGACGCAAGACCGTTCCAGAGGGGATGCGCTTCGCGTTGCGCGTCACCGATGCCGAGATCGAACAGTGGCTAGATCGGCGCGGATACCGGGGGCCGAAGCGCTCGACCGCGCGGATCTTCGCGGTCGCCATGCGCGACTACGGCTGGATCATCGGAGAGACGGGCTGTTACAGCACTGCGATCGAGGTCGACGGAATGGTCAACCCCGATGCCGCGGCGATCTGGAAGTCACTGGGCATCGAGGACACCCCCGACGCGGCAAACCTCCTCGACGGGCTGGTCACCCGTGAACGCATCTACGTGGTCGCACCACCCGAGCCGGTCGCCGGAGCTAAGGGTCCCAACCCGGGCCTGGGCGCACCCGGCTGAACCAACAAACCGCCGGACCACGGCACCACCGAACCGCCGAGTTCTGTCGCGCGAATGTCGCGCGCTGGACGCGACCTTCGCGCGACAAAACGGGTGAGGCCGCGCGACGAGCAGGGTGAGGCGGGCCGGTGTGGTCAGAAGGCGGCGTCGGCGGCGTCACCCTTGCGGTGCACCTCGATATAGGGCTCGTTCGGATCGTGCATCATGCCCTTGGACACCCAGCCACGCTTGTCGGCCCACACGAGCATCGGCGGCAGGATCACCAACGCGCTCAACAACGCGACCGCGACGTTCATCCCGACGACCCGGCCGAAGTCACGCAACAACGGCATCGAGGACAACGAGATCACCGCTACACCACTGATCGCGGTGAGCGCCGACACGATGAACGCTCGACCCGTCCGAGCCGCGGTGATGTCGACCGCCTCCTGTGGCTCGTGGCCTCTGGCCCGCTCTTCGACGAAACGCAACAGGATCAACGACGTGAACTCGGTGCACGCCGCGACCACCAGTGGGCCACCCACCGCGGTCATGGGCGACAGTTCCAGGTCGAACGCGAACGCCACCAACGACGACACGCCGACGGCGATGAGCACCGGCACCAGCGACAGCAGCGACCGGACAACCGAACGCATCCGGACGGCGAGGAACGCGGCGACGAACGCGATGGACAGGTACGTCAACAGGATGCGGTTCTTCTCGAGGTTCTCCAGCAGGCCCACACCAACGACGACCAGGCCGGACGGCGTGATCGAGGTGCCGGCCGGCGGCGGGTTCACCCGACTCTGGTCGCGTACCATGTCCTCGACCACGACCTTGCGGGCCTCGAGGGTGCCCGGCCCCGACAGGAACACCACGTTGTAGGCCGACGTCGGATAATGGCGTGTGCGAACGCCTTCGAGCGTGTCCTTGGTGGATTCGGGTTCGGAGAACACCGTCGACCGAACGTCGGCGGGCGCCGCACGGTACGCCGCCTCCACGAGCCTGCCCGACGGGGAGACGTGCTTGGCACCCGGCACCTCGGTCAGGTCGCTGACGACCTCGACGATGCTGGACGCGATCGGCAACAGGCGGGTCTTGGAGTCCAGCCCGTACTTGTCGCGGAACCGATTGGTGAACTGGTCGACGTGCGCGACCACCTCGTCGGAGAACGGCTTGTCCGTCTTGATGAACACCGCTAGTTCGCTGGAGGCGTGCACCTCCCGCTCGGCGTAGCGGGTGTTCTTGATGAGCTGGGAGTTCGGATTGACCCACTTCACCGGGTCGGTCTGGATGTGCAGCTTCTTCTCGACCGAGATCCCGCCGAGGAAGACGGCGATGGAGAGGACCGCCAGAGGCACGGCCGCCGCGGCGGGCAGCCCGCCCAGGCGGACGACGAGACGACCGAGCCACCCCTCCTTGAACTCGGTCTTCTGGGTGGGCCTGCGGTACTCGCGGATGCCGAGGGTGGCGAGCGGCACCACGATCGACGCGAGGCAGATCACCGCGACCCCGATCATGAGCAGCAGTGCGAACTCGCGCAACATCGGCACCTTCGCCCAACGCAGCGCCAAGAACGCGAACAACGCGTCGAACGTGACGACCAGCAGCGCCGGACACAGGTTTCGCGCGGTCTCCTGGATGGGATGCTGCGAGGTCCCCGCAACCGCCTCCTCCTCGACGCGGGCGTGCATCTGGATCGCGTAGTCGATGCCGATGCCGAGCATCACCGGTAGGCCGGCGACGGTCACCAACGTGAGCGGTATCCCGATCCACCCCGCGAGACCGAACGCCCAGATGACACCGACCACGATGACCGCGAGCGGCAGGAGGCGCCACCGGACGTTGAACAGCACCGAGATGATCAACACCATGATCACCAACGCGATCCCGCCCAGGAACACCATGCCACCACGCAGGTAGTCGTTGATCTCGACCAGCAACTCCGGCGCGCCCGTGGTGCGGATCTCGGTGTTGGGGATCTTGAGGTCCTTCACCAGGTCGTAGGACCGGTTGGTCGCCTCGGTGGCGGCGTCGACCTTCATGTTGCCGCGGAACCGGGTGAGGATCAGCGCGTGACGACTGTCGGGGAAGACGGGCCGCTGCGCCATCCGGACCTCGCCGGCGTTGTCGAACAGCAGGAAGTCGGTCCAGGCGGGGTTGCCGATGACCCGATCGGCGTCGGGGACGGCGAGCACCCGGGACGTCGTCTTGGCGGTGTCGGCCTCTCGGAGCGCCTTGTCCTGGCCCGTCGCGGCGGACTGGGCCTCGTTCAGCGCGGTGCTGCCGATGGAGCCGAGGAGGTTGACCACGGTGGGCTCGGTCTCGACGGTGGGGTTGTCGGGACTGCGGGTGATGAGGTTGTGCGACAACTCCATCGCCACGACCGGGTCGATCACGCCACGGACGCCGGGGACCCTGCGCAGCTTCGCCGACACGTCCTCGATGATCTTGCGGCTCGCCGGATCGGTGAGCAGTTCGGTCACCTTGTGACCGCGCTTCATCGTGATGACGGTGAGGCCAGCCTCACCGCCGAAGCGCTCCTGGAACGCGACGCTGTCCTTGTAGGTGGGGTCGGTCTTGTTGAGGTAGCTGTCGGTGCCGGTGGCGAACTTGAGCTGTGTGGCGCCGAGGCCGAGCCCGATCGTCAGCAGCAGGCCCAGTACCGCCACCAGCCCCGCGCGGCGCCCCAACTCGACGGCCAGGCGAGCCCAGAACCTACGCATCATTCGTCCACACCCTCCTCGCCGGGCGATCGCCCGGGAAACGAACCGCCAGAAACGGACCGACGGACCCTAGCCCGGCGCGACCTCCCCGGGCACCGACCAGTGCCCGCGATGGACGTGGTCCTCCACCGACGGCCGTCCACGCGGCGCCGACGCGCCCGGGCCGTCACGTCGATCCCGAGGGGGGTCGACGTGACCGAGCGCGAACCCCCCGACCAGGCGCCGGGAAGCCGGGACGCCGAACGCCGCAAGTACGGCCGGCTCGTGGGCGAAGGCGCCGAACAGGAGCGAGCCCAACCCGGCCGAGGTCGCCGCCAGGAGGATCGCGGTGATCGCTCCCCCGGCGTCGACCCACCAGTACGGCACCGGCCAACGCTCCGCCGCAACGCCGAGGCCCGTGGACACCTTGTCGGGTTGGCTGTAGCGCCGGAAGTACGACTCGGGATCGACCACGACCAGGACGAGGCAGGGAGCACGGAGTAGCCCCTGCCAACGGAAGCGATCCCGCCGTGGACCGACCGGAAGGGTGACGTCCCAGTAGCGCGCGACGGTGTCGTCGGTATCGAGGACGACCAGGTCGATCGCGAAGGTGTTGCCCGCCCTCGGAGCGGCACCGGCCGCCGACAGCACCGCCCCGAGCACCGCCGGGTCGACGGGTTGGGCGAGGTACGACCGGCACGAACGACGACGCGCGAGCGCGGCGTCGGTTTCCAGGACCCTCCGACCCCTCGGCGTCGCGCTCGGGGCGGGGGCGGGGTGATCCGGTTCAGGAGTCGTACTTGAGCAGTTCTTCGGCCATGATCCAGCCGAACATGATCAGCGCGTCGCCGTTGGCGGCGTCGAGTGGCTTGAAGAACTGGCCGAAGCCGCCGTCGAGCTTCTCGGGCTTGAGCGACTCGTGGTCCATCACCAGCGGATACGAACCGTCGCCCTTCACCTTGAACTGCTGCGCGTCGTAGCGCGACTCGACGCCGTAGCGCTTGGCCAGCCGGCGACCCCACGCCCGTTCCTCCCCCGAGGACTTGTGGTCGGGGCGAGGGTTGACGTCGGTGAGCACCTTGAACGCCTCGATCCCGTCGATGGAGACCATGCGGACTCCGACGAGCACGTCCTCGTCGGGGAACGCCATCAGCGCTCGCCGGTAGTTGTCGGCCATCAGCGCCTTGAGCACCTGGTCGCGCTTGGCGTTGCGGCGCACGTGCGCAAGACCCAAGATGATCGCCGGAGTTCCGCCGATCCGTTCGAGGGTGGAGAAGGAGAAGCCCCGGAGGAGGTTGCCCTCGGTCACCCGGGTGACGAGCACCCACGCCTCGGCCTGCTTGGACAGCTCGCCGATCTCGTAACTGCTGGGCGACTCGGCACACAGATCTGCCATCTCGGCCAGTTCGCTGTCGGTGAGCTGACTGCAGTCCTTCGTGCTGACGTCGATCGGCATGAGAAATCCCTGTGGAGATCGAAAACGGGTCCTACTAGTTCAGCGCGGGAACCCGCGGCGTTGCAAACCGGGCCGACCGGCTACAGCGCGAACGCGGTATCGCCCAACAGGACCCGCAACTCACCCATCAGGCCCGAGTCGACCGTGACGGTGTAGTCGTCGGGCAGGCGCAGCACCTGATCGGTACCGAGATGGAGGAACACCTCCGAGTCGCCGGGGAACTCGACGAGCAGACGCTTCAGCTCCGAGAGCGTCTCGGGTGACAACGTCCGCGCACCGATCGACAGGCGCAGCGGCGGTGCCGCGTCGATCGTCGGCTCGAACAGGTCGATCTTTCGGGGGATGAGCTTGGGGACGTCCTCACGACTGTCGACCCGGGCGTCGAGGATGACGACGGAGTCCTCCACGAGCTTGTGGCCGTGCTCGGCCATCGACTTGGGGAACACCATCACCTCGACCGAGCCCTGGAGGTCCTCCAGTTGGAACACGGCCATGAGGTCGCCCTTCTTGGTCAACTTCCGCTGCAGGCCGGTGACCACACCGCCCACCTTGCGGATCGAGCCGTCCTCGAGGTCGGCCAGCTCCGCGATGGTGCAGTCGGTGCGCCTCGCGAGGGAGCGTTCGGCACCCAGCAGCGGATGATCCGAGACGTACAGGCCCAGCATCTCCTTCTCGAAGGCGAGGCGGGGCTTCTTGTCGAACTCGACCGCAGGGATCGCGATGCGCTCCTCGAACGCGGGTCCGCCGTCGACCTCGACGTCGCCGAACAGCGACATCACACCCATGTCACGCTCGCGGCGCCGGGCGAGCGTGGTGTCGACGATCGACTCGAACACCTCCAAGAGGCCCTTGCGGGGATGGCCGAGCGACTCGAACGCACCCGCTTTGATCAACGACTCGACCGTCCGCTTGTTGAGCACCGAACTGTCGACGCGTTCACAGAAGTCGTAGAAGTCGACGAACGGCCCACCCTGCTCACGTTCCGCGACGATCAGCTCGACCAGACCCTCGCCGACGTTGCGGACCGCGGACAGTCCGAAGGTGATCCGACGGTCCTCGGCGCCGGCGGCACCCGGCGTGACCGACGGGGTGAACAGGGACTGGGAGCGATTGACGTCGGGCACGGTGACGGGAATGCCCATCACCCGACACTCGGCCAGGTACACGGCGGCCTTGTCGAGGTTGTCCTTCACGCTGCTCAGCAGTGCGGCGAAGTACTCGGTGGGGTAGTTCGCCTTGAGGTAGGCGGTCTGGTAGCTGACGTAGCCGTAGCCGAAGGAGTGGCTCTTGTTGAACGCGTAGTCGGCGAACCGCTCGATCGTGTCGAACAACGAGGTGCCGAGGTCGGCGCCGTAGCCGGTGCGCTCGGCTCCCGCCACGAACCCGTCGCGCTCCTTGGCCATCATCGCCCGGATCTTCTTGCCGCACGCCTTGCGGAGGTTGTCGGCCTCCGCGAGCGAGTAGCCGGCGAACTTCTGCGCCACCCGCATCATCGACTCCTGATAGATCATCAGGCCGTACGTGTCGGCGAGCACCTCCTTGGCCTCGGGGTGGAAGTAGGTCACCTCCTTCCGCCCGTTCTTGTAGTCGGCGTAGTCGGTGTGCATGTTCACACCCATGGGGCCGGGCCGATACAGGGCGACGAGCGCGGCGACGTCCTCGAAGTCGGTGGGCGCGAGGGCACGGGCCAGTGAACGGAGCCCGCTGCCCTCCAATTGGAACACGCCGATCGTGTCGCCCCGACGCAGCAGCTCGAACGTCGCCGCGTCGGCCAGGTCGACGTTGTCGATGTCCAGGTCGATGTCCCTGGTGCTCGACAGCAGATCGAGCGTGTCGGCGATGACGTCGAGGTTGCGCAACCCGAGGAAGTCCATCTTCAACAGGCCGAGGGACTCGACCGCACCCATCTCGTACTGGGTGACGACCGGCGCGTCCTCGATGGGCTTGCCGGACTCGGGTTTGCGCTGGATGGGGACGTAGTCGGTGACGGGATCGCGGGTGATGACCACCGCTGCGGCGTGGATGCCGTCCTGGCGTCGGAGCCCTTCGAGACCCTGCGCGACGTCCACGACCTCCTTCACCGTGGGGTCGGCGTCGTACATCGCCCGCAGGTCCGCGGCCTTCGCGTAGCCCTCCTCGAAGCCCGGCTCGGGGGCGAGGCACGCCCGCAGCGGCGTGTCGCGGCCTTGGGCCAGTGGGGGCATGGCCTTGGCGATCCGGTCGCCGACGATGTAGGGGTGACCGAGGACCCGAGCGGCGTCGCGCACGGCGGCCCGCGCCTTGATCTGGCTGAACGTCACGATCTGCGCGACGTGGTCGCGGCCGTAACGTTCGGCCGCGTAGCGGATCATCTCCTCACGGCTTCTCGTGTCGAAGTCCATGTCGATGTCGGGCATGGACTTGCGGCTCGGGTTGAGGAACCGTTCGAACAGGAGGTCGTAACGGATCGGGTCGATGTCGGTGATCCACAACGTGTAGGCGACCGCGCAGCCCGCGGCGGATCCACGGCCGGGACCGACCCGGATCCCCGTCTCGCGTGCGTGGCGGATGAGGTCCCACACGATGAGGAAGTACGAGCTGAACCCCATGTCGTCGATGACCTGGAGCTCGTAGGCCAACCGCTCGACGATCGAGTCGGGCAGCGGATCGCCCCAACGCAGCCGGGCGCCGTCCATCGTCAGGTGACGCAGGTACTCGGTGTCGCTCGCGAACCCCTCGGGCACCTCGAAATACGGCAGGGGCGCGTCGCCGAAGGCGATCTCCACCTCGGCACGCTCGGCGATCCACAGCGAGTTGTCGCACGCCACCTCGACCTCGGAGAACAACGACCGCATCTCCGCAGCGGACTTGAGGTAGTGCTCGTCGCCGGTGAACTTGAAGCGATCGGGATCGCTGCGCAACGAACCGGTCTGCACGCACAACAACGCGCGTCGTGCGCCAGGGCATCGGCCCGATGCACGTAGTGGCTGTCGTTGGTGGCCAGCAGCGGCGCCCCGAGATCGCGCGCGATCCGCAGCAGGTCGGGGTTGGTACGGATCTGATCGTCGAGACCGTGGTCCTGGATCTCGACGAAGAGGTTGTCGCGCCCGAAGATGTCCTGGAGCCGAGCGGCCTTGGCGAGTGCCGAGTCGTAACCCTCGTTCATCAGGCTCTGCAGTACGTGGCCGCCGAGACAGCCCGTGGTGGCGATGAGTCCCTCGCTGTGCTCGGCCAGCAATTCCCAGTCGAGTCGGGGCTTGTAGTAGTAGCCCTCCATGAACGCCCGACTCGCGAGCTGGATCAGGTTGCGGTAGCCGGCCTTGTTCTCCGCGAGCAGCGTCAGGTGGTAGTAGAGCTTGCGGCCCGCCTCGGTCTCGCCACCCGAATCGTCCTGGCGGCCGCGCCGCGGCGGGCGTTCGAGGCGCGAATCGTGGGCCATGTAGGCCTCGAAGCCGATGATCGGCTTGATCCCGCGGTCCTTGCAGGCGCGGTAGAAGTCGACCACGCCGTACATGTTCCCGTGGTCGGTGATACCCACCGCCGGTTGTCCGTCCGCCACCGCGGCCGCGACCACCTCACCGACGCGCGCCGCGCCGTCGAGCATCGAGTACTCGGTGTGCTGGTGGAGATGTACGAACGAATCGGCCATCGGCGGGGCGGGGGGTGTCGGGGTGGATCGGGGTGGACGGTGCCGGCGCGTCTCGGGAATGGCCGCAAGGCGCTTCCCGAACGGAGGGCTGCTAGATGTAGCCGGGACCCCCGGGCGGTGACCCTTCGCCGGAGGAGCCGGGCGAAGGGAGTTGGCGGCGCATCGTCTCGAGCTGGTTGTGTGCGGCCATCTGTTGTGCCATGAGCGTCGCCTGGATGCCGTGGAACAGCCCCTCGAGCCAGCCCACGAGCTGCGCTTTCGCAATGCGGAGCTGGGACTCGGAGGGCACCGAGTCGTCCTCGAAGTCGAGCGCCAACCGCTCGAGCTCGGCGGCAAGCTCGGGGGACAATGCCGTCTTCAACTCGGCGAGCGAGTTCTCGTAGATCTCGCGGAGCTGCTCTCGGGACGCCTCGTCCAGGCTGGTGTTACGGACCTCGTCGAGGAGTTGCTTGACCATGCCACCGATGCGGATGATCTTCGCGGGCGACTCGATCTCGGCCTCCTCGTGACCGTCGGCGACGCCCGCGTCGGGCGGAGGAGGGTCGCCGTGGGTCCCGGGGGATCGAACCGCGTCGGGCGAGATGACTTCGTGTGCTGCGTCGGGCATCGATCCGACTCTAGAGCGCGACCCCGCGGCGCTCGACCTCCGCCGGAACGGACGCGGCGGACCTCCGAGGCCGACCGCCACCGTTGAACGGGTCGGATCAGCTGCGCGCGACGAGGAGCGGGACGAGGACCTCGTCGGGGGTGAGCGAGCCGTGACGTCCGACCAGCTTGTAGGGGCCGGTGTCGGTCGGCTCCTCGAAGGCGATGGGCTCGAAGGGAACGATCGCCACGTCGCCGAGGCGCGACGCCGCCTCCGCCGTGACGTGGGGGCCGAACCAGCCCTCGTCGATGCACTCCTGGCGGGATCTGATCCAAGCGACGTCGGCGTGGTGCTCGATCGCCGCCGCCAACAGGTCGTCGGCCGCACCCGGGAGGGCGTGGAGCCAACGGAACCGTGCCTCGCCGGACTGGAAGTCGACCGTGCTCAGCACCTCCGGTGCCGGCCGCACGGTGCGGTCCGCGACGTCGATGTGGCCGTGGTCCGCGGTGATCACCAGGGCCGAGTTCCTCGGGAGCACGTCGACGAGGTACTGCACGATTCCCTCCACGGCGACCAGCTCCGCCCGGTAGTGCTCCCCCAGCCCGTACTCGTGGGCCACCTTGTCGATCCCGTCGTAGTACACGTACACGAACGGCTCGCCGGAGCGGGCCAGGCGCGCCGTCTCGACCGCGAGCGTCGACGGCATGCGGTACCCGACGTGGCGCGCCCGGTGCAGATGCGCGGCGGTGAAGCCCGAGTGCTCGAACTCGGCGCGGACCACGATGGGGGGTCGCTGACCGGCGAAGGGCTCGACACGACACACCGACTGCGGAGGGATCGCCTGGCGTGCGTCACCACGATGGGTCGTCCATCGCAAGACGTTCAGCACGTCACGCCCCACCGCGATCCGGTAGCCCATCACCCCGTGCTCACCGGGCGGCAGGCCGGTGGTGATCGAGGTGAGTGCGGTCGCCGTGGTCGTGGGCGCGACCGTGGTGACGCGCGACCATGCATGGCCGCGACGGTCGGCATCAGGGAGAGATGCTGTTGGAGTTGGTTCCAACCCAACCCGTCCAGCACCATCACGATGGTCTGCTCGGCGCCGACCGCCGCCTCGGGCATCCAGTCGGGAGCCTCGTCGGGATCGCCCAGCAGCGCCGGCGTGATGCCGACGGTACACGCACCCGAGTAGTCCGGCAGCAGCGGCTCGGGACGTTGGTCGCTCACCGGGACCACGCTACCGTGCCGCCACCGCGGCGGCCCTCCGTCGGAGGATGCTCGGCCTACGATGCCCGGGTGAAGGTTTCGACCCGGGGCGACTACGCGGCCCGCGCGCTGCTGTCACTGGCGCTTCACGCCACCGACGGCCCGACCTCGGTCCGCGACATGGCCGAGCGCACCGGGTTGCCCCAGCCCTACCTCGAACAGATCCTGCTGGCGCTCAAAGGCGCAGGCCTCGTGCGCTCCAAGCGCGGCGTCGGCGGCGGTTACCTGTTGGCCCGCGACCCCTCCGAGATCACCCTCGCAGAGGTCGTCAGCGCGGTCGACGGACCCATCCAGGCGGGCGACTTCGGCGAACCGCACACCAACGGCGCGTGCGACCACGAGGGCCAGTGCGTCCTCTTGTCGATCTGGGGCGAGGTGGGAGCCGCGATGCGCGAACTGCTCGGCGGCTTCACGCTCGCCCAACTCGCGGCGATGACCACCGGAGCGGCCGAGTGGCCCACGTTGTCCCGCTCCGGCCCGACCGCGTAGCTCCGGTCACGGCGTTGCCCCGAGCGCCTCCAGGCACGAACGGAGGTCGTCGGGCAACGGGGCTTCGAACTCCACCGCCTCGCCGGAGCCGGGATGGTCGAAACGGAGCCGCCGGGCGTGCAGGAACGGCCGGGCGAGTCCGAGCGGAGGACGACGTCCGCCGTAGAGATCGTCACCGACGACCGGATGGCCGATGCTGCGGAGGTGGACCCGGATCTGATGGGTGCGTCCGGTCTCGAGCGAGACGTCGAGCCGGGTGAGCACTCGATCCCCGTCCAGGTGCGCGCGAACGGCGAAATTGGTGCGGGCATACCGTCCGTCGCTGGTCACCGCCATCCTCAGCGGATTTCGCCGCGACCGTCCGACCGGCGCGTCGATCGAACCCACCGCGGTCGCCACACGCCCCCACACCAGTGCCTCGTAGTCGCGGGTGACGTCGTGGGTGGCGAGTTGATCCACCAGGTCGAGGTAGGCGCGTTCGCTGCGCGCCAACACCATCAGCCCCGACGTGCCCTTGTCGAGGCGGTGCACGATCCCAGGTCGGTGCACTTCGCCGACGCCCGCCATGTCGGGCCAGCGGGCGACGGCGCCGTTGACGAGCGTTTCCCCGGCGTGGCCCGGCGCGGGGTGCACCACCAACCCGGCGGGCTTGTCGATCACGACGACGTCGTCGTCCTCGTACACGACCTCGAACACCACCGATTCGTCCGCGTGCGGCATGTCGGGTGTGCGCCGCGGATCACGGTCGACCACGAGTCGGGCGCCCTCGGCCGCCCGCGTCGAGGGTTTCGTCACGACCCGGCCGTCGAGATGGACCGATCCGTCGGTGACCGAGGACGCCGCCTCGGCCCTGGTGCAGTCGGTGAGGAGCGCGACCAGTCGATCGACCCGCTCCCCGCTCAGGGCCGACGGAATCGTCTCGTCGACGAATGCGGCGTCGCCGGGCCGGGAATTCATCGGTGACAGGGCATCAGGACGTGCCGTCGCCGATGTCGTCGGGCATTCGCCACATCAGGACGGCCAACGCGATACCACCGACCACCACGCAGGAGTCCGCGACGTTGAACGTCGCCCAGAACCGGCTGTAGAGGAAATCGACGACTGCTCCCCCCATGAAACCGCGCGGGCCCGGAGTGACCGACGCCCTGAACGCCCGGTCCACCAGGTTGCCCAGCGCGCCTCCGACCACGACACCGACGACCACCCGACCCACCGGGGTCATCCGTCGGGAGAACAGCACGAGCGTGACGACGATCGCGAGCGCGACGAGCGAGATCACCACACCACGCCCCCACCCCACGCTGAAGGCCATCCCCTGGTTGTGGGCGAGGCAGAATCCAACGAGAGGACGCTCGTTCAACTCGACGCAACGACGGAGACCCGTGGCCCACGTCTTGGTGAGCTGATCGACGACGATCACCAACCCGGCCGCGGCGATCAATCCCCCGAACCTCGACAGGACCGACGTGCCCCCCGGGCTCGGAGGTGCCGTCGGCACACGCGGCTCCACCGACTCGTCGGCCTCGGTCGGGTCGGTCACCGCTGCGTCAGAGGCGTCCGAAGCCACCGACCTTGTACTCCACACGTTCGACGGCCCACGGGATCGCCTCGAGACGCTCAGCCGGAATTGCGAGGCCGGACACGACGCAGATCCCGTAGGTGCCCGCGTCGATCCTCGCCAGCGCCGCGTCGATGTCCTCCACGGTCTGGCGCGCACGGGCGCTCAGCTCGAGGTCCTGGTCGCGTTCGACTGCGAGGCTGTCTCCCTCGCCCGACTCCTCGTCGAACTGGACGTCACCCGGTTCGCGATTGGCGGTGAGTGCCTGCGCCTCGGCCATGAGGACGTCGGCCTGTTGGGCGTACTGGCTGCGTTCCTCGAGCAACAGCTTCCGTTGTGCCTCGAGGAACTTCTTGTCGAAGGGAGTCGACGTGAGTCGGTCTTGGGCAGGTGGGGTGCGCAACAGCCCGCCTACGGGCCTCGGTGCCGCCGCCTTGGCCGGAGCCTTCGCAGGAGCCTTCGCCGCTTTCGCCACCGACTTGGCCGGAGCCTTCGCAGGAGCCTTCACCGCCTTGGCCGCCGACTTGGCCGGAGCCTTCGCAGGAGCCTTCACCGCTTTCGCCGCCGACTTGGCCGGAGCCTTCGCAGGAGCCTTCACCGCCGGACGTTTCGCAGTGGTCTTGGTCACGGAATCCTTCTTCGAGCCGGACCGCTTCGCCGACGGAGCGGTCGATGTCTTGTTCGCCGCGGAAGATGCCCGCGGTGAGGTCGAACGCTTCTTCGGCCCGGTACCCCGCTTCGCGGTGGAACCGTCGTCGGCACCCGTGGAGGCCGGTCGCCGTGTCGTCGTCGGACCCTTCGTCGACGGGCTCTTCCCCGTTCTCTGTGCGGTCTTCACCAACGACGCCAGACGGCTCGAGAGTCGTGCCACGCGTGAACCTCCCTCAGAAGTCGGGCGATCCTATCCGCGAGGTGCCCGAGCTACTGCACTCCCCGGGGGATCGGCGTCACATCCATCAGGAACGGCGACCGAAGCGTCGCGCCTTCGGAGGCTCGTCGGCGTCGAAGAACGCCGCCATCTGGTCGTCGCCCTCGGCACCGTCGGGTTGGTTCACGGCCAGCTTGAGCTCACGGGTGTACTTGTCCTCCGACGGACTCGACGTCGCCTCACCGGAAGGCTCCGCCGGATGGAAGGCCTCGAGATCGGACCAGCTACCGGGCCCCCAGGGATCGGACGCCGACACCGACGACGAGCCGCCCGACTCCAGCCAGTCGACGTCGACGGCGCGCGCCGGCTCCCGAAACGCCTGCACCTCGTCATCGGCGGTGTCGAAGGGCGAGGGGGTGAACGCCGCCGCATCGCCCGGGTCGGCCGTGAAGGCCGACTCCTGATGGGCGTCACCCGGGGCGGAGAATCCCGAGAACCCCGACCCGTCGGCGGGTTCGGACTCGACGGGCCCGCTCGCCGACCACGTGTCGTCGAACGAGAAGGCGGTATCGGCCTCCACCCCGCCGGAAGGCTCCGTCGTCGTGTACCCGGCGTCGACGTCCTCCCGCACGGGCCGCTCCGTCGTCGTGTTCGCGGTGGCCGCCGTCTCGTTCGCACCCCCGCCCGCGTCTGCAGCGATCGACGGGCCTCGGCCGGAAACGCCGGGTTCCGGTCGGAAGAGGCCGGTGGGATCGTCGACGATCTCGCCGATCGAGCGGTGCACCTCGGCCAACGCCGCGAGATGTGTCTCGAAGCGACTACGGGCCGCGGTGACCTGCTCCTCGATCCGGTCCCGATCTGACTCGATCGTCTCGATACCGGCGAGCGCGGCCGCACGCCGTTCGGCGAACTCACGCTCGACCTCGATCGCAACCCTGGCGGTCGACTTCTCGGCCGCCTCGTGTGCGTCCCGGCGCACCCGCTCGCTCTCGGCGACGGCATCTGCGTGGAGCCGGTCTGCCTCGGTTCGAGCGTCCTGCAGGAGCTGATCGGCCTCGGCCCTGGCCTCCGCGACCGCCTGATCGGCCGCACGCTGCGCGACGACGAGCGCCCGAGCGGTTGCCATGACCTCCGCGCCGTCATCACGGGGCTCGACCGGTCCGCCGCCGCCCGCGACGGCGGACCCCGAAGCGGGGGCCGCGGTCGCCTTCAACTCCGCCACCGCGCGTTCGGCGACCTCGGCACGGTGGGTGACGTCGTGGAGGCTCTTGTTGAGCTCGGCGATGGTGGCGCCGACCCGCTCGAGGAAGTCATCCACCTCATCGGGGTCGTAGCCGCGGAACTTCTCGGAGAAGTCCACCTGCTCGATGACCTGGGGCGTGATCGTCATAGGGCGAAAGCCTAGCGACGCCTCATTCGAAATCGACGCGACCCGTCGGCGGACTTCCCGGTCGAGTCAGGTGAATCGGTGCGGTGTGGACACAAGCCGCCGCACGGAGCATCCGCTCAGTCGGAGCGATCGGCGACGGCTCGCCGGCGATCCTCCTCGCTCAGATCGGCACCCTCGGGGAGCAGCACGTAGGTGTGATGACCGACGAAGTCGACGCGGTATCCCTGGCTGTATGCGGCGCCGCTGGAGAAGTCGACGAGTCGACGCCGCAACCCGGCATCCAACCCGTTGAGTTGCAGGATGACGATCTGGCCGCGGCGGACCGCGTCGCCGACCTCCTGAGCGTCGTTGTAGGTCGAGGGAACCACCACCTGGGTCGGCGAAGGAGCGGACACGGGTCGGACCGACCCGCCGGAACGGACGGGCTCGGGTGCGACGGCGTTGCCGGCACGGGGCCGGGGGGCGGTGGTCGAGGACGGCAACACCCGCACCGAGCCCGAACCCTCCGACGCGTCCCCCCAGTCCGGGGCCGCCACAGTGCGTCGTTGAGCCCCGGTGTGAGCCGACTGGCCCGCGGCCGCCGGCCTCACGGGCTCACGCGGACCGACATCAGGCGACACCGCTTCGCGGAGGTCGACGGAGTGCTCCGCGGCATCGTCATAGCCGTAGTCGTCGTCGTAGCCACCGGCGTACATGCCGTCGGCGTCGTACTCCTCGTCGACGCCGAGACCCAGCCAGTTGATGCTCTTCCTCAGGATGCCAGGCATCGTCGATCCTCTCCTCGGCCCCCGCCGGGGGTGCTACAGCTTCGCGCGACGGTCATGATGGTGGACGAAAGGTCGGCGCCGCCCGTGCCACGGCACCATCGGGCGGTCGAGCCGCCCGAACGGAGTGGTACCAGAGTGCCACGAAGCGCCGGTTCGCGCCCAGCCGGGAGTCGACGACCCGCCGCGTGCGCCGCGAATCCCGCCCCGTTGGGGAGGATCAGCGCCTCTCCGAGCGCACACCGAAGATCGAGCTGCCGATGCGCACCATCGTCGAACCCTCGGCGATCGCAATCTCCAGATCGTCGGACATGCCCATCGAACAGATGGCCAGGGACCAGCGATCACAGAGCCCACGGAGCCGCGCGAAGGCGGACCCCCGTCGGCGGTCGTCCGCGAGCGGCGCAACCCCCATGACCCCCCTCACGTCGATCCCCGCGGCGAGGGCCGCCTCGATCAGGCCGTCGGCGTCGTCCCACCCGACCCCGCCCCGGTGGGCCTCGCCGGACAGGTTGACCTGCACGAGCGCACGGATCCCGGGCAGGGCACGTGCGAGCGCCGTCACGAGGGACGGTCGGTCCAGGGTCTGCACGAGCTCCAACTGCGGCACCTCGCGAGCGAGGCGATTGACCTTGTTCGTCTGCAACGGCCCGATGAGATGCCACCGAAGGTCCACAGCACCGGAGCCCGGCGTAGAGGCGCCGGCGACCCCCGCGACCTTGTCGGCCAGCTCGGCAGGACGGTTCTCTCCGACGTCGGTGACTCCGAGCTCGGCGGCGAGTACCACATCGCTCGCCGGTCTGGTCTTGGTGACCGCGACCAGATCGACCGCACCCGGAGCCGACACGGCATCGATCCGGGCCCGGACCCGGCGGAGCCCATCGGCGATCTCGGAGCGACGCCGCGAGATCGGGTCGTCCGGATCCTGTCCGCGGCCCGGCGCCATGGCCGACGTCACGCCGACTCCACCCAGATCACCGAGCACTGCCGCTCCCGATCCCGACGTGCCCGCCACGAGTAGAAGCGTGGCGCCCCGCCGAGGATCGTCGACGCGGTGCACAATTGCGCCATCGGCCCGTCGACGAGCCCGTCGACCGTCACACGCTCGATCCTCAGGGCGGTCCGCGTCGCGGCGGCGAGGTCGAGGGCCGGTTCGCCGTGATGGGTCGAGGCGACGACATCGGGACCGAAGCGCAGCGCCATGGTGGTGAGATCGGCGGCCGAGAACTCGTAGTGTCCGGGCAGGATGTGGGGTCCGATCGCCGCACCGATCGACCGCGCCCCCTCTTCTCGCATCGCGGCGACGGTCGCCTCCACCACACCGTCGTACAGGCCGCGCCATCCAGCGTGAACCGCCGCCACGACCGGTCGGTCGCCACCGGAGCGGGCGGCGTCGGTCGACCAGAGAAGGATCGGCACGCAGTCGGCCGTCTGAACCGCCAGCGGCGTGCCGGGTTCGGCCGATACCAGGGCGTCGCCCTCGGCTCCCGCGACCGGATCCCCGCCCCCGACCCTCACCACGGTGCTTCCGTGGACCTGACGGAGCCACGCCCACCGGCCCGCCGCGACCGCGGCGCGACGGTGGCGCAGCGCCTCGGGTTCGGCGGCGCCGACCGCGGGCACCGCGAAGTCGCCGTCGGCTCGCTCGGTGAACGCCAGCCGGATCCTCGCCGGTCCGACGTCGACGTGGTGCGTGATCACCGCCCGCAGCCCACGAGGTGCCCATGAGGGGCGGGGCGACCGACGCGTGTCGATGAGCCCGGTGCGGGGACGTCGCTGCAGGACACTCCAGCGGGCGACTCAGCGCAGGAAAGTGGGCAGGTCGTCGTCGTCGATTTCGTCGTCGTCGTCCTCGGCGAACGGATCGCGGATCGGAGTGTCGTCGGAGCGGGACCGCGTGGCCGTTTCCTTCGACGGCTTGCGACCGGATCGCGCACGGCCGGCGTCCTCCCAGCGTTCGAAGCCGGTGGCGATCACCGTGATGCGGAACTCGTCGCCCATCTCGTCGTCGATGGTCGTACCGAAGATGACCATCGAGTCGGGGTGCGCCACCTCGTAGACGACCGAGGCCGCCTTGTTGACCTCGACGAGGGTGAGGTCCGAGCCGCCGCAGATGTTCAGCAGGATGCCACGCGCACCCTCGATCTCGGACTCGAGCAACGGCGACTCGATCGCGGCACGAGCGGCCAACTCCGCTCGATCCTCACCGGATGCGGTGCCCACGCCCAACAACGCGGTGCCGGCATCGGCCATGATCGTCTTCACGTCGGCGAAGTCGGTGTTGATCAGGCCGGGTGTGGTGATCAGATCGGTGACACCCTGCACACCCTGAAGGAGCACGTCGTCGGCCATCTTGAACGCGGTGAGTACCGAGGTCTTGTCGTTGACGACCGACAGGAGCCGGTCGTTGGGGATGACGATCTGGGTGTCGACGCAGTCACGGAGCTCCTCGATCCCCTGTTCGGCGGCCATCGAGCGACGGCGACCCTCGAACATGAACGGCCTGGTGACCACCGCGATCGTCAGGGCGCCGATCGACTTGGCGATCTCGGCGACGACGGGGGCCGCTCCGGTGCCGGTTCCTCCACCCTCGCCGGCGGTGATGAAGACCATGTCGGCGCCGCGCAGCACGTCCTCGATGTCGGCCCGGTGGTCCTCGGCCGCCTGCCGGCCGACCTCGGGCTTGGCCCCGGCGCCGAGGCCCCGCGTGACCTCCCGTCCGATGTCCAGCTTCACGTCGGCATCGCTCATGAGCAGTGCCTGGGCGTCGGTGTTCACGGCGATGAACTCCACGCCCCGCAGGCCTGCGTCGATCATCCGGTTCACGGCATTGCATCCGCCGCCGCCGATGCCGACCACCTTGATCACGGCCAGGTAGTTCTGCGGATTCTGTGCCATGGGCTTGGGGACCTCCGAGGGTCAACCGGTTTCGACGGTGCTGCAGGTTGGGGAATCGCGGTGCTCGGTCGTCACCGTCGGCGTGTCGGACGTGCACACGACCCCACCATCGTAGGAGAACCTCGATCTCAGGTCGAACGAGAGTGTTGGGGGTGAGGTTCAGGGTTGGGCCGCCCCGGGAGCATCGGGCGGCAGGTCGGCGTTGATGGGTGAAGTCGTGGGCGGTGCCGTGGTGGCCGGTTCGGCCACCGCCGGTGGAGGCGCCGTGGTGGCCGGCGCGGCCACCACGGGGGAAGGCGCCACCGCTGCCGGGGCGGCCTCCGGGACCGTCGGGGAAGCCGGGAGGGCGGTGGTGGGAACGGGCCATGCCATCGCCCGGGGGCTGCAGTCGGGGTCGCGGCGAATCACCGGTAGGTGCGCGACACGCACGTCGAGGAGGCACACGCCGCGAAGGTCGACCTTTCCGCTGAGCATCGCCCGCATCGAGTTGACCTTGGTGGCCGCACCCCGAAGACCGCCGAATCGGACGATGCCGCCGTCGCTCAGATCGAAGGTGATCGAACCGTCGTTCGCGATGTGCATCCCCTTGAGATGCGCGGCCACGTCGAAGCCCATCGAGTCGACGACGGCGAACGCGTCGGCGAACCGCTGCGGAAGCCGGCGTCCGACCGCGGTCCTCACGGGGCTCTCGGTGGTCGCCGTGAACAGCATCTCCCGGGCCGACGCCCGACCGACGACCACTCCCCCTTCGGCGACCACGAGCCCACCCCCCGGGGTTGCGAGCACCCCCACCAACCGCCGATCGGTCGCGCGGATCTCGATGGTGGAGGGGAACCGCATGGTGACGACGACCCGTTGGAGACGGCGATCGCGACGGAGCGCCTCGGTGAGCGATCCCGAACGGACCAGCAACATCGGCGTGCCGGTCGAGACGCCGGTGAGACGTTCGACGTCGGCACGCGTCAGGGTCTTCGAGCCGATGATGTCGATGCGCCTCACCGTCAACGGTGGCGCGAACAACACACCCGCGCCCAACGCGACGAGGGCCACCACCATCCCCGCGACGACCGCGGTGCGCCGCAGACGAGGGAACCGCGGCACGGTCGGCCCGTCGTCGAGCAGAGCACCACCGACCGCGACATCGTCGGGGGTCACCTCGCGTACGCCCTCGCCGCCCCCCGATGGCGGCCCTGCCGATCCGAGGGTATTCCGTGCCCACCGGAAGCCGCCGGAAGGGACCATGAAGTCGGGTACGTCGCCGGAGCCGTCGAGGGTGTCGACCCGCTCCCGGTCCACGTCGTCGGGCGTGGTGCCGTCGTCGTCGACCAGGCTGCGGACCGGCCTGCCCTCGGGGTCGAGTTCGAGGAGGTCGACCTCGGGCCTCGCGGCGATCTCCCGTGCCAGTTCGCGCAGGTCCATTCGGCGTGTGTGCTCGAACCCCTCGGTCACGACCGATCCCCTACCCCTTCACCGCCGGGGCGGCCGCCGGCGCGGCGAACCGTCTCGGCGTCGAAGCCGACCATCACGGTCTCTGCGTCGAGCAGCACGCCGGAGTGGCGCCGCACCCGTTCGCGTACGAGCGCCATCAACTCGACGACGTCGCGGGCCGGAGCCCCCTCGTCCGCCTGGATGAAGTTCGCGTGCTTGGAGGACACCTCGGCGCCTCCGACCCGCAGCCCCTTGCAACCGGCCGCCTCCACCAGACGTCCGGCGCTGTCGTCGGGAGGATTGGTGAACACCGACCCGGCGTTGTGCCCACCGGGTTGGTTCGCCCGGCGCCACGCGACGATCGACCCGATCAGCGCCTCGCCGTCCGCCGGGTTCGTTCCCCGGTTCAGCACCAGATCGGCCGAGGTGACGAGCGGTGGGACCGATGGCCGAACGCCGGTACCCGAATTCGCATTCCGCCGCTCGCATGTCCGAAGTCTCGCCGCTCGACAGGTCCGTGACGCGGACCACGTCGACCACCTCCGACATCTGCGAACCGTGCCCTCCGCGTCATGCGCACCGCTCCACCGACCGAGCCGGGCACTCCCACCGCCCATTCGAAACCAGTGAGGCCCGCCCCCACACTCCGGGCGCGGCCACCGGCAGAGCGAGCGCGGCACCACAACGCACCGCGACCGCCCCTGGCGACCCGCCGAGTCGGTCACCGAGCACCTCGAAGGTCTCGAAACCCACCCCCAACCGGACGACCACACCCGCGAAGCCCTCGTCCGCGACCAACAGGTTCGACCCCGGCCGACCACGACCACCGGCACCTCGGCGCGGGCGAGCTCGGCGGCGACCAACGTGACCTCGTCGTCGGACTCGCAGGTGACCAGCACCTCCGCCCGACCCCCGACCCGGTAGGTGGTGAACGGCGCGACCTCGGCGTCACTCTCGACGACGATTCCGGACCGGTCCCACCGGAGGGCAAGGCCTGAAGGGTCGGTGTCGGTGCTCATCGGGAGTCCTTCGCCCGCCCGAGGGCGCCGCGCAGTTCGTCGACCCACGAACCGAGGGAACCGGCTCCCATCGTCAGACAGAGGTCCCCCTCCCGGAGGAGGTCGGGGAGGGTCGCGACGAGATCCTCACGGGTGGCGCACCATGTCACCTCGGGCGACCGATCGGTGGCGCCGACGAGCTCGACGATGTCCGCGCGGACACGTCGGGACGACGCGGTTCGCCGGCCGGATACACCTCGGTGACCACCAGGTGGTCGACCCTGCCGGAGAAGAGGTCGCGGTACTCGTCCAGCTGTTGCTCGAGACGGCTGTACCGATGCGGCTGCACCACCGCCACGACGCGGCGCCACGCCGGATTGCCGTCTTCGTCGGGGGTGCGGACAGCGTCGAGCACCGCGGCGATCTCGGTGGGCGTGTGCGTAGTCGTCGATGAACTCGACACCCGCGACGACACCACGTCGTTCGAATCGGCGACCGACACCGCGGAAGGATCCGATCCCGGTCGCCACGACGGCGCCCTCCACACCCAACGCGTCCGCGAGACACGCTGCCGCGGTGGCGTTGAGCACGAGATGACGCCCCGGCTGGGGAACGAACAGCGACAACGCAGGGCCGCCCCCGGCGCCTCACCGTCCACGACGAGCCCGACGGCGCCATCCTGAGGTCGCCGATGCTCAGGTCGTGTCGTCGCCCCGACGAGCCCTCGAAGCCGTAGCGCAACGCTCCGTGGTGGGCATCCGCCAACGCCGCAGCACCCGGGTCGTCCCCACACAACACGACCGGCCCTTCGGTTTCGGCCACGAAACGCTCGAAGGCGAGCGTCAACGAGTCCATCGAACCGTGGTGATCCAGATGGTCGGCCTCGACGTTGGTGACCACGGCGGCTCTCCGACGCGGCGCCAGGAAGGTCGAGTCGCTCTCGTCGGCTTCGAGCACGAGGTCCGGTCCCTCTCCCCAGTGCGCGCCGATCCCGGGGTGTCGGCGAGGAGACCCGGCACCGCCGCGCCGATGATGTAGGAGGGATCACGCCCGGCTGCGGACAGCACGAGCGCCACCAACGCCGAGGTGGTCGTCTTGCCATGGGTCCCCGAGACGGACAGCGTCGGGCGGACCTCGCCCAACGCGGCCAACAGGTCGAAGCGGTGCAGCACGGGGACCCCCCCACGGCGGGCGGCCTCGACCTCGGGATCGTCCGCGGCGATCGCGGTCGATACGGCGACCAAGTCGGCCGTGACCGCCAGCCCGGGATCGTGGCCCACCACGGTGTCGACCCCGAGCGACGCCAGCCCGGCGAGGATCGCCGAGTCCCGGGCGTCGCTGCCGGTCACGGTGTGGCCGAGCCCGACCAACGCGACCGCGATCGCCGACATACCCACCCCGCCGATGCCGATCAGATGGACGCGACGCCGCCCGCCCTCCAACAGGTGTCGCCTGCTTCGCCACCCTTCCGGTGAGGCCGAACGATCCGTCACGGGACCATCCTCATCGGTCGGCGGCCTCCAGTACGAGACGCGCCACGCGGCGCGCCGCGTCGGGGACTCCGATCCGCCACGCGGCCGCGGCCATCGCCTCGCGCCGGTCGGGATCGTCGAGCAGCGGAGAGAGTTCGGCGTCGAGCCGCTCGCCCGTGAGCCGATCGTCGTCGATCAGGATCGCGCCGTGCTCGGCGACGAGCGCCGCCGCGTTGTGTCGTTGGTGGTCGCCGGGGGCGATCGGCAGCGGCACCAGTACGGCGGGGACTCCTACGACCGAGAGCTCGGCGACGGTGGTACCCCCGCTTCGACTGACGACGAGGTCGGCCGCTTTCAGGATCGCCGGCATACGGTCCTCGTAGGACACCATCCGGTACTCCAGTGCCGCGTCGGGACCCAGTGCAGGTGGCTCGAACGAGTCGAAGTCGCGCCGGCCGATCACGTGGTGGATGTAGACGTCACCGCGATCGGCCCATCGTTCGGCCAGCGAGTGGACCGCCTCGTTGATGCGACGCGAGCCCAGCGAACCCGCGAACGCGACGACCGCGACGCGGTCCGGCGGAAACCCGACCTCCGGCTTGGCGAGCGAGCGCACCGCGGGGCGACCGTCGGCCGTCGCCGAACGGGCTGCGAGCACCTCTGCACGGACGGGGTTCCCACAACGCACCGCCCGTGGAAGCCCGACCCCGTCGAAGGGGACCGCGCACGCGGTCGCGAATCGACCCACTATCCGGTTGGCCAAACCGGGCACGGCGTTCTGTTCCGCGACGACGAGTGGGACCCGCCACAGCACGGCGCCCAGCGAGGCGGCCACGCTCGCATAGCCGCCGAGGCTGAGCACCACCGCCGGCCTCCGCCTGCCGATCAACCACACGGCCCTCCCCAATGCCCCCAACAGGCCGGCGACCGCAGCGAAGTTGGCAGGGGTGACCCGCCGCTGGACGCCACGACCTCCGAGCAGCGTCACGTCCATACCGGTGACCAGCCGTGCCTCCTGGCCACGTTGCGCTCCGATCCACCAGAGCCGTCGGGGATCGAGACCCTCCTCCACCAACGCGGACGCGATGGCGAGCCCCGGAAGGATGTGGCCCGCAGTACCTCCACCGGCGATGACGACGGGCCGTCCGGCCGACCTCACCGCTCCCTCGACGTCGGCGGCCGAGATGCCGACCCTCCACGGACTCTCGCCGGCGGGAGGCCCGAACGACCCCCGCCGAGGCCGCGGTCAGACGCTGTTCACGGCGCCACCGACGCGCGCCTGGCGGCCCTCCCTGGCGACGCTCAACAGCAGACCCACCGCCGCGAGCATCGAGATCATCGAGGACCCGCCGTAGCTGATGAACGGGAGCGTGAAGCCCTTGGACGGAGCGAAGCCGACGGTGACGGCGATGTTCACGAACGCCTGGAGTGTGATGATCCACGCGATGCCCGTGCTCAGAAGGCGTCCGGTGTCGTCGACGGCCTCGCGCGAGACCGCAGCGCGGCGCTGACGAGCGCGAAGTACAGGGTGAGCAGCGTCACGCGCCAACGAATCCGTAGTCCTCGGCGACCACCGCGAAGATCGCGTCGGTGTCGGCCTCGGGTAGCGCACCCCACTTCGCCATCGACGCCCCGGGACCGTTTCCGAGAAGGCCGCCCGCGGAGATGCTGCGCATGGACTGTTGGAGCTGGAGGTTGGTCGTCTCGCCGTTGCGCTCCGGGTGCAGGAAGTCGAAGCGGTCCTTGTGATAGCCGGTGCCCATCATCAGGACGATCGCGACGACGAGCGGCACGACGAGCAGGGCACCGCGGCCGAAACGACCCGAGACCCAGAGCATGACCAGCACCACCGAGGTCAACACGACCGTGGTGCCGAGGTCGGTCTCCAACAACAGGAGGACGTCGACGACGCCGAGCCCCGCGATCACGGCGACCTCGGGACGTCTCGACACGACCCCGAGCAGCGACCGGACGCGGACACGGCGTGCCAGACGGGTCGGGAACGGTTGGACGACCCCGCCGAGCACCGCCGCGATCCACAACACCAGCGCGACCTTGGCGATCTCCGAAGGCTGGAACGTGAGCCCGCCCGGGAGTCCGAACCATCGACTACTCCCGTTGACGGGACGGGCGAACAGCACCGCGACGAGCGCGACGACCGAGACCACCAACCCGAACGGAGCGAGCCTCGCAGCCGCCCGATATCCCAGGCGATAGAGCCCGACCGCGATCAGGACACCCACCGCGACGAACGCGGCCTGCCTGCTCAGGTAGCGGGCCACACCACCGGACTCCTCGTAGGTCGCCTTGACGGTCGTGACCGAGAACACCATCACCAACCCGACCGAGCACAGTGCCGAGACCGTACCGAGGATCACCCGGAAGGCACCGGGCACCTCGTGACGCATGCGCGCACGGGCACCACGCCGAACGGCCGAACGCGCGCTCCGGCGGTCCCGCCATGCCGCCACTCCGCGGCCGGCACCCCCCGACGTGGGGGTCCGGCTCGGCCGCGGCCGGGTGCCCGAGGGCCGCGCGGCCAGAATCCGGCTCGGGCGGGGCGAACCGGCCACGTCGCGGTTCGGGGAGCCCGCGCTCGACGCGACGAGAGTACGGGAGGGGCGTTCGGTCATCGGGGAAGCGTGGCCCTTTCGCGTACGGCGGCGGCGAAGTCCTCACCCCTCGCCGCGTAGTTCGGATACCAGTCGAACGACGCGCAACCGGGCGACAGGACGACGACGTCGCCGGGTCGAGCGAGTCCCGCTGCGGCGTCCACCGCATCTTGCATCGTCGCGGCCCGGCGGAGGCGGATGTCCGCCTGCGGCGCGAAGGCCGCCTCGATCTCGGCGGCCGCCTCCCCGATCGCCACCACCGCCCGCACGGGAGGAGCGAGCCGTGCCATCACCGACAGGTCGAGCCCCTTGTTGCGGCCCCCGGCGATCAACACCACCGACTCGAACCCCGAGACGGCGGCCCGGACCGCGTGCGGCGCGGTGGCCTTGGAGTCGTCGTAGTAGGCGATTCCGTCGACCGTGGCCACGTATTGCACCCGATGCGGCGGGATCCGGAACCCGGAGAGCGCTGCGGCGACGCCGTCCGCGGTCGCGCCACCCGCACACGCCGTCGCCGCGGCTGCGAGGGCGTTGGACACGTCGTGCGGGAGTCGGCGGGCCATCGTCTCGAGCTCGATCACCGCGGTGCCGTCCGGGCCGATGATCGAGCCGTCCCTCACGTACCAACGCCGAACTCCGGGTCGATCGATCCCGACCTCGGTACCCGCGGCGGTGGTGAAGCCGACCGCCTCCGCCGAGGTCGACATCCTCCAGCGGTCGAAGTTCGCGGCGACGACCGGATCGTCCTCGTTGGCGATGCCGACCGAACCCGCCGACAGGTCGCGCCACTGCCGGGCCTTCGCCGCCTCGTAACCCTCGATGCTGCGATGGACGTCGAGGTGGTCGGGCGCGAAGTTCAGCCACACCGCGGCCCGGGGAACGAAACGCCGGGTCCGCGCCAACCGGAAGGAGGACGCCTCGACCACGAAGCATTCGACGGTCGGATCGGCGACCGCTGCGACCAGCGGGACGTCGGTGTTCCCGGCGGCCACCGCCTTCACTCCCGAGGCGTTCATCATCGCGCTCACCAGTTCGGTCACCGTCGTCTTGCCGTTGGTCCCGGTGATCGACAGCAGCGGTCGCTCGTCCCAGCGTCGCACGACGTCGAACTCGCTCTCCACCGGGCGGTCGAGCATCGTGGCGACCTCGAAGACGCGGTGACGCTCCGGGAGCCCCGGCGCGGGGATCACGACGTCGGCCCACCGGACCAACCCGTCGAGATCCTCGGCCCGCCGCATCGTGATACCCGATTCGCGCGCGCGGCGGGCCTCCGGGTCCGAGACCCCCACCCGGTCGTCCACCGCGACGACGTCGACCGATCGGGATGCCAACGCCGCGCCCAGGGCGAGGTTCGTGACGCCCAACCCACACAGCAGGACGTGCCGCGGTTCGTCGTCGGGGTCGTCGAGGCCGCTCATCCCAATGTGCCGGTGAGTCGCAGGAAATCGCCGTAGAACAGACCGATGCCGATCGCGGTGCACGCCCCCGAGAGCATCCAGAAGCGGATGATGACGGTGGTCTCGGGCCAACCCGCCAACTCGAAGTGATGGTGGATCGGCGCCATGCGAAAGACCCTGCGCTTGAAGCGGCGGAAGCTGATCACCTGGATGATCACCGAGAGGGTCTCCACCACGAACAGCGCGCCGATGATGGGCAACAGGAGCGCCGTGTTGGTGGTCAGCGCCAGACATGCCATGGCGACCCCGATAGCGAGGGATCCCGTGTCGCCCATGAAGATCTTGGCCGGTGCGGCGTTCCACCAGAGGTAGCCGGCGCACGCTCCCATCATCGACGCGGCGATCACGGCGAGGTCCAGGCCGAAGGACTGTGGATCGGCGGTGAGCTGGTAGACCACCGGATGCCGGTAGGTCCAGAAGCCGATCGCCGCGAACGCGCTGAACACGAAGATGGAACTCCCGGCCGCGAGGCCGTCGAGGCCGTCGGTGAGGTTCACGCCGTTGGACGTGGAAAGGATCAGCAGTACCGCCCAGATCACCCAGCCGACCTTGCCGAGGTTGGCCCAACTCGCGTCGAAGCTGTTCCACCGCGTGAAGCCGAGCTCGGTGTGTTGTTTGGTCTGGGAGACCACGAGCACTGCGAAGCCGACGGCAACGGTGAGCAGCCCGGCCATCTTCGCCCCCTTCGAGAGGCCGAGATTCCGTTCGTTGCGCACCTTGATGACGTCGTCGAGGACTCCGACGAATCCGGCACCCGCGATCGCAGCCATGACGAACAGGCCACGTTGTGTGTAGGTCCCGCGGTAGCGGCCGGACACGAAGTAGCTCACGAGGGCGGCGACCACGATCGCGAGCCCGCCCATCGTCGGTGTCCCCGCCTTGACGGTGTGACCCTCGGGGGCGTCCTCGTGAATCGGCTGGCCGAGGTTGACCCGTCGTAGGACGCGGATCAACAGGAGCGTTCCGAACAACGACACGAACGAGGACAGGCCGACGGCGACGAAGATCCGGATCACGACGGGACCTCGCCGAGGGATTGCCGGACCGGAGCGTCGACCGCGAGGGAGCGGACGACCTCCCGGTCGTCGAAGTGGACGGCCGCATCACCGATGATCTGGGTGGTCTCGTGACCCTTCCCGGCGACGACCACCACATCGCCCGGCGCGGCCGTCGCCAACGCGGCCGCGATCGCGTCGCGCCGGTCGAGTACGACCTGGACCCGGGCATCGGACTCCCGGCCGGCGATCCGCGTTCCCGCGAGTACCTGCGCAGCGATGCTCGACGGGTCCTCCCCGCGGGCATTGTCCGTGGTGACGATGACGACGTCGGACGCGTCCGCCGCGGCCCTGCCCATGAGGGGCCGCTTGCCGTGATCCCGATCGCCACCGCAACCGAACACGGTGATCACGCGGCCCCCCTCGTTCACCTCGCGCACCGTGGCCAGCACGTTCTCGAGAGCCTCGGGTGTATGTGCGTAGTCGACGATGGCCGACACGCCCCCACCGACGTCGATCCGTTCGAAGCGTCCGGGTGGAGGGGTCAGACCCTCCATCGCGGCCGCCACGTCGTCGACCCCGTGACCGAGGGCGACGAGGGTCTCGGCCGCGGCGAGCGCGTTGGAGACGTTGAACCGCCCGACGAGCGGCACGGCGACGCGTCGGCCACGCCATCGGAATCTCGAACCGGACATGTCCATCACGAGGTCCTCGGCATCGTCGAGGCCGTAGGGCACCACGCTCAGGCCCGCCCTGTGGGACACGTCGAGGAGCAGTCGCCCGTGCACGTCGTCGCGGTTGAGGACGACGAGGTCGGTGAACGACGGGTGGAAGAGCCTCGCCTTGGCAGCGAAGTACTGCTCACGGGTGCCGTGGTAGTCGAGGTGGTCCACGCCCAGGTTGGTGAACACCGCGACCGCGAAGCGGATTCCCTCGACGCGGTGACGGTCGAGGGCGTGGGAGGAGACCTCGATCGCCGCGCGACGCGACCCGGCGTCCAGGAATCCCCGGAGTGCCGCCCACAGTTCGGGTGCCTCGGGGGTCGTGCGCGGGCCGGTCAGAGTGCCGACCACCCCGCAGGGGACACCCAGGTCCGTGGAGAGTTCCGCGATCAGCCGCGACACGGTGGTCTTCCCGTTGGTCCCGGTGACCCCGATCACTTCGAGGCCATGGCGAGTGGGATCCCCGAACAGGAGCGCCGCGGCGGGACCCATCGCGCCCCGCGAGTCGGCGACCACGATCTGGGCGACGTCGAGGTCGAGCCGACGCTCGACCAACAGGGCGGTCGCACCGGCGGCGACGGCGTCGGTGGCGAAGTCGTGACCGTCGCTCCGCTCTCCGACGACGCAGCAGAACAACGATCCGGCCACGACCGATCGCGAGTCGTGGGTGATGTGGGTGACGTGAATCGATCCGGAGCCGTCGGGTCCGACGACGCTCCCCCCGATCGCGCCGGCGAGTCGGGCGACCTCCACCTCAACCACGGGTGCTCCCGTTGGAGGGTGGTCCGGTGCCGGCCGCCGCCAACGCGGCCGCGGCGGCGGGGCTCGACGACGGAGTCGGACCCGCTGGGGGCAGGGGTGCGACAGGTGCCGCAGGAGGAAGTGTGGTGGGAACGGTGGGAGGCGGGGCGGCGGCCCGGGGAGCGCGGATGAGGCCACCGCCGTCGATCGCCTCGGTGTCGACCGCGACGGCGTAGCGACGCACGACCTCGTTCGCGAGCGAGGTGAACAGCGGGCCCGCCGCGCCGGCGCCCGACTGGTGGTGTGCGGGCTCGTCGATCATGACGATGATGGAGAACTGCGGTTTCGAAGCCGGGAAGAAGCCGACGAACGTGGCCGCGTACTTGCGGTTGCCGGGGCTCCCGTACCCGCCGCCGGGAAGCGGCTTCCACGCGGTGCCGGTCTTTCCCGCGAGTTCGAGGCCCGGGATGCGGATCTTCTTGCCGGTCCCCTCCTCGACCACCTTTCGAAGGCCCTCGGTGAGCATTGCCGCGGTCCTGCTGGACAGGACCCGGTGCGGTTCGGGGACCGACGGGGTGAGGCGTCGGCCGTCGGCGGAGACGACGCTTCGGATCAGGCGTGGCGCGACGTACATCCCGTCGTTGGCGACCGCGTTGTAGGCGGCCCAGATCTGCATCGGCGTTGCCGTGAGTGCCTGACCGATCGCCATGGCGGCCAGATCGGACGCCGCCCCCTGACGGGGATCGCGGACGATCCCCTTGCTCTGGCGAACGTCGCGGATGGGGGTCTCGCGACCGAACCCGAAGTCGGAGAGGGCGTCCAGGTACGCCTGGACGCGTTTGGCCGCCTCGAGGTGCTGGACCACCTGGATCGTCCCCACGTTCGAGGACTGCGCGAACACGTCGTCGATGGTCATCGTCTCAGGGGCGTGGGAGTGGGAGTCCCGGATCGTGCGGTCGGCGATCTTGATCTCGTCGGGAACCACCTCGGTCGACTCGGGGGTCACCACTCCCTGTTCGTATGCGGTGGCGATCACGGGGAGCTTCATCACCGAACCGGGCTCGTAGGCGACGAGCGCCTGGTTGACCGAATCCTGGACGACCGTCGAGTCGGGGCGACGGACGACCGACGCGTTGGCGTAGACCTCGCCCGTCGCGGGCCGACCGATCACCACCGTGCCGCCCTTCGCCCCGAGGGCCTCCACCTGTTCGGCGAGCGCGTCCTCCGCGGCCAATTGCAGCGCACGGTCGAGGGTGACCGTGACATCGGCGCCGTTCGACGGCTTCGAGATGATGCGCCGGCTTCCGGGGACCTCCGCCCCGTCGCGGTTCACCCGGTGCTCCATCCTGCCCGCCACCGACCGCAGCACGGGATCGTAGGAACGCTCGATCCCCGAGATCGCCTTGGCGGCCTCCACCCGGTCGGAGTCGTCGTTGAACCAACCCAGCACCGAACGGGCCAGCGTGCCGTCGACCTCGACGCGGGTGGGTTCGGTCCGGAGCACGATTCCCGGGACCCCGAGTGCGGAGATCCTGCGGGCGACCTCGGGGGCGACGCGGCGGGCAACCAGCGAGTCGTTCGTGTCGGGTGCCTGGATCGCGTCGAGTACCTGTCCCCTCGGGAGCTTCAGAATCGCGGCGAGCTCGGTCGCCACCTCGGCCGGGCGCTTGGGTGAGCGGGGATCCGCAAGGACCGACGGATCGACCGCAACCCGCTTGGTGGGGATCGAAACGACCAGCGGGGCGCCCTCGCGATCTCGGATCGCTCCACGTTCGGCGTACATCGTCACCCGTCGCAGGTACCGGTCCGGGCCGAAGCTCCGGGAGTCCTTCGGCGCGAACATGCCGATCCACGCCACTCGGCACACCAATGTGAGGAACAGGAGCACGACGAGCGCGTACGGGATCGCGAGGCGGACCCGGGTTGCGATCCCCCGACGTCGGGGGGTGACGCCGAGCGGGCGTCGGCCGGTGGCGCGAGCCCTCGCGCCACCGGCCTGACGCGCACCGGCGCCGGGGAACCACACCTTTCGACGTCGACCCGAGGTCGACGCGTCCGAGACCCTGCCCTTGCGGACCGTCGACGCCGAAGTCCGGCTGCGACGCGCGTCGGATTCGATCCGTCCACGGGAGGGTGGGCCGACTGCTCGCAGGGTGTCGCCGGACACGGTCAGCGCCCGCCCGGCTCGACGGGAGCGATCACGCCGCGGGGACTCGGCACGGACCTGGCGTCCGCTCCGTCCACCATTCCCAACCGCTGTTCGGCCACCTCACGGAGCCGCTCGGTCGACTGCGCCGTCGTGAGTTGCTCGACGAGGTCCTGGTTCGTCGCACGGAGCTCGTCGATGCGGTTCTGGACCGTGTCGAGCTCGCGTTGGCGGTTGATGAGCGACACCTGCATTCCCAACGCGATCGAGACCAGCACGAGGACGGCGACGATCGCCTTGCCGACCCGTACCGAACGCCGACGCGCCGCCACCGCGTCGCGTGCCGCAACCGGAGCGGGACGCGACGCGACGGCGGGTCGCGCGACGCGCGGCGGCCGGTTCGGGGCGGCGACGTTCACGACGCGGCACCCCGCTGCTCGCCACCGAGCGGGAGCATCTCCGCATCGTCGAGCGGCAACGCCTCGACGGCTCGACGCTTGGCCGAACGCGATCGCGGGTTGCGCTCGATCTCCTCGGCGGAGGCGGGCCGGGCCCGTCGGCCCAGGAGCTTGATCCGCGGCCGGGCTCCACACACGCAGTCCAGACCGGGGGGGCACCTGCAGTCGCCGGTCTCCGCGCGGCGGAAGCGTTCCTTGACGATACGGTCCTCGAGCGAGTGGTAGCTGATGACCACGGCCCGGCCGCCGGGCAGGAGCAGGTCGATCGCCTCGTCGAGTGCGTCGGCGAGTTGCCCCAACTCGTCGTTCGTCTCGACTCTCAGGGCCTGAAACGTCCGCCGGGCAGGATGTCCACCCTTCCTGCGGGCCGGCGCGGGAATCGACTCCGCCACGATCCCGGCGAGCCGGGTGGTCGACTCGATCGGACGTCCGGCGACGATGTTGTGGGCGATACGACCGGCGTAACGCTCCTCGCCGTACCGACGGATCACGTCCGCCAGCTCGGCGGCGCTGTACCCGTTGACGACGTCGAGCGCGCTGAAGGGTTGATCGGGATCCATGCGCAGGTCCGGCACCGCCTCGTTGCTGTGGGAGAAGCCCCGTTCGGGATGGTCGAGTTGGGGGGAGCTGACCCCGAGGTCCATCAACACGCCCGACACGTGGTCGACGTCGAGTTCGCGGACGGCGTCGGTCATGTCGGCGAACCTCCCGCGGACGACGCGGGCCCGGCCCCCGAAGCGCCGCAGGCGGCGGGTCGCCTCGTCGATCGCGTGTGGGTCGCGGTCGATGCCGAGAACCGTGAGGTCGTCTCGGGCGTCCAGGATCGCCTCGCTGTGGCCTGCACCTCCCACGGTTGCGTCGATGACCACGCCGGGTGGCACGGCCGCGAACAGCGCGACGACCTCGGCCAGCATGACCGGCGTGTGCCGGAACACACGGGGGCCGCGATCGGTGTGGGGGCCGCCGGGGTCGCGTGTCGCATCGTCGGAACCTCCGCTCACGACACCAGGAACCGGCCGAACGGAAGCTCTTCGAGCAGGGTGACCGCCGCGTCGAGGTCCGCCGCGGGAGCGACCTCGGGCACCGAGATCGACAGATGGTCGTGGAGCCCGACGACCGTGACGGCCTTGTCGATTCCGAGATGCTCCCGGAATCGCGGCGGGATCTGGAACCGACCCTGCGAGTCGACCCTGACCTCCTGGGTGAGAGCGAGGTACGCGTCGAAGGCGCCCCTGTCGCCGGCGGACCCGTCGCCGTTGCGCGTCCACTCGACGGATCGTTCGAGGAACCGCTTCCAGCGGCGACCGTCGCACAAGGCCATCCGGCCGTGGCGCAACGTCAGGTAGCCGGGCAGGTCCTTGAAGTGCTCACGGTAGACGGGTGGGATCGAGATCCGGCCCGCCTTGTCCACGCCGTACTCGAAGGTGCCGGTGTAGCTCGCGAGGTGCTCGGACGGTTCGACCCCTGAGGACCCGATCAGGTCATCCTCGCCTTTTTGCTCCACGAGGAGCCACGGTAACCCAATCTCACCCACTCTCCCGGAGCCATTCGAGCGAGAAATTCAGAAAAGATCGCGTCTGGAAGTACCTGAACAACCTTGATCAGACATGATACGCGTGTAATTTCGAACACTCGTTCACACTGAACGTGAGATTTCGACCGCCCTAGGCGTTGCCACTGGTAGTGAGGATCCCGCCCTGTTCGGTGACCGCGAAGACCCGCGGGGTCATCGACACGGAGCGACTCGGACCTGTTCGACCATGCCCTCGAACAGGTCCTCGGGTTGGACGTCGACGGCCGCGACCGACGAGGTGAGACGTCGGACCAACCGAGCGTGCAGGCCGACATCGGCCGGCGGTGCCATGAGGCCCACCATCTCCACCGGATCGAATCGCAGCGGCACCATGGTCAGGAAGCGCGGCGCGCCTCGACCGGCGCTGACAGATTCCCACCACCTTGGCACCGTCGACGGTCACCTCGCCGGGCCCGACCCCTGCGAAGCAGACGATCGCCCCGAGATCACGCTCGACCGCAGTCCCACGATGCACCTCGATCGGCCTCCCGCGGGCCGGGCCGCTGAGCACACGGGCGAAACACTCGCCCAACCACAGCGCGGCGACGCCGACGTCGTCGGACCACCACGGGGCCGACGGGTCGATGGTCACATCGATCCAGCACGACTCACCGGGTCGCACCAACACGGCCCCTCCGCCCGCACGGCGGCGGTGCACGCCGAGTCCGAGCGACCGGGCGGCGTGCACATCGACGACCGAGGAGGCCTGCGCGCTCCCCAGGACGATCCCCTCGGTGGTCGGGAGCACCAGGTCGATCCGTCCCGTCGCACCGGGGTGGGACGTCCAAGTCGGCGGACCGGCGCAACTCCTCGGCGAGGCTGCCGGCGCGGGTCCGGACCTCCCACGATGCCACGGTTCGACGCTACCGGCCTTCCCGTCGCGCCGGCGCCTCGGTTCCCCCCGGCGAGGTCAGCCCTCCGCCCGGCTCCTAACCTGCGCCCCGATGCCGTTCGTCCTGCACCGAGTCGCAGCCCGCGTGCTGTGCTTCGACCCCGAACAGCGGCTGTTGTTGATCCGTTCCCACGACCCGGCCGACCCACGCAAGCAACCGTGGTGGGAGTTGCCCGGGGGCGGAATCGACCCCGGCGAGGACGCGATCGCTGCAATAGAGCGAGAGCTGCGGGAGGAGGCAGGTGTGCTCGACGCGGAGATCGGACCCTGTGTGTGGACCCAACACGCGCAGTTCCGCTTCGCCGGGTGGGAATTCGACCAACATGAACGCATACACACGGCGAGGTGCACCGGCAGGACCGTCACCGCCCGCCACCTCGAGGCGTTCGAGGCGCTGGCGTTCGAGGAGCAGCGATGGTGGCCGGTTTCGGACCTGCTGGCCGACACCGCGCCGACGGTGCCACCTCGCCTGCGCGAGTTCCTCCCGGAGGTCGTCGCGGGTCTCGCTTCGGCGGATCCGCAGCGGCGCCCCGTCGACATCTCCCCGGTCTGATCCGCACGGACCCGTTCTCGTCGTGGGTACGTCGCCCGAGCCGGGCCCACCCGACCACGGGACGAGGCGGCAGGGTCAGCGGGCGCGGAGCGCCACGTGCTCGGCCTTACACCACTCGAGGTACGCGACCGCGTCGCGTCCGAGGTGACGACTCGCCTCGGAGGGCAACGACCCGTCACCCCCGTAGGCGGTCACGACCCGGAAGCGGAGGTAGGCCGCATCGGGGATCGGGAGTCGGGGGGCACCGGCCCACCACCGTCTCGGCACCAACGCGACACCCTGCCGGAGTGCAGTCCGCCACAGATCGGGACGTGACGCCAACGCACGGGCGACGTCGATCGCCCCGACAACCACCACTCCCACTCCGGACACCGATGGACCGTGCCGGAACCTCAGCGGCCCGACGGCTCCTTGGGGAGCCCCAGGATCCGCTCGCCGATGATGTTGCGCTGTACCTGACTCGTGCCCGCGTAGATGGTGCCGCCCATCGCCGTGTACATGGTGCCGACCCACGACGCCGAATCGGTGGGGGCGCCGGGGTCGTCGCACTGTATGGAGTTGGAGGGCCAACGACCCGAGGGAACCATCGCGTCGGCACCGAGGATGTCGACCGCGAGTTGGGTGACCACCTTGTGGTACTCGGACCAGTAGAGCTTGGTGATGGCGGCGTCGGGGCCGGGCTCCTCGCCCGCGAGGAACTTCGAGAGGGTGCGCATGCCGAGGTAGCGCATGATCTCGACCTTCGAGTAGCAGAAGGCGAGACGCTGACGGATGAGCGGATCACCGTCCCGACCGTGCTCGCGTGCCAACGCGAACAGGCGGTCGAGTTCCTCGCGGAACCGGATGGGCAGCACCGCCGCGGCCTCGCCACGCTCGAAGCCCAGCAGCGTCATCGCGACGGGCCAACCCTTGTTGACCTCGCCGAGCACGGCATCGCGCGGACAACGGGCATCGGTGAAGAACACCTCGTTGAACTCGCTGTCGCCCGACATCATCCTGATGGGACGGACCTCGATGCCGGGTTGATCCATCGGGACCAACAGGAACGTGATGCCGTCGTGGGGTCGAGCGGGGTCGGGGTCGGTGCGGGTCAACAGGAAGATGTGGTTGGCGAGATGGCCGTAGGTGGTCCAGATCTTCTGGCCGTTGATCACCCACTCGTCACCGTCGAGCACCGCCTTGCACCCGAGCCCGGCGAGGTCGGACCCCGCGTTGGGCTCGCTGTAGCCCTGGCACCAGACGTGCTCGCCCGACAACAGCCGGGGGATGTAGTGCGCCTTCTGCACGGGCGAACCCCAGTGCAGGATGGTGTTGCCGATCATCCCGATGTTGAACACGTCGTTGGGCCCACCTGTGGGCGCACCCACCTTGGCGAACTCCTCGAACTGGATGACCGTCTCGATCTCGGAAAGCCCACCGCCGCCGTATTCCGCCGGCCACTGCGGGGCCAACAGGCCCTGCTCGTGCAGCAGGCGACGCCACTTGTCGAGGAATCCCAGCACCTCGTCGGTGGGCAGGCCGCCGAGACCCGTCCAACCCGGGGGGAGGTTGTCGCGGAGGAAGCCCCGGATACGCTCGCGGAAGGCCTGGGTCTCGGGCGGGTACTCGGGGGTCACGTGCTGACTTTACCGTCCGTCGAGTGGCAGGATCTCAGCCCATGACCGACCTCCCCCTGGCCACAAGACCCGTCGGCGGACCGGTGGGCGGCCACGTCGGCGCACCACCCGCGGGCGCGGCGCACGCCACTGCAGCGGATCTGGCCGCGGTATTCGACCGGGTGTGCAACGCGGTCGAGGCCGTGGTCGCGGTGGATCCGCGCTCGATCGAACTCGCCGTCATGTGCATGTTCGCCGGTGGGCACCTGCTCATCGAGGACGTCCCGGGCGTCGGCAAGACGTCGCTCGCGAAGGCGATGGCGACCGCGATCGGCGCAGGGTTCGGGCGAATCCAGTTCACGCCGGACCTCATGCCCACCGACATCGTCGGCACCTCCATCTGGAACCAGCGCGACAACGTGTTCGAGCATCGGCCGGGTCCCGTGTTCCATCACGTCGTCCTCGCGGACGAGATCAACCGCGCGTCGCCGAGGACACAGTCGGCGCTGCTCGAGGCGATGTCGGAGCGGCAGGTCACCGGCGACGGGGTCTCGCGTCCGCTCCCCGTGCCCTTCATGGTCATCGCGACCCAGAACCCGCTCGAGTCGCTCGGCACGTTCCCGCTCCCCGAGAGCCAACTCGACCGCTTCCTCGTGCGTGTGTCGCTCGGCTATCCCTCCGCCGACCACGAACGGCGCATGCTCGACATGAACGGTGCCGATCCGGCCCTCGCCCAGATGGTCCCGGTCGCCACGCCGGGCGACATCGTCACGATGGGTCACATCGCCTCGAGCGTGCACGTCGACCCACACCTCACCTCCTATCTGCTCGACCTGGCACATCGGTCCCGCGAACATCGTCACCTGCATCTCGGCATCTCCCCGAGGGCGCTCCTCGGCCTGCGTCGCGCGGCGCAGGTGCGGGCCGCGATCCTCGGTCGGCCCTACGTGCACCCCGACGACGTGAAGGCCCTCGCTCCGGTGACCCTCGCACACCGGCTCGTGGTGGCCGCGGAGTTGGCGGGCCAGGGCGGCGATGCGGGCGACGTGATCCGCGAACTCCTCGACACCACGCCGGTTCCGACCGCGTCGCCGAGCTAGGACGCCACGACGACATGTCCACCGGGGCCGCCGTCCCGCAGGGCCGGCCGCCGCGTGCGGTCGGCTCCCCTCGCCTCACCGATCGGGTGGCGCCGACCGACGATCCGGTGGCGGGGCGGACGACCCGTGCCGGGAACGATCCCCCCACCCGGCGGCGCCGGATCCGCCTCAGCCGAGCGGGAACCGTCACCACCGTCGGCGCATCGGCGCTGATCGTCGCGTCGGTGATGTTCGGGACCAGCGAACTGCGGCTGCTCGGAGTGAGCGGTCTCGCCATGGTGATCGCCGCGGTGATCGCCGTAGCCGTGGGCAGCCGGCGGTTTCGACTCGCGGCGTCCACCCCGCGGGCCGCGTCGACGGTGGGACGACCGGTGGTGACGACGGTCGTGCTGGAAGGGCTTGCGTCCCGGTGGTTGTCCGTGCGCCACGAGTCCCGGGCGATCTCGGTGCCCGGGACGGCTCGATCGGCGCACCGGTGGCAACCCCACGCGACGAGGACCCAACCCCTCCTCGACGGGGCCGAGCACCGGGCGTCGCCCCGACTCGTCGCACGCCTCCACACCGCGACAACGAGGCGTGGACGGCTCCTGCTGCCCGATCGTCGCCTCGTGGCCGGCGACCCGTGGGGCCTGGCCGCTGCGGTGCTCGACGTCCCATCCCAGGCACCGGTCACCGTGCTGGCCGACCCGGACCGCGTTCGCTTCGACGACCGGGGTGCGGTGGACGTGCGCGACGACCACGACACGGCCGGCGGGGGCCGCCCGGTGGCGACGCTGGACGAGGTGGACCGGCTGCGACCCTTCGTCGACGGGGACGAGGTGCGCCGCATCCACTGGCCCAGCACGGCCCGGCTCGGCGTGCCGATCGTGCGGACGTCGACCGCGCTCGGCGAGCCGACGGTCAACCTGGTGCTCGACCTCCGCGCCGGGGTGTACGCGGACCGTGACGAACTCGACGACGCGATTGCGGCGGCGACGGCGATCGTGCGTCGATGCGAGCACGACGGGCTACGCCTCCGATGCGCGACGACCACGGGGCTCCGGATCGGCGAGCGTCCGGACGCGCAGCGTGTGGCGCTTGCGTTGGCCACTGAGGGAACCGGCGAGCGACTCGCTCACACGATGCGGCGGATGACGGCCTCGGACTCCGGGGCGGTCGCCCTCGTCGTCATCGCGGGTCGACCGGTCGACCCCGCCGAACGCGAGGAGGTGACCGACCGGCTCGCCGCTCTTCGCGCTCACGCCCGCTCCCCGACCGGGGTGGGCCTGCCCGGTGCCGGACACGGGATCGTCGCCGGAACCGGTACGGGGCCCGCCGTCGTGTCGATGTGGGCGACCGGATCCGAACCGTCCTGGGGCGGGCTCGTCGGGTCGATCGAACGGGTCGGATCGCGATGATCACGGCCATCCCGAACCGCCGCACACTCGACCGGGCCGATCCCGCGCCCTCCGGCACCACCACGGACGCGGCGACCGAGCAGGGGGTCGACCACACCCCGCCCCCCCGGGGGACCCCGAAGGGGTCGCGCTGGTGGCCCCGCGGGGCGTTGGCATGGGCGTTGTCGAGCGTCGCCGCGCTGGTCGCGACATCGCGTCTGCTCGACGATCCCGTCGGCCTGGGCCTGCACACCGCCCTCGCGGTCGCGCTCGGAGCGAGCGCGCAATGGCTCCTCCACCGTCGCGACGGCGCCTCCGATACAGACCCGCCGGCGCGGCGGTACGGCTTTCCTCTCGTCGGTGCCGCGGTGGGGTGTGTCGTCGTACTGGTGGCGGCCGAGTGGTCACGGCATTCGGGGCCGCACGGCTGGGCGGGGCCGGCGGAGATCGTACGGGCCTTGGGCGAGTTCCGCGAGCACGCCCGCGACGACGCGGTACCCCTCACCGCAGGGCTCGGCGGGCGCCTGGTTCTGGGGTGGGTGATCGTGTGGTGGTGCGCCTTCACCGACGTGATCGTCCGATGGGCGCGTTCGACCGGCCATGCCGTGGCACACCTGCTCGCGCTCGTCGTCGTGACCTCCTCCTCGCCCGCGGGCATGGCGCTGTTCCCGTCGGGGTGACGGCCGTCGCGGCACTCCTCTCGCTGCGCTGGGCCGCGATAGGCGTCCGGGGGGACGCCACCACCGTCCGGGGGCCCCGCCTTGCCACCGTGCTCGCGGTGCTCGCCACGATGGTCGCGCTGGCGTCGTTGGCGCTCGTTCCCGTCGGAGCACCGCGGGTCACCCTGAGGCAGCTCTTCGAGCGGATCACGAGCAACGAGCAGGAGGATCGCAGCGAGCTCAAGAACCCGCTGGTGTCGATGACCAGGCGCCTCCGGAACCAGAGCAATCGCACGATCCTCCGAGTCCGATCGAACACCGAGCCCACCCTCCTCAAGGAAACGTCCCTCGACACATGGACCTCGGCGGGCTGGGTCACGAAGTTCGACGACGAGGAGTTCGACGGCGACGAGGTCCCCTCGACACCCCCTTCAGGGCCGACCTCGACGATCCGCTACACGATCGACTCCCTCGAACCGATGCAATGGATTCCGGCCACACCGACCCCCACGAGGGTGAACACCGACCACGAAGTCCACTGGGCCTCCGATCTCGATGCCCTCCTCGTCCACGGCGCACCGGCTCGGATCACGGCCAGGATGCGCAGCGTCGTGAGCGATGCGTCCCCGCAACGCCTGTCCGCGCGGACGTCGATCCCGCGTTCCGGACGCCGAGGTTCCTCGCCCTGCCCGACGACGTCGTCGCCTACGCCAGACCGCTCGCGACGACGCTCGTCGGGAGCGCGACCGGCTACCGGGCCGCCGCTGCCCTCGAGCGCTACTTCCACGACGAGGGTGGTTTCACCTACGACCTCGACCCCGATCTCGGTGACGGAACCGAACTCGATCAGCTCGAACGGTTCATGACCGTCAAACGCGGCTTCTGCCAGCAGTTCACCGCCGCGTTCACCGTCCTGGCCCGCAGCATCGGATTGCCCACCCGAATAGCGGTGGGGTTCAAGGGGGCGACCCCCGGAGACGACGGGTGGTGGCACGTCAAGGGGGCGGACGCGCACTCGTGGCCCGAGGTGGCGATCGACGGTGTCGGTTGGGTTGCGTTCGAACCGACGGTCGGCGAACCGGACCCGACGCCGGAGGTGACGCCCGTGGTGCCCCCGACGACCGCCCCGCCGACGACCCTCGGCGCTCCGGCGACGACGGCGCCCACCCCTTCGACCTCCTCCGCCGCCACGACGACCACCGTCGTCACACCGCAACCGTCCACCGACGGAGAGACCTCCCCGTGGGGTCCGACGCTGGGCGTTCTCGGTGCGCTGCTGGCTCTGATCGCCGGGGTCGCCGCGGTACTGCACCGACGGCGACGGAACCGCCCGGCTCCACCACCGACCTCCGGGGACGGCGGATGGGACGACTCGCCCGACAGTCGGGTCGGGGCCGCGTGGCAGCGGACCGAGCGTCGCTTCGCCGAGGCCGACGGACCGGTCGGCTCCGCACTGTCACCCGACGACGCTGCCCGCGAGCGGGGCCGTGTCGCGCTCCTGGACGCGCCGACCGCGACCGCCTACGGGGAGCTTGCCGCGATGGAGTCGTGGCGACGCTTCGGCCCGACCGCGCTCGCCTCGGACCACGCCCGGCGTGCCGAGTCGATCGAGGCCGCCGTCGCCGCGCGCCTCGATCGGTCCCGGTCGGCGGATCCCCCGTCGGACCGTCCGACTGATCCGCCGACGGGTTGACGGCCGTGCCCGGCGGGCAGGCCGGTCGTGGTCACTCGTCGTCGAGACCGTCGGGTTCGTCGTCGTCGACCCCTGCGGCGTACCGTTCGAGGAGGGATCGCAACGCCTCGCCGAGGTGGAACTCCAAGGCGAGCGCGGCGAGCAGCGTGAGGCTGAAGCCGACGAGGAACGCGGGAACCGCACCGAAACGGTCCAACAGCACCATGGTCAGGACGAACCCGGCCACGACCGCGGCGACCAGGAAGCGAATCGACCGGTTTCGCCCGACGGTGAAGCTTCGGTCGACGTGGTTCGCGAAGCGCGGGTCGCTGTTTCGCAGACCCTGCTCGATCTCGGAGAGGATCCGTTGCTCGTGCTCGGAGAGCGGCACTGGACTTCCTCCCCTGTCCATGGAGCCCGTCGGCGTCCGGCCGGGCCCCATGCTGACACAAGCCCGCCGATTCGACAACGCGGAGCGGCGGAGTGGTTCGGGCCGAGTGGGCTCACGGTCGACCCGAACGACTCAGGAACGCGCAGAGGAGGGACCCCACTGCCCACCACCGGGCGCGAAGCCGTGGGATCCGGCAAGTCGCGCGCTGCCGATCGCATCGGCGCCGAAGCGGTCCCGGATCCGTTCGATCGCGGCGGCGAGGTCCGCTTCGGTGGCATCGGAGCCGTCGACGTCGTCCAGCAGGCTCAACTGACGCGACGACCCTCCTCGCCCCGTGAGGCCGCTCACGCCGATCCCCACGAGTCTCACCCCACGACGCTCGACCGGCAGGGGTGCCAGCAGTCCGACCCCCATCGCGCGACGTCCTCGGCGAGGCCGACGGGTTGGGGCGGCGTCACCGAGCGGATGAGGGTCGTGAAGTCGGGCCATCGCACCTTGATGGTGACGGTTCGTCCCGTCACCCCGGCCGCGAAGGCGTTCGCCGACCGAACGGGCGAGGCGCCCCAGTTCACGTTCGAGCCGGTCGCGGTCGACCACGTCGACGACGAAGGTCTCCTCGTGACTGATCGACTTGGCGGAGCGGTCGGCGACGACGGGACGGTCGTCGCGGCCGTGCGCAAGCTCGTGCAAGGCCCGCCCGTGACGATCGCCGAGCGAACGTGTTAGCGACGACACGTCGATGTCGGCGAGGTCGGCGACGGTGACGATGCCCAGACGGTGGAGGCGGGCGTGCGTGGCGGGACCGATGCCGGGAAGCGCGCCGGCCGGCATGGGCCGGAGGAACGCGGCCACTCCCGCCGGTTCGACGACGAACACACCCGTACCGAACACCGGCCCCGCGGGGTGGCCCGGGGTTTGGCGGCCTTGGACGCGAGCTTCGCGAGCAGCTTGTTCGGCGCGACCCCGATCGAGCACGTGAGCGACAACTCCGTAAGGATCCGGGAGCGGAGACGCACCGCGATCGCAGGGGCGTCGCCGTGGATCCGGAGGCTTCCGGTCACGTCGAGGAACGCCTCGTCGAGGGACAACGGCTCGACGAGCGGTGTGACCGAGCCGAGGATCGTCATCACCCGGGCCGACACCTCCTGATAGCGGTCGTGACGGCCGTCGACGAAGACCGCATGAGGACAGCGCTGACGGGCGAGCACCGACGACATCGCGGAGTGCACGCCGAAGGCACGCGCTTCGTAGGAGGCCGCAGCGACCACCCCGCGCCGGCCGCTCCCGCCGACCACGACCGGGCGACCCCGCAGCGACGGATCGTCGCGGATCTCCACCGAGGCGAAGAACGCGTCCATGTCGACGTGCAGGACCGAACGCCCCGGCGCGCTCACCACGGCACCGCTACAGGCGGACGATCCGCCGCGGGCCCGCTTCGCCGCTCTCGAGGCGGTAGCGGTAGGTCGGACGGTGGTCGAAGCGACGATCGAGCCACTCGGTCAACGGTTCGCGAACCCAGTCGTGTGCGCCGTCCAGCCGGGCCGCGCATTCGGCGAGGGGAACGTACGCCGCGGCGGTGACGATGCCGTCGGGGTCGTCACCGGCGTGCAGGCTGCCCGAGACGGTGCGGACCGCGCGTAGATCTGCGCGCTCATCCGCCACCCGAGATCGGGAGCGACGGCCTCCACCTCGTACAGCAGCGGCCCGAACTCGTCCACGCTCAGGCCCGTCTCCTCGGCAACCTCCCGGGCGAGTCCCTCCCGGACGTCGCCGCGCTCGCCGGCCTCGATGACCCCGCCGGGCGGGGTCCAGTCCGAGAGCCCGTTGCGACGCTGGTTGCGCACCAGCAACAGCCCGTCGTCGGACTCGATGATCGCTCCGGCGACGAGCCAGTCGTGCACCGTGCCGGAAGGTCCACCGGTCACGAACCGGTACTCCCCGCCGGTCGGTCGCCCACCATCCACAACGCTTCGGCCGCGTCGTCGATGCCTTCTGCGACATGGCTCTCGGCGCCGATGACCACCCTCCGGCGGTCGGTGGGATCGTGGAGGGGCCACGCCTCCTCGCTGCCCGGCACGGTGAGCGGTCGGCCGGCGGCGAAGTCGACCCAGCGGTCGGCGATGTCGGCGGCGACCCGACGACGCCGGTCGTCGATCTCGCCGAGCAGGACCTTGACGCCGCGCCGGTCGAGGTTGTCGAAGGTGTATGGGATCTCGACCGCGTGCGCGGCGCCGAGCGTTCCGTCCATCCCCGTCGCGGGTTCGTCGAACCGGTACACGTACACCGGAGCGCCACCTTCACGGTGTGCGCGAGCCGTCTGCAGCATCGGCACCCTGAACGTGAGATCCGTGGCGATGGCGGTCCAGATTCGCTCGGGCTCGGGAGCCCGTCACCGCGGGTCGCGCGACCACGGGTCGCATCGCGTCGATCACGTCCGCCGTCGAGGCGCTCGATCCCCATCGGTCGATCGCCGCCACCACACGGCGGGCCAGCCGGGGACGATCGAGTGGCCGACCGCCGCCGAGTTGGGACATCCAGCGGAACAGACGCATCTCGTCGCGGTTGGTGCCCGTGAGCAGCGCGACGTCGGCCGCGGCGCCGTTTCGCAACGCTGCGAGCGGATCGGACGCGGGTCCGCCGACGAGCCCACCGGTGGGTTGGAACGGCAACGGCAGGTCCGACGTGGGGTCGGCGGCGCCGGTGAGCTCGGTGACCTTCGCGAAGCGTTCGGCATCGACACCGGAGAGAAGGGCCATCACGTCCGGGGCGGGTGCCCCGTCGAGGTCGACGTCCAGCGCGGCCAGTACCCGCTGCGAGGTGGCCGCCGCGGTGTCGGGGTCCTGGTGGTGCGACGCCGCTCCCGACTGTGCGATCGCGCGGTGGAACAGGCCGTGACTGTCGGGGGCGGTGAGATGTGCGGCGACGCTCATGGCGCCGGCACTCTCGCCGAAGATCGTCACGTTGCCGGGGTCGCCGCCGAAGCACTCGACGTGGTCGCGCACCCACTGCAGCGCCAGGCGCTGGTCGACGAGGCCGACGTTCGCACTGTGGCCGAACCCGTCGGAGGCCGCGACGACCGACCGCAGGTGATCCAGCCGGAGGAAGCCCAGCGCTCCGAGGCGGTAGTTGACCGTGACGACCACGACCCCACGGGCTGCCAGCGCCGCTCCGTCGTACCACGACAGCGCTCCCGAACCGGTCGTGAACGATCCACCGTGGAACCAGACCATCACCGGCAACGAGGCGGCCGGCTCGGGGGTCCACACGTTGAGGACAAGGCAGTCCTCCGATTCGTCCTCGCCCGGCGGTACCAGCATCGAGGGCGGTTGGACCGCCCTCGGGCCGAAGGCCGTCGCGTCGCGGGTTCCGTCCCACGACGGTGCGGGTGCGGCGGGCCGGAGGCGACGGGAGCCACCGGTCGGAGTTCCGTAGGGGATGCCGAGGAACCGTGCCACCGGAACGGGTGTCCGGTCGGGTCGGGGCGCCGGTGGACCGTCTCGCCGGCGAGGAGCCCGACCGGGGTGGCGACGGTGGGGGCCATCAGATGCTCCGAGCGCCGCGGGCCGTCACCCTCGCGGTTGGTGTGCCGCGCTGCATCGCGGCATCGTAGCGACGAAGGTCGATCGGCAGGTGGGCGCTGTGGCGGACCGGGTGATCGTCGGGTCCGAGGTCGGCCCGGCCACGTTCAGCGTTGGGTGGTCTCGGGTGCGATCAGTCCGACCCCGTCAGGGGTGACCGTCGTCGACGGCCCCGCGCGACGGTCGTGGAGGTCGACGGTGTCGAGGTGGTCGAGGTCGACGGTGTCGAGGTGGTCGAGGTCGGCGCGGCGGCCTCACCGTGTCGCACGACCACCGGACCCTCGGACCCGTCGGGGTTGCGCTCCTGGACGACGGCCGCGCCCACCTCGACGGGGACTCCGGCGACCACCGTCGTCGAGGGACCGACCTGGGCGGGGATCGAGGTGGGTACGGTGCTGGAGACGGAGGTGACCGCCGCGGCGGCCGCCGGGGTGGTCGCGTCGTTGCCGGACACCATGAGCAACGCGCCGAGGCCGAGGGTCGCCACGAGGACGCCCGCGGCGGGAATCAGGACACGACGACTCAGCAGGCGGTGACGGTTCGCCAGTTGAGGTGCGGTACCGGCGACGAGACGGTCGAGGTCGGCCCCGACACGGTCCGGGTCGAGGTGCAGGACGGTGCCCAGGACGGCGAGGTCGTCGAGTCGCCAGGTCACCGGGGTACCCGGTGTCGCCTCCCGCATCGAGTACACGAGTGTCGCGTAGCGGCCGAGCAGTTCGTCGGGGCCGATGGGCCCCTCCCGCCCGTCGTCGCCGTGTAGTTCGACGCGCCGTTCGTCCACGCCGAGGAGGCCTTCCTCGAGGTCGACGACCAGATGCGATCTGGCGGGGACCAGGCTCGCGGTGCCCACGCCGTACGCTCCGGCGAGTCGTGCGGCCTCACCGTCGTCCACGGCGGTGGTCCCGCGTTCGATCGACGCGAGGGCGCTGAGGCTGAACTCGCCGTGCGCCCGGTCCGCCACCTCCTCGAGGGTGAGCCCCCGCGAGGTGCGCGCCGCGCTCAACAGGGCGCCCAGACGGCGCGGGGGCAGCAGGGGGACATCGGACCAATCGGTCATCCGGACAGCTCCATCATCACTCTTAGCGTTTGTCTCACCACCTAGAGTATGGGACGGGGCGAAGGGCTGGGAGAGGCCGTTTGCCCTATTCGCATCGGTCGGTGACGCCTCGCATCCACACCCGCGACCTCGTGCCCGATCCCCCGATCATCCGGGAGCCACCCTCTCGCGCTCGATCGTGGGGGACCCGCCGCCGCGCCGCACCGCTAGCGTCGTGGTCGTGGACGACGACGCCGACCTCCTCAGCGCCCTGCCGTCGGTCCGGGCACGGGTGATCGCGTTCGCCGGCATCCTGGTGTGTGGCGCGCTCGGTGCGGCCATCGGGTTCTGGTACTCCGAGATCGCCTGCAGGTCGTCGTGCACCACCCAACAGGGCCTCACCATGCTGGGTGCCACCGTGCTCGGCGCCCTCGGCGCGGCGTCGGTGGCGACCATTTCCCTGCGGGTCGTCGGGGAGTGGCGCCGGTGAGCACCGCGACGCGACGGCTGTGAGTGTCGGGGAGGACCCCTCTGCCCTGCGCGACCTGGCCGAACGGGTGGCGACGGAGGCCGCGACGATGGTGCGCCACCGCCGCGCCGAAGGCTTCGGCATCGACACCAAGTCGACCGAGACCGACATGGTCACCGAACTCGACAAGGCGGCCGACCGGCTGATCCGCGAACGGCTGCTGGCGGCCCGCCCCGACGACGGGATCGTGAGCGAGGAGGACCGTGCCCACACGGGGACATCAGGCGTCACCTGGGTGGTCGACCCGATCGACGGAACCACGAACTTCGTCTACGGGCTGGCTCCCGCGGTGGTGTCGATCGCGGCAACCGACGGCGACCGGCGACCGATCGCGGCGGCCGTGGTGGAGATCTTCACCGGCTCGCTCACCGGTGGGTCGGCGGGTGGTGGCGCCCACCAGGACGGTCGCCGGCTCACCATCCCCCCTCCCCCACCCCTTCGCCGCGCGCTGGTCGCCACCGGCTTCGGCTACGACCCCCCACGCCGAACGCGCCCGGCCACGCTGCTCACGTCGATCATCGGCTCGATTCGCGACGTCCGGCGGAACGGTGCGGCGGCCTATGACCTGTGTTCGGTCGCGGCATCGAGGGTCGACGCGCTCTACGAGCACGGGCTGCACGAATGGGACTACGCCGCCGGTGTGCTCATCGCCCGTGAGGCCGGCGCGAGGGTCGGCGACCTGGAGGGCGGCGAGCCGGCCCCGTTGCGCTGCCTCGTGGCCGCGCACCCGGACCTGTACGGACCTCTCGTCGATCTGCTGGTCGCCGCGGGTGCCGCCGATCTGGACGGAACCACCACGTCATGACGCGATCGTGGGAGACTGAACCACCGTGGGCACCCGAATCCTGACCGTCGAGGACGACGAACGAATCCGCACCGCCGTGAAGCTCGCCCTCGAGGACGAGGGGTGGGAGGTCACCGAAGCCGTCAACGGCGAGGAGGCCATCGCCTTCTTCGCCCGTGACCCCGCCGACGTCGTGCTCATCGACATCATGCTGCCCGGCCTCGACGGCTTCGAGGTGTGCCGGGCCATCCGACGCATGGCCGACGTGCCGATCGTGATGGTCACCGCCCGGGCCGACACCCACGACGTGGTCGCCGGGCTCGAGGCCGGAGCCGACGACTACCTCACCAAGCCCTTCGTCCCCAAGGAGCTGTCCGCACGAATCCGGGCGTTGTTGCGACGGGTGCGCGGCACCGAGGTTCCGGGGGCGGTGAACCGGATGCGCTTCGGCGACCTCGAAATCAGTCCGGCCGAGGGCACCGTGACCCGCGCCGGTACACCGATCCACCTCACCAAGACCGAGTTCCGCCTGCTGGTCGAGCTCGCCGCGAACGCCGGGCGGGTCTTCAGCCGGGAAGCCCTCCTCGAACAGGTCTGGGGCCACGACTACTTCGGTGACGGTCGCCTCGTCGACGTCCACATCCGTCGGCTCCGCACCAAGGTCGAGGCCGACCCGGCCGATCCGCGCCATGTCGTGACGGTCCGGGGACTGGGCTACAAGCTCCAGGGATAGCGATGCGGCGACCCGGCTTCAACCCGTTCGGGTCGTTGAGCCTGCGCGCCCGCATCATCGCCGCGTTCACCACCGGCATCATCGTGATCGCGGCGCTCGTCGCGATGAGCGCCGTCGCGCTCACTCGATCGAACCTGCTGGACCAACGCGAGCACACCGCGCAGATCCGGGTCCGGACCAACGGTGCCCTCATGGCCGACTCGCTGGAGGGCGTCGACCTCAACGACGTCGACGCACAGTCGCTGATGGGTTCGTTCTCCGCGTCGGGCAAGCCGTCCGCGCTGCTGTTCGACCCGACGAGCAGGGGCCCCGCCCGCTCGATCAGCCTCGACCCCCGCTTCGGCACCTCGGTCCTCCCCGAAGCGCTGGTACGGGCGGTGATCGACCGCGAGCAGCCCTCGCTGATGCGGTTCTCGTCCCGGGGCCAGGTGCTGCTCGCCGCAGGAGTACCGCTCGGCGGCCACCGCGGTGGCTACTTCGAGATCGTCGACCTCGACGACATCGCCGACACGATCCGGAAGCTCACCTTCCGGCTGCTCCTCGCGACGATCGCCGCCAGCGTGCCGGGCGCACTGTTGGGTGCATGGTCGAGCCGGCGCGTCCTTCGACCTCTCGCCGAGGTGAGCCAGGTCGCCGAGACGATCGCGCTCGGACGGTTCGATGCGCGCCTGGCCGATGCGGGGTGGGCCGACGACCCCGACCTCGGACGGTTCGTCCACTCGTTCAACTCCATGGCCGACGCCGTCTCGGACCGGATCGAGCGAGACGCCCGGTTCGCCTCCGACGTCTCCCACGAACTGCGTTCACCGCTGATGACCTTCAACGCGTCCCTTGAGGTCCTTCGCAACGCCCGCGACGAGATGCCCGAACGCGCGCAACTCGCGTTGGACCTCCTGTCCGAGGACATGGAGCGGTTCACCCAGTTGGTCGAGGACCTCCTCGAGATCAGCCGCTTCGACGCGGGCGCGGTGCGACTCGACCTCGGGGCGGTGCTGTTGGTGGAGACCATACGCATGGCAACCCGCTCCCTGTCGGGTGAATCGATCACCGTGGACGCCGCGGCCGACGTCGACGACCTGGTGATCCTGGTCGACAAGCGTCGCCTCATGAGGATCCTCGCCAACTTCATCGACAACGCCAGGAAGTACGCCGGCGGGACGACCCGGATCGAGGTCACGACCGTTCCCGCCTCGTCCCAGGAGGCCGCCGGCGACGACGAGGTCCTCCACGAGGACGCGGACCACCGGGACCGCGTTCGCATCGTGGTGGAGGACAGCGGTCCGGGTGTCCCCGAGGAACTCCGCAAGCGGATCTTCGAACGGTTCTCCCGGGGTGTGCAGGGCGGTAGTCGCAGTTCGGCGACGGGCGTCGGCCTCGGCCTCGCGCTCGCGGCCGAACATGCCCGCCTCCACGGCGGCGACGTGTGGGTCGAGCCGCGTACCGACGGCGTCAGCGGGGCGCGCTTCGTCGTCGAGCTCCCCGTCGTCGAGCCCGACAACGAGGAGCACGGCGAAACGCTCGTCGAGGTGACCACATGACCGGCCATACGGCCCCGACGCCCCGGATCCTCACCGGCCCGACGAACCGGGCACGGCACCTTCGGGCGACGCTGGCAGGCCTCGCGGCGCTCGTCGTGGCCGTCTCCGGCTGCGCGATCCCGCTGGATTCCCAGCCGCGGGCGATGGAGCCGACGACGACCACCACCGCCCGGCCCACGACCACGCAGAGTGGGTCCGGAGCGTCGGCGGCGCTGTACTTCGTGATCAACGGCCACCTCGCCTCCACCCAGGCCTCCGTCGCGACGCTGACCCCGACCGCGGTGCTGGACGGTCTGCTGAAGGGACCTGACTCGACCAGCGGATCCGGTGTCGTCGGGACGAAGATCCCCAGCGACACCATCCTCCACTCGGCCCGCCTCTCGGGATCCCACCTCACCATCGACCTCGGCGGCGCGTTCGGCGACCTCGTCGGCCCGGTCCGGCGTCAGGCGTTGGGCCAGATGGTGCTCACCGTGACCGCACTGCCCAACGTCACCACCGTCTCACTCGAACTCGACGGGCAGGCGACAACGCTATTCAGCGACGCACTCGGCGACACCACCGAGGTCACCGCCTGCGACTACGTCGAGCTCTTTCCCTCCGACGCCGAGTTGGCGTCGTGGCGCCTGGCACGGCGCGACCTCGACGACCTGGCCACCCGACGGAACGCGCTGTTGCGCGCGTGTCCGGGTGCAGAGCGCTGATCGCCGTCGGCGTCTCGCCCCGCCCGTCCGCCCGGCGTCGGTAGATTCGCCCCATGTCCCTGGTCCTGTCCATCGACGCGGGCACCACCGGCGTCCGCGCGTTCGCGGTCGACGAGTCCGGCACGACCCGTGGCTGGGCCTATCGGGAGTTCGCCCAGCACTTCCCCCGGCCCGGATGGGTGGAGCACGACGCCGACGAGATCTGGCAGTCCGTGTGCGCCGCGCTGTCCGAGCTGCACGAGCGCCTCGACGAGCCCATCGCCGCCATCGGCATCACCGATCAACGTGAGACCGTCGTCGCGTGGAGCCGCTCCACCGGCCGGCCGCTCCACCGGGCGATCGTCTGGCAGGACCGCCGCACCGCCGACCGCTGCCGTGACCTGGCCGAGGCCGGGCACCTCCCCCTCGTGCGTTCGACGACGGGGCTGGTCCTCGACCCCTACTTCTCGGCATCGAAGGTGGAGTGGCTCACCCGCGAGGGTGGTGTGGACCTGGGCGCCGACACGGCGGTCGGCACCATCGACGCGTGGGTGCTGTGGAACCTCACCGGCGGCACCGCCGAGCGAGGTGCCGTCCACGTCACGGACACGACCAACGCGTCACGCACGATGCTGTTCGACATCGGCCGAGGTGACTGGTCCGAGGAGTTGTGCGAGCTGTTCTCGGTGCCGCGCTCGGTGCTCCCCGACGTAGGCCCGTCGAGCGGCCGGATCGGCGTGACCACCGATGGGCTCCCCATCCCTGCGGGTATCGCCATCTCGGGGGTCGCCGGCGATCAGCAATCGGCGTTGTTCGGCCAGACGTGCTTCTCGCCCGGTATGACCAAGAACACCTACGGCACCGGTTCGTTCGTGCTGATGAACGTCGGGGAGTCGTTGCCGAACCCGGTGGACGGGCTGCTGAGCACGATCGCGTGGACCGTCGGCGACACGACCACCTACGCGTTGGAAGGATCGATCTTCGTCACCGGCGCGGCGGTGCAGTGGTTGCGCGACGGCCTCGGCGTGATCGGCTCGGCGCCCGAGATCGGCCCCCTGGCCGAATCGGTGCCCGACAGCGGCGGTGTGGTGATGGTGCCCGCGTTCACCGGGCTCGGATCGCCCTACTGGGACCCCTATGCGCGCGGCGCCGTCTTCGGTCTGACGAGGGGCTCGACCCGGGCGCACCTGGCACGGGCCGTCGTCGAGTCGATGGCCTTCCAGACCAGGGACGTCATCGACGCGATGGTCGCCGCGGGAGGGACCGCGGTGGTCGAGTTACGGGTCGACGGAGGAGCTTCGCGCGCCGACCTCCTCCTCGGCCTGGTGGCCGATCAACTCGACGTCGCGGTCGTCCGGCCCACCCACGAGGCGGCAACGGCACTCGGAGCCGCGTACCTCGCCGGCTTGGCCGAGGGCGTCTGGTCGGGGATGGACGAGCTGTCCGGGATCTGGCAGGAGGACCGACGGGTCGATCCCTCCCACGGGGGGGACCGGAGCGCGGTCGACGCCGCGTACGCGGCGTGGCGTCGAGCTGTCGGCCGCATCCGCGGGTGGGCCCGCGACGACGCCGCACCCCGCTGATGCGTCGATGACGACCGAGCGGACGCTGACCGAGCGCGGGGTGCGTCGCCGCGACGAACTGGTCGCCGTGGCGACGCGGCGGTTCGCCGCCGACGGCTACCACTCGACGTCGGTTGCCGATCTGGTCGACGAGATCGGGGCGGGCAAAGGCGTCTTCTACTGGTACTTCGAGTCGAAGGAGGCGCTGTTCAGGGGGATCCTGCGCGATGCCCTTCAGGACCTGCGGGCCTCCCAACGTCGTGCCGTCGCCGCCCTCGACGATCCGATCGAGCAGATCGCCGCCGGCCTACGCGCCGCGGTTCGCTGGACCGGGCGGCATCGGGACCTCGCAACCCTGGTCGAGTTCGCCCAGACGGAGGAGCGCTTCGCTCCACTGCTGCGCCGGGGCCGGGCGCTGCTCGTGGCGGACGCGTCCGCGGTGATCCGAAGCGCGATCGAGACGGGATCGATCCCCGACGGTGATCCCGAGGCGTTCGGCTACGCGATGCTCGGGGTCTCTACCTCGTTGACGTTCAACTTCGTCCACGACCGTGATCGTGATCCCGAGGCGGTCGCCGACACGGTGGTGACCTTCTGCCTGCGGGGTCTCGGCGCGTCCTGCTGAACGGCGGAGCCGTCGACGGTTCAGCCGAGCTTGGTGAGCGACCTGCGGAGGTTGCGCACGGCCTGGCCGATGCGCTGTTCGTTCTCGATGAGCGCGAAACGTACGAAGCCGTCGCCGTCGGGGCCGAAGCCGACACCGGGGGACACGGCCACCTGCGCATCGGTGACCAGGAGCTTGGCGAACTCGATGCTGCCCATCTCCCGGTAGGGCTCGGGAATCGGCGCCCAGGCGAACATGGTTCCCTGCGGCGGTGTGATCTCCCAGCCGATCCGGTTGAGGCCCTCGCAGAGCGAATCACGCCGCGCCTGGTAGATGGCGTTCTGCTCGGCCGGAAACGTCGGCGCCTCGTTGATCGCAACCGTGGCGGCGATCTGGATCGGTTGGAACGTTCCGTAGTCGAGATAGCTCTTGAGCTTGGCGAGGGCGGCCACGATGTCGGCGTTGCCCAACATGAACGCAACCCGCCACCCGGCCATCGAGAACGACTTCGTCATCGAGTACAACTCGACGGCACACTCCTTGGCACCGTCCGCCTGAAGGATGGACGGTGGCTGATAGCCGTCGAACCCCAGATCGGCGTAGGCGTTGTCGTGGACGATCACCACGTCGTTCTCACGGGCGAAGTCGACCACACGCTGGAAGAACGCCGGATCGACGCACGCGGTCGTCGGGTTGTGCGGAAACGACAGCACGATGACCCGTGGTTTGGGTTGGTTGTAGCGCCAACCGTCCACGAGCGCGTCGAAGAACGGCTCGGCGCCGCCGATCATCGGGATCTCCCTCACCTCGGCACCGGCGAGCAGCGGACCGTAGATGTGGATGGGATAGGACGGCGAGGGAACCAGAGCCGCGTCCCCGGGACCCACGAGCGCCCACATCAGGTGGCTGAAGCCCTCCTTCGCCCCGATGGTGTTGATGACCTCTCGGTCGGGGTCGAGCTCGACGCCGAATCGGCGCCGGTAGTAGCCGGCGACGGCCTCGCGCAGCTTCGGGAGACCACGGCTCGACGAATAGCGGTGGTTCCTACTGTTCCGTGCGGCCTCGATCAGCTTGTCCACCGCCACCGGGGGCGACGCCAGGTCGGGGTTGCCGAACCCGAGGTCGACGATGTCCCGACCGTCGCGCGCGCTGCGATCTTCAAGGAGTCGATGATCGTGAAGACGTACGGCGGAAGCGAGTTGATACGCCGGAACTCCATGGGTGCCGAGCCTAACCGTGGCCCCGCCGGCTCCGGTGGGGGTTGTCTCAGGCGACCCGCGGGTGTCGATGAGCCGTGCCTTGTCCGGGCCGAGCGCCTCCGCCCACAGGGCGACGTCGTCCGCCTCCGTGAGATACACGATCTGGATCACGTCCGCCATCCGGTCGAGCCGGTCGAACACCTCGCGAAGAGCGACGACACTCCAGTTGGCAAACGCATCGACGATCACGAGTGGCACGGACCCGGCGAACGACGCCGAGCGCTGCTGCGCCAGTCGGGCCAGCACGTACCACTCCACCTGCTCCACCAGGGTCTGGGCCTTCCCGCCGGCGGCGCACTCGGTCTCGGCGACGAGGTTCGCACCCACGGGGCGCTCCCGTGCCGCCTCCACCTGCGCGAGGAACGACGGTGTCAGCTCCCGAGTTGCTCCACGGTGCCTTCGAGCTCGAGGGCGCGAGCCGCGAGCTCCCGTACCCGATCGGCCAACCGGACGTCCTCGGCCTCCAGGCTGTCGATCCGCTCCACCGAGTACCGGTGATGGGCAAGGCGGTCCTCCGCTCGGGCGACGCGCCGCCGAAGACCAGCGATGTCGGCGGAGTGGGCCGGACCCGCCGCCGGGACCACCACCTCCGACTCGGGGAATCGGCGGCGTGTCGCCGATCCCACTCCTCCAGGGCGGCGAGCCGCGGGGCGAGCTCGTCCTCGACTGCCTTGCGCCGAGCGGAGATCTCGGCGAGTCGCTCGGGCACGTCGACCATCACGTCGAGCCAGCCGTGCGCCAACTCGGCCACGTCGTGCGGATCGGACAACTCCCGGGGCACGTCGCGCCCGACGAGCTCAACGCCGAGAGGACCGCACCGACCGTGTGGGGCGACACGACCGAGGCGTCGACGCCGGCCCTATCGGTGGGCGCGGGCCCCGGTCGGGTCCGACGGGCCTCGATCGTGACGGACCGGAGGGCCGCTACCGGGTCGTCGCCCACGTCTCCCCCAGGATGGCGGCGGCCCGTTCGACGAGACGGTCGTGCTCGGCGGACAACTCCTCACCGTGTCGCCGCCACATCTCGTGGGCCCGATCCTCCTGCACCGTCGAGGCGGTCGCCGGGGGCGTGGGAGCGGTTTCGGCCGGTCCCACGTCTTCGGCCGTGGCGTCGTCGCCGGCGACTGGCGCGTCGGCAGCGGTGATGACCGCGCCGAAGTGTTCGCGTTCGAACTCGTGGACCTCTGCGAGGGACGCCTGATGACGACCGGTGAGTACAGCCCACTTCGCAACGTGCTCGGCACCGGGTCGAGTGGTCACGTCGAGGACGTACGCACTCCAGGACCTGAAGCCCAACGGCGCGAGCAGCTCGGTCTCCTCGCCGCGGAGCGCGTCGAGACGCCGGCGGACACGCGGCTCCGATCCGGCCGGTGACGCCTTCGGCCTCGAAGATCTGGTCGTGGATCGACTCCAGACGTTCGACCGCCTCGGGATCGAGCCGCGTCGACGCCTCGTGGCCGGTCGCATCCAGGGCCGAGCGGGTGGCATCGGTGCGCTGGAGCAGCCGCTCGTAACGCTCGCGTTCGCGGCACGAGCGTCGCGGCCTTGGCCCGGCGGGCGGCCGCGATCGGGGTGAGCGGCCCCTCGACGGAACGGGCGCTCACCAATCCTCCCCGCTCCGTCGCACCATCGACCGTTCCGGCGTGGGGTCCCCGGTGTCACCGCCCTCACCGGTGACCGGAACCGGTTCGGCGTCGAGGTGCGCCTCGTGGCGCCGCGCCCACCGCACCCATTCGTCGGCCAGTGCGGCCGCCTCCGGCGAGGGGATGCGACGGACCTCGGCGTCGTCGGTCCCAACCGACGGTTCGTCGGATCCGTCGTCGGGACCGGTAGGCAACGAGCCGTGACGACCGAGGGCGTCGTCGAGTTCGGCCACGCAGCGAACCGATGCCACGTCGATACGTCGAAGCGCCCGGCGGTTGCGTCGCAAGGTGTTGGAGTCCTCGATCAGGGACTCGACCTCCGCCATGATCGAGGCGATGTCGTCCGCGGAGGTCGTCGACGGCACTTCGCCGGCCTTCAACGCCTCGTCCAGTTCGTCGCGGGCCACGTTCAACTCGGCCGCGGCGAAGGTGTCGAGACCGTCACGTGCCGTCGCGATCGATCGGTGCACCGCCTCCCGCTCGGCCTCGGTCGCCTCCACCTCCGCGACGGCAGACTCGTAGGCCACCGTCGCGTCGTCCACCGCCTGAAGGTGACGGTCGAGCTGGGACTGCGCCGTCTCGAGATCCAACAACTCCACCGAGACCGGCGCGCCGGCGTCGTCCATCGGAAGATCGGACCCCGGGACGTCCTTTCGCTCGAGGACGACGTCGATGTCGTGGTGGAGCTCCAGAAGGCGGAGGTTGTCCACGGTCAGGTCGAGGTAGACGCCGTGCACGAGGAGGGTGCCACCGCAGCCGGGGTCCTCCGCCCGCGGGAGCGCGGCGATCGCGTGGACGAGCCGCTCACGAACGTGGGGCGGCAATCCGCTGATCACGGTGATCAGCGGATGCAGCTCGATGGAGAATCCACCGGCATCGTCGTCGAAGCGTACGAGTCTCATCTGGATTCCCCGTCGGCAGGTTCGTTCCGCGAGTGAGCCCTTCGGGCTAGTCGACCTCGGCGCGCTCGATCCGGCCCCCGGCGGCGCGCGCGGCGATGCCTTGGCGGAGGGACCCGCGTCATCGTGTCCCGATCCGGCGGACACGGTGGAACCCCCGGGAACGAGTCGCGAGATCACCGCCACCCCTTCGCCCAACGCGGTACCCACGGTCGCGACGACGTCGTCGAAGCGTTCGCGGTCGGCCAGCAACTCGTCGAGTGCGTCGAGCAGCGACCGACCTGCCGCGATCAGCTCACGCGGCCACCTGGAGGTGCTCCACCGCATCGTCGCGCTCGGACTCCATGCCGACATCATGCCAGCGGGTACCCCGGAGCGATCACTCGTGGGCGAAGCTCACCTCGAGCGTGCCGTCGCCGACACTGGCTCCGACGATACGCCGACGACGCAGCCAGTCGGGAAGGAGGATCGCCCGCCGATACGGACCGACGGTGACCAGGAGCTCGGTGGGTGAGCGGCTGACCGTCACCTCGTCGCTGCGGACGAACGGCACCGCCACCGCCAGGACCGTTCGGTCCTCCCGCCGCTGCACCGACATGGTAGGGGTCTCGGCAAGTACCGCCGCGGGATCGTCGCCCCCGTACAACGCCTTCGCGAAGCGGGCGAGCGCGGCCGTCCCCACCACCTCGGTCGCCGCCAGTTCGACACGGCGCACCGGCAATGGCGCGAACGAACGCTCGATCGTCCGGAGTTGGCGCTCCTGTGCCCGACGCCACCGGTCGAACCACGGATCGGTCACCGTGTCGGGCAGCACCCGGTTCACGATCACCGAGTCGGTGCTGTACCCGTACAGGGACAGATACGTGAAGGTTCGGCGCGCCTCGGCCACGACCATCTTCTCGGGGGTCACGACGAGCCGCATCGAGGACCGGGTCGGGTCCCGCAGCAGGGTCCGCACCGCGTCGAGGCGGTCATACAACCGTTCGACCGGCGCGAACACCGAATCGTCGGCAACGGGCACCCGCGTGAGCCGCTCGAGTATCGGGCCGACGGCCCTGGTGACGCGCCGCCCGAGCGGAAACGCGCGGTCCATGTAACCGGCCAGGACGTCGGGAAGGGACAGCAGACGGATCGTCTCGGCGGTGGGGGCACAGTCCACCACCAGCACCTCGGTGCCGCCCGCCTCCTCGATCGTCAGGATGTCGGTGAGGGCGAAGAGCTCGTCCATCCCCGGCACGACGGCCAACTCCTCGGCCTCCAACTCGTCGAGTCCCGCCCAGTCGAGGAGTGCGCGGAGATACTCGCGGATCTCGCCCCAGCCCTCCTCGAGTCGCTCCATCGCGTCGAATTGGGTCGCCCGGAGCAGAGGGGCCACCTCGGTGAGACCACCGTCGAGTTCCACCCCGAACGAGTCGGCGAGGGAGTGCGCCGGGTCGGTGGACATCACCACCGTCGGACGACCCGAGCGGGCGACCGCCAGCGCGGTCGCCGCGGCGGTGGTGGTCTTGCCGACACCGCCCTTTCCCGTGAACAACAACGTACGCATCAGCGCGACCCGAACATTCCGAAGCGAGCCCCCCAACAGCCGGTCAGCCCCAATCCGAGCGTCGGCACGAGCACTCCGAAGGCCATCGCCGTGAACGGTCGTGCAGCCGCGCCCGCGAGTCCGATCGCCGTCTGCGCCGCGATGCAGCCGAGCATGATCCGGCGTACGCGGGCCGGCGCCGAACCGTCGAGGAACCACCATCCGGCCATGGTCATGTCGGCCGTGCGGCTGCGTCGGGCTCCGACCAACAGAGCGACACCGAACGCGACGAGCCCACCCGCGAACAGGACGAGGTCGACGACCGCTGCACCGAGTCGGGACCAGCGGTGGTCGACGACCGCACCGAGGAGCGTGGCCACGGCGAACACTGCGGTGGCCACGCCGTTGACCCTGACGAAGGCCTCTCCGGTCGAACCGCCGGCGAAATGCTCGACGAGACGCTCGTCGCGCTCACGGCGCAACGTCCGCTGCCGCTCCTGTTGCGCGGCGCGCTCCTCGGCCACCGAGGGTCGACCCGCACGCTCCCGCGGTGTCGCCCGGCGACGGGAGGGGTCACGGTCGGGCCGCCCCGCCCCGGCGCGGCTCACGGGGAGACCCCTTGTGCCACCCGGCAGTGCAGCGCCCGCGCGAGACGGCTCGCCAGCAGGTCGTAGTCGAACTCCTCGACCGCCCTCGCCCGCGCCCGAACACCCATCCCGGCACGGTCGGGACGATCGAGCACACCGGCGAGGGCATCGGCGACGGCCACCACGTCGCGGGGCCGGTCGACCACCAGGCCCGTCACGCCGTGCTCGACGGCCTCGTGGCTCCCGCCGCTACGGCCTGCGAGCTGTGCCACACCCGCGGCGGCCGCCTCGAGGAACACGATGCCGAAACCCTCCTGTTCGAGGCCGGCCCAACGATCGTGACAGAGCATCGCGAACACGTCGGCCGACCCGTACAGCGGCGCGAGATCCTCCTCGGGTACCCGCCCGAGGAACGACACGGGTGCGCCGAGCCGGGCGGCCAGGGTCCGCAACGACGGGAGCGAGCGTCCGTCTCCGGCGATCACCACGTGGAGGTCGGGCCGCGCCGGTGCCAGCCTCGCCGCCGCCTCGACGAGGACGTCCATCCCCTTTCGGGGCACGAGGCGACTGACGCTCAACACCACGGTGGCGTCGACAGGCACCCCGAGGCGGGACCGGACGCTACGGACCTCGTCGCGACGCAGCGGTACGAACCTGTTCGGGTCGACTCCGGGTGGCACCACCGTTGCAGGCAACCTCCGACGGGTCGCCCTCTCGCACTCGGCAAGTGGATATCGTCCCGCCGCGATCACGACCTCGGCGCGCCGCAGCACCGAACCCAGGACGGCCCGGCTGCCGGGGATGCGCCCCGGCAGGGTGATCTCCGCGCCGTGCGCGACCACGCCGTAGCGCCGACCGAGCAGCGGACCCAACGCGCCCAAGGGCAACACGGGGTCGAACACGACCAGTTCGGCCCCGACGTCGTCGGCGACCGAGCGCACCAGGCGGGCCAGGCCGGGATGCGGTACCAACACGGGGTCCCGTGTGCGACGGATCGGTATCGGCGACTCCGCGTCGAACTCCGCCGCACCGCGGTACGGGGTTGCGAGGACGGCGGTGTCCTCGGGATGGAGCCGACGCCACAGCTCCCAAAGGTACGACTGGATCCCGCCGACCTTGGGAGGGAAGTCGTTGGTGACCAGCAGGTGGCGCATCAGGGCCGACATCCTTGTGCCGTTCGCCGGCACCCGCCAAGACGCGTCAGCGACGCCGCCGACGGTTCAGCGCCCAGTGGGCGTGTTCGGCCAGCAGTGGTCCGGCCGCCGAGTAGCGTCGGAGGGTCCGATCGATCCCCTGCTGGACCGCTTCGGTGATCGACGGGTCGTCGGGGGCGATGTTGCCGAGCACGACGAGCGCGTTGCGTCGAACCACGTCCGGATCGCGACCGGCGATGTACCAGCGACCGACGACTTCGAGCAGCGCCGGATCGTCGAGTTCGAGCAGCGCCAACAGGTCGATCCACTCGATGCGCCCGCCCGTTGCGCCCCCGTCGACCCGGGATCGGTCGGGTTCGGCCCCGTCGGGTTCGAGCCGGTCGGCGGCGACCTGTCGGCGGACGAGTGCGGTGCGCCGGTTCGGAGGGCACACGTCCTGACAGTCGTCGCATCCGTAGATCCGGCGCCCCAGGGCGACCCGGTGCTCCACGGGAAAGCTCCCCGGTGCCTGGAGCAGCCACGAGAGGCATCGCCGGGAGTCGACGGTGCCGTGGTCGTCGATCGCGTCGGTGGGACATGCGGCGACACAACGACGGCACGGCCCACATCGGTCCGACACCGGTGCGGACGTCCGATCGAACGGCGCGTCCGTGACGACCGATCCCAACACGACGTTGCTCCCCAGCCCGGGGACGAGGAGCAGGGAGTTCTTGCCGTACCAGCCCACGCCGGCTCGCCACGCGGCCTCCTTGTCGAGCACGGCGTTGTCGTCGGCGAGCACCAACGCGCGATGGCCTTCGGATCGCAACCGGTCGGCGAGCACCGAAAGGAGCGCCCGGAGCCGTCCGTAGTGGTCCGAGCGCGCGTATGCCGCGACGTGGCCGGTCGCGCCCAGCTCACCGCTGTCACATCCGGCGCCGGCGCCGTCGTCATAGGCGAGGGCACCGACCAGGAGGGTCGATGCGTTCCTCATCGTCCGGGTGGGGTCGGCCGAGCGTGCCGGACGACGCAACGTGAAGGCCATGTCAGCGCCGCGACCGCTCTCACGATGGTGTTCGAGCCGGGCCCTGTTGGCCGTCCACGGACGTGCCCGACACAGCCCGACCGCGGCCAGGCCGAGCTGGCGACCGTGGGCGACGATGTCGTCCCAGTCGGGAGGGGCTCGCCGGTCCGTCACCGCCCGGCGGACCGGACCGGCACTCCGCACGACGCTCCGACGGCCGTCAGGTCCCGAGTTCGGTGACGTTGGCACTCGAATCGCACCAGCGGCATCGAACCTCGTCGATGCGCTCCTCGATGACCTCCTCCTCCTCGACGACCAACTCCCCGCCGACGCTGTAGTGGTGGAAGGCCCGCGTGGTGCGGGTGGCACGCACGTCGAACCGGGTCAGGTTCCCACACGCCGAGCACCGGTACCGCACGCCGATCGGTGGCAGCCTCGGCGTGCTCACCGCGACCGCCCACCCGGACCCCACGGCGAGCGGGGCTCGTCGTCGTCGGGCAACAGCAGCCAGTTCTGCCATTCGACGTCGGCGTTGCCGACGACCGTGTCGAAGCGCCGGGGGCCGTCGCCGTCCAATCGCCAGGTCCGGTAACCCAGACGCCCGACGATCACCTGCAGCTCAGGTTCGCAACGACCCTTGAGGACCTCGCACAGGATCGGTGGCCGATCGCGGGTGACGATCGCCTCGAGGCCGGCGAGGACGTCGGGCTCGGTCGACTCGGTGTCGATCTTCACGAGGTCGACGGGGACGTCGCCGAGGAGCTCGGGCACGACGCGGTCGCCCTTGGCGACCTGCACGCTCACCGAGCTGGTGGCGGCGCGGAAGTGCTCGTTCAACGAGGAGGTTCCGCCGATGGTCTGGAAGAAGGTCGCTTCCCCCTCGCGGTCGCCGAGCGCGAGTTCCGACACCCGAAGCCGATCTCCGATCCACGGGTTGGCGGCGACGTTCGCCAGGAGTCGGGGACGTGCGACCGAACTCGGCTCGAAGGCAACGATGTGGGCGTCGGGGTTCACCGCCGCGCTGAACAGCGAGTACGCACCTTCGGCGGCACCGATGTCGAGCACACCCCGCGCGTCCGCGGCGTAGGCGAGGAACACCGGTAGCGCCTCCCGTTCGTAGTCGCCCACCCAGTAGAGCCGCCGGATCGTGCCGTCCAGGTGGACCCTGATGGTCCGGCCGCCCGGAACGTCGTGCGAGAAGACGAAACGCGGGTCCGACGCCGCCTTGCGGGTGACACGAACGTAGAAACGATGGCGCGACGCCTCTGCGAGCAACGGCGACGCGTTGATCGTCCGGAGCAGGGAGCGTACGGGCGGCAGCGACGTGATGGCTTGCGCGGGACCCTTCACATGCGGGCGAACCGCGCCCCACAACGACATCGGCCGAGTCTACCGATCGCGATCGGAAGGACCGGCCTGCGCCGTCGGGTCCACCGCGAGGCCGGCGACGGCGACGAGTCGTTCGAGCGTGGCCGCGGCACGCCCGTCGTCGACGGCCGAGGCGGCGAGCTCGACCCCGGCCGCCAGATCGTCCACCAGGTCCGCGACCATCAGTCCCGCCGCCGCGTTGAACACGACCATGTCACGGTGCGCGCCCCGCTCACCTCCGAGGACGCGGTGGGTCATCTCGGCGTTGGCGCGGGGGTCACCCACCTCGAGGTCGGACAGGGAACGGACTTCGAGACCCACGTCGTCCGGATGCACCTCGTGGCGGGTCTCGTGGTCACCACGGATGTCGATGACGAGGGAGCGGTCGGTTGTGGTCAGCTCGTCGAGTCCGTCCAGGCCGTGCACCACCAGCGCACGGTCCATACCGCGCCCCCGGAGCACCTCGGCGATCACGTCGACCCTGGCCGGGTCGGCGACGCCCAGGACCTGACGCCGGACCGAGCCCGGATGCGCCATCGGGCCGAGGATGTTGAACACGGTCGGGATGCCGAGCTCGTTGCGTGCCTCGGCCACGTGCCGCATCGCGGGGTGGAACATCCGGGCGAAGCAGAAGCCCACGCCGGCCTCGTCGACACAGCGTCGCACGGCCGCCCCGTCGAGGTCGACGGCGACGCCCAGGGCCTCGAGGAGATCGGTGGAGCCCGACGTGGAGGACGCCTTGCGGTTGCCGTGCTTGCAAACGGTGGCCCCGGCCGCGGCGGCGACGATCGCCGCGACGGTCGACACGTTGAACGACCCGCCCCGCAGGGCGTGGGATCCGCCCGTACCGACGACGTCGACGGTTCCGGCCGGCAGGTCGAGCGGTGCGGCCTCGCCGAGCATCGCGTCGACGAGGCCGCCGATCTCCTCGGCGGTCTCACCCTTGAGCCGCATGGCGACGATGAACGCTGCAATCTGTGCGTTTGTAGCCCGGCCGCGCAGCACCTCGGTCAGCGCGGCGTGGGCCTCGCGACGGGTCAGATCGGCACCGGCGGCGAGGCGACCGAGCACCGTTCGCCAACCCTCGAAGACAACCTCGTCCACACCGGCGACGGGCTCGCCGGTGTCAGCTTGCAATTTCGCTCACCGCGGCGCGGGCGCGGCGTCGTCGCCGGATGATCCGCAGCCGTTCGCGTTCGGTCTCGCCGCCCCACACGCCGTTCTTCTCACGGTGCTCGATCGCGTGTTCGAGGCACTCGCGTCGCACCGGGCATTCGCCGCACACCGCCTTGGCCGCCACAGCGTCCTCGTCCGTCGGCGGGTAGAAGATGGCAGGGTCGAGCCCGCGGCAGGCGGCCTTCCGTGCCCAGTTCTCGTCCATTGTCCGCCGATCCTCGCGGCACCCGACGCGTCGTGTCCAATCAATAGCGCCACTTCGGGGTCGGTACGATGCCAGGGTGAGCCTTGCCGCGTTCGACCGTGCAACCTCCCTCCGGCGCCTGCGCTCGGAGCGTTTCGACGTGGTGGTCGTCGGCGGTGGCGTCACCGGGGCCGGAGTAGCCCTCGACGCCGCGTCGCGGGGGCTCCGCGTCGCGATGGTCGAGCGCCACGATCTCGCCTCGGGCACCTCGTCCAAATCGTCCAAACTGGTGCATGGAGGGCTTCGCTACCTCCAGCAGGGCGACGTCGCGCTCGTCTACGAGGCGCTGGCGGAACGTCAGCGACTCCTCCAGAACGCACCGCACCTCGTCACCCTCCTCCCCTTCCTCATCCCGATGTTCGGCAAGGGAGGCGTCATCCCGGCCAAGATCTCACGACTGCTGGGCAGCGCTATGTGGGGCTACGACCTCACCGGCGGGTTCCGGGTCGGCCGACTTCACCAACGCATCGACAAGGAGGAGGCGCTCGGCTACCTCCCCACCTTGCCACCCGACGACCTGGTCAGCGCGTACCTCTACTACGACGCGGCCGCCGACGACGCACGCGTGGTGCTCACCATCGCCCGGACCGCGGCCCTGCACTTCGGTGCGGTCGTCGCGAACTACGTCGAGGTGCTGGGGCTTCGCAAGGGGGCGACGGGGCTGGTCGACGGCGTGGAGGTCGAGGCCGACGGGGAGCGCTTCACCATCGACGCCGCGGCGGTGGTCAACGCCACGGGCGTCTGGTCCGACACGATCCGCACCCTCGACGAGGGCGCCGATCCCGACTCGATCCGACCGGCGATGGGCGTGCACATCGCGGTCCCCTACCACTTGGTCCGCAACACGATCGCGGCGGTGATCCCGGTGCCGAAGGACCGGCGCTCGGTGTTCGTCGTCCGCCACGGAGACCTCACGTACATCGGCACCACCGACACCGACTACGAAGGTCCGCTCGACGATCCCCGTTGCCGCCCCGAGGACGTCGACTACCTCCTCGACGCGATCAACCGCTGTAACACCGGCACCATCACCCGGGACGACATCGTCGGCTCCTGGGCGGGGCTCCGACCGCTGGTCAAGTCCGCGTCCTCGGGTCGCACCGCCGACCTGTCCCGGGGACATCGGGTGATCCGTTCGCGGTCCGGCGTCGTGACCATCAGCGGGGGCAAGCTCACGACCTATCGGCACATGGCGGCCGACACCGTCGACGAGGTGGTATCGGTGCTGGGGGCACGCGCACCGCGGGGGGCCCGACGCTGTGTCACCAAGCAACTCCGACTCCGCGGTGCCGACGGCCATGACACGGTGGTCGACGCTGCCGAGCGGTACGGCGTCGGGCGCGACGTCGCGGAGCACCTCGCGGGGCGCTACGGCGGTGAGGCGAGGGCGGTGATGGCCCTTGTCCGCGACGATCCCTCGCTGTGCGAGCCGCTGGTCGCGGGACTCCCCTACATCGCCGCCGAGGCGGTGTTCGCCGTCCGCCACGAGATGGCCCGCACGGTCGACGACGTGCTCAGCCGGCGTACCAGGGCTCGGCTCTTCGGCAGGGCCGACTCCTCCGACGCGGCCGACAGGGTGGCGAGCCTCCTCTCCACCGAACTCGGGTGGAGCGACGACCAGGCGGCAGCGAGTGCGAAGGACTACCGCGAGCGCTGCGACGCCGAGCGCGACACGGCGGGACTTTCCGACGTGCACCTCGACGCCGCGCTGGCGCGTTCGGCACGCCGGAGCGAGGACCTCGCGCAGCATCCGCGCGGATGACCGACGCACCCGTACCCGGCCCCGGGGCGCCGAGCGCGCCCATCGCCCTCTCCCCGGGTGAGGTGACCGCCCACCTCGACGCCCCCCGCGTGGAGGTCGACGACGCGACGCGGACGAGACTGGAGGCCGCGTGTTCGACGGTGCTCACCGACCCGCGGACCCTGGCGGAGACGTCACGGGACTGGTGGCCCCTCGCAATGACGTGGGCGCTCGACGCGCAGGTCGGTGCGCTCGCCGCCGTGGTGTGCCGGCCCGAGACCGGCGCCGAGGTGGCGGAGATCGCCCGGATCTGCAACGACGCCCACGTCCCGCTGACCGTCACCGCCGGGCGTTCCGGCGTCACGGGTGGTTCGGTGCCCCTGCACGGCGGCGTCGCGCTCGACCTCTGCGGCCTCTCGGGGATCGTCGACGTCGACGACCGATCGCTCATCGCGACGGTGCGTGCGGGGACGTTCGGCGACCACTTCGAGGCGGAGCTGCGCGGCTCCTACTCGCTCACCGCGGGCCACTGGCCCCAGTCGATGGCCCTGGCGACGGTGGGCGGATGGATCGCATGTCGCGGCGCAGGGCAACTCTCGACGCGATACGGAAAGATCGAGGACATCGTGTGCGGTCTCGAGGTGGTCGGAGCGAACGGTTCGACCCTGCGAACCGGCGGCTATCCGCGCCAGGCGGCGGGACCGGACCTCACCCAGGTGTTCGTCGGTTCGGAGGGAACGCTCGGAATCGTGACCGAGGCCCGGTTGCGACTGCACCCGGCACCCACCCACGAACGTCGGGCGGCCTTCGGCTTCGCCGACTTCCACGACGGCCTCGACGCATGCCGGCGGGTCCTGCGACGGGGTGCGACCCCCGCGGTGCTCCGGCTCTACGACGCGATCGAGTCGGAACGCCACTTCCACACGGGCGACACCGTCTGCGTCGTGATCGCACTCGACGAGGGTGAAGAGGCGGTCGTTGAGGGGATGTGGTCGGTCCTGCTCGACGAGTGCGGACGCGCCGAACGCCTCGACGACGGGCTCGTCGGGCACTGGCTCGACCGCCGCAACGACGTCTCCCAACTCGAAGCCCTGATCGGGGGTGGACTCGTCGTCGACACGATGGAGGTCTCCGCCCCCTGGGGGCGGCTCGACGGGATCTACGACGACACCCTCGTGGCGATGGGTGCCGTGGACGGCGTGCTGGCGGTGTCGGCCCATCAGTCCCACGCCTACACCGACGGTGCGTGCCTGTACTTCACGTTCGGCGGCCAGCCCGGTGCGGACGGAAAGGACGCCTTCTACCGCGCGGTGTGGGACGCCGGCACCCGCGCGGTGCTCGCCGCCGGGGGTTCGTTGTCCCACCACCACGGGGTGGGGCTCAACCGTGCCCGCTACATGACCGAGGCCCACGGTCCTGCCATGGCCACCCTTCAGGCGATCAAGTCGGCTCTCGACCCCCACGGCATCCTCAACCCCGGCAAGCTCGGGCTCGACGACCCGTTCGGCGCGGTCCCGGTGCCCTGACCGACCCGTGCAGAACCCACGCCGTGGCACCGACCACCTTCGTTGGACACCTCTGTGGCGTGGCGCCGCGACCATGGCGGTCATCGCCGTACCCGTCGCGTTGGGGCAGATGTTCCTGCTCGACAGCGACGAGATCACCCCCTCGAGCGGCGTCAACCTTCTGTTGGATCTGGCGATCCTGTTCTCGGCCGCTGCAGGGGGGTACGCCGCCGCGACCTTCGCCGACCGTCTCCGCCTCCAGCACGGTGCCGCGGCCTCGGGACTGGCGGCGGCGGTCATCCAGGTCGTCGGGGGGGTGCGTCGAGCGGTCGCGGGTGAGGAGGTCTCCCACCCACTCGGCTGGATCCTCCTGGTGCTCCTGTGCGCGACGTGTGGAATGTTCGGCGCCTGGATCCACCGCAAGGTGACCCCGCCCGACGAGCCCGACGAGCTCTCCCGCGATGTCCGCCCCGACCATGAACGGCACGGCGGATCCCAACGCACCGGGGAGGCCACATCATGACGTCCGACATCACCGCCGACCGCGGCCGGGTGCTGGTCCTCGACCTGGGGACCAGCGGTGTCCGGGCGGTACTGGTGGACGAGGACGCGACCTTCGTCGACGAGCGATCCGCCGAGTTCCTTCCCGACGTGCCTTTCGATGGGCTCGTCGAGTTCGACGCGCTCCGCTACACCGACCTGGTCATCGGCCTTGCCGCCGACCTCCTGAGGGTGCACGGTCGGGCCGACGCGATCGGCATCACCAACCAGCGCTGTTCCACGATCGTGTGGGACCGCGGCACGGGGGTGCCCGTCGCACCCGCACAGAGTTGGCAGGACCTGCGGACCCTCGGTGACTGCCTCGCGTTGCAGCAACACGGCCTGTTCGTGGCTCCGAACCAACCCGTGACCAAGGCCGCCAACATCATCGCAACGGCCGACCCCGACCGTTCCCGGGACCTGTGCGTCGGGACTCCCGACAGCTACCTGCTGTGGCGCCTGACGGAAGGAGCGGTGCACGGCACCGACGCCTCGAACGCGGCGATCTCGGGGATGGTGGACGCCTCGGCCGAGGCATGGGACCCCCGGGTGCTGGAGGTCGTGGGTCTCGACGCGTCGACCCTCCCTGTGATCCTCGACAGCTCCGGACGCCTCGGTGTGGCCACGGCGTTCGGATCCTTCGGCGCGCCCGCCGACATCGAGATCTGCGCCATGGCCGGCGACCAGCAGTCCTCGTTGGTCGGCCAGGGAGCCGTACTCCCCGGGTCGGCCAAGATCACCTTCGGTACCGGCGGGATGCTCGACGTATGCCTCGGGCGGCATCGCCCCATCGACGCTGCCCGCAGTACCGCCGGCACGTTCCCCATCGTGTGCTGGCGCCGGGGTGGCGAGACCGTGTGGGGGATCGAGGCGATCATGTTGTCGGCGGGCACCAACGTGCAGTGGCTTCGCGACGACCTCGGTCTCATCGACGACGCCGCACACAGCGCGGTGATCGCCGCCCGGTGCGCCGGGACCGAGGGGTGTCCTATGTCCCGGCCCAACTCGGCCTGGGCACGCCGCACTGGGACTACGGCGCTCGCGGCGTTGGTCGGCCTCACCCGCGGACCCGGCGTGAACACGTGGTCCGGGCAGTACTCGAAGGGGTCGCCCACCGCGGGCCGACCTGCTCGACGCGGCAGAACTCGATGCCGGGTGTTCGATCGACCGGCTCCGGGTCGACGGCGGGATGACCGACAACGACGTCTTCACCCAGGCCCTCGCGGATGTGACCGGACGGCCCGTCGAGATCAGTCCCGTCCGCGCGCGACGGCGCTCGGCGCCGCGCTGCTCGCCGGTCTCGAGATCGGGCTCTGGTCGGACTGGGACGCCGTCGCGGCGACCTGGGAGCCCCGGCGGGTCGTCGACCCCCACCCCGGGTTCGACCGGAGCACGGCACGCCGGAGCTGGGCGCGCGGTCGACGCCGCCAAGGTCTGGTATCCCGAACTGACCGCACTCGACTTCTGAGCCCTGAGGCCGGGCCACAACGAGGGGAGTACCGGTGAACGCACTCGATCGGCTCGTCGGGACCTGGGACCTGACGATGCACCACACCTCGACGGCCGAACCGATCCGGGGACGCGAGACGTACCGTCCGATCCTCGACGGTGCGTTCGTGGAGATGCACCGCGTCTACCACCACCCCGACTTCCCCGACGCGATCGCGATCCTGTCCGAGACGCGATCACACACGTTCGACGTCCGCGGGGTCGTCCGGACATTCGACCACCGACTCACCGACACGGGCTGGGCCTCGGAACGACCGAGCGGCGACGAGGCCTTCGCGCAACGCCAGACCGTGACGTTCACCACCCCCGACACCGCCGACGGCACCGGGGAGATCTCCCACGACGACGGGAGGACCTGGAAGCTCGACTTCACCATCCACCTGGAACGTGTGAGCACCGACGCCCGACCCGACCCGGGCGTGTCCCGGGGCGGTTAGGCTCCGTTCCGCTGGTGAGACCTCCGGGTGACCGCGGCGTCCGACTGGTCGGTCGTCGAGGAAAGTCGGGACTCCACAGGGCAGGATGCTGGCGGGAGCCAGGTGGGGGCGACCTCACGGACGTGCAACAGAGAGCAGACCGCCGATGGCCACCTCACGGTGGCACAGGTGAGGGTGAAACGGTGCGGTAAGAGCGCACCAGCGTCGGGGGCGACCCCGGCGGCTCGGTAAACCCCTTCCGGAGCAAGGCCAAGTCGTGGGACGGGCTGCCCGTCCGGTGCCGGTCCCCGGACCGTCACCACCCACAGGTGGGCTGCACAGATGGATGGTCACCGAACCGGCCGCCGCGAGGCACCGGGGAACAGGATCCCGCTTACAGGGGGTCTCACGAGCACCAATTGGCCCCGGCGGGTGGCTCCGTCCACATCAGAGCGGCCGCGTCGGGTGCCGACATCGGTCGGGCCAGGTGATAACCCTGGACCTGGTCGCAGCCGAGTTCGGCGAGGCGTCGGTTCTGCGGTTCCGACTCGACTCCCTCGGCCACCGCCGAGAGGCCGAGGATGTGCGCGAGCCGGACGATCGCCTCGACCATCGGCCCCTGCTCCGGCAGCAGCAGACGGTCCACGAACGAACCGTCGATCTTCAAGATGTCGATCGGGAACTGGTGCAGGTAGGACAACGAGGAGTACCCCGTCCCGAAGTCGTCGACCGCCAGACGGATACCCAGTTCCGAGAGCTCCGAGAGCCGTCGCGCGGCGAGCACCGGGTCCGAGATCAGCGCCCCTTCGGTGATCTCCAGAACCAGGAACGAAGGGTCGACACCGTGGAGGGCGAGGGCGGCGCTCACCCGCGTGACCACCGCTGCGTTCAGCAATTGGCGCGGCGACAGGTTCACATGCATCACCGGAGCACGCTCGACGCCGAACTCGTCGATCCAACGTCGAGCCGTCCCCAGCGCGGTGTCGAGGACGAACTCGCCGATCTCGTCGATGAGCCCCGACGACTCTGCGACCTCGATGAACAGGCTCGGCGGTACCGAGCCCCGCTCGGGGTGGTTCCAACGGGCAAGCGCCTCCGCCGCGCACCATCGACGAGCCGTCGTGTCGAGGATCGGTTGATAGGCCAGGGAGAGCTCCCCACGGGCGACGGCCCCTCGGAGTGCCGCCTCCAGACCGAGCCTGGCGACCGCCTCGCTGTGCATCGACGGTTCGTAGTGTGCGAGCCGTCCTCGACCGCGGGCCTTCGCGGCATACATCGCCAGATCGGCGTTTCGCAACAATTCGTTGGCATCCAGACCCACCTCAGGGGTCGTGCACGCCAGGCCGAGGCTCGCACCACCACTCACGAGTTGGTCGCCGATGACCATGGGCTCTGCGAGAGCCTCGACGATTCGCTGGCCGATCACCGCCGCCTCGGCCTCGTTGTCGATCCGGTCCATCATCACCGCGAACTCGTCACCGCCGAGCCGGGCCGCCGTGTCGTTGTCGCGAATGCAGAGCCGCAACCGGTCGGCCACGATCATCAGCAGCTCGTCGCCCACGTGGTGGCCGAGGCTGTCGTTGACGGTCTTGAAGTTGTCCAGGTCGATGAACGCGACCGCGACGCACCCGCCGCGGCGATCCAGACCCCGCAGCACGAGGTCCAGGCGGTCTCGGAACAGCGCCTTGTTGGGCAGCGCGGTCAACGAGTCGTGGAATGCCTGGTGACGAAGTTCGTCCTGGAGGTTCCGTTCCGCGGTGATGTCGCGGAAGGTCCATACGCGGCCGATGACGACCTCGTCGACGACCTGTGGTGCCGACTCGCTCTCGAAGACACGCCCGTCGCGCAGCTCCAGCAGTGCTCGCGCATCGCTGGTGGGATAGCGCGCCACCTGCGCGAGCACTGCGTCGAGGGTTCCGGCATTCGTGAGCCGCGAGCCGATGAGCGACCACGGAACCCGCCGCTCGAGGTCCCGCTCGTCCAGCCCCCACATCTCGAGGAGCCGTTGGTTCCTGCTGCTCACCGCACCGGCGACCGACTCGACGAGGATCCCCTCGGCCGTCGACTCGAGTGTCGCCCGCAACGCCGCGTTGGCACCCCGGAGAGCCGCCTCCGCGGCCACCCGGTCGCGTATGTCGAGTGCATCCACGACGAATCGGCCGACCGTGGGATCGTCCAGCAGATTGGTGATCGTCAACGCGAACGGAACCGGCAGTCCGTTTGCCGAGACCAACTCGACGTCGACGCGCACGGCCTGCTCGTCGGCACCCGATCCCTGCGCGGCGGCGAGCAGCGCCTCCACCTTTGCGCCCGTCGCCGGCGTCAACAGGCGGGTGACCGCGTCGCCGACCACCTGCTCGGGATCGTGACCCAACAGCCGGGTCAACGCGCCCGAGGCGTCGGTCACGATCCCGTCACGGTCGACGAGCATCGTGATCATCGACGAGTTGTGCACGATCGACCGCAGTCGCGCGTCCTGATTCGAGGCCACCTCCCAACAGCGGCGGTCGGTGAGATCGCGAATGGTGACCACCAGCCGGTCACCCCACCGCGCACCGACCACCTCGGTGAGGCGCCACCCCGTCGTCGAGCGGAGCCGTAGCTCGATCGGGGTTCCCACCTGTTTGTCTCGGACGCTCACCAGCGACACGGCGACCAGGTCGAGGTCGTGAGGGTGGATCAGCCCCGTGGCGGACATCTCGACGTGGCTGTCGAACGGAATCCCGAAGAAGCGTTCGGCCGCCGGGTTTCCCCACAGGACCCGCGCGTCCTCGTCGAACACCACGGTCGGATCGGGCAGCGCCGCACCGAGCGCGGCAAGGTCCAGACCCGGCACCGCACGCGGTGAGGAGCCCGGGGCATCGCCCGGTCCTTCGGGCGCGGCGACCTGCCGTTCGCCGACCACGGGGACATCCATGGTCGCGTCATCGGCGCGCCGAGCGGGCGAGTTGACCTTTCCCCGTGCGCCGGATCGTGAACCGGGAGCGGGGTCGCCGATCGGCCGGTGGGGTCGGGTCAACCCTCGGATCCAGCGCGCGGCTGCTCGTTGAACGAGCGCAGCGTCGGAAGTCGTCCCGGTGCGATCGTCGTCACCGAGCCGGGGGTGACGAACATCCGCCACACCGACTCGGCACCGAGGCCCATCGCCCAGCAGACCGCTGCCTTGATGGGCGACACGTGACTCACGACCACCACGTCCGCCGGGCCGGCGAGGTCATCGAGCGCGTCCGCCACCCGCTCCTGGACCTCGGTGAGCGACTCACCGCCGGGCGGTGACCACCCGGGATCGAGTTGCCACCGCCGCCATTCACCCGGGGTGACGTCCGCGACGGGCCGCCCCTCCCAGTCGCCGTAGCGCAATTCGACCCATCGCTCGTCGGTCTCCATCCGATCGACACCGCACCGCCGGCCGATCTCCCGGGCGGTCTCGACCGCACGACTCAACGGCGACGCGACGATCCGGACGCTGCCACCCGACCCGTCGATCCGGTCCGCGAGGTGCTCGCCCGCGGCAGCCGCCTGCAGCCTGCCGAGCGGGTCCAACGCGGGATCGTCGCGGCCCAACAGCAGCCCGGCCGCGTTGGACGCGGTCTGGCCATGCCTGACGACATAGATCACGGTGTCGCGCCTCCGCCGGCCCGGGGGCGGGGCCCCTGCTCGCGGGTTCGTCGGACACGGCTCCGATCGACCTGGCCCGTTCGCACGAACCGGGTGCGCCGCTCGTGGTCCGACAGGCCGAACTCCCCCCACAGCCAGGCGGCAATGGCCAGGCCGGCGAGTTCGAGCACGACCGACCACACCCCGCGATCGAGGACGAAGGCGCGGCGCGTGAAGGTCGACGTCCCGGCAAGGGGCCACCAGAATGCATGAGCGTCGGTGAAGGCGCCGTCGAGGACGAGGTGCAGGAACATCCCGATCGGCAGGCCGAGCCAGCGCCGACGAACCAGGCGGCGACCGGTCGTGAGGGCCATCACCAGCACGAGGCACATCACCGGCGCGACGACCGACTCCATCGGGCCGACCCCGAACGGCACCTCCAGCAACGCGACCACCGAACCCGCCGCGACGACCCGGAAGTCGACCGCCGGACTGCGGAACACGGTCCACACGATCGCGACCGCGCCGGCCGCGAACCAGACGAACACGTCAGCCGCGCCCGCGGGTACCGGTGCCGCTCGTCGGATGGCGGGCGGTGTTCGGCGGCGGTGAGCTCACGAACCCCGGACGAGGATGCTGCCGCATTCGGGGCACTCGTGGATCTCGTCGGCGGGTGCACGCCGCAACTCGTCGTACTCGGCACGAGGCAGGGTGAGGTGACAGCCCTCACAACTTCCGCCGGGAGCGAGGCGCGCAACCCCCTGACCGTTGTGTGCCCGGGCGATGCGCTCGTAGCGGGCGACCAGTTCGGGATCGATCGTCGCGGCGAGTTCATCGCGACGACGCCGAACGGCGTCGAGCTCTACGGAGATCTCCGCCTGTGCCGCGGTGAGGTCCGCCCGACGGTCCTCGATCGCGCGATCCGCGTCGGCGAGGGCGGCGGTCAGCTCCACGATGCGCCCGTCGAGCGGTTCGCCCAACTCCATCTGTTCGAGGACGAGGTCGTCGAGGCTCGAGATCCGCTCGCGCAGATGGTCGACCTCCTGCTGGAGGGCGATGAGATCCTTGTGAGCGGTGACCGAGCCGTCGTAGAGGGCAGCGGAGTCCTTGTCGACCCGAGCCTGCACGTCGGCGGAGTCGCGCTCGAGGCGCTGCTGCTCCGCGGTAATCGCGTCGCGCTCGGAGCGGACGGCGGCGAGATCGGCGGTCAGCGACTCGTGGTCACGGACGGCCTCTGCCAGCGCACCGTGCGCGGGGTCGTGGTCGAGTCGGTGCCGGAGCTGGCTCAACGTGGTATCGGTCAGTTGCAGCGTCAGCAGTGCTTCGAGATCCACGGTCCTCCCTCGCCTCGGGACCGTAGCCCAGACTCCGCCGCGCCCGTCAGCCCCGCGTCGCGCCGAGGATCGGAGCTCTGTTCAGCTGCTCGTCGGGCCGGGGCGGATCGGTGGTCGCCGGAACCGACGTGGAGGGTTTTGCGACCGGGTCCGGGATCGGGCTGGAAGGGCGCGTCACCCCGACACCGGGCTCGACGGCCGTGGTCGGGACCGGCAGGCTCGTGGGGCCCGGCGAGGGGACCCTCTTGGAGGTCGACGAGGTGCTCGCACCGGAGTCGAGTCGGTTTCGATACCGGATCGCCTTACCCGGTCGGGTTGGTGCCGGCGGGGTGAACGACACCGGGGCGAGTGCCGCTTCGGTGGCCTCGGTGTAGGTCCTCCAGACCTCCGCCGGATAGTCCGCACCGAAGATCTGCTTTCCGCCGATCACGATGGGGCTCCGTCCCGTGGGTTCGCCCATCCACACCGCGGTCGAGAGGTACGGCGTGTAACCGACGAACCAGGCGTCGGCGTGCGCCTGGGTCGTCCCCGTCTTTCCCGCCGCGACCTGGCGGGAGAGCCGCGCTCGCCGTCCCGTGCCGCCCGTGACGTTCTTCTGGAGGATCCCCGTGACCAGGCGGGCGGTCTGGGCACTCGTCACCCGCAGTCCGGCGCGACGATGGCGGTACAGCACCCGCCCGTTCGAGTCGGTGATCCGGTCGATGAAGAAGGGCGGGTTGTACACGCCGTCGTTCGCCGCGGTCGCGTACGCGGCGGCCATGTCGATGGGATGGACCTCGGTGGTTCCGAGTGGAAGCGAGAGCACGTCGTCGGGAATGGGAACCGGCGTGGCGCCGTCGGTTCCGTAGCGCACGGTCCGCACACCGAGGTTGTTGGCCATCCGGGCGACTCGGTCCAGGCCCACCGTCTGGCCCAGCCGAAGGAACGCGCAGTTGGACGACACCTGGGTCTGGGCGAGGATCGACGCGGTCTTGGCCGACTTTCCGCCGTCGGTCTCGTACACACCCGACGGCGCGGTCGGATCCGGGAAGCGGCACGACGCGCCGGAGATCGTGTCGGTGGGCACGTAACCGGCCTCCATGGCCGCCATCAGGACGAAGAACTTGAACGAGGAGCCCGGCTGGCGCCATCCCTGGGTGACGTAGTTGAACTGCGAGGTCGCGAAGTCGGGACCTCCCACCAGGGCACGGACCGCCCCGGTGTGCGCATCGAGGGACGCGAGGCCGGTGAAGAACCGCTCACCTGATCCGGGGACCACGTCGACGGCACGTTCGGCCGCGGCCTGAGCGATCGGATCGAAGGTCGTGTACACCCGGAGGCCGCCGCCGAAGACCCTGTTGTAGCGGTCGGTCGGCGTCGCGCCCAACGCCGGCATGTCGAGGAGTTGTTGTTTCACCTGTTCGGCGAAGTAGCTGCCCCCGACGAGTTGTCCCCGGGTCGCCCCCGCCGCGTGCTCGTCGACCCTGGTCGGCAGTGGTGCCGAACGGATGGCCCGAGCCGTGGCGGCGTCGATCCGACCGGTGGCGAGGAGGCGACCCACGACCAGGGATCGCCGTCGCGTCGCCGCCTCGGGGTGCGCGATCGGATCGAATCGGCTGGGGCTCGCGATCATCCCCGCCAACAGCGCCGCCTTCGGCCAGTCGATGCCGGCGACCCCGACACCGAAGTAGGACTCCGCTGCGGCCTCGACCCCGTAGTTCCCGTGGCCGAGGTACACGGTGTTGAGGTACCGCTCGAGGATGGCGTCCTTGCTCATATGTTGTTCGAGTCGAACCGCGAGCACCGCCTCACGGACCTTGCGGTCGGGGGTCTGTGCCGAACCGGTGATCGACTTCTTCACGAGTTGTTGGGTGATCGTCGACCCGCCCTGCGCGACGCCACCCGCCCGAAGGTCGCTGCCCAACGCGCGCACCCAGCCGCGGAGGCTCACACCCGAATGGTGATAGAAGTCGGCATCCTCGGTGGCGATCACCGCCTCCCGCAGGGCCATCGGCACCTTCGAGAGCGGCACCTCCTGGCGGTCCTCCTCGGCGAACAGCACCGCCATCTGCGCGCCCTGGTCGTTGTAGACGATCGTCCTCGTCGCCAGAGGTGCCAGCACCACGGGGTCGGAACGACCGGCGTCCACCACCCCACCCGACCACGATCCCACGGTCCACGCGCCGACGCCGCTCAACGCCAGTACGAGCGCGCCGACCATGACGGTCATGCACAACCGCGCACACGTGGCGGAGGCGCGACGGCGGGACGAAGGCCGGGCCACAGTGTCGCTCACCCTATCGGCGGTCCCTCCGATAGGGTCCGACCCGACCCGGTTGCACCGCCTCCGGTCCTGCCCCGTTCCCTCTCCGGAGATCCCTTCGATGCGCCGTCGGCGTCGTCGCGACCTGCGAAACGAGACCGTGCGCATCGGCGTCGTGGGCGCCGGTTGGGCCGCGCGTGCATCTCCTCGGCATCGCGCACGACCGGCGGGCTCAACTCAGCGGCATCTGCGACACCGACCTGTCGGCGGCGTCGGAGTTGGCATCGCTGGTGGACTCCACCTCGCTCACCTGGGGTGAGTGCCTCGACCGCTCCGACCTCGTGGTGATCGCCACCCCGCCCGACACCCATGCCGAGTTGGTCGCCGACGCGCTCGACCGCGGCCGGCACGTCCTGGTCGAGACGCCGCTCACGACGTCGGCCGCCGACTCGGCGGCACTGGTCGAGTTGGCCGGCCACGCGGCCGACGAGGGCATCGTCGCGGCCTACGGGGCGAACCTTCGTCACTCCCCACCCATGCTGCAGGCCGCCGACCGCGCCGTAGGCGTCGGCCCGGTCGAACACCTCGGTGTGGCGGTCGTCGGCCCGAGGCCCTCATGGGCCGGCCCCGCCGTCGGCGATCCGATGGTCGACCTCGGACCGCACGTTGGTGCTCGCCGAGATGCTGTGCCCCGACGCGACGCCCGAGGCGCTGCGGGCGCGGTGCACCGGCCCGGACGGCGCACCGACGACACCCGGCGACGCGACGCGGCACGCCTGGAGGTTCGTACTACCGGTGAGCACTTCTGGGTACTCGACCTCTCCTGGGGCGGTGAGCCGGACTGGTCGGCGCAGCTCGCCGGGGAGCGGCACGTGGTCCGCATCGAACTCCAACCGAATCCCTCGGTGGAGGTCGATGGCCTCCCCGTCGCACCGGTCGACGAACTCCTCCGGACTCGGGGATCGATCCCCGTGTCGTGAGCCTGGGCTATGCCGCGCAGATCACCTCGCTGCTCGACGCCGTCACCGGCCGTGGGGGAGGGTCTGTCCGTTGGGCTACGGCGCACGCCTCGACGCGTTGCTCGACGCCGCCGGCCGTTCGGCCCTCGCCGACGGCTCCGAGGTCACACTTACCGTCTGACCGCCGAGCCGAGTGCGTCGCCGGGTCGGACGGTGGTGCCCACGACCGAGGCCGCGGGCACCACCGTCGTCACGCTGGATTGGCAGGCAGCGAATTCACGGACGAGCTGGATGTGCGGGCGGATCAGAAGTCGTGGTCGAAGCCGACCTCGCCGACGACGCCCACCTGGTACGCGCTGATCGTCCGCTCGAAGAAGTTGGTGAGCTCCTGCACGTCCTGTAGCTCCATGAAGCCGAACGGGTTCTTCGAGCCGTACACCTTGGGCATGCGGAGGGTCGCGAGACGCTGATCCGCCACGTACTGGAGGTATTCGCGCGTCTGGGACACCGACATTCCGGCGACCCCCTGGCTCAGCACGTCCTCGGCGAACTGGGTCTCGCACTCGACCGCCTCGCGGATCATCGCGGTGACCCGTTCGGTGAGGTCGTCGTCGAACAGCTCGGGCTGTTCGGTACGGACGCGCTCGATGACCGCGAACGCGAAGTTCATGTGGCCCGACTCGTCACGGAACACCCAGTTGGTCCCCGACGCGAGACCGTTGAGCAGTCCCTTGGAACGGAGGAAGTACACGTAGGCGAAGGCGCCGAAGAAGAAGAGTCCCTCGATGCACGCCGCGAAGCAGATGAGGTTCAGCAGGAACGCCTTGCGGTCCTCGACGGTGTGCAATGCCTTGAGATCGCCGATGGAGCCGATCCAACGCTGGCAGAACTCGGCCTTCGCACGGATGGACGCGATGTTGTCGATGGCGGCGAACGCCTCGGCACGGTCGTCGTGGTCGGGGATGTAGGTGTCGAGCAACGTCAGGTAGAACTGAACGTGGAGCGCCTCCTCGTAGAGCTGACGCGACAGGAACATCCGCGCCTCGGGAGCGTTGATGTGCTGGTACAGGTTGAGTACCAGGTTGTTGGAGACGATCGAGTCGCCTGTGGCGAAGAACGCCACCAACCGGTTGACGAGGTGCCGTTCGGACGGCATCAGCTTGAGGTTGAGGTCGGCCACGTCGTCGCTGAGGTTGACCTCCTCCACCGTCCACGTGTTGCGGATCGCGTCGCGATACATCTCGTAGAACTCGGGGTAGCGCATCGGCCGGAGTGTCAGGTTGAACCCCGGGTCCAACAGGTTCGGCGCCGACGGTGCCCCATCCGCAGCCTCCGGCGGGGTGGTGGAGGGCGCGAACTCGGCGAAACCGTCGAGCGGATCGAGATTGGCGGCGAGGGACACGGAACCTCCTGGGGTTCGGGACGTCTCGGTCCCGATGTCTCGGGACCGGGTGCGGGATGAGGTGGGAGCGGCGCGTGCGATGGGAACGACCGGCCGGGTGGCCTACTGACAGGCCTCGCATGCGTCGGGGTTCTCCAGCGAACAGGCCAACGCCTCCTCGGGGGTGAAGGTGCGAGGCGCCCCTTGCGCGGTGCCGACGACACGGCCGGCGTTGCCCGGACCGCCGGTGGGGCCACCGTCGGCGGGGGTGGTGGCGCTCGCCGCTGTCGTGGTCTTGTTGATGCGGGTCGCGGGACGCGACCGCAGGTAGTAGGTGGTCTTGAGACCCGACTTCCACGCGTGCGCGTACATCGACGACAGCGGCCCCATCGTCGGCGACTCGACGAACAGGTTGAGCGACTGGCTCTGGTCGACGTAGGGACCACGTGCCGCCGCCATGTCGATGAGCGAGCGCATGGACAGCTCCCACGCGGTGCGGTAGATCGCCCGGAGGTCCTCGGGGATCTCCTCGATCGCTGCGATCGAGCCCTCGCCCTTCTTGATCCGGGCGATGATCGACTCGTTCCAGAGGCCCAGATCCTGGAGGTCACGCACCAGATGGCTGTTGATCTGGAGGAACTCCCCCGACAGCGTCTCGCGCTTGAAGAGGTTGGAGACCTGCGGCTCGATGCACTCGTAGCACCCCGCGATCGACGCGATCGTCGCGGTCGGCGCGATGGCCACCAGCAACGAGTTGCGCACACCGTGTGCCGCGATCCGCTCACGCAACGGCGCCCAACGGCCGGGATCGCTCGGCGTCACCCCCCAGAGGTCGAACTGGAGCCTCCCGTCCGCGAGGCGCGCCTCGTCGTAACCGGCGTGTGGCCCAGCGACCTCGGCGAGCTCGGTCGATGCCCACAGGGCGTTGAAGTAGATCTCCTCGGAGATCCGGGTGGAGATCTCCCGTGCCTCGGGGCTGTCGAACGGCAGCTTCAGCTTGAAGAACACGTCCTGAAGGCCCATGAGCCCCAGACCGACGGGCCGCCACTTGGCGTTGGAGGTCGATGCCGCGGTGGTCGGGTAGTAGTTGATGTCGACGGCGCGGTCGAGGTAGCGCACGGCGAGGCGGACCACCTCGGCGAGGTGTTCGTAGTCGACGCCGAGCGTGCCGTCCGGTCCCGGCCTCACGAATGCACCCAGGTTGACCGACCCGAGGTTGCACACCGCGGTCTCGTCCTGATTGGTCACCTCGAGGATCTCGGTGCAGAGGTTGGAGAGGTGTATGACGTTGCCGGGACGACCCGTCTGGTTCGACTTCTCGTTCGACGAGTCCTTGAAGGTCATCCACCCGTTGCCGGTCTCGGCGAGCGTCCGCATCATCCGCGTGTAGAGATCGCGGGCCTTCACCTTCTTCACCGCGAGGCCGGCGGCCTCCGCGGCGACGTAGGCCTGCTCGAACTCGTCGCCGTACAGGTCGACGAGGTGGGGGACCTCCTTCGGGTCGAACAGCGACCACTCCCAATCGTTCTCGGCCCGCTGCATGAACAGGTCGGGTACCCAGTTCGCGATGTTGAGGTTGTGCGTGCGACGCGACAGGTCGCCCGTGTTGTCGCGCAGTTCGAGGAAGGTCTCGATGTCGGCGTGCCACGTCTCGAGATAGACGCACGCCGCGCCCTTCCTACGACCGCCCTGGTTGACCGCCGCCACCGACGCGTCGAGCGTCTTCAACCACGGCACGACACCGTTGGACAGGCCGTTCGTACCGCGGATCAGCGAACCCTGGCTACGGACGCGCGTGTAGCTCAGCCCGATGCCACCGGCGTGTTTGGAGAGCCGGGCGACGTCGTGGTAGCGACCGTAGATGCCGTCGAGGCTGTCCTCGGGCGAGTCGAGCAGGTAGCAGCTCGACATCTGCGGGTGCGACGTGCCCGAATTGAACAGTGTCGGCGACGACGGCAGGTATTCGAGGCTCGAGATGAGCCGGTAGAACTCGACCGCCTCGTCGGGCGCCGTCGACAGGCCGCACGCCACGCGCATGAGGAAGTACTGCGGGGTCTCGATGACCTTGCGCGACTCGGGATGGCGCAGGAGGTAGCGGTCATAGACCGTGCGCAGTCCGAAGAACTCGTACAGGCGGTTGCGTTCGGGGTCGATCGCGTCGTTCAGCTTCCGGCTGTTGGCGGCCACCAGCGCCGCGGTCTCGTCGTTGATGATCCCCTGGGCGTGGCCGACGGCGATCGACTGGCTGAACGACTCGATGTCGCCACCCTTCACCTCCTTGTCGATGACGCTGTCCAGCAGGCGCGCCGCCAGGCGGGAGTAGTTCGGCTCCTCGGAGATGAGCGCTGCGGCGGTTCGGATCGACAGGTCGTCGAGTTCCTGGGTGGTCGCGCCGTCGTGCAGCCCCGAGATCGTGCGGGTCGCGACCCGCATCACGTCGATACCGCCCAACTCGGTGCCGTCGGCGTTGACGACACAGCGACCGATGGCCCGGACGATCTTGTCGAGGTTGACCGGTTCGAGGCTGCCGTCGCGCTTGCGGACCTGCATCTGTGTGGAACTCACCACGCTGGGTCGTGAGGTCGTCTCGGCCGGTTCGTCCACCAGCACGGGCCGGATGTCTTCTTGGATGCTCATCTCGTCGTCTCGATCCCCTGCTGTGCGACCCGTTCGGGCGCGCGTCCGAATAGGCCGCTACCGGCCTGCCGATGCCCACCGCCACCGTGACGGTCGTCGGGGCTCCACGGGAGTCGCCCTGTCGGTCGTCGGTGGCGGCCACCCCATTGTGGCGGGCTTGTAATTACAGCCGTGAAACTACCCCCGTGTCAACGGCCCGCGCGCGGACCCTCCCGCGATTGCCCCCCGAGCGTGTCGGAGGGATCGACACACCGCCGAACGCCACGTACCCGACCGGTGTCGCAGCGCAGCGGTACCGTGGCCCCCGATGGGCGAACGCGAGGCGTTACAGGCGATGGGCCGCTCGGTCGAGCGTGGTCCCGAGGCGGTCGCCGCAGCCACGGTGATCCTGGTCCGTGATCGCCGCGTGACAGACGACGGGACCGACCGTGTCCCCGGAAGCCCCGGGCCGGACCGGGCCGGACGCGACCACACCATCGAGCCTCACGGCATGGTCGAGGCGCTGATGGTCAAGCGCGACTCGCGGCTGGACTTCGCCGGTGGTCTGTGGGTGTTTCCCGGCGGGCGGGTGGATCCCGACGACTTCCCCGACGCCGCCCGGACGGACCTCGCCGCCGCGGAGGTCGCGGCGGCCGCCCGCGAGGCCTTCGAGGAGTCGGGCCTGACCGTGCCGCCCGAGTCGATGGTGCGACTCTCCCACTGGACTCCCCGCCCCAGGCCCACAAGCGGTTCAGCACCGCGTTCTTCGTCGCACCCGCACCCGGCGGTTCGGTCACCATCGACGACGGGGAGATCCGCGACCACCGATGGGTCACCCCCGAGTCGGCGATCGCCCTGCACCGCACCGGCGACATCGAGCTCGCACCACCGACGTTCATCACGTTGCTCCAACTCGGCGGCCACCCCGACGCGGCGACCCTGCTCGGCTGGGTGGCGAACACCGAGACCGAGTCCTTCTCGACCCAGGTGGCCGAGGTCGGCGACCGGGTCGTAGCCCTCTATCACGGTGACGTCGCCTACGGCCCCGGAGGGGCCGACCGGCGTCACCCGGACCGCGCCACCGTCTGTGGCTCGATCCGGGCGGCTGGCGTTACGAGCGCCACGAAGGCTGATCGGTTCGTCGAGCCCCGAGGGTCACGGTCCGGCCTCGGCCAGCGCACGCGCCCGACCCAGGACCTCGTCGAGCATGTCGGTGGTCAGGCGGCCGGTGAAGGTGTTGTGCTGGCTCACGTGGTAGCTGCACAGCACCGTACGGCCGTCGCCGAGCGGTGCCTCGACCCCGTGCCCGAATCGCGGCCGTGGCCGGAGCCCGAGCTCACCCGCGAGCACCTGATAGCCGTACCCACCGAGGACGACGAACACGGTCGCCCGCTCCAACAGGGCGAGCTCACGCCGTAGGAACGGCCGGCACCGCTCCCGTTCGGTCACCGTCGGCCGGTTGTCGGGGGGCGCACACTTCACCGGTGACACGATGTAGGCGTCCGTGAGCGCGAGGCCGTCGTTCCGGCTGCGGCTCGAAGGCTGGTTCGCGTAACCCGCCCGGTGCAGCGCGGCGAACAGGAAGTCCCCCGAACGGTCACCGGTGAACATCCGGCCGGTCCGGTTGGCGCCGTGCGCGGCCGGTGCGAGCCCGACCAGCACGACACGGGCGGACGGGTCACCGAATCCCGGCACCGGCTTGGCCCAGTACGTCTCACCCTCGAACTCCCGGCGCGGCGAGCGGGCGACCGCCTCGCGCCATTCGACCAGGCGAGGGCACGCCCGGCAGGCGACGATCTCGGACGTGAGCAGGTCCCAGGAGTCCCGCCGCCCCGAGGGGACGTCCCCGGCGAGCACATCCTGGTCGCCCGCCTTGCCCTTGGCCCGTCGCACCAACGCCGCCTCACCGTCCGCACTCGACGACTCGGCGAGCATACGGCCACCGGGGGACCGATCCGCTGCGGTGGTCGGGTCCGGGTGGGCGACGCCGCTTCCCACACGGGGCCGCCGGGGCCGCACCGTTAGCCTCGGCGCCGTGACCTATCCCGACGTCGACCCCAAGGCAGAACCGGCGCAGATCAGAAGCAGCGGTACTGGCCCGCTGGAACGAACGCGGGACCTTCGAAAGGTCGGTGGAGCTCCGCCCCGTCGACGACGAGTACGTGTTCTACGACGGCCCCCCATTCGCGAACGGCCTCCCCCACTACGGACACCTGCTCACCGGGTACGTGAAGGACGTCATCCCGCGTTACCGCACCATGCGCGGACAGCGCGTCGAGCGCCGCTTCGGATGGGACTGCCACGGCCTGCCGGCCGAGATGCAGACCGAGAAGGAGCTGGGTGTCTCGGGCCGCGCATCGATCATCGACTTCGGTATCGAGCGCTTCAACAAGGCGTGCCGCGCCTCGGTGCTGCGCTACACGGCCGAATGGGAGCGCTACGTGACCCGCCAGGCCCGATGGGTCGACTTCGAGGACGACTACAAGACCCTTGACACCACCTACATGGAGTCGGTCATCTGGGCGTTCAAGCAGCTCTGGGACAAGGGATTGATCTACGAGGCCGAACGGGTCATGCCGTACTCGTGGGGTGCCGAGACGCCGCTCGCCAACTTCGAGATCCGGCTCGACGACGCGATGCGTCCCCGCCAGGACCCCGCGCTCACCGTCCGCTTCGCACTCGACGCCCCGCCGGGCGACCTCCAGCGCCACGACGACGCCGAGATGTGGGCCTGGACCACCACTCCCTGGACCCTGCCGTCCAACCTCGCGCTCGCCGTCGGCCCCGATCTCGACTACGTGGTGGTCGACTCCCCCACCAACGAGGCCAACGGCGGTCGACGACTCGTGCTCCTCGGAGCCGCCGGAGCGGCGCGCTACGCGAAGGAGTTGGGCGAGCACACCGTCGTCGCCACCCTGAAGGGCTCACAGCTCGCCGGGCTCACCTACCGGCCGCTGCTGCCGTACTTCGCCGATCACCCCGACGCGTTCAGGGTGCTGGTCGACTCGTTCGTCACCGACGACGACGGGACGGGGGTCGTGCACATCGCACCGGGCCACGGCGAGGACGACCAGCGAGTGGGCGACGCGAACGGCGTCGCACTCGTGTCACCGGTCGACGACTCGGGTCGCTTCACCGACGCGGTCCACGACATGGCCGGGACCAACGTCTTCGATGCCAACCCACTGATCGCCAAGCGGCTTCGGGCCGAGCGTCTACTGGTCCGACACGACACCTACGAACACAACTACCCGCACTGCTGGCGGACCGACACCCCCATCATCTACAAGTCGGTGCCGAGCTGGTACGTGCGGGTGACAGAACTCAAGGAACGCCTCGTCGAGGCCAACCGGGACGTCAACTGGATCCCGTCACACGTACGCGACGGCCAGTTCGGGCGGTGGCTCGAAGGAGCCCGCGACTGGTCGATAAGCCGCAACCGATTCTGGGGGGCGCCGATCCCGGTGTGGCGCTCCGACGACCCCGCCTACCCGAGGGTCGACGTGTACGGCTCGCTCGACGAGATCGAGGCCGACTTCGGGGTACGCCTCGACGATCTCCACCGGCCCGCCGTCGACGATCTCACCCGGCCCAATCCCGACGATCCCACCGGCCGTTCGACGATGCGGCGCGTCACCGAGGTTCTCGACTGCTGGTTCGAGTCCGGTTCGATGCCCTTCGCCCAGGTGCACTACCCGTTCGAGGACAAGGAGCACTTCGACGCACACAGTCCCGCCGACTTCGTCGTCGAGTACATCGCGCAGACCCGCGGCTGGTTCTACACGATGCACGTGTTGTCGGTGGCCCTGTTCGACCGGCCGGCGTTCCGCAACGTGATGTGTCACGGCGTAGTGCTCGACCACGAGGGTCGCAAGCTCTCCAAGAAGCTGCGCAACTATCCCGATCCCGAGGAGGTCATGTCCGGGATCGGCTCGGACGCGCTCCGGTGGTACCTGATGAGCAGCCCGATCCTGCGCGGCGGCGACATCCGCATCGCGAAGGACGCGTCGCAGATGGCCGAGGTGATCCGCCTCGTCGTCAACCCGGTGCGCAACGCGTATGCGTTCTTCTGTCGCTACGCGAACGTCGACGGCTACACCGCGTCGGTTCGCCACGACGCCGCGGGCCTGCTCGACCGGTACCTGCTCGCCAAGACCGGCGGGTTGGTCGCCGAGGTCACCGCACGGATGGACGCATACGACATCGCGGGTGCGTGCCACGAGATCGTCTCGTTCCTCGACGTCCTCAACAACTGGTACATCCGCCGCAGTCGTGACCGTTTCTGGGCTCCGGGTTCGGTCGACGAGTCGACGATGACCGACGACAAACGCGACGCCTACGACACCCTCTACACGACGCTCACCACCCTGTTGCGCATCGCCGCACCGCTGCTCCCTCTTCTGGCCGACGACATGTACGTGGGCCTCACGACCGGCCGGACCGACCCCGCCGCGGCGGAGGGCGCGGATCCGAGCGTTCACCTCACCGACTGGCCCGACGCCGCGGACTTCCCCGTCGATCCGGGGCTCGTCGCCGAGATGGACCGGGTGCGCGCCGTGTGCTCCGCAGCGTTGGGGCTCCGCGAGGAGGCCCGCCTGCGCACACGGCTGCCATTGCGGGCGCTCGTGATCGCCGGACCCGGTGCGACGGGCCTGCGCTCGCTCGAACCGCTGGTCCGCGACGAGGTGAACGTGCGGTCGGTCGAGTTCGTGGAGGACTCGACCGAGTTCGGCACGCGGGTCCTCCGCCCCAACGCCAAGGTGCTGGGGCCGGCCATCGGCGGGGGGGTCCAGGAGGTGCTGGCCGCCGCCCGGCGGCACGAATGGATCGACAACGGGGACACGACGGTGACCGTCGCGGGATACACCCTGACCGGGGATCAGTTCGAGGTCGTCCTGCAACCGGCCGAGGGGCGCGCCGTCGCCTCTGCCCGCCTGGCCGACCCCGAAGGCGGCATCGTCGACACCGGCCTGGTCGTCGCACTCGACACGACCGTCACCGCCGAACTCGAGGCCGAGGGAACCGCGCGGGATGTGATCCGTGCCATTCAACAGGCACGACGCGACGCGGATCTGGCCGTCACCGACCGCGTCGAGGTCCGCCTCACCGCCCCCGCCGACACACTCACGGCCGTCGACGCCCATCGGACGATGGTCGCCGCCGCGGTTTTGGCCACCGCCGTCGAACTCCTCGAAGGCGACCACTTGGCCGTCGACCTGACCGTCGTCGTGTCGTAACGGCGATGGGGGCGGGATCGTCCTCGCCGCCGACCGCCGCCACAACGATGGGCCGAATCACTCTTTGTGAGATGTCCTCACCGAGCGTGTTGGAATTTCGGGCCGGGTCGGCACACTGGTCGGCGTCCGCGTCGGCGCGGGCACGTTCCCGTGACCGTGGAAGGCGACGACATGGAACCCCTGAAGCACTCTGTGAAGCGACGCGTGGTGGCGGTTCTCGCGGCGACCGCGGTGGTGGTGACCACCCTCGGCCTCGGCCTCGGCGCGGTCGAGGCGGGTTCGAGCGTCGTCCCCAGCCTCGGCACCAAGGGGCCCGTCGTGTACGGAACCTTCAAGGGGGCACCCAAGCGTGCGCAGACCGCACTGATCAAGGTCGACCTCAACGGCACGCCGTCATACCTGTTCTGCATCGACCTCGGGACCCTCATCGAACTGGGGGCCAACTACGAGGAGTCCTCCTGGAGCGAGTCGAACGTCGCCAACCTCGCGAAGGTCACGCGCGTCCTGGCCCAATCGAGCGCGACCACGAGTCACGACCCCACCGAGATCGGAGCGACCCAGGCCGCGATCTGGCATTTCTCGGACGGCTTCGCCCTCGACACGTCCAACCCGGCCAACAGCCCCGCACTGGTCGCCCGCTACAACGACCTCGTCGCGGACGCGAACGCCCATCCCGTCACGGAGGAACCCACCGGCAGCCTCAACGCGACGCCTCGAGCGATCTCGGTCGCCAACGGGAAACCGGCCTTCGTGAACATCACGACCACCGCCACGGGACCGCTCAGCCTCGAGCTCTCCAATTCGCTGGTCACCGCCCACCCCGCCTCGGGTGACCAGTGCGATCTCGACACCAAGCTCACGACGGTGACCGGCAACACGCGGATCTGTCTCACCGCCGGAGCGTTCGCGACCACCGCGTCGCTCACGATCCGCACCGACGCCGCGCCCGTCAACGCCGGTCGCGTGTTCCTCCGGCCCGGGCGCCAGAAGCTGATCATCGGCAAGCGCGGCACCGCGCAGTCGAGTGCCAACGTCGCCGCTACGTGGACCGCGAACGGCCGCCCCACCGTGTCGATCACCTGCCCGACCACAGGTGTCACCTTCGGACAACCCGCGACCTTCAGCGCCGCGGCCGACGATCCCGACGGCGACCCCCTCGTCTACCTGTGGACGCTCGACGGCAAGCCGATACCGGACCACACCGACGCGGCGATCACGATCGCACTCCAACAGGGCCAGCGGCTCGGCGTCACGGTCAGCGACCCCGGAGGCTCGAGCGCCTCGGCGACCGCGGGATGCGCCGGCGCCAACCCGCCGTCGGTCACCCTCCGATGCCCCGAGCAGATGACCCTCGGCAGCGATGTGACGTTCAACGCGACGGGCACGGACCCCGACGGCGACACGCTCACCTATGTGTGGACGCTCAACGGCGAGGCCGTGCCGGGCCAGTCCGGCAGCGCCCTCACCGTCACGGTCCATGCCGGCGACACCCTTTCGGTGGTGGCCAAGGACCCCACGGGGCTCACCTCCGCCGCGGTGGACGCGAGCTGTATCCCCACCGCCACCAACCGGGCGCCCTCGGTGACGCTCTCGTGTCCGAGGGACTTCGTCGGCGGCCAGCCCGCCACGTTCACCGCTGTCGGCACCGACCCCGACGGCGACCCGCTGACCTACTCGTGGAGCGTCGACGGTTCGCCGGTTCCCGGTCAGAACACCGCCACCGCGACGATCACCGCGAAGTCCGGCCAGAAGGTCTCGGTGACCGCCAACGACGGCAAGGTCAGCGGCGCGGCTACCACGGTGACCTGCACCGGAGAGGTGCCCAACCAACCGCCGACGGTCTCCGTGTCGTGTCCCGCGAACCTCGTGTGGGGTACCCCGGCGACCTTCACCGCCAAGGGCACCGACCCCGAGGGCGACACCCTCGCCTACGAGTGGAAGGTCAACGGCAAGGTCGTGTCCGCCCAGACCGGCCCGTCCGCCAAGTTGACCGTCGCCAAGGGTGACGTCGTCACCGTCGCAGCGGTCGACAAGCGCGGGGCGAAGTCGACGACCGCGACCGCCAACTGTCCGGGCAACACCCCCCCGAGGGTCTCCTTGAAGTGTCCGGCGCGGGTGCTGTACGGAGAACCGTTCGACCTGGCCGCCAGCGGGACCGACGCCGATGGCGACGCTCTCACCTTCACCTGGACGCTGAACGGCCGGGTCCTCGACGGCCAGACCGCAGCGACCGCCACGATCGTCCTCTCCTCTGGGGACAAGGTCGGCGTGACGGTCCGTGACGCCCGCGGGGCGACGTCGGCGACCACGACGGTGACCTGTGCGGGCACCACTCGTCCCAAGGTCACGATCTCGTGCCCCGACAACCTCGTGTGGGGCGAGCCCGCCTCGTTCATCGCGAACGGCACCGACGCCGACGGCGACACCGACCTCGTGTATTCGTGGTACCTGGGCAACACGCCCGTCGCCACCGGCACGTCCCCCAAGCTCGTCATCGCCGTGGGTGAGCACGACGTGCTCACGGTTACCGCGACCGATTCGACCAACACCGTCTCCGACACCGCCCGCGCGGACTGCACCGGCAACCACCGCCCGAGCGTCACGATGACCTGCCCGGCCGACCTGGTGTTCGGCTCACCGTCGGTGTTCACCGCCACCGCGACGGACCCCGACGGCGACAGCCTCACGTACAAGTGGTCGATCAACGGGACCACCGTCGACGGCCAGACCAAGGAGACCGCGACGTTGACCCTGGCCAGGGATGACAAGGTGAGCGTCGAGGTCGCGGACACCGAGGGGCTCGCTGCGGCACCCGTGACCTCCACCTGTGTCGGGAATACGACACCGAAGGTCTCCCTGGCCTGTCCCGACAAGGTCGTGTTCGGCGAACCCGCAGCCTTCGAGGCGAAGGGCACCGACGCCGACGGCGACTCGCTCGTCTACCGCTGGAGCATCGACGGTGTCGTCGTGGACGGCGCTTCCTCCAATGTGCTGCACGCAACGCTCACCAAGGCGGTCACCGTCTCGGTGGAGGTCGTCGACGCCAAGGGGCTCACCTCGTCGACGACGGCGGACTGCACGGGGAAGACCCGCCCGGCCGTCACGTTGAAGTGCCCGACCGACCTCCAGTTCGGGCGACCCACCTCGCTGCGAGCGACCACCACCGGAGCCGGAGACCAGGACGTCACCTACACCTGGACCCACAACGGCGTGGTGCTACCCGGTGCCACCGGCCCGACGGTCACGCTCACACTGCAACCCGACGACCGTGTCGGCGTGGCGGCGTTGAGCGACGGAGTCGCCGCCTCCCAGGTCGACGTCAACTGCACCGGCATCACCAAGACCCCGGCCCCTTCGGCGCCGGAGGTGCTGAGTGCCCACAAGGCACAGAGCCAGCGGATCGCGAAGGCGACCAAGGGAGCCCTCGCCGTCACCGGCACCCAGGCGCTGACCCTTGCCGGTCTCGCGCTGGGGCTCGTGGCGCTCGGCCTCGGCCTGACCTGGTTCGGTGGCCGACGCCGCCACACCCGGAGCTGAACCGCACCCCGGCCTCCACACGCGCACTCGGGTCGCGCCGGCCGATCGTTCCGGAGCGCTCCGGTAGCGTGACGCCGGTGCCCCAGGAGATGACCCTTGCCGAGGCGGCCGCGACATTGCGACCGGTCGACAGTGTCGGCCTCCCGCTGGGTACCGGCCAACCGGTCGGCTTCGTCCACGCTCTGGGCGAGCGCGATGACTGGGAGCGTCTCGACGTCGTCGGGGCGATGCTGGTCGACTTCTATTCGCTGTTCGACCATCCCGGCGTGCACCTCGCCTCGATGTTCTTCGGGCCGGCCGAGCGGATCTACCGCTCAGCCGGCCGCAACGTGTCCTACGTCCCGTGCGACTTCCGCCGCTTCGCGACCGTCATGCAGCGGCTCTCGCCGCGGGTGGTGGCGACAATGGCCACCGAGCCGGACCGTGACGGTTGGATGAGCCTGTCGCTGCACGCCGGCGCGTCCACCGACGAGCTGTCACGGGCTGCGGCCGACCCCGACCGCGTGTTGCTGGTGGAGGCGAGCTCCGCGTTCCCCCGCACCTTCGGCCTGTCCGAACGCGACCACCGGATCCACGTCGACGAGGTCGACATCCTGTGCCACAGCGCCACCGTGCCGGTCGAGTTGGTCGAGCCTCCGGTCGGCGCGGTGGAGACGGCCATCGCCGACCACGCGATCGGTTTCATCGACGACGGTGCGACGTTGCAGACCGGCTTCGGAGCGATCCCCTCGACCATCGCGTCGGTACTCGCACGAGGGGACGGCGGCGACTACGGCGTGCACTCCGAGATGTTCACCACGGGCCTGATGCGCCTCCACCGGGCGGGCAAGGTGACCAACGCCCGCAAGACCCAGTTCAGCGGCTACTCCCTCGCCACGTTCGCCGCCGGGGTGACCGAGCTGTACTCGTGGCTGGACCACAACCCCGACGTCCGCTTCGCCCCGGTCTCATTGGTGAACGACCCCACCAACATCGCGAACAACCACCGGATGGTGTCGATCAACGGCGCGATCTCGATCGACCTGTGGGGTCAGGTCGCCGCCGACTCGATCATCGGGCACCAGTTCTCCGGGGTCGGGGGCCACGAGGACTTCGTCGCAGGGACCGGACTGGAACTGGAGGACCGGTCGCTGATCTGCCTGCCGTCCACGGCGACGATCGACGGCGTGACGGTGTCTCGGATCCTGACGACGATGCCCGAGGGCGCGATCGTCTCGACACCCCGCCACCAGGTGGACGTGGTGATCACCGAGTTCGGTGCGGCCCGGCTCCGCGGGCGGACCACCGAGGAACGGGCGAGGGCGCTGGTCGAGATCGCGCATCCGGACTTTCGTGACGAGCTCACCGCAAACCTCGGACGCTTCCGATGAGCGGCCCACCGACGGTCGGAGCGGCAGACGGCCCGACGGGCGGCGGGCTGTCGTTCGGCCTCACCGTTCCCGATGCGCTCGCTGCCGACTGGCCCCGATGGTCCGCCACCGGAGGCCTCGGCCGGATCGCCCGTGACGTCGAGGATGCCGGGTTCGACGCGGTCTCGGTCACCGACCATCCGCTCCCTCCGGCGCGTTGGCTCCGCCACGGCGGCCATCACAGCCTCGACCCCTTCGTCGCGCTCGCGACTTTTGCCGCTGCGACGACCCGGCTCCGACTGCTCACCAACGTGTTGGTGCTGCCGTATCGCAATGCGGCGACCACCGCGAAGGCGCTCGCCACACTCGACGCCGTCTCGGACGGACGTCTCGTCGTCGGGGCCGCCGTCGGCTACCTGCAGGCCGAGTTCGAGGTGGTGGACGCGGACTTCGCCGCACGGGCAGCGACATTCGAGTCGACCCTCACCTCGATGCGACGGGTGTGGGCCGGCGAGGTCGCCGACCACGAGGCCCGTCCGTCACCCTCGCGGAGCAGCGGGATACCGGTGTGGGTGGGAGGCAACAGTGGGGCCGCGCGTCGACGCGCCGCCACCCTCGCCGAGGGGTGGATGCCCTTCCAACAGGACCCGACCATGGCCACGGTGACCGGTACCGCGCCGCTCGACGACGGCGAGGTGCTGGCCGCCGCGATCGGCGATGTGCACCGACGACGGACCGAGGCGGGCCGGACCGGGCCGTTCGACGTCTGCTTCGCCCCCGGTCACGACTCCGCGCTGCTCCGCAGCGACGCGTCGGCCGACGAGGTGGACGAGACGGTCGAAAGACTGGTCGGGGCCGGGGTGACGTGGATCTCGATCCCCTCACGCGCCGCCGACCACGGTGCGCTCCTCGCCGAACTCGACTTCTACTCGGCGCGGCTCCTCAGGGACCGTCGACGATGATCCGGCTCGCACGGTCGTAGGTGAGGTAGTTCCACGCCCAGTTCACCATCACGTTCGCACGGTTGCGGAAGCCGATGAGCATGTAGAGGTGCAGGGCGAGCCAGGCGACCCAGCCGACCGTCCCCTTCAGTCGAAGGCCGTTGGGAAGCTCGGTGACGGCGTCATGCCGGCCGATCGTGGCCATCGACCCCTTGTCCCGATAGCGGAACTCGCCGGTCGGTTCGCCGTGCAGGCGGGCACGGATCGTCGCCGCAACGTGGCTTCCACCCTGGATGGCGGCGGGGGCGACCTGTGGCGTCAATCCCCCGTCGTCATCGGGGGGCGGCGCGGCCAGGTCACCGATGACGAACACCTCGGGACGGCCGGGAAGCGTCAGATCCGCCTCCACGACGATCCGCCCGCCCCGGGTGGTCGCCACGCCCAACGCCTCGGCGATCGGGTTGGCCCGCACCCCTGCCGCCCAGATCATCGTGTGGCACGGGATGTGTTCGCCGTTCGTGCAGAGCACACCGTCGGCATCGACCCGCTCCAAGGTCGTGTTCAACATCACTTCGACGCCGAGCGCCTCGAGGGTGTCGCGGGCCTCACGGCCGAGCTTGGGGGCGAAGGTGCCGAGGACACGGTCGGTCGCCTCGATCAACACGACGCGGGCGCGACGGATGTCGAGCGTGGGATGGTCTCTGGCCAGCACCTTGGTGAACAACTCGGCCATTCCACCGGCCAACTCGACCCCGGTGGGGCCCCCGCCCGCGATCACCACCGTGCACAGCCCGCCGTCGATCAGCTCGGGACGGGCGTCGGCCTCCTCGAAGGCCGCGAGCACGTGGGTCCGTAGTCGTAGCGCATCGTGCAGGCTCTTCAGACCGAACGCGTGCTCGGCGACGCCGGGCACGCCGAAATCGGCGGTGACCGCGCCGCACGCCAGAACGAGGTCGTCGTAGGGGAGCCTCGTGCCGTCGGCAAGTTCGACGGCGTGATCCTCGAAGTCGACCCCGCTCACCGTGCCGAGTCGGACGGTCGCGTTCGGTTGTCGATGGAAGATGCCACGGACGGGATGACAGACGTCGTCGGAGTCGAGGACCGCGGTGGCGACCTGGTAGAGCAGTGGTTGGAAGGTGTGGTGGTTCCGGGCGTCGACGACGGTCACGTCGACCGGTGCGTCGGCCAACCCCTTGGCAGCGGTCAGACCTCCGAACCCGGCGCCGACGACGACGACTCGATGCCGATGCGCTGCCATCCCACACCTCCTCGCCGCACCGCGACCTTTGCTTGTGAATCCGTTCACAAAGGTTGTAGCACGCCGGATGAAGCGTACGCTCACCCATTTCGCGTGTGACGCACGCCATGGCGACATCCGGACCGGCGAGCGCGAGGATGCGGCGGTGGCATATTGCCACGGGGGTAACCAGGGGGAACAACATGGGGGACGTGACGCGAGATCGCGCATCTTCAGGGACGAGGCGCACCCGCGCCTTGCTGCTGGCCGCGTTGGTACTGGGCGGCGCCGGGTGCGGCGACGACACGACCGCGTCGAACGACGACACGACCGCTCGGCGCGCCGCCACGACCACGACGACCGCGTCGGCACCGACGGTGACGGTGTACGCCGAGGACTACAAGTTCGTCGGCCTCCCGAAGTCGGTGAAGGTCGGCACGAAACTGGCCCTGTCCAACCGTTCGACCTCCGAACTGCACGAGTTGGTCGTGATCCGCATCCCGGACTCCGAGACACGTTCGGTCGACGAGCTGGTCAAGCTCCCGGAGTCGGAGCTCGACGCCCTGTTCGGCTCCGCCCAGCCGGCCGCGGTCTTGCTGCACACACCGGGCGAGGGCGAAACGATCGACGCGGTCGGTGACGGCACCCTCAGTTCGCCGGGCCGATATGCCGTCATCTGCTCCATTCCGGTCGGGGTCGACCCGGCCGCCTATCTGGCCGCGGCACAGTCCGCCGGCGACGGACCACCGTCGATCCCCAACGCCGGTCCGCCGCACTTCACCCAGGGCATGTATGCCGAGTTGACGGTGGAGCCATAACGACCGACGACGCCGGGAACGTCATGGGCGACCGGAGCGAGTCGCCGACGGCCCGTCACCAGCGGTTGCGGGCCTCCTCGGCGAAGCCGAGGAGGCCCCTGAGGTGGTGCTCGACGCCTTCGTCGTCCCCGACGGTGCCCTGCCAGTTGCCGAACACCTGGTGGACGTGCATGCCGAGCACCGCTGCCTCTACCCGGGTGTGCCGATCGTGGACGGGCATGAGCTCGACGTCGACCGAACCGTCGGCCGAGCGGACCGACCACCGACCCAACGGCTCGTCCCAGGAGTAGTCCCAGATGAGTTCGTCGCCGATCTTGGAGAGCCGACCGTCGATGATCAGCCCGTTCTCGGTGAAGTCCGTGCCCTCGGTCCACTTGCCCCCGAACTGGAGTCCGACCACGTGGCCGTCGGCACATCGCCCGGCACCGCCTGCCCAGTTCCATACGTTGCGGTACGGCCAGCGGCCGCGGCCGACGTCGAGTACACCCCAGGCCTCACGCCGATCGGCGCCGGCTCGATCGGCCTCGCCGAACTCGTAGGTCCGCCCACCCACACGGAGCACACCCCGCGCGGGTCGGGCCTGGTGCTTGGAGGTGTACTGGAAGCGGCGTTCGCTCCACGGGATGACCACGTTGAGCGACTCGTGGCCGTCGGGGAGCTCGATGACGGCGTGGAGCTCGGCGACGGTGCCGTCCTTCTCACGCCATTCGGCATCGATGACGGTGCCGCGCTCGTCGTCGGAGATGACCACGCTCATGGTCTTGGTGGTCCAGCGGAGCGGGGTCGATCCCGGTCGGTCCGGCAGCTCGACGCCGCGGGCCCCCGGCGGGTTGTCGTCGTGGCCGCCGGTCCGGCCCGTGGCCAGGTCGCACCACCAGATCCCCACGATGCCCAGGTAGTCGACGTCCGCGTAGGTGACGCTGACGACGAGGTCGCCGGTGAGGATCGCCCAATAGTCCCACTTCTTGTTCCGCCCCCACGAACCCCGCAGGTTCGCCGTGTGCAGCGGTCGACGCGACCACCCCTTGGCCATCGGATCGAGTCGTCGCCCGTCGGGGGTGCAGAGCCGCACCGCTTCGGTGATCTCCCGTTCGGTGGTCGTCATTCGAGCGAGGCTAGGGCCGTGAGGTCCCGGCCCTCACTCCGGCGTGCCGCCACGGATGGGACCGCTTCGCTCTGGAAGGTTGGCGGTAGTCGGCCCATATTTCGTTAGAACATGGTTGTACCAACTACAGTCATGTTCTATTCTTCCTCCATGGCCGCCGATCGAGGTACGGGTCCGACAGTGACCGAGAGGACTCGGGACCGTCGCACGTACGACTCGCCGTTGCGGGCGAGGCGCGCCCGGGAAACCCGGGCCACCCTGATCCGCACCGCGACGGAGCTCTTCACGACCTCGGGGTGGACGGCGACGGGCATGCGTGAGATCGCCCGCGAGTCCGGTGTTGCGGTCGAGACGCTCTACAAGCACTTCCCGTCGAAGCGGAAACTGCTCGACGCGGTCATCGATGAAGCGGCGGCCGGCGACGCGGCGCCCATCCCCGTCGCCGGTCGACCGGAGTTCCTCTCGATGGGCCGCGGGTCTCGCGCCGACCGGATCGCAGCAGCGGCCGCCGTCGTGACGGCCATCCACAGTCGGACCGGCCGCCTCGCGAGGCTGATGCGCGAGGCCGCCGCCGCCGACGCCGAGATCGCCGAGGTGTTGGCCGAGATCAGGGAGCGGCAACGCACCGACGTCGCCACCGGCCTCGAACTGGTCCTGGGCCGACCACCCACACCGGTCGAACGCGACGGCGCCTGGGCGATCGTGAGCCCCGAGCTCTACCTGCTGTTGACCGAGGTTTCGAGCTGGCCGGTCGACGACTACGAGCGCTGGCTGTCCGTCACGTTGGACGCCCTGCTCCCGAGACGATGAGAGGAGGGACCCTGACGATGGACCCCAACGCCCCCGCGGACACCGACATGATGCGGATCGTCCACGACGCCCTACGGCGTGATCTCCGTCGCGCCCGCGAGGCGCTCACCCACGATCCGGCGCCGGAGGACCGCCAGTTCGGTGCGATCGCCGAACATCTGGCATGGATGATGGGGTTCCTCCACGCCCATCATCGATCCGAGGACAACGGGTTGTTTCCCCTCGTACACGAACGCGATCCCTCGGCCGCTCCGCTGCTCGACGAGATGGCCGACGACCACGACGTGGTCGCGGCCGCAATCGATCGACTCGAGACGGCGGTGCGAGGACGCGACCCGGTCGGCACCCGCGACTCGATCGTCGAGGCGATCGACCACCTCTGCGAACTCCTCCTCCCCCATCTCGAACGCGAGGAGCACGACGTGATGCCGGTCGTGTCGCGGGCGATCACCAACGCCGAATGGCAGGCCGTCGAGGAGGAGCACAACCTCGACGGTAAGTCGATGTCCCAGCTCGGCATGGAAGGCCATTGGCTCATCGACGGGGCCTCCGCGAAGGATCGTGACCGCGTCCTCGGGCTCGTCCCATGGCTGCCGCGCCTCGCACTCCTCTACGGCTTCGGCCCGCTCTACCGGCGGCGGCAACGCGCTTGCTGGAACCCGCGCCGACGTCGTGTTCAGCACGACGGTACGACGGCGGTGGTCGTCGACGCTGACATCGACTCGGTCTGGGAGGTCGTGCGGGATCCGACCCGCGTCGGCGAGTGGAGCCATGAGTGCGTGGCGAGCGAGTGGGTCGGGGCGATCCGAGTGCCGCGGCCGGGCGCCCGCTTCGTCGGGAGGAACCGCCAGGGCCTGGTCCGGTGGGGACGACTCTGCGAGGTGAAAGCCGTCGATCCGTTCGAGATCGTCTGGCGAACCGTGCCCACCACGCTGTACCCCGACATCACGGAGTGGGCGATCCGCCTTGAAGCCACCGCCCACGGCACCCGAATCGAGCAGACGTTCCACGTCGTCAGGGGCTCGAAGCTCGAGCCCCTGTACGCGACCCTCGTGCCCGCACACCGCGACCGGAACGACTTGCTGCGCGAGGATCTGCGACGGATCGGCGATATCGCCGAAGGGATCGCCGTGGCAGTGCCCCGCTGAAGGGACAGTCGTGTGACGTCTCAAGTGACAAACGGGTGGGGTGGGCGCAGAGGGACTCGAACCCCCGACCTACTGGATGTAAACCAGTTGCTCTAGCCAGCTGAGCTATGCGCCCGCGGGTCGGCCGACAACGGCCGATCACGAGGTGGATTGCTGCTGAATCGTAGGGGGCGCGCCTCAGCGCGCAGGGCGACCGCGGATCCGTTGGCCCTCGGCGCGTTGCAGCGCCTCCAGCGCGGCGACCGAGTGCCGGGTGAGGATCTCCTTGGCTCGATCCTCCGACACCCAACGGACGGCGGACACCTCGGGCGACGCCGCATGTGCGTCGGCCGGATCGACACCCTCGGCGAGGCACGCCCGGTAGATGACCCGGACGATCTGCTTGTAGGGGTCGACCCGCACCGCAGGCTCGCCCACGAGCGAGATGCGGACCCCCACCTCCTCCAGGGCCTCTCGTGCCGCACCCACCTCGATGCGCTCACGCCGATTGAGCAGGCCACCCGGGATCGCCCACTCGTTCACGTAGGTGTGCCGGATGAGCAGGATCGCCGCGTCGGGCCGGGTGATCACCGCCATCGACCCGACGGTGAACGACGGCTTCGCCGTGCGGACCACCCGCTGGCGTATCCCGTCGGGCATGGCCGCATAGACCTTCAGTCCGACGGTCTGTACCCGGTCGGATCCCTTGCCCATTCCCTCACCAATCGGTCCACCAGCCCGGCCGTCGAGCCGCCGACGATGCTACGGCGCAGATCATGATCCACCACCACGAGGTCACGACCGTGGGCGTCGACGATGCTGCCTCCGGCCTCGAGCAGCACGAGGGCGGCGGCGAGGTAGTCCCACACACCGTGGGCGTCGCCGGCGACGTTCACGTACCCGTCGAGGACCCCTTGCGCGACCAGGCACAACTCGATCGAGGCGGCGCCGAGCGCCCGGCACTGTGCCACCGGCGGGCGTCGATCCGACCAGCCGTTGACCGCGACGATCGCGTTGGACGGGTTGACCCGCGGTGCCACCCGGATCGACCGGCGGTCCTCGCCCGGCCGGGCGATCCACGCCCCGGCACCGCGGACCGCGGTCCAGACGTCGCCAAGGACGGGCGCCGCGACCATCGCCACCCACGGTCCGGAGCCGTCGACCGCGCACAGACTCACCGCCCAGTCGGCCATACCCGCGCCGCGTTGGTGGATCCATCCACAGGATCGACCACGACGGTGATCCCGTTGCCACCGGCGCGGCTCCACCCTTCCGGCCTCTTCGGACAGGACCGAGAATCCGCGTCCAGGAGCGGCCCCACCACGACGGCATCGGCATCGAGGTCCAGCGCGTACTGCCCCTCCCGCAACCCGGGAGCCGCCAACTCCGCGGGCGACCTCGCCGCGAGCGAACGGGTGACCGCGCCGGCGAGCGAGTCGAACAACGCCAACACCGCCTCGGGCGGCGGCTGCTGAGCGAGCTCGACCACCCGGCGACCATACCGGCTCGCCCGCGGTCACCCCCGGCTGGCAGGCTGTATCCGATGGCCGCACTCGACGTCCCCGGATTCATCTCCGACCTCAAGGACCATGCCACCGGTCACGGATTCCACATCCACGACGAACGGCATTTCATCGAGACCTACTCCATGCGCCAGGCGTGGGAGGTCGACCTGCATCCCGAGGAGGCGTGCGGGGGACCACTGGACCTGCACCTGTCGCTCGAGGTCGACCCCAGAGCGGTCCTCGCGTTCGAGGACGTCGTCGCCGCCCTCCCCGACGAGGACACCGAGCCCACGTCCGACCTGGCACTTCCGCTCACCTTCACCTGGTCGATGCCCGCCCTGCCCAATCCACCGGACCTGCTGGTGCTGGCAACCGACCTCGCGGGGGTGAGCGGGCCGGACCTGCCGATCGAGGTGTCCGCGATCGACTCGTTCGCGTCGGTCACCGACCCGTCGGAGCGTCGACTGAACGTCGTCGCCCGAATCGAAGTACCCGTTACGCAGATCTTCCTGGGAACCGAGGAGTTGTGCGACCCGCTCGAAGGGTGCCTCGAGGTCAGTCGCTTCCTCCTCGAGCGCATCGGCGCCTGGCTCGACGAGCCCTACTGATCGGTCGTTCTCCACACCCGAGCCGTCCGGACGGGCCGGTGGCGTGTGGGGCCGGTGGGACTTGAACCCACGACCTAGCGATTATGAGTCGCGTGCTCTGACCAACTGAGCTACAGCCCCGTGCCGCCACTGCGGCCGCCCGATGATACGAAGTGGCGCGGTGCCGACGGTATCGTGACGCCCCGTGGAGCCTTCCCCGTCGACCCAGATCCTTCCGGACCTCGATGAGCAAATCGATCTCGAGTCGGTGCTCGACGACCTGCCACCCGACGAGTGTGCACACATCGTGAAGCGGTCCGGCGCCCTCGGTGCCGGGGCGCTCGTCACCGCTGCCGCCGAGGCCGGGATGGAGATCGAGGCACTGTGCGGGTACCGCTGGGTGCCGAAGGGACACGCTCCCGATTCACTGCCCGCCTGCCCCCGCTGCGTGGAGGTGTGGCAGGCGATGACCTCGGGATGACGCCGAGGGCGAAGCGGGCGTCCGCCCTGTTCGCCGGCAGCGTGCTGGCACTCACCTCGGGATGCGGATGGTTCCGGAAGGCCGACGTCATCCTGCTCGGCGACTCGATCACCAAGCTGATCGAGGAACAGGTCACCCGCGACGTGGGTGACCACAAGGTCGCGATACACGCCGACTGGGGGCTTCGACTCGACCAGGTCGTCGACGAAGCGGACGCCCTCGGCAGCGATGCCCCCGATCAGGTGATCATCAACCTCGGCACCAACAACGTGTTGCAGGGCTACGACCCGGTGTCCTCGGTCGAGGATCTCCGCACGATCGTCGACGCGTTCGACGGGTCCCAGTGCATCACCATCGTGACCGTCAACGACCACATGACCTATCGCGGCCGCGACCTGTCCGCCGGAGCGATCCGCTTCAACCAGGGGATCGTCGAACTCGCGGGATCCAACCCGCGAATCTCGGTGCTCGACTGGAACCGACTCCTCTCCGAGCACCGCGACGAGAATCCGATATCGGCCGACACCGTGCACCCCGATCCCACGGGAGTGCGACTGTTGGCCGGGGCGTACCGCTCGGCGATCCTCCGCTGCGCCTGATCAGCCGCCCGCCGCGATCTGGGCGAGTCGCCGGAAGGCCTCGTTGCGTCGGTCGAAGCTGCAGTCGTTGACACTCCGCTGGAGGTCCTCGTACGTCTTTCCGATCGCCGTCCACGCATCGTCGAAGTGGATCACCGCCTCGGTGCGCTGACCGGGGTCGGCCTTGATGACGTCACACGCCCGCGTGGCCTCGGCATCGAACGCGGCGGTGTAGGCCGCAGCGACGGCGGGGGCGACCGTTGCCGGTGTGGGTGTCGCCGACGCCGCCGTCGTGGGCGGAGTCGTCGGCGCCGGAACGGTGGTCGCCGCCCCGGGTGCGGTGGTGACGACCGCCTGCTTCGCGCTCGTGGGCGTCGGCTCCGAGGAATCGTCCCCCGAGAAGAACAGCAGGTACGCACCCGCCAACAGCACGATCACCCCCAACACGCACAGGAGGATGGGGAGCAGGCTGCGACGATCCTTCGGTGCCTTGGCAGCCTTGTGGAGGTTGAGTTCGGGTACGGGCTGTCCCGGGGGGCCGCTCGGGGGGCGCTGGCCGGCCTGCTCGGCGAAGGTTCCTTCGTCGAACGAGAGTGTCGGGGGGACCGCGGGAGGAGATGGTGGCGTGGCCACGTCGGCAGCGGCAGGACCCGGCCCGGGTGCGCCGAACGGCGACATCGGCGGGGTCGGCGGGATCGGAGCGCCGGGGGTCGACGCGGGAGCCTCCGCAGGTGCGGTCGAGCCGAACGGCGGCGCAAAATTGGACGGCACGGTGCCGAACGGCGAGATCGGCGCAGACGGGGGTCTCGGCGCGGTCGCCGGCTCCGGTGGCGACCCGACGGCGGGGAACGGTGCAACGCCAGCGGCCGACGCACCGCCCGTGTGAGGGGCATACGGCGGCGGCTCGGTGGCGTCGGCCCGATGGGCGGGCGGCATCGTGGTGCTGCCGATCGTCCCTCCGCCGAACACCGGCGGCGGGACCATGATCGAGTCGAGCAGCGCCGGCTTGACCACGTCCCGCTCGACCTCGTCCTCGACACCTTCGGCGGTCGGCCACGACGCATCGGCCGGACCGCCCGTGTCGGGAGCATCCGCACTCGGCGTTCCGAACGGTCCCGGGGTCAGGAGGGGGGTGGGGGGTGCGGCGGTCGCGGCGGCGGAGCCGTTGGACTCCCAGATCCCGCGGTCACCTCCCGAGGCGTCGGGGACGACCGCCTGTAGCGGCCGGGTCAGGTCGATCTCGTCGGTGTCGTCGGCGTCGGCCGCTCCGGCGGCGGTCACCTCGTCGGGTGTCGTCGCCACCGGTTCGGTGTCGGTGGTCGTCGATGTCGTCACGACGGCGGTCGGCTCGTACACCGGGGCTCCGCCTGGGCGGCGGCGACCGGCTGGGTCGACGTCGTCCACCGCTCGCCGTCCCAGTATCGGTAGTGGGCGTCGTCCTTTGGGTCGGTGTACCAACCGGCTTGTGCGGACATGTCGTGGAACCCCCGGATCGGTGCCCTGTCGGCACTGCGAGATGGTACCGACGTCTTCCTCGCGTCACGACGAGGGACTGTCATGACTCGTCGGACGATCCCGCTCCCGTTAGTGGGCTTCGGGGACTGCTCGTCGACTCCCGACGAGTCTTGCGACCGGCGATCCGAGGCGTTCGGGCGACGTCAGTTGCACTCGTCCACACCTTCCCTGACGGGAAGGACGCCGACGAGTGTCGTCGGCGTGATCGTCGTGGTCGTCGCGGGAACGGTGGTCACGCCCGGGATCGACGCGGCGACCGGCGGGGGCAGCGGCACACCGTTGCGTTGCGCCGCAGCGACGATCGCCGCGGTGAGCTGTTCGGTGTCGGCCTGCGCCCTCGCGGTCGAGCGAACGATCGAAGCCTCGGGCAGTTCCACCACCAGGCGCCGGCCCGGGAGGTGACGGTCGAACACGAAGGTGGCCTGCCCGTCGAGATAGGAGGCCAACAACAGCGCCGCGTCGATGCCCCGGAAGCCGAAGTGGATCGTCGCCGAACCGCTGTCGGTGCGTGACCCCGCGGCACCGATCCCGGTCGTGTCGGGTCCACCCGGGTCGCGACCGGTCCGCGACGTCGACCCGGTGGTGGCGGCCGTGTCCTCGACGGTGGTGGAGTCCGACCGCTCGACGGTGGTGGAGGTGGACCGCTCGACGGTGGTCGTGGTGCCCGCGCGGCGCCGTGAACGTCGTCGGCCCGACGATTCGACGAGGGTGCCGGTCCCGACGTCCGCGTCGAAGCCCACCCGTTCGAGGGCCGTACTCGCCGCCGACGCGGTCGACGAAGGGGCGACGACGTCGACGATCACGTCGTCGGGACGTACCGGCCGCTTGTAGGAGAATCCGCGGAAGAGGTCGAGGATCGGCTCGGCCTGCTCCGCCAGTACCGTCTGGTAGGACAACGACGAGTCTCCCGCCGACTCGGTCGGGAGCTGAAATCGCTGGACGTTCGAGACGTCGTAGGTCCGGAACGCCCGTACCAGTTCGAGGATGCCCCCGAGGGTCATTCCCTGGTCGACCTTGACCGATCCGAGTGCCTCGCTGATGAGGCCCGACGCCGTGGACGGGTTCCGAAGTCCCTCACTCACCGCCCGGGCGAGTGCCTTGCGGACGAAGTCCTGTTGGCGGGTGATCCGGCCGAGATCGGAGGTTCCGTCGGCGATCCAGCGGCCGCGGGGCTGATAGGTGCTGCCCGCCTGATAGGTGAGATGCCTGGAGCGGGCGTACGCGAGCGCCTGGAACGACTCGAGGGTGATGCAACCGGTGGTCAACAGGTTCAACCCCGTGGCTCGGTCGCGTACCGGGTGTTCGAGGTAGACGGGGATTCCGCCCAGCGTGTCCACGATCGAGGTGAAGCCCTTGAAGTCGACCTGCACGAAGTTGTTGATGGAGATCGCGAAGTCGTGCTTGATGGTCGAGATGAGGTCCTCGGCGCCGCGAGGGCCGGCGATCGCCGCGTTGATCTTGGTCTTGGTCCAATTCGGCGCGACGGGAACCCAGGTGTCGCGGGGGATGGACAGCATCGCGATGGTGTCGTCGGCGGGGTCGATGCGCACGATCATGATCACGTCCGCGCGAACCGAGCTGTTGTCACGCCCCTCGGTGACCGGGTCGTCCTCGTCGAGACCCGCCGCGCTGTCGCTGGCGATCAACAGGATGTTGCGCGGTTGGTCCGTACCGAGCTTCGTGTCCGCACTGGTCACTCCCCCGAGGTCGAGGGTGGGCACACTCTCGGCCTTCATCTTCATGAACTGAAACCCTCCGGCGAGGGCGAGGCAGGCCAACACCAGCAGTGTGTTCAACGCGAGGAACAATCGCTGCGGCCAGGTCCGTCGGCCTCGGCGGCCGCGCGGTCGGCGCGGGGGCGCGTCGGGAGCCGTCACCGGCGGCACGATAGTGGAGCCACCCCCCCCCACCACGGTCATGGACCCACCGTGTCGAACCCACTCAGCAGCGACGACCGCCCGACGTCGCGTCCATTCACCCGACCCCACTGCTATCGTGGCGCGGCCCGATCGTGGATCGGCACCCTTCCGGGGTAGCTCAGCTGGCAGAGCAACTGACTGTTAATCAGTGGGTCGTGGGTTCGAGCCCCTCCCCCGGAGCCGAGTTGGACACGTTCGGCTCACCCCGACCGGCGAGTCACCTGTCCGGGTAGTGCGGAGAGGACGCGAAGAGGAGCGGCTCCCTCCGAGCGCGCCTACTCGACGTCGAGGTAGTCGCGGAGCTTCTGGGATCGCCTCGGATGGCGCAACTTGGCGAGGGTCTTCGACTCGATCTGGCGGATGCGCTCGCGCGTCACACCGAACTCCTTGCCGACCTCCTCGAGGGTCTTGGCCTGGCCGTCGTCGAGGCCGAACCGCAGCCTGACGACGCGCCGCTCGCGTTCGCTGAGATCGTCGAGCGCCTCGACCAGCGCCTGGCCGAGCATCTGCTTCGCGGCGGCGTCGGCGGGTGCGATCGCACTGGCGTCCTCGATGAAGTCGGCGAGGAAGCTGTCGTCCTCCTCGCCGACGGGCGAGTCGAGCGACAGGGGGTCCTGGCCCATCAGCAGGATGTCGCGCACCCGCGCGGGAGGCAGCTCGACCTTGGCCGCGATCTCGTCGATGGTGGGCTCACGCTCGAGGTCCTGGAGGAGTTGGCGCTGCATGCGGTGCACCTTGTTCATCGACTCGACCATGTGCACGGGAATGCGGATGGTTCGGGCCTGGTCGGCGATGGCGCGGGTGACCGCCTGGCGGATCCACCACGTGGCGTAGGTCGAGAACTTGAAGCCCTTGCTGTAGTCGAACTTCTCGACTGCCCGCATGAGGCCGAGGTTGCCCTCCTGGACCAGGTCGAGGATGGCGAGCCCGCGACCCAGGTAGCGCTTGGCGATCGACACGACGAGTCGGAGGTTGGCCTGGGTGAGCTGTTGTTTGGCGCGCTCGCCGTCGCGCGCCCGGCGTTGCAGACGTCGACGTTCGGCGGGGTCGACCGGTTCGCCCATGGCGGCGATGTCGGCCAGTCGGGCCTCCGCGGCTACCCCGGCCTCGATCGCCTTGGCGAGCTCGACCTCCTCGGGGCCGGTCAGCAGCGGGACCTGGCCGATCTCACGCAGGTACAGACGGACCGAGTCCGACGAGCCCGCTCCCAGCTGGGGAAACGCGATCTTCTGCGCCCCACGCCGGCCGACCCGGCCGTCGTGGCGAACGTCGCCCCGACGAGGCGACGGTTCGTCGGATTCCTCATCGGCGTCGTCGTCGCCGACGGTGGTGGTCGGCGAATGGGCCCCACCCGATTCGTGTCCGGTGCCGTCGACGATCGTTGCGGACTCACCGCCCTCGACCGACGGCTCGTCCGGCTCGGCGGCGGGGGGCGTCCCGAGGGCCGGCTCCACGAAGGTCTCTCCCACCGAGGCCAATTCCGCGAGATCGTCGGGTGCCGCCACCAGCGGGTTCGATTCTCGTGGTGGAGCGGGAACCGGAGTGGTGCCGCCGTCGAGCAACACGTCGAGCGCGGTCTCGTCGAGCTCGACCGACTCGTCGATGCGGATGCCCTTGGGCTCGAAATAGGCGCGCAGCCCCTCGACCACGTCGAGGCTCAACTCGACGCCCAACACGGACAGCGCGTCGTCGAGTTGCAGGGCGCCCTGCTCACGCCCGCGATCGACCAGCATGGTCAGGTCACGCTCGGGGATGCCGTCGAAGAGCTCCACTCGCTGCCTTTCTCCTCACCAAGCCCGGTCAGGACCCGTCCGACGAGTAGCTGTCGGCCGGAACGCCTACAACTTCACCCTCATCGACGGAATTTTCTTCGAGCCAGGCTAGCAACTGGTCCCCCGAATCGGTGTCGAGCCGTTCCTCCGAAAGGGCCTCCACGCGCTCCTTCAACCACCTCAGGAGCGGCACGAACTCGAGCGGATCCTCGCTCGATCGCGCCTCGGTCTCGAGCCGCGCGATCGCCCTCCTCCCCGCCTCGGCCAGCAGTCGCGTGACGACCTCGTCCGCGTCCGCGAACGAGTCCTCCACCGACAGCCTCCGCAGTCGTCGAGCGGTGGCCTCGTCGCTGTCCGCGACGGCGTCGAGGAGCGTGGGGTGCCGGGCCAGCACCGCGTAGAGCCGGCCTGCGTCGGGATCACCGAACAACACCGGCGAGAGCATCGCCTCGATCTCATCACGCCGCTGTGCGAGGACGCGCAGCGCCTCCGATTCGGGGTTGTCGCCCGAACCGACCTGACGCGGGCGTCCCGATCGTTGCGAACGAGCCGCCGGCGACACCCCCACGGGACCCGACGCCTCGGCCGGCCCCTCGCCACGGATCCACGGGGGTGGTTCCCCGTCGGCTCCGCGACCGGAGGTCGACGCCGACGCCCCGACGGGCCGGCCCGCGGCGGGAGAACGGGGAGAGGGCGAGGGACGAGGCCCCCGGGCCAGTTCGTCGCGCACCAACTGCTCATCGACGCGGCACGCTCCCGCGACCACCATCACGTACTGGTCGCGCAGGAGCTGGGACGGGTGCTCGGCGATGATCGCCATGGCGGCGGATGCGGTGCGTGCCCGACCCTCCGGGGTCGACAGGTCACCCGCCTCGATCGCCCGGTCGACCCTGAAACCCAGAAACGGGCGCGCGTTGGCCACCGCGGCGGCCAACGCGGCCGGATCGGTACGGCTCATCTCGTCGGGGTCCGCACCCCGGGGCATCGCGATGACGGCGAACTCGACGTCGAGCGCCGACTCCCATTCGTAGACCCGCTCGGCCGCGTGCTGACCCGCCTCGTCCGCGTCGTAGGCCAACACGATCCGGCGGGTGAACCGCTTGAGCGATCGCACATGGTCCTCGGTGAGCGCGGTACCGCACGTGGCGACCGCACGCGGCACCCCCGCCCGGTGGAAACCGATCACGTCGGTGTACCCCTCACACACCACCACCTCTCCCGAAGCGACGATGTCCGCCTTGGCGAGATGAAGCCCGTAGAGGGTCGCCCGCTTGTTGTAGAGCTTCGTCTCCGGCGAGTTCTGGTACTTCGGACCTTCGCCGTCGGGCAGCTTCCGCCCGCCGAACGCGATGGGCCGACCCTGGTCGTCGCCGATCGGGAACAGGATCCTGCCCCGGAAGAAGTCCTGTTGGCGGTCGACCCGGTTGCGGAGCCCCAGGCCGGTGTCGGACAGGTCCTCGTCACCGGCGCGGAGATGGCGGACCAGGGCGTCCCACGAATTGGGGGCCCAGCCGATGCGGAATCGTTCGACCTCGGCGCGCCCCAACCCCCTCGACCGGAGGTACGCGCGGGCCGCACCGGCGTCGGTGGAGCTGAGCAGTGACCGGTGATACCACTCCTCGGCCTCGGCGACGAGAGCCCTCATACGCTTGGTGCGATCGCGTGCGGCACCGCCGTCGTTGTCGTCGTAGCGCAGCGTGATGCCCGCCCGGCTCGCCAGGTGCTCGACCGCCGCGACGAAATCGAGGTGCTGGACCTCCCGCACGAACGTGATGACGTCACCGGATGCCTGACAGCCGAAGCAGTAGTACAGGCCGTCCTCCGCGTTGACCGAGAACGAACCCGACTTCTCGTGGTGGAAGGGGCACAGACCCACCCAGCGGCGACCGACCCGACGCAACTGGGTGTGCTGACCGACGACCGCGACGATGTCGGATCCCGCCCTGACCCGTGCGATGTCCTCGTCGACGATCCCCATCGGCGCGGAGCCTACGGAACCTCAGGCGAGTCGTTCGCCCAGATAGTCGCGCAGTCCGCCGATCGGTACCCGATCCTGTGCCATCGAGTCGCGTTCGCGGACGGTGACCGCCTCGTCGGCGACCGAATCGAAGTCGAAGGTGACGCAGTACGGCGTGCCGATCTCGTCCTGGCGGCGATAGCGCTTTCCGATGGCCTGGGTCTCGTCGTAGTCGCACATCCACTCCCCCGCGAGGCGCTGCCACAGGTCCTTGGCCGGCCCGGTGAGCTCGGCCTTCTTGGAGAGCGGCAGGACGGCCACCTTGTAGGGCGCGATCCGGTGGTGGAGCCGCAGCACCACGCGCGTCTCACCTCGCACCTCCTCTTCGGCGTAGGCGCCGGTGAGGAACGCGAACGCCGTGCGGGTGGCGCCTGCGGCGGGTTCGATCACGTGGGGCAGATAGCGCTCTCCCGACGCCTGGTCGAAATACTCGAGGCTCTGGCCCGAATGGGTCTGGTGCTGGGTGAGGTCGTAGTCGCCGCGGTTGGCGATGCCCTCCAATTCGTCCCAACCCCACGGGAAGAGGAACTCCACGTCGGAGGTGGCGGAGCTGTAGTGGGACAGTTCGTCGGCCTCGTGGGGTCGAAGCCGAAGCGATGCCCCGGGCATACCGTGGTCGAGGTACCAGCGGAAACGGGTGTCGCACCAGTAGCGGTACCAGTGGTCGGCCTCGTCGGGCGGGACGAAGAACTCCATCTCCATCTGCTCGAACTCGCGGGTCCGGACCACGAAGTTGCCCGGGGTGATCTCGTTGCGGAAGGACTTGCCGATCTGCGCGATCCCGAAGGGCGGACGTCGCCGGCTGGTGTAGAGGACGTTCGCGAAGTTGACGAACATGCCCTGCGCGGTCTCGGGGCGGAGGTAGCACACCGCACCCGCGTCGGCGATGGGCCCCGCGTGGGTCTTGAACATGAGGTTGAAGTCGCGGGGCTCGGTGAACGTGCCGCGCTCACCACAGGTGGGGCAAACCTCGGGGTCGTCGAGCTTGTCGAGCCGGTGACGGGCCTGGCAGTTGGTGCAATCGACCAGGGGGTCGGTGAAGTTGGCGAGATGGCCCGATGCCTCCCAGATCTGCGGCGGCCCGAGGATCGCGGCGTCGAGCCCGACCACGTCGTGACGGAGCTGCACCATCGAACGCCACCAGGCCTCCTTCACGTTGCGCAACAGCAGCACGCCGAGAGGGCCGTAGTCGTAGGTGGAGCGGAAGCCGCCGTAGATCTCGGCGGACGGGAAGACGAAGCCCCGACGTTTGGAGAGGTTGACGATCTTGTCGAACAGCTCGGGGTCCCGAGCGGGGCGGTCGGCGGCGTCGGACATCCCGGCGAGGCTACCGAGGCCCCGGTCCCGGCCGGGTGCCCATTCCTTTCCGGAAATCATCTGTTCGTACGTTCCGGGTCGATAGCGTCGAGCCACGTTCGTCCCGGATGCACCGCGGGCGAGTTGCCGAAGCTTCCGGAGGAGTGACGTGAGCGATCCCAACGACCCCAACGCCGGCGGGTACTACCCGCCCGCAGAGGGCGGTGCGTTCAACCCGCCCCCCGCCGCGCCGGGTGGCGGCTATCCCCCGCCACCGCCCCAACCGCCCGGCGGCGGCTACACCCCCCCACCACCTCCTCCCGGCGGCGGCTACACCCCGCCACCGACCACCCCGCCGGGCGGTGGCTATCCCCCCGCGCCGGGTGGTGGTTATCCCGCTCCGCCTCAACCCGGCGGCGGGTACACACCGCCGCCGCCCCCACCGGGCGTGGCGCCCGGGTATCAGCCCTATCAGCCAGGCATGACCCCGGGTAGCGGCCGGGCCGACTTCGGTCAGGCCCTGTCGTGGGCCGGCAAGAAGTTCGGCGAGTACGCGCCGGTGCTGTTGGGCCTCTCCGCGGTGGTCGCGGCGGTCCAACTGTTGACCGGTCTCCTCGCGGCGAATCTGGCGCAGAGCACGGTCGAGGTCGACCAGTTCGGTCGAGGGGTCTCGGTGAGCGGTGGCAGCCTCATCGGCTTCTTCGGTGTGACGATCCTCGGTTCGCTGCTCGCGGCGGTGCTCACGATCGGCGTGTATCGGGCGGCGCTACACGCGACACAGGGGCGAGCGCCGAGCTTTGGAGACCTCACGTCCACCGAGAACCTGGTCCCCTACATCGTGACGGCGCTGCTGACGGCAATCCTCACGGGTATCGGCCTGGTGCTCTGCATCATCCCGGGGCTGATCGTCGCGTTCCTCCTGTTGTTCGGACCGATCCGGAGCCTGGCCACCGGCGACGGTGTCGGCGACGCGATGTCGTGGAGCAAGACCGCCGTCATGGCCAACGTGGGCCCCGCCCTGCTGCTGGTGCTGTTCACGATCATCACCGGGCTGATCTCGGGACTCCTCCGCGGTACCGTGGGGGCGATCATCGCCGCTGTCGTCGGGCTCGTGATCCTGCCGTTCACCTGCCTGCTGAGCGCCCACCTCTACCGGTCGATGGCGGGCGAGCAGATCGCCGCCTGACCACAGCGCGTCAGCCGCGGTCGAGCAGGTGCAATGACCGGAGTCGCCGGTCGAGATGCCGTTCCATCGCGGCAGTGGCCAGGTTGTCCACCTCGAACGTCGCGGCGCCCACCGGAAGGGTGAGCGCCGCGGCGATCCGTCCGCCGAGGATCAGCTGCAGGATCCGTACCGCCTGGTCGCCGATCGCGGCCCCCTGGCGGTGCTCGGCACAGCGCAGCCCACCTGATCCGAGGTCGACCGACACCAAGGAGTCGGTCGCGCCGCATTCGACACAGCGGTCCACCCGCAACCCGACGCCCTCCGCGTCCAACAATCGCAGGAGGAACGACGCGGTGACCAGCGGTGAGTCGTGGTGGGCGACCGCCCGCAACCCTCCCACGAGCATCTCGTACAGCCGGGGGTTGTAGTGACCCTCCTGGCCGATGTGGTCCACGACCTCCAGCATCGCCGCGGCACGACCCAACCGGTCGAGGTCGCCACGAATCGGCGCACTCGACTCGACCAGCTCGGCCTGGTTCACGGTGTCGAGGTTGCGGCCCTCGTAGAGTTGCACCACGACGTGGCTCGCGGGTTCGAGCCGTGACCCGAACCTCGATCCCGTCTTGCGCACACCGTGGGCGACCGCTCGCACCTTTCCGTGGCGTTTGGTGCACAGCACGACGATGCGGTCGGCCTCCCCAGCTTGTGGGTCCCCAACACCACGGCGGCATCGCGGTACAGCGGCATCGGTGCCGCTCAGGCCGGGCCGAGCCCGCCGAAGCGGCGGTCACGACGCTGATATTCGCCGATCGCGTCGTACAGGTGCTCCCGACGGAAGTCGGGCCACAACACATCGGTGAACACCCACTCCGAATAGGCGGCCTGCCACATCAGGTAGTTGGACGTGCGGATCTCGCCCGAGGTGCGAATCACCAGCTCGGGATCGGGCAGGGTCGGATCGTAAAGGTGGGACCGGATGAGTTTCTCGTTGACCTTGTTGGGCGCCACTCCCTCGGCGACGATCGCCTTCACGGCGTCCACCAGCTCGGCCCGGCCCCCGTAGTTGAAGGCCATCGACAGGGTCATCGCGGTGTTGGCGGCGGTGAGCTCGGCGGACTCGTCCATCCGGCGGAGCACCCTCCGGGGACCCGCCAGTCGCGTCGACCGAGGAACTGCACCTTCACGTTCTTCTCGTGCAACTCGTCACGTCGCGTCATCAGGAGGCGCTCGTTGAAGCCCATCAGGTATCGGACCTCGTCGAGGGGCCGCGACCAGTTCTCGGTGGAGAAGGCATACACGGTGATCCAACGGACACCCGCGGCGAGTGCGCCCACACGGTGTCCATCAGTGCCTCCTCTCCCGCTCCGTGACCCTCGGTACGCGCGGCCGCGGCGCTGCGCCCAGCGGCCGTTGCCGTCCATCACGAGTGCCACGTGCTCGGGAATCCGGGTGAGGTCGAGGGCGGACATCTCCACTCCGGCGAAGCTAGTGGGCGGCCGGGTTCGGCCGTCGCGACGCCGGTGAAGTGCGGCGGCGCGGGTCTGCAACAGTGGGGCGGTGAGCCTCGCCGACCGCACCCGCGCCGCCCTCGAGACCGTGACCGAGGCGATGGATGCTGGCGAGTATCGCTCCGGCCAGGGTGAGATGGCCGCGGCCGTCGCCGACGCCATCACCGAACGGCGTCATCTGGTGGTGCAGGCCGGCACCGGCACCGGCAAGTCGCTCGCCTACCTGCTTCCGGCCGTGCTCTCGGGGCGGAGGACGGTGGTCGCGACGGCGACCAAGGCCCTCCAGGACCAGCTCGCCGACAAGGACCTTCCGATGCTGGCCGCGGCGCTCGGTCGCGACGTCGACTGGGCGGTGCTCAAGGGGCGCTCGAACTACCTGTGTCGCCAACGACTCGACGAGGCGTCGGGTCCGCAGACCCAACTCGGTCTCGACGGAGTGGCCGAGGCCACCGGCGGAGGGGCGGTTCCCCAGCGCTGGCTCGACCTGTTCGGCCGCTTCGCCGACGAATCCACCACGGGAGACCGGGCCGAGCTCTCCGAGGAGCCACCCGGCTGGGTGTGGTCGGCGGTGTCGGTCGGGCCCCGCGAGTGCCCGGGTGCCCAGAAGTGCCCCCGCGGAGAGGACTGCTTCGCCGAGACCGCCCGGCGGCGCGCCGCCGGCGCCGACGTGGTCGTAGTGAACTCCCACCTGTACGGCCTGAACCTGGCGGCGCGAGGCGGGATCCTCCCGCCTCACGAGATCGCGATCCTCGACGAGGCACACGAGATCGAGGACACGCTCGTCCACGTCCGGCCTCCGGCTGAGCGGTGGCCAGGTTCGCGCGACGTCTCGGATCATCGAGGGCCTGATCGTGGACGACGCCACCGCCGGCGCGTTCGATCGCGCCGCAGCCCGACTCGACTCCGTCCTGGCCGACGAGGTGGGGACGCGCTACCGCAAGGGTGTCCCCGCGGTGCTCACCGACACGCTCGTGAGCCTCCAGGGCGCGATCGCGGAGGTGACCGAGACGCTCGCGGGGTTCGCCGATCGGGGTTCGGCCGACGTCGCCACCCGAAAGGCGCGGGTCGCCGCGGCCGTTAGGAGCCTCCAGGGCGACGTCGCGTCGTTCCTCGCACCGGTCGCCGACTCGGTGCTGTGGGTCGGCGGGACCGAGGCCGCACCCACGTTGGAGTCGGCACCACTGGACCTGGGCGCCACCCTCGATGCGTTGCTGTGGGACCCCGATCCGGTTGGCCTGAGCATCGGGGAGGACGACGACGAGAACCTCCGGCCCGGGACCGTGGTGTTCACCAGCGCGACCATCCCTCGCGGCCTCGCCGCACGACTGCACGTCCCCGCCAACCTGCTCACGGAGCTCGACGTCGGTACACCCTTCGACTTCGAACACCACGCGCTGCTGTACTGCGCGGCCCATCTACCCGACCCCCGGTCGGGCACATTCGCGGAGGCGTCGGTCGCGGAGCTCGAACGCCTGGTGCTGGCGGCGGGGGGCCGCACGCTCGCCCTGTTCACGAGCTACCGGGCCATGCAACACGCGGCGGACGAACTCGAGGGGCGGCTCCCCTACCCCCTCCTCCGTCAGGGCCAACGCCCCAAGCCGGTCCTGCTGTCGGAGTTCGCCGACGATCCCCACACCTGCCTGTTCGCGACGATGGGCTTCTGGGCGGGTATCGACGTTCCCGGCCCCTCGCTCAGCCTCGTGACGATCGACAAGATTCCCTTCCCCCGCCCCGACGAACCGCTGCTCGCCGCACGGCGGGAGAAGGCGGGCGCCGCGGGGTTCTCCACGGTGGACCTTCCCCGTGCGGCCACCATGCTCGCTCAAGGCGCGGGGCGGCTGATCCGCACCGCCACCGATCGCGGCGTGGTGGCGGTGCTCGACCCACGGCTCGCCAAGCAGGCGAGCTACCGGTGGGAGCTGATCGGGGCGTTGCCACCCATGCGTCGCACCAAGGACTTCGCCGATGTCGAGGCCTTCCTCGCCGGCATCGAATGACCGCGGACGGTCCCCGACTTCGGGGGCGCGCCACGAGGTGGACGGGTTGATGCCGCCGCAACGAGAATGGCGTTCATGGTTGACACTCCCTGGCAGGGCGACGCCGTCTCGTTGGTCGAGGCATTTCGATCGGGTGAGCGCTCCCCCCGCGAGGAGCTCGACGCGACGTTCGCCGCGATCGAGGCCTCCGACCTCAACGCCTTCTCACACCTCGACCGCGAGGGCGCGTACGCGGCGATCGACCACGTCGACGTGTCGCTGCCCTTCGGGGGCGTACCCACCGGCATCAAGCAGCTCGACACCGTCGCGGGCTGGCCCGACACCGAAGCGTCGCTGGTCTTCGAGGACCGCATCGCGGACCAGACGGCACCGCATGTCGAGCGCCTCCGCACGCGGGGCGGCGCCATCGCGGTCGGGGCCACCACGTCGAGCGAGTTCGGCGGCCTGAACGTCAGCGTGACCCGTCTCAACGGGATCACCCACAACCCGTGGCGTCACGGCCGAACCGTCGGCGGATCCTCGGCCGGTTCGTCCGCATCGGTAGCGGGCGGACTGCTGACGCTGGCCACCGCGTCGGACGGCGGAGGCTCGATTCGCATCCCGGCCGCCTACACCGGCCTGTTCGGCATGAAGGGCACCTACGGTCGGATCCCACGCGGCCCGGTCGCGTTCAGCCGACCCAGCACCGCGGTGCTCGGCTCCCTCACCCGATCGGTCCGCGATGCCGCCCGCTTCTACGACGTGTGTGCGGGGCCCCACCCCTGGGACCCCGCAAGCCTGCCCTCGGGGGGAACATGGGAGGCCGACCTCGGCACCCACGACCTCTCCGGCAAGCGGGTCGCCGTCGTCGTCGACCTCGGAGGCGTCGACCTCGAGGCGGGCGTACGGGAACGAATCGACGCCCACGCCGACGCGCTGATCGCGGCCGCCGGCATGCGTCGGGTCGAGGTCGACGTGCAACTCGTCAACGTCACCGCCGAGTGGATGCTCGGCAACATGTCGACGCTGATGGCCGGCCTCGGGCCGCTGTGGCCACGATGCGCCGGGCTGCTCACCCAGTCCATCGAGGACGGGATGCGTATCGCCGAGAGCTTCTACAACCTCCGGACGGCCGCGATCGCCGAGACGAAACGGGTCCGGCTCAACCGCGCCATGTCGGACATCTTCGACCAGGTCGACTTCGTCATGGCCGCCACCAACCCGGGACCGGCATTCCCCGCGGAGTGGGAGATGAGCAAGCCGCTGCCCCAGAAGGCCGAGCGGATCCTGTCGCACCGTTGGACCCGCGTCGCCGCCCGCGCCGCGCTAGGCGGTGTCAGGGTGGGGGGCGGGCTCGCACCGCGTCTGCCCGGGGCCGTCCTCGCGGCGGCGACCGCGGCGGTCCCCGAGATGCTCGAGATGGGCGGACTGACGATCTCGTCGAACATCTACGGAAACCCCGCCGCGTCGATCCCCGCCGGCCTGATCGACGGCCTACCGGTCGGGCTCCAGGTCCTCGCGCCCCACCACCACGACGCGCTGCTGTTCGACCTGGCGCTGGTCGCCGAACGTGAACTCCCCTGGCCGATCACCGCGACGGTCCCGGGCGCCCGTGCCGAGGCGGATCGAGCGGTGACGATGGCCGGGGCCACCACCCCGAGTTCCCGCGACTGAGGGCCCGGCCCTACACTCGCTCATCGTGTCCGAGTTGACCGCCCCCACCCACGACACCGCTGCGGTGGGGGTCGACCACGGCGGCGAGGTGGCGAAGTGCCCCTTCCCCCACCACCTCCTCGGTGCCAACTCGGCACCGACGGCCGTCGGCACCGACGACGCGCCCGCGTGTCCGTTCCCATTGGCGGCGGGTCCGGGCGACGAGTCGACCGACGCCCCGAACCGTTCGGCGGCGGATCGCTTCGTCCGCAAGGTGCTGTTCGTCAAAGAGCGGCCGCCCGGCATGTCGAAGGCCTCCGCGCTGAAGGTCTTCGAGAAGTCGATGCTGATCTCGGCGACGCGTTGCACCCTCACGTACGTGATCTTCCCGTTCGTCCTGCCGATGCTGCACCTGGCGGAGGGGGTCGGGCCGGTCGTCGGCATCGTCATCGGCTGCGTGGCCATGGTCTCCGACGTCTTCACCATCCGCCGCTTCTTCACCGTCGACCACAAGTGGCGCTGGTACTTCTCCAGTGCGGCCTTCTGTGTGATCTGCCTGCTGACGGTCCTGTTGGTCCAGGACATCGCGGCAGTCCTCTGACCTCGCCGCCGTGGCGATCCCGTGGCGCTGGATGACGAAGACCGCCGTGCAGAAGGCGGTCTCGTTCGCTCCGAGCAGCGACCGCGTCAACCACGCACTGCAACGGTTCTCGGGACGAACCGTGTTCGACGCCGCCGAGATGGCGACCCGGCACCGCATCATGGTCGACCACTTCGAGGCCGTCCGCGCCGCGGGGCTCACCGGTGACGACGACCGGCTTCGCCCCGGCTGCACGGTTCTCGAGGTCGGCACCGGGTGGCATCCCGCGGTGCCGGTGTTGTTCTGGTTGTGCGGTGCCCAGCGGGTCGTGTGCCTCGACCACGTCGACCACGGTGCAATGGTGCGACTCGACGAGACCGTCCCCGTCGTGCTCGCCCACCTCGACGCCGACGCGTCCCTTCCGCTCGTGCCCGAACGCGTCGCCGCCCTCCGCGGGGCACGGACCGCTGCCGACCTCGCGTCGGTGTGCGATTTCGAGCGACGTGTCGGAGGGATCGAGAGCGTCGACGACCTCTCCCCGTTCGACGTGGTCACGTCCTCCCTGGTGCTCGAGCACGTACCGGCGGGCGAGCTCGGCCCACTGGTGCGTGGCTGCTTCGACCGCCTCTCACCCGACGGGGTGATGTCCCACGGGATCGACCTGTGCGACCACGGCCACTACACCGACCCCGCCGGGGTGTCCCAGTTCAACTTCCTCCGCTTCCCGCCGCGGGTCTGGCGCATGCTGTCCAACCCGATCCAACACGAGAACCGGCTGCGGGCGAGCGAGTACCTGGCGGCGTTCGGAGAGGCGGGCGTTCCCTTCGCGGTGCGCAACAGCACCGACGGGGACCGGTCCCAGTTGTCACGGCTCCGCCTCGCCGAGCCGTATCGCGACTTCGACCTCGACGACCTGGTGGTGATCTACCTACAACTCGTGTCGCACGCGGGGACCGGGCCCGATCGGTCTCAGTAGCCGAGCCGGTCCAGCGCCTTGGGCCGCCGCTGCCAGTCCTTGTCGACCTTCACGTGTAGTTCGAGGAACGCTCCGGGTGCCATCTGTCGGCGCGCCCGCGTCCCGACCTCCTTCAACACTGCGCCGCGACGGCCGATCACGATACCCTTCTGCGACTCGCGTTCGACGAGGATCTCGACGCGAACGCGGGGCCAGTCCCACTCTGTGACACGACATGCGATCGAGTGCGGGAGCTCGTCGCGGGTCAGGGCGAGCAGTTGTTCACGGACCAACTCCGCCACCCAGAACGCGTCCTCGACGTCGGTGACCATGTCGTCGGGATACCAGTGCGGACCGATCGGCATCCTCGAGAACAGGTGCTCCACCAACGCGTCGACCCCGGCGCCGGTCCTCGCCGAGACGGGAAAGTACTCCCGATCCGGCGGGGTCGACGGCGTGGCGGACGAGGATCCGTCCTCGTCGGAGGTCATGTCCGACGCGGCGGCGAGGCGATCGAGCACCTTGTGCCGGCCGACCAGGTCGCACTTGTTGACGATGACGACCGCGTCCTCGGGGACCCGGGCGGCGACCCAACGGTCTCCGCGCCCGACCGGACCGGTCGCGTCGAGCATCAGACACACGACGTCGACGTCGCCGACCGTGCCGATCGCCGAGTCGTTGAGTCGCTCGCCCATCAGGGTGCGGGGCTTGTGGATCCCAGGGGTGTCGACGAAGACGATCTGGCCCTCGGGCCGGTTGAGCACTCCTCGAACCTGGGTCCGCGTCGTCTGCGGTTTGTCGGAAACGATCGAGACCTTCCGACCGAGGATCCGGTTCAGGAGTGTGGACTTCCCGACGTTGGGGCGCCCGACGATCGACACGAACCCGGATCGAAAGCCTGCCGGATCACCCGTCGGGGTCGCACCTTCGGCCGAGGCGGACCCGGGCCGATGATCGTCGTTTCCGCTCAACGCGGAGTCTCCAGTCCCCCGTCGACCGGCCGACCGTTCGCCGTGCCGGAGTCCGCGACCGGATGGAGCCGCTCCACCCGGACCCTTCCCACGCGACGCCCCTCGACCGTCTGCACCCGCAACTCGTAGCCGTCGAGGTTGACGACGTCGCCCACCTCGGGCACCCGCCCCAGTTCGGAGAACACCAGACCCCCGAGGGAATCCCAGTCACCCTCGGGCAGCGCCAACCCGCAGCGGTCGTTGAGGTCCGACAGGTTGAGCGACGCGTCGTGCACGAGGAACACGTCGTCGCCGATCGGTTCGACATCGGCCTCCTCGGGATCGAACTCGTCTGCGATCTCCCCCACCAGTTCCTCGAGGAGGTCCTCGAGCGTCGCGAGGCCGGCGGTGCCGCCGTACTCGTCGACCACCATCGCGATGTGGGTCTTGCGTGCCTGCATCTCGCGGAGGAGCTCGGCCACACGTTTGGTCTCGGGAACGAAGTAGGCCGCGCGTGCGAGCGCCTTGATCGACTCGGCGCCACGGCGGTCACGCTCGGCCGCCATCAGGTCCTTCGCATAGACGATGCCGACCACGTCGTCGACGTTGTCGCGGTAGACGGGAAACCGACTGAGACCGTTGAGGATCGCTATCTCCACGCAATCGGCGACGCGAAAATCCTGCTCGAAGGACACCATGTCGGTGCGCGGCACCATGATCTCGCGAACGACCGTGTCGCCGAAGTCGATGATCGACTCGATGAGGTCACGCTCCTCCTCCTCGATGACCGACGCCTCGGCCGCTTCACCCATCAGCGCGATGATCTCCTCCTCGGTGACGAACGGCCCCTGTTGAAGGCCCTTCCCCGGAAGGAGGACGTTGGTGACCACGATCAGCGCGTCGGCGAGCGGCCGGAAGATTCGCCCGAAGAACACGACCACCGGCGCGGTGCCCAACGCGGCGCGGTCGGTGTGCTGCAGCGCCCAGGTCTTGGGGGCCGCCTCGGCCACGATGAACACGACCACCACGTTCACGAAGGTGGCGACCGCGATCCCGACACCGCCGAACAGCCGGCCCGCCAGGACACCGGTCAGGGCGGCCTGAACGGTTTGGCAGGCAAGGGCCACCAGGTACACCGAGTTGAGGCTGCGCTCGTAGTTCTCGACGATCCGCAACACGAGCTTCGCGCGGCGCCGACCCTGCTCCGCGAGTGCCGCGGCCCGCGTACGGGTGATGCGGGTGATCGCTGTCTCGGCCACGGCGATCAGCGCCGACAGGCCGATCAGCAACAGGATGGCGATGAGCATCCACACGTCGACCGGTGCGAGGCCTCCGGACGCGGCGATCACGACGGCTCGCGGTTCCAGGGGTCGCGCGGCAACGGCCCGAAGTGCTCCCGGAGGAGCCGACGCTCCTCGGCCCACATGACGGTCCGCTCGTCGGCCTCGGCGTGGTCGTGACCGACGAGGTGCAAGAGGGCGTGGACCAACAGCAGTGCCAGCTCGGCGTCGAGTGAACCAGCGTGGTCCGCGGCGTTGGCCATGGCGACCTCCGGACAGACCACTACGTCGCCCACCATGGTGATCGGAGCGGGATCGGCGGGGGCCGGTGACCGATACCCGAGCCCGTCGAGCGGGAAGGACAATACGTCGGTGGGAGCGGACCTACCCATGTAGCGACCGTTCAGGTCTCCGATGGTGTCGGGGGTGACGAAGCGGATCGCCAACTCCGCCGGGGTCCGCACACCCAGGTCGGCCAACACGACGGTGGCCAGGTCCCGCCACCGATTCGTATCGATCGTGCCGACGGTTCCGGTGACGACGGGATCGACATCGATCGCCACGTCGATCCCGCGTTCCACCTCGATCACCCCGGTGGCGACGGGCGCCACCGCGCCACACCCGGTGCCGTCAGGCCGATGCTCACCCTCCATCAGCGACGTTGCGCGGCGGCGCGATCGTAGGCGTGGACGATGTCGGCGACGATGCGGTGCCGGACGACGTCGCGGCGGCCGAGGTGCACGAAGCCCAACCCGTCGATCCCCGACAGGAGGTCCTCGACGCCGCTCAGGCCCGAACGCCCACCGGGCACGTCGACCTGGCTCGTGTCGCCCGTCACCACGGCTCGGGAGCCGAACCCGATTCGTGTCAGGAACATCTTCATCTGCTCGGGCGTGGTGTTCTGCGCCTCGTCCAGGATGATGAAGCTGTTGTTGAGCGTGCGACCACGCATGAAGGCCAACGGAGCGACCTCGACGGCGCCGCGCTCGAGCATCCTGGCGGCACCCTCGGCACCGACCATGTCATAGAACGCGTCGTACAACGGCCGCAGATACGGGTCGACCTTGGCCATGAGATCGCCGGGAAGGAACCCGAGGCGTTCGCCGGCCTCGACCGCCGGCCGGGTCAGTACGATCCGCTCTACCTGCTTGCGTTGGAGGAACTGTGTGGCCATGGCTACCGCCAACCAGCTTTTGCCGGTGCCGGCGGGTCCGAGCGCGAACGTGATCACGTTCTGCGCGATCGCGTCGACGTAGCGTCGCTGGCCCGCGGTCTTGGGACGGACGGACCCGCCGCGGGCGAGGCGCAGCACATCCGCGTTCAGCAACTCCGATGGGAGCTCGTCGGCGCCGACCATGTCGACCGTGCGCGCCACCAGGTCCCTGTCGAGCGTCTGGCCACGTTGCACGATCAACGCGAGTTCCTCGAAAACCTTCGCCGCCTGCGAGGCGCCCGGCCCGTCGACGGTGATCTCGTTGCCGCGAGCAACGATCCGTGCGCCGTCGAAGGCGTCCTCGATCTGGTCGAGCCACTCGTCGCGTTCTCCGAGGACGGCTGCGAGCGCGTCGGCGCCCGTGACCCGAACATGGAAGGGAGCGGTCGACGCGACCGCTGTCGTCTCGTCAGTCATCGACCCTCACCGCGCCCTCCGGCGCGAGTGTAACGACGCGACGGCGGCGATTCGGCGGTGATTCGTCGGCCCCGGGCCGGGCGGACGGAAGTCGGGAGGCCCCTCACCGCGACGCGGTGGGCACCCTCTCGTCGGCGACGTCTCGGTCGTCGGAGTCCGAGGTGTCGAGCGTACCGGGGGCTATCCGGCAGTCCTCGATGAACTGCTCCACCTCGGTCTCCTTCAGCCGGATGACCCGGCCGAACCGATAGGCGGGGAGCTGACCCTCGTCGATGAACCGGTACAACGTTCGAGGCGTGACACCCAGTCGTCGAGCGGTTTCGGCCGTGTTGAGCCACACGATGCCGGTGGATGAACTCATGGATCTGAAAACCTCGAAGGATGCGGGGAAGGAATCCCCACAATCCTAACGACGGTCCCCCTCGATCGCGATGATAGGCCGCCGCATGACATGAAATTCAGACAGTCTTAACGTTGTTCTTACATTCGACGTGGTTCCCCCACGCCTGGGGCATCGGTCTCATTCTCGACGCGGACTCTTGTGACGCGGCGAGGGTACGCGCAAGGTCATGCGCCGACCGACGCCGCATCCCAGGAGCCCCATGCCGATCACGTCTTCCCCACTCCGCCAGCCGAGCCGACCCGGCGCGGTCGAGGACTCCCCCGAACCAGCGGAATCGTCGCCGCTCCGGCCGGTGGGGCCCCGACGACGACTCCCGACCGGACGCGCCATCGCCGGCGGTCTGTTGGTGACGCTCTCGATGCTGGGGGTCGTCGCCGCCCACCGGGCGGCCACCCGGACCACCGACGTCGCGTACCTGGTCGCGCGCCGCGACGTCGCCCCCGGCGCGACGATCGAGGCCGACGACCTCGCGCTCACCCCGATGCGACTCGGCCGGGCCAGTGCCAGGCGGGCGATGAGGGACCCGTCGGAGGTGGTCGGCAGGATCGCGCTCGTCCCGATGGCCGAGGGGACCTGGTTCAGCCGGGATCGATCGCCACCTCGGCAGCGGCCGCCGCACGCGGCGGTCGGCGGGTGGGGCTCGCACTCGCCCCGGCCGACGCGCTCGACGGCGACCTACATGTCGGAGACCGGGTCGACGTGTTGTCGGTACCCGACGACGCACCCGCCGTGGTCGTCGTGTGCGCGCGCTCGTGAGCCGCGTCGGTTCGGACGGCGAGGCGGGAGTCGGCACATCCGACGAGGTGCGGGTCAACCTCGAGGTCCCCGACGAAGATGCGGCCCGACAGGTCGTGGACGCCCATGCGAAGGGCCACGTCACGTTGATGACCGCCGGTACCGTCGCCCTCGGGGGCGGGAGTTCGCGATGAGCGACCGCCTGGTCGTCGCCGGACTCGCCCGCGTCCGCTCGGCCTGGTTCGCCGACGTCGCCCGCTGGGCCAACGGCGCGCACATCGGCATCGACTCCTGAAGTGCGTGAGCCCCGCCGACCTCGTCAACCGAGTGGGAGGACCGCGCCCGGTCGGCGCGGTGCTGCTCGGCGCGGATACGGGGCTCCTCGACCGGTCGCTGTTCGCCCAACTCGCCGACTCGGGTGCCGGGATCGTCGTCGTCAGCGACGACGACGAACCGGAGCATTCCGACGAGTGGCTCGACATGGGAGCGGATTCCATACTGGAACTGCCGTTCGACTCGGCGCGCCTGATGGAAGTGCTCGCGCCCTTCGGCAGCCCCTGTCGCGTCGACGAGCCCTCGACCTCGGGACACGCCGCTGCGGCCGATCCCGACGACCGGCTGGGTGTCGTGGTCCACCCGGCGCACGACACCGCGGCGCACGACAGCCATGCCGCGGAGCAGACCGTGCCGCCCGACGGTGGCGCCGGCATCGCCCGACGCGCCCGTCCGACCCGTGAGGCCGATCCTCTCGTCGAGACGGCGGCGGCACGCGGATTCCGCGGCTCACTGCTCGCCGTGGTCGGTGTTCGAGGGACCGGTACATCGACGATCGCGATGGCGATCGCGCAGGGGGCCGCCCGGGGCGATATGGCGGGTTCGGTGCTCCTCGCGGACCTCGCTCGGCGAGGGGACCTGGCCATGTACCACGATGTCGGCGACGTGGTGCCGGGGCTCCAGGAGGTGGTGGAGGCCCACCGCGGCGCACCGCCGGCGCGGGCGGCGCTGCGCTCGATGCTCTTCGACATCGACACCCGCGGCTACGGACTGTTGTTGGGCCTGCGACGTGACCGGGACTGGGTCTCCTTGCGTTACGACGCGCTGGTGCGATCGCTCGACGCGCTCCGCTCGATGTTCCGCCTCACCGTCGCCGACTGCTCACCGGATCTCGACGGGCGGCTCGAAACCGGCTCGCGCGACGTCGAGGGTCGCAACGCGCCCGGCCGGGTGTCGGTGCTCGCGGCCGACGCGGTCGTCGCCGTCGGCGACCCCACCCTTCGGGGGATGCGCTCGCTCGTCGAACTGCAGACCTCGCTTGTGGAGGTAGGGGTCGATCCGTCCCGCATCCTCCGGGTCCTCAACCGTGCGCCTCGATCACCGCGCGTCCGGTCGGAGTTGACGTCGACCCTGGCCGACCTGGGTCCGGTGTGCGCCGCGCGGCCGTTGGTGTTCGTCGCGGAACGCCGCGGCGTGGAGTCCGCGCACGCGGTCGCCGCACCGCTGCCGACGGCGTTGTGCGACCCGTTGGAGTCGGCCCTCCGCTCCCTGCTCGACGGGAGTGTGGGCACGTTCCACACCTGGGCCCCCGACCGCGATGGCGGCGTAGATCTACCCGTCGCGGTCTGAAGCGGACGGTCCGCCCCTCACCGCTCTAGGGTCCGGGCGTGAGCGATCTGAGCCTCGACCACCTGTTCGGCGTGAGGGACAAGGTGGTGCTCGTCACCGGCGGGTCCCGTGGGATCGGCGAGATGATCGCCGCCGGCTTCCTGGCGAACGGAGCGCGCGTCTACCTCACCTCCCGCAAGGCGGCAGCGTGTGACGCCGCCGCACGGCGCCTCGGTGACACCTACGGAGGGACCTGCGTGTCGATTCCGGGCAACGTCGCCACCCTCGACGGGATCGACGACCTCGTCACGGCGTTGCGAGCACGGGAGGACCGGCTCGACGTGCTCGTCAACAACGCCGGCGTGTCGTGGGGTGCTCCGCTCGACGACTTCCCCGAGATCGGGTGGGACAAGGTGATGGACACCAACGTCAAGGGTGTGTTCTTCCTCACGCAGCGCCTCCTCCCCTCCTGGAGGCCTCGGCGACGGTGGACGATCCGGCACGCGTCGTCAACATCGGGTCGGTCGACGGGATCCGCACCCCGCGCGTTCGACACGCACTCCTACGGACCCTCCAAGGCCGCGGTCCATGCCCTCACCCGCCAGATGGCGGCGAAGCTCGTCACCCGCAACGTCCTGGTCAACGCGATCGCGCCGGGACCGTTTCCCACGTGGATGCTCAGCACCGGCCTGGGTACCGGCGGAGACGTCGACGGCACGGACTGGGATTCGCTCGGTCGCGCCATGCCCCGCGGTCGGATCGGCACGCCCGAGGACATCGCCGGCCTGGCGCTGTTCCTCGCGTCACGGGCCGGGGCCTTCACCGTGGGCGAGGTGATCACCTGCGACGGCGGACTGGTCGTCAGCTGAGCCCGGTCGGCCACCCATCGGGCGTCGGTTCGTCGGTCGCCCGACTATCCGCGACGCCACCTCGGGATCGGACACGACCAACAGGTCGGTAGTCACGACCGGGGCCGAATGCACCTCGTCGATCGACCCGTCGTGCGTCACCGACCAGGTGGCGCCCAGGGTGGACAGGGTCGCGAACAGCGCGTCGGCGTCGGTGCCGGCCCGACGGAGGTGATCCGGATCGAACTCGACCAGCAGCACCCTCGTACCTGCGTTGCGGAGCGTGTCGCGTGCCCCCTCCATGATGTGCGCCTCCCAACCCTCCGCGTCGATCTTCATCAGGAGCCGTCGCCCCCTGACCAGTCCCTCACCCGCACCGTCATCGCCCGCGCCGGCGAGCAGCGCGTCGACCGTCCGTACCGGCACCTCGATCCCCACCGTCGACGCGGTGGCCGCCCCGGGTGCGATCGATGCCGAGCCGCTCCACTGTGGATCGACGTGGAGCACGGCGTTTCCACCGTCGACGTCGGACACCAGACAGCGGTGCAGCCGGATCCGGCCTGAGTCGGGGTGGTGGGCGATCGACCGTTCGAGCAGGTCGGCGACACGGGGATTGCCCTCCACCGCGTACACGGTCGAGGCGACCCGATAGCGAGGCGCCAGGGTCAGCTCGCCGTAGTTGGCCCCCACGTCGACGACGACGTCGGGGCCCAGCACGTCGACACAACGGCACCACAGCGCGATCAGTGCGGGTTGGTGGCCGCGGCCCAGACCATGCACGATCCCCCACCCCCGCGGCTCGGCCGGATCGACATGGATCACGTGACCGGACGGAGCAAGAGTGATCCACGCCGGCCGCCATCGATGCGTCACCAGGAGGATCCGTATCCGGGTGCGGACCTCCTTGAGCATCGGGTTCCCCGCGAGCCGGCGACGAAGCGAACTCATCGACGCGGGACGATATCGTTCGGACCCGACCACGAGTCGGGAGCATGCATCCGGAGGGACTTGTGGGACACCTTTCCAACCTTCGTTCGGCGGCGGGACGGGCGAAACGGATCGAGGATCCGCTGCTCAACCGCGCGGGACTCCAGGTGGCCCGCACGGTCGCGGCCCGCGCCGTCGCGTCCACGCGGCGATGGCCCGAACCCGCCGACCCCGACGTGGTCGACTGGCTCAAGCGGCTCCGGTCACACGGCTACGTGGAGGTCCCAGACTTCCTCCCCGCCGAGGGGTTCGCGGCCGTCCGCGACGCAGCGAACGGATGCCTCGACGGCTCCGCGCCCGTGGTCCGCACACCGCAGGGGTGTACGGGTGGACACCGTCTGGCGAATGGACGCACCCGAAGCGCTCCGGGGCGAACTGGACCGCTTCTTCACCGACGAACGACTCGTCGCGCTGGCGAGTGCCGCCGAACGGGTCACGATCCCGCCCGGGGCGGGGCGATGTCACGTGCAACTCGTGACCCAGGTGTCCGAGGAGGTCGACGACCAGTCGCATGTCCACGTCGACACGTTCCACCCGACCCACAAGGTCTGGCTGTACCTCACCGACGTCGAACCCGACGACGGTACCCTCACGTACTACCCGCGCAGCCACCGGCTCTCGGTCGCAGGGCTCTCGGGCGTGTACCGCGACAGCATCCACCCCGTCGCGGAGGCGTCGCGACGGGTCCCTCCTCGAGAGATCGCCCGCCGCGGGCTCGATCCCCGACACTTCACCGCGCGCGCCAACACCATGGTCATGGCCGACACCTCCGGTTATCACGCCCGACGTCAGGGCAGACCCGGAGGTTCACGCCTCGCACTGCACATGGAGTTCCGACCGGATCCGTTCATCCGCGACGAGCCGATGGTCCTGGACCATCCCACCGCCGTGTCCGATGAGCCGTCTCCGCGGAGCAACGATCCGACCGTGTGGAGGGACCGCGTGCGGCGGTGAACTCGACCTCGGCGAGGAGACCGGTGCCCTCGCCCGGTTGTGCCAAGCGGACCGTACCGTGCATGGAGCCGACGATCGCGGCGACGATGCTGAGCCCCAGACCCGAACCACCCGAGGCGCGGCTACGCGACGGGTCGGCACGCCAGAACCGCTCGAACGCCCGGTCCGCTACGTCGGGGGCGAGCCCCGGCCCGTGATCACGAACGGCGAGGCGAACCCGATCACCGCCGCCCACCACGCCGACCTCCACCTCCACCTCCGTACCGTCGGGGGTGTGGATTGCCGCGTTGGTCAACAGGTTGAGGACGACCTGGTGCAGCCGGTCCGGGTCGCCCGACACGGTGGCCGGCTCGATCCGTGCGGTCACGGGATGCTGAGGGTGGCGCACCCTGAAGTCGTCGACGGCGTCCGCCACGATTCGGTCGAGGGCGACGGGCTGCTCCGATGCCGGGAGATCCCGGTCCAGGCGTGCGAGGGTCAGGAGATCCTCGACCAGGCGACCCATCCGGACCGATTCGGCCTCGGTCCGGGCCATCGCCGCATCGAGCCGGTAGGGATCGTCGAGGCCCCCCAAGCGGAACAGCTCGGCATAGCCGCGCACCGTCGTCACCGGTGTGCGAAGCTCGTGCGGCGCGTCCGCGACGAAACGACGGAGCCGCTCCTCGGTGGCGGCACGTTCCGCGAACGCCGACTCGATGCGTTCGAGCATGGTGTTGAGCGCGACACCCAGTTCGTGGGCCTCGGTGCCCGGCGCCTCCTCGGGCACGCGGTGGGAGAGGTCGCCGCCCGCGATCGTCACGGCCGACTCGGTCATGCGCCGGACCGGCCTGACGCCCAGACGCAGCACCCACCACAGGATCAGCCCCAGCACCAGCAGCACCGAGGTCGTGGAGATCGCCTCGGTGACGATCAACCGGTCCACGGTTGCGTCCACGTCGTCGAGGGGCATCCCGAGCACGACGAGGTTGCCGTCGGCGTCGACGCCGGCCGCGACCCGGTAGCGCGAACCGTCGACGTTCGAGTTGACCGTCTCGATACCTCCGTCACGGGCCAGGCGCCGGGCATCGGCTGCTCCGAGCCGCGGCACGGCAACCGCCGTCGTCCCCCTTCCCGGCGAGAGGCGGGTCTCGAGTTCGCCGTCGACCATGATGCCGGCGTAGACGGAACTGAACGCTCCGGCGTCGGGGGTGCCCGGTGCCGGCGACGACCCGGGACCGACGTCGCCACCCGGCGGGGGCACCCGGGGGCCACTCCCCCGAGGGCCCGAGGCGAATCGACCCAACTGATGGTCGACCTGGTCGATCAGGTAGCTCGAGGTGATCGAGGTCACGATCCACGACGCGGCGACGAGGAATCCCGCCACGACCGCCATGGCGACCAGCATCCGGGCCTTGAGGGTCACGTTTGGCTCAGCGCTGGCTGCGCAGCGTGTAGCCGACGCCGCGGATGGTGTGGATGAGCTTGGGTTCGGACCGATCGACCTTGCGGCGCAGGTAGCCGATGTAGGTCTCGACGATCCCACCGTCCCCCCCGAAGTCGAAGTTCCAGACGTGGTCGAGGATCTGGGCCTTACTGAGGACCCTCCCCTGGTTCTGGAGCAGGAAGCGCAACAGGTTGAACTCGGTCGGGGACAGTGCGACCTCCTCGCCGGCGCGGGTGACGCGATGTGCATCGTGGTCGAGGATGAGATCCTCACACCGCAGGATCGAGTCCATCGTCGGACCCGCACCGGTGCGACGGAGCACGGCGTTGATCCGGGCCACGAGCTCCTCGAGGCTGAACGGCTTGACGAGGTAGTCGTCCCCACCCAGGGTGAGGCCACGGACCACATCCGCGGTGCCGTCGCGTGCGGTGAGGAACACGACGGGCGCCTTCACCCCGTCGTTGCGCATCCGCCGACAGACCTCGAAGCCGTCCAGGTCGGGCATCATCACGTCCAGCACGACCAGATCGGGCGCGACCCGCGCCACCTCGGCCAACGCCTGACGACCGGCGGCGAAGGAGCGGACGTCGAAACCGTGGTGGGCGAGGGCCGCCTCCAACATCGAACGGAGGTGGTCCTCGTCGTCGACGAGCAGGATGGTTGCAGCACTCATGCACCCAGGATCCTCCCAGATCCTGAGAGTCCACCGAGAGCGCGGTGAGGATCGGCCGAGGAGCCGGGATCCCAGCGATCTCCTGCCGTACTCCCAGCGAACACTCAGACAGGGTCACGAGGCTTCCCTCATGGCTGCACCGATTCCTCCGTCCACCCCTCCGACACCATCCCCGGGCGGCACCCCGGGTTCGACACCTCCAACTGTCGACACCGACGCACCGGTACGTCACCCGGTTCGGCGCGTGGCCCTCGGCGTGGGCGCGCTCCTGGTCGTGCTGGCGGCCGCCGGTCTGTGGTGGTTCTTCAGCGGCGACGCGCCCGACCGGGTCGACCTCGAGACCGCCACCCGGGGGGTCCGGACCACTCTTGCCGACTCGAGTCAGGCAGACGGGGGTACCGGAAGCACCACGAACGAGGCAGCGGACGGACTCGACGGCGAGTGGAAGATCGACACGTCGACCGGCACCTTCGACTTCAAGTCCGCCACCGGTACCTTCGCAGGGTTCCGGATCAACGAGGTGCTGTCCGGCATCGGCAGCACCGAGGCGGTGGGTCGTACCGGTGACGTCGACGGATCGTTCACCATCACCGGTACCACGGTCACCGCCGCGAAGATCGACGTAGACCTCTCGAGTATCACCACCGACGAGTCGATGCGGGATCGCCGTGTCCAGGAGGCACTGGCCACCGACCGGTACCCCACCGCCACGTTCGAGTTGAGCGACCCGATCGAGCTGGGCGCCGATGTGGCATCGGGTGCCACGGTCGAGGTGGACGCGACCGGTGAGCTCACGATCCACGGAGTCACCCGCGCCGTCACGGTCCCCCTTCAGGCACGTCTCGTCGACGGCACGGCGGTGGTGGTCGGATCGGTCGACGTCTCCTTCTCCGACTACGGGGTGAAGGTCCCCTCCTCCATGAGGGTGCTCTCGGTCGAGGACCACGGCACCGTCGAGCTTCAGTTGCTCCTGAAGCGCTGATCGACCGTGCGCATCGGCCGCCCGACCATGCTCCGGGGTCTCAGGAAGTTCTCCGGTGCTTCGGAGTCCGCTCCCGGATCGACCCCTCAGGATGAGCCCATGACCATCGAATACACCGGGCGGGTCGCTCCACCCCCGGTATCCACCACCATCGGGACGTCCCATGAGGACGGTCCGTACGGACCTCCGACAGAGCGGACCCCGCGCCGCCGACGGTGGTGGATACCGGTGACCGCCGCATTGCTCCTCACCGCTGCGGCGGTCACCGTGTGGGCCGTCTGGTTCCGTTCCGACGAAGCCTCCGACGGCTCCGCGACCGCCACGTCGGTCCGCCAGGTGGTGGCCGTCCAGTCCGCAACGATGGGCACCAGGGTGTCGGCCGAGGGCACCGTCGCCGCGGCCCAGACCGAGGACCTCTCGTTCACCTCGGCCGGAACCGTCAAGACCGTCGACGTCGCGGCGGGTGACAAGGTGACGGCGGGGCAGGTGCTCGCCACGATCGACTCCTCCGAACTTCGGCCTCGGTAGCGGACGCCAGATCGCAGATCGCCACCGCGGAGGCGAAGCTGGCCGACGACGCGGGCGCCGGCGACGAGCAGCTCGAGGCCGACCGGACCGCACTCGTCTCCGCCCGCGATTCGCTGACCGCCGCCGAGACGGCGCTGGCCGGCGCGCAGCTCACCGCCTCCATCGACGGCATCGTCACGAGCGTGGACCTCACCGTCGGTGAGCAGCTCGGCGGCAGCGGTACCGGAGGGACCACCACCACGGGGACCGGGTCGCGCAGCGGACGCTCGGCGTCGACCCTCGGGTCCTCCCAGTCGGCCGGTCCCCAGGCGGTCGGTTCCCAACAGCAGAGCTCGTCCACCTCGACACCCCAGATCCAGATCGTCAGCAGCGGACGCTTCAGCGTCGAGCTGGCCGTCGACGGCTCCGACATCTCCAAGGTCGCCCTCGGCCAGACCGCAACCCTCGACATCTCCACCGCCACAAGCACCTCCGCGGGCTCCGGCGGATTCGGGGGCGGCGCCGGTTTCCCCGGCGGATTCCCCGGCGGGGGCTCCTCCGCGAACCGTTCGGGGGGCTCGAACGCACAGATCGGCTCGAGCAACGCAAATGTCGCCACCGCCACCGGCCTGGTCACCTCCGTCGGGCGGGTGGCCGACGCGAGCAGCGGTGTCGCCACCTACCCGGTGACGGTCACCTTCGACGCCGACTCGACCAAGGTGTTCGTCGGATCGACCGCCACCGCGGAGATCACCGTCTCCCAGCGCAGCGGCGTACTCCAGATCCCCTCACGGGCGGTGTCCTCCAGGGGTGGCCGCTCCGTCGTCACCGTCGCGACCGACGGGACCGCCGATGGTGCCACCGAGCAGCGCACCGTCACCACCGGTGAGACCTCCGGCGCGATGGTCGAGATCACCAGCGGCCTCCGAGCCGGTGAGCAGGTCGTCATCGAACTGCCGGGCAACCCCGAAGCCGGTGGACGACAGCCCGCGATGGGACAGGGCGCCGGCGGGTTCGGACCGCCCGGGGCGGCCGGGGCGGGGGACTGAGATGGACGCCCCCGTCATCGAGCTGCACGATGTGTGCAAGACCTACCGGACCGGGGCGGTCGAGGTGACCGCACTGGACGGGGTGTCGCTCACCCTCGATGAGAACGAGTACGTCGCGATCATCGGCCCTTCCGGATCGGGCAAGTCGACCCTGATGCACGTGCTCGGATGCCTCGACGTTCCCACGAGCGGCTCGTACCGACTGGTGGGCCACGACGTCTCCCGCCTCGACGAGGAGCACCTCGCGGATGTCCGCAACCTGTTCGTCGGCTTCGTCTTCCAGCAGTTCCACCTCCTGGGTGAGATGGTCGCCTGGCGCAACGTCGAGCTGCCACTCGTCTACGCAGGGGTGCCACGACCGCTCCGCCGGGAGCTCGCCATTGAGGCACTCGCCCAGGTCGGCCTCGCTCATAGGGCCGAGCACCGACCCGGTGAGCTCTCGGGTGGCCAGCAGCAACGCGTCGCGATCGCCCGTGCGCTGGTCACCTCCCCGACACTGATCCTCGCCGACGAGCCGACGGGCAACCTCGACTCGCAATCGTCCGCCGACGTGCTCGACGTACTCGACGGCCTCCACTCCCAGGGGTGCACGATCGCCCTGATCACCCACGAGGCGGAGGTCGCGGCACGGGCCGAGCGCGTGGTGGAGCTACGCGACGGTCGACTGCAGGCCGCACCGCCGGCGGCAGCGGTCGCCGCGACGTCGACGCCCGAACGCGAAGGGGTCCTCCGATGAGATTTGGCGACACGATTCGGACCGCGTTCGACTCGATCCGCGCGCACCGGCTCCGCTCGGCGCTCACCATGTTGGGGATCCTCATCGGCATCAGCGCCGTCGTGCTGACGGTGGGCCTCGGCGCCGGTGCACGGGCGAAGGTCCGGGCCCGGATCGACGAGTTGGGGACCAACGTCCTGGTCGTGTCCCCGGGAAGCTCGACGGACAGCTCGGGTTCGCGTGGAGGTTTCGGCACCGCGCCGACGCTCACCACCTCCGATGCCGAAGCGCTGTCGTCGCGCTCGGTCGCACCCGACGTCGCCGCGGTCGCTCCGGTCTCGTCGACCTCGGTGGAGCTGACCGCCGGCACCGAGAACTGGACGACCACACTCACCGGCACCACCGCTTCGTGGCGTCGGGTGCGTTCACGCGACATCGACACCGGTCGCTTCCTCACCGCCACCGACCAACGCGACGCGCGGCGGTGGTCGTCCTCGGATCGGACACCGCGGAACAGCTGTTCTCCGGAACGAACGCGATCGGCCGCGACGTGGTCTACCAGGGCACGACCCTCGAGGTCGTCGGGGTCCTCGAGGAACTGTCGTCGAGTGAGCAGACCTCCGCGAACGACGTGGCGATCGTCCCGCTGAGCACCTACCAGCAGCGCCTCGTCGGCGGCATCGACCGAAAGTCGGTCAGCCAGATCGTCGTCAAGGCCACCGGTGCGGACACCTTGTCCGCCGCCTACCAGGAGACCGAGGCGACCCTCGCGGCGCTGCACGGCACGACCGCCACGTCGGAGGCGGACTTCTCGATCGCGACACAGGAGTCGATCCTCACCGCCGCCTCGTCGGTGGACGACACGATGACGATGATGTTGGGGGGGATCGCCGTGATCTCCCTGCTGGTCGGCGGGATCGGCGTGATGAACATCATGTTGGTCTCGGTCAGCGAGCGCGTCCGTGAGATCGGATTGCGCAAGGCGCTCGGGGGCCGACCTCGTTCGATCCGCCGCCAGTTCCTGGCGGAGGCCGCGATGTTGGGGGCCGCCGGAGGAGCGCTCGGCCTGCTCGCCGGGGTCGGCGGAGCGATCGTCGCACCCCACGTCGCCGATGTGCAGGTCGAGTTGTCCGTGTGGGTCGCGTTCGGCGCCATGGCGATGGCCATGGCCGTCGGCGTGCTGTTCGGCGTCTTCCCCGCTTCGCGGGCAGCACGTCTGGCCCCGATCAACGCGCTGAGGAGCGAGTAGTGACCATCGAGACCCAACACGACACCGTCGACGTACGCCGCCGGATCGAGGAGTTGTTCGGCGCCGAGCGGCGCCCGCGACGGCGCATGCGTCGGCTGGTCGCCGGTGCGACGGTGGTGGCGCTGATCGGTGTGGGAAGCGGTGTGGCCGCCGCACGGGCGGGTTCGGACCCCGCCAAGCGCTACCGGACCGCGACCGCGAACGTCGGGGACGTGGCAGCCCGTTGGTCGGGCGTGGCCAGCATCGAGCCGGTCTCGGGTGCCGCCGTGGCGTTCCCCACGAGCGGGACCGTGGCCACCGTGGCGGTCGCGGTCGGCGGCACCGTCGCGGTGGGCGACACGCTCGCGACGCTCGACAGCGTCACGCTCCTCGCCGCCGTGCACGAGAGCGAGGCCGCGCTGGCCCAGGCCGAACTCACCTTGAGCCGTGCACTCGAGAGCTCATCCACCACCACCACGACCACGACGACGAAGCCGGCCACGACCGCGGCTCAGGGAAGTGCCGGGAACACCGGGAACGGCTCGGGCACCGGCGCCGACGACGATGCCACCCGGCCCTCGACCGGGACGGCGGCCGGAACCACACCTGCCGCATCGGCGACGTCCACGCCCTCGGCGGAGGACCTGGTCGCCGACCAGCGGGCGGTCGACCTCGCCGCGGCGGAGGTGGCCGTCGCCATGCAGTCGCTCGCCCAGGCGAACATCGTCGCCCCGATCAATGGGACGGTGGTCTCGGTAGGTATCGCCGTCGGCGACACGGTCACCGCGGGTAGTTCGACCCAGGTGATCACCATCGAGGGCAGTGGAGGGTTCGAGGCGACGACGGTGGTCCCCCTGACCGACATCGCGAAGGTCAGGGTGGGCGATGCAGCCGAGGTCACCCCCGACGGCTCGAGGCGGTCCCTCCACGGTGAGGTCGTCGGTGTCGCCGCGACACCCAACCCCTCGTCGGGCTCATCCGCGGGCTCCGGCTTCCGGGTGACGATCGGTTTCGCAGAGCCCGACGCCGACATCCTCCGCAACGGAGCGACCGCCTCGTTGACGATCACCACCGGCGCGGCGACGAGAGCGTTGAGCGTCCCGACCTCAGCGGTCACCACCCGCGGTGAACGGCACACCGTCACGGTGCTCCGATCCGACGGCACGACCGACGACGTCACCGTGGGCGTCGGCGTCGTCGGCACCAGCCGCACCCAGATCACCCGCGGCGTCTCGGCCGGCGACCGCGTGGTGCTCGCCGATCTCGACGCGGCGCTGCCGAGCGCGGCCACCCAGACCAACACCACGTCGGGCGCCGGTTCGGGCAGGGGTTCCAACAACGGAGGACCCGGCGGTGGCTTCTCCACACCACCTGGGTTCGGAGGTCGGGGACCCGGTCGCTGAGCGCCGAACTCGTCCCGACAGGAGAAGCGTTCCGACGGAGCGCCGCGGCCCTGGCGGCGCCGTCGGCCCGTCCTCAGCCCGACGCCCGGACACGGGCTCTCGGGTGGAGGTGGTGCTGGCACCACCTCCACCGGGGAGTAGGACACCCTTGTCATCACACACGCCATCGGATTGTGTAGTGCGAGTGAGGGCCGAGGAGTCGACGACGGAGCACCACCCCGTGCTGATCGTCACCGGGGCAAGGAAGACCTTCGAGGCGGAGACCGCCCCCGTTCGCGCCCTGCGTGGCGTCGACCTCGAGGTCGCGCGCTCCGAGTTCGTGGCGATCACCGGCCCCTCCGGATGCGGCAAGTCGACCCTCCTGAACGCCATCGCCGGCCTGGACCGGCTCGATGAGGGCACCGTCGAGATCGACGGAACCCGCGTCGACGGGCGCGACGAGACCTGGCTCGCACGGTTTCGCCCGCACCACATCGGGATCGTCTTCCAGTTCTTCAACCTGTTCGACGGGGTGAGCGCGACCGAGAACATCGTCCTGCCCGCGATCCTCGGCGGGATGAAGCGCAGGGCCGCCGTCTCACGGGCCCTCGAGCTGCTCGACCTGCTCGGCTTGTCCGACCGGCGCGAGCAGATTCCTTCGATGCTGTCGGGCGGCCAACGCCAGCGCCTCGCCATCGCCCGCGCCCTGGTCAACTCACCGATGTTGCTATTGGCCGACGAACCCACCGGAGCTCTGGACAGCGAGGGTGGGCTGGAGATCCTGGAGTTGTTCCGCCGCCTCCACACCGAGGGACAGACGGTGATCGTGGTGACCCACTCGCCCGAGGTGGCCGCAGGTGCCGACCGCATCGTCACGATGCGCGACGGCCGCCTGATCCAAACCTCCGACCCTGCCATGACTGCATGATCGTCGTCCTCGCCTGGCTGCGGCTGACACTTCGTCGACGCTGGACGTCGCTACTACTCCTGACGCTCCTCATCGGAGTCGCCGGTGGCGTCGTGATCAGCTCCGCCGCGGGGGCACGACGTGGGATCACGGCGATGGACAGGCTGCTGGACCACGTTCGTGACCCCATCGACGCCGTGGTCCTGCCGAACCAGCCCGGGTTCGATTGGTCGGCCTTCGACCGGCTGCCGTACGTGAGCGGACGAAGCGGATTCATCCTCTCCAGCGCGGCGCCGGCGATCGGAGGGAAGGCGGGCGCCGCGAGCATCGACTTCCAACACGACGACGACCGGTTCCTCACCGACATCGACCGACCGGTCGTGATCCGCGGCCGCGTCTTCGACCAGCGTGCGATCGAGGCGGTCGTCAGCCAGGAGTTCGTCGACCACTACGGACTCGACGTGGGCAGCACGATCCCGTTACGGCTGCCGTCGAAGGCCCAGGCCCGCGCCGACGCCACTGAATCCTCCTCCTACGTGGACCTAAAGGGCCCTGAGCTGAAGGTCCCGATCGTCGGCGTCGTCAAGAGCTCGTGGCTGGATTCGGGGCCCATACCACAAGGTGGTGTCGTGCTCTCGCGGGCGCTCGTCGCGAAGTACCCCGACCTGTTGGGACCGGGCCAGGAGGGGTACGTCAACTCCCTCTTCAGCCTCCGGCACGGCGAGGCGGACCTCCCGCGGCTGCGCGAGGACCTCCAACGGATCTCGGGGCGCGGCGACATCGACGTCTGGAATGAACATGACCAGTACCGCGCCTACGCCCACTCGATGCTCTTCGAGGGACGATCACTGCAAGTGCTTGCGATGGCCGCACTGCTGGCGGCGACATTCCTCGTCGGGCAGGCCATCGCGTTTCGCGTCCGCCGAGGCCTCCGAGCTCCGGGCCGCGTCCGCACTCGGGATGACTCCTCGAACGGCCATAGCCTCGGCGTGCCTGCCGCTGGGTCTGGCAGGCACGGTGGGCGCCTTGCTCGCGGCGGCCGGGAGTGTCGTGGCGTCGCAGTGGTTCCCGTTGGGTTCGGCCCGCCAGGTCGAACCCACACCGGGCATGGCGGTCAACTGGCTCTACCTTGTCGCCGGTGCCGTCATGACGACGGGCTTCACCGTTTTGGTGGCCGCGGTCAGCTCGACCTCGACGATGAGGGGCAGAGGGGCGGCCGGGGCGCCGAGACGCTCGGTGATCGTCACCCGCCTGAGCGACTGGGGGCTCCCGGTCCCTCTGGTGACGGGTGCGCGCTTCGCACTCGAACGTGGTCGTGGCGCGAACGCCCTTCCGGTTCGGCCGGCACTTGTCGGAGCGGTCGTCGGCGTGCTCGGTGTCGGCTCGGTCCTGGTGTTCTCCCATGGCATCCACCACGCCGTCGACGACCCCGAACTGTGGGGCCAGACCTACCAGCTCTTCGCCTTCACCGGACAGGGCGGCAACGACTTCGTCCCGCCCGAAGCCGTCAACCGACCGATCTCAGCGTTGAAGGGGATCACCGGCGTCGACGACGGACGTGTCGCAGCCGCCAGCCTTAGAGGCGGCGGGGCCTCGGCCGAACTGTGGAGCTACCAGGCTGGGCGAAAGGCCCTCCCGGTCACGCTCCTCTCCGGGCGGATGCCAGAGTCCCGCACGGAGGTTGCGCTCGCGCCCGACACGATGAAGGCCTTCACCACCTCCGTCGGCAAGTCGATCACGGTGACCGCCGACAAGGGTGAGGCGACCCTCGACGTCGTCGGTGAGGCGTTCGTTCCGCACGGCCCGCACAACGACTTCTCCTCCGGTGGTTGGGTGACCGACGACGGTTACGACGCCTTGTTCAATTCCTTCAAGTTCCGAATCCAGTTCTATTCGGTCGACCCGACGCTGCTGGGCACCGGTGCGCACGCGGCCAGTGCCGTCAACGCAGCGCTGACGAAATCGAACCCGGAGCTCGCGAAGGGCGGACCAGTGGTCGGCACCCCCGAGTCGCAACATCTCGGATATCGGGACAAGGCCGCTCAGCTCGAACGCGTCGGTGGCCTTCCGACCGCGTTGGCCGCGTTCCTGGCACTGCTCGCGATCGGCACCGTCGGTCACTCGCTTGCCACCGCGGTGCACCGTCGCCGGAAGGACATCGCGGTGCTCCGAGCGATCGGCATGACCCGTTGGCAGACAAGGGGAATCGTCGTCGCCCACGCCACCACACTGGTCGCGGTGGGGGTGATCTTCGGTATCCCCTTGGGCTTGGCGATCGGTCGCTGGTCGTGGCGGGTGGTGGCGAACTACACACCGGTGTTGTACGACCCCCCGACGGACCTGTTGAGCCTTTCGCTGATCATGCCCGCGGCGCTGGTCGTGGCGTACTTCGTTGCGTCGTGGCCGACGATCAGGGCCTCACGACTTCAGGTTGCGGCGGTCCTACGAGCCGAGTGAGCGCGGTGCTCGCCAACCTCTTGGGCACCCGACTACCGGCCGAGCGGCAGTTCCTGCACGCGCCGGTCCCTGCGAACACGGTGCCCGATCTCGGGTCCTTCCCAGGTTTGCTCCGCACCATGACCTCCTGGCACCGGCCGCGCCGGTGAACCCGAAAGGAGACATGATGAGCAACACCCAACCCCCCGGGTCACGCAGACGACGACATGGGCGGGCGCTGATCGGCGCCGCGGCCCTGGCACTCGTGCCGCTGAGCCTGCCCGCGTGCGGCAGCAACGTCACGGCCTCCACCACCCAGGGAAGCACCGCCTCGAAGGGGGCGAACAGCTCCTCCGGTAACAGCAGTTCGGAAAGCGGCGCGTCCGCTGCCGACATGAAGGCGTACGCGGACTGCCTGGCCAAGAACGGCGTGACCATGCCCGCCCGGCCCACACTCGGGAGACTCCGACGCTCAGTCCGGCGGATCGTCCTCGGGCAACGGTGACTCGAGCAGCGGTGCCGACGCGACGCCGGGCTCGATGCCGGACCAGGCGACGATGCAGGCGGCACGGAAGGCCTGCGCCGACCTCGCCCCCAAGGGCGGCCCTGGTGGTCCCGACGGCGCCGGTGGCCCTGGCGGCGCCGAGATGCAGGCGTACCGTGAATGCCTCACCAACAACGGCGTCACCATGCCGGAGCGGGGTGAAGGTGGTACGCCACGAGCCCCGGCGCCGCACCGGATCGGGCGAACGGCGAAGCGAATGGGCAAGCGGGTGGAACCGGAGCCGATGCAGGACCGCCGGCCGGCGGCACACCCTTCGGTCTCGACACGAGCGACCCCACCGTCAAAGCGGCCGTGGCCGCATGCGCGGACCTCGCTCCCCAGCGCGGGCCGGGTGGTCAGAACCGGGCTGCCCCCAGCACCACCGTCACCGCCTCTTGAGGCGCACCGAGAGCCCGGATCACTGCCCAGAGGTAATCGGGAGGTCAGGGTCCGGCTCGGGGTGGGCCGGCTCGTTGTGGATCGGTTGGTAGTCGGCCGTGTTGTTGGCCGGTGAGGGTGTGGCCGTGTGGTGTGGTGATGGTGGTCCGGCCGTGGGTGTCGATGGTGGCGCCCCAGCCGTGTCGGTGGATGACTCCGTGGTGGTGTCGGAAGAACAGTGAACCGCCGCTGGGTTGATTGGAGGCTCCTGACCTTGGAAACGAGGATGGAGTCATGCCACATGAGATGTCGCCTGGGAAGCCGAGCGCGTCAGTACAGCGAGGCGGAGAAGGAGCGGGCCGTGCGTGCGGTCCGCCAGTTGCGGAGGGAGTTGGGGACCGATCACGGCACGGTGAAGCGTGTCGCGGACCAGCTCGGTGTCGGGGTTGAGTCGCTGCGCGGCTGGGTGCGTCAGGCCGAGATCGATGACGGCGCGAAGCCTGGGGTGACTTCGGCGGACGCGGCTCGGGTCAAGGAGCTTGAGCAGGAGGTGCGGGAGCTGCGCCGTGCGAACGCGATCTTGAAGTCGGCGTCGGCCTTCTTCGCGGCGGAGCTCGACCGCCCATCGAAGTGATGGTCGACTACATCGACCGGCATCGTGACGAGTTCGGAGTCGAGCCCATCTGCAGAACACTGCAGGTGGCTCCGAGCACGTACTACGCGGCGAAGCGACGCCAGGTCGCCCCGTCGGTGAGGGCCACGCGGGACGCGGTGATGATGCAGGTCCTGATGGTGCTGTGGGTCGCGAACCGCAAGGTCTACGGGGCCCACAAGCTGTGGTTGGCGGCGCGGCGGGCGGGCCACGACATTGGGCGGGACCAGACCGCCCGGCTGATGCGCCAGCTCGGGATCGAGGGTGTCAGCCGGCAGCGTCGCAAGGTGTTCACCACCCGCTCCGATCCCGACGCGGTGCGGGCACCGGACCTCGTGTGTCGGCTGTTCCGAGCGGAGCGGCCTGATGCGTTGTGGGTGACCGACCTCACCTACGTGCCGACCCGCTCGGGCATGGCCTATGTGTGCTTCATCGTCGACGCGTTCAGCCGGCGGATCGTGGGGTGGCGGGTCGCGTCGCACATGAAGACATCGATGGTCCTCGACGCGTTGGAGATGGCCCGCCGCTCACGCGGCGCGCAGCGACTGGTCGGCTTGGTGGCACACAGCGATGCCGGCTCTCAATTCACGTCGGTGCGATTCTGTGAGCGACTCGACGAGATCGGCGCCCGCCCCTCGATCGGCACCGTCGCGGACTCCTACGACAACGCCCTCGCGGAGACGACCAACGGGCTCTACAAGGCCGAGTGCGTGTTCGGGCCCGACGCTCCGAGACCCTGGGACGACGTCGACCAGCTCGAGCTGGTCGACGCTGTCGTGGGTGCACTGGTTCAACGAGCAACGCCTCCACAGCCACTGCGGGCACGTCCCGCCCGCAGAGTCCGAAGCAGCGTTCTACGCTGCCCAACAGCCCGCCCCCGCCGGGGTTGGAAACCAATAACCCGAGCCTCCACCAAACCCAGGGCGGTTCAATGCCCGCAACATGGGAGGCCTGCCCGGCCAACAGCACCGAATCGAACATGCGTTCATTCGGACGGCAACTCATGACATCGAAGCCATGACCAGTGCCATTCAGGCTGGTTGCCGGGTCCCGCTACGCCGTCGCCGGTCGGCGACGAGAACCCCCGCTGCTACGCCATCTCAACGGCAAGCTCTCAGGCGAGACCGGGGTAGTCGATGCCGGTGTCCACGCCCTGAGTCACCTGCGCCCCCTGGCTCGGCTCGGTTCCCCGCCATTGTGAGCACTCCTTGCCAGTGACGGTTGCCGTGTAGGCAACGCGAGTGCAGGTGGCGATCTGGAAATGGAGGTGGTCGCCGGTGGAGCATCCGGTACTCCCCATACGGCCAAGCGTCGTGCTCGTCGAGACCGCCTCGCCGACACTCACGCTGATCGAGGATAGGTGTGCGTACGTGGTGTAGTACGTGGTGTTGCCAGAGTCGTGGCGGATGGTTACGACGTTACCGTACCCGCCTGGATAGGAGCGGCCCTCGACGGTGCACGTAGCGCCCGCTGGATTGTCAAAGCCTGCGTACACGACGGTGCCCTTGTGAGCGGCCTTGATCGCGGGCTGGCCTCCCGCCGACAGGTCGATCGCACGCTGTGACTCGGCTCCCAGGTGCCATTGCACCGTACCCGAAACGGTGGATGTCACCGGCCAGACGAACCGCTTACTAGACCCGCCCGAGTCGCCGCTTGACGAGTCTCCATTGAAGTCCCCGACCGCGAATACGGCGGGGTTTTCAATGCACTGCAGCCATGCCGGTCCCCAACCATCGCTCGAACCGTTCGACAACCCGACCTTGAACCGACTCGCCGACGCCTCATACGAAACGATGTCGTCCCGGCCGTCGTTGTTGAAGTCGCCGACACCAAACGCAGCCGGCTTCTCGACACCCGACAGCCATACCGGCCCCCAACCAAAGCTCGAACCGTTCGACAACCCGACCTTGAACCGACTCGCCGACGCCTCATACGAAACGATGTCGTCCCGGCCGTCGTTGTTGAAGTCGCCGACACCAAACGCAGCCGGCTTCTCGACACCCGACAGCCATACCGGCCCCCAACCAAAGCTCGAACCGTTCGACAACCCGACCTTGAACCGACTCGCCGACGCCTCATACGAAACGATGTCGTCCCGGCCGTCGTTGTTGAAGTCGCCGACACCAAACGCAGCCGGCTTCTCGACACCCGACAGCCATACCGGCCCCCAACCAAAGCTCGAACCGTTCGACAACCCGACCTTGAACCGACTCGCCGACGCCTCATACGAAACGATGTCGTCCCGGCCGTCGTTGTTGAAGTCGCCGACACCAAACGCAGCCGGCTTCTCGACACCCGACAGCCATACCGGCCCCCAACCAAAGCTCGAACCGTTCGACAACCCGACCTTGAACCGACTCGCCGACGCCTCATACGAAACGATGTCGTCCCGGCCGTCGTTGTTGAAGTCGCCGACACCAAACGCAGCCGGCTTCTCGACACCCGACAGCCATGCCGGCCCCCAACCAAAGCTCGAACCGTTCGACAACCCGACCTTGAACCGACTCGCCGACGCCTCATACGAAACGATGTCGTCTCCCACTCCAGTGGCGGGGGCCGGTGGTAGGGCGGCACAGGGAACGCTCGTCGTGGTGGTACTCGAACTCGTCGTGGTGGTACTCGAGCTCGTCGTGGTGGTACTCGAACTCGTCGTGGTGGTACTCGAGCTCGTCGTGGTGGTACTCGAAGGGTCCCCGATGCCCGGATCCGGTGTACAGCCAACCATGGCCAAACCCAGCGACGCCGAAACCGCCCACAGCCTTCGCATTTTTCCCTCCACCATCAGCATCGCCTCGGACCCGAGACGTTGAGCAGAGGACGATACAACCTCCGTCGGGTCTGTCAGGAAATTGGTGGAACTGGTCTCGCGTTCGTCGAGCAGATCACACGACGGATCTCGGTCGCATAGTCGAGGAACGGCACGCACTCGCGCCACGCCGCGGTCCACACAGATCGGATCGCCGGGTAGCGGTTGCCCCGGATCGTGTGGAACTCATCGAGTCGACGCCGTCGAGGCGACGCCGGCCCTTCCGCACCGTCTGGGGGTTCGAAGCCGCCATCGCGATCGGCAGGACGCCCGGGCCGACAAGGTGATTGCCGTGCGCGTGCCGGCTCGACGCCGCCGACCGGACCCGACGGCCCAGTCGTCGCGAACCGGATCGGACCGTGATCTCGGGCCGTTCGACCCCTTGATCGACCGCCTCCCCACCTGCACCTTCAACCGTCCGTCCCAACGACGGACAGGCGGAACGGAAGGCACCCGGCGATGTTCACGGTCGCGACCGACAATCACGGCGACACGCCCCTCGCACAGATCGAGCACGCCGTACAGGAACGCGCCAAGGCGTCGCGCCTCGACCTCCACCAACCCGACGGACTCGACGCGCTCCGCGCGCTGATCGTCGAGGAGATCACCCGCTGGGACGACGACGTCCGCCGCGGCACCCGCGCCGTACGCCTTGCCGACCCCGACGGCCTCGCAGCCCGCGCCTTCCGAAACCTGGCCGAACACGGACCCCTCACCGAGCTCCTCGCCGACGACGACGTGTGGGAGATCATGATCAACGCCCCGTCGGAGATCTTCGTCAAACGCCACCGCGGCCCCAACGGCTACCACCACGAGGCGTTCGAGGACGACGACCACGTCGTGCGGACCCTCACGAAGATCCTCGACGAGTCCTCCACCAGCCACCGCAAGCTCGACCCCACCGAAGGCCTCCAGGACGCCCAACTCGACACCGGAGCACGCCTGCACATCGTGCACGGCGACCTCGCCGCGGCGGGCACCTGATCGTCAACATCCGCAAGTTCACCGGCAGCGGATTCCACCGCCTCGACGAACTCGTCGAACGCGACATGCTCACCCCCGACGTCGCGCGCTTCCTCACCGCGTGTGTGAAGGCCCGTGCCTCGATTGTCTTCGCCGGCGCCCCCGGATCGGGAAAGACCACGCTGCTGTCGTGCTGCGCCGCAGAGCTCGACCCCGAACTGCGGGTCGTCATCGCCGAGGAGGTCTTCGAAGCCGACGTCCCCGTCGCCAACCTCGCCAGCCTCCAGACCCGACCCGCCCGAGCGGACCGCGATGCGATCGATCTCCGTCGGCTCGTCGCCGGCTTCCTCCGCATGGCACCCGACATCGCCATCGTCGGCGAAGTCCGCGACCGCGAAGCGCTGCCCCTGCTGTTGACGCTCAGCTCGGGGGTCAAGGGGTACACGACAATCCACTCCGGCTCGGCGCGACAGGCCCTCACCCGACTCCGCTTCGTATGCCAGATCGGCTCGGATCTCCCGTTGAGCGCACTCAACACACTGGTGAGCGAGGCCGTCGACGTGGTCGTGCACGCCGAGCGCGGTCGAGACGGGCCTCGGGTGACCGGTGTGGTCGCCGTCGAGGATCTCGTCGCCGGAGTGGACTCCACCCAGTTCACCATCACCGAGGTGTTCGCCCGCCGGACCGTTCGTGATCCCCTCCAACCGACGGGCAGTGTCCCCTCCCGGCTCGCGTCGCTGTTCGACAAGGCGGGCCTCGACCTGGGCGACTACCTCCGCGATCGCACCGAGTCCAATGCCAACGGCGACGACGGCCGCCCGGCGGTACCGTCGCCGGGCGGCCGAAGGGCGGCCTGACGGTGACCGGGATGGCGCTGGGCGTCGTCGCCGCGTTCGGGACCTACCTGCTCTACAGCGCGGTGGCCACCTGGTGGACCGGGGCCACCCCGGTGCCCCGCCGCCACCGCCCGCAACACCGGACCGTCCAGAGGCGGTTCGTGCGTTGGATGGGACAGGCCGGGCTCGGAGACGTCCGACCGTCCGAGTTCGTGGGGGTCTCCGCGCTGCTCGCCGTGTTGGGTGCCGGAATCGGCGCGGCGCTGTTCGGCGGCGTCCTCCCCGCGTTGGGTGTCGCAGCGTTCTGTGCGACCACTCCGGGCGCGTCCTACCGGGTGCGGCGGGCCAACCGTCTGGCGGCCGCCCACGATGCCTGGCCCCACATGATCGAGGAGATCCGGGTCCTCACCGGTGCGGCCGGCCGGTCGATCCCCCAGGCACTCATCGAAGTGGGTCTGCGAGGACCGGAGGAGCTGCGTGGAGCCTTCGAGGCGGGACAACGCGAATGGCGACTGTCTACCGACTTCGAACGCACCGTCGCCACGATCTGCGACCAACTGGCCGACCCGACCGCGGACGCCGCCTGTGAGACGCTGCTCGTCGCGCACGAAGTCGGTGGATCGGATCTGGACCGCCGCCTCGGCGAACTGGCCGAGGATCGTCGTGCCGACAACCTCGGACGCAAGGATGCCCGCTCCAAGCAGGCCGGTGTGCGATTCGCCCGCCGCTTCGTCGTCGCGGTGCCCCTGGGCATGGCGTTGGCCGGCATGTCGCTCGGCGACGGACGCGCCGCCTACGGGACCGCCACGGGCCAGATCCTCGTCGCCGTGGGGATCGGGCTGGTTGCGGTGTGCTGGCTGTGGTCGGGGAGGATGCTGCGCCTGCCCCGGGAACAGCGGGTGTTCGCATGATCGACCCGCCGATGCTGGCGCTCAGCGCGTTGACGATGTGGGTCGGCACGACGCTCCTGCTCGCCGAACTGCGATGGTTCCGCCTCGCGCCCCTCACCGAACGCCTCCGGCCCTACACGCCGTCGGGCATGCACAGGGGCTCGCCGACCGGCGTGTGGAGCGCGGCGTCGATCCGAGACGTGCTCGGCCCACTCGCAACCACGTTGGGCTCGCGGCTCGCACACCTGGTCGGGGTCAACGAGGACCTCGCATTGCGCCTCGAACGGACCGGGTCGGGTATCGACGCGAGTGCGTTCCGGTTGCGTCAGGGCGCCTGGGCGCTGGTCGCGCTCGGCGCGACCGCGGTGCTCGGCCTCCTCACAGACCTTCCCTTCGGTGTCGCCGTCGCGATGACCGTCTCCGCCCCGCTGCTCGTGTTCCTCCTGTTCGAACAGCACGTCACCGCCGAATCGCAACGCTGGCAACAGATCGTCACCCTCGAGCTACCGGTCGTCATCGAGCAGCTCGGGATGCTGTTGTCGTCGGGCTACTCGCTCGGTGCCGCCATCGGGCGCATCGGCCAACGCGGCCGGGGGCTGTGCGCACGGGAGCTCCGGGTCGTCTCCCGACGCATCCGCCAGGGCGTCGGCGAGGTCCAGGCGCTGCGCGAGTGGGCGGAGCGCAGCGACATCACCGCCGTCGACCGCCTGGTGAGCGTGCTCGCCCTCAACTGGGAAGCGGGAGATCTCGGGGCGTTGATATCGGCGGAGGCGCGAGCCGTCCGGCGGGAGGTGCAACGCACCCAGGTCGAGATCATCGAACGACGCGCCCAACAGGTGTGGATCCCCGTGACCGTCGCGACCCTGCTGCCCGGCGTGATCTTCATGGCCGTCCCCTTCATCGACGCGATGGGCAAGCTCACCGGCCGCGGATCGGGCTCCGTACTCAACACCAGTCCACCATCACCAAGGAGCCGTCATGGCCGTCACCTTCACCGTCATCGCCCTGAACGCGTGGGCAACCACGCGCAACCGGATCGGAACCCGCTTCGACGAGCGCGGCGAAGGCGTCATCTCGACCGCGATCGCCGTGCTGATCATCGCGTTCCTCGGGGTGGCGATGTGGGCCGGATTCAAGACCATCTTCAGCGATGCCGCGGACACCACCAGCCAACAGGTGAAGCTGATCGGAAAGTGAACGACGTGCGCGACGCCCGACGTGGGACCCACCTCGCGACTCGTCTTCGGCCGTGCCGTGCGCCGTACCACCGGGCGACGGATCGGCGCGGCACCGAGCACGGCAGCGGGACGTTGTCGACCACGTTCGGCGTGGGCGTGTTCCTGCTGCTCCTGATGTTCGCGTCGCACGTCCTGTTGAACCTGTGGATCATGAGCCAGGTGGACACCGTCGCCCACGACGCGGCGGTCGACGTCGCCGTCTCCGGCGCGTCCGGAGCGTCGCTCTCGGCCGTGCAGGCGGCTGCGATCCACGAGGCCCGCACCGCGCTCGGCTCCTACGGCTCGACGGTGCTACTGGACTTCTCCGAGTCCCGCGACGACCGGGTCGCCCTCAGGGTCAGGGCTCCGGGGATCGACTTGTTACCTCTGGGACTGTCGGCCGCGACGGGCATCGGCCGGATGGATCGGACCATCGTGGTCGAGCGCGAGGTGCCGGATCCGTGAGCACCTTCGACACGTCGAGGCGGTGCCCCACGGGGCGGTCGGGTCGACGCCGGGTCCGCCGGTGCGACGAGTCCGGCCAGGCGGCAGGGCTCGAGACCGTCCCGATGGGTGTGCTCGTATTCGTGACAGGTGTGTTGTTGGCCGTGAACGCCTGGGCGGTGGTCGACACGCGCACCGGACTCGACTCTGCGGCGTACAGCTATCTGCGCGCGTACACCGCGGCCTCCACCCGCGGCGAGGCCGTCGCCGCGGGTATCGCTGCGGCGACGGCCTCGATGGGTGGGCGCACCGCGACCACCCGTCTGCGCATCGAGGCACCGGCCGAGCCGTTCGGCCCATGCCTTCCGGCGACGGTGACGCTCCGAATGACCGTTCCCGCCGTTCGCGTGCCCTTCCTCGGAACCCTCGGAGAGACGACCGTGACCGCGACCGAGACGGACATGGTGCAGCCCTACGGGCGCGCCCGACCCGACCAGCCCGAACAGGAGTCGCCGTGTCCACGATGAGGACCCGCAGCAGCAGCAGAGCCGCCGTCCCGCGCCGGGCACCTCACCGCCGGCACCGCGACCCCGATCGCTCGTCGACGCTGCTGCTGTTCCCCGCAGGAGTCGTAGTGGTGCTGATGCTCGCCTCGATAGCCGTGGACACCTCGGCCGTGTTCCTCGCGCAACGCCAGCTCCGTCGAGCGTGCGCGCAGGCGGCCGATGACGCGGTGACCGCGCTCGACGTCGCCGCGTTGCGCCGCAACGGCGACACCCGGCTCGACGTCGACACCGCCCGCCGGATCGTACGCCTCCACCTCGCGACCTCGACGCTCGTCGCGCACCTCGACGGCGAGCCACGGATCACCGTCGACCCCGACGCCGCGACCGTCGACATCGTCGCCACCGGGACCGTCCGGCCCGTCTTCGGCCGAGGGGTCGGCCTCGGAGACCGGAAGGTGACCGCCCACGTCCGAGGGAGGCTCACCGACCGTGACTGAGCACACCACCGCTCCACTGCCCCCGAGGACGCTCGGCCACGCCGTCGCGGTGGAACGCATCCACCGCGACGGCGTCGCGCTGGTCACGAAGACCGCGTACGGGCGAGCGGCCGTGGCACGGCTCGAGCACGAAGCGCGGGTGCTCCACTCGATCGGTCACCCCGACGTCGTCGAGATCCTCCGCTTCGAACCGATGGCTGACACGGCGGTTCTCACGATGCTCGACGCGGGCGATTCCACCCTCGAGGACCACGAGGTGGCGGACCTGTCGGCCGCCGCGATCGTGGCTCGATCGCTGATCCGTACCCTCGACGAGTTGCACGGGCTCGGATGGCTCCACGGCAACCTGACCGCCGAGCACTGCGTCGTCACCGCACGGCGCCGCGTGGTGTTGTGCTCGTTCGGCTCGTCGCGCCACGCCGAGTCGACCGGCTCTCGTCGGACGGAGGAGCGCCGGAGCGTGCACGACCTCGTCGTGACGCTGCTCGCCAGCGTCCCCGAACCGACCGCCCGGCGGTCCCGCGCCCGGCACCGCCGGACGATCCGGCGTCTCGCAGGGATTCGGCCGGGTGATCTGTCCTCACTCGACGCCGTGCTCCGCTCCGTGATCGAAGGGCCCGCCCGGCCTTCCGGTGCCGTGGGCCCCGACCCGGGCACGGCGACCCACTCGGCCGTCGCCGACCGGATGCGACCAACGCGACGTCGCCCGCCCCCACACCTCGGGGACCCGGCCGATCCGGGACGCCCGGACCTCGCCGGACACCGTCGCGCACCGGTGGCATCGTTCGGGCGTTCGCGGCGTTGCTCACCCTGCTCGCCGCCGCGTTCACGCTCGGTCACCTCGGCGGACCGCTCGGGCTGCGCACCACCGCCGGGGTGGCTCGCACCGACGACTGGCCCGCCCAGATCGTCGTCGCCTTGCAGATGCTCCGGATAGCCGGGCTCATCGGTTGCGTCTACGGCGTCGCACTGAGCGCCGCGGTGCTCGCGGCCGTGTCGACACGCCGTCCGGACCTCGAACGCGTGGCCTTGTCGATGGCACCGCCCGCGTTACGGCGTCTGATCGTACTCACGGTCGGGATTGGCCTCCTGAGCGGCGGCGTCCTGCACCAGCACAGCCGAACCACCCACGCTCCGGCGCTGTCTCGACCGACGACCACGACCACGACCACGGCCGGGGTTCGACCCGCTCCTCGGTCACCCGACACCCACTCCGCCGCCTCGAGCACCACACTCGTCGAGTCGCCGTCGGCCGGAGCGACCCGTCCCGCGGAGGATTCCGTCAAGGTGGCGCCCGCCACCCCACCCTCGACCACCGGTCGAGACGCCTCGGAGCCTCCGGCGGCGACCTGGACGATCCGCCCCGGTGACCATCTCTGGCGGATCGCCCACGACACCCTTACCGCCCGCCTGGACCGTCCCGTCGGCGAGGACGAGGTGACCCCGTACTGGCGTCTCCTCGTGGAAGCGAACCGCCATCGCCTCCTCGACCCCGCGAATCCCGACCTCGTCCTCCCCGGTCAGGTGATCGACCTCCCCTGACGCCACGACCCTCGTGGGGCCTCCACTCGCAGGGTCCGCTGGTTAGCCTCAGCCCATGAGCGGCCCACCATGAGTGCCACCCCGCCCGGCACTTCTCGTGCCGACCGCTGGTACGAGCGCGGCACCCGCTACACATGGCGACCCGCGGCCGGTCCCGCGGCAGGGCGCGACGTCGACATCTTCCACGTCGAGGCGGGCGATCCGGACGCGGACCTCGTCGTGCTCATCCACGGCTGGCCCACGTGCAGCATCGACTGGTTCGACGTGTTCGACGGGCTCGCCCGTGGTTACCGGGTGACCGCCCTCGACGTTCCCGGTCACGGCTTCTCCGACAAGCCGCCCGACTGGCCCTACGGCCTCGACGTCGACGCCGAGTTGGTGCGCCACCACATCACCGAGGTGCTGGGACGCGACCGGTGCAGGATCGTGGCGCACGACCGCGGTGACAGTGTCGCACTCGCGCTGGTGTACCAACTCACCGAGGATCCCGATGCTTCCGGGCTTACGGTCGAACATCTCGTCCTCACCAACGGCAACATCTACCTACCGCTCGCGTCGCTCACACCGTTCCAGGAGATGCTGCTCGACCCCAATCAGGCACCCGCCGTCGTCGAGGCGGTCACCCCCGAGGCGCTCGCGACGGGGATGGGTGCCACCACGTTCACCCCTCGACGAGAGGAACACGACCCCACCGTCGCGGCACTCGCCGCGACGTTCGCCCACGACGACGGAACCGCGGTCTTGGCCGACACCGTGAAGTACCTGCACGAACGGGTGGAGCACGAGGTCGAATGGTTGACCGCCCTGTCACGGAGCACTCTCGACACGACCTTGGTCTGGGGGTTGTGCGACACCATCGCCCCACCGCGGGTCGTCATGCACGTCTGGGAGCACTTCGTGCGATCCAAGCCGGGCTCCAACGAACTTTGGTTCGTGCCCGGCGCCGACCACTACCTCCAGAACGACCGGCCCGAGGCACTGCTCGCCGTCGTACGGGCGGCATTCGACCGCACCGGCCCCTCACCACCCGGGCCGACGACACCGCTCCCGGTGCCATCGGACGCCGCGGTCGCGCCGACGGGAGCGAGCCCGATCCGGGTGGACCACTCCCACTAGCGTCGGAGTGGTCGTCGTCGGAGGAACCGGGAGCACAGGTGACCGCGCTGGTGCGCCGGATCGATGCGTTCGCCGAGCGTCGCTTCGGGTACTGCACCGCTGCCGTCCTGGCGGCCGGCGTCGCGCTGATGTGCCTCCGGCGCCCCACCGCCTTCACTCGACCGGGCCTGTATGCGGAGGACGGCGCGATCTTCCTGGCAGAGGCACTCGACCGGGGTCTCGGCGCAATCCTCCATCCGTACAACGGCTACGTGCACCTGGTGCCACGGTTGGTCGCGGAACTCGGGAGTTGGCTCCCGATCGACTGGACGCCGCAGTGGTACGCGGCGGCGAGTGCATCGGTCGCGGTGGCGAGCTGCAGCCTCGTGTTGAACCGACGTTTCGCGCACCTGATCGGTGGGTTCTCCGTTCGGACGCTCGGATTCGTGTTGCTGTTGCTGATCCCGCGCCTGACCGAGGTGCACCTCGCGGTGAACAGCCTCTTGTGGTGGTGCGCGATCGCGCTCGTGCTGGTGTCCCTGCTTGACGACCCGGCGACCCCGACGGGCAGGATCGCCGAACTGACCACCGTCCCGATCCTGGTGATGAGCGGCCTTGGGGGCCTGGTACTCGCGCCACTCGCACTGCTCCGCGCGCTACGGACCCGGACCCGACACGGAGCCGCCTTGGTCGTCGCCTGGTGGGTTCCCGCTGCCGTACAGGCGGCGATCTACCTCGCCTCGACACGGCAGAACGGCCATGTCCCGGTTGGTGCGCCCCTGGCCCGTTCGGCGATCGAGAAGGTCTTCGGCTCGCTCGCGTTCAGCCGTCGGGCCGTCGACGGTAGGTGGGCCCAGGGTGTCCCCCCGGTCGCCTTCGTGGCGTTGGTGTTGTTCGCATCGGTGTGGGCGGTGAGCGTGTTCGTCGGCACGCGTCCGCTGCGGAATGCGGCGATCGCCTGGACCGCCGTCGGGTCGCTGATCGCGGGATTCATGGCGCTCGGACCCAACGCCGCGGCACTCCCCGACCGCTACACGGTGCTGCCCATCGCGGCGGTGATCATCGGGCTGCTCACTGCACGACCGGGCCACAGCGGCACCCGACTCGACGCCGCGTTGGCTCCGGGCGCCCTCGCCGTGCTCCGATGGACCCGGGTCGTCATGCTCGTCGCGATCCTCGTCGTGCGGGTACTCGACGTCGAGGTTCCCGCGCGTGCGGACACACACTGGTCGCGCTCGGCGAACTGCCTCCGCCACATCGAGCGGACCTGTCTGGTTCCCCTCAATCCCGCCGGATGGTCGGTGACGATCCCGGCGGGACGGCGCTGAGACCCGGCGGTCCTCAGCCCTCGTCGGGCTGCACGGTCAACTTGAGGCCCAGTTCGCCCAGTCGACGGTCGGCGTGCTCCTCGCCCACCCCGAGGATCGCGGCGATCGCCCGGAGGTCGTCGCGACGAATGGTGAGGACGCGCCCGTTGAAGTCCTGGCGTTGTACCTGGATCATCCGCGCATATCGGCCCAGTGTCTCGGCGACGGTGCCCTCGAGCTTGTCGAGGCGCCCGAGGTCGATCTTGGTCGAACCGTCAACGTCGCCGGTGCCGGCCGACGGGGCCGGAGCAGGTCCGGGGGTACCGACGTCGTCGCCGTAGGGGAGCAACTGGTCGACGGGCACCTTGTAGAACAGGGCCAGACGCTGGAGCCGCGGTACCGAGATCGAACGCTCTCCGCGCTCGTAGGCACCGAGGACCGACGCCTTGAACTCCTGGCCCGACTGCGCCTCGACCTCCTGGAGCGACAGACGCTTCTGCCGACGGATATCGCGCAGCCGTTCACCGACCTTCTGCCCGTAGAGCTTGCGGAACTCCTGGTCGTCGTCGTCGCCCTTCACAGGCCGCGTCCCGCTGGCAGGGGGTGCCCCACACGGCACCACTGAACCCCTCTAGTCACGGTCCGCGACGATATCAGCACGCTGCGTCACCATCCCGGGATTCGTGCGGTCGGCCGCCGGCCACCGATCCGGGAGGATCCGCCCGGGCGGCGGCGTCCCGCAGCGCCGCGAGCAACGAGCCCGCCCCAACCGCGGCCGTCTCGCTCCGCAGCATCCGCCCCCCCAGCCCCACGCGCAGGAACCCCCCGCCCGACTCGGCCCCCACCTCGGCAGGGGCCCAACCGCCCTCGGGTCCCACCGCCACGCCGACTCGCACCGCTCCCCACCCGCGCCCGCGATCGACATCGTCCCACCGCGTGAGAAGTGGTGGCGCGCCCTTCACAGCCCGCCACCGAACAGTGGTCCCGTTCCACCACGCCGGGACCTCCGCCGGCATGACGATGCCGGGCAATCGGGCACGACGGCACTGCATGGCCGCCTCCCGGGCGATCCGCTCCAGGCGACCACGTTGGCGACTGGAGCGCTCGGAGCCCCAACGCACCACGCCGTGGACTGCGTGGAACCAGCCGATGTGGTCGACGCCCAACTCGGTGAGCTGTCGCGTGACCATCTCGGGTCGATCGCCCTTGATCACGGCGCACATCACCCCGATCTCGACCCTCGGGACGGGCTCGAGGAGCAACGGCCCGAGATCGCCGGGCCGTTCGGCGAAGGTCGCTCGGCGCCACGCCCCCGCTCCGTCGGCCAACACGATGGGCGACCCGTCGCGAACGCGCAGCACGGTACTCAGGTGATGCAGATCCGGGTCGTCGATCCTCGGCTCCTCCAGCGACGCGACGAACACGAGTGGCCCGTCGTCCTGTTCGGGCTGGGACCAACCCCCGACGGGGGACCCTCCCGCGGGGACGGTCACTTGAAGGCGCTGCGGATCTTCTTGATGAACCCGGCCTCGGGTGGGTGGACCTCCTCGCCCCGAAGCTCGGCGAGACGGTGCAACAGGTCGGTCTGCTCGTCGTCCAGGTCGGTCGGCGTGACCACGTTGGCGGTCACCAACAGATCGCCGCGACCACGTCCGTGCAGGTGCGGCACACCACGGCCCTTGAGGCGGAAGACCTTTCCGTTGGCCGTCCCGGCGGGGATCTCGAGGTGTTCGGTCCCGTCGAGGGTCTCGTAGTCGAACTGGTGGCCCAGCGCTGCCTGGGTCATGGTGATCCGAAGGTCCTCGGTCAGGTCGGCGCCGTGTCGTCGAAAGCGCGGATGGGGCGACGTCACGAGGTGGACGTACAGGTCGCCGTTGGGACCGCCCCGCGCGCCCACCGCTCCACGACCGGTGAGGCGCAGCGTCGCGCCGTCGTCGACCCCGGCGGGCACGTCGACCGTGTAAGTGCGGTCGGTCACCACTCGGCCCTCACCCGAGCAACCGGGGCACGGATCGGTGATCACCCGGCCCTGTCCGCCGCACGCACCGCAGGGGGCGGCGGACACGATCTGGCCGAGCATCGACTGTCGTACCGTGCGCACCTCGCCGGCACCGTTGCACTGCGAACAGGTGTCGACGGTGCTCCCCTCGTTCGCGCCCGTACCACCGCAGTCCTCACAGGTCACCGCGGTGCGGACGTTGACGTCGTACTCGGCTCCGAACACCGCCTGCTCGAACGTGAGCCGTGCAGTCGCTTCGAGGTCGGGCCCCCGGGCCGGTCCGCTGCGCCGGGCTCCGCCTCCGAACGGCGAGCCGCTCCCACCGAAGAACGCGTCGAACAGATCCCCGATGCCACCCATCCCACCACCGCCGAACGGGTCGCCGATGTTGATCGCCTCGTCGGAGCCGAACCGGTCGTATCGGGCACGTCGATCCGGATCCGACAGCACCTCGTACGCGCGGGCGACCTCCTTGAAGCGATCCTCCGCCTCGACGTCGTCGGGGTTCTGGTCGGGGTGGTGTGCCCGAGCGAGACGGCGATAGGAACGCTTGATCTCGTCCGCCGTGGCGGTGCGGGACACCCCCAGCAGCTCGTAGTAGTCGGTGCTCATCGACTCAGGACCTCTCGCCCTCGCTCAGCAACCTGCTCAACCGGTTGCTGACGACCGCCACCGCCGCAAGGGTCTCCTCGTAGTTCATCCGGGTCGGTCCCAGCACCCCGATGGTACCGGCGCGCTCGCCGTCCACCCGGTAGGGAGCGACGACCAACGAGCACTCCGACAACGGAGCGAGGCCCGTCTCCGAACCGATCGCCACGGTCAACCCGCGGTCCAGCACGTCCTCGATCAACGACACCACCGCCATCTGCTGTTCGAGCAGGCCCAACACGGCATGCAGGGTGGACGCCGCGTCGAACGCCTCGGCCATGTTGGAGGCTCCCTCGATGTGAACGAGGTGCCCGCTCTCGGCGACGGTGTGGGCGATGGCGTCGAGAGCGTCGGCGACGATCGAGTCGACCAGGGGGTCACCGCTGAGCCCCACCGCCAGGGCCTTGGAGGGTCGCTTGTCGCGAAGGCCCGCCGTGAGAAGGGCCGCGGCGCTGGCGAGCACGTCGTCGTCGATCGGATCGGCGCGTTCGATCGATCGTTTGAGGACCGTGCCCGAGCTGAGTACGACGACCAGGAGGCAGGTGCGCGCCGAGAGGCCGACGAGTTGTACCGAACGGACGACCGCCGCGTCGGCCACGTCGCCGACGACCACCGCCGTGGTCGACGTGAGGCGGGCCAGCATGCGTGTGGTCGATCGCAACATCTCCTCGAGCTCGCCGTGGGCATGGGAGAAGAATCCGCGCACCTGACGACGCTGGGCGGCGTCGAGCTCACCGGGGCCGAGTTGGTCGACGAAGAAGCGGTACCCCCGCTGAGTGGGGATGCGGCCGGCGGAGGTGTGCGGTTGGGTGAGATACCCCTCCCGCTCGAGTACGGTCATCTCGCTGCGGACCGTTGCCGGCGACACCCCCAGTGCACCCCCTTCGACGACATTCGCCGAACCCACCGGCTGGGCCGTCTCGATGTAGGCCTTGACGACCGCCCGCAGGATCGCCGCCTTGCGATCGTCGAGCGAACGATCGGCGGGGCGATCGGGGGACGTGGGGTCATCGACCATGGTTGGCACTCAGTCTACGCGAGTGCCAACCGCCCGTTACAGGCCGCCACCTATGGGTTTGTCGCGCGAAAGTCGCGCCCCGTCCGCGACCTTCGCGCGACAAAACCCGTGGTTGCCGCGGAGATGGTGGGCTCAGTCGTCGAGGCGGAGGGCGCTGATGAACGCGTCGGAGGGCAGCTCGACGCGGCCGATGTTCTTCATCCGCTTCTTGCCCTCCTTCTGCTTGGCCAGCAGCTTCTTCTTCCGCGTGACGTCGCCGCCGTAGAGCTTGGCGGTGACGTCCTTGCGGTACGCCTTGACGGTTTGACGGCTGATGATCCGGCCGCCGATGGCCGCCTGGATGGGCACGTCGAACTGCTGGCGGGGGATGATCTCCTTCAGCTTGTCGACCATCTTCTTGCCGTAGTCGTACGCCTTGTCCTTGTGCACGATGGAGCAGAACGCGTCGACCTGCTCACCGTGCAGGAGGATGTCGACCCGCACCAGCGACGAGGTGTCGTAGCCGTCGGGTTCGTAGTCGAGCGACGCGCGTAGCCCTGGGTGCGCGACTTCATCTGGTCGAAGAAGTCGATGACCACCTCGGCGAGCGGGATGCGGTATTGGAGCTCCACCCGCTCGGGCGACAGATAGTCCATCTTGCGCATCTCGCCGCGCCGCTGCTGGCACAACTCCATCAGCGTGCCCACGTAGCTCGACGGCGTGATGATCGAACACGAGAAGTACGGCTCGCGGATCTCGCGGTATTCCGCAGGTGGTGGCAGGTCGGCGGGATTGTCGATCACCACCTCGTCCCCGTCGGGCATCACGATCCGGTACTCGACCGATGGCGCCGTCGCGATGAGGTTGAGGTCGAACTCCCGCTCGAGTCGCTCGCGGACGATCTCCATGTGCAACAGACCGAGGTATCCCACACGGAACCCGAAGCCCAGCGCGCCGGAGACCTCGGGCTCATAGGAGAACGAGCTGTCGTTGAGTCGCAGCTTCTCGAGCGCGTCACGGAGGTCGTCGAAGGCGTCGCCGTCGACCGGGTAGAGACCGCAGAACACCATCGGTTTGGGCTCCATGTAGCCCGGCAGCGGCTGGGCTGCAGGGCGAGCCGCCTCGGTGACGGTCTCGCCCGATCGCGCCTCGCCGACGTCCTTGATCCCCGCGATCAGATAGCCCACCTCACCCGGGCCGAGCGACGCGACGGTCGTGTTCTCCGGGCGACGCACCCCCACCTCGATCGCCTCGTGGACCGACCCGGACTGCATGAAGCGCAGCTTCGAGCCCGTCGACAAGCGGCCGTTCACGACACGGATGGAGCTGACCACCCTCGGTACTGGTCGAAGTGCGAGTCGAAGATGAGCGCCTGGGGCCTCGTCGGTACCGCCCACCGGGGCGGGGATCCGCTCGACGACCGCGCCGAGGAGCTCGGCGACCCCTTCGCCGGTCTTCGCGGAGATCCGCAGGATGTCGGCGGCCGGGATTCCCAGGACCTGCTCGATCTCCGCGGCATATGTATCGGGCTCCGCCGCCGGAAGGTCGATCTTGTTGAGACACGCGACGATCTCGAGGTCGTGCTCGAGCGCGAGGAAGCAGTTCGCGAGGGTCTGCGCCTCGATCCCCTGCGACGCGCCGACGACGAGGATCACGCCCTCACATGCGGCCAGCGACCGAGACACCTCGTAGCCGAAGTCGACGTGGCCCGGCGTGTCGATCAGGTGGATGACGTGGTCGCGGTAGTCCAGGCGGACCGACTGCAGCTTGATGGTGATACCCCGCTCCCGCTCGATGTCCATCGAATCGAGGTATTGGGCGCGCATCTCCCGCGGGTCCACGGCCCCGCACAACTCGAGCATCCGGTCGGCGAGGGTCGACTTGCCGTGGTCGATGTGGGCGATGATCGAGATGTTTCGAAGACGGGAGATGTCGGTCACGGCAGGCGCGAAGCTACCGCAGCCGATCCCGGTCGCCGGGGTGTCGGCGGTCGCCGCGTTCGAGGGGGCCACCGACCGCACGTGTACCGGACTGCCGTGATCGCCTAGAGTGGTCCGCCGATTCGAGACCCCACCGGCGCGCCCGCGCCACACGACGCAAGGCTGAAACCTCCGTGGCCAACATCAAGAGCCAGATCAAGCGCAACAAGCAGAACGAGAAGGCGCGCCTGCGCAACAAGGCGGTGCGCTCCAACCTGAAGACCCGGGTCAAGTCCGCCGAGGCGGCGGCACGCGACCACGCCGAGGACAACGATCTCAACGAGGCCGCCGTGCGTACCGCACTGTCGACGATCGACCGCGCCGCGACCAAGGGTGTCATCCACAAGAACGCGGCCGCCCGCAAGAAGTCGCGCCTGATGAAGCGCCTTGCCGCGCTCGCTGCCGAACACGACTGACGCCGACCCGACGACGCAAACCCCCGTCAGCCGCGGCGGTTGAGCTGCGCGAGCCGCCCCACCAGCACCTCGACCACCACCTCGTTGCCCAACCCGGTCGCGCCCCGTAGATCGGCGTCCGCCGCCGCGAGCAGGCGCACGGCGCGGGCCAATCGTTCACCGCCCATCCGGTTGGCCTGCGCGAGTGCCTTCTTCGCGGGGAAGGTCGACCCCTTCATGCCGAGCAGTGCCGCGGCGTCCTTCTCCCCGACCACACAGGCCCCGTCGAGGCGCACCATTCGGGTGATGTGGGTGGACAACGAAGCCATGATCTGCAGGGGATGACGCGAACCGCCGTTCATCATCCGTGCGGCACTGGCAACCGCCGCGGTGACGTCACCCCGATCGATGGCATCGGTCAGGTCCCACGGCGGGATCGAGCCCGGCTCCCCGACATAGGGCTCGATGTCGTCGGGACCGAGGCGGGAACGATCGGGAAACGCCGCGGCGAGCACCCGCAGCACACCGCCGAGGCGACTGAGATCCTCCCCGAGACGTGCGGTCAGGAACTGCTTGGCCGCCGCGTCGATTCGCACACCGGACGCGGCGATCTGCTCGTCGACCCAGGCCGCACGATCGGCGGACCGGGTGCCGACATCGGTTTGGTGGACAACACCTCCCGCCTCCGCAACGGCGTTCAACAGTGCCTTGGGCACCGGGTTCGCCCGCTGGTTCGCCCCTTGGGGCTTCTCCCAGACCAGGAGCAACCTCGTCTCGGGGCTCGGATCCCCGAGGTAGCGGACGAGCGGGTCCACCGCCTTCGAGTCGAGGCGGGCGGCGTTGCGGATCACGATGATCCGCTCTCCGAACATCGACACCGCACCCGCCGCCATCACCGCGTCGGCAAGGCCCTCGTCGAGGTCCGCGTCGAACACGTCGACGACCTCGTCGTGGGATCGCCCCCCCAGCATCTCACGGAGCTGTGCGGTCGCCGCGTCACCGATCAGCACCGGGTCGCTCCCCTTGAGCAGCACGATCGGCGCACCGTCAGGCATCGGACCGACCCTCCATGACGGTACCCGGACCTCGATGGTGGGCCCGGAGCGTCCGAACGACGAGCCGAACACGCCGGACCGATGCCCCCGCCTCATCCGATGCGGTGGAGCCGCCCGAATCGTCGGCGGCTGCGGAGCCGGCCGAGGAGCCTGGGCGCGTGGGGTCCATCTCGGCGAGTGCCACACGGGCGATCCATTCACCCCACTCCGCGGTACCCCGCGGCGGACACCGATCCACCGCTCGACGGTAGCCCGCCGACCAACCTGGCCCGCACCCTCGGCGTATGCCCGGTCAGCGGCGATGCACCGACCGGAGATCGTCCGCGACGCGCAGCCGGATCGATCCGACGCCGACGACCCCCGGCACGAGCGGATGTGCGCCCAAGACGTCGTCGGGCTCACGAGCGACGACGGCTCCGAGCGAGACGACCTCGCGCAACGTGGCGATCCCCTCGGTTGCCGGAGACCCACGAGCGGTCACGAGCACGAGACCGACCGTGTCCACCCGTGCGCGGGCGAGGCCGGTGATCACCGCGTCGACTCGTGCTCCGCCGGGCCACCAGAGCACGGAGGAGCTCGTGTCCCGCCACAACGTCGCGCCGCCGACGGAGCGGTGCTCGACGCCGACGGGTCGATCGAAGCGACCGCCCACGTCGGCGAGCACCGCGGCGACCGCCACCACGACCACCACCCTCCTCAACCCGCCGGCCCACTCGCGACGCGGACCCTTGCCGGCCGAACACGGCCGGCGACCGACCCCGAGCGGCCGACGGTCGATGACACCGGCCGACCCCGAACGCGAACCGTGTCGCAACGCGACGCCCGCCACCGCCGATGCCACCACCGCAGTGCCGACCGGACCGATCCGCGGCAGGCCCGGAGCGGCGCCGAACCGTGCCATGAGATCGAGCCACCACAGGAACGCCCGTGTGGGGATGTGGAGCACAGCGGCCGGACGTCCGCCGAGCACTCCCGCCAACAGGCCCGCGGTGACACCCCACATCATCACCCCGGCCGCGGCGCCCGCCGCCAACAGGTTCGTGAGTGGACCGAGCAGGGGGACCGAGCCGGCGAAGCCCACGACGAGGGGCCCGACGGCCGCCTCCGCCGAGATCGACCCGCAGATGCCCCGCAAGGCCCATCCCCGCCACCCGGCGTGTGGGTCCGCATCCGCGAATACCCGCCGGACGTCGCCGGCTCGCCCCGAAGCGACGATCGCCATGAGCGGCTCGTACCACCAGAGCAGACCGGCGGTGGCCGCCACCGAGAGCCGAAAGCCGGTGGACCACACCAGCAGGGGGTCGAGCATCAGCAACACCACGAGCGCGACGCCGAACAGCCGATGCCGACCGACGAACCGGCCGCTCCACGTGGCGACGACCTGCACCCCCACCATGGCCGCGGCACGAAGGACCGACGGCTCGAAGCGCACCACGAACACGAACCCACACACCATGGCGGCGGTGAGCGCCGCCCGCACGGCGAGCGGGCTCCGAGACGTCAACGGCGACAACAACAGGAGGACGAAGCCGAGGTTCTGGCCCGACACCACCAACAGATGAGCGAGCCCCGACGCTCGGAACCGCGCTCGAGCAGCGGCATCCTGGAGACGGTCGTCACCGAGGACCACGCCGTCGAACAACGCCCGCTGTGCATGGGGGATCGACGATGCCCCCTTCTGGATCCGACCCCTTACCCACTGGGCGCCGCCCCACCACGGCGCGGGCCGACCCGGCGAACGTGCAACCCGGACCACGAGTTCTCCTGCGAGGTGCCGCGACGCTCGGACCGGCCACGCCACGTCCGATCGTCCGGCCCAACCCGAGACCTGCACCGTGGATCCCACCGCCAATCCCTCGATCGTCTCGGCGGCTTCGCCATCAGCGGTCGCATCCCAGTGCCGTCCACCCACCTCGAGGACGGTTCGAACCCGGGACCACGACTTCTCGGGGTCTCGGAGAACGGTCGCTGTCTCGCCGCGAACCGCCCGTGGCGAGGTGAGCAGGCCGCGTTCGGCGGATGCCGCGAGCGAGCCGACCGCCACGATCACCGCCAGTGCGACGACCCGGGGGCGTCGGACGGCTAGCGCGACCGCGCCGAGCGGTGCCAGCACCCACCATGGACACGGCACGGCCATCATCGCGGCGACCCAGGACACGACGCTCAGCGCGACGACCTGTGCCTCGCTCATCGACCCGCGTGCACCAACGGCTGCAACGACTCCCATTTCGCCGGGCCGATCCCGCGTACCTCCTGAAGCTCGTCGGCCGAGGAGAAGCGTCCGTGTCGGGACCGATACGCCACGATCGCCGCAGCGATGGACGGCCCCACCCCGGGAGGGCGTCGAGTTGCTCGGCGGTCGCGGTGTTGATGTCGATCGGGTTCGCCGCGGTCGGCGTCCCGTTCGCCCCCGGGGAACCACTCGGTGATGCACCCCCTCCTCCGGGAGCCACCGACACCATCGGGACCGCAACCGGATCGGGTTGGCCGAGGACCGGTACGTCGACCCGGGCGCCGTCGGGCACCGGCGCGGCGAGGTTGATGCGACCCGTGTCGGCATCGGGTCGCAGTCCGCCTGCCGCCCGGATGGCGTCGTCGACCCGCGCCCCGGGGGACAGGTGCACGAGCCCTCCGCGGAGCACCGCCCCCGCGACGTGGACCACGAGGCCCCCCGCCTCGCCGCCGGCACCCCCGGGCGGATCGGTCGTCGCCGAAGGGGCGATACTCGGCCGCTCCGATGCCGCGGACTCCGCCGGCACGGTCCGAAGCGGCTGGTCGCGTGCGGTTCGGGGAAGGGTCACGGTTGGCGGCTCCGGGTCGATCCACCACGTCGCCGCCACGACGACCGATCCGACGACGACCATCGCGACCGCGACGAACTGCCACGGCGGCGTGGTGATCACACCGCGTCGGACCAGCATCCACCACGCGGTGAGGACGCCACTTTCGGCGGACTCGGCCCGGACCGTGCGGCCCATTCGCTCGCCCAACGCATCCTGCCCGTCCACGTCGACTCCCGTCGTGGTGGGGTTCGTGGAGGGGAAGCGTCTCGACGGGCTTCGCGATCGCGGCTCCCGTCGGCCCTCGAAGCGTACTCGGCGGACCGTCGGCCGGCCGAGCGCCCGTCATTGCTCGATGAGCAGCGCTCCCACCCGGTCCGCCGCAGCGGCCTCGAGCGCGTCGACGGTGGTGACGGACGCCTCGATGTCGGTCCAGCCGTCGAGCACCGCGACGAGCACGGCGTCGCATTGCAGGAGGATCTCCCGAACGGGCAGGACACCCGGTACCGGTGGGAGGTTCAACACCACCAGGGAGTGGGTTGCCAGATCGCCGATCACCGCGACCAACTCGCTCTCGTCCAGCACGACGGAACGGTCGGCCAGAAGTCGGCGCGAACCGGCCGGGAGCACGGAGAGCTCGGCATCGGAACCGCGCAACAACCGGCGGAACGGACGGGGCAGCCGCCACCGCGGCAACGGGCGGAGGACCTCGTCGATCGACGCCCCGCCGGTCGCGACGTCGACCAGACCACGACGTCGAGCCATTCCCATCTGACGGGACAGTGACCGAAGGCGGACGTCGAGATCGACCAGGACGACTTGTTCGCGTCCGATGTGGCACATCGCGCACGCGAGGCCCGTAACCGTTCGCGACTGGAGGGTCGCTATGGAGTTCGCTGTGGTGGCGATCACCCGGGGAATACCCGCGCACGCCTGCTCGACCTGCTCTGCGGCCGTCGCGTACACCCCGGCCACGTTGCGTGGCGTTCCCCCGAGGACCGGTCTCGACACCGTCGCGACGGTGGGGATCGGCAGCTGGTCCGACATCTCCTCGGTGGTGCTGAGCCGCGCACGCCGATGCGCCCAGAGGCCGTACAACATCACCGTCAATGCAGCGAGTCCCGCGCCCAGGAGGGCGTCGATGATCGCTCGGGGTGCGGTCACGGTGGTGACCGGATCGTCGAAGGTGTGCAGGTACAGCGGACCGCGGTACTCCGGATCGATGTCGGGGGTGATCGAGCGAATGTCGGCCGAGGACACCGCCGAGGTCGTCCTGGTCTGCTCGACGAGCGCGTCGAGCGAATCCAACAGCACCGAACCCATTCGGCGTGTCTCGTCGGGCTTGGTGGAGCTCGCGGTGATGCGGACGACCGGACCGAAGTTGGGTCGTGTCGCGTCGATCATGGTGCGCAACCGGTCTACGGGGATCCGCAGCCCGGCACGGGCCCGAACCTCGGTGAGGTACAGGTCGGAACGGGCCATGTTCAAGACGGTCTGGATCCGGCTGTTTCCCGCCGAGATGCCCAGCCGGGGATTGGTCTTGTCGAGGTCCAACACCAGGACCCGTGCGTAGGAGTGGTATTCGGTGACCCCGAAGGCCTTCGCCCCGACGAAGCACGACACACCCACGACCAACGCGGCCGCCGCCGCCGTCCAGCGCACCGGGTATCGCATGCGCAGATCCATCGGTGCCGCAGCGGTCCGCTCGGGCAGCGGCCCGTCACGCTCGCCGAACCACCCGACGGCTCGCAGACCTCGTCGCCGGCGGAGGCGGTCGGCGCGTCCGGTCAACGGCGCCCTGGCGAACAGAGCCCCGGCGACCCCCACGATCATCCAGTGGAACTTCAGGTTGTACACCGACGAGAACACGGCCGCGGCCATCAGGGAGAGGTTGCAGCCGGCCATCGCCCATGCCCACTCGCCCCAACGGGTCCTGCGGATGTCCCACAGGTTCCAGAAGATGACGAGCTGGGTGAGCAGGTGCAGCGTGAGCCCGACGATGCCGAGGTCCAACAGGACCGTGAGGTAGGTGTTGTGTATCTCGATCGCCGCGCTGCGGTTCGGGAGCTGGTTGGTGATGTCGAGGGTCGCGCCCGTGACCCTCGTGAGGATGTCGAGCATCTGCGCCCGGAAGCCGCCGATGGAGAACCCCTGGATGGGGTGTACCCCGATCGACTTCACCGCGGCGTTCCAGAGATCGATTCGACCGGCCCCCGCGTCGCCGAAGAACGCGGTGAGCGAGTACCGGTCCGGGTTCATCACGGCGGCCAACACCACGCCCAGGGCGACCGTCGATGCGCCGGCGAGGCTGCTGATCGCCCGTTGGTTCGGGGTGAGTCCGGGATAGGTGACGAACAGGTACAGGATCAGGACGCCGGCGGCAATCAGCCCCGATCGGGATCCCGTGGTCACCAGGGCCACGAGGAACCACACGAGCACGCCGGTGTAGAGGAGCTTGCCCCAGATCGTGCGCGCCCGCCGGATGAACACGACCGTCACCGCGATCGCCACCGCCAACAATGCGGCATAGAAGTTGGCGTTGCCCGTGAGACCGGTGATCCGGCTCTCCCCGCCCAGATCCTCGTTGACGTCTCGGATCTTGCGGAACAGGAAGTACGACAAGACAGCGATCGGCACTCCGGTCCACAACCACGCCTTCATCGACCGGCTGAAGTGCTCTTCGTCCTCGACCAGCAGCATGATGATCAGGCCGTAGATGAAGCCGAGCGCGAGCTCGAGGATCCCACGACCCCATTCGACGATCTCCGCAGCCCAGAACGCACTGAGGAGTGCCCACACGAACAGCAACGCCGGCATCACCCATGCCCGCGGCAACAGGGCCGGCGGCTTCCACCCGGTGCCAACGCGTGCGATGACGACGAAGGTCGCGAGGGCCGCGACCACCCGACCGGTACGGACCGGACCGACGCCGAGCGAGTCGAACCACATCGTGATGATTGCGATCTCGACCACGATCGCGGGTCGGCTGAGCACCAGTGCGAAGGCCGCGACCGCGAGGCACATCGCGCCCAGGACGATCATGAGGATCAGGTTCGATCCGAGGAAGCCGATCGCCAGCACGGCGGCGAGCGCGGCGGCAAGCTCGACGGCAACCACCGCGGCGCGGGCTCCACGCTCCGAGAGCGTCAGGGGGAAGCGACGTGGGCAGGGCCACGCGGTCAGAACAGCCGGCTGGTGAGTCGGCGGCGGTACTCGGCGGTACGGGGATCGTCGGGACCCATGACCTCGAGCAGGTCGACGTAGCGCTGCCGGGCGTCGTCGTCGCCCTTGACACGGTCGAGCAACGACTCGAGTTCGGCCGCGGGATCGGTCGGGGCGCCACCGGCCCCCGCTGTGCGGGCCAACGCCTGGATGCGGCGCACGTCGGGGGTCTCGGCGATCCGGGCGAGGAGGGCGAGTGCCTCGGCGGGCTCGCCGCGACCGACCAGCAGTTCGGCGAGAGCGGTCACGGCAGGCGGATGGTCCGCCTCGATGTCGAGAGCGGCGCGCAGCGACGCCTCGTCACCCGAACGGACCAGCCGTTCGAGTTCGGTTTCCTCGACCGTGGGAAGGAGCCTGGCGACGAACTCGCGAACGAACGGTTCGCCCTGCGCCCCGACGAACTGGTCGACGACACGTTGCTCGCGCATTGCGAAGACCGCCGGTATGCCCTGCACTCGGAACGCCTGCGCGACCACGGGATTGGCGTCGACGTCCACCTTGGCCAGGTCGACGTGACCGTCGGCCTCGGCGACGACACGTTCGAGGATCGGGCCGAGCGTCCGGCACGGCCCACACCACTCGGCCCAGAGGTCGATGACCACGGGAACCTGCATCGACCGCTGGACGACCAGGGTCTCGAACGTCGCATCGGTCACGTCCACCATCGGCGCGCCAGCCTACGGCCCCGACGGGTTCGGACCGTGACGCACCGTTCGCGTCACCACCGACCACTAGCGTCGGCTCGCGGTGAGAGGACCGGTGTGACGACAGACGCAACGACAGACCCGCCCGGCATCGATTCCGCCGCGGTCACCACGTGGTTGCGTGAGCGCGCGTCGCGCTCGTCGAACCGCTGCGCTTCGACCCGGTGACCGGCGGCCACTCCAACCTCACCTTCGTCGTCGGCGACGAAGAGGGCGGTCGCTGGGTGCTGCGCCGTCCGCCCTTGGGCCACGTGCTCGCCACCGCACACGACATGGCACGCGAGCACCGGATCATCTCGGCTCTCGCCGGAACGCAGGTCCCCGTGCCGGCGGTCGTAGGCCTGTGCGAGGACGACTCGGTCAACGGCGCTCCCTTCTACGTCATGGACTACGTCCAAGGAACCGTCGTCCGCGACCGGGCGACCGCGGAATCATTGGCCGACACGGCCCGCACGAACGCGTCGCGGTCTCTGGTGGACGTCCTGGCGGCGTTGCACCGGGTCGACCCCGACCGGGTCGGGGTGGGCGATCTCGGGCGACGCGACGGCTACGTCGAGCGGACGTTGCGGCGGTGGTACGGCCAAGCGGAAGCCACACGGGCCGACGGGGCCGATATCGACCTCCACCACGTGGATGCGGTGCACGACGTGCTGGTGCGCCATCTTCCCGACCAGGTCGGAGTGTCGATCGTGCACGGCGACTACCGGCTCGACAACTGCCTGCTGCACGACGACGGATCGGTCGCGGCCGTCCTCGATTGGGAGCTGTGCACGTTGGGCGACCCGCTGGCCGACGTCGGCCTCCTGTTGGTGTACTGGACCGACCCCGGCACGCAGGCGGTCCTGCCCCAGGCATCACCCACCGCGCTGGCGGGCTTCATGTCGCGTGAGCGGCTCCTGGAGCGCTACGCCGAGGCCTCGGGACGAGACATCTCCGGAATCGACTACTACATCGCCCTCGGCTATTGGAAGCTGACATGCATCATCGCCGGCGTCTACGCCCGCTACGCGGCAGGTGCCATGGGGACGACCGACGAGCAGCAGGTCCGTGGCTTCGCCGAGATGTTCGACACGCTCGGCGCGATGGCGGCCGAAGCGGCGGAGCGGATTCGATGACCGATCTGGTGACCGTGCACGACCACCCGCCGCTGTCCGAGCCGGTACTCGTGGTCGCGCTCGAAGGCTGGATCGACGCCGGCAACTGTGCGGCACAGGCCATGGCGACCATCCTGGCCACCTCCGATACGAGCCACGTGGCGAGCTTCGACGGCGATCAGCTCCTCGACCACCGGGCACGGCGGCCGTTGCTGACACTCGACGAGGGATGGATCGAACAGCTCACCTGGCCGAGCATCGAGCTGCTGGCGACGGTCGACCGCAACGGCCGGCATCTGCTGCTGCTGGTGGGGGCCGAGCCGGACCACGCGTGGGGAAGGTTCACGGGCGCGGTGATGAACCTGATCACGACCCTCGACGTCCGGGCGGTGATCGGCCTCGGTGCCTACCCGGCACCGGTTCCGCACACACGACCGTCGCACCTCGCGCTCACCAGCCCGTCACGGGAGCTGCTCGAATCCAATCCGGGCTTCGTCCGCGGCAGCATCGAGGTTCCCGCGGGGGTCCAGTCGGTGATCGAAGTGGAGGCGCACGGGTCCGGGATCGACGCGTTCGGCCTGTGGGCGCAGGTGCCGCACTACATCACCGGAATGTCGTTCCCCGCCGGTGCGGTGGCGCTCATCGAGGGGCTCCAGCTCGTCGCGGGACTGTCCTTCGACACCGAGGCGCTCACCGGCGAGGCGATCGAAACCCGCACCCGACTCGACGAGCTCGTCGCCGGCAACTCCCAACACCAGCAGATGCTGCGACAACTCGAGGAGTTGGCGGACGCGACCGAACGGACCGAGGACATGGGACGACTCCCGACCGCCGACGAGTTGGCCGAGGAGTTTCAGCAGTTCCTCCGAGATCAGGACGAATAGCCGCCGTCATGCCGGGCCGAGCCGCGTCGAGCCGGTTCGACCCGGAATCGCGTCAGGTGCCGATCGGTGTGAGCAGGCCACGGCGGTGCCGGTCTCGACAGGCAGCCCGCTGCAGCTTGCCCGACGAGGTCTTGGGCACGGTGCCCGGCTCGACCAACACCACCTCTCGTGGAGGCACCCCGATCTCGTCGGTGACCACCCGACGGATGGCGGCCGCGAGTGTGGCGACGTCGCTCTCGCGCGTCTCCGCGACGACCACGAGGTGTTGCACGTGTCCGCCGTCGTCACCGAACGCGATCACGTTGCCGGTGCGAACGCCCTCGACCCGACCGACGATCGACTCGATGTCGTGAGGGTGGATGTTGCGTCCACCGATGATGATCACGTCCTTGATCCGACCGCACAGCACCAACTCGCCGTCGACCATGTAGGCGAGGTCACCCGTCCGCAGCCACCCGTCGGGGATCAACTCGTCGGTGACGTCGGGACGTTCGAAGTAGCCCGCGCACACCGACGAGCCGCGGATCCACAACTCCCCCACCCGGCGATCCTCCAGAGGTCGGCCGTCCGGGTCCACCACGCGTAGTTCGAGGCCGGGGATCGCCCGTCCCAGGAACGCGAGCCGCCGAGTGGCCCGCTCGTCGTCGCCATCGCGCACCCCGGAGGCACTCGCGGAGCGGTCGCGCTCGACGGGCACGGCGAGACCCTCCGACGCGAGTCGATCGGCGTCGACCACATCGATGCGAAGCCCCGAGCCCGGGGTGGGGAAGGTTCCGGCAATGCAGAGCTCGGCCATTCCGAACGCGGGGAACGCCGCCTCCGCCGGCATCCCGAACGCCGCACCCGCCTCGAGGAACGCGGCAAATCCGTCGGTGTCGATGGGTTCGGCCCCGTTGAGGCAGATCCGTAGCCGCGAAAGGTCGAGGCCTTCGGCACGCCGGAGGGAGCGGGTCGCCAGCGCGAAGCTGAAGTTGGGTCCGGCCGTGATCGTGCCGCCCAGATCCGACACCCACCGCATCCACCGCGCCGGCCGCGCCAGGAAGTCCTGCGGTGCCCCCTGGGCCAGACCGGCGCCGGTGGTCATCGGGATGGTGAGCAACCCGATGAGCCCCATGTCGTGGTAGAGCGGAAGCCACGACACGACCACGTCGTCGGTGGTCATCTCGGCGGCGCGCCAGCAACCGTCGATGTTGGCCAGCAGTTGGCGGTGCGTCAGCATGACACCCTTCGGATCGGAGGTCGATCCGCTCGTGAACTGCAACACGGCCAGGTCGTCGGGATGCAGCGTCGGTCGCTTCCAGTCCGCGGCGGTGTGGGCGGCCTCCCCGCCGCGGGAGGTGGAGGTCAACTCCTGCAGCGCGACCATCGGAGCGTCCCCTTCCACGGGGGTGACGAAGTCGATCAGCTGCTCGTCGACCAGCACGAGAGCGGACTCCGAGAAGCGGATCCGCGCCCTGGTCTGAGCCACGAAGGCGTCGAGTGACGCCATCCGCATCGGCAGCGGCAACATGACGAGGACGCCGCCGCACAGCCAGACGGCCTGGATTGCGGTGACGAGGTCGCGTGTGGTCGGTCCCATCAACGCGACATGGGAGCCCTCGCCGACCCCCCGATGCTGTAGCGCTGCGGCGAGGGCGGCGGCGTCCTCGTGCAGGATTGCCCAGTCGACGCTGTCGTAGGCATCCCGGTCGATGAAGGTGACCGGGGCCTCCGAGGTCGCGGCCACCCTCGTGATGCGGTCGACCAGCGTGTCCGCCGATGTCGTCATGTGTGCTCCCGCAGCCGTCGAGCCATGCGTCACGTCCACCGTACTCACCGCTCACGAGAACGCTGTTCGCATCCGAGGGTGCCCGTCGACCCACGGTCGACAGGCGTCACACCACGATGTTGACGAGCCGCGGCGGTCGCGCCACGACCTTGCGGGGTTCGGCGCCGACCAGCGCGGCGACGACCTTGTCCGATGCGAGCGCAACGGCGACGGCCTCGTCCTCCGCGACGTCGGGTGCGACCTCGACGCGGTCGCGTACCTTGCCGTTCACCTGCACGACCATCGTCACCGAGTCGGCGACCAGCATCGCCGGGTCGGCCTCGGGCCAGGACACCTCGTGGACGTGTTCGGCCCCCGAGGGGCCGACACCGGCGCGCACCCGAAGCGACCACAACTCGGCCGCGAAGTGCGGTGTGGCCGGCGCCAACAACAGCAACAGCGTGTCGACCGACTCCTGCAACGTCGGGTGGTGCGGACCGGTCGGGGCCTGTACCCAGCGGTACAGCTCGTTGACGAACGCCATCACCTTCGCAACGGCAGTGTTGTAGCTCCATCGTTCGAAGTCCGCGGTCACGTCCGCGATCAGTCGATGACGTGAACGGACGATGGCCATGTCGTCCGCGGTGGGCGTGCCCGTGCGCGACGCGCCCCACATGTCGGACCCCGGCACACCTATACGCCAGAGCCGGTGGAGGAACCTCAGCGCGCCGTCGACCGACACGTCCTCCCAATCCACGTCGTCCTGAGGCGGCTTCAACCCGAGTTGGGCGAGCCGCAGGGCATCGGCGCCCTGTGCGTCGAAGTACTCCTCGGGTGCGACCAGGTTCCCCTTCGACTTGGACATCTTGGAACCACCGAGACGGATCATGCCCTGGGTGAACAGGCGCTTGAACGGCTCACGCAGACCCGCAGGGGCCACGCCGAGATCCGACAGGGCCTTGGTGAAGAACCGCGCGTACAGCAGGTGCAACACGGCGTGTTCTGCCCCGCCGATGTACTGGTCGACCGGCAGCCATTTGTCGACCTCGTCGGCCCGGAACGGCGCCGTGTCGCTCAGATGGTCGGCGAAACGGAGGAAGTACCACGACGAATCGACGAAGGTGTCCATCGTGTCGGTCTCGCGCCGAGCCGTACCGCCGCAGCGGGGACAGGTGGTGTGCAGGAAGCCCTCGTGCATGAGCAGAGGCGACTGGCCGGTGGGGCGGAACTCGACGTCGTCGGGGGCGAGCACCGGCAGCGCCGAATCGGGAAGCGCGACGATGCCGCAGTCGTCGCAGTACACGACCGGAATGGGGCAACCCCAGAACCGCTGGCGGCTCAGGAGCCAGTCGCGGAGCCGGTAGTTCACCCGCCGCTCGCCGGCACCGGCCGCGACGAGCCAGTCGATCGCCGCCACCTTCGCCTCCGAGACGGACAGTCCGTTCAAGTCGAGGAGCGCCCTCGAAACCGGGGGTGGTCGCGGAGTTCACGTGCACACCGTCGCCGGGGTAGGCCTCGCCCTCCCACCCGTCGGGTCGGCGCACGGTCTCGATGATCTCCAGTCCGAACTCGGAGGCGAAGTCCCAGTCGCGCTGGTCCTCCCCCGGTACCGCCATCACCGCACCCGTTCCGTAGGTTCCCAGCACGTAGTCCGCCAGGAACACCGGTACGGCCCTGCCGGTGAACGGGTTGCGGGCGAACGCGCCGGTCGAGCACCCGCGCTCGGCCAACGAGCGGTCGGTGGAGAGGCGGTCGATGTCGGAGGTGTTCAACGCGCGGCGCCGAAACTCGGCGACGGCCTCGGTTCGATCGGGGGTCGCGATCCGTTCGGCAAGCGGATGCTCGGGCGCCAGGACGCAGAAGGTCATCCCGAAGCCGGTGTCGGGGCGCGTGGTGAACACACGGATCGACTCGCCGGTGGGGTTCGCGTCGGCGTCGCAGATCGCCATTTCGAACTCGGCACCCTCGGAACGGCCGATCCAGTTGCGCTGCTGGGTGATGACGCGTTGGGGCCAGTCGAGGGTGTCGAGGTCGTCGAGCAGCTGTTGCGCGTAGTCGGTGATACGGAAGAACCACTGCTCGAGCTCACGCCGTTCGACCATCGCCCCGGAGCGCTCGGCCGTCCCGTCCGCGAGCACCTGCTCGTTGGCGAGGACCGTCTGGTCGACGGGATCCCAGTTGACCGGCGCCTCGGCGCGGTACACCAGTCCCACCTCGAAGAAGCGAAGGAAGATCCACTGGGTCCAACGGATGTATTCGGGGTCGTGGCTGCGAACTTCGCGCCGCCAGTCGTAGCACCCGCCGATACGCAGCAGCGAGCTGCGAAGGCGCTCCACACCGGCGTCGGTGAAGGTCCGCGGATGCTCACCTGTGCGGATGGCCGCGTTCTCCGCGGGAAGACCGAAGGAGTCGAACCCCATCGGCGACAGGACCGCGTAGCCGCGCATCGTCCGGTAGCGGGTGACGAGGTCCCCGAAGGTGTAGTTGCGGACATGGCCCATATGCGCGGCACCCGAGGGGTACGGGTACATGCACAGCACGTAGTAGTGGGGACGCGGGTCGTCGTTGTCGACCTCGTAGGTGCCGTGGTCACGCCAGTACTGCTGCCAGCGCGGTTCGATCTCGGTGGGTCGGTAGGGCGGGACCTCGTCGCGTCCCGAGGTGGCTTCCGTAGCGGGCTGGGACATCCCGTTGAATCTAGGAGCCTCCCGGCCGCCCCACGCGCTCCGAACCGGCCGCGAGCCGTGGACGAGTCGGTGGCGCTGCTAGCGTTGCCGCCGACCTCGGGGCTGTAGCTCAATTGGGAGAGCGCTTCCATGGCATGGAAGAGGTAGTCGGTTCGATCCCGATCAGCTCCACAGCGAGGCCCCGGCGACACGGGGGAACCAAGGTATGCGCGGATGCTCCTCGACCGCCCGTCGTCACGGTCCCGAGCCGGCACGGCTGCTCGGCCGCGTGTCGGCGGTCGCGATGTTGTCGGTGATCGCCTCGTGCACCGACGGACACATCCTGGTCGACCACGGTCCCGCACCGGCCACGAGTACGACCGGAACGGAAGTGGTCGCCGCACCCACGACCTCGCCCCCGAGCCTGTCCGTACCCGCCACGACCACGACCGGAGTGGAAGTGGTCACCGCGCCCACGACCTCGCCCCCGAGCCTGTCCGTACCCGCCGACGACGGCTACACCGCGGCCCGGTCGACCGTGGTGGTCCACGTGGTGGACGGCGACACCGTCGATATCGCCGCAGGCGGACGCGTCCGGTTGATCGGGATCGACACCCCCGAGCGCGGTCAGTGCGGGTATGCGGAGTCGAAGCACCGTGTAGAGGAATTGGTGGCGGGCGGCGGCACGGCGATCGAGGCCGTATCCGGTCGTGACGACCGCGACCGGTACGGCCGCCTCCTCCGGTACGTCCTCGTCGACGGACGCGACGTCGGCACGACCCTGCTCTCCGAGGGGCTGGCCCATGCCCGCTACGACGGGTTGGACGGATACGGCGAGCACCCCCGCCAGGCTGAGTACCGGCGGATCGACGCCGCGACACCCGACCGCTGCGGCACCTCGCCGCCCACCACCCGAACGGCAGGCCCCGCCCCTTCCGGTTCGGAGGTGTACTACGAGAACTGTGCAGCGGCCCGTCGAGCCGATGCCGCGCCGATCCGGCGGGGCCAACCCGGCTACCGCGCCGACATGGACGGCGACGGCGACGGGATCGCGTGCGAGACACCGCGTTGAACGGCCCCTCCGTGAGGTGACGTACACGTCAGCGCTGGCTGACGGCCCGCTGGTCGGCGGCCTGCTTGGTCACGACCGTGGCGGTGCGCTCGAGGAGTTGGGAGAGCTTCGCCAGCTGGCCGCGCACCTCACCGTCCCACTGCGAGCGGAACCGGTCGGCGTCGGCTCCCTGCCACCATGTGGAGCCGATCTGGGCGGACACCTGCGACTGCATCTGGCCGATCTCGGCTGCCTTCTCCTTGAACTTCGCCGCCAGCCGGTCGAGTTGCTCGACGTCTGCACCGAGTTGCGCCATGGGATTCCTCCTTGTCCAGTACCGGCCATCCGACCGGCACGACGACCGTACGAACCCCGTCCCGACGGCGATATGGGGGATCTCCCCCCACCCTTGCGGATCAGCACGCGAGGGCGAGTTGAATCAGCTCGACCCGTCCCCGGCACACGAACTCGCCCCGACCCACCGGCATCTCCCGTCGGGGACGCCTCGACAGGCGTACCCCGAGCAGGTCGCCGTCGAGGTCGATGTCGGGCTGCAACAGGATCCCACGCCGCTCACGTCGGAGCCGGTGCACCACCCCTCCGTAGGTCGAGCGCGCGGGCTGGGACTCCGCCGCCACGACGAGCCGTAACGGCAGTGTCCGGGTCCGATCCGCCAGTTCCTCGAGGAACTCGTCGACGGCGGCGTCGAGTTCCGTCGCGTCGTCCACGAAGACGACGGTCGCGATGCCGCGTTCGGCGTCGGCGAGCACCTCGCGACCACACTCGAGCATTTCGACCGGGTTTCCGATCACCTCCGCCGTCAGGCCGACGGCGCTCAGCGCACGGTCGAGGCCGGCGACCGGCGACCACCACGTCCGTCGCGGTGCCTGCCCGGTCGCCTCACCCGAGGCGAGGGTCCTCGCGATCGTGGCGAGGGCGTTGGTGCGGCCGCTCCGCATCGGGCCCAGCACCAGGAGGTTTCCGTCGGCGAGGTCGACCCGGGCCGGAGCGAGGGTTCGGTCCGACAGGCCGAGTACCGCCTCCCAGGGGTCGACCGTCCGCCCCGAGCACAGGTCGTCGGCTCGTACGAGCCTGGGCAACACCCCTGTAGCGGGGGCGCGGCGCCCGAAACGGAGCACGTCCCGGTGGCCGAACGCTCCCCAGGCCGCGGCATCGTCACCGTCGGCCACGGCGGCGAGCTGAGCGACCGTCCCGTCGACGACGACCCTTCCGGGGATCGAGGAGGAGTCGAGCGTCAGCGCCGCGCCGGATGCCGCGGAAACCGCCGCCGGTGAAGCGGGATCCACGCCGGCGATCACCAACGACGAACCGTGCCCTCCCTCGCGGAGCAGCCTCCGCAGGACCGACGAACGAAGCCCGCCGTCGAGGCGATCGGCGTATTCGGTCGACGCTCCCAGGTCGGCCACCACGAGGAGATGGACCTCCCCGCCCGGTCCGGAGGAGCACCGCTCGCCGAGCGCATCGATCACGCGCGCGAAGCGTTCCTCGTCGTCGGCACCGACGACGGTCCCCACCTGGGCGAGGTTGGCCAGGACCCCGAGCGAGCCGTGGTGGTCGTCGAGCACGTCGACACGCACCGCCTCGGGGGACCGGCCGACGGCGGCCAGGCCGACCAGACGGCGGATCACCTCGACGTTGGCCCGGTGACCGCCACGCACGGCGACGGATCCCGACGTCGACGGATCCCACCACCAGTCGGGTTGGCGTTGCGCATCGAGGTCGTCGAGTCGTCCCAGCCATACGGGTTCGGCATTGCCCGGCGACTGCGACGCCTCCGCTGCCGGCGGCGCATCGTCTCGGTGGAGATCGGGGTCCAGGGCAGGAAGCCACGGCACGAAGCCCGCACCGTCACCGTCGCGCACCCGATGCTCGGCGTCGACGCCGATGTCGAGTTCGACGATCGCACCGATGAGCGCGTCGAGCTCGGTGTCCGCGCCCGCGCCGCGCTCCACATCCCCGTCCGCCCTACCGAGCTCGAACGGCCCGACCGTCACGTACGGATCCACGTCGCCTACGGGGGCGGGCCCGCCCCCGTAGGCGATCTGCGCCTGGACCGCCGCCTCGTTGCCACATCGGAGCACCGCGCGACCCACCTCGTGCCGGGGGATCCGGGCCGCGTCGGCCACCCCGATGACGTCGTGGCTGTCCGCAGCCGTCGCGACCCGCAGCGCGATCCGCTGGTTGACGTTGGCGGCGATCTCACTCGACAGCACACCGGCCGGACGCTGGGTCGCCAGGACCAGGTGCACCCCGAGGGATCGGCCTCGCCGGGCGAGATCGACGATTCGCCGATCGAAGTCCTCCACCTGCTGGACCGCTTCCGCGAACTCGTCGATCACGACGACCAGGTTCGGCGCCGCCTCGACGGTCGACGCGCCGCACGCCGCGAGTGCCTCCCATTCACCCAGATCCTTCGCCCCTACCCGGGCCAACAGCCGCATTCGACGATCGAGCTCGGCGCGAAGCAAACGCAACATCCTCTCGGTGTCGCCGTCGAGATCCGTGAGAAGGTCCACGGTGTGGGGCAATGCCTCGCACCGCCCGAACGCGGCACCTCCCTTGAAGTCCACCAACAGGAACCTGACCCGACCCGGTGGGTGCACCGCTGCGAGGGACACGATCAGGCTCTGCAACAGCTCGCTCTTGCCGGCACCGGTCATACCGGCCACCACGACATGGGGTCCGTCGCGTCGGAGGTCGAGCTCCACGACCCCGTCGCGGCCGACGGCGATGGGAGCGACCAACGGTCCGATCCCTTCGGGGACGGACCGCCCGAACCCCTGCGCCCTGACCGCCTCGACGAGCTGGGTGGGCAGGAGAGGTTGGTCCGGAGGCAACTCGACCCCGGCCCAGTCGACCAGCATCGCCCAGAGGGACACCGTGGGAGGGATCGATCCACGCCCCTTGCCGACCTCGGAGGCATCGAGCATCGGGGCGAGCGCCCTCGCCCACCGGGTTGCGTCCTCGTGTGTGACACGGTCGACACGATCGAGTTCGAGGCGGGCACCCCGCTCGCTCATCGTCGCCGTCGCCCCGCTGCGGGCGAGGAGCGTGCAGGTCTGCGGAGGTGCCTCATCCGCGGCGTCGCACAACCAGACGACGATTCGTCCGTGCGCGGCGTCCCCCGACCCAGCCGGCTCCCCGGTCTCACGCCATGTGCCCTCCAGGAGTGCGTGACGCGTACGCGCGTCGAGCACCGACGGGTCGGCCACGACCACCAGGGACACCCGAGTGGCCGTGGCCTCCAGGTCCTGAACCAATCGCGCGAGGCCCGCCGCCTCGGCGACGAAACGCTCCGCCGCGGTGTGTCCGTCGTGCTCGGTGGGCAACCACTTGATCCACTCCCATTCGCCTCGCCGTTGCTCACTCCCCACGACCCAGGTCCGACGATCCGGTGCCGGGACCACCGTGACGAACTGCAGGACCAGCGCGGCCGCCACCGAGGACCGCCACGACGTTTCGCCCGCCACGGCGATCACCGTCGATTCGGCGCCGACCGTGACCGGTGCACCGTCGAGCACCGCGGCGCGTGCCGTGGCGGCCGCGACCGCCTCGGCGGTCCGCTCACTCGGCTCGGGACATCCCGCGACGACTTCCACGCCTGCGGCGACCGGACCGGTGCCGACCCGTAGCCGGAGCGCGCCGGCGGGACGCACCCCGACCCTCGGGTCTCCCTCGAAAAGCCGCGCCGACCGCTCGTCGGGGCACGGGTAGCACTCCTCGAGCCGCGAACGGACGGCATCGGCGTGTGACGTCGCCGCCTTCCGGCGCTCGACAACGGACCCGACCCACGCCTCGAGGGCGGCCTCGTGCTCGCGGCGGTTCCGGCGACGATGCTCCCAATGTCCACCCAGGACCATCAGCGGACTCATCAGCACGAACGCCGCGGTCACCACCATGTACACACCGCCCATGGCTCCCGGCAACCCAACACCCACGCCGATGATCGCCGCCGCCATCAGCAGCGGGACGAGCCATGCCGTCACCTCGAGGTGCGGAGCCGGACCGGGCTCGGGTTCGGCGGGTATCACCATGAGGTGCGTCCCTGGTTCGGGCGCCAGGTCCGGGGGCCGGAGAATCCTCAGGCAGCGCCGGGAGATGGGTGACGCGGCGGCCCTTCCCTCCGCGGCGACGTCGGAGGAGGTGGCCCCGGCAACCCGGCCCGCTGCCGGCTCCCCACGCGAGACGACCAACTCAACACTCCCGACGCCGACGACGTCGCCCGCGCGTACCGGGGTCGGCCGCTCGACGCGAACACCGTTCAGGAACGTGCCGTGGCGGGAGTCGTCGTCGCGCAGCAGCGCCCCGTTCCCCTCCTCACCCGAACCGTCGAACACCACGAGGCTCGCGTGTCGCCGCGACGCCGCCGCGTCCTCGACGACCACGTCGTTGCAGCTCCGAGCACGTCCGATCCGGTGGGCCCCCGGCCCCAATCGCATCGGGGCGAGCACGGCGGCGTCGGCGGCTCGCGGCACCAGCGCCCAGGCCTCCTCGGGTAGCACGGGGAACCCCGAACGTCCACTGTCCCGGCCGGGCCGCGCTCGGAGACGAAGGACGATCGAGTCCCCGTCGCGCAGGCCCAGCGCTCCGACGGCTTCCTCCGCCGCTACCACGACCGCGCGCCGTCCGCCGGGTCGATCCGCTCCACCAGGGCCCACCCGCGGCGCTCCTCGACCCCGACGAGTCGGTCGGCGATCGCGTCGACCAGATCGCCGACGAGCGCGTCGGCCCGTATCGCCACGACCACGTCCCCGACCTCGGTCGGCGCTCCCGCGCCGGGCACCTCCACGGCCACCGCGACGCGAACCCCGGTCAACACGCTTCGCGCCCCGTCGACCCGAGGTGTGTCGAATCGAGCAGCACGACGTCCGCCGCGACCACCGATCCGCTCAGGAGGGCGAGCTCGACGAGTCGCCGGCGGACGTCGCGACCCGTCGACCACACGTCGAGGTTCGTCACACCTCCGCGGCCCTCCGATGCCACTCGAAACCGATCACGGCAGTTGTCGAGCCGTCGCTCGACCGTCTTCGCTCCGATCCGACGCACTTCGCGACCCGAGAGGTTCAGCCGCCGGGCGATCTGCAGATCCGTCGGCACCTCGCGCGGCGCGGGATCCGACAACTGCGGTTCGCAGAGTGCGACGAGCGCGGAAGTAGCCCGAGGATCGATCGAGCACGGCCGGAGCGACCGTCGAGATCGACGTCTCGTCGTGCCGGCGGGCCTCGCTGCGATCCGTTGCGGGGCGGTCGGTGGTGACCGAGAAGCGATACCGGTCGATCCCGACGTGCACCTCCACCCACACCGCAGACCAAGGGACCACCAACGCCATCCCCGGGGACAGGCTGTCGATCCCATGACGAGTCCGGCTGACCACCCGAATCCGCAACCAGCCGCCGACGTTGGTGATGCGCCACGAGTCGGCGCCCACCTCGATCACACCGCACACCCGATGGAGTCGCTCGTCGGTTCCCAGTTCGATCGTGCCACCACCCCCGGTGCGACCGAACGAAGCCGTGCGACCCACGCCGAGCTCGATCGACCACTCCTCGCCGGCCGAGGAGGACCCGTTCAGTTGCAACATCTCACCTGCTCCCACGACGGGCACCGGGTGTGCGGCGTCGACCGACCAATGTGAGGAATCGTCCGCCACGTTGCAATCCCCGGCCATGGGGGACGTCCCCCATGGCCGGGGACCGCGTGACGCGTACACACCATCGGTGTATGCGCCTCGGAGCCGACGTCGACGGAGTGGACGAGATCGCCACCGGGCTCGATCGCCTCGGTGACTCGATCTCGTCCATTCGCGTGGAGCTACGGCAGCGGCTCGAAAGGACCGACTGGCACGGACCGGACCGTGTGGCGTTCGGCGAGCGGATGACGCGGGACCTCCGATGCTTCGACGACGTGCTCTCCACCCTGTCGCGCATGGGTGACGATCTCCGTCACCAGGCCGCACAGCAGCGAACGGCGAGCTTCGCCGTCGCATCGGACCGGTCCGCGACATGTGACGCCGTCGCGATGGCCGCCGATCGCGCCGGTGAGCAGCTGTTGACATGTGAGACGGTCGGGGACGGCCGGCTCGTGGTCGTCGAAGGCGACCTGACCCGTGCACGGCACGTCGCAGTGTTCGTGCCCGGAGCAGGTACGACACTGTGGAACGCGGACGGTCCTCTCGGTGCGGCACGACGCCTGCAGGTGGCCGCTACGGCCCGTCGCCGAGGTGAGGTGGCGGTGGTCATGTGGCTCGGCTACGACGCCCCGACGTCTTTGACCGATCCCGGACACCTCGACCAGGTGCTGAGCGACCGCCGGGCGCGGACGGGAGCCACCGAGATGCGGCGCTTCCTCGCCTCGATGCCGATCCGGACCGACGCCGCGGTCACCCTGGTCGGACACTCCTACGGCTCCCTCGTCGCGGCACGGGCCGCGCACCGAAGCCCCTCGGTCGATCGTGTCGTCGTGGTCGGCAGCCCCGGCGTCGGAGCGGACACGGTGGACGAACTCGACCTCCGCGCCGGCACGGCGGTCTTCGCGGGAGCCAACCGCGCCGACCCGGTGGCGCGCTCCGGATGGTTCTCGACGCCACCCACCGACGATCACTTCGGTGCGACCGTCTTCGTCACGGAGGGAGCGTGGTCCAACCCGTTACGGGCCCACAGCAGCTACTTCGATCGTGACTCACCCTCGTTGGAGGCCATCGCGTCGATCGTCGTGGGCGAGACCCCCGCGCGCCGGTGACCGTCGGCCCTCAACGGAGCGCCAACATCAGGGTGATCACGACCGCCAACCCGACCGCCGACACCACGACCAGTGAGGACCACCGGATCGGCCGAGCCGAAGGGTCGAGCGTGTCGGCGGCGTCGGGGCGCAGCCCGGTGTCGGCTGCCGTGTCACCGTCGACGGCATCGACGCCGACAACGGCGTCGCCGGTGGACGCGGCCAACGCGGACTCGGCCCGCGGTCGTCGCATCCCCTTGGACGTGAGCTCGGGCGGGACATCGCCAGGGCGTTCAGGCGGGATCGCGTCGAGGGCATGGAGGATCGCCGCGGCATCGGGCCAGCGGTCGCCCGGGTCCTTCTCCAGACAGCGGGTGATCACCTCGACGAGGGGTTCGGGGAGATCGTCGCGAGTCGAGCCGGGTGTGGGTTCGGTCCGGATCCGCTCGACGAGACCCACCAAGCCGCCTTCGTCCTCGGCGGTGCCGAACGGAGGACGACCCTCCGCCAGGGTCCAGAGAGTGGAGCCGAGGGACCAGATGTCCTCGGCGGGGACACCCCGTGACGACGAGCCGAAACGCTCGGGGGCTGCGTGGGGCGGGCTCAACGAGTCACGTGTCGTCGCTCCGAACGCCTCGCCGGCAGGTTCGGGTACTCCGAGGAAGGCGATGTCGAAGTCGGCGAGTGCGACCACCCCGTCGTCGCCGACGAGCAGGTTCGCCGGCTTCACGTCCCGGTGGACCAGACCGAGGGCGTGGGCGTGGCCGAGCGCGACGGCCCCGGCGCGGGCGACCTCGACGAGCGCCCGCGGATCGAGCGGCCCATCACGTCGCAGGCGCTGCGCGGTGGACTCACGCATGAGGCGCATCACGATGCAACCTCGTCCGTCGTCGGTGAAGGCCGACGCGAACACGTCCACCACGTGGGGGACACCGTCGAGCGCGCCGAGCGCCTCGCACTCACGACGGAACCGGGAACGCTCGCGTTCCGCGGATCGGTCGTCGTCGAGCACCTTGATTGCGACCGCCCGACCGAGCATCGACTCGTAAGCCGCATAGACGGTGGACCGACCTCCACTGCCGATCAGGACGAGGTCCCGGTAGCCGCGGATCCGCGGTACGGAGGCCTCAGTCACCCGGCTGCCACGACACCCGTGGCGCGTCGCGGTAGAGGCGTTCGAGGCGGTACAGGTCTCGGGTTTCGGTGCCGAACACGTGGACCACGACGTCGCCGTAGTCGAGCAGCACCCACTCGCGTGAGTCGAGCCCCTCCACCGAGATCGGGGAGCGTGCGTACCGGTCCCGAACCCGCTCCTCGATCCGATCGGCCAGCGCCGCGACCAGCCGCGGGTTTCCCGCCGAGCAGATCACGAACCACTCACACAGGCCGAGGATGGCCGACACGTCGACGACGGTGATATCGGTGCCGTGATGATCGTCCGCGGCGACCGCAGCGGCGACGGCCAGGTCGCGGGCGGTGTTCCCGGTGAGATCGGTTGCTGAAGTCGGGTTCATGATTGGTGGTGATCGGAGCCGAGGACGACCTCGATGTCGGCGGAGTCGCCGAGTGCCGCCGTCTCGACGGCGTCGACTCCGAGAGCCTTGCCGATCCGGTCGGCGATCACGCGATACGAATCACCGGTGAAGCGGACCGTGGTGTTCACGTGATCCAGCCTCGATGCGTTGCCGACCAGCACGACCTCGCCACCCGCCGCCGCGAGTCGCGGTGCCAACGCGGTCGCCGCGGTGAGATCGCCGCTTCCGTTGAGGATCCGAATACGCGGACGTTGTCCCGGGGTCGCGCTGACCGGGAACTCGACCATCCCCTGAGCGCCGTCTCGATCTGATCGGTGTCGGCGGGCCGGTACAGGAAGGAGCCGTGGAAGCGGATCCGTTTCGTCGGCAGGGACGTCGAATCGACGCCTCCCGTTCCCAGGTCACGGAGCCAGGCGCGCACCTGGTCGACGGCCGTGGCATCGCTCGGCAATGTGGACGCGGTCGTGGTGGACGGTCGTGCAGGGGTGTGCGTCGACTGCGGGGCGACGGTCGTGGTCGTCGTGGCACCCGAGTCCGTGCCCGTCGTGGTCGCCGTGTCGGCGTCGGGATCGACCAGGCGCTTCGCGAGCGCCCCCAGGACCGCCTGGGCACGGATGGCGCGAGCCTCCGGCACCTCTCCGTCGCCGATCGTGGTCACGAACGGGGCGACCTGCGCGGCGCTGAGTCGGATCGTTCCCGATGCGAAGGCCTGACGCTTCCTCCCGTTGACGGTGACGACGACGCGGTCGGGGTTGCGAACCGGGATGGGTGCCACCGGCTCCGCGAGGAGTTGGAGGTCGGCCGGACCGACGGTGACCCAGTCGGACATGCCGAATCCCACGACGTCGGCCAGTTCGACCTGGGTCGCGAGGCCGTTGTCGGCGAACTGTTGGGCCAGCGAGTGCTGTTCGCCGTCGACGGTGACGATCAGCTCGCCCGGCACCCACAGGATGGTGCCGCCGCCCCCGGTACGGGGAGCGATCACGATCATCGCGTTGAGGGCACGGTCCTCGTCGGTCACGGCGATCAGGTGAACCGGCGACGGCTGGACGGACGCGACGTAACCGGGGGCGTTCGGATCGGTCACGACCGACGAGGTCACCCCACCGCGAACCTTGAGCGCCGAACTCCACCCCACGATGCCGAGCAACACGGTCGCGACGAGGGCGGGAATGCTGAGCAACGCGACGGGCAGCCATCGCCGCCGCCGTCCGGCGCCACCGGCGTCGCGCCGAGAATCCGAAACGTCCCGAGCGACGCGTTGTTCGTGGCGCCCGACCGTCGACGGGTCCGCCGTCGGGTCCGTCGACGTCATCGGTGGCCCAGACTACGCGTCGAACCCGCTCCCTCCGACGCGTACAGGCGGTGCTCGACGATGATCCGATCCACCTCGCTCGTCACGAGCCCCGACGCTCCGAGCCCCTCGGCCACGCGGGCCCTCACCATCGTCGAGGACACGTCGACACGCGGTACGGCGAGGCGGGCCAGCCGCCAGGGGATCGCCGTCGACGGGTCCGCCTGATCGGTGACCGATCCGTCCGTGGCGCGGTCGACCACGAGCACCTCGACAAGGTGGGCGAGATCGGCCGCGCGGTGCCAGCCGTCGAGCCGCCGGGCGGTGTCGGATCCGACGACGAGAACGACGTCGTCGGAGGCGAACTCGTCCGCTGTGACGGTGTCGAACGTGTAGCTGGGCCCGCCGCGGCGGATCTCGATGTCGCTCACGCCGACCCCGACGAGTGGGGCGACGGCGGCCCGCGCCATCTCCAATCGAACCGGAGCGGGGGTCACCCTCCGTTCGGAGGACTTCTGCCATGGGTCGTTCGCCACCACCAGCAGCACCTCGTCCACCGCGCCGTAGCGGGCGATCTCGCCGGCAACCACGGAGTGTCCGACGTGGGGCGGGTCGAAGGTGCCCCCGAAAAGGGCGATCCGGCGGCGAGATCCCACGGTCCACGAGCGTAGGACGACGCGATCCTGCGTTCGACCTTCGGAGATTTCGCGGATTCGCGCTCAACCCGTGGGAAGCGCCGCCGATAGGTACATGTGCCCATCGGTATGGGCTCAGCACAAGGCTACTGGGTGCGAACTCGTTTCCCACCCGGGCTGTCCAACTTCCCCGAACAGAAAGTCAGCGCTACGGCGCAAGGTGCGAGATGAGCGATTCCGTCGGTGTCTACCTGAACGAGATCGGCAAGGTTCCGCTCCTCACCGCGGCCGAGGAGATCGAGCTGTCCAAGCTCATCGAGGCGGGAGCGGCGGCGCGGGTCCGCAAGGAGGCCGGCGAACGAGGGGCTGACATCAACCGGGCGATCAGTGCCGCCCACACCGCCAAGGACCGCTTCATCCGCGCGAACCTCCGGCTCGTCGTGAGCGTCGCCCGCCGCTATCCGCTCCCCCCCGGGATGGAACTTCTGGACCTGGTCCAGGAGGGCAACCTCGGTCTGGAGCACGCCGTGGACAAGTTCGACTGGCGCAAGGGCTTCAAGTTCTCGACCTACGCCACGTTCTGGATCCGCCAGGCGATCGGCCGGGCACTGGACCAGAAGGCCAGTCTGATCCGCCTCCCCGGCGACCGCTCCGCCGCGCTGCGGGCGGCGTTGCGTTCGGTGTCGGGTGACGGCGACGAGCTGGACGCGGACAACGCGATGCTGCACCGCCTCGCCACGCCGACCTCCCTCGACCGCACCGTGGGTCACGACGACTCCAACGAGCTCGTCGACCTGCTTGCCGACAGCACTCCCGGACCGGAGGCGGAATACCTGGCCAAGGTCGACGATCAACTGCTCGAGGACGTGCTGTCGGTGCTCGACTCCCGTGCCCGGTGCGCGGTCGATCGCCGCTTCGGGCTGTCCGACGGTCGGCGACGCAGCTACCGCGAGGTCGGCGAGGAGCTCGGGGTCACGGCCGAGGCGGCTCGTCGTCTGGTGAAACGCGCCGTCGGTTCGGTTCGCGAGACGGCGTTCGAGACGATCCACGCCTGATCGGCGACTCCGGGGGCCCGCGAGGCTCGCTTCGTCAAACCGATTGGGCGACGGCCCCGACCACCACAAGAATGGCGACCATGGCGCAGGACTGGACCCCGTCGTCGTGGCGGTCACGCCCGGCGGTTCAACAACCGACGTGGCCCGACGACGTGGCGACCAAGGCCGCGCTCGACGTGGTCGCGGGGTTGCCACCACTGGTGTTCGCCGGTGAGAGCAGGCGGCTCCGCGACGAGCTCGCACGGGCGGCCGACGGGGAGGCGTTCCTGTTGCAGGCGGGCGACTGCGCGGAGTCCTTCGAGCACTTCAGCGCGACGTCCATCCGCGAACGGCTGAAGCTGATCCTGCAGATGGCGGTGATCCTCACCTACTCGGGCGGTGTCCCTGTGGTGAAGGTCGGGCGCATCGCCGGCCAGTTCGCGAAGCCGCGCAGCTCGCCCACCGAGTCGGTGGGCGACGTGGAGCTGCCGTCGTTCCGGGGCCATATCGTCAACCACCAGGCTCCCACCGCCGAGGCCCGGATACCCGATCCCCGTCGGATGATCGACGCCTACCACCAGTCGGCATCGACGCTCAACCTGCTCCGGGCGTTCACGAAGGGCGGATTCGCGGATCTCAATCAGGTTCACGCGTGGAACCAGGAGTTCGTCCGTTCCAGTAGCGAGGGGGCTCGTTACGAGGCGCTGGCCGCCGGAATCGACGGAGCACTGCGCTTCATGGCGGCGTGCGGTCTCGACGCGGCCGCCGAGGCGCGCCTGCACGAGGTCGACTTCTACACCAGCCACGAGGCGCTCATCCTGCCGTACGAGGAGGCACTCACCCGTCAGGACTCGCTGACCGGCGACCACTACGACTGCTCCGCGCACATGGTGTGGATCGGCGAGCGGACCCGGGACCTCGAAGGTGCCCACGTCGAGTTCTTCCGCGGCATCCACAACCCCATCGGCTGCAAGCTCGGACCCTCCGCGACCCCCCACGAGGTGGTGGCGTTGTGCGACGCGCTCGACCCCGACCGGGTGCCCGGTCGGCTCACCCTGATCACGCGCATGGGCGCGGGCCGGATCGCCGACACGCTCCCGCCGCTGTTGGAGGCCGTCGCGGCCACGGATCACCGGGTGGTGTGGGCGTGCGATCCCATGCACGGCAACACCTTCACGGCCCCGGTGGACAGAAGACCCGGGACTTCGGCGCGATCATGGCCGAGCTCCGCGGCTTCTTCGCCGCCCACCGCTCGGCAGGCACCTGGCCCGGCGGCCTGCACGTCGAGTTGACCAGCGACGACGTCACCGAATGCCTGGGCGGTGCCGAAGGACTGGGCGACGACCAACTCGGGTTGCGCTACGAGACGATCTGCGACCCCCGGCTCAACGGGCGTCAGTCGCTCGACCTCGCGTTCGAGGTGTCCGAGCTGCTACGCGCGCCCTGACCCGCTCGACCTCGCCGGGTCCGTCTATCCGCACCTCCTATTGTTGACCAGATTGGTCGGGATTTAGGTTACGATGGTTCGGTGAGCATCATCGAGATCGACCCTGCGGCGGCACGCCGAGCCCAGCGACGACCCATCCACGTCGTACCCGACGACCTTGCGGCGGAGATCGACGCCGACATCGCCAAGTTCGAGACGATGCTGGCACGACACCTGGCCGGTGAGATCCACGAGGACACGTTCCGGGCGTTCCGACTCAGCAACGGCGTGTACGGCCAGCGGCAGGGTGGAACCAATCAGATGGTCCGCGTCAAGGCGCCCTACGGCCGGCTCACCGCCGAACAGCTCGACCTGTTCGCACGCGTCGCGGAGGAGTACTCACGGGGATGGGGACACATCACGACCCGTCAGAACTTCCAGTTCCACTACGTGGAGCTGACCCGGGTGCCGGCACTCATGCGCGAGTTCGCGTCGGTCGGCATGACCACCCGCGAGGCGTGTGGCGACACGGTGCGCAACGTGCAGGGTTGCCATCTCGCCGGCGCGTGTCCCCACGAGGTGCTCGACATCACCGCCTGGGCGGAGGCCGCGTTCCGCCATTTCGTTCACCACCCGTTCGCGCAGCGCCTACCACGCAAGTTCAAGATCAACTTCAGCGGCTGCGACACCGACTGCGGTCAGGCGATGTTCAACGACGCCGGCGTGGTCGCCACCTCGCGCCGCCGCGAGGACGGGTCCGTCGAGTCGGGGTTCCGGGTGTTCGTCGGCGGAGGGCTCGGCGCCAACCCGTTCCCGGCGTTCGCTCTCGAGGACTTCACGCCCAAGGACCTGCTCCTCGGCACGATCGAGGCGATCCTGCGTGTGTTCGAGCAGACCGGCAACCGCAAGAACAAGCTGCGGGCACGTATGAAGTGGGTGGTCGAGGACCTCGGGATCGAGGAGGTCCGTGAGCGCATCCTCCGCCAAAGACTCCTGCTGACGGCCTCCTCCAGCTGGCCCGAGGGGATCCCCGAGGTGGTGAGCGAATGGGGTGACGCCCCCGCGGGTGCGGCCCCCGGCGTCGAGGCCACCGCGATGGGCCAGGGCACACCCGTGACGCTGTCGCGACGCGACCCGTTCGGCCGTTGGGAGCAGGCGAACGTGATCCGCGGGGCCGCCAACGGCACCGTGTCCGCCATCGCGTGGGCGCGCCTGGGCGACATCACCTCGGAGCAGTTCCGGGGGCTCGCCTCCATCGTGCGAGAGTTCGACTGCGAGGTCAGGATCACCAACCGGCAGAACTTCGCGTTGCGCGACCTCCGGGAGGACCAGCTCACCACACTGTTCGAACGACTCGAGGCCATCGGCATGGCCCGGCCCGGCGCGGAGTTGAGCCGTGACGTCGTCGCCTGCCCCGGCGCGGACACGTGCAACATCGCGGTCACCCAGTCACGAGGGCTCGCCGACGCGATCGGGACCGCACTCGAAGCGGCGGGACTCGCCGAGGTCGGCGGGGTGCGGACCAACATCAGCGGTTGCACCAACTCGTGCGGTCAACACCACGTCGCCGACATCGGCTTCTCGGGAGCCGAACGTCGAGCGCACGGGCAATCGGCCCCGGGCTACCAGATGCTGCTCGGAGGTTACGTCGGCCAGACGAAGGTGCACTTCGGCCAGAAAGCGCTTCGCCTCCCCGCGAAGGCTGCACCGGAGGCCGTGGTTCGGGTCGTCGGTCGCTTCAACGAGGAGCGCAACGCCGGGGAGGACTTCCGTTCGTGGCTCGACCGCTCGGGAGGAGTGAAGGCGATCGCGGACACGCTGCGGGACCTCGACGAGTTCCCCACCCCCGAGGAGAACCCCGACTTCTACGTCGACTACGGAGAGACCGGGCCGTTCGCGGTGGAGATGGGCCAGTCCGAGTGCGCGGTGTGACGGGCGACGCCGTCGCCGATGCCTCGCCGACGGCGGTCGGTGGGGAGGGGGCGACCTTCGACGACGAGGAGCTGGCCGAGATCGGTGCGGGTTTCGAGGGCCGACCGGCGTCGGCGGTCATCCGCTGGGCGGTGGACACGTTCGGGACCGGCCTGACGCTGGCCGCGTCGATGAGCGACGCGCTGCTGATCGATCTGGCGACGAAGGTCGACCCCGACATCGAGGTCGTTTTCGTCGACACCCGCTACCACTTCCCCGAGACACTCGAGACCGTGCAGGTCATCCGGCGCCGCTACGCCCTGAACCTGCGCATCATGACCGTGCCCGAGCCGCCCATACCGTTGTGGGAGTCCGATCCGGAGCAGTGCTGCTCGGCGGCGAAGGTCGCACAGTTGGACCGGGCGTTGCGGGGCAAGGCCGCGTGGATGTCGGGCCTGCGCCGTGACGAGGCGGCGACGCGCGCCGACGCCCCGATCGTCGGGCGAGACCGTCGTGGCCTCGTCAAGGTGAACCCCCTCGCGACCTGGACCCAGGCGGACGTCGACGGCTACCTCGCCGACCACGACATCGTCCGCAACCCGCTGCTCGACCGGGGTTACGGCTCGATCGGCTGTGCTCCCTGCACGTCACCGGTGGAGCCCGGCGCCGATCCGCGTTCGGGCCGTTGGGCCGGACGGGACAAGACGGAGTGCGGCCTACACCTCGGTTGACATCGGACAGCATCGCCTCGGGTCCGATCCCGATCGGATCGAGCGGGACACCCGCCAAACGGCACGGCCTGCCGACCTCGGCTCACCCCACCCAGAGCGGGCTGTCCGCGATGTCGGGACAGGTCGCCCCACCGGTCCCGAAGTAGTCGTCGTGTCCCGGATCGAGCATGAGGTTGGCCCAGTCGCGCGCGGAGCCCCCCCCGTACAGGACATCGCGGGGGTCGTCGACGACGTGGCCCCCGTTGCCGTAGTGCGGAGCACACGTGGGGACCGCCCCGAACGTGTGGGTCATCTCGTGCGCCGCGAGGTACGTGGCCCCGTACGGCCACGTGGAGGTCGCCGACGGGTGGATGTCGCACTGTGCCATGAACAGCGTCGAGATCGCCCCGGTGGAGATCCCGCAGGCATCGCCCCCCGACTCGACGTAGACGATCGCCCGGTGGTTGGGTCCCGGCACTGAGAGCCCGGCGAGTTCGGTCTGCAGGCTCTGGCCCGGTGACGGCGACGCCTCGAGTTGGGCGCGGGTGCGGGCGATCCGGACGGTGGTGACGACGATCGACCCGCCTTCACGGACGAAGCGGGGCCGCCGCCCCCCGGTCTGGCCCGCGAACCAATCCGAGACCACTTCCAACTCGTGACCGATCTGAGCGGGACGGTCCGGATCGACGGCCTGGTCGCTCGTCACCACGTAGACCGCTTCGAACGCAGCGCCGGGCCCGAGCGGCCCCTGCGAAGGTGTCGTCGTCGGGGTCGTCGGGGTCGTCGGCGTCACCGTGGAGGGAACCGTCGGGGGTGCAGTCGGGGGTGCGGTCGGGGGTGCTTCGATCGTCGGAGGCGGCACCGTGGTCGAGGCCTGCTGGGCGGCGGCGATCTGTGCCAGCACCTGGCCTGCCTGCTGGAGTGTCATCACCCTCGTCCAACGGCCGTTCCGGCACTGCAGAACATGGGTGGAGTTCCGCCCCCAGTCCGTCGTCCGACACCGCGCCCCCGCACGGGCCGGTTGACAGCCCACGACGATGAGCGACGAGATGACGGCCGGAATGAGCACCCTACGATACATTTGGTGATCATCGTTGCGACACGACGATTCGTCAATAGGTGCGACATGTCGTCACATTGACCGGTGCAGCCGACCGGCCACGTGCCGCGACCGGTTCCCCCGCCGGCGTTGACGCTCGGCCCACCACCGGCCAGCATGTGGTCGTGCCGGATACGCCCGTTCCGAATGCGACCACCACCGGAGCGGACGATGGGTCCCCGCTGCTCGACCCTGCCGTGCCGACCCGCCTCCTGGTGTTGGGCCTGGCGCACCGCAACGGCGACATCGTGACCTCCGAGCTGTGGCCCGTCACCGACGCGTGCGGCCTGTCCAACGACCAGGTGCGGAGTTGCCTGCGTCGCCTCGTGGCCGAAGGGCTGTTCTCCCGTGACGGCAACGGCCGCGACGCGACGCTGCACGCGACCGCCGCGGGACGATCGCTGCTCGGGGCGAACACGGCTCGGCACGTGTTGGCCTATGCCCAGGACGCCGCCGGCCGCGGTTGGCACCGCCGCTGGAACCTGGTCACGTTCGCCATCCCCGAATCACGCCGCGCGGCACGCGATCACCTTCGCGATCGGCTGCTCGCCCTCGGTGCCGCTGCGGTGCAGAACGGCGTGTACGTGTCACCGCATCCCTGGCACGACGAGGTTGCCGAGGCGATCGACCAACTCGAGCTCGCGACGTATGTCACCATGGCGACCACCGACGACCTGTCCGTGGGCGGCGAACGCGATCCGCGACGGATCGCGGCGGCCCTGTGGCCGTTGGAGGACATCGCCGCGGGATACCGATCCTTCATCGAGGTGTACCGGGACGTCCCCGACCAACTCGACGCGATGCGCCGCCGGGGAGAGCGCCTGTCGGAGGCCGACTACCTTCCGGGGGCACTGCACGTGGCGATCCGATTCAATCGATGCTTCGAGCGGGATCCGCTGCTTCCGCCGGAACTGCTCCCCCGCCCGTGGCCGGGTCGCGAGGCGCGCGACATCCTCGCCCGGTGCCGTCGCATCGGCGTGCTCGCACGGCAGGATCAGAAGGGTCCCGCACTCTTCCGGGTGTTCGACGACGCGATCGCCGACCTACCCTGATCGTGATGCCCGGATCCCCCGGTCCCGGAACCCGTCCCCCTGAAACCCGCTCCGCGGCCCGGGCGACACCTACCCGGTGGTGAGCAGATCCTCCACCAACCGGGCCTCGACCGTCAGGTGTTCGCGCAGTCCGTCGATGACGACCCGCTCGACCCGACCTCCCACCAGTGGCACCCGTACTCGGAGGTCACCCTCCACCGAGCGCGTCGACCCCGGCGCCTCGTCGACGAAGCGGGTTCGCGCCGACGCCGACATCTTCTGGGGGTAGTGGTCGGGGAGGAGCCGCACGACGGCCGTGAGAGTGCCGAGGTCGAAGCGTGTCTCCTCCACCCAGGTCAGCTTTGCGGGCTCGATCACGGCCAGGGCCGCTGCGGGCAGGTCGGCGACGAAGCGGTAGTGGAGTCGAAGCGTGACCACCGATCCGTGACGGTCACACCCGAGCACGTCGGGTCTGCTGATCCTGCCGAACTCGGGCAGCCGCTCGTAGGTCGACGGGTCCGAGTACACCGCCGCGACCGCCGCGGCGGGGCGGGAGAACCGTTGTTGCACTTCGAAGCGCATGGAACTCCTCAGTCGAGGTGGTCGACGAACCGTTCGAGTTGGCGGAGGTTACGGCACTCGAACGCCCCGTCGCAGTAGGTCGCATACTCACCGACGATCGAGTCGCCGGTGTCCCAGTACGAGCGCGGCTCGGGATTGAGCCAAAAGACGTGCCGTGCCCGGTGCTGCATCTCCTTGAGCACCCAACTCTGCGATGCGTGGTAGTTGTTGCGGGCGTCGCCGAGGATCATGACCGTCGTCTTTGGGCCGACGTCCTTACCCCAGCGGTTCCAGAAGGCCTCGAACGCGTGGCCGTAGTCGGAGTGGCCGTCCACCCAGACGACGTCGGCCTCGGTGTTGACCCTGCCGATCGCGTCGACGATGTCCTCGTTTCCCTCGAAGAAGGAGGTCACCTCGTCGACCCCGTCGATGAACACGAAGCTGCGCACACGGCTGAACTGCCCCGAGATCGCGTACACGAGGTGCAGCGTGAACCGGGCGAAGGACGCGACCGATCCGGAGATGTCGGCGATGACGAAGATCTCCGGTTTCGCCGGCCTGGGGTACTTGAACTTCGGCTCGGCGGGAACGCCGCCGTAGCTGAGCGAGTGACGCACCGTATTGCGGAAGTCGAGTGGACCCTTCCGGCCGTGACGACGCTTTCGGGCGAGGCGCACCGCCAGCTTGCGGGTGAGGGGGCCGATGGCCTGCCGCAGCAGCCGCATCTCGTCGCGGCTGGCGTGCATGAAGTCGATGTCCTCGGGCAACGGTTTGCGCAAGGTCTTCGCCATCGCCTCGACACCACGGTCGGCGACGAGTCGCCGACGGATCTCCGCCTCGATCTCCTGTTTGAGCCGGTCGATCCGTTGGGCGAACTCGTCCTCTTCGAGGCGCCGCTCCAGCGGGCTCAGCGGTTCGGGGGAGTCCTCGGTGGCCTGGTCCATCAAGCGCTGTGCGACGGCTTCGAGGTCGAGGTGACGAAGGGTGCGGTACAGGTAGTAGGTGCCGCCGACGGGGCGGCCGGGTTCCATCCCGGCGAAGCGGCGCACGGCCTGACGGGCGACCGCGCGCATCGCCGCCTGGTCACCCTTCTGCAACGCACGGAAGAGCATCTCGGCGAGCTCCTCGGGACTGAGCCGATCGCCGCCACCACCGCCCTGCATCTGCCCGTCTCCCTGGGCTCCGGCCATCTCGGCGAGGGCGTCCTCGAGCTCGGCGGAGAGGTCGGAGTCGGCGTCGTCGAGTGCGTACTCGCTGCCGCGGAGCGAGAAGTAGACCTCGAAGACCGTCTCGAACGCCTTCCAGTGGGCGTTGTTCTTCACGAGGGTCGCGGCGAGTGCCCACTTGAAGGCCGCCCGATCGTCGAGGGGGATGTGACGAACCGCCTCCATCGCGTCGAGATTCTCGGTGAGGCTCACCGGGAGCCCGGCGTTGCGCAGTTCGACGATGAAGCCGCCGAGCAGATCGAGGATTCCCCGACCGTCCGCCCCGAGCACGGTGCCCGGGAGGTCCTTCGCGGGGCCGGTGGCCGGGCCCGCGCTCGGACCCCGGCGGTCGTCGTCGGTCGCCCGATCCTGGCGGTCGTCCGCGGCGGTCATCGACTAACCGGCCTGGCCGAGGGGACCACCCTTGCGGATCGCGGAGCCTTCGTTGCCCAGTTCCTTGGTCGCCTTCGCGATGTCGGTCTGGTACTTGAGCAGGATGTTGAGGGTGCTCGTCGCCGTCTCGGCGTCGACCCTGGTAACGCCCAACAGCAGCAGTGTGCGAGCCCAATCGAGCGTCTCGGAGACCGACGGGGCCTTCTTCATCTCCATTTGGCGGATCGACCGGACGATACGCGCCACCTGGTCGGCCAGCGAGTCGCCGATCCCGGGCACCTTGGTCCGCACGATCTCCTTCTCCCGCTCCATGTCGGGGTAGTCGATGTGCAGGAAGAGGCAGCGCCGTTTGAGGGCCTCGGAGAGCTCGCGGGTGTTGTTGGAGGTGAGGAACACCATCGGGATCTGGGTGGCGCCGATGGTGCCGAGCTCGGGGATCGACACCTGGTAGTCCGACAGGATCTCGAGGAGCAGCGCCTCGGTCTCGACCTCCACGCGGTCGACCTCGTCGATGAGCAGCACCACCGGGTCGGTGGCACGGATCGCCTCGAGGAGCGGCCGGGTCAATAGGAAGTCGTCGGAGAAGATGTCCTCCTCGATCCGCTCCCATCCCTCGGCGTCGCCGTCGACCTTCGAGGCCTGGATCCGCAGGAGCTGCTTCTTGTAGTTCCACTCGTAGAGCGCCTTGGACTCGTCGAGACCCTCGTAGCACTGCAGCCGGATGAGCCGGGCACCGCACATCTCGGCGACGGACTTTGCGAGCTGCGTCTTGCCGGTGCCGGCCGGACCCTCCACCAACACCGGCTTGCCGAGGCGGTCGGCGAGGTAGACCACACCCGAGATCGCGTCGTCCGACAGGTAGTCGATCTCGGCGAGCCGCTTGCGAACCTCGGCGACCGACTCGAATCGCGGTGCGACGGCGCCGGTGGAGCCGGCGGACTGGGGGACCTGTGACATGGAGCCAGGGTACCCCCGCCCCCGTTGGCTCCCCGCAGGGGTTCTCCCAGCCCCACGAACGCGGAGCCCGTCGACGTCGAAGCGCCACACACCCGGCGACCACCGCCGCAGGGCGCGGACGTCGTGGCAATAGCGTGCGGATCGTGCGACGTGCCGAGAAGGCCGAGCGGATCGGCGAGATCCTCGACGACCTCTATCCCGAGACCCCCGTCCCCCTCGACCACACCGACCCCTACACGCTGCTCGTTGCGGTGGCCCTGTCGGCCCAGACCACCGACAGGAAGGTCAACCAGGTCACCCCCGCGCTGTTCGCCCGGGCGTCCACCCCCGAGGCCATGGCGGCGTTGGATCCCGACGAGATCCTCTCGATCATCCGCGAGGTGGGCCTCGCCCCGACCAAGGCCCGGAACCTGTCGACGATGGCTCACCAGATCGTCGACGCGGGTGGCGTGGTTCGCGACGATTGGGAGTTCCTCGAGTCGCTCGCCGGCGTCGGCCACAAGACCGCGTCGGTGGTCATGTCCCAGGCATTCGGCCATCCGGCCTTTCCCGTCGACACCCACATCCACCGCCTCGCCTCCCGATGGGGCCTCTCCAACGGAACCTCGGTCGGGCGGACCGAGGCCGACCTCAAGAAGGTGTTCCCTCGGGACGCCTGGAACCGCCGCCACCTGCAGATCATCTATTTCGGTCGGGAGCACTGCCCCGCCCGCCACCACGACCTCCGCGCCTGCCCCATCTGCTCGTGGGCCGCGACCGTCAAGGCGCGTACCGCGTCGGTACCGAAGTCCCCACGAGTCGTTCGCCGGTAGATTCCACGTCGCTATGCGCGCCTCGGATGCGTTGGCACCGGTGGTGTCGGCGTTCGTCAACGACGTCACCGTCGCGTTGGTCGACGCGGCGCGACGCCTGAGACGTGCGCCCACCCAGCACTCCGCCGACGACGTCGGCACCGAGGCGTTCAACATCTGCACCGCGTTCATCGACGTCGACGACCGGGCCACCGACACCGAGTTGTGGGCGCTGATCACCACCTTCGCACCGCTGCTGCCCGGCATCGACCTCGCCGGGGCGACCCCGGCCGTGCTGCGAGGCTCCACGCTGATCGTCGGGCGTCGCGTCTGGCTCGACTCGGTGAGCACGTTGTTCGACATCCTCGTCACCGCGGATGCCCACGACGGCGGTGACCGCGCGGAGATCTACTACCGACGCGCCCTCGACATCGCCCACCTCATCGCGGCACTCGACGGCCTCACCGCGCACGCCGAGTTGGGCTCCATCGCCAGGTTCCGGAGCCTTCTGTTGGACCACATGCGGTCCCATGTCGAACCGGACAAGCAGTCCCACCTCGTCAATGCCGCGCCGCGACTCACCGCGTCGAGCGACCCCTCCCCCGCCCCGGCCGACCCGACCGCCGAACCCGAACCCGCCGAACCACTCGAGGACCTGCTCGCCGAACTCGAGGCGCTCGTGGGACTGGCGGCCGTGAAGGAACAGGTTCACCAGGTGGCCGATCTGTTGCGGGTGCAGCAGATGCGCCGCGACCGCGGCATGCCGACGATCGACACATCCCTGCACCTGGTGTTCGTCGGCAACCCCGGCACCGGCAAGACGACCGTCGCCCGGCTCCTCGCCCGGATCTTCCGCTCGGTCGGCGCGCTCGAACGGGGCCAGCTCGTCGAAACCGACCGATCGGGTCTTGTCGCAGGTTTCGTCGGCCAGACCGCCCCCCTCGTGGCCAAACGCTTCGAGGAGGCCGACGGGGGGATGCTGTTCATCGACGAGGCCTACACCCTGGCCCGTGGCGGCGAGAACGACTTCGGCCGTGAGGCGATCGACCAGTTGGTCAAGTCCATGGAGGACCACCGCGATCGAACCGCCGTGGTGGTCGCCGGCTATCCCGTCGAGATGGCCGACTTCATCGACGCCAACCCCGGACTGCGGTCCCGGTTCCCCCGCACGATCGAGTTCCCCGACTACACCACCGACGAGTTGATCCGCATCTTCACGACGATCTGTGGCCGTGAGCACTATCTGTGCGAAGGGCCCACCGCGGCACGTCTGCGCGAGGTGATCGATGCCCAACCCCGGGACAAGGGTTTCGGCAACGGACGCTTCGCCCGCAACCTGTTCGAGGCGGCCGTCGGGCGGCACGCCGGCCGCGTCGCCGACATGACCTCCCCCTCCGACGACGATCTGCAACGGCTGCTCCCCGAGGACCTCGCACCCGGCGCCGACGACGGCGATGCCGGCGACGGTCCGGAGACCGACGAAGCCGGCACTCCCGACCCACCCGACGACGGAGTCTCGGCGTGAAACGCCTCGTGGCGTTGCTCACCTCGGTGGCGATCATCGTTGCCGCCGTGGTCGTCGGACGATGGATCGCCGACACCGGTGGCCCGGATCGATCGAGCGACCGGGGGGCCACCGGTGACCCGACCCGTGGTGCGAACACGCTGGTGTGCGCCGGCGAGTTGGGCGATGTGTGCGATCGTCTGGCCAAAGAGGCCCCGGCGACGGTGGAGGTTCGGAAGGAGACGGCCTCCACCACACTCGAGTCGCTCGCGAAAGGGCACGTCACGTTCGGTGCATGGCTCACGCCGACGCTGTGGCTCGACCTGAACGGTCGTAGCGGCGGTGCCGTCCTGAAGCGGGTCACCACGATCGCCTCGTCGGAACTGGAGGTGACCCTCACCACCGCCCGTCTCGCCGCGCTGAAGGACCGGTGCCCGGGGGGGATCGACGGAAGGTGCCTGCTCGACGCGATCGGCAGACCCTTCGACGAACTCGGAGTCGTGGGCGACCCTCGGGTGGCCGTCTGGGGAGTCCCGCCCGAGGACACCGCCGCGGGACTGCTGGCGGTCGCTGCGCTGACCTCGGGTTGGGGGCTGCCCAAGGGGTGGGACGGCACGGACTTCGACGCGAACGACGAGCTCAGCACGGCGTTCACCACCGCGCGGGACTCGCTCCGATCGAACCCGGACCCGGTCTTCAACATGATCCGGGTACCCACGTTCCAGGCCACGATCGCGGTCGCGGCGAACGGCCCCGGAGTATTCGACCCGGCCGACCGAGGCCGCTACCGCAGCGCACCGCTCTCGCCGCGGCGGGCCGTACAGGTGTCGATCGCCGCTACCGCCGCCGACACCGGGTCACCGGCCGCTGCCTTCGCCCACAACCGGGCGGCCGCACTCCTGAAGGACCGGGGTTGGCGCGTTCCGCCGGGACCGATCAACGCCGGGGAGCCGTCCGCTGCAACACTGAAGGCGATCATCGGCTCCTGACCCCATCGACGAGGTGTGATGAACCCCGCCAACCCGCAGCACACGATTCGACGACGCGGCACCCGACCGACCCGCCTGATCGGCGCGTTGGCCGCCGTGACGACCATGATCGCGGGTGCGTGCGGGGGTGGGGACTCCTCGGACCGGGCCGGCACCACCTCCGCGTTCGCCGTCGACGCGGATTGCACCCGCATCGACATGGCGGTGTCCTCGGAGAAGATCGATCTGCTCACCGACCTCGCCAAGACCTTCAACGCGGCGAACCACAAGGTCGACGGTCACAAGGTGTGCGTCGTACCGGTCTCCAAGGCCTCGGGTGGGGCGATGTCGGCCCTCGCCAAAGGGTGGGACACCGCGGCCGACGGACCCAAACCGGTGGTGTGGTCACCCGCTTCGCGAGCCTGGGGCGCCGTGTTGAACCAGCGCCTCACCGCGAAGGGCGACAAGGCGATGGCCCCCGACGACGCCAAGAACTTCATGCTCACCCCTCTGGTCATCGCCATGCCGAAACCCATGGCCCAGGCGCTCGGCTACCCGCAGACCCCCATCGGCTGGGCCGACATCGCCCGCCTGGCGACCGCGGCCGACGGCGGTTGGGCCGCGCACGGCCATCCCGAATGGGGTCCCTTCCGCCTGGGCAAGACCAACCCCAACTTCTCCACCTCCGGGCTCTCCGCCCTGATCGCGCAGACCTACGCCGCGGCGAACAAGCAGACCGACCTCACCGCCGAGGACCTCGGCAATCCGGCGGTCGCCGACTTCTCGCGTCGGATCGAATCGGCCGTCGTGCACTACGGCGACATCACCATGACGTTCCTCAACAACTGGTTCAAGGCCGACCGACGCGGCACCTCGCTCACCTACGCGTCGGCCGTCGCCGTCGAGGAGAAGTCGGTCATCGACTACAACTCCGGCAACCCCGACGGCGTCCTCAGCCCCGGCGAGAGACCCCGCCCACCGAAGGTCCCCCTCACGGCGATCTATCCCAGTGAGGGCACGCTGTACTCCGACAGCCCCTTCTACATCCTGGACGCCGACTGGGTCAGCCCCACCGAGCGCAAGGGGGCCGCGCTGTTCGCCGACTTCGTGTCCACCCCCGACGTCCAACGACGGGTGCTCCGCTACGGGTTCCGACCCGCGATCCCCCAGGTGGCAGTCGGCGCGCCGGTCGTCACGAAGAACGGCGTCGATCCCGACCAGCCCAAGAGCGTCCTGTCGGTGCCCAGCCCCGCCGTCACCGACGGGCTGTTGAAGTTCTGGGCCGACAACCGCAAGCGGGCACGGGTGATGATGGTGATCGACGTGTCGGGTTCGATGGCCGAATCCGCCGACGGCACCGACGGTGGCGACTCCAAGCTGGAGCTGGCCAAACGCGCGGCGATCAGCTCGCTCGGCGAGTTCAGCCCCGACGACGAGGTGGGCCTGCGGATCTTCACCACCGGCCTCGGGAGCGGCGACGCCGAGTTCGAGGACCTCCAGCCGATCGCGCCGATCGGGCCCAACCGCGAACGACTGGCGAACTCGATCCGCAACCTGATCCCGCGCAACGGGACGCCGCTGTACTCGGTGGCCCAGCAGTCCTTCGATGACATGGCCCGGGGTTACGACCCGTCACGCATCAACGCCGTCATCCTGTTGACCGACGGCGCCAACGACGACGGCGACGATCGCGATGACGCCCGACAACTGTCCACACTGCTGACCGAACTGCGCAGCACCGCCACCGGTGAGGACGCCAAGCCGATTCGCCTGTTCACCGTCGCCTACGGGGCCTCGGCACAGTCGGAGATCCTGAGCCGGATGGCGGAGGCGTCGGCGGGCGCGGCATATGCGGCGAAGGACGCGACCACCATCGAGAAGGTCTTCTCCGAGGTCGTGAGCAACTTCTGATGGCGCTGCGCGACCGCGTCCTGACCCCGCCCGTCGCCCGGGCGATGACCTCACCGGGCGGGATCCTCGCCGGGGGCGGTGGTGCGGGCGTCGGCATCGTGATCGGAGCCGTCGGGGGAGTGCCCGGTATGGTCCTGGGCGGCATCGTCGGGGCGGTGCTCGGCTGGGGCGCCCGCGTCGCCGCCGCGATCCCCCGCGACGAACGGGTCGCGCGGGTCGATCCGTTCACGGTGCAGGAGCCGTGGCGACGCGAGATCCAGGACGCCCTGGCCGCCCGCAACCAGTTCCGTGAGGCGGTGGGCCGCACGAAGCCGGGACCGATGCGCGACCGCCTGGGTTCGATCGGCGAACGGATCGACGAGACCATCGACGAGGTGTGGGCCACCGCGCAGCAGGGTCACGCGCTGGCCGACGCGGCCCGACGCATCGACGCCCGGGGAGCCTATGACGACCTGCGGGCCCTCGACCCCGACGGTGACATGGTCGGCCTCTCGCCGACCCAGCTGAAGACGGTCCAGGCGTTGCGGGCCCAACTCGAGACCGCGAAGCGGATGCAGGACCTCATCGAACAGGCCAATGCCCAGCTCCACATGATGAACGCCCGCCTCGACGAGTCGGTCGCCCGCTGCATCGAGCTCTCCGCCGGCACCTACCGGGCCGACGAGTTCGGCGAGGTCGAGACCAACCTCGGCACGGTCACCAACGAGCTCGGAGCGTTGCGCAGCGCGATGGAGGAGACCCACGCGGTCGGTACCCCTTCGACGGGGACCCGGTGAGCGAACCCGACACCGTGCCGGCGACCGGGTCCACGCCGACACCCGACGCCGACCCGCCGCTCGGCCGAACGTCCGCATCGGGTATCGGACGGTCGTCGCTGTGGGTGGCGGCGGGGACCGCTTCGTCACGCCTCACGGGGTTCCTGCGGGTCTTCGTCCTCGCCTATGCGATCGGCCAGTCCCCCCTCGCCGACCTGTACACCAAGACGAACAGCGCACCGAACCTCGTGTTCGAGCTCGTGGTCGGCGGGGTCCTGTCGGCCACGCTGATCCCCACGTTCGTCCGGTCCCGGACCGAACGCGACCACGACGCCACGTCCGCGCTGCTGTCGGTCGGTTTCGTCGCCTCGGTGCTGTTGAGCGCCGTGGCCCTGTTCGGTACCGCCGCGGTCGATCTGCTGGTCGGCGATGCCGGCAGCGGCGAGCGTCGCAGGGTCGTGTTCGACCTGCTCTACCTGCTGTTGCCCCAGATCCTCTTCTACGGCATCACCTCCCTGGGTACCGCCTACCTCAACGCCGCCCGACGATTCCGTGCCGCGGCTTTCGCCCCCGTCCTCACCAACGTGGTGAACATCGCGGCCTTCGCCTTCATCGGCACACGACTTCAGGACGACCGCGCGGTCCTCGACGTCGCCCGACGCGACGTGGGCGTCCTGTTGTGGTTGGCGCTGGGCACCACCGCGGGGATCGCGGCGATGGGACTGTGCGTCGCGGTCGCGGTGCGGCGGACCTCCCCTGGCGAGCTCCGGTTCCTGCCGCGTTGGCGTCACCCGGTCATCGGACGGGTCGCCCGCATGTCGGGTTGGACGCTCGGATACGTCGCCGCCAACCAGATCTCGCTGCTGGTGGTGATCCTGCTGCTGTTGGACAACAAGCGCTATGCGGACGCGTTCATCTTCTTCCAACTCCCCCACGGACTGATCGCCGTTTCGATCATGACGACGGTGATGCCCGAACTCGCCGCCGCCGCTGCGACCGCCGACTACCAGGGCCTGGCGGACCGTTTCGCGAACGGTGTCCGGCTGCTCGGCGTGTTCATCGTTCCCGCGGCGGTCGGGTATGTGCTGTTGGCCACCCCCATCACGTCGTTCCTCCGTCACGGCAACCTGACCGTGACCGACGCGAGGCTCACCGCACGGACCGTCGTCGCGTTCGCCGTCGGCCTCCCCGCGTTCTCCGCGTACCTGTTCGCGTGCCGCGGCTTCTACGCGTTGTCCGACACCCGCACCCCGTTCGCGCTCAACGTCGTCGAGAACGCTGTGAACGTCGCCGGCGTCGTACTCCTCAGCCTCGTCGGCTCCCGCTCGGCCACCCCGTTCGCGGCGGCATACTCCGTGGCGTACTGGGTTGCGGCCGGGGTCGCGTTGTGGCGCTTCGACCGCCGACTGCACGAGCTCGCCCCCTCCCTTCGGCGCCCGGATCTCAGCGGAGTGGTCCGAGCCGTCGTGGCGGCCACCGCAATGGGGGTCGCCGTGTGGCTTGTCCGACAGGTCCTGGACGCGGACGCGGGCGGCGGTGCGCTCGCGTCCGTCGTGGTGAGCCTGGCGGTGGGCGCCTCGGTGTACGTCGCCGCGGGTCGCCCTCGCCGTCACAGAGATCGAGACGATGCTGCGCATGGTTCGGGCACGGATCGGCCGCACCTGAGCAGGGGGCAACGGGCTGGACGGCCTTCACTACAGTGGCGCGATGTTCAAGACCCTCAAGAAATGGTGGAGCTATCTCTCGACGAAGTTGAACATGTCCTTCAACGAGGCGGCCGATCCACGAGTGCAACTCGAACAGGCGATCACCGAGGCTCAGGAGCAGCACCGTCGCCTCACCGAGCAGGCGACGGCGGTCATCGCCAACCAGAAGACCACCGAGATCCAACTCGAGCGCAAGATGGCCGAGCTCGAGAAGCTGAACGCCAACGCCCGTCAGGCCGTGCTGATGGCCGACGAACAGGCGAAGGCGGGCAACGCAGCGAAGGCCACGGAGTACACGTCGGCCGCGGAGGCGTTCGCCAATCGGCTCATCGCCCTCGAGAAGGAGGTCGACGGCCTCAAGACGATGGCGTTGCAGGCGGCCAAGGCCTCCGACCAGGCCAAGGCGGCGGTGCAGCAAAACAGTTCGATGTTGCAGCAGAAGCTGGCCGAGAAGCAGAAGCTTCTGAGCCAACTCGACCAGGCCAAGATGCAGGAGCGGATGAACTCGGCGATGCGCCAGATCACCGCGACCGTCGGCGAGGACGTGCCGACCTTCGAGGAGATCCGGACCAAGATCGAGGATCGTCAGGCCAAGGCGTCCGCGTCGGCCGAACTGCAGGGTGGTACCGTCGAGGCGAAGATGATCGAGGTCGAGCAGGCGTCGATCAACGTCGAGGCCCAGTCGCGACTCGAGGAGATCCGGTCCCAGCTCGGGCTTTCGACCGCATCCGCCCCCACCGCCGAGAGCACCGCCACGTCGGGTACCCCGACCGAGGCCCCCGACACCGCGCCGGCTACCGAGCCCGGCACCGGGTCGGCGTAGGCGGCCGCCGGCCGACCCGACCTCAGTCGTCGTCCACCGCGACGGGGTCCGCCAGGCCGCGGAGCGTTCCGCTGCCGTATGCGAGGTGGAACGCCGCGATGGCCGGCGGCAATGCCGCCAGTTCGACGCCGTGCACCTCCGACTCGACCGCCACCGCGCTACGCGCACCCAGGCCGAGGTGCAACACCAGTACGGCGGGCACCAGGCGTCGGGCCAGCCGTCCCAGTGGGGTCCAGCGGTCGAGGCATGCGATCAACCCCGCGGCGAGGCCGGCGGCGAACACCGACGGGACCATGTGCCGGGGCTTCAACACGTCGAGACCCATCCGGACGGTGCGACCGTTCCAGCGACCCGTGTGGAACGCGTAACGCAGCAGCGATCCCATGTCGGGGCGTGCCACGTACTCCGCGGTCGTGTCGTCGGTGACGAACATCTTCACACCGCGTCGACGGAGTCGCTCGCTGAGGTCGTTGTCCTGGTTGCGTTGCAGTCGCACGTCGAATCCGCCGACGTCGCGCAGGTCGGCCGTCCGGTATACGGGATAGGGGATGCTGTCGACCTCGCCGCTGCGCTGGGTGCGGAACGACTTGGAGGACGACGCGAACGGGTTGCCGAGCACCGCGCAGGCGAGTCGCGCAGCCAGGTCCGGACCGGCGGGAACCGTCTGTACGACACCGCCGCACGCCACGGCACCACCGTGGGCGACCACGACGTCGCGGCACGCCGAGAGGTAGTTGGAGTCGTATCGACAGTGGGCGCCGAGAATCGCGACCATCTCGCCCCGAGCGGCCTCGATCCCGATGTTGAACGCGTGCGGGGCGGTGCGCCGCGGGTTGTCGAGCAGCCGCAGCCGTTCTCCGAACGCCTCGTGGCCCTCGACGAGCACACGGGTTCGATCGGTCGAGCCACCGTCGACGACGAGGATCTCGAAGGGCACCTCGAGGTCCTGGTCGAGCAGGCTGTCGAGCACCTCGACGACGTGGGCCTCCTCGTCGAGGGTAGCGACGATCACCGACAGCGCGGGTGTCGCGGTCATCGCGGGTGGTCCTCGAACACGTCACCGATCCGTGGCGTCGGGCCCCCTCCGGACTCGAAGTCCCGTACGAGCACGGAACCATCCCAGGTGGTCACCAGGAACGAACCGTCGTAGAACGACTCGACGACGGTGCCGGGGTACGCATCGAGGTCCGTGAGATGGGTGTCGAACGGCTGGACCCTCCAGAAGTGGGTCCGCTCGGGTCGTCCCCGCAGGTGGGAGAACGCACCCGGAAACGGGCGTGTCTGGGCGCGGACGTGGTTGTACAGCGACCGCATCGAGTGCTCTGTCCAGAGGATCCGGCCGTCCTCGGGAGTGCGCTTGTCCAGGTAGGTCGGCTCGACGTCGCCGCGCTGGGGTACCGGGGTCACCGTTCCGTCGAGGATCGCCGGAAGGTGCGTCGCCAAGAGCCGCGACATGGCCATGCGGTTCTTGAAGTGCAGCGTCTCGCAGTCGTCCCACACGGTGATGTCGAAGCGGTGGCGTCCCACGACCGCGCCGGAGTCGACCCCGGCGTCGTATCGGAACAGGTGGGTGAGGAACCCCTCGCGCCCCTCGGCGAGTGCCCAGTTCATCGGGGAGCGACCCCGACCCCGGGGCAGCGGTTCGGCCGATCCGTGCATTCCGTAGGCGCCGCAGCGCAGCGACTCGAGTAGCCAGGCGGGGATCAACCGCTGCCAGCCGATCACCAGAAGGCAGTCGAGGCCCAACGCCCCGATCCGAGCGCGGTCCTCGTCGGTACCGAGCGCGTAGGTGGAGGGATGGTGGACCTCGATGCCATGATCGGTCGCGTACGGCACCAGGTCGGTGAATCCGGCCACCTGGGCCTCCGCGGCCTGCGACGCCCTCAGCGTCAGGAGCACGTCGACGCGCACCCCGAGCCGCTCGAGGGACTGCAACATCTCCAGCGTCGTCGTCTTGGCCCCCGCGACGGCGAGCCGCGGCAATGAGCCACCCCCGGTCAGCGGATCATCTCCTGATAGGGCCGACAGTTGTCGGCGACCCGGTTCGCGAAACGGAGGTGGTGGTCCGACACCAGGGCACGGAGGCGTGTCTCGGTGCCGTCGGCCACGTCGCCCGCCCACCACAGCGGATGCAGCAACAACTGCAGCGCCCGACGTTCCCGATAGGCGTCGGTGTCGAAGGGCGATCCGAAGCGGAACGTCCCCCGTGAATCGGCCACGTAGGTGATGTGCTCCGTGAAGCGCGGCTCATAGGTGTGCGGTACCCCGAACCCGCCGTCACGGCTCCCCACCAGATGCGGAGCCGGACGATGGAAGCTGACGATCCCGACGGGGGCGTCGACGGCCCATTCGAGGATCCTCCGTTCCTCCGCTCCTGCCGCGGCCAGGTCGTCGGGAGGGTAGAGGGATGCGTCGAGGTGCAACCCGATCCGGTGGCCCAGCTCCACCAGGTGGCGTGCCGCGGTCATGCAGGAGCGATCCAACACGTTGTAGCAATCCGACCGGACCATCAGAAAGTAGGTCGCGCCGACGCCCATCGAGTGCTCGACCTCGGCGACGCGCACGGCGCTCCGCAGGTCGAGGTCGACGTCGTGGCGAAGGAGCAGGTGCGCGGCCGACGGATCGGCGTCGCCAAAGGCGACGCTGCGGTAGCCGAGGTCGACGAAGCCCTCCAGCAGGTCGGCCAGTCCGCTGAGCGAGAACTCGATCCGCGGGACCTCGGCCGACGACACGGCGTCACGCTATCGCCTGCCGGGAACGATTCCGCGGGCCGGCGGGCTCAGTCGGGGCGATTCCTCGCGGGTTCGACGGACGGGACTCACGGGGGGTCCAGCAGGATCAGGTCGTCCTTGTGGACGACGACCCCGCGCGCATCGGCTGCCGCGAGATCCTCGGCGTCCACCCGTGTGATGCCCTTGGCGAACATCGAGCCCTCGGGGTCGACGATCTCGACGGCGTCGTCGACGTGGAAGGTGCCTCGCACCTCGCGGATGCCCGGCGCCAGGAGCGACTTGTCCCGACGGAGCGCGCCACCGCACCGGCGTCCAGCACCAGGGTCGCCGCCGGTGCCTTGGCGAACGCTATCCACACCTTGCGGGCGGGCAGGTGTCGGTCCGCGGGATGCACGACCGTGCCGACACCGGCTCGTTGCGCGATCGCGTCGGCCACCACGTCGGTGCGGGTCGCCGATGCGATCACCGTCCGGATACCGCTCCACGCGGCGAGCTTCGCCGCCGCCAGCTTCGTCGCCATCCCGCCACTGCCGCGGTTCGAGCCCGACTCGCCGGCCACTCGTTCGAGTTGGTCGTCCACGAGGCTGACGTCCTCGATCAGCGACGCCGCGCGTCCCGGCGCGGATCCGCGGTCAGCAGGCCGGCGGCGTCGGTGAGCAGCACCAGCAGATCGGCGCCGACGAGTTGAGCGACCAATGCCGAAATGCGGTCGTTGTCGCCGAGGCGGATCTCCTCGTCGGTCACCGTGTCGTTCTCGTTGACGACCGGGACGACCCCGAGCTCGAGTAGGCGGCCGAGCGTGTCGCGCGCCTGGAGATAGGTGGTACGACGGTGCAGGTCCTCGGCGGTCAGCAGCACCTGACCCACGACGACCTCGCGGCCGGTCGCCTCGAACGCGGCGCGGTATCCCGCCATCAGCAACGACTGGCCGACCGCGGCGACCGCCTGGAGGGTGCGCGCGTCACGTGGGCGGTCCCCCGCACTCATCCCCAGTGCCGGAAGGCCCGCGGCGATCGCCCCGGAGCTGACCAGCACCGGGCGGTGCCCCGCGTCGATCGCGGCAACGAGCTCGGCCGCGATCTTGTCGAACACTGGGGGTTTCAGACGACCGTCGTCGTCGGTCAACGATGACGATCCGACTTTGACGACGACGATCATCGTCGACGGTCCACCAGGTTGACCTCGTCGGTCGCCTCGTAGTCGAAGCGCATCGGGCCGATGGTCACCGTGTCGCCGGTACGGGCCCCGGCACGGGCGAGCGCCCGGTCGACCCCGAGCGCGTCGAGACGCTCTCGGACGTAGTCCATGGCCTCGGGGTCGGTCAGGTCCGACACCGAGACGGCACGAACCGCCTCGCGACCGACGACCTCGAACCCTCCGTGCTCGTCGCGCTCGACGCGGATCCCCTCCGGGACGGGTCGGTGCACCACGTAGGTCTCCGCCTCGGGCAACGAGGCCCGAACCGCTTCGACCTCGGAGCGGAGGGCACCGAGCACCTGTCGGACCCCCTCCCCGGTGACCGCCGAGCACCGGAGACCCTCGAAGGCGGGCCCGCCGCGCGGCAAGTCCGCCCCACCGGGATCGGCACCGGAAAGGTCGACGCGGGAGCCGGCTACGACCCGGGGACGATCCAACAACTCCGGCCGGTAGGCGCCCAGCTCCTCCAGGAGGATCTCGAGCTGGCGTGCCGGTGCGTGCTCGGCATCCTCGGCGAGGTCGACCAACAACAACCGCACCCGCGCCCGTTCGATGTGGCGGAGGAAGCGGTGGCCGAGACCCCTCCCCTCGGCCGCACCCTCGATGAGGCCGGGTATGTCGGCGAGGACCATCTCGAAGCGGTCCGCGGTGCGGACGACGCCCAGGTTGGGCACGAGCGTCGTGAACGGGTAGTTGGCGATCTTCGGCTTGGCGGCGGAGACCGCGGCGATGAACGTCGACTTCCCGACGTTGGGAAAGCCGACGATGGCGACGTCGGCCATGAGCTTGAGCTCCAACCACACCCAGCGCTCCTCACCCACCTCACCCTGCTCGGCGAAGCCGGGCGCACGTCGCCGGCGCGACACGAATCGGGTGTTGCCCTTGCCGCCCTGGCCGCCGGCGGCCGCCAGCCAACGGTCGCCGTGGTGGAGGAGGTCGGCGAGCACCGAGCCGTCCCGGTCCTTGACCGTGGTTCCCTCCGGAACCGCGACGAGCAGGTCGTCGCCGCGGTGGCCGTGGCGCTTCGCGCCCGATCCGTGGGTTCCGGAGGTCGCCTTGCGGTGTGGATGGTCACGGAACGCCAACAACGACGCGACGTTGCGGTCGGCCACCATCCAAACGTCGCCCCCCGTCCCGCCGTCGCCGCCGTCGGGACCACCCCGGGGAGTATGCGCCTCCCGGCGGAACGAGACGCACCCGGCACCACCGTCGCCACCCTTGACGTTCAGGCCCGCCTCGTCGACGAAGTTGGACACCGGGCCAGTGTAGGAAGGCACCGGTCGGCACCGCGGACGACGGTCAGCGGCTGATGTGGACGGGATCGCCGAGGACGCGGACCGACCAGGTGGTCCGGTCGTTGACCGCCGCGGTGAACTTGTAATAGATCTTCCACCACTTCGACCCCGGGTAGAGCGTCGCGTAGTTCGCAGGCAGGTCGACGGTCAGGACGACGAACCGCTCGTTGTACCGGCACTGGGAGTGGCGGCCGGGCCCGATCTGGGGGAAGCCGCTGCATCCGCTGACGTCGAGGCGGTCGACGTTCGTGGCGGAGTAGTCGCCGTCGGCGGTGTGGTAGTCGAAGCGGACCGGGTTGCCGTTGGGGTCCTTGATCTGGATGTAGTCGCCTCCCTCACCCGGATCGAACAGGGTGATCTCCATCTGCTTGCCGGCGTGTTCGGCCCCGATCTCGGCGAGATGGAAGTCGGCGGCCGACGATGCCGACGCTGCGAGCACCGAGATCCAGTCCTTGCCGTACACCGCCGGACACATCGCGTCGCCGCCGCCGTCACACGTCGCACCCAACCCTCCGTAGGAGGCCATCACCGAATAGCTGTTCACGCCCGAGGAGTTGGCTTCTCCTTCGAGGACCCGCACACCCAGGAAGTACTGACCCGACGGGGCCGACGGCGGGATGGTGCAGAACCGCGACCACCCGGACTGGCCGAAGAAGGTGGCGTCGGACGCCACGTAGCCCGGGTTGTAGGTACGTGGATTGGACTCCCCCGATCCGTTGCAGGTCGCCAAGGGGTTGTCGGTGTCGTTGAACGGCGTGTTGTCCGCCGCCCGCAACTCGAATGTCGTGGTGATCGAGGTGCCGTCGTTGGTGTCGGGATACGAGTTGGTCTTCGCCGGGCTGAACAGGTGCACGACGATGTCGGACGTACGACCCGCCGGCACGTTGATCACGTACTGGTACTGGTTGGTGGGCGACGCGATGTGCTGGCCGTTGGGGGTGTCGCCGGGACACACGATTCCCGACGACGGCCAGTTCCCCTCGAAGCCGACGGCGAAGGGATCCCCCTGCTCCTTGGGTGCGCACCATCCGTTGATCGACGCCCAGATTCCCTCGGGGGAGGGCGCGAGCGGACCGGTGCCGAAGTAGTTCTTGGGGCTTCCCAGTGGGACGGGGAGCACGTAGGTGCCCACCGACTCCCGGGTGATCGTCATGTCGTCGAGGAACAGTCGTGAGAAGTAGACCGGCACGTCGTCGTCGGTGATGCTCACGCGCAGATCGGTCTGGTTGAGCTGGCTGACGGTGACGCTGATGTTCGGGGCACCGTCGTCGAAGCCATTCGCGCGTGCCGTATCGAGTGCGACCGCGGTGGCCTTGGCGAGATCGGGCAGCCATACGACCCCGGCGAGGGCGGCGGCGTCCGCTGCCTTCTGCACCTCCGAGGCGCGGGAATACCAGCTCCCGATGTCGGTGGCCATACCGGCGATCGCCATCAGTGGGATCATGATGATCGCGGCGAACGCCAGCACGTAGCCCCGTTCGTCACGTCGCCGCCCGACGCACGGCATCCGGAACCCGCACCGGCGTCGCTTCGTCCCGGCCGCACCGGTGTCAGGTCCTCGCATGGTCATCAGTTCCCCGCGTTCGGTTCGATTCGCATCACCGCGTGGTCGTCGATGTCGATCGTCGAGCCGAACAGCTTGGTGAAGGTGCTGTGTCGCACCGCGATGTACACGCCGACGTAGTCGGGCCCGGCGAGGATCGACTGGCTGTTGGCACGGTTCGGCGGACACCAGAACCGGTCACGCCGAGCACTGCAGTCGCCGGTGAAGGCACCGGAGGAGGCCGCGGTCGCGGCCTCGCTACCGGAGTACACGTTGCACTGGAGGCCGGCATCGCCACCGACCGACTTCGCCACCGCGGTGAGACAACCCGCCGGAGGATCCCCACCGGCGGCCGTCGAGCGGTAGATCACCACCGTGTCGAAGTCCGCGGCGGGCACCGAGCCCATCGCGGCGGCGATCGAGGCCAGGGTGTTCTGGTCCGCTCCGTCGTCCTTGCCCAGGTTGCTGGCGATCCTCGCTCCCGCGCGCGACGCGCTCGAGACCGTCATGGACGTCTTCCAACCCATGCCGAGGTCGAACACGGCCATCACCAGGCCGAGGAGCAGCGGCGTGATCAGCACCATCTCGACCAGCACGGCCCCGCGCTCGTGTCGGCCCCGCGACCTCATGCGGAGTGCGGTTCCAACCGCATGATGAACTCGTCGCTGAAGTCTCGGGTGAGGCCGAAGAAGCCGGTGAGACTCTGGTAGTGCATCTCGATGTACACGCCGACGTAGTCGGGCGGGTCGGAGGCCGCGACCTTTCGCGTCGTCGGGCACCAGAACCGGTCCACCGACGTGGGACCACAGCCGTACTGAGCGGGGTCGACCGGTACGTCGGGACCGGTGTAGGTGTTGCACAGCCCGGCGACCGACGCGGTCCGGCACGCGGCGAGCGTCCCGGACGCGGTGGTGGAGTTCGGGCCTGTCGCCTTGAAGATGATGATCTTGCGGACGTCGCCGGATCGGGCACCGTCGAGCCCGGCGAACGCCTCGGCGACCGTCTGGTAGTCGGCATCGGCCTCCCGGCCGAGCGTGGCGGCAAAACGCGCCGAGTCCCGCGTCGAGTTCGACACGGTGAGGTAGGAGCGGAACGCCATACCGAACTCGATCGCGCCGAAGACCAACATCAGCAGGATCGGTGTCACCAGCGCGGCCTCGACGAGCGCGGTCGCCCGCTCCCCGCGCCGGTGGCGACGCGCGACGTCACGAAAGCTCGCGAACGGCCCGTGATGGGGATCCGACACGTCACCTCCGATCGACCAGAACGCGCCCGTAGCCCTATCGACACGCGTCGCAGGCCACTTGAGCGGAACCCGCATTGTCGGGGGTCGCTCCTACGCTTTCGCCATGGCCCCTCGCCCCGCCGATCCCGCCGACCAGGCCGTCGTCCCCGCTCACGACTCCGGCGAACGCCCCCACACGCGCGTCGCGGTCGACGGGCGCCGCGCCGAGCGATGGGCTTCGACGATGTCGGGACATCGTCGGTCCGGCGACGCTCCGCTCCGGCATGCACACGACATCCCTCCGGCGACGCTCGGGCGGACCCCGCTCCATGACCGTCGGGCACGGGAGGATCACGAGGCGGCCACGTTGGCGCCCGGTGCAACGTTGGCGAGCGGCGCCGGTACCCGGGCAAGGCCCGAGCCACCCCACGATCTCCGCACCTGCTTCGAACGTGACCGCGACCGGATCCTTCACCGGGCCACCGCGTTTCGCCGCCTCGCCGGCAAGACCCAGGTGTTCATCTTCCCCGACGACCATCAGCGGACCCGGCTCACGCACGCGTTGGAGGTCGCCCAGGTCGCCACGGCGATCGCGAAGGCGGTCGGCGCGAACGTCGCGCTCACCGAGGCGATCGCGTTGGGGCACGACTGCGGCCACGGGCCGGGGGGCCACGCGTCGGAGGACGCATTCGGCCCCTACGTCGAGGGAGGGTACGACCACGCCGTGTGGGGGGCCGACGTGGTGCTCGAACCGCTCAACCTGTGCATCGAGACGCTCGACGGCATTCGCAACCACAGTTGGTCACGGCCGTCACCGTCCACTCCCGAGGGCGAGATCGTGTCGTGGGCCGATCGGATCGCCTACGTGTGCCACGACTTCGAGGATGCGGTCCTGGCCGGCATCGTCACCCCCGACATGCTTCCCGACCTCGTGACCGACGCCTGCGGTACCGCCCGCGGTGCGCAGCTCTCCACGTTCATCGACGCGATGGTCGACACGATCGGAGCCCACGGGGAGGTTGCGATGGATGCCCCCACCGCCGAGGTGCTCGCCGAGTTTCGGCGGTTCAACTACGAACACATCTACATGCGCCCGGCATCGGTGCGGCAGAGCGAGGCGGTGATCGCGATGCTGCGGGCGCTGGTCGAGTTCTTCGCCGACCGACCCAACTCAATGCCGATCGAGACGGGGATCATCGACCCGGGATCGAGCACATCCGCGGCCGGGCCGGCCCTTCGCAGCATCGCACCTACCGGCTCCCGCCCACCCCGGCAAGCGGGGGGTGCGGCGGCCGTTCGAGCGGCCGTCACCTACGTGGCGGGCATGACCGACCGCTACGCCGTTCGCAGTGCTGTCACTCACCTCGGGTGGGACCGCCACGCCATTCCCGCCGGGGTCGACATCGGTTGACCTCGGGGACCCGACGCCGCTCGCGTCTGTCCGTCAGTCCGTCAGGACGTCGACGAGCTTGCGACCCTTGCGCGAACCGAACTTGACGGTCCCCGGGGCGAGTGCGAACAGCGTGTCGTCGTTGCCGCGGCCGACGTTTACGCCCGGATAGAAGCGGGTACCCCGCTGGCGGACGATGATCGCCCCCGCGTTGACGACGCCGCCGTCGAACACCTTCACGCCGAGGCGCTTGGACTCCGAGTCGCGACCGTTCTTGGTGGAGCCGCCGCCTTTGGTCTTGGACATCGCCTCAGCCCTTTGTGATGCCGGTGATCTCGATGGTGGACAACGTCTGACGATGTCCCCAACGGCGCCGGTTGTTCGACTTGTTCTTGTAGGTGAAGCCCACGATCTTGGGCCCCTTGCCCTCGGCGAGGATCGTGGCCGAGACGGAGGCACCCTTGAGCTGATCGGCCGTTGCCAGGGTGGTGTCCCCGTCGACCACGAGGACCGGGGTGAGCGACAGGACCGAGCCCGCCTCGCCGACCCGTTCCACCTGGAGACGGTCACCCTCGGACACGCGGTACTGCTTGCCGCCGGTCTTGATCACTGCGTACATACGGGCGTCGAGGCTACCAGTCCGAGGGGTCTCCGGCGAAGCCGGGATCTCAGTCGAGCCCTGCGATCGCGGACGTCATCACGACCCCGCGCCCCTCGCAGACCGAGCATTGTTCGGCGAAGGACTCCAACAGCCCCTCACCGATCCGCTTGCGGGTCATCTCGACGAGGCCCAACTCGCTCACCGCGAACACCTGGGTGCGGGTCTTGTCCTGTGCCAGTGCGGTGCGGAACGTCTTGACCAGTTCGTCCCGGTTCGCCTTGACCTCCATGTCGATGAAGTCGACGACGATGATCCCACCGATGTCACGGAGCCGAAGCTGTCGGGCGATCTCGGTTGCCGCCTCGAGGTTGTTCTTGAAGACGGTCTCCTCCAACGAGGACGAGCCGACGTTGCGTCCGGTGTTCACGTCGATCACCGTCAGTGCCTCTGTGTGCTCGATGATCAACGAGCCGCCCGACGGGAGCCATACCTTGCGGTCGAGGCCCTTCTTTAGTTGTTCGGTGATGCGGTACCGCTCGAACAACGCCAACTTCTCGCTGGACAGGTCGTAGTACTGAACCCGATCGGCGGTTCCGGGTGAGATCGCGCCGACGTACTCGTGGACCTCGCGGTACATCTTCTCGTCGTCGATGACCACGGCTCGAAAGTCGTCGTTGAACTCCTCGCGGATGATGCGGACGGCCATGTCGGGCTCGCAGTACAGCAGTGTGGGCCGGCTCTGCTTGGCCGCCAGCGCCTCGATCTGCTCCCACTGACCCAGCAGGCGGGCGACGTCGCGGGAGATCTCGTCCGCGCTCACGTTCTGTGCCGCGGTGCGAACGATCACTCCGTGTTGAGCCGGCTTGGCCTTGTCGAGGATGGAACGAAGGCGCTTGCGCTCGGAATCGGGTAGGCGCTTGGAGATTCCGTAGACCGTCGAGTTGGGAACGAGCACGACGAAACGTCCGGGTAGGGACACCTCCTCGGTGAGCCGCGCCCCCTTGTGACCGATCGGGTTCTTGGTGACCTGGCACATCACGAGTTGGCGCGCCTTGAGCAACGACTCGATCCGTGCGTCGTTGGCGGGCTTGTTTCCCGCCGCATCGTGGGTGATGTCGCCTCGGTAGATCACCGCGTTCTTGGGCGTCGCGATGTCGATGAACGCCGCCTCCATCCCGGGCAGCACGTTCTCGACCTTACCGAGGTAGATGTTGCCGTGGATCTGACTGACGTCGTCGGAGGGACGCGACACGTAGTGTTCGACGAGGGTCCGGCCCTCGAGCACCGCGATGTGGGTGTGCCCGGCGGCATCGACGTGCACGTTCATCTGGTAACGGCCGACCGCTTTGCCCTTCCGTGACCGACCGCGCCGCGTCTCGAGCTCGGCCCCGTCCAGCTCGGGGGCGTGGTCGTCGGTGAGCACCGCGGTGACCGGTGCCGTCGGAGAGGGACGGGGGCCCTTCTTCCGGCGCTGACCCCCCTGGCCCGATGTCTTTGCCGGACCGGAGGACGAACGCGACTGCGCGGTCTGCGATCCCGAGCCCGACCCGGGGCCCGTCGCCGCCGCGGCGTCGCCCGCGGCGTTGGCGGCTCGACGACGGCGACGGCGCTTCGCGCTGGCGGAGGTTCCCTGACCCGGCGCCGCGGGACCCTTCTGCGACGGAGCGCCACCCCCCGGTGTGTCCGTGGGGCCGGTCTCGGCGGAACCCGAGGGGGGGCGCACCGGGCCCGGAGGCGGGATCTTGGGGACCAAGGGTGCGTTGGCGGGTCCGGTGACGACCGGCGGCTCGCCAGGGTTGGTGGAGTCGGGCATTCGTTCCTCTCAGTGCGTCGACGCGTCGTGCGCCGGTAGGGCACCCGCGCACACGGCGCCGGCACCGGAGTCCTCGTCGGCCAACAACGCGACGACGGATCCTTCGATGGTGGTGAACTGTTCCTCGCGTAGGACCCCCACACCGGTTGTTCCCAGACCGAGGCATGCGAGGATCTCGGAGGGGCGCAGGCTGCGCGGTCGGGTGGCGACCAGTGCGACGATCGACGCGGCAGCGCTCTCCGGCGACGGGGCCGCTTCGGCGGGGTCGAGCGGAGCCACCGAAGCGTCGGAGACCACGTCGAGCAAGACGAACGCACTCCGAACGTCCTCGGTGAGGACCTTGGCCTTGCGTTCGATCGTGAGCGGCAACTCCGCCGCCGCCAACAGCCGCTCCACCCGGTCGCGGACGTCGACCGAATCGCGGGCGGCCGGGGCGAGGTCGAATCGCCAACGGACCCGGGTGACCGCGGCCTGCAGCGCCTCACTCCGCTCGGGGAGCACCGCGACGGCCCTGGCCGACACACCGCGAGGAAGCGCATCGGTCAGGTCCTCGGCAAGGGTCGTCACCTCGACGGGCTCCCGGAGATCGATGTCGATCAGCTCCGCCACCGACTCGGCGCCAACCGGCAGCGCGAGCCCGTAGTGGACCTTGGGACGAGGTGAGAAGCCCTCGCTGTACGCGATGGGAAGGCCGACTCTGCGGATGGCGCGCTCCCAGCAGCGTGCCAGGTCACGATGTCCGAGAAAGCGGATCTTGCCGAGCTTGGTGTAGCGAACCCTGATCCTCACACCGCGACCCCCGACCCCACCTTCGGGCGGCGTGGCAACAGTTCGACCGGGACGGCACCGCCGGAAGCGAGGTCGACCCCGGTGCCTTGGCTCCCACCAGCCGGAGGTGTGGCCGAGGCCACGATGTGTTCGATCGAGTAGCCGGTGCACGCGCCGCAGTCGTAGCAGGGCGTCCACCGACAGTCCTCGAGGCCGACTTCGGTGAGCGCATCACGCCAGTCCTGCCACAGGAAGTCCTTGTGCAGACCGGCGGACAAATGGTCCCACGGAAACACCTCGTCGAGGTCGCGGTGTCGGTGCACGTACCAGTCGAGCTCGAGTCCGTGCATGGCCATCGCGTCGGTCCAGGCGTCGAGGTCGAAGTGCTCGCTCCATTCCTGGAACGTGCCGCCGCGACGCCACACCTCCTCGATGACCGCGCCGACGCGCCGGTCGCCGCGGCTCGCGAGCCCCTCGATGAGCGATGCCCGCGGATCATGCCACTTGAAGTCCACACGCCGGTGGGGGCGCAGGTCCTCACGTAGCAGGTCGATCTTTCGTTGCAGTTCGACCGCCGTGTTCTGGCCGAACCATTGGAACGGGGTGAACGGCTTCGGCACGAAACCCCCGACCGACACCGTCACCGACGGTGCCTGATGGTGGCGACGGCCGATCTCGACCACGTTGCGGGCGAGCTCGCCGATCCCGAGGGTGTCCTCGTCGGTCTCCGTGGGAAGTCCGACCAGGAAGTACAGCTTCATCCGCCGCCAGCCCTGTGAGTAGGCGGACTCGACGGCACCGTAGAGGTCCTCCTCGCGGATCATCTTGTTGATGACCTGCCGCATCCGCCAGGTTCCGGCTTCGGGGGCGAACGTGAGACCCGTTCGCCGGGCCTTCTGGATCTGTGCCGCGACCCCCACGGTGAAGGCGTCGACGCGCAGCGACGGCAACGAGACCGACACCTGACCGCAGTTGACCGGATCGTCCACGATGTCGCGGACGATCGCTCCGATCCCGCTCATGTCGGCCGTGGACAGCGATGTGAGCGCCACCTCGTCGTAGCCGGTGCGGCGCAGTCCGTCGGCAACCATGGTGCGCACCTGGTCCGGCGGTCGTTCACGCACCGGTCGGGTGATCATCCCGGCCTGGCAGAACCGACAACCACGGGTGCACCCTCGGAACACTTCGACGTTGAGCCGATCGTGCACGACCTCGGTCACCGGCACGAGTTGCCGCTTGGGATAGGGCCACTCCGCAAGGTCCGCCAGGGTCCGCTTCGACACCAGATCGGGCGCCTCCCCCACGGTGGGGGTGATCGACACCAGGCGCGGACCGTCGAACACGACCGAGTACAGCGAGGGCACGTAGACGCCCTCGATGGAGGCGAGTCGCCGCAGGACCTCACCACGATCCCCACGACCGTCCCGTTTCCAGGCATCGACGACGCTGCTGACCTCGGTGACGACCTCCTCACCGTCACCCAACACCACGAAGTCGACGAAATCGGCGAGGGGCTCCGGGTTGTAGGTGCAATGGCCGCCCGCTCCGACGAGGGGGTGATGCGGAGCACGGTCCGTCGCCCGCACCGGAGCGCCCGCGAGGTCGATGCAGTTGAGGACGTTGGTGTAGTTGAGCTCGGCGGAGATGTTGAACGCGAGGACGTCGAACAGCGGTGCCGGACGGTGGGTGTCGACGCTGAAGAGCGGGATGCCCGAGGCGCGCATCTCCGCTTCGAGGTCCACCCACGGCGCGTAGGCGCGCTCGGCGGCGACCCCGTCGGTCTCGTTGAGGATCTCGTAGAGGATCTGCAGGCCCTGGTTGGGCAGCCCGATCTCGTAGGTGTCGGGGTACACGAGCAGCCACGACACGGTGTCGGGGCCGTATGTCGGCGACTGGGCACCGTCCTCGCAGCCGATGTAGCGCGCGGGTCTGGCGACCGAGGCCAACAGCGGCTCGAGCTGAGGCCACACGGTGGTCATGATCGGTCCATCCTAGGCCGTCGGCCGGCTCCGACCGGGGCCGGTCACGGGGCGGCGTGACCCCGAGCGGCCCACCCTGCCGGTTCGACGCCGCTCAGTTGAAGCGCCGCATGTGGACGTTGAGGACCAGGCCGCACGCGGCGAACGCGGTGATCGTCGCCGAACCCCCGTAGGAGACGAACGGCAGGGGGATTCCCGTCACCGGCATGATGCCCAGGTTCATCCCGACGTTCTCGAAGATGTGGAACGCGAACATGCACAACACCCCGACGCAGATGAGCGAACCGACCTGGTCCCTTGCCATCTGAGCGGTGCGCCAGACCCGCCAGACGATCCCTGCCAGGAGTGCCAGCAGGACCGACGATCCCAGGAATCCCAACTCCTCACCCGGGACGGTGAAGATGAAGTCCGTCTGCTGCTCGGGCACCGAACCACCCTTGGTGTACTGGCCGCGAAGGTATCCGGTCCCGGTGAGGCCGCCGAGCGAGATCGCCGTCTGGGACTGCTTGGTGTTGTACACCGCGCCGGCGCTCGCGGCATCCGGCGATGCGAACGACGTGAGTCGCTCGCGCTGATAGTTGTCGAGCGTGTCCGACCGCAGGATCCCGACGACGGCCACGATGCTCACGAGGCCCAACGCGACCAGGTAGCGGGCGGGCACCCCGGCCGCTATCAACATGCCCACGGCGATCACCACGAACACCAGGTTCGTGCCGAGATCCGGTTGGAGCATGATCAGTCCCATCGGGACGGCGAACATCGCCAACGCGACGACCATCTCCCTGAACCCGACCCCGCGCTTCGCGGTCCCGAGGTACCCCGCGACGCCGAGGATGACCACCAGCTTGGCGATCTCCGCGGGCTGGATCTGAAAGGGTCCGATGTCGAACCAGGCACGGATCCCCTTGTGCACGCTGCCCAGCCCCGGGATCAACACGGCGGTGAGCATCGCGACGCCGATCCCGTACAGGACGGGGGCGAAGTCGCGAAGGCGCATGTAGTCGACCACCGCGCACACGACCATCGCCGCGAGGCCGATCGTGAGGAAGATCACGTGCTTGTCGACGAAGGGGATGTCGGCGGCCTTGTTGCGTGTCGCGCTGTAGACCATCAACGCGCCGAACATCGAGGTGATGCCGACACAGCTCACCAGCACGAGGTCGACATGGCGCCACGCCGCGGTCATGTCGCGCCTCCGCACGACGCGATGTACCCGGTCGGTGATCACAACACCTCCTCAGCCACCGCTCGGAGCGGTGGGATCGACGGTGCGGGCCACCGGCGCCGCCGGGACCTCACCGCGCGACACGGCCTGGAGCACCGAGAACGTCATCGGCGCCGCTGCGTGCGCGCCGTAGCCGGCCTCGGGAATGATCGTGGCCATCGCGTAGCGCGAGGTCTCCAGACCCGTCGCGGGTCCGAACGCGACGAACAACGAGGTGTCGGCCTTGTGAAGGACCTGCGCCGTGCCGGTCTTGCCGGCGAGCGGCCACACCGTCGGCGCCTGCCGGAACTCCTTGGACGCGGTGCCCGCGGGGCTGGCGGTCACACCCTGGAAGCCCTGGTACATCACCGAGTACTGGTTCGGTTCGGGGAATCGGACCGTGGCGCGTTCGACGGGTTCGAAACTACGGACGAGCTCGACGTTGGTGAGGTCGACCACCGGTCGGTTCATCGCCTTGGGGCGGGTCACCCGCAGCGCGATCGACGGCACCCGCAACGTCCCGCCGTTCGCGAACGTCGCGTACGCGTTGGCCAGCTGCAGTGGGGTCACCGAGATGAGTCCCTGACCGATCGACACGTTGACGTTGTCGCCGACAGTCCATTCGCGATGATCCCACAGCTTCGGGTTCGCGTCGTACGTCCGGCGGAGCCATTGCGGGGTGCCGACCAGTCCGGAGGACTCCGAAGGAAGGTCGATCCCGCTCCGGCGTCCGAAGCCGAACTCGCGCGCCGACGTCTGGATGGCGTCGTCGCCGAACACCTGCCGTCCCCTCCACAGCAGGTCGCCGATCCGGTAGAAATAGGTGTCGGAGGAGACGGTGATCGCCCGACGGAGGTCCACCGAACCCGCCGCCTCGCCTTCGGCGTTCTGGAAGACGCACTTGCCGGACGTGCACCCTTCGAGGCGGTACGTACCTCGGTCGTTCCACACGAACTCCGGGGTGATCAGCTTCTCGGTCAACGCCGCATGGGCGGTGACGAGCTTGAAGGTCGAACCCGGCGCGTAGCTCTCGGCGATCGCCCGGTTCAACATCGGCTTGTGGGCCGCCTTGGAGTTCAAGCGGTTCCACGTCTCTGTGCTGATGCCGTTGACCAGCAATGTCGGGTCGAAGGTGGGGTAGGACGCCATCGCGAGCACCGGTCCGTTGGAGGGGTCGATGATCACCGACGATCCCTCGCGGGCGTTGCACGAGGACACCTTGTCGCAAGCGGTCCCCGGTCCGCGTGCCGCGATCTCCGCTGCCAGCCGTTGCTCGACCAACGCCTGGAGGTCGATGTCGATCGTGAGCCACAGGTCGTCTCCTGGTCGCAGCCGGGGTTCGCGGAGCGTCCCGATCCGCCGCCCCCGCGCGTCGACCTGGATCACGGTGTCACCGGGTGTCCCTCGGAGATAGCGCTCGAAGGCTCGCTCCACCCCACCCTTGCCGATCTCGTCGGCGGGGCTGTAGGGCTTGGCCTCACCGCTCGCCGGTTTCGCGACCGTTCCCTGCGAGGTGACGACATCGCTGCGGAGGTCCGACTCGATCACCCGCCCCACATAGCCCAACAGTTGAGCCGCAAGGGTGCCGTACGGATAGAAGCGGACGGTACGGGCTCGCGCGATCACACCCGGGAAGTCGTCGTGATGCTCCGACACATAGGCCCGCATGTCCTCTCCGACGTCGTGGTCGAGGATCGGGATGAAGTCGTTGGGCCCGTACCGCTTGTCCCGGTACAGGGTCTCGATGGCGCTGTACTTCGTGGGGATGCCGTCACGGGTGAGCATGGAGGCCAGACGCTTGAAGGTCGCCTCGCGCCGCGCCGTTTGGGCGGGCTTGTCGTCGCCGTCACCGTCGCCGAGCCCTTTCGACCTCGCCCGTTCCTTGTCGATCCCGAGCACGACGACGACGCGATTGTCCACCAACACCTTGCCGTTGCGATCGAGGATCCGACCTCTCGGCGCCTCCTCGTGTTTGGTCCGCGTGTGAACGGCTCGTGACGCCTCCTGGAAGGTCTGCCGATCGACGACCTGCAGGTAGTAGAGGCGCGAGAAGAGGGCGGCGAACATCCCGACGATCACCATGCCGAGGATCGACAGGCGGAGCCGGTTGTCCTCGGGCCCTGAGCTGGGAGCGACCACGGCCACGATCGTTGCCTACTTGGCGACGCTGCGGACGTCGGGGCCGTCGGCCCAACCCGCCAGGCGCAGCCCCGGCCGAGCGAGCACCGCGCCGACGAGAGCCGTCGTCAACAGGATCGTGCCGAACTGCGGGTTGGCGAACGCGTGCCCACCGAACATCGCGCTCTCCACGGCGAACACCAGCACCCCGAACACCGAGCACGCCGCGACGATCACTATCGACATCAACCGTCCCGACTGGAGCACGACCGCCTGCGCGACCCCTGCGAGCGCCGCCACGACCAGGTAGGCCAGCGCCGAGATGCCGAGCGGGTGCATCGGCCGAGGCAGGTCGAACAGGATGCCGAGCCAGAAGCCCACGACCGCGCCGCGTTGGGGACCGCCGGAGAGTCCGGCGCATACCGACAGAACGACGAGTGTGTCGGGCACCACGCCGAACACCCTGATCTGGGTGACGAGTCCGATCTGGACCACGAAGGCCGCGGCGACCACCAACGCCCACCGCGCGCCCGTCCCCCACCCGATCACGAGCGCTCCCGCCACTTCAGCACCCGCACGTAATCGAGGCGCACGAGGTCTGCGGCGAGGTCGACGTCGAGCACCTGCGACAGGTCCGCTCCGCCGCGGGACACCTTCCGGACGACCCCCACGGGGATGTCGGCCGGGAACCGGGCGCTCCCCAGTCCGGACGTGACGACCGACTCCCCCACGTCGACACGGGCCGCCAACTCCACGCCGTCATCCACCACGAAGGGCCGGGAGGGGCCGTTGCCGTGGCCGATCGCGTAGTTCCCCGAGGCGGCCAGTTTCACGCTGACGTGCAGGTCCGGGTCGGTCACGAGTTGCACGATCGCCCGACCCGGTGTGACCGACGACAGGATGCCGACGAGGCCTCCGGACGTGACGACGGGCATGCCGACGGTCAGACCCGATCGGGAGCCGTGGTCGATCTGGATCCGGTTGTCGTCGAAGCTCGAGTACGGGCCGGTCGCGACCTGGGCAAGAACCGAGTCGATGGTCCCGACGAAGCCGATTCCCTCCTGCTCCTTGAGGCGCGCCAACTCCGACACCGCGTCGGCGTTCGCCTGCTGCTTGGCCCGGAGCCGACCCACCTCGTTGCGCAGTCGGGCGTTCTCGGACTCCAACCGGTCGTAGTCGGTCGCTCCGCCCCACCAACTGCGGATCGGCTTGGTTGCGGTGCGGAATCCCCGTCCGATCGGGCCGAAGGCGTCGATCACACCGGACCTGACGCTCTTGAGGACGGGCACGTCCTTCGCGTTGGCCGTCATGAGGGTGAAGGTCGCCAGGATCAGGATGGCGACGGTGGTTCGCGGACGACGACGCGGGGAGCCGAGCACGATCGGGCGATGCCGTCCGCGGTCAGTCGCGCGTCGAGTCGATCAGAAGACCCTGGAGCACCTCGAACGCGTCGAGGCAGTGTCCCGAGCCGATCGCCACGGCGTGCAACGGGTTGTCCGCGATCCGTACCGGCATACCGGTCTCGGTCGCGATGCGCATGTCGATTCCCGACAACAGCGCACCGCCCCCCGCCAGGACGATCCCCTGCTCCATGATGTCGGCGGCAAGCTCGGGAGGCGTGCGGTCGAGGGTGACCTTGACGGCGTCGACGATCGCGCCGACCGGCTCGTCGATCGCCTCGCGGATTTCGGACATGGAGATGGTGATCGTCTTGGGGAGGCCGCTCACCAGGTCGCGGCCGCTCACCTCCGCCAACACGTTGGAGCCGTCGTCCCACGCCGACCCGAGATGCATCTTCACCTCCTCCGCGGTTCGTTCGCCGAGCGCGAGGCTGTACTCCTTCTTGACGAACTGGGTGATCGCGTCGTCCAGCTCGTCGCCGGCCACCCGGACCGACTGCTTCGCGACCACGCCGCCGAGCGAGATCACGGCGACCTCCGTGGTGCCGCCGCCGATGTCGACGATCATGTTGCCCCGCGGCTCCTGCACCGGCAGGTTGGCGCCGATGGCGGCCGCCATGGGCTCCTCGATGATGTGCGCCGGTTTGGCCGCACCCGCGTACTCGGCGGCCTCCTGTACGGCCCGTTTCTCGACGCCGGTGATCCCTCCGGGGACCGCGATCACCATCCGCGGGCGGGAGAAGCGCCGGTGGTGCACCTTCTCGATGAAGTAGCGCAGCATCTTCTCGCAGATGTCGAAGTCGCTGATCACACCGTCGCGGAGCGGCCGGACGGCCCTGATGTGGGCGGGGGTCCGCCCGATCATCTGCTTGGCCTCCTGGCCGACTGCGAGGGGCTCACCGGTGTTGGCGTTGACGGCGACGACCGACGGCTCGTTCAGCACGATGCCCTCGCCGCGCACGTACACGAGAGTGTTGGCGGTGCCGAGGTCGACCGCCATGTCACGCCCGAGGACGCTGGAGAACGAGGAGAATCTCGGAGCCATCTTCCGGGGAGGGGGACGCGAACGCCGCGGGGGATCTACCATCCGCGACTCGGGGACCTCGACATGCTAACGAGCCGACGCCGACCCCTTCCAGCGGCCCGCCGCCTCAGCGACCGGGGAAGAAGATCGCGATCTCGCGCGCGGCGGACTCCGCCGAATCGGACCCGTGGATGAGGTTCTCGCCGAGGTCGAGCCCGAAGTCACCCCGGATGGTTCCGGGCGCCGAGTCGAGCGGATTGGTCGCGCCCATCATCGCCCGGACCGCCTTCCAGGTGTCGTCGGGGCCTTCGACGATCAGGACCAGCGACGGGGAGCGGCCGATGAAGGCGACGAGGTCCTCGTAGAACGGTTTGCCGACGTGTTCCGCGTAGTGCTGTTCGGCAAGCCGACGGTCGATGATCTTCAACTCCGCGGCCGCGATGCGGAGCCCGCGTTCCTCGAAGCGGGTGAGGATGCGGCCGATCAGCCCGCGCTCGACGGCATCGGGTTTGCAGATGACAAGGGTGCGATTCATCGACCGGGCATCGTAGGACCCCTCGCCGGGAACGGGCGATTCGACGACGACCGATGCCCGGACGGCCCCGGGCGGACGCTCAGGGCTGGTACAGCCGGATCTGCGCGGTGTTGCCGCTCCATCCGGCGCCCCCGGTGATGGAGGTGATCGTCACGTCCACCCAGTGCTGCGAGCTCGTCCGGTTCCCCCAGGTCAGGTTGCACACCCCGCTGTTGTTGGTCGTGCACGACCGGGTGGTCGACCCCCACGCGTGGGCCATCGTCGCGTGCACGGTAAGACCGCTGATGCCCGCCCCACCGCTCGCCGTCAGTTTGACCCTGGCCTTTGCCGTCCAGCGTCCCGAGTTCCAGTAGCTGTAGTCGGACAGTCCCGAGGACACCTTCGGCGCGACCGTGGTGGACGTGGTGGATGTGGTGGTGGTCGGTGGCGTCGTGGTGGTGGGGGCCGCGGTGGTCGTCGTGGCGAGCGTCGTGGTCGGCGCCGCGGTGGTCGTCGTGGCGAGCGTCGTGGTCGGAGCGGCCGTCGTCGAGGTGGCGGGCGGGGCGGTCAGCGTGGAGGTCGTACCGACTTCGCGTCCTCCGTCCGCGTCGTAGCGCACCCGGTTGACCGGCTGGGAGATCCGGTCCGCGGAGTCGTGGAAGTAGGTGTCCGCCGTCTGGTTCATGCCGTCCACCGCGCCGACACCCACCAGCACGAAGCAGCCCAGGAACAAGGCGTACTCGACCAGCGTCGCGCCGGCCTCGGAAAGGCGACGAGGGCGGCGGGGTCGGTCGCCGGCGAACCGAGAGAGGAATCTGGGGGGTCTGGTCAGCGCATTCGACATGGGAGGAACCTCGCCCCCGTATCGGCCCCGCCGGGGGCGGATCTGTAGCGATTTCTCCCGATGAGCCGAGACGGGCGATGGGCTCCGAACGCCTACCGCTCGGCCAGGGCGAGGGCGGTCTGGGCACGTGCGACGTCGAGCACGCGGAAGCTCCCGGTGATCACCACGAGGTCCTCCTCCTCGGCGCCTTCGAGCACCCGCCGGACCGCCGCGTCGACGGTGGGCACCGCGATCGACGCAATTCCCTGCACCTCCGCGGCGTGGGCAATCTCGCCCGCATCGAGGCCCCTGGGGCCGTCGAGGGCGGCAGCGACGAGCAGATCGAGTGGGAACGCCGCCTGCAGCGCGGCGAGGAAGCGGGCCGGATCCCGCCCTTGGAGCATCGCGACGACCCCGAGGCGACGGCCGGGAACCGCGAACGACTCCGCGAGGGTCTCCCCGAGGGCGGCTGCCGCGTCGGGGTTGTGGGCTCCGTCGACCACGACGAGGGGTTGGTGCGCGATCACCTCGATCCGCCCGGGCGCGCGTACCTCGTCCATCGCGGCATCGACGACGTTCGGGGCCAGCCGCGAGTCGAACAGCGACTCGACCGCCTCGACCGCGATGGCCACATTGACCGACTGGTGCGAACCGTGCAGCGGCACCGTGAGGTCGAACTCGCTGCCTCGGCTGGTGACGACCTCCACGCGACGGCCACCGACCGCCACCTCGTCGCCGCGGCAGACGAAGTCACGGCCGTAGCGGACCAGGGTCCGCGGCCGTGCCTCGCGGACCGGCACGACCAGTTCCTCCTCGAGGGGGCCGAGGACCGCCGTGCTCGCGGGCTTGACGATCCCAGCCTTCTCCTGGGCGATGCGGAGGCGCCATCCGTCGCTAAAGTCGGTGTGGTCACCTCCGATCGAGGTGATCACGGCCACGTCGCCGTCGACGACGTTGGTCGCGCCGTACCGACCCAACAGGCCCACCTCCACCACCGCGACGTCGACCGGTGCGTCGGCGAAGGCGACCAGCGCGGCCAGTGTCACGGCCTCGAAGGCGCTGAGCGTCAACCCGAGGTGCTCGGCCACACCCTCACCGGAACGATCGCGTCGACGAGTTCGGGGTCCGCGATGGGCGCGCCGTCGATGCGGACGCGTTCGTTGATCGAGCCCTCCGGGCTCATGTACGCGCCGACGCGGAGCCCTTCGGCGGCGAGGAGTGCCTCCACCATGCGCACCACCGAACCCTTGCCGTTGGTCCCGGTGACGTGGACGACCCGAAACGAGCGGTCGGGGCGGCCGGAGCGCGTCCAGCACCGCAGCGGGGCCATCCAGCGAAAGGCCCTCGACCTTGCCCGCGCTCACCCCGGTGGAGGTCAGTTCGTGGTCGACCAGACCGCGCAACCAGTCGAGTGGATCGACGTTCATCGCCCTCGCATCCCCGGGATCGCGTGCGGGTCCCGTTCCGGCGCGGGGGTTCGGCCGGGCGCCCGGGCGATCAGGATGCGGCGCGACGCTGACGGGTGCGCGCCCCACCGCGAGGAACGAGCTTGGGCTCGCCGTCACCACTCACCGTTTCGGCATCGATCACACAACGCGCGATGTCGTCGCGGCTCGGCAGTTCGTACATGGTGTCCAACAGCACTTCCTCGAGGATCGCCCGCAGCCCTCGAGCACCTGTTCCACGGGAGAGCGCCAGATCGGCGACGGCGTCGAGTGCATCGTCGCTGAACTCGAGTTCGACCTCCTCGAGTTCGAAGAAGCGCTGGTACTGACGGACCAGAGCGTTCTTCGGTTCGGTGAGGATGCGCACCATTGCGTCGCGGTCGAGGTTCTCCACCACCGCTGTCACCGGAAGGCGGCCGATGAACTCGGGAATGAGCCCGAACTTGATGAGGTCCTCCGGCAGAACGTCGCGGTACAGGTCGTCGCCGGACCGATCGTGCTCGGAGCGGATGTCGGCGCCGAACCCGACTCCGCGCTTGCCCACCCGCTGCTCGATGATCTTGTCGAGACCGGCGAACGCTCCGCCGCAGATGAACAGGACGTTCGTGGTGTCGATCTGGATGAACTCCTGGTGGGGGTGCTTTCGCCCACCCTGCGGTGGCACCGACGCCTGGGTGCCCTCGAGGATCTTCAGCAGCGCCTGCTGGACGCCTTCGCCGGATACGTCACGGGTGATCGAGGGGTTCTCGCTCTTCCTCGCCACCTTGTCGATCTCGTCGATGTAGATGATTCCGGTCTCGGCCTTCTTGACGTCGTGATCGGCGGCCTGGAGGAGCTTGAGGAGGATGTTCTCGACGTCCTCGCCGACGTAGCCCGCCTCGGTGAGCGCCGTGGCGTCCGCAATAGCGAACGGCACGTTGAGCATGCGGGCCAAGGTCTGGGCGAGCAGGGTCTTCCCACAACCCGTGGGACCGATGAGCATGATGTTCGACTTCGACAGCTCGACATCGTCGTCGCCCCGCCCGCCGTGTTGGACCCGCTTGTAGTGGTTGTACACCGCGACCGACAGCACCATCTTCGCCCGTTGCTGGCCGACGATGTAGTCGTCGAGGAAGGCCAGCATCTCCTTGGGCTTGGGCAGCTCGTCGAAGCCCAGTTCGATCGGATCGGTGAGCTCCTCCTCCTCGATGATCTCGTTGCACAGGTCGATGCACTCGTCACAGATGTACACGCCGGGTCCGGCGATCAGCTTCTTGACCTGCTTCTGCGACTTGCCGCAGAAGGAGCACTTCAGCAATTCGCCGTTGTCGCCGAACTTGGCCACGCCTCGACCTTCCTGCGGATCGTTGGGGGACGGGTCCGACATTCTGCCGCATCGCGGCACCTTCGTGGGGGAGCAATGCCCCGGACGGTGCCGCGGGGCCCGTCGTGTGCTCAGACGACGGCGGTGATCGGCCCCGAACGATCCACTGCGTCGCGTCGCTCGAGCACCTCGTCGATGAGGCCGTACTCCTTGGCCTCCTGGGCCGTCATGACGAAGTCGCGGTCGGTGTCCGCGGCGATCTTCTCGTGGGACTGACCGGTGTGGCGGGCGAGGATCTCCTCGAGCGTCTCCTTCAGGCGCATGATCTCCGCGGCGGCGAGCTCGACATCGGAGGCCTGTCCCTGACTCTGTGCGTACGGCTGATGCAGCAGTACGCGCGTGTTGGGAAGGGCGAAGCGCTTTCCGTGGGTGCCGGCCGCCAACAACACCGCCGCGGCGGACGCGGCCTGTCCGTAGCAGATCGTCGAGATGTCCGGGCGGACGTACTGCATCGTGTCGTAGATCGCCAACAGCGCGTTGATGTCGCCGCCGGGACTGTTGATGTAGATGCTGATCTCCTTGTCGGGGTTCTCCGCTTCGAGATGCAGCAGCTGCCCGCACACCATGTTGGCGACGTCGTCGTTGATCGGCGTGCCCAGGAAGATGATGTTGTCCTTGAGCAGTCGCGTGTAGAGGTCGATCAGGACCTCCCGGCCCTGTGTGTCCTTCCAGGTGACGCCCGGGTTGGGGATGATCGAGTTGTAGGCGGCGAGGCTCATCGGTATCCGTTCGTGTCGGGATCAGTCGTGGTCGTGACCGTCGTGGTCACTGTGATCGTGATCGTGGTCGTGATCGTGGTCGTGATCGTGGCCGTCCTCGTCGTCGTCGACCGAGAGGTCGAGCTGGGAGCGGTCGACCTTCACCCCCGTCTCGTCGAGGATCTCGATTCGGTCCAGCAACCAAGCCAACGCGTTCCGACGGCCGATCTCGGAACGGACGGCGAGCAACTGATGCGCTGCGGCCATGTCGGACCGCACCCGCTCGGGGGACAGGTCGAAACGCGTGGCGATCCGCTCCAACTCCTCGTCCAACTCGGCGTCTGTCGCTTCGATGCCCTCCTGACGGGCGATCGCCCGCAGGGCCAGGTCGACCTTGAGCGCCGTCTCGGCGTCGTTGCGAAGGCTTGCCGAGAAGTCGGTGGCCTCGGTGCCCGTGAGGCGCAGATACGTCTCGAGGTCGATGCCCTGACGGGCGAGGCCGCCGACGAGGTTCTCGAGCCGGCTGCGCATCTCGGGGCCGACCAGCGCGCCGGACAGCTCGACGTCGACGAGCCTGGCGAGCTGCTCGCCGAGCTCCGCGTGCACGGCGTTGGACGACTGCGCACGACGGGACTCGCTGAGCCGTTCGGTCGTGTCGTCGCGCAATTCGGCGACCGACTCGAACTCGGTGGCGTCACGCACCCACTCGTCGGTGAGCTCGGGGAGAACCTCCTCGCGGATGCTGCGCACGGTTACGTCGAAGTCGACAACACCCTCGGCGGCCGGGTGCGCCGCGGAGAAGCGCACCGCCTCGCCCTCGCCCAGACCACGGAGCTGGTCGTCGAGTTCGGCGACGATCGCGCCCGAGCCCACCTTGTAGGCAAAGTCCTCGACCTGCAGCGCTTCGAGAGGCACCCCGTCGACCGACCCCGTGAGGTCGATTCGTACGACGTCGTCGCTAGCGGCCGGACGCGAAACCTCCCGGAGCTCGCTCGACATCCGCCGTATCCGGTCGATCTGGTCGGCCACGTCGTCGTCGCTCGCGTTCGGTGTGGGAATGCTGACTGACATGCCCTGGTAACCATCGATCGTGACCTCGGGCCTCACCTCGACCGTCGCGTCGAACCGGACGTCACCCGACTCCTCACCGGCGGTCACCTCGAGATCGGGTTGGCCCACGGCGTCCACGTCGTGTTCCGCGAGCGCCCGTATGTAGAAGTCGCCCGCTGCGTCGTTGATCGCCTCGCTGCGCGCATAGCCGGGATCGATTCGCGCTTCGAGGACCTTGCGCGGCACCTTGCCGTTGCGAAACCCGGGGACCCGCACCTCCCGGGCGATCTTCTTCCAAGCCTTGTCGATGGCGGGACCCAACTCGGGCTCCTCGACGGTGATGGACAGCTTGACCTGGTTGCCGTCGAGCGGCTCGATGGTGGACTTCACAGGCGTGGCAGTCTAGGACCGCGAGCCCGACGTCCCGTTCGCGTCGGATCTCAGTACCGACCGGGGCCCGACTTGGGCGGCTGATTCGCGCGTTCGATCATGTCGACGACGTCGTCCATCTTCGCCGCGAGGTGTTCGTGATGACGAAGTGCCGCCAACATGTCGTGAAGGCCCGCCTTGAGATGCTCGACCTGGGGTAGGGCCTCGGGGTGGAGCCCCCCACCCGAGGTCTCGCCGAGGACCTTCAACACCGAGTCGGCGTTGGCGGCGAGTCGTTCGACGTGGTGGGTGAAACGAGGATCGGCCATGGTGTTCCTCCCGTTGGATCGCCTCTCTCGACCTCGACCATAGGCCGATCGTGGCACGATACAACGGCACCGACCGGGTAAGGGGCCCGGATCGGGACGCGCTCGGCTCCGTGGCGACGGACCGACCGACAGCGGGTACGGTGAGGTGCCGGTCCGGCGCCACGTGCGAACGACCGCGGGACGTGGCGCAGTCTGGTAGCGCACCGGCTTTGGGAGCCGGGGGTCGAGAGTTCAAATCTCTCCGTCCCGACCGGGCGAATCACCTGATACGGCGCCGCGACGTCGGCGGGCGATGAGGACGACGACCGGTCTCAGCCCACCACGTCGAGGCGAGGCCCCGCCACCCCCGGAACCACCTGATCGAGCTTCGGTGTCCTGAGGACCGTTTCGGCGATCTCGGCCTGGACGACCCGCAGGTCGTTGGCGGCGGGTACGTCGCCGTCGTCGAGGGCGGCGAGCCCCGGCCAGCTTCCCCGCACGCCTCCGTTCACCCGGTTGCCGAGGACCAGCGCGACGCTGCCGCGTCCGTGATCGAATCCCCCCGAGGCATTCTCGGCGACCCGTCGCCCGAACTCGGTCATCACGACGATGCAAAGGTCATCGTGACGGTCCAGCAGTGCGCCGAGACCCTTGTCCAGGGAGCCGACGAGTTCGGCGAACCGACCGTCGGTCGTGCCTTGAGCGTTGTGGGTGTCCCAGCCACCGAGGTCGATCATCAGCACCTCGGTTCCGAGGTCGGCATCGAGGACCTGGGATCCGGCGGCGAAGACGCTCCCCGCCTCGCCGGGACCAAATTCATCCTCGCCGGCGGCAACGACTCCCGATGATCCCTCGGGTTCGGGGTGCTCCGATCCGCTCGATCGGATCCGGTCGAGCACGGCGACCGCCGCGTTCGCGCCGGCCACGGCGACCTTCGAAGGAGAGGACGACCAATCGGCCAGGACCGCGGCGGTGTCGAGTCCCGGACCGGCCGGCGTGATCGTCACTCTTCGAGCCTTCTGCCTGGCCCTTGCCGGCCGGAGCACGCCGAGTCGGAGGGACGAGAGGTCGGGTGTGCCCAGCGCGTCGGAGGTGCCTCGAAACGTCGCGGGAAGCGACACGGTCCCGACGGCCACGCCCCGGAACGGGGACGCCGTCCGTCCAGCGGTCGCGGCGAGGTGTCGCCCAACCCATCCGGTGATCGTGTTGGCCTCGCTCCCCGCCTCGAGGGTTGCCTGGGCCTGGAAATGACTTCGAGTCTGCCCGGCAAAGCCACACGCCGGGATCATCGCCAACCTTCCGGCGTGGGCGAACCCGGCGAGTCGTCTCGCTGCCGGGTGGAGGCCGAAGGTGTCGTCGACGCGATGCACGGCGGCCGGGTCGAGTGCCTGGGTCGGCCTGAGCCGCCGGTAGTCGGCGTCGTCGGCCGGTGACAGGAGGCTGAGCCCGTCCGCACCTCCGCGGAGGAACACGATCGCAAGTCTGGTCATCGGAACCTCACACGAGTTGGATGTCGGGGCCGCAGAGGGCGAGGAGCAGGTCCTGCTCGTCGTGCGCGTCGAAGCGAGAGGGATCGAGGGCGAGGCCCGCCGGCGCCGCATGGGCGAGCGTCGTCATCGCATTCCAGCGGGCGATGATCGCCCCGGCACTGGCCCACGCCGCGGTCGGGGTTGGGTAGCCGTTGGGGGCGGGCCAGCAGTAGGGCACCTGACCGAGAACCCGCAACAGCCCGGAGAGGTTCGTACTCACGTGGTCGAGTCGATCGGGTGTGGGCGCATCGGCGCCACGACGCAGCGTCGTCGCGACGAGGTCGACGGGTCGTCGCAACATCGAGGTCGCGGCGGCGGGAAACCGGTCCGAGGTAAGGAGGTGGCGCAACACCGGGCCGAGTTCGGTGTCGTGCTCCCGGTAGACCCGTGCCGCCTCGATGACGAGCCGATCGTCGGCCCGGATGTCCTCGCTGACGAACCGTCGGGCCATGAGGAGGGCGAGGCGGGCTTCGGTTGCGGGATGCCGGGCCAGGTGCTCGAGCAGTTCGCGCCCTGCTGCCTCGCCGTCGCCGCGGGGCCGCCATCCGAGCACGTCACCGCGCGTGGCGAAGCCACCGAGGGAGTGCCGTTTGGGCTTGAAGGCGTACCCGCCCGTCGCCCGGTCGAGTGACCAGCCCGAGAAGACGTGCGCCACCTCGCCGACGTCGACCTCGTCGTAACCGCCATCGAGGCCGACCGTGTGCAACTCCATGAGCTCGCGACCGAAGTTCTCGTTCGGTACGTGGTCGCCGTCGGCTCGGCTGGTGGCGTTGTCGAGGAACAGCAGCATGGCGGGGTGCCGCGCCATCTCGACGAGCAGGTCGGAGAACCTGCCGAAGGCGTGGTCGCGCAACATCGCGTCGTAGGCGGGCACGTAGTAGACGACGGGGGTTTGGCTCACCGCGACGTGGAGTCGGTCGGCGAGGAGGTCGACCATCCGCTGCCGCAACTGGTCCGGCGCGTACGCCGCGCCGAGCACGGTCCGGGCGGTGATGCCCTCGATCGAAGACCGTCGGTATCCCGCCTTGGCGACCTTGTCGCGGGTGCGGAGTTCCGCGAGGTCGGGCATCGTCGCGTCGATCGCCGCGTTCAGCCTCGTGAAGGACTTGTCCTTGGTGCGGGTGGCCGGGTCGAGTTGTCGGTCGATCCACTTCCCGAACCCCATCGCGGAGACCTCGGCGAGCAGTGCGGGGGTCGCTCCATAGGTGGCGCGTTCGAGGCGGAGGCGGAGATCGTCGGTGGAGGTGTCGGGGGCGCCGGTCGACGAGGAACGAGTTCCTCGTCGACCGGACAACCTGCGGGTCGTGCATCCCGACGCGAGGCCGGCCAGGGCGACGCTCTGCAGGAGTCTGCGGCGGGAGAGGGTGGGATCCATGACCTGCATCCTCGGCGACCCACGTCATGGAGTTGCTCGTGGCCGGTGAGGCTCACGTGATGGATCGGTGAAGTACGTGACGCGACTTCTCGGGTGCTGTGCGCCGGGGCGGGAGTGATTGGTGCTCAGCAGGCACCCGGTGTCGGGACCCTCACGTTGAACTGGTCGGTGCCCTGCCAACAACTGGTGTCGACAAGGTCGAAGTCCTCGGCGTGCACCTTGCCGAGCGAGCTCAGGACCCCGGCCGGCCAACCCGGGTTGTACTCGCCGCTCAGTCCGAATCCGCCCGGGTTGGCGGCGACGGTCTCGGCCGAACTGTCACCGACGACGGCTCCGTAACGGTGAAGTGCGGTGAGGATCGCGAGCGCCCCGGCCGGCACCGACTGATCGGCCTCGACTCTTGCGAGCGCCGCCGCACTGAGGCGTAGGCGCGCACCCATCGGCATCGCCGCGGCGGCGGTCGCGGTCCCGTCGGTGTGCGTGGCCGGCCAGACGTGGGCATCGACACTGTTCACGTCCTTGGGGAAGGCGATCCGCAATGCGTGGGCGATCTCGCCGACCGCACCGGAGGTTCCGTTCGGGTAGACCTCGTTGAAGCGGTACACCAGCGGGGCGATCGGCAGACCGGCCGCCTCGGCCGACCGCGGTCCGTGCCCATCGGTGCGAACAGGGGTGGAAGCCGACCTGATCGGCAGGGTCCACTCGACTGCGGTCCCCGACGTCTTGACCGGGTTCGCGTAGGAGATGTGCTCCTGGAGCCGACAATGGGCGGGGTCGCCGTTGTCGAGCACCATGAGGTGGCGGTCACCGTCCACGAAGTTCGGTTCGCCCTGCCAGTGGACCTGTGATTCCGATGCCGGGAACAGCACCGGCAGGGTCTGGATCCCGTAGTCGCTGCTGCCGATCGTGACGGCTCGGGTGGTGCCCGCCACGGTCACCAGCGGCATGCCGAACACGGAGTTCTGGTACACCGACGTCGAGGCGCCACTTCCCAACGAGTTGCGGTTGACGGCTGCGAGCATCGCCGCTGCTCGTTCGATCGGATCGGCTCCGGGGGCGAACGTCTGGGCGGGGAGCGCGTCGATCCTCTGAGTGAACACGCCCGTCGAATCGAGCAACACGCACCCGTCGACCGTGAGAGTCCCCCGTCCGGCACCGTCGATCGAGTTGCCGACCACATGGGAGGCCGCAGTGGGCTGAGCTCCCGGCTGGGGGGTACATGACGCAAACCAAACTGCCGCCGCGGCGACACCCATCGCCCGCAACCCTCGACGACCACGCCTCCGCCTCGCACCGCCCGTCACCGGGCACGATCCTTCAACGGGTGAGCTCGTCGTCGGCGCCATGGGGCCACGCTACCGGATGGGTTGAGACCGATGGGGGTCCAGCCCCTATGCTGCGCGGCCGTCCGCGGGTGTAGCTCAATGGCTAGAGCCCCTGCCTTCCAAGCAGGCTATGCGGGTTCGATTCCCGTCACCCGCTCCGTCCGGTCACCTCGCCGCTGCGGGGGCCCACTCCCGAGCCGGGTCCTGGCCGTAGTAGGCCGCGAGCACGCCGTACAGGTCGGGATGCTCGGAACGCAGGCGGACCGAATCGTCGAAGAACGACTCGGTGGCGACGGCGAAGAACTCACCGGGGTTGACCCCGGCATAGGCATCGAGGGAGCGGCCACCGTCACCGTGGGCAACCCGGTCGAACGCACGGGTGCACGCGTCGACCCACCTTCGGGCCAGGTGCGGGTCCGCCAACGGCGGTGTGCCGTCCACGACCCCGTCCAACATGTCGAGCTGGTGGGCGAACTCGTGGAACACGACGTTGCCCGAACCCCGACGCGCGCCGTCCAGCACGGCGTCCCACGCCAACAGCACTTCGCCGGAGAACTCGGCGAGGCCCTCCACCTCATACGGTGCATCCGAGACGACCCCTTCCACCTGGGAATGCTCCCCCATCAGGGTCACGTTCGTCGGCGAGACGATCACCGTGCGGGTCGTCCCGAACGACGGCTGGTCCAGACCCACCAACAGCACCGCCGCCTGCGCCGCGATGAACGCGCACATCGCGTCGTCGAGTTCGAAGTCCCGGGTCGGCTCGAACGCGAGGTCGACCAGCAGGCCCATGGCGAGATGCTCGACACTGCTGCGCATCGAAGGGCTGAAGCGGCGCCAATGAGCGAAGTCATCCTCGATGCGTCGGCGCCATTCCGGCAGGAACCCGGCCGCGACGAACTCCCGGCGTTCGCGTTCATGCCGCCGCTGTCCGAACACCTCAGCCCGTCACGTTCGTTCGCGCGTCCTGCCTCAATGGTGGTTGCGCATCGCTTCGGCCGCCGCGGTGAAGTAGTCCCACATGGCGGTGTCGATCGCGGGGTCCGGGGCCATGTCGTCGAGGGCGGCGCGCATCGCGGCCAGCCAGTTGTCCCGTTGCGCGACGTCGACCACGAACGGGGCGTGGCGCATCCGCAGCCTCGGATGGCCGCGTTCCTCCGAATAGGTGGCCGGCCCGCCCCAGTACTGAACGAGGAACAAGCGCAGCCGGTCGCGGGCGCCGGAGAGGTCCTCTCGGTCGGGGTAGATCGCGATCAACTCGGGGATGGCGGCGACGTGCCCGTAGAAGCGGTCGACGAGATCCACGAAGAACGGTTCGCCGCCGACCGCTTCGAACAACGTCGGTTCGGGGGTTCGACGCGGCGGACCCATCGGAGAGACGGCCATGTCCAACCCTACGGCGGGCTCGCCCGCCGGCCCTATCGTGGCCGGGCACACGGTGCACGGGTGGCCCGCCTCCGTAGCTCAGCGGATAGAGCAGGGGACTTCTAATCCCAAGGTCGTAGGTTCGATTCCTACCGGGGGCGCCATCGGCCCGCTGCACGACCGTTCCCGACAGCGTCGGACCGGGATTCCGGTCCGACGCTGCGGGGTTCGGCCCGCTCCGTGCAGAACGTCCGACATAGGCCCCACTCCGCTCAGCGGGCGTCGGCGTCGCGTTCGCCGGTGCGGATCCGCACGAGAGTGTCGACCGGCGTCACCCACACCTTGCCGTCACCGATCTTGTCGGTACGCGCCGCGTTGACGATGGCCTCGACCACTGCGTCGGCCGCGTCGTCGGTGACGACGGTCTCGAGTTTCACCTTCGGTACGAAGTCGATCTTGTACTCGGCGCCGCGGTAGGTCTCGGTGTGGCCGCCCTGGCGACCGAAGCCCTGGACCTCGGTGACGGTGAGGCCCTCGACGTTCACCGCCTTGAGGGCCTCCTTGACGCCGTCCAGTCGGAACGGCTTGATGATTGCGGTGATCAGCTTCATGGGTCCCCTTCGACGGTTCAGGTGCTGACGATATTGCCGGGTCGAGGCCGGAGCCTCAGAGCGACGCGCGCTCGGCGGTGTTGTAGGCGGTCTCGGCGTGTTCGAGCAGGTCGAGCCCCTCCGATTCGGTCTCCTCGCTCACCCGCAGTCCGATGGTGGCGTCGAGCACCTTGGCGAGGACGAACGTGACCACGAAGGAGAACACGATCGTCGCGCCGTTGGCGAGCAGCTGTTCGCCCAGCAACTTCGCACCACCGCCGAAGAACAGACCGCTGTCGAACTTGGCCAGGTCGGGGTTGATGGCCTTGAAGGCCGAGTAGTCGGCGAAGAAGCCGATGAGCACCGATCCCACCAGCCCGCCCACGAGGTGGACCCCGATCACGTCGAGGGCGTCGTCGTAGCCGAGCTTCACCTTCAGAGCGATCGCGTAGGAGCACACGACCCCCGCGATCGCCCCGATCAGGATCGCCGATCCGCCTGTCACGAAGCCGCATGCCGGGGTGATGGCGACCAGACCGGCGACGATTCCCGACGCGACCCCGAGGTTGGTGAAGTGCCCGTCACGAATCCGCTCGACCAACGCCCAGGCGAGTCCGGCGGCCGCTGCGGCCAGCATGGTGTTGATGAACGCCTGCATGGCCCGGCCGTCCGCCGCGAGTGCGGAGCCGGCATTGAAGCCGAACCAGCCGAACCACAGGATGCCGGTTCCCAGCATCACGAGCGGCATCGAGTGGGGCGGCGACACCTTCTGCGGCCAACCCGACCGCTTGCCCAACACGAGGATCATTGCGAGGGCGGCGATGCCCGCGTTGACGTGGATCGCGGTGCCCCCGGCGAAGTCCAGCGATCCCCGTGAGATCAACCAGCCGTTGGGGGCGAACACCAGTACGTCACCGGTACGTAGACCAGCAACGACCAGAGGGGGACGAACACCGCCCACGCCGCGAACTTCATCCGGTCGGCGACCGCCCGAGATCAGCGCAGGGGTGATCGCCGCGAAGGTCGCCAGGAAGATGAGGACGGCGGGCTGGCCGCCCTTGAAGTCGAGGTTGCGCAACATCGCGTTGTCGAAGTTGCCGATGAACCCGCCCTCGCCGCTGAAGGCGAGCGAGTAGCCCGCGACGGCCCAGAGCAACGGCACCACCAGCAGGCACCAGAAGTTCATCATCAACATGTTGAGCACGTTGCGGGCACGGACCATCCCTCCGTAGAAGAAGGCGAGGCCCGGTGTCATGAAGAGCACCAGTGCCGCTCCGATCAGCACCCATGTGGTGTTGCCGCTGTCCATCCGTTTCGTTCCTCCGTTGACCGACCGGCGGTGGAACCACCGGGTGTCGCCGACGGTTCGGCTCGGCGACGGGCGGCAGTATTCACGGCCCGTGTTGCCGAACCGAGTCGCAAGTGTTTCGGCCGTGTGAACTCGACGGAGGTGCCACGAAGCCGAACCGTGTCCGGACCAGGCGCAAGCGGGAGCACACGCGCGCCGGCGGCTCGGGCGCCCCTCCCCGGCGCGAGCGGCCGGGGACCTTCCTCAGACGACGGGCTCGAGGTTTCGGAATGCCCGGATCCGGTCGAGTTCACGGGAGCGCTCATCCGAATCGGCGGCGCCGACGAGCTCGTAGTCGGACCGGTACTCGGGCCGAACCATGCCGTTCTCGTCGACCAGCCACGACATGGCAAGACGGCGGGGCACCTTCACACGGTCGAGGCGGACCCGGGTGCCGAACAGCGAGTCCCACCAGGGCACCAGCACGCCCTGGTTCTTCATCGGCTGGGCGAAGTGGTGGGTGAAGTGATGGATGCGCAACCACCGCTCCCACCGGTTTCGTGGCCCCCGAAGGTGCGCGAGCGCGTGGTGGTATTCGTAGAAGAAGTAGCACGCCGTCCACCCCGCTCCGAGGGGTATCGACACCGTGGCGGGCATGAGGCCCGCCGGATCCCAGGCGACGACGCCACCGATCAGCACGATCCCGAGCCAGGCGAGGGTGATGAGCAGGTCGAACGACCAGCCGACGGTGGCGTGGTGGTCGAGGTGCGCCCGCGATGCGAGGTTCTTCCCCTTGGCCCAATGAAAGCTCGAGTGCAACACGTACTCACCGATCGTCCAGGCGAAGGCACCGGCCACGAACGAGCCGACGATGACCACGACGTCCACGAACATTTGCATACCCTGACCCTAGCAGAACGAGAATGCCATTCACAGAACTTTCTCGGACCGCCGAGTGATATGGTTCGGGCTTCCGTGGTGGGTGTAGCTCAGTTGGCTAGAGCGCCAGTTTGTGGTACTGGAGGCCGGGGGTTCGAAACCCCTCACTCACCCTGCGGCCGGCGGTTCGCCGCCACCGTCGCAACCCTCGGGCACTACAGTTGCCCGCCGCGGCCCGAGGCCGCGAGCGCCTCTAGCTCAATTGGCAGAGCAACGGACTCTTAATCCGCAGGTTCAGGGTTCAAGTCCCTGGGGGCGTACCGGAGGACCTCAGCGGAGGCATATCCTGGGTGGCACTCGTCACAGGCCACGCGACAGTGACGACATCACCACTTCGGCACCGGGAGGATCATCGTGTGGCGAGTTGCGGATCAGGCGACCTCGTCGGGTGAGCCGTCAGCCGGTACCGGGTCCGCGGTGCCCTTTCGTCGCAGGGTCGGCAGACCAACGCTCGTCGCCCTCGCCGTCGCCAACCTGGTCGTGGTAGCGAGCCTCGTCGCGGCGTGTGGGGGCTCCACCAACTCCGGCGGTACGACGACGACCAAACCGTCGCGCAACGCCATGGCACCCGACGCGTTCTACGGCGCTGCCACCAAGGTGAACGCCCCGACCGTGGTCGTCAACGCGACCGACAACGACTTCCAGCCAAGAAACCTGGTGGTCAAGGCCGGTACGACCATCACCTTCAAGGCCACCGGACACAATCAACACGACGTCGTGCCCGACGACCCCAAGGCGTTCGACTTCACCGTGCTGCCCGAGAAGCTGCCGGTCGGCGGCGAGGCGACCTTCAGGTTCAACAAGCCCGGCCGCTACTACTACTACTGCTCGCTGCACGCCACGCCCACCCACGGCGACATGCGCGCCGTGATCACCGTCGAACGCTGACGGCTTCGACCCACCAACGAGGAATCACATGACCCGCAAGCTCCATACCACCGGCGTGATCGCGGTCGCGTTGTTGACGCTCACCGGAGTCGTCACCGCCTGCGGCAAGTCGGAGAAGTCCACCTCCAGCACCGGAGCAGCCTCGACGCTCACCGTCGGAAGCGGCAAGCAGTACCGCACGATCACGGCTGCGGTGAAGGCCGCCAAGCCCGGTGCGTTGATCCTGGTCTCGCCGGGTGTCTACAAGGAGGCCGTCGACGTCACCACCGACCGGCTCACCATCCGCGGCCTCGACCGCAACACCGTGATCCTCGACGGGCAGTTCAAGGCATCCAACGGCATCCGGGTGTTGGGCGCCAACGGTGTGACGGTCCAGAACATGACCGCGCGCAACTACAAGGGCAACGGCTTCTTCTGGACCGGCGTCGACGGCTACAAGGGCCAGTACCTCACCGCCTACAACAACGGCGACTACGGCATCTACGCGTTCAAGTCGGTCAACGGCCTGTGGGAGGACAGCTACGCGTCGGGCAGCCCCGACGCCGGCTTCTACATCGGCGGCTGCCAGCCCTGCAACGCGCTCATTCGCAACGTCGTGTCCGAGTACAACGGCCTCGGCTACTCCGGCACCAACAGTGGCGGCAACCTCATCCTCGCCAACTCCACCTTCCGGCACAATCGTGCGGGGATCGTGCCCAATTCGGGCAGCTACGAGGTGTGCTACCCCGAGCGGGGCGACATCATCGTCGGCAACCAGGTATACGACAACAACTACGACACCGGCCCGGCAATCGACAACGCCCAGCTCGCCCAGAACAACGGCATCCTCGTCGCCGGCGGCTGGCGCAACCAGATCATCCGCAACCGCGTCACCAACCACCGGCTGACCGGCATCGCGCTCGTGCCGTTCCCCGAGACCAACGCGTCCGACGTCGAGCCCGAGACGCCGGCCGCGACCTGTGCCGACCAGGAGAAGCTTCCCAAGGCGACCGACGTACCCGACACCGTGCTGTGGAGCTCCAAGGAGAACACGGTGAAGGACAACGTGGTGTCGGGGTCGGACCTCGCCGACCTCGCGACCGCCGACGGCGACGGCTCCGCGAAGAACTGCTTCGCTGGCAACACCTTCGCGACGACCGCCCCTCACGATCTCGAGACGCTCGCACCCTGCGGTTCCAGCGGGACCGGTGACTTCACCGCGGGTGCGCTCGACCTCGGTGCCCTGATCGCTCGCGAGACCAATCCCTCCGGCGACTACAAGACGCAGCCCAAGCCGCCCAACCAGCCCAACATGGCCGGTGCGGCGACCGCCGCTGCGTCACCGGCCGGTCCTCCGCCCAAGTTCGACGTGGACGCCGTCACCGTGCCGCCCGAACCGCCCAAGTGAGTCCGGAGTGAACCGAACCCGCTCGCTCATCGCCGGTGCCGCGGTGGTGGCCCTCGCCGCCGCGGCCGCGTTCGTCACGCTCGGAGGCTCCGGGACCGCGATCACCGAGGAGGCAGCGGCCGAACCGGCCAACCCGAACGCGTCGCTGGTCGCCACGAGCGGTCAGTTCATGGCGTCATGCCCCTACACCCACTCGCTGCCCGACGACCCGATCGTCCATCGCAACATGGCCGCGATGTCCCACGTCCACGACTTCTTCGGCAACGCGTCCACCAACGCCCGCTCGACCTACTCGTCGCTCCTCGCGGCGAAGAGCTCCTGTGACGACGTCGGCGACCGCTCCGCCTATTGGACTCCCGCGTTGTTCGTGAACGGAGCGCGCGCCCTACCCGAGCGGGTCGACGCCTACTACCGGGTCGGGAGCGGCGTCGACCCCAAAGCGGTCGTTCCCTTTCCCCGTGGGCTCAAGGCACTTGCGGGTGAGCAGGGATCGACCCGGGCACAGTCGCCCTCGGTGGTGGCGTGGACGTGTGGGCTGTCACCGAAACTGCACTCCGTTCCGCCGTCGGGCTGTGGCACCGACAATCCCGTCAACCTGCGCCTGACCTTCCCCGACTGCTGGAACGGCCGCTCCCTCGACAGCTCCGATCACCGCTCGCACCTCGCCTACAGCACCACCGCGGGCTGTCCGTCGGGCCATCGCGTCCCGATCCCGCAACTCACCCTGGTCGTGCACTACCCGGTAAGCGGCGCCGTGACGTCCTCGTACCTCGCCTCGGGGCCGATCACCGGTGCGCACGGCGACTTCTTCGTGGCATGGCGCCAGCAGCGCATCGAGGCCCAGGTCCACGGATGCCTCAATCGGAGCGTCACCTGCGGAATCCTCGGCGGAACGTTCCATACCGGGCCGGGGTCGCGCGACCTCAACAGCTACAACCATCCCGAATCGGTCCGCTGACACGCCGGAGGCCGGCGTGTCCGGCCGGGGTTGGTTTCGTAGAGGACCCTCCGCGAGGCGGTCAATCCCGGGTCAGTCGGACGAGTTCTCGTTCCCAGGCATCGACGACCACCGACCAGTCGAACTCACGCTCGGCCCGGGCCCGACCGGCCCGAGCCATGACCTCCGGCGCGACCGGTCCGCGAGGAGCGCGATCACCCCATCCGCCAGGGCGTCGGGATCGCCGACCGCGACGGCGATCGCGTCGGTGCCCTCCCGCACGATGGACTCGACCGCCGGAAGGCGCGAGACCACCAACGGCCGGCGCGCACACCACGCCTCGGTGATGATCATGCCGAACGACTCCCCTCGTGTGGGGAACGCGATCACGTCACAGGCCGAGTACACGTCCGCTTTGAGGTCGTCCGCGAAGCCCGGGATCACCGAGACCCGATCCGGCTCGGAGCCGGTCAGTCGATCGAGCAACTCGGATGATCCGGTCCACCGCGTCGGGTTCCCCGCGACGAGCACGCGAGTGTCCGGCAAGGTCCGCCACACGCGCTCCATGGCCTCCACCATCGTGTCCAGCCCCTTCTCGGGGGTGAGGCGACTGACGAACCCGACCGTCGGCGCTTCGGGGATGCCGAGCCGTTTCCGGGCCTCGGGCGTCGATCGGCGGATACGCGCCGGGCTCACAGCCCCCGGGGATTACCTCGGTACGACCCCGCACGCCGCGTTCGGCAAGCCATCCCCGCTCGAAGGGCGTGAGCGCGACCCGGAGGTCGGAGCGGCCGAGCATCCGCAGCTGCGAGCGGGATGGTGCCCCCTCCGGAAGGTGCAGCAGCGGCAGGATCACGTGGCGGGCACGCGCCCGACGCGCCGCGAGCTGGCTGCCCGCCACGGTGGTGAACGGGAGCGCGACCCCGACGATGACGTCTCCGGCCCTCCCGGCCTCGAGCACGCGGGCGAACATGGCGGGACTCCAGGGACCCACACGCCAGCCGGACAGTCGATCCGGCGCCACCGGTCCGCGCACACGACGCGAGGCGCGCGACGCGGTACGGGCGGCCAGCTTCATCAGCGACGACGGCCCGAACCGGCTGACCTGCACACCCCCGATCTCCTCCTCGTCGACGTCGATGATCCCCGGGTCGCGTGCCCCCGGCGGGTACAGGCCGTTGGTGGTGACGACCGAGATCCCGTGTCCGCGGGACGCGAGGCCCTCGGCGACGTGTTGCACGTAGGACTGCGAACCACCGACCGACGGGCTGTAGTTGATCAGGACGAAGGTTGTGCGCACCACGGTCTCGGTCGGGTCGGTTCCACGGCTACGTCCGACCACGAGTGGTCCGCGCCGCAGAGTGCCAGCAGCGTATTGGACGTCCGCGGCGATCCAACCGATGCCGACACACCCGCTCCGGCTCCGGCCTGGCAGAATGGACACCGACGGAGGGCTCGACATGGCAGATCCGACCGTGCTGGCGACGCCCTACTACTTCGCGCTGATGGCGGCGGAGCACCGCTGGTTGAAGGCACACGGCGACGACCCCCGCTACGACGCGGGGCAGTTCGAGCGGCGCGATACCGTCGCCAACCTCACGCTCGCGCACCTCAGCCTGTTGTCACCGGTGATCACCGCACGGTTGCGCCGACGCTTCGAACTGGGCCGGGGGACGCTGGGGAGACCGGCGTTGAAGCTGGCGGGTGTTGCGCTGGCGACGAGCCTGGTCGCCGATCGGATAGCGCGCCGTCGTCGCCGCACCGGCTCCACGGACCAGGACCGTGTGGCGGTGCGCGCCCAGCAGGTGGCCGGACTCACGTCGGTGACCGCGCTCGCCGCCGGCGGTGTGGTCGCCACCTCGACGATCGGTGCGCGGACCTCCGCTGCACGGCTGTGGGCCCGCCGGCGGGCCGACCTCGGCCGCACCCCGCTCGCCTGGGCCGTGGGCATCGTCGGCTGGGACTTCCTGTACTACTGGAACCACCGCTTCATGCACTCCAGCCGCTTCCTCTGGGCCATCCACGTCCCGCATCACTCGAGCGAGCGCTACAACCTGTCGGTCGCGCTGCGTCAACCGGTCGCCGAGGCGCTCGGAGTGTTCGCCCCGTACGGCGCTCGCCTACGTCGGCGTCCATCCTTCGATGATCGAGACCTCGCGGGCGGTCAACCTCCTCTACCAGTACTGGGTCCACACCGAGGCGATCCCCAAGCTCGGCGCCGTCGAATCGGTGATGAACACGCCGTCCCACCATCGTGTCCACCACGGCAGCAACAGTCGCTACATCGACCGGAACCATGCGGGAATCCTCATCTCCTGGGACCGTGCCTTCGGTACGTTCGAACCGGAGTCCGAGGACGAGCAGGTCGTCTACGGCCTCACCAGGAACCTCCACTCCTTCAACCCGTTCACGATCATGTTCCGCGAGTACCTCGACATCGCCCGCGACGTGGCGCGGTCCGACAACTGGCCGGACCGCCTGTCGTTCGTGTTCCGCGGTCCGGGGTGGGCGTACCGCCGTCACGCCTCCGCCGGATAGCACGACCGACCGCGTCGTCAACGGGAGCGGACCAACCTCACCCGGTACATCGACGGCCAGTTCTTGCCGGTCAACCACACGACGTCGGCCGGGTCGCCGGGTCGGTGCGCGATGCCGTTGAGGGTCATCTCCGGGCCGCGTCCGGGTCCTCGCCACAGCGTCGACGCGTCGACCACGGCGTCGACCACACCGGAGGCCGGGTCGATCCGGACGATCTCGTCGCGATGCCAGACGTTGGCGTAGACCTTGTCGTCGACGGCTTCGAGCTCGTTGAGTTGGTCGACCGGCCGACCCGCCCGAGTCACCTCGATCCTCCCCACCGGTCCGAAGACGTCATCGCGCAACGTAAGCGTCGAGGTGCCGTCGCTCTGCACGAACCGCCCGTCGAGCCTTGTCAGTCCCCAACCCTCACCGCTGAAGGCCATGTCGCCCCTGGGTGAGAAGTCGTCCAGACCCCATCGATGTGCGATCCCCTGCCGCCAGGTGAGTTGCACGACGGTGGAGCCGTCGATCGCGATGCCCTCGCCGAACTCCGACGCCCCCAGCGCCACCCTCCGCGTGACCTCACCCGTCGTCGGGTCGACCTCGCGAAGCTGTGAGGCGCCCTCCAGCCCGGTGCTCTCGAAGAGTCGACCGTCCGCCGAGAAGGCCAGTCCCTCGGTGAAGGCATCGGGATCGTGGGGCACTGTCGACAGCACCTGCACCTCGAACCGGGTCGGCTGGGCGCGCCGGGCGTCGTCACCGAACCGACGTCGTCTCCGTCGGTGCATCCCGATGCCGCGACGACGAGGCCGATCACCACCGCGGCCCGTACCATCACCCGGACACGGCTCACCGGACGAACACCGACACCGCCTCGACGTGGCTCGTGTCGGGGAACAGGTCGACCAGGGTGACGCTGCCCAGTCGGTAGCCGCGGTCGACCAGCAGGGCGGCGTCGCGGCCCAACGACCCGGCATCGCAACTCACCAGGACGGCCAACTCCGCCCCCGTCGCCGCGAGCCGGTCGACGCCGACCGGACCGAGACCCCGCCGAGTGGGGTCGGCGACCACCAGATCGGCGGGGATCGGCTTCCACTGCTCGAACCCGACGGCCTCGACCCGGACATCGGCCCCCCGGTGCGCAAGGTTGTGGACCGCATCGGCCCCGGCCCCGCGGTGTGACTCGACCGCCACCAGCCGGGCCGGCTCCACGAGCGCGCCGAACAGCCCGACCCTGCACAGAGGTCCACCATCACCGCCGCACCGACCAGCAGCCCTCTCGACGGATCGCGCCGAGAACCGTTGCAACGAGCGCGTCCGCGCCGTCGGCCCTCGACTGGAAGAACGAACCGGCCGAGATGCGGAAGCGCCGCTCCAAGACGACCTCGTGGATCGACCGGGCGGCCTCGGGCGGGGTGTCCGTGCCGACCACGACGACGTCACCGGGCAACCTGACCGTCGACGCCGGGGCGTCGACGGTGACCATCCTCTCCCCGTCCTCTCGCCGACGCGGATCACCACTTCCGATGCGTCCCCGTATCGCCCTCGACGAGCAACTCCTCCACCGTTTCCAGCGCGACCCGACACGAAGCGGGCGCGATCAGTTCGTGGCTTCGTCGGCGCCGGAGCCCGGCAACCCCTCGACCACACCGGCGCGGACGGTCGACCGAAACCGACTCGTTCGAAGTGCCGGTCCATGGGCGATCGGGGGGATTGCCTCGAGCCGGCCGATCCGCTCCAACGCGTCCTCGACCACCTGCGCCTTGACGAGCAATTGGTGGACGTGGCTCGCGTGGGACAGATCGCAGCCGCCACAACCGCGATCGACCTCGGGACAGGCGGGTCGGACGCGCTCGGCCGACGGTTCGAGCACCTCGACCAGGCGGGCCCGGGCGAAGCGTCGCTTCTCCCCGATCACCTCCACCGCGACCCGTTCGCCGTCGAGCGCGCCCTCGACGAACACGACACGGCCGCTGCCGTCGCGGGCAACCGCCTCGCCACCGTTGGCCATGCCGGTGGTTTCGAGTTCCACGATCACGGCCGAGACGCTAACGGGCAGGCCCGGACACGGGAACGGGACACGAGCCCCGGGCGACGATCGGTGTATCCGCCCGAAGGTCGGCTCGACGATCGCGGCCCTCTAGCGTGTCCGGACGTGACGGACTCCGAGACGCTGCTGGTGACGGTTTCAGGTCCCGATCGACCCGGTATCACCTCCGGATTGATGGGCCTCCTCGAAGCCGCCGGAGCAACGGTCGACGACGTGGAGCAGGTCGTCGTCCGCGGTCGTCTGGTCCTGGGTCTCGTGACGACGCTTCCGCTGAACGCCACCGGCGCTGGCACCGACATCCGCAAGGAGTTGCTGTTGTTCGGCCACGACCGGGGGCTCAGCGTGGACTATGAGCCGACCGATCCCGAACCCTCCGCGAGGTCGATCGCGAACATCGTCACAGTGATGGGCCCCACCGTCTCCCCCGCCGACTTCGCGACGGTCTCCTCGACGATCGCATCGGCGGGCGGCAACATCGACCGGATCGTGCAGCTCGCCCGATATCCGGTCACGGCGTACGAGTTGATCGTGGAGCATGCGGACGAACCGACCCTGCGCGCGACCCTCGCGTCGGTGTCGAGCGAGACCGGGCTGGACATCGCGCTGCAGCGTCAGGATCTCGGCCGCCGTGCCCAACGGCTGGTGGTCCTCGACGTGGACTCGACCCTGATCCAGGACGAGGTCATCGAACTGCTCGCCACACGAGCGGGCTGCGAGGACAGGGTCCGGGAGATCACGCGGCGCGCGATGACCGGCGAGTTGGACTTCGAAGAGGCGTTACGTGCCCGCGTCGCCATGCTCGCCGGACTCACTCTCGATGACCTCGACGCCGCCCGGGCCGACGTCCGGCTCACCCCGGGTGCCAGGACCTTCGTCCGAACGCTCCGGCGGCTGGGTTACCGGATCGCGATCGTGTCGGGAGGCTTCACCTACTTCACCGATGCGTTGAAGTCGGAACTGGGCCTGGACCACGCATTCGCCAACGAACTCGAGATCGTCGACGGGACCCTCACCGGATCGCTCACCGGCCCGATCGTCGACCGCGCCCGGAAGGCCGACCTGCTCCGCGAGGTGGCGGCCGCCGAAGGGATCGCGCTCGACCAGACGGTCGCCGTCGGCGACGGTGCGAACGACCTCGACATGTTGGCGACCGCCGGCCTCGGTGTCGCGTTCAACGCCAAGCCGATCGTTCGCGATGCGGCACACACATCGGTGAGCGTCCCCTATCTCGACGCCATCCTGTCGGTGCTCGGCGTGCGACGCAGCGAGGTGGAAGCAGCCGACCTCGCCGACCGGGACTGAGCGACTCGCCGGTCCCGAGGCGCCCGGACAAACGACTGACGACCCGGGTCAGGCGGTCCCGTCACCCAGCACCACCGCCGCCCAGCCGTCCGCGTGACGGGTCGCGAGTTCGACGAACGGCTCGAATGCAGCCACGGTGGATGGGAGCTGGTCGTCGAGCAGACCGCTCAGCACGATCTCCGCACCCGGCGCGGCCAACGAACGCAACACCGGGGCCATGGACACCAACTCCATCCGGCCGATGTTGGCGACGACCACGTCGAAGATCCCCGTCACGACGCCGACCGGAGTGGTACCGACATCCAACGGGACGTCGACCCCGTTGACGGTCGCGTTGGCCAGCGTCGCCTCGACGGCCGCCGGGTCGACGTCGATCGCGCGGATGAACGCCGCGCCGAGTGCTGCGGCGACCAGGGTGAGCGCGCCACTCCCACATCCGACGTCGAGCACCCTGGCGCCGTCGACCCGGACCTGGTCGATGAGCAGGCCGGCGGCGAGCACCGTAGAGGGGTGCGCACCGTGACCCCACGCATCGCCGGGGTCGAGGGACAGCAGGCGTTCGCCGAGTTGCAACTCGGCGTCGATCCACGGGGGGGCAATCGCGAGCCCGCCGCCGAGGTGAACGGTTCGGGCGAACGGCCGCCATGCGTGCCGCCATCCGGGGTCCTCGATCGTCGTCACCAGGTGTGGGCGGTCGCTCAGGTTCGCGACCAACGCGGCGACGTCGTCGCGTGCCACCGCCGCGATCAACCGGACCGACCCGGCCCCCTCGTCACGCTCCTCGATGCCCAACGCGCCGTGCTGCCACAGCACGTCGCTCACCAACTCCGCGTCGCCACGCGGTACCAACAGCTCCACCGATCTCATCCAACTCCACGGTAGGTCCCCGCCGAGCAACCTCCGCACCGCCCGACGCCGAATCCGACCTGCCGCGACGCGGGGCCTCCACACCACTACCTTCGCGACGATGACCGCAACGGCCTCCGGTTCCGCTCGCCCGATCGAGATCGCCCCGTCGGTGCTTCCCGCGGACTTCTCCCGCCTGGGCGAGGAGATCCTCCGGCTCGAGAAGGCCGGGGTCGACCGCATCCACTGGGACGTCATGGACGGCGTGTTCGTCCCCAATCTCACGTTCGGGCCCGACGTCATCGCGTCCACCCGCGACCTGGTCTCGATGCCGTTCGACGCCCACCTCATGGTCGTCGACCCCGACCGTCTCCTCGCCCGATACGTCGAGGCGGGGTGCTCACTGGTCACCGTCCATGCGGAAGCGTGCACCCACCTTCATCGGACGCTCGGCTCGATCGCCGACCTCGGAGCGAAGGCCGGGGTCGCACTCAACCCGTCCACCCCCGTGTCGTCAGTGCGCCACGTGCTCGACCTGGTGGACCTGGTCCTCGTGATGACGGTCAACCCCGGTTTCGGTGGACAGAGATACCTCGCCTCGATGGAACCCAAGGTCGCCGAACTACGTCGCCTCGTCGTCGACCTCGAGGTCGAGGTCGACATCGAGGTCGACGGCGGGATCGCTCCCGACACGGTTGCTGCGCCGGCGGCCGCCGGTGCCAACGTGTTCGTCGCCGGTTCGGCGATCTTCCGCGATCCCGAGGGGCCGGGCCACGCGACCGACGCGATCCGCACCGCGGCCACCGCGGTAGCCGGCTGATCCGGCCCGACCGCGACGATGCCTTACGGACCGAAGCGGCTCAGAGGCGCCGCGGCCGTACTGCTCTGCGTCGCCGTGCTCGGCGGGTGTACCAGTGCACCGGATCGCTTCTGCGGACGGCTTCGCCAGGACTACCGCCTACTCGATCTCTCCGAGGCGATCGAGCACCACGACCGCGCCGCGATGCAACGGGCGGTCTCCCGACTCCGCGACCTGCAGGACGTCGCGCCCGAGTCGGTGTTCAACGACATGCGCTCGGTGATCGACGCGCTGGAGGCCGCGATCGATGCCGTCGTCCGATCCCCCGACCCCAACGCCGACCCGTCCGTCTCGACGGGACCGCCGATCGACACGATTCGCGTGTCGAAACTGCTCGCCGAGGCCCGTCGGCCGGCTCAAGATCTCGCGACCTACGCCGACAGGGAGTGTGGACTCGACCTGTCGACATGACGATTCTATTCGCAATCTTTACGGAAGATTGTCACAGAATTGAAATGTTCATTTGACTTCGCCGATAGGCTGTCCGCCACCTATTGCTGCGTTGGAGGGGCGAATGAACACTGGCAACCGGACGACCCGTGCCCGGAACCTGTTGGTAGCGGGGTTCCTGATCCTGCTGCTGGGGGCGACCTCCACCGCGTGCCAGCCGGGTGTCCTCGCTGCGCGCGACCTCGGCCTGGTCAACGGGGCGAGGGCGGCGGCGGGCCTGCCGGCCCTGCGATGGGACGACAACGCCGCTGGAAAGGCACAGCGGTGGGCACAGCACCTCGCCGACACCAACACGCTCGCCCATTCACGCCTCACCACGGAGATCACCGGCAACTGGGTCATCCTCGGTGAGAACGTCGGCTACGCGGGCTCGGTGGAACAGGTGCACGACGGCTTCATGAACTCGCCACGGCACCGTGGTTCCATCCTCAACCCGCGCTTCTCGAGTGCCGGGGTCGGCGTCGCCACCCGCGGCAACCTCGTGTTCGTCGTCGAGGTCTTCAGGGGCGTCTGATCCCGGCTCCTCGGCCGGCGAGGATCAACGCATCTCGCCGCGCCGGACGATCACGTTGTCGATGATGCCGTACTCCTTGGCCTGCTCAGCGGTGAACCAACGGTCCCGGTCGGAGTCCTTGATGATCTGCTCGACGGTCTGGCCGGTGTGCTCGGCGATGCGCTCCGACAGCGTCTGCTTGATGTAGACCATCTGTTCGGCTTGGATCTTGATGTCGGCCGCCTGTCCCTGGAAGCCACCCGACGGCTGGTGCATCATGATGCGGGCGCTCGGCAGTGCGAACCGCATCCCCTTCGCTCCCGCCGCCAGCAGGAACTGGCCCATCGAGGCGGCCAATCCCATGCAGACCGTGCCGACATTGGGCTTCACGAAGTTCATCGTGTCGTAGATGGCGAGACCCGCGGTCACGACACCGCCGGGAGAGTTGATGTACAGCCAGATGTCCTTGGTGTCGTCCTCACCGTCGAGGTAGAGCAGTTGCGAGCAGATCAGGTTTGCGATCTGGTCGTTGACCTCGGATCCGAGGAACACGATCCTGCTCTTGAGCAGTTTGTTCTGCACGTCGACCGTCGGGTCGGTCAAGGCCGACATCGTCATCGGTTGGACGGGGAACTCGGACGTCATGGCTCTCCTCCGCCGGACCGTGGCCCGGGCTTGCGAACGGCGCCAGTGTAGGAGGCCGCCCGGTTGCCTCGGCGCGCCCCGGCGGGCACCGTCCTCCGCGATCCGCGACGGTGTGCCCGCCGCGGAAGAATGGGGCGATGAGAGCACTCATCGCCACCGACGGCACCGAACCCGCGCTCCGCGCCGCCCACGAGTCGGTACGGCTCCTCCACCCCGACATGGTCATCGAGATCGTTCGCGTCATCCCCGAGCGGGAGGACCCGAACGACTCCGCGACGGGCTTCGCCGGACCGCTCCTCACCGATGCCGAAGCCGACGAGATCCACCGGGAGGAGGCCGAGGGGGCGAAGGCCGACCTCGCGGCAACCCTCCGGGAGCTCGGCGAACCGGCGACTCTCACCGTCATCGAGGGATCCGACGCCGGACACGAGATCTGTGCGCTTGCAGCCCGCGAGGGAATCGACGTGCTGGTCGTCGGGGAGAGCGACAAGGGCTGGTTCCGTCGCCTGCTCGGCGGCTCCGTGATGGCCTACGCGGCGAGGCACGCTCCCTGCCCGGTCCTGATCGTCCGCCACGAGGGCTGAGCCCGCCGACCCGATACCGCTTCGCCGACACGGGACTTCGACGCCTCGTCGGCAGGGGACGCGATTATTCAAGCGCTCCGACCCCCCGGTCGAAGGAAGTCCCGTCAACGGCACGGAGGCTTCCCCATGGACATTCGAACGATCCTCGCCGCCCGGCTCGACCGGCGCGGGCAAGGCGGGTTCACCGGCGCGCAGGGCATGATCGGCATAGCCCTGACGGCGACCGCGGCGCTCACCCTGCTCGGTCAGAGCGACGAGCGGGTCGACGCCGCCGCCAGCACCGCGTGCGCGTACGAGAAGACCGTGGTGATGACCGCGGTCGAGGCCTATACCGCGAACAACGACTTCCGCCCTCCCGTGGCGGCGGGGCCCGACGGGCTGGACGCCGTTCGCGAGGCGGGATGGCTTCGGACGGTCAGCAGTGCGTGGCGTTACACGGGTGTCGACGACAAGGCCGTCCCGCAGTACGAGACACTTCCCGACGGCAACTGCGGCTTCTCCTCACATGAGCCGGTATCGGCAGCCGATGCACAGGCCATGATCGACGACGCCACCGCGACGCTCGACTCGCCGGACCTCAACACGACGACGACCACACCGACCGTCGAGGGTGCACCGACCGCCGACGACTTCCGCTGAGCCGCCGTGTTCACCTACCGACGCAGGCGTTGGATCCCCGGCCGGTCGAGGACGGCATGGGGTACGCCGAACCGATCCAGCCCGATCGTGACCGGGGACCCCGACGTCACGTCGGCGGGGTCGCAGCGGACCACCAGCCACATCCGGGGACCGTCGGCGCTGCGGACCACCGCGGTCGCATAGGGCACCACGTCGGCGAATGCGGGGTGGAACGGTCTGTGGGTGACCGAGACCTCGTGCATCGTCGCGCGGACGTCGATCGATTCGAAGCGGAGCATCGCACTCCGGCAGTGGGTGCAGCGATACCGCGCGGGATGCTGGAAGCGACGACACGCCGCACATCGCTGCGCCGTGCAGGTGCCGGCGGCGAGGTTGGCGGAGTACCACCGGGCGTGCAGCCCCGCAGCACCTGGGTCGGCCTCCGGCCAGACGCGACCGTCCACGCTCACGGCCGCCCCAACACGAGGCAGGTGCCGTCCCCGAAATCGCCCCACCCCGTGACGGCCGCGAGCGCGGCGTCGGGCACCTGACGGACACCTGCGGTGCCGCGGAGCTGGCGGACCACCTCGACCACGTGGTTCATCCCCCACACGTGGCCCTGCGACAGGAGGCCGCCATGGGTGTTCACCGGCAGTCGGCCGCCGTGGGTCGCGTCGCCTCGACGCACGAGATCGCCGGCCTCGCCCGGCGCACACACGCCCAACGCCTCCAGTTGGAGCATGGCGATATAGGTGAAGCAGTCATAGATCCCCACGGTGTCCAGGTCCTCGGGCGACACCTGTGCCATACCGAACGCCCGCGCCGCGGCCGGTACGAGCCCGATGGCCAGCAGGTCTTCACGACTGGCGACGTCGTCGGCCGGATCGGGGCGCCCCTCCCCGCGCCGAGGACGACCGTTCCGCCGGACGGCGTATCCCGGGCCCGGTCCCGTCCGGTGACGATGACCGCTGCGACACCGTCGGTCTCCAGGCAGCAGTCGGCCTTGCGGAAGGGCTCGGCGACCATCGGCGAGTCGAGGTAGTCGTCGCGGCTCAACGGCCGGCCGCGCATGATCGACAGGTCATGTGCCGCGGCATGACCCCGCATCGTCTGCGCGAGCGCGGCGGCGTCGTCGACGGTGATACCACGACGCTCGATGTACGCCTGGGCGATCGCGCGCGTAGAACTGCGGTGGGGCGATCGAGCCCTGCGGGACCAGGACGTCGGTCACCACGTCCTGAGCCGACGTGATGGCGAGTCCGTGACGGGGTGCGACGGTGCCCGGCCGCGGCCGGAGCCAGGAGTAGCCGTTCCAGCCCACGACCACGAGCACACACTTGGCGACCCCCGACGAGACGGCCATCGCGGCGTTGCGGATCGCGGCGAGGCTGGAGGCACCGCCCATCGCGGAGGTGGCCGAGAACGCGACGTCGGCGAGGCCGAGGTTGGCGGAGAGTTCCTCCGCGCTGGTGAAACCGGGGGGTGGGCACAGTCCGTCCACCTCGCCGGGAGCGATACCGGCATCGTCGAGCGCCGCGAATGCGGCATCGAGCATCAACTCCACCGGGCTCTGCTCCGCGCCCCGGAAGAACGGCGTTTCTCCGACCCCGACGATCGCGGCGCGACCCGCGAGGCTCACGTCTTCACGACCACCGAACTGGTCACCATGTCGTGCCAGGTCTGCTTCTTGTCGTTGAACAGCATCCAGAGGTAGCCGAGGTAGCAGCAGTTCCCGGAGATGAACGACGCGAAGAGATAACGCCCCCACGCCCGGCCCACACCGATCGGTTGCCCGGTGGCCGCGTCGACCACCCGGACGTTCGCGATGCCGCCGCCGATCGAGACGCCGGTCTCGGCGATGCGCTTGACCACCAGGAACCACGCGAGCAGCAGCCCGAGGATCAGAGCGAGGACGATGCCCGCCAGGACCATCCCGGGATTGGGAACGCGACACGCGCGGGTCGTCGTCTCGTCGAAGACGGTGGTGGTGCAGGTGCCGTCGACCTTCGGGCCCGCCAACAGGGTGAGGGCATAGATCACACCCGGGAGGATCCCGACGGCAAACCCGTCGACGATGAGCGCGAGCAGTCGCGAACCGAACCCGGCATAACCACCGCCCGACATCGCTCCCATCCCCGGGGAATACGGCACATAGGGGGAGCCACCCGCGCCGTACGGCGCCGGAGGCACACCCATACCGGGCGGTGGGGGCGGTGGTGGCGCTCCCCATGCACCCTGGTCCGGCGCTCCGGGTTGGGCTCCCGGTTGCGCCGGGGCGGGGTAACCCTGTCCGGGAGGGGGCGGCGGGAACCCCTGGGCCGGTGGCGGGGGGAAGCCCTGCCCGGGAGGCGGTGGGAAGCCCTGAGCCGGCGGTGGGCTCGTCGGCGGGTTGTTCACACCCCAGTCCGGCGGAATCGGCGCCTGAGAGGGCGGTTGCGCTCCAGGGTCGGGGGCTCCGGGGGTCGACCAGTCGTTGCTCATGATGTCCTCGGGGTCGGGGATCGCGAGAGCGTAGGCCGCACCCACCCCTTCACAACGGATCTCCCACCGGTTTTGTCGCGCGAAAGTCGCGCCGTCAACGCGACTTTCGCGCGACAAAACCGGTGTTCGGGGAGAGAGCACTGCCCGGAGGTCGGCCGCGGCGGCCTCCGGTCGGACCGGGTTCGACAGCATCGCCGCGCCCACCTCGCCCGCCGCCACGAAGCGCGCCACGCCGGGGGCCCGGTGGGGCGGAGCGAAGTGGACGTGCAGATGAGCGCACGTCGGGTCGACCCCGACGTGTGGGGAGGGCGCCTGGTGGATCCACATGAGGTACGGGACCGGATCGGCCCGCTTCGGGTCACCGGCCCACAATCGGTCGTACGCCCCCGTCACCGCCTTCAGCGTCGCGGCCAACGAGTCCCGGTCGGCGTCGTCGAGGTCGGCCAGCGTCGAACAGTGCCGATGTGGCGCCAACACCAGACCGTACGGATGCCCGGATGCGAACGGGACCCAGGCCGACCAACGGTCGTCCGCGACGACCACGCGGTCGCCGGGCGCGCCCCGACCGACGGCATCGGTGGAAGCTGCCTCGCGCGCCAGTTCGCCGCACACACCGCACCCCTCCGACGCGCTGGGGTCGAGCTCGGCACGCGGCCCCGGGGGCACGTGGGGGAACGCGTAGATCTGGCCGTGCGGGTGGGCAACCGTCGCACCCACCTCCGCCCCACGGCTCTCGAACACCAGCACGTAGGCGACCTCGGGACGGGCCTGCAACGCGGAGGTGCGCTCCGCCCACAGGTCCACGACGTCGCGGATCGCGTCGACACCCAGCGACGCCATCGACGCGTCGTGGTCGGGCGAGTACAGGACGACCTCGGCGTCGCCCACCGCAGCGACGACGTCGCCCCCCGTACCGTGGGCGAGGTCGAGGTCGACCGGTTGACCCGGGGCGTACGCCGGCCAGCGATTGACGAACGAACGAACGCTGTAGGGCTCGGGGGCCTCGAGCCCTCCGACGCAGAACGGGCACCGGCCATCGGCCAGGTTCGGGCGCCCCTGACGGTTGCCGACGATGCTCACCCACTCACCGGTGAGCCCGTCGAAACGCAGCTCACCCCCGCGGCGGAGCGAACCGTCGGGCAGTAGGTCCGCCAACGCTCCGCTCACGGCACGCAGCGCCCGGCCCCGATGGCTGATGGCGTGTTTGGCGGTCGGATCCATCTCGGCGAACGTCGCGCCGTCGCCGTCGGCCGGCACGAACACGGGGTCATAGCCGAACCCGTTGGATCCGCGGGGCGACTCGGCGATGACGCCTTCGCACACGCCGGTGGCATAACGCGGCTCGCCCGATCCGTCGACGAGGCAGATCACGGTGCGGAACCGTGCGGTTCGATGCTCGGGAGCCACGCCGTCGAGCCGATCGAGCAGCAACGCGACGTTGTCGGCGTCGGTCGCGTCGTCGCCGGCGAATCGCGCGGAACGGACGCCGGGCGCCCCGTCGAGGGCGTCGACCTCGAGCCCGGTGTCGTCGGCGAGCGCCCACCGCCCGCCCGCTGCAGCGCTCACCGCGCGCGCCTTCAACGCGGCGTTGCCCTCGAGTGTGTCGGCGTCCTCGACGACGTCGCCGAGTTCGGACGGTCGTGGCGACAACACGACCGAGTCGCCGAACGACGACGTGAGGATCGAGGCGATCTCGGCGAGCTTCGCCGGGTTGGCGGTCCCGGCGACGAGGTCGAACGCCATGCTCGCAAGCGATCCGGCCGCGGCGCCGCGACCCTCAGCGCCGCTCGAACGAGTACGGCGTGGGGGCCTCGGCGACCATCCGGCGCTGCAGCTCGACGATCTCGCCGATCCCGCCGGCCGCAAGGTCGATAAGGCTGTCGAGCTCCGACCGGGAGAACGGTACGCCCTCCGCGGTCCCCTGCACCTCGACCATCCCACCGCGGCCTGTCATGACCACGTTCATGTCTGTCTCGGCCTTCGAGTCCTCCACATAGGGCAGGTCGAGGCGGGGCTCACCGTCGATGATGCCGACCGACACCGCCGCGACGTGGTCGAGAACGGGGTTGGCCGTGAGGATCCCCGCGGCGACGAGACGGGTGCAGGCGTCGTGCAGCGCGATCCACGCGCCGGAGATCGACGCGGTCCGCGTCCCGCCGTCGGCCTGCAATACGTCGCAGTCGAGTTGGATCTGCCGTTCGCCCAGCACCGACATGTCCACGACCGCCCGCAGCGACCGACCGATGAGACGCTCGATCTCGTGCGTGCGGCCCTTGGGTCCACGCCGCTCGCGACCGATCCGTTCGGGTGAGGAGCCGGGCAGCATCGAGTACTCGGCGGTCACCCACCCCTTGCCCGTGTTGCGCATCCAGCGGGGCACGTCCAACTCTACGGACGCGGTGCACAGCACCTTCGTGTCGCCGACCACGATCAGCACCGAACCAGCGGCGGCATTGGTGAAGTCCCGCTCGATGGTGATCGGGCGGAGCTCGTCGGGTTGTCGTCCGTCGGGTCGCATGAACGGCGATGTTAGGACCCCGACCCCCCGATCCCGGCCCCTCCGGCCAGGGTGACGTGGTGTGCCTGGTCGAGCTCGGGCCCCAACAGCCGACTCCCGAGATGTTCGAACCAGTCCGCGTCGCCGGTCGTGAGGAACGTCGGCGACGCGGCGTTCGCGGTCCGCTGTCCAGGCGGGGGGCCTCCGCCGAGGATCCGAAGCACCTCGAAGGCCGTCTCGTCGGCGCTCGACACGAGGACCACATCGCGGCCCATCACGTCGCCGATGGTTCGCGCCAGGTAGGGGTAGTGGGTGCATCCCAACAGCAGCGTGTCGACCTTTGCGTCGACCGCGGGTGCCAACAGCCTCTCGGCGAGCACGTGCACCTGGCGGGAGTCGAACTCACCGCGTTCGACGAACTCGACGAATCCCGGGCAGGCCAGGGCATGCAGTTCGACGTCGACCTCTCGGCGCGCCGCTACCACCGCGACCGCGTGTTGATAGGCCCCCGAGTCGATCGTGCCGACCGTGCCGATGACCCCGGCACGACCGGTGCCGGTCGCCTCGAGCATCGCTCGGACTCCGGGCTCGATCACGCCTATCACGGGGATGTCGAAACGGGCCTGCAGTTCGTCGAGGGCGGCGGCCGACGCGGTGTTGCACGCGACCACGAGCAGCTTCGCGTCCTCGGTCTCGACCAGGTACTCCGCGATCTGGTGGGCGAAATGCCGGACGTCCTCCAACGGCCGTGGTCCGTAGGGGTAGCGGGCGGTGTCGCCCAGGTAGACGAGGCGTTCGGCCGGGAGCAGGTCGAGCACCGCTCGTGCGACGGTGAGGCCGCCGAAGCCCGAGTCGAACATGGCGATCGGTCGTTCGGCCATCGGGGTCTCGGTTCACCCAGGGGTTGGAGGGACGCCGGCGCTCAGGCCCGGAGGCGGCCGGGGCGACCCGCGTCGCGCGCGATCACTCGGCCACCAGCACCCTGGGCTCGCCCAGGCCGGCGGCCTGGCACAGCGAGCGGTAGCCGTCGAGGATCATCGGCGCGTCGTAGACGCTCTCGACGTTGCCGTCCGCGTCGAGGTTGAGGTTGGCGCCCCACACCGCGAACCACACGTCGGTGACCTCGGCGTTGGTGTCGGGCACCGTCAGGGTGTGTTCGGATCCCGCCGGTTCGTACAGGAACGAACCCGCACGGTTGACCTCGGGGTACTCGGCGTACTTCCACGAACCCGACAGGGTGAAGGCGTACACGGGCCCGGTGTGGCGGTGCTTCTGGATGACGGTGCCGGGTTGGAAGCGGTTGCGCACCACCCACAGGCCCTCGGAGAGCCGGACCTGGACGACCTTGAGGTCGAAGCCCATGAACGAGTCGACCCAGGGGCAGTCGTCGTCGCCGACGTGCAACGCCGCCGGCGGTCCGATCGGTGCGGCGGTGCTCACCCGGTCGATCGTACCCGTGTGCCCAGCCCGCATCGGTCGTGTCGTCCCGGCATCGGATGCCCTCGGTCGGATCGACGTCAGAAGTAGATGATCTTCTCGGCGTTGGCGGCGGCCTCGTCGAGGTCGGCGGTGTACGCACCGGTGGAGAGGTACTTCCAGCCATAGTCACACACGATGAACACGATGGTGCCGGAATCGATCCGCGCCGCCACCTTGCACGCCCCGGCGAGCGCGGCGCCCGAACTGATGCCGCCGAACACGCCGACCGAGGTCAACCGACGGGTGTATTCAAGCGATTCCCGGGGCCGGACGATCGACTTGCCGTCGAGGAGTTCGTAGCCGCCCCACTTCTCGAACACGGGCGGGATGTAGCCGTCGTCGAGCGAACGCAGCCCTTCGACCAGTTCGCCCGCTGGCGGTTCGACGGCCAGCACCTTCACCCCGGGGTTCTGCTCCTTGAGGTAGGTGCCCACGCCCAACAACGTGCCCGAGGTGCCCAGACCGGAGACGAAATGGGTGATTCCCGGGCAGTCGGCCCAGATCTCGGGACCGGTGGTCTCGTAGTGGGCACGGGGGTTGGCCTCGTTGCCGTACTGGTACAGGAACACCCACTCGGGGTGCTCGGCCGCCACGTCGAGCGCTCGCTTCACCGCGCCGTTGGAGCCCTCCTCGCCGGGGGTGAGGGTGATCTCCGCGCCGAAAACCTCCAACATCTGTCGTCGTTCGATCGACACCGATTCGGGCATGAGGATCTTGAGTCGGTAGCCGCGCTGCTGGCAGATCATCGCGAGTGCGATGCCGGTGTTGCCCGACGACGGCTCGACGAGCGTGGCGCCGGGGCGGAGGGCGCCGCTCTCCTCAGCTTCGAGGATCATCTGGCGGGCGATCCGGTCCTTGATCGAGCCGCCCGGGTTCTGCCCTTCCATCTTGGCCAGGATGCGGACGTCGGGGTTGGGGCTGAGGCGCGACACGTCCAACAACGGCGTGTTCCCGATCATGTCGAGTACCGAGTCGTAGATGGTCATCGTGTCTGCGGGCCGGGGTTCCAACAGCGTCATGGGTAGGCACAACGCCGAGGGCCGGGTGGCCATTCCCGACCGAACGACTCAGGATTCTACCGGCGGGGGTACCCGAGGGCGAGATCCGGGCCGTCGTGGGCCGACGCGTCACTCCTCGCCGAACGGCCGACGACGATCCTTCTTCCGACGCGAGGTCCGCGCCTTGGCCTCCAGGCGCCGCTGGACCGACCCTCTGGTGGGCCTCGTCGGGACGCGGCGTCGGGGTGTGTCCATCGCCGCGCACAGCAGCGCCTCCATCCGATCGAGCGCCACACGTCGGTTCTGCCATTGCGACCGCTGTTCGGAGGACACGACCCGCACCTCGTCGCCGAGCCGTGCCCGGAGGCGTGCCCGCGCCCAATCCGGCAGTGACGTGCAGGCCGTGAGGTCGAGGACCAGTTCCACCCGGGTGTTGGCCGTGTTGGCGTGCTGGCCGCCGGGGCCTCCCGATCCGCTGAAGCGCCACTCCATCACATGGGGTGGGATCTCCAGGCCGTGGCCCACTCGGATCGTCCGTTCCACCTCACACCACCCGGCCCGTGGGGGCACCACCTCTGTGGGCACGACTGTTGTGGGCGCCGACCTCACTGTGGTGCCGCACCCGCACCTCCTCGACGCTACCGACGCCCGCCCGGTCCTCCTACGGGACAGGATGGGACGATGACCGACGAACCGATCGGCGTCACCGGAGCCACCGGACGAATCGGTGGCAAGGTGGCGCGCCTCCTCTCCGACGCCGGGGTCGCCCAACGGCTGATCGTCCGCGATCCCACCCGCGCCCCCACCCTGTCCGGCACCGCGGTGGTCTCCGCCTCCTACGACGACCAGGCGGCGGCGCGATTCGCGATGACCGGGCTGTCGGTGGTGTTCATGGTGTCGGGAGCGGAGAGCGCTGAACGGGTAGCACAGCACCGGAGGTTCATCGACGCCGCGGTCGATGCCGGGGTGGAACACGTCGTGTACCTGTCGTTCTTCGGCGCGTCCCCCGACGCCACGTTCACCCTGGCGCGTGACCACTGGGCAACCGAGGAGTACCTGCGTTCGACGGGCCTGCGGTGGACCTTCCTCCGCGACAACCTCTACTCGGACTTCGTGACCTCGATGGTGGGCGACGACGGGGTCATCCGTGGTCCCGCGGGCGACGGACGGGCCGCGATGGTCGCCCAGGACGACATCGCCGAGGCGGTCACCGCGGTGCTTCGCGATCCGTCATCGCACGAGGGCGCTACCTACGACCTGACCGGACCGGAGGCGATCACACTCGCCGAAGCGGCCGAGGTGGTGAGCACGGTCACCGGACGGCCGGTCACCTACGAACCCGAGACGCTCGAGCAGGCGTACCGGTCACGGGCGCACTACGGGGCTCCCGACTGGCAGGTCGATGCGTGGGTCTCCACCTACACGGCGATCGCCGCCGGTGAGCTCGAACGGGTCGACCCCGCGGTGGTCGCGCTCACCGGGCATCGGGCTCGTTCGCTGGCCGACGTGCTGAGTGCGGTCCCGGACTGAGTGCGGTCCCGGGCCGCCCCGATCTGCGTGCGCCGGGTGGGTCAGTCGATCAGCTCGACCGGTTCCTCGATGATCTCGCCTTCGACCATCCGGTAGCTGCGCAACCGTGGCTCGTCGAAGCGGAGCGACACGATCACGTAGTGCCACGACGGGTCCACGGCCGCCTCGACGTCGGTGGGCGACGGGTACGGCTCGGTGTGGGTGTGGGAGTGCATGACACCGACGATCCGTCGGCCGGTGTCGTCCGCGGCGCGTTCGACCCGGAGCAGGTCGCGACCACCGATCCGGTAGATACGCGACGACGCGGCCTCGTTGACGCACGGTTCGAACAGCGTGACGGTCGCGTCGACCGCGGAGGGGTCTTCGGGGGGCGGACCCACCAGCAGCCCGCATGCCTCGTCCGGCAGCCCCGCGAGGGCGTGCGCGACCAGCTCGAGGTAGGCGCGCCGGTGGAGACAGAGCACGGCCGCCAGCGTAGGGGGCGTCGGTAGCCTTGCCCGCCGATGGACGGCCATGAGATCAAGGTGATCGCCACCAACCGGGCGGCACGGCACAACTTCGAGCTGACCGACGAGTTCGAGGCCGGGATCGCGTTGCGCGGCAGCGAGGTGAAGTCGTTGCGCGAGTCGAAGGTGCAGATCGTCGACGCGTTCGGCCAGCTCCGCGACGGTGAGCTGTGGTTGCACAACCTGCACATCGCGCCGTATTCGTTCAGCCAGCATCACTCCGGCCACGAACCGGTACGGGTGCGCAAGCTGCTGTTGCACCGTCGCGAGATCGACAAGATCCGACGCAAGTTGCAATCGGACCGCCTGGCGATCGTGCCGACCCGCATGTACTTCAAGGACGGCAAGGTGAAGGTGGAGATCGCTCTCGGCAAGGGTCGCACCAAGGGTGACAAGCGGCAGGCGCTCGCGAAACGCGATGCCGAGCGTGAGCAGCGCGACGCCATCGGCCGTGCCGCCAAGTTCGGCCTCTGAGCCGTCCCTCCGACTGCCCTTCTCGCCGTCCCTCTGGCCGTCCCTCTGACTGCCCTTCTCGCGTCCTTCTGGGCGCTGGCGGGATCGAGGGTCGACGCGGCACTCTGTGGCGATGACTCGGGGGCGGATCGGATCGACGGGATCGACGTGGAGGGGAGCGCGGCTCGCGTTGGCGGTCCTTGTGATCGCCACGGCGGGTTGCGCACCGCTGCCGGCGTTCCTCAGGGTGGCACCCGGGGCGTCGGCGTCGACGGGGCCGATCCCGGTGGTGATCGTGCACGGCTGGCAGTTCTTCTGCGGGTCGGAGACCAGGGCGCAGTGGACGACGTGGTTCGACGCAGCGAGGGCGCGGGGCTACGACGCCGACCTGATCGGCGTGTTCTCCTACGACACGTGCCACCCCACCGCCGAGGCGATCGAGGGGCTGGGCGAGTACGTCAAAGGGGTGCTGGCACGAACCGGTGCGACCCAGGTGGACATGATCGGCCATTCGATGGGTTCGATCGTCGGCCGGGCGTGCATCCGTTTCGGATCGTGCGCCGGGAAGGTCCGACATTTCGCGTCCATCGCCGGCATCAACCACGGCACGGTGTGGGCCAACGTGTGCGCAATGGCGTTCTGGTCGGCGTCGACGTGTGACCTCAAGGCCGACGAACCGTTCCTCACGGCGCTCAACGCGGGTGACGAGACCTGGGGCGATACCGAGTACGTGACGATGATCTCGTGGTGCGACCTGACGATCGTGCCCTTCACCAGCGCGCATCTCGACGGTGCGCTCAACATGGTCGATCAGCGATGCCTTAGCCACACCGACTGGCGCAACGACCCGGTCGCCGCCAACTGGGTGCTCGACTGGTTCGCCGGCCGCCGACCCGACCCGGCCACCATCGGGCCCGAGTCGTAGCGGCTCTTCGGATCTGGGCGTGGTGTAGGTCCGCGGGCGCGCGCAAGCGCGGCAATGCGCGCCGGCTCGTCAAGGGTACGAACGGGCGTCAAGGCACGGCCGGGTGGCGGGTGATCGGGGCTTCAGGGGCCGTCGCGTGGTGGTCCGGAGCGTTGTCGGCCGTGTAGTCGGCCGTGTTGTTGGCCGGTGAGGGTGTGGCCTTGCGGTGTGGTGATGGTGGTCCGGCCGTCGGTGTCGATGGTGGCACCCCAGCCGTGTCGGTGGATGACTCCGTGGTGGTGTCGGCAGAACAGCGCCATGTGCGCGACGTCGGTACGGCCCAGATCGCGGGTCCAATGATCGACATGGTGCGCGTCGCAGTGTTGGGGTGGCCGGTCGCATCCTGGGAAGCAGCATCCGCCGTCGCGTAACGCCAGGGCGCGGCGTTGCGCCTGGTTCGCCAAGCGGATCTGTCGTCCCATGTCGAGGGGCACACCCAGCGAGTTGACGATCACGGGATGCAACCGGAGATCACACGCCAGCGCACCCGGATCGCGGCGAGTCCCGTACCGGTCCGCCACGACTTCTGCTTCTTCGGCGGGGATGACCAGTGTTGCCTCCGCCCCGACCGATGGGGCGTCGGGTTCGGGATTGGCGGCAGCTCGTCGGCAGATTTCGACGAGCGCCAGCGCCCGCAGCGTCGCGCGTGACGGGATGTCGACCGCGCCGTCGGTCGCGGTGTGGTCGTCGCGGTAGCGCCGCCAGAGTTCGTCGGTGACCGACTCGATGACGTGTTCGGCGATGAGGCCATGTTCACCGTGGAGCCGTCCGTCGAAGAACACGTTGTCACCCGTCGAGCGCATCCGGAGCCGGTTGGCTTCGATGTCATCGGAGGGGTTGTGGCCGCCGTCCTGGTCCAACAGGTCGGCGATGGCTTGACTTCGCGGCGCCACCGGTCGAACACCATCACCGGCACCAGGCTCAACAACATCTCTTGCATCTCGGCGAACGCGGTTTCGATCCGAGGGTTGCACGCTCTCGCCATGACCTGGGCGTGGTCGAACCCGATCCGCCCGTCCGCCAACGCCGCCGCGGTTTGATCGAGCACCCGCCGCAACGTGCACGCGACCGACACGCGCATTCCAGCGGTATGCGGTGACACGCCCGCTTCCGCGACAGCCAGCCTTTGGTGCGCAACCCGTGGTGACGGTCGGTCGCGTCACGGGTGTGCAGTTCGGCCAATATCGCGCACTCCTCGGCGTCGAGGCGGGCCCGTGCCTGTTCGAGACCGATGACCCTGTCGAACAGTTCACCATCGGTCAACGACGACGCGCCGACTCCGGCCGGGGCGGACACCCGCACACCGAAGGCTGCCGAATCGAACATATGTTCATCATGTCATGGACCCCTGACAGCCAGAACGTCGGGTCCTCCATCGGCTCGGTGCGGGGTCTGACCCGATCGGGGCATGGATGCCACTACCACTCGCCCGCCAGACATCGAGCCGCCGACATGGCCGGCCCGGGCCGGCGATGCTGGCCCGCCAACCGGCACCGGATCGCCGAGGGTCACGGAAACTCGCGGTGTCGCGACGCCAAGATGCCGCTACCGTGGTCGTCGACAAACAAGGGGCTGACTGGTTTCGACGTTCGGACCCGGAAGCCTGTTCATGCGACCCGAGTTGCTCAGACTCGTTAATCGGGGCAACCCAAAGAAGCGCCAACAGCGACTTCGCTCTCGCCGCCTGATCCTTCAGGTACGTGAGAGACATCGTGACTCGTAAGAGCGCACGGGGCCTGACCACTACAGCCCGGCAACAGAAGTAGTGGTGGACGGCAGGGAGAGACCGCTGACGGAGGGAAAGACCACTGGCATCGGGGAAAGACCCGGCGGAGGGCTCCGGCCCACCCGACCCGGCGAGGTGGCAACCGTAAAGCCACACCCTCGGGAATGGTCGTAGCAGGTCAGGTGACCGCCGAGCGGACGGGAGTTCGATTCTCCCCAGCTCCACCCCGGGGGTTTCCCCGAAATTCAGGTGTGCTCGGGCCCGCGATCCGTCGGCGGCGTTTCCGCGAAGGCGGTTGAAGATGTTCCTCAAGCCGGCCTGACGCCACCTCGGGCTACCGGCCTCGGAGTCGAGCGAGCAGGCCGACCCGACCGGCTCCGTCGACGGACGCCTTCGCGGCCGCCTTGTCCTCCCGGCAATGACACCTCTGATCGGGTGGGACGTCGCCCAGGACCTGCTCGACGTGGGCACCACATCCTGCCCACGTCGGCTTCCGGCACTTCGGACAGGCAACTGCTCTACACATACCCCCGAGGGTATTGGCGATCATCCTGGCAAGTCAACACCACCGGGCTCCAGCCGGAGTCGACGACCGGCGTGGACGCCTGAGCGCGATTCACGCCGGCGTACTGCGTTCACGTCAGTTGACGGAACAGGAACCAGACCGAGAAGACGATCAGCATCACCCCGAAGGCAAGACGTGCCCGGGCCGTCGGCACCTTCTGGGCCAGGCGCGCGCCGAGCTGGGAAGCGGGGATCAGGCCGATCGCGAACCCGGCCGCAACCCCCCAGTCGATGTGACCCAACATCCAGTGGCCCGCCAGCGTGGGGATCGTCAACACGCCGACGACCACCATCGATGTTCCCGCCGCCTCGGTGGTCGTGAGGCCCAACACGAGGACGAACAGCGGGACGAAGAGGAAGCCACCGCCGTTTGCGAGCAACCCGGTGAGGAAGCCCACGCCCAGTGACAGAGCGACGACGAGCGGAGCGCTCTCGCGTCGGCTCGCGCACCGGTCGGCGGACCCGGGCCGGTCGGGAAGGAGCATGCGGACACCGATACCCCCGAGCAGGAGGCCCGACAGGATGAGCAGTGCGTCGCCACCCACGAATTGAGATACCGGCGCGCCGATCAGGGTGCCCACCACTCCCCCACCGACGGCGAGACGGGCCACCCGCCGGTTGAGGTTGCCCGAGCTCAGGTAGCGACGGGCGCCGGCGAACGCGGCGGGCACCATGGCGGGGAGCGGTGACGCCACCGCGAGGAGTCCGGGGACGCCGAGCACTGCGAGGACGGGAGTGGCGAAGGCCGATCCACCGGCTCCGAAGAGGCCGAACACCACACCGACGCCGATCCCGGCGACCACGTATTCCAGGAGCTCCATAGGAGATGAACATATACCCCAGCGGGTATCTTGTATACCCCACCCGGTATTGATAGAATGTCGAACACATCCGACCTCGCGAGGACACACCATGATCTTCAAGCAGTACGAACTCGGCTGCCTGTCGCTGTTCAGCTACCTGATCGGCGACGAGACCACCGGTCGTGCCGTCGTCGTCGACCCCCAGCGCGACATCGCCCGCTACCTCGACGACGCCGGCCGCCTCGGTCTGAACATCGAGCGGGTGATCGAGACGCACTTCCACGCCGACTTCCTCTCGGGACACCTCGAACTGGCCGCCGCCACCGGTGCGGCCATCTCCTTCGGCAGCGAGGCCCGGGCCGACTTCCCGATCGACCCGCTCGAGGACGGACAGCGGCTGACGCTCGGCGACGTCGTCCTGGAGATCCGCCACACCCCCGGGCACACACCCGAGTCCATCTCGATCGTCGTCTGGGAGCACGGCGGCGACCCCGACCCGTGGGGCGTGTTGACCGGTGACACGCTCTTCATCGGCGACGTCGGCCGGCCCGACCTGCTCACCTCCGTCGGCTGGACGGCCGACGAACTGGCCCGACGCCTGTACCGCTCGATCCACGACGGGCTCCTCACCCTGCCCGACGCAACCAAGGTGTTCCCCGCCCACGGAGCGGGATCGGCATGCGGCAAGAACCTCTCGACCGCCGTCCAGTCGACGATCGGCGAACAACGACGGACCAACTACGCGCTCGCCCCGATGTCGGAGGACCGATTCGTCGAGGCCGTCACCCAGGGCCAGTCGATCGCACCGCTGTACTTCGCGTTCGCCGCCGACTCCAACCGACGCGACCGCGAACTACTCGACGACCACCGCGACACGCCGGTGCTCGACACGGACCTCACGCTCCGCGAACAGGCGGAGGGCGCGATCGTCATCGACGGACGATCCGCAGACCGGTTCGCGTCGGGCCATCTCCGCGGCGCGATCAACGTCGGCCTCGACGGACGGTTCGCCGAGTACGCCGGGGACGTTCTCCGCCCCGGGCAGACGGTCGTCCTGATCACCGAGCCCGGCCGCGAGAACGAGGCGCGCATCCGGCTGGCCAGGATCGGATTCGACCACGTCGTCGGAGCACTCCACGACGTCGATCGGGTAGTCATGGAGCACCCCGAGCTCGCCGAGCAGGCCCCACGGCTCACCGCGTCGGAGGTCGAGCAACGCCGGCTCACCGAACCCGGGTTGCAGATCGTCGACGTCCGCGACCCCGGGGAGGTCGAGGCGGGTGCCGTCGACGGTGCCGTCAACCTGCCGCTCTCACGACTCCTCGACCGGCTGGACGAACTGGACCCGACCCGACCGACGATCGTCTACTGCGCCGGCGGCTACCGATCCGCCGCCGCCGCGTCGCTCCTCCGCCACTACGGCTTCACCGATGTGGCCGACATCTACGGGGGCTACGGCGCCGTCCGTACGATCGGGTCCGAACCCGCCACGGTGAAGTGACCGCCGGGTGACCCCGATCCGGCACACCCGCCGTGACGGCGCAGACCGTGCCGCACCCGCCGACTTCGACCGACCGCCCCCCTAGCCACACCTCCCGAGGAGCCCCCATGTCCACCGTCGAGCTCACCGCGACCAACTTCGAGGCCACCATCGGTGCCGACGGGATCGTCCTCGTCGACTGGTGGGCGTCGTGGTGCGGACCCTGCATGCGCTTCGGGCCCGTCTACGAAGCGGCCGCCGAAGCGAACCCCGACATCGTGTTCGCCAAGGTCGACACCGAGGCGAACCAGGACCTTGCGGGTGCCGCCAACATCATGTCGATCCCGACGCTGATGGTGTTCCGGGATGGGATCCTCGTGTTCTCCCAGGCCGGCGCCCTGCCGGCGGCGACGCTCGACGACCTCATCGCGCAGGTCCGTGCCCTCGACATGGATCGGGTGCGTGCCGACGTCGCGACACACGCCGACTGAGGCCGACGGCCGACGCACCCGACGCTCCGCGCCCGACCACCCGGGGCGACCGCCCGGTAGGCTCCCGACGTCATCACCGGCAGGAGGGATCGGCCCATGGGACTCATTCGGGCGACAATCGGTAGTGTCGGCGGCTCGCTCGCCGACCAGTGGAAGGACTTCTACACGGTCCCCGACGACCTGCCCCCCACCGCTGCGCTGTTCGCGGCGGTACCGCAGGGCCAGAACGCCGGTCGTGGCTCCAATACCAAGGCGTCCGACGGTGTCATCACCAACGGCAGCCGCATCCTCATCCCCGAGGGATACGGCCTCGTCCTGATGGAGCAGGGTGCCATCACCGGCTTCGCTGCGGAGCCCGGCGCGTACGAGTGGAACAGCGAGGCACAGGACTCCGAGTCGATCTTCGCCGGCAACGGCATCGTCAGTCCCCTCATCAAGACGTCGTGGGAGCGGTTCAAGTTCGGCGGTCGCCCCGGCACCCAACAGCGGGCCTACTTCGTCGCGCTGAAGGAACTCCCGAACAACCGGTTCGGCACCCAGTCCGAGATCTACTGGGACGGCGCGTACATGAACGCACAGGTGGGTGCGGTCGCGCGGCACCTACACGCTCAAGATCGTCGACCCGATCCTGTTCATCCGCACATGGCTTCCCGCCACATACCTCGAACCGGGCCAGGTGTTCGACTTCACCGACATCGACAACGACGCGGCGAGCCAGTTGTTCAACGAGGTCGTGGGGTCGCTCGCCCCGCGTTCTCGCTGTACACCAACGACCCCTCCAAGGGGAACCGCATCACGAAGATCCAGCAGGACTCGGTCGGCTTCGCGCAGAGCCTGTCGGCCGCCGTCGAGCAGAACTACCAGTGGAGCGGCCGCGGCATCCAGATCGTCTCCACCGCGATCATCGCCATCGAGTACGACGAGAACACCCGCGAGTTGCTCCGCAACGTACAGCGCGCCGACGCGCTCGCCGGCGCCCGCGGCAACTCCAACCTGCAGGCCTCGGTCGCCGCCGGCTTCGAAGCGGCCGGGCAGAACACCGGCTCGGCCGGCCTGGTCGGCCTCGGCATGGCGGCCGGCGCGACCGGACTCGGCGGGCTTCAACAACCGGTGCCCGGGATCGGGGCGCAGAGCACGCCACCCGCACCGCCGGCCGCACCCGCCGCACCGCCCCCCGGACCGGCACCCGCCGCCCCAGCGGCAGCGGCCCCAACCACGCCGTCGGGCGAGGACCCGGTTGCCCGGCTCACCCAGCTCAAGGAGATGCTCGACGGCGGGCTCATCACCCAGGCCGACTACGACGCGGCCAAGGCCAAGGTGCTCGGGATCTAGGACCGGCTCTCCCCCGATGACCACCGTGCCCGCTCCGGGCGAGGGGGCCGGCCCGCACCCCAACGACCCCACCAACGCGGCGGCTCCGCCTCCGGCGCCGAGCCCTCCACCGTTCGCGCCTCCGTCGACGTCGACGGTGAACACGGAGAACCAGCGTCTCGACGACGGCGTCAACCGCTGTCCGCGATGCGGATCGACCGACATCCAGTTGCGTTCCTCCGCGGGCATGTTGGTCTGCCTGTTCTGCCGGCACGAGTGGAACGAGGCGCGCCTCGACGAGTCGGTGGAAACCGGCGACATCGCCTCCCTCACCGGAACCGTCATCGGCTCCGGTGCCGCCGACATCGTCGCCGGCGCCGACGAGGTGGTGACCCTCAAGTGCGGTGGATGCGGCGCCGAGGTGGTGGTCAACACCGCCGAGCAGATGGGCGCACGTTGCCACTGGTGTCGTCACGTGCTGACGATCAACGAGCAGGTCCCCAACGGCGCGGTGCCCGATGCCGTGCTGCCCTTCACCGTGACCCACGAGCAGGCGGTCGCCACGATCACGGAGTTCGCGGGCAAACGACGGCTCTTCGCCGACCGGAGGTTCCTGCGGGATTTCGCGCCCGGAAACATCGTCGGCGTCTACATGCCGTACATGGTCATCGACGCCAACGCGAGCGCGGACACCGTCGGGTTCGGGGAGATCCAGACGCGGCGCTACACCCGCGGCTCGGGCGACAACGCGCAGACCTACTACGACGCCGACGTCTACTCGATCACCCGACACATCGACTTCACCACCGACGACCTCACGATCGAGGCGTCGGCGGAGCGGGCGAACATGAACACGGCCACGAACACCAACAACGTGATCAATACGATCCTGCCGTTCGACACCCAGAACGCGGTGAAGTGGAACGCCAACTACCTGTCGGGCTTCACCTCCGAGAAGCGCGACCAGAACGTCTCGAACACCGTGCCCGAGTTCGAAAGCCAACTCCTCTCCATCGCTCGCGCCCATCTGGTGCCCAGCGTCGAGCGCTACGACCGAGGCGTGCGTTGGGAGCAGGAGCGGATCGAGGTGCACGGCAGCCGATGGCTCGCTATGTGCCTCCCCGTCTGGCTCTACTCCTACTACTCGGTGAAGGGCGGGTCCGGAATGGTCCACTACATCGCGGTGAACGGCCGAACCGGTGAAGTGATGGGCAGCATTCCGGTGTCCAGGCCGAGACTGCTCGCCGCGGCGATCACCGCCGGCACCCTGTTGGAGGGCCTCGTGATCGCGTTCCTGGCGGCGTCGCGATGATCGCAATGCACCTCCTCGTTCTGCTCGCCTCGAACGATGGAGGCGAACTCGCGCTCCTGGCCGCCGGACCGGTCGGTGGTGGTGCGCTGTACACGGCGCTGTTCCGCTATTACCGCAACACCGACAAGGTCAACACGTTCGAACGGGAAACCCGGGTGGTCGCGAAGCCCGTGACGGGCGGCGATCAAAAGGTCGGCGAGGTCAAGGGCACCAGGAAGAAGGGAATCGACGGCGACAACCGCACCCGATTCCGCCAGCGCGTGCAACGGTTCTGACCCGCCCGCAACCAGCCCGACGCATCACCGGTTTTGTCGCGCGAAAGTCGCGCGCTGGACGCGACTTTCGCGCGACAAAACCGGTGGGTGTGGGTTCGGAACTCGGCGGCCGACGGCGGCCGACGGCGAACGGAGCGACGGGCGGTCGCCTCAGCGAGAGACCGTCGGAACGGTTACGTCGAAGGGCCCCAACAACCACGGGGTGAGACGGTCCGCTCCACCGGGAACCGTGCCGTCCAACAGGAACCGGGCGAACTCGCGGGGCGGCAGCGAAGTGGAGCGGTGCACGCCGCCCGCGGTGAACACGCCCGGCACGACGAGTACCAACACGACCGTGACGGCCGCCACCGTCGGGCGGACCCCGATGCCGAGCCGGTCGACGACGGCGACCGCCAAGACCGCACCCCCCACGAGCAACGGCGAGGTGACCATCGCGTACACGCGGGTCTCGTCCAATGTGATCAGCATGGGTACGACCGCCGCCACCGCGCTTGCACAAAGCACCCGGGCCAGCAGCACCACGTCACCGCCCATGGTCGCTCGCCGCCGAACCACCACCGTGGCCGCCGCGAGGATCGCCGGCCACAACACCCCCCACAGTGCCAGTGGGAGCCACACTCCGGACCGTCCGTGCTGGCGGAGGAACTCGCCGACACCGATGTCGAGGAAGTGGGTGCGACCGGCCGAGTTCCGCAGCCCTGCGAGCCGGAGGTACCCCTCGACCGCGAGGCGCCCGACCAGTACGCCCGCGAGCAGTGTGACGGCCTCGACGGCGTAGCGGGCCGACCAACGGTGCGTCGACGGGCCCGGCACGGGCCGAACACCTCGAACAGCGACCGGTTCGTCCCCTGCCGGGCCGAGGCTCGGGTCGACGGTGCCCTCGGCAGCGCCCGCAAGCCGGAAGGGCTCGATTGCGAGGCGGACCGCGGCGGCGACCAACACGAGGAATACCCCCTGCTCCCCATGTGTCGCGCCGAGCGCCACCGCGCACATCACCGCGGCGACCCTTCCCCGGGCGATCGTCACACCGAGACCCAGCGGCAGGGTGAGTGCATCGGGCTGGCCCAGCCATGTGAACACGACGGTCACTGCGGGGGATGCCGCGAGGACCCCCGCGAGCGCGGCGGCGAGCGCAGTCCCGAACCGCCGTATCGTGAGCCGGACCCCGACGGCAAGACCCGCCACCGCCAGACCCAGGTGCACCAGCACGTACCGGTTGGGAGTGGTCGCACCCACGAGGCGCGCGAAGGCCTCACCGGACCAGTTCGTGAGGACGTATGCCCCCGACGTGGAACCAAGGCGTTCGGGGCTGCCGAGGTGGCGGGCGGCCTCCACGAATAGGGCGAGGTTGGGCGTCGCCCACAACCGGTTGCGCACCACCGCCACCACGAGGCATGCCACCGACCACCCGACCAACGCCCACCCGGTGGACGCGCTTCGCTGGAGCGACCGACCCTGCATCCGCTCCTCGCTCGCCGTGGTCCCATCGGAGCGTATCGAGCGTGACCGGCGGGGATTGCGACTCAGGCGGGTGCGTTCGCGATCGGGGGTGCGGGGCGAGCGGGTTGGCCTCGCAGCGACCCGGCGTCGGGGGGCTCCCCGTGGTCGACGGAGGTCGAAGCGTCGGCCCAGACCGGCAACACGAGCGACGAGGCGTGCTCACCACCCACCCCGACCAGGTGCCGCGCTCCCGGCACCACCGGGTTGTCGAAGCACCACAACGGCGCGTCCCGGCCGGGGGTGGAGACCGCGACGCGGAGTCGGGTTCCGGCACGGAACGCGTGGGTCACCGGCATGAGCGGAACCCTGAACCGGACCCACTCGCCGGGGACGAGGTCGCGACGGTCCTCGGGGGTGAACGTGTAGTCGACGCGGAACTCGTCGGAGCGGCTCGGATCCTCTGTCGGGTGCACTCCGCGATGCCAGCCACTCTGCACCCGGATCTGGCGACCGTCGGGACGTATCTCGCTCAGGGTCACCTGCACCGCCGTGTCGGTCGAACCGGCGCACAACCAGAGGTCGAGGTGACCCTGACCCGCGACGGTCACCGTCTCGTCGAGCGGCGCCGTCTCGAACTGCACCACCTTGTCGGGCTCGAAGTAGGTCCAGTCGACCGGAACCGACGGTCGGGTGAAGTCCTGGAGGTCCTCGATGACCGCGTAGCAGTGCTCGCCGGCGTCGGGATCGTCGAGGAAGGCGACGTCCGCTCCACGTTCGGGCTCGTCGTCGGCCAACCGCCCGTCGGCATCCAGCCACCATCGCCGCGGTCCGGTCCCGGGCGGAGGGAACTCGCTGACCGACACCTCGTAACGGGCGCCGGCGGCGCCGGCCGTGTCGGTGCCGGTTCCGCTGTCGAACAGGAGTCGCACGGGCGGCTCGGCGAGATAGCGCCGAAATGCCGTGTCGAAGTCCTCGGCCTCATCCCCGAACCGGTCCGCCTCGAGATCGACGGTCACCCCGAACACCTCCGCGAACTGCATCGGTGCGAACTGCCTGATCAGCTCGGGGACCACCGGCACGCGCCGGGCGACGTGGAACGAAAGGAACTCGAACCAGCGAAGGATCACCATCGGGCTGTACCCGTCGGGATGATGACCGTTGAACAGCGTGAACAGCACCTGGGGGGCGGACGAGAACCGTCGGAGCATCAGCGCGAAGCGACTGCCCGTCTGCTCGTCCTGCCACGCGCCGGTGAGGTACACCGGCACGTCGATCCGATCGACGTACTGTTCGACGCGACGGGCATCGAGGGTCGGCCGGAAGTGGTCGATCGCCCGCCCGAATCGCTCGAAGTCGAGGTTCTGGGAACGGATCGCCTGGTTCTCCGCAGCCTGGCGGTCACCGGCGGCGATTCGGGCGGCGTCCCAGGACTGACCGCCCACCTTGGTCTCGGCGTCGCGTGCCGCCAGCCAGGAGCGGGTGAAGCCCGAGTTGTAGATGCCACCGGGCCACTGCTGGCGCCACAGGTCGTCGATGACCGACAGCGGTGTGATCGCAGCGAGGCTCGGTGGTCGGGTGGCGGCGACGTAGAGCTGGGAGATGCCCGGATAGCTGAGTCCGACCATGCCCACCCGGTTGCCGAGCACCCACGGCTGGCGCGCCACCGTCTCGATGACGTCGTAGCCGTCAGCGGCCTGCGCCGGGCTGAACACGTCGAAGACACCACCGCTGCATCCGGTTCCGCGCATGTTCACGCCCACCGTCGCGAACCCCAGCAGTCCGGCGAGCAACGTGCCGGGCTGGGGGGAGTCGGGGTTGGAGGGGCCGTAACCCGAGTACTCGACGACGGTCGGCCACGGGCCGGGGCCGTACAGGTCCGGGTTGGGGAAGCGCACCATCACCGACAGCGTCACGCCGTCGCGAACGGTGAGGTAGCCGAAGCCCTCGCCGATCGCCTGGTCGTGGATCGACGGGTCCGGGTGCTCGTCGACGGCGAGGACCGTGACGCTGTCGACGGGCTCGTCGGTCTCGTCGTCTACGACGGTGTATCGGCCCGGCAGGAGGACGTGCCCGTTGCCGAGCGCGTCGACCCAGTCGTCGATCGAGCGCATGACACGGTGCTCGGGTGGCACGAAGGCAATGTGCGCATTCCCGGAGTCGTCGGCGACGACGGTGACCACGTCGGAACCGTCGGCCCCGACGACGCGGAGGTGACGACCCGGGTCGGCTCCCGTGATCGTCAGTGTCTCGACTCCACCCCGCAGCTGCGGCGTCGACCGCTTTCCCATCGATCCTGCTCCCTCCCGTCGATGTCCGAGGACGGGCCGAGGGTAACGGACCGGCGGGAGGGCACCGGCGGTACGATGGTCGCCACGCGGCGCGCCGGGAAGTCTGGTCGGCAACATCATCCGTTCCACCGGGACCCCCTGTGCCACGACGCCCAACCAGCCCCGTCGATCCGCTGCGCCGTTTCGGCCCGTTGCGTTCCTTCCTCGCGACCGAGTCGGCCGGAGCGGTCCTTTTGGCGATCGCCGCGTTCGCTGCGCTGGTGGCGGCGAACAGTCCGCTCGCCGACCGTTACTCCGAACTGTTCGACACCCCGATCCGCCTGAGCGTCGGTTCGGCTCACCTGGGGTTGAGCACCCGAGGGTGGATCAACGACGGACTGATGGCGCTGTTCTTCCTGGTCGCCGGGATGGAGATCAAGCGGGAACTGGTCGAGGGCGAGTTGGTGTCGTGGAGGCGCGCCGCACTGCCCGCGCTCGCGGCGATCGGTGGCATGGTGGTTCCCGCCCTGTTGTTCGCCGCGTTCACCGTCGGCCGTCCCGGAGGCCACGCGTGGGGTGTGCCGATGGCCACCGACATCGCACTCGCGCTCGGTGTGCTCGCGGCGCTCGGACGGCGTGTGACACCCGGGGCGAAGGTGTTCCTGCTCGCGTTGGCGATCGTCGACGACCTGGGGGCGATCCTGCTCATCGCGTTCGTGTACAGCACAGGTGTCCACTGGGTCCCCCTGTTGGGCGCATCGGTGGTGGCCGCGATCGTGTTCGGACTCGCCAGGATCCGCGAGCACTGGACGATCGGCTTCGTCGTCCTCGGCGTGCTGCTGTGGCTTCTGCTCCACGAGGCGGGAGTACACGCGACGATGGCGGGGGTGGTCATGGGCCTTGCGGTACCCGCCCGACCGCGCGCGTCGTGGACCTGGTCGACGAGACCGATGCGTCGACGCCGCGCTCGGTACACGACGCCGCGGTCGTGGTCGAGGCGGCACGCCGTTCGGTCTCCCGACTGGAATGGCTGGAACACGGTCTCCACCCGTGGTCGAGCCTGCTGGTGGTGCCGCTGTTCGCGTTCGCGAACGCCGGCATCGCCGTCGGCCCCTCGTCGGTCGGCGACGCCGCCCACTCACCGCTTGCGTGGGGGATCGCGGCGGGCCTCGTGGTGGGAAAGCCCCTCGGGATCGCGGCCACCGTGGGTTTGGGACGGCGGCTCGGCCTCGTCGCACCGGAGGGGCTCGACGGGCCACGACTGGTGGGGATCGGCATGCTGGGTGGGATCGGCTTCACCGTGTCGACCCTGGTGGCGGACCTGTCGCTGAGCGGTCCGCTGCTGGAGGAGGCCAAGCTCTCGGTGCTCGCGGCGTCGCTCACCTCGGCGGCTCTGGGGGTTGCAGTGCTGCGCAGAGGTACGACGGGCGCCGCTCACCCTGAGGAGTCGCCGACCGCGACGTCACGGCTCGGGAGGCCGGTGGATCAGCTCCTCCACGAGGGGACGTTCCGCCCCGATGGTGGTCGACTCGCCGTGGCCGGTGTGCACCACTGTGTGGTCGGGCAGGCACAACAGCCGCTCCCGGATGCTTCGGAGGATCGTCGGTCGGTCCGAGTAGCTGCGCCCGGTGGCCCCGGGTCCGCCGCAGAACAGCGTGTCTCCGCTGAACAGCGTGGCCGACCGTTCGTCGTACAGGCAACAGCACCCCGGTGAGTGGCCCGGGGTGTGGACGAGGCCGAGGGTGTGGCCGCCCACACGGACCGTGTCACCGTCGGTGAGGTCGGCGTCGGGTTGGCGGTCGGGGTAGACGACGTCCCACAGCATCGAGTCGGCCGGATGCAACGCGATGGGGGCGTCCACCGCCTCGGCGAGTGCGACGGCCGCGTTGATGTGGTCGTTGTGTCCGTGGGTGCACAGGATCTGCTGCACGGACCGGCCCGCCACCGCGTCGAGGATCGGCTCGTGGTCGTGCGCCGCGTCGATCACGACCACCTCACGGTCGTCGCCAACGATCCAGACGTTGTTGGTGACCTCGAAGTCCTGCCCGTCGAGGCGGAAGACGCCGTCGGTTCGCACGAGTTCGACCGCCATCACCACACCACCACGGATCGCAGCACTTCACCCGCCTGCATCCGGGTGAAGGCCTGTTCGACGTCGGTCAGCGCGATCTCCTCGGAGACGAAGCGGTCGAGGTCGAGCCGGCCCTGCAGGTAGAGGTCGATCAGCATCGGGAAGTCGCGCTCGGGCAGGCAGTCGCCGTACCACGAGGACTTCAGCGCCCCGCCTCGGCCGAACACCTCGAGGAACGGCAGCTCGATGGTCATCTCCGGTCGCGGTACTCCGACGAGTACGACGGTGCCGGCGAGGTCGCGGGCCTCGAAGCACTGCCGGTACACCGACGGACTGCCGACGGCGTCGATGCACACGTCGGCACCGAACCCGCCGGTCGCCGCCTTGATCGCGGCGACCGCGTCCTCGGCGGCCGAGTTCACGGTGTGGGTCGCACCGAACCCGCTTGCCCAGCCGAGCTTGCGGTCGTCGACGTCGACCGCGACGATGGTGGTCGCACCCGCGAGGCGGGCCCCCGCGATGGCCGCGTCGCCCACGCCTCCGCAGCCGAACACCGCCACCGAGTCGCCGCGGCTGATCCCACCGGTGTTCATCGCCGCTCCCAAGCCCGCCATGACGCCGCAGCCCAGCAGCCCGGCGGTCGGCGCGGGGCCGCCGGATCCACCCTCGTGGCCTGGCCCGCGGCCACCAGGGTCTTGTCGCAGAATGCTCCGATGCCGAGGGCGGCCGACAGCGGGGTTCCGTCCAGGAGTGTCATGGGCTGTGAGGCGTTGTGCGTGTCGAAGCACAGATGGGGACGCCCTTTGCGACATGCGCGGCATTGGCCGCACACGGCACGCCAGTTCAACACCACGAAGTCGCCGGGCCCAACGTGGGTGACACCCTCTCCGACGGACTCGATCGTGCCGGCCGCCTCGTGTCCCAACAGGTAGGGGAAGTCGTCGCCGATCCCACCCTCCCGGTAGTGGAGGTCGGTGTGGCACACGCCGCATGCCTGCACGGCGACCACCACCTCCCCGGGGCCCGGGTCCGGCACCACGATCGTCTCGATCGTGACCGGCTCCCCTCTCCCCGCCACGATCACCCCTCGAACCTGTTGGCTCATCGCCGTACTCCCTTCCGTGACTCGTTCACCGACTGCTCCGACCCCCCGGCCGAGCCGACGGCGACGCTCGGGCTCACCACGAGCCACCGCCGCCGCCGCCGAAGCCTCCCCCGGAGGAGCCGCCACTGAAACCACTCCCGCCCGAGGACGAAGGTGCCGCCGCCGCGATCGCGCCGCTCGACCGGGTGGTGAACGAGCCCATCGCGTAGCCGAAGTGGATCGGGTCGTAACCGTTGGTACTCGTGTACCACTCACCAAGTCCCATCTCCTGCGGGGTGAGACCGAGGTCGGCGAACACCTTCGCCCACTTCTCGGTGCAGCCGAACACGATCGCGTACGGCAGGTACTGGGCGAACAGGTGGTGCTGTTCGGCGAACCGTTGGCGTTCCCCCTCCCCCGCGTCGAACAGTTCCTTGAAGCCGCGCACCCGACCGAGCAGGGCCGAGCCCTTCGCGGTCCGGTGCGGGAAGAACGGTGACGCGAAGGCGAGCACCACGCCGACGAGCATGATCGCCACGGGCACGAGCGCGAAATGCGTAGCCTTCGCCGCCAACCAGGTGCCCACACCGCCGAGGACGGTGAGGACCATCCCCGCACTCGCCCATCGGGACCGGACGAGGTCGGGACGGGTGGGGAACCAACCGGCGGCGACGGCGTCGTCGTAGAGCCGCGACTCGATCAGCTCGAGCCGTTTCGCGAACTGGGTCTTCAACTCCGACAGCCGTGCGGTGTCACCGTCCTGGAACAGCGACGTCAACAACAGGGCCTCACTGGGAAGCAGTTCGGTTGCCGTGGGGTCCGATGCGGGATTCCGCAGCTTGACCATCTGAAAGTCACCCTCGTCCCGGCCGAAGCCGAGGAAGCCGCCCGACGCCGGGGCGATCTCGTCGATTCGCAGCCATCCGCGAACCGCGAGGTCGACGATCATGGCGGAGACGTCGAGCGGGTTGGCGCGCTCGTCCCACAGGGTGCCCATGTGACCGGGCCGGATGCCGTCGGGTGGTACGAACTCGACCGGATCGTGGGGTCGGTCGAACAGGGGCACCCGCACTTCGCCGCCGTCCTCGTTGCCGAACGCGACGTCGACGGCACTGCCCGAGAATCGCCGGTCGCGTCCGTTGCGCCAGCCCAACACCGCCACACCCGCGAATCCGACGAGGAGCACGGCTCCGGACGCCATACCCGTCCACGGCGTGAGCGCGAAGGCGCTCGCGAGGGTTCGCCGCTCCTTCAGGATCGTCGTCGCGGACGGATCCGCGACGACGCCCTTGGCGAGTGCGAGCACGACCGTCAGCCCCTCACCCGCACCGAGGTGGTCCTGGCGGAACGTGGCGGTATCGCCGGCTGCGTCGGCCGTCGTGCACCCGAGACGCGATCCGGCACTTCCCTCATAGCACGCGACCCGGGTGACGGTGCCGGGGGCGGTCACGGTGGCCTCGGCCGAGGCGATCGGGACCCTCCAACCGTTGCCGGTGACGTTGAGGTAGAGCTCGTCGTGCTCGGCGAACGCGCTGAACACTCCGGCGAGCCGGTAGTGGATGGTGTAGGTGTGCCGTCCGCTGATCGTGCGGGACGGGCTGCCGATCTTGAGGCGGGTCGAGTTGCCCTGGTCGATGACCTCGAGGTCGGACGGCGCATCCGACGAGCTGACCGAGATGTCCGAGACGGGCGTGAGACGCTCGTAGTGGGCACCCTCGGGCGCGCCCTTGGGCGGTGTCCCGGCCCATTCGAACCGGGTGGGGATGTCCCGGTAGATCCCGTGACGAGAACTGGAGCCGAAGTCGTAGTGGATGGTCTCGGTCACCTCGATCGAGCCGTCGCTTTCGATCACGACCGTGGAGCGGAAGTCGGTGATCCGCTCGACACCCTGGGCTCGGGCGGCCGGACCACCCCACCAGAGCCCCGCCACGACGGCCGCCACCGCGACGGCCACACGGCACCGCGCGCCCGACCGGCCGGCGGGCCATGACCTCCCCGGGGCGACGTGATGCTCAGCCATTCGGGGCCGAGGCTAACGACCTGGGCCCTCGATCGAGCCCCATCCCGAGGCGCTCCCCGACCGGTCGGACCACTACCGTCGGGACATGGTCGCAACCCCCTCCACGATGCTGGCGCTGGGCACCGAGGCGCCCGCCTTCACGCTCCCCGACGCGTCGGGCACCCGGCACGACCTCGATGACCTCGCGGGCGCCGCGGGGGCCACCGTCGTCATGTTCCTGTCCAACCACTGCCCCTACGTGCACCACATCGGTGCGGTGCTCGGCGAGGTGTGCGCGGACCTCCAGGCCCGCGGTGCCGCGGTGATCGGAATCATGTCCAACGACGTCGACGCCTACCCCGACGACGCCCCCGCCCTCATGCCCGCCACCGCGGAGCGGTTCGGCTGGACGTTTCCCTACCTGTACGACGAGACCCAGGACGTCGCCCGCGCATATCACGCGGCGTGCACGCCCGACCTGTTCGTGTTCGACGCCCGGCGCCGCCTCGCGTACCGCGGCCAATTCGACGGTTCCCGACCGGGCAACGACGTGAAGGGGACGGGCGAGTCGCTTCGCACCGCGGTCGAGTCGGTGCTCGCCGGCCGACCCCCCGAAGGCGAACAACTGCCGTCGATGGGCTGCAACATCAAGTGGAGGCCGTGACGTCCGCGTAGGGCGGGATCGGCAACGGAACCGATCAGTCGCGCAGGTACCACAGGGTGGCGACGAACGATCCGAGTGCGCCCACCACGACACCGAGGCCGATCAGCAGAAGGCTGGTCGAGGTCTGCTGACCGGCGGTCCAGGTGAACTTCGTCAACAAGGTGTTGTCGAGTGTGCCCTTGGATCCCTTCCAGCCGACCCCCAACAGTGCGGCGAACCCGGTGGCCAGCAATCCGCCGACGAGGCCTTCGATGACGCCTTCGACGATGAACGGTATTCGGATGAACCAGTTGGTGGCACCCACCAACCGCATCACCTCGATCTCGCGCCGGCGGGAGAACACCGCTGTCTGGATGGCGATGAAGATCAGGACGATCGACGCCGCCAACAGCACGATCACCCCCATCACCAACCAGGTCCGTAGCTGGAGCGCGGCGGCCTGCACCGGCTTGATCGCTTCGGCGGGGAAGTCCACCTTCATCACACCCGGCTTCGGCGAATAGGAGCGGGCGAGCACAGTCACCACCGCGGCGTCGGCGTTCTTCGGTTTCACCCGGAACGACGGCGGCATATCGGACTGGGTCAGCAGACCCGACACCTCCTCGGTGCCCTGGAACATCTTCTTGAACAGCTCGAAGCTCTTCTTCTGGTCGTAGTAGTCGTAGTCGTCGACCTGCGGGCTGCGCTTCAGGTCCCGGGCGAGCGCGTTGATCTGGTCCTGGCTCGCCGTCGGTTCCATGTAGACGATGAACGAAACGTCCTGGTTGTAGGCGACGAAGGCGTTGTTGAGGCCGTAGTAGCCCAACAGGATCGTCACCCCGAGCATGGTGAGCGACACCGTGACGATGAGCATCGTGGCGACGGTCAGCAACAGGTTGCGGACCAGGTTCTGGCCGGTCTCCCGGGCGAGGTAGTCGAGGCGGATCGCCATCAGCGAACCGCCTCGGATGCAGGGACTGTGGGTTTCGAGTGCGTCGGTGTCACTCGTAGACCCCCCGGTCCTGATCCCGCACGATCTCACCGGCCTCGAGTTCGATCACGCGTTTGCGCATCGTGTCGACGATGCTGCGGTCGTGGGTGGCCATCACCACGGTCGTGCCGGTGCGGTTGATCCGGTCCAACAACTTCATGATGCCCACCGTGGTGGAGGGGTCGAGGTTGCCGGTGGGCTCGTCCGCGAGCAGGATCAACGGCCGGTTCACGAACGCCCGGGCGATGGACACGCGTTGCTGCTCACCGCCGGAGAGCTCAGCGGGACGGTTCTTCGCCTTCTCCGCAAGCCCGACGAGTTCGAGGATCTGTGGGACCTGCGTACGGATGGCGTGACGCGGCCGACCGATGGCCTCGAGCGCGAACGCGACGTTCTCCTCGACCGACTTGTTCGCCAACAGCTTGTAGTCCTGGAAGACGTAGCCGATGTTGCGGCGGAGTTGTGCGACCTTGTAGCCGGGGATGATCCCGATGTTCTTGCCGGCGACCCACACCTCACCCTCGGTGGGCTTCTCCTCACGGTTGAGCAGGCGGATGAAGGTGGACTTGCCCGAGCCGGAGGGACCCACGAGGAAGACGAACTCGCCCTTGTCGATCTCGGCGGAGACGCCGCGGAGCGCGACGTGCTCGTTCTTGTAGATCTTCTTGACGTTGTCGAGCTTGATCACGGTGCGGTACTCGTCGGGCGGGGGTTCCGACCGGGTTGGGTCGCCGTCGTCCGACGAGGTGGTCGGGGAGCCGGAAGCGCTACGACTCTAGGCGCGCGGCAGGGGGTGCGGCGTTCGCGGATCGCGCAGCGCGCGGTGCCCGTCCTCACTCGATGTGGGCACGTTGGTGACGGAGGAAACCTTCCATGAGGCGGTCGAGGTCGCCGTCGAGCACCGCGTCGACGTTGCCGACCTCCTCGTTGGTGCGCAGGTCCTTGACCATCTGGTAGGGGTGCTGCACGTAGCTGCGGATCTGGCTGCCGAAGTTGGCGTCGAGCTGGTCGCCGGTGATCGCGGCGAGCTTCGCCTCGTGCTCCTGGCGTTGCAGGTCCAACAACTTGGCCTTCAGGACCTTCATCGCCTGGTCCTTGTTCTGGTGCTGGGAGCGTTCGTTCTGACACGACACGACGATCCCCGTGGGCAGGTGGGTGAGCCGCACCGCCGAGTCGGTGACGTTGACGTGCTGTCCGCCCGCTCCCGAGGAGCGGTACACGTCGACGCGCAGGTCCTTGTCGTCGATCTCGATCTCACCGCGCTCGTCCTCGATGAACGGGGTGATCTTCACGGATGTGAACGACGTCTGTCGCCGGGCCGCGTTGTCGAACGGCGAGATCCGTACCAGCCGGTGCACGCCGTGCTCGGACCGCAGCCGGCCGTACACGTATCGGCCCTTCACGACGAAGGTCGCCGAACTGATCCCCGCCTCGGTACCCGGTGACGCGGCGTCGATCTCCACGTCGAAGCCGTGCCGGTCGGCCCAGCGCAGGTACATGCGCATCAGCATCTCGCACCAGTCCTGGGCGTCGACCCCGCCTGCCCCGGAGTTGAACTCCATGATCGCGTCGCAGTCGTCCCACTCACCGGTGAACAGCGCCCGCAGTTCGAGGTCGTCGAAGCGTGCCGCCAACGCGCTGATCGCGTCGGCGATCTCGGGCTCGAGCGACTCGTCACCCTCCTCCCGTGCGAGCTCCGCGAGGGTGGACACGTCGTCGAGTGCACCCTCGAGCGACGTGTGGGTCTGGAGGTCGTCGCTCAGGGAGGCGAACTCGCGCTGCACCTTCTGCGCCGCGTCGGGATCGTCCCAGAGGTCGGGCCGCCCGAGCTCGACCTCGAGTTGGGGGAGACGTGCGGTCAACTCCTCGATACGGAGATACCCCCGAGCCTCGTCGAGCCTCCGACCCAGGTCGACCAACGCTCCGCTGAAGTCCTGCACGAGCGCCGATCCTACGTCGAGGTCAAGGCACCTCCATTTGACGGGTATGACCGGGGCGACCGGTTCGAAGTCCAACCCTTCGCGACCCGTTCATGTTGAGTCCACTCGCCACTCAACCGGTCGCCACCTTCGATTCCTAGCTTCACGCCCGTCAACCGACACACATCCCCCATCGGGCGCCGCGGCGCCCACACTGTCAAGGAGGCTGAACCCGATGAACCCACGCCGAGCCGGTTCCCGCCGGATATCCGCTCTGATGTTCGCCCTGCCGGCGATCCTCGGACACGTCGCCACCGCCTGCGGCGAGCAATCCCAGGCATCCGGCTCCAGCACGTCGGCCGTCACGTCCGGTGCACAAGGGGGTGCCGAGGCAACGCCGTCGACCGCCGATCCTGATGTCGACTACAAGTCGCTGTCGGGAACCCTCAACGGGACCGGCTCGTCCTTCCAGGACGCCCTCCAACAAACCGTCAAGGGCCCATTCGAGAAGGCGGCCGAGAACGTTACCGTGAACTACGCGAAGTCGGGCAGCTCGGCGGGCAAAGCCGACCTCGCCGCCGGCATCGTGCAGTTCGCCGGCACGGACTCGCTGATCAAGGACGCCGACCTTCCGACATTCAAGGGCGGGGAGGTTCTCTACTTTCCGGTTGCAGCGGCACCCATCACACTCTCCTACCACCTCGAAGGCGTCGATGAACTCCGGCTGAGCGCCGACACCATCGCCGGCATCTTCCAGTCAACAATCACCACGTGGAATGCCCCGGAGATCAAAGCCGACAACCCGGACGCGAACCTGCCGGCGACGCCCATCGCCGCCGTCCACCGTTCCGACGGTTCGGGAACCACATCCAACTTCACGAAGTATCTCAAGAAGGCCGCTCCGTCTGTATGGACGCTCGGCGCCGGTGACACCGTCAACTGGCCCGCCGGTACGCAGGGAGCGGAGAAGAACAGTGGCGTCGCCACGCTCATCTCCTCGACCGAGGGTGCCGTGGGCTATGTCGACCTCGCGGATTCGGTCTCGGCAAAGCTCCAACGAGCGCTCGTGCGGAACAAGGCGGGTGAGTACGTGACGCCGCAGATCCCCGGCGCATCCGCCGCGCTCGCCGGTGCCGGGATCGCCCCGAATCTGACGTACGATCCGCTCGACGCGGAGGGGGCAGAGTCGTACCCGATCACCTCGCCGACCTGGGTCATCGTCTACAAGCAACAGCCCGACGCCGCAACCGCCGACGCCCTCAAGGGCTATCTGACGTACCTGTTGACCGATGGTCAGAAGCTTGCCCCCAAGGTCGGCTACGCACCGCTTCCGGCCGAACTTCAGCGGAAGGCAATCGAACAGCTCGCCAGGGTCACCGGCTGATCCCACGCCGCCCACCGCACGTCCGGAACCATGTCGATCGATCCGTCCGTATCCCATCTCGATCCCGAGCGTCCGCTCAGAACAAGCCTCTCCCGTAAGCGCATATTCAGAGACCGCCTCGCGGTGGCGTGGATGGTCTCATCCCTTCTCGTCGCCTCGATCCCCCTCCTCGCTGTGCTGGGGGTGCTCGCGGTGCGAGGCTTCTCTCTCGTGTCCGGCCCCGACTGGTGGACTGAAGCGATTCCCAGCAACGTCGCGTCGAACGCATTGAGTTCGGCTGAGGATCAAGCGGCGTTCGGCAACTCGACGGCCGGCGATGCACGCGTCGAGCCGGTCGTCTTCGGTATGCAGCCTGCGATCGTCGGCACGCTCCTGACCGTCGGGACCGCGTCGGCGCTAGCGCTACCAACCGGGGTGGCTGCGGCCGTCTACCTCAACGAGTACGGGCGATCGAGCAGGGCGGCCGACACGATCCGATTTCTGACCGACGTCATGGCGGGCGTGCCGTCGGTCATCATGGGTGTCTTCATCTACACGACCTGGGTGCTGTCGTTCGGTGCCGGCGGGCGTTCGGCCTTCGCCGGAGGCCTCGCGTTGGCTTGTCTGATGCTGCCGGTCGTCGTGCGTTCGAGCGAAGAGATGTTGCGGCTGGTCCCCGACTCCCTCCGCCATGGCTCCGCCGCGCTCGGCGCGCCGCGCCTGAAGACCGCGATGGGCGTGGTACTTCCCGCGGCGCTGCCCGGAATCACCTCCGGAGCGATGCTCGCCATTGCGAGAGCCGCCGGCGAAACGGCGCCGATCCTGTTCACCGTCGGTATCGTCTCAGCGACCAACTTCTCGCTCTTCGGTCAAAACACGACGTTGTCCGCGCAGATCTACTCGAACGCCACACAACCGGGCGGCGAAGCGTTGGCGTGGGGCGCGGCGCTGACGCTCATCGTCATCGTGGTCGCTTGCACGCTCTCGGCACGACTCGTGTCGGCGAAGTTCTCGATCCGCGTCGACCAGTAGACCGCTCGAGCGCTTGCGCCGCGGGCTGGGAACCCTTCAGGCCTTACCGTGGCACTGCTTGAACTTCTTGCCCGAACCACAGGGGCACGGCTCGTTGCGCCCCACCTTGTCGAACGCGGAATCCTTTACGATCGGTTTGTTTGGCTCGGGTTCGGGCGCCTCGACCTGCTCACCGCGCGCGGCGGCCTCCGCACGTGCCGCCGCCGCGATCGAGCCCGACCCCGACCCGGGTCCGGCATCGTCCGCGGAGGAATAGCTGAGCTGCTCGGGCGCCGTCTCGGGCTCCTCGTTGACGACCTCGACACGCATGACGAACTTCACGAAGTCCTGGCCGACCATGTCCATGAGGTCACCGAACATCTCGAAGCCCTCGCGTTGCCACTCCGTGAGCGGATCGCGCTGGCCCATCGCGCGCAGGCCGATCGCGTCCTGGAGGTAGTCCATCTCGCGCAGATGGTCCCGCCAGTGCTGGTCGATCAGGCGCAACATGACCTGCCGCTCGACCTCGCGCATGGTGTCGGGTCCGAGTTGGGCCTCGCGCTCGCCGTAGTAGCGGGTGGCATCGGCCATCAACAGCTCGTAGAGCTCGTCGGTGCTCGTCGCCGACGCGAGCTCCTCGTCGGTGACCTCGGTGGGCCAGTAGGTGAGGATCTCGGTGCGGAGCGTGCAGGTCCCACTCCTCGGCGAAGTCTGCGACGCAGTACGTCCCGATACTCGCGTCGACCGCCTCGGCCAGCGCCTTGACCGCGTCCTCCGACAGGTCCATCCCGTCGAGCACCTGATCGCGCCGGGCGTAGATCACCTTGCGCTGCTCGTTCATCACCTCGTCGTACTTGAGGACGTCCTTGCGGATCTCGGCGTTGCGTTGTTCGACGGTGTTCTGCGCCCGCTCGATGGACTTGGTGACCATGCGGTTCTCGATGGGCAGGTCCTCGGGCCAGTTCTTGCCCATCACCATCTGCACGGCACCGGTGGCGAAGATCCGCATCAGCTCGTCCTCGAAGGAGAGGTAGAAGCGGCTCTCGCCGGGGTCGCCCTGTCGGCCGGAACGACCACGCAGCTGGTTGTCGATGCGGCGCGACTCGTGACGCTCGGTGCCCAGCACGTACAGGCCACCCAGGTCGCGAACCTTGTCGCCCTCGGCCTTGCACTCCGACTCGATGCCGGGCAGGAGGTCGTCGTAACGGGCCTGGTACTCGTCGGTCCCCTCGACGAGGCCCTCCGCCAGGCACTCGCGCCGGGCGAGGCCCTCCGGATAGCCGCCGAGCAGGATGTCGACGCCGCGACCGGCCATGTTGGTGGCGACGGTGACCGAACCGAGCCGACCGGCCTGCGCGACCACCTCGGCCTCACGCGTGTGCTGCTTGGCGTTGAGGACCTGATGGTCGACACCGCGTTTGTCGAGCTCACGGGACAGCTTCTCGGACTTCTCCACCGAGATGGTGCCGACCAACACGGGTTGGCCCTTCTCGGTGCGCTCGACGATGTCCTCGACCGCGGCCGCGAACTTGGCGTCCTCGGTCTTGTAGATCAGGTCGGCGTTGTCGGTACGGATCACCCCCCGGTGGGTGGGGATCGAGACGACCTGGAGGTTGTAGGTACCCATCAGCTCGGCGGCCTCGGTCTGTGCGGTACCGGTCATCCCGGCCAACTTGTCGTACAGACGGAAGTAGTTCTGGAGCGTGATCGTGGCGAGGGTCTGGCTCTCCTCCTTGATCCGCACGCCCTCCTTGGCCTCCACCGCCTGGTGGATGCCCTCGGACCAGCGTCGGCCCTCGAGCACACGACCGGTGAACTCGTCGACGATCTTCACCTCGCCGTCGGCGATCAGGTAGTCCTTGTCGCGGTGGAACAGCTCCTTGGCCTTGAGGGCCACCGTGAGCTGGTGAACGAGGTTCGACGACACGTCGTCGTACATGTTCTCGGTGCCGAGCTGCTTCTCGACCTTCTCGATGCCCGAGTCGAGCGGTGAGACGGTCCGCTTCTCCTCGTCGACCTCGTAGTCGACGTCGCGCTTGAGGCCACGGACGATCGAGGCGAACCGGTAGTAGAGCTTGACCGAGTCGGTGACCGCACCGGAGATGATGAGCGGGGTCCGCGCCTCGTCGATGAGGATCGAGTCGACCTCGTCGACGATGGCGTAGGCGTGGCCCCGCTGGACCTGCTCCTCACGACTCATGGCCATGTTGTCGCGCAGGTAGTCGAAGCCGAACTCGTTGTTGGTTCCGTACGTGATGTCGGCGCCGTACTGCTCGCGCTTGTGCACGGGGTCGTACTGGTCGGGGATGACCAGGCCGACGGTCAGGCCCATCCACCGGTGGATCTGGCCCATCCACTCCGAGTCACGGGTGGCCAGGTAGTCGTTGACGGTGATGAGGTGGACACCCTTGCCGGTGAGGCCGTTGAGCTAGACCGGTAGGGAGCTCACGAGGGTCTTGCCCTCGCCGGTCTTCATCTCGGCGACCCACCCGAAGTGCAGGGCCGCACCACCCATGAGCTGCACGTCGTAGTGCCGCTGGCCGATCACCCGCTGCGCCGCCTCGCGGCACACGGCGAAGGATTCGACGAGGAGGTTGTCGAGCTCCTCGCCGCGGTCGAGCCGCTCGCGGAACTCGACGGTCTTGTGGCGCAGGGCGTCGTCGTCGAGCGCCTGCATCTCGGGTTCGAGCGCGCCGATGTCGGGGACGAGGTCGGCGAGGGCACGGACCTTCCGGCCCTCACCGGCGCGCAGAAGTCGATCGAAGATGGCCATAGTCGGGCGACATCCTATCGACGCGCCGTTTGGAGCCACCGCCGGCCGGCGGCCCACGGATCGGGTGCTTCGGGAGGAGACGGCCTCCGAAGCGGAGTCGAACCCGGTGAGCGGTTACCGGCCCCCGACAGGCCGTTCCGACTCAGCCGGCATCGATCAGGCCGATGTCGCCGTCGTCGCGTCGGTAGACGATGGCGGACCGGTTCGTGTCGGCGTTGGTGAAGAAGTAGAAGGAATGGCCGAGCAAATCCATGCGCATGGCGGCATCGACCGGGGTGAGCGAGAAGATCTCCACCGTCTTGGTCTTGACGATCCGGTAGTCGGCCAGAAGTTGCTCGGCGTCGACGCGACCGTCGCGTTCCTCGACGGTGTCGAGGTCGCCGATCGTCCTGCTCGCCCGGCCGGCCTCACCGCCTTTGCGGTGGGTGGACAGCTTGGTCTTCAGCTTGTGGAGCTTGTTCTCCAACTTCGCGATGGTGAGGTCGACCGCGGTGAGCGGATCGGGGCCGTTGGACTTGCACCGGACGTGGTGGCCGTGACCGGCCATCGTGATCTCGCACACCTCGTTGTCGGCGATTCGGGGGTTCCGCTCCTTGAAGAAGTGCACCTCCGCCCGGTCCATGTTGAGGAACTTTCCTCCCAGGCGGCTCAGTTTCTCTTCGACGAGAGTGCGATCCGCTTCGGAAACCTCGCTGTGTCGAGCGCTCACGATGACCTGCACGATGACCTCCTGACTCGTCGCCGCGGGTCGCGGCGGCATCGTCGTCCCCGGCGTCGCCGCCGGCAACGGCATGGTGGACTGTATTGGAGTCGGCGCCGGTCACGGCGGCTGCCCGAAGAGTCGGACCCGCCTGGTGGTCGGCTCACACTCGGCCCCCCGGGGCCGGCGTCGCCGCAACCGTCGCCGCGACGAGTTCGACGACCATCGACCCCGCGCCCGCACCGCGGCACCCGAAGGCGGACCGAGTCATGGCCCGGCCCGCGGCGCGAAGGGACGCGCCGGTGGTCCGCACGTCGTCGACGACCGCGATGCACAGAGGCCGCCCCGCAGGCCATGTCGCCAGCAGTCGATCGAAGGTGGGGGTCGCGAGGAATGCGATGTCCGCGCGGGCCACACGGTCGGCGCCGGTCTGGCCGCTCGGAGCGCCCCGGTGCCGACGGACCATTCCCCCCTGGCCGACCGATCGCCGCAAGAGACGGACCGCGGGTACACCGAGCGACCGCGCCGTGGCCTTCGCGAGCAGTGCCCCCTGGTCGTAGCCGCGGGTTCGTCGATTCGCGCGATGTGCGGGGATCCAGGTGACGAGGTCGAGGCGCCGGTCGATCGCCCCGGCCAGCATCGCACCCAGGACCCCCACCGCGTCGCGGTGGTTGGCGAACTTGATCGCGGCGACGACGTCGCGCCCCACGCCGCCGTAGGAGAACAGGGCGACCGTATCCATGTAGCCGCGGATCGACGTCACCGGCGGCGGCGACAGCCGCTCGACACAGGTCGGGCACAGCGGAGCACCCACGCTCCGACAGACGGCGCAGTGCCGTGGCAGCAACACGACCTCGACGGTATCGCCGGGTCCCGACAGCCTCGCCGGTCACACCCCGATGGGCGAAACCGGATCCTGTCCCGTGAGCATGCGCTCGACGTCACGACGGACTCCGTTGGCCCACTCCGGATGAGTGAGCACGTAGAAGCGGCGATCCCGGACCGCCTCGAAAACGGTCTCGGCGACGTCGGCCGGGTCGAGACCCTGCTCCACGAACCCGCCGATGATCGAGCTCATCTCCGAGGCGATCGAACCCGCCCCACCTGCGACCGGTGCCTCCGGATCCGAGGCCGACCCCTGCGAGGAGGCGTGCTCGCCCACCGTCGGACGATGACGCTCGGACCGATGGATCCCGGTGCGGACCCAACCGGGGCACAGCACGCTCACGCCGACCGCGGGCGCCAAGACGGCCAACTCGTGGAACATCGTCTCGGAGATCGCGACCACGGCGTGCTTCGCCGCGTTGTAGGGACCCATGAACGGCGGTGAGGTCACACCCGCCATCGACGCGGTGTTCACGACGTGGCCGCCGCCGGCCTCGATGATGTGCGGCGTGAAGGTCCGGATCCCGTGCACCACGCCCCACAGGTCCACGTCCAGCACCCAACGCCAGTCGGCATCGCTCATCTCCCAGGTGACCCCGCCGGTCGCGACGCCCGCGTTGTTGCACGCGAGGTGGATCGCGCCGAACGCGTCGAGCGCCGCCGCCGCGATGCGCTCGACATCGACGAGCCGGGACACGTCCGCCAACACCGTGGTGACCGGTGCACCGACCGCCTCGATCTCGCCGGCCGCGACGACCAACGCGTCGGCATCGACGTCGGCGATCACCAGCGACATCCCCGCGACGGCGAAGCGCTTCGCCATCGCGAGGCCGATCCCCGACGCACCGCCGGTGATCACCGCGACCCGACCCTCGAAATGCTCCACCTGGCCCCTCCCCTCCGGTGCGACTCTACGTCCGAGGACGCTCCAACGGAGCGGAACGGGTAAGGATCAGGGTCCGGCGGCGATGTTGTTGAGGTGGAACGTCAGGACGGTTCCCGCCACGTCCGCCGTGACGGTGTAGTCGCCGACGATCGAGTTGGCGACGGCGTTCACCGAGACGAGGCCGTTGGCCCCGACCACCGACGGATTCGCCGACAGCGTCGCCGCCGCACCCTCCGCGGACGGATGCACCGTGAACGGGACCGAAAGGCCCACCGCCGGGTTGCCGTACGCGTCGGACACGGCGATCGACAGCGCCTGGTAGTAGAAGGGCTGGCCGACCACTGCGCCCTGCCAGTCCCCCGACGTGATGGAGGCGTTGACGGGCGGCCCGGCCACGATGCGCAAGGGGAACGTGGTCGACGCCGCGGTCCCCTGCAGGGTGGCGGTCACGGTGACGGTGCGGGCGATGTTCCCTGCGGTGGCGTTGATCGACCCGATGCCCGAATCGTCGCCGTAGGACGTGGCGGGAGCGAACCAGGTTCCCTCACCATCGGGGACCGACACGTCGACCCGCGACCAGGGCACCGGGTTGCCGAACCGGTCGATGCCGGCGAGACGGATCGGCTGGGCGAACGACGTTCCCGCGGCTGCGGCCTGATCGGCACCGGACACGACGGCCACCGCGACGGCGACGTCGGGCTGGTTGGTGAGCCGGATGTTGGCGGTCGGCTTCAGGGGGCCGTCGGCGGTGACCACGAGGTCCCACGGTCCGGCGACTCCGTTGGCGACGGGAGTCACCGCCGCATACCCACCGGCGTTGCTGGTGGTGTGCAGCGGCGCCGCCAGACCGGCCCCGCTGAAGGTCACCGGGGCCCCGGCGGCGGGCGAGCCGTTCTTGCGGAACACCCGCACCGACACCTCCCCGAAGGACGACCCGACCTTCGCGTACTGATCGCCGCCTCCCACGGCCTCCACCCGGCCCGCCCACGAGCCGACGATGACGTCGGCGGCCTGCTGGATGGTGAGGGTCCGTTGCCAACGACCGTTCTTGCAGAACAACACCCAACCCGAGTCGCGACCGGGGGCGGCGCCGGTCCGGCACCGGGTCCCGGCCTTCACCCAGTCACAGCCCGCGGTGGCTAGGACGAGCGAGGCGGCGATCACGATTGCGAACGAGGCACGGCGTCGAGACATACCGGTCGACGGTAAGCATCAAGCCGTCTCGCAGCAATGAGATGTTCTCACTACATCTCGTGGTCCCATGGGACCCTTGTCACGAGGTCGTGACAAGGGCGCGGCGTTCAGTATCGATAGTGGTCGGGTTTGTAGGGCCCCTCGACCGGCACCCCGATGTAGTCCGCCTGCTCGGAGGTGAGACGCGTGAGGCGCACCCCCAGGGCGTCGAGGTGCAGTCGCGCGACCTTCTCGTCGAGCACCTTCGGCAGGACGTGCACACCCAGTTCATAGTCGTCGTGTTTGCCGAACAGCTCGATCTGGGCGATCACCTGGTTGGTGAAGCTGTTGGACATCACGAAGCTGGGGTGACCGGTCGCGCAGCCGAGGTTCAACAGACGGCCCTCCGCCAGCACGATCACCGAGTGACCGTCGGGGAACACGAACTCGTCGACCTGGGGTTTGATGTTGATGCGCTGGACGTCGCTCATCCTGGCGAGCCCGGCCATGTCGATCTCGTTGTCGAAGTGGCCGATGTTGCCCACGATCGCCTGGTGCTTCATCCGCGCCATGTGCTCCGCGGAGATGATCCCCTTGTTGCCGGTGGTGGTGACGAACAGGTCGGCGGTCTCGACGACGTCCTCGAGGGTGAGGACCTGGAATCCCTCCATCGCCGCCTGGAGTGCGCAGATGGGGTCGATCTCGGTGACGATCACCCGGGCACCCTGTCCACGGAGCGAGTCGGCGCAGCCCTTTCCGACGTCGCCGTAACCGCACACGACGGCGACCTTGCCGGCCAACATCACGTCGGTGGCGCGGTTGATGCCGTCGACGAGGGAGTGGCGACAGCCGTAGAGGTTGACGAACTTGGACTTGGTGACCGAGTCGTTGACGTTGATCGCCGGGAACAGCAGCGTGCCCTGTTCGTGCATCTGGTAGAGCCGGTGGACACCGGTGGTGGTCTCCTCGGTGACGCCGAGGATCGCCTTGCCGACCTCGGTCCAACGGTTTGGTTCGTCGGCGAGGGTCTTGCGCAGGAGGTCGAGCACCACGCCCCACTCCTCGCTGTCGTCGGGGGTTGTGTCGGGGACGGCGCCCGCGGCCTCGTATTCGGTGCCCTTGTGGATCAGCAGGGTGGCGTCGCCACCGTCGTCGAGGATCATGTTGGGGCCGGCGCCGTCGGGCCAGCGGAGCGCCTGCTCGGTGCACCACCAGTACTCGGGGAGCGTCTCACCCTTCCACGCGAAGACCGGCACACCACGGGGGTCGTCGGGGGTGCCGTCGACTCCGACCACCACGGCGGCCGCCGCGTGGTCCTGGGTGGAGAAGATGTTGCAGCTCACCCACCGTACGTCGGCACCGAGCGCGACGAGCGTCTCGATGAGCACCGCCGTCTGCACGGTCATGTGCAGCGAGCCCATGATCCTCGCACCCTTCAGGGGCTGGGAGTCGACGTACTCGGCCCGGGTGGCCATGAGACCGGGCATCTCGTGCTCGGCGAGACGGATCTCCTTGCGGCCGAACTCGGCCAGTGACAGATCGGCGACCTTGAAGTCCATGAATGCGCGCTCCGCGTCGTGTAGGCCCCCGAAGTGACGGGGGCGACGGCACCCCGGTACGGGGCGAGGGTAGTCGTCGACCGGTGTCGGCGACGGGTGGAGTGCGGGACTGGGGTCATCAGACGCCGTGCGGACAGCCCGAACCCCGCCATTGTAGGGCAACGCGGACGGTTCAGCCGAAGGTGCGGGCCGCGGGCGTCGGCCCGGGGTCGACTCCGGCGATCGCGGCCATCTCGACGGCGGTCAACTCGGCCACCATCACGTGGGACAGCATCGCCGCGACGGGACTCGGAGCGGACACCTCCACCGCGAGCCGGTCGGCGACGACCTCCTCGACGAAGTCGGGCATCCGCCCGAGCTGGTCGAGCTCGGCGACGGTCTCGAATCCGTGCCGGAGGTCGAGCCAGGTGAACACCTGGCGGGTGACGTCGCCGTGCTGGCCCCAGCCACAGAGTTCGTCGGCGAGCAGGTCTGGTAACGAGTTGGCGAACGCCGGTGCCTTCGCCGAGCGATTGATCGCGGACTTCCACACGTCGGCCACGACGCCTCCGGATGCTCCCGCACCGTAGGCCAGCACCATCGTCCGCCCGATCCGTCGGGCGAGTCGGGCTGGATCGGGTACCCCCGTTCCCGACACCGGGAGGGCGACGGCGAGGGTTTCGAGATGCGATGCGACCTCCTCCATGTCGATCGGGGTGACGGCGGGGACGCCTCCGAGTGCGGCGAGGACCGCGGCGACGAAGGAGGTCGTGGCCACCGCACGGAGCTCCGCGTCGACCGCCTCGGGTGCGATCATCGGTGCGGCGAGCCCCGAGTGGTGCCAGCGTTCGGCGACACGGTCGTCGAGTGCGACGACCAGGGTGGAGGTGTCCGCCCAGGGGGGCGGGGTGTCGTGGTGCCACCCGACGACGGGGATGGTCGCGTCGGACGCGGTCGAGGCCAGCAGGATCTCCCCCGCCAGCCGGGTGAACGGTGTCGTGGCGATCACGACGGTCGCCGGCGACAGGCCTTCGAGGGTGGAGGGGTCGGCCGCGCGGGCGGAATGCCGAACGACCTCACCGAGCCCGAGCACGCGCTCACGGACGCGTAGCGAATCGAGGGGGCCGGTCATGAGTACTCAGTCGGCGTCGGTGCCCGGTGGCGGCGACTCGGCGGGCGTGTCCGCTACAGGTTCCTCGGCCGACCCCTTCTTCGGCACGGCCTTCTTGGGCGGAGCCTTCTTCTGCGTGCGCTTGGCCGGAGCCTTCTTCGCGGGCGCCTTCTTCTCGGGCGCCTTCTTCGCTGGTGTCGGGGCGTCCGGCGCGGAGGCCGCTCCGGCACCGCCCGTCGCGACCCCACCCTTTGCGACGAGTCGCTCGTGCTCGGAGGGGCTGACCGTCTCGGCCGCGTCGATCAGCAGTTCGGGTACCCCACCGATGATGCGGTAACGGCGGTGCAGCCGCGGGTTGTACATCGCGTCCTCGTCCGCGAAGTACAGCAGGCTCTGGCGGTCTTCGGGACAGACGAGGATCGACAGGAGGCGGTCGTCGGAAATCGGCATGGACGTGAGCCTAGGTACTCGGCCCGAACGCCGTGTACGCCCACCGCAACCTCAAGGTCCACCACCACGCCGCCGATACCGGAAGGTCGGATCACGCCCCGGAGGTCATCATGTCCCATCGTCAACGTCTCGTCGCCGCGACCCTGTCGGGGTTGCTGCTCACGACCGTGCTCGTCGGATGCCAGACGGCGCGCATCGGTGCGCGATGTCGGGGCAACGACTTCGGACAGACCTCGACCCAGATCCTCCGGTGCACCCGCGGTCGTTGGCGGGTGATCATGACCAAGGCCCAGTACGTCCAGCTGCTCGTCGCGCTGCACAACCGGTCGACGACCACCACGCCGGCGACCGCCGCACCCACGACCGCCGCTCCCGCCACGACCGCACCTCCCACCACGGTCGCACCGCCGCCGCCCGCGTACGGCTTCGGCGCGGGCTACGAGCGCACGTGCGCAGCGTTCGCCGGCGAGGTGAAGTGCGTCGGCCGCAACCAGTACGGCCAGCTCGGCGACGGGACCACGACCGACTCCATCGCCTGGGTGTCCACCGGTATCACCGACGCGACCGCCGTCTCGAGTGGCAGCGGCACGACCTGTGCCGTCCGCACCAACGGGACCGTCTGGTGTTGGGGAGACGGCGCAGGGGGAGTGCTCGGGAACGGCAGCCTCGCCTCCTCCTCGGTACCGGTACAGGCCCTCGGGATCACGAACGCGACGAGTGTCAGCGTCGGCTCCAATGGTGCGTGCGCGCTCCTGGCCGATCGGACCGTGAAGTGCTGGGGGAGCTACTCGATGGCCGGGAACGACCACGGTGAGCTGTCGACCCCGACCGTGGCCTCCATCTCCGACGTCACCTCGGTCTCCGCGGGGACACGCCACGTGTGCGCGCGGAAGACCGACGCGACGGTGTGGTGTTGGGGCGCGAACAGTCACCACCAGCTCGGCGACGGGACCACCACCGCAAGCTCTACGCCGGTGCAGGTACTCGGGATCGCCGACGCCGCCGGTGTGACAGCCGGAGACGACTCGTCGTGCGCGGTGCGGACGGGCGGCACGGTCTCGTGCTGGGGCGCCGACACGGACTACCTGCTGGGTGACGGCGACAGCGACACCGGCGATCGGGCCACCCCCAACCCGGTGGTCGGGCTGACCGATGCCACCCAGGTCGTCATGAGCTTCTATGCGACCTGCGCGCTCCGCTCGGGTGGCTCCGTCGTCTGCTGGGGTCGGGGCGGCTACGTCGGCGACGGTGGCTACACGGACTCGTCATCGCCGGTCGCCGTCAGTGGCGTCACCGATGCCACCTCGTTGGACGCCGGCGGCAACGTGACCTGCGCACTGCTGGCCGGCAATGCCGGCAAGTGCTGGGGCTCCAACGGCTGGGGTCAGCTCGGTGGCGGCAACGACGATCCCACGGGCACCCCGGTCGACGTCGTCGGGCTGGCCTGAACCGTTCCCACGATCGGCTACCGCGCGACGCGTCGTGCGGTAGCCGATCGTCTCAGAACCGCGACCGCACCTCGGCCACGTGCGCCTCGACCTCGGCGGGGGTCGGGGCCTCGAGGTTGAGGCGCAACAGCGGTTCGGTGTTGGACGGCCGCAGGTTGAACCACCAGTCGCCCAGGTCGACGGTGAGACCGTCGAGGCGGTCGCAGGCGGCATCGGAGTAGGCCGCTGCCACCTTGTCGATCACCGCGGCGGGGTCGTCGACGGTCGTGTTGATCTCCCCCGACGCGGCGTACCGCTCGTAGGGCTTGCGGAGCTCCGACAGGGGGAGGTCGCGCCGACAGAGCTGTTCGAGCACGAGGACCGCGGTGATCAGGCCGCTGTCCGCTCGGTAGTTGTCGGCGAAGTAGTAGTGGGCCGAGTGCTCGCCGCCGAACACCGCGCCGGTCTCGGCCATCACCGCTTTGATGAAGCTGTGTCCCACACGCGAGCGGACCGGTTCACCCCCGGCCTCGCGCACCACCTCGGGCACCGCCTTGGAGCAGATGAGGTTGTGCACGACCTTGCCGCCCGGATGCGACTTCAGCAGCGAGTCCGCGAGGATCGCCGTCGTGGTGGAACCGGACAGCCCGACACCTCGTTCGTCCACCAGGAACACCCGGTCGGCGTCGCCGTCGAACGCCAGGCCCACATCGGCCCCCACCTCGAGCACCCGGGCCATGAGGTCCCGCTGGTTCGCGGGTTGGATCGGATCGGCCGGATGGTTGGGAAACGTCCCGTCCAACTCGCCGTACATCACCTCGAGGTCGAAGGGCAGCCCCTCGAACACCGCGGGAACGACCAGCCCACCCATCCCGTTGGCGGTGTCGGCGACGACCTTCAGCGGCTGTAGGGCCGACACGTCGACGAAGGAGCGGACGTGGTGGGCGAACGCGCCCAACAGGTCGCGCGACGACACCGAACCAGGGGTCTCCACCGTGCCGAGGTCGGTGGCGGCGACGTCGCGGATCGTCCGGAGGCCCGTGTCCTCGCCGACGGGGCGGGCGCCGGAGCGGCAGAACTTGATGCCGTTGTACTGGGCCGGGTTGTGCGACGCGGTGAACATCGCGCCGGGTGCATCGAGCGAACCGGCGGCGAAGTAGAGCAGATCGGTCGACGCCAGGCCGAGGTCGACCACGTCGAGACCCTGGGACGTGACGCCCTCGGTGAAGGCGCGGGTCAGCTCGACACCACTGGGTCGCATGTCCCGCGCGACCAGGACCGTTCGCACCGAGGAGTCCTCGTCGCGCACCAAACGGGCGAACGATGCCCCGATTGCTCGTACCAACCCGGCATCGAGTTGATCGGGGACGGTGCCACGGACGTCGTAGGCCTTGAAGATCGCGCCGAGGCGCTGGGGATCGGCAGTCATCGGGACACGATGCTACGGGGTGTGGGAGCCGACGACGCGGCCCCGGAGTAGCCACATCCATCGACCGGTAACCTCGTCGTGGCAGCCACGGGAAGGCAGCGGACGGGGCGCGGAGGTGCTCGGAACCGACATGACTCCGCAGAGTTCCGACACCACCGCATGCACGGCACCGTTCACGGCCTTGTACCTGCGGCCGGACGGCCGCGTCGCGGCGTGCTGCGGGGGATGGCACGTACTGGGGACGGTGACCGGCCCCACACGTCAGAGCCTCAGGGAGATTTGGCGCGGCGGGCCCGCGGCGCAACTCCGGGATGCGCTCGCCGCCGGTGATTTCGGCCTCGGTTGCTGGGAGTGCGGCGCGCTCGCACGATCCGGCCGGCGATCCGAGAGCCTCGCGGCATCGTTCGACCGCTTCGCACCGGACGTTCCGTCCTCGATGCCGACCGTGATCGACTTCGCCATGTCGAACCGCTGCAACCTCGAGTGCGTGATGTGCAACGGCGGCCTGTCGTCGTCGATCAGATCGCACCGTGAGCACCGAGAGCCATTGCGGGGCGCGTACGACGACCGCTTCTTCGAGGAGCTCGGAGAGTTCCTGCCCCATCTCCGGCTCGCATCGTTCAAGGGCGGAGAGCCGTTCCTCGCCCCGGAGAACCGTCGCGTGTGGAACACGCTGCTCGAGAACGACCTGCGGCCTGAGATCTCGGTAACGACGAACGGAACGGTGTGGTCACGCGAGATCGGCACCCTGGTCGAACGCCTCGGGATGAACGTCATCATGTCCGTCGACGCGATCGACCCTTCGGTCCTCCGGAGGATTCGCGTCAACATCGATCCCGAGAGGTTCTGGCGCAACGTCGAACGCTTCCAACGCTCCACCACCGTCGCGGGGACCCGACTCGACCTCCATTTCTGCCTCATGTCGGTCAACTGGGCCGAGCTCGCACCGTTCCTCGTCCGGGCACATCAGCTCGACACCGGAGCCAAGGTCATCTGGGTCGACGGGCCCGCCCGCTTCAACCTCCTCACCGCACCGCTCGCGTCGCTCGAACATGCCATGGCGCATCTCCTCGAAGCCGACTCCTCGTTGCCACCGATACGACCGGACCTGCGCAGCACCTGGGACGGAGCGCTGCGGCGGATCGAGGCGGCGATCACCGCTCGTCGGGAAGAGGCGAGCCCGGTCGTACTCCGACCCACCGGGGCGGGCCCCTCCCTCACCCGGGAGCTGCGGACGACCACCAAGGAGGAGATCAGCCGCTCCGAACCCGCCCCCGTCGAGCTCCGGTGCTCCGGTGACGTGATCCGCACCGTCACCGTCCCCACATGGGCGGAGTGGTTGGGCCCCCGGTCGTGGGTCGGCCGCGGGCTCGACGAGCTGATCACCGTGATCAGCGAGTCGGACGAGCGCCCGCTGCGTTCGGAGGTGGAGTCACTCGACCTCGGCGTGCACCGCGTGCGATTGGTCTTCGCCGACGAACGCACCCGGACCGAGCTCAACGGCTGGTACTTCCCCGACGAAGTGCCCGGCGACAGCACGATCCTGTTGGTGCCGGTCGCCGCGCGTGACTCCTAGCGCGTCTCGACGAGGTTGTGGCTCGCGGCGACGCCGAGTGCGGACGCCTCCTGTTCGGACAGTTCGTACCCGCCGGTGTGAGCTGTCGCCCTGATTCGCAGGAGATCACGAACGAGCCTGGCCGTATCGCGCAGAACGTGCACGGTCGAGCGACTCGAGTTGTCGAGGTGAACGGGAACCTCGACCACCGAGAGGCGGTACCGCTCGGCGAGGTGGAACAGCTCCACGTCGAAGGCGAAGCCGTCCACGACACCGTGACCGAACATGGCGGCGGCCGAATCGGCACGGAACGCCTTCAGGCCGCATTGCGTGTCGAGGTAGCGGCCCAGCAACACGATCGAGGTCATCGCGTTCACCAACCGGCTGCCGAGCTCGCGGATGCGCCTCGTCGGGGTCAGGGTGCGGGTGTCGGTGTGCTTTCGGGACCCCACGACCATGTCCCAGCCCTGCTCGACCCGTTCGAGCAGATGCAGCACCTGATCGGGTGAGTAGCTCAGGTCGGCGTCGGTGAACGCCACGGTCCGACCTCGGGCGACCGCCACCCCGGCGCGCACCGCCCCACCCTTGCCCCGGTTGCGATCGAGTTCGATCACGCGATCGGCGCCTGCGTCGCGTGCCGCGTCGGCGGTGCCGTCGGCGGAGCCGTCGTCGACGACGATCAGTTCGAACCCGCCGTCGTCGCGGAGCCCCCCGAGCGCATCGTCCACCCGCCGGACGGTGGTCGCGATCGCGTCGACCTCGCGAAAGGCGGGAACCACCAGACTCAACCGAACATCACCAGCGGGCACGTCCCGATGCCGAGGGCGGCGCTGATCGGCCGAAACCGCCCGGAACATCGACCGCCTGTACAGCAGCATCCGGACCAGGAACGCGACGAGCAATGCCACGGCCTTACCGACGAATACCCTCCCCGAGTCGCGGGTGGCGCCGATGGTGATCAGCGAGAACACCGCGACGTCCACGCCGAGGGCGAACGCCGCCGCCGCGACGAACTGGACGGGGTTGCGGTACCAGCGCCCCGCAGGCTCCGCGGCATAGGAGATCAAGCGGTGCAGGACGTAGGACGCGGTCGCCGCCAGGGCGACCGCAACCGCGTCGACGAGGGGGAACGCCCAGCGCGTGGTGCGTACGAGCAGTATCACCAGCCCCAGGTCGACCAACGTCACGACCAGGCCGGTGAGCGCGAACCGTCGTGTGAACCTCACCGCGGTCGGTCGGTGCCGGGATCGTCGGTGCCGGGATCGTCGGCCGGCGTGTCGGCGACACTCCGGTCATCCGCCGTCCCGTCGGGAGCCGGGCCCACGACGCGTTCCCGCTCGTCACGAGTACGCCGGAGGGCCCACGGCCTGATCGACCGGTCCCCTGCCATCTCGCGGGCGACTCCCATGTCGAGGCCCGGTCGACGCAACATCATCAGGACGATCGCGAAGCCGACCAGGGACAACAGCGTCCCCACCAACTCGAACCCACTGCGGCCGTAGGTGAGCCGAACGTCGTGGGCGTCGGGAACGACGACCATCTGGTTGGGGGTCACCCGGTAGACCGCCTTGGCGCCCGAGACCCTCCAGTTGGGGAAGTAGCTCGCGCGGACGAGGACGGGAGATCCGACCTTGGAGACGTGGAAGGAGATCTCGCCGGACGGATCGCTCCGGATCCGGCTGACGGTGAGGTCGGGATCGGGTGCCGGTCGAACCGGTGCGGTTCGGCCACTGGTCGTGCGCGGCCAGTTCGCCGGGCCGTCCTCGGCTCGCAGCACCGACCACTCCGACGACTCGTTGAACCACTCGACCGCGGGACGAGCCCAGTCGTAGATGTCGTTGGAGACGTCGGTCCACACGGCCGGGAGGTTCTTCAGCGGCGATACGAGCGTGACGTCGGGGACCCGGTAGACCTCCCAGGGTCCGGACGTCGCGAGAGGGACCAGTTCGCCACGCTTCACGGCGCCGCCGGCGGCCTCCTTGGCCTGGGGTGTGACCGCCATGTAGTACCGGACACCCAGCATCCGCAGGTGCGCGATCCCGCCGTCGATCGTGAACTCCTTGTATGGGGTCTGCTCGAAACCCAGGTGACAGTCGAATCGCTCGGGCCTCGACCCCTTCGTCGACAACTCCGACTGCACGAGGAAGTGGAACGGCGTCGTCGAGGACGCCTCGAAGTAGAGACCCTCCATCGATCCGATGCAATGGTCGGTGAAGTACGGCAGCAGCATCGGAGCCATCGGCGTGCCGTACTTGCCCAGCGTCGCGCCGTCGTACTCCCACATCGACCGGCCGCACCCGTACCGCTTGCCCACGTCGTCCATGGTCTTGACCAGCGAGACGAACTCACGGGTGTTGGTATCGTCGAAGGTGTTCACGGTCGTCGTCGCCCCGTAGGTGGGCGGCGGCGCACCGTCGACGCCGGCGACCGGGCGCCCGGATCGGTCCAACACGTTGCCGCCGGCCGCGACGGTGACCCTGTTGGAACCCGGCTTCTCCTCGAGTCCCTCGAAGTTCCACTTCGCCCACCCGCGTACCGCGTTGTCGGTGGCCGACTCGAACGGGCCCCACTGGAAGATCGTCTTTCCGTCGGCATCGGTGCGCACGGTGCCACCGGGAGCGATGCGCAGGGCCATCATGAGGGCACCGCCGACGACCACCATCACCAGGACCGTGAACGTCCCGAGGACGACCTCGGAGGTGGGGGGATCCTTCGCGACGCTGAGCAGCGTCCGTGCCAGCACCCGTGCCACCGACGCGAGGCCCACCGCCGCCAGCAGGTACAGGCCCAGGTAGTAGAAGGGCAGCACCCGGGCGTTCCAAAAGCGGTCCTGGGGCATCGTCACGAACGCGATCGCCGCGACCGACGTCACGATCGACAGCCACAGACCTGCACGAACCGCCAGGACGAGCGACAGCACCACGCCGACGATCGCGAGGACAACCACGATCGAGCCCATCCACATGTTGGGGTCGTTGAACGTCTGGGCGGTGCCGTCGAACCAGTGGTGCGGCGCCAGTGGCAGGAGGTAGCGCCGCATCTGATGCCAGTTGACGAGCTTGCGCTCGACCGAGCAGCTGCTGGGCAGGACGGACGCACCGACCTGGGCGAGGGCGTTGGCCATCCGGGTTCGCGCCCAGTTGACGGGTGCCAGCTCGACGCCGAGCTTCTCCCAGCCCATGTCGTTGAGGAAGGCGCTCTGCCCGTAGAACGGCAGATACCAGAACAGCGCCATGAGGCCACCACTGAGGCCGACCGGCAATGCCCACTTGAGCGACGCGAGTCGGGGTCGGAGGGCGACCAGGGCGAGCGCGCCGAACCACAGGAAGAACACGCCGGGGATCACGTGACACGTCATCGCGAGTGCGGTCAGAACCGCCGCTCGGACGCGGTGCGTGCCGTCGCGAAGCCCGAAGGCGATGGCACCCAGGGCGAACAGGGCGAAGGTGATCGACAACGAGAAGGCGAACTCGCCCGCCATCGTCGACGCGATGTTGCCGCCGTAGATGCTGAACAGATCCTTGTCCACCAGGAACACGACCGAGACGATCGCCCCCAACTCGGGACCGGGAGCACCCAGGGACAGGCCGCGGAGCAGGTACCAGACCCCGGCCGGGAAGGCGACCAGGCCGGCCACGGCCACCATCTTGAACGCGACGTTGTAGGGGATGTCGATGCACGCGAGCGTCGCCAGGGGAACGAGCGTGTACCCCGCGAATCGCACGATCCGCGAGCGATGGCGCGAGATGTGCGCCAGGGCGAAACCCGCCAGGACCAACAGGGCGAGCGAGCCGAGGGCACCGAGGACCGTGCCGACCCTCAGGAAGCCGACGTCGAGCAGCACGATCGCCAGCGACGGGACGACCATGTAGAAGGTGTACGCGGGGAATCCGGCGTACCAGTCGTCACTCCAACCCGCAACGCGGAGGTGCGGAAGGAGCTGGTCGCGAAGGTACGCGGGACCCCAGACGTGGGCTCCCATGTCACCCCCGGTGGGGGTGGTGTTGTGGAACACCAACTCGGGGTGCACCAGGAAGAACACGAACCCACAGCAGATCGCGACGACCGCGAAGCTGAACCACTGTCGGTTCGTGAAACGATGCCACCAACCGCTCGGAGCGTTCGGCCACGCCTCCGGTTCGGAAGGTTCCCCGTCGACGGGTGGGTTCGGCGAGTCCTCGTCGGTGGGCTCGACCGGCGGGTCCGCCGGGGTCTCGCTGTCGGTCACGTCACCGTCGTCTCAACGTCAGGGCGTCGCACCCGGTGACGACCGACGTGAAGCCCCGACGGGAGCCGTCGGGGTCGTTCAGCGACTTGCCAGGTCTCGGCGGTACCGGGTCGGGGAGGAACTGAGATCGGCGAGAATACCATGCAGGTCCACCTGCTCCCCTCCACGATGCCAACTCCGGACCTCACAGGTCGAACACGAACGCATCATGAGGTCGGAGTGGTCGATCACCAGGCGAATCTCCACCACGGTGTCGCCGCAGTTGGGGCAACGGGTCGCGTTCGCGATGGTCCTCGGCCTCGACGGGGCGTCCTCTCCCCGCGAACGGTTGCGTCGTGCATCCATGCATACTCCTCGACGGCGTGTCGAGGGTTCCGATCGCCCGACCCGACGCGGAGTTGAGCCACGGTCCCGGAAATGGGTCGGGCCGCCCAGGACCGCTGGGCATCCCCACCCGCGGCCACTCCCGATCGATGCGCCCGGGACCGGTCACGGGCTCAACGCCTCGCCAGTAGCGCGAAGACGGTCGCGGCGTTGAACGCCATGTGCGCGACGACGCCGGGGGCAAGCCTGCCGGTGCGCTCCACCAGGATCCCCGACGCCATGCCGAACACGACCAACCCGAGGAGTTGGACGCCCTGGAAGTGCATCAGGGCGAATACCACCGCGGCGACGACGACGCCGACCGCGGCATTGGGACGGTTGGCGCTGCGCTGCAGGACCCCCCGGTACAACGTCTCTTCGGCGATGGGAGCGCAGAACACGGCCATGAGGACGAACAGCACGGCACCTCCGAACCCGGGCGCGGTCCGCGCAAGGGCCTTGGCCGGCTCCTCGAGGTCGGCCGCCCTCAGGTCGGTGAAGCGGAAGATCGGCCAATACAGGATCGGGATCACCACCCACTGGACGGCAAGCCCGACGACGACACCGAGCGGTACGTCGAGGGGGCGGATTCGGAACCCCAGTTGCGCGATCGGATCGCCATGGCGTCGCGCCAGGAGTACCGCACCACCCACCGCCGCGACCCAGAAGGGCAACAGCCCGGCGACCTGGGCGCCGATGGGAAGGGTCGACGACGCCGTACCCTCGCCGCCCGCATGGCCCCAGAGGGAGAACGCCAGGGCACCGGCGAACACGCCTACGACCTGCACGACCAGCACCAGGACCCCGGCATCGCGCATCGACCATCCGCCGCACCGGGTCGACGGCTGCCGCGCCGTGGCCTCCACCGGACGCGTCAGGCGGTACGGCGGGCGATGAGGCCGTGGTCGAACAGCCACCGCCGAGCGATGGAGGTCGAGCCGTCGACCGGCCCGCCGCGGGACCCACCGACCGCCGCCGGAGTCGGCATGCGCGGAAGTGAGGCGGTCGGGACCGACACGGTGGCGGTGCCGGGGGCGGGGGCTTCAGGGAGCACGGGCGAGGCCGGCGCGGAGGCGGAGGCGGAGGGACGCTCACCGGTTCTCAGGTCGATCTCGGTCCATCCCCTCGGAACACGCAGGGTCGCCGCGTGCTCCTCGCAGAGATCGTGCACCATCGGATGCGGCTCGCGGACCAGGGCCTCGATCCACACGGTGCGTTCGCCGTAGTTGTAGGACAGCGTCGCCGTGGCCGACGCTGCGCACTGCGGTCGGGCGCACCGCCTGGCCACCCGCGGGCGATCGCCCCACTCGATCCCGAGGTGTCGGCGACGTCGATGGCTTTGCCGGTCATCGGTGTCGACGGTAGTCGTGGCTCCGAGCCCGTTCGGGGATGTCGTGTGGCTCCCGGACGGCATGCGACAACAACCGGAGGGTGCGGCGGGAACGAGTCCCCACCCGAGAGGACGCTCAGCCTCGCGGCCCGCCTGTCGGCGCTCGGCCCCTAGTCTGGTCCGATGGCTCCCGAGCCCCACTCCCCGAACCGTCCACCACAGAACCCCCTCACCAAGATGGACCAGGGGCTGCCCCGCTGGGCGCTGTGGATCATCGTGCTCATCGTGATGGGTGCGTTGTTCGCATCGTTCCGTCTGCAACCCGGCGCGTCACAGACGCTCAAGTTCAGCGACTTCGTCGCCAAGGTGAACAAGGGCGACGTGAAGACCGCGCTGTGGGACAACAGCACCACCAAGATCACCGGCGAACTGAAGGACGGCACGACCTTCGAGACCTTCGGGCCGTCGTTCCCGAGCGACTCGCTCCAGAAGGAGCTCAGCACCAAGACCGACCTCGACTACAAGTCGAGCACCCCGGGCGTCTTCGAGAACCTCATCCTGCCGGTGTTGTTGCCCATCGCGCTGCTCGTCGGCTTCTTCGTCTGGATGCAGCGGCGTGCACAGGGCCAGATGACCGGCATCATGTCCATCGGCCGCAGCCGCGCCAAGACGTACTCCACCGAACATCCCGCCACCACCTTCGCCGATGTCGCGGGCTACGAGGGAGTGAAACAGGAGATCCGCGAGGTCGTCGACTTCCTGCGCGAGCCCGACCGGTTCGCCGAGATCGGCGCACGGATCCCCAAGGGCATCCTGCTGGTGGGCCCTCCCGGCACCGGCAAGACGCTCATCGCCCGCGCCGTGGCCGGGGAGGCGGGTGTGCCGTTCCTGTCGGTGTCGGGCTCCGACTTCATGGAGATGTTCGTCGGCGTCGGAGCCAGCCGGGTCCGCGACCTGTTCGAGTCGGCCCGCAAGATGGGCCGGGCCATCATCTTCATCGACGAGATCGACTCGATCGGCCGCAAGCGTGGCGCGGGCCTCGGCGGCGGTCACGACGAACGTGAGCAGACCCTCAACCAGATGCTCAACGAGATGGACGGCTTCGAGGCCACCGAGGGCATCGTGATGATGGCGGCGACCAACCGACCCGACATCCTCGACCCGGCGCTGTTGCGGCCCGGGCGCTTCGACCGCCAAGTCGTCGTGCCGCTCCCCGAACTGTCGGATCGACGGACGATCCTCGACGTGCACGTCCGACACAAGCGGCTCGCGACGGACATCGACCTCGACCTCGTGGCACGGGGAACACCCGGTATGAGTGGCGCCGAGTTGTCCAACCTCGTCAACGAGGCCGCGCTGCACGCCGTCCGCCAGGGTTCGGCGATCATCCGCAACGTCGACTTCGAGTACGCCCGTGACCGGGTGCTGATGGGAGCGAAGCGCGAATCCCTCGTCCTGTCCGACCGCGAGAAGCAACTCACCGCGTATCACGAGGCGGGCCACGCAGTGTGTGCGGCGGTGCTCGACCACACCGACCCGTTGCACAAGGTCACCATCATCCCGATGGGCATGGCGCTGGGGGTCACGGTGTCGCTTCCCGCCGAGGACCGCCACAGCTACGACCAGAAGTATCTCGAGGACTCCATCGTGATGGCGATGGGCGGGCGCATCGCGGAACGGCTCGTGTTCGGGGTGGTGTCCACCGGCGCCAACAACGACCTCGTCGTGGCCACCGAGCGCGCACGAAAGATGGTCCGCGAGTGGGGCATGAGCGACCGGATCGGTCCGATGGCGTGGGGCTCACAGGGCCAGGTCTTCCTGGGCGAGGATCTCATGAGCACCCGTGACTACTCCGACGACACCGCGCGCGTCATCGACGAGGAGGTCGAGAGGATCCTCCGCGACTGCGAGGACCGCTGCGCCGCGACCCTCACCCGGGAGCGCGCCGGGCTCGACATGGTCGCCCGTGCGCTGCTCGACTACGAGACGATCAGCGGCGAGGACGTCCTACGCCTGATCGCGGTGGCCCGCGGCGAGCAGCCCCCCACTCCCCCCATGGCGGCACCCGACGTCAGCGGCCGGGCCGACACGTACAACCCGCCCTCTCCACCGGTGCCGGCGCCCCAGACGCTCAGCACACCACCGCCGGCGGCACCGTTCGTACCACCTCCCGACTTCTCCGCCCCACCCGCCTGAGGGTCCCCCATCGGGTGGGTCCGACCCGACCACTGCCTACACGCGACCGTCGCTCCGCCCACGGGACACGACGAGCCGTCACAACGCGGCCCGCACCGGGTGGACCCGGTGGGTTCTTGCTATCGGTCTACCGGTCGTTGCCGCCGTCACGTGGGGATGCTTCGTGTCGCCCAAGGCGGTCCGACCGGTCTCGGTCCCCGTTCGGCTGTGCATCGAGGGGATCCTCTTCGGAGCTGCGGTCGTGGCGCTCGTCGCCATCGGTCGAAGCGGTCTCGCCGTTGCGCTCGGCCTCGCGGCCGTTGCCAGTTCGATCCTCAACACCGCAACAAGCGACACATGATGTACCGATCCGTTCCCAACCTGCATCGAGGTTCGCATCGAAGAACCGGAGAACGTTCTCGTTCAGCGCTCTGAGCGCACCTCGGGCGCTCCCGGACGAGGCCTGGCCGTTGAGGACCCGCGTCAGGCAGGGGCTGGACAGCGATGGATCGGCGGGGTGGAGATGTCCGACCCCTTCGATCTGCCTCACGTCGCGCGCTCCGTTCGAGAAGGTTGCTCCTCGCATGCCCCACCCTCGACCGAGCCGGGGTCGCGGAGCTCGGCCAACGCGGCCCAGAGGTGGGTCGCGGACACCGATCCGACGAACGACTCACGAACGACGCCGTCGGCGTCCGCGATGACCAGGGTCGGCGCGGCGGTCACGTGATAGCGCTCGTGAAGCCCGGGTCGGTCCTGGAACGTGACGTCGTCGATTGCCACCTGGTCGGACTCGAGGATCGACGCCTTCTTCACGACGTCGGCACAACTCTCACACGTCGTGGAGGAGAAGGTCACCACCAGCCAGGGGGCCTCCGGTCGGGCGAAGTCGTTGCGATCGAGCTGCGCCGGCACGCCATGGGTGACGGGCTGGGTAGGGACGGCAGGCCGCCTGCGACCCATCCGCCACGAGATCGCCGCCGCGATGAGCACCACCACGGCCAACACCGCGAGCCGGACGGCGAGCTCACCCATATCAGCGGTCGGCCGGTTCGAGCGGGGACGCCGTCCGGGCATCGGGCACCGCGGAGGTGATGGCGAAGTCGACCGCGGAGTTGGAGGTGGTGCGGGAGGAGACGACCACGGGTTCGGTGGCGTCGACCTGTAGACCGACCGCCGATGCCGCGGCGGCCGCCGACACGTCGACGGCCAGGCTCTCGCCGGCGGGAACCTCGACCTTGGCCGCCACGGGAGTCGACGTCCCGCCGACCACGGCGAGGATGCGTACCTGCGCGATGGAGCGGCCCGAGGGGTTGACGATCCGAACCACGGACGGGCCGGTTTCCTGGGCGTCCACCGAGCCCACGTACCAGCGACGCGAGGCGATCCTCGCGCCGGTTGCCTCGGCCACGCCGCCGCCGATCGCTGGACGCTCGTTCGCCGTGCCGCCGCCACCCTCCTTGGTGAGGCGGATCCCCTCGGAGACCACCACACCCCTCCCGCCGTCGCTGTCGACCCGGATCCACCGCAACCCGGCGCGTGGGAGCCTCGACTCCCGGTCGAGATCGATGGTCGCATAGCGACGCGCCGCCACGTCCCGGATGAAGGGATCGGGCTGATCGGCATCGGTGACGCCGGACACCCGGACACCGATGCGAACCGTCGTCGCAACCGGTGCGGGGTTGAACACCACCAACCGGTCGGTCACACCCTCGCCGCCGAAGGAGTCAGCGAGCACCCACGACGTGGCGGTATCCGCCACGCCCGTCTGTAGCCGGAGTCCCGAACCGGAGATGGACCACACGAGTCCTGCGACCACCCGACCGTCACGCGCCTCGACACTGACCGCGAACTGCTCACGAAGCTCGGCGACACCCTCGATCGCCCCCAGGTCGATCATCCGGGAAGTGCGGGGGCCCACCACCACCCCGCGCAACGCCGCAGGCACTCGGGCGCTGTCGGCGGTGACGATGCGTATGTCGAGGGCCACCTCGTCGGGGAACGGGTTGACCAACCACAACCGCGACGAGGAACCCGAGAGGCTGGACGCCTGAGGGAAGTACCAACGCGTGCCCGTGTTCATCGTGCAGGTCGCCTGATCGGTCTGCTTGGCCGAGGTGATGCGCTGCTCCACGGTCACGGGCCCGCCGTGAACCTGTACCGACGCCCCCGGAGAGCCGGCACCGAGGTCCGCCATCGGCACCACCACCTGGGAGTGGGCGGGCACCTCCAGTTGGTGGGGCTGCAGCGCGGCTCCGTCGGTCGCGTAGCCCAGCAGGGTCGCCCGCGCGGCCCCGCCGAACGCGGTCAGCACCACACGCCCTGTGGCGCCGTCGAGCCCGGCGGGCGACATCGGGCAGTACCAGGTCGTCGCTCCCCCGCGGGCGAGCGCGTCGGTACCCCCCGACCAGGGCGCACGGACGGCCGGTCGGTGACCGACGAAGCCGAACAACACGACCAGAACCGCGGCGACCGCGACGACCGCCAGTCGGCGGGTCATGATCGAGACTCGTGTCGCCGAGCGTCGGAACCGGCCGATGACGATGTCGAGGTCGGTGCATCGATCGGCGGGGCGACCGGGTCGGCGATGTGGCCCACTGCGTCGACCGCACGGCCGCGCCGTTCCGATACCCGTCGACGTCGGAACCACGGCAACGCCGCGAGCACCAGCAACTGCACGAGGTGGAGTGCGACCTGCCCACCCGGCGTGGCACGGCCGAGTGCGACCGGTCCCGCCACCCCCTCAAACCTGCTGGTGCCGCCCCGTACCCCGGCGGCGACCGCGCGGTGTCGACCCTCGGATTCGGTGGCGGTCCAGCCGTCGAGGGCCGACGCGACGACCAGGGTCGATCCCGCGGGAACGGTTCCCCGCTGCGACGTCGCGGTCGATCCACGCGCCGTGAACGGGGCGACCCTGCTCCGATCCTGCCGCTGCAGGTCGGCGTCGGACCGCAAACCCGACGCGACCTCGTCGGGGACCGTGTAGCGGATCGGGAGGGCGGCGAGGTTCTCGAAGACGGTCACCCCCGGGACGACGTCGATCACGGAGAGATCGAACTGCTCGCTCAACCGGACGGACAACTCCGACGGCAGCGGAAACCTCACCTTTCCGTAGGGAAGCGGTGCGAGGCGTCCGACGAGCACCACGTATCTCACCCCGGCGGTCGAGAGCGCCCGTCCGGCCTGAGCCGAACCGGGCCTCAGGAAGGACTCGACGACCCTCCGCACCTCCCGGGCGGTCGCGGTGACGGCGGGCGGGTACAACGAGCCGACGTCGGTCGAGAGTCCGTCGGTCACCGCGAACTTCAGACCGTCACCCACGGTCCAACCCTGTCGGCCGAGGGCATCGGCATCGCCGATCCACAGGGTCCGCTCGTTGGCGACCGCACCCCGTGTCGCGGGGGCGAGCGGGGCCAGTGCGGTCGGGAGATCCCCTTCGGGCGTGCTGAATCGCCCCTTCAGGTATCCCATCGTGACGGGCAGTGCGGCGATCACGAGCCCGACCACCGCCACGAGTGTGGCCGGCTGACGCCATCCGAACGATCGACCCCCGACCTCGGTTCGTACCGCTTCGGCGACGAGCATCGCCGCCATGGTCGATCCGAGGCCCGCCAGACATAGCAGTGACTCGGGTGGCGGCATCGCGGAGCCACCGCCGAACCGGGCCGCGACGGCGACGAGTCCTGCCGAGACCACGGTCAGCAACATCGCCGTGATCGCCCACACCAGGTGCCGACGGGTGCACAGCAGGACGGCGAGCACGACGATCACCACCAGTCCGACGCTGAACACGCCGCCGTAGCCACCGGTGTCGAACATGAGCGACCGCCACACCGACGGTACGGCCACCCGCGAGGGCGAGCCTCCCAGCAGGATCTCCCAGCGTTGCGGGCTCGCGAACACCGCGAGCGTCCACGGAAGGTGGATCAGCAATGCGAGGCCGACCGAGCCGGCGGTGACCACCAGCGCTCGACCGGGGGTGGCTCGCGACCGGTCCGTCCCGGTGTCGAACCTGACCGCGACGAGCAGGGCGACGACGACGAACGCCGCGAGGAGGAACACCGACGGAACGACGGAGGAGGCCACGGCGAGCAGCACCCCCAACCCGACGATCTGGCGGGGGGTCGAGCCCGGTGTCGGCAACGAGCGATGGAACGGGGCCCACTGACCTGCCCGCGCCACCCGCACGAACACGGCCGGTGCCACGGCGTAGAGCACCAGTGACGCCCACCGCCCCTCGGACAGCGCGTTGTACGGAATGGGATTAACCAGGTACGCGAACACGGCGACGGCCTTCGCCTGCGGCGACATCACCCCCCTGCCGAGCCGCCACACGGCGAAAGCGCCCAGCGGCAGCGGACCGATCAGCATGAGCGTGCGGACCAACCCCATCGACCCGAAGGTCAACCATCCCGCGGCACCCGCGATCCCCGTGATGGTGGGCGCCGCCTCCGCCGTTCCGCCACCGACCGGACGCCAACCGGTCCACCACTGCGAGAGCAGGCCCCGCCATCCACCGAACGAGACGAAGTCTCGAACCTGGGGCACCCCGCCCGACAACAGATGACGGGCACCAAACCAGATGGCGACGGCCGCGAGAACCGCCACCGACAACGTCCACAGCCCGTTCTCGCGAGGTGAGTCGGGATCACCGGGCGAACGGTTGGGGAAGTCCCGCGCGGCCGCGGCGAGCCCCGCGGCAACCGAGCGGTCGGCCGTGCTGAGGCGGTGCACGTAGGCGGACAGCCGCACACTCCCGGGGACCTGGAGCCTTCGGATGCGCCGGTCCGGGGTCGCCCTCGCGGCCTGGGTTCGCCGGCGAAGGTTCCATGTCGAACGAAGATGGGCGACGTTCCAAGCGAACGCTCCGACGATCGCGCGCGCCTGGGCGATCCGTCCCCTCGCCAGCGCCACGGCGAGGTCGACCGTCGCCGCGAGCACCGCCTGGGGAACGATGACCAGCAGCGACAGGAGACCGTAGGAGACGAGCGTGATCCGAGCCTGATGACGAAGGCGGAGCCCGAGCAGACGCCCGCTCGACTCACCCACCGCCGAGTGGCCACGATGACGCACCCGGGCATGTGGCATCACCACGACGCTCGCACCGGCGACCCGCGCCCGCCAACACAGGTCGAGATCCTCACCCATGCCGTCGATGTCGGTCGCGAAGCCACCCAGGTCTTCGAACAGGTCGGCACGGACCAGCATCGCCGCGCTGCTCACGAAGAACGTCTCCCGGATGGCATCGTGTTGCGCCTGGTCCATCTCGTCGGGCTCGACGATCGGCCATTCGAAGCCGAACTTGTCGATCGTCCCCCCCACGCTCAACAACCGGTCGGGCCGGTCCCACTCGACCAACTTGCCGCCGACGATGCCCGCGTTGGAGCGGAAGGCCTCCTCGACCATCGCCTGGACCGAGCCCGGACTCAACGCGACGTCGTCGTGACAGAACAGGAAGAAGGCGGCGCCGTCGATCGCGTCGGACGCGGTGTTGGCCGCCGCGGCGAACGAGTCGAACTCGGTGTGCTTGACGAAGGCCTGGGGGATCACCGCTGCAACTCGGGGTGCGGGATCCTCGATCGATCCGGCGTCGACGACCAGCGTGGTGAGATTGGCGTAGTCCTGGGATCCGATCGACTCGAGGGTCGCCTCGAACCACGGCCCCGGATCACGGCACACGACCACGGCGACCACCGCCGGAACCCCGACGCCGACGATCGGGGACTCCGCTTCGGGAGCGACGTCGTAGCCCTCGACGAAGTGCTCGTCGGGGCTCCATGCGTCGGTGGACGCGGGGGTGGGCGAAGTGGGTCGGCTCGACGGCATGAGGTTCGGGGAAGCGCCCCCGGCGGGACCGCCGACGCGGGCGACGCGTCATAGTACCGATGGTGTCGCCACCCGTCGGAGCGTCCTCCGGTCCGCCCACCGCCCTCCCGACCGGGCGCCCCTACACTCACGCTCCGATGAGGGCACTGGTCACGGGTTCGGGCGGGTTCGTCGGCCCCCACCTGACGGCCCACCTGCGGGACGAGGGCGACGAGGTGCTGACGCCCACCCATGCCGGCTGTGACGTCGACATCAGGGACCTCGACGCGTTGGTCGCCGCGTTCGACAGAGCCGAGGCCGAGGTGGTCTATCACCTGGCCGGCGCCAGCGACGTCGGCGGTTCGTGGAAGGACCCCTCGACCACCTTCCGGGTCAATGCCGAGGGGACGCTCAACGTGTTGACAGCGGCACGCAGGACGGGTGTTCGGCGAGTACTCACGGTGGGCAGTGCGGACGTGTACGGCAAGGTCGGCCTCGACGAGCTGCCCATCACCGAGGCCTCCGAGTTGCGGCCAACGAGTCCCTATGCCGCCTCCAAGGTGGCCGCCGACTACGTGGCCGTTCAGGCCGGGCTCGGCTACGACCAGGACGTGATCCGTGTGCGGGCGTTCAACCATCTGGGGCCCGGTCAACGCCCCAGTTTCGTTGCACCGGCCATCGCGACACGGATCGCGGCGAACGAACGCGACGGCTCCGACGTCGTGCCGATCGGCAACCTTTCCTCACGGCGCGATTTCACCGACGTCCGCGACGTGGTTGCCGCGTACCGTCTGCTGATGCTCCGGGGGGAGGCGGGCGCCGTCTACAACGTGTGCAGCGGTGTCGACGTGTCGGTTCAGGAGCTCGCCGACCGCCTGATCTCGATGGCAACGCGGCCGATGCGCCTCGAGGTGGATCCGTCGCTGTTCCGTCCGGTCGACATCCCGGTACTGCGAGGCGATCGAACGAAGGTGAGCTCGGCCACGGGCTGGGCGCCGACCGTTCCACTCGACCGAACGTTGTCGGACCTCCTGGCGGCGTGCCGCAACCAGGTCGCCGACGGCGCATGAAGCCGACTCGTTCGCTCGGGTGAGTCCCCGGTCGCGCACCGCCGGCATGGGTCATGTCACGCCATAAGATCGGCCGTCGATCGAGGAGAGGTTTCCGAATGTCCAACGCGCCCTCATCACGGGGATCACCGGCCAGGACGGCTCGTACCTGGCGGAGTTCCTGTTGGAACAGGGATACGAGATCTTCGGGATGGTCCGCCGCTCGTCGACGGTCACCTTCGAACGCATCGCGCACCTCCAGGACCGCGTGACGATGGTGTACGCCGACCTGTTGGACCAGGCGTCGATGATCGAGGTGCTTCGCGAGCACGAACCCGCCGAGGTCTACAACCTCGCGGCGCAGTCCTTCGTTCCCACGTCGTTCTCCCAGCCGGTACTGACCGGTGAGGTCACCGCGCTCGGCGTCACCCGACTGCTCGACGCCATCCGGCTGGTCGCGCCGGAGACACGCTTCTACCAGGCGTCATCGTCGGAGATGTTCGGCAAGGTCGTCGAGGTACCCCAACGGGAGACGACACCGTTCTATCCGCGCTCCCCCTATGGGGTGGCGAAGCTGTACGGCCACTGGATCACCATCAACTACCGCGAGTCCTACGACCTTCACGCCAGCTCGGGAATCCTGTTCAACCACGAGTCCCCGCGGCGCGGCCTCGAGTTCGTCACCCGCAAGATCAGCTACGGAGTCGCGAGAATCAAGCTCGGACTCCAGCAGGAACTGCGCCTCGGCAACCTCGAGGCACAGCGGGACTGGGGCTTCGCCGGGGACTACGTGAAGGCCATGTGGGCCATGCTCCAGCAGGACACCCCCGACGACTACGTGGTGTCGACCGGTGAGACGCATACGGTCCGGGAGTTCTGTGAGATCGCGTTCGGCCATGCCGGGCTCAACTGGGAGGACCACGTCAAGGTCGACGAGCGGTTCTTCCGCCCCGCCGAGGTCGACCTGCTCATCGGCGATCCCGCCAAGGCGAGCACAGCCCTCGATTGGCGGGCCGAGACGTCGTTCCAGGACCTGGTGACCATGATGGTCGACGCCGACGTCGCCTTCCTCCAGGGCAAGCTCAAGGGCCTCAGCTAGTCCGGCTGGGTCGGGACCCGGGCGACACGTCGAGCACCACGAAATGATCACCGTGCTTGCCGGCGGTGTGGGTGCCGCGCGCCTGTTGGCCGGGATGGTCGACGTCTTCGGCAACCGGATGGACACCGATGTGAGCATGCGGACGGCCGACTCGGACCGCGCGGACACCGCGCTGACGGCGATCGTGAACGTCGCGGACGACGAGCGGATATACGGGCTGGACGTGTCGCCCGACCTCGACACCGTCATGTACACCGTCGCCGGAGCGAACGACGACGAGCGGGGCTGGGGGCTCCGCGACGAGTCATGGCGGGCGATGGACTCGCTCCGGGCCTATGGGGCGGCCGCGGGCCGTGACGACGTGGGATGGTTCCAGCTCGGTGACGTCGACCTGGGCACCCACCTGTTCCGGACCGCGCGGCTGGCCGACGGTGCCACCCTGAGCGAGGTGACCTCCGATCTGACCCGACGCTGGGCACCGGGCATCCGGCTGTTGCCCGTGAGCGACGACCGGCTCGCCACCCGCCTCCTGACCGAGGACGGTCTCCTCCGATTCCAGGAGTACTTCGTCGGGCGACGTCACTCGGTCCCGGTCACGTCGGTGAGCATCGAGGGGGCGACGGCCGCTCGACCGGCGCCGGGGGTGCTCGACGCAATCGGCGGTGCCGAGGTGGTCGTGATCGCACCGTCCAACCCGATCGTCTCGATCGGTCCGCTGTGGGCGGTGGCCGGAGTCCGCGACGCGGTGAGGGTTCGACGGGAACGCTGCGTGGCAGTCTCCCCCATCGTGGGGGGCCGGGCTCTCAAGGGTCCGGCCGACCGACTGATGGCCGAACTCGGTCACGAATCGTCGGTGGTGGGGGTTGCCCGCCTCTATCGGGACGTGGCCTCGGTGCTGGTGGTCGACGAGGTGGACGCGGATCGTGCCGGTGAGGTCGAGGCGACGGGCATGCGATGCGTCGTCGCTCCGACGGTGATGACCGACCGGGACGCCGCGGGCCGCCTCGCCCGGACCTGCGTCGATGCGGTGCGCGGATGAGCTGGCCCACCGGTGTGACCGGCGCGGATCACAACCGAACGCCCCGCCGTTCGGAGTATCGGTGATGGGCGCGCTCTCGGTATTCGGAGTGGAGGGGATCGGAGAGGTCGGTCGTGCTGCCGACCTGGCAGGGATCATCACCGACGTGGTCACCCTCGAACCGTTCGACGTCGTGGTGGTCACCCAGAAGATCGTGTCCAAGGCCGAGGGGGCGATGGTCGAGGTCGACCCGACGGACCCCCTCGCCCACAAGCCGGTCGTGGAAGCACAGTCACGACGGGTGCTTCGTCGGCGGGGCGAGTTGCTCATCAGCGAGACCCGGCACGGTTTCGTGTGCGCCAACGCAGGGGTCGACCTGTCCAACGTGGCGCAGGGATGGGCGGCGCTCCTGCCCGACGACCCCGATCGTTCGGCGCGGCGCATCCGCGACGCGATCGCGGGGCGAACCGGCACGCCCGTTGCCGTGGTGGTGTCCGACACGTTCGGGCGGCCGTGGCGTCGAGGGGTGACCGACGTGGCGATCGGCTCGGCGGGCGTCCGGGCCGTGCTCGACCTCCGGGGCACGACCGACGCGTACGGCCGCGAGCTCGCGGTCACCGAGGTCTGCATCGTCGACGAGCTCGCGGCGGCCGCCGACCTCGTGATGGGCAAGGCGTCGGGGATCCCGGTCGCGGTGGTGCGCGGCGCGCCGCGGGAATGGTTCGAGGAACCCGACGCCCCCGGACGCGGTGCGAGCGTGGTCGGCGACGTGGTCCGCTCCCCCGCCGAGGACCTCTTCCGCGGACGATCTCGCACTGACGACCATCCGAAGGCCGTCCGGGCCACCCACCAGGTCGCCCACTCACCGGTTTTGTCGCGCGAAAGTCGCGCCACAGACGCGACTTTCGCGCGACAGAACCGGTGATGTTGGCGTCAGCGACGCTCGGAGCGTGCCCACTCGATGACGGATCGGGCCCCTTCGTCGAGGGTGGTCCACGACTGCCAGTCGAGGTGGATCGCGGCCTTCGACGAATCGAGGGAGATGCGATCGAGTTCGCCCTGCCGCGGCGGCGCGTACACCGGCGGCCGATCGACCCCCGCGGCCTTCGCCATCGCGGCGTAGAGGGCGTTCACGGTGGTCTCCTCACCCGTGCCGATGTTGAACAGGAGGCCCCCGCCGCGGGTCGCCGCACGGACGAACGCGTCGACGACATCGTCGACGAACACGAAATCACGGGTCTGGGTCCCGTCGCCGAAGATGGTGCAGTCCTCACCTTCGAGGAGCTTCCCGGCGAAGATCGACACGACCCCGGCCTCGCCGTGGGGGTCCTGACGCGGCCCGTAGACGTTGCCCAACGCAAGCGACGTGAACTCCAGGTCGTAGAGGATCCGGTAGGCGGCGAGGTAGTCGGTGAAGACCCGTTTGGTGATCCCGTAGGGGGACTCGGGACGCAAAGGCGCCGTCTCGGGCAGCGGCAGGGCGGCGACATCGGGTTCGCCGTAGATGGTGCCCCCGCTCGACGCGAACACGACCTTGGCGGCACCACAGCGCCGCGCCCCCTCCAGCACCCGGATCGCCCCGATCACGTTCACCATCGCGTCGAGCACGGGGTCGGCCACCGACACACGGACGTCGGCCTGCGCCGCCAGGTGGAACACCACCTCTGGTTGGCGGCGCTCGATCAGGTCGACCACCGACTCGTCGCGGATGTCGATCTGGTGGAAGGTCAGTTCGTTGGACTGGTCGGAACGGGCCTGGGCGAGGTTGGACAACTTTCCCGAGCCGAGGTTGTCCAGCACGTCGACGGCGTGGCCCTCGGCGAGCAGCCGGTCGACCAGGGTCGATCCGATGAACCCGGCTCCACCGGTGACCAGCGTTCTCACGTTGTCGACATCACTTTCCAGGTGGCGGCCACGGATGCGGCCGAGCGATCATTGCCAGCTTGACGAGTGCGGTTCGGTGTCGGCGACGAGCGATGCGCCGTCCGCGAGCGTTGCCCCGTGGCCCAGCACCGAGCCATCGGTGATCACGGCACCCGCACCGACGTGTGCGCCGCGACCGACGATCGAGCCGTGGACCTTCGCGCCCGGCCCCACCGACGATCCGTCCATCAACACCGAATCGCGCAACTCGGCGCCCGCACCGATCGTCACACCCCGTCCGATGACGCTGTGAACCGCCAAGACGTCGGTGGCGATACTGCACCCACCTCCCTGGGCCGGCTCGTTGCCACTCGTCCCGTCGATGAGATCGAGGTTGGCACGCAGATAGGTGGACGGCGTTCCGGCATCGATCCAGTAGGCGTCCCGATGGACGCCGAACAGCGTTCCGTCCGCAACCATCGCGGGAAACGTCTCACGCTCCACCGACACCTTCCGTCCCGGCGCGATTCGCTCGACGGCCGACGGCTCCATCACGTACGTACCCGCGTTGATCGTGTTGGCGGGGGCGGTACCGGGCGCGGGCTTCTCGACGAACGCACTGACGCGGCCGTCGTCCGCGGTGACCACGACTCCGAATCGCGAGGGGTCGTCCACACCGATCAGGTGGATGGTGGCCTCGGCTCCGAACGCGCGGTGCGCCTCCATCAGATCGCGATGGTCGACGTCGGTGAGCACATCGCCGTTGACCACCAGGAAGGTGTCGTCGATCCCCGCGTCACGCGCGGCGAAGGCGATCGCCCCCGCCGTGTCGAGTGGCTCGGGCTCGATCGCGTAGTGCAGCGCCACCCCTGCACAGCGACCGTGGGGGAACGCATCGGTGAAGCGATCGGGTTTGAAACCCAACGAGATGACCGCCTCGGTCACTCCGGCGGCACCGAGCCTGCCGACGACCCGCTCGAACATCGTCTCCCGGTTCACCGGCAACATCTGCTTGGGAGTGTCGAGGGTCAGCGGCCGAAGGCGGGTTCCGAACCCGCCGACCAGGACGACGGCGCGCATCAGCGGTTCGTGGAGGCGGCGGTTGAAGGAGCGACGGTCGGCGCCGCCGTCGTCGGTGCCCCGGTGCTCGCCGGCGCGGTGCTCTGCGGTGAAGTGGTCGGTGCCTCGGTGCTCGCCAGCGTCGTGGTCGGAGGTTCAGTGGTCGGTGCCTCGGTGCTCGCCGGCGTCGCACCCACGTCGGGGGTGTCGAGGATCTGCGAGGAGCCGGGCAACGGGATCTTCTTGGTCCCCTCGGGAACCAGGGCGAGCGCGTACACCGACTTGTCCTGCGCGAATCGGACTTCGCCGAAGTCCTCGTCGACGATCTCGGCCTTGGTGTCCTCGGCCGACTGCGGCGGCCACGCGAACATCCGGAGCACCGTCTTGGTGGTCTTCTTCGAGCCGGCGCCGCAGGTGTCGCCCGCCTTGAGGGTGGTCCCGTCGGGCAACCTCACCGAGGTGTCGGTGACCTTGATTCCCGAGTTGGAGAAGAACTTGCCCAGCGTTGCGTTGTCGCCGGCCGTGTCATCCGAATCGGGTGCGACCATGATCACACCGTTGCCCTTGGTGGAGATCGGTCCGGGATTCTTCGGCGCGGCGAGGTTGGCCAGGTAGTCGTCGCATTGGTACACGCCGAACGCCTCGTACCAGGTGTCGCGATTGGCACGGGGTTTGTCGCCTCCCGCGTGCACACGGTTGTCCCGCGCCCACCAGACAAGGAGCAGTCCGACGATCACGATCACCGTGACAGCGGCGGGAAACGCCAACGGTCGCCGCTGACCCGCCCGGCGCGTGACGCCCGATTGTTGGACGCGCTTGACCTTCTTGGACGTGGAGGAGGGGGTCGCCATAGCCGCATCACGCTATCCGACCATCCTCCGCTCCCCGTGATCGTCACCCGACCGGGTGCGTCGCGATCGGCCGTCAGCGGCGCTTCGCGCTGGCGAGTTCCCCGAAGAGATCGGCGTATGCCGATGCGACTCCGTCGGGTGTGAGCCACCGTTCGACCCAACGACGGCCGTTGTCACCCATTCGGCGCCGGGCCGGCTCGTCGTCGAGTAGCCGTTCGAGGGCCGCACAAAAGGCGTCGACATCCTCGGGGGGCACGGCGATGCCGCCGTCGGCGTCGCGCAGCGATCGTTCGACCTCGCTGCCGGGATCGACCGATGCGACGCATGGCCGGCCGGCTGCCAGGATCGAATACAGCTTGGACGGCACCGACGACGCCGACACCCCCGCCTTCAGAAGCACCGTCTGGATGTCCGCAGCGGCCAGCACCTCCCCCAGGCGCTCCTTCGGTTGGAACGGCACCATCACCACGTTGTCGAGGCCCTGCGCCGCAGCCGACACCGCTCCTCGCGCCGACCCCTCGCCGTTGACGACGAACACCACGTCACGCCGGGTGGAGAACCGGCGCGCCGCGTCGGTCAACAACGTCACGGACTGCGAGTAGCCGAGGTTGCCCGCGTACATCACGACGGTTCGGTCACCGAGGCCGAACTCACGCCGGTACGTGTTGTCGCGTTCGCCGGGACGGATCGCGTCCACGTCGACGAAGTTGGGGATCACCCGAACCCGTCCGGGGTGCCGATCCCGGATCTTGTTGCGAACGTTGAGCGCCAGATCGTCGGACAACACGGTGACGGCGTCGGAGCGCAGGTACAGGAAGCGCTCGAGGGCCGCTGCGGCCTTGATCACCTTCCGGTTGGTGATCGCGCCCACCTCCACGGCGACGTCGGGAAAGACGTCCTGGATGTTGAAGACGAACGGTACCCGCCATCGGCTCGCCGCAGCCCAACCCGCGAGCCCGAGGATCAGTGGTGGCGACATGGCGAGCACGACGTCGGGACGCTGCCGACCGGATGTGGCAACGGATGCCACCGCGGCGGCCACCGTGGTGAAACCGCCGAACGCGACGGCACGCGCGGCGATGTTCGACTTGTCGGTCGGGAACGGGTGCAGCCTGGTCACGGTGCCCCACGGCATGGACTCGCACTGCTGCAGTCGGTGGTCCCAGTCATCCTCGATCCGATGCCGCCGATACCAGGGCAGCGCGGTCACCACGTCGAGCGTGTGCCCGGCACGGGCCAACGACTCGACGATCGCAGTCATCACCACGCCGGTGGGCGCGGTGTCGAGCGAAGTGCGGGCAGATGGCCAGGATCCTCAACGCGGCGATTGTAGGAAGGGTCCCGCGCCCCCGCCGCTACCCTCGCGCGTCGTGCAGATCGTGTACCTCAGCAACCGGCCCGAGGTACTCGGGGAGACCCTCGATCACGTTCGGCACTTCATGCCCTGGGTCGACCGTGCGCTCGTGGCGGTGCCGACCGCGATGTTGGATCGCTTCAGGCGCTGTGCCGAGGGAGCCGACCTCGTCGACGAGTCGGACCTCACCGGTCGATCCCCCGGTGAACTCGGCGCACTGGATCACGTTCGCAGGAACGTCACGATCCGCAGGGCGCTGGTCTCATCCGGATCGGTCGCCGAGCGGTTCCTGCTCTCCGACGACGATTACCGACCCCTCAAACCGGTAGAGGAGTCGTACTTCTCCGACACCGAGGGCCGCGACGTCGGCTTTGCCTGTCACGACCTCGACGCCTGGACCGGTGACGAGACCCCGTTCGACCACGCCCAGCACACCACGGCCGCCGCGCTCGCCTATTTGGGCCATCACCGACGGGCGTTCGGATCCCACATGCCCCAACTCATGCGCACGGCCTGGTGGAAGGAGGCGTTCGCCGCGTGGGATCGGCTCCGGGACGACTCCCTCCTGGACGAGTGGTCGTTGTACTTCAACGTCGCGGCGGCACTCCACCCTGACCGGATGGGCGCGCCGCGACCGTTCGAGACGATGTGCTGGCCGCCCCATCCCCACGAATGGCTGCTGTGGGAGCGACCGCCCGAGTTCGTGTTCGAGAACTTCTACCCCGACTTCTACACACCGGGTCACGTTTTCGAGGGACTGCCGACCCGCCTCGATCCCGACGACGCCGAACGGGTGGCGGTCGAGAAGATCACCCGATGGACGGCGTTGGGGCGCCAGGTCGGTCGACTCGACTTCCGCACCACGCCCGCCGAACCCTGGACGAAGGGGAATCCTCTGCGACGCCTGACGTTCCGGGCGCTGTGGGCGGCACGGAAGGTGCACGAGTACATGGCGGCGCCCGAACGCGAGGCGATCTCGCAGATCCAGGGAACCCTGCAGCGCCTGGCCGCCGAACGCGACGGCGACCGCCACAGCCGACGGTGACGAGCCAGGGTTCGACTCCGGCGGATCCGTCCACTCGACGTCGCGTGGCGGTCACGCTGGAGCAGTGCTGGCACGAGGTCCCGGGGGGCACCGCGAGAGCGGCACTCGAGTTGGTCCGCCATCTGAGTCGCCGCCATCACGTCGACCTGATCGGGTTGGCGGCACGCCATCGCAGGCCCCCACCGCTCGCGTTCCAACCGCCCATCGTCGTCCGCCGGTCCGTCCTCCCCCGCCTGGCCATGTACGAGGCCTGGCATCGTCTGCGCTGGCCTCGGGTCGAAGGCGCCACGGGGCCCATCGATGTGGTGCATGCGACCGGGATCGCCGTCCCACCCACCCGGGTACCGCTCGTCTCGACCCTGCACGACCTGGCCTTCCTCCCGATGCCCGAGATGTACACCCCGCGGGGCAACTCGTTCTTTCGGCGCGCGCTGGAGTTGACCCGTCGTCACGCCGCCGCGGTGTGCGTACCGTCGCGGCGCACATGGGAGGACTGCGTCGAGGCGGGTATCAGCGAGGACCGGCTCACGATGGTGCCACTCGGGGTCGACGCCCGGCCGGTCGCGGACGGGGCCGTCGCCGCTGTCCGCGAGCGCTTCGGAGTGCACCGGCCGTTCGTCCTGTTCTGCGGGACCCACGAGCCCCGCAAGAACCTCGCCCGGCTGGTGCGCGCGTACGGGCGGGTCCGGGCCGACCATCCCGACGTCGACCTCGTCCTGGTCGGCCCTTCGGGATGGCACGCTGACCGGCTCGGCCTCGATCGACCACCCGAGGGGGTGCACCTGCTGGGCTTCGTCCCCTCGACCGACCTCGACGCGTTGTACGCCGGTTGTCTGTTGTTCGCCTTCCCCAGCGTGTTCGAGGGTTTCGGCCTCCCGGTGATCGAGGCGATGTCGCAGGGGGCGCGGGTCCTCACCGGGCGGGGCACCGCGACCGAGGAGGTCGCGGGCGGGCTCGCGACCCTCGTCGACCCGCTCGACGAGGAGGCGATGACCGAGGCACTGCGGGCCGAGATCACCGAGGCGCTCGGGGCCGATCCGTTGACCGAGGCTACCGACCGTGCCCGCCGCAGCGCCCACGCGGGCACCTACACGTGGGACCGTACCGCCGAGTTGACCGAGCAGATCTACGCCGCCCTCACGACCTGAGATCCCGACCTCGGTGGGGTCAGGCGGTGGTGGAGGGGGTGCGGCCTCCGGCGACCGAGCACAGGACCTCCTCCACGCGATCAGCGAACGCCTCGCGTCGATACGACTCGGCCGCCCGCCGGTTGCCCGCCGCGAACGTCGTCGCAGCCTCCGGGGCCAGGAGGATCTCGTCGAGCGCCCCCACGATCGCGGAGCCGTCGGCGCCGGCCAGGCCCCACCCATTTCGGCCGGGGGTGAACACGTCGCCGATCCCCGCGTGATCGGTTGCCAATACCGCGCACCCGGCGGCGTAGGCCTCGAGGATGACCAACGGCTGGCCCTCCCAGCGGTACGAGGTCGGCACGGCGACGACGTCGGCACGCCACAGGGCATTACGTCGCTCGGAACCCACCAGCTCCCCGAGATAGTGGAGATCGGGCAGCTCCTCGACGGCGCCGAGGAGGCGCTCGAGCCGGCGCCGGTCCGGGGCCGCGCCTGCGATCTCGAAGCGCACGCGCTCCTCGCCACGGGAAGCCATGATCCCCGCCGCGTCCACCACGGCGGGCCACCCCTTGGATTCGAAGAGCGAGCCGAGGAACAGGACGCGGAGCGGATCGTCCGTCGTCGGCACCCACCTGCGGTCGCGAAGCCCGCCGGGATCGACGAACAACTCGTCCGCCGCGAAGTTGGGGATCTCGACGATGCGCTCCGGGCTCACGACCCCGTCGAGTTGGCCGCGCAACGACGGGCCGAGCACGATGGCCGCCCCGACACCACCCATCAGGATCCGGTTCGCGAGCCGTGCCGGCCGGTTGGACGACAGGGCATCGGCGAAACCCCCGCCATGAAGGTGCAGCACAACCGTACGTCGCGACCGTCCGAGCGCAGCGAGGAGGAGCAGGTCCTTGACATTGCCGAGCCGGGTCTGGGAGGGCGAGTGGTAGACCACGTCGGCCCTCGCCCGCCGGACCGCCACCGCGTTGCGGGCCGACCGCGCCACATGGCTCAGAGTTGCGACCAGGGCACCGGGTGACCCACCACGGGCCTCATCGAGCACACCCTTCGAACTGTCGATCACCACCACGTCGTGAGCCGCCGTCGCTCCGTCGGCGGTGGATCGGAGATGATCGAGCACGGCCTCGTCCGCGATGCTCTGGCCGGTCCGCGGCGGTGGCAGGGGGGCGACGAAGGCCACTCGCATCGCCCGTTCCTAGCAGCCGGCCGACACGACGCGGGAGTGTCAGTGGCGCCCGGCGGGTTGCGCCACACCGGCCTCGTTGGGACCGACCGCGATGGCCCGGACCCAGACCAGCAACGAGTTGGCCACCAGCACGCCGGCGCCCAACAACATCGCCACACCGAAGCCGTGCGCGAAGGTGGTCTGGGCCGCGTGGAACAAGGCCCGGCCGTCGGCACTGGCGGGACCCGCCGCGCCTGCCGCACGAAGCGTGACGTCGATGGCCGAGCCCGCCTTGGCGACCAGGTCGGAAGAACCGAGATTGGTGCCGATGCTTCCGCGGTAGACCGAGGACATCACGCTGCCGAGGACGGCGATTCCCAACGCCCCGCCGAGCTCCCGGGAAAGGTCGTTGACGGCCGAACCCACCCCCGACTTGGCACGCGGCACCGACGACATGATCAACGTGGTCGACGGCGCGGTCGTCTGACCGTTGCCGAAACCCATCATCACGAACCCCACGAACAACAGCAGGTAGCTCGTCGTGGGACTGGCATCGCCCATGATCAGCAGCCCGAGGGCCGAGAGGATCAGCCCCGACCCGACGACGGTGCGATGCCCGAACCTCCGAACGAACACCGCGCTCATCGGTGCGGCCACCATGCCCACCATGCCGATCGGAAGACACGCGACCGCGGTTCGCAACGGGGAGTAGCCGTGGGAGATCTGCAGGTACTGGGCGACGGCGAAGTACAGCCCGTACATCGCGAAGAACTGGAGGCTGATAGTGGTGGATCCCACCGAGAACGCCCGGATCTTGAAGAGGCGCATGTCGAGCATCGCGTGGGGGTTCCGCAACTCCCACCACACGAACACGCCCATGAGTGCCAGCCCGGCCCCGATGGTGCCCATGATGGCGGGCGACGTCCACCCGCTCTCGGGCCCCTCGTTGATGCCGTACAGGAGCCCGCCGATGGCGCCGACCGCCAGGAGCACGCCCACCGGGTCGAGGATCGCCTCGTGGGGATCGGAGGAGTTGGGCAGCAGCACCGCGCCCGCGGCGAGCGCCACCGCGCAGATCACGACGTTGATGAAGAAGACCGATCCCCACGGATAGTGCGCAAGGAGCACACCGGTCACGACCGGTCCGACGGCACCACCCAGCCCGGCACAGCCGGCCCAGATCGCGATGGCCTTCTGACGCTCCACGTGATCGGGGAACACGTTCATGAGGATCGACAGCGTGCCCGGCATGATGAAAGCCGCACCCATACCGGTCCCCGCGCGCAGCACGATGACCTGCCAGTTGTCGGTGGCGTAGGTCGCCGCCAGCGACGCGAGGGCGAATACCACCAAGCCGACCTGCAGAGCGGTCTTGCGGCCGAAGCGGTCGGCAAGCGCGCCGGCGGGAAGCAGTAGCACCGCGAACACCATGCTGTAGATGTTGACCATCCACTGGAGTTGGCTCGGGCTCGACCCCAGTGCCTTCTGGATGTCGGGTAGCGCGACGTTGAGCGACGAGTTGCCGGCCACGATCAGCAGGAGGCTGAGGCACAGGACCGCCAGGATCCACCAACGCCGCCGGTGGATCTCGTCCGGGACGGCGGTGTCAGCCACGATGCTCCTCGTGATCGATGGTGGCTCGCCACGGGGTCCGTGAGGATGCTCAGGTCGGGTCACGACGTTATCCACGCGGGCCCGCACCTTTTGTGGGGGGGGGGAGAAGCGCGCGCGGGGCCGGGGGGGCGGCCGACAAAACCGGTGAGAGTGCGGGTGGAACCGGTGGGGTGGGTGCTCAGGGGAGACCGAGCGTGGCGCGGAAGTACTCGATGGTCGGGATCAGGCCGTCCCGTAGCGACGTGCGGGGCTCCCAACCCAGCACCGTCGTCGCCAGAGAGATGTCGGGCCGCCGCTGGCTGGGATCGTCCTGTGGCAACGGTCGGTAGGAGACCTCCGACTGGGAGTCGGTCAGCTCCACCACCAACTTCGCGAGCTCCAACATCGTGAACTCGCCGGGCGTCCCGATGTTCATGGGACCGGAATGTCCGCTGTCGAGCAGGGCGATCGTGCCGTCCGCCGTGTCGCCCACGTAACCGAAGCTGCGGGTCTGGGTGCCGTCGCCGTAGATGGTCAACGGCTCGCCGCGCAGTGCCTGCACGACGAAGTTGGACACCACGCGCCCGTCGGCGGGGCGCATACGCGGGCCGTAGGTGTTGAAGTAGCGCACGATCACCGTGTCGAGGTCGAACGTCCGGCGGTAGGCGGCGGTGAGCGCCTCGGCGTAGCGTTTGGCCTCGTCGTAAACCGACCGGGGACCGACGGGGTTGACGTTGCCCCAATAGCCCTCGACCTGGGGGTGGACCTCGGGCTCGCCGTAGATCTCGCTGGTGGAGGCCATCATGAAGCGGGCGTCGTGACGGCGGGCCAACTCCAGCGCGTGACGGGTTCCCTCACTGCCGACGCGCAGGGTCTCGATCGGTAGCGCCAGGTAGTCACGCGGCGACGCGGGGGACGCGAAGTGCATGACGGCGTCGACGGGCCCGTCGACGTCGAACGGTTCGGAGACGTCGGCCTCGACGAACTCGAATCCGCTGCGGTGCGCCAGGTCGTCGACGTTGGCCCTCGATCCGGTGACGAGGTTGTCGACGGCGACCACCCGGTCGCCTCTGTCGAGGAAGCGTTCGGCCAGGTGGTAGGCGAGGAACCCCGCGCCGCCGGTGAGGACCACCCGCATCAGCGACGACCGATGCCCTGATAGGAGAACCCCGAATCCTGCGCACGCGAGCGGTCGAGGAGGTTGCGGGAGTCGACGATGCGGCGTTGTGCCATTCGGGCGCCGACGGCTTCGAGGTCGATCCACTTGAACTCGTCCCATTCGGTGAGGACGAGCAGCAGGTCGGCACCGTCGACCGCCTCGACCGGATCACCCACGACCGGGATCCCCTCGATCTCGGATCGGATGGCCGGATCGTAGGCGGTGACCTTCGCCCCGAGGTCCTGGAGACGGTGGATCACCTCGATCGCCGGGGACTGGCGGGTGTCGTCGGTGCGGGCCTTGAACGTGAGCCCCCAGGCGGCGACGTGCTTGCCGTCGACCGAACCGCCGCACTCGCGCACCACCTTGCGTACGACGCGCTCGAACTGCTCGTTGTTCACGTCGACGACACCCCGGAGCAGGCGGAAGTCGTAGCCGGCCGATTCGGCGATGTGGATCAGGGCCACCGTGTCCTTGGGAAAGCACGACCCCCCCCAACCGGGACCCGGGCGGAGGAACTCGTGGCCGATGCGCTTGTCGTAACCCATGCCGAGCACGACGTCGCTCACGTCGGCCCCCACCGCCTCGCACACGGCGGCGACGGCGTTGACGAAGCTGATCTTGGTGGCGAGGAAAGCGTTGGACGCGTACTTGATCGTCTCGGCCGACGCCGGATCGGTGACCATGATCGGTGCGGTCATGCCGATGTACAGGCCCGCCATCCGGATCGCGGCACCCTGGTCGACGGCACCGATGACGACCCGGTCGGGGTTGAGGAAGTCGTGCACGGCCGACCCCTCGCGCAGGAACTCGGGGTTGGAGACCACACTCACGTCGCCACGCTGCAACGCCTGCTCGACGACGCGGGTGGAGCCGACCGGGACCGTCGACTTGTTGATCACGATCGCCTCGCTGTCGAGGTGCGGGCCGATCTCGGTTGCGGCCGCCTCGATGTAGGACAGATCCGCGCTGCCGTCCTCTCCCTGGGGTGTGGGCACGCAGAGGTACACGAACTCGCGACCGGCGACCGCGTTGGCGGCCCCGAGGACGAACCGGAGCCGTCCCGCCCGCCGTGCCTCGACGATCAGGTTCTCGAGGCCGTCCTCGAGGATGGGGATCTCGCCGTCGTTGAGTGCTTCGACCTTCGACTGGTCGATGTCCGCACAGACCACGTCGTGACCGAGATGCGCGAGGCACGCTCCGGTCGTGAGTCCGACGTATCCCGTTCCGATCACAGCGATCTTGCTGGCCATTGATTCCTCTCGACGGTGACCGGCGGCGCGCGCCGACTTCACGCTACCGGCCCACCCACCCCTTCACCATCGGGCCGATCGACCCATCCCCCTACCCCCGGGCCGCCGGGTCGGCTCGCCACGTAGGCTCCGCGCATGGTGACGCCGTCGGATGCCGCGCCGCTGGCGGTGGTCGGCGACCGACTGTGCACGGGGCTCCTGGACGTGACCTCCGACCTGTCCGCGCTGGACGGGAGCGGTTTCTGGGCGGTGGTGCTCCCCTACACCGGCTCTCCCGTGTGTGCCCGGTTCGAACGCGTCGACCCCGCCCGGCCCTGGACCGGACGACCATGGTCGGGACCGCGCCTGTCGCAGTGGCGTTCGAGCCTCGACGAGGAGGGCTTCTCGGCAGGGGTCGTCGCGATCCGGGCTGCGATCGCGGCGGGCGACGTGTACCAGGTGAACCTCACCCGGAGGCTCAGCGCGCCGTTGGGCGATCCGTCCCGGTACCGGATCGAGGCGCTCGGCGCGGCGTTGGCGGCGGGTAACCCGGCGCCCTACAGCGCAGTGGTGTCACTCCCGCGTCACGGTGTGTCCGTCGCGTCGGCGTCACCCGAGCGGTTCCTTTCCGCGACGGTGATCGGGTGAGCTCCTCGCCGATCAAGGGGACCGCTCCGACCGAAGCGGGATTCCTCGAGAAGGACGCGCGGAGAACGTGATGATCGTGGATCTGGTACGCAACGACCTCGGCCGCTGCTGCTCGTACGGGTCGGTCTCGGTCCCGCACCTGTTGGCGACCCAGGTGCATCCCGGTCTGGTGCACCTCGTGTCGACGGTCCAGGGGCGCCTTCGCCCCGGTGTCGGTTGGGCGGGCCTCATCGACGCGACCTTTCCACCGGGATCGGTGACCGGCGCTCCCAAGATCGCCGCCTGCTCGCTGATCGACCGGCTCGAACCGGTGCCCCGAGGGGTGTACTGCGGAGCGGTCGGCTGGGTAGACGCCGACCGTCGACAGGGCGACCTCAACGTGGCGATCCGCACGTTCTGGATCGAGGACGACACCCTTCACTTCGGCACCGGCGGGGATCACGTGGGACTCCACCCCCGCCGGCGAATGGGCCGAGACCGAGTTGAAGGCGTCCCGGCTGATCGCGGTGGCCTCCGGCCGGGCCGTGGAGCCGCTCGTCGACGAGGTGCCCGAGCGCGACCCGGTCGGTGGTGAGCCATGATCGATCCGATGAGCGGTGACGACGTGGCGGATGCGAAGGTGTGGATCGGTGCGGGAACCGCCGGACGTCTCGTGGCCGCCGGCGAGGCACACGTCGCGTACGACGACCACGGTGTCACCGTGGGCGACGGTGTGTTCGAGACGATCAAGCTGGACGGCGAACCGTTCGCGTTGTGGCGCCACCTCGTCCGGCTCCGCTCGTCGGCGGCGACGATGCGGATCCCCTACCCCGGCGACGACACCGTGAACGATGCGATCGACGCGGTGGTCCGGTCGTTGGCGCCGACCGCCCGCCAGGGCTTCCTGCGCGTCACCCTCACGGCGGGGCCGGGACCCCTGGGGTCGAATCGGACCACGATGACCCCGACGCTCGTGGTAGCGCTGCGGTCCGGCAATGTGCGGACCGACCCCACCGACGTGTGGATCGCCCCGTGGACCCGCAACGAGCGGGGTGCGCTCGTCGGGGTGAAGTCGACGAGTTACGGGGAGAACGTGCTGGCCCTCGCCCACGCGGCCGAGGCCGGAGCGAGCGAGGCGCTCTTCGCGAACACACGCGGCGAACTGTGCGAGGGCACCGGCTCGAACGTCTTCGTCGTGTTGGACGACCGCTTGGTCACGCCACCCATCACCGCGGGGTGCCTGGCGGGGATCACGCGTGCGTTGCTGTTGGAAGCGGGCAGCGGAACCGAGGCGACGGTGCCGATGCACCGTCTCGACGAGGTCACCGAGGCGTTCCTCGTGTCGACCGCTCGTGAGGTGCAGCCCATCGTCCGCCTGGGTGGAAGGGTGCTGTCGCGCTGTCCGGGCCCCCACACGATCACCGCAACCGAGTCCTGGGCGCGGATCGCGTCGCACTCCGACCCTTGAGGGCGTCGTAGGGCCGGCCGCGGGACCGGACCGTCCGCACGCGCCTACCGCTGGTCGTCGGGGTGGAGATGCACGACGTCGCCCACGGCGATCGCTTCGACGACACCGTCCTCACGAGCGACGAGCAGGCGACCGTCCTCTTCGATCCCGACCGCGTCGCCGAACAGCGTCGCACCCACGGCGCCACGCTCCACCCTCACCCGACGGCCCAGGGTCGCGGAACGCCGGGTGACCGCGGCGGCGATGCGGGGGGAGCGACCCGACCGATCGACCGTCGACAGCCACCGTTCGAGGCCGCGGACCATGGTGACGGCCAGGTGCACCGGATCGACCGGCGGAGTGTCCGACGTCGCGTCGGTCGCGAGTTCGACCACCCCGACCGGCGGCGTCGAACCGGCGGCGACCGCGACGTCGGGCGTGGCGAGGTTGAGCCCGATCCCCCCCACGACCGCCGCGACCCTCCCGCCCTGTGCCACGGACTCGGCGAGTATCCCGGCGACCTTCCGGTCGTCGATCCGTGACGTGCGGCCGGCCACGAGGTCGTTTGGCCATTTGACGCCCAACTCCACACCGGCGTGCTCGCGCACCGCGTCGGTGGCGGCGAGCGCCAGCGCCGAGGTGACGACATGGGGGTCGATCCACGTCAGGGGTGGACGGACGAGCACCGAGCACAAGAGGGCGTCGCCAGGCGCGCTCGTCCACGTGCGACCCGCCGGCCACGGCCCGCTGTCTGCGCGTCGGCGACGAGGACCTGCTCGGGTTCTCCGCGCCGGGCGGCGTCGATCAGGTCGGCATTGGTGGAGCCCGTCAGCGCGACCCATCGGAGTCGGGCGAACCGGGTACCGGCGAGGGCGGTTCTGGCACCGGCCTGGTCCATTCGGCCACGATAGGAGCCGTGTTCTCCACAGTGCTGATTGCAATCCGGGGCGAAATCGCCGTCCGGGTCATCCGGGCGTGCAAGGAGATGGGCATCTCGACCGTCGCCGTCTACTCCGAACTGGACCGCGATGCACTGCACGTCCGCCTGGCCGACGAGGCATACGCGCTGGGTGGTCAGACCGCTGCGGAGAGCTACATCGACCTCGACAAGTTGATCTCGGTGATCCGCGAGTCGGGGGCGGAGGCGGTACACCCCGGTTACGGCTTCTTCAGCGAGAACAGCGACTTCGCGAAGGCCGTGACCGACATGGGCGTCGCGTTCATCGGCCCGGGACCCGCCGCGATCGACGTCATGGGCGACAAGATCTCCGCCCGACTCGCGGCCGAGAAGGTGGGCGTGTTCGGGGTGCCCGGCACCACCGACCTCATCACCGACCCCCAGCAGATCCTCGACTTCGGAGCGGAGCACGGCTATCCCATCGCGATCAAGGCGGCGTACGGGGGCGGTGGCCGCGGCATGAAGGTGGTGGCCGACGCCGACTCGGCGGCCTCCGCGTTGGAGTCCGCCCAACGCGAGGCGAAGGCCTACTTCGGTCGCGACGAGTGCTACATGGAGCGCTACCTCACACGGCCGCGTCACGTCGAGGTGCAGGTGCTCGCCGACTCGCACGGCAACTGCGTGTACGTCGGCACCCGCGACTGCTCCGCGCAACGACGCCATCAGAAGCTCATCGAGGAGGCGCCCGCCCCGGGCATCCCCGCCGAGACCATCGCGGCGATGGGCGAGGCGGCCGTGAAGGTGGCGAAGGGATGCGACTACGTCAACGCGGGCACCGTCGAGTTCCTCTACGAGGACGGCGGCTTCTACTACCTCGAGATGAACACCCGGCTCCAGGTCGAGCACTGCGTGTCCGAAATGGTGAGCCAGACCGACCTGGTGGAGTTGCAGCTCCGAGTGGCCGCCGGCGAGCCGCTGCCCTTCACCCAGGACGACATCGTGATCGACGGCCACGCCATCGAGGTGCGAATCAACTGCGAGGACGTGGCCGGCGGCCGCTTCCTCCCGTCACCCGGGCGGATCACCAAGCTGCGCATCCCCTCGGGACTCGGCGTCCGTTGGGACGGCGGTTACGAGGAGGGTGACGAGATCTCCCAGTTCTACGACAACCTCGCGGGCAAGCTCTGCGTGTGGGCGAAGGACCGGCCGACCGCGATCGCCCGGATGATCCGCGCCCTCGACGAGTTCGTCATCGACGGCGTCGCGACCACCATTCCGGCCGACCTGGCGATCCTCCGGCACCCCGACTTCGCTGCGATCGAACACTCGACGAAATGGGTCGAGAACGAGCTCGACCTCAGCGGGATCACCTCCAACCCCACCGGACCGGCGCCCACCGACGACACCGAGGCCAAGGTGCGTCGCGACGTCGACGTCGAGGTCAACGGCAAGCGCTTCTCGGTCTCGATGTGGGTACCGGAGTCGGCCGCCACCTCCGTCGCGGCGGGCGGAACGTCCCCCAAGGCCAAGACGCGCCGCGCCGCGTCGGCCGGCGCCGCTGCCGCAGCCGGGTCGGGGACGCTGACGGCACCGATGCAGGGCACCATCGTCAAGGTGTCGGTGGCCGAGGGCGACACGGTGGCCGAGGGCGACACGGTGTGCGTGCTCGAAGCGATGAAGATGGAGAACGCCATCGTCGCGGACAAGGCGGGGACGGTGACACGCCTTGCCGTCGAGGCCGGGCAGTCGGTGAGCTCGGGAGACGTGCTCGCCGTCGTCGAGTAGCGCTACGGCGTCACACCCGCAGCACGACCGTGCCCGCGGCGCGATCGTGCCAGCCGCGTCGGTAGGGATCGAACAGCACCCAACCGAACACGACCGGCTCCACCATCGCAAGGACGGCGGCGGGAGCGCCCGTCGGCATCGCCAGCGTCAGCAGGGAGCCCAGGAACGGCACGATCGCCCGCATCACGAGCTGATGGCCGTTGGGGTGGCCTCCGGAAGCGAACCCGGCGACCCGCATACCGAAGAGGAGTTTGCCGGGTGTCGCCCGGAACAGCAGGAGGAAGACCACCTCGTACGCGACCGGGATCACCACCGCGAGCACCGATACCCAGTGAGGCAACTGGCGAAGCGACATCTCGGTGCCCTCGAATCGAAGATACGGCCAGTGGAGCGCGAGCCACGGGAGCGAGAGCACCAGGAAGTCGAACAGGCGCGCCGCGAGACGCAACCCCAGGGAGGGCATCGAGCCCGGCCCCGTATGCGGAAACACCGGCAACGGTGCCCGTTCGGACTCGTCGGTCAACACGGCCCGGGCCGTCCGGGCCGCGTCTGGACTCCCCGCACGGCTACTCGGCCGCGTCCATCAGCGCCTCGGCCAGCGCCGGATGGACCAGCAGGCTGTCGGAGATGTCGGCAACCCGCAGGCCGGCGGTGACGGCGAGGGCGATCACCGAGATCAACTCCGCCGCGTGGCGCCCGACGATGGACCCGCCCAACACCACTCCGGTCGCCGGGTCCGACACCAGCTTGACGAAGCCTCGCGAGTCGTTGTTGATGAGCGCCTTCGCCGTGGAGGCGAACGGCACCTTCGTGACCCGGACCTTGCGGCCCTCGGCAAAGGCATCCGCCTCGGCGAGGCCGACGTCGGCTATCTCGGGCTCGGTGAAGATGGCCGACGCCGCCTTGTCGTAGTCGAGGTGGCGATGGGCGACGATGTGCATCCCCATGACGTGTTCGGCGATCTTGCGGCCCTGCATGGCCGCGACCGAACTGAGCGGCAGCTTGCCGGAGAGGTCACCGGCCACGTACACGCTGGGTGCCGAGGTTCGAAGGTGGTGGTCGGTGTCGGTGACGTAGCCGCCGTCGAGGCCGACGCCGATCCGCTCGAAGCCGATGCCCTCGGAGTTGGGAACCGAACCGATGGCCAACAACGTGTGGCTGCCCTCGATGACGCGTCCGTCGTCGCACAGCACCCGCACACCCCGGGTCGACGCGGCCCCGGTGGACCCGTCGACGGTGGACGGGCCCACCAGTTCGACACCCTTGGCCCGTGCGCCCTTCACCAAGGTGACGCCGCGTCGGACGAAGTCATCCTCGAGCGCGGCGGCGACCTCGGGGTCCTTCTGGGGAAGCACCTGGTTGCGACTCACGACGAGGGTGACCTTGGCGCCGAGGGAGGTGAACATGTGGACGAACTCCACGCCGGTGACCCCCGAACCGATGACGACGAGATGCTCGGGGATGACCTTCGGCGGGTACGCGTCGCGGGTGGTGAGCACCCGGTCGCCGTCGGGGGTCGCCCAGTCCGGGATGCGGGGCCGACTACCCGTGGCGACGAGGATCGCGTCGGCCGCGATGAGTTCGGGGCGGGGGTCCGGCTCCTCGTCGGTGGGCGACGCGAGCGCCTCGACGGTGTGCTCGTCGACGAGCCGCCCCACTCCCATCACGATGCGCACGCCTTGGCTCTCCAGGAGCCGGCGACCCGATGCCTCCAGGCGGTCGATGATCCCCGCGATGTGCTCGCGCAATGCGTCGAGGTCGAGGCCGGCCGCGGTCGTCTCGAGACCCATCGACTCGGCCGCGCCGAGCGCGCCCCACGCCGAACCCGCCGCGATCATCGCCTTGGAGGGGATGCAGTCCCACAGGTTGGCCGCACCACCGATGACGTTTCGTTCGATCACGGTGACCTCGGCGCCGAGACGGGCCGCGTAGGTGGCGGCCTGCGCGCCGGCGGGTCCGCCACCGATGATCACGAACCGCATCGACATCGACGCGAGGCTATCGGCGGGCTCCGACGCGAATGCGAAGCCGGTGACGGGCGGGGCGAGGCGCCCCACACCCACCGGCGACGGAGAGCCCCTCGGTAGCGACGCTGCGGCTCGGGGTGTCCTCCCCGGGGGGTGGACCGGGCGCGTGACCGACCGCTGTCTACGCTGTGGCGATGGCCGGCGACGCATCGGGGGAAAGAGCGCGACCGGCGGGCCGTCCGAAGGCCTCGCGGACCGAGGCGTTGGAAGCGGAGAACGCGGCGCTCAAGCAGGACCTGTGGACCGCGCGTGACGCGGCGATCGGCGCGATCGCACAGGCCGGGACCCTCCGCGCCCGCAACGCCGAACTGGAGGCAACCGTGGCGCAACTCCACATGGAGGTGCGCCGGCTGGCCCGCGTGGAGGAGTCGATCACGTTTCGGGTGGGCGACGCGGTACTCAAACCGCTCAAGGTCGCGCGCCGCCTCACACGCTGATAGCTGTCCGGCGTGAGCGTTCAACAGGGGGACCACCGCGTCGATCCCCCGACGCCCCTGCCCAATGTGGGGGTCGTCGTGCTCAACTGGAACGCGGCGTGGCTGACCGCCCGCTGTGTCCGCTCCCTCCGCGCGTCGACCTATCCCTCGCCGCGACTGCGCATCCTGATCGTCGACAACGCGTCGATCGACGGCTCGGTGCCGCGGCTGCGTCACGATCTCGGCCGCGTCGAGGTGTTGGTCAACGAGGCCAACGTGGGTTTCGCCGAAGGGATCAACCGCGGAATCCGGGCACTGTGGGACGACTGCGACGCGATCGCGCTGGTCAACAACGACGCGGTGGTCGAACCGGGATGGCTCGAACCGCTGGTCGCGGCACTCCAGGGCGATCCGCGTCTCGCCGCGGCCGCGCCCAAGATCCTGCTGGAACAGGCTTTCGCGTCGTTCGGGCTGACCGGTCACGGGGTGGTCGAGTCGATCACGGTCGACGGGGCCGATGTCACGCGCAAGGTCGTCCTGGACGGTGTGCGAGCGCAGGCACATCCGACCGAGCCGTTCCAGATGCTGCGCCTCGTCGAGGGTGCCGCCACCGTCGCCGTCCCCGTCGGCACCGCATGTCCATCGACGGTGCCCGAGACCGTGACGGTCGAGTTGGAGTGGTCGCCCGCCCCGGCCGGGCCGGCCGACCTCGAGGTCGTCGAGGTGAAGGGCAGTTGCCGGGTGCTCGACCACGGTGCCGGGGGGATCCGATTGGAGCTCGGACAGCTCGGGACCGAAGCCCACGAGCGGATCAACAGCGTCGGGATCGAACTCACACCACAGTGCGAGGGCTCCGAACGCCACTTCGGACGGGTCGATCGGCACTTCGACGCCACCGAGGTGTGGGGCTTCAGCGGCGGGGGCGTGCTGTTGCGGACGGAGGCGCTTCGCAAGGTCGGCCTGTTCGATCCCCGATGGTTCGCCTACTACGAGGATGTCGATCTGAGTTGGCGGCTCCGACGAGCGGGATGGACGGTCCGCTGCGAGCCCGAGTCGGTCCTGCGCCACCTGCACGGTGGCTCCGCCGGGCCGGAGGCCGCCGGCTTCTTCCTGCTGAACTACCGCAACTGGCTGTTGACCGTCCTGCGCAACGGCACGGCCCGACAGCGGACCGCCGCGTTGGGGCTCGCACGACGTCACGCGTGGGGCTCGTTCCGCCGCAACGTGTTCGGTCGCGCCAGGCGTGGGCAGCGGATCGACGCCCGCCTCACGCGGGCGTGGTCGGGTGTGCTGGCGGCGACGGTCTCGGCGGCGCCGAAGGTGCGTCGCCGGGGGCGCGAGAACCGATCCGGTACGCCGGTGGGGGTCGTCGCGGTGTCGGGAGACGCCGCCGGACCTCCCCGGCTGATGGCACCCACTCCCCCACGCGCGCCTCGTCCACGCCCGGGAGGACCGACCCTCGTCTACATGGACGTCACCGAGACGCTCCGATCGGGTTGGCGTGCGGGAATACAGCGGGTGGTGTGCGAACTCGCGCGCGGCCTACCCGAAGCACGAGCCGACCTGGAGCTGGTGCCGATCCGCTGGTCGGAGCTGCACGATCGGTTCCGCCGGCTCGACAACGACGAGTACGCCGCGCTGTTGGCACCGACGGCCGACCAACAGCCAACCCCGCGGCCGGCACCGCCGTCCGTGCCCCGGCGTGTGGTCGGTGCCGTGGCCAGGGGCCTGGGTGTCGCGGGTGTCGTCCGGGCAGTGCGTCGACGACGGGCGTTGGCGTCCGAACCGGCGTGTCACAAGACGCTGCTGTTGGATCGACTCGAAGCGGGTTCGGTGTTCCTCGACGTCGACGCGTCCTGGAACCTGTCGACCGTCGAGCGCCACGAGTTGCTTCCGGCACTCGTGGCGGCGGGGATCCGGACGGTTCGCGTCCAGTACGACCTCATCCCGCTCACCCACCCTCAATGGTTCGTGGGGGACCTCCCCACCTACTTCGCCCGGCACCTCGACGCGCACCTCGGCGCCGGCTCGACGTTCGTGTGCATCTCCGAGCACACGCGCGCGGAGCTTCTCGCCCACTGCCGCCGCGGTGGCCTCACCGCACCTCGCGCCGAGGTCGTGCCGCTGGGGGCGGATCCCTTCCACGCGGGTGCCGTCGACACGCGGCCCGTCGACGGGGACCGCGTCGCCGGAAGCCGGGAGATCCCGCCCGACGCGCCCTGGGCCGATGCGTCGAGGGTGTTCCTCATGATCGGCACCGTCGAACCCCGAAAGGGCCACGACACCGCGATCGCAGCGTTCGGGCGTGTCCGTTCCGCACACCCGGACACCGCGCTGGTGGTCGTGGGACGAGCGGGGTGGCACCACGGCGACCTGATCGATCGACTCCGACGGGGAATCGACGGCGTGTACTGGTACGAGAACGTGTCCGATGTCGGGCTCGACGAGTTCTACCGCGGCGGACGTGGTCGTCGTCGCGTCGGTCACCGAGGGCTTCGGACTCCCGGTGGTCGAGGCGTTGCGCCGCCACGTCCCGGTGATCTCCTCGTCGGGCGGGGCGCTCGGCGAGGCCGGTGGATCACTGGTGGAGTACTTCGAACCGGGTGACGTCGACGGGTTGGCCACGTTGATGGCCCGGCACGCGGACGAACCGGGCCACACGGACCGGCGGCGGTCGAGGCTCGACGGCTACGAGCCACGATCGTGGGCCGACATCGTGGTCGACATCGCGTCGGTGGTGGCACCTCCTACGATCTCCCGGTGACCGACGTTCCCCTCACACCAGCGGACGGCGCCGTCGACGGCCGACCGTCGCATCCGTTCACGGCGCCGAGGGGTCTGGCCTGGTCCGACGAGGCACGGCACCGTCTGCGGTCCCTGACACCCACCGACCCCGGGTCCGGCCGGGTCCACACCGTTCCCACCCCGAGGCCGCCGATCGTGTCGGTACTCACCCCCGTGTACAACACACCGGTCGGGGTGCTCGCGGAGTGCATCGCGTCGGTCACCGCCCAGACCTACGAGCGATGGGAGCTGTGTCTGGTCGACGATGCGTCGCCGTCGGCCGGCCCCTGGGACGAACTGCAGCGGTGGGCCGCACTGGACGACCGGATCCGGATCGCCCGACGGAACCGCAACGGCGGGATCGTGGCCGCGTCCAACGACTGCGCTGCCCTGGCAACCGGCGAGATCGTCTCCCTGCTCGACCACGACGACATGCTGGCCCCCCACGCGCTGGACCGTGTGGTGGAGGCGTTCGGCGCCGGAGCCGACGTGGACTACGTCTACTCCGACGAAGACCTCGTCCACCCGGTCGCCGGGCGCATCAGCCCCTTCTACAAGCCCGACTGGTCACCCGAGCGCTTCCGCGGCCAGATGTACTGCTGTCACCTCTCCTCGATCCGGCGCTCCCTGTTCGACGACGTCGGAGGATTCCGCGAGGGCTTCGACGGATCCCAGGACTGGGACCTGATGTGGCGGGTGGCCGAGCGAGCGCGACGGATCGTGCACATCCCCGAGGTCCTGTACCACTGGCGGATCGTCGAGACGTCGGTATTGGCCGGTGAATCGGTCAAGCCGTACGCGTACGACGCCGCCCGCCGGGTGCTCGAGGAGCACTGCGCGCGGGTGGGCATCCGCGGTGAGGTGGTCGAGTCGGAGCGCCGCGGCCACTTCCGTGTGCGACGCGACGTCGAGGCCGAACCGCTCACGAGCATCGTCGTCCCGACCCGTGGCGATCGGGGCGTGGTGTTCGGCGAGCGGCGCACGATGGTGGTCGAGGCCGTCCGCTCGGTGCTCCAACGCTCGACGTGGACCGAGCTCGAGATCGTCGTCGTCGCCGACACGGCCACACCCGACGCCGTGCTCGACGAGCTCCTCGCCATCGGAGGCGACCGCCTGCGGATCGTCGAATGGAGCGGGCCGTTCGACTTCTCCGCCAAGTGCAACCTCGGCGCCGCGGTCGCCCACGGCGAGCTCCTGGTCTTCCTCAACGACGACACCGAGGTCATCACGGCCGACTGGCTCGACACGATGAGCGGGTTCCTCCGCGAACCCGATGTGGGCGCCGTGGGTCCGCACCTGCTGTTCGAGGACGGCCGGCTCCAGTGCGGCGGCCACGTGCTGATCGGGGGCAACCCGGGCCACCTCATGTTCGGCCAGGACCCCCACAGTGAGCGCAACCGGATGGCCCTGTGGCTCGATCGGGAGGTTGCGGGCGTGACCGCCGCGTGCCTGATGACCAGGGCCACGACGTTCGCCGAGGTCGGCGGCTTCTCACCCGACCTGCCGGGTAACTACAACGACGTCGACCTGTGTCTGAAGCTGCGCGACGCCGGATACCGGGTGATCGCCACCCCCCATGCACGGCTGTACCACTTCGAGTCGATCAGCCGGGACCCGACCGTGTCCGATCGGGAACTGGCGACGCTGCGCGCACGCTGGCAGGTCGAACTGAGCAGCGACCCCTACTACAGCATCCGCCACCTCGACGGACTCGACTGCTATCCCGAGCCGGTGGGCTATCCCGCCGTCTCCGGCTGACCACCGCCCGACCGCCGGGTTCGACCCGCGTCGCTCAGTCGGCGTCGTTGGCAGCGAGGCGTGCCAGCATGGCGGCGACGTCGCCGCGGACCGCCTCGACCATCTCCCTGGTGAACCCCGGATCGGCCTGGACCAGCGAACGGTGGAGTTGCTCGACCAGGCTGCGCAACTCGGCCACGTCCGCAGCGGCCTTCGACGCGGCCGCCTCGGCCGCGTCGACACGATGACGCAGCGTTGAGGACGGCCGCCCGCCGACCAGCCGCGCGACCACTGCTCGCGACCAGCGTGACGATGCCACGTTGCCCGTTGCCGAGAGCCCGAGAACCCCCCGTACGCGGCCTGCGATGCCTGCCCCCTCGGCCATTAGATTCACCCTACCCGTCCGAAATCGAGGAGCGTCCGCCCACGTGCAGGTGATCATCACGACGTCGGATCGCAGCGACCGGCGCATCGTGCGCACTCTCGCCGCGCTCCGCGACCTGCACCCGCCCGACCGTGACCCAGGGGACGGCCCGGGCCTCCGGACAGTGCTGCTCGACGCCGACCCGCGTCGGGCCGGGCGACGCCTCCCCCCGCCGACGTTGGGCCTCGACGATCCGTTCGTGGTCACCCTCGCGGGAGACGACGAACGACCCGGACACTGGGGTGGACACCGCTACGGCGACCTGTGGTTGTGTGGCGGAGCGGCCGCGGCGCGGTGGGCGGCGATCCCTGCCGTCGCGGACCGGCTTTTCGCCGATGGCATCTTGGACCGGAGCCGACCGGTCCTGGTGATCCCCGCCCGGTCGCTGGTCCGCGAACCGCTCGACGACCTGGTGGTGTCGGTCGCTGCCGACCAGATCGGTCTCGTACCGCGCCGGCTCGGTCCACGCGAGGTGGGGGTCGGCGGTTGGGTGCCCGACGTCGTCGTGATCGGCGGCGATTGCGCCGAACTGCTCCGGTGGTGGTCGGCAACGGCCGCCGCGACGATCATGGGCGGGCACCGCGCACCCCGACGAGGGACCGGTGCAGGACCCACCGACCCGGCATCGTCGGCGCCGAACGACAAGCCGGTCGACATAGCGCTCGACGCGCCCCTCGTCCACCTCGATCTCACCGACCCGTGGCGCGACTTCGTCCTCGGGGGCGAGGCGATCGTCGCCCTCGACGACCCGACAGTGGCTCTGCACCCGCTCACCCTCGACACGGTCGGCCTCGACCATCCGATTCGGCTCGCACAGTTCCCGTGGTTCGATCCCGGCCGACCATGGTGGTGGTCGACGGACGGACGCACCGCACCTCGCCGCCTCGTCGGGACGACACCCGCGCTCGCCCAACTTGTCCGCGAGTACGCCACCGACGCCGCGGGTGCACACACCTCCACCAGCGAGGACGACGACGCGTTGGCCGGCATCACACTGCTACCCACCACGAGGGAGTTGCTGCGCCGCCGCGCCGCCGTCGCGCCACTACCGCTTCCCTTCGACGGCCCGGGTACCGAGGACTTCGTCGCGTTGTTGCGCGGACCCGGTGAAGTGGGCCTCGACGCCACCGGGATCAGCCTCGCCGTAGACGCCGTATGGGCACACCGCCCGGACCTCGCCGCGGCGTTCCCTCACATCCGCTGGCGTTCGCGCCACGACTTCCTCCGTTGGTTGTGGACCTACGGCGTGTCGGAGGGGATGATCTCGACCGCACTCCTCCCACCGCTGCCGGGCCCTGCCCCGGCACCGAAGCCACCCGGCCGGCGTTTCGGGGTGAACCTCGTCGGCTACCACGGCGCCGAGTTGGGCCTCGGCGTCGCGGTACGGCGGGTCGGACGTGCGCTCACCGAAGCGGGTGTGCCCTGGGCCCCAGTGAGCTACGACCGCACGTTCAGCAGGGTCACCACCCCACGCGCCGGGTCCGACGGCGGAGGTTCCGATGGCGCGGTCGACACCCCGTACCTGTTCAACCTGTTGTTGATCGCGCCGGACCAACTCGACTTCTTCGCGGACGACGTCGGCCCGGAGTTCTTCGAGGGCCACTACAACATCGGCCTGTGGTTCTGGGAGACCGACGTCCTCCACGACCGTCAACGACAGGCCTTGCGCCATGTCGACGAGGTGTGGGCACCCACCCGCTATCTCGCCGACGTGTTCGGCCGGTACACCGACAAGCCGGTGCACCACGTGCCGGTGCCGCTCGAGTTCGAGGTCGAGCCCGTGGACGAGGCGGTCCGACGGCGCCTCGGCCTCGACGACCGGTTCACGTTCCTGTTCTCGTTCGACTTCCTCTCGGTCGCCCAACGCAAGAACCCCCTCGGCCTCCTCGACGCGTACTGCCGTGCGTTCGGCCCCGACGAGGACACGCGACTCATCCTCAAGAGCATCAACGCGCGGCACCACGTGGACGACGCGGAGGCGATCCGGGCCGCGATCGCGGGGCGGCCCGACGTCGAACTGCGCGACGCACAACTCGACGCGGCGGACCGAATGGCGCTCATCGCCGCGGCGGACTGCTACGTGTCGCTGCACCGCTCCGAGGGCCTGGGGCTCACGATGGCCGAGGCGATGGCGTCGGGGACCCCGGTGATCGCCACCCGGTACTCGGGGAACCTCGACTTCACCCGTGACGACAATTCGCTGCTCGTCGACTGCGACGTGGTCGAGATCGGGCCCGGCTCCTTCTACCCGGCCCCTGGGCACTGGGCCGACCCCGCCCTCGACCACGCGGCTCGGCTGATGGCGCGGATCGCGGACGACCAACAACTGCACGACCGGCTTTCCAGTGCCGGGCGGGCGGCGCTGGCACCGTTCACGGTCCGTCGGGTCGGGGCCAGGATGGCCGAGCGCCTGGCGGCCCTCGGACGGGGCCGGGGGACCGGCGCTGCTAGCGTCGATCGCCGCCCGATCGCCGCGGCCGCCCCACCATGACAGCACCCGCAAAGGTCTGGGAGTACCGGACACTCATCGCCAACCTCGCGCAGCGGGACCTCCGTTCCCGCTACAAGAAGAGCTTCCTCGGGTGGTTGTGGTCGATGATCAACCCGGCGATGACCCTGACCATCTACGCGGTGGTGTTCGGCGTCTTCCTCAAGGGCGAGGCACCGAAGCTCAGCAACGGTGAGGGCGGCAACTTCGCGCTGTACCTGTTCGCCGGCCTCGTGGTGTGGAACGCGTTCAACGGGGGGATCAACGTTGCGATCCAGTCGTTCCTCGCCGCGGGTGGCCTGTTGACCCGCACCTACTTCCCCCCCGAGGTCCCCGTCGTCGCGGGCGGGCTCACCGTGCTGACTCAGACCGCTCTCGAGACGGTGATCCTGTTCGCGTTCATGATCGCGCTGGGCAACGTCGGTTGGACCACGGTGTTGGCGCTGCCGATCATGGCGATGGTCTCGGTGTTCGCGTTCGGAATCGGCCTCGTGGTGAGCCTGTTGAACATCCGCTACCGCGACGTCGGCTATCTCACCGCGCTCGGCCTCCAGATCCTCTTCTACGCGACCCCGATCGTGTACCGGGAGGATCTGCTGGTCGACCATCCCGGATTCCACACCGCGCTCAAGCTCAACCCGCTCACCCACTTCGTCGGCGGGCTCCGCGATTCGATGTACCTCCTGAAGGCGCCGACACTCCAGAACTGGGGTGCGATGGTGCTGGCCACGGCGCTGGCGCTGGCACTCGGCTGGTACCTGTTCGGGCGGATGGCCCCCCGCTACATCGAGGAGATCTGACCGTGGCGGATCCGCACATCGTCGTCGACGGGGTGTCCAAGCGGTTCCGGCTGCAACGGGACCGGGCGGGATCGCTCAAGGAGTTCTTCACACGCCGCGACCGGGACCGTACCGAGACGCACTTCTGGGCGCTCGACGACGTGTCCCTCGAGATCGAGCGCGGCTCGATGTACGCGCTGGTGGGCCACAACGGCTCGGGCAAGTCGACACTGCTCCGTTGCATCGCCGGCATCTACCAGCCCGACAAGGGACATGTGGAGGTCAGTGGTCGGATCTCGACGCTGCTGGAGCTGGGTGCCGGGTTCCATCCCGACCTGTCGGGCCGTGAGAACGTGTACCTCAACGCGACGATCCTCGGCATGCCCCGCAAGGAGATCGACGCGAAGTTCGACGAGATCGTCGCGTTCGCGGGCGACAAGATCGAGCAGTTCATCGACTCGCCGGTCAAGGTGTACTCCAGCGGCATGTACGTGCGGCTGGGCTTCTCGGTGGCGGTGCACGTGCAACCCGAGATCCTCATCATCGACGAGGTGATCGCGGTCGGCGACGAGCAGTTCCAGCGCCAGTGCTTCGACCACCTCTACAAGTTGCGCAAGGAGGGAACGACGATCGTCGTGGTCACCCACGGGATGGGGGTCGTGCAGACGATGTGCGACGAGGCGGCGTGGCTCGACCACGGGGTGCTCCAGGCCACCGGCGACGCACCGAAGATCGCGCTCGCATACCTGCGGCGGGTGAACCAGGCCGAGGCGGCACGTTCCGACGAGCTTCACGGGACCGCCGAGGACCCGACCCCCGGCGACGGCTCCCACGACGGAGCCGAGGCGCCGGGGACGCGTCGCGCCCGAATCTCCCCGACGGCGAACACTGGGGCACCGGCGAGATCGTCATCACCTCGGTGGACGTGCTCGGCGCGGACGGCGAACCCACCTCGGTGGTCGGCGAGCGGTCGCCGATGCGCATCCGCATCCGCTACGAGACCGAAGGCTCCTATGAGGAGCCCACGTTCGGGATCGCGCTCCACAACGAGCAGGGCCTCCACGTCACCGGCACCAACACGCGGCTCGCCAGGCGGAGCACCGGCACGGTGTGTGGGTCGGGCACCGTCGAGTACCACACCGAGTCGCTCCCGCTGTTGGCGGGTGCCTACGAGATCAGTGTGGCGGTCGAGGACCAGTTCTCCCAGCACACCTTCGACCGCTACGACCGTGCGTGGCAGATCCGCGTACGCCCCGAGGGCGAACAGGAGGTGTACGGCCTCGTCGACATCGGCGGGGACTGGACGGTCACACCCGGCGGAACCTGATGCGGGTCCTGTTCGTCGTCCAACGCTACGGAACCGAGATCGCGGGCGGCGCCGAGCAACTGGTCCGCGAGTACGCGGTGCGACTTGCGGACCGGGGCCACGAGGTGGAGGTCCTGACGAGCTGTGCGCTCGACTACACCGACTGGGCCGACAGGTTCGCCCCGGGGACGGTATACGAGGACGGGGTGACGGTGCATCGGCTGGCGGTGCGGGCGCGGCGGGACAACCACCTGTTCGGCCCGTTGCACCGCCGGGTGGATGGCACCGGGTCGAACTCGGCGCGCGGCTCGGCCGTGGTGAACGCGGCGTTCGGGGCGATGATCGGCCCCGACCTCGACGGGCTCGTGGAGTGGCTCGACCGCCACGTCGGACGCTTCGACGTGGTCGTGTTCTCGGGGTACATGTTCACCCCGTCGACGCGGGGACTGCCGGCGGTGTCGGGTCGGGTGGCGACGGTGCTGCAGTCGCTGGCACACGACGAGGGGTTGTTGCGCCTGCCCGGTCTGCGCCGACTGTTCGACCATCCCACCGTGTTGAACCACCTCACCGAGGAGGAGGCCGCGCTGGTGCGGACCCGGTTCCGCCCCGACGCCCCGTCGGTGGTGTTCGGGGCCGGGGTCGCCGCGGTGCCCGAGGGGGTCGACCGTCGGAGCGGCCGCGGGGTCGCCGAACGGTTCGGGGTGTCCGCGAAGGACTACCTGGTGTGTCTCGGCCGGATCGATCCCGCCAAGGGAATGCACGAGTTGGCGGGCCGCTTCGACCGGTTCCGGCGACGTCACGACCACGACGTCGAGATGGTCTTCGTGGGCAGCGAGGTGCACGGTCTGCCCCACCACGACGGGGTGATCGTGACCGGGTTCGTCGACGAGCGGACGCGCTGGGAGCTCACCGCCGGGGCGGCGGTGCTGGCGCAGCCGTCGTACTTCGAGAGCTTCTCGTTGAGCCTCGCCGAGGGATGGCGCTGCGGGTTGCCTGCGCTGGTCCAGGGCCACAGCGACGTGCTCGCCGGTCAGGTCGACCGGGCCGGCGGCGGGCTCACCTATCGCGACCAGGCCGGCTTCGAGGCGGCGCTCGACCTGCTGCTGTCCGATCGTGGGTTGCGCGACTCGCTGGGCGGAGCGGGGCGGGACTACGTGGTCCGCTACGACTGGCCGACGGTGCTCGATAGCGTGGAGGCCATGCTCGAGGACGCCCGGTACCGCTTCGCCGCAGGGTGCCGCGGTTGACCGTGGCGGTGTCGGGGGGTCGTCGCCGGTGCCTGACGATCCGAGGGACGATTCGCTCCACGGGCCCGCCGCGGACGGGACCGTCGCTGCCCACGGGGCGCCGACCACGGCACGTCGGGTGCTCACCGCGGTCCGGGGACGGGTGGCGTCGCGGGTCGTGTCGCTGGTGGACCGGACGCCGGCGGTCGGACGGTTGCACGGCTCCCTCGAGGAGTTCGCCCGGGAGTTTCGCGACCTCAACGCCGCGACGACCGATGGGTACCGACGTGGCGACGATCACGTCCGCGCCGAGCTCGACCACGCGGTCGGCGAGCTCGACCGACGGATGACACGCTGGGTGCCGGAGTCGGTCGACGCGCTTCGACGCCACCTCGAGACGAGGATCGACGAGGCGGTGGCGGTGGCGATGGAGTCGCTCACCACCCGGGTGCGACGCCTCGAACGACGCGGCACCTCGCCGACTCCGACTCCGACCCCGATCCCGAAGGGAACGGCAACGACGGGCCTGACCGATGCCGACGACGCCGCGGGTGCGGCGGTCGGGTCGCGGGCGGACGCGGTCGGCGCGGCGATCAGCGACCTGGGCATCGACTACAGCGCGTTCGAGGACGAGTTGCGGGGTAGCCCCGCGCACGTCCGACGCCTCGCGGCGGTCCACGTCGAGACGATCGCATCGTTCGGCGCCGGGGACCTCCCGGTGCTGGACGTCGGGTGCGGTCGAGGCGAGCTGCTTGAACTGCTCCGCGGCGCGGGATCGACGCGGGGGTCGACCTCAACCCCGTCTCGGTCGAGGAGTGCCGCGAAGCAGGGCTCGACGTGGTGGGAGGCGACGCTGTCGAGTTGCTGGGTGCCCTCGGGCCGGGGTCGCTGCGGGCCGTGGTGGGTATGCACCTGGTCGAGCACCTGACCGACGCGGAGCGGACACGGCTGTTCACCGCGGCATTCGGAGCGATCGCCCCCGGTGGAGGGTGATCTTCGAGACCCCCAACCCCGAGAACCTCCGGGTCGGCGCCACCTCGTTCTGGCTCGACCCCACGCACCTCCGCCCCGTCCCGCCGCGACTGTTGGAGTTCCAGCTCGCCCAGTGCGGGTTCGAGGAAGTCGAGATCCAGCGCCTCCACCCCTCCGACGACGCCGTCGAGGTGCCCTCCGACGCCGATCCGTTCACCCGTCGGCTCGCCGACGCCTGGAACAACCTGGTCGCCGGCCCGATGGACTACGCGGTCGTCGGGCGCCGCCCCTGAGTGACACCCCGGCCGGCGCCGATCCGGGATCCGGCGCCCACGACCGAAGCGGTGGACGCGGTGGTGAGCAGCGCCTCGTAGCGGGCCATCACCGCGTCCCATTCGAGTTCGGCCTCGACGTAGGCGCGTCCCGATGCGGCGAGTCGGGCGGCGGCGTCGGGGTGTTCGAGCAGCCAGTCGAGGCTTTCGGCGAAGGTCGCCGGATCGTGATAGGTCAGTCCCCCACCGGCGCGCTCGACGAGGCCGGAGGTCACATCGCAGTCGCTGCGCACCAGGACCGGCCGGTCCGCGAGCCACGCCTCGGCGAGGGTCATACCGAAGCTCTCCTGGCGTGACGGTTGGAGCAGCGCCACCGCCCCCCGGATGGCCGCCCACTTCTCGTCCTCGGTGACGAAGCCGGTGACGACGACCCGGCCGGGGTCGTGTACGCCCAACGGATCGACCTCCTGTCCGCACAGCACGAGACGGACGGGGCGCGATCGCGCCGTGGTGTACCGGTCCGTCGCGACCCGGTGCAGCGCGACCGCGTCGTGCACCCCTTGTTGAGGTCGATCCGCCCGACGCACACCAGGTAGGGGTCATCGCCGAGGCCGAACCGTCGCCGGAACGCCACCGCGGCCTCGTCCAGCGTGGCCGGCCGATTAGGCGGCTCGAACCCGATGCCGATCACGGCGGAGGGGCCGCGGTGGCGGAAGCGCAGCCGCACGAGTGCCGCCTCCTCCGGTGTGGACAAAGCCACCGCGTCGACCCGGTCCAACACGGTGCGTATCACGGGAGCCTCAGCGGCCATTCCTCGTGTGCGGTGGGGTGCAGCAGTGTGGGGACGAGGCCCGACACGGCGGCCACTCCGATCGAGGTGGTCGCGTAGAGGTACGTGAAGAAGACGACGACGTCGACCTCGGCAGCGACCTGGCGGAGCCGGTCGGCGAACCCGCGGGGTTCGGCCCCTGTTCGTGCATCCAGGCGTCGCACAGCGCAGGGCTCGGCACGACGCTCCGTGCACCGGGTCCGGCGACCGCGCGGAGGCGTCCGCAAACGCGCGGGCTCTCTCGGTGCCGACACCGCGAGTCGTTCGACCCGCACGCCGTTCAGATCGGAGGTGCCGGGATCGTAGAAGTCCTCCCACGTGTCGTAGTCGCGGGCACACGTGGTGAGCACCGACACGGTGTGTCCCCGCGCCGCGAGCCGCTCCGCGAACTGACCGCAGAGAGCTTCGGCACCCCCGGCCACCTCGGCCCCGTAGCGCTGGACGACGAAGCACAGCCGCACGTCAGCGCCGTTCGTACCACTCGGCGATCGTCTCGGTGAGGGGACCGAGTGCGGCTTCGAGCGATCGGGCCGCAGCCTGACGGCGGCCGCGCAGCACCAACTCGGCGCGGTGCCGCGGGTCGAGGGCCATGCCGATCGCCTCCGCGAACGCCGGGGCCGAATCGGAACCGACCACGAGGCCGCCGTCGCCGACGGTCTCGGCCAGGGCGCCGTGGTCCGCCACGACGACCGGGACCGACATCGCCATCGCCTCCAACACCGGGATGCAGAGCCCTTCGTGACGGCTCGCGGTCGCGACGACGTCGGCGGCGCGGTAGAGCTCGGCGAGGTGGGTGTCGGGGAGGCCACCGGTGATCCAGGCGCGATCGGACAGGCCGAGCGACGCGGCGAACGCCTCCACCTTGGCGGCGAAGGCCGGTCGGGGATGATGGCCGACCAGGGCGAGCGTGGCGTCCGGTCGGGCGTGGGTGACCAACAGGTGGTGCGCCGCGACGAGGAGCTGCGGCTGCTTGTGCGAGAGAGGAGTTGGCCGACGAACAGCACGAGCGGCCCGGGGGCGCCGTCGGACCTGCTGTCCGAAGTGCGGGTCCGACGCGAGGTGAACGAGCCGGCCGGGGTCGACGAGGTGGGCCACACGGTCCACGTGTGTGGCACCCAGCGGCGCGAGATCCCGTTCGTTGAACGTCGAGTACGTGACCACCCGTTCGGCGCGGTGGACGAGCGCCGACAGCTGCTCGCGGCCCAGGGTGAGGCGCGGCGAAGTCGGGGTCGTCCTCGAAGAAGCGCCGGGGTGATGTTGTGGTACCAGATCCACACCCTCGCGCCCAGCGATCCGACGCGCTCCCAGACCTCCTCGTCGCCGATGCTGGCGTGCAGGATGACCACGTCGTCGGCGTGCACCACCCGGTCGATCGCCGCGATGGGCAGCACGTAGGCGGTCGCGGTGGGGTCGACGAACCGGGCGAGGATCTGGGAGTCGCCGAAGCGGTCGAGCGCACCGCGGAGATTGTGCGCGATGTGGGTGATGGCGTCGCCTTCGCGCGCCCACCAGCACCTGATGGATCGCCATCGACTCGACGCGACCTCAGCCCTCGCCGGGAACGGCCGTCCCGTCGGGGTTGCCGTGCTCGATCACGTTCAGCCGTTGTTCGACGGCGGTGATCCGGTGGTGCACCGCGTCGATGTCGCCCAACAGGTCGTTGCGGACCACTTTCGCGTCTCGTCCAACGCCGCCGCCATCGCGTCGAGCGCGGCCGCCACCTCGGTCGCGAAGCGCGACATCTGCTCGGCGAGGCCACCCACTTGGCGGGTGACGAGCCGTCCGACCGTCTGGTGCAGCACCGCTCCGCCGGGGAGCGACGACGTGGACTCGATGAAGCGTTGGCCGAAACGCACCGCCCGCACCGCGGCGACCGCCGGCGGGATGCGGTCGAAGGCCCGGAACCACAACGGGTCGCGCGGCATCCGTGCGAACTCGGACTCGAGCTGTGCGTCGAGCTCGGGTGGATACTTCCCGCTGCGGCGACCCTCCTCGACCCGCCGGGCGACCTCGGCGGTAGCCGCCTCGTACGCCTCCCGACCGTCGGGGATCACCGACGTGTCGCCCTCCTCGCTCGAGACCTTTCCGTCGTCGTCCGTCACCACCGCTCTCGAATCTCCATCGGGGACCGACGAGCGAGGCTAGTTGCCCCCCGTCGCCCACTCCGCCGATGGACCCGTCGGGATTCCGGTGCAAGGCGGGTGCTCGACGGTCGTCGATATGGTGATGGGAGCGACTATGAGTGTCGGTAGCCGACCAGACCGCGACGCAGCGCTCGACGCGCCACCCGACGTTTATCGACCGGCGGTCGTGCCGCTGCCTCGCCGGGCGGCGTCGGTGGTCGGTCGCCGCGGCCGGGGCGGTGCTCGTCACGTCGGCCGCTGGGCTCGCGGTCACACTCGTGGGCTGCGACGGACGCCCACATCGGGCCTCGCCGGCGGCCCGGACCACGAGCGCGACCACGTCGACCTCACATTGGGCACCCCGACGAACCGCGACGGGCCGTCGGGGTTTCGATCACACCGCTGGCGTTCGCTCGACCGGTCGGTGAGCTGTGGCGGGCGCCGGTTCCCGGACGCGGTGACGACCGACCAGTTCTTCACCCGAGCCGCTTGGCCCGAGGGCGTCGCCGCGAGGATCAGCGAGTACGACACCTCCGAGGCGGCCTTCGCCGCGTACGAGACCAACCCGATAGCCATGCGGGTCGGCGATCGGGTCCTCCACCGCTTCACCCGGCCCGCTTCCCGCTCCCACGAGCGAAGCTGGATCGAAGCCGACGGCCGCGGGTTCGTCGTGAGCCCGGCGGGAACCGGCTCGGACCTCACCGCCTGGACCGACGGCCGATGGGACGATGCCCTCGGCGATCTCATGGGGGCACTCCACTACCGAGCCGGCCGTTTCACGGCGGCACCGCCGTTCCGGGCGAGCTCCACACCCGATGTCACACCCGAGTGGTGGAACGCGAGGCGGCTCCTGTGGCGGGTCGGCGACGACCGCACGATGCTGTCGGCGTTCGAGGCCGACGGCCTCGACGTGACGAGCCTCCCGGGTCGAGCGGTGACCGTCCGCGGCCACGCCGCCCGCCTCGACGACGCGCGGGTCGTGTGGAGGGAGGACCCCACGACGGTGATGGTCCTGGGCACCAGCTGGAAGCAGGTCGACCCGCTCGTCGGGGCCGATGCGGCGGCGACCGCCTGGGGGGTCGGAACGCTCGACGAGAACACGATCGCGTCGGCGATCCGAGGCCTCCGACCCTGAGCGACGGCGAGTACCACTCGATCCCGCTGTGGTACGGGCCGTCGCCCGGATCCAACCTGATCGTGCGAACGCCGACCTCTCGTGGACCGCTCTGGATCCATCGACGCACCGGGAACGGGGTGAGAACCTCCGAGCCCGCCGCGGGCTCCGACGGCAGAGCGCTCCTCCTCGATCCCGACGCCGGAACCTCGCGGCTGTGGGTGTCGGCGCGGCGCTTCGGCCCTACCGATCCTCCCTCCTGCGCCGTCGTGGTGCCGGTACCCGCACCGGGCACGACGGCGACCGTCGAGATCGGCACCGACTGTGTGACGGGCTGGGCGCGACCGATCGAGCTCGCGCCGCCGCGCCGGCGCGAGCTGATACAGCGGTCGGCCCCGGCAGGACGGGGCGCTGCGATAGCCTCGGGCCGACCCGAGAGAGCCCGTGCCTACCCGACCGCCGAACCCCGACGACGAGACCGCGCCCGCCCCGGACACACCGCCGGACCCGCGTCCCCCTGGCGTCGACGCCTCGTGGCGCTCGCGCTCCTGGTGCTGTACGTGCTGGGGATCGGGTTCGTGGCGACGCGAACTCGGCGTCACACCGGGCAACTGCGGCACCCGCTCGGCGACCGGTTTCGGCGATGGAACCGCCGGTGCGGTGTGGTTCGGCTACCTGTTCGACCGCAACGAGATCGGCCCCGACGACGCGGTCGAGACGCTCACCGGACCCGACCGGCGGGGGGAGCGCGTCTGGAGCCCCGAGGCGTGGAGCCAGACCCTCACGATGGCGCCGATCTGGGTCGCCACCCGAGTCGTCGGCGCGGTGTGCGCGGTCAACGTCTCGATGGTCGTGTCGTTCGCGGCGAGTGCCGCCGCGATGGCGCTCCTGGTGCAGGTCCTCACCCGACGCTGGTGGCTCGCCGCCGCCGCGGGATACCTGTTCGCGTTCTCGAGCCTCGCCGTGCAGAAGTCCACCGGGCACCTGGCGTACCTCAACCAGTGGCCTTTCCCCCTGTTGGTGCTCGGACTCGTCTGGTCGATCCACCAACGCCGACGGGGCGGCGCGTTCCTCGCGGCGACGGCGCTCGGGCTCGCCCCGTGGGTGGACGGCTACTACCTGCCGTTCGCGTGGATCGCGTTCGCGGTGATCGGCATCGGCCTCGTCGCGGCCGGCGGTCGCGCGTCGTGGTGGCCCCGTCTGCGTTCGATGGTCCAGGTCGCGGCCGGCGCGGCGATCGTGCAGCTCCCGCTGGTGCTCCTGGTGACCGGGCTCCTCGGGGGAACCGCCTCCCCGGCCGGATGGGCACCCACCCGACCCTTCACCGACGCGCTCGGGGAGTTCGACCACTACGGGGCGCGTCCCGGCGACTTCGTGACCCCCGACGCGCGCTCGCTGTTCTCGGGGTGGCTCCACCCGCGATCGGGGGTAGTCGAGGCCAACCCCTACGTCGGGCTGACCGTCCTGGCGCTGTGTGTCGCGGGGACGATCCTCTTCACGGTCCGGGCCGTGAGCCGCCGTCGACAGGCCCGTACCGCCGGCGAGGCCGACGGCGTCGGCCTCGGTGCGCCGACCGACCACGAACACGACGTCACGGGCCGCGACGATCGGCTCCGACTCGTGACGGTCGCGACCCTGTCGGCCGTCGTCGTCGCCTACCTGTGCGGACCGGCGCGACCGCATCTGCTCCACGTCGAGCTGCCCAACCCGTTCGGTGTCGTCGCGGGCCTCGTGCCCCTGTGGCGGGTCCCGTCGCGGATGGCCGTCGTCGTCAACTGTCTCGCGGTGACGGCCGCCGCCCTGACCGTCGCGTGGTTGGTGTCGAGCATCCCGCGGCGCGTGTGGCGCGGGGTCGCGGCGGTGATGCTGTTGTTGTTCCTCGGTCTCGACCACGTGCACCCCGACCGTGGGGCGTACCGCCACTTCGACTATTCCCAGGCACCCACCGCGTACCGATGGCTCGCCAACCTTCGCGACGTAGACACGATCGCCGACTACCCCCTCGACGACCCCAACGGGACGTTCTCGACGTTCCAACCGGTGCATCACAAGCACACGCTCAACTCCAAGACCGCGTCGGGGATGCACACGCTGGAGGCCGCCGCAGGCCTCGCCGACCCCCAGACAGCGCCCCTGCTGCGGGCCTGGGGTGTCGACATGGTCGTTGCGCATCCGCTGTTGCGCGGCGGTTCGGGCGGGGGGCTGAACCACCACGACTTCGCTCTGGTCAACCGCATCGGAACGGACGACCCGATGCCGAAGGAGACTCCAGCGGGTCGGCGGCAGGCGCAGGGCTTGAGGGACTGGTACACCACCGACGTCTACCGGGTGAAGCCGGGCCCGACGGCGACGGGTGTGCTGGAGTCACGCACCGGCTGGTACCCCCTCGACGTGTCCGACGGCCGGGCGTCGCGATGGGCGTCCACCAGGGCACCGACCGTCGTCGCCACCTCGTTCCGCGGCGCACGGACCTGCCGGGTGCACATGACCCTCACCACCTTCGGACCTCCCCGCGAGGTGAGGGCCACCCAGAGCGGCCGCCGGATCTGGCACGGCACGATCCCCGAGCCGACCGACGTCACATTCGCCGGCCGGTGCGGGGTACCGATCACCCTCCACATCGGCGGTCCCGCGATCGAGCCCCGCGACGTCGACCCCCACTCCACCGATCCGCGCCGGCTCGCGCTCATGGTCTCGAGAGGCCGGGTCGCCTCGCTCCGCTGAGCGCGCACCTGCCCTCAGGGGACCCCCCGGGTGGGCGGCCTCAGCGCACCCGGTTGCGGAAGCCTCGCACGATTCCGGCGCCGTAGGCGACCGAGAACGGCACCAGCAACGCGCCGAACGACGCGGCGTCGCGTACCGGCACCCCCGCCGCGGCCGCGGCCGCACCGGCCCCGACGCTCGCCCCCGCCGACGCGACCGCGAACCTTCGAGGTCGCCGCAGCATCGGCAGACCCACCACCGGAGCGGCCACCGCGAGCACGAGGAACAGACGGTGGAAGCGTTGGCCCGGCCGGAGGTGACCGTCCACCAGCACGCTGCCCCGGTGATACGCGTTGCGCAGGAATGCCCTCAACGTGGAGCGCGGATGGTAGGTGCAGGCGAACTCGGGGGAGATGTTGATCCGACCGAAGTCCAACAGGTTGCGGATCATCAACGTGTCGTCGTTGGCGAGGTGCGGATCCGCGCTGCGGCTCTCGACCCGGTCGGTCGCGTCGATCAACTGCTCCCGCGGTGCCATGAAGCACGTGGTGCCCTTGGGGAACCACTCGAACTCCTCGGCGCCGTACGACGTCGTGCGGGGGGCCCGCAGGTAACGCCGCCATGCCAGGAACGTGATCGCGTCCCAGAACCGCGTCCACGGAGCCGACGTCGACGCGGTGACCGCATGACCGTTCCAGATGCGACGGTCGGGGTGCTCGCGCAACTGCGTGGCCACGAACGCGAGCGAGGACGGGTGCAGGTGGACGCGGCTGTCGAGGAACAACACCAGCTCACCGGTCGCCTCCCCGAGCCCCCGCCGGCGCGCGGCCAGCCGGCCGGCGTTGTCCTGACGGAGGTGGCGGACGGTCAGGCCGTCAACCGGCCCACCCGGGGACGCGTCGTCGGCTGCCGGCCCGCTCAACGTGCGGAGCACCGCTGCGGTGTCGTCGGTGGAGCCGTCGTCGACCACGAGGAGCTCGACGCCGGGCCAGCCCGCCTCGGCGACCGCGACGCGGAGCGCCTCGACGGTGTCGGCCAACCAGCCCGCCTCGTTGTAGGTGGGCAGCACCGCGCTCAACGACGGCAGCGCCGCCGCGTCAACAGACGTCGGCGACGTCGTCACGCGGGCCGCTGCCGGAGACGCGGAGGTCGTCGCCGAGGGCGCATCGGGTGCACTCATGTCGGGGCCCGGCGGACGAGCTCGGCGATCCCGCATCCGTAGTGGCAGCCCCAGTTGTCGCGCCGACCCTGCTCGGGATCGGCATCGCGGACCAACGCACCCGCGTCGTCCACGTAGGAGATCCGGTCGAGCGTGAAGTCCGGGGCCACCAGGTCGAGCAGGTGTGCGACCGAGAACACGCGGTGCGCGTTGAACTCCACCCGTTGCGGCCCGATCGGCACGCCGAGGTGGAGCCGGCCGCCCGGTTCGAGCAGCGCGGCGAGCGACGCGAGGCCCTTGCGGTGCCCGTCGGGGTCGAGCGGATCGCCGTATCGGCCCAGCCCGAAGTGCTCCAGGGCGTGCAGGCACGACAGCGAATCGGTGGAGCCGACCAGCTCGGCGGGGATGCCGGCCATCAGGTCGGCGCGGACGAAGCCGATGTTGGGCACCTCGACTCCCAACGGTCGGATGTCGACCACGTCGATGTGACGGAACGCAGCGACGTGCGCGACGAACCCGTCGATGCGCGAGCCCACGTCGACGTGGCGACGCGGTTCGAGCGCCGCGACGCGTTGCGCGACCAGCAGGTCCTGGTGGAAGTAGTGGCCCGATGCGTTGCCCGCTCCGGCCACGCGGTCGCCCAACATGGGGAACGGCCGGCCCAACGCGAACTCGGGGGTGCTGCCCGCGAGCTCCTTCCAGCGGCGGAGGTCGTCGCGGTACCACCGGGCGCCGCCCACGGTGGAGCGGACCTGGCCGAGGTCGATCCCGCACAGCGCGAGCCCCGCGGTGACGCGCGAGCCGAACCGGGTACCGGCGTTCATCGGAGGTTCCTCTGATGGTCGTGGGAGCTCATCGGTCCGCGCCGGGGCGCGCCACCACCTCGCCGGGCCGCGTGCGGGGCGCCGCGTCGGGGTCGTCGCCGTCGGCGAGGTCGGTCACCTCCCGCTCGCCGGTGACCACCACCGCGCGTCGACGGGCCACCCCGGACCTCCGCGCATCCGTTGGCGGAGCACGACCATCCGCGCTGCCCGCGGCCGCCTTCGCCAACCACAGCGGGTTGGTGATCGTGCGCATCCGGCCGGGGATCGTGACCGGGCACTCGACGATGCGGTACCCGGCGTCGGTGGCCGCCGACAGCAGTTCGATGTCGAACCCGAAGCCGGGCGATCGGACGTAGGGCAACAGCGACTCGAGCACCGGCCGACGGAACACCTTCAGTGCGAGGTGCACGTCGCCGACCTCGGTGCCCACCAGCCGCGACACCATGGCCGAGAAGGCCCTCGTCTGTAAGGTTCGCAGGCGCGACGACTCGAGCTCCGATCCGATGTGCACCTTCGATCCGGCCACGACGTCGGCCCCCGAGTCGACCAGCACCTGCACCGCGGCGGCGATGTTGTCGGCGGTCATCAGCAGGGTCGGGTCGACGTAGGCGACGATCGAACCCGACGTCTGTGCGAACGCGTACTTGAAGCCCCGCGGCCCCGGCGTTGTCGGCGTAGGTCAACATCCGAACACGATCGGAGCCCACCTGGGAGACCTCGAAGCGGGTGGAGTCGGCCGGGTCGCCCAACACGACGATCTCGTAGTCGAGGCCGATCCGGTCGAGGGAGCGGAGGGCGCTGTGCAACGCCGAACGGATGAGGTCCGCGTGGCCGAACGCCGGCACGACGACCGACAACTCCGGGGAACCGGTGCCATCGGTCCCGCGGCCGGGGCTGTGGCCGGCCTGGACGAGATGCTCGACGATCACGTCGGAGGGCGACGGCAGCGGCTCGGGGTCGGGATCGCGGTAGCGCGACGGGTCGTCGAGGAAGTCGTCCACCGCGTCGATGTCGTACATCGACAGGACGACGTTGGTGCCGATGCCCTCGTTGCGCTCGGTCGTGGTGCGATGCACGAGGCAGGCGATGTTGAGGTAGGCGCACTCCTCCTGGAGCCCACCGCTGTCGGTGACGACGAACTCGGCCCGGCGCAGGAGGGTGACGAAGTCGAAGTAGGCGAGCTTGCCGACCCTGATGAGATGGCGGTCGTCGAAGTGGTGCCCCAGGCCGAACGCCTCGATCTGGGCGGACGCGAGCGCGTCGGTGACGACCAGCATCGGTACGTCGCGTGCGTGGCGGGCGAGCGCGGCGAGCACGGCGTCGAAGCGCTCACGGTTGCGGACCAGCTCGAACCGGTGCAACGACACCAGACCGAACCGGTCGGGGACGACCGCGTCGCCGATGTGGTCGAGGTCCTGGTCGGGTACCGAGCGGACCGTGTCGATCACCGTGTTGGCGACGGTGTCGACCTTGATGCCGCCGATGCCTCGCAGGTTGAGGAACTTGTCGATCCCCGGGGCGAAGTGGACGTGGGCGAGCCGGGCCGCGACGCGCCGGTCGAGCTCCTCGGGGAACGGTTCGAGGATCCGGTTGGTGCGCAGTCCGGCCTCGATGTGGCCGACGGTCACGCCGAGCCATCGTCCCAGTGCCGCGCCGACGACGGTGGTCATCGTGTCGCCGTGCACCAGCACGATCGGGGGGCGGTCGTCCTCCCACAGCGAGGTCAGCAACTCCTGACGGTGCGCCAGCGCCGCGCGGGTGACCGTGGCCAGCCATACGGGTACGTCCGCGGTGCGGTGCAGGCTGCGGCCCCGGAAGCCCTCGGCGAACACGAAGTCCGGTTCGGGGAGCCGCAGCCGACGGGTCGTCTCGGGAAGCTCCGAAGCCTGCTGACCGGTGCTCCACAGCAGCGGGCGGGCACCGAGCGCGACGAGGCGCTGACGGACGGGGGCGATCTTGATCAGCTCCGCAGTGGTCCCGTAGACGAAGGCGATCATCGTAAAATCCCGGACCGCGGACCGACCCTGCCGGGACGCGCCGACCGCCCACGTTAGTGGAGCGGGCACCACCTCCCCCGGACCCGGCTGCGGTATCGGAGCGGCAGGCGCGCTACCCGGTAGCGGCACCGCGGGCGGGTAGTGTGCGGCACATCGATCGAAGGGACGACACCGTGGCGACCTCCTCCCCGACCGCCGTACCCCGCGATGCCCGCATCTTCGTCGCCGGCCACCGGGGACTGGTGGGATCGGCCATCGTGCGCCGCCTCGAGGCGGGCGGCTACACCGACATCCTCACCGCGGCGCGCGATCAGCTCGACCTCCGCGACCAGGCGGCCGTGCAGTACTGGTTCCGCGCCAACCGGCCCGAGTACGTGTACCTGGTCGCGGGCACCGTCGGAGGGATCCCGCGAACAGCACGCGGCCGGCGGAGTTCATCTACGACAACCTGATGATCCACGCGACCGTGGTGGAGGCGGCGCACCGTTTCGGGGCCACCAAGCTGCTGTACCTCGGTTCGAGCTGCATCTACCCGCGGCTCGCCCCCCAGCCCATGGCCGAGTCGGCGCTGCTCACCGGCGAACTGGAGCCCACCAACGAGCCCTACGCCATCGCGAAGATCGCCGGCATCAAGCTCTGCGAGTCCTACCGCCGCCAGTTCGGCAGCAATTTCGTGTCGGCCATGCCCACCAACCTCTACGGCCCCGGCGACAACTTCGACCTCGAGTCCAGCCACGTCCTGCCCGCGATGATCCGCAAGTTCCACGAGGCGAAGCTCGCGGGGCGCAACGAGGTCGAGATCTGGGGCAGCGGCACCCCGCGGCGCGAGTTCCTCCACGTCGACGACCTGGCCGACGCGTGCGTGTTCCTCATGGACCACTACGACGAGGACCAGCACGTCAACGTCGGCACCGGTGTCGACCTGTCCATCCGTGAGCTCGCCGAGACGGTGCGTTCGATCGTGCATCCCGACGCCGAGCTGGTGTTCGACCCGTCCAAACCCGACGGCGCGCCGCGCAAGCTGTTGGACGTGTCCAAGCTGAACGGCTTGGGTTGGAAGGCGTCGACCGATCTCCACCAGGGCGTGCGCGACACCTACGCGTGGTTCCTCGACCACGTCGGCGACGCCCGCGGGGTGCTGAGCGCGGTCTGAGCGCGTGCCTTCGTGAGCGAACCATCTTCCAGGCCCCCGTCGCCCACCGCAGCCACGGCGGAGACGGCGGACGCGGCGACGGCGAGCCCGGGCGACCCCGGCCGTCGCGCCGCCCCGCGTCGCTTCCTCGTCGGAAAGGGCACGAGCATCGTCGTGATCGGCAGCGTCGCGCTCGGCAACGCCAGCACCTATGGCTTCCAACTGGTGACGGGGCGCTTCCTGGGTGCGGACGCCTACGGACTCCTCGCCGGCCTGATGACGGTGGTCGCGGTGATCGGCGTGTCGGCGAGCTCGCTCGGCACCGTCGCGGCGAAAGCCGTGTCCGCCGGCGAGGTCGAGCCGCGACCGGCCGTCATGGACCGTCTCACGCGGTCGTCCGTGGTGGTGGGCGCGGCGTTGACCGTCGCGTTGGTCGTCGCGTCGCCGTGGCTGTCGGAGTTCCTCAAGGTCGACAACGTCATCCCGATGCTGTTCGTCGCGGCGAGCATCGTGCCGACCTGCCTCGGCGCCATCGCGGTGGGTCGGCTCCAGGGCCAGATGCGGTTCATCGCCATGTCGCTGCTGTCGGCGACGTTCGCGGTGGCCAAGCTGGGGGTCGGCTTCGCAACGATGGCGGCGGGGCTGGGGGTGACCGCCCTGGTCGCCGGGCTCGTCGTGTCGACCTCGGTGTGCGCCGCGGGGGGCTTGTACCTTGCGCGTCACGCGGGTGCGATCACCACGAAGGTCCTCGACCGCTCGACGGCACAGGTCTTCCTGGGGGTGACGCTGTTCTGGGTGCTCGTCAGCTTCGACGTGCCGTTCGCCCGGGCGAACTTCACCGAGTCGATGGCGGGGCAGTACGCGGCGGCCGACGTCATCGGGCGGGCGGTCCTGTGGCTGCCTGCGGTCATCACCCAGATCACCTTTCCGCAGGTGACCGCGGCGGTGAGCAACATCGAGTCGACCGAACCGCTCATGCTGCGGGCGTTCGCGTTCGCCGCCGGGCTGGCCGCGGCCGGCGTCGCGTTCATCTGGCTGTTCGGCGAGCCGGTGTTCAGGGTGCTGTACGGCAGCGAGTATCCCGAGGCGCACCGCTACGCCTGGAAGATCGGCCTGGCCACCGTGCCGTTCGCGATCGTGCACCTGCTGTTGCACCACAACTTCGCGAGAAACCACTCGCGCTTCGTGTCGGTCCTGATCGGCGCGTCCATCGCGCAGATGCTCGCGCTCACCTTCGGCCCCCACACGCCCACGGCCTATGCCACGGTGCTCGGGATCGTCGCGTCGGGTACCGCCGTCGCGCTGTTGCCCCGCGGGGGTTGGCGCTTCCTGTCGGGTCTGATCAAACCGGGCCATCGTGCACGGTTCGTGACCGGCGATGAGTGACGCGCCCGTCGCGGTGGACGGCTCCACGTTCGTGATCGTGTCGAACGGCTTCGCGGACGGCCCCGCCGAGGCACTGCGGCCGTTCCTCTTGGAGCGCGGCGCGGCACGGGTGGTCGACGTCTCCCACCCGCTCACCGCCGAGGGTCCCACCGGGCACCGGATCGTCACCTACGAGGCGTCGGGCGCGTCGCGGACCCGGACGATCGACCCGCGCCTCGGGCCGCCGTGGTCGTTCGCGCTCGATCCGCTGCTGCCGCCGAGGCTGGGGCGCTCCGACGGCTGGTTCGGCTTCAACTGCCTGGCCACGGGGAGGGGCCTGCTCGAACGTCGCCTCGGGCGGACCCGTCGGGTGGTTCACTGGAGCGTCGACTTCGTGCCGGACCGGTTCGGCCCCGGTGTGCTCACCCGTGCGTACGACTCGATCGACGCCCTGTGCTGTCGCCGCGCCGACGCCCGGGTCGACCTGTCGGCGGCCGCGCTCGACGCGCGGGCCGCGGCGCACGGTCTGGGGGTCGACGCGGCGCCGGGGACGGTGATCCCGATGGGGTGCTGGTTGGAGCGGACGCCCCGGGTCGACGACGCAGCGTTCGACGCGCGGCGTGTGGTGTTCCTCGGACATCTGGTGGAGCGCATGGGGGTGGACACGCTGTTGGACGCGGTGACGACGCTGCGCGAGGCGGGCGACACCGTGACGGTGGAGGTCATGGGTGGTGGACCGCTGCTCGACACGGTCCGCCGGCGTGCCGGTGCCCTGGGTGTCACGGCGGAAGGTGGCCCGGTGGTGACGGTGCACGGTTTCGTCGAGGACCACCGCGACGTGGAGGCCATCCTCGCCAGGGCGACCGTCGCCGCCGCGCCGTATTCGGAGGATCCGTCGTCGTTCACGCGGTGGGCCGATCCGGGCAAGCTCAAGGCGTATCTGGGTGCGGGCCTCCCGATCGTGATGACCTCCACCCCACCGACCGCCGCGGAGCTCGCCGAGGCGGGAGCGGCGCTCGTGGTGTCCGACGATGCGGCCGACCTGGCGGCCGGACTGGTCAAGGTGCTCGACGACCGCGAACGCTGGCGCTCGATGCACCGGGCCGCGAGCGCCGAGGCGCGGCGCTTCGACTGGCCCGTCGTGTTGGAGACCGGCCTGCGCGCCGTCGGCTTCACCTGCTGAGATCCGCGGACCGACCGCTCGGGCACGGGCACTCGGAAGTGGCTCGGATCGTGAGCACGGTCGCCGGGTTCCTCAACACCGACGGAGGCACTCTGCTCATCGGCATCGGTCCCGACCGCTCCGTCGTCGGCCTCGATCACGACTACTCCGTCGTCGCGCCGAGGAACGGCGACGGCTTCGTCAACTGGCTGACCACCCACCTCATCGGGGCGCTGGGCAATGTGCCGGTTACCCGCACCCGGGCACGGATCGTGCTGCACGGGGGTGTGGAGATCTGCCGGGTGGACGTCGCCGCCTGCCCGATCCCGGTATGGGCCAGGACGTCCAAGGCGGAGCGGGTCTTCTTCGTCCGGATGAACAACTCCACCCGCGCGCTGCCCGATCACGACGTCGAGGAGTACTGCTCCTTGAGGTGGAGCGAGGAACTCGCCGAGCGATCCAGGGGCTCATAGCCGGCCGAGCGACGCGACGGCCGGGACGGCCAACTGTCAGTGGTCCGTGGGAGGATGAACACATGTTCGATTCGGTGCTGTTGGCGGAGCAGGCCTCCCATGTTGCGGGCATCGATGCGGCGTCGTTGACCGATGCCGAACTGTTCGACGGCGTGGTCGGTTTGGAGCAGGCGCGGGCGAGGCTGGACGCGGCGGAGTGCGCCCTGTTGGCCGAGCTGCACTCCCGTGACGCGACCGACCGTCACCACGGGCTGCGCACCAAAGGCTGGCTGTCACGCAATGGCCACGCGTCTCCCCGCACCGCGGGTACGCGGGTGTCGGTCGCAGTCACGCTGCGGCGTGTGCTCGATGTGACCGCCGCGGCGTTGGCCGAGGGGCGGATCGGGTTCGACCACGCCCAGGTCATGGCCCGGGCGTGCAACCCTCGGATCGAAACCGGGTTCGCCGAGATGCAAGAGACGCTGTTGGAACTGGTGCCGGTGATGGTGTTCGACCGTTGGCGCCGCGAGGTCTTCGCGATCGCCGACCTGTTGGACCAGGACGGCGGCCACAACCCCGCCGACGATGTGGAGTCGAACCGGCTCCGGATGCGCTCGACGGGTGACAACGTGTTCTTCGACGGGCAACTCTGTGGCGAACACGGCCTCGTCACCGAGTCGGTGATCGAGTCGGTCACCGACGAACTCTGGCGCCGCTACCGCGACGACCACCAAACCACCGACGGAGCGGTCGACATCCCGTCACGCGCCACACTACGGGCGCTGGCGCTCGTCGAGATCTGCCGACGAGCTGTCGCCAACCCCGAACCGGACGCACCGTCCCCCGGCGCCGAGGCGACCCTGGTGATCCCCGCCGAAGAACCAGAAGTCGTGGCGGACCGGTACGGGACCCGCCGCGATCCGGGTGCGCTGGCGTGTGATCTTCGCCTGCATCCCGTGATCGTCAACTCGCTGGGCGTGCCCCTCGACATGGGACGACAAATCCGCCTCGCCAACCAAGCACAACGCCGCGCCCTGGCGTTACGCGACGGCGGATGCTGCTTCCCAGGATGCGACCGGCCACCCCAACACTGCGACGCACACCACATCGATCACTGGACCCGCGATCTGGGCCGTACCGACGTCGCGCACATGGCACTGTTCTGCCGACACCACCACGGAGTCATCCACCGACACGGCTGGGGCGCCACCATCGACACCCACGGCCGGACCACCATCACCACACCACACGGCCACACCCTCACCGGCCAACAACACGGCCGACTACCAACCGATCCACAACGAGCCGGACCAACACGGGCCGGACCCTGATCCTGCGATGGGCCACCGAGAGATGGACGCTGCCCGCGTACCGGACCCCTGCAGGATACATCAGTGCATCATGATGTAATGATGTATCCATGCGTACCACGATCGACCTCCCCCAGGACCTTCACGATCTCGCGCGCCAACTCGCCTACGAGAACAAGCGGTCGATGAGCGACGTCATCGCGCAGCTCATCCGACTCGGGCTGCGACAGACCTCCCCGCCACCGAGACCCGACCGGCCCGACGGGCGCGGCATGCCCAGCGTCTCGGTCGGTCGCCCCGTCAGCGCCGAGGACGTTCGCTCCTTGGAGGACGACGATTGAGCACGTACCTGGCGGACGGCAACCTGCTGGTCGCGTTGACGGTCACCGACCACATCCATCACGACGCGGCACTCGACTGGTTCGAACGGGCCGAACCCGACGTCGCCACCTGCCCGATCACCCAAGGGACGCTGCTCCGCTTCCTCATCCGCGAGGGTCGAACCGCCGCCGAGGCGATCGGAGTGCTCGAGGCCATCCGGTCTCGACGTTGGCACCGCTTCTGGACCGACGACCTGGCATATGACGCCGCACATCTCGGCGGTGTGATCGGTCACCGGCAGGTCACCGACGCCTACCTCGTGGCACTCGCCCGCCATCACGACGGACGCGTCGCGACACTCGACAAGGGATTGGCCGCCCTCCACGGCGACCGGGTGGAGCTCCTCACGACCTGAGGGCAGTTCAACCCGCTTCCGATTCAGAGCGGGACGATCACCCCGGGTGGATAGCTGCGAAACAGGTTGGCGGGCAACCCCTCGCGGGGTTCGCCGATCTTGCGCGCCCGGACGAAGGTGAACTGGCCGAGGTCGTCGCCCCGCGCCAGCAGCACCGGTGCCAACGCGGCCAAGGCCCTCTCGTCGAGCGGCGCCTCGCGGTAGCCGTCGGCGGTGAACAACTCCTCGATCTCGAAACCCATGAACTCCAACAACAGCCGCACCTCGGTGGAGGTGTACTCACGGTTGTGCCGCCCGTAGGGGCCGTACGCCGAATAGGCGTCGGAGATCGAATTGCCGATGCTGAGGTGCACCACGTTCGCGAGCCGCGCCAGGTTGGGCGTGGTGAGCACGAGGTGCCCACCCGGTACGAGCAGCCGGTGGATCTCCCCCAGCACCGTCACCGGGTTCATCAACAGGTGCTCGAGGATCTCACAGCACAGCACCACCTCGAAGCTGCCGTCGCCGAAGGGAACCGGTCGCGCTCGATGTTGAACTGGGCCGCCTCGACGCTCCGCACCACCGCCTCGCCGTCGGGAGCGACGTAACGCAACGTCTCGGTCACCGAACCCGGCCCGCGCCGGAAGTAGTTGGCCGCCCACACGTCGAGGTCGGTCCAACGGGTGAGCAGTTCGGTCGTGAAGTACGGGTTGGAGCCCAACTCCAACGCCCGGCCCGACAGCCGGCGGCACAGGCCCCACGTGTGCAGGAAGCGGTCGAACGACTCGGCCACGTAGCCGTCCATGTGACCGGCCGGCTCGTCGTTGATCGACCACGTCGAGAACATCGCACGCAACGCCGCCTCGTCCACACCGAGTGGACGTGGCGTGCGTCGCCGTCGGCAGGCGCACCACACGCTCGACCAGATCGACGACGGCCTCGTCATGGGCTCCCTCGCCCAGCGCGGTGCGTTCGAGGAACCGTCCCGCACGCGACAACTGCGCGCGCACCGCCGGTGGCGCGTGGCCGATCCCCTCCTCGACCCGCTCGCGGAGCGACTGGCGGTTCATCCGCCCCTCAACTCATCGGCCCCTCAGCGCGGCGACCACCTCGGCGAGCGGTTCGGTGTAGTGGCGCGGCGGGCCGAACCCGAAGCCGCGCCAGGCGAAGTTGTCGAGCACCGAGTTGGCCGGCCGCGGCGCCATGGGTGGCGCGTCGGCGGGCCGTCCCGCCAGGTAGTCCGCCGTGCTCACCGGCCGGATCCGCTCGGGGTCGGCCCCCGCCGCGGAGGCGATCGACCGGACGAACCCGTACCAGCTCACCGGACCGTCGTTGGTGATGTGGAACGTACCCGGCGCCCGCTGCGTGCCGAGTACCAACAGCCGTTCGGCGAGATCCCCCGCGAAGGTCGGATGGCCGATCTGGTCGTCGACGAAGCTCAACGTGTCATGGGACTCCAACAGCCCCAGCACCGTCTTGACCATGTTGTTGCCGTGCGCGCTGCACACCCACGAGGTGCGCGCCACCGTCCAACACGGGTCCAGTTCGTGCTCGCCGCCCAGCTTCGAGCGGCCGTACACCGAGCGCGGCGACGGTGTGTCCCACTCGCGGTACGGACTCTCCTTGATGCCGTCGAACACGTAGTCGGTCGACACGTACACGACGTGCGCACCCACCACCCGGGCCGCCTCTGCGACGAAACGCGTGGCGAGCGAGTTGACGGCGAACGCGGTGTCGGGTTCGACCTCGCAACGGTCGACGGCGGTGAACGCCGCGCCGTGCACGATCAGCTCCGGGGAGAACGCGGCGACCGCGTCGTGCACCGCCGCGCGGTCGCACAGGTCGACCGTGTCGATGTCGATGCCGAGATGCTCGTGGTCGGTGCTGTCGAGTCGTGCGGTCAACTCGGTGCCGAGCTGACCCCTGCTGCCGGTGTACAGGATCCGCATGACGCCGCTCAGCGGTTCTTGACCCGCGAGCGAAGCGGTTCCCACCAGGCTCGATGGTCCACGTACCAGGCGATGGTGCGGTCGATCGCCGACTCGAACGTCTCCACCGGCTGCCATCCGAGGGCGTTGGTCTTGGCGGTCGCGATGGAGTACCGACGATCGTGGCCGAGGCGGTCCTCGACGTACTCGACACTCGACTCGTCCTTGTCGAGCGCCGCGAGCACCGTGTCGGTGATCTCGCGGTTGGTCCGCTCGTTCCCCGCACCGATGTTGTAGATCTCGCCGACGGTGCCCTTGGTGCGCACGAGGTCGACACCACGACAGTTGTCCTCGACGAACAGCCAGTCCCGGACGTTGAGGCCGTCGCCGTACAACGGCACCCTGCCGCCTTCCAGCAACGTGGTCACGAAGAACGGGATGAGCTTCTCGGGGAACTGGTAGGGGCCGAACTGGTTGGACGAGCGGGTCACGATCACCGGGAGGTCGTAGGTCTCCCGGTAGGCGAGGGCGATGAGGTCCGACCCGGCCTTGGCGGCCGAATACGGCGAGCGCGGCGCCAACGGGTCGGTCTCGACGAAGGAACCCTCCTCGATCGACCCGTACACCTCGTCGGTGGAGATGTGCACGAAGCGGTCGACGCCCACCCTCGTCGCGACGTCGCACAACACGTTGGTGCCGCTGCAGTTGGTGCGCACGAACACGTCGGGGTCCAGCAGCGACCGGTCGACGTGGCTCTCTGCCGCGAAGTGCACCACCTGGTCGCACCCCTGCATCGCCGAGGCGACGGCGTCGCGATCGCAGATGTCGGCATGCACGAACCGGAACCGCGGATCGCCCTCGAAGTCGGCGAGGTTCGCCCGGTTGCCCGCATAGGTGAGCGCGTCGTACACGACGACCTCGTCGTCGGTGTTGGACAGCACGTGCCGGACGTAGTTGGAGCCGATGAACCCGGCGCCGCCGGTGACGAACAGACGCATCGGGCGAGTATAGGAAGGGTGCGGCGGAGCCCCTATCAGGCGGCGGAACCGCGCTGCCCGGTCAACGAGCGGATGACCGAACAGAGCTCGTGTGGTGCCTCCTGCATGACCTGGTGACCCGCCCGCTCGACGACGGTCACCCGCGAGCCGGCGATCGCGCGGTGCAGAGCCTGCGCGTGAGCCGGTGGGGTGAGGCGGTCGTAGTCGCCGACGACGATCTCGGTGGGGGTGTGGACCGAGCCGAGGTGGTCCAACTCGTCGTGGGTCGAGATGGAGCGGCCGGCCTCGACCATCGTCTCGGGTCGGGCCTCGGACAACATGACGCGCACGTCGTCGACCATCCGCGCGGTCGCATCCGGCCCGAACGCGATGGCGACCATCGCCGTGGACAGGTCGCCGTGCCTCCAGCGATACGGCGACGGGACCCGTAGTCCCGCCAACAGCAGGGCCCCGGCGACGCCGCCGAGGGTCTTGACGTCGGCACGCCACGACGGCGGGGGCAGCACCCTGGCGCTGGTCGCGACGAAGGCGAGGCCGCGGACCTTGTGGGCCAGCAGCCGGGGATGGAGGCGGGCGAAGTGACACATCGCCATACCTCCCATCGAATGACCCACGAGGACGACGTCGTCGAGGTCACATGCCGCGATCACCGTCGCGATGTCCTCGGCGACGGCGTCGAGGGTGACCCCGTCGCGACCGGCGCGCGACCGGCCGTGCCCGCGCATGTCCCAGGCGACCACGCGGTGATCGTCACGCAGCAGCCGGATCACTGCGCCACACCCACCACTGGAGGGTGACGCCGTGCATCAACAGCACGGCCGGACCGCTGCCCGATTCGACGCAGAACAGTTCACCGCCGTCGTGGGTGGGAACCGTTCGCTCGGCGACGGTGTGGGGCCGTCGCCCCAGGCCGTCGAGGACCGAGTCGGCACGGTTGCGGACCTGCCGGCCCTTTCGACGTACCGCCGCGGCGACCGCTGCGACGACCAGGCCGACCCCGAGTGTCGTACCGGCCGCCCTCGTGGCCGCCGGGCTGTTCCGGCCGGTGCTCACGCGGGTCCGTCTGCGACGACCGATCGGACCGTCAGTCGATCGGGAGCCGGGCGAACAGTTCGATCTTGCGCTCCTCGAACTCCTCGAAGTCGATGTCGCCGTTGTCGAACTGCTGGTGGATCTTCTCGATGAGATCGAGAAGCTCGGCGGCGGAGAGTTCCTTGTCCTCACCACCCATCATGCGGTCGACCTCTTCGGAGTCGACGACCGCGGTGTCGGCACTACCACCGTTGTGGCGACGCTCACGCTTCGCCGCGGCCTTGGCCTTCTTCGCCCGGTCCCGTTGGAGCTTGTCGAAACTCGTCCTCTGCACGGCCATCGCGCTACCTCCTGGTGCGTACTGAAGTGCGGCCGACCTCGCCGGCCTCCGATCCGCGGTGGCGAACGACGCACGATCCCGGCGGACGGCCATCGCGCGGATGGCCGTCGAGCAGTCTAGGCCCTTCCACCGGGGTGTGAACAGTCGCGAGCAACGCCGGGGGCCGATCCCGGCCGTAGGGTGACCGGTATCGGCGCCTCCCGGATCGTGCTCCCCCGCCGCCCGTCGGCAGTGACTGCGATCGCCGTGAACGTCGCCGTGGCGGTCTGGTCGGTTGCGAAGGGCGCCCCCGGTGCGACGGTTCCCCTGGCGGCGATGTCGATATGGCTGCTCGCAGGTGCGGCTCCACTGTTGGTGGCGGCGGCGACCCGGGCACCCGGGTTCGACGATCCGCCCACCGGTCGAACCAACCTGGCCGAAGCCGGTTCCGCGTATGCGGTGATCGTGCTGCTCGGCGACCAGCCACGGGACGTGGCCGCGACGACGGTCGCGTTGGCGGCGAGCACCGCTCCCACCGTGGTTGCGATCACCGGGGACGCGGTGGCGGTCGACCACGACGACCGCGAACGCGACCGCCGGGACTTCCCCGATGCGACGATCGCCTACGGAGCCACTCCCGACGCGGCGATCGTCGAGGCGGCCGCGACGATCGCCGAGGCGACCACCCTGCTGGTGTCGGCCCGCGCGTTCCCCCGCCACGACCGCTGCCGCGGTGCCGCCTCCCTGATCGGAGACGGACCGGGTGTGCTGATAGCGGTCGGCGACCACCTCGACGTCGATGACCTGGTCGTGACCGACGGCGACGGGATCGACTCGGCGTTGCGAACGGCCGCACGTCAGGAGGGCCTGACCATGTGGGAACAGGACGGAGTGATGACCTCGACCCGACTGCTGCGCGAACGACCGCCCGCTCCCGACGCGCCGCTGGGGACGTGGCTGCGCTCCCTCGCCGTCGACGACGTCGCCGGGTATCAGGTCGCCCGGGCCCTCAGCACCCACCTCGCCCCGTCCGACGCTGCGGACCGCTGGTCCGAATCGGCTCGTAGGGCCTCGGCGCGCGCCCTCGAGCTCCGGCGAGCGGTCGCCGACGGATGGTGGAAGACCCGGCTACTGGCGGCAGCGCTGCTGGTCCGGGAGTGCTACGCCCCGTTCGCGCTCGGCGCGCTCGCCCTGCCCGTGTACGTGCTGGTGACCGGCCAGGCGCCCTGGTCGGGTTCGAGTGGACGGGTCGGCCTGGTCGTCGTCACGTGGCTGTCCGTCCGCTGGGCGCTGCTCCGCCTGATCCTGCGCGTCCGCACCCGGCCGGTCGACGACGCTCTCGACGCGGTCCGCGGCACCGGTGCCTCGTTGATCGCGACGGCCGCGGCCCTCACCGGCCGACCACGACCGCGACGCGCCGAGCGACGTCGACACGGGAGCCCGGTTCGGTCGCATCGTCGCCCGACGTCGGTCGTCGCGGCATCGGTGACCGCCGTCGGCATCGTCGCGGCGCTGTACGCCGGCGATGTGACGCCATGGTCCGGTGCGATCGCTCTCGTCGCGCTGACGGTTCTGTGGACCCTCGTGCTGGGCGGCCTCGTCGAGTCGAACCGCCGTCACACCCGGGTCAGGGTGCCACTGCGCCTCCACGCCGAGCTCGATTCCCGGCCGGTTCGGCTGGTCGAGGGGTCGACCGAGGGGGTGCGGGTCGAAGGTGACCGACAACCGCCCGAGGTCGGCGCCCGGCTCGACCTGCTGATCGCCCCCGACCATGCCGCCGCGACCCAGCCGACCCACGGATGGATCCGCACGACGGCGCACGTTCGTCACCTCCGCACCGCCATCGAGGCGGGGGACTCGTGGTCGGCGGGTTGCCGGCTGAGCCTCGTCGACACCACCCGGGCCCGCTGGGCCGCGGTGCTCTACTCCGCCGCCGTCGAAGCGGTGTCCGACCCGGTGCGATTGGGCATCGACGCCGGCCCCGGCACGCGAGCGGGAGAGGCCCGGATCGGGACCACCGCCGTGCTCCGCGGCCTCGCAACGATGGTCGCCGTGCTCGCGTCGGTCACGGTGGCAGCCCTCTCGGTGACCATCGCCTCGGGTTACCGACCGATGGTGGTGGAGTCCGCCACCATGTCGCCGACGTATCGACCGGGTGACCTGGCGATCCTCGCTCCGACGGACCCGGTTCGGCTTCGAGTGGGTGATCCCGTGGTCCGATCGCGTCGCGACATCGAGCGGGTCGTGTCGATTCGATCGGCCGCTCACGGCTACCGCGTCGAGTCGTCGGGCGACGCCGAGGGCTCGACGCGGCGCTGGACGGTGGGGAGGAACCGGTCGGTCCTGCGGGTCGTCTGGTCGATCCCCTGGGTCGGGGCACCGTTGGGCTACCTGCGAGAGCAGCCGCTCGCGGCGGTGGCCGCCGTCGTTGCACTGGCCGTGCTCGTGTACGCGAGCGCGACCGCCCGTCGGGGCGAACCCGACCGGCGGAGCGGAGTGGCACCCCCCGACCGTTAGCGTCGAAGCGATGCGTGTGCTCGTCGTGTCACCCCACTTCGACGACGCGCCGTTGAGCCTCGGGCAGTCGATGCTCGACGGCGCCCTGCGGGACTCGGCGATCACGGTCGGAATCGTGTTCTCACGCTCGAACTGGACACGGTGGATCCATCCGCGACGCTCCCGCACGCCGGCCGTGTCCGCGATCCGTCGGGTCGAGGAGACGGTCAACGCCCGGCGCTTCGGCTACCGGGTCCGCACCGCCGGCTTCGAGGAGGCGGTGTTGCGGTCGGGCGACGCGGATCCTCGCCGTCTGCTCGACCCCGGAGTAGACCCGCGGGCCTCCCCGTACCTTCGCCCGATCACCGATCGCCTGCGCTGCTGGGCCGAACGCGTCGACGTCGTGGTCGCGCCGCTGGGGATCGGCGACCACGTCGACCATCGACTCTGCAGTGCCGCGTGCTCCGACCTCGCCGGGGACGGGGTCGAGGTGGTGTGGTACGAGGACCGCCCCTACTCGACGTGGTGCACCCCGGAGGCCGTCGCCTCGCGGGCCCACGAGCTGGACGACACCCTCGTTCGTCGGGCCGCCGGCACTCCGATCGGTCCGGCCAAACGACGACTCGTCTTCTATCCGAGCCAGCTCGACGAGGGCTTCCGCGCGCGATCGACCGCGACGAGCGGCTGGGCCGGAGCGAAGGCCTGTGGTGCCGTGCGACATCGGCGTGGCCACCGACGGTGCGGAATACCGCCCCGGACGACGCGTCGGCCACGCCGCCCCGCCACCGGTACCATCCGCCGAATGCCACGTGACACCTCCCCGTTCGCCATCGCCGAAGGGCCGGTGTCCGGCAGCGGCACGCTCGTGGTGGTCGGCAACCCGAGGCGCGGATCACGGACGGGGCAGGTCGCCGAGCGCGTGGGGTACCACCTCGCCCGGCGGACGAGTCAACCCGACGACTACTCCGTCGTCGAGCTCGCGACGTGTGCGCGCCACCTCACGGAGTGGGGCCATGCCGATGTCACCCGGCTGGTCGAGCGCGTGGCCGGCGCCCGGGCACTCGTGATCGCTTCACCCACGTTCAAGGCCTCCTTCAGTGGTCTCCTGAAGTGCTTCCTCGACCAGATCGACGCCGACGGGCTCACCTCGGCGAGCGTGGTCGTCCCCGTGATGACCGGAGCGGGTTCGGCGCATTCCCTGGCGGTGGAGACACAGCTCCGGCCGGTACTGGTCGAGCTCGGTGCTTCGATGCCCACGAGAGGGCTGTACGTCTCCGGCGCCGACCTCGACAACCCCGTCGACGCCGTCGACCGGTGGTACGCGAACGTCGCGCCGACACTCGATCGAGTCGCCTGGACCTGAACCGACCGCTACACTCGGATCCGGTTGGCGCCCGCACTGCGGGGTGGGCGCACGGAGCGTCCCACGTCGCCCGCAACCGGGTTCCCGTCACCGGCACGGTACCCCGTGCGGACGTCGGTCGCCCCGCAACCACGCCGACCGGCCGACGACCAGTCCCGGTCTCGACGAACTCCGCGGCACGGCGCCGCAAACGGAACCATCCACCGCCCGACCAGACCCCGCCGTCGGCCCACCGATCCCACGATCCCAGGGAAGCACCCCTCGACCCATGGCCACGCCCGATCCGACCTCGCGACAGGTTTCGGGACCACCACTCCCCGAGCACATCTCCGACACCCGTTTCGAGATCGCCGTCGAACGTCAGGCATACGGCGAAGCGAGTCGCGACGAGCAGACCGTGCTCGACGCCGACAGGGCCCGGTGGACGCGATCGTTGCTCCATCGCATCGCCGAGGTGGAGGACGCGCTCGACCGCCTCCGGGGACGCCTCGACGACCGGGACTGGCAGGTCGTCGAGGACCTCGACGACGAGCACCGACACCTGAGCGCGGCGTACGCCCGACTCACCGGGGACGCGAGCGTCCTCGACATGGACGTCACCGACGCGGGATTGGGCCATCCAGCCGTCCCGCTCATCCAGCTCTCCTGGGAGCCCGGCAAGGTCGTGGCGTGGGCTGCCGGGCCGACCGTCGGTGCGACCGATGCCGAACGCCTCACCGAGATGCTCGGCGCGGCGGGTGCGAACCCGTCCACGTGGTCACGTCACTCGGCGGTCCGCCTTCCGGACGGGGTGAGCGCTCCCGCGCTCGTGGTCGCCGCCGGCGACGCGCTCGGTTGGCTGGTCGCGCTCGGCGCGGACGAGTCCGACAACGATCTCGTCGGACCGGGCGCTCGATGGCTCGGCCAGGTGGCCGCCTGGGCGGTGGAGCTCTGCGCGAACGGTTCGATGGTGCCGTTGCTGCGCCAGCGCCGGCGCAATCGCAACTCGTCGTCCGATCCGTCGATGAGTTCCTTCTCGGCACGCTGGACCCCCGCACTGGTGGCGACGGACCGGTTCGACGAGCTGGCCGCGACGATGCCGGGCTCGGTCACCGCGGTGTCGCCCTCCACCGACGGCCGGGAGGTGGTGAAGTCCGCCCTCACGGGCCTGATCGACGCGATCTGTCGACGGGCCGCCGCGATGATCGACGTCCCGGCCCCGCCACCGGAGGTCCACAACGCCCGAGACGCCGCGGAGACGTTCCTCGCACGACTCGACGGCACTCACTTCGACGCGCCGAACCAGGTCGGCAACGAACTGGTGGGCCGCCTCGACCGCTGGGCCCGGCCGCTGGTCAACGGGGTGCCCGGACGACTCGTGGTGCAACTCGACCCACCCGACTCGTCCAACGCCTGGCACCTGATCGTGCTGGCACCCGACCCCGACGACCAGCTCGTGTCGGTGGAGGTCGCGCTGGTCAACGCAGGTCCCAAACGACGTGAATACGAGGACCAGCTCGTCCGCCTCGAGCGGATGCTGCCGGTACTGCTGCGCCCCGGTTCGAATCGCCGCGGCGAGGTGATGCTCAGCCAGGAGGAGGCGTGGGAGCTGATGTCACGTACCGGCGCCGATCTCGCCTCCGCCGGCTACGACGTGCGGGTGCCCGCCCTGTCCCGCAAGGCGGCCACCCCGTCGCTGCGGCTCACGTCCGAGCAGACCACCTCGGTGGTGGGCGCGAATCAGCTCGCGGAGGTGCGTTGGTCGGCCGTGTTCGACGGGGTGGAGTTGACGGCGTCGGAGATCGCGGACCTCGCCAAACAGGCCCGCCCGCTGGTCCGCTCCGGTGGGCGATGGGTCGCGATCGACCACGCCGACCTGGCATCGGCGGCGGCGGCGCTCGCCGAGCGCGGACGTCACCCAGCTCACCGGTGCGGAGATGTTGCGCCAGGCGCTCGGCATCGAGGAGCCCAGCTCAGCGGCGGCATCTCGATCGCCGGATCGAGCTGGGCGTCGGACCTGCTGGAGGCGGCGGGCGCCGTCGCCGGACTGGATGTCGGGGCCCCCGAGGGATTCGACGGCGAACTGCGCAGCTACCAGGCCGAGGCGCTCGGATGGCTCGGCTTCCTCGAGGAAGCCGGCCTCGGCGGTTGCCTCGCACTGGACATGGGGCTCGGCAAGACGCCGACGATGCTCGCCCACCTCCTGGCCGAGGCGGGCGACGGCCCCGCACTGGTGATCGCACCGCCCGCCGTCGTCGGGAACTGGGCATCGGAGGCCGCCCGTTTCACCCCCAAGTTGAAGGTGGTTGTCCACCACGGCGCCTCACGCGCGAGCGTGGACCAGATCGCCGGCGAGGCATCCACGGCCGACGTCGTCATCACCACCTACGGCACCGCCGTCCGTGACATCGACGCGATCGAGGACATCGGATGGTCCCGCCTGGTGCTCGACGAGGCACAGGCGATCAAGAATCCGGCCAACGACACCTCCCAGCAGCTTCGGCGGATCCAGGCACGCACCAAGCTCGCCCTCACCGGCACCCCGATAGAGAACGGACTCGGCGACCTGTGGGCGTTGCTCGACTTCACGAACCCGGGCCTGGTGGGCCCTCGGGCCGCCTTCATCGCCCAGATGTCCGCGGGGGGTGGCACCGCGAAGGCGAGAGGCGAGGATGCCCTGCGTGCGCTCAACGGGATCATGGTGTTCCGACGCACGAAGGCCGAGCCCGCGATCGCGGCCGAGCTGCCCGACCGCGTCGACACCCTCGACCACTGCTCGATGACACCCGAACAGATCGGCCTCTATCAGGCGGTGCTGGACCGACTGGTCACCCACGGGTCCGAGGACGCCGATCCGCGGAAGGGCGAGGTGCTGGCTGCGATCACCGCTCTCAAGCAGATCTGCAACCATCCCGCGGCGTATCAGGACGACGGACGCCCGTTGACGGGGCGCTCCGGAAAGCTCGACCGTCTGGAGGAGATCGTCGGATCGGTGTTCGCGGCCGACGAGAAGGTGCTCGTGTTCACCCACTTCGCGGAGTGGGGCACCAAGATGGCCGCGCACCTCGGCACGCTCACCGGCACTCCGGTGCACTGCTATCACGGTGGGCTCAGCCGGACGGCCCGCGACGAGATGATCGCCGAGTTCCAGGGAACCGAGGGTGCTGCCGCGCTGGTGCTGTCGCTCAAGGCCGGCGGTACCGGACTCAACCTGACCGCCGCGAGCCACGTGGTGCTCTACGACCGCTGGTGGAACCCCGCCGTCGAGGATCAGGCTCGGGACCGGGCATGGCGTCTCGGCCAGACTCGAACGGTCATCTGCCACCGCCTGGTGTGCCCGGGGACCGTGGACGAGAAGGTCGAGGAGGTGGTGCAGGACAAGCGTCGTATCGCGGATCTCGTCCTGCCGAAGTCGTCGTCGTTGGCGGACCTCGACGCCGACCAGCTTCGACAGGCGTTGGGCCTGCGGCCCGAGGCGATCCTCACCGAATCCGCCGAACTGCTCCGGGACGAGCACGAGCGCCGCAACATCGCGTCCGACCTCGTGGACGCCTCCGAGGGATGGGTGTCGTGAGCCGTCCACGACGGTCGACCCGTGCGTCCTCCAAGAAGGACAAGGCCGCTCCGAGGGACTTCTGGGGCAGCCACGAGTCGGTCCCGGATCTGGTGAACGACATCACTCCGGCGCGCGACGCCTCCGCGATCGTCCGCTCGGCAGGATCGCCGCCGCTGGTCGGCCACGAGGTGATCTCGGAGCACTACTTCCGTGCGATCTACGACCGGGCGGCGGCGTTGGCGACCGCGGTCGCCGCCGGAAGCGGACTGTTGGCCGAGGACGACGACGACCGGTCCGGGCTCCCGGGGGGTCACACCCCCTGACGCGGGTCACGGGCTCGACGGCACGGAGCTCCTGCACGCGATCCGATCAGGGTACGGTCGGGCCGCGTCGCGGTGCACGACCACGGCCGGAGCCCGTCCCGGAGGACACGATGGACGTCACCACCGCCGACTCGTACGCGGATACCTCGCCTCGGGGGCCGCTCCTCGGAGACAAGGTGATCGCGGTGACCGGTGTGGGAGCGGGCCTGGGCCGTGAGATCACGACGACGTTGCTGCGCGACGGCGCTCGCGTCGTCGTGGCGGCGCGCGACGCGTCGTCGTTGAACGACATCGTCGAACCCCTCGATCCGACCGGTGAGCACGTGGCCGTCGCGACCGCGGACATCTGCGTCCCGGAGGACTGCGATCGGATCGTCGAAACCGCGACGCGGGTGTTCGGAGGCCTCGACGGACTGGTGCAGGTCGCCGCGTACGAAGGAGCAGCCGGAGGGTTGATGGCGTTCGATGCCGATCGCCTGCGACGTTCGGTCGAGGTGAACGTGATCGGTTCGCTCCAGATGGTCCGGTCGGCGGCCGCGGTGATGTCGGAATCCGGCGGAGGTAGCGTCGTGGTGATCGGATCGCAGGCGTCGATGCTGCCGCTGATTCCCCAGATCGGCTATGCAGCGTCGAAGGGTGCGTTGCACAGCGCCGTACGCCACATGGCACGGGAGCTCGGACGGGAGCGGATCCGCGTCAACAGCGTGGTACCGAGCTGGATGTGGGGGCCCAACGTCGCGCTCTACGTCTCGTGGCAGGCCTCGTCGCGCGGCGTGAGCGAGGAGGAGGTCCGGCGGGAGATCACCGCCGGCATCCCGCTCGGCGAGATCGTTCCCGACGAGGACGTGGCCGACGCCGTCGCGTTCCTGATGTCGGACCGGGCACGGTCGATCACCGGTCAGGCGCTGCTGGTGAACGGCGGTGAGCACATGCCGTGACCCACCGTTTCGCCAAGGCCTCGACCGCTACCCGGGGGGCGGCTCGCCGAACGGAGGACGACCCATCTGGTCCCTGATGGTGACCACCGTCGGGTTGACGAGGCTGCGCCGCTGCCAGTTCGCACCGTCCACCACCATGGTGTGTCCCGTGACGAACCGGGCGTAGGGCGACGTGAGATACGTGGCGGCCCACCCCAGCTCCTGACGCTCCCCGACCCGCATCGCGGGTTGTGCCCGGGCGCGGTCGTCGGAGCGGGCGACGTTCGCCGCGATGTCGGCGGTCATGTCCTCGTGGGGGAACAGGCCCGGTACGAGGCAGTTGACGGTGATCCCGTACGGCGCCCATTCGACGGCGAGTGATTCGGTGAGGTTCTTCACCCCCGCCTTGGCTGCGGCAGAGTGCGCGAACCCGGGGCCACCGGTCCACGCATAGGACGCACCGATGTTGAGGATCGCCCCGGGCGCGCCCACCGCCAGGTGACGACGGGCGAACGCCCGCGAGCAGAAGAAGGTGCCGTTGAGCGTGATGTCGACGACCGTCCGCCACGCGTTGGGCGACATGTCCTCGGCCGGCACCGGGAAGTTGGCCGCCGCGTTGTTGACGAGCACGTCGGGCAGGCCGAGCCGGGCGGTCGCCTCGTCGAACACGGCCTCGATCGCGTCCGGGTCGCGGATGTCACACGGCACGGCCAACACGGCGCGGGGCGCGCCACCTCCGAGATCGGCGTACACGGCCTCCACGGCCTCCACGCCGGCGGAAAGGTGCTCGGTCGACCGGGAGGTCAGCACGACCGAGGCGCCGAGTCGCGCGAACTCCATCGCGATGGCCTTGCCGAGGCCGGTTCCACCGCCGGTGATGACGACCACCTGGCCGGCGAACGACTCCGGTGCCAGCGCGGAGGCCCCCACGGCGGGTGGGCGGGGCAACCCGGGCGGAGGCGGTGCCGACGGGGAGGGCTCGGGCTCGCCCATCAACTTCCCCGGTAGTGGGGTTCGCGACCCTCGGCGCGGGCCGCCTTGAACTCGGCGAAGTCGTCGCTGCGGTTGAGGAAGGTCTGATAGATCAGCTCGTCGTCCATCGAGCTCGACACCGCCGCACGGCCGAGGTGGGCGATGACGCGACGTGCGAGCTTCACCGTGACCTGCGGAGCGGACGCGATCCGCTGTGCCATCTCGTGGGCCACACCGTCGAGCTCGTCGCGGTCGACGATCCTCGACACGATCCCGTGCGAGAGCGCTTCGTCGGCGCTGAGTCGGCGCCCGGTGAGCACCATGTCCGAGACGAGGCCCGGCCCGCACATCTGGTGGAGCACCGCCACCCCGCCGGTGTCGGGGATCACACCGTGGCCGACTTCGGGCAGCATGAACTTCGCGTCGGGGCTGCAGATCCGGATGTCGCACAGCAGGGCGCGCTGGAACGAGCCACCGAGCGCCCAGCCCTGGATCGCGACGAGGACGGGGGCGTCCATCTTCCAGAGCTGCTGGATTCCCCGATGCCCGCGGGTCATCAATTCGTGGTGGGTGAGATCGGTACGGTTCGTACCGATCGCGGCGACGTCACGGCCCGAGGACCACGACGGTCCCTCTCCCCGCCACACGACGGCTCGAATGGACCGATCCGCCGCGATCGCTTCGAGCGCGTCGAAGAGCTGCGCGTCCATGTCGTCGTCGAACGCATTGTGTTTGGACGGGTTGTCGTTGACCAGCGTGGCCACCGATCCGTCGATCTCGAGGCGTACCCGGCCTGACATCGGTTCGTCGCACCTCCCGGCTTCGGGCCGGGACGCTACTCGGCCGCTCGCCGGTCAGTCGCCGTCGAGCAGGTCGAGCAGCCGTTGCAGGGGATCGCCGGGAGGCGCCGCCGTCGTGGGCGGCTCGGTCGTGGGCGGGTCCGTGGTGGGCGGCGCGGTCGTCGGTGGAGCGGTGGTGCGGGGCGGCGCGGTCGTCGGTGGAGCGGTCGAGGGTGATGCCGTGGTGGGCGGCACGGTGGTGGGGGCGACGGTGGTCCGCGGCGGACGCGTGGTGGGCGGCACCGTGGTCCGCGGCGGATCCGTGGTGGGCGACGTCGTGGGAGCCGGATCGGTGGGACGCGTGATCGTCGGCTGGGTCGGCGCCGGGGTGGTCGGAGGCGGCTTGGGGGCCGACACCGCGACGGGTACCGCGGCGACCGGGACGACCGGGACCGGCGCGGTCAGCGCCGAGAAGAACCCGAGAGCGAGTCGAAGACGTTCCCACGACGCGGGTGTCACCGCCACGGCGCGGGCGGCGGGTACCGACGTCGTCGTGGGATCGGCCCGCCCGGCCTCGACCACGAGACCGGCCCACGGATTCGGCGATGTGACCGGGGCCGGGGGGTCGACCGGAACCGTCACCCGCTCGAACGACTCCGACAACACGCCGGCCTCGCTCGTCTCGGGGGCGACGGCCCCCGTGGTCGTCGTCACGACCGTCGACGCCGACGGTTCGGAGATCGGTCGGGCCATCACGATCTCGGTGGAACTCGATCCACCGCTGCTCAACACCAACGTGAGCGCGCCGAGGATCGCAAGCGTCAGCACGACCGTGTTGACCTTCTTCCCGGGGGTGTACCCGGCCCACGCGGCGATCGACGAGTTGTAGGCACGGGAGCACGCTCGTGCGACGACCCTGGGCGCCCCGGTGATCCGGCCGATCCACCAGCGCGCCGTTTCGACAAGCTTCACCCCGTCCGGCATGTCCCCAATCCTAGTTGGGTGACATGGATCGCTCACACATGACGATACGTCACAGGTGAGGTCACCCCGCATCGACGGCTCCGCCGTCTCGGTGAGGATCTTGATGGATTTCAGGCCGTCTGACGTTCGGCGAGGTGGGTGCCGAGGCGATCGGCGGACTCGTCGACCTCGTGGATCACCGACGACACCTGCTCCGGCCCGACGCCTGCGCCCAGCACCCCCACGCCGGCGGCCAACATGAACGCTCCGACCAGTGCGTTGTGCTCGGGGACGACGACCTCCACCGCCGTGGCTCCACCGCGCCGGATCGCTGCTTCGAACCGCCCGAGGAACCACGGACTTCGGAATCCTCCACCGAAGACCCCCAGGACGGGGCGCTCCACCGCGAGCACGCCGACGGCGGCCACCGCCGCCTGCGCCAGGGGCTCGATCTCCTCCTCGACCAGACGCGGCATCGGGATCCCCTGCGGCGGCCCGGTCCACGACGATGCGGGAGAACGACGCGATCCACGCCTTGTCCACCACCGGGTGATGCACCGCGTCGGGGAGTCGCTCGACGTCGCCGCCCCCCAGCGCCATCACCGCGTCGGCGATGCCGATCGCGGCCGACCGTCCCTCGGCGACGAGCAGGGCCTCCCGGAGGGCCCGGCGGCCGAGGGCGTAGCCGGATCCCTCGTCACCCAGGACGTAGTCCCAACCACCGAAACGCCGCCACAACGACCGGCGGGCATCCGCGGCGACCGCGACCGATCCCGTCCCGGAGATCACGGCGGCGGCGGGTCCGAGTCGGTTGGTGGAGGCCCAGCATCCCATCGTGTCCGGTACGGTCGCGACGACCGCCCCGTCGACCATCAGGGGTTCGACCGCGCTCGACAGCGTCCGGGCGGCGTCGTCGGTGTCGATGGAGGCGCTGGTCACCAGGCAATAGCCGACGCGGCGTTGCGCGCCGGCCTCCTCCAACGCCTCGCGCACGGTCGACGCGAGCGCGTCGCGGGCAACGTCGGCTCCCACGGCCCGGAGGTTGGTCGGATCGCCGGACGCGAATCCCAGCAGGGTCCCGTCGACGTCTACGACCGCGGCGCGGAATGGGTCGCCCCACCGTCGACCACCACCACCGGACCCGTCGCCGGGCGCGGGGGTACTCGTCCGATCCAGTTCAGCATTGCCCACCACAGTACGGAGCCGGGCCCTCCGTGAGGACGGGGGAACGCCGGACATAGGCCGTGGCGGCCTCCACCGCCGTCTCGACGGCATCGGCGACACTCGCGCCCGCGGCGAGCGCGGTGAACGCCGTGGCGGCGAACGTGTCACCCGCACCGATGGTGTGTTCGGCCACCACGACCGTGTCCGAGGGCGCCGGAACGTGTCGGGCCACCTCGACACCACCCCGGTAGGCGCACGCGCCATCCGGCCCGAGGGTGTGCAGGACGATGCCGTCGTAGCCCGACAACACGCCGGCGGCGCGCAGATGCGCGAACTCCTCGTCGTTGAGTGCGATGGCGTCGGCGAACCGTGGGGCATCCGGCCAGCGGTCGGCGACGAGGGTCAGGCGACCGTCGGCCGTGGTGCCGCGCAGCAGGCCCTGGGGGGTGGCTCCGACGAAGCGGCCCCGGCGGCGCGCCGACTCGAGGAGTTCGCCGGACAGTTCGCCGAAGACGGGGCCGAGATGGATCACGTCGAAGCAACCCTCGGGTAACGACGTCAACAGCGGCGCCCTCCCGACGAGCCGCCGCGGTCCTCGGGCGGCATCACGTCCGAACTCGAACGTCGTGTCCTCGATCGCGTCGAGCGTGACGAACTCGACGTCGGAGCCCAGGGCCTCGACGAGCCGGGAACGGGTCGCCGGTGTGCACGCTGTCACGACCGTCGAGTGGTTGCCGAGCGCCGTGGACTGCTTCGTGGCGTAGAACACCGTGCCACCGAGCCGCGGGGCGGACCCGCCGGGGAACACGTCGACGCACACGTGGCCGACGACGAGGTACGAACGCTCCCGGTCCGTGCGGCGGCCACTCGGCGCGTCGTCGATCGGGACGGCCCCCATGTCTCCGGTCAACGGCTTCACCGTCCTCACGTCACGCGTCGCGATCGCGCGCCGCGACCGTCGTGGTCAACGTAGGCGGGTCCGGACCCTTGGACGGCCACTTCTAGCCTGGTGGCCGATGGGTTTCGAGCCGGCCATCGACCGACGCGCGGCGGTCGAGCACATCGCCCTCGACGACACGAGTTGGGTCGATCTGTGCCGGCGATTCGTTCCCGACGCGACGACGCTGATGCACGACATGCTCACGACGGTCCCCTGGCGGCCCTCCAGCGTGTTCCGTTACGAGGTCGACCTCCTCCGCCGACGAATGGAGGGTTCGCTCCGCGGAATCGATCTCCCGGTCGTTCGACAGACCGGGATGCACCTGCGATCGCGATACCGCCGTCCGATGGAGGGCCCCGGTGTCCTGCTGTACCGCGATGGATCCGACGCGATCGGCTTCCACCGGGACCGCGCCATGCGCTGGCTCGACGACACGCTGGTCGCGATCGTGGTACTCGGGATGCCGCGCCCGTTCGTCCTTCGCCCGCGAACGGTCGCCGTCGGGGCTTCGTCGCGCGACGTGGACCTGTCCGCCGGCGACGGCGACCTCCTCGTGATGGGTGGACGCACGCAGGCGGACTGGCTGCACGGCGTCCCGCCGCATCCCGGGGCACGACCGAGGATCTCTATGACCTGGCGTTGGACCTCGCGGAGGGGCCGCCCCGACGACTCGGTGTCCTACGGGGCCGCGGTCCGCTTCGGCGACAGCGGAAGGGTCGGTCCGCAACGGCGACGCGCCGCTCCGCAGGCTTCAGTTCCGCGGTCCAACGGCCGATGATGCAAGCGTGGAGAAGCGCCCACCGCCCGATACCCGCCGACTCGGCGAGCGGCTCGTCGTCGAAGGGGTCACCCTCGACTGGGACGTCCCCCGCGGCCGAACACGTCGGCGACTCGGCCGGCGGAAGGCCGAAGTGGTCGACGTGTCGTCCTCGGGAGCGCGGCTGCTCGCCCCCCGCGACCCGGACATGGCCGTCGGCAGGATCGTCCGGGTCGCGTTGGACGGCGAGGTCGGCGTGGCGTGCATCCGACGCGTCGAAACCGCGGAGAAGGGCCGCGCCGCGTACGGGGTCGAGTGGCTCGAACTGACCTACGAACTCCGACGCGTCCTGACCCCGCACCTCCAGGAACCGGAGCCGGCGATGCCCGTCGTCGAGTGGAGGCGTTGACCAAAGCCGTTTCGGAACCCACCACCGGCGCCGAGTAGACCTCGGGGTCGATGAGGACCCCGGAGGACACGAAGGTCGGCGGGATCGCCACCCGTCGAGGCGCATCGCCGACCGGAACGGCCGCCGCGGAGCGGTGGGATCTCATCGTCGTCGGTGCGGGACCCGGCGGTTGCGCGGCGGCGATCGAGGCCGCGCGGGCCGGCATGAAGGTCGTCGTCTTCGAACGTCACCGGCGCGGCCGCGACAAGGTTTGCGGTGACGGGTTGACCCCCAGAGCGACCACCGCGCTCGACCACCTCGGCGTGGACTGGTCCGCGGCGCACCGTATCGACGGCCTGCGGATGATCGCGGGCCGTGTCCGACGCGAGATGCCATGGCCCGACGGGGGGCCGTTCGGCCGATTCGGCGCCGTCTGGCCCCGGCGAAGCCTGGACGCCGTGCTGGCCGACCACGCCGAAGAGGCCGGGGCGGTGATCCGTTGGGAGACACCGGTGGAGGTGCTGTTCGAGGACCGCCGTGTCGTGGGTGTGGTCGACGGATCGCACCGGGCGACGGCACCGCTGGTCGTGGTCGCAGCCGGGGCCCCGGGCTCGATCAACCGGGCTCTCGGCGCCGAACGCGACCCCGACGAGCCCTTCGGCCTGGCGATGCGAACCTACGCGACCACTCCACGCCATGCCGACCGGCTCCTCGAGGCGTGCCTCACCCTGACCGACGAGGCCGGTACCCCGGTACCGGGATACGGATGGTTGTTTCCCGCCGGCGACGGCACCGTCAACATCGGTGTCGGAGCGTTGTCGACGATGCGGGGTTTCAAGCGCCTCAACCTGGCCAACCTCCTGAGGGCGTATCGGCGAACCGCCACCGACGAATGGGGGCTCGGCCCCGACCTGGAACCGCCGCGTGCCTGGCGCCTCCCGTTTCGGACGCTTCGCCGCCACGGACCCGGCTGGGTGGCGGTCGGCGATGCGGCAGGCCTGATCAATCCGATGAACGGAGAGGGCATCGACTACGCCTTGGAGTCGGGGATCCTCGCCGGCACCCTCGCGTCGTCGCCCTCCACCGCCCCGCAACGCTACGACGAGGCGGTGGGCCGCTCCTACGACGCGTTCCTCCGGACCGGCCGACGCTTCTCCGCCCTGATCGGCCATCCCTGGATCCTCCGCGCGGGCCTTCGGGCATCGGTCAGCACCGCCGCGATCGCCGATCTCACCCTGGCGGTCATGGCCAACCTCGTCGAACCCGACGGCACCGACGCCCGGGCGAGGACGCTGCGGGGGGCGGGACGGGTACTGACCGCGATCGAACCGTGGCTCGTGCGCTCCTCCCACGAGCGGCGCTGAGATCGGCATCATCGCCTCCGACCACCCCCGAAGGTTCATGTCTCCCGAAGGAGGAGCCGAAGGGATGACATGGGGAGTTCGCGGGAACCGCGCGTGTGGGCCGCCGTCGTGGCGGCGGTGGCGATCGTGGTCGGGGGATGCGCCGCCGGAGCGGGATCGCCGTCCAACCGCTCCCGAGGCGCTGCCGACGGGTTGCCAACAGGCCGATTCGAGATCGTCGGGCGCAGGATCTACGACCCCGACGGCCGACGCTTCTACCCGATCGGCGCCAACGTGGCGGTCCGCCAGGGCCGCTACGAGCACGGATACACCTTCAACTGGAACGGCACCGCCACCGGCCGTTCGGCCGATGTGGCCGCTTGGGGATGGAACACGGTGCGTGCCAACCTGGTCTGCCTGCCACCGGGGGATCCGAGCACGGCCGACCTCGACGCCGGGATCGACGACCTCATCGACGAGTACACCGCCCGGCGGATCGTCGTCATGGTCGAATGCCACGACCTCACCGGCCGCAACCCCCGCCTCGACGATTCGTCGACCCAACGGGTGCTCGGCTTCTGGGACCGCCTCGCGACACGGTGGAGGAACAACCCCTACGTGTGGTTCAACCCCTTCAACGAACCCGTCTCCCACGGTGGTGCCGCCGCGAACGACGCATGGCTCGCACTCCAACGGGGCGCCCTGACCCGGATCCGGGCCATCGCACCGGACAACGTGTTCGTCGCGGACCTCCCCCGCTACGGACAGGGGGTGGAGGCTCTCACCGGGGCCGATTCCGTCACCAGGCTGGGTGCGGGCCGGCACAACGTGTTGTACTCCTGGCACGCCTACGGCGCGGTCGGGGTGGGTGGAGCCTTCGGCCGGTACGAGGACAACGCGAACGAAGCCGCGAGCAGAGCCGACCACGAGGCCGTGCTGCGCTACGCCTACGACCACGACATACCCCTCGTGATCGGCGAGTTCGGCGATCCGCTGACCCTCGGGGAGGGGAGCGCCGGCCCACCGATCTGGAACCGGATCGGCGCCCGTGCGGTGATGGACCTCGCGCCACGCTACGAGGTGGGTTTGCTGTGGTGGCACGCGACCGGCGACAGCAACAACTCGCTCACCTACTCGTTGATGGCCGACCGTCACCGTGCGCCGTGGTCCGCTGCCGGTGACGGCAACGGGTTGAGCGACGGTGGACGGCGGTTCTGGAACGTCTCAAAGAACCCACCGGCCCTCCAACCCTGACCCCGCACCGGTCCCCCCCGGACGCGGCGCGACTGGTCCGTTCGGCCCGATTTCCTCAAGGCCGCCCCTCCGGTTTACGGCGCGACCGATTCGGCCGATGGGCATGGGTGCAGATCCCTCCCGTGATCGAGACGCGGATCCAGTCGATCCTCGCGCGCTTCGACCCGGAGGCCTCCGCAGACTTCCGGTCCACGAGCGCATCCTCGACCGTCGGCGAACCGGGCGTGGGGTCCGCGACCGCCGCCGTGGACTCGACCTCGACCGCGCAGGCGTTCGCCGGGGCCATGGATCTCGCCGGCGGGCTGCTCACCGGCAGCGGTGGGATCCTCGGAGGCACCTCGAGCGGGCTCGGACTCAGCGGCTCCACCCTTGGGGCGCTCTCGATTCGCAGCGCCAACGCATCCACCCCGGCGGCGGGCACCGCCGCAGCGACCGACGCCGGCCCGATCGCGACGACCGAGGAGGTCAAGGCGATCCAGGCGGCGCAGACGTACTCCAACGGACGGCTACCCGACGACGCGCTCACCTCGATCGGCGTCGGCTCCCACCGGCTCCGCGCCCCCGCCGCCTCCGCCTTCAAGCAGATGCGCACGGCGGCTTCCGCCGACGGGGTCACCATCGGAGTCACCGACTCGTATCGCAGCTACGACGCCCAGGTCGACGTCGCACGTCGCAAGGGCCTCTACAGCCAGGGCGGCCTTGCGGCGAAGCCCGGCACCTCCAAACACGGGTGGGGGCTCGCGTTGGACCTCGACCTCGACGGCAAGGCGTTGTCGTGGATGCGAGCGAACGGCGCGCGGTTCGGCTTCGTCGCCGACACACCCCGGGAGTCGTGGCACTGGGTGTTCGACGGGGTCAAGGCCTGAGACTCCACGGCGACCGGACAGCCACGGCCGACAGCGGTAAGAATCGGCGGGTGACCGACAACCCCCTGCGACGTTCCGACGACGAGTGGCGGGCACGGCTCGACGCGGACCGCTATGCCGTGTTGCGAGAGGCGGCCACCGAACCTCCGGGGAGCGGGGCGCTGCTGCACGAACATCGCGACGGCTCGTTCCGATGTGCCGGGTGTGGGGCGGTCCTTTTCGGCGCGGCGCGAAGTTCGAGTCGGGCTCGGGTTGGCCGTCGTTCTTCGAGACGGCTCGGCCGGAGGCGATCCGGCGTGTCGAGGACCGGAGCCATGGAATGATCCGGGTGGAGGCGCAATGCGCCGCGTGCGGCTCGCACCTGGGTCACGTCTTCGACGACGGCCCCCGCCCCACCGGCGAACGCTTCTGCATGAACTCCCTCGCGCTCGAATTCGAGCCGTCCTCACCCTCGACCGAGTCCTGAGCCTCCGGGCTCGTGGAGGCCCGAGCTAGCGTCATCGTGCCGGCACCGGATGGCGGCTCGGCGGTGGCGAACGCGGATCGCGCCGTAGCCGGCGGCGGCCAACGTCGCTGCGGCACCGACCACCAGCCCCGTCCTCGGTCCCCAACGGTCGCAGATCGCACCGAGAATCGGGCCTCCGATCGGTGTGCTCCCGAGGAACACCATCGCATGGACCGCCAACACCCGCCCCCGCATCTCGGGGCTCGCGTGGAGTTGCACGATGGAGGTGGTGGCCGTCATGAAGACGATGGACGTGATCCCTACGAGCACGGCGAGCGGGTACGCGACCGCGAGGCTGGGGGCGGTCGAGAACACGGCGATCGCCACGGCGAACATGAGTGCGGTACTCGTCAGCCATCCGAGATCACCCACCGGTCGACGGGCCACGAACAGCGCCCCGACGAGGGAACCGATGCTCATCGCCGCGTACACCATCGAGTAGGCGAGCTCGTCGCCGTGGAGGGTCCGCTCGACCAGGAGCGGGAGCACCACGCCGAAATTGAAGGCGAGGGTGCCGACGAACGCCATCATCACGAGCGGTACGCGGAGGTGTGGCTCGGGACGCGATGTAGGCGAACCCGGCCCGGATCTGGCCGCGTCCGCGTTCGGGGACCTTGGACGGGCGGAGGGCGGATGGATCGATGCGCAGGTATCCCGCGATGACCGCGACGTAGCTGACCCCGTCGATCACGAAGCACCATCCGTAGCCCAGCGAGTCGATCACCACACCCGCGAGCGCCGCGCCGATCACCCTGGCGCCGGTCATCATGGCGCTGTTCAACGAGACGGCGTTGCCGACGAGCTCGCCGTCCACCATCTCGACCACGAAAGCCCGCCGTGTGGGATTGTCGAACGCCGTGGTGAGTCCGCCGGCCAGCGCCACCCCGTACAGCGCCAACACCGGTGGCCGGTCCATGAACGCGAGTGTTGCCAACGCGAAGGACTGCACCATCGCACACGCCTGGACCGTGATGAGCAGCCGGCGCTTGTCGGCACGGTCCGCCACCAGCCCCGCCCACGGCCCGAGGAGCAGCACCGGAGCGAACTGGCACGCGACCAGGGCCCCGACCTGCTTGCCCGAACCCGTGATCTTGAGCACGAGCAGCGTCTGGGCGGCCAACGTCATCCAGTTGCCGACCTGGGACACGCCCTGGCCCACGAAGAACAGCCGGAAGTTCCGTACCGACAGGGACGCGAACGTACCGACGCGACCCGTCGCCGTGGAGCCCTCCGAGTCGTCCACGGGTTCCGAACTCTCCACTTCATCGGACCCTATAGACCGACCACCGCGGCCGTGCCCTCGGTATCGGCGTGAGTCGGTTCACGGCGTGGCGCCGGATCGGCCACGATGGATCCGATGCCGACACGACCGACGCCGGCGAGGACGGTGGTCTTCGTCCACGCCCACCCCGACGACGAGGCGATCTTCACCGGTGGAACGATCGCCATGCTCTCCCGGGCGGGTGACCGCGCCGTGGTGGTGTTCACCACGAGCGGCGAGTTGGGCCGTCCACCGTCGGGCGGTGACGGGCGCGGCACCGACGGGGGACTCTGCGATCCCGTCGCTCTCCGGTCGCACCGTCGAATCGAGGCCGAACGGGCGGGAGCCATCCTCGGCGTGCACGAAGTGGTTTTCCTCGACCATGTCGACTCCGGGCTCGGAGCGGACTCGGCCAGCCGCGGAGCGGGCGCGTTCGTCGACGTGTCACCCGCCACCGTCGCCGCGGAGATCGCGGCGATCGCCCGACGGGTGGGTGCGTGTGCGCTGGTCACCTACGACGAGCACGGCGTGTACGGCCACCCGGACCACATCCACGTCCACCTGGCCACGATGGCCGCGGCCGCGCTCGCGTCGGTTCCGACGACCTATCTCGCGACGGTCGACCGCGAATACCTCCACTTCGTCGAGACCCATGTCGTCGCACGAGCCGACGACGCGATACCGACGATCCGACGTGTCGGAACGCCGACCGTCGAGGTCACGACCGAGCTCGACGTCCGGGCGGTGATCGATACCAAGCGCTCGGCGATCGCCGCGCACCACAGCCAGGTGGGCGACGACCCCTCGATGGGCGTCACGGCGTTCGAAGAGGTGTACGGGTTCGAGTGGTACGTCCGCATCGGCCCCCGCGGCATCCTCGACGACCTGGCCGAGCGGGTCCGAGCCGCCGACCCTCATCGAACCCCGAGACTCGCCGCCCCCGACCGCGCCTACGGTGAGCGGCATGGGACCTGACCCTCGGACGCAGCCGGTGCCGCGCCTCGGCCTGGCGATCACGGTGGCCGTGCTGATCGCCGTGGGGTGCTCTCCGGCCAAGTCGGGAAGCGCCACCGGTCCACGATCGACGGCGCCACGGGAACGCTCCTCGACGACGTCCGCGACCGGCGGACGCCCACTCGCCCGGTACCGGGACTACCGGACGGTGAACTATTCGGAGGACTCGCACTGGCTGTGCCGGCCGGGTCGCCGGGACATCTGTGCCTCGGACCTTGACACGACCCGGATCGACGCGGACGGCACGATGACGGTGCATCGATTCCGCGACGTGGCGAACCCACCGGTGGACTGCTTCTACGTCTACCCCACCATCTCGAAGGATCCGGGACCCCGCAGCGACTGGCACGCCTCCGACGGCGAGGAGGGCCTCGCCGCCCTCAACCAGGTGGCTCGGCTGCGGGGTCGATGCCGGATCTTCGCCCCCGTCTACCGCCAGACGACGCTGGCAGGCCTCACCCAGGCGTTGGCCGGCCTCCCCGATTCGAGCTCGGCGGGCCCCTCGACCACCACACCCGACGACGGCTCCGAACCCTACGACGACGTGCTCGACGCGTGGCGGAGCTACATGGCCACCGACAACGACGGCCGCGGCGTCGTGCTGATCGGCCATTCGCAGGGTTCTGCGATCCTCAGCCGGCTCCTGCGCGAGGAGATCGACCCGCACCCCGACGTCCGGGCACAACTCGTCAGCGCGTACCTCGCCGGTTGGGGTGTGGCGGTTCCCGACGGGCGGACCGTCGGGGCGGCCTTCCAGCACATCGCGGCGTGCACCCGTGTCGAGGAGGCCGGATGTGTCCTCAGCTGGTCCTCGTTCCGAGCGGACTCCCCTCCACCTCCGAACGCGCTCTTCGGCATCCCTCGCGACGGCACCGCGGGAGTGGCCGTCTGTGTGAACCCCGCCGCGCCCGACGGCGACGGGGTCACCGGACCGGACTCCACCCCCCACTCGGTGTTTCCCGCCGTCCGTTCGCAGTCGATCCTGATGGGAGCGGCGACCGGCAGCGGACGTGCCGACACCCCACCCACGACGGAGGCGCCGACCGTCGACAACGCATGGATCGACCCCGCCGTCGGGGTCGTCACCACCCCGTTCGTCGAGGTACCCGGTCTCGTCACCGCGAGATGCACCCGCCACGACGGCTTCGACTACCTCGCGGTGTCGGCGCACGGCACTCCCGGCCCCCGAGCGGACGACATCGTCGGCGACCTCGGACCCCAGTGGGGCCTGCACCTGTTGGACGTCAACCTCGTGATGGGCGACATCGTGGACCTCGTCGGCCACCAGAGCACCGTCTGGCTCGACGGCTGAGCACCGAGCGGACCCGACACGACGTGGGCCCCGACGAACCCCAGACACCGGGCGCCGACGAGCTCGCTGCGCTCGACGCCATCGACGGCGACGGAGTCTGGGAGGTGGCCGGCCGGTCCGTCAGGCTCACCAATCTCGACAAGGTGCTGTTCCCGGCCCCCGCCGGGGGTTGGGGCAGGATGCAGGTCGGCCCGGCCGGAGCGGGCCTCACCAAGCGGGACATGATCCGGTACTACGCCACCGTCGCCCCGACCATGCTGGGATACCTCCGCGGCCGCCCGCTCAACATGAACCGGTTCCCCGACGGGGTCGATCGCCCGGGCTTCTGGCACAAGGCGGTGCCCGACCATGCCCCGGACTGGATCGACCGCTGGCGGTTCGAGCACGCCGCACCGGGCCGTACGCGCTGGTACTTCGTGGTGGAGCATCCCGCGGCCCTCGTCTGGCTCGCCAACTACGGCGTCGTCGAGTTTCACGCGTGGACCTCCACCTGCACCGCGCCCGAGGAGCCGTCGTGGGCGCTGATCGACCTCGACCCCGGCGCCTCGACGACCTTCGACGAACTGCTCGTCCTCGCGCGCCTGCACCGGAGTGCACTCGATCACCTCGGGATTCGGGCACAACCGAAGGTGACGGGTCGGCGCGGTATCCAGATCTGGATTCCGGTTCGTCGGGGCTACACGTTCGACGAGACGAGGTCATGGGTCGAGACGCTGTCTCGAGCGGTGGGAGCAGTGGTACCCGACCTGGTGTCGTGGTCGTGGAACACGGCGGACCGTGGTGGTCGGGCCCGTCTCGACTTCACCCAGAACGCGCAGAACAAGACGCTGGTGTCCCCGTACTCCCTGCGAGCCGCGCCCGGCGCCCCCGCGTCGGTACCGATCACCTGGGACGAGCTCGACGACGAGGCGCTCACACCCGATCGCTGGCGTCTCGGCGACGTGGTCGAGCGCCTCCACGAGGTCGGAGATCTCTTCGCGCACCTTCTCGAACCCGACGCCGCCCAGGAGCTGCCCACACTCTGAGTCCGGCGGCCCTCCGGGCCAGGGCCCCGGTAGCCTTCCCACATGCCCCGCGCGGTGTGGTCCGGTTCGATCGCCTTCGGCCTCGTCAGCATCGACGTGCGCGCGCACAGCGCGGTGAGCGACCACGAAGTCCACTTCCACCAGGTCGATGCGCAAGGCTCCCGGATCCGATACCGCAAGGTGTCCGACACGACCGGTGAGGAGGTCGACAAGGACGACATCCGACTCGCCTACGAGCTCACCAAGGGCAACTACGTCACCTTCGAGCGCGACGAGATCAACGACCTGCGCCCCTCCATGACCCGAAGGATCGAGGTGGTCGACTTCGTCGAACTCGACGAGATCGATCCCATCTTCTACAACCGCACCTATTGGCTGGCCCCCGCCACCGAGGCCGCGGGCAGACCGTACCGCCTGCTCGCCGCGGCGATGCTCGCCGAAGGCAAGGTCGGGATCGGCACGGTGGTCATGCGCAACAAGGAGTACCTCGCGGCGATCCGCCCGTTCGAAGGCCGACTCGCCCTTTCCACCATGCGCTTCGCCGACGAACTGGTCGACGTCGACGAATTGGTCGACGCTCCGAGCGGCGAGGGCGCGCCGGCCGAACGCGAGCTGGAGATGGCGACGAGCATCATCGACTCGCTGACCGTCGCGTGGGATCCGTTGCGCTACCACGACACCTACACCGCCGAACTCCGGCGGCTGATCGAGGAGAAGGCACGCGGAGGGATCATCGCGATCGAGGCGCCGCCCGAGGTGTCGAACAACGTCGCCGATCTCATGGCTGCGCTCGAGGCGAGCGTCGAGTCGGCCAAGCGCAAGCGCGCCGAAGCGGCCGTGACCGGTCCGGTGCCCGCGGCCGAGTCGGCCTGATCCCTCAAGCAGGGGAATGCGGGTGCGACACCAGCGACCGGAGCGCCACGTGGGGACGCAACCCCAGGTACACGGGATGGCGAAGACGGCCAGACGGACTCCACTCGGCGAAGCGGACCGCGACGACGAACGCCGGCTCCACCCAGTGCACCCCCGTCCGTTGCGAATCGAGCGGGGCCAGCGGCGACGCGGGTACCGCATCGGCCAGGGCGGCTCCCAGTACGAGGAGTTCCCTCGCACCCATGCCGGTGCCCACCTTGCCGCAGAAACGCCACCCGGGAGCGGCGCCGCGATCGGGTAGGGCCAACAACAGCGCTCCGATCGACCCCTCCCGTGCACCCGACCCCTCGGTCCATCCGACGACGGCGGCGTCCACCTCGTCGGTGAACTTCGTCTTTCGCCAGTGCTCGGACCGCGCCCCCGGCCGGTACGTGCTGTCGCGACGCTTCGCGACCACGCCTTCGAGGCCGCGCTCCCGGCAGACCTCCACCATCGCCGTCTCGTCGTAGGAGACCGGCGGGATCAACACCCGCCCTCCGATACCGTCGAGCGCGCCGAGCAGCGCGCGACGACGGTCGTAGGGAAGGTCGAGCACCGAACCGACGGGGGTCCAGAGGACGTCGAATACGACGAAAACGACCGGGGCCACGACCGCAAGTGCCGCGGCCTCCATGGGATCGACCACCCCCATCCGCTCCTGGAGCGCCGCGAAGTCGGGCCGGCCCGCTTCGTCGAAGCGCACGATCTCCCCGTCGAGGACCAGCGGGGACGCGGGTTCGGCGAGCGGGGCGTCCGCCGGGCCCTCCGGATCGGCGACGAGGCGCACCACACCCAGTTCGGACAGTTCGGGATACCCCACGGTCACGTCGTTGCCGCTGCGGGCGACGAGGCGGACCGTTCCTCCCGCTATGTGCGCGAGCGCACGCATCCCGTCCCACTTCACCTCGTAGGCCCATTCCCCGCGACGGCGACCCACCGGGCCCGCCACGGCGTTCATCGGACGGAGTGCCCGGGGAGTGGTCACCATCGGCACAGGAGGAACCGGCACGGTGGCCCGCTCACAACCACCCACGCTGTTTGAAGTTGCGGTAGAGGAGGAAGCACACGGCCGCGATCACCCCCACGATGAGGGGATAGCCCCACCGCCAACGGAGCTCGGGCATGTGCTCGAAGTTCATGCCGTAGAGCCCGGCGACGGCGGTCGGTACCGAGATGATCGCCACCCATGCCGACATCTTCCGCATGTCCTCGTTCTGACGCATCGCCACCTGTGCGAGGTTCGCGTCGAGCGCGCCCGACAGGAGTTGGTCGAGGGCGTCGAGCCGGTTGCTGCAACGATGCAGATGATCCACGACGTCACGGAAGTAGGGCTGGAGGCCGGGGTCGAACCCTGGGATCGGCGTGCTCATCAGCGTCTGCAACGGGTCGAAGAGCGGCACCGCCGCCAGTCGGAACTCGAGGATCTCGCGCTTGAGAGTGAAGATCCGTTGGGCGTGTGATGCACTCGGGCCGCGGAACACCGCGGCGAGAGCCTGGTCGACCTCGCCCTCGACCTGGGACAGCACCTCCAGGAACTCGTCGACCACCTGGTCGGAGATCTCGTGGACCACCACGCCGACCCCTCCGGCGAGGCGATCCGGGTCGGCCTCGAGCCGCGCCCGCGCGCCGCTGGCCCTCCCCGCCTCACCGTGGCGCACCGTGATCACGAAGCGCTCGCCGGCGAAGATCATCACCTCACCGATCTCGACCACTTCGATGCTGTCGACGAACCGCACCGTCTTGAGGACGACGAAGACGGAGTCGCCGAAGTGCTCGGCCTTGGGCCGCTGGTGGGCACGGACCGCATCCTCGACGGCAAGCGGATGGAGCCCGAAGAGGCCGGCGACCTCGTCGATCTCCTCGGCGGATGGTTCCATCAGGCCGATCCACACGAAGGACGCCGCATCGTCGGATGCGGACAACGCGGCGGCGACCTCCCCGAGGGTGCACCGTGGCATCGTCCGCCGACCCCTCTCGTAGACAGCGCAGTCGACGATCACGGTGGCGACGCTACCGCCGGAGTCGCACGCGGTGACCTAACCGGAGTCGTCATCACCGGTGATGGCCGGACAACCCGAGTACACCGCGACGATCCGACCGGCGATCGCCGCCCTGACGTCGGATCGTGCGAGCGTGGGCATCTGCGATATCCGAACCGATCCGTGCCTCGCGAAGCCCGCTCGGAGTTCGGCCGCGAGATCGGGCCGGGCCGCGTCGAGCGTGTCGGCGTCCGCCGGCCGTCCGTCCGATCTCGCCGAACCGGCCAACCACGAGAACCACGACTCACCCACTCCGACGAGGCGGTCCAGCTCCGACGGTGTGGCCGCGGCGAGCAAGGGGAACCTGGTCACCACGTCGTCCAGCAAACACGGGTCCGACGACAGGCCGGCGACGGCGAGCTCCGTCCGCCCCAGCAACTCACCCGGTGTTGTCGTGGTGGTGGGCGTCGTGACCGTGGTCGTGGGCTCGGCCCGAGGTCGGGTGCGGAAGTGCGTCGACCGGCGTGCGACCTTCGGTCCGAGGGTCTGCCAGATTCGCTCCGCCACGATTCGGGCACCCGCCTCGTTCGTATGTCCCCCGTCGAGGTACACCTCCCCGTGTCGCGCCAACGCGCCGCTGATGTCGATGGTCGGGGGTCCGACCATGCGGGCGGTCCGTCGATAGAGCGCCCCGCCCACCAACAGCGGTTGCCAATAGAAGACGGGTTCGATGCCGCGGCGACGTGCGATCGACTCGGTGATCGCACGTCCTCGGCGATACACGTCGGCCGCATGCACGCCGTCCTCTTCGGTGGTCTCGTAGATGCCCTGGTTCGCCGGCGCGCCGGCATCGGGGGCGAACACGCCCTTCACCCACGCGGCGAGCTTGTTCAACGCTGTGACTCACATAGGCGCGCCATGCACGGGCCGCCTCGTTCTCCGGGACCACCGTGTCGGCCTTCGGAACCGAATGGAACAGCGCCTCCGCGTACGCGTTGGCCAGCGTGTGGGTCGGCACCCCCTTCGCGAACAGGGTCTGCGCGTTGATCTCGTTCGCACCGTCGTAGAACACCGCAAGATCCGGCCGCTCCACCGCGGAGAGCTGCTCGAACAGGATCATCTCCTGGAAATGGGTCCACCGCGCTGACCGAAGTTCCGGACGACGATCGGCGTCCCCGCCTTCTCCGCGAGACGCCCGAGATACGACGCAATCGTGTACCCGTCACGCTGCGCCTCACCCCACGTCGTCGAACCACCGAACATCCACACGACCGGCGCCCTCGACACGTCGAGCCCCGCCGGCCGATACGTCCGCCGCTCCCAACCCGTCAGGTTCACCCACTTCCCGTGAAACGCAGGCCGATACTCCGTGAACGGCCAATAGCCGCCCGGAGTCAACTGCATCTCCCGGAACAACTCGGCACGCCACGGCGCGTTCGCCATCGCCGGAAGATCCTGCCGAGGATCGTGCACCGTCTTGGTACTGCCCGTGAGATTCACCGCATCGCGCACCACGACCGGCTTCGCCGGCCAGACCCGCTCGACCCCCAGACCCACGAGCAGATCGAGGACCAGCAAAACCGAAACGACGCCGACGAGCCGGGTGAGGCGAACCACCGCCCGCGGCGGCCGGAGCCTCCGCTCGTTTCGATCCGGGTGTTGGTGCTCGGGCCCCTCCGTCACGAAGGCTCGGTCCGAGCGGGGATCGGCCCGTCGCGCCGTCGCCCAGCCGCCACGGGCCCGTCGCGTCGTGACCGGATCCCGACGCACCAGACGACGCGGAATGCCCCACACCGCCACAACCGCCCCGACGAGGCCGAATCCCAGCCACGACACCACCTCGCCCGACAGGCGACCGAGCGCTCCGACGACGTCGACTCCGATCGACGCGAGGGCGACCGCCACGCCCACCGCGCCGAGGACCACCGACCCGCGAACCACTCCACCGTGTGCGAACAGCACGGCGGCGACAGCCCCGCCGACCAGGATCGTCGGCCACGGAACCCACCGCGCACGCGTCATCAGCCACCGGCTCCGGCTGTGCATCGCCGATCCATGGCGTCCATACCGGCCTTGATCGCCGCGGCGACATCGGGCCTCGACACCACCGGCAGGTCACCCGGACCAACCGATCCCCGCTCGGAGAACACGTCCCGGATCCCCGTCGCAACGTCGTGCTGGATCGACCGGAGGATCTCAGCGCTCGCAGTGTCGCCCTCGCGTCCCACCGTGTGGCCGAGTTGCACCACGAGCGACTCCTCCATCCGCCCGAGACGGTCGGCCTCGGAGACGGTGCCGACGCGCAGGGTGGATCCCCATTCCCGTATCTTCCGCACCAGGCACGCGTCCGCGTCGAGACCGGCGACGGCCGACTCCAGCCGCCTCAACAGGTCACCTGGCGTCGTGGTCGTGGCGACCGTGGTCGTCGTGGTGGTCGTGGTCGTGGTCGTGGTGGTCGTGGTCGTCGACGACCGTCGCGGGTGGACCCCGAGCCGCTCCGCGAAGCGGGCGACCTTCGGGCCGAGCGTCCGCCAGATCCGTGAGGCGACGATCCGCGCACCCTTCTCGTTGTGGTGTCCTCCGTCGACGAACACGTCCAGGTGGTCGAACAACGCGTCGCTGATGTCGATGGTGGGGCGATCGATCAACCGTGCCGTGCGGCGGTACACGTCGTTTCTCAGAATCGGTTGCCAATAGAAGACGGGTTCGATGCCGCGGCGACGTGCGATCGACTCGGTGATCGCACGTCCTCGGCGATACACGTCGGCCGCATGCACGCCGTCCTCTTCGGTGGTCTCGTAGATGCCCTGGTTCGCCGACGCGCCGGCATCGGGGGCGAACACGCCCTTCACCCACGCGGCGAGCTTGTTCAACGCGCTGTGACTCACATAGACGCGCCATGCACGGGCCGCCTCGTTCTCCGGGACCACCGTGTCGGCCTTCGGAACCGAATGGAACAGCGCCTCCGCGTACGCGTTGGCCAGCGTGTGGGTCGGCACCCCCTTCGCGAACAGGGTCTGCGCGTTGATCTCGTTCGCACCGTCGTAGAACACCGCAAGATCCGGCCGCTCCACCGCGGAGAGCTGCTCGAACAGGATCATCTCCTGGAAATGGGTCCACCCGCGCTGACCGAAGTTCCGGACGACGATCGGCGTCCCCGCCTTCTCCGCGAGACGCCCGAGATACGACGCAATCGTGTACCCGTCACGCTGCGCCTCACCCCACGTCGTCGAACCACCGAACATCCACACGACCGGCGCCCTCGACACGTCGAGCCCCGCCGGCCGATACGTCCGCCGCTCCCAACCCGTCAGGTTCACCCACTTCCCGTGAAACGCGGCAGGCCGATACTCCGTGAACGGCCAATAGCCGCCCGGAGTCAACTGCATCTCCCGGAACAACTCGGCACGCCACGGCGCGTTCGCCATCGCCGGAAGATCCTGCCGAGGATCGTGCACCGTCTTGGTACTGCCCGTGAGATTCACCGCATCGCGCACCACGACCGGCTTCGCCGGCCAGACCCGCTCGACCCCCAGACCCACGAGCAGATTGAGGACCGCAAGCGCCGTGACGATACCGAGCGTCCGGATCGAACCGGCGAGGAGGCCTCGCCTCGTCGCTCGCGGTACCGCGCTCTGAACGCCGCGACGCCAACCCGAGTCCTCCCAGGCGAACGAGCGCTCCGGAACGGCGGGGCCATCAAGCGTCGCGGTCCACCCGGGACGGCCCTCGCCGAGGTGAGCGGATCGCGACCGGTCGCCCGCCGCGGTAGGCCGGCGACCGCGACCAGCAACGCCATCAGCCCGAAACCGACCGCGGAGACGAGGCGGGCCACATGTGCCCCGAGGAGACGGCCGATGTCGACACCGCGCTGAGCGAAGCCGACCACGACACCGACGAGGACCACGACGGCGGACCCTCCCAGGGCCGCGCCGTACGCGAACATCCTGGAAGCGAGCAGGCCGCCGACGAGGACCACCCACCATGGGACCCGTCCCCGATCGGCCATCAACGGGGGTTCCTGCAGGTCGTGGGCGACTCCGGACTCAGATGAGGGTGTACACGGCGGCGGGCACCGCGAGATGGGTCGTCGTCACCAGAAGGCCGACGAACAGCATCGCGATCACCAACGGCAACATCCAGGGCGCGCCGTTGACCCTCGAGTACGCCCACAGGTCACCCACCAGCCGGATCGCGTGTTTTGCTCGCAGCCCGGGGTGCATCCCACGCAGTGTACCGACGTACCTCCATGATCACCGATCGATCAACGCCGGTCGGTGCAGCGTCGATCCAACTCCCGGAACGCTCGGTCGACCGCGTCGACGAACTCCCGATCCTGCAGAGCGATATCGCCCGGATCCACCGAGCCACGTGCACGATAGATGCCCTCCAACCACGGCCCGAGCTGCTCGGCGGCCTCCCGGAGTCGTCGAGCACCGCCCGCGTCGCCGGACGCGGCATCGACTTGCGCGAGGAGCCCCACCAGTCGCTGCATCGTGGATCCCAGGATCGCGGCGTCCGCGTCGTTGGACGCCCGGGTGACCCCGGCGACGTCGCGTACGGGCGACGCCACGCACGGGTCGGACCCGAGCCGTGTCACCAGGGACGCCAACGCCGCGGGACCGATCGTCGACGACACCGGCGGAGCGACCGTCGTGGTCGCGACCGTGGTCGTGGTGGTCGAGGTGGTGGTCGTAGAAGTAGGGGCCGTGGTGACCGACGGCCCCGAGTCGTCGCTCCGGCGGTTCCGCGACGGGTCGGGGGCACGATGCAACCGGTTGCTCACCCTCGCCACCGCGGGACCGAGCGTGTCCCACAGGCGCTGAGCGACGATCCGGGCACCCTTCTCGTTGTGATGCGTCCCGTCGATGAAGACGTCATCGTGATCCTCGAGCGTGTCGCTGATGTCGATGCTGGGAGGGCCGATCTCGCTGACGAGGCGTCGATCGGGCGGACTGAGGTGCTTGGGTTGGAGGTAGAACATCGCCCTGATCCCACGTGCCTTCGCGAGCGCGGCGGTCATGGAACGCCCCCGTTTGTAGACGTCGGCCGCACGGTCGACGTCCTCGTCGGTGGGTTGGGGGTAAACGACCTGTTGCGAGCGCGTTGCGGGGGCGGCACCGGCATCGGGCACGAACACCCGTCGCAACCAGCGGGCCACCATGTGCAGTGCGCTGTAGCGGCTGTATCTCCGCCATGCGGCGACCGCCGCGTTGGGAGGTTTGACGTCGGGGACGCCGGTGACCTTCCCGTCGATGGCCAGTGCGATCTGGTCGGCCTGCACCGTCGACGGGACACCCTTGGCAAGGGACTGCTGGGCACGGATCTCGTTCGCCCCGTCGTAGAACACGGCGATATCGGGCCGTTGGCCGTGTGCGGTGAGCTGCTCGAAGAGGATCAACTCCTGGAAGTGGGACCATCCCCGCTGACCGAAGTTGCGGATGACCATGGGCGTCCCCGCTCGTTCGGCCACCTTGGAGAGCTCCGACGCGATCGTGTAGTCGTCGCGCTGCGCCTCCCCCCAGGTGGTCGAACCACCGAACATCCACACGATGGGGGTGCGGGCGCGGTCGAGCCTGGCCGGTTCGTACGTCCGGCGATCCCAACCCAGGATGTTGAGGTACCTGCTGCGATAGGGGTGGGGCTTGAAGGTGGTGAACGGCCAGTACTGGCCCGGGGTCACCTGCATCTCGTGGAACAGCTCCGCCCGCCACGGAGCATCGGCCATCGCCGGGAGGTCCTGGCGCGGGTCCCGTGGCGCGTTGGGAGGTGCGCCGGTGATGTTGATCACGTCGGCGACCTCCGAGGGAATCGTCGTGCAGAGATGCGCGATTCCGAAACCCACGAGCAGGTTGATCACCGCGAGGATTCCCACCGCGCCGAACAGCCGTGAGAATCGTCGTACCGAGCCGATCGTGGGCACCCCGATCGTCTCGACGGCGAACGGTCGAGCCTCCGGTCCGGTCGAGGCCACCGCCTGAGACCATCCCACGGCTCGCGTCCCGTCGGAGCGGAACGGGCCTCGGCGGAGGAGCCGACCGATCAGCCCGCTCACGGCCAGGCCCAACCCCAACACGCCGAACGCAACCGACGACACGGCCCTCGCGGCGGCTCGGCCGATCATCGGAGCGAGCTCGATGCCGAAGAGCCGGGCCACGAGGAGTAGCACCATCGCCACCGCGATCGCGCTCGCCTTGACCCAATGGCCGGTGAGCGCGAACGCGACACCGATCGCCACGCCGACCGACAGCGGGATCCAGCGCAGCAGCACCGATCGGTTGCTCACGGCCAACACGGTACCGATCGGCGCGTCCGCCACCACGGGCGGCCCGCCGACCGTGCCGGTCGACGACGACTCAGCGTCGGGTTGCCCGATCGGGTTCGGGCGATCGGGCGAGCCGGTCGCTTACGGCCGACACCCGGGGCGCGAGCGTGTGCCAGAGTCTCGCCGCCACGATCCGGGCGCCTTTCTCGTTGTGATGGTTCCCGTCGAGGTACACCTCTTCATGGCCGTCGAGCACGTCGCTCACGTCGATCGACGGCGGCCCGATCCGGGAGTACATCCGGCTTCCGACTGCACTGTGGCGCACCGGCTGAAGGAAGAACAGCGGTACGGCGCCACGCTCCACGGCGAGCGCCGTCGTCATCATCCGCGCCCGGCGGTACACATCGGCCGCGCGATCCGCGTCGGCCGCGGTCGGCGGTGGGTATTCGATCTGCTGGGCGATCGCCGCACCCGCCGGCGGGTCGAGGACGCGGCGCAGCCACCGGGCCACCATGTGCAGCGCACTGTGGCGCGAATAGCTCCGCCACGCGCTCACCGCCGCATTGGTCGATACGCCGCTGACATGTCCGTCGACGGCCTTCGCGATGTTGTCCGCCTGGCCGGTCGACGGAACACCCTTCGCGAACTGCTGTTGCGCCGCCATCTCGTTCGCACCGTCGTAGAACACGACGAGATCAGGCCCTCGGCCGTGCGCCGAGAGTTGCTCGAACAGGATCATCTCCTGGAACAGCACCCAACCCCGTTGGCCGAAGTTGCGGACCACGATCGGGGTGCCCGCCCGCTCCGCGAGCTTCGACAACTCCGACGCGATCGTGAAGTCGTCGCGCTGCGCCTCGCCCCACGTCGTCGAACCACCGAACATCCACACGATCGGCGCGCGCGACCGATCGAGCCGCCTGGGCACGTAGGTCGCCCGCGCCCAACCGGAGATGTTGAGGTAGCGACTGCGGTAGTTCGAGGGCTTGTAGGTGGTGAACGGCCAGTAGTGGCCCGGGTTGACCTGCATCTCGTGGAACAGTTCCTCGCGCCACGGAGCGTCCGCCATCGCCGGCAGGTCCTGACGGGGATCGCGGGGTGGATCCTTCGATCCGGTGATGTTCACGACGTCGGCGAACCGAGCCGGTACCACCGCGCGCGTCCGTTCGAACGCGAGGCCCACCAGCAGGTTGATCGTCGCGAGGATCACCACCACGCCGACCAGACGGGAGAAGCGGCGGACCAACCCGACGGGGGGGGCGGCGTCGTCGGGAGCGAAGGGCCGTCGGGGTGACGAGTCCTCGCGGGTCGCGCGGCTCGACCACCTCCAGGCACTGTCACCCGAGGGCACCCCGGGCAGCGCCGGGCGTCGGGCCGCACCCGACACGATGCCGCCAACCGCCACTGCCAGGCCCACCACGCCGAAGCCGACCTTCGCGAAAAGGGTGCCGACCGAGCGGGCCAGCACACCGACGACGTCGACGCCGAGCCGCCCGGCGACGACCAGCGCGACGACGAGCACCACGACGAGCACGGCCTGGGAGCGTCGTCCCGATACGGCGAGCCCGACCGCGATCACGATCCCCACCAACGGCGGCAGCGACCGGAGCGTCGTGGACCGGGTGATCACGGCGACACCGTATCGACCGACCCAACGATCGCACCTGCGTCCGACGCGACCGTCACCGCGTCGGCAGCCCCGGCGAGGTCCTCGACCCCGTCGTGCCGGAGCCCGGGCCACGGCGCGCCGGTATCCTGCGACGATGCGAGTCCTGGGTATCAGCGCGTACTACCACGACGCCGCTGCCGCTCGTGGTCGACGGCGACGTGGTCGCCGCTGCCCAACAGGAGCGGTTCAGTCGCATAAAGCACGACCCGCGCTGCCGGTCGACGCCATCGGTTTCTGCCTCGAACGCGTCGGTCGAACCCGACGGCCTCGACGCCGTCGTGTACTACGACAAACCGCTGACGACGTTCAACCGGATCATGCGCAGCTATGCGGCGGCCGGCATCCGGGGCGTGACGACGTTCCCCTCGGCGATGCAGGAGTGGATGGGTCGCAAGCTGTGGGTGCCGTTCGAGGTGGAGCGGGCGATCCTCGACCTCGGCTACAAGATGCCCGGCCGGCTGCTGTTCGCCGAACACCACGTGAGCCACGCCGCGGCGTTCTATCCCTCGCCGTTCGAGCAGGCCGCGATCCTGACCTTCGACGGCGTCGGGGAGTGGGCGACCAGTTCGGTGGGCGTCGGGCGGGGCGCCAAGGTGGAGTTGCTACGGGAGATGCGCTTTCCCGATTCGATCGGCCTGCTGTATTCGGCGTTCACGGCGTTCTGCGGGTTCAAGGTGAACTCCGGTGAGTACAAGCTGATGGGCCTCGCCCCGTTCGGCCGACCGACCCATCGGGACACCATCCTGAACGAACTGATCGAACTGCGGGACGACGGCTCGTTCGTGATGAACCTCCGCTACTTCGATTTCCTCGCCGGAAAGCGGATGACCAACAGGCGTTTCGAGCGGTTGTTCGGCGGACCCGCCCGTCGACCGGAGTCACCCTCACCGAACGCGAACTCGACCTGGCGGCGTCCATCCAGGACGTCACCGAGGAGATCGTGCTGCGGATGGCGTTTCGCGCATTCACTCACCGGCGACGACGACGTGGTGCTGGGCGGCGGGGTCGCGCTCAACTGCGTCGCCAACGGACGACTGCTGCGCGAAGGACCCTTCCAACGGGTCTGGGTCCAACCCGCCGCAGGCGATGCCGGCAATGCCATCGGATGTGCGCTGTGGGCCTACCACGAGGTCCTCGAACGACCCCGCACCATGCCGGTGTCCGCGTCGGCGGACGGGATGCACGGCTGTCAGCTCGGCACCCGGTACGACCCCGACGCGATCGCCGCGTCCCTCGACGAGCAGTGCCGACCCCACGAACGGCTCGCCGACGAGCAGGAACTGGCCGACCGGATCGCCGGGCTGATCGCCGACGGCAACGTGGTCGGCTATTTCCAGGGACGGATGGAATTCGGCCCCCGCGCGCTGGGCAACCGTTCGATCCTGGCGGACCCCCGGGATCAGGCGATGCAGGCCAAGGTGAACCTGGCGATCAAGAAGCGTGAGTCGTTCCGCCCGTTCGCACCCGCGGTACTGGCCGACAAGGCCTCGGAATGGTTCGATCTGGATCAACCCTCCCCGTACATGATGTTCGTCGCCCCGGTCGCGGCGAGGCACCTCCGCACTGCCGGCTCGGACGACGATGCCGTAGGGGACGACCCGTCGACCGCCCGCACCGACCTGCAGGCACGGCTCGCCGCCATCGACTCCGACATCGGGGCGGTCACCCACATCGACGGCTCGGCCAGAGTGCAGACCGTCGATGCCGATCGCTTCGGGGCCCTGCACCGGCTGCTCACGGCGTTCGACCGCCGGACCGGCTGCCCGGTCCTGGTCAACACCTCGTTCAACGTCCGAGGCGAGCCGATCGTCGAGTCGCCCGAGGATGCGTACCGCTGCTTCATGACCACCGACATGGACGTGCTCGTGCTCGAGGACTGCGTGCTCCTGAAGGCGGACCAGCCGCCCTACGAGGGTCCGGTGCCCGAGTTCGCGGCGGACTGACGCTCGTCGGAGGCCGATCGGGGCGCGGTACCGACGCCCTGCGACTTGGTGCCATACGGCATGTCGACATCGCCCCCGACGACGAATATCGTGCCGGGGCTCACTGCGGCACCTGGAGGACGGCGATGACGGGTTTGACGACACGGCGGCGGACCACGATCGGACCGAAGCTCGCGGGCTGCGCGATGGTGATGATCGCGTTCGTGGCCGCGTGCACACCCGAGTCGTCGCCCTCCACGACGTCCACGACCCCCGCTCCGCTGAACGGGCCGGTGCTCGACGGGTCGACCCTTCCCGAGGGTGTCGCTCTCGACATCGTCGCATTCGGCCTCTTCGGACCCGTCTCGGGCCCGCAGGGCTGGTCGATCGCGGCGGACGGTACCGTGACCGCCCGCTCCTCCGCGCCCGCGCGCCGTCAGGGCAACGGTTCGGCCCTGGATCCACTCGGCCGGTGGACGTTGTCGGGGGCGCTCGACGTGGTCGACGCGACTACCGGAGCGACGGTCCTGGACCTGGCGTCCGACGTGGGCTCGGTGTCCTTCTCCGCCGACGGTTCCAGGATGATGGCGGTCGCGCCGCAGGGCGGTTCGACCCGCTACGAGATCTACGACACCTCCTCGTGGGCGACTCTGCGGAGCACCGTGATCGATGACACCTTCCAGAGGCCGGTGTGGTCGCCGTCGGGTCGCGAGGTCGTCGTCGACGGCGGTGCCGGAACCGCCACCGTCGTACACGTCCTGTCGACCGACGACCCGAGCGGCCATTCGGACCGCTGGGTCACGATCCCGGTTCCGGCGCTTGGCGACGGCGATTCGACCACGTATCCCGTGACCGTCGCCGACTGGTCGCCCACGGGACGGCTCCTCCTGACGCGTCTCGCGGGCCCCGTGTCGATCTCCACACCGGCTGCGCCGGTCGACCTGTTCACCGCCTCGGCCACCGACGGCTCCGCCGTACACCTCGTTCGCACCGGTGTGGCCTCGGTGTTCGGTGATCCCGGCGCGGTGTTCTCCCCCGGAGGAGAGCGGATCGCGTTCGTCTGCGACGGCGCACCGTCCATCGCGTCGGACTCCGACGGTGCCGCGGTGACCCGACTGACGAACCTCGGCGGCGTGACCTCGAACCTCCTGCTCACCGCCAACTGGCGCTGAGCCGGGCATCCGGCCCGTAACGGGCGACCGGCGTCCGGACCCCGCTCGGGGTCAGTCCCCGGAACGGCCGTATCGCGCCCGCCGGCACGGTTCCGATCCGGCCGTTGTTGAAGTCGTCCACGGCCCGGGCGATCTCGGCCTTGGAGTTCATCACGAACGGCCCGTACTGCACCACCGGCGCACCGATCGGCTCCCCGCCGAGGACGATCACCTCGAGAGGATCCGGGCCGGGCCGGTCCTCGGCGCCGGAGGTGAGCGTCGGGCCCGAGACGGTCAGCGCGTCACCCGGACCGAACACGGCAAGGCGCCCCTGTTCGATGTCGGCCGGGTCGTCCCCTCCACCCACCGTGCCCGTTCCCTTCAGCACGTACACCAGGGCGTTCTGCGATGACGGCGCGTCGACGTGCAGGACCGACCCGGGAGGGAGCGTTGCGTGCGCCACCCGGATCGGGGTGTGTGTCGAGCCGGGACCCGTGACCCCACCGAAGGTCCCCGCGATGATCCGCACGAGCGCGCCGCCCGTCGAGACCGCAGTCGCCAGATCCGCCCCTCGATCGCCTGATATCGGGGCTCGGCCATCTTCTGATCCGGAGGAAGGTTGACCCACAACTGGATGCCGTGGAACAGGCCCCCGGACCGCACCATCGACTCGGGGACGGTCTCGATGTGAAGGATGCCGCGTCCCGCGGTCATCCACTGCGTGTCACCGGGGTTGATCGTGCCGCCCCCGCCGTGGGAGTCCTGGTGGATGAACGTCCCGTCGATCAGGTAGGTCACCGTCTCGAAACCCCGATGGGGGTGCCAGTCGGTGCCCGCGCCGCCATGGGCGGATAGTCCACCTCGCCCATCTGGTCCATCATGATGAACGGGTCGAGCGCCTCATAGGTCGCCCCCGACAACGCCCTGCGCACGGGAAACCCGTCACCCTCGAGCCCACTGGGCGCCGTGGTGACGTGCAGCACCGGGCGCTCGACGGCCGAGGGCGGCGGCGATGCGAGCCGCTCGGCGGTTTCGGGATCAACGGTGACGGCCGGCATCTCCACTCCTCGCGCCGGGCACCGGTGGTCGGCGATCGATGCCGGGCAGTGCCGACGCTAGTGGCCGGAGGCACCTGGCAGACTTCGACGATGACGACCTCGCTCCCCGACGCGGTGCTGTGGGATCTCGACGGCACCCTCGTGGACACCGAACCCCATTGGATCGCCGCGGAGCACGCGCTGGTGGAGGAGTTCGGCGGCTCCTGGACCGACGACGACTCCAGAGCCCTCGTCGGAAGTTCGATGCCCCACGCCGCCGCGGTGTTGCGCTCACACGGCGTCGCACTCGACGCTCCGAGCGTGGTCGAGCGTCTCGTCGACGCGGTGCTCGCCTCGTTGGGCACCGGTGTGACCTGGCAACCCGGAGCGCGCGAACTGCTCGCGGCCGTCCGCGACTCGGGGATCCCCAGCGCGCTCGTCACGATGAGCCCGCGTCGGCTCCTCGACACCGTCGTCGCCTCCGCGCCCCCGGGATCGTTCACCGTGACCGTCGCGGGTGACGAGGTCGAGCGAGGCAAGCCCGACCCGCTCCCCTATCTCCGCGGTGCCGAACTGCTGGGGGTCGATCCCCGACGCTGCGTTGCCTTCGAGGACTCGCCGACGGGGCTCGCGTCCGCCGAGGCCTCCGGCGCCACGACCGTCGCGATCGTGCACCTGGTTCCCATCGCCGCGGCCCCACGACGGAGCCGCGTCCGCAACCTCGACGGTTTCGGCCTCGAAGACCTGGCGGCGGTCGCGTCGGGAGAGGTACTCGACCGTGTCGAGACCATCCCGTGACGGTACGACTCGGCGATCCCGACACGTTCGTCGACGGCGTCCCCCACGAGGAGATCGCCCGGCTTCGCCGCGCCGCGCCGCTGTCGTGGCAACCACTTTCCAACCCCGACGACCCCGACGACGGCTTTTGGGCCGTGCTCCGCCACGCCGACGTGGTGAGAGTGGCGCGCGACCCCGAGTGCTTCTCGGCCTCCACGGGCGGGATCGTGGTCGAAACCCTCGACGACGAGACGCTCGGGATGGTGCGGGCGATGCTGCTCGCGATGGACCCACCCAGGCACGGCCTCTACCGCAAGCCGCTCGCCGAGACGTTCACGCGCCGCGTGATCGCGTCCCTCGAACCCGAGATCCGGGCCCTGTGCCGGGAGATCCTCGACGAACGGGTGACGATCCCGGCACGACGGGGCGACGGTCGGATCGACGTCGACTTCGTGTCCGGGGTCGCCGCAGAGGTGCCGACGCGGGTGATGGGCCGCCTCATGGGAGTGCCCCGCGAGGACTGGGCACTCCTGCACGAGTTGTCGCGCCGCCAGACCTCGGGCCAGGATCCCGACGTCACACCGCCGGGTCAACCGCCCGACTTCAGTGCTTCGGTCGAGATGGCGCTCTACGGCATCGAGCTGGCGACGCGGCGACGGGCGCGATGGGCGTCGGGCGCCGCACCCGAACCCGATCTGACCACGCTCGTGCTCTCGGCGGACTTCGACGGTGAGCCCATGTCCGACGTCGACTTCGGGAGCTTCTTCGTGCAACTGGTCACGGCCGGCAACGACACCACCACGACGATGCTCTCGTCGGGTTTGTGGGCCTTGATGGCCCACCCCGACGCGATGTCCGCGATGCGCGGTGACGTCTCCACGATCCCGGGCGCCATCGAGGAGATCCTGCGGTGGGCCAATCCACTGCACTACTTCCGCCGAACGGCCACCCGCGACGTCGTCGTCGGCGATCCCGATGGCGACGGCGTCGAGGTCAAGGCGGGCGAGAAGGTCGCCATGTACTACACCTCGGCAAACCGCGACGACACGGTGTTCGACGATCCCGACCGATTCGACATCTCCCGCTCGCCCAACCCCCACCTCTCCTTCGGTATCGGCGAGCACTTCTGCCTGGGCGCCCACCTGGCGCGAATGGAGGGTCGGGTCTTCTTCGAGACACTGTTCGAGCACACGTCTCGCATCGAACCCTCCGGCGCACCGGTCCACCTCCGTTCCAACCTCAACAACGCCTGGAAGTCGGTGCCCGTCACGATCGACGTCACCTGAGCATCCCGTCCGCCGGCGGGGAGATTCTTCCGCTGCTCAGCCGGCCGGTTCGAGCAGCCGGGTCCGGAAGTGGGCGAGCACGGTGTCAAGCGCGGAGCGGGTCGGCTCGCCGGGTGCGTCAACGAGGTGCTCGGTGAGCACCGAGTGCGGCGGTAAGGCGGTCCCCTTGCGCGCGCTGTCGTCGTCGAGCTCGATCGCTACGAACGCGTCGCCGAGTTCTCGACGGAGGAACGCGAACCGTTCGGCCGTCACGAGACGATCGCCCTTGAACCGCAATCCCAACACCTGCAACCCCTCGGTCTCACAACGCGCCCGGACGATCGCGAGGTCACCCGCGGAGCAGTCGATGGAGCCGCGATTACCGGGGATAGCGGTGAACGGCAGCGACGGCTGGGAGAGCACCGGTGCGAGGAGCCGCTCGTCGGTGGCCATCGCGAGGGCGAACCCACCGGTGAAGCACATGCCGATCGCCCCGATCCCCGGACCCCCGCAGCGTTCGTGCTCGTGGCGGCCGAGCACCCGCAGCCAACGGACCACCGGAGAGGTCCGACCTCGTGCGAGGACCGTGAACTCTCGGCTGATGCAGCTCGGCACCAGCGATTCGAGCGCGTAGCGGGCCGAGGAGAGACGGCCGGCGCCGGAGGGGTCGACGTCGCGACCCGGCTCTCCCATGAGGTGAGGCATCACCGCGGTACACCCGATCGACGCGATCCGGCGCGCGACGTCCGCGACCTTCGGCGTGATACCGGGGATCTCGGCCATCACGATGACCGCCGGCCCCCCCCTTCCGGTAGATCGCGCGGGTCCGCCCGAGGGCGGTGAACTCCTCACGGGTGAAGTCGTCGAGAGGGTCGTCGGCCATCGTCACCACGCTACGCGGGGTGACGATGGGTGGTCTCCACCGCCCCGGGGAACCGGTCGCGGCGCGGTCCGTAACATCGGGTCATGGCCGGCCGCTCGACCGATGACCGTGAGGTCCGCCGCATCGCCGTCAACACCGGCGGAGGAGATGCACCCGGTCTCAACGCGGTGATCCGCGCGGTCACGCTGGGGGCGCTCGATCGCGGATGGCAGGTGCTCGGAATCAGCAACGGCTACGACGGCCTGATCGACGACTCGATGTTCGACACCGACGGTGTGGTGACCATGACCCGCGACAGGGTCCGCGACATCACCCATCTCGGAGGCACGATCCTGGGGACGACCAACCGTGGCAACCCGTTCGACGCGGACGAGCGCCCCGCGACGACCGAGCCCGACCGGCCGGGCCGGACCCAGGGAGACAAGGTCGTACAACGCCTCCGCGCGTTGGAGGTCGACCGGCTGGTGGCGATCGGCGGCGACGGTTCACTGACGATTGCCTCCCGACTCGCCGACGCCGGGGTCAAGGTGATCGGGGTCCCGAAGACCATCGACAACGACCTCGAACACACCGACCGTACGACGGGCTTCGACTCGGCGGTCACCTTCGCCACCGAGTGCATCGACCGGCTGATCTCCACCACCGCCGCACACCGGCGGGTGATGGTGGTCGAGGTGATGGGACGTACGACCGGTTGGATCGCGCTCCACGCAGGCCTCGCCGCCGCGGCGCACGCCGTGCTGATCCCCGAGATCCCCTACGACCTCACGGTCGTGGCCGATCGGATCGCCGAGCGGGAGCGACGTGGCCACGAGTTCTCCATCGTCGTGGTTGCCGAAGGGGCCCACCCGGTGGGCGGTACGACCACGACGATCCCCGGATCGGACCGGCTGGGCGGGGTGGGAGCGCGCGTCGCCGCCGAGCTCGAGGTGCTCACCGGCAAGGAGGCACGTGCCCTGACGCTGGGTCACCTGCTCCGAGGCGGGTCGCCGAGTTCGTCGGATCGACGCCTCGGCCTCCGTTACGGAGCCGAAGCGGTTCTGGCGATCGAGCAGGGAGTCGAGAACGTGATGATCGCGCTCGACGGCGACCATGTGCGCCACGTCCCGCTGGCGCAGGTCGCCGGCAGGGCCCGGGTGATCCCGCTCAACGCCGGCGTGCTGCGGACCGCCCGCGCCGTCGGCCTCTGCCTCGGCGACCCCGCGGCGCGTCCTCCTGCTCCATCAGTTCCTTGAGCCGCCCTAGGGTTGCCGCGAGCCCATCGACCATCTCATGGTGGTGGGTCGCGGTGCCGCCGAGCGCGAAGCGGGTGGCGGTGCGGGCCCACAGCGGCTGGCGACGCCAGAACTCCCTCCGCTCGGTGACGATCGTCGAAGTGCCGTCCCCGGTTGGCTCGAACAGGTAACGCCACCGGGCTCCGCTCTGGCGGGTCTCGAAGGTGAACTCGCGACCGCGGTTCGCGGCCGTAACCAGGTTGGTGGTGCTCCACCGGATCAGACCGCGACGGTTCCGACCGCGGAATCGGGCGCCGACCGCGGGGCCGTCGGCACCGCCGATCCACCGTCCGCCCGTGCACTCGGGGCTGAGCCGACCCATGTTCGTGATGTCGCTCACCACGTCGTAGACCGCCTCGGGCCCGGCCGCGATCACCACCGATGCCTCGTCGCCGCCGGAGCGACGGGACCGGGACGAACGTTTCCGCGAGATACGTGCCATGGCGGAACGCTATCGCCGCGTGCCGCCACGCACTCCTAGGGCACGATCCGACCGAGTAGCGCTCCCGCGGTGAGCCAGGCCATGCCCGCGAACCCGCAGGCGACCGCGGCCAGGCGGGCAACTCGCCCGCCTCGGCGGTGGCCCGAAACCAACAGGGCGATCCCGAGCGGGAGCACCGGGCCGAGGGTCAACACGTAACGGCCGAACGAGTCGATGTTGTTCGCGGAGGCCGCCACGAGGATGCCCACCACCAACAACGCGGTCCACGGCACCGAGACCCGGCGCCGGAGGGCGACGACCACGACGACCAACGCCCCCACCGCGAACGCGAGGTTGTACAGATCCTGGAAGTCCCCGCGTACGACGTCGAACGCGGCGGACACCAGGCGGGTGATCGGTTCGCGGAACCCGGCGCGCAACGTCCGTTGCTCGTCGAGGGGGAGACTCCCGAGACCCCGACTCTTCTCGAGAAAGCCCAGGTACAGCGCCAGGCCCGCAGCCGGAGCAAGGATCGCCGCGGCCCACCCGACGACGGGGCGTCCTCGACCGGCACGTCTCGAGAGCCCTCGGGCACCCGCCTCGTGCTCGCAGAGACCGCCCGCACCCCGGTGCCATCGGTACCACGCCGCCAACGCGACCGGGAGCACCACCATCACACCCGTCGGCCGGGTGAGCCCCACCGCGAGGAGGGCCGCCACCGCGGGCCACGGGCGATTCCGTTCCACCGCCAGGACCGCGGCGAACAGCACCAGGAGGAACAGCGCCTCGGAATACGCGAACGCGAGGCAGAACGCCGAGGGGAACACCGCGGCGGCCCACACGGTCCGCGACGCGATCGACTCGCCGTACCCCCAGTCCACGACGATCCGCCAGAGGACGAACATCGCGCCGAGCGCTGCCGCGTTGGACACGACGGCGAGTGCCGCGTCGACTCCCGCGAGCGGTGACAACACCTTGGCGAGCAGCGGATACAACGGGAAGAAGCGAAGCGATTCGGCCTGTGCCCGACCGAACCCCACCTCGGTGAGCAACGCGTAGTGCGTGCCGTCCCAGGTCAGCAGTCCCTGGCGAAGGTGGAGCGAGCCCCCGACGTCGCGTACGTGGCCGTCCAATAGGTGCGCCAGAACGAAGCCGCATGCGACGGCCAGCCTCGCCACGATCCACGAACCGACCACTGCCGGTGCCGCTCGACGCCACCATCGGTGATCGTCGGGACGCGACGGCGTGTTTCCGGCGACGTCGGCCTCCGCCGCGATTGAACTCCGTCGGTTCATTCGTCCACGCGGACCGCGAACCTCGACGTGACGAAGCGCGCCGCGAGCGTCAGCACCATCACGACCGCGATCAGGGTGAGCGCCGCACCCCACGCCATCGCCTCCCCTCCCGGCTGGGTGGCATTGGAGTAGATCTGTGAACTCAAGGCCGTATTGGCTCCGAAAGGGGACCAGTTGGTGCGGGTCACCGCGCCCACGGTGAACAGGATCGGAGCGGTCTCCCCTGCCGCACGGGCCACCGCGAGCATCGATCCGGAGGTGATCCCCGGCAACGCCGCGGGCAGTACCACCTTGACGACGGTCTTCCATCGTGGGGTGCCGAGCGCGGCCGACGCATGGCGCAGCGAATCGGGAACCAGCCGCAGCATCTCCTCGGTGGAGCGAACCACCACCGGCAGCATCAGGCATGCGAGCGACAAAGCGCCCGCGAACGCCGAGCGACCCGACGTGCCGAAGCGCAGCACCCACACGGTGTAGACGAAGATGCCCATCACGACCGACGGGACGCCGGTCATGATGTCGGAGAGGAAGCGGATCACCGACGCCGGACGGCTCCTGCCGCCGTACTCGTTGAGGTACACCGCCCCGGCCACACCCAGTGGGATGGCCAACAACGAGGCGAGGGACGTGATGATCAACGTGCCGATGATCGCAGGGCGCATGCCGTAGACCACGTCGACGACCCTGGCGGGTACGTCGCTGCCGAACACGTCCGCCTTGCCCGCCAGAGATGCCATCGCGAGGTTGGTCGGAATCGAATGGGTCCACCAGTGCGTCGATATGACCATCCGCCATCCCTTGGCGACCACCACGATCAGCACGAAGGCCAATGGCACCGCTGCGACCAGGAACGACAGGGTCATCCAGAGCGAGGCACCGAGGTTCCGCGAACGGCGCCGCAACGACAACGTGCTCTTCAGGGGTGCGAGATCCGTCGTCTGCCGCTGGCGGCGGGCTCGTCGGGTCGCGACCGTCGGCAGGCCGGTCGTCGACATCAGCGGGTGCCCTTCGTGCGGAGTTCGACGCGACGGACCAGAAGTCGCGCGCCGACGTTGATGATCACGGTCAGGACCATCAGGCCGAGGCCCAGGCCGATCAGCGCCGCGCGGAACGTCCCGTCGGCCTCGTTCAGGTTGCGGGCGATCACCGAGGGCATCGCCTCACCGGGGGCGAACAGGTTCGCGCTGACCTGGGCCGACGCGCCGATCAGCAGGGCGACGGCGATCGTCTCCCCCATCGCCCGACCGAGTCCCAACATGACCGCTCCGACGACTCCGCCCGTGGAGTGGGGAAACACGACGCCGCGGATCATCTCCCATCGTGTCGCCCCGAGTGCGAGCGCACCGTGCTTCTCGACGGTGGGGACCGTCGAGAACACCTCACGGATGATCGACGTGACGATCGGGACGATCATGAGCCCGACGACGAGGCCCGCGGTCATGAATCCGAACCCGGTGCTGGGCCCGAACAGCGACCTCAGCACCGGGACCCCGGCGAAAGTGTCGGCGATCGAGTTGTAGACGTCGCTGAGGTGCGGGCGCAGCACCATCAGACCCCAGAGGCCGAATACGACCGACGGCACCGACGCCAACACGTCGATCACCGAGATGATGACCTGGCGAAACCGCCGAGGAACCAGTTCGGTGATGAACAGTGCGATCCCGATGCTGACGGGCACCGCGACGACCAACGCGATGAGCGATGTCACGACGGTGCCGTACACGATCGACGACGAACCGAAGAGTTCGTTGTTGGGTTGCCACGTACGACCGAACAGATAGCCGATGCCGGCCTTGCGAATCGCGGGCATCGCCCCGGCGGTCATGCTGAGGGCGATCGCACCGAGTACCACGAGCACCAACCACCCGGCCGCCTGGGTGCCCCACTCGAACGCGGTGTCACCCCGTGCGCTGCGCCGATCCCCGACGAGATCCTCCCGTCGCAGCACACCGGAGCGTTGGGTCGTCGGCGGTTCGTTCACGGGGCGACGATCCGGTCGAGTTGTGCGATCGCCCGGCGTCGCAGGGACTCCGGCAACGAGGCGTACCCGACACTCGGTGCCACCTCCTGACCCCTGGTCAACATGAAGTTGAGATATGCCCTCAACGCCGATGCAACGGCCCGGTCGGGCTGGGTGGCATCGACGACGACCCAGGTGGGCGACGTGATCGGGTAGCTGTCCGGTCCGGGAGCGTCGACCGGATCGAAGGTCAGATCCCGGGCGACCGTCGACGCGTCGACCGCCGCCTTCGCCCCTGGCAGCTTCGGGGCGACGAACCGGCCTGCGGCGTTGCGTACCAGTGCGCGTTGCAGCCCCGAGGTTGCCGAGTCCACGAGGTCGACATAGCCGACGGCGCCCTCGGTGGTCTTCACCATCGCGGCGACCCCGCTGTTCTTCTCCGCACCCTGGGTGTGGGACGGCCAGGCGATCGAATCACCGGTGCCGAGGCGCCACGTCGTCGGTGCGGCGACGTGAAGGAAGCGGGAGAAGTTTCCGGTGGTGCCCGAACCGTCGGAGCGGTGCACCACCGAGATCTCCGTTGCGGGCAGGTCCGCACCGGGGTTGAGCGCGGTGATGCGTCGATCGTTCCAACGGGTGATCCGGCGTTGGAAGATCCCCGCGATCGTGGCGGCGTCGAGCCGAAGGTCGTTCACGCCCCGCAACGTGTAGGAGACCGTGATCGGCGCGGACGCGATCGGGAAGTGCAGGAGGTCGCGATCGAATTCGACCCGCTTCTCGCCGATGATCGGAGTGTCGGTTCCGGCGAAGTGCACGATGCCGTCGCGAAGGTCCTGCCTGCCGGCGGAGGAACCGGACTTGGAGTAGTTGACCTTCGCCCTGGGCGCGACACCGGCGAACTCGCCGGCCACCACCTGCTCGAGTGCGTCCTGGAAGCTCGACCCCGAACCGTTCAGCGTGGACGTCAGCGAGCGGTAGTCGACCGGGGCACCGGGGAGAACGGTGCTTGCCACGCCGTGACCCCCGGCCACGGTGGCGTCGGCACATCCCGCGAGCAACGCGACCGGACCGAGCACGGCGAACGCGACGCCGATCCTGCGAAGCCCGTAGGTCACCGCGTCAAGGTAGGCGGGAGTGGATGGACGATCTGAAATCGGTGGGTGAACAGCCGGTGAACGCCGGGCGAACACCGGGGCCGTTGCTCAGGCGACCTGGGTTCCGCCGACGGCTTCGACGAAGGTCCACCGGCCGCCTTCGAGGCGATATCGATTGTTGCTGAGGATCGCACACAGCTCCGCACACCACATCGACGAGCCGATCGTGGCGGTGTCGCCCTTGATCTCCGGCCGCGTCACCACGACCAACATGGACACGGCCGCGCTGGTCGTGGGAGGCGGTTCACCCGGCGACTGACCGTACGGCTCACCGTCGGTCATCCCCGCCGCTCCGCGTGACTCGACCCATTCGACCGGCGTGGGCGCGAGCGCCGCGACCACGGCCGTGCGGATCGCGCTGCCGATCGCGGGGCGTCCGCTGGCGGTTCCTCGACAGTCCCGTCGGTGAGCTCCGCGAAGCGATCGAGGATCGCAACCCTGGCGATCCTCACGTCGTCCCCGAAGGAATTGTCCTCGGTGACACGGTGGACGATCTCGGTGAGGACCAGGGAGTCCGCCGTCGACAAGGGTGCCGTGGTCGAGGGCGTATCGGGCGAGGTCGTGGCGGAACGGCCCGCCCCCGTGCCACTCCCCGTACAGCCGACGGCCGCGACCGACAACGCGAGGACGACCCCGCGACGATCACGGAGGGGCGACGGCTCCGTGCCGCGTGACCGTGGACCCGGCGCATGGCGATCGTGGCCGACCCCGGACGAATCCGCTCAGACCGCCGGGCGCTCGTCGGCCATCGCCCGGAGCTCGTTCTTGGCGACCTTGTCGAGGGTCGCCTTGGGGAACTCCTCCACGAAGTACACCGCGCGGGGAACCTTGAAGTCCGACAGCACCGCGGCGCACGCCTCGATGATCTGCCGCTCGTGCTCGGCCTCGTCCTCGGGCGCACCGAACCCCTTCACGACGAACGCGACGGCGACCTGGTCGAGCATCTCGTGGGACTTGCCCACCACCGCCACGTCGTCGATACCGGGCGTCGTCCGGATGACGTCCTCGACCTCCCGGGCCGACACGTTCTCCCCGCCGATCTTCAGCGCGTCCTTGTCACGGTCGCGGTACTCCAGGTTGCCGTCCGCGGTGCGGATCACGAGGTCGCCGGTCCGGAGCCATCCGTCGTGGGTGAAGGCCTTGGCGTTGGCCTCGTCGTTGCCGAGGTATTCGAGGAAGAGTTGGATGCCCCGCGTCCCCCGGAGCCAGATCTCGCCGATCTCTCCCTCGGCGACGATGCGGCCGGTCTCGGGGCTGACGACGGCAAGCTCGTAACCGGGGGTGACGCGCCCCATCGCCATGCGGGGGAACCGCTCGAAGGCGTCGGAGTGGATCGCGTGGATCACCGTCTCGGTCATCCCGTAGGCCGCGACGACCCGCATCCCGAGCCACGCGTCGAGTTCGGGCATGATCAGCCCGAACACGCCCACCTTGACCGTGTGGCGCTCGGGGATCGGCTGGGGCGCGATCGCCTTGAAGACGAAGGGGATCAGCGAGATGTGGGTGACCTCGTGCTTGGCGATCACTTCCCAGAAGCGGCTCGCCGAGAACTTGGGCTGCATCACCACGGTCCCGCCCACACCCAGGGTCGTCCAGATCGACCAGCTCTGCGCGTTGACGTGGAAGAACGGGAGGTAGATGAGATAGGTGTCGCCCTCGACCATGTCGATGTTGGTGGGGCCGGAGCGGGCCGCCCAGAGCGCGTTGCCGTGCGTGTGCACCACCGCCTTGGGTTTGGAGGTGGTCCCCGACGTGAACACGATGCCCGCCGGGTGCAGCGGCCCGAACACCGTCCGCTCCGGGGTGGGGAGGTCGTGATCGAGCAGCACCGAGAACGGTTCGTGATCACGTTCGGGTGAGGGCGCGGTCGCGGCGACGCCCGAGTCGTCCTCGGTGACGACCAGCCAACCGATGTCGGGCACCGCTTCGGTGACGACCTTGGCGAGACCCGGCTGGGTGATCGCTCCCACGCAGTCGGTGTGGGTGGCGAAGTACTCGACCTCCGCGGCGACCGATCGGGTGTTGGTGGTGACGGCGACAGCCCCGAGCCGGGCACAGCCGTACCAGGCCAGCACCGCCTCGGGGCAGTTGTCGGCGTGGATCAGCACCTTGTCCCCGGCGACGACGCCCTTCGCCGCGAGAGCGGCGGCGACCTTGTTGGCGTCCGCGACGAACTCGGCGTAGGTCCACCGCCGATCGGCGCCGTCCCTGGGCTCCCACACGAAGAAGGTCCGGTCGCCGACGTGGGCCGCCCAGTGCTCCAGCAGCCAGAAGACGTCCTGACCGGCGAACTGGAAGGCGTCCACCTCGGCGGGGTCGAGGCTTGGTGGCGCGGTGGTCGGGCTGGTGGCACTCCGCTGTGTCATGGGACACAGCTTGTCAGACACTCCCCCACCTTCGTTCACACCGCGCCTTCCTCCACACCGGTTTTGTCGCGCGAAAGTCGCGTCCACGGCGCGACTTTCGCGCGACAAAACAAGGTGAACAGTGGGGTGAGCAGCAGCGTGAGGCTGGCGAGTGTGAACGTCAACGGGATCCGGGCGGCGAGCCGGCGCGGCATGAAGGGATGGCTCACCGCCACCGACCCCACGGTGCTGGCCCTCCAGGAGACCCGTGCCGACCATGACGTGGTGGCCGAGGTAATCGGCGACGGTTGGGACGTCGTCACCGCCCCCTCCACCACGAAGGGCAGGGCCGGCGTCGCCGTCGCGGTGCGGAGTGGATCGGCACGACTCGTCGGGCAACGCCCGACCTTTGCCGACGGCTCCTTCGACGGGCAGGGACGCTGGATCGAGGCCGACGTCGAGTGGGGCGACGGCTCGACGTTGACCGTGGTCTCGACCTACGTGCACACCGGCCAGGCCGACGATCCCGAACGCATGGCCGAGAAGCACGCCTTCATGACGGCCCTGGTCGACCGCGCCCAGGAGTTGCGTGACGACGGTCGGCGTGTCGCCGTGTGCGGCGACCTCAACATCACCCACCGCGACGTCGACCTCAAGAACTGGAAGGGCAACCGCTCGAAGGCGGGCTGCCTCCCCGAGGAGCGGACCCACCTCGACCGGCTTCTCGCCGGCGGCTTCGTCGACCTCGGCCGCCGCTTCGGTGGCGACGGGCCGGGCCCCTACACCTGGTGGTCCTGGCGCGGTCGGGCCTTCGACAACGACGCAGGGTGGCGCATCGACTACGTGCTCGTCGACGAATCGGTTGCCGAAGCCGTCACCGCCGTCACCGTGGACCGTGCCCCAAGCTACGACGAGCGATGGTCGGACCACGCCCCGATCACCGTCACGATCACGGCGTAGCACGGCGGCCGACCCATCGCGCCGGAGGTCGCGATATCGGGAGACTCGCCGACCGTGGTGGCACCGGGTCGCACGGTACGGTCCGGTCGCGCAACGATGTCGGTGTCGGGACGGCGCCACCCGTCGGCCCGACGGCGTCGAGAGCACCGAACGACCGAGGGGATCACCATGACCGTCACTCAACCAGACCCCGGCGCCACCGCGACCGGCGCCACCGCCGACCGCGGGCATGGCTCGTCGTCCCCGCGGCTTCCGGACTCGCTCACCGACGCGGTCAAGGCCCGTTTGTGCGCGTACGTGCCCGGCTCGGGCGAAGCGGCGGCGGTCACCACCAACGCACCGTTCAGTGGCCGGGCGATCGTCGAGCTCCCTCAGTGCTCCCCCACCGACGTGCTGGTCGCGGCCGACAAGGCTCGAACGGCCCAGCGGGCCTGGGCAGCGAAGCCGATCGCCGATCGGGCGCGGGTGTTCCTCCGCCTTCACGACCTTGTGCTCGACCACCGCGAGCAACTCATGGACGTGATCCAGACCGAGAACGGCAAGGCGCGTCGTGACGCCTTCCTCGAGGTGGGCGACATCGCGAACACCTGCCGCTACTACGCCCGGACCGCGCAGGCCGCGCTTGCCCCCAAGAGACGGACCGGCCTGATCCCCGGCCTCACCCACGTCACCGAGGTGCGACACCCCAAGGGGATCGTCACCATCATCTCCCCGTGGAACTATCCGCTCAGCCTTGGTGCCGGCGACACCATCCCCGCGCTTCTCGCCGGTAACGCCGTGGTCCAGAAGGCCGACAACCAGACGGCGCTCACCGCGCTGTACGCGCTCGACCTCGCCCGCCGTGCGGGTCTTCCCCCCGACCTCTGGCAGATCGTGCTGGGCCGCGGCTCGGCAATCGGCGACACCCTGCTGGACATTGCCGACTCGGTCATGTTCACCGGATCCACGGCGTCGGGGCGCCACATCGCGGCGGCCGCGGGTGAGCGCCTCCTGGACTGCTCGCTGGAGTTGGGCGGCAAGAACGCGATGATCGTTCTCGACGACGCGAACCTGGACCGTACGGTCGAGGGTGCCGTGCGGGCGTGCTTCTCCTCCAGCGGCCAGCTCTGCATCTCGATCGAGCGTCTCTACGTGGCCGACTCGATCTACGACCGCTTCGTCCCGCGCTTCGTGGAGGCCACCGCGTCGATGACGATCGGGGCCTCCTACGACTTCGACATGACCATGGGATCGCTGACCTCGGCCGAACAGCTCGACGCCACGTCCCGTCACGTCGAGCAGGCGGTCGAGGCCGGGGCGACCGTACTCACCGGGGGTCGGGCACGACCCGATCTGGGGCCGTTCTTCTTCGAACCCACCGTGCTCACGGACGTGACCACGAGGATGGACTGCTTCGCGGAGGAGACGTTCGGCCCGCTCGTGTCGATCTACCGCTTCGGATCCGAGCAAGAGGCGATCGACGCGGCCAACGACACCGACTACGGCCTCAACGCCAGCGTCTGGAGCAGCTCGTCGCGCGGGGCGGAGGTGGCACGGCGACTCCGTTCGGGCACCGTCAACGTGAACGAGGCGTTCGCGGCGGCATGGGGCAGCATCGACGCGCCGATGGGGGGAATGGGGGTCTCCGGCGTGGGTCGTCGCCACGGCGCCGTCGGGATCCAGAAATACACCGAGGTCCAGACGATCGCCGAACAGCGGCTGATGAACCTGGCTCCCCCGAAGTTCCTTGGCGACTCCGGCTTCGCCGACGTGATGACCACTGCGCTGCGGGTGATGAAGGCGGCCCGTTGGCGCTGAACCGCCCGGGCACCCACCCGTGAGCGCATCGGCACCGGCGTCGGGTGCCGGAGCGCCGGTGCTCTTCGTCACACCGTACGGCCGCCCCGCGTCCGACGTGCTTGCGCACACCATCGCGGATGCGGCGAGGTCGGGCCCGCTGGGGCCCGTCACGGTCGTGGTGTCGTCCAACTTCGTCGGCCTGTCGCTGCGGCGACTCCTCGGATCCGGCTCCCTTGCCGCCGCCCCCCGTGGGATCGCCGGAGTGCGCTTCGTCACGCCGTTGGGACTGTCCGAGCTGATCACCGCGGCCGATCCACGACCGGGTGTCACCGGCACGGAGGTGGCCGCCGCGATCCGCTCCGCATTGGCCGAACTGCCGAGCACCGACCTCCTGGCCCGCGTCGCCGAACACGCAGCCACCGAGACCGCGCTCGGGCGCCTCTACCGGGAGCTCACCGTGCTCGACCCCGCGATCGGCGACTCGCTGCTGGCCTCCGGGGGCCTGGCCGCGTCGGCGGCCCGCGTGGTCCGAGCGGCGCGACAACGCCTCGACGACCGGCTCGACGAGACCGACCGGGCCGACGCCGCCACCCGACGATGGTCGCGCGAGCCCGACGCCCTGGACGCGCTCGTCGGACCCCTGGTGTGGTTCCTGCCGGCGCCCCTGCCCCCGCCGATGCTGCGGATGCTCCTGGCCGGCCTCCGCAGGCGTGGTGGGACCGTCATCGCGGGGTGCTGCGGGGACGAGGAGGCGGACGGTCCCGTCTTCGCGATGCTGGCCGGGGCCGAGATCGGCCCGACCGCCGTCGGAGCACCGCCGGACTCGGCGACCGCGACGGTCGAACCGGACCGCGTCGTCTCGGTGACCGATCCCGACGAGGAGGTCCGAGCGGTCGTGCGACGGATCCTCTCACACCTTTCGGCGGGTACGCCCGCTGAAAGGATCGCCGTGTTCCACCCCACCGCCAACCCTTACCGGCGCCTGCTGATCGAGCATCTGGGCGCGGCGGGGATTCCCTTCAACAGTGCGGACGGGCGCGCGCTGCACCATTCGGTGCCGGGTCGCGTGCTTCGCGATGCACTGGCCCTGCCGACGCGTCGATGGCGACGCGATGCCGTCATCGCCCTCACCGCCCTCGATCCGGTCCGTCACCGGGGCGAGCGGGTCGACACGTCCCGTTGGGACCGGCTCTCCCGCGAGGCCGGGGTGGTCGAAGGCGTCGGGGACTGGTCGCCGGGCCTCAGGAGGTTCGCCGCGGCTCCGCGAGACCCGTGGGCCACACCGGGAAACGACCGAGGTCGCCACCGATTGGGAAGCCGATCCGGCGGCGGCGGAGGACCTCGCCGACTTCGTCGAGCACCTCCGCGACCGGTTGGCCGAGATCGCCGCTGCGCGATCCTGGCGCGACGGTGCAACCGTGGCACGGTCGCTGTTGGCCGACCTGTTGGGTCCCGAGGATGACCACGACGGGTGGCCGCCGGACCAGCAACGTGCGTTCGGCGCGATCGTGGCGGCCCTCGACCGCTTGAGCGGGATCGACGACCTCGACCCGACCTTCGACCCGGCGCGGTTCGACCGCGCCCTCGCGGTCGAACTGGACGGACCCATGGCACGGCTCGGGCGTGTGGGTTGCGGGGTGACGGTGGCATCGCTGTCGAACGCGGCGGGCCACGACCTCGACGCCGTCTTCGTGCTCGGCGCGGCAGAAGGCTCCCTTCCCGTGCTCGGCACCGACGACACCCTCGTCGGGGACCGCATCCGGGGTGAGGGCCACGAGGGTCTTCTCGTCCGCAGGGCGCGGATGGCCGAACAGCACCGTCAGTTCCTCGCCGCGCTCGCGCGTCGGCCCCCGCGGGTTCGACCTCGGAGCCGGGCGGTGCGGATCGCCGTGTGGTCACCTCGCCCCGCAGCGACCTCCGCTCCTCGCGTCGACCGACCCGCTCGCGATGGCTGCTCGACGTGCCCGGTGAGCGGGTCGACCATCTCCCATCGCACCGCTCGTCCCTCGTCGTCGACTTCAGCGCGATCACCGTCACCGAGCGTGACGCCGCCGCCATCCGCGACGTGGTGACCACCACTTCCGGGACGCCACCCGACGTCGCCGCACTCCTCCAGACCGCGACACCACCCGATGCCACCGGCGCAACCAAGGACCCCTCCCCGGAGGAGCGGCGCGGACCGTTCCCCTCCGCCGTCGCCCGGGGCTCATCGCGCAACGAGAACGATCCTCGGACCGCTTTACCGAGTGGGACGGCAACCTCGCGGGCCACACCGAGACGGTCGACACCGATCGAGCCTGGTCCCCCAGCCGCCTCGAATGCTGGGCGACGTGTGGTTTCCGCTACCTCATGCGCTACGTCCTCGACGTCGGGGACCGCGAGGAGCCGGAGCGTGTGAGCGAGTTGGAGCCACTCACCCGCGGCACGGTGATGCACACCATCCTGGAGGAGTTCATCAAGGAGGTGCTGCCCCGTTCGGGCAATGCCGGGGACGTCTTCGTCGAACCGTGGACACCCGCGCACCACGATCGGCTCATCGACCTCGCGGAACTCCATTTCGAACGCCTGGTCCGCCGACACCTCACCGGACCCGCCGCGACATGGCGCCATCAACGCGGGGTCCTGATCTCGCTGTTGGAGGAGTTCCTCCGCGTCGACTCCGAGCACCGCACGACGATGGGTGCCGGTCCGTCTCGGGTCGAGGCCGACTTCGGTCCGGGGGCGACGCTGCCTCCCGTCGAGGTCGTACTCGGCGACGGGCGACGGCTTCGGCTCCAGGGGAGGATCGACCGGGTCGACGTCGACACCGCGACGGGTCGCTCGGTACGCGTCCTCGACTACAAGACGGCCTCGACCAAGCGCTACCGCGGCATCGACCGCGACGATCCGGTCAAGAAGGGCACCCAGCTCCAGTTGGGCGCCTACGCCAATGCCGCTCGGGCCCACCTGGGCGCCACCGAGGTCCACGCCGCGTACCTCGTGCTGGATCAGGCAGGGCGTACCGTCGAGTCGGTCGGCTACGACTGGGACGAACCGCGTCAGGAGCGTTTCGTGGAGGTGATCGGCCGGATCGTCGACGGGATCGAGGCCGGGGCGTTCGACGCGGTCCCCGGCGCCGTCGACAACTTCTTCGGCGGTTTCTCCAACTGCCGGTACTGCGCGTACGACCCGATCTGTCCGACCGACCGGCTCGAGCACGCTCTGCACAAGGCCGACGCTCCCGAGCTCGCCGTCCGCGCCGCCCTCGTCGCGACCGGCGACGCCCCTCGGCCCGATGCCGGAGCCGACGACCGCGGTGCGTCGACATGAGCGAACCGCAGGTTCCGCGCGACCAGGCGGAACGGACCGCGATCGAGAGCGGTCCCCGCGAGACCACGCTGTTCGTCGACGCCGGCGCCGGAAGTGGCAAGACCCACGGACTGGTCGAGCGAATCGCGCATCTCGTGCTCGAGTGCGACGTACCCGTGACGGCGATCGCCGCCATCACCTTCACCGAGGCGGCCGCGGCCGAGTTGCGGGAACGGATACGACTGCGCCTGAACCGCGCCGTCGTCGAAGCGACCGCCACCGGGGTGGCGGCCACGGCCACGGCGGCACGTCAGGAGCTGGCCGATCTCGACCAGGCGTCGATCTCCACGCTCCACTCGTTCGCCGCTCGGCTGCTCGGAGAGTTCGGCATCGAGATAGGGCTGCCTCCCGAGTTGTCGGTACTCGACGAAGTGTCATCACGCCTTGCCGCCGAACAGCGGTGGGACACGTTCGTCGCCGGCCTCTACCAGGATCCCGACCTCGACGAGTTGCTCTACCGTGCCGCCGTCCTCGGGATCCGGATCCATCGCGCGCCCGGCTCGGCGAAGAGCCTGCGCAGCATCGCCGAACAACTCACCCAGAGCTGGGACCGGATCGACCCGTTGTGCGACGCCGCTCCGCCCGCCATCACCGAGCCCGCGACGGACTCGCTCGACCGGGTTCTCGCCGACCTGTCCGCGATGCTCGACCAGGGACCTCCTGCGGGAAGCGGCGACGCTCTGGCGGACGCATGTCACGACTACCTCGCCAGGGTGCGGGAGCTCCGCACGATGGACGATCCGCTTGAGCGGGTCCTGGCCGTGTGCGGGGCGCCGGTGCCCAAGCGCAACGTCGGAAAGCGCAGCGGCTGGCACCAGGAGGTGAAGGACTTCATCCGGGACGTGCTCGCTCCCGAGTTGGACGACTGCCGGAGTCGGGCGACCGAGCCCTACCTCCAACACCTGATGTGGTTGACGGCTCGCCACGTCCGCAGCGAAGCCCGACGCCGTCAGGCCGAGGGCACCCTCGAGTTCCACGATCTGCTCGTCCTGGCGCGCGAATTGTTGCGCACGAGTCGCCGAGCCCGCTCCACCCTCGCCGAGCGCTACCAGGTGATCATGCTCGACGAGTTCCAGGACACCGACCCGATCCAGATCGAGATCGCGACGTTGATCGCTTCGAGTGCCCCCCGGACCACCACGATCTTCGAGCACCCGTCCCCGGAGGGAACCGTCCCGGACGGAACGACCGGCCCCGCGGCCCACGCGGACGACGAGCCGCCGCGGTGGGAGGATGTCGAGGTCGCGCCTGGCCGACTGTTCTTCGTCGGAGACCCGAAACAGTCGATCTACCGCTTCCGGCGAGCGGACGTCGACCTGTTCCGTCGGGCCCGAGCCACCTTCGGGACCCCGGAAGGCCTGAGGACCCTGACCACCAACTTCCGGTCGGTCCCCGAGATCCTCGCCTGGGTCAACCACTGCTTCACCGGCTTGATCGACGACTACCAACCGCTCGATGCGTACCGATCGTCGTCGGGGTCGGCCGACCACCGACCGCTCCTCGTGGGCGGCCCGCACGACGGTGCGACCGCTGCCGAACTCCGCGCCGCGGAGGCGGACGACGTCGCCGGGGTGATCCGCGACATCGTCGGCAACCCGGGGGACTGGCCGGTCTCGACGTCCTCCGGCGGCGACGGGCCGACCTGGCGTCCACCGACGCTCTCCGACATCGCGGTGCTCATCCCGACCCGGACATCATTGCCCACCCTCCGGGCCGCGCTCGACGAGTCGGACATCGCCTACCGCCTCGGTACCGGCACGCTCGTGTATCACACCCAGGAGGTCCGCGACGCGTTGTCGGCACTCGCCGCGATCGACGATCCGGACGACTCGATCCACCTGATCGCCGCCCTCCGATCACCGCTGTACGCGTGTAGTGACGTCGACCTCGCCGAGTTCAGGGCGGCGGGCGGCTCCTGGGATTACCGGGTCCGATGGGCGGATCGACTCGACCCGGTCCCGCCGGGTGCGCAACCCACCGGCGAGGTGGTGGTGGCAGCCATGGAGGACCTTCACCGCCGTCACCACGACCGGGTCTGGGACGGGCCGGCCACGGTACTCGGGGCGCTCCTCGACGAGCGTGGGGCGGCGCTGCTGGCCTTCGGCGACCCCCATCCCTCCGACGTGTGGCACCGCCTCCGGTATCTGCGCGATCAGGCGAGGGCCTTCGAGGAGGCCGACGGCGGGGATCTCCGCGCCTTCCTCCGATGGGCCGAACTGCAGAGCGAGGACGGTTCGCGGGTGCACGAACCGATGCTCGCGACCACCGACGAGGACGCGGTCCTGATCTCCACGATCCACGGGGCGAAGGGTCTGGAGTTCCCCGTGACGATCCTCGCGGGGATGACCACCCGCGGGTCCAAGCCGCGGGAGGGCTACCGCGTCCTGTTCGGCGACGGTGACGACCAAGTACCTGTCGTGAAGGTCCGACCAGGTGTCGCGTCGGGCGACTTCGACGTGAGGGCGGACCTCGAATCGCAGATGGACGCCGAGGAGAAGGTGAGGTTGTTGTACGTGGGGGCGACCCGGGCGAGGGACCACCTCGTCGTCTCCTGTCACCATCGGGCACCGAAGCCGTCGGCAGGCCCCGCCGCGCCGGCGACCCTGAGCCATGCCCAGCGGATCTGGCAGGTGAGTGGGGACGACCGGCACTTCACCAGACGATGGGAACCAACCCCGCGCGGTCACTCCGACGGCGAGACCACGACCGTCGTGGGTAACGAGTTCGGCACGGTGTCACCCGATTCGGCGGGCTTTCGGCGTGAACGCGACGCCTGGGTCGACCGACGGCGTGATCTGTTGGCCCGCGTCGAGCGACCCGCCGTGTTCGCCGCGACCGCCATCGGCAGGGCCGGTACCGCATCTCCACCTCCCGACGGGGAGGTCGAGGCACGCAGCCTCCTCGACCCGGACCTCGTGGACGGCACCGCGCTCGGGCGGGCGGTGCACCGTACCCTCGAACTGGTCGACCTCGCCGACCCCGACGGCAACACGCTCCGCGCCGTCGCGGCGACGGCCGCTCGCACCGAGGGCATCGAGGGCCACCTCTCCCACGTTCTCGACTGCTGTGTCGCCGCGCTCGCGGCGCCGTCGGTCCGTCTGGCCGCGACGCGGCCCCACCACAAGGAGCACTACCTCGCCGCACCGATCGGAGGGGTGGTCGTCGAGGGTTACGTCGACCTGCTGGTCGAGACCGACGACGGGTTGTTGATCGTCGACTACAAGTCCGACGACCTCCGCGACCCGATCGGAACCGCGGCAGACGCCGCGGCCGCGCGGTACCGCCTCCAGGCCGCGACCTACGCGGCCGCCCTCTCGATCACCACCGGCCTGCCGATCGCCGGCGCCGCCTTCGTCTTCTGCGGTACACAACCCGCGTTGGAGCGCTACGTCGGCGATCTCGACACCGCGATGGCCGAGGTCGAGCAGGCGGTAAAGACGCGCTGAGAACGGCCTCGTCGCCGACCATGTGATCGAAACCGTGACGCGACCTGGGTCGTACCGAGCCGGCCCACCAGGAGCCGGACCCTGATTCCCCGTCACGTCCCTCCGCCGGCCGTGTGTGAACCCCACTCCTCCGGCGGATGGTGCGGTTCAAGCGGCGTCCGACCTCACCTGTCCCAGCCCCGTCTCGGGGCCGTATCTTGGCCCCCCATGGCCGACGCACACGACCTCATCGTCATCGGCGGCAACGCCGGTGGCCTCTCCGCCGCCGTGTTCGCCCGACAGAGCGGGCTCCAGCGCGTGACCGTCCTCGAACGAGGCAGCACCCTCGCCCTGCCCGGTGTGGCGGGTGAGCACGGGCTCGACGTCGGCTACGGGGAGACGGTGACCTCCATCGAACCCCAAGGCGACGACCTCGTGGTCAGCACCCGCCGGCAGTCATACCGCGGGCGGGCCGTGCTGGTGGCGCTGCGCACCAACGTGGAGGGTTGGGAGGCACCCATCCCGGTCACCGACGGCGACCGGGTCCACGTCGACACCATCCCGTCGCCGGCGAACGATGTCGACGTGCTCGTCGTCGGCCACACCGACCATGCCGTCGAGTTGACGGTCAGACTCGCGGACCTCGGCGCCGGGGTCGTGCTCGCCGCCGGGGGGATGCGCCCCGGGCGACTGTCACCGGTGGGTGCCCAACTCCTCAACGACCTCGAACGGGAACGACGCGCCACCCTGCTGTACTCCTCCTCGCCGGAGCAGATCGCCCAGGTCGACGGCTTCCCGATGGCGTACTTCAACGACCGCCGCACCCCCGACCTGCAGTTCGACCACGTCGTGTTCTCCTCCGGTCGGCGGTCGGTCACGCCCGAACACGTCGGTGCGAGCGACGCCGCGCTCGCCACCGGCCGAGTCTGGTTCCTCGGCACCGACGAGGAGACCCCCGCCACCGCGCCCAGCGCCCCGGGCCACTCGATCGGCCGGGCGCTCGTCACCGCGGTGTTCCCCGGTGCGACCGTTCCCGAACCCACCCCGTCCGCGCGTGCCCGCCAGGACGTGCCGGGTGCCGCGGAGGAACTGCGCACTCGCCACTACAACGCGACGATCACCCACTTCAGCCCACCCACTCCGACCTGTGGGTACTGCGGATCCGACCCGACCACGGGTCGGTGTCGCACCTTCCCGGGCAGTATGCGTCGCTCGGCCTCGGCTACTGGGAGGACCGCGCCGACGACGCCATCGAGGAGAACATCGACGAGAAGTGGGACAAGCTCGTCCGCCGTTCCTATTCGATCAGCCACCGGATATTCGACGAGCACGGCTACCTCGCGGACGAGGCCGCCGCGGACGAACTCGAGTTCTACATCGTGCTCGTCCCCCCCACACCCGACAACGTCCCCGGCCTCACACCTCGCCTGGCCTTGAAACAGCCCGGCGACCGTATCTACCTGGGCCCGAAGGTCGCGGGCCGCTACACCCTGGCGCCGGTGACGAACCCGGCCGACACCGTCGTGCTGTTGTCGACCGGGACCGGGGAGGCGCCCCAGAACGCGATGGTCACCGAGCTCCTGCGCAAGGGCCATCACGGCCCGATCGTGTCGGCGGTCTCGGTGCGCCAGTGGGCCGATCTCGGCTATCTCGACAAGCACCGCCGCCTCGAGCAGCGGTTCGCGAACTACCACTACCTCCCCAACCGACCCGCGAACCCGACGTCGCCAAGCGCTACATCCAGGACCTGATCCGCGACGACGTGTTCGCGACGGAGTTCGGGGTGACCCTCGACCCGGCGAACACCCACGTGTTCCTCTGCGGCAACCCGTCGATGATCGGGCTCCCCGAGGAGTCCGAAGGCGGCGAAACGGTCTTCCCCTCCACCGTCGGGGTCGTGCAACTCCTCGTCGAGCGGGGCTTCACGCTCGACCAGCGCAAGCAGCGCGGCAACATCCACTACGAGGAGTACTGGTAGGCCGGCGACGAACCGTCAATGCGGGGTCGTACCCCCGTCGACGACGACCACCTGGCCGGTGATGAAGGTCCCGGCGTCGGACACCAACAGCAACGCGGCACCCACGAGTTCGTCGGGGGACGCGATCCGCCGCTGGAGGTTGGAACCGGCCATCGCCGCCCGCCCCTCCGGTCCCGTCGCCGCCACCATGTCGGTGTCGACCGGTCCGGGGGCGAGCGCGTTCACCCGGATACCGGCGTGTGCGAGCTCGGCCGCCATCGAGCGGGTGAAGCTCATGAGTGCGGCCTTTCCCGCCGCATATATGGATACGTGTGCCGAGAACAGGAACGCTCCGACCGACACGACGTTGAGCACCGCGGCGTGTTCGCTCTGGGACAGGAACGGCACCGCCGCCTGGAGCAGGAACATCGGTCCCCGGGCGTTCACGTCGAAGGACTTCGACCAGGCCTCGGGGGTGAACCCACCCATAGGCTGGGCAAGCGCGTTGGCCGCGTTGTTGACCAGGATGTCCACACCACCGAAGCGGCCGACGGCCGCGTCGACCACGGCGTCGAGCGCGTCGAGGTCGCCCATGTGCGCGGGCACTCCGATCGCGTCGCCACCTCCGTCGTGGACCCCGGCACCTCGGCCGAGGCGAGTCAGGTGCTCGGCGGCCGCCGCGCACGCGTCGGCCTTGCGGCTCGCCACGACGACGTTGGCACCGCTACACACGAGCCCCTCCGCGATCGCGAGGCCGATGCCCCGTGTCCCCCCGGTGACGACGGCGGTCCGGCCGGTCAGGTCGAACAGGGAGTCGAGTCGCTCACGGTCCATCCCTCCACCCTTACACAGCACCCGCGCTCAGTCACCGATGACCCCCGAAGCGCGCAGGGCATCGGTCCGATCGCGCCCGATCCCCCACGCGGCCAGCGCCGCTGCCGTGGTACCGCCCGGTCGAGTCGCGGGGCGTGGGGTGGGAGCAGGGTCTGTACCGAAACGCGGCGCGGGCCCCGGTTGGACCACCCCGGCGACCTCGACGAAGGTCTCCCGGGCCCGGTGCTGGGGATGCGACGGTGCCTCACCCATCATCAGGACCGGCGCGACGCACGCGTCGAGCCCTTCGAATCGTTCCATCCAGGCGTCACGACTCCGCGATGCGATCGTGGACTCGAAAAGGGCCCGCATCTCGACCCAACGCGTCCGGTCCATCTGCGGGGGCACATCATCGGCGGCGAGACCGAGCCCCTGCAGCAACGCGCCGAAGAACTCGGGTTCGATCGCGGCCACCGAAAGCCAGCGGTCGTCCGCACACCGGTAGCAGTCGTAGAACGGTGCGCCGGAGTCCAACAGGTTGGTCCCCCGTTCGTCGGACCAGAAGCCCGACCCGTGTGCGCCGAACAGCGGGGCCATCAACAGCGCGGCGCCGTCCACCATGGCCGCGTCGACCACCTGGCCGTATCCCGAGATCGACCTGCGGACCAACGCGGCACAGACGCCGAAGGCCAACAGCATCCCGCCGCCACCGAAGTCGCCGACCAGGTTGAGCGGCGGGGTCGGCGGCGAATCCGCCCTGCCCACATGTGCCTGCACGCCCGCGACCGAGACGTAGTTGAGGTCGTGGCCGGCGCGCTCGGCGAGCGGCCCCGACCGCCCCCAACCCGTCATCCTCCCGTACACGAGGCGCGGGTTGACCGCACGAACCGCGTCGGGACCCACACCGAGCCGCTCGGCGACACCGGGGCGGAAGCCCTCCACCAGCACGTCGGCGCTCGCGCACAGCTCCAACACGAGCTCCGCTCCACCGGGGTTACGGAGGTCGATCCCCGCTGTCCAACGGGATCGGTTCAACACGTCCCACGCGGCCAGACCGTCACGCAGGCCCACCTCCGAAGGGGGTGCCTCGTCGAAGGAGGGGCGAGTGACCCGCAGCACGTCGGCACCGTGGTCGGCGAGCATCATGGCGCAGAACGGTGCGGGACCGAGCCCCGACAACTCGATCACCCGAATCCCCGCGAGGACGCCGACGCCGACCGCGCGCCGGGGGTCCGGCTCGGTCACGCTCAGGAGGTGGGGGTGTCGCCGGCCCCCGATGCGACCCGTCCGGTCGCCAGTTCCCGGGCCCAGCGGTAGTCGGGCTTGCCGGCGGGTGAGCGTTCGACGCGCTCGACCACGACGAGAGCACGCGGCACCTTGTAGCCGGCGACTGCCGTCCGGGCGTGGTCTGCGAGCTCCTCCAGGGTCACCTCGGTCCCCTTCGACGGTGCCACTACCGCGCACACCTGCTCACCGAAGCGTTCGTGGGGGACGCCGACGACGACCGCGTCGTAGACGGAGGGATGCGACTTCAGGGCGGCCTCGACCTCCTCGGGGTGGACCTTCTCACCACCCGTGTTGATCACCTGGCTGCTACGGCCGCGAAGCCGGATCGTCCCGTCCTCGTCGACCGTGGCGAGATCCCCGGTCATCACCCAGCGGACGCCGTCGACCTCGACGAAGGTCTCGGCCGTCTTGGCCGGTTGGCGGTAGTACTCCAGCGGGACGTGGCCGCTGAGGCTGACCCGGCCGACCTCTCCGCTGCCCGGCGCCACGCGCCGGCCCTCTGCGGAGAGCACGGCGGTCTTGTCATCCAGCGGCATGAAGCGGGTGGCACCCCCGGAGGTCTCGCCCGGCTGCATACGGTGAGCGCCCTGCGCGCCGGTCTCGGAGCTCCCGAAGCCGTCGGTGATCATCGCTCCCGGCAGGATCTCGTGCAATCGGTCCTTCAACGCTGCGGTCAATGGGGCCCCACCGGAGGCCATCGCGAACAGCGACGACGTGTCGAACGGCCCGGCTTCGTCCCACGCGTCCAGCAGTGGTCGGGCCATCGCGTCGCCGACGACGATCAACGTGGACACCTTCTGGTCCGCGACGGTGCGCCATACGGCGACCGGGTCGAAGGACTTGGGGGTGAGCACCACCTTGGCGCCGCAGAACCACCACGACATCGACGTCCACTGGGCCGCCGCATGCATCATCGGCGCCACGGGGAACGCACAGAAGTCGAACTCGATGATCCGGTCGAGCAGCTCGGCCGGTTGGTCGACCGGACCGCTCAGGCGCATCGGGTCCCCGCCGCCGATACACGCGAAGAATGCATCGCGCTGTAGCCAGACGACACCCTTGGGCATCCCGGTGCTCCCACCCGTGTAGATGACGTAGTGGTCCCGGTCCGATCGTTCACCGATGTCGGCGAGGAAGTCGCGACCGGGTGAGGAGACTGCGAGCACCTCCTCGTAGGACTCCTGTCCCTCCGCCCCCGAGGCCGGTCCGTCCCCGGTCACCAGCACAGTGACGATCCCCGCGTCGACCTCGACTCCCTCGCCGCCGCCGTCGCGCATGCGACGACGTGTGTCGACGACGCGATCCGCGAGTTCCGCGCTCGTCACGATCGCGCGGACCCTTGCATCGGTGAACAGGTAGCCCAGCTCGTCGGCGACGTAGCGGTAGTTGACGTTGATCGGCACCGCCCGGATCTTGAAGCAGCCCAACAGCGACTCGACGTACTCGGGCCCGTTCAGCAGGTGGATCCCGACGTGGTCACCCGGCCGGACACCACGGGCCCACAGCACGTTCGCGACACGGTTCGCCCTCGCTTCGAGCTCCGCGTAGGTGAGCTCGACACCGTCGCAGACGAGGGCCACCCGCTCCGCGACTCGGTCGCTGACGGCCTCCCAGATGTCGGCGAAGTGGAAGGTGGACAGGGTGTCGTTCATGGCAGCTCGTCGTCGGGGTGGTGGGTGTCGATCCGGTCGCTCCGGCGCCGCCGCCGCGTGATCGCAGCCTCGACGTCGAGGCAGGCGTCGGTAATGGCGGTGCCGAACGACTCGAGCACCGGTGATGTGTGGCCCTCGTCGTAGCGACGGATCGAGGCACCGGGGATGTCCGTGGCGAGTTGGAGTTGCGCCGCGGGGGTGACCGCGTGGTCCTTGGTGGTGATCAGCACCGTGGTCGGGACGTCCACCTGGTGAATCCATCGGCGGGAGTTGAACGTGGCGATCGCCACCCCTGCCTCCATCGTCATACGCATGTCGTGGCGGCGCATCTCCTGGGCCGCCCAAACCTGCAGCGAGGTCGGCCGGCGGTTGCCCTGCAACGGTCCCGGCAGACCCTTCCGGAGGGTGGCCGGTACGTAGCGCATGACCTGCGCGGTGCGGGTCGTTCCGGCGAGTGCCGCCATGGACGCGGCGAAGATCAACCGCTGCTGTACGCCGGGGATGAACGACGAACTGGTACCGCAGAAGACGAGGCCGCGGACGAGGTCGGGGTGGCGACGCCACAGGAGTTGTGCGACGGGACCCCCGAGGGAGTACCCGCATGCGATCACCGAGCCGTGGCCCAGTTCGTGGCACAACGCCGCGACGTCGTCGGCGCAGGAGGTGAGGGTGAAGCGACGACGGTTGCGGATGCCACGACCGTGTCCCCGCAGGTCGGGGGCGACCACGTTGAAGTGACGGCTGAGCGGTTCGAACGCCTGATACCAGTTGAGCCCACCCGACGCGAACCAACCGTGCAGCAGCAGGACCGTGTGCGCCTCGGGTGACGGCCCGGCGACCTCGCGGACGAAGGTCGTCCCTCGTTCGGGGAGGTGCACCCGCCGGCCGAGCGGAAGCCGCAACCCGCCGACCCCCTCGGGAATCGTCGGTGAAATCGCCGGGTTGTCGCGGGGCGGATTGACGAGGTCCTCGGCCGCCGAGGCGACGGCGGCGGCGGAGTCCTCGCCACGTCGGCGCGACCCGCCGGATCGGCCCCGAGGCGACGAACCGGCCGAGCCGCTCATCGTGGCCCCAACATCAACATGGTGGCATCGGCGAGCTTGCGATCGACCGAGGCCTGACCGTCCACTCCTCCGATCCAGGCGACCAGTGACGACAACCAGACCTCCTCGAGGACCTCGGCGACCAGCCGCTCCCGCACACCGAGGGAGCGGCCGTCGGTCGAGCCGCTCGGGTCGATCGCGGCGACGATGATCCCGCCCATCAGGTCTCGCACCTCCCGGACGACGGGGGCGACCGTCTCGTCGCCCGCGGCGAGCGAACGGATGACGGCGACGGCGAAGCGATGTTGACGCTGCAGCGCACGGTTGGCACGGGTCAGCACGTCGATGACCCTGGCCGCCTCGTCCCCACCGACCGCGGGGCGCACCGCGAGGCGCTGCTCCAACGCCTGGATCTGTTGTCGGAGCGCGGAGACCAACAGGTGCTCCTTGGAGGGGAAGTAGCGGTACAGGGTGCCGAGGGCGACCTCGGCCTCGTTGGCGACGGCGCGCATCTGCACCGCGTCGAAACCGCCCTCGACCGCGAGCCGGGTGGCGACGTGCAGCATGCGCTCGCGTCGGTCCTGTTGCGGTTTGGTGAGGGTCACGCCGCTCCGATCGCTACTCGAGGACGGGACCATGGTTGCAGAAACCTGCAACGCGTTCTAGGAATCGCACTTTTGGCGACACGGTGGGCACCCGAGGGATATCTTCGCGCCCGTGGTGGATCGTCGTGGGTTCTTGAGAGGTTCCATCGCCGCGGCCGGTACGGTCGGCCTCGGCGGTTCCGGATGGGTCCGGGGGTGCGGTGTCGCTCCCGACCCGGCGTCGTCGGCAGGGCCGGCGGGCGAGGCGGGCATCGACCACATCGTGGTCGTGATGATGGAGAACCGCTCCTTCGACCACTTCCTGGGCTGGCTCCCCGGAGCGGATGGCCGCCAGGCGGGCCTTTCGTTCACCGACTCGGACGGTGTCAGCCACCCCACCCACCGTCTGAGGACCTATGCGAGTTGCGAGTGGGCCGATCCCAGCCACTCCTACAGCGGTGGCCGCACCCAGTACAACGAGGGACGCAACGACGGCTTCCTGCGTACCGGGCCGGACACGTTCCCCATCGGCTACTACGAACAGGACGACCTGTACTTCTGGGGGCGGGCGGCGCCGGCGTGGACGGTGTGCGACCACTACTTCGCCGCGACCATGAGCTCGACGTTCCCCAACCGCTTCTACCAGCACGCCGGGCAGTCCGACCGCTCGCACAACACCTTGGACATCTCGTCGCTCCCCACCATCTGGGACCGGCTGCTCGAGAAGGGCCTGGCGTGCCGCTACTACTACTCCGACGCGCCCTTCCTCGCGCTGTGGGGCATCCGCTTCGCACCCATCATGCGCTCGATCGACGGCTTCCTCGCCGACTGCCGGAACGGCCGGCTGCCCAACGTCTCCTTCGTCGACCCGCGGTTCCTTCTGCCACCGCTGGGCAACTCGGGGGACTACCACCCACCCAGCGACATCCGCGCCGCCGACGCGTTCCTCCACATGGTCTACGAGGCGGTCACGTCGAGCCCCAACTGGGACCGCACCGTGATGGTGGTCAACTTCGACGAGTGGGGCGGCTTCTACGACCACGTTCCGCCGAGCGAGGCACCCGACTCCAACCCGGAACTGGCGTTGCGCGGCTTCCGCGTACCGTGCATGGTCGCGTCGCCATTCGCCCGGCGGGGCCACGTGGCCCACGACGTGTACGACCACACGTCGGTGCTGAAGATGATCGAGTGGGCCTGGGACCTCGAACCGTTGGCACCCCGTGACGCCGCGGCCAACAATCTCGCCGACGTGTTGGACCTGGGCTCGCGGCCCGATCTCGGCGCGCCCCGCTGGGACGCCCCACCGGCCGCCACCGACGCCGACTGTACCCCGTTCCTGGTGGCGAGCCTCCAGGAGAAGCTCCGGGACCTGGGTCGGTCGCTCGGGCTCCCCACCGCGTAACGGACGCGGGCCGACTCCACCGCGCCGCGCCTCGTCCCTCCTCAGGAACGGGTCGACCAGCCGTCCCGGATCGGGCCGAGCGAATCGACGAGTTCGTCGAGCACGCCGAGGTCGACACCCACGTCGTCGACCGTCACGCCGAGGTGCGTCGCGGCGAACCCGGCGCGACACCGTTCGACGTGGTCCGCGGGATCGGTCGATCCGCCACCCCATCGTTGCAATGACACGGCGACTCCGAGCCGCTGCGCGCACGCCGCCAGGCGGTTCGGAAGCGATTCGGGATCGCCGTCGAGGCCGAAGCCGCCGTCGACCACGCCGATGCACGGCCGTCCGGCCAGACCGCACACGATCGCCGCGGCCAGGGCAAACCCCTCCGTCGGCACCGGCGGAACGACGATCGAACCGGCGACGCCGGTGGGAAACGTGCGGGCCAACACGAAACCGGCATGGCCCGCGTCGGCGACGACCACCGCCCCGTCGGGAGCGGCTCCGGCGAGCTGCAGCGCCGCGCGCGGCCCGGTGACCGCACCGCGGTCGCGTTCGTAGTGCGGGGTGACGATGTCGGCGATGCGGTCGTAGAGCGGCGGCCGGGGAGCCGGTTCGCGATGTGTGCGGGGCCAGTGGTCCAGGAGGTCGCCGGTGGCGTCTGGCGCGACGTCTTGGACCAGGAGTGCCCGGTTTCGTGCACGAAGGTCCCCGACGGCGACCTCCAGGGGGTCCAGACCGCAGGTGAGCACCATGTCCAGGCCGTCCAGACCGCAATGGTCGAGGTCGTCGCGTTGCAGGCCGACGGTCCCGTGGTGCAGTGGACTGTCCCAACGGAGCACACCCTTGGCTCCGAAGCTGTTGAGAACTCCAAACCCGCCGCGCCGTGCGGTCGAGCCCACTGCGCCGGGGTCGACGCGGATCGCGCCCGGTCCCACCACCATCGCGATGCGCATGGATGCAAGGTCCGCCGAGAGTACCGGTGCCACCTTCGGTGACGACGGGGCCGACTCGGCCGCGTCGAGGAGCGCCTGCGCGGAGAGCTCGGCGTCGAGGTCGAAACGCAGGTGGAGTGCGACCGTGGTCGGCACCTCCACCGCCGCTACGGCCGCCAGGGCCGCGGCGAGCTCGTCCAGGCTGTCGACCCCTACCGGAGTCGCGGTGCCACCCGGTTGGGACGACAGGTGCAACACGTCACCGGTCAACCGGGCGACGCCGACACCACCCAGCGTCCGACCCTCCGCGTCGGCCAGTAGCGCTGCCGTCTCGTCATCGACCTCGATCCGGTCCAGGCTCCCAAGGGCGCGGCCGTACACGCGCTCGGTGCCCGCACGGCGCAACAGCGCGGCGACGCCGTCGATCAGCCGCGCCACGGGTCGAACGGGCTCAGTAGCGCAGGCCCGGTGCCCGGGTACCGAACACGTCGGTGGCGAGTTGGGTGCCGAGCTTGGTCGCGTCCCAGCGCTTCTGGCCGTTGTTGATGCTGGGACCGTCGGCCCACGGCTTCATCAGGATGATGTTCTCGGCGACGGCGCGGATGACCTGACCGGTCACGTGGTCGGCCTCGTCCGATGCCAGCCATGCCACGAGCGGTGAACTGACGGCGGGGTCCATGCGGTTCCACTCGTCGGGCGGAACGTCGTCGGCCTCGATCACGGCGGGCGCGCCGGGCATGGTGCCGGTGATCCGCGTCGCCGCGGCGGGACCGACGCAGTTGACGGTGACCCCGGCCTTGTACAACTCGAGGCTGAGGGTCTGGGTCATCGATGCGATCGCCGCCTTCGCCGACGCGTAGTTGGTCTGACCGAAGTTGCCGGTGAGCCCGGCTCCCGAGGTGGTGTTGATGATCCTGCCGCCGACCTTGGCGCCGGTTTCCTTGAAGCGCTCGGTCCAGTGGATCGCCGCGTGCTTGCAGGGGCCCCACGTGCCCTTGACGTGCACGTTGAACACGGCGTCGAAGTCGGCCTCGGACATCTTGACGATGGTGGAGTCGCGCACGATGCCGGCGTTGTTCACGAGGATGTCGAGCCGACCGTAGGTGTCGATCGCCTGTCGGACCATCCGGCCGGCACCCTCGAAGTCGGCGACGTTCTCGTAGTTGCCGACCGCCTCGCCACCGCGCCCGGTGATGATGTCGACGGTGAGGTCCGCGTCGCGCCCCTCCCCTTCGCCCGTGACCGACACGCCGAGGTCGTTCACGACGACCTTGGCACCGTGGCGTGCGAGCTCGAGAGCGTGGCCGCGGCCGATGCCGTGACCCGCCCCCGTGACGATCGCGACCTTGCCATCGAGCAGCCCCATCAATCCTCCAAGCAGTCGATTTCTGACGGTTCGTCAGATTCTAGGGAACGGCACCGGGCGCGCCGAAGGCCGCCGAGTCGTCCGTGTCGCCCGAGACGCGGTGGGCCCCCTGTCCGATGGCGGATGGGCCACACGGACGTTTGAGCGTCCCGGAGGTGCCGACCACTCAAGATCCTCTTCGGCACCCCCGATACCGCTCTGAGCCAAGGCAAAGGGACCCGGACACGGGGAACGGCGGAACCGGGCTCGTCCGGTCGGTGACGGAGCGAGCATGCGCACAACGTGTGATCGCCTGATCCGACAAAGGCAACTCACCAACAAAGGATCACCATGCTCACCAACTTCGAGTTCATCTCCGCCTACCTCCAGGCCAAGGTCCGCTCCGAGCGTGCCGCCTCCCTCGTGGAGTACGCGCTGCTCGTGGCGCTGATCGCCGTGGTCTGCATCGCAGCGGTCACGACCCTCGGCAACCGCGCGTCGTCGAACTTCAGCTCGATCTCCTCGAAGATCTGAGCCGAGCGGATCCGGCGCAACCGGATCCGGAGACCACCGATCGAGGCGGTCGGCCGTGCGACGGTCGGCCGCCTCGGCGCGTCGCCACAAGGACTCGCCGAGCCTTCAGTCCCGTGTCGGGTCGGTGCGGGTGCCGAGGTCGGTCCGGCCGCGCTCGGCCAGGTCCGTGAAGCCGTCGGCATGCTCGGCGACCTCACCGGTCGAGGCACCGTCGGCGTCGACCTCGGTCACGATCAGGTTCCCCGCCTCGTCGAGTATCCCGCGGTCGGCCGTGTGCACGCTCACCACTCCGGTCGAGCTCAGACAACGGACGACGATCCGTCCTTCCGTCCCGGCAGCGACCGGGGCGTCGTCGGGGCCGAGAACCTCCAACTCGACCCCACCTGCCGCGCGACCGTGGGTGGTGGCGAGCACCTCGTCGGAGTCGCTGACCGAGGGCATGGCCACGATGGGGGCTTCGACGAGGCCGTACCCGCAGAGCAACGGGACGTCGTAGGCCGCGCCGAGCCGGGTGCGCGCCGGTGTGGGCCCCGGCACGTCCGCGCCGACGAAGGCGCGCAGGTTCCGCAGCGGTGGGACGAGCGAGGCGTGGTGGCCACGGAGCCACATCGTGTCGTAGCGGTCACCTGAGGGCGCAACGGTCACGCCCTCCCGGTCGAGGGTTTCGAGGGTGTCGTCGCCCACGGTCTCGACCAACACCAGTGACGCACCGCTGGTCAGTGCCGCGGCAAGCCACACGATCCCGCCCAGGTGCGCGACCGGATCGAGCACGGCGATCCGGTCGCGATGAGTGAGTGCCAGTCGTTCGGCCAGCGTCCGGGCCGCGGTCATCAGTCGCTCGTCGTCGAGGTCGGCCGACGACGAGCCGGTGGGAAACCGCCAAGAAGGCCTCGGTGGGGCATCCGGGTCGGTGGGGCGCTCGGTGAGGTCGACCAACGACCCCGGATCGCCCTGGGGCAGCGCGCGGTCGACGAGGAGGACGTCACAGCCACCGACCGAGCTCGCCGCGTCGTACACGGCGAGCTCGTAGTCGTCCTTCCCCAGCAGCGTGGGCGCGACGACCAGATCAGGCGCCGAACGCATCATGTTGGCCTTGAGGCCGGTTGCCCCGACATCCGGAGTGACGGGGAGGCGGCCGGCACCGATCCGACTGAGTGCCGCCGGCAGCACGAGGCTGACGATCCAGTTGGGCAGTTGCCACAGCACCAGGCTGTCGGCCGCTACCCCGCAACTGCGGAGACCGGCGGCCGCTCTGTCGACCTCTTCGGCGAGGTCGCCGAACGTGAGCATCTCGAGGTGCTCGTCGACCACGAACAGGGCATCGGGTGTGGCATCGGCACGACGATCGACGAGGTCGCACAGCGAGGTGCCCGACAGCATTGCGTTCCGCTCCTGTGGGAAGTCCGGCGGTGTGAGCCCGACGAGCTTAGGAGCCGGGCCGGCGGGCGAGCGGCGTCGACGGAGACGGGCATGGAGGTGCCGGTCGCGGTGCCCGTCAGCCGCCTTCGACGAGCTCGGGGGTGGAGCAGCCCTTCACCTCGAGTAGCGGGTCGCATCGGACCTGGACCGAGTCACCGATCTTGACGACGTAGCCGTCGGCGGCCGCTTCGCCGATCGGGTGGTCGCTGTGCACGATCTGGGCCCCCGACGCCAGCGCGCGGTCCCGCTGCGCCGGAACGCCCGGCTTTGCGGGATCGTCGTCGGCCCGCGTGCGCACGAGGTATCCCTCCTTCACCCGTGCCGGGATCGACTTGTCGTCGGGATCGTTGAGCTTCAGCACGGCACCGTCGGGTTTGCCGTACCCCGAACTGGTGAACATCGCTCGACCCACGAGGCCCGCGTGCCCCTGCAGGTAGGTGTCGCGAAGCGACTCGTTGTCCATGAAGATCAGGACCCTGCCCCGCGCCTTCGCGAGTGTCGGCCAACCGGTGGTGCTCACCGCGGTGCGCAGGTCCTTCGCCGATCCGCGCACCTCGTCGGGGGTGATGAGGGCGGACCCCAGCTCTGCGCGCAGCGCCTCGTCGAGGCGATCCAGGGTCGGCGGGTCGAATGGCAACGGCTTGGTCGCCCCGGGGATCGGAATGCCGTCACTCTTCAATTCGAGGTTGATGACGATCGGGATGTGTCGGGGATTCCGCTTCGACCAGGTGGTGATCTCCCCGAGGCACGCCTTCAGCGTCTGGCACGTCGAGTGGAAGTCGAGGTCCGCGATGTGCAACACCTTGAAGCCCGGCTCGTCCATGCCCTTCGGGGCGAAGCTGTCCGGCAGCTTGAGGAGGGTGAGGGCGAAGGGGTGTGAGTACAGGCCCCCTTCGGGATCGGCGTAGACGTCGAGCTCGAAGGTGCGGATGCCGCGGTCGAGCTGGTCGGTGAGCGGGGCGTGGGTGTAGTCGAGCGCAGCGGGGTCGCCGAACTGCTCCTTCAGCGACGGTACGGCGTTCACGAAGCCCTCCAACGCCGTCATGATCTCCGGTGCGGGTGCGACGTGGTAGCTGTTGTGCGATCCGACGAGTTGGATCTGGTTGAGCCGGACCGTGTCCTCTACCCCGACGGCCGACGTGGTGGTGGACCGCTCCGACGTCGAATCATCGTTCGAACACGCAACCGTGGCGACGACCACGGCCATGGCGACGATCAACACCGAGGTGGTACGCCCACGTCGTGACCGGTTCCGCTGCCTCATCGACCCCTCTCCCCTCGCGCTGAGACGTCCGCGCCCCACCGTCGGCATGTTAGGACCGCCCCGGGTTCGGCCCACCGGTCCGAGGTGCGACCATGTCCGGGCGCGGGTCCGGCCGGCCGCGGCGACGATCGACGCCGTGGCTACTTCACCGCGACCGGGGCGACCGGGGCGGAGGTGGCGCCGACGAGGGGTTCAGGGGTTGCAACGAGCAGGAACTCGGCGACGCCGTCCGCCGCGCAGTCCGCGGCAAGCTCCTCGAAGTTCCAGTTCTGCCCCTGCAGTAGACCCATGTCGCGGAGCTGGACCATGTGCACACAGCACAGGTCGTCCCAGTTGCCCGACTCGGGCGGCATGACCTCGTAGGTATAGGAGTCGATGAAGGCACCGGCCACGTCGTGGCGCGACATCCACTCGACACAGGAGAACCCGAAGCCGACCGTCTGCCACTCGACCCCGACGGCGTAGCGTTGCCGTTCCCCGTCGAGATACCAGCCGATGTCGCCGGTGCGCACGCAGATCACGTCACCGGACTGCACACTCAGACCGGTCCGTTCGAGCGCGGCGTCGAGTTCGCTCGCCGTCACGGCATGGCCCGGTTCGACCCGGTCCACGCCGTGGAGCGCCGCGACGTCCAGGAGGATCCCACGGGTGACGACCGCGGGAAGGCGCTCTGCCCCGCACCAGGTGGCACCGTTGTGGGCCCCGATCGCGGACTGTGGCCGGTTGTTGTAGAGCAGCCCGTCGTAGCTGATGTGACTGAGGGCGTCGATGTGGGTGCCTGCGCAGGTGGACATCGTGACGAGATCGTCACATCCCTCCCAGATTCCCGGCGCCATCTTGTCGCGCTCGTTCATCGAGGTGAACGTGAGGATCGGGTTGAATCGCCCTGCCGGCTGGCCGACCTGCACGCCCTCGGCCCGAAGGTCCACCGCGAGGTCGAAACGTCGTCCGGTCCGCACGCACCCGGCCCTCGCCGCGGACTCGGGTGTGAGGAGGTTGCCGCAGCCCAACTGGTCGTCGTCGCCCCAGCGCCCCCAGTTGGACACCCGCGCCGCGGTCTCGAGCACCTCCGGTGAAACGGCCACGGCAGCCTGCCGTTCAGACGAGGGTGAGCACGCCGCGGGCGAGCTTCCCCTGGTGCAACTCGTCGAGGGCCGAACCGAAGTCCTCCAACGGATAGGTCCGGCTGACCAGCTCGTCGAGCTTCAGGCGGCCGGCCTGATAGAGGCGCACCATCAGCGGGATGTCGTACTGAGGGCGGGCGGAACCGTAACGACATCCCATGATGGTCTTGTCGTTGTACATCGTGTTGACCACGAAGCTCGCTTCGCTGCCCATCCTGGGGACACCCAACATGACGACGGTGCCGCCCCAGTCCAGCATCTCGGTGGCGGCGGTGATGAGCGGGGTCGCGCCGACGCATTCGAACACGTAGTCGACGCCCAGCGGGCAGACCTCCTTGACCGCTGCGACGAGGTCGAACTCGGGGCCGTCGGAGCAGACGAAGTGGGTCGCGCCGAACTCCCGGGCGAAGGACTCCTTGGCGGGGTTGGTGTCGACGGCGATGATCGGCAGGGCACCCGACAGGGCGGCCCCCTGGATGGCGTTGAGGCCGATCCCGCCGACGCCGATCACGACCACCGATTCGCCCTGTGCGACCTTCGCCCGATTGAGTACCGCGCCGACACCGGTGAGCACGCCGCATCCGATGAGCGACGCGGAGGTGAGCGGGATGTCGTCGGGGATCCTCACCGCCTGGGTGGCCTTGACCACGGTCTCCTCGCAGAACACTCCGAGGTTCGCGAACTGGAACACCTTGGTGGCCTGGCCCTCGCCGCAGGTGAAGGGGCGGCTCAACTTGCCGAGGGACTGCCGACAGAACGTCGGCTTGCCGCGGTCGCACTGCGCGCACTGCCCGCAGTTGCCGAGCGTCGAGAGCACCACGTGATCGCCGACCGCGACGTTCGTGACGTCGTCGGCGACCTGGGTGACCACTCCCGCACCCTCGTGGCCGAGCACCACGGGCGGGGGAAAGGCGATGGTGCCGTTGAGCACCGAGACATCGCTGTGGCACAACCCCGCAGCCTCGATACGGACCCGGACCTCGCCGCCTCGAAGGTCGCGCAGAGCGAGGTCGGTGGCGACCGCCGCCTCGGATCCGTCCCAGACGATTCCCCTCATGAATTCCTCTCCTGCTCCGCTCAGCCGGGCCAGACGATGGACTGCAACTCGCTGTACGCGTGCAGCCCGAAGCTACCGCCGTCACGACCGACGCCGGATTGCTTGAAGCCGCCGAAGGGCGCCTCGTGGTTGCGTTGGAGCGAGTTGATGCCGACGTTGCCCGACCGGAGCCGCTTCGCGAGGTCCCACGCCCGTCCGGTATCGGCACTGAACACATAGCTGTACAACCCGAAGTCGCTGTCGTTGGCGATCTGGATCGCCTCGTCGGGCTCGTCGAAGGGGACGACCACCACGACCGGGCCGAAGATCTCCTCCCGCACCGCCGTCATCTGGTTGGTGGCGCCGGTGATGAGGGTCGGCGCGACGAAGAAGCCGCGCTCGATGTCGGGACGTCCGCCACCGACGGCGATCTCCGCGCCCTCGTCACGCGCCGACTGGACATAGCCCTCGATACGACCGCGGTGAACTTCGGTGATCACGGGGCCGACGACCGTGTCGCGCTCGAGCGGATCGCCCACCTTCAACGCGCCGGCCGCCCGGGTGAGCCCGGCGACGAGCTGGTCGACGATCCCCCGCTGGGCGATGACCCGTGTCGGCGCGGTGCAGATCTGCCCGGAGTGGAACGCCCACACCGAGCTGATACCCCCGATCGCGGCACGAAGGTCGGCGTCGTCGAACACGATGCACGCGCCCTTGCCGCCGAGTTCCAACAGCAGCCGCTTCATCTCGCCGCCGGCGACCTCGCCGATCCGACGGCCCACCGCGGTGGAGCCGGTGAAGCTGACCATGTCGACGTGCGGTGAGGACACGAGCGCCTCGGACGCTGCGACGTCGGTGCCGCAGGTGACGTTGATGACGCCGGGCGGGAACCCGGCCTCGTGCATCACCTCCACCAGCTTGATGACCGCCAACGGATCCTGCGGTGCGGGCTTCACCACGACGGTGTTGCCCATCGCCAACGCGGGGCCGATCTTGCCGGCCATGTTGGTGACCGGGAAGTTGTACGACGTGATACAGCTCACGACCCCCACCGGCGCCCGGTGGCCGACCGCGGAGACGATGCCACCCGGCGCGAGCGCGGTGTTGGGTACGACCTGAGGTTCGAGGGGGATGATCGGCGACTCGAGCGCACCCCGCGCGTAGCGACGAAAGCGCGCCGACACCTGGGGTACCTGCATGGTCTTGGTGACCCGCATCGTGGCGCCGGTCTCGGCCTGCACCAACGGCACGAACTCGTCGCGGCGGCGGTCGTACAGGTCGGCCGCCGCCTCCAACAGTGCGGCCCGCTCGGCTGCAGGCGTCGCCGACCACGACTCGAACGCCTCGGCCGCGGCGCGGGTCGCGTCGAGGTTCTGCTGGACGCTCGCCTGCGGCGCCAGGCCGACGACCTGTTCGGTCGCGGGGTTGACCACCTCGTAGGTGGAGGGTGCCTCGATCCACTCGCCGCCGATGCACACGCGCGCCTCGATGGGCCCGTCGGGTCCGATGCCCGACCCGTTGCTGCTCATGGGAACCCCTACTTGTCGAAGTCGAGGTCGAGCATCCTGATGGCGTTGCCGCGCACCAGCTTGTACACGACGTCGTCGGGAAGGTTGCCCATCAGCTTGGCGGCGACGTCCTTGGAGTGGGGCCAGGTGCTGTCGGAGTGCGGGTAGTCGGTCTCGAAGCAGATGTTGTCGATCCCTACCTTCTCGATGTTCTCGAGGCCGTAGACGTCGTCGAAGAAGCAGCCATAGATCTGGCGGTAGTAGTAGGTGGACGGTGGTTCGCTCACCTTGTCCGACACGCCGCCCCACGCCCGGTTCTCGTCCCACACCTTGTCGGCACGTTCGAGGATGTAGGGGATCCAGCCGATCTGACCCTCGCTGTACGCGAGCTTCAGCGTGGGGAACTCGGCGAGCCACCCGGAGAACAGCCAGTCGGCCATCGAGCTCATCGCATTGCCGAACGTCAGAGTCGAGCCCACCGCTGCGGGGGCGTCGGTGGAGGTGGAGGGCATCCGCGACGACGAGCCGATGTGCATGTTGATCACGGTGCCGGTCTCGGCGCACGCCCGGAACAGCGGACGCCAGTGGTCGGTGTGGATCGACGGCAGGTCGAGGTAGGCGGGGATCTCGCTGAAGCACACCGCACGGACGCCGCGCGCGGCGTTGCGGTGGATCTCGGCCGCGGCGAGTTCGGGATCCCAGAGCTGGATGATGATCAGCGGGATCAGTCGGCCCCCGGAGTCGCCGCACCACTCCTCGACCATCCAGTCGTTGTAGGCCTTGACGCACAGGTCGGCGAGCTCCATGTCGGAGGCCTCCTTGAACGTCTGGCCGCAGAACCGCGGGAACGACGGGAAGCACATCTGCGCCTCGGTGTGGTTCACGTCCATGTCGGCCAGGCGTGCCACAGGATCCCAACAGCCCTTGCGCATCTCCTCGTACGTGATGCCGACGACCTTGACCTCGTCGCGGTCGAAACCCGCCGCGGCGGACAGGCGCGTCTGGGGGATCTTCTTGTCCTCGTAGACCCACCAGTCGCACAGGTCGCCGTCGTCGCCGGGCTCGTAGCTGAACACCCCGCCGACGAACTGCATGTGGCCACGTTCGGTGACCACGCGGGGGCCGACGTCGCGATACTTCTCGGGCAGGCGGTCCTGCCAGACGTTGCGGTGCTCGATCACGTGGTCGTCCACCGAGATGAGCTTCGGGAAATCCTCCATGCGCAAATCCTCCTCGCGCGGAGCGTACTCCCCTGAATCTGACGGTGTGTCAGAAACGGTCCGACGTCAGTGAAGGACGGTGAACAGGACCCCGAGGTTCCAGCCCACGATCCCGGTGTACACGAGGACCACGACGGCGACCGCGGCGTCCGCGAGCCTCGACCTGGGCGGCGCCGCGAACAGGAGCGCCGAGGCCAGCAGCGACACGATCGTCTTGAGCAACAGCGCCCTGACCGGGTTGCCCATGACGGGCTCCATCAGCGGATTGGCCTCTCGGCCACCGGAGCCGAGGATGATTCGGGTCACGACGACGTCCGCGAGGTTGAGCGAGACCAACCCGATCGCGAGCAACGACCGGCGCATCGAGATCGCACGGACCCGATGCGGCGCCGCCTCGGTGATGTCGGTCGATGGAGCGCCGATCGGCGTCTCCGGCGTGAGTTGCCGCACTGCGCAACCGTACGTACGCGCGCCGCGTGAAACAACCTGAAAGTTCATCACGCAGCGCAGGAGTGCGGACGCCGGCGCGGTCGGGATGAGGAGGTGCGTGAAGCGACCTGGGAGGGGGACCGGTTGAATCCTGGCGATCACACGATAGATTCGCGGTTGCTTCCCCGGCTCTCGATCGGTGCCGGAGGTAGGCAATGACACCACAGGCGGACCGGACCGACCGGCGAGCACGGGTCCGGGGGGTTCTCGCCGTCGCCGCGATCATGATCGCGGCGGGCTGCACTCCGAACCAACCGGGCACTCCCACCGACGACGACCAGTCGACGGCGCGAAACGTCCGCGTCGAACTCGTCGCGGGGGGTGCGGCACTCACCTGGGACGCGTCACCGGAGGTGTCCTCCTTCGAGGTCGACTGGCGCCGGGTCGGCACCACCACATGGTCGTCGACCACCGTCACGGGCCGACACGCTCTCGTGACCGGCCAGGTCGACTACGCGAGCTACGAGTACCGGGTCCGGGCAGCGCCGAGCCCCGCGACACCGGAACCGGGATGGAGCGGGACCAAGGTCGGCACCTTCTACCGGATGACCCTGCCGGTGATCTCGATCGACACCGGCAGTACACCGATCGTCTCCAAGGACGACTACGTCGACGGTCGATTCACCCTCGACCCCAACGGCGCCACCGCGACCGCCCTGTCGGGGGACCTCGAGATCAAGGGTCGTGGTAACACCACCTGGGACCAGCCGAAGAAGCCCTACCGCGTAAAGCTCGCCACCAAGGCTCCACTGCTGGGCATGCCCTCGAGCAGGCACTGGGTCCTACTGGCGAACTACGCGGACCAGTCACAGATCCGTACCACCTCCGCCCAGGCGATGGCCTCGATGACGTCCATCCCGTGGTCACCCCGCTCCGCCATGGCCGAACTGGTGCTCAACGGGCAATACCAGGGCGTCTACCAGGTCATCGAACAGATCCGGATCGATCCCCAGCGCGTCGACATCGACGAGATGGAACCCGCCGACATCACCGGCGGCGCGCTCACGGGTGGCTACCTCTTCGAGGTCGACTTCCGCAACGAACCCGGATCGCGCAACACCCCCAGAGGTGCACAGATACTGGTCAAGGAGCCCGACGAGTTGGCTCCCGAACAGGACGCCTACGTCGATTCGGTGCTACAGCGGTTCGAGGCTGCCCTGTTCGCCCCCAACTTCGCCGACCCCGCCGAGGGCTACCGCCGCTACGTCGACATCGACTCGCTGGTGGACTCGTACCTGGTCTCGGAGTTCACCATGCAGGTGGATGCGTTCTACAGCAGCACCTACTTCTACAAACCACGCGGCGACGAGCGGTTCCACTTCGGGCCGATGTGGGACTTCGACATGTCCCAGGCGCCGACGACCGATCTGCTGGTCAACCCATGGCCGCCGGATATGGCGTGGGTGCGCAACCCGTTGATCAGCTTCAACCGGGGCGGCGCGTCCGTGTGGCTGGCACGCCTGTTCCAGGACCCGACCTTCGTCACGGCCGTCCACGACCGGTGGCAACAGCTCAAGGACCCGTTCCTCGCGCAGGTGGAGGCGATGGACGACATCCAGGGGCCGCTCATGCCCGCCATCACCGTCGACGCCGTCCGCTGGAACCGCGGCTCGCTCCGCACCTACCACTACGCCGCCAACATCCAGACGTGGATGCGCCAACGGTGGAACTGGATGAACGCCACGATGTGATCACGGCGACGTGACTATCGTTCGCGGACATGACACGCGGTCCCGACGTCCTCGCGCCGTTCCGGAACATCCCGCTCTCCCGTGAGTGCAGCGACGCCGAGCTCCGCCAGGTGGACGGCGTCGCCGACGAGGTCCGCCTCGACGAAGGTCTCACGCTCGTGACCCAAGGTTCCCCGGGACGGGAGTTCGTCGTCATCGTCGAAGGCTCCGCGGACGTCGTTCGCGACGGCGAGACCGTGGCGACCCTCGGTCCGGGTGACCACTTCGGTGAGCTCGCCCTGCTCATCGACCATCCCCGCAACGCCTCGGTCGTCGCGACCACCCCGCTGGTCGCCCAGGTGATCGAGCGGCGGGCCTTCGACGCCGTGCTCGACGCGTCACCGCACCTGACGAGGAACCTGCTGACCTCGCTGGCGCATCGGCTCAGCGAGTTCGACGAGCAACGAGGCCACTGACCCCTCAGGCCACACTCGGCCACACCTGGGTCGAGAAGCGCTCGATCTGCTCGACGAGGTCGTCGGCACCCGAGGCCGCGAAGCGCAACTGGAGATGGTTGGCACCGACGACCGCGTAGCGTCGGAGGCGCTCGACGATCCGGTCAGGTTCCCCCACGAGCGTGTGCGGTGGCAGGTCGAAGTCGGCATCGCCGATCCGGAGCGGTTCCACCTGGATGCCCATGTCCAGAGGCTCCGCACCGGTGGCGCGGCGGGCCTCGCGCATCTCGTCGATCGCGGCGCGCATCCCCATCTTCGGCGGCCCCTGGGGGAGCCAGCCGTCGCCGAGCTCGACGGCGCGGCGCATCGCCCGTGCCGAGGACCCGCCCACCCAGATCGGGGGTCCACCGGGACGACTCGGCATCGGCTCGATGCGTGCAACGGTGCCGGAACGGCGCACCTCGCCGGTTGCGAACGCGGTGCGCACCGTGGCGATCACCCGGTCGAGATCGTCACCGCGGCCGGCGAAGTCCTGGCCGAGCAACTCGAACTCCTCCTCGAGATGGCCCGCACCGACGCCGAGGATGACCCGCCCACCCGACAGCGCGTCCAGCGTCGCGTACGCCTTCGCGGTGACCGGCGCCGGGCGCAGCGGGAGCACCGCCACATGGCTCATCAGGTGCACGTGTTCGGTTCGGCCCGCCAGCCAGCCGAGGGTCGCCACCGTGTCGTACCAGACCGCTCCCATCACGTCGTCGTGCGGCCGGGGGATGGCGACGTGATCGCAGACCGCCACGTAGAACGCTCCCCCACGATCAGCCGCCTCGGCGATCCGGGCGAGCTCCCGAGGTCCCGACCGGTGCTCCCAGGGTTGGACGAACGCTCTGCTCTGGGACTGCACCGGCAGCTGCATCCCCCAGACGAGCGCCCCATCGGGGACGATCCCGGCCATGTGGGCTCCTTTCGTCGCCGCCGACCCGCGACGGATCCGTGGCCCGTGGATAGCAGACCGGCGATCACCGCGGCGCGAGACTCCGGCGGTGGACCTCGACCGGCTCTCGGAGCGGTTCGTCACGTTCGCGGAGGTCGAGTGTGCCGACCAACCGTTGTACGCCGCCCTGTGCAACGGGCTCGCGACCCACCGACCCCTCCTGGCGGACTTGTTGCTCGCCGCCCCCGGTCAGTGGCGACCGAGCCTGCTCCTGGCCGCGTTGCACGACCTCGTGATGCGGTTCCCCCGCGAACCCTTCGCCCGCCTCTATCCCTCCGTCGGCGGTGCGTTCGACCGCGACACCGATCCGATGGAGCTCCTCGAACCGTTCGTCGCGGGGCACCGCGACGAGTTGTCGTCGATCCTCACGACCCGTTCGATCCAGACCAACGAGCCGAACCGGTCGTGTCTGTGGTGGATTGCATGGCGTGCCGCCGCGGCCGATGTCGCGGATCTCCCGATCAGCTTGGTCGAACTCGGCCCCTCCGCGGGCCTCAACCTGGTGGCCGACCGGTACCGCATCGCGTTCGGCGACACGGTTCGGGGGGACCCGGCCTCACCGGTTCGGCTCGCCTGCGAGTTGCGGAACGGTCGGCGTTGGTTGGACGCCCCGTCGCCCGACATCGTCGAACGTGTGGGGCTCGACACCGATCCGGTGGACCTCGCCGATCCCGATGGGCTCCGATGGCTGCGAGCCTGCCTGTGGCCCGAGCAACCCGAGCGCCGGAGTCGATTCGACGATGCGGTCTCCCGGTTCCTCGCCGATCCCGACCCACCGACCATGCTGGGTGGCAACGCGGCGACCGACCTCGCGGCACTCCTGGCCGGGCTTCGCGACGACACCCATGTGGTCGTGTACAACTCGTGGGCCATGACCTACCTGCCACGCGACCGGCGTCCCGTCGTCGAGGCGACGCTCGCTGCACTGGGGTCGACCCGGCCCGTCACCTGGATCAGCGCGGAGGCCGACGGGGTCCTCGATTGGATCCCCGCCGACCCCGCCGGCGTGTCGTTGGCCCACACGGTGGTGGGTATGGCCCGCTGGCGTGACGGCGTACGACGTGACGAACGTCGCACACTGCCATCCGCATCTCGGTTGGCTCGAATGGTTCGACCAACCGCTGCGTTGACGCCGAGCCCTCTCAGGCGGTGGGCGCCGTCACCGTGAGGTGGCTGTAGGCGACGATGCCACGGAGGAGATCGCCCAGCGCCGCGTTCAGTTCGCCGACGGTCTGGTCGAACCTCGCCCGGGTGCCTGCGGGGTCGGCATTGAACGAGTCGGGAGTGATGGAACTCACGATGCCGGCCGCGGTGTCCACATGGGCCTTGGAGCTCGCGACGAGCGCCTCCACCTCGGTCGTGTCGGCACCGTCGGCCTTCTTCTGGGCGATCATCGGGTCGAAGCGGTCGAATGCGTTACCGAACTCGTCGATGCGCACCGAGGCGAACAACTGCGGGATCACCACCGCGTACACCCGGTTGTCCTGGTAGATCGCCTGGCACGCCGTCCGGACGGCGCTCGTCGTGTGGGCGTTGTTCAGCGCCGGACGGTTGACGTCGGACAGATGCGCCTGCACCTCGTCGATCCCGGCGATCTCGGCGGCCTTCTGCTCGGCCGTCAGACGCTTGACCTGGGCGATCCGCTGCTCGGAGATGGCGAGGACGAACAGTCGCTCGTTGATCGCCTGGTTGCAGCGGGTCTTCGTGTAGATGTTCACGGCCCGCCGAGCCGGGGATGCCCCGGCGGGGACGATGGACGGGCCGGCGACACCGAGTCCCATTCCGAGGACGCTCGTGGCGGCCAGCATGCGAATCGATCGGGTCTTCATGGTTCGTACCTTCTTCAGGATGGTCGGTCGGTTGACCATCCCGTTATCGCCCGGCGTTGTGAGGGGACTGTGAGCCCGGCGACAGGATCCTGTGATCAAGTCTCCGAGCACCGCAGGGCGCGTCGCCCCGGCGTCGTGGCCCCCCGTGCCCGGCCTCCGGGACCCGCCGGTGCCCGCCGCTTCAGCCGAGGCGGTTGCCGAAGATCCCGACGAAGCTGACCATCTCGCCCGGGTAGCCGCCCAGGTTGTGGGTCAGCGCGAGGCCACGGTCGGCGGTGGAGATCGCCCGCTCCGCGGGGGCCTCGCCGCGGAGTTGCAGCCACGCTTCGAAGATCATGCGCAGCCCCGACGCACCCACGGGGTGGCCGAAGCTCTTGAGGCCGCCGTCGCAGTTGACGGGGAGCTCACCACCCAGGTCGAACACACCGGCGTTGACGTCTCGCCACGCCTCGCCGCGCTTGGCGAACCCGAGGTCCTCCATGAGCACGAGCTCGGTCGGCGTGAAGCAGTCGTGGACCTCGGCCATGGCCAGTTCGTGCAGCGGGTCGGTGATCCCGGCCTGCTGATACGCATCGTTGGCCGCCGCCTCGCACTCGCGGAAGGTCGTGTAGTCGTAGGTGGAGTCGATGAGCCCCGACCCGTTGCCGGCCACGAACGACAGCGCCTTCACGTAGAGCGGCTTGTCGGTGTAGCGCTCGGCGTCCTCGGCCCGGCACACGATCGCGGCGGCCGAGCCGTCGGCCACACCGGCGCAGTCCATCACCGAGAGCTGGCCGGCGACCGCGGCCATCTTGCAGATGGCGTCCACGTCCATCTCGCGGCGGTACATGGCGCGGGGGTTGAGCGATCCGTTGTGGTGGTTCTTGGAGGCGATGCGGGCCACGGTTCGGCGGAGCTCGTCGGGGTCGACGCCGTACTTCTCGGCATATGCCGGCAGCACCAGGCTGAACATCGCCGCAGCCGTGAGCGTGCGGCTGGTGCCGTCGTTGGGGATGGGAAAGGCGTTGAGGCCCTGGTAGCCCGAGTCCTTGACCTTCTCCACGCCGAGGGCCATCGCCGTGTCGAATGCGCCGGACGCGACCGCGTAGCAGGCCTGGCGCAACGCCTCCGAGCCCGTGGCGCAGAAGTTCTCGACCCTGCTCACCGGCTTGTTCTGCAACTTCAACGCGGAGGCCATCGGCACACCCGACATCGCCGACTGCGCGGTACCGAACCAGTACGCGTCGATCTGGTCCTTGTCGAGGCCGGCGGAGGAGAACGTCTCCTTCGCCGCGTCGACCATCAGGTCGTCGGCGCCCTTGTCCCAGTGCTCACGGAACGGTGTGCAGCCCATCCCGATGATGGCGACGCGGTCCTTGATGCCGTGACTGCTCATCGCACGGGCCTCGCTTTCCAGAAGTAGTTGGCGATGCCGTCGGCGGTGTTGAGCCGACGGAAGGTCATCTCGACCCGTGTGCCGACCGCGAGTTGGTCGGGCGTGGCATCGCAGATCTCGACGGGCAATCGACCGCCCCGCTCGGCTTCGCCCACGGGATCGAAGTCGACCACGGCGAAGATCACCGGAGGGCTCGGCGAGTACGCCAGCCGGTCGACGGTGAAGGTCGCGACCGTGCCTCGCGCGTCGGCCATGGGGAGTGGGTCCATGTCGTCGATGGTCCCGCTGTCGAAGCCGACGCGCGCCGGCGGCATGTGCACCGCGCCGGTGCCACGGTCCACCGAACCGACGAGGCCGAACTTCCAGTCGCTGCTCCGGCCGGCGGCCGCGCCGGATGCCCTCGCCGGTTCGGGTCGGTTGGGCGGATTCGGCACGAGGGTGCCGCGCCACGACAGGAACTTGGCGTACGGAAGGGAGTCGTTTCCCGCCGCGATCTGGTCCTCGACGGTCCGGGCGGGATTCCAGTCGGCGATCGCGTCGGTGGTGCGGAAGATCGCCACGTCGGCGCCGTCGGCGAGGCTGATGAGGGCGATGACCTTGCCGGGTTCGGCCGTCTCGAGGGCGGCGACGAGTTGCAGCGCCGCGTCGGCGGTACCGGCGTTGCCCACCGTCGCGGTGAGGTCGACCCCTGCGGCACGGGCCAGCTTCTTGGCCAGACCGGTGTTCGCCTTGGGTCGGGGACCAGTGATCAGCACCTCCTCGACCGATTCCTGACGCTTGGTGCCGTCCAGACCCGGTGCCGCTCCGACGCCGGTGTCGTCGAGGGCCGCGATCCAGGCTTCCATCCCCAGGTCGAGGGCTCGGCTCTCACCGAAGCGGTCCTCCCAGGCCTTGACCCGGGTCTCGCCGGGGCCGCGCCACCGGTCGAGGTATTCGGCGGTGATGGACGCTCCACCGAGGTACTCGGCGATGACCGGCCCCGAGGTGTCGTCACCCACGATCAACGCCGCGCCCGCGTCACCGCCGTTGGCCTCGTCGGGCGAGTTGGCGGGTCCGGTGCGGATGTCGGCACTGAGCACCAGCGAGGCGGGCTCGGCGCCGCGGAGGGCACCGAGCAGGGAGCCGATGCCCGACCGCAGCGCACCCCCCGTGTCGAACGCACCGCAGGTCCGCGGGAGGCGGAGGGCCGCGTGAGCGATCGTCGCGTTGGTCTTCTCGGCGTAGGTGGGTGTAGAGGTGGCGAAGGTCAGCGAGCCGATCGCGTCGCCGGGGTGGTCGCCGGGAGCGGAGGGGGCGACGGACGCGAGCGCCAGCCTGGCCGCCTCGACGGCCATCGTGGTCGTGTCCTCGTCGTAGGACGCCACGCTGCGCGCACCCTGTGCCCGGCCGCCGTGGAACTCCGCGATCCGGGCGCGCTGCAGTCGCCAGTATGGGACGTAGGCCGCCCCGCTGATGATTCCTCGCATACCCCCGATACTACGAGCCCCCCTCCACCCGTTTGGGTCGGCCATTTGGGTCACCCGTTTGGGTCACTCGTTTTGTCGCGCGAAAGTCCCCGCCTTTGGGGGGGCCCGCCGGTTATTCGCCCGCGACAAAACCAGCGGCGCGGGGCTCGACCTAGCCTGGCGGACCATGACGATCGCTTCCGACCCACCGGCCACGTCGTTCGAGGAACTGCCGGAGGACTGGTCCAGGGCCCTCGCGGTGGTCGCCCATCCCGACGACCTGGAGTACGGCGCGGCTAGCGCGGTCGCCCGGTGGACCGACCAGGGCAAGACCGTCGTCTACGTGATGGTCACGGCCGGCGAGGCGGGTATCGACTCGATCCCTCCCGACGACGCCGCCGCGATGCGCAGTGACGAGCAGATCCGAGCCGGGCGGGAGGTGGGTGTCGACGTCGTCGAGTTCCTCGGCCATCCCGATGGCCTGCTCGAGGCCTCGATCGGCCTTCGGCGCGATCTCGCCGGGGCGATCCGCCGCTACCGACCCGACGTGCTCGTGTCGTTGAACCATCGGGAGTTCTTCCCCTTCGGCGGCTACAACCACGTGGACCACCGGGTGGTGGGTACCGCGTTGTTGGACGCGGCACGGGACGCGGCGAACCGATGGTTGTTCCCCGGGGTCGGCGGTGCACCCTGGAGTGGGGTCCGATTCGCCGTGTTCGCCAACTCGCCGAGGGCCAACTCGTTCGTGGACATCGCCGCGACGGTCGAGCGGGGGGTCGCCTCACTCGCCGCGCACGACGGCTATCTCGCGGTGCTCCCCGACGGCACCGCAGGCAAGGATCCCGGCCCGTTCATCCGTGGCATGGCAGCGTCCGCGGGCGAGGCGGTCGGCCGGGAGGCCGCGGTGCTGTTCGAACGGATCGACCTGTGATCCGTCACACGGTGTTCCAATGAGCGGGGGCGCGGCAGATGCGCCTGGGTGAGCTCGCCAACGAGGGGGCGACCGAGTACGGGCGACCGTTGGACGGTGTGCGGATCCTCGCCGCGGAGCAGATGCAGGCGCTGCCCTTCGCCACCCAGTTGCTCACCCGGCTCGGCGCCGAAGTCGTCAAGGTCGAGCACCCCCGTGCGGGAGAGTCCGGGCGCGCCTCCCAACCCGCGATGGCCGATCCGGACGGCCGGCCGGTGGGGGCGACCTTCCTGCGCAACAACCTCAACAAGCGCTCGGTCGGCATCGACCTCAAGCACCCACGCGGGCGGGAGTTGTTCGCCGAGCTCTCCGGACGCTTCGACGTCGTCGCCGAGAACTTCAAGGCCGGTACGATGGCGCGCCTCGGGCTCGGCTACGACGTGCTCGCCGAGCGGTATCCGTCGCTGATCTACGTGTCGGTGTCGGGTTTTGGCAACGACGGCTCGCCGTACGCGGCGTGGCCCGCGTATGCGATGGTGCCCGAGGCGATGTCCGGCCTGTACGACTACTCACGCCACGGCGACGAACCACCCCGGGTCATCCCGCGGGCGCTGGGCGACATCTCGACCGGCCTGTTCGCGGTGATCGGGGTGCAGGCGGCATTGCGCCACCGCGAGCGGACCGGTCTCGGCCAGTACGTCGACGTCGCGATGCTGGACTCGATGCTGGCGATGGGCGACATCGCCACCAACCTGTGGTCGCTCGGCGAACGGCCACGCGACGGTCGTTCCGGAGTGATGGACTCCTTCGCGGCGTCGGATGGCTACTTCGTGATGCAGCTCGTGAGGGAGCACCAGTTCGAGGCGTGGTGCACCCTCGTCGGCCGGCCCGAATGGGTGGGCGATCCCCGGTTCGCGACCCGGCGCATGTGGGGAGAGGCGACCGAGACGCTGATCCGTCCCGCGGTCGAGGCCTGGGCGGCGGGCCGGACCCGGGTCGAGGTGTGCGCGGCCTTGGGCGCTGCCGGCATCCCCGCCGGTCCGGTCTTCACACCCGACGAGGTGATCGCCGACCGCCACGTCGAGATGCGCCACATGTTGGTGGAGATGGATCGCACCGACGGGGTCGACACCCCGGTGCTGATCCCCGGCAATCCGGTGAAGATGTCCCGGGTTGCAGAAGGGCCCGAGACGAGGGTGCCGTGGGTCGGCGAGCACACCGACGAGGTGCTCCGGGCGGAGCTGGGCCTCGACGATGCCGCTCTACGTTCCCTCCGCGCCGACGCCGTCATCTGACCGGTCCGCACCCCGCCACTCCCCGGTTTTGTCGCGCGAACATCGCGTTCAGGGCGCGATGTTCGCGCGACAAAACCCGCGATGGAGAGGAACTGGGGCGGGTCAGCGGAACCCGGAGCGGAACGCTGCAACGGCCATCGTGACGCGCTCGACCACGATGTGCGGTCGGCTCCAGACGTCGTCGTCGGTGACCTCCACCACGATGAAGCCGTTCCGCCGGAGCTCCGCCAACCGACGCTCATCCGAGACACGATCGACCAATGCCGAATGGAAGGTCTCGCTCTGGACCTCGATGAGCACCGGGGTTCCATCGACCCGGAAGTCCACCCGTCCGGTCCATCGTTCGTCACCCGAGTCGGCCTGCGCGGTCACGCCGATTGCAGCAGCCTCAAGCAGCTGCCGGGTACGCGATTCCAATGCCGTCGACGGTGGTCGATAACCCTCACCTCGGGCGTCGAGATAGCGGCGAAGCGGGGCGATCCCGTTTCGACCTTGCCGGCCCATCTGCGCCAGGAACGCGGCGATCGACGCGCCCGACAACAGGCGCATCGCCCACAGTCGCTCGACGAGGCGCTCGGCACGCTGCTCGTGGCACACGGCGAAGAGCTGCATCGCGAGGAGCTCGGGTGCGACGATCGGCACATCGTGCAGCACCGTGCGCCAGTTCTGCGGTAACGCACGCACCAGGTGAACCTTCACACCCTCGGGTCTCCGATACTGCCGACCCGTGGTCGTGACCGTCGGTGGAAGCAGGGAACATCCTGTGAGGCCCCACCAACGGGCTGCCGAGAGGTGCGAGAGCGCCGCGTCACCTCCGAGCGCGAGGATCGGCGTCAGCACGCGCTGACCGTCGGTTCTCGGCGCACCGGACCGGCGGAGGACCTTTGGCGCCACGGGAAGCCACTGACCCAGCGCACCGAGCCGATGGATCTCGGCGATCCCGAACCCGCTGCGCCGTAGCTGCGCGGTGCTCACCAAGCCGTGTTGACGTTCGGAGATCTTCAGGGCCCGCAGGTCACGTTCTCGCACCGCTCCCACGTTGAGCTGTCCCAGGGCGTCCATGCCATGGGGGAGATCCCCCTCGACGAGACCCCGGTCTGTCCACCGGTTTTGTGGCGGGGGACGCGGGGCGGGGGCGGGGCAGTTGAGCGCCCCAAAACGGGGGTATAGGGGACTGGGGTCAGGCGGCGGGTTCGTCGAGGACGGCGGCGGCGACGAGGTCCTCGCAGCGACGGGTGTCGTTCCAGGAGATCTGCTGTTGCTTGGCCCGACGGAAGTAGAGCTGAATCTCGTATTCGAGGGTGAACCCGACACCACCGAAGATCTGCTGGGCCATCGCCGTCGTATCTCGGTAGGTGTTGCAGGCGAACAGCTTGGACATCGCCGCGAGCTTCGCCGTGGGCCGCCCCGTGGCGTGCGCCCAGGCTGCCTCGTAGTTGAGGACCTTGGAGCCGTCGAGCGCGGTCTTCGCATCGGCCATGTAGTGCGACAACGCCTGGAACGCACCGAGCGGCTTGTCGAACTGCTCGCGGTCCTTGGAGTACTGCACGGTGATGTCGAGCGCGTGCTCACAACCGCCGTTGGCGTAGGCCGCCTGCAGGATCATCACGTCGTTCATGACGCGCTCCCAGGTGGCCCAGCCGGTGCCCGCGGCGCCGACGCGGTCGGCTCCCGTCACCTTCACACCGTCGAGGTCGAGTCGGTACTGCGTATCGGAGCTGATCGACATCCGCTGGTCGAGCGTGACGCCCGCGGCGGACGGGTCGACGAGGAAGAGGTCGACGGCCTCGGGAGCGTCCCCGGTGCGGGCCAGTACGAGGAGCCGATCGGCCGCGGAGCCGAAGTAGACGTGGAACTTGGTGCCGGAGAGCGAGAACCCTTCACCGTCGGCCCCGGCCCGCATCTGCACGCCCCTGGGGCCGAATCCGTTGTCCGGTTCGAGCCATGCCGGCGTGATGATCGCCTCACCCGACGCCAGCTTCGGTACCCACTCGTCGACCTGAGCGGCGGACCCGCCGCTCAACAACGCCGGCGGACGCGACGCAGCTCACGAGGTGCGGGGTCGGAGCGAGTGAACGGCCCAGTTCCTCGTAGACGACGACCCCCTCCTGCATGGTCATTCCCGACCCGCCGTGCGGTTCGGGAATCGTCATACCGAGGATGCCCAGCTCACCCAACTGTGCCCACAGATCGGGGGAGTAGCCCACCGGGTCGTCCTCCAACGCGTACGGCATCGAGGTCGGAGTACTGCTCGCACAGGCCGCGCACCATGTCGCGGAGCATGTTCTGTTCGTCGGAGAAGTCCAGGTTCAACATCGTGGTTCGCTCTCGGTATTCGGGGTCGGACTCGGATTTCGCGGCCAGCCCGCAGGGGTCAGGGCGCCCAGTCGGCACCGCGGCGTGCCCAGGGATTGTCGTCGGGTCCGGTCGGCAACGCCACGCGAACCGAACACGTGGTGCACACCTTGGGCTCGGACCGGTGGGGACCGGTGGCGGTGAGCACCACGTCGAGCGATGCCCACCCGCAGCCGTGCTCGTCGGTGCCCACCTCGGTGACGGTGGCCGTGAAGACCATGGTGTCACCGGGGAACACCGAGTCGCGCATGCGGAACGTCATCGTCCCGAGCCGCCCGGTGGGCCCGGTCCAGTCGGTGACGAACCGCTCGAACCACGCCGCCTGGTTGGGGGTGTTGAGGAAGATGTCCCGGACACCGTTGCGCTCGGTGGCGAACTTGTAGTCGTGGTGCATCGGTCGCCAGTCCCGTGAGGCCAACGCCCCCAACACGACCGTGGTGGGGGTGACCTCGACCGACAGCTCCGGAATCTCCTCACCGACCGTCACGTCGCCCAACGTCAACGGCGCTCCGCTCATGTCGCGTCCCTCACGTAGCCGAACCCGGTGTAGCGCTCGACGCCGACCAACTCGCCGTCCTGGTTGTGGAACTCGACGTCGATCACCCAGAACCGTCCACTGCCGAGCTTGGTGGTCTTGGGTCCGCTGACCGACTTCAGCACCTGCTGGTTGCTGATGCGGTCTCCCGGCCGGACGGGCTCATGGAAGGTGATCGTGTTGTCGGTCATCACCGCTTCGGGGAGGCCGAACAGGCGCTTCAGGTCGAAGTGCACCTGCAGGGCCACCTGCTCGCCCTCCGCGCCCGGTTGCCAGTAGTGCGGCCGCATCCACAGCGAGATGGTCGTGGGCAGTGCGATGGGGCCGTTGGTCAGTTCGGCCGCGACGGCGTCGTCCCAGTAGAGCGGATTGGCGTTCTGGGTGGCGGCGAGCGTGTTGTACGTGTAGCCGCGCTCCACGTCGAAGTCGGCGACCTGGTGGTACATCGGCCGGCCGATCATCTCGGCGACCTCCGCGGGCAGGTCGGCCGGCAGCGTTGTTTCGGACACCGAACCCCCGAATCTGACGGACCGTCAGATCCTACGGGACGGTCGCCGGACCGGCCCAACCCGACGGCGGGCGCTCGGAGCGCCCACCACGACTCCCGACATCGGGACACCCCCCGCCATCAGGCGATGGCTCCGTCGTCAAGTAGTGCGGAGACGTCGTCGCCGGACAGGCCGGCGCCCAGGAGCAGCTCGGCCGTGTCGGTGAGCGAGCCGTCACGCACCTCGTAGGGACCGTCGGGGGCGACGGTGCCCGCAAGGATCGGTGCCGCCTGCCGGAACGGCCCGTCGGTCGCCGACACGGCGTCGGCGACCAGTCCCCGGGCTGTGTACTGCTCGTCGGCCACCGCCTCGGCCACGGAGTTGACCGGCGCGACGCACGTGTCGGCCGGCCCCAGGAGCGCCACCCACTCGTCACGGGTCCGCTCGGCGAAGCGAGCGGCCAGGGCGGCACGGATCTCGTCCTGACGCGCGTCGTTCAGCTGCGCGTCGGCGAATCGATCCAACTCGAGCAACCGGCAGAGGTTGCGCCAGAACTGCGGTTCGATCGCGCCGACCGAGACGAACCGTCCGTCGCCGCAGGCGTAGACGTCGTAACACGCGTAACGGCCCGTGAGGATGTAGTGGCCCGGACCCGGCTCGACGCCGGTGGCGAGGTACTCGTCGACGTACAACGACATCAACGCGAACGCACCGTCGGCGATCGACACGTCGAGATGGGTCCCACGGCCACTTCGACCGCGACCGATGAGCGCGGCCATGATCGCCATCGCCGCCTGCATCCCGCCGGCCGCGATGTCCGCGACGGTCGCGCCGGGCAACGCGGGTCTGCCGTCGGCGCGACGACCCGAACAGTCGAGGAACCCGCTGGTCGCGAGGTAGTTGACGTCGTGGCCGGCCCACTGCGACCGTGGTCCCGTCCGGCCGAATCCACTGGTCGAGCAGTAGACGATGCCCTCGTTGCGTGCCGACACCGCCTCGTAGCCGATGCCGAGCCGGTCGACCACACCGGGGCGGAACGATTCGATGATCACGTCGGCCCCGTCGGCCAGGCGGAGGAACGCCTCACGGCCACCGTCGGACTTGAGGTCGAACAGGGCTCGTCGCATACCTCGGTTGCCCGAGTAGGCGTAGTAGGGCGGGACGATCTGCACCGCGCCGGCCCGGGGAACCGCGCCCACCTTGACGACCGACGCGCCGTAGTCGGCGAGGGTGCGCGACGCGCGGGCGGCGGGTCCCACCGACGCGAGGTCCAACACGGTGATGCCGGCGAGTGCCGGGACCGGCGTGACCGTCGGGCCTGCGGCGGATGCGGGAGCGTCGGTCACGTCGGCCGCCCGTGGAGGTTCACCGCGCCCGCCGGCTCAGAAGTTCTTCGGCAGGCCGAGACCGCGGCGGGCGATGATGTTCTTCTGGATCTCGCTCGCGCCACCGCCGATCGTGTCGATGACGGTGTAGCGATAGGTCGACTCCGAACGTCCCTCCATCGGGGCGTCGGCCGTCTTGACGCGAAGCTGCGATCCGGGCCCGCCGATGTCCATCGCCGCCGACGCGAGACGACGCGACAGCTCGGTCGCGAACAGCTTGTACTCCGAAGCCACCACCGTCGGGGGTTGGAAGGGCTTGCCCTCACGGGCCGCTTCCTCGACCTTGACGGCCTCGGACACGAACTTCAGCCCCATCACCCGCGCCACCTCGGCCTCGGTGTGCAGGTTCGCCATCCGCGAACGCACCACCGGATCGTCCTTGAGGGGCTCGCCGTCCCGGGTGGTGTCGCAGACGTAGTCGGTCAGCACGTCGAGACGCTGGCGGATGGGCGAGTAGGTGAACATCGTGAAGCGTTCGAGGTCGAGCGCCTGGCTGATGTAGCGGAAACCGTGGTTGACCTCACCCACCACGTACTCGTCCGGAACGAACACGTCGTCGAGCCACACCTCGTTGGTGCGCTCGTCGCCCATGGTCCAGATGCCGTTGATGGTGATCCCCGGATCGTTCATGGGGATGAGCATCAACGTGATCCCGAGGTGCTTGTTGTCGGGATCGGTGCGGACCCCGCACCAGTACCAGTCGGCGAAGTGCGCCGAGGTGGTCCACGTCTTCTGCCCGTTGAGCAACCAGCCCGACACCCCGTCCTTGGTGTGCCGCTCTCCCTTGAGCCGCATCGACGCGGCGTCGGAGCCGGCATTGGGCTCGGAGTACCCGACCGCGAACTCGACGTCGTTCTCGAGGATCATCGGGAGGAACTTCTCCTTGAGGAAGTCCGATCCGTGCGCGATCAGCGTCTTGCCGATGATGCCGACGCCCTTGCCGATCTGGGGCCCTCCGCGGCCGGCGAGCTCCTCGTTGAGGATGTACTCGTAGACGCCCTCACCTTCGGAGCCGCCGTACTGCTTGGGCCAGGTCATGCCGAGCCAGCCCTGGTGGCCGACCTCCTTCATGAACGCCCGCCGCTTGGGGGTGTCCACGATCTGGGCCATGTTCTCGCGGGTGACGTCGAAGATGTCGATGTCGTCGTGGGCGTCGCAGAAGGCGACGACCTCGTCATGGAACGCCAGTTGCTCGTCGGAGAACTCGAAGTCCATCGCTCACTCCCCCGCCACTCGCCGGCGCCCTGCCGATTTCTGACGGACCGTCAGATTCTAGGAGCAAGACCTGAACGGCGTCCCAGTCGAGAAGGTCGGAGCAGGACCCGGCGTCACTGCGTCTGCAGCGCCCGCCGGACCTCGTCGGGATCGGCGATGGGTGCGGCGCCCGTGGCGTCGACGAAGGCCCCTTCGATGGGAACGGTGCACCGGAAGGGCGCCTCGTAGCGGGGGCTGACCTCGGTGGCGTCGTCGTAGCCGCAGCAGAGGTTCTCCCCACTCAGGGCGAAGCGCAGGGGCACGAGTCTGGGCACCGTCGCGACGGCGGCCGCGCGGCCGTCGACGATGAGCACGACGACCGCGGTGGCGTCCTTCGGTGTGACCTCCACCCGCACGACGTGGCGCCCGGGCGAGAGGACCGCATCGGCGTCGACGTCGGTCCATTCGGTGCCGAAGTAGTTGTAGGTGTAGCTGGGCCGCCCCCCTCGCAGATACAGGGAGAAGCCTCCGAACCGGCCACCCTGCGCGATCAGCACCCCTTCGACCGGGGCCGGCGAGTCGGGTACGACCACCTCGGCCTGCACGACGTGGCGGGCCGTCTTGGTGTCGGGGGCGGTCGACTCGGGGATGCCCAACGCGTGAGGACGAAGGTCGATCCGCTGGGCCTTGTCGAGTCGCGCACCGATCGCTCCACGGAATCCCTGCAGCGGAAGCGCGCCGAACCGTTCGGCCTCCTCCCACCAGAGTCGCTGCATCTCCACCAGGCGGGTGGGGTGCTGTTCTGCGAGGTCGTGGCACTCCGAGGGGTCTGCCTCGACGTCGTAGAGCTCCCAGCGGTCCTCGTCGAAGGAGCGGAACGGATCCTCCCCGGGCTCGTAGGGGAACAGCGGGTGGAACGCGACCGCCTTCCATCCCTCGTGGTAGATCGCCCGGCAACCGAACTGCTCGTAGTACTGCGTGGGGCGACCCGGCCGACTCGCATCGGTGAAACCCGGACGCAGGGACTCGCCCGCCACCGGCTGCTGGGCGACCCCGTCGATGGAGTCGGGCATCTCGACGCCCATGAGGTCCAACAGGGTGGCTCCCACGTCCACCGCGTGGCAGTACTGGTGGCGGATGGCCCCGGGGTCCTCGGGGGCGACGCCCGGCCCGGCGACGATGAGCGGATCGCCGATCCCACCCTCGTGGGTCTCGCGTTTCCAACGCCGGTACGGGGTGTTGCCGGCGTAGGCCCAGCCCCACGGGTAGTTGGGGAACGAATCGGGACCGCCGACGGCGTCGGACCGCGCGATCGTCGCCGCGGCATCGTGTGGCAGACCGTTGTAGAGATAGGCGCCGTTGAACGTTCCGGTGGGACCGCCCTCCGCCGAGGCACCGTTGTCGGAGAGGACGATCACCACGGTCCGCTCGGACTCGCCGGTCGCGTCGAGGTGGTCGAGGAGTCGGCCGAGTTCGAAGTCGGTGTGGGAGAGGAACCCGGCGAACGCCTCCATCAACCGCGAGGCCACCTGTCGCTGATCGGGATCGAGGTCGGCCCAATCGGGAACCCACGACGGCCGCGACGACAACGTGGTGCCCGGCGGCACGATCCCCTCCGCCACCTGGCGTTCGAAAACCCGTTCGCGCCAGGCATCCCAACCGTCGTCGAAGGCACCCCGGTAGCGCTCGATCCACTCCGCGGGAGCGTGGTGCGGCGCGTGGCATGCGCCGAACGCCAGGTAGAGGAAGAAGGGTCGAACGGGATCGGCGTTTCGCAGGTCGTCGATCATCGAGATGGACCGGTCCACCAGTTGGACGCTCAGGTGCGCGTCGGTCTGCTCGACGGGCGGGATCGGGGAGTTGTCGACCACCAGGTCGGGTGCCCACTGGCTGGTCTCGGGACCGAGGAAACCGAAGAACCGCTCGAAACCACATCCCAACGGCCAGTACCGCCGCCGGGCGCCCGCGTTCTGCTCCTCGGCGGGGCACAGGTGCCACTTGCCCACCGCGAAGGTCGCGTACCCCGCCCGCTTCGCGAGCTCGGGCACGGTCGCACAGGCGGGGTTGAGCCGCCCGTGGTAGCCGGGAAAGCCCGACGCCAGCTCGGTGATGCCACCGATGCCTGCGGTGTGGGGGTTCCGTCCGGTGAGCAGCGACGCCCGGGTCGGCGAGCACATCGCGGTGGTGTGGAACCGGCGATAGCGGAGGCCGCGGGCCGCGAGAGCGTCGATCCGGGGGGTGGCGATGTCGGAACCGAAACAACCCAACTGCGCGAATCCGACGTCGTCGAGCACGACCAGCACGACGTTGGTGGCGTCGCCGGGCGGGGTCGGCGGAACGGGGAACGCCGCGGTGGAGTCCTCGAGAGTCCGTCCGATCCTTCCCGGGAACGGGCTCCCTTCCCGGTAGGTCCTGGTGCTCACGACGGCACCTTCGATCCGGACACGGTGGTGAACAGGATCGACGCGAGCACCCGACGAAGGTCCTCGGAGGTGATCCCGTAGTCCTCGAAGGTTGTGCGGTGTGAGGACACGTGGGTGAGCATCGACACCAGCACCGCGGCCGCCGCTGCGGCATCGAGAGCGTCGCCGACCCTGCCCGCCTCCTGAGCAGTACGGATCGCGTCGGCGAGCGTGGCGTTGAACTCGGCGAGCAGCCTCCGACGCATCGCCGCGAACCGTTCGTCGCCTTCGAGGCTCGCGAGGTCGAGTACCCGCATCACCGCCGAGTTGTCCTCCCAGAAGCCCATGAACGCGCCGGCGATCGCCGTCGCCGCGCCGTACCCCTTCGACCCGTCCAGGTCGTGTCGCGAACCAGACGGTTGAGTTGTTCGTTGCCCCGCTCGGCGAGTTGCTCGGCAAGTGCCAGCACCGCCGCCTCGACGTCGCCGAAGTACTGGTAGAACGTCGCCGGCGAGGTGCCCGCCTCACGTGCGATGTCGGTCACCTTGAGATCGCGGTAGTTGACCGACCGCAACAGTCGCATCGTGACCGCGGTCAGCCGATCGCGGGTCTCGAGACCGCGACGGCCCGGGACCCGGCCGTCCGACGCCCGGGGGGCTGGTCGGTCACCCCCGGGGGACGCACCCGACTCGTTCATCCGGCCCGATGCTCGGCGGTGATCCAGCGGTCGGCGTAGGTCCGGACGTGGTGCACCGCCTCCTCCAACGACGACGGGGCCGCCACTCCCTGGGCGATCCACGCCGAGGTGAGAAGCGTCGTGACACCCATCGATTCGAGCTCGGCGAGCGTCTCGGGTGTCGGCAGCGCCAATGGTGATGCGATGATCTCGAACGGTCGGTCCGCGACCCCCGCGGCCTCACGCCGACGGCGGAGTTCACCGCACTTGGCACGTAGGTCCTCGACCGTGTGGTACATGCCGATCCAACCGTCGTGGCGGGCTGCACGATCGAGGGCGACCGCCGAGTCGCCACCGACCAGCACCGGTATGGGGTGCCCGGGCGTGGGCAGCATGCGCATCGACGGGAGGTCGTAGAACTCGCCGTGGTGCTCGGCGTGCTCGCCGCGCCACATCGCGTCGAGGATCTCGAGCTGTTCGTCCATGCGCCGACCGCGGCCTTCGAACCGTTGACCGAGCGCCTCGAACTCCTCGCGCATCCACCCGGCTCCGATGCCCAGGGAGACCCGTCCGCCGCTCAGGCGCGACACGGTCGCGAGGGTCTTGGCGGCCAGCAGCGGATTCCGCGCCGGGAGGACGAAGATGTTGGTGACGAACCCGATCCGCTCGGTGACGGTCGCCATCGCCGCGGCGGCGAGCCACGGATCCGGGAAGTCCCACTCGGGCTCGTACTGGGGGCGGCCGTCGGGAGTGTAGGGATAGCGGGATTCGATCGTCTCGGGGTGCACCACGTGGTCGCTCATCGCGATCGTCGCGAAGCCACTGCCCTCGAGCTCACGGGCCAACGGCACGTACATGTCGGTGGGCAGGCCGATCATCGCCTGGCAGAACTTCACGGGCGGACCTCCCGGTCGGAGTCGGAGGAGCGTCGGGCCACGGCACGGTCGCGGAGTTCGAACTTCAGCACCTTGCCCGACGCGTTGAGCGGCAGCGCGTCGACGATCTCGAACGTGGCCGGCACCTTGAAGTTGGCCATGTGCTCACGCGCCCAGCTCCGGAGCCCGGACGGCTCGGCATCGACACCGGGCCGCAACACGACGAACGCGTGACCGACCTCGCCCATCCGGTCGTCGGGTATCCCCACCACCGCCGACTGGGCGATGGCCGGATGCGAGGCGAGGAGCCCCTCGACCTCCGCGGGGTACACGTTGAACCCACCGACGATGAACATGTCCTTGGTCCGGTCGGTGATCTTGAGGTACCCGTCCTCGTTGAGGTACCCGACGTCGCCGGTGTGCAACCAGCCGTCGGCGGTGATCGTCTGCGCCGTCCGCTCCGGGTCCCCGTAGTAGCCGAGCATCACGTTGTAACCCCGGATCACGACCTCGCCGACCTCCCCCGCGGGCAGGGGTGCACCGTCGTCGTCGACGATCGCGACCTCGACGTCGGGGATCGCCCTCCCCGAGAAGTTGGCCACGGTCTCGATCGACGCGTCGTGACGGGACACGGTTGCGATCCCGCTCGCCTCGGTGAGGCCGTACGCGGTGAGCACCGTGTCGAAACCCAGAACGGTCCCCATCTCGGCGATGAGCTGCTCGGGCACGCTGGCCGCTCCGGTGACGGCGAGGCGAAGGGTGGACAGGCGGGCGCGGTCGAGGTCGGGGTGGTTGATGAGGGTCTGGAAGATCGTGGGGGCACCCGGGAGTGCGGTGATTCCCTCGGCTTCGATCGCGTCCGCGACCGCGTCGACGTCGAAGGTGGCGAGCGGCACCATCGTCGCCCCCTTGACGAGACAGGCGACGATGCCGGCCCGGTAGCCGAACGAGTGGAAGAACGGGTTGATGACGAGGTAGCGGTCCGCAGCGGTGAGCCCGACGAGGTCCGCCCAGGCCTCGTAGCCCTTGACCGTCTGGCGGTGCGAGCACATCACGCCCTTGGGTTCGCCGGTGGTGCCGGAGGTGAACAGGATGTCGCACAGGTCGTCGGGGGCGAGCGAGTCGATGCGTCGTTGCACCTCGACGTCGAGCGCGTCGGTGTCGGCGTCGTTCCCGGCCGCCGAGAGGAACCCCGCACACGAGACGGTGCCCTCGGGTGCGTCGCCGCGTAGCACCACGGTGGTGGTGAGCTCGGGGAGCTCCGACCCCGCGAGCATGCCGACGTAGTCGTTGCCGAGGAACCCGTTGACACAGAAGAGTGCCTTGGCACCGCTGCGCCCCAGGATGAAGGCCGCCTCGGTTCCCTTGTACCGGGTGTTGAGTGGGACGAGCACCGCCCCGGCCATGTGGAGGCCGACCAGGGCAACGGGCCACTCCCAGATGTTGGGCGCCCAGATCGCGACCCTGTCGCCCGGTTCGATCCCCGCGTGGACAAGTGCCCGGGCGGTCGCGCGCGCTTCGCGCTCGAGGTCGGCGAAGGTCAGGCGCAACGCGGGTTCGACGCCGAGGTCGACGACGGCCTCCCGGTCACCGAACAACCTCGCGGCGCGCATGGCGAGCGCGGGCACGGTGTAGTCCTGCTCGGTGAGCGGTCGCGCTCCGGAGACCGCCCCGGTATCGGAACCGTCCCCGGGGTCGCGACCCGATCGGGCGGGCTCGGAGCCGCTCACGGCTCCTGCTTCCCGAACGCCCCGGCAGCCCGGAGTTCCGCGAGGTGACGGTCGTCGTAGCCGAGTAGTTCGCGGAGCACCTCGTCGGTGTGCTGGCCGACGGTGGGTGCCTTGGTCGGCAGCGGCAGATCCGTGTCGACCAACTTGAGCGGCGTCGGGAGCTGTTCGGCGCCGAGACGGTCGGCGCCGATGAACCCGAGCCGTTCACGGAACTGGGGTCCTCGGCGATGGTCTTGGGTGTGTTGACCGGCGCGATCGGGGTGTTGTGCTCACCACCGAAGGCGATCCACTCGGCTGCGGTCCGCTCCGCGAACACGTCCTTCAGGATTCTCTGGAGTTCACGGTTGCCCTTGGCATGGTCCCCGTACTGGCTGCCGGGCCATCGTTCGAACAGCTCGGGCCGACCGATACCGTCGCAGAAGTTCTTCCAGAACTCCTGCTCCGACGCCATGAACAGCACGTGGCGGTCGTCGGAGGTCGCGTAGAACTGGTACCTCACCCCGTCCCGCATCCCCGCGGTGCCGGGTGCCCGCCGCTCGAAGTCGTCGGAGGGGTTGCCGGTGACCTCGTCGTCGGGTCGTTCGTAGGCCTTCCACGTCTCGCTGCGCAGCCAGTCCATCGCGGCCGCCGCGTCGGACTGCGCGATCTCCATCTGATACCCCTCACCCGAGGAACGGGCGCCGATGACTCCGGCAAGGACGCCGAGCGCTCCGAACAACGGGCCGGCGTGGATGCCGATGGAGGGGTGCTCGGGGATGTAGCAGAAGCCGTCGTCGTCGGTCTCGGGCTTCACGAGGCCGGCCCACGTGTCGTACGCGATCCCGTGGCTGGGCATGTCCTTGTAGGGGCCGGTCATCCCATAGCCGGAGATGGTGCACCAGACGATCCGCGGATTGACCGCCTTGAGGTCGTCGTAACCGAGGCCGCGCTTGGCGAGCCCGCCCGGACGCATCGCCTCGATCACGACGTCGGCGTCCTTGACGAGCTCGCGGAACACGTCGGCACCGTCGGGGGTTCGCAGGTCGAGCACCACCGAACGCTTCCCCGGTTGATGTGGAGGTGCATCAACGAGACGCCTTCGACGATCGGCCAGGTCATCCGCCGGATGTAGTCGCCGGAGGGGGACTCGACCTTGATGACGTCCGCTCCGAGGTCCGCGAGATGCGTGGTGATCGCCGCGGGCCCCAGCATGGAGCATTCGACGACCCGGACACCGGTGAGCGGTGCACTGTTCGGCACGACAACCCCTTCCCAGCGGCGCACCTCGACGCACACCGCGAATCTGACGGACCGTCAGAAAGCTAGCCCGCCCAGGACCGCGGCAACCTCGGACACGATCGACCGCGGCCTCCGCGGCGGAGTTCGGCAATCGGGGGGGGCGTTAGGGTTCGCCCACCCCCCGACCGGCCGCCACGACCGGAGTTGTCATGACGCGTATCCACTCCACCGACCTCGCCGAGTGGACCGGCCTGATCGACGTCGAGCTCGCCGCGATCATCGGAGCGTGGTCGCCCCGGACCCCGGCCCGCCTGCAAGGCTCGTTGGAGCACACGTTGCTGCTGCCCGGCAAGCGCATCCGCCCACTGATGGCGATGGTGACATTTGCCGCGTGCGGCCGGAAGCCGACCGCCATACTCCGCCCGGCGTGTGCGTTGGAGCTGTACCACGCCGGGTCGCTGATCCTCGACGACCTCCCTTCCATGGACAACGCCGGCAAACGCCGCGGCGCCGAGACGAACCACGTGCTGTTCGGGGAGTCCACCGCCATCCTCGCGAGCGCCGGGCTGTGGGTCGAGGGCTACCGGCTCCTCGCCGAGACCGGCGTCCACGGAACTGCGCTGTGCGGAGCCACGTCCAGGTTGTTGGGTGGTGACGGTCTCGTCGCAGGCCAGTACGCCGACCTCAACCAGTTCGACCGGTCGGTGACCATCGACGAACTGCTGGAGTGCTACCGGCTGAAGACGGCGGCCCTGTTCCGGCTCGCCGCCTACTACGCGGCGGTACTCGCCGAGGCGCCCGACGAGGACGTCGAGGGGCTCGACCGGTTCGCGACGATCGTGGGCACTGCCTTCCAGGTACGCGACGACATCCTGGACGACGACGACGCTTCCGGGAAGGACGCGGGGAAGGATGGCGACAACGCGAAGCCGAACGTCGTCACCCTGCTCGGGGCGGACGGGGCCCGGGACCTGCTCGCCTCGCAGATGTCGGCGGCCTCGGAGGTGCTGGAGCGGCTCGGCACCGCGATCGACGTGGTCAACTTCGAGGTGCTGCTCGACAAGCTCGCGATCTGAGGCCACGCCTCCGCGAGCGCGGGATCCCGCTACGGCGACGTCGGGCAAGCCCCGCTCGACGTCGGTCCTGCGGGGTACTGTTCGCCGACCGAGCACTCAGGAGCAACGCCTCATGGAGATCACCAGGACCCACACCTTCGACGCGCCGGCCGAGCAGTGCTGGGCGATGTTCAGCGACCCGGCCAGCCACACCAACAAGTTCGAGAGGATGGGCCACATCGGGGTCGAGGTCGTCGAGAAGAAGAAGACCAAGAAGCAGCTGCGGATCGTGATCACCCGTGAGGTCGAGGTGGACGGGATCCCCGGGTTCGCGAAGAAGTTCATCAAGCCGCGCAACACGATGGTCAGCACCGACGAGTGGAACGACCTCGGTGACGGCACCTACGGGGGCACGTTCGTCCTCGACACCAAGGGTGTGCCGGTGCAGATCTCGGGTCGCACCCGGCTCGAACCAAAGGGGCAGCAGACCGAATACACGATCGTGCTCGACATCAAGGTCAACGTGCCCCTCGTCGGAGGCAAACTCGCCGACTTCTCGAAGGGGATCGCGCTCCGACAACTCGACGAGGAGTTCGCCATCGGCGACGAGTGGCTCGCCGCCCACTGAACGCCCGGTCCGCGCTCGCGGCCGACGCCCCGCCAGGCGGGCGACCCGATCCCGGACGAACCTGCTCCCCTCAGCGACCCGCCGCCCGGCGGAGTCGCTCGGCCATGTCGGCCACGTTCGTGTGCGCGTTCAGGCCGGAGGGATTCGGCAGTAGCCACAACGGCACACCGGCGAACTCCTCCGATTGCAGACCCAGCGTCGCGTGACGGTCCCCCGACGCGGTGCGCCACGCCATCACCCCTACGATCGCCACCGCGGCCGGCTCGAACCAGCCGACGATTCGCTCCAGGCGCGCCATTCCCGCGGCGAGGACGTCGGGAGGGACCTCGTCCGCTCGCCGTGTGACGATCTTCGCGAAGTCGGTCATCCCGATTCGGTGACGTCGCAGCAGATGGGCCGGATCGCGTCCGACGTCGGTGAGACCGGCCTCCAGCATCGCCGGCCAGAAGCGGTTACCACCCCGCCCGAACGGCACTCCCGTCTGCGCGGAGGTCGGCGACGGGTTCACCCCGACCAACAGGAGGTCCATCGGTGCCCCCAACGTCGAGGGTGCCGTCTCGTACCACTGCAGCGTCCAGCGGCCGGAGCGCCGTCCGATCACCTCGAAGCCGCAGAGGTGCGCGACGTCGCCGAACAGCACCGGCGACAATCCTTCGGGGGGTCGAATCACCACACGACCGGCGCCGGGAAGGGACCCCTCCTCGACCGAGGCTTCACGGAGTGCCCGGTGCAACGCTCGCAGCAACATCGGCACCTCGGTGGGTTCCCGGTCGCCGAGGTCGCGGAGCGGGATCCGACCAGGTCGGCCCGCCCCTTGGCGGCCCGGCGGGCTCACAACAGCCAGCGGTCGTCCCGACCGCGCCGCCAACCCGACGCCGCGTGGGTGCCACCGTCGACGTGGATCGTCGTCCCCGTGACGAAACGGGCCAGATCACTCGCGAGGAACAGCACCGCCGCGGCGACGTCGACGGGCATGCCAACGTGGCCCATGGGTGTCGGAAGACCGGTGGGGTCCGACAGTGCGGCCGCCGCCTCGGACAACTCGGCGTCGCCGGGGGTGGGGATCATGTCGGGGGCCACGGCGTTGACCCGGATCCCACGCGGCGCCAGTTCGAGCGCGAGCGTCCGTGTGAGGTTCTCCAGAGCCGCCTTCATCGCCGAGTAGACGGCGAAGCCGGGTCCGGCGCGATGCGCCTCGATCGAGGTGATGTTGACGATCGCCTTCCCCCGGCAGCGACGCGGCGGGGTTCCAGGCGCCATCCGACCCTGAGCCGGCTCGCTCGCGGGACCGGACGTCATAACCGCAAGCGAGCGGCGGATCACCGAGGTCACCTGGGTGAAGTTCTCCGCGATCAGCGCGGCCTCCCCGTTGGTCGACACCGCGTCGAACGCCGCGTGGAAGCCTCCACCGGCGTTGTTCACCACCACGTCCAGGCCACCGAATGAGTCCGACGCCGACGCGAGTGCCAGGTCCACGACGTCGGGATCGCGCACGTCACCGACGATCCGAACCGGCACGCCCCCGAACGCGGGTGTGTGTGACTCGTCTCCGCTCTCCACCGGGGCGGCGCCCTCAAGCGCGGTGATGCGGTCGACCGTCGCGGCCAACTCGCCCTCCAGCCGGTCCACCAACACGAGGTGGGCTCCCGCACGGGCGAACAGTTCTGCGACCGCCGCGCCGATCCCCCGCGCCGCGCCGGTGACGAGGACCCGCCGACCGTCCATCCGGATCGCGTCGGGACCGAGTTGTTCGGGGCCGGTGGGATGCGCATCGGCGGAATCGGACACGGTTCAAGCCTTGCGCACGCGGAACGACACGCGGTGCAACCCGGTCGCGCCGTCGGGATCGGGAGGCCTGACCGTGGGGTCCTGGACTCGACCCCGGTTGTCGACGGCACGCACCGCCACGGTGTGTCGTCCAGCGGACAGTTCGCGGACGATTCGCCACTGGACCCAGGTGTACTCCGACGTCGCCTCGCCCAGTTGGGCGCGCTGCCATGGCCCGTCGTCGATCGACACCTCCACCGCCGACACGCCGACCGCGGGCCGCCACGCGACACCACCGATCGCGACGTCACCGGACGCGACCGTCGATCCCTGGCGAGGCGTGTCGATGCGCGACGCCAACTTCACGGGACCCCTCTTCGACCATCCGAGGGGCACCCAGTAACCGTCGCGATCCGCCCATGTGGTCAACTCGATCCGCTCGATCCACTTCGTCGCCGACACGTAGCCGTACAGCCCGGCGACGACGAGTCGGGCCGGAAAGCCGTGATTCACCGGCAGCCGCGCGCCGTTCATCGCGTACGCGACGAGCACCGGCCGACGGTCATCGACGAGTTCCAGCGGGAAGCCGGAGGTCCACCCGTCCACCGACGTCGAGAAGACCTGCTCGGCACCTCGACGGACGCCGACCCGATCGAGTAGGGAGCGGAGCGGGACCCCCTGCCACCGGGCGTTGCCGACGAGACCGCCCCCCACCTCGTTGGACACGCAGCCGATGGTGATCGTCTCCTCGACGCTCGGCAGGGCCAGCAGTTCGCGATAGCTCAGCTCGATCGGCTCGCGGACCAGGCCGTCGATCCGGAGGCGCCAACTCCCGGCGTCCACCCTCGGCGCGCTCAGCGACGTGTCGATCCGGTAGAAGTCACGGTTCGGCGTGAGGAACGAAGAGATGCCCGATGTGTCGAAGCCCGGTACCGGATCCGGGATCGGTCCCACCGATCCCGGATCGGGCAACGCGATCGTCGACGCCTTCGCGACGACGTCGTCACGTCGGAGCGCCGAGCCGAGCACCGTGATCGAGGCCGCCCCCGCGGTGGCGGCTCCGGCCTCGACGAGGAACCTTCGGCGGGCAGGGACCCCGATGCGCCCCGCGAGCACACCGGGCGCATCCTGCGGAGCGGCGACGACGTGCCGGTCGGCCGAGCGGACGAGTCCGACGAGTCGTCGACAGGTCGTCATCCCGACGCCGGAACCCAACAGTGCTGCGGTGACGGCCGCGCCGATCGAACCACGGCGATCCACCGCCTGTGCCCAGAGGCCGGCCGCGGCGAAGGGGGCGAACGCCCATACGACCCGGGGACGGCGCAGCGCCGCCACACCGATCAGGGCGCCCAGCAGACAGCACAGGACCACGATCCCGGTTACCGTCGCCGCCTTGTCGGAGGTACCGAACACCGCGACGGCGAAGTCCTTCAACGATCCGGCGAACCGGTCGACGAAACGCGCTCCGACGGCGAGCACCGGCGAGGTGGGTGAGCCAGCGACGGCGGTGGTCAGCTCACCGGCCGCCAGGGCAGTCGCTGCGGCCACGGCCCCCGAGAGAGCAGCGGACCACCGCGCGCCACCCCTGAACCGCGGCGACGGCAAGGCCCCTCCAACATCGCTCACCGGTCGATCCTGCCTCCTCTACCACCCGTAGTCTTGTCGGGTGCCCTCCGAGCCCCTGACCGCGGACCGCGCCGAGGAGGTGCTGTGCGGCGAGGCCGAACGGCACCGTGTGGACATGGTCCTGCGACGCATCGGCCGGCACCGCTATCGGGCGGCGTCGGCGGACGGCTGGGTGGAGTTCGCACGACGGGCACACGCCGACGACGCGGGTGTCGACCGCTACCACTACGACCTCACCGCCACGAGTGGCAGGTCCCCGTTGCAATGGACCGGCTCGGACCGCCGGCTCGGCACCGACGCCGAACTCGCGCCCGCCCACCCCGACCCCGACGGCAACTCGTTTCCGTTCGCGTTCGACCAGATCGCCCAGTTCTTCGACTCTCGCCACGCACCGGACCTGGTGGTGCAGCACCACCCGTCACACTGCTACGGCGACAACATCGGCCAGCACGGCTCACTCGGCGTGGTCCAGGCGAGGGCACCCTTCTTCGCCGCAGGCTCTGGACTCGAGACCCGCGGCGTCGTCGAGGGCGCGGCCCGCATGGTCGACATCGCGCCGACGGTGATGCACCTCCTCGGCGGGTCGCGTCATCCGTCGGGTGTGGGCCCGACCGGTGCGCGACGCCATGACGCGTTGCTGGCGCGCCAGGACGGTGACCCGATGTCGAGCCACATGGAGTACGGCGGCGCCCGCCACGTGGTGGTCGTGCTGCTGGACGGTTGCAACCACAACGAGTTGACCGCGCAGGTGACGGCGGGTCGTGCCCCCAACCTCGGGCTCATCGCCCGGGAGGGATTCACCATGCGTGACGGGCTGATCGCCTCGATGCCGACCGCCACCCTGGCGAACCACACCACGGCGTGCACCGGGGCACATCCCGGCCATTCGGGGGTGTTGCACAACATGTGGATGGAGCGCGGCACCCGACACACACCGGACCTGTTGGCGCTGGACCAGGTGGCGGACGCGATGCGCCATCTCCACCCCGAGGTCGAGACCGTCCACGAAGCGGTCCACCGGAGCCTTCCGGATTCGTACTGCGCGGCACTGTTCGAGTTCTGCGACCGCGGTGCCGACTTCAGTTCGTTCGCCGGGGTGCGCCGGGGACACGTTCCGGCGACGCCCGACCTGTCCTCGGTTCCCTACGTCCACGCCGACATGGTCGCCTCGTCGGAGATGTACGGGTTCATGTCGGCGGTCGACGAGGTCGCGACCCGTCAGGCCGTCGACCAGTGGCGACGCGGCGCGGATCACCCGCTTCCGACCTTCACCTTCCTCTCGTTGGCACTGACCGACGAAGCGGGCCACGAGTCCGGCCCCCACTCGCCGGCGGTCGCCGCCGCGATCGTGGAGTCCGACCATCGCATCGGTCGCCTGTTCGACGCCGTCGACTCGGCAGGAGCGTGGCACGACACCGCGGTACTGGTGATCGCCGACCACGGTATGGAGGGGTGCGACCCCACCAACGCCGGCCGGGCCACCGCGGTGTTGGACGAGTGCTTCGACCCGACGTCGTTCACCGATGTCGCCGATGGGTTCGTCTACCTGCACGGCGCCGACCCGGCGCGATCGTCCGCCCGGCGAGCCTGAGTCCCGATGCTCGGTCGGACCGTCGACGAGGCCGCCACCCGATACGGCGACCGCCCCTTCGCCATGGAGTACGGCCCCGACCCGTCGGTCGGCGCTCGGGCGATCCTCACCTACGCCGAACTGGCCGACCGTTCGTCTCGGCTCGCGGCGGCCTGGCGGCGGCTGGGTGTCGGCGAGGGCGACGTGGTCGCCTTGACGATCCCGTCGGGTTGCGCCTACGCCACCGCCTACGTCGCCGCGTCGAGGCTCGGAGCGGTCACGGCGGGGATCAACCCCACTCTCACCGACCCCGAACGCGATCGCCTCCTCGACCATCTCGCTCCGACGCTGACGATCGACGACTCCGCCGCCCTGGAGGTCGCATGCACCTCGGACTCCCGGACCCCCGCCGAACGGGTTGACGACCTCGACGAGCATCCGGACCGGATGGTCGCCGTCGTGTTCACGTCGGGAACGACCGGCACGCCCAAGGGAGCCGTCTTCCGCGATCGTCAGATCGACGCGGTCGGCCGCATCGACATCGGAGAGGGCTGGCGCGATCACTGGGCCGTCGAGGAGGGCCATGCCCTTGCGTCGACCCAGATGGCCCACGTCGGCTTCATGACCAAGCTCGAGTCCACCCTGCACCTCGGACTCACCACCCATGTGTTGGCCAGATGGCGCGCCGACGACATGCTGCGCCTGGTGGCGCGGCACCGCATCGCGGTACTCGGTGTGATCGCACCACAACTCGCCCTCATGCTGCGCTCACCGCTGATCGAGCGGCTCGACCTCGACTGTGTGGAGCGGATCGTCGCAGGGGGTGCCGCGTCGCCACCGGCGATGATCCGGGAGGCTCGACGCCGCTTCGGCGCCACCTATTCGGTCCGCTACTCCTCCACCGAGTCGGGCGGTGTCGGCTTGGCCACCGCGTTCGACGCTTCCGAGTCGGAGATGGTCGGCGGCATCGGCCGACCACGACCGGGAGTCGAGGTTCGCATCCTCGACTCCTCCCTCGACCGGGTCGTCGATGGGATCGGCGAGCTCTGTCTTCGGAGCCCGACCCAGGCCGACGGATACTGGCGGGCACCCGATGCGACCTCGGCCACCTTCCGCGACGGGTGGCTTCACACCGGGGATCTCGCGCGACGCAACGAGGACGGGACCTACACACTGTGCGGCCGGGCCAAGGAGATGTACGTGCGCGGCGGTTACAACGTGTCGCCCGCGGAGGTCGAGCAGGAGCTGTCGGGCCATCCCGCCGTCGCGGCGGTGGCGATCGTCCCCCGTCCCGATCCGGTCATGGGGGAGATCGGCGTGGCGGTCGTCGTACCCACGGCGGCCGAACACGACCGACGACCGACCCTGGAGGACCTCCGATCGTTCGCGGGGCCGTCCCTGGCGCGCTGGAAGCTGCCCGAGGCGATCCTGTTCGTCGACGCGTTGCCCCTCACCCCCGCCCAGAAGCTCGACCGCGACGCGCTGGTCCGGCTTGCCTCGACCGAGTAGCACGGAGCCCGACATGACCGACGACGTCTTTCCCGACCGCAACATGGACCATGCCGACAAGATCGCCTGGGTCGTCGAGGAGAACGGCTGGTGCGCCGAGCCGGTGGCGCCGAGCGACGAACCGCCGCGACCGGGCTACACCTACACGATCGGCTTCGAGCGGGGATTCGGCCATCCGGAGGTGGTGATCTTCGGCCTCCAGCCGGTCGCGGCAAGGGGTCTGCTGGAGTTGATGGCCACCCAGCTCGACGCGGGAGGCACCCTGCCCGTCGGAGTGTTCGACGGCCTGTTGGACAACGGCCTCCGGTGTGCGTTGCTCCCGGTGGACCGCGACGAGCATCCCGCGATGTTCGGTGGCGCCGACGCCTTCTACGGCGAGTCCGGCTACCGGGTGATGCAGTTCGTCTGGCCCGACCGCGACGGTCATCTGCCGTGGGAGGACGGCTTCGACTTCCGGCTGCTGTTGGCCCAGCCCGTCATCGGCAACTGAGCCGGCACCCACGCACCTCCCGGCCCCGTCTCACGCTGTGCGGGGGTGTGCCGATAGGAACCGATGACCCTGGCAGCTCAGACCGGTTGGGACGCGCTCGGTTCACCCGCACTCGTCGCAGTCCTGGCGTGGTCGGCAGTCTCCGGCACGGTGGTCGCGTGGCTCGCGCACCGCTATGAGCCGGCAACCGATGACGACGGGTTCGAGTTCGCGATGCTCCACGACGCGCGGTGCCCGATGTGCGATCACGTCGTCACCCTGGCCGAATCGGCACCGGTGCTGTCACGACGGTGTCGAGACTGCCGGAGCGAGTTGGGGGGCAGTTGGCCGGCGGCACACGTCGCGAACCTCGTCGGCAACCTCGTCATGCTCCTGACCTTTGGGGCGACACGGTGGCTCCTGGCCTTTCTCTGGCTGGTTCCGGTCGTCGTGCTCGCCGCGGTCTGCGACATGAGAATGCTCCTGATCCCCAGACGGGTGGTGCACGTCGGCTTCGCGGTCGGACTGGCTCTCATCGGCGTCCTTTCGTTGACCGGCAGCGCGGCGGGTGCCGTCGTCACCGCGCTCGTCGGGGCGGCCGCGTCGTGCCTGTTCCTGTTCGTCATGCACCTGATCAGCCCGGGCGGGCTCGGGTTCGGTGACGTCCGGTTCGTGTCCGTGCTCGGCCTGTACCTCGGATGGATGAATGTGCGGCTTCCGTTGTACGGCCTGTTGTTGGGCAGCGTGATCCACCTCTTGTACGCCGTGCCGCAACGTCTTGCCAAAGGACGCGACAAGGGTCGGTTCTCCCCGTTCGGTCCGGGGCTGGCGACGGGTGCGGTGCTCGCGATCGCGTTGTCACCGTTCCTCCTGCACCCATGACAGGACGACACCGCCACCGGGCGCCGGGTCGGACGCCCGCGTCGCCGGGTCCGGCGACGCGGGCGAACATTCCGTGGTGGAGGTGATGGGAGTCGAACCCACGACCTCCTCGATGCGACCGAGGCGCTCTAGCCAGCTGAGCTACACCCCCACGGGCCGGTGCAGTCTAGCGGTGTCGTGCCGGACGACCGTACACCGCCGGGACCCTCGGGGAAGAGCGCGTCCGGTCACGCCGGCGTCACCGCACCAGCGGCGACGACCCCGAAGTGGGACGGCGTGACTCGTCAGCGGGCGACGGAGCGAGCGGGGGCGTAGGCGGGTATGGCCGAGCGAGCGGCCGATCCGTAACCGCGGTGGGCCGGTGACGATGCGACCGCGTAACCGTCGCGATGACCGCGTGCGTGACGCACCGGCGCGCAAAGTTGGACCTTCTCGCGACGGGTGACCGCCATGACCGCACCGAGGTAGGAGACGAGCGCCAGGTCGACCAGGACGTGCAACACGGTGATGACACCACCGATGCTGACACTGCCGAGGAAGGTCAACAAGGCGGCGGCGGCGAGCCCGGTCAGGATCTCCTGACGACGTTGCTGGTTGCGGCGCGACGCCGACGACCGGATGCCGCCGGATCGGGGCCCAGCGGCTCGCCCCAAGGCCGCGGGACGGGAAGGGAGGGCGACGACGTTGTCACGGCGCAGCGGGCCCGGACCGGGGAGCGACCCACCCGAATGGGTGCGCCCGAGCGAGGAGAGATTTCGGGAGAACTGCGCGATGGTGTCGCTACGTCGGCTGGCGGCACTCCGCCGCAGGAGGTCGGGGACCAGGACCACCGCCCACGCCACCGCAAGACCGAAGAGCAACAACCACGACGACACGCTCTACTCACTCATCCCTTCCGTCAGCGGCCGCTCCGTCCGAACCCGGCCCTCTGCGGGTTGGGTTGTGTGCCCGGCCGACCCGGCGGGTGACGAAACGGTGACGATCTGACGACTTCAGTTCGACATCCGACTGGTGCCTCTTGCAAGCAAGTCACACCCGTGTAACACCCCGAACCCTAGTCAACCCGCCCGCCGACGTCCACCGAAACCGTTCTCCGCACACGTCGATGAATCTCATGTCGCCAAATTGTGACGAAATGATGACGCCGGAGCGGGTCCTCGTTCGTTGAAATGTTACGAACTGAACGTCGAGTCGTCGGCGCCGACCCTTCGATATCCACCGGAACGTCCGCCGGTCTTCTCCCACAACGCCACCTCGCCGATCACCATCGACCGATCGACCGCCTTGCACATGTCGTAGATGGTGAGGCAGGCCACGGTGCAGGCGGTCAGGGCCTCCATCTCGACGCCGGTGCGGTCGACCGTCTCGACCGACACCTCCACCTCGATGAACGTGTCCTCGACCCGGAAGTTGACCAGGACGGCACCGACCAGGAGCGGATGGCACAGCGGGATCAGGTCGGATGTGCGCTTCGCGGCCTGAATCCCTGCAACCCGCGCGACCGCCAGGACGTCACCCTTGTTGATCGCTCCACGGGCCACGAGCGACGTGGTCTCGGTGCTCATCGTCACCCGACCCCGTGCGATCGCCCGTCGATGCGTCGGATCCTTGGGGGTGACGTCGACCATCCGGGCGCGACCCAGCGGGTCGAGATGTGTGAGCGACCGTTCCGACATCGGCTCAGCCTATTCGTGGCCGGGGGAACTCGACGGCCTCGACTAACCGCCGATCTGGCTCATGGAGCGTCGGGACCGGACGAACTGCACCGAGTCGGTGCCATGGCCGCGGCGTTTGGCACCGACACACGTCGCGACGGCCTCCGCGATGCGCTCGTCGTCGGCACCGGAGCGAAGCAACGAACGCAGGTCGGTCTCCTCGGTCGAGAACAGGCAGTTCCGCAACGCCCCCTCTGCGGTCAGTCGTATCCGGTCACACCGGCCGCAGAAGGGCTCCGACACCGACGCGATCACCCCCACCCGGCCTCGCCCGTCGAGGTACTCGTGGACCCGGGCCGGAGCCGACCCGGATGGATCGTCCACCGTCGGTGCCAACGGAAACCGCGCGTCGATACGAGCGAGGATCTCCGCCGCGTCCACCACCATCGCCCGGTCCCATCGGCGGTCGGCGTCCACGGGCATGAACTCGATGAACCGCACCTCGACACCGAGGTCGCGGCCGAACGCCGCGAGTTCCACCACTTCGTCGTCGTTCACTCCCGCCATGACGACCGAGTTGATCTTCACCGTCTCGAAGCCCACCGCCACCGCACGTTCGATCCCGGCCACGACGCGATCGAGGCCGTCCCGGCGGCTGATCGAGCGAAAGCGGTCGACGCGGAGTGTGTCCAGCGACACGTTGAGCCGACCCAACCCGGCGTCACGCCAGCGGGCGGCGTCGCGGACGAGGCTGAGTCCGTTGGTGGTGAGCGCCAGATCGAGGACCCCGTCACCGAGTCGGGCGAGCCGGGAGATCAGGTCGTCGAGGTGGGACCGGAGCGACGGCTCCCCGCCTGTGAGGCGGACCGAGCCGATCCCGAATCGCTCGACCAGCAGGCGGACGACCCGTTCCGTCTCCTCGAAGGTCAGCACCTCGCTCCGCGGCAACCAGTTGAGCCCCTCGGCGGGCATGCAGTACGTGCAGCGAAGGTTGCACCTGTCCGTCACCGACAGCCGGAGGTCACGATGTACACGGCCGTAGCGGTCGAGGAGCGGGGTGGCGCTCATGGCGCCAACGTACCCGCCGGCCTCGGACCCTCGGCCTCGGGTTCATCCACGAAGGCGCAACATCGTGACGAGATCCCCCATCTCCGCACCGGCGCCGTCAGGCAGTACCGCGAGCGCGTCGGCCGCCGCCATCGCCGACAACTGATGGGACCCCTGACCACCCGCACTCCGCAGGAGGGGGATTCCGTCGCTCGCCGGTTCGGCCACGACCCGCACGAAGTGGATCTTGCCGTCGGGCCGCCGGGCGAAGGGTTCGGCCGCCCGTCCCACCTCGAGGTTTCGCATCGGAAGGCGTTCGGCGCCGCCCATCAGGGCGATCGCGGGGCGGGCGAGCAACTCGAACGCCACCATTGACGACACGGGATTGCCGGGAAGGCCGAGCACCGTGACCCCGATGCCGCCCGGACGGGCCACGCCCCCCAGAGCGAAGGGCTTGGCCGGTTTGATCGAGATCTGCATCCAGTCCAGCGCTCCGAGCGCATCGAGAGCGGAGCGGACGTGGTCGAACTCACCCATGCTGACCCCCCGGACGTGAGGATCAGGTCACAGTCGCCGGCGGCGGACCGGAGGGCGTCTCCGACCGCCTCGGCCGTGTCGGCCACTCGTCCGAGGTCGACGGGGACCGACCACTCCGTCGCGACCAGTGCCAGCAGTGCGGCCCGGTTGCTGTCGTAGATCTGGCCCGGCCGCAACGCGGCGGGAGGATCGACGAGTTCGTCGCCTGTCGACAGCACACCCACGCGAGGCCGTCGATGGACCGTCATCGTGTCGAGGCCGAGCGTCCGGGCGAGCGCGATCACCCCCGCCGTCACCCTCCGCCCGCGTGGACGGCGACGGCACCCGCGGGGAGGTCACCGCCGGCGGTCCGGATGTGACGACCCTGTTCGATCGGGAAGGCCGCGGGGTCGAAGACGACCGACGTCGGTGCCCCCTCGGCATCGCGTTCGACCGTGCAGTGCTCGACCATCACGACCGCGTCGGCACCCTCGGGGACCGGCGCCCCGGTCATGATCTGCCGAGCGACGCCCGCCTCGAGTGGGTCCCCGGTGGCACCGGCGCGGATCCGGCCGGTCACCGGAACGGCCACGCCCGGCACAAGCCCGCCGACACGCACCGCGAACCCGTCCATCGCCGAGTTGTCGAACGGCGGCACGTCGGCGTTCGCGACGAGGTCCACGGCCAACGTCGCGCCGGCCGCTTCGCCGATCGGGACCTCGACCGGCTCCAACACGTCGACACGTGCCAACGTCCGGCGGAGCGCCTCCTCGAGGTGGATCACCGCCGAGACGCTACGCGGGCTCAGCGCACGCCGTAACGAGTCACGATCTCGGCGAGCACGCCGCGGAACTCCTCGCCGAGTTCCTCGTGTTGGAGCGCCAGTTCAACCGTCGCGCGCAGGAAGTCGACCTTGTTGCCGATGTCGAAGCGGCCATTGCCGAAGATCTGGCCCTTCACCGGCTCCTCCTTCAACAGCAGCCCGATCGCGTCGGTGAGCTGAATCTCCCCACCGACGCCGGGTTGGACCTGGTCGATGGCCTCGAAGATCGCCGGAGTGAACAGATAGCGACCGACGATCGCGAGGTCGGAGGGAGCGTCCTCCGGTTTGGGCTTCTCGACTACGTCGACGATGTCGCAACCGTCGTCCTGGCCGAGCTCCACCGCCGCACACCCGTAGTTGCGGATCTGCTCATGGGGAACCTGCATCAGCGCCACCGTCGAGGCCCCCGTCCGGTCGTGCGTGGCGATCATGTCCCTCAACAACGTGGACCGCGAATCCATGATGTCGTCGCCGAGAAGCACCACGAAGGGGTTGTTGCCCACGTGCTTGCGGGCCACCGAGACCGCGTGGCCGAGGCCGAGGGGCTCCCCCTGACGGACGAAGTGGATGTCGGCGAGGTCCGCCAACTCGATGACGTCGGCGAGGGCATCGGTCTTGCCCTGGTCCGCGAGGTGGTACTCCAGCTCGAAGTTCCGGTCGAAATGGTCCTCGAGGCTGCGCTTGTTGCGACCGGTGATGATGAGGATGTCGTCGATCCCCGCCTCGACGGCCTCCTGCACCACGTACTGGATGGACGGCCGGTCGACGACCGGCAGCATTTCCTTGGGCTGCGCCTTGGTCGCCGGCAGGAACCGCGTGCCGAGCCCGGCGGCGGGGATCACTGCTTTGCGGACTCGGGACTGGCTCACGACAGGCTCCTCGGGGAAAGAGTAGGCGGAGTGGCCGACGCCGTGGAACCCGGCCGTCGGACAGTCCGTAAGGAGACGGTAAGGGCACGGCGAACCCTGTCAAGCGTCAGCCCCCTCCGGGCACCGCCTTCGCCCGGGAGCCCCCCGTCACGGTATCGTTGGCACTCGCACATGACGAGTGCCAACGACCGGCCGAACCCGAGGTCCCACCTCATGCCCACCTATGACTACCGCTGCAAGGACTGTGATCACGAGTTCGAGATCCATCAGTCCTTCGACGAGGACACCCTGACCGTCTGCCCGAGTTGCGGGGGGTCGCTGCGCAAGGTGTTCGGCAACGTGGGGATCTCCTTCAAGGGGTCGGGCTTCTACAAGACCGACAGCCGCTCGAAGGGATCCTCGAAATCCGCATCCGGCTCCGGCTCCGGCAACGGTGCGAGCGGATCGGACGGGGCCTCGTCGAACGGATCCGACTCGTCGTCCACGACGAAGAAGCCCTCCGACTCCGGTTCCGGCTCGACCTCCCCCACGTCGAGCCCCGCGGGCGCCTCCACGAACAAGGGGTAGCCTGTACCCATGGGTCGGAGGAAGCCGCGGATCGAGGTTCCGCCGCCGGTGTCGCCTCCGGTCACGGCGGGGATCCAGAGTCCCCGGCGATCCGTGCCGGCGGGGATCGCGCGACCCGACTACGCCGCGACCGGCCGGCCGGCGGCCAGGGCGAGTCGCGCGGTTCGCACCCCCGAGGAGATCGCGGCGATGCGCATCGCCGGACGGGTCGCGGCCGAGGTCCTCAACGAGGTCGGCGCCGCAGTGGCGGTGGGGGTCACCACCGACGAGCTCGACCGCGTCGGCCATGAGGCGTGCATCGCCCGGGGGGCGTACCCCAGCCCCCTCAACTACAAGGGCTTCCCGAAGTCGCTGTGCACGTCGGTGAACGACATCATCTGCCATGGCATCCCCGACAGTCGGAGGCTCGTCGACGGTGACATCGTGAACGTCGACGTCACCACGTTCATCGGCGGGGTGCACGGCGACACCAACGCGACGTTCGTCGTCGGTGACGTCGACGGTGATTCGGTCGCCCTGATCGCCGCCACACGTGCGGCGATGCACGCAGGGATCGCGGCCGTGCGCCCCGGTGCCCGGATTCACGACATCGGTCGCGCGATCGAGCAGTCGGTGCGGGGAACCCATTTCGGCATCGTCCGGGAGTTCATCGGCCACGGGATCGGCGATCAGTTCCACACCAGCCTCCAGATCCCGCACTATTACGATCCCCGTGCCCGCACGATCATCGAGGAAGGAATGACCTTCACCATCGAGCCGATGATCACCATCGGTTCCGCCGACCTGCACGTGTGGGACGACGACTGGACTGCCGCCACCGACTCCGGCCAGCGCTGCGCCCAGTTCGAGCACACATTGCTCGTCACCGCGGACGGTGCGGAGATCCTGACCGTTCCCGCCGACGAACCTCCTGCCGAGGAGCGCTTCTCCGTCACGGTCGCCCGACGGTAGCCCCCGACCCGGTGCTCCCGGGCGGCCGTCCACCACTTCCCCTCATGTCACGACGCGACGGTGGAGAAGCCGATGATGGAGCGCCTGCGTTCACGTCTGGACCGCGGTGACGCGGCATGGCCACGAACTCCCGGGGAATCCCCCGACGACCATGGGGCGGGGAGACCAGGACCCGCGGCGACCAGCCGACTCCGACGTCGCCGCATACCGTTCAACCTCCCGAGACCGCTGCAGCTGTTGACGACACGATCGGGATTCCTCGCCGTCGCCGCGCTGATCCTCACGGCGAACTGGCTGGTCGTCGGATCCCACACGCGTCGTCTCGACGCGGCCACCCGGCGTTGGGGACACACACGTAGGGTGGCGGTCGCCCGTAACGCCCTCCCCGCGGGCAACCCGCTCTCGACGCGCAACGTGGAGCTCCGGGCGATACCGACGGCGCTGCTGCCCTCCGGCGTCCTGGACGCCCGTCGCTTCGGCAAAGGGGCCGGCTACCGCCTGCGAATCGATGTCGGAGCGGGTGAGATCCTCACGGATCGGCACATCGGTCGGTCGACGAGTGCGCTGGCCGCGCAGGTTCCGAGCGGCTCACGTGCGATCGCGATCCCGTTCGGGGCGGGTGATGCCCAGGCGGTACCCACGCTGCACCGCGGTGACCGCGTCGACCTCCTCGCCCCCGCCTCACCCGAGGATGCAAGTGCCGTCGTCGCCACCGGTGCACCGGTCCCGCTCGGCACGCTCGTCGCCGACGCCCTCGTGATCTCGGCGCGTCGCACCGCGGGCGGGTTGCCGACCCACGCTCCGGACGTGGTGACCGTCGTGGTACCGAACGCCGATGCGGCCGCGGTCGCCACGGCCATCACCGCGGGACGTCTGATCGTGGTCCTCCGCGGCGCATGATCCTGCCCGACGGCGATCGCCCGGGGCCTACCGCCCTCCCATCACGACCTCTCCGATCAGCAACGCCGCCGCACCGTCCCCCGAGACGAGCCACTCGAGGTCGGCACCCACCTCCACCACTCCCAACAGCAGACGCTGCAGCGTCGACGCCAACGTCACCTCCTTCACCGGCTCCGCGAACGCGCCGCCACGGATCCGCAGGCCGTCGGCTCCCACCGAGAAGTCCCCCGACACGGTGTTCACACCGGAGTGCAGGCCGCTGAACGACGCGACGAACAGCGCGTCGTCGAGGTCGGCCACGATCTGCTCCAGGGTCCGGTTCCCCGGGGTCATCACCAGGACCTGCGGCCCCACCCCCGGTAGCGAACGCGACCCGCGGACGGCCGAGCCGGTCGAGGAGGTGGAGCCCTTTCGTGCGGTGTAGCTGTTGTGGAGGAAGCGATCGAGGCGGCCGCCCCGGATCAGAGGGTTTCTCCGACACGCCAATCCCTCGCCGTCCCACCCCGTCGCGGCGATGGACCGTCGGTCGGTGGGGTCGTCGACGAGGTCGAGGGCCGGTGACGCGATCTGCTCGCCGAGGCGGTCGGCAAAGGGCGAGCGGCCCTTCTGCACCGACTCCCCGTCGAGGGTGCCGGCGACGAGGCCGAGGAGGGTCATGGCCAGCCTCGGCTCCAGCACGACGGGCAGTGTCACGGTTCGCGGTTGGGTCGCGCCCAACAACCGGGTCGCTCGATCGGCGGTCTCGGCCACGACTCGGTCGAGGTCCAGGTCGTCCACGGCACGGGCGGCGTCTCCGTACGCGCCGACCTGGGTGTGGTCGCCGTCGCGGGCGATCGCCTGGACACCGATCGAGCACGATGTGGCTCGTTCGAGCCACGACAGCCCGTTGGAGGCGGCGTACGCGGCCTGTCCCGCGCCGTCGGACCATGTGGCGGTCCGGACCCCCACGATGCGCGGATCCGACGCGAGCACCCGACGTTCGAGTTCGAGGGCGGTCTCGATGCACTGGTCGGGACGGAGGCTCAGCAGCGCATCGTTCCACTGGTCGTGCTCGACCGCTACGACCCCGTCGGGATCGGCCAGACCGTTGAACTCATCCGGCTCGCCGAACCGAGCGTTGTCCCGCGCCTCTGCCAGGGTCTCGCCGACGACGTCGTCGGCGAGCGAACCCGCCGAGGCGAACCCCTGGCGACCGTCGACGATCACACGGACGCCGACGCCGACGGCCTCGGCGGAGGTGAACGATTCGACCGCGCCGTCGTGGACCCGGACGGTCGTCGAACGATGTTGGCCGACCGTCACGTCGATCTGCTCGCCCCCGACAGCGTTCGCCGCGACCTTCCGGGCGACGGCGAGCAAGTCGGACCCGTCGGTACGGGCGGTGGTGGTCATGCACCCGAGACGGTGACGTCGGCGATGGCCACGGTGAGACCGGATGCGTCGAGCGGCATCGCCGTCGGATCGTCGCCCACCCCGAGCACATGGGTGAGCATGCGCTGCAGTGTCGACGCGATCGTGATCTCCCGGACCGGCTCCGCCAGCTCGCCACCACGGATCACCCGACCCTCGGCCCCCGCCGAGAAGTCGCCCGACACCGGGTTGACCCCCGAATGCAGGCCCTGCACCTCGGTGATGTACAACCCGTCGCCCACCCGGGAAATCAGCGTGCCGGGCGAGGTGGTTCCGGCCAGGAGCCTGAGCGCCTGGGGACCGGCGGACGGAGTCGAACGCACGCCACGAACCGCTGCGCCGTTGGAGTTGGTCCCGAAGCGACGGGCCGAGTAGCCGTCGTGGAGCAGTGAGGACGCGACACCTGCCTCGATCAGGACGTTCCTCCGTGTGGCGAGACCCTCGCCGTCGTGGGACGTCGCCCCGGTTGCGTCGGCGTCGGTGGGGTCGTCCACGAGGGTCACGATCGGTGACGCCACCACCTCTCCGATCCGATCGGCGAACAGCGAGCGGCCGCGAGTGGCCTCGGTCCCCGAGAACGTCGCTCCGACGACGCCGAGGAGTTGCGCGGTGACCCACGGGTCGAGCACGACGGGCACCACGGCGGTCGGGTGGGGTGTCGCTCCGATCTGCTCCGCGGCACGTCGCGCCGCGGAGCCGGCAGCCGCCTCGATTCGCAGCTCCCCGAAACCCCTTCCGAGTGAGAAGCCGAACCCCGTCGCGGTGTCCCCACCGTCCGACGCGAGGCAGTACACGACCAGCGAGCAGTTCGACTCGATCGAGCCCGAGCGCACACCCGTGCTGGACACGACCGCGACGGCACCGACCGAGTCGGTGTAGTCCGCGCTCTCGACGCCGAAGACCGACGGATGCGCCGCGACGGTCGCCCGCTCCAGTTCCAGGGCGAGAGCGATCTTGTCGCCTGCAACGACCGCGGAGAGCGAAGGGTCCCACAGAGGTGTCGCCACCGGTTCGAGCCCGTCGGGCTCGACGAGGCCGACGTCGAGATCGACCGTGGAGAATCGGGCGTTGTCCCGCGCGTCGACGACCGTGGAGCGCAGCGCGTCGTCATCGAAGGTCCCCGCCGAGGCGAACCCCTGGCGCCCGTCCGAGATGAGCCGCACACCGACGGCACAGGAGGTGGACGCGACGAAGTGCTCGACGTCGCCTCCGAACGCTCGCACCTCCGTGTCGGCGCTCTTCGCGGCCACCACCTCGATGTGCTCACCGGGCCGCGCCATGCCGACCAGCCGATCACCGAGCTCGAGCAATCCGGCGACGGTCGCCTCATCGACGTCCGCGACGCCGGACCGACGACGCCCGGGAGTGGCCGACATCACGGCCCGGCCGGACTCGCGACGATCGGGATCCACCGGCTCAGCATGGCACGGACACGTCCGCTCATTCGGCGACCCGGGCGACCATTTCACGGCGGGCGGTGAACACCAGGGTCGACGGCAGTTCGCCGAGTGAGCGGTCGATGACCTCGGCGGCGGAATCGGGGTCGAGGTCATCGACCCGCCACACCACGACCCGGGCGGGATCGGCCACTCGCGTCAGGACTCGAACGAGCTCGACCGTGTCGCCACCCGACACGCCGGTCGAACAGGCGGTGGGCTGTCCACCGGTCTTGTCGGAGCTGCCGTTGGCCAGGACGACCGTGAGGACGGGAGCACCGGTGCGATACACCTGGTCATGGTCCCCCAGCGCGAAGTTGAGCAGGCCGTAGTCGCCGATCAGTGCGATCGCCGCCTCCCCGTCGGCCGCGGCGGAGCCGTTGGCCACGGCGATGGGCGCTCCCAACTCGAGGGCCGTCGAGGTGAATCCGTACGGCTCATACCCTGCCGCGACACAGGATCCGACGCAGGTGTGGACCGGGATCCCAGTGCGGTCGACCACGCGGCGCAGCGCCTCCAACACGGTGTCGAACTCCGTCGGCTTCGCAGGGCCGTGTGCGATCGACAGCGGGACCTCGCGCCGCCGCCCGGAGCCGGGGCGACCGCTCAGCAGGAGTTCCACCTCGTCGCGGTCGAGCATCAGACCTGCGGAGAGGTGACCACTTCGACGTCCGAACACGTCGACGGGGTTCCTCCGGTCGGCGGCGATCAGTCGCACCGCGTCCTCGATCATGGGGAGGCCTTCCTCCAGGACGACCACGGCGTCCAGTCGGTCGACGAACGAGCGAACCGCGGCGGGGAGTGGGTGCACCAACCCGAGGGGGAGTAGCGGCAGATCCGGAGCGTGCGCGGCGGCCAGGTCGGCGGGGGCTCCTGCGGCGATCACACCGAACCCGCCCGTCAGGGAGGTGGGTTCGGGCGGTGACCACATCGTCGACGCCGCGTCCTCCCAACCGAAGACCGCCCGTTCGTGGCGGGACCGCTTCGTCCACCGATGCGCGACGAGCGGATCGATCACGCGCCAGGTCGGCGCAGGGACACCACGGTCCATCACCCCGACGTCGGGGATCGGTCCGGCCCACCGAAGGATGACCGGCCGGCTGAGCGCGTGCGACGCGGTCACCGCTTCCTCGATGGCCCGACGACCTCCCGCACCGGACGCGACCTCGACGACCGGGGCCGAAGCGATCGGCCCGAACGGTCGGAAGTCGGTCGGCACGGTGGAGTGGAGTGCGGCGACATCGTCGCCGACCACGACCAGGATCGGGGCACCGATGCCGTGGACGACCATGTTGAGGACCGGCTCGGCGGCAACCCACGCACCGACCCCCTTCACTACGACCAGCCCGGGCCGGCCGGCGGCCGACCTGCCGAACGCGTGTTCCGCCGCAGATCGCTCGTTGCCGACGTCGACGACCGTCGCGCCGACCTCGGCCAGGGCGTCCTGTAGCTCGGTCGCGGGCGTCCCCGGCACGACTGCGGCGTGGTCGAAGCCGAGCGCCACGAGCAGCTGTGCGAGGTGGTCGGGTGCCCCTCGCACCGGCGGCGGACCGAGGCGCGCCGGGGCCGGTCGACCCCCTGGATCGGTCATCGATCGGGCTTCAGCAGCGTCATGAGGTGTGGGAGCATCGCCTCGGCCTGGAGACGGGCTCCGTACTCGTTGCTGTGCGAGACGTCGAAGAAGATCGGCTCCTTCGCCCCGTCGAGCGAGGAGCTGAGATCGACCGGGGCAACCCCCGAACGTTCCCGGATCGATGCACTCAGCCGTGCCAGGGCGGCCTGCCGGTCGAGGTCCATGTTCCAGATCTTCAAAGCCGCCTTCACACCCGGGGCCGTCGGACTGATCGTGTAGAGATCCGGCTGCCAGAACGCGATCGTCGCGACGCCGTGCGCGGCGGCTGCTTGACGCATGAGATCGATCCCGCGCCGGTACTGGACGGCCTGCACACCGGCAGCGCGATCGAGATCACCGGTCGATTCGTAGCCACTGGCGACCCGTTGTTCTTCGAGCAGCTTCCGCTGATCGTCGCTCATCGACAGGAAGTACGTCCTCGTCGGGTCCAAGAGCCCGTACTGCTCGCGTTCGACGGCGAGCGCTGTCTCGTTCGCTCCGTCGAGGAACACGGCGATGTCGGGGACCTGACCGGCGTTCAGGAGATCCACGAACTGGGAGGTCTCCTGCCAGTTGACGTAACCGGAGACCCCGAAGTTCTCGATCCGGATGTCGATGCCACGGTCGTGAGTGAGCCTCACCAGGTCCGAGGCGATCGTCCGGTCCTGCGACTGGCCGACGCCGAAGGCCGTCGATCCACCGAACAGCCACACGGTGACGGCCGCGTGGGGCACCTCAAGACCCACTCGACGGCCGTCGCGCACCACGGTGTGCGTGCTGGAACCGTCCTTGTTGCGCCATCCGTACGGCCCTCCCTTGTCCCAACCCCAGAGCATCTGCCGCTCGACCATCGGGATCGCTCCGGGCTGACGGGGGAAGAACTGCTCGAACTCGGCGAGATCGTGCCCGTTCGGCTTTGCAAGACGCTCCGACATCGCGGGAGCGGGTTTCGTGTGACCGGTCGAACAGGCCGCGACCGGAAGGGCGGCTGCGAGCAGGAGCGCCAGTGGGCCGATTCGGCGGGTCATGGAGATCATCCGGCGACGCGGGATCCGCGAAGGATCGCTCCGAGGATTCTCACACCGTCGCGAAACGGTCGAAGGTTGGACGTTCCGTGCATACGCCGAGCCTCATGGGAGGGCACCTCGACGATGCGAAGCCCGGCCCGGGCCGCATTGGTCTGGAGTACCGCCTCGACGTCGAAGCCCGCCGAACCGGCCAGCAGGGGTTCCGCAAGGTCCTGTCTGAACGCGACGAAGCCATAGCAGAGGTCGGTCAGTCGGGACCGGTGGATCCGGTTGAACACCGCGCACAGTACCGAGTTGCCGAGGTTCCGCATCACCGTGGTGTCATCACTCCCGCCTCCGGGAATGTTCCGCGATCCCTTGACCAACTCGGCTCCCGCGTCGAGCGCGTCGAGCATCGCGCCGATCTCGGCGGGATCGTTCGATCCGTCGGCATCCATCGCGACGAGGTAGTCGCAGCGGGCGACCGCGAACCCCGCCCGGAGCGCGGCGCCCTTCCCCTCGCCCGCCGCGACGGCGACGACGACGTCGGGTCGAAGGCGGCGGGCGACTGCGACCGTGTCGTCGGTGCATCCACTGTCGACGACCACGACCTCCTCGACCCAGTCCGGTATCCGAGGGAGGACGACCTCCAGGTTGCGGGCCTCGTTCCGGCACGGCAGCACGACGCTCACCGGACGCGTCCCGATCCGCTCCAAGCCGTCGGATCCCGCCGCTATCACGGGTGGTACTCTACCGAGGGCTTGCCGAGCCGGGATCTCGACCGCCGTCGACTCCCGATACATTCTCGTCGAGGTTTTGGGGCCGCGAGCCGTCCCGCCGACCGACCTTCTCCGTGCGCACTCTCCTCACAACCCGCCCCGACACCCGACGATCGGCTCGATCCGTTGTCACCGGGGCCTTCTTCGTGCTCCTCGCCGGACTCGCGTTCGTGGCGTTCGCCCCGTCGGCCCGTGTCGGCTTCTTCGCGGACGACTTCGGCTATCTCAACTCCACGCTCGGGCCCCGGTGGTACGCGTCGAAACAGATCTGGGATCTGTCGGGCCAGGTACTGCGACCCGTCACCGTCATCGCCATCGGCGTACAACACGACCTCTTCGCCTTCCGTCCGTTCGCGTTCCACCTCGTCGCCCTGCTCCTCGTGGTCGGCGAGGGCGGCTGGATCTGGCTTCTGGCTCGACGCCTCGACATCGGCGAGTTCGGCGCACTGACGGCGGCCGCCGTCCTGGTCCTGCACACGACTCAGGGCTACCTCGTGATGTGGACCGCCGCCACGTCGAGCCTGTACGCCGTCCACTTCGGTCTGGCGCTGGTCTGGCTGTGCGCTGTGCCCTCGCTGAGCCGGCGACGGATGGCGGGGGCGACCGGACTCCTGCTGCTGGCTCTTCTCTCCCGCGAGATCTGCCTGGTCCTTCCGGCGATCGTCACCCTGGTCCGCTGGCAGCTCGGATCCGGACGATGGTGGCAGCGCATGCGGACGGCGCTGCGCGAGACGCGGATCCTCTGGCTCGTGCTCGGCGGCTTCGTCCTCACACGCGTCGTGGCCGCGACCTGGGCCCGGACCTTGCCGGTCGATCCGAATCGCCTGGTGCCCATCCTCGACACGTCGGGCTTTCGCCGGGCGTTGCCGGACTCCCCAACCCATCTACGGGACCTCCTCGTCCTCGCCACGTCGCCGTTCCGGTTCACACTCGGACCCGACGGCCTCGCCTTTCCGGGCTGGGTCGTCCTGTCCGCCGCACTGATCTGGGCGGTGGTGTGCGGATTGCTCGTCCGCGAGTTCCGAGCGGGGCGACCCCTCGCACTGGTGGCGATGGGTTGGTTCCTCGTTGGCCTCGTCCCTCCGACCCTCCTCCAGCCGGAACCGACCTACGTCAACTACATCGACCTGGCCCTGCCGGGTCTGGCGCTCGCGGTCGGCGTCGGCTTCGACCGCCTCCTCGCCGGCCGGAGCGTCCGCATCCGCACGGCGGTCGGTGCCGTCGGCCTGGCGATGCTCACCTGGGTCGCCTTCAACGGCGGGAACACGCTGGTCAAACCCCCACCGGCGATCATCTCACGCCCCGCGCAGATCATCGAGCAGTTGCGAGGGGAGTACCCCGACGGGCCACCCCGGGGCTCCACCGTCGTCATCGACCACACCAGGGGCGAGGACTACCTCTGGACCTCGAAGGGCGATCTCGCCCGCGTCCTGTTCGACGACCCGACGCTCGTCGTCGAATTCGATCCGAAGATCGACTGAACGGCGCAACCGGCGACTCAGGCCGCGGTTCCGCCGATGGTGAGTCCGTGGACCCGCAGCGTCGGGACCCCGTCGCCCACGGGCACCCCCGCCCGTCCTTTCCACACGTCCCGGGAGGGCCCATCGAGAAGTCGTCGGCGACGGCGTCGATGTCTCGGAGCACCGCGGGACCGTTGCCGATGAGGTTGCCTTCCCGGAGTGGTTCGGTGATCCGGCCGTTCTCGATGAGGTACGCCTCGGTCATCCCGAACACGAAATCGCCCGTCGCCGTGTTGACCTGACCGCCGCCGAGGTGGGCGATGTACACACCCGCGTCGGTGTCGGCGACGATCGACTCCGCATCGCCGCTCCCGCCCAGCAGGTAGGTGTTGGTCATCCTGACCATGGGCAGGTGCTGGTAGCTCTGGCGGCGGCCGTTACCCGAACTGGCCCGACCCTGCTGGCGCGCCCGGATCGAATCCCACATGTAGTCGACGAGCACACCGTCGCGGATCAGGACGTTGCGCTGCGCCGGACGGCCCTCGTCGTCGATCCCGACGCGACCCCACTCGCCGTCCATCGTCCCGTCGTCGACGAGGGTGACCAGCGGAGAGGCCACCTGCTCACCGATCCGGTTGGCGAACACCGACGCTCCCTTGGCGACCAGGTCGGCCTCGAGCCCGTGACCACACGCCTCGTGGAACATCACTCCCCCACCCCCTGAGCCGATCACCACGGTCATCCGGCCGCTGGGTGCCGGGCGTGCCGCCAGCTTGGTCAACGCACGGCTCGCCGCGCGCTGAGCCAACTCCTCGACGTCGACGAGATCGAAGAGTTCGAACCCGACCGTGTGACCCACCGACTCGCGACCGGTCTGCATCCCGGCGTCACCCGACGCCACACATGAGACCGAGAACATCGTCTTGACCTGGTCGTCGGTGACCGAGACACCCTCGGTGTTGGCCACCTGGATCCTCCGACGGGACGCGGAGTAGCCGGCCCGCACCTGTGTGATGGCGTCGCCCTGGGAGCGCGCGACCTCGTCGGCCCGTCCGAGTAGCTCGACGGTTCGGGCCTTGGGAACGTCCGCGGGCAGGACGACCGCTCGAGCTCCGTGGTTCGTCGGCTCGCCGATCGACACGGTACGGGTTCGCGACCCCGTCGCCCGCGCCGCCGAGGCCGCGATGCGAGCGGTCTCCGCCAACGAGGCCTCCGACAGGTCCGCCGTGTGGGCAAAACCCGTCGAGTCACCGTTGACCACGCGGATTCCCGCACCACGGTCACGGCTCGAGGTCAACTCCTCGACCTTGCCGTCGTCGAACGCGGCGCTCGACGATCGCCGATCCTCGACGAATACCTCCGCGAAGGCGCCGTCACCCCCGGCGACGGCGAGTACCCGCTCCAATACGTCCGAATCGATCACCGCACCACACCTCGTGACCGATGCCGGTGTTGGCCTTACCGGTCGGGGGCTTCCTATCGTATCCGGGTGGCAATGGACACCGGCCTCGAGGCCTCCGCCGAGATGACCGTGACGCACGACGACACCGCGGAGCGTCTCGGCTCCGGCGACGTCCCGGTCTTGTCGACGCCGTCACTGATCGCATTGTGCGAGCGAGCGACCATGGCGGCGCTACACGGGAGGGTCGACCACGGTCAGACCACCGTCGGCCTGTCGATCCAGATCGACCACCTTCGGCCCACACCGGTGGGCGAGCAGGTGTGGGCAGAGGCCCACCTCGACAAGATCGCCGGTCGCAAGCTCTGCTTCAGCGTCGCGGCGAAGGACGGCCGTGGACTGGTCGGCGCCGGTCGGGTCACACGCGTGTTGGTCGACATCGAGCACTTCATGGACAAGACCCGCTGACGCGTAACCTCCGAAGGGTGAGCGCCACGATCCGGGCGGAGGCGCGCCCAACGCCCACCCGACGGACTCCCGATCACGGCCGACCCTGCCCTACATGCCGGCCCTCGACGGCCTTCGCGGTCTGGCGGTGCTCGCAGTCGTGCTCTTCCACGTCGGCCCGGCCGACCAGATCGACTTCCTGACACGACATGCGCGAGGAGGCTTCCTCGGCGTGTCGGCCTTCTTCACCCTGAGCGGGTTCCTGATCACGGGCCTGTTGATCCTGGAGTACGAGAACGCCGGCTTCATCTCGGCCAGGGACTTCTGGTCGCGCCGGTTCCGGCGACTGCTCCCGGCCTCGTTCCTCACACTCGCCGCGGTCGCTCTCGTGACCCCCATCTGGGCACCGGCGACCAACTGGCCTCGCTGCCCGGCGAGATCTGGGCAAGCCTGTGCGATGTCGCGAACTGGAAGTTCATCGTGTCCGGCAACGACTACGCCGCCACCTTCAAGGGCGCGCCGTCGCCGTTGCGGCACTTCTGGAGCCTGTCGTTGGAGGAGCAGAGCTATCTGGTCATGCCCGTCCTCGTCGCGTTCTCGTTGCACCGCGCCCGTCGACCGAAGCCGGTCGGGCGCCACTCGTCACCACGCCCGACCGGGGGGCGCGGACTGCTGATCGCCGTCCTGGGACTGGTGGTCCTCGGCTCGACGGCCGCGATGGTGACCATCGGCGGGGGCGCGTACTCCAACCGCGTCTACATGGGCACCGATACCCGGATCGCCGAGTTGGCCGTGGGTGGGCTGGTCGCCGCCCTCGTCATCGGTCGTGGCCGCGACTCCAGCGGGGTCGCGCTCGGTCGGCGGACGTCGTTCGTCATGGCGAACGCGGCGGGCCCGGCGGCTCTCGGCGCGATCGTCGCGACATGGATGCTGAGCGGACTGAAGTCGGATTGGCTGTACCGCGGCGGCTTCCTCGTGCACGCGACGCTCGTCGCGACCGTCGTCGTCGCGGCGATCCAACCCCATTGCTGGCTGGGGTCCGCGTTGTCGTGGACACCTCTCCGCTACCTCGGACGGATCTCCTACGGCGTGTACCTGTTCCACTGGCCGATCGTGCGCTGGCTCACCCCCGCCCGTCTAGGCGGTTCGCACCTCACCGCCCTCCTCGTGCAACTCGGCGTCACCGTCGTCACCGCATCGCTGTCGTTCCATCTCCTCGAGCGCCCGATCCGGCTCAGGCGGTGGATCCCCGCTCCACGCGCCTTTGCCGGAGTCGCCTTCGGATCCGTTGCCGTGCTCTCACTCGGAGCGTGGGCGCTCCCTGCTCCGCGGCCGTCCACCCAGTTGGCGATGGGCACCTCCGGGACGAGGGTGACGCCGAAGCGGACGGCGACACACGCCGCCCCACCGGTGCGCGTGATGGTCGCCGGCGACTCGTTCGCCCTCTCGATCGGCCACGGACTGGAGAACTATGTCGCAACCAAGGGGCGGATAGCCCTGCTCAACGACGGGATCGTCGGCTGTGCATTCGGCCGGGGTGGTTGGAACCGCGGAATCGGACTCCAGCGGGAGTTCCCCGACGAATGCAAACTCCGCGACGAGAAATGGTCGGGTGAGATCGCCTCGTTCCGACCCGACGTGGTCTTCATCGCCGGGGGCATGTGGGACATCACCGACCGCCGCCTCACCGACGACGGGCCGTGGACGACCATCGGCGACCCCGCCTACGACACCTACCTCGTCAAGGAGATCCTGCACCTCGCCGACTTCTTCGCCGAACGCAACGTCAAGGTCGTCTGGGCGACCGCCCCGGACTTCCACCCGCAGTACAACCCCGAGACCTTCATGGGCAAGCCGCCCTACGCGGAGGCCACACCCGGACGTGCCGACCGCTTCAACTCGTTGCTGCGCCGGGCACTCGCGCTGCGACCGGACGTCACCGTCGTCGACTTCGCGGCATGGGTGAGGGCGTGGCCGGGCGGCGAGTTCGACCCGACGATCCGCATCGACGGTGTGCACATCTCGATCGCCGCCGCCGACAAGGCGTCGGACTGGCTCGTCCCGAAGCTCATCGCGAAGGTCCGCGGTACGAAGCGCTGATCTCCCGTTATGCGTACCACCCGCCGACGGTCAACGGCCGAGGCTGATGATCTGGTCCGCCGTGTCGTTCGCCATCGACATGATCCTCTCGGATGATCCGGTTTTCGGGGCCCTGGGGTCGACCACCGCGGTCACCGCGTACGTCACCTCGGGTGCCTGATGCCAGGTGAGCGTGCCACCGCCCGAACCGTCGGGGGTGAGAAGGACCGGCTTGTCGCCGATCCGGGTCTTCTTGGCGTTCGGGTCGGAGGCCGCCTGGGCGTCGATGAGCTCGTCGGTCGCGAGGTCCGCCCCGATTCGACGGACCGTGAGTCGGCCCAACGACGGCAGCGTCACCACGGTCGATGCCACTCTGACCTGCTGGGCCGGCGGCGCGGCCACGGGCCGCGGCGTGGGAACCGGCGCGTTGGGATCGGCTTGGCGGGCCTTGTTCTGTGCGTCGAAGTCCGCGCGCGATGCAGCGACCTCGTGGTAGTAGGTCGTCAATGCGGCGGGATCGACGGGCATCGATTCGGTCGTCGCCTGGGGACCGTCGAAGGCGGCACCCTGGATCAGGGTCACCTCGACCGACAAGGTCGGATCGGACGGGTCGAGCCCGATCGCATAGATGCGCGGTGCGGCCGTGGTCGAGGTCGGGTGTGGCCTGGTCGTCGGGGTCGGGCGGGCGTCGTCGGAGCTGCAGCCGACCGCCGCCATGGTGACGACCGTCGCCAGGACCGCCGTGGCAACCCGTGACCTCGTGGAACGGAATCGCCCCTGGGTTTCCGAATGCATCGACTCGCCTCCTCCGCCGAGCACACCGGCGTTGCACGGTTGCGTATCACACGAACGGTCGACCGGCCCGGCACCGCGCCTCCTCCTCAGGTACGGCACGCTCGTGCCGATAGGACCGACGATGCGTGATCGACAGCGTTCCATCCCCGCGTGGTGCGGCGTTGTGGTCGGACTGGGAGTGGTGACGACGGCGCTGAGCGGGCTCGGCATCATGGCCGCGCTCGTCGGCGTGGTCGCGGTTTCCAGCGCGCTGGGGGCAACCGCCGTCGGCGTCGTCGCCATCACCGTGGGGATGCTCGGCGCAAGGTCCGCGCACCTGTCGATGCTGCGCGACGATGCGAGCATCGCCACACCGTCGTTCGCGACCCCGGCGAGCGGGACCGACGCGGCGCAGGACACGGCACCCGACGACCCCGTCGACTCGTTGCCCGCACCGCTCGGCACACCCGTCGCTGCTCTCCCGGCGCCGCGCCCAGACGATCCGACGCTGCCGCTCCGATCAACGGGGGCTCCCGGAACGGCCGAGGAGCCACTGGCCGACTTCCTGATGTCGATGCTCGCGACCCGCAAGGAGTCCGACGCCGCCTGATCGATCCGGTTCCTAGCCCCTGCCGAGGAAGCGGTGCAGGCTCGCACGCCAGTGCTCGGTTGCCTCGAACTGGGGACTGTGGCCACCTCCCGGGTGGGTGACCAGGCTCGCCGTCGAGATCGCCTGGGCGAGCCTGGCCGACGCGGCGAGGAAGGGCGTGTCGAGTTCTCCGACCATCACGAGTGTGGGGATGGAGAGCGTCCGCAACGCGTCGAGGCGGTCCTCGGTGGCGGTCATCTCGAGCAGCATCGCCGCGTACATCGCGGGTGAGCAGCGCAACATCTTGCCCTCGGCCCATTCGCGGAAGCCGGGGCGCTCCTCACAGACACGCTCGTAGGCGGGGTTCGCCAGAGGGTCCCGACCCATCCTGAGCACCTCCTGGATGACTTCGAGACCCTCGGTCCGGGCCAGTTGCGCCCAGCTCGATCAGTTCCCGGTCGAGGTCCTCCATCACGCCGTGATGGGTGTCCATGAGTACCAGGCGGTCGATGCGATCGGGACGACGCAACGCCATCACCTGCGCGATCATCCCTCCCATCGAGTGACCCAACAGGTCGAGATGCGACCAGCCCAGCCCGTCACACAGGCCGAAGAGATCGTCGGCGAAACGGTCGAGCCCGTACTCCGCCTCCTCCTGTGGAGCCGCCGAATCCCCGTGGCCCCGGAGGTCCGGTGCAACGACGTGGAAGCCGAGCTCCGCGAGCAGTTGCAACTCGTCGGCGAAGTCCTCCTTCGAGCCGGTGAATCCGTGGACGAGCAGCAGCGGCCGCTCCCCACCTCGCTCCTCCAGGACGGCCAGTGGGAGTCCCCACGTCGACGATCCGCGAGCCCATCGACGCACACGGTATCCACCGGATGACGCTCCGAGTACCCTCGCGAATCGCCGTGAACGGGACCGACGGTCGTACCCCGAGACTCGGGCTCGCACTCCGGGCCGCGTTGAGCGTCGTGATGGTGGCGGTCCTCATCTGGCGACTCCCCGACGTGCGGTGGCGCGATCTCACGCCGAGGCTGCACGCCACCTCGTGGGCATGGTTCGCCGGGGCCTCGGCGGCGATGCTCGCGGCATTCGCCTGCTCGACCGAACGATGGCGTCAGGTGATCGCCGGACTTGCCACGGCACCGAGATTCCGACGGGTCCTGTCGCACTTCCTCGCAGGACAGTTCGTAGGCAACGTATTGCCGACGACGTTCGGCGGCGATGGTACGGGTGGCGCGCCTCGGGCGCGACCTCGACGACACACCCACCGTTCGCGTCGGTCACGGTCGATCGGCTCACCGGCTGGTTCGTCCTGCCGTTCCTGTCGCTGGCCACGCTCGGACTCTTCGCCGAGACGCGAACCGACACGACCCCCGTCGCCGTGGCCATCGACCTCGGCACGCTCACGGCGTTGAGCCTTCTCGCCCTCGTGACCACCCGCGTTGGCGTCGGGAGGCTCCGCCGCGACGGTTGGCAAAGGTTTCTCGACGCGGTGCAGTTCGGCGCTCGCCGGTTGCTCAGGGACCGTCGGCACCTCGGGGCGGTCCTCGCAGCGGGCGTCGCGTTTCAGGCACTGCAATGCCTGGCCGTCTGGTCGATTGCACGGGCGATCGACGCTCCCGTCGGCCTCGCCGTGGTGTTCGCCTACTTCCCGCCGACGGCGATCGCGCAGAACCTGCCGATCGGACTCGGCGGGCTGGGTGTCCGCGAAGCGATGTTCGTCCTCTTCCTCGGATCGGCCGGTACACCACGGGGCACGGCCATCACCCTCGGCCTGCTGCTGTACGCGGTCGTGATCCTCACCAGCGCCACCGGTGCACCGTCATTCGCAACCGGGGGCCGGGGCGGCGGCGCGTCACCGCCCCCGACTCGGGGTGGGCCGAACGAAAGGATCGACGGCGATCTACATTGAGGTCATGCGCCTCGATGACGTCGCCGGTCCCGCCGACCTCCGCCGGATGGCATACCCCGAGTTGTACGACCTGGCCGGCGAGATCCGTGAGCGCATCGTCGAGACCGTCAACCGCAACGGCGGTCACCTCGGATCGAACCTGGGGGTCGTCGAGCTCACCCTCGCGTTGCACCGCGTCTTCGACTCACCCAACGACATCATCCTGTGGGACACGGGCCATCAGGCCTACGTGCACAAGTTGGTGACCGGGCGAGCCGACCGCTTCGACACCATCCGCAAACCCGGAGGCCTGTCCGGCTATCCGAGCCGGTCGGAGTCACCCCACGACTGGATCGAGAACTCCCACGCGTCCACCGCCTTGTCCTATGCACACGGTTTGGCGACCGCACAGCACCTCACGGGCGACCCGAGACGGCGCATCGTCGCGGTGATCGGCGACGGATCCTTCACTGGCGGGATGGCCTATGAGGGCCTCAACAACCTCGGCCACTCGGGTCGCAACGTGATCGTGGTGCTCAACGACAACGGTCGCAGCTACGCACCCACCGTCTCGCGCCTCAGCGCAAGCCTGTCGCGCTTGCGGGCCAATCCGCTCTACCGCCAACAGCAGGCACGCGTCGAGCGGATGCTCGCCGACGTCCCCCTCGTCGGCGAGTACCTCGAACGCGGCTTCTTCGGCGCAAAAGCCGCGGTCCGGGAGATGTTCGAACCGACCGTGTTCTTCGAAGCGCTGGGAATCCACTATCTCGGCCCACTCGACGGTCACGACATCGAGGGCCTCGAGAAGGCGCTCGTCAACGCCGCCGCGCTCGACGGTCCGATCGTGGTGCACGTCCGCACCCGCAAGGGATGCGGCTACGCGCCGGCGGAGAACGACGAGATCAAGATGATGCACGACCTCTCGGAGCTGAAGCCCGGGTCGTTCACCGCGGCGTTCAGCGACGCCATCGTCGAACAGGGCGCGCGTCGGCCGGAGTTGGTCGCCATCACAGCCGCCATGCCCGATTCGACGGGGCTGCTGCCCTTCGGCAAACGCTTCCCCGACCGCCTCATCGACGTCGGGATCGCGGAGCAGCACGCGGTGACGGCCGCCGCCGGGATGGCCATGGGTGGGCTTCGACCGGTTTTCGCCGTGTACTCGACGTTCCTGACGCGGGCTTTCGACCAGGTGAACCTCGACGTCGGTTTGCACCGCCAGCCGGTGGTGTTCGCGATCGACCGAGCGGGCATCACCGGTGACGACGGGGCATCGCACCACGGCCTCCTCGACATGGTGCTCCTGTCGAAGGTGCCGGGGATGACCGTCTTCGCGCCCTCGTCCTACGGCGAGGTCGCGCAGATGCTCGACGACGCGTTGGAGCTGTGCACGGACGGTCCCGCGGCGATCCGTTTCCCAAGACGATGCCCCCGCCGTCGACCGACGGCGACGTGGGCTCGGGACTCGCCGGCCGCCGGGTGCGAGCCGGCGACGACATCTGCCTGATCGGCGTCGGCAAGATGCTGAGCATCGCACGGGAGGCGGCCGACCGGCTCGCCGTGGACGGCACCGACGTCACCGTGTGGGACCCGCGGGTCGTGCGCCCGCTGGACGCCGACATGTTGGCCGATGCGCGCGCCACCGCCTGGTGGTCACCATCGAGGACGGCTTGCGCGACGGCGGGATCGGCTCGTCGGTCGCGGACGCGCCCGCGACCTCGTTCCGGCGGGAGGCCCACCGGTCCGGATCCTCGGCGTACCCTCGGCCTACCTCCACCACGACAAGCCCGAGGCGCTGCTCGACGAGCTCGGCCTCTCCGTCGACGGGGTCCTCGCCGAGATCCGCGCCTGGCAACGGAGCACCGCCGGCCACTGACGGGTTGCTTCCCCGCCGCCCAGCCGACCGGCATCGGTGACGAGGCCTGGCAGGAAGCCGACCACATCTTCTTCCGTTCGGGCACCACCTGGGTGGAGCTCATCGTGACGTCCCTCGACCTCCCGGCCGATCAGGCCACCGCCAACCTGGCCACCGCGGCGAGGACGGTCGCCGCCAAGATGGCGTAGGCGGCCGACGCGAAGCCGTGGACCCACCGGATTGTCGACGCGGCGAGCGAACGGGGTGTCTTCAGTAGAAGGGGTTCTGCCCGGCGGCGTGGTCGGTGGCGTCGACCACGTCGGCGACCTCGGGGACCGCGTCGATGATCTGGCGGCGAATGCCGTCGGTGAGGGTCATCGCGCTCGCCGCGCATCCCTGACAACCCCCGCCCATCGTGACGTACACCTTGTTCGCCTCATCCACGCCGACGAGCGAGGCAAACCCCCGTGCATGGCCAGGCTCGGGTTGATCACCTCGTCGAGGAGCTGTTCCACCTGCTCCGCGACGGTGCCGTCACGGTTCAGTTCGACGCCCGCCATCGGGTCGGCACGGTTCGGGTTGCGGATGACCAGTCCGCCCTGCGTCGCGCGCGAGACGTCGAGCACCGACCCCCGGAGGCGGTCGACCGTCGCTGCAGGCACGATCACGGTGAGGTCGTCGAGGGGCACCAACTCGTCGTCGGGCCGGGCCCCCGAGAGCTCGTCGAAGCACAGGTCGTAGGTGTACTCGCGACCTTGGGAGCCGGTGATCTCGATGCGAAGCCCCAGGGAGGTGGCGTCGGGTTCCTCGGCACGAATCGACATGACCGTCTCGCGGGCGGCGTCGGTGATCTCGAGGAGCGGGAGGTTTCCGGCGAAGGGGCTTCGCGGCACGGTGGGCGTTGTGGGGGTGTCGGTCGACACGGTGTCTCCTCGGAGTCGAGCGGCCACGGCGAAGGGCCGGAGCCAGGGTACCAACGACGAATCGGGCACCTTCTACAACGCCTGGCAAGGCCGAAGCGTTCCCCCTCCGACGAACCCGACCGACCTCGGTGACGACGTCGGCCTCAGCCGCGGCGCAACGCCGCGGCGCGCTGGTCGAGCCAACGGTCGGACGCGGCGACGCTCACCGGATCCATGAACTGGAGGTGGGTGGCGAACTTCGACAGGAGCGTGTCGCCGGGCGCACCGGGCACCTGGACGAACGCCCGACCGTCGGCGGGAAGTCCCGCTGTGTGACGTGACCCGATCCCCTCGGGAAGCTCGGAAAGCCGGGTGCCCATCATTGGCAGGTCGAGCAGGGCGAGCATCCGATCGGTCGACGTGTTGGGCACCAGTCCGTCTCCGATCGCGTACTCGACCAGGACCGGCATCCCCGTCGCCCGGATCCGGTCGAGATAGAAGGTGTTGTCCGCACGATCGAGCGCCGACTGTGCCATGAACGTCATCACCGCCGCGTCACCGACCGCGAGGCCGCCGGGCATCGCGCTCTTGAACACGTCCCAGAAGACCGAGTGGTAGAGGGTGTCCATGATCCCCGAACCGGGGACCTGGAACAGAGCGCCTTTCAGCTCCGGGGCGAGGGAGACGAACTCCGCGCCGAGGACACCCCCGAGCGAGGTGCCCGAGTAGAGGACTTCGGTGGGGTTCACGTCGCGCCGGCCGTCCCCTCCACGACCGGAGACGGGATCGAGCGGATAGACGTCGATCTCCGAGAAGTGCTGCTGGATGGCACGCAACAGGGAAAGGTGGTCGAGCTCGCTCTGCAGCAGCATCGACGTGAGACGACCCAGCTCCGAGGGGTAGGCGAGGTCGAGCATGTAGCCCCCCTCGTTGGTTCGCGAACCATGGTTGGGAAGGTCGATGCCGACCGTGGCAAAGCCCTTCGCGGCCTGTTGGCCCGCGAGCACGATCATCGTCTCCTTGGACGCGGTGATCCCGTGGCCGTAGATGAAGATCGGTGCGCCGGCGGCGGGGGGGTCCGACGGGAGCGCCAGGAGGAAGTCGACCCAATGCTCGCTCGGCGTCGGGACGCGATCGAGGGGGATCATTCCGGCCGCGTCGCGGAAGTCGGTCACACGAACCTGACCGCTGACGGCGACCGCTCCGCCGACCAGCGGGGGCTGCAACTCGATGTTGCGAATCGGGTGGTCCGCTGCCCGCACGATGGAGGCCATCTCGTTGACGTGGGTGTCGATCGTCGCCTGCGAACGGGTTGTGAACGTGGTCGCGGCCAGGTAGTCACCCCAGGGAATTTCCGGATGCACCGAGCGTGCGGCGTCGCGGACCTCGTTGGGGGCATCGGCCAGCGAGGGCGAGGCGACCGCGGGATTGCCCGATGCATCGAGCATCCCACGACGGATCACCGCGAGGAACGTCGTCGCCTGGTCGAACACGGTCACCGGCCATACGACGACGATGTTGCGCCGTCCGAGTTCGTCGTAACCCTCGTCCGCCAGCTCTGCGCGTATCGGCACACGCCTGCGGGTGGAGAGGTTCCACACCTCGATCACGTCGCCGCCGTCGGCGGGCACCGACGACGGGCCGAGAGAGTCGGGCACCTGGAACAAGACCGGCGACACGGGCGAGAAGCCGTCGCTGCTCGCGAGGCCCTGCTCGACGAGGTCACGGGGTCCGACCTTGTCCAGTACGGAAGCCGGGAACGCGTCGGGCGGAAGGTAGGGGCGGAGCCCCGTGGCGGAGTCGGGGTCGGGACGGGTGAACCGATTCGACGGGAAGGGCAGGAGGCACGAGTAGCTCGGCGCTCCGCATCTCGCGGCGGCCGGTCCCGGTTCTACGGCGACGGCGGGCCCGGTGAGTTGCACACAACCTGCGACCAGCACGGCCGCGGCGGCGAGCACCACCGCCACCGACCGACGTGGGCTCGGGCGCCGACTCGACGGTCCGCGACGTCGTAACCCATCGCGTTCGGATACGTCCCGGCTCCATCGGTGTGCATTCGTCGCCGTTCCCACCATTGTCATGAAGTCCGCCCCCTCCGGCCGCCGTTCGGGGCGAGTGTAGGACGGGGCACGTCGAGGTGCCGAGGCGACGGTGCAGCGAGCGCGACGACGGGTCCGACCGCCGGGCGCAGAGCCGCAGGGACCGCTTTCCCGGCCCCCTATGGTGGGGCCATGAGCGACCCATCGACTGCCGCCTCACCGGCCACGGACCCCGACTCCCCATCCCCGGTCATGACCTCGATCGAGGGCGACGTCACCGTCGTGACGATGGACGACGGCAAGGCGAACGCCCTCTCGTTCGACATGATCGCCGCATTGGACGCGGCGATCGGCGGGGCGTTCGACGCCGCGAAGGCCGTGGTGCTGATGGGACGTGCCGGCAAGTTCTGCGCGGGTTTCGACCTTCGGGTGATGACCTCGGGGATCGACAACGCCAGGGAGTTGCTCGGTGCCGGCGCGCGGCTGGCCCTCCGGCTCGCCGCGGCACCGATCCCGGTGGTGCTCGGCGTCTCCGGCCACGCTCTGGCGATGGGCGGGATCCTGCTCACCGTCGGCGACTACCGGGTGGGAGCCGAAGGTGCCTACAAGCTGGGCCTGAACGAGGTCGCGATCGGGATGCCCGTGCCCCTGTTCGCCGTGGAGTTGTGCCGGGATCGCCTGAGCCCACCGTGGTTCGCCCGCTGCATCCAATCCGCGGAACTGTGCTCACCGGACACGGCCGTAACGGCCGGCTTCCTCGACGAGACGGTCGCGGCGGACGACGTCCTCTCACGTTCCGTGGAGGTGGCGGCGAACCTCGCCGCGACGGTCCACCCCGGTCCGTTCGCCCAGACTCGTCGAGCAGTACGCGGTGACCTCCTCGCGCGGCTCGAAGCGCTCCTGGCGAACGATCTCGGGGGCTTCGAGGTGAGCACCTGATCGGACGCCGTCGGGGGCACCGCGCCGACCTCAGTAGTCGAGTTCGGCGCGGTGCACCGCCGTACAGGGCTTCGCCTCGCACGGATCGATGATCCGACCGTTCGGTCGGAAGAACTCGTCCTTCTGACGGATCGATCCAGGAGCGCGCCGAGGGTCCTCGTGGGAGTCGGCGCAGGGTCGGCTGCGGTCGAGTTCGTCCTCTGTCATCCCCGTGCACGTTGCCTCGTACGCGGGGGACTCCGCAGGTGTGATGTCATCGAGCGGCGGTGGAAGTGTCCCGCTGTCCCAGTAGATGAGTACCGATCGACGCGTCGGGAACCGGGTGAGCCGGTCCAGACCATAGAAGGGATGCCGCTCCGGGCTGCGCCCCGCCGCCAACGCGGGAAACCGCACCGCCGCACCGATCGTGCGGGCTTCGACCTCCGCGGCGATGGTGCTCACCTGATGGTCCCCGAAGCCCACGTCAAGTACGACCTGGTGCCGTGGCGTCCCCGGGTAGGGAGACTCGGTGAGGTGCTGGGCATAGCCGTTGGTCTCGGCCCGATCCCAGAGCATCGAGATCAGGTCGTAGATGATCATCTGCTGGGTCCGGTCCGGATAGTGCTGGTTCAGCACCTCGAAGTACTTCTCGAAGTCCACGCTGCGCGACAGAAGGAGCGCATAGTTCATTCCGGGAACCCCGAGTACCGCCTTGGTCCACTCGGCGGAGACCGCGGTGACCGCTCCACCCATGATCGATCCCTGGCTGTTGCCGTCGAAGTACACCTCGCGCGTGTCGAGCAACGGCTTGCCGGCATCGTTGGCGAACTCGGGCGCGTCGACGAACCCGCCGGCGGTCCGCATGAGTCGTGCGAGGAACAGGGTGTTGAGCATCCCCTGCTGACTGCGGTCGGGCATACTCGGGAACTTGGACAGGTCACCCAGGATCGTGACGGCGGTGCCGACGTCCTGTTTGCTCATCCCGATCCAGTTCGTCGCGCAGTACACCATGTTGTTGGTGGAAGCGATCTTCGCGACCTGGGAGTTCTCGGCCTCGCTCATCGAGCCCAACAATCCGTGTCCGTACACCACGGGTCGCGACGTCCTTTCCTTTCCGGAGAGTGCCGAGGTGGGGATCTGACACGTGAACTCCGCGGGATAGTCCGATCCCGAGTAGGAGGGGAGACGCCCCTCGGCTCCACCCACCAGCCGCGAGCCCGGAGCGCCCTGGTCGGTGAGATAGGACGGGACCTCGAACGTGCCACGGACACGTCGGCCGATCCCGTCCGGAAGGCCGGTGGTCACCACCTCGCCGACGTGGAACGCCGGCGCGGCGGTGCCGAGCCGCTCGAAGGCGTCGTCGCGCATGGTCAACATGCGTTCGGAGAGGTTGCGTGCGGACGCGACGGTGAAGTCCCAGGCCGCGTACAGGCTCGACCGCCGGGCACCGAAGGCCGCTGCCTGGGCGAACAGCGCCTCCATCGCGGGTCGGCGTGCCGCGACGACGGGATCGTCGGTGGTGATGTTGTCGCGGTACACGCGAAAGGCCACCGACGGTTGGAGCGCCACTCCCTTGGAGTCGACGAGGCGCCCGAGCACGATGCCGATGTGATGACCCTCCTTCAACGACGTCGCGGGCCGGACGACGAGCAGACCGGTTCCCGGGGGGGCCGACTGGTCGACCTCCACCCAGTGCGGGACCAGGCGGCGCTCGGTCAGGTCGATCAACAACGAAGTGGAACCCCTGCGCATCGACGCTCCGATGTCGCCGAGAGGCGGGGTGCCGCTCTTCTCGAGGTCCACACCGGGCGCTTCGATCAGCCCTGGCGATCCCGGTGAGAACCCGTCGTTGCGGTTCCATTCGGTGACGTCGAGCGGAACCCCTTCGGTGTTGACGATCTGCCCGCCGGGCAGTTCGACGCGTCGGCCTGTTTCGGTGGCCTTGTCCTCGACGGTGAATCGATCGGACGGGAAGGGCAACAGACAGGTGCCCGCGTCGAGTTCGTCACATCCCTCCTGGGAGGTTGCCGCGGCGAGTGCCGCCGCGTCGGTGGCGTCGATGCGCCGAGCGGCCGGGCGTGTGGGGGTCGTAGTCGTGGCGGATGTCGATGCCGACTTGGTGGAGGTACAACCGGCGGCCACGACCAGGCAGAAGACCGTGAGGAGGACCACGGCGGCGGACCCCCGCCGTGTGCCGTCGCGTCTGGGTTCGCTCGACCGTGGACCTGCCATGTTGCACCCCCGTGCGCGCCCGTCGTCGGGCGACGGCTCCGATGGTATTCAGGCCGTGGGACCGGAGGTCGAATGACGTCGACTCCACGCGGCGCCCCCGATGACGAACTCAGCCGTACAGGTGTCGACCGCACACCGGCCACGGCCGGGCACCACGCCGGAAGTAGAGCGCCTTCGCCCTGGCATCCTGTTCCACCGCAGGCGCGGCCGCCGGGTCACCCAGCCCACCGAGGGACGCCCATGTCGACCGGTCGAACTGGTAGGCCCCGCGATAGGCGCCCGAAGGCGAGACCGCTCGATAGTCGCCGCCGGATTCACAGCGGCGGAGCGCGGCCCACGCGGCCTCGGAGGGCCCTCCCTCGGGCAGTTCCGGCAACGGGGCCGAATAGGAGTCGGCGGCGACGACCGGATCCGACGCCGCCGGCAACACCGGAGACCGGTCCCGACCCGTCGCCGCGGTCCGGGTCCCGGGCACCGATGGGCTCGAACGCGGGTGGGCGGCGCTCCTGGCCGCCGCGTCGGCCCTCGCGCGTCGTCGGCTCTGTTCGCGGGCGAATGCAACCCGCTCCGCGTCTGCCTCGACCGCGACGGTCTGGGCGTAGGCGTCCCGTGCTGCTCCGAGTTCGGCGGCGAGCCCTTCGCGCCGGTCGGCAGCAGCCACCAACGCAGGGGCCGTGGCCTCCTGCACCGCCCGATACCGGTCGACGGCCGACCGCCAGCCGTTTGCCGAACCGAGCGTGTAGGTCAATCGCATCGACAGCTCGGCAAGGGTCTCACCCGGACGGACGACGGGAAGACCCGCACCGGTGTCGTTCGCGATGTAGTACTGGACCAGTGCCTCCCGGACGTTGGCGCGCGCTCGCTCGACGTCGCCGGCGACCTCCGCCGCTCCCCGGAAGCGGGTGGCCAGTGCCTGGTCCGCGTCGGCCAGTCGCGACGTCAACGAGCCCACCCGGGCCGACGCGGCCCTCCGCATCGCCACTGCGCGCGCCAGGTCGGGATCGTCACGCCAACCCGCGGTACCCGATCCATCGGCCCCGGGGCCGGCGCCGTCGACCGACACGCCTTGCGAGGCCGCCGACGGCCCGGCGACGAGCAGGGACGGAGCGACGAACGTGACGGCGGCAAGGGCGAGAACGCCGATTCCACCCCGGCGCGAGCGTCGCCGCGCGTTGTCGGGTCGGGAAGGGAAGGCGGACATGACGGCGGGCGAGGCAGGCTGCCTCGCGGAACCCGTGCACGGGTTCGGCCGTGCCACGGTAGCGCCGGCCGGTGTCGACTCCACCGAGGACCCGACGGCTCAGTGTCGCGATGTGCCGCCCCCGGGCGACGACTCCTGCCGGGCCTCGGCGAGGCCCGGCTCGATGTAGATGAGCGCCTGCATCGGCACGCTCGCCCTGATCGCCGCCTCGGTCGCGTCGATGGCCTCGGCGAGGCGGGCCACGTCGAGGCGGGGGCTGTAGGCGACCTTCGTCGCGATCAGCACCTGCTCGGGACCGATGTGCTCGGTGCGGAGATGGATCAGATGTTCGACCTCGGCGGACGACGCGATCGCCTCGCGAATGTGGTCGGCTACGGCCGGGTCGGCCGACTCACCGATCAGGAGGCTCTTCATCTCCATCGCGAGGATCACTGCAATCACCCCCAGCAGCGAGCCGATCACGATCGACCCCACACCGTCGAAGACGGGATCGACCTTCCACGCCAGCGTGAGGGCAACGGTCGCGATACCCAGGCCCGCCAACGCCCCGATGTCCTCCAACAGCACCACCGGCAGCTCCGGCACCTTCGAGGTCCGCACGAAGTGCCACATTCCGTGGCGTTCACGCAACGCCGCCGACTCGTGCAGCGCGGTACGTAGCGAGAAGGCCTCCAGCACGATTGCCACCCCGAGGATGATCAACGCCACGACGGGGGATTTGACGTCCTCGGGGTGTTGCAACTTGTGCACGCCTTCGTACACCGCGAACACCGCCCCGAGAGTGAAGAGCACGAGCGCGACGACGAAGGAGTAGAAGTACCGCTCCCTGCCGTAGCCGAAGTTGTGACGTTCGTCCGCCACACGCTTCGCGCGCCTGCCTCCCAGAAGGAGCAAAGCCTGGTTGCCGGTGTCGGCGAGCGAGTGGATCGACTCCGCCAACATCGACGACGCGCCCGTCACGAGAAACCCCACGAACTTGGCGACCGAGATGCCGAGGTTCGCGACAAACGCCGCGAGAATCGCCTTACCGCTCCCTGATGTGGACACGCCGCGTCACCTCCTTGCGCCCGGAATGGTCGGGCGATGCTATGCCAGAGCTCCCCGAAGTCGAAACGATCCGCCGCCAACTCGAACCGGCGCTGTCCGGTCGCTCGGTCGTCGCGTCCGGGTCACACCCCTCACCCCGCTTCGTCGACGCGGTCCTTCTGGACGGAGCGCACATCGTGTCGTTGCGGCGACGCGGCAAGTACCTGATCGCCGACACGACCCGCGCCGGGGGCGGTCGTGCCGAGTTGGTCGTGCACCTGGGCATGACCGGCTCGTTGCGCGCCCACCCGCTCGGGCCGGTGACCGGGATCCACGGCATCGCCGACCCGACGGCCACCGACCCCTACGTCCGCGCATGGTGGGACCTCGACGACCGCACACGACTGGTGTTTCGTGACGTGCGACGCTTCGGGCGGATCGCCCTGGTCGATCCCGGCGAGTACGACTCCCTACCCACGCTGGCCGCCATGGGTCCCGACGTCTTCGACGACGCGTTCACCCCTGAATGCCTCGCGGCGGCGATGCGCTCGAGCCGTCGACATGTGAAGACGATGCTCCTGTCCCAGCGAGCGGTCGCCGGCGTGGGCAACATCTACGCCGACGAGGCGCTGTGGCGGGTCGGCGTGAATCCTCGCGATCGCGTGTTGAGCCGAGCACGGAGTGCGGCGCTCCGAGACGCCGTGCGTGCGGTGATGACCGAGAGCATCGAACGCGGCGGGACCACGCTGCGGGACTACGTCGATGCGAACGGTCGGAGCGGTGACAACGTCGGGAACCTCCGCTGTTACGGGCGAGGGGGCAAACCGTGTCACCGGTGTGGAACACCCCTGGCGCGCGGCGTACTCGACGGGAGAACCACGACCTGGTGCGCCGCGTGCCAACCCCGTCGGCGATGACGCGGGCGGAGAGGAACACACGCCGGGCCAGCCCGACCTGACAGGAAACCCGAGGAACATTACGGTCGCGTGACACAACCGGGATTCGGGAGCCGGTCCGTCGGCCTCCGCTGTCTGCGAGGATGTCGCGTCCCACCCGACGGTGGGCCGGAAGCTCCGGCGACGCCGTTCCGAGCCCGAGCGACGTCGTACACCAATCATGCCGAACCAGCACCCCACCACCCGGACGAGCCGCGCCATCCCGTCGCGTCGGGCACGTCGTCGCTCGCTCCCGATCGTCTCGGCGATGACCCTGCTGTGCCTCGGGACCCTCGTGCCACTCTCGGCCGCGCAGGCCGACGGCAACGGTCGCTCCCGCCTTCGTGACCTGCAACGGCGCCGCGAGCAGGTCCGTTCGGCGAAGGCGACGTCCGCCGCGAAGGTCGACGCGCTCAAGGCCAGCGACGCGCAGATCCGCGCGGCGCTGGCAACCATTTCCGACAACATCTCGACCCAGACCGCGCAGCTCGACGACGCCCGCGCTGCGGCGGCGACGGCCGAGGCGGAGAGGATCGCCGCGGAGGCCGCCGAGGCCCGCGCCCGAAAGGAGGCGGCGGAGCTCAGGACGAGGATCAAGCGGCAGGCCCTGGACGCGTTTACCAACAACGGTCTCGACATGACGTTGCAGATCCTCTCGGCCGACTCCCTGACCGAGGCGTCCCAGCGAAACACCTGGCGGATGCTCCAGTCGGGAGACTCACTCGACACCGCCGAGCACTACCGAACGGTCCAGGACCAACTCGCCACCGCCCGCGCCGCGTCGGAGGAGTCGGCCCGACGTGCTGCGGCGCGAACCCACGACGTCGCGCAGCGGCTCGCCGGCCTACGCGCCGCGCAGGAGCAACAGCAGAGGTTCTCCGACGAGGTCGACGACCGACTCAACGCACAACTGGCCGAGGCGGACTCGCTGGCGTCTCTCGACGGAGCGCTCGCGGGACAGATCGCGAGCCAACAGGCCTCGATCGCCCGTGAGCTCGCCGCCCAACGGGCTCGGGCGGCTCGCACGGGATTTACCGTGCGAGCACCGTCCAACGTGAGGATCCCCTCGTTGCCCAACAGCAACGGCGCGGGGATCGTCACCGTGCGGGGGATCCGGATCGACTCCTCGATGGCCGCCAACCTCGATCGTCTGCTCGCCGCGGCCGAGGCCGCCGGCATCCACATGTCCGGTGGCGGTTACCGGGATCCCGCCGGCCAGATCGCGGTGCGGCGCAGCAATTGCGGATCGAGCAACTACGCGATCTACCACGCACCCTCGTCGTCGTGTCATCCGCCGACGGCGCGGCCCGGGTCCTCGATGCACGAACGCGGTCTCGCGGTCGACTTCACGACGGGCGGCCGAACGCTCACCCGTGGTAGCGCCGCCTTCGCCTGGATGCGGGCAAACGCCAACTCCTACGGCTTCTACAACCTTCCGTCGGAACCGTGGCATTGGAGCTCCAACGGGAACTGACCACCTGGGGCACGACCGGCGCCACCTGCCGGGGGGAAAGTGTGGACGCCGTAGGTCAGGACCGGTCGACCGGTTCGCCCGACCGGTCGACGGCCGAGTCGCCGAACACCTGCACCGCGAGGTCGCGGTTGGCGTACACCGCCCGATCACGACCGAGATCCTTGGCCGTGAGCAGACCGGCGTCGGCGATGCGGATGACGTCGTCGATCGCATCGGCTGCCGTCGAACCGGTCACTCCGAAGCTGCACGTGAACCCGGGAAGTCCGCTGGCCTCGATCGCAGTGGCCAGCTTGTGCCGGATCCGGTCGATGATCTCGAGCGCCCGGGTCACGGGCAGCCCCGGGTAGACCAGCACGAACTCCTCACCGCCGTATCGGGCGACGATGTCCCGATCGCGGACGTTGTCCTGGAGGACCTGGGCGAAGATCTGTAGCGCCCGATCGCCAACCTCGTGGCCGAAGGTGTCGTTGAGCTGCTTGAAGCGGTCGAGATCGGCGACGGCGAGCGAGTAGTCGGTTCCCTGATGGGCGAGCTCGCCAAGCTTCGCCATCAGCGTGCGCCGATTGACGAGCCCGGTGAGCGCGTCGGTCCCGGCTTCGATCCGGGTCGACTCGAGCGTGCGGATCGCTCCGATCCGCGCCGCCACCTGGCCGGTGACGGTGACGAGTTGGTCGACCACGGACTGCGCCGGAGGTCGGTGCTCGGGACCGGTCACGTGAACCACCCCGAGGAGGTGGCCGTTGACGCTCATCGGGATGCACACCGCCGAACACGGTCGATCATGGAGTCGAAGCTGGGGGCAGGCGTTGATGGCCGCGGGTCCGTCGAAGGTCACGGTCTGACCGCGCTTCATCGCCACGCACTCACCGGCCACCGCGACCGGGCAGCCGGCGATCCCGGCGGAGGGATTGACGGCGACGCGTGACAGGGCCGACGAGGTCACCTCGGTGAGGAGCAGTTCGCCGGGGTTCGCCGGGGTGACGATCGCGAGCGCCCGCTCGAGGATCTCGTAGACCTCCTGCTCGCTGTCGGCCTGATCGAGCGCGTCGGCCACGAGCCGAAGCTGGCCGTCGCGCGCCGCATCCGCCGTGAGCGTGGCGATTCGGTCACCGACACCGTCGGCCATCACATTGAACGAACGCGCCATCAGTCCGACCTCGTCGTCGGTCTGCGGCACGCGCGCGGCGAGATCGCTCTCACCGAACCGTCGGATGACGCGCCCGACCGTCCTGATCGACGAGGTGATACTGCGAAGCGCCTTCCATGCCACCAGTGGAACCAGGACCATGCTGCCGAGCAGGCCGAGCACCATGAGCACGATCGACCGGTCCCGAGTGGTCGTGGACGCACGTTGGTACGAGTCGCGCTTGCGGTCCAGCGAGGAATCGAGCTGGTCCAGGCCGGCGTCGAGCCGTTCGAGGTTCTGGCGCGAAGGAGTCCCGGCACTGCGAGCGACGTCGCGGACCGACACGGCGACGGCGTCCGCCTCGTCACGGACCCCCAACGACGTGGCCTCGTTGACCGCGGCCCGGGTGTTGGTGACCACCCTCCCGACCCGCGCCCGATCGGCAGCCGGCGACGGATCGAGGAGCCGAACGAGGTCGGACCGAGCGACGGTGGTCGCACGGCGCGCCTCGGCGATGCGGTCGAGATGATTGCCGCGTTCGGCGAGGACCACCGCCGTCCGTATGCCGAGCGCGGTGAGCGCTCCGGTGGCGAGCAGCGCCACCGCGACCAGCAACACCAGGTGACGGCGCAGCGACATACGGTGGATCGGCCTGGCCGACGGGATCGGAGCGTCGATCTCGCGATGAACCGCCAGCTCGCGGCGGACGGGGTCGGGGCGGGAACCGGGCGCGCGAGTCACGGCCACGATGGGATCGTCGTCAACCTCGGGATCCTCGTCGAGCGCCCCGGTGTCGAGCTCGCCCGGAGGTTCGGGGGACCCGTCGTCGTCCGCGTCGGACTCGCCGGTCGCCGGGAGCGACGACGATTCACCGTCGAGGAGGTCGGGCTCCGCGGGCTCGGCGGACTCCGCGGGCTCGGCGGCCTCAGCAGGCTCGGCGGCCTCCGCGGGCTGGTCCGCAGCGGTCGAGTCGTCGGCACCGAGCGCATCCGATGGGGCATGCTCGGCTTGCAGTTCGTCCAACGGGACGATCTCGATCTCGGTGTCGCGCCACCACATGTCCGACACATCTTGACCCGTCGTCGAGCCCACAGAAGGCCGCTGCACGTCCATACAACACGCGAGGTTAGGAGCAAGATAGCCGGAATGTCACGAAATGATCGTAAATGCTTTGCAGATGAATGGGTCGAGATCGTCGACGAAACCGGCGAGGTGACCGGGATCGTCCGCCGCAGTGAGATGCGAACCCGTCGCCTTCGTCACCGCGCGGTATTCGTCGCTGTGCTCGACGGCGCGGGTTCGGTGCTCGTGCATCGCCGAAGCGCCACGAAGGACCTGTGGCCGTCGGCATGGGACATCGCCGCCGGCGGGGTGTGCGCGCCCGACGAGCCGTGGGAGGACGCCGCGCACCGTGAGCTCGGCGAGGAGTTGGGGATCGACGGACCTCTGGACCACCTGGGGGAGGTGCCTACGAGGGTCCCGATGCGAGCCTGGTCGGCATGGTCTTCGGGGTGGTGCACCTCGGACCGTTCCACTTCGACGACGGCGAGGTGGTCGCCGCCGAATGGGCCCCCATCGCCTCCTTGGCCGGCCTGGTGGGGGACCGCCCGTTCTGTCCGGACTCGTTGCAGATCGTCCTCCCCTCCTCGATCCGCGGCGTACGGACTGAGGGTGCGCCTCGACTCGACGGTACGTCCGATGTCAGGGGTCGCCTCGATGATGATCCCATGGTCTCGCAGAACCACCCCCACCACGAAGCCCACACCGCCCGAGCCGACAGGAGCCGAACCCGCGCCTCGACGGCCAGAGCCATCAGGCGCCGGCCCCAGACGACGCTCCGGGCGGTCCGCGTCGAGGTCGCGCGTTGGGCGCTTGGGTCGGGTCACACCCTCTCACTCGACTCGCTCTCGGCCATCCTCTCGGCTCGTCTTCACGAGGCCACCGCGGGGCCGGCCGTTCAACCGCTGGACGTGCGGCGATATCGCCCCGTTGCTGTTCGGCACCGTCGACCGGCACGGTGGGCAGCCGCTGGGGCCGCGGCACTCGGTGAGACGCTGTACACGTACCTGCGCTTCCTGGGCGAACATCAGGTCCTGGACGAGCACTCCTCCGCTCCGCAGGCGCTCTTGGAGGAGGTCGCGTCGCTGTGCGGCCTCGACCAGGACGGTCGACGTCGCCACGCGGCCACTCAGCCGATACCGAACCAGTCCAAGACGGTGGTCGTGGCGTTCAGCGGACCTCGCAGCGGCCACTGATGCGGCCAACCCCCGATGCCGACCAACCGCACCGCGCCCCGCCACGACAGTTCGTCCACGAGCGATCGGTCACGGCGCCGAGCGTCGAGACCGTCGGCTCGTTCCCGCACCCTTGCGCCGCAGCGGTCGCTCCGACGGCTTCCTCCACGGGCGGGAACGTCGACCCCATCAACGCGGAGAAGACGCTGGCACCACCCCGATACGGCACCGACTCGTCCGCTGTCCCGTGGATGTGCAGGATCGACACCGCACCGTTCGGTTCACAGCCAGCGTCGTTCGTACCCGACACGCTGGCGGCTGCGGCCACGCGGTCGGCTGCCGAGCAGAGGAACCGGTACACCATCATTCCACCGTTGGAGAACCCCACAGATACACCCTGGACGGGTCGACGTCGGGTCTTGCCTTGACGCGGTCGATCAACGATGCGAGGTAGTCGACGTCGTTCACCTGAGTGGCTCGGGCGATTCCACAGCATCCCCCTGCGTTCCAACTCGCCATGATCCCCGCGGGTGCGACCAGTACGAACCGGTGGCGTTGCACCGCTGCCGCCCAGTCCCCTCGCCGACCACCCCGGCCGGACTGCCGGTCAGACCGTGCAGCAAGACCACCGCAGGCATCGCATGGGAAGGAGGATTCGAGGGCAGGTACAGATCGCACTCGCGGGTGACGAGGCCGTCGGCCTGTGCGCAGGTCTGTACGACCGGACGACTCACCTCGGCCGGTATCGACGACGTCGTCGACGGGACGCTCGTGGTCGTCGGGGTCGGGCGACCACCGCGTCGTGCGGTGACCACCACGACGACCACGACCGCGACGGCGACGAACACGGCGACCCGGCCCTTCGGCGCGGCCCGTCCCATGGGGCCATCGTAGGTGACCACCCGATCGGCAGATCTGACGCACCGTCAGATACGATCCGCCGACCGGGACCCCGGAACCACCGGACGGTTCACACGTCGACCGACGGAGGTACCAACCGTGCAACTCGGGGACACGCCAGCCGATTCGGCGTTCCGTGCCGAGATCCGTACGTGGATGGCCGACAACCTCAGAGGCGAGTTCGAACAGCTCCGCCATCGCGGCGGTCCCGGCGACGAGCACATGTTCGTCGCCGAACGGATGGAGTGGGAACGTCACCTCGCCGCCGCCGGATGGACGTGCGTCGGCTGGCCGACCGCCTACGGGGGCCGGGGTCTCCCGATCAATCAGGAGGTCATCTTCCACGAGGAGCACGCGGCCGCCGGCGGGCCCGGCCGAGCAGGACTGATCGGCGAGGGTCTGCTGGGGCCGACCTTGTTGCACTTCGCATCGGAGGAGCAGAAGGCTCGCTTCCTCCCGGGGATCGTGTCGGGAACCGAGTACTGGTGTCAGGGCTACTCCGAACCGAACGCCGGCAGCGACCTCGCGAACATCTCCACCACGGCGCGCCTCGAAGGCGACGGAGACGACGCCGAGTGGGTGATCAACGGGCAGAAGGTGTGGACCTCACTCGCGCAGTGGTCGGACTGGTGCTTCGTCGTCTGCCGCACCGAGGCCGGAAGTTCTCGCCACCACGGCCTCTCCTACCTGCTCATCCGGATGGACGCACCCGGTATCGAGGTCCGGCCGATCCGCCAGATCACCGGCACCGCCGAGTTCAACGAGGTGTTCTTCGACGACGCGCGCACGCCGGCGGTCAACATCGTCGGTGATCCCGGTGACGGCTGGAAGGTCGCCATGGGCACGCTGGCGTTCGAACGCGGAGTGCTGACCCTGGGTCAACAGATGGCGTTCCGACGCGAACTCGCCGAGATCGTCGACACGGCCCGAGCCAACGGCCGCCTCGACGACCCCGTCCTTCGCGACTCGATCACCTCGTTGTGGATCCGACTTCGGATCATGCGGACCAACGCCATCCGCACCCTCTCGTTGTCGTCCGCCCAGCTCAGCCGCGAAGCGATGATCGGCAAGCTGTACTGGGCCAACCTCCACCGGGACATGGGCGAGGTGGCCATGGACGCCATGGGTGCGTCGGCGATGACGATTTCGGATCGATACGACGCCCACGAGCCGATGGGTCCACTTCACCGGCTGTTCATGTTCACCCGATCCGACACGATCTACGGCGGCTCGAACGAGGTCCAACGCAATGTCATCGGCGAGCGAGCGCTGGGGCTTCCCCGGGAGCCCCGCTGACCGAGCCCCGCCGGTCGCACCCCTGCACACGTCCGACGTCACCCACGTCGGGCCCACCATCACCCATCGGAGGAACCGCACATGGCCGCTCCCGACTATCCCCCCCCGAACAACCTCCTGGCGGGACGCAACGTCGTGGTCACCGCCGCAGCCGGAACCGGCATCGGCTTCGCGGTCGCGAGACGCTGCATCGAGGAAGGGGCGAACGTCCTGGTGAGCGACCTCCACGAGCGTCGACTCGGCGAGGCCGCCGACAACCTCGAGGCCGAGACCGGCCGTCGACCGGCGACGTTCCTGTGCAACGTGACCGTCGAGGAACAGGTGCGCGGTCTCGTCGACGCCGCCGTCGCGGAGTTGGGTCACATCGACGTGTGGATGAACAACGCGGGGCTCGGCGGCAACGCCCCGATCGTTGAGATGACCGACGAGCAGTGGTCGGTAGTGCTCGATGTGACGCTCACCGGGACGTTCCGCTGCCTTCGGGCCGTGCTCCCGCACATGTACGAACGCGGTGAGGGAGCAGTGGTGAACAACGCCTCGGTCCTGGGGTGGCGCGCCCAGGCGCTCCAGGCGCACTACGCGGCGGCCAAGGCGGGGGTGATGGCGTTGACCAGGTGCGCCGCGATCGAGGCGGCCGAACACAACGTGCGCCAACGCGGTGTCACCGAGCCTCGCGATGCACCCGTTCCTCGCAAAGGTGACCCCAGACGGCCTACTCGAGGAACTCGAGGCACGGGAGGCATTCGGCCGTGCGGCCGAACCGTGGGAGATCGCGACGGTCATGGTGATGCTCGCGTCGCCCTACACCTCCTACATGACCGGCGAGGTCGTGTCGGTCTCCAGCCAGCATTCGTGAGCAACGAGGTCCCCAGCATTCGTCGTGAGGGGCAAAAGGCGCGCTCGAACGCGTCGTCCACTCCGCGAGCGGGGGCGGCGTAGGCTGCGCGGCGATGCTCCCCGTCCTCCGGCATCCCACCCTTGCCCGCTCACTACTCGCCGCAGCCGTCGGCGTGCTGACCCTCGGCGGCATCGCATGTGGAGGCACCCCCGGACGCGCCGAATGGATTGCGCACACCAAGGCGGCCATCGGGGACGACATCGTGACGACGATCCAACAGCAGGGCTTCAGTCGCTCCTCCGCCGACCGGATCGTCGACCGCTTCGTCACGTGCGAGTACGACAGCATCCGCCACGACGCGGGCCTCGTGCGGGACTCATACGACCGTTCCGGATCCGCGGCGGTGACCCCGCGCATCGACGAGTTGACGAAGTCCTGCACCACCGCGCTCAGCGACGAACTGCTCCGGCACCGGGACCGAACATGAGCGACACCGAGCCTCTGGGCGGCGCGATCGTCGTCGCCTCACCGTCGGACCTGTTGTCGACGGTCGGCCGGACGGCCGGGCCCACCCCGTGGATCGACCTCGATCAGGCGCGGATCGACCTGTTCGCCGAGGCCACCGGAGACCGTCAGTGGATCCACGTCGACGTGGCCCGTGCCGCTGCCGAATCGCCGTTCGGGGGACCGATCGCACACGGCTACCTGACGCTCTCGCTCGTCAACCTCTTCCTCCCGGACCTCGTGTCGGTCGAGACGTTCTCGATGGGGGTCAACGTAGGCCTCGACAAGGTCCGCTTCCCCGCCCCCGTCCCCGCCGGGTCGCGGGTGCGGGCAACCGCCGAGGTGGTCGAGGCCACCGGGATCGGCGAAGGCGTGCAGGTGGTCGTCCGCGTCGACATCCACTGCGAGGGGTCCGATCGACCGTCGTGTGTCGCCGACACCGTCAGCAGGTTCTTCCCCTGACGACCGGTCGTGCACCTCGAGAGGCACGGGCGCATTCGTCGCGATAGTTACCGCCGGGTAACATCGTCCGGCCGTATCGCCACAACCGGGAGTCACACCCATGGCCGAAGCCGTCATCGTCGCAACCGCCCGCACCCCCATCGGCCGCATGGCCAAGGGGTCGTTGAAGGACATGCGGCCCGACGACCTGTCCGCCCACATCATCAAGGCGGTGCTGGACAAGGTCCCGGAACTCGACCGCAACGAGATCGAGGACGTCCTGTGGGGCTGCGGTCAACCCGGCGGCGAGTCCGGTCACAACATCGCCCGCGTTTCCGCCGTGCTCGCGGGGCTCGACAACATCCCGGGCGCCACCGTCAACCGCTACTGCTCCAGCTCGCTCATGACCATCCGGATGGCCTCGCACGCGATCATGGCCGGCGACGGCGACGTGTTCCTCGCGGGCGGAGTCGAGACCTCCAGCCGATTCTTCTTCGGGATGGCCGACGGCCCGAAGAACCCGATCTTCGCCGATGCCGAGGAGCGCACCGCTGCCCGCGCCGAGGGTGGTGCCGACACCTGGGCTCCGGCGCCGGGTCTCCCCGACATGTACATCGCCATGGGCCAGACCGCCGAGAACGTCGCCCAGGCCGAGAACGTGAGTCGCCAGGACCAGGACGAGTTCGCCGTCCGCAGCCAGAACCTGGCCGAGGAAAGCCTCGACAACGGCTTCTGGGATGCCGAGATCACGCCCGTGACCACGCCCGACGGGGAGGTCTCCCGTGACGACGGCATCCGACCCGGGACCACACTGGAGAAGGTGTCGTCCCTCGCTCCGGCGTTCCGCCCCGACGGGACGGTGACCGCTGGCAACGCCTGCCCGCTCAACGACGGTGCCGCCGCGGTCGTCGTGATGAGCGACACCAAGGCCAAGGCCCTCGGCATCACGCCGCTGGCACGGATCGTGTCGTCCGCCGCCACCGGCCTCAACCCCGAGATCATGGGGATGGGACCCGTCGAGGCCTGCCGAAAGGCCCTCGGTCGAGCGGGCATGACCATGGCCGACATCGACCTCGTGGAGATCAACGAGGCGTTCGCCGCGCAGGTCGTCCCATCGGCCCGCCACCTCGACATCCCGATCGACAAGCTCAACACCCGCGGTGGTTCGATCGCCCTCGGGCACCCCTTCGGTATGACCGGCGCCCGCATCATGACGACCCTGATCCACAACCTCCAGGAGTCGGACAAGCAGTTCGGCCTCGAGTCGATGTGTGTCGGCGGCGGCCAGGGCATGGCGATGGTGATCGAGCGCCTGTCCTAGGCTCTCCGGGGTCGCCGGCGCAACCGCTCCGTGGCGCGACCCTCGCCGACGGGCCGGAAGGATCGCGTGACGAGAAGGTGCGAGCGGACCGCCGGACCATCTGGCTGCTCATGGCGGCCGTCGGCACCACCGACGCCGGGCATGGACTCGTCTTCGGGCTGCTCGAACAGATCCGTGAACGCGACGCTCTGAGCACCGCGCAACTCGGTTACGTCAGCGGCACCCTGTTCGCCGCGTCGTTGGTCGGTCTGTTGGTCTTCTCTCACCTCGCCGACAGTGGTGGGGCGAGGACCATGCTCCTCAGCGGCCTGTTCCTCGGCGCCGTCTCGGTGGCATGGTTCGGCCTCACAGACTCGTTGCTCCAACTCGTCGCCGCCCGGGCGCTCGGCGGACTTGCGATGTCGTTGACGCTCGCCTCCGGGCGCTCGGTGGCGGCGCGCCTCGACCCGGCTCACGCGGGCCACCATCTCGGATTGGTCGCCGCCTCCGAGGTGACGGGATTCATCGTCGGACCCGGGATCGGGGCCGTGGTCGCGACACACCTGGGTTTGTCGGTTCCCTTCGTCGGACTCGCCGTACTGATGGCCCTCGTCGGCGTGGTCCTCGTCGCGCGGCTCCCCGACCTGAGAAATCCCGACGCTCCTGTGCCCTCCGCCTCCGCCGGCCCGGAGTCGCACGCGACGAGGGGCTGGGCCGCTCAACGGGGCTTCGACCTGCTCGCCCGTCCATCGGTGACCGCGGCGGCGCTCCTCTCGCTCGCGGCGTTCGTCCCCATCGGGGCGTACGACGCGGTCTGGTCGCCCTACCTCAACGACCTCGGCGCATCGGAGACCTTCGTCGGACTCTCCCTCTCGATGTACGGGATCCCGTTGGCGTTGCTGGCGGGAACCGGGGGTCGGATCGTGGATCGTTTCGGCGCCACCCGATGCGCCACCATCGGCCTCACGGCAACGGCACCGATCGTGTTGGCCTACGGTCTGTTGCGGTCCTACTGGGCGGTGGCCGCCGTCGCCGTCGCCGAGGCTGTCGTGCAGGCGATCGTGACACCCGGAGTCCAAGCCGCCATGGCCCAGGCCGTTCCGCCCGAACGGATCGGATCAGGCCAGGGAATCGCGGGGGCGTTCGGTCTGTGCGGTGCGGGTCTGATGGCGACGGTCGCCCCCGCGCTCTATCAGTTCGAGGGTCCGGCGGTGCTGTTCGCCGGCGTTGCCGGCGTGGTCGTCGCGGTGACCGCGATGTCGACATTCGTCACGCGTCGACTTCGGGCCCCGTAGCGATCGAGGCAGCGGCCGCCTTCAACGCGGCCGTGGCACGCCCCTCGCTCGACAGGAGGATCACCGCACCCGACTCGGCATCGCGACGGAGCCATACACCGTCGCGATCACCGTCGGCCCGGAGATGCGGGGCACCACTCGACGCCCACGCGATGATCCCGTCGTGTTCGCCGGTGAGCACCCGGGAACGGTTCGTCCCCTCGGCGGGTCCGTCCGCGGGATCACGGGCATCGAGCGACTCCCCCAGTTCGAGGTCGAGCGCCGCGGCCAGCCGTGCGGCGACGGCCGTGGGATCGTCTGCATCGATCGTCCAGGAGCGCCGAGTGGTGCCGTCCCAGCGGGGCCTACCGGTGAGTACGAGCGCCGGGCGCTCGACCGAAGCCACGGCGGCCCGACGGACGAACAGCAGCGCGGAGCTGGTCAACACCAGGCCTGCGGGGACGAACAACCACCAAAGGACGACGGGTGAGAGGACCAGCATCGCGAGGCCGACGGCGACGCGTAGCGCCGCGAACGAGGCACCCCGCCGATCGGTGGCCGTGAGTCGCCGCAGCGCCGCCGGGCTCAGCCCGTGCGACGGTCGCTCGTAGACCCGCACCGGCGACCGCTCAGGCGCCGTACACCGGGGTGGGCGGCACCGCTTCCGCCAACAGGTCGGCCACGACCGCACCAACCTCCGACGGCTCCCATCTCGCACCCTTGTCGACGCGCGGACCGTGCGACCAGCCCTGCGCGACTCCGATCGTGCCGCCTTCGACCTCGAACACCCTGCCGGTCACATCCGCGGATTCCTCCGACCCCAGCCAGACGACCAGGGGCGACACGTTCGCGGGGTCCATGGCGTCGAAGGCGTCGTCGTCGGGCTTCGCCATCATCTCGGCGAAGGCCTCCTCGGTCATACGCGTCCGTGCCGCCGGGGCAATGGCGTTCGCGGTGATGCCGTACCGGCCGAGCTCTGCCGCCTGGACCAGGGTCAGCGACGCGATCCCACCCTTGGCGGCCGAGTAGGCGGCCTGGGCGATCGAACCCATCAACCCAGCTCCGGAACTGGTGTTGACGATCCGGCCCGACGGGCTCGCACCTGCCTTGGCCCGGTCACGCCAGTGCATCGCCGCGAACTTCGACGGTAGGAAGTGTCCGCGGAGGTGCACGGCCATGACCGCGTCCCATTCGTCGACGGTCGCGTTGACGAACATCCGGTCGCGAACGATCCCTGCGTTGTTGACCACGACGTGCAGGTCGCCGAAGGACTCGACGGCGCACTGCACTAGCCGTTCTGCCCCTTCCGCGCTGGCAACGTCGTCGCCGTTCGCGACGGCGTTTCCGCCACGACCGCGGATCGCCTGGACCACCTCGTGAGCGGGCCCGAGGTCGGCCCCACTGCCGTCCGCCGCCGCGCCGAGGTCGTTGACCACCACGTTGGCGCCTTCGGCCGCGAACGCAAGGGCGTGGGCACGACCGATCCCGCGGCCCGCCCCGGTCACGATCACCGTCCGGCCGTCACACAGACCCATTCGAAACATTCCTCCACCGTTCGCGCGACGTCCGCGGTCGAGCGGCGACCGGAACCTGACGAGGCGCCACCTTAGGAGCCGGGCCGATCGGCGGGCGACCCGATCGGGGCGACGTCGAGGGCCACGACCACCACCCACCCAGGCCGTAGGGTGACCCGATGCGTTTCGGCGTCACGATGTTCGCCACCGATCGGTCGATGCGGGCCGACGAGTTGGCGGTGGAGGCGGAGGCCCGCGGCTTCGAGTCGCTCTACCTGCCCGAGCACACCCACATCCCCGAGTCCAGGATCACCCCACCCCCCACGGGCGAGGACGAGCTCGCGGAGGAGTACCGCCGCACCGTGGACCCCTTCGTCGCCCTCGCCGCCGCGGCGGTACGGACCACTTCGATCCTCCTGGGAACCGGCATCCTGCTCGTCGCCCAACGCGATCCGATCGTCACGGCGAAGGCCGCGGCGACGTTGCAGAACCTGTCCGATGGTCGGTTCGTGATGGGTGTCGGCTTCGGTTGGAACCGCGACGAGATGGAGCATCACGGGGTGGAGTACGGGTCGCGCCGCCAGCGCACCCGAGAGCACGTCGAGGCCATGCAGGCGTTGTGGCGCGACGACCTGGCGTCCCACACCGGCGACTTCGTCAGGTTCTCACCGAGCTGGTCCTGGCCCAAACCCGTTCGGCCGATTCCCATCCTCGTGGGCGGAGCGGGCGGTCCGAGGTTGTTCGAACACGTCGCCCGCTACGCCGACGGTTGGATCCCGATCGGAGGATCGGGACTGTCCGAAGGCATCGGGCGACTCCGCGGTGGCAGCCGCGCACGGCCGCGATCCCGCCACCCTTCGGATCGTGCCGTTCGGTTCGGTTCCCACCCACGAGAAGCTCGACCACTTCGAGAGGATCGGAGTGACCGAGTGCGTCTTCCGGATCCCGAGCGCCCCCTCGGACGAGGCACTCCGCGTACTCGATCAACAGGCCACGCTGCTGGCCGAGCGCCGCTGAGCGCCGCGGTCGGCCCGCGGTCCGGTCCGGCCGACCGTTCAACCGAGCGTTCGGCCGCCCCGGCGCGCCGATCCGGCCACGGCCGCGTACTCGACCGCCGGGCCGGCCATCGAACCGCAGAACGCGTCACATCCCGCGATCAGCTGTCGACGGCGCGCTTCCTCGTCGTCGATCCCGTCCGCGATCACGGCGATCGAGAAGGACGTCGCGAGAGAACGAAGGTCCCGAAGGACGAGCCGCTCACCGACCTCACCGCGTCGCCCGCTGGATCCGCGATGACGGTCCGAGAAGAGACCCGATGAGAGACGCACGGTCGAGCATCGGTGATCCAGGACGATCTCGGTCGCGCGGGGATCGTTGCCGAGGCCGCGCACCCCGAGGGTCACGCCGGTCGCGCGCAATGCACCGAGCACGGGACGGTCGCCGCGGTGGAGATCGGCCACATCCCGGGAATCCATCTCGAGGACGATCGAGGCCATCGCCCCAGGGTCCTTGGAGGCCGCCGACTCGACCGCGTCGAGGAGCCGAGTCACCGCTTGGCGACGGGGCAGGGGGATCACCACCCTCAGCCGATCGTCGAGATGGGCCGCCGGTTCGAGCACGGACAGGAGATCGAGAGTCCGGTCGATCGTCCAGACGGTCAGGCGTCCGGCGAACTCCGGATCCCCGCAAGCCCCTGGCCGGTCGAACGCCGCGGTGCGCACGCCATCGGCCCCGACCTCGACCAGCGTCACGACGTAGCCCCAGGTGCCGCCGGACGAGTTGGTGACGGCCGGGAGCAGATCGAGGTCGAACTCCCCAGATCCGAGCCGGTCGTCGAGGAAGGTTGCAGCGGTGTACAGCGCCGCGGTGTCGGGGCGAGGTCGGCGCATCACGTCTCGCAGATCGACGACGGGATCGACGGCGGGTGGGACGGGAGCGGCAGATTGTTCGGTGGGCTCGGTGGGCTCGGCCGGGTGGATCGGATCGACGGCGTGACCGCTCCGTTCCGGCTCGGGCCCGGGATCGGGCTCCGAATCCGGGGTCTGCTCGAGTGTCGACGTATCGGGTTCGGGCTCCGGGGTCTGCTCGAGTGTGGACGTGTCGGGTTCGGGCTCCGGCACACCCGACCCGTGCTCGATGGCCACCGGCTCCGGCTCCGGCTTCGGATGCGGCTCGGCCTCGGGGTCGCTCAATGCGGCGGCCGCGGCAAGGTTCAGCTCGTGGTACGCGCTCGCGAGGGCCTCGAGCTGCTCCTGAGCCGACGGCCACGACGAGCTCGGAGCCATCCACTCGGGCGAATCCGCCGTCCACGAGGTGTCGAGAACGGACAAGGTCTCCGACACCGTGGGCGTGACCGAACCGACCGACGCCGAGTCGTCCGGGTCGACGTCGGCCGTCAAGACGTCGGCGGACCCGGCGTCGAGCGGCACGGCTTCGACAGGATCGACGGCGGGAGGATCGACGTCGGGAGGATCCGTCCCGACGTCTTCGGCTCCGGCCCGAAGCTCCTGGACCCATTGCGGCACCACCTGATGCGGCGGTGGAAGAACCGGAGGGGCGACACTCGTGGCCGACTCGCGCTGCCGGTCGCCTTCGGGGTCCCCGTCCATCGGTACGTACTCCACGACGATCCGCGGCATCTCGACGGTTGGTGTCGGGATCCGTTCGGCCGGCGGAGCCGGCTCCTCCGGTCGGGGGGGCGCCGGGACCGCGAAGCTCACCGGCACCGACGACGCCGCCGCGACGACGGCCACCGACCCGGCCACCGCCACTGGCACCGTCGGCTCGGCCGGCGCGGATGACTCCTGCTCGGTGGCGGGGTCGCCGAGCGGCGCTGCGACGACGTCGACGCGGGTCGTCAGGTCCAACAACCCGCCGTCGACACGAGGCCCCTCGTCGAGCCCACGAGGAGGATCCCCGCCGTCGCCCTCCGGCATCGAGCCCTCCGGATCGCCGGTGGCCGACAGCCGGGTGAATCGTTCGACCAGTGCCCGTTGTTCGTTCAGCGCCTCGGTCTGCTGGGCGAACACCTCGTGCTCGAGGCGACGCGTGATGCGAAGGTGCTCGTATGCCTCACGGAAACGCTCGTCGCCCGCCGCGATCCGCGCCAGCAACTCGTGGCACCGTGCGAGCGACATCGGATCGCCCACCTCGAAGCTGATCGCCTCGGCGAGGGGTTGGCGGGCGTGTTCGGTGTGGCCCAACTCCACGAGCGCCTCGCCCAGTCCCGCCTCCGCCATCAGGCGAACACGGTCGTCGGGGCTGTGTCCCTCCACCGCCACCCGGAAGTGCTCATACGCGCGTTCGGGGTCGCCCGACTCGATCGCAACCCGTCCCGCCACGAGATCGCACGCGATGGGCCTCGGTCGTGCGCCGAGTACCCGGTCCGCGCGGCGGAGATAGGTCCGAGCGGTGACGAGATCACCGGCGACGAGTCGCAGCGCGCCGAGCACGGTGAGGCACCACATCGGCCACGGAGCCTGGAGTTCGCGTTGACGCAGATCCACCCACGCCGCCTCGAGGTCCGACGCCGTGTGTGCGTCGAGTCGATGACGCTGGAGCGCCACGATCACGTCGGTGGCCACGGCATCGAGCGAGTCCGGATCCGCCCCGCGGATTCCGGCCATCAGCTCACCGAAGCCCTCGACCACCTGTCCCCGGTCGAAGCGCACCGCGGCGGCGCGCCGACAGAGTTCCTCACGACGCCCGACCGGCGGAGGACCGGCCATGTCCAACAGGCGACGCTCACGGCCGATGCACTCCAGCTCGACCTCCGCCATCCCGATCGACGCGGCGACGCGATGCAGTTCGCGGACGAGGTCGGTCGCGGCCTCCACCTCTGTGGGATCGGGCGGATCGTGGATGGTGTCCAGTGCCAACTGGAAGACCTCGACCGCGGCGCGGCGGCTCGGTGTCGGCCAGCATTCGGCCGTAGTCGAGAGAGGTTCGAACGAACCGGGACAACGACCGTCGGGGATCACGTACCAGTGCCTGGTGGTCGGCCTCGAGCCCGACGATCGCGTCGGTAGTGTTCATACCCGGACCGGCGATCGGCGGCTCGGGGGCGGTGCCCTCTTCCATTCTCTGGAACCCTACCGGTCACGCTCTCACGGCGGTAAGGCCGACGTCGCCGCCCCGACCGACACCTTGGGGGTCGGAGGCTCCGCGTTGCTCAGGCCCTGCGGGTCTGGGACCAGGCCACGTCGAGGTCGACCGCAGGTTCGCGCGGAAGGCCGAGGGCCTGCTCCGCGAGGTTGTTGCGGTGCACCTCCTCGGTGCCACCACCGATTCGGGAGGCGAACTGGTTGATGCACTGGTACTGCCAGAAGCCGCTGCCCTCCGCTCCGTAGGGTGCGGGGCCGGCACCGAGCATTCCCTCTGCGCCTTCCAGGTCGAGTGCCAGGGTTGCCCGGTGGGCGAATGCGCGGGTGAAGAAGTTCTTCAACAGGCTCCCGTGGATCGCCAACTCCCTACGCCCCGTCATCACCGCTGTCTGCGTACGCATCGACAGGTACCGCAGGATCTGCTCGTTCGTCCAGACGGTCGCGAGCTGCTGGCGAACCGTCGAGTCGCCGGTGCGACCGCAGCGCCGGGCCGTCGCGACGACGTTGACGAACGTCGTCGCCTGACCTGCGCCCGAGATCATCGAGGACTCACTTCGAAGCGTGGTCTTCGTGACCTTCCACCCGCCGTTGACCTCGCCGACGACGTTGGCGGCGGGGATCCGCACGTCGCTGAGGAACACCTCGTTGAAGTGCGCGACGCCCTGTGCCTGGACGAGCGGGCGGACCTCTATCCCGGGCGTCGACATGTCGACGACGAAGTAGGTGATGCCGTCGTGCTTGGGGACGTCGGGATCGGTGCGACAGATGAGGATCCCGAAGTCGGCGTGCTGCGCGGACGAATTCCACACCTTCTGCCCGTTGACGACCCAGACCGGGTCACCGTCGCCGTCGTCTTCCAGCACCGCCCTGCTGGCGACCGAGGACAGGTCGCTGCCCGCACCCGGCTCGGAGAAGAGCTGACACCAGAGCTCCTCACCCGACAGCAGCGGTCCGAGGTAGCGCTGTTGCTGCTCGGGGGTGCCGTGCGCCATCAGGGTCGGCCCTACCAGCGCCTGCGCCGCAGTAAGGAAACCGCTGGTCGCGTCGAAGTGGGCGAGCTCCTGGTTGAAGATGATCTGCTGGGCCGCGGTGCCACCACGGCCTCCGAAGGCCTTGGGCCAGGCGATCCCCGCCCAGCCGTTCTCGTACAGGGTCCGCTGCCACTCGCGGCAACGACGGCGGTACTCCCGGGCGACGTCGGGGTCGGTGGACGCCCCGTTGCGCGACCAGTCCGACTCGTCGCCGGCCTTGGGCCGAGCGTGCGAACCGAGGAACGCCCGCACCTCGGCACGGAACGCCGCCTCCTCGGGGGTGTCGTCGAAGTCCACGACCGTCCTCCTCGTCGATTCGCGTCGCGTGTCCCGGACCGGACCTCAGGCGAGGCGCTCGATGATGGTGACGTTCGCCTGGCCACCGCCCTCGCACATGGTCTGAAGGCCGTATCGACCGCCGGTGCGTTCGAGCTCGTTGAGCAGGGTCGTCATGAGACGCACCCCGGTGGCACCGAGGGGGTGCCCCAGGGCGATTGCTCCGCCGTTGACGTTGACCTTGGAAAGGTCGACGTCGAGCTCCTTCTGCCAGGCGAGCACGACCGGAGCGAACGCCTCGTTGATCTCGATCAGATCGAGATCGTCGAGGGTGAGCCCGGTCCTTTCGAGCGCGTAACGGGTCGCGGGGATCGGAGCGCTGAGCATGAAGATCGGGTCGTCGGCGCGGACCGACATGTGATGGATGCGCGCCCTCGGCGTGAGGCCGTGGTCCTTCAACGCCTGAGGCGACGCGATCAACATGGCGGCCGACGCGTCGGAGATCTGGGACGCGACCGCCGCGGTGACCCGGCCACCCTCCGTCAGCGGTTTGAGCGATCGGATCTTGTCGACATCGGGGTCGCGGGGGCCCTCGTCGGCGGTGACACCGGCAAGCGGGACGATCTCGTTGTCGAATCGCCCCTCGGCCCGGGCGCGGATCGCGCGGTTGTGGCTCTCGATCGCGAACTCCTCCATCTGCTCACGGCTGATGTCCCACTTCTCGGCGATCAGCTCGGCGCCGCGAAACTGGCTGACCTCCTGGTCGCCGTAGCGATCGAACCACCCTTTCGAAGCGGAGAACGGATCGGTGAACCCCATGGGCTCCGCGACGGTCATCGCGGAGCTGATGGGGATCATCGACATGTTCTGCAGCCCCGCCGCGACCACGAGGTCCTGGGTGCCCGACATCACACCCTGCGCGGCGAAGTGCACCGCCTGTTGGGACGAACCGCACTGGCGGTCGACGGTGACACCCGGGACGTGCTCGGGAAGCCCCGCCGCCAGCCACGCGGTGCGCCCGACGTCACCGGCCTGCGGTCCGATCGTGTCCAGACAGCCCATGACGACGTCCTCGACTGCGCCGGGGTCGATGCCGGTCCGCTCCACCAGTGCGGTGAGGGTGTGTGCCCCGAGGTCGGCGGGATGCACGGCGGACAGGCCGCCGTTTCGGCGACCCACAGGGGTCCGGACGGCATCGACGATGAAGGCCTCGGGCATTGGGGCGCCTTTCTAGAACGCGTTCTCGTACCCGGCGAGCTTACGAGAACGAGCCGTCACCGACCCCTTCGGCGCTCGACCCACACCTGTCGGTGTCGGGCAGACTCGTGAGATGACTACGGAACCCAACGCAGAGCAGATCGAGTTCTGGGACGGAGTCAGGGGCGGTGCGTGGGCCGCCGATGCCGACCGGTTCGACGCCCAACTCGAGCGATACGCGTTGCGCGTGCTGGGGTCGGCGAACCCCCTGGCCGGCCAACGGGTGCTCGACGTGGGCTGCGGCGCCGGGGCCACCACGATCGAGGCTGCCCGGGCCGTCGGACCGTCGGGTTGGGTTCTCGGCATGGACGTCTCCGAATCGCAACTCTCGGCCGCCCGCTCCCGGGCGACCGGACGCGGGTCTCCACTGGGTCGAGTTCCGACGGGCCGACGCACAGGTCGAGCGGGTGGCGCCACCTGTCGAGGTCGTCCTCAGTCGTTTCGGCGTGATGTTCTTCGACGACCCGCACGCCGCGTTCTCCAATTTGGCGGAGGCCACGATTGGCGGCGGCCGCTTCTCGTTCTCGTGCTGGGACGACGTCGCCCACAACGAATGGATCCTCGCCCCGGCTGCCGCCATCTCGCCGTTGGTCGAATTGCCACCACCGTCGCCACCGGGGATGCCGGGACCGTTCGCGTTCGCCGACGTCGAGGCGGTCGCGGCGCTGCTCGAGGAGGCCGGGTGGACCGATCTCACCATCGAATCGATCGACGATCCGCTGTATCTCGGTGGTCCAGGAACCGTCGCGAGGACCGTGGACTTCGCCGTGCGGTCGATGAGGGGAATCACCGATGCCATGGAGGGCTTCGACTCCGAACGACGTGAGGAGGTCCGGCGGCGCCTCACCGGGGAGTTCTCGCGGCACCACGACGGGATCGGTGTCCGATACCGGGCTCGGGCGCATCTGATACGGGCCATCAGGGACTCCTGAGACCGCGGAAGGTCGCCGCCCGGGCGCCGGTTCGCAACCCGCTCGCCGATGCGGTCAGCCCAGGAGGTGCCGGGCCACCCTACGCCGGTGGAGTGCGGCGGAACCATCCTGCTCCCGTAGTGCCCACGAGCGCTTGAGATACAGGTGCAGGTCGTATTCGACCGTGTAGCCGATACCCCCGTGACATTGCATGGCCACACGACCGACCACGTCCGCCGCGTCCGATGCCGAAGCCTTCGCCATCGCGCGTGCACGGTCGCGTCCGGATCTCCCGTGGCCAGCGAGTACGCCGCGCCACACCAACGGCTTGGCGAACTCGACGGCCGACAGCGCGTCGGCGCAGTGGTGTTTGACCGCCTGGAACGAACCGATCGGAACGCCGAACTGTCGTCGTTCGGTGACATAGCCGGTGGTGAGTTCCAACATCGTGTCCGCCAGGCCGCAGAGTTCGGCCGCGGCAAAGGTCGCGGCGCGGTCGTTCGCTTCGCGGGCACCCTCCTCCGCTCGAAGAGGCGGGTCGCCGCGGCGGGGTCCAGCGGACCCGACTCAGCCGTCGCGACCTGTCGACGGACTCCTCGGGAGCGATCTCGACGACGTCGGTGTCGACCAGGTGCAGACCGTCGTCGTGTTCGAGCAGGAAGATCGAGGCACCGGCCGCATGGTTCACGAACGGGTTGGCCGCGAGCCCGAGGGCGGCGAAGGCCGACCCTTCGGCCAGTGCGGCGAGCCACCGCTCGGCGTCCGGGCCGGCGTCATGGTCCCGCAACGCGGGCACGACCACCCCGGCGACCGCGCTGAGGGGTTCGGGCAGGGCGACCCTGCCCGCCTCGTAGGAGATGCGCACCATCTCGACCTCGGTCAGGCCGAGCCCACCGACGCCTTCGGGCGCCATCAGCGCTACCACACCCATCTCGACGAGCCGCGCCCACAGGCCGTCGATCCGACCCGATCCGTCCCATGCGGCCCGCAACGCGGACGGGGTGCATTCGTTGGCGAGGAGGTCGGCGACGGCGCCGGAGAGGTCGAGCTGGTCCTGTGTGAACGAGAAGCGCATCGGACCTACTTCCGCGGGAGCCCGAGCACCCGCTCGGCGACGATGTTGCGTTGGATTTCGTTGGTACCGGCGTAGATCGGGCCGGACAGGGAGAACTGGTAGCCCTTCAGCCACGGGTTCTCGATCCTCGTGGTTGCGTCTCCCCCGCTCGGCTCCCCGTCGGGGGCCTCGCCGGGATACAGGTACTCCAGTTCGGCCTCCCCGCCCAGGAGCCGGAGCGCTGCCTCGTGGAGGCGGACGTCGAGCTCGGACCAGAAGATCTTGTTGAGGCTCGACCTTGCTCCGGGGGACCGTCCCTCGACGATGCCGGTGACGTCCTGGAGCGTGTACAACGCATAGGCCTCCGCGTCGATCCATGCCCTGGTGACCGCGTCGGCCAGCGTCGGATCGTCCTCGACCGCGTCGGCGTGCCTGCGCGCCAGGTCGACCAGGCGTGACGAGGCCGCGCGGAACCTGCCCGGTGAGCGGAGCGTGAGCCCGCGCTCCGAGGAGGTGGTCGCCATTGCAACACCCCACCCGCCGTCGACGTCACCCAACACACCGCCGGCGGCCGGGTCGTTGTCGCCGTCGGGGACGAACGCCCCGTCGAAGAACACCTCGGCGAAACCCTCGTCGCCGTCGAGACGACCGAAGCCGCGAACGGTGATCCCCTCTGCGTCCAGTGGAACCAACAGGTAGGTGAGCCCGTGGTGACGGGTGGAGTCGGGGTCGGTCCGGAACAGACCGAACAGGTGGGTGCAGAACGCCCCGCGTGTCGTCCACGTCTTCTGTCCGTACAGACGCCAGCCACCCGCGACGTCGTCACGCACGGCCTTGGAGGTGATGCCGGCGAGGTCCGATCCCGCGTTCGGCTCGGACCAGCCCTGACACCAGAGATCGTCGGCGGCGGCCATCCTGGGCAGGTAGTACTCCTGTTGAGCGGGGGTGCCGAACTCGAAGATCGTGGGGGCGAGCAGGAAGATGCCGTTCTGGGTGACGCGCTGAGGCGCGCCGGCCCGGTAGTACTCCTCCTCGAAGATCAGCCACTCCCACAGCGATGCACCCCGACCGCCGAACTCGACCGGCCACGACACGACGGCCCAACGGTTGGCGAACAGGCGCCGCTCCCACTCGAGGTGCGACGCGAACCCCTCGGCGGTGTCGCCACTGGGCAATGGCGGGCTGGGAACGTTGTCCTCCAGCCAGCGTCGCGCCTCGGTCCGGAAGTCGTCCTCGTCGGGGCTCCAGGTCAGATCCACGGCGGAGAGTCTGCCAACTTCGCGGAGCCGATCAGAACAGCCGCTCGACGGCGTCGGAGACGTCGTCGAAGTCGATCGGCGGATCGTCGAAACGTCGCAGCTCCCGATAGGTGCGGTCGCGTCCCGCCGCGTCGACGAACCAACCGCGGAGCCGCTCACGCAACGTCGCGGCGAGTAGCACGGGCATGTGGTCGAGGGCCCCGGAAAGGTCGGGTGCGACGCTGAGGATCCGACCGAGGTCGTACAGGTCCGACGCCCGCTTCTCGGGACGGTGCGAGGCACGTAACGGCACGGTGGTCGCCTTCATGGCGACGATCCCGCGCAGTCCGCGACCAGGCGGGACCGGACGGTGACGAGTGCCGCACCGTCCGGATCGACGACGGTGAGATCCAACGGGGTCGCCGAGTCGTGGGCGTAGGAGTGAGCCACGACATTGATCTCGAGGTCGGTCACGTCGTCGAGATCGATCATCGCGGCGAGTTCGGCGGTGGACTCCTCGGCGATGTCGATCACGTCGAGATCGAGGTGGTTGGGCATCGTGTACTGCCCTCCCCCACTCGAGGTGACCGCCAGCGTCGCCAGCAGTTCGTGGTGTGCCGCGAGGTCGCGGGTGACCGCATCGAGGTCGACGGTTGCCCGGTACGGCGTACCCACCCGGCACATCACGGCCAGACCGCCGATCAGCCGGAATGCCCCGGGCAGTTCACCCAGCAACTCGACGGCACGATGGGTGGTCCCACCGGGTCGCCCGGTGAGCACGACCGTCTCCGGCACGGTCACGATCCCGGAACCCCGGGAACGATCCCCCAGGACTCGACGATCTCCCGTCCCCGGGACGGATCGGCACCGAGGCGCAGCGCGCACAACATCGGATGGGCGATGCGCCACGGATGGTCCTCGTCGGGGACCATGTCCTCGAGCAGGGGGATCCACTTGAGCGGTGACGACCTCACCGCCATGCGTGCAGGAGCGGAGGGATCGACGAATGTGCGGAGCCGGCGGAGGGTCGACCGGGACGTGACGTAACAGCGGGCGGGGAGGTCACCCGCTGCAGGGATGCGTGCACCCCCCAGGGTCGCCGCTCGTTCGTCGACTCGGATCAACTCGGGGGTGGGCATCGCGGCGGCCACCTCGCCGATCGGCGCGGCGAGGTGGAGCCAGCCGTCGTCGGGCCATTGTGCGGCGGCCTCCCAGAACAAGTCGGGGAGCAGCGGCCGACGGGTGGTCGGACCCAGCAGTCCGGCCTCGAGCATGCGCGCCACCATCTCATGGGTTGCGCCGACGCTCCGTTGGGTGACGCGGGCGACCGAGCGCGCACTCACCGGTTCGTCGGGGTGGATCAGCGCGAAGAGTGCGAGTTCCAGGCCGACCGAGGTCCACAGGTTTGCGCCGCGCCGCGACCGCACCTCGGCCGGGACCCCCGGTGGCTGGAAAGGGACCTCGATCCGCACGCCGGTCTGCCACAGCCGTAGGTGGCCCCGACGGTCGAGCCATCCCCAGCCGTGACGCCGCAGCACGTCGCGGCCCGCTTCGCTGATGCGGTCGGCGATCACGACGCCGGGTACGGCGGTTTGCGTCACGAGGTCGGCGAGATCGGCGGGGTTGGGGTGGGCGCGTTCGACGATCGGGCCGCCGAGCACGACGCCGTCGAGACGCAAGGAGCCGAGGAGCGGATCGTCGGGCCAGGGCACGACCACCGCGGGGATGCCGATGGAGGCCGCCGCCTGTTCGATCTCGGTGACCTCGACGATGGGATTGGGCGCGGCTCCGACCGATGGGCCCGGTTGCGGACGGGACCGCCGGCTCGTCGATCGTGGCGTCACGAACACGGAACAACTATATCGATGACGGCGGCGATCGACGCTCGCGCCGTCAAGAACGCCGAACTATGAATGCATCGGAGGGGCTGCCACCGGCCGTCGTCGACCGATACCGACCGTGTTCGACGGGCAACGCGGACCGCCCACGCGACCGCTCAGCCGGCGAGACGATGCAGCGTCGCCGAGGCCTCGGCCATGATGCGCTCGAGGAGTTCGGCGACGGTGGGGATCTCCTCGATCGCGCCCACGACCTGACCGGTGGGCAGGATGCCCGCGTCGACGCGACCCTCGACCACCCCGGCGCGGGTCATCATCGGTGCGTTGGCGGCGAGGGCCAGTTGCGCCCACGTGAGCTCCTGCGCGCGCCGCATCTCCAGACCCGACCGCACCAGGTCCTTGACGGGGGTGCCGGAGGACGACGCAAACCGCAGTGCGTTGCGCGCGGCGGAGGGGAATCGCATCGCGGCGGGCAGCTTCTCGAGCGCGTCGATCATCGCGGTGCGGATCACCCGCTGGGGTGCACCGTCGATCGCGTCCGTGACGACCGTGCCAGTGACCGGCGTCGACAGGTAGGTCTGCTTGATCGCCTCGGGTACGTGCGATTCGCGGGTCAGCAGGAACCGAGTTCCCATCGCCACGCCGGCGGCGCCGTAGGCGAGCGCGGCGACCAGGCCACGCCCGTCGAAGAAGCCGCCGGCGGCGAGCACGGGGATGCCCGAGCCCTGCACGGCGTCGACCACCGCTGGCAACAGCAACGTCGTCGGTACGGTGCCCGTGTGGCCACCGCCCTCACCGCCCTGCGCGATGAGGGCGTCCACTCCGATCGCCGCCATCTTCTCGGCGTGACGCCGCGCACCGACCGTCACGACCACGACCGCTCCCGCGTCGTGCAACCGGGCCACCACCGGTGCGGCCGGGGCCCCCGCGAACGACACCACCGGGACGGCCTCCGCGGCCAGCAACACGAGGCGCTCGTCGAGGTCGGCCTGGTTGGGCAACAGGTTCACGCCGAACGGAGCATCGGTGCGCGCCTTCACCTTGCCGATAGCGACGCGCAACTCCTCGGGCGTCATCGTGGCCGACGCCAGGATCCCCAGGCCTCCCGCCGCGGCGGTGGCCGCGGTGAGCCGCGCGCCGGACACCCAGCCCATGCCGGTCTGCACGATCGGAGTTCGGACCCCGAACAACGAACACGCCGCCGTGTGCAGGGCGGGGTGCCCGGCGGCCGCGGCGTCGGATCCGGGGGCGGGCACCGCTGCATCGCTCACGGGTTCGGGACCTCACGCTCGCGGAGCGCCCGAGGATCGATCACCTCACGGATCAGCCGCAGCTCCTCGTCGGTGGGCATCCTCGACTCGGTGACCTCATCGGGGACGACGAGATCGAACCCGGTCGCATCGACCACCTCGTCAACCGTCACACCGGGGTGCAGCGACCGAAGGCGCATCGCGTGGTCGGGCGTCTCGAAGTCGAGTACGCACAGGTCGGTGACCACTCGGCGGATCTCGTGGAAGCGCGAGGCCACCGGTCCCAGCGCGGCCGCACGGTCGTAGCCGACCCCGCACACGACGTCGACCGCGGCGACCAACACCTGGGGGGTGTGGCGGGGCACCCAGTAGCTGGTCGTGTGGTTGATCGTGTTGCCGGGCGCACCGCGGAAGCCGAGGAGTTGGGAGCGGGGGCGGTGCCAGTCGCCGATGCAGGCGATGTTCTGGTTCCCGAACCGGTCGATCTGGGTTGCACCCATCATCACGTGACGTTTCCCGTTCCACAGCACGCTGAACATCTGCGGGTACGGGTTCCACGCCTCTACGACGGCGTCGGCGGGATCGGCTCCCGGCGGTAGCGGATTCGCGGCGAGCGCGCCGAAGCCGTCGGTCATCACCAGATCGGGCTCGAAGGTCTCCGCGCCAGCCGGCCACCGATCATGGGGATGGTGCCGATGGGATTGCAGAGCCGCTCCCCGTCGCCGCGGAACGCCTCGGCCACCGCGACGACGCACACCTCGGCACGCGTCGGTGCACCGTCGATCATCGTGTCGCCACTCATGACGCCACCCCCACCCGACGCTGGTACTCCTCCTCGGTCACGTCGAGGAACTCCGCCTTGAACGACTCCCATTCGTCGTCGGACTTCGCTGTCGCGGCGTAACGCTTCTGGAAGGCCTCGTCGCGGGCGTAGTCGGGCGGGCACTCGGTGAAGTGGGCGGCCCCCGGTCGCTCGATGACACCGGTGGTCATCAGGCGGCTGATCCGTTGCGTGTGGAACGACCCGAACCTCGCGAAGTCCTCGGTGTCCACGATCCGCTCGGTGCTCATGAAGCACTGCCTGGCCGCCATCGCCATGAGGTCGTCCATGTAGAGGTCCTGGTTGAGGAACTGGCCGTTGCCGCCGCGGTCGGCCCGGTTCATGTGGATGACGCGACGTCGAGCTCGATTGCCGGAACCGCGACGAGCGACTCACCCTCGCCGCCCTCGGGCCCGGGGTAGGGCGATCGCACCATCTTGAACTGCGGCATCACCTCCAGAAGGTCCGTGCCCATGCCCGCCCGCGTCGGCAGGAACGGCACCCGCCACGCGGCGGCCTGGAGACCGAGGAGCAGCATGCCCTCGTCGAGCTCGGTCACCTCGACCGTGCCCGCCTGGCGGGCGTGACGGAAGTGCGGTTCGAGAGGGATGGAGTCGAGCGACACGAACCCGTAGATCGCGTGGCGGACCTTGCCGGCCCGGCACAACATGCCCAGGTCGGGCCCGCCGTAGCTCACGACGGTGAGGTCCTTCACGTCGCTGCGGAGGAGCTCCCGCACGAGCGACATGGGTTTGCGTCGCGACCCCCAACCGCCGATTCCGAGGGTCATCCCGTCGCGGAGCGACGCCACCACCTCGGCCTCGGTGGTGCGCTTGTCGGGTATGGGCATTCGATCCTCCTGGGGAGTCCCGCGACCCGCCGGCGTGTCGGCGGACCGCGACTCGGGGGATCTGACGGGTCGTCAGATCCCCGGAACGCTAACCCAACACCCGCCCGTGCGGGTCGGCCGCGAGGGCGCACCCCGCAAGGGTCGATCGGACCGCTAGCTTGACCGCCGACGCGTCCCGACGGAGGCCACACAAGCGTCGTCACCGGATCCGGCCCCCGACGGGCCCTCGAGGAGAATGCCGTGAGATCGAACGCCACGACACGCCCGGTGGTCGCCGTCCTCGTCGCCGCAGTCCTCGGCCTCGCGGGATGTGGTTCGGGGTCCGAGGCCAAACCCAAGGCGAAGGGCGCAGCGACCACCACGACGTCGAAGAAGCAGGGCGATCCGGGGGTGACAACCCTGCCGGGAGGTCCGACACCGCAGACGGCCGCGACACCGACCACCCTCACGTTCAAGAAGGGCTTCCCACGGGCCCTCGCGGCCCTTAAGGCCGTTCCCGACGGCGACTTCTGCGCCGCCGCGAAGTCGATGGCCGCGGCGAACGGGATCACCCAACCGACCGATCCGGAGGGCGTGAAGAACGAGGTGGAGTACTTCCAGCTGTTGTTCGACAAGCTCGCGTCGGGGGCACCCGAAGCCGTGAAGGCCGAGGCGAAGGCACTCCAGGACGCCGCGACGCAGTTCGCCGACGACGCCAAGGCAGTGGACTACGCGGTGAGTGCACTCGGCGGCAACTCGGGCCCCAAGGCCTTCAACAACGACGCGACCAACCAGGCGTTCGACAAGCTGAGCGACGAGATGGCCAAGTGCGGGCCGCTCGACTCGGCCCCACCCACCACCGGCGACTGAGGACGCCGGTGGCGGCCGAGGACCAAACCGGCGGCCGTGCGCTCGCTCGACGCAGCGGCTACTTGGTGAACGTGGCGTCCCGCTTGTCGACGAACGCGTCGCGGGCTTCGTCGGACACCCCCGACAGGTTCAACTCGAAGGTGAACCCCTGTTCGAAGCGGTAGCTGCGCTTGACGTCCACGGGGTCGATGGCGTTGAGCGACTCCTTGGCCCGACGGATGACGAACCGCGACTTGGTACAGATCTTCGCGGCGATCGCCATGGCGGTGTCCACCAGCTCCTCGCGCGGCACGACCTGGCTCACCGAGCCGTAGGCGGCGAGCACCGACGCGTCGACCGGCTCGGCCGTGTACACCATCTCGCGCATCTTGTGCGGCGGCACCAACCGGGAGAGGTGTGTCGCAGCGCCGAGCGCACCCTGGTTCACCTCCGGCAACCCGAACCGCGTGCCCTCCGCGGCGACCACGACGTCGGAGTTGCCCACCAGGCCGATCCCCCCGCCGAGGCAGAAGTCGTGCACCGCTGCGATCACGGGAACCTCGCAGTCGTACACCGCCGCGAACGCCGCGTAACAGCCGCGGTTCGCGCCGAGCAGTGCGTCTAAGCCCTCGGTGTCCTGCATCTCCTTGATGTCGACCCCGGCGTTGAAGCCCTTGCCCTCGGCCCGCAGCACGAGCGCCCCCACCTCGGGACGCCTGCCCGCGTCGAGGACGACCTCGGCGAGCTCGAACCATCCGGCCACGGTGAGGGCGTTGACCGGGGGATTGGCCATGACGACGTCGGCGATGCCGTCGTTGACGGTACAGGTGATGGACATGGCCACAGTGTGGCCGGTCGGCCCGCGTGACGTACGGTTCGCCCCATGACCGACACCAGCGGCGCACCCGACGAGCCGCCCACGAAGTTGCCCGGCGCACCCGGAGCGGCCGACTTCTCCTTCGACGACCACGTGGTGTTGATCACCGGTGGCACCAAGGGGATCGGGCGAGTCCTGTGCGAACACTTCCTCGCGTGGGGGGCCGACGTCGTCACCTGCGGTCGCAACCACACCGACGACCTACCCGGCGCGGGTTCGAAGACGGCCCGTTTCGTCCGGTGCGACGTCCGCGACCCCGCCGAGGTCGAGGCGTTGGTCGGCGAGGTCCGCGACCGGTGCGGATCATTGGACGTGGTGATCAACAACGCTGGCGGGAGCCCCCATGTCGCCGCGGCGGACGCATCGCCCCGGTTCAGCCAGGCGATCATCGGGCTCAACCTGACGGCGCCGCTCTTCGTCGCCCAGTACGCCAACGCGGTGATGCAGGAGCAGGCCGACGGTGGAGCGATCGTCAACGTCGCGTCGGTGTCGGGGGTGCGCCCGTCTCCGGGGACGGCCGCGTACGGCGCGGCGAAGGCGGGGCTGTTGAGCCTCACCGGGACCCTCGCCGTGGAGTGGGCACCCAAGGTCCGCGTCAACGCCGTCACCTGCGGCCTGATCGAGACCGAACAGGCCGAACTGCACTACGGCGACGCCGCCGGAGTCGCCGCGGTCGCCGCAACCGTGCCGCTGGGCCGCATGGGAACGCCCGCCGACGTCGCTGCCGCCTGTGCGTTCCTGGCCTCGTCGGCCGCCGCCTACGTGAGTGGCGCGCACCTGCTCCTGCACGGCGGGGGCGAGACCCCCGCGTTCCTCGCCGCGGCCACGAGATCACACCCCCGGTAGCCGCACTCCCAGTCCCGCCAGGTCGCAGAGGTCCACGTTCCCGCGACCGACCGCTCGTAGCCTTGCCACGTGAAGCGAGCGCTGGTGTTGCTGTCGATTCCGGCGATCGTCGCGGTCGTATGGTGGTTCGCAACACGCCCACCGGGTACCGCCACCGCCGAGGCCAGCATCCGGACCGACGACGTGATGCGCACCCGCGTCGAGTTGGCCCGCCTCATGCGCTCGGTGGACGCCGACCTCCTCACCGAGGAATCCTCCTCCGACGACACGGCCCGGTTCACCTACGGCGTTCCTGCCGCGGCGGCGGACGACGTGCTCGATCGGCTCAGGGACCTGGGCGGGGAGCTCACCGACCTTCGCCGGGACGATCGGGTGGACGTGGTGGACGCGTCCGCGATCGCCTCCGCGGCGAACTCGGTGGCCGAATGCACGAGGCGTTCCGCCGAGGCCACGGCGAGTGCCGTCGAACGCCAGTCGTGCCTGATGCGCGCCGAGGACCTGCGGCAACGGGTCAACGCCGCTCCGCACTCGGCGGAGCATCTCGACCTGACGATAGACATCTCGAAGGCGAGCCATCGAAACGTCGCGCTGACGGTCGCGCTGACGCTGTGCGCCCTCGCGTTGGTGTTGCTCGCGTTCTTCACCCTCCGTTCGGCCCGTCACGCAGACGAGATCGACCTCCGCGACTCCGCCGCACTCCTCAAGGAGGAACTTCATCAGCGCCGGAACTGACCGGCGCGGCGCTCAGGCGACCCGACGAAGGGGACCCTGCCGCTGAAGGTAGGCACAGAGGTCGTCGAGGCGGCCGGGCTCGCCGATCGTGGCGGCCCATGGTGCCGCCTCGGCGAACCAGTGGACCGAGGAGGGGACACGGTTGGCGGCGCGGTCGAGCAGCGCCTCGACGTCGGTCGACTCCGCCGTCGTCGACCCGACCGAGTCGAAGTCCGCGCTGCACCAGCCCTGTGTGACTCGGAGGACCTTGCCGAGCACCGCCGTGTCCAGCCCGCGGGTCCATGGTTGGTGTTCGAGTCGCAGCCGCCGGGGCCCGAGGTCGGGGGGAACACCAGGGCGAGATGTGCGAAGGAGTGCGGTGAACGTCGCAACGCGGAGCCGGCGATCGACCAGGGACGGTGCGAGACCCCCACCAGGACGCTGTGGCGTCGCTCCTCCGCCGACAACAGCGAGGCGAGCTCACCCGGACGGGATGCGATGTCGTCGAGGTCCTCGACCGCCACCGCGGGCCGGCCGGCGGTGAGCTCGAGCTCCTGCACCAGTTGCCGGGCGACGAAGCGAGCACCACAACCCGGAGGGCCGTACAGCATCACCGAAGAGGGTGCGGGAATCCTCGAGCCGCCACGCCGGCGGGCGACCCACGGCACGACGACCGAGTGGTGAAGTCGATGTACCAGCGGGTACATCCCGATCACACCGTCGAGGCCGGCTCCGTCCACCCTCCCACATCGGCGGCCGTGACGGCACAGGGAGCCCGACCAGCACGAAGGTCCGCATTTGATCCGGACGGCCCACCGCTGGAAGGCTCCTCCGATGTCGAGAACCCAGGTCCCAGCCGTCGAGGGCTGGTTCACGCTGGGTGACGAGCCCACCCTGCTCGGCACCCGCTGCTCCGAGTCCGGCACGGTGTTCTTTCCTCCGGAACGCACCATGTCGCGGGCTCCCGGCCACAGCGGAGCGACGCTCGATCCGGTCGAGTTGAGCCGTCACGGCACGTTGTGGAGCTACACCAACGCGGGCTACCGGCCACCCGACCCCTATATCCCCGCCACGGATCCTTACGAGCCCTTCCTCATCGCCGCGGTGCACCTCGCCGCGGAGAACATGGTCGTGCTCGGACAGGTCGTCGCGGGCGTGTCGTCGGAGGACCTCGCCGTGGGTACACCGATGGAACTCGTGACCGACGTGCTGTACCACGACGACGAGCACGACTACATGATGTGGAAGTGGCGGCCCACCGGAGGTGCCGAATGACCGACGATGTGATGGTCGTCGGCGCGGGTATGCACCCGTGGGGTAAGTGGGGCCGCAACTTCGTCGAGTACGGCGTCGCCGCCATCCGCGCGGCGCTGAAGGACGCCGAACTCGACTACCGCGACGTCCAGTTCGTGGCAGGCGCCGACACGATGCGCAACGGCTATCCCGGTTACGTCGCGGGCGCCACGTTCGCGCAGGCGATGGGCTGGACCGGGATCCCCGTCACCAGCGCCTACGGCGCCTGCGCATCGGGCGTGATGGCCATCGAAGCGGCTCGCCAGCGGATCCTCGCCGGCCTCTGCGATGTCGCGCTCGTGGTCGGCGCGGACACCACACCCAAGGGCTTCCTCGCACCGAACAAGGGAGAGCGGGGCGACGATCCGGACTGGTTGCGCTTCCGGCTGCTCGGCGCCACCAACCCCACCTACTTCGGGCTGTACGCACGGCGCCGGATGGACCTGTACGGCGCCACCGAGGACGATTTCGCCGCGGTGAAGGTGAAGAACGCCCGCCACGGACTGGACAACCCCTATGCCCGTTATCGCAAGGAGTTCACCGTCGAGGAGGTCAAGGCGTCCCCGATCGTCGCCGACCCCCTCCGGCTGCTGCACATCTGCGCGACCTCCGACGGTGGAGCGGCGCTGATCCTTGCCTCTGCGGAGTGGGCCAGGGCCCACGGCCACGCGTCGGGGGTGAGGATCCGGGGCGTCTCCACGGTGACCCCGAACTTTCCGAACACGGTGATCGAGATGCCGAACTTCGCGACGGATTCGGCCGCCGGACTGCCGGTTCCCGAGCGGACGTTCAAACAGGCGATCGGCGACGCCGCCTACCGGCAGGCGGGGCTTGGCCCCTCCGATGTGGACGTCGCCGAGGTGTACGACCTGTCCGCGGCCCTCGAGCTCGACTGGTACGAGGACCTCGGCTTCTGTGCGCCGGGGGAGGCCGAGCGGCTCCTCCGCGACGGGGTGACCACCTTCGGCGGCTCGACCGTCGTCAACCCCTCGGGCGGGTTGGCCTGTTTCGGTGAGGCGGTCCCCGCCCAGGCCATCGCCCAGGTTTGCGAGCTCACGTGGCAGCTTCGCGGCCAGGCGACGGGGCGACAGGTCGACGGGGCACGTGTGGGGATCAGCGCGAACCAGGGGCTGTTCGGCCACGGTTCGTCGGTGATCGTCTCGACCTGAGGTTCGTCGCCGTCTCGCGGGAGGGCGACTGCTGCAACAATGCCCCGATGACACCAGAGCAGGCCGCATCGGCGCTCTCCGGACCGATCTGGTCGTTCGGACGCCGGTTCATGTTCGATCCGGCCACCTACGAGTTGGCGGCCCCCTACGGTTTCGAGGGGATCGACTTCTACTTCCTCGGAAGAGGAGGGGTGTTGGGCGATGCACCTCCGGAGGTCGTCGCGGCCGCGTTCGGCTTCTTCGAGCCGGCCCGCCTGTCTCGCCGCTGGACCAGGGGGCGGAGCCGCCTCGACCCCCGGTCGTCCGCTGAGCTGTTCGCCGACGCCTGCGCCGCGTTCGGGCGTACCGACCTCGTCGAGGTCGACTTCGATCGGCTCGACCATCTGCTCGCACGGGTTCTGGAGGCCGCGGACGACGCCGGTCTCGCGTTGTTCGCGGGGTGGCGGACGATGGCGACGGCCGACGACGTGAAGGGCCGGGTCGCGCAGCGGATGTTCGCCCTACGCGAACTGCGCGGTGGCCTGCACCTGCTGTCGGTGCGGGCGAGCGGTATCGCACCGCGGGACGCCGTGCTCGTCGACGGTGGCCCCCCCAACGCCGAACTCCTCGGGTATGAGGCCCCTTTCGAGGACGTGTCGCACCTCGCCGGAGCAATGGCCCGGGCCGAACGGCTCACCAACGCGCTCGCCGCGACACCACTGGAGGTTCTCGACGACACCCAACGCCTCGAACTGGTGGAGTTGGCGACCACCGCCCACCCGTCCCCGGCCGGATCATGACCGCTGCCGCCCACGTGTTCGTCGACGTCGGCAACACCTTGGCGGTGCCGTTCCTCACGGGATTCCAACGGCACACCCGCGAGATCCTCGCCGAACTCCCGCGGGAGGGGGGACCACTCGTGTTCGTGCCGGTCCTGTGGTGCGAGGGATGCGCCGCATTCCGCCGCCTCGACGCCCCCGAGAAGGCCGATCTCGTGCGTTTCGCGCCACGGCCGGAGACACGACCGGGACCGGCTCGACGACTTCTGGGGGGATTGCCCTCGCCGATCGCCCATCGCGTCCGCCGCGTGGTGAACGAAGGCCCGGGTGGGCGGCTCCGTCGGGCGGCCGCGGCGAGGCGCCTCGCGCGGGACCACCCCCCCCACCATGCGGCGTTGAGGATCGACCCGTGGCCCGACGGGTCGTGGCTCTTCGACCTCGCGGCGGTGTGGCACGGCCCGCCCCAACGAGCCGAGTTGCTGCCGCGACTCCGCGAGGAGGGGGTGCGAACGGCGACGCTCGTCGCGGACCTCTTGCCCCTGACCCATCCCGAATGGTTCGTCGATCACCAGGAGGCCCTGTTCGGAGGCTTTCTCGACGCGCACCTGCGCACGTCGGACCTGTTCGTCTGCATCAGTCGCTTCACCGAGGCCGACCTCTTGGACCGCGCACGGGCGCGTCACCTCCCCACACCCCGGACCGCCCTCACGACGATGGGCGCCGACTTCGTCGCGCAGCCGTCCGGGACCGACCGGGTGCCCGGCACGCCGACGGGCCGATTCGCGCTCTGCGTCGGGACGGTGGAGCCCCGGAAAAACCACCGGATCCTGCTCGACGCCTATCGAGCCGTACGTCGCCACGGCCTCGACCTCGGCCTCGTCGTCGTCGGCCGAGCGGGGTGGATGACCCACAGGCTGCAGGCGGAGATGCGCGAGCTCGAACGGCTCGACGCGGGTTTCCGCTGGTTCGACAAGGCCGACGACGAGACGCTTTCCCGGCTGTACCGGGACGCGTTCGTCGCGGTACAGCCGTCATGGTCCGAAGGGTTCGGGACACCCGTGATCGAAGCTCTCGCCCAAGGCGTCCCCACCCTCTCCTCCAACGGCGGCGCCCTTCCCGAGGCGGGGGGAGAGTGGGCGGAGTACTTCGACCCCGCGGACGGCGACGCGCTCGTCGGGCTGCTGACACGCCACCTCACCGACGACGAGCACCATCGGAGCCGGCGAAACCTGCTGACGGGCTACGTACCACCGACGTGGGCTGACAGCGCGGCGGGCATCGTCGAGGCATTCGGACACGTCGTCGGCCGGAACGAGGGCGGCAGGCGTTCACACGCCGGGGCCGAGGTACCCAGCGGACCGTGACACGAGGCCCTTGCATCGTCGGTTCCCGAGGCGTACCAGTGCATCAGGCGACTCCGTCTCCTTCCCACCGAACGACACCGCCGAGGGATCACCATGACCGCTTTCAACGGACCTCACCATCGAGTCAGGACCGCGCTACTGGTGGCATCGGCCGCGGCTGCCGCCAACGTGTTGATCCGGGTTCGTGACGCCGACACCACCGCCGACCTCGGGTCCCGACCACCGCGCAGTGGTGGAGCCTCCGGGGGCATGCTCCGCGAACCGGGTGAGGTCCTCTGGTACTGCTGACGGTGCGGTCCGGGGACCGCCGCTCAACAGTCCCTGATCCAGCGGTTCGCCGCCTCCAACCGCCGTTCGAGTTGCTCCACGGTGGCCTCGGAGATCCGAACCAGACCCACCCGGCGGTTGAGTTCCGCGTTGACCGATCGATGGTCGCGGGCGGTGAAGCGTACGAGGTCCGCGACCGCCTCCGCGTTCTGCTGGCGGAGCTGGCGTTTGTGCTGTCGTCGCGTCGTCGCGACGGCGTCGCCCGAGGAGGCCAGACCAGGCGGTGGGGGCACCACGACGTGGACCTCCAGGCCGGCCGGCTCGTCCTCCTCGTCGAGGTCGTCCCAGTCGTCGTACAGCGCGACCACGGTGGCCTCCTCCGTCGCTACCGCGGAGATCGCGCTGAACAGGGACAGCTGCTCGCGCGCAGCCTCCTCGGCGTCGGGTGGCCCGGTATCGCCCTGTGTGCCGACGACGTCCCCATCATCCCCGTCGGGGCGACGACGTTGGTGCCGCCGTTGCTCGGCGATGCCTCCCGCCCAACGACGCAACCGGGCGTCGTCGGGTATGAAGAGGTAGGCACGCTGGGAACGGACACCGGGTGTCCAACGGACGAGCCGGCCGACCGCCTGACGGAAGAACAACTCGGTCGTCGTCGTCGTGGCGAACACGCCGACTCGAAGCCTGGGGATGTCGACCCCCTCCGAGACCATCCGCACGGCGACGATCCAGGGCGCCGAGCCGGCCGCGAACGCGGCGATCCGGCCCGACGCCGTCGGGTCGTCGGAGGTTGCCACCACCGGGACGACCCCGAGCCGCCGCCGCATGATCGTCGCGATCGAACGAGCGTGGTCCTGGTCGGTCGCGATGACGAGGCCACCTGCGTCGGCGTGCCGCCGACGAATGGCCAGCAGACGGGCGTGGGCGTCGGTCAGGATCCGCGGCAGCCACGCCCCGTCCGCGGACAACGCGGTCCGGAGCCGCTGGTTGGCGCGGACCGTGTCGAGTGCGTCGTCGAATCCGGCGGCCTGCTCGCTCCCGTCGGGGGCGATCCACTCCATGTCGCCGCCGAGCGCCGGGAAGAACACCGGCCGCACGACCCGGCCGTCGCGGAGTGCGTCACCGTACCCGTACTCGAAGTCGGCACGGGCGGTGTCGAGGTGATAGTCGACGAAGGGGATCGCCGAGCTGTCGGAGCGGAACGGCGTGCCGGACAACGACAGTCGACGGCGTGCCGATGCGAACGCGACCAACACGCTCGATCCCCAGGTGCGATCGTCGCCGGCGTGGTGGACCTCGTCCAGCACGACGAAGCTTCCCGAGGAAAGGCGGGAGAGGGCCTCGGCACTCGTGGCCACCTGCTGGTAGGTCGTGACGATGCCGTGCATGTCGGCCGGAAGCGCTCCGTCGCGGGCGGACCAGTCGGGATCGAGGTGCACACCGAATCGGCACGCGGCGTCGGTCCACTGGTGCTTGAGGTGCTGGGTCGGGGCGACCACCACCAACCGTGCACACCGACCCGATGCCAGTTCCCGGGCGGCCGCCGTCAACGCGAAGGTGGTCTTGCCCGCACCTGGCGTCGCGACGGCGAGGAAGTCGGGACCGGCCCGTTCCTCGAAGCGTTCGAGCGCCGTCTTCTGCCACGGACGGAGGCGGATGGAGGTCGACGTCATGGGGGTCGTCCATTGTGCTCGACTCGACGGAGTACGCCGGTCATCGCTCCGGGTGTCGTTCCGGGGAGCACCGGTACGCTCCCTACGTGCCGGTGCTGCTGTTGACCTGCCCGGATCGAACCGGCCTCGTCGCCGCGACCGCCGGCCTGATCGCGGGGCACGGCGGCAACATCATCCACGCCGACCAACACCTTGATCGCACCCACGGCCTGTTCGTCCAGCGGATCGAGTTCGAGTTTCCCGAACCGGTGCCCGCGCCCGCATTCGACCGTGCGCTCGGCGACCTGTCGGCAACCCTGGACATGTCGTGGACCCTTCGTCACGACGACGAGCGGATGCGGATCGCCATCCTTGTCTCGAAGGAGGGCCATTGCCTTCTCGATCTACTCGGCAGGGTCCGGCTCGGAGAGTTGGCGGTCGACGTCGCGCTGGTCGTCTCCAACCACGAAGACCACCGTGAGACCGCCGAGCGTTTCGGGGTGACGTTCGTGCACCTACCCGTCGATCCCGACGACCGCGACGCACAACCGGCCCGCCTGCTCGCCGCGCTGGGCCAGGCCGACGTCGACCTGGTCGTGCTGGCCCGGTACATGCAGATCCTGCCCGGATTCGTGGTCGACGCGTTCGAGCATCGCATCGTCAACATCCACCACTCGTTCCTCCCCGCGTTCGCCGGCGCGAATCCTTATCACCAGGCCTTCGAGCGCGGAGTCAAACTGGTCGGCGCGACGGCTCACTACGCGACGGCCGACCTGGACCAGGGACCGATCATCTGCCAGGAGGTCACCGCGGTGAGCCATCGCGACGAACCGGAGCGATTGATTCGAGCCGGTCGTGACCTCGAACGGGTGGTGTTGGCCCGAGCCGTGCGGCTGCACGTCGAACGCAGGGTGATCGCCTACGCGAACCGGACCGTCGTCTTCGACTGAACGACCTCGCCAAGCGCCGGGACCACCCGGCCGTCACTCCTCGGGTCGGGAGGCCTCGGCCTTGGCGTCGGGACGCGGGAGGCGCCCCACATCGACCGGGGAACTCCCTGCCGCCTCGCGGTTGGCGCCCGCCATCTCGGCGTGGATCTCCTCACGGTGGATGGTGATCTCCCTCGGAGCGTCGATGCCCAGACGGACGTGGTCGCCGCGGATCTCCACCACCGTCACGGTGATGTTGCCGTTGATGACGATGGACTCACCGCTCTTGCGGGACAGGACCAGCACGGCGACGACTGTATCGTTCGCCGCCGACGGCGTCGCCGCCGACGAGGCCGGCGCGGGGATCCGGACTCAGCAGAGGGGATGGCGCGTCGAAAAGGACCCGTCGCTCAGCACCACCTGGCGGGCGGTTCGGGTGGCGGTGTTCAGCACCAGAGGACCGAGCAGGTTGGCCGACACCGACCGCTCGCCGACCGTCACGATCGAGAGCAGAACGGCGGCCGTGCCGTCCCCGAGCGACAGGTCCGCGACCGTGTCGTCGGGAACCTCGGGCGCGTAGTCGGGGAAGAAGACCTGGGGGGTGGTGACAAGGAACGCCACCTCGGGCGTCGCGGTCGACTGGAGCCAGGAGTACACACCATCCTCGCCGGCCGGTACCACGACGAATGAGTGCTCGTCCTCGAAGCCCAGCAACCCGTCGGGGAAGCGAATCGTCTCGTGCTCTTCGAACTCGAGGTCACCGAAGCGGGAGGTCTCGATCAGGGCCGTCATGTGATCCACCGTTCTGGTCGTGCGAAGGGATTGGGGAGCCTGGGGGCCGACGCGTCGATCGTGTCGCCGTCGCCGACGTCGGGACCGTGCGCTTCGGGGCCGACCCGCGCGATCGGAGCGGAGCCCGCATCGACGAAGAACGGGCCCGATGGGGCGGGATCCGATGGGTCGGAACCCGGCGGGATGGGATCGGCAGCGGTCGCGTACGGCTCGGAATCGATCGGTTGCCCGACGCCGGCCAACCGCCACCCCTCCTCATCGGCGACACGCCCGTCGACGGTGGAGATGGGAACGCGCAGGTGCTCGTAGGTGTCGGGACCGGCACCGACGGGTGCGTCGAGCAGATCGACGGTGTCGACCGTACCGATCGCCGCGATGCTCATCCGTTGAGGCCCGAGCAACGCGTCCGCGGTGCCGGCGAAACGGGTCTGGGTGGGCGAGACGACGCCGAGCACCGACCGCACCCACTCGTGTCCCGATCGACCGGTGGTCAGTTCGACGGCGATCACCACCCTCGACGCGGCCCCGCGGTGCGCGGCATCGGCACGCCGATGGAGCTCGACGAGGACCCGCTCGCGTTCGGCCGGCGCCGAAGCGGCGCACGCCACGACGTCCTCCGGACGGATGCAACCCCGCCGGAGCAGTCGATGCACCACCGTCGAGGCCGCCACGTCGTCGCCGACGATCGCCACCACCCCCCGCTCGGGGAGGTCCAGATCGGCGGCCGACGCCTTCCGCTCCCGAGTCGGAGTCGGGGGGCGGCGCGAAGCGACTCCGGTGTCGTCGCCGACGGTGATCGGCGCGGGATCGCCGATGTCCATCGGGAGGGCCATCGCCGCGAGTTGCGACGGCCTGGGGCTCGGTTCGAATGTGGGGGCGCCCGACGAAGCGACACCCGACGCGCTCGATGCGGTCGAACCGAGCAGCGTCGCCGCCAGCCCGGTCGGCATCTCGGGGGACCGTTCGAGGAACGCTCCGAGCGAAGCGGGCGTCGCAACGGGCGGTACCCCCATCCCGACGACCCGTGTCGGCGGTGTCGGCTCCCCGATGGCCGACACCGGGTCCGACGAGTCCCGGTCGGACCCGGCTTCGGGTACGGGCACCGAGGCGCCGTCGCCCGCCGGTTCGGGGTCGCCGCCGGTCCGACTCCCCGGGGACCACGCCTCGTGCGGATCCGGTGCCCGCGCGGCGACCTCCGACATCAGCCTCCAGATCTCCTCGTCCCCCGCGGCCGGCCCGATATCGAGCGCCAGTGCGCCCTCGACGTCGTCGGGGTCGAGGCCGTCGAGCAACCGATCGTCGTACTCCACGACCACCGAGGGTCGGTGACGGTTCGGAGTGGTGGTCACCGTGACCTGGAACACCTCCTGTTGGAAGAAGCCCCACAGGCCACCCTTGCGAACCCGCTCCGCGGCGATGATGGTCACGTCGGCCCCGTGGTCGCGTTGGACCCGTTCGAGCACCGTCTCCAACGGGAAACCCTCGTAGCGGAGGGTCCGTGGCCGGCTCTCGGCACGCCCCGGGCCACCGGGGGGGAATCGTTCGGAGGCGTCGTCGTGGGCCACCGCGACCGGACCGTCATGCATGGTCAAGGGTCACCGCTCCGAGATCGTCGATCACGAGGTGATCGCTCAGCTCGTCATAGGACAGCACCGGCATTCGCGGAACCACGCGGGAGGCGAAGCTGCGCATCGCCGGGCGCAGCGCGGGTGCACACACCAGAGCCGGTTCGTACCCCTGGTGCTCCGCCTGACGGAGCATGGTGCCGAGCGCCCCTCCGACCCGCTGCGCGACGTCGGGTTCGATGGCCATGAACGATCCGTTCTCGGCGTGCTGCACCGAGCCGAGCAGACCCTGTTCGATCATCGGGTCGAGGGTGATCACGGCGAGGCGACCGTCGCGCGATCGCGAGGCGCAGATGGTCGGTCCCAGGGAACGCCGTACAGCCTCCGTGATGATCTCGAGGTCCCGGGTGACCCGGGAGCGTTCGGAGATGACTTCGAGGATGCGGCTCAGATCCCTGATCGGCACCTGCTCCGCGAGCAATTGATGCAGCACCTGTTGCACCTCGGCGAGGCTGATCCCACAGCTCAGGAGGTCTTCGACCACGGCGGGGTCGTGCTCCTTGACGAGGTCGACGAGAGCCTTGACGTCCTGGCGGCTCAGCAACTCCGCCGCGTGCTCGCGAGCGATCTCGGCGAGGTGCGTCGTGACCACCGACGCCCGGTCGACGACCGTCGCACCCGACGCCTCGGCGGCGGCACGATGCTCGGCGCCCACCCACTTGGCGGGAAGGCCGAAGACGGGTTCGAAGACCTCCTGGCCCGGATACACCGACAGGTCGTCCGCGATCACCAGGAACCTGCCCGCCGGCGCCTGGCCCGATCCGGCCTCCACGCCATGGATCCGCACGAGGTAGCTCCCGAGCGGCAACTCCACGTTGTCGCGGGTCCGCACCGGCGGGATGACGATGCCGAGCTCCTCGACGATCCGCCGCCGCAACGCCTGGACGCGGTCCAGCAGGTCCCCGTGCGCGGCGGGATCGACGAGGTCCACCAGGTCGACCGCGAGCTCGAGGCTGAGCGGCTCGTTGCGCAGCACTCGGGCCAGGTCGTCCGACTCGTCCACCGGCGTCATCTCGATCACCGGCGGTGCCGCCGCCATCGCCGCCTCGGCAGCGGCCAGGCGTCGGCCCACCAGATAAGCGGCACCGCCCACCATGAGGAAGGGCAGCTTGGGGATGCCGGGGGCGATCGCGAAGACCATCATGGCGAGTCCACCGGTGCGGAGCGCACGGTGCTGACGTGCGAACTGGCGGGTGACGTCGGAGCCGAGGTCGTTGGCACTGGCCGCTCGGGTGATGATGAGCCCCGACGAGATCGACACGAGCAGGGCCGGGATCTGGCTGATGAGGCCGTCGCCGACGGTGAGCAGGGAGTACGTGTTGACGGCGTCGCCGATGTTCTGGCCGCGCTGGACCACTCCGATCAGCAGTCCGCCGATGAGGTTGACCGCGGTGATGATGACCGCGGCGATCGCGTCGCCTTTCACGAACTTCGACGCACCGTCCATCGCACCGTAGAAGTCGGCCTCGGCAGTGACCTCCTCTCGGCGCTTGCGGGCCTCCTCCTCGTCGATGATGCCGGCGTTGAGATCGGCGTCGATCGCCATCTGCTTACCCGGCATCGCGTCAAGGGTGAACCGCGCTGCCACCTCCGCGACACGGGTTGCGCCGTTGGTGATCACCACGAACTGGATGACCACCAGGATGAAGAACACGACGAGGCCGACGACCAGCGAGCCACCGATGACGAACGAGCCGAACGCCTTGATGACCTCACCGGCGTCGCCCTGGGAGAGGATCAAACGGGACGTGCTCACGTTGAGCGAGAGGCGCGCGAGCGTCGCGATCAACAGGAGCGAGGGGAACGACGCAAGGTCCAGCGCCTTGGAGACGTTGAGCGCCGCGAGCAACATCAGGATCGCGACCCCGAGGTTGCACGCCAACAGCACGTCCAAGACGACGGTCGGGATCGGGATGACCATGAGGGCCACCACCGCGACGACCGCGAGCGGGAACAGCGTTGCGCCGAGCTTCTTGGTCTTCAACAACGACTCCAGGGAACGAACGCCCGGGGCGCTCGAACCGCCGACGACGGAGGCGTCCATGCCCGAGGCGACGCGCCCGTCCTGAGCGGTCGCTCTCCCGTCGGCCTCCGACTCGACGAATTGAGCCCGTCGGACCGGTACGACGCGAGCATGGGCCCATCGGCCCAGTCATCGCCCTTCAACGCCTGCCCGGCACCGCCTCGGATGCGCCCGCTGCCGGATCGGCGGCATCCATGCGTCCGCTGCGCTCGGCACGACGACGTTGGGCCGGGGGGATTCGCCGCAGGACCCGATCGTCGGGTGTCCAGGTATCGGGTACGTCGAGGTCGATGGTCCCCCCGAACGAGCGACGCGCGGCGCTCAGGTGGTGGAGGAACGCGAGGACGGTCGCGACGCCCTGGTAGAGCTCGGGCGGGATCTCCTCTCCCACGCGGCACAGCGCGTACAGGGCCCGAGCGAGCGGTACCGCCTCGACGAGGGGAACGTTGTGGCGGCCGGCCTCCTGTCGGATCCGGGCTGCGAGCGCATCCGCACCCCTGGCGAGCACGGTGGGGGCACCGCGTCCGCGTTCGTATCGGATGGCAACGGCCAGTCGGGTCGGATTGGTGATGACCACGTCCGCGGACGCGATGCCGGCGAGCATCCGGTTCCTCGACATCGCCGCTCGGATCTGGCGTTGACGGCTCTTCACGTGTGGATCGCCGTCGGACTCGCGCATCTCCTGTCGAATCTCCTGCTTGGTCATCCGCAGCTCCCGTGCGTGCTTTCGACGCTGGAACGCGTAGTCCGCGATCCCGACGACCAGTGCCGCCGCCGCGACCGCCCGCACGAGCGACAACGCGAGGACGCCCGTGGCCTTCACCGACTCGGCGGCCGAGCGCATGGGCGCCGATACCACCTCGGCCGCCGCGCCGCGGACCATCGTCGCCGCGACCGCCGCGATGATGGCGAGCTTCATCGCCGCACTGGCGGTCTGCCACAGGCTCTGCACCGAGAACATCCGCTTCAGGCCCTGGAGTGGGTTGAGCCGCGAGACCTTCGGCTTCAAGGGCTTGCCGGTGAGCAGCAGACCCACCTGTGCCACGTTCCCCGCGACCGCGATCGCGAACATGATCAAGACGACGGGCAGCATCGCACCGAACGCGGCGGTGAACGTCCGGCCCACCATGGTGGTGAGCAGGCGCTCGTCGGGCTCCCTGGCCAGGAGGAAGGTCATCCGCAAGCCGGTGCGGACGACCTCGGAGGTCCGCCCGACGAGCATCGGCATCGCGGAGGTGGCGACCAGCACCGACGTCCAGGTCACCAGATCCTCCGACCGGACGACCTGACCCTCCTTGCGCGCATCCCGCTTGCGCTTCGGGGTCGGTGCCTCGGTCTTGGAGTGCTTGTCACCCGCGCTCAACCGGTCTCACCTCCTCGGTCGCCGCCCATCGTCCCTACCCTCCGGCGAGCAGGGCGGCCATGGAGTCCATGGCGTTTCGCACCAGCGAGATCGACACGTAGGCGACGAGGGGTAGCGCGGCACCGAGCAACATGAAGGTCACGAGGCTCTTGACCCCGAAGCCGAGGATCATGATGTTGAGCTTCGGCGCCGCACGGGTCGCGAGACCCAACAGCAGCTCGGTGACGAACAGCGCGGCGAGTATCGGGGCGGCGATCTGCAACGCGGCGGTGAGGTAGGTCAGCACGTCACGCGTGAGCAACACCCCGAGCCGGTCGATGTGGAAACCGTTCGCGAAGCTGAGATCGAACGAGCGGGACAACCCTCCGAGGATCACCAGGTGACCGTTCGTCAGGAAGATCACGGTGGTACCGATCAGTTGGTACAACCTGCTGACCGGACCGTTCGCCGATGCGGACAACGGGTCATAGATGTTGCCCGCGGTGAGGCCGGCGAAGTAGTCGATCATGGCGCCGGCGCCGGCGAACGCCTGGAACAGGACGAATACCAGCAGGCCGAGGGAGAGGCCGATCAGCGCCTGGTGGAAGACACCGAGGATCAGACTCCAACTCCCGAGGTCGCCGATCCCCTGCTGCTTCAGTCGGGGGGCCATGGCGAGGCCCAGCGCGACCGCGAGACCACCACGCACCCGCGCCGGTACTGCTCCTTGGAACGGCGGCGTGATCACGAGCCAGGCGGCGCACCGGACCGTCCCGAACAGGAACGCGACGAGGTAGTAGGGGTCGAAGAGGATCTGCACGCGACTCACCGTCGGCGCGGGCCGACGATGGGCCTATCGGCAGGGGTGGCCGGGGATCAAGGAGGATCCGATCAGCGGAGGAAGTCCATCAGCGTGGGACGGATCACCTGGCTGAGCGCCTGCAGCGCCGCCTGGTACGCGGCCTCCTGGGTCTTCAACCCGATCACCGACTCGGCGATGTCGGCATCCTCCTTCTTGGAGATACCGGCCTTCAACGCGACCTGTTGCTGGCCCATGTCGTTGACGAGCCCCTCGATCTGCTTACCTCTCGACCCGACGAGAACCTGCGCCTGGGAGACGCGTTTGGAGGCGTCGTCGATTTGGCCGAGGCCCGCCGACATCGCGGTGGTGTCGCCGTTCTCGATGGCGGTGGCGATCGACTCCAGTACCTGGAACACGTCGCCGGGCACGGCCGGGACCGTGGATGCCGTGCCGAACACCGCGGTACCCGACACGTTGGCGGTGATCGTGACCGACGGACCGACCGGCACCGCGACCACGCCCTCGTCACCCTGGTACGCGCCAGTGCCGTCGTAGGCGGCCGTGACCACCTTGGTGCCCGCGAACAGCGGATGACCGTTGCTGGAGATGTTGGCCGTCTGGAGCATGGCTTCGCGGATTCCCCGGAGGTCCGCTGCGATCGACGCCCGGCTCTCGGGGGTGTGCACACCGCTGTTGGCGGTGACCAACAGCGATCTGGCCGACGTCAGTTGGTCCTGCACCGACATCAGTGCGCTGTCGGTGCCGCTCAACCAACGTTGCGCCTCGTCCGCGTTGCGTCCGTACTGCTCGAGACGGCGTAGCTGCGCGCGCTGGGACAGGGCGTTGACCGCGTCGGCGGGTGCGTCGCTGAGCCGGTTGATGCGTCGGCCCGAGGAGATCTGTTCCTGCGCCTTGTACAACGCGATGTCGTTCCGTTGCAGGTTCCCCAGCATGGCGAAGGCGCCGGCGTTGGTGGCAACTCGGGTGATCATGTCCGTCCTTGGTGCTCGAGGTCGTGGGGTCGCGTGCGCGGCTGCGGTCGAACCGGACTCAGGCGCGGCCGACGAGGCCGGTCCGGTTGATGAGCGTGTCGAGCATCTCGTCGATCGAGGTCATCAGGCGGGCGGACGCCTCGTATGCGTGCTGGCTCAACACCAGGTTGGTCATCTCCTCGTCGAGATTGACCCCGCTCACGGCGGCCCGCTGGGACGCCGCGTCGGTCGCGACCTGTGCCTGCATGGTCGCACGTTGGTTCGCGGCGTCGGTCTCGATGCCGAGGTTGGCCAGCATCGAGCGATACGCGGCATCGGGTCCGGTCGAACTGTTGGCGATCGCCCCGAGTTGATGCCCGACGCTGCCGTCGAGGCCGCCGCTACCGACCGCACCAAGGGCGATCCGATTCGGCTGCCCGTCGACCTGGGTCGACAACGCCATCGTCTGGGCGGTCACCCCGGCCGGGTCGAAGAAGTCGAGATTGACGTCGTTCACGGGATCGCCACCCTGACCGGTGCGGTGCAGCGTGTTGACACTGTTGACCACCGATGCGGCGAGCCCGTTGAGTTGGGCGAGATACCGCGGGACGGTGTCGTTCAGACCCGTGAGGGTCGCGCTCAACGAGCCACCGAAGTCCGCGACCGCATACCCCCCACGCTCCCATCTCAGGGTCGTCTGGGTGAACGGCATCCCGGTGTAGGGCGGGGGGAGCGGTGCCGAGGAGTCGAGCACGAGGTGCTCGGCCTTCTCGCCCGTGACGAGGCCGATGTTGCCGACCACGACGTTGACCTGGCCGAACTCGCCGTCTCTCACGGTCGCCCCCGTCAGGCCGGTGAGCTTGTCGACCAGCGCGTCACGCTGGTCGGCCAACGCGCTCCACTCGGCCCCACCGGTGACGGCGAGGCGGATCTGGCTGTTGAGCTTCGCGATCTGGTCGGCGGTGGTGTTGATGTCGACGACCGTCGCCGCCGCCTCGTTCGCCAGGTTGTCGTGGACGTCCGCCAGGTCGGTCGCGGACTTGGCGAACCGTGCGGCAACCCCTTGGGCCTGGACGAGCACGATGCTGCGTTGCGCGGTATCGGCCGGGTTGTTCGCCGCGGTGTCGAACGCGTTCCACAGGTCCGCCAACTGCGAGCCGAGCCCGGTGTCGGAGGGCTCGGGGAAGAGCGCTTCGATGTTGCCGAGGACCCGGGCGGCACCAGCGGTCGATGCCTTGTTGCCCATCTCGGTCCGAGCCTTTGCGTCGAGGAACGCGTCACGGACACGGTCGATGGAGCCGACCTCCACCCCGTAGCTGTTGCCATCGCTGTTGAGGTTGAAGCGCGACGGCACGATCGCCCCGACACTCGGCTTCAAGGTGACGGTCCGCCGGGTGAAGCCGGGGGTGTTGACGTTGGCGATGTTGTTGCCGATCGCGTCGATCGCACGCCGGTGTGCAAGGAGCCCGCTGAGCGCGGTGTTCAGGCCGCCGAAGCTGCTCATGTCAGACCTCCCGGTCGATCATCGCGGGGGTGACGTTGCGTCGCCCGCCCGGCACGGGCCCGTAGCCCGACACGGCCCGGGGTTGGTCGGAGATCGCGTCGAGCAGGGCCCGACGGTCGGCCGCTCCGCGTTGTGCCGCCTCCCGATTGAGCGCGGCCAGCTCCTCGGTGGCCCGAACCTGTGCGAGGAGCGCCTCCTGGTGGTCGCTCAAGATCTCCGCCCACGGCGGGTCGACCGCTGCCCGGAGCTCGGCGAGCGACGCCGTGGGTGCAAGGCCCAGGCCGTTCGCACAGCGCCGCACGACGGCGTCGCGTTCGCGTTCACCCCGACGGATCCCGTCCATCGCCTGCTCGACCTCGGTGACGGCCACCTGCACACGGTTCTGGTTTCCCGACGCGAACACCAGTTGTTGGACCTCGAGGCGGTACTGCAGGAGGTCGATGAGGGCCCGCTGCTTCCACAGTGCCTGGGACAGCTCGGACAGCAGGTCGTCCAGGGACGCAGTGGTGGTCATGGCTCCAGTGATCGACCCCCTCGATGGGTCCTTGAGGCATTGCGGGAGTGTTCGCGTCCCGAAGACGTTGAACGATCCGGATAACACATGGGCGTTGGGCCCGGCGGCCCATCGGCCGTGGCGATACGACGCAGTCGCCGCGCAATCCCTCAAGGACGTGACCCATCCGTCGATAACCACCCCGTCCACCCATCCGCAGCGTGCGGCCAGGAGGGCTGCACCCAGGACGGGTGCGCACATCAACCACTGATTGGATCACGGAGGATTCACTCACATGCGTATCAACCACAACATCGAGGCGTTCAACTCCTGGCGCAACCTCACGATGACCAACACGGCCATGAGCAAGTCGCTCGAGAAGCTGTCGTCCGGTTATCGCATCAACCGCGCCGCGGACGACGCGAGCGGCCTCGTGATCAGCCAGGGCCTCCGCGCCCAGGTGTCGGGCCTCCAGCAGGCGACCCGCAACTCACAGGACGGCATCTCGGTCCTGCAGACGGCGGAAGGTGCGCTCAACGAGGTGCACTCGATCCTCAACCGCATGCGCGACCTCGCCGTCCAGGCGTCGAACACGGCGACCAACGACACCACCGCCCGCAACGCCACCCAGGCCGAGGTCGACGCGCTGTCCGCCGAGATCACCCGTATCTCCGGTGCCACCAAGTTCGGCCAGCAGGCCCTGCTCAACGGCACCTTCGGCGCGACCGCCGCACAAGCCTCCGGCTTCAGCTCCAACTCCAGCGTCACCCTCGGCGCCGACGCCGTCATCGACATGAACATCGACGGAGCGGGCTCCGTCTCGGCCACGATCGTGGCCGGCACCTACACCGGCACCCAGCTCGCCGCTGCGATGCAGGCGTCGCTGCGCGCCGCGATCACCGCTGCCACCGGCATCTACACCGAGGAGGATGCGAACGCGGTGACGGTCAGCGCCAAGACCGTCGGGGCCGGCTTCTCCATCACGGTGAGCGACCAGCTCGCCTCGGGCGACACGTTCACCCTGGCCGACGGCACGGGCACCCTGTTGGGCACCACGCTCCAGCTCGGCACCCCGACGGCCGCCAGCGGCACCGCGGCGACCTTCCAGGTCGGCGCGAACCAGGGCGACACCATCTCGGTGAGCCTCGCCGATGTGAGCGCCGCCGGCCTGGGCGTGAACTCCCTCGACCTCGTCAACAACGCGGCCGCAGCGATCAGCCTGGTCGACTCGGCGATCGCGAGCGTGTCGAGCACCCGTGGCGACATCGGTGCGGTGCAGAACCGCTTCGAGCACACCATCAACAACCTGCAGGTTGCGACCGAGAACCTCTCGGCGTCGGAGTCCCGCATCCGCGACACCGACATGGCCCTGGAGATGACGAACTACACCCGTCAGCAGGTCCTCATGCAGGCCGGCACGGCCATGTTGGGCCAGGCCAACCAGCTTCCGAACAGCATCCTCGCGCTGCTCCGCTGACCGGCCCTCCCCACGGGGAGACCACCACCACCCGGGACGGGCGGGGGTCGACCTAGGTCGACCCCGCCCCGACCGAATCCAGGGAAGGATCCGCGTCCGATCGGCGCACCTCTAGGAGTTCACCACCATGGCCATCGACGGACTGATCAGCGGCCTCGACACCACGTCGATCATCGACCAACTGATGAAGATCGAACGGGCACCGGTCGATCTCCTCACCGCGCAGAAGACCAAGGCGCAGGCCGACATCGACGCCTACGAGTCCATCCGCTCCAAGATCTCCGCCATCTCGACCTTCTCGGCAACCCTCGCCCGCCCGTCGGGCTGGCTGAGCCGCACCGCCACCTCCTCCAACAGCACGCTCGCGACGGTGGCCGCAGCGGACGGGGCCGACACGGCCACGCTCCAGTTCACCGTCGACCGACTGGCCACGACCCACGGCGTCGTCACCGCGACCGACGTCGCCGACGCCGACACCACGATCGCGCGTCGTCGGGGTCGGTGACCCTGACGATCGGCGGCACCGACACGGTGCTCGCTGCAGGGACCGGTTCGGTCGCCGACGTCGCAGCCGCCGTCAACTCGGCGGGGCTCGACGTCCGCGACGGTGGTCAACACCGGGTCGGAGTCCGCCTTCAGCTCACGGCCACCAAGTCCGGAGCAGCGGCCGCGTTCACGATCTCGGGGATCGACGCGCGGTCGCGACCGCGGTGTCCACCCAAGGTGAGGATGCGCAGATCACGCTCGGCACCGGAGCCGGCAGCTATGCGGTCACGTCGGCGACGAACTCCTTCGCGAACATCGTCAACGGCGTCACGATCACCGTCAAACAGGCGTCGTCTGAGGTCGTCACCGCCACGGTCGGCGACAACGCGGGCGCGATCGCCGACAAGGTCAAGTCGCTCGTCGACTCGGTGAACGCCGCCATCGTCGAGATCAAGGGCCGCACCTCCTACGACCCCAAGACCAACGCGGCCGCGTCGTTGGCCGGCGACCAGGTCGCGTCGCGGGCGGCGCTGGCACTCCAACGCGCGGTGAGCGACGCCGTGTCGCAATCCGCGCTCGGGTCGCCGGGGCTCGCCGGGGTGAGCCTGGACCGCAGCGGCAACGTCACCTTCGACCGCGACAAGTTCCTCTCCGCCTACGCGGCCGACCCCACGGCGGTGCAGCGGCTGTTCGTCCAGGGCGCCACCACCACCGGCTCGGTGCAGTTCGTCTCCGCCGGCGACCGTGCCCAGGGCGGCGAACGTGAGGTGATCGTCACCCAGGCCGCGGCAAAGGCCCAGACCGTCGGCATGGTCGGGGTCGCGGTGATCACCCAGCCGGCCACGATCCGCTTCAAGCTCCCCAACGGCACCGAGATCGTCTACACGGCAACCATCGGACAAACCCAGGCGGACGTCGCAGCCGGGCTCCAGTCGGCCTTCGACTCCGCCGGTGCCGGACTGAGCGCCACACTCGGCGGCGGCGGCATCGAGGTGAGCTCGGACGCGTACGGCACCGCCGGCAACTACTCGGTGGACTGGGACACGGGGAGCTACTCCACGGTGCAGGGCACCAACATCGCGGGGACCATCGGCGGAGTCGCCGCGACGGGAACCGGACGCACGCTGTCGGTGCCCTCCACCGACGGAAGCCTCGGCGGACTGTCGGTCACGGTCACCACCGACACCACCGGCTCGGTGGGCTCGGTCGACTACGCGCCCGGACTCGCCCAACGGCTCTCCAGCGCGGTGAAGACGGCCACCGACATCGTCGACGGGACCCTGGTCACCGCCGAAGCCGGCCGGCAGAGCAGGATCGACATGCTCTCCGACTCGATCGCCGGCTACGAGCAACGGCTGACATTGCGCGAGGCGAGGTTGAAGACCCAGTTCGCGGCGATGGAGACCATGCTCAGCACCCTCAAGGGACAGAGCAGTTGGCTCTCCTCCCAGATCAGCGGCCTCAGCAACGACGACTGACGCGAACGACGAAACCCTCCGAGCCCCAAGCAAGGACCCGATCCCCCGCGATGCTGCAACCTCCCGCCACACGAGGCGGCCTCTCAAGACCGACCCGGCCCCTCCACACCGACGCCGGGACCTTCGACAGAGCCTCGACCGCACCGGCGAGGCCGGCCGTACACCTGGCCACCTCCTCCGCGATCCCGTCCGGTCGTCGAGCCACCGCGGCGTCGCGTTACCAGACCGACGGCACCGCCGGGATGGCGGGCGGCACGCTCGTCGTCGCGTTGTTCGAGCGCCTGCTCACCGACCTCGAACGGGCCGGTCGTGCCGTGACCGACGGCCGAGTCGAGGATGCCCACCACAACCTGCTCCACGCCCAGGCCATCGTCGACGGGGTCGACGGGGCCCTCCAGCGGAGTTCCTTCGACGGTGCCGAGCAGCTCGGCACGCTGTACCGACACCTCGGAGCCCAACTGGTACGCGCGAACATGACCAAGGACCGACAGGCGGTGACGAACTGCCGCCGGCTCGTCGAACCGCTCCTCGAGATGTGGCGCGACGCCTTCAACGCGTCGGCTTCCAATGCATCGGGGCGGACCGTTGCGGAGGTCGTCCACCGTTCCGGGGTCGGCGCGACCCGATGACGCGGCCGCGCCGCACCGGACCCGCCGATCGCGCTCGGTCCGAGGCGCCCTCCGCCGTACACGCGTTGACCATGCTCGGCCTCGAGGTCGGCGCCCCCTGGGCGGGGCCCGCCACGATGGCGTCGGGCACCGTTCCCGGGATGGGCGGCCGGGCCGGGCAATCACCCGATCCGGCCACGACACCGTGCCCGACCGACGAGGGCGACGGGTGGGAGGCCCTCCTGGGATCTTTCGAGCGGGCGATCGCCGAGCACGATCTCGACCGTCTCGCCGCGATCGATCGCGACGTCGTCGAGGGCCCGGTGCCGCCGCGACTCGCTCGACGGGCACGCTCCGTGCTCGCCCACCTGCAACAGCTCACGGCCGAGATCGAGACACTCCGTGACGGCATCGCGCCCGGCCTCGATCGCGGTTCACGTCGCGCGAGGCACCCGCGCTCGCCCCGCAGCCAACAGCTCGACTGCGACGCCTGAGCACGCCCGGTACGCCACGCGACCGGGAGAACGAGGCGTCGACGGGTGCCTCGCCGTAGGGCGTTCGGACCAAATCGCCGTCGGAGTGCCTATTCGGGTCCGGACGGGTCATCGCCGGACCGGTGCCGCCGATGAGACCCCAGAGCACGGATCGCTCCCCTCAGCGCCACGGACACGGCGACCGACACCGCCTGAGGACGGCCAGATGAGCAATACCCGCCTCCGTGCCACCGGCACGTGCCGCGCCATCGTCTCAGTGGCAGGACCCCGATGCTGATCGGCGACGTCACCCTGGACGGCATCCAGGCCGGCCTTCGCGGTCTGAACGTGCGCCGCGCGGCGGCCGAGGACGCGGTCGCCAACGTCGAGACGCCCGGATACACCGCCCGTACCGTCCAGTTCGAGGACGCGCTCGCCTCGGCCATCAGGGGGGGAAGCCCCTTCAGCGCCCGCGTCTCGGTCAACCCCACTGCAGATGCGTCACTGCCGAACGGCAACAACGTGCAGCTCGACCGGGAGTTGGTGACCCTCACGGACACCGCGCTGCGTCAGCAACTCCTTGTCGCCGCGGCCAACCACAAGTTCAACCTGCTCCGCACCGTCATCACCGGGTGAACCAATGAACGCTCTCTTCGGATCCCTCGACGTCGCCTACTCCGGTATGGACGTGTACAAGGCATGGCTCGACGCCACGGCCGACAACGTCGCCAACGTGAACACGGTCCGGCGCACCAGCGAGGACGCCTTCCAGTCGAAGTACGTGATCGCCCGGTCCCTCGCCGGCCGTAACGGCAGTGCGATCGGGAGGGGCACGAGCTTCGCCGGTGTGGCACTCGGCGACCCCAACGGCAAGGTCGTCTACGACCCGACCCATCCGCTCGCCGACGCACAGGGGATGGTCCGCTACCCCGACGTCGACCTCGGCGAACAGATGACGAACATGCTCATCGCGCAACGCGCGTATCAGGCCAACGTGACCGTGTTCGAACGGGCACGCGATGCCTACACCCGCGCCCTCGAGATCGGGAAGTAGCAACCATGACCGCACTCTCCGCCGTCGCCGCAGCCGCGCTCCAACCCACCACCGCACCGGTCGCACCGGTCGCCGCCGGCGCAGCGAGCTCGGTCGGTACCGCGACCGCGGCGTCCGGCGCGGCATTCGACTCGGTGTTCAGCAACGCCCTGGGCGCACTCAACGCACAAGTCAACCAGACCGACTCCCTGGCCGAGGCCGCCGCCTCGGGGAACTTGAAGAACGTCGAGGACTACATGATCTCCGCGACCGAGACCCAGCTCGACATGCAGCTCGCGGTCGCCGTCAGGAACAAGGCGGTCGAGGCGTTCAATGAGATCCTGAGGATGCAGATCTGATGTCGATGATCGACGGCGCTCCGCCGGCGGGCGGGGCGAAGGACCGTATCAACGCCGTGCGCGACAAGGCCCGCGAGGTCGGCGGCGCGTTCGAACCGCGGACGCGGATGATGATGGGAATCGCGTTCGCGGTGACGATCGCCCTCGTGTTGGGCTACTCGATGTTCGGCAACCGGACCCAGTGGGCGCCGCTCATGACCAACGTGTCGGCCCAGGACGCCGGTGCGGTCACCAAGCAGCTCGAATCCGACGGGACCCCCTACCAGCTCGCCGACGGGGGCAGCACCATCCAGGTGCCGTCGGACCAGGTGTACAAGGCTCGGATCAGCATCGCGGGTGCGGATACGTCGGCCAAGACCGGCTACGCGATCCTCGACAACCAGGACATCACCTCCTCGGAGTTCTCCCAACGCATCGGGCTTCAGCGAGCTCTCGAGGGCGAAATGGAGAAGACGATCGAGGCGATCGACGGTGTGTCCGCCGCCTCGGTGCACCTCGCGATCCCCAAGAGCGACGCCTTCGTCCTGAGCACCCAGAAGGCCACGGCATCGGTGATGGTGCAAACCGGTGGCCGCACCCTGTCGGACCGTCAGGTCCGGTCCATCACCAATCTGGTCGCCGGAGGGGTGGAGGGACTGTCCCCCGGCGACGTCACCGTGGCAGATGCACACGGAAAGCTCCTCGCGTCGCCCGCCGGCGGCACCGACGCGGCACCCGGCGGCGACGGTGCCGAGCAGCTCGCGACGTTCGAACGCCAACTCGCCTCGTCCATCGAGGACATGCTCGGACGGATCGTCGGCGACGGCAAGGCCAAGGCCACCGTCACCGCCGATCTCGACTTCGACTCCACCAAGTCGGTCTCGGAGTCCTACGCCCCGCCCTCCACCCTCGTGACCGGTGAGGCCCTCGCCGTCAACGAGTCCACCAAGAGCGAGACCTACAGCGGGACCACTGCCGCGAACGCGGGCAGCGGGATCCTCGGCCCCGACGGCCAACCGCTCAACGCCACCGACGCGAACGGCTCGGGTTCGGGCTATCAGCTCAACGAGAAACAGGTCAACAACGCCGTCAACAAGGTGGTCGAGACCACCAACAAGGCACCGGGAGCCGTCCGCCGACTGTCGGTCGCGGTGGTCGTGGACGACAAGGCCGTGAGCGCGACCGAGCTCCCCGAGTTGCAGAACTTGGTGTCCGCCGCCGCGGGCATCACGCCATCGAGGGGTGACACCGTCGCCGTCTCACGCTTCGAGATGAAGCCGGACAGCACCACCAAGCAACAGCTGTCCGAGTTGGCCTTCCGCGAGCGGCAGAACGCCGCTGCCCGCTCCCTCCCTCCGTGGATCCTCGCCGCCCTCGGCGTGATGGCACTCGCGCTCCTCGGCCTCGTGGTGACGGTGCTTCGAGGTCGTCGCCGAAAGGGCGAGCCCGAGGTGGTCGACCTCACCGACGAGCACGTCGGGTCGACCGAGGACGCGACGGCCGCGGCTCGACCCGCCGACACCTCGACCGCCACGTCGGCCGAGGAGGAGGTGGCCTCCCTTGAGGAGGCATTGGCCGCCGCCTCCGCACAACACCCCACCGACAACGTCGACCCGGGCTCGGAACGGCGTGAAGTGCTCGGGGAGCTGATCGACAACCAACCCGACGAGGTCGCGCAACTGCTGCGTTCGTGGCTTGGCGACCGTCGCGAGGTACCGCGGTGAGCATGGCGGGCCCTTCGTCACTCGAACTCGACGGCGAACCCGTCGACGGCCTGACCGGCACGCGCAAGGTCGCGGTGCTGTTGATGAGCCTCGACACCGGTCGGGCGGCCAGGATGATCCGCCAACTCGACCGCGACCAGGTCGCGGCCGTCGCGGCCGAGCTCGAGCAGATGCAGCAACTCACCGCACCGATGGTGGACGAGGTGATCGCGGACTTCGCCCGTACCGCAGCGGAGAACCGCGGCACGATCTGGGGTGGGAGCGAATACGTGCAACAGCTCCTGGAGACGAGCCTGGGCTCGGTGGGCGCCGCGGATGTCCTCGATCGCCTCAACGCCACCCGCCGCTTCGCCTTCCTCCAACCCTTCGACGTACCCACCCTGTTGGGGATGCTCCACGAGGAGCATCCCCAGACGATCGCCGTGGTCCTCGCCCATCTGGCACCGGAACGTGCCGCGCGAATCCTGGCGGGCTTCGACGAGGAGTTCCGCAGCGACCTCGGTATTCGAATCGCGACGATGGAGCGATCCAACCCGGACGCGGTCGACGCGATCGAAGCCCGGCTCGAACAACGGGCGGATGCGATCGCGGCGGAACGCGAACAGGGCCGCGTTGGGGGCCTCGACGGTCTGATCGCGATGCTGACCCGCTCGGACAAGGCCACCGAACGCGCGGTGCTGGCCGAGCTCGAAGAGCTCGACCCCGAGATGGCCGACGAGGTCCGCGCCCGGCTGTTCACGTTCGAGGACATCGTGAGCCTCGATGACCGCGCCGTGCAGCTGCTGTTGCGCCAGGTGGAGACCCGGCCGCTCGCGATCGCACTCCGCGGGACCGACCAGGTCGTCCGCGACAAGGTGCTCAACAACATGAGCTCACGTGCCGCGGAGAACCTCGTCGAGGAGATCGACCTCCTCCGCAACATCCGAGGATCCGACGTCAAGGAGTCGCGTGCGGACATCGTGCGGACCATCCGGGCGCTGGAGGACTCCGGGGAGATCGTGATCAACCGAGGTGCCGATGACCTCGATGACTGACCCTTTTCCGAGCATCGACCAGCTCGTCCACCGCCATCCGCGGGTGCTGGGCACCGGCGCGCCGGACCGGATCGAGCAGATCCGCAGCGCCGCGGAGGAGGAGGGCTACGAGCACGGCCGCCAAATGGGCCACCTCGAGGGTGTACGTGACGGGCGGGCGGAGGGACGGGCCGACATTCGCTTTGCCCTCACCGCCCTGCACGGTGCGATCGGCGAGTTGGAGGCCCGCGACGCAGTGGCGATGCAGGCGATCGGGGACGAGGTGATCGAACTCGCGCTGGCGGTCGCCGAGGCGGTGATCGGTCGCGAACTCGAACTCGCGAAGGACCCAGGACGCGATGCGCTCTCCCGGGCCCTCGCGCTCGCGCCCGACCGTGGTGACGTCGTGGCCCGACTGAACCCCGACGATCTCGGGGTGCTCCGCGAGCCCGGCGAGCTGGCCCCCACCCGCGAGCTCTCCCTCGTCGCCGACACCACCGTCGCCCGCGGCGACTGTGTCGTCGAGGTGGGTCCGGCCCGGGTGAGCGCGCAGATCGAGTCGGCACTCCAACGAGTCCGCAGCGAGTTGCTCACCTATGAGGTCGTCCGCTCCGACGTACCCGATCGGCCCGACCCCTCCGTCACGGGCTCCCTCCACGAGCCGCTCCATTCCCTCGACGTCACGCAGGCCGCGCCGTGAACACGCCACTGGTGCAACAACCCGCCGTGAAGAGGGCACTGGAGGCCGCTCTACCCGAGGTGCAGGGCCGGGTTGTCAAGGTCGTCGGACTCACCTTCGAGATCGAGGGTGTCCCCGCACGCATCGGCGACATGGTCCGTCTCGGCGATTCCCCCGGGGTGCTGGGCGAGATCGTCGCACTCGGCGAGCGGGGGCCGGTCGGCATGCCGCTCGGTGAGATGCGGGGCCTGCACATCGGGACGCCCGTCCGTATCGACACCGCGGCACCAGGGGTACCGGTGGGACGGGACCTCTTGGGAAGGGTGCTCGACGGGATGGGCCGGGCGATCGACGCGGGACCATCCCTGGATCACCTCCACCGTGTGGAGGTCGACGGTACCGCGCCGCACCCGCTGCAACGCGATCTGGTCCGCCGACCTCAGCACCTTGGCGTGAGGGCACTCGACACGTTGGTCCCCTGCGGACGCGGACAGCGCCTGGGCATCTTCGCCGGCTCCGGGGTCGGCAAGTCGTCGTTGCTCTCGATGATCATCCGAGGAACCGACGCCGACGTCTCGGTGCTGGCGCTGATCGGCGAACGTGGACGCGAGGTGCGGGAGTTCATCGAGCACGATCTCGGACCCGAGGGCATGGCACGCGCCGTCGTGGTCGTCGCCACATCCGATCAGCCGGCCCTGGTCCGACTCCGGGCGGCGTTCGTCGCGACGCGGATCGCCGAGTGGTTCCGCGACGGCGGCGCCAACGTCAACTTGATGATGGACAGCCTCACGCGTTTCGCGATGGCGCAGCGGGAGATCGGCCTCGCCGCAGGCGAGGTACCCGCGACGCGTGGCTACCCACCTTCGATGTTCGGCCTGTTGCCCAAGCTGCTCGAGCGCGCCGGAGCATCGGACCGCGGGGCGATCACGGGCCTGTACACGGTGCTGGTGGAGGGCGACGACTTGAACGATCCGGTCGGTGACACCGCTCGGTCCATCCTCGACGGCCACGTCACGCTGTCGCGAAAGCTCGCCGCGGCCGGGCACTTCCCCACCATCGACGTGCTCGACTCGGTGTCGCGTGTGGCAAACGCCGTGACGACCTCCGAACAACAGGACATGACACGCGACCTCCGGGCGCTGTTGGCGGCGTATCGGGAGGCGAAGGACCTGATCGAGATCGGCGCCTACAGACCTGGCACGAACCGGCTGGTCGACCGCGCCGTGGCGCTGAAGGAGCGCATCGACGGCTTTCTCCGGCAGGGCATGGACGAGCCCTCGCCACCCGGAGACGCGTGGCGTCGCCTGGCCGACCTCCTCGCGACTCCGACCCCGTCCTCCGACGACGAGGTCGAGGTGGCCGCGCCCGCCGTCGACAGGTTCGGGAGGGCGATATGAAGCGTTACCGCTTCGCGCTCGGCGGCATACAGCGGGTCCGGCGGATCGCCGAGGAGAACGCCCGGCAGGCGACGGCGGAGGCCCAACGCGAGGCCGATCGGGCCACGGCGGAGCTCCACGCCCGCCTGGCCGACATCGGCGCCGCGTTGCCCTCGCCCGGTGTGCGCACCGGCAGCGAGTTCCTCGCCGATCGCGAGAACCTGGACCGCCACCGTCAGGCGGTGCTCGCTGCACGTACCGCGGAGGCCAACGCGTTGGACACGCTCGCCTCGCGTCGCACCGATTGGATCGCGGCCGCGAAGAGTCTGCGGGCGATCGACAGGATGGAGGAGCGTCATCGGGAGGCGTGGACGGCCGAAGCGACCCGAGCCGCACAACTGCTCACCGACGAGATCGCGGTGACCCGGTTCCGCTCGGAGTCGGAACGATGATCGCACCGATCCCACCCGGTCTTACCGGGATCCTGACCCGTTTCGATCCGGCGGCGTTGGGATCGATCGCCCACTCCAGGGCCACGACATCGGTGCGCTCCGCCGAGTCCACGGCCGACCGCACCGCGGTGGACGCGTTCGACGAGGTGCTCGACAAGACGGGGGCGGGGCGCGACACCTCCGGTATAGGTGACGCCTTCGGCGCTTCGCTCCGTCTCACCGGTAGCGGTTCGGGCACGTCGACGACGGTACCGACCATGTCGGGTTCGGACTCCTCGTGGGGAGTCGGAGCCGTGCCGGGATCGGCGCGATTCGCCACCCTCTTCAATGACGCCGGCGCCAGGTACGACATCAACCCGCGTCTGCTGGCCGCGGTGGCCAAACAGGAGTCGAACTTCAATCCACGCAGCGTCAGCAGCGCGGGGGCGACCGGTCTGATGCAGTTCATGCCGGCCACGGCCCGCGGCCTCGGGATCGATCCGAACGATCCCGCCCAGGCGATCGACGGGGCCGCCCGGTACCTGAGGGCCCAACTCGACCGCTTCGGTTCGGTCGAGCTCGCACTCGCCGCCTACAACGCCGGTCCGGGCGCCGTGAGCCGTGCAGGCGGCATCCCGGCCATCGCCGAGACACGGAACTACGTCGCCAAGGTGATGGGCTCGCTCGGCGGGGAGCCACCCACCTTCGCGGCATCCCCGACGGCCACGGCGGCCGCCTCGACCAGTGGATCGCCCACGGCAACGGCATCGGTCCTGGCGGCGCGTCTCGCGCTCGGAGCCCTCGGCAACTCGACCGCCACGTCCACGCCTGTCGGCACCGTGTCGGGCGTCCCGGGCGACCTCGGAAACCTCTCCACGACAACCCTCGGAGCCCTTCTGTGAGTATCTCGATTCCATCGTTGCCCGTTCCCGGAACCTCGGGTCGCTACGACGCTGCACCGGCGACGACCACCCACGGCGACGACTTCGCACGGGTCGCCCGCGACGTCGACCGAAGCCGGGGCGTCCGTCGTGGCCGCAGCGACGAGCGGTCGCGGGACCCGAAGGGCGACGGCCCCGGCAACGTGCGTGACGATTCGCGCGACGGTGGCCGCACGACGCACCGGCCCGAGAGCGATGACCGTGTCGGCCGGCGCCACGGCGACCGTGACCGCTCGGTTCGCAACGGGCGCACGGACCGCAGGCACGACGCAGACCGGGCCGACACGCAGGCCGCCGACGACGGCGGGTCCGTACCGGACACGGCGACCGGCGATCCGAATGCGGTGGCTCCGGACACGCCGGCAGCGGGTACGACCGCATCGGCAACGACCACTACCGCCGCGGCCGCCGTTGCGGTTGCCGCAGTGGTGCCGGTGCCGGCCGCCCCCGCCGACGTCACCGCGACAGAGGTCACGGCGTCGGGAACGGCGGGGGCGATCGTGTCCGAGGGCACCGGACGGGATCCATCGGTCACACCCACCGTCGGAGGCCCGGCGACGGCTGCGGACGTCGTCACCGCCGCCCCGGCCACGACCGCCGCGCCGGCGACCGGCGTCGTCGAAGGATCCGTCGACGACACCGCCGCTTCGAGCCAACCCACCGGCGGTCCGGCCACGACCGCCGCGCCGCGGCCCGGCGCACCCGCCGCCTCGCCCTCGCCGAACGGCGACCCCGCGGCCGGCCAGTCGACACCCGCCGGCGCCGTCGCATCCTCGACCCCGCCGGCCATCCCCGACGGGTCGCGCTCGACCCTTCCGAGCCAAGGTACGAAGGCCCCGACCTCGGACGGCACGCCAACCGCCCCCCTGGCCGCCCCTCCTACCCCTCCCCCACTCCGCGCCGCCCATGCCACACCGACGACGAGCGCGCCCGGGCAATCCGCCGCCGCGTCGGCGGCGCGCGTCGAGGACCCGAACGTCGCCAACCTCGTAGCCTCGGCGCGCCTCCTGCGACGTGGACCGGGGGCGCCGTCGACGATGACGTTGACGCTCGACCCTGCCTCGCTCGGTCGGGTCAAGGTCGAGCTGACCTCCCACGACGGCACGCTCGCGGTGAAGCTGCACGCCGAGCAGGCCCACACCGTCCGTGCCATCGAATCCCAACTGGGGGAGCTCCGCGACGCGCTTCGGCGTGAAGGGCTCGGCCTCGGCGACGTCGGTGTCGGTGGGGGCGGCCACACCGGAGGTGGCGGATCGCGACGCGACCTCGACCCGGCACCGGTCGTCCAGACCGTCGCGGTGGCCCGTTCGGCTCAACCGGACGCCGATGCCCTCAAGTCGCCCCCTGTCGGGCCCGATCAGCTGACGAACGGCGCGATCTCCGTCGACGGTGTCGTCGACGTGAGCCTGTGAGGACCCCATCATGACCGTCACCCCCGTCGGAGCAACCGGCACGACCGAAGTCCCCACGGCATCGGTTGCGAACGTCGGAGCCAACACGCTCGACAAGCAGGCCTTCCTCAAACTTCTCGTCGCCCAGCTCAAGTACCAGGATCCGATGAACCCGACCGACTCGGCCGAGTTCATGGCGCAGACCGCGCAGTTCACCCAGGTCGAGAAGCTCGACGAGATCGCCAAACAGAACGCCGACAACATCCGCACCCAGGGCCTGTCCACCGCGAGCGCACTGATCGGCCGCTCGATCACCTACCAGGACTCGCTCGGTGCGTTCAAGACCGGGGTCGTCGCCGGTGCGTCGCTCAGTACCGACGGCGTCCGTCTCAAGGTCGGCACCGGTGCAGCCGCTACCACCGCCGACCTCGAAGCCGTCACCGAGATCGGTCCCGCCCCCTCGGGGCCGGCCACGGGTTCTGCCTAGGCCCACCACCACCGCGTCCGGCCTCCACCGACGCGGTGGGGCCAGCCCTCACCACCAACCCTCACCAAGCACCGCCAGGAGCCCCACATGATCCGCTCGATGTTCTCGGCCATCTCCGGCCTTCGGAACCACCAGACGATGATGGACGTCGTCGGCAACAACATCGCCAACGTCAACACCACCGGCTTCAAGTCCTCCTCGACGGTGTTCGCCGATGTCCTCAGCCAGTCGGTCCGAGGCGGGGGCCAGGCCGCCGCGAACCGCGGCGGCACCAACCCGACGCGGATCGGGCTCGGGTCCCGCCTGGCGTCGATCAACACCGACTTCTCCCAGGGGTCGCTCCAACGGACCGGTCGCACGACCGACTTCGCACTGCAGGGCGACGGCTTCTTCATCGTCGAGTCACCCTCGGGCCGCAACTACACCCGGTCGGGTTCGTTCAACATCGACGCGCAGGGACGGCTCGTCGCCAGCGACGGCGGCTTCGTACAGGGATGGCAGGCCAACGCGGCCGGCACGGTCAACACCAGCACCCCGGTGACGAACCTCACCATCCCGGTCGGAACCCAGATCGCGCCGGTGATGACCACCGAGGTCAACGTGGTCGGCAACCTTCCCGCCAACGCGGCCGTCGGCGACACCGTGACCAACGGGGTCGACGTGTACGACGGTCAGGGCAACCCGATCTCGCTCTGGGTGGAGTACACCAAGACCGGTACCGATACGTGGTCGGCGGCCGCCCGCTATCTCGACGCGTCAGGGGTTCTTCAACCGACGCCGCCCGCTGCCGGAACGCCGCTCGGCACGCTCACCTTCGACGGCGACGGCCAGTTGACCAGCAGCTACGACCTCACGCTGCCGGGCGGCACCCATCCCGACCTCCCCAACGACGTCACGATCAACCTCGGCAGCGCCGACACCGACTCACGGGTGACCCAGTACGGCGAATCGAACTCGATCACCGTCGCCCGCCAGGACGGCTCCGCGACCGGCACGCTGCAGAGCTTCACGGTGTCCCAGGAGGGCCTCATCGTCGGCACCTACAGCAACGGCCGAACCAAGGCGATCGGCCAACTCGGCGTTGCGCTGTTCACCAACCCCGAGGGGCTCGACGCCATCGGCAACGCCTACTACAAGGAGTCGATCAACTCCGGCCTCCCGGCGATCGGCACCGCGGACGGCGGCGCCCGGGGCCTGATCGCCGCGGGAACCCTCGAGATGTCCAACGTGGACCTCTCCCAGGAGTTCACCAACCTCATCCTCGCCCAACGCGGCTTCCAGGCGAACTCGCGTGTCATCACCACCTCCGACGAGATGCTGCAGGAAGTCGTCAACCTGAAGAGGTGACGTCGCCCGTCTCCCCCACACCCGGACAGGGGACCGCGCGCCCGCGCGGTCCCCTGTCCGCGTCACCGCGAATCGAGGCGGGAAGCGACGGTGGGCCATCGGGACCAAGTGCCGCCGAAGGTCTCACGTCGCCCGTCAGGCACGCCGATGAGGAACTGCCGGCATGACGCCGGCACACGATCGGGAACGGATGTCATGATTCTGCTGACTCGCCTCAACGGCACCTCGCTGGGCGTGAACGCCGACCTGATCGAGCGAGTCGAGTCGACTCCCGACACGGTGCTGAGCCTCATCGACGGCACCAAGTACGTGGTCGCCGAACCGCTCCCGGAGGTGGTCGCGCTGATCGTGGACTTCCGAGCCCGGGTGATCGCCCGCGCCGAGGAGTACTCCCACGACCACACCCACCCACCGACCGCCACCGCACTGCAGCTCGTGAGCAACCGAGGAGAGCACTGAGATGGATCCGGCAACCGGAGTCGGGCTCGTCCTGGTGCTGATCGGCGTGTTCGCCGGATCGACCATGGAAGGTGTCAGCCCGGCGACGTTCTTCACCTCTCCCGCGGCGTTCCTCATCGTGTTGGTCGGCGCATTCGGCGCGATGTTCTTCGGGAATCCGATGGACGAGGGCAAGAAGCTCCCGAAGATCCTGATCAAGGCGATCAAGGGCCAGAAGCTGACCGGCACCAACGAGCTCGTCGACCAGATCGTCGAGTTCGCCGACGGGGCCCGGCGCGACGGCCTGCTGTCGCTCGAGGCACAGGTCGGCTCGATCACCGATCCGTTCTTCCGGCGGGGACTCCAACTCGCGATCGACGGCGCCGATCCCGACATGGTGTCGGAGGTCATGGAGTCGGAGGTGAAGGCGATGTCGGAACGCCACAAGCTGGGCTCCAAGATGATCACCTCCATCGGGATCTACACGCCGACCTTCGGCATCATCGGCGCCGTCATCGGCCTCATCCACACCATGCACCTCCTCGAGAACCCCACCGAGCTCGGTGCGGGCATCGCCGCGGCGTTCACCGCAACCTTCTGGGGGTGTTCTCGGCCAACGGCATCTTCCTGCCGCTCGGCAACAAGCTCACCGCGATGTCCGCCGCCGAGGTGGCCCAGCGTCGTCTGATCATCGAGGGCGTGCTGTCCATCCAGGCCGGCGCCAACCCCCGGCTCCTCGACGACATGTTGCGCTCCACGCTGCCGCCCGCCGAACGCAGTTCGGGCGCACAGCAGAAGTCCGCCTGACGATCGAATCCACCCGAACCACGCGGGTGGTCGATCCCAACGCTCGGTCCGACCGAGTGACCGAACCCGCACGGAAGCACCGCAACCCGGTACCGGGAGCGCACCACTCGCAACGGAAATGCGATGAGCAAGAAGAAGCGTCACCACCACGAGGAACACGAGGAGCACGTCAACCACGAGGCGTGGGTCATCCCCTACGCCGACATGTTGACGTTGCTCATGGCGCTGTTCCTCATCATGTGGGCGAGCGGCCGCCAGGACGTCGCGAAGATGCGGATGGTCGCGACCGGGTTCGCCGACTCGCTGGGCATCACCAACGACGGTCCCGCCCCCGGCGGCAAGGGGGTACTCGATGGGACGCCAAACCTCCAGAAGGCGTCCGCCGATCCCGAGATCAAGCCGAGGATGGACGCGTTGACCGCGTTGCAGGAGGCCCAGCGGATCCAACAGCAACAGCTCGTCGACCTCCAGCGTTCGATCACCGGCGAGGCACACGGCGCGGGTGTCGACGCCGAGTTGGCCTTCAAGACCGAAACCCGCGGTCTGGTCGTGTCGATCGCGTCGGAGGGCGTGTTGTTCGACCCGGGCTCCGACGAGTTGCGCCCGGAGGGCCGGCGGGTCCTGGACGGCCTCGCCAATCAGATCCGCGTCGCTCCCAACAAGGTCTCGATCGAGGGCCACACCGACGACCGTCCGATCGCGACCTCTCGATTCCCGTCGAACTGGGAACTCTCCACCGCCCGGGCCACGGCCGTGTTGCGCTACCTCGTCGGTTTCCAACACGCGGATCCGGCGAAGCTGTCGGCCTCGGGCTACGGCGACCAACAGCCGGCCGCGCCCAACGACAGCGAGGCGGGGCGGGCCCGGAACCGTCGAGTGGACATCGCGTTCCTTTCCGAGCCGATCGACGCCGACACGATCGCCCGGGCGACCAAGGCGTCCTCGCCGACGACCCGACCACCGGCCAACGCCCCTCCCCACGGGACGACCTCGGTCCCCGGGGCGTCGACGCACCGACGGTGACGTCCCGGGAGCGGCGACCGCCGCCCGTCCACACAGTCTCCCCGACAACAACCACCCGCAACGCCGCAACGAAGGAATCGCGATGAGCGACAACGAGAACACCGAGGCCACCGAGGCCGACGCGTCCGCCAAGAAGGGCAAGAAGGCCAAGAAGGGCAAGGGCGACAAGGGACCGCGCTCCAACCTGGTGCCTGCGGTGATCCTCGCGGTCGGCATGTTGGGTGCCGGCTACCTGCTCGGGCCGGGCTCCGGTGACCGCGCGGCGGCGTCGGGACCGACGACGACCGAGGCACCGCCGGTCGGCGAGATCGCCAAGGTCGAGCCGATCAACATCAATCTCGCCGACGGGCACTTCCTCCGGGTGGGAGTCGGGCTCCAACTCGTCGAGGGGGTCACCGCCGCAGAGTTCGAGAAGGGCCCGTCGGCGAAGGCGAGCGACCTGCTGATCGCCGAGTTGGGCGGTACGGACATGTCCCGCCTGACGACGGCGGAAGGCCGCGAAGAGGCCAAGAAGACGCTGAAGCAGCACCTGAAGCACACCTACGAGGGGGAGGTCACCGACGTCTTCTTCACCGAGTTCGTGATGCAGTAGGTCCGACGGACCCGAAAATCCCGTCGCGCGGCTCAGAAGGTGGTCGATCGCGCCGATGGAGACGGGTGGAAGCCACCCGCAACGACGGGCGGGCGAGCGGCACCGTGTTCGATTCGACCGCGGCCGCACGTCTGACCGCCGAGCAACTCGACGCGATCCGCGACGTCCTCGCACCCGTCGCGACACCGCTCTGCGCGGTGTGGAGTTCGCTGTCGAGCACCGAGGTGGGCATTCGGCTGGTGGGTGTGACCCGGACCGTCGTCCCCGAGGCCGATCCGGACTCGACCGACCCTCTGGTGCCCGGCGCGCTGGGCGAGGCACCGTTCGTCGCCGTGGCCGACATCCGTCCCGGGCTCGGGTTGGTGGTGGCATCGGTCCCCGCGGCGCTCGGCCTGGTCGCGGTCGACCTTTTGTTGGGCGGATCGGGCAGACCGACCGCCAACCGGACGTTCAGCGAGATCGACCTCGATCTGCTGAGTGCGATCGCCGCACCCACGTTCTCCGCGCTCGCACAGGCCACGAGCCGGCCGACCGACGCGTCCGAGCCGCTGATCAGCACCGTCGTCGTCGACCAGGACACCGACCTGGCGGAGCGGATGGGTTCTGCGTTCACGGCCGAGTTCGAGGCCACGGTCGGCGAGGCGACCTACCCGCTGTATCTCACCGTCAGCCGAAGCGGCGCGGAGTACCTGCTCCGAGGTGTCGCGGTCGAGGCCGCGGACAGCGAGCTCACCGATCACCTTCGGGATCGCTTCGTCCGAAACGTCCCGCTCGAGGCGGTCGTCGCCTTCCCGGCCATCTCGCTGCCCTCGCACCGCCTGCTCGCCCTCGCGGTGGGTGACGTGATCGGGCTTCGGCACGGTATCGGTCGCCCGCTCGCCCTGACGGTGGACGGCATCCGCGTCGCCGAGGTCCGGCCCGCCCGAGCCGGTGACGAGGTCGCGTGTCAGGTCCTGACGACCGTGATCGGCGACGACGAATCCCAGGCGCCCGAACCCGCGTCATCCATCACACCGACGACACCCGGAGGTGTCCAGTGAGCATCGGAACCGACACACCGACCGACGAGTTCGTCGGCCTCCTCGTCCGGGTGGTCGACGACGCCGCGGCGGCGCTGGCGGGTGAACACCGCACGGCCGGACCCGCGACGGTGCTCGAGGGTGTGGACGATCTCCAACCGTCGTCACCGAACGGGATCGCGGGTTTGGTGCTCACGTTCGGAAACGGCGCGGTGGTCACCGTCGTCACGACCGCAGAGCTCGGAATCGAACTCTGCGGCGGACTGGCTCCCGATCAGCTCCGGGTCGGTCTCGGTGCGCTCATCGACGAACTCGGCGCAAGCCTGGCCGCGCCACTGCTCGACGTCGGTGCGGTGGCCGATCGATCCGACCTGCTCGCAGCGCACGGATCCCACACCGTTCTCGCCGGCGCCGGAGTGTTCGACGAGGACGCCGTGGTCGCGACCGTCGGCGCGTCGGGTACCCCCGCCGTCGCGGCGTCGGCGCGCGACACGAGCTCCGAGGAGGAGCCGTTCGAGGACTCCGCACCCGGGACGGCACCGATCGACAGCGACGTCGCCGGGGTCCCCGCGGCGAGCACCGAGCTCACCGCAGAAGCCCCCGCCGGCCCCGACGACGGCGGGTTCGGCATCGGGGACGGCGACGGGCCGGTCACCGAATCGGCCAATCCGCACGCCACGACGATCGCCGCGGCGGCGGTGGCCGCACACACCCCTCACGTCCCCGCACCGGTCGCCTCCACCGTTCCACCCCTCACCTCGGGGGTCACCGACGACGTTCTCGCCCGCGGCCTCGCGCTGTTGAGCGACGTGAACATGGTCGTGACGGCCGAGCTGGGACGGTCCCACCTCCGCCTCGCCGAGCTCCTGGCCCTGGAGCCGGGGTCGGTGATCGGCCTCGAGCGCCAGGCCGGTAGCCCGGTCGACCTGTTGATCAACGGTTCCCCGTTCGCCCGCGCGGAGGTCATCGTGATCGAGGACAACTACGCCGTGCGTATCACCGAACTCCTCGGAGGCGCCGGTACCCCATGAGCGGGGAGGCCTTCCTGCTCCTGGTCCGGCTCGGCTTCTCGCTGGCGCTCGTCTTCGGCCTGATGTGGGTCGCGGTCAGGGTGATGAAGGGACGCAACATGACGTTGCGCAAACCCGACGCCGAGAACCTCGAGGTCATCGAACGGCGGCCGCTCGGTCGTGGCAGCTCGCTCGCGATCGTGCGGGTGCACGACCGCGTCCTCACCGTCGGGATCACCGAACAGCACATCACCCTCCTGGGCGAACGGCCTGCCGAAGGGCTCGTGGCGGCGAACGGCCCCCACGGTGTCACCACGGTGGACCTGACCGACGAGCTGTGGACCTCCCCGGCGTCACACGACGGCGAGGGGCCGCCGAGGTTCGCGATCCCCGACCGCGCGGGGCCCGAGTCCTCGCCGGGGTCCTCATCGGAGCCTCGACCGTCTCCCGTCGACGTCGCGCTCACATCCCCGCCTCGATCCGAGTCGGGTCCCGCCGGACCCAGGACCGTGCTCGACTCACTTCGCGACATGACGGTTCGTCACCTGCCCAGCGAACGATGAACGGTCCGACCCGCCCGAGTCGATCGCCCCTCGGGGTCGCTGCACGATGCCTGCTCGTCGCGCTCGTGCTCATGTGCTGTTGGTGGCTCACCCCCACCTCGACGGCCTCGGCCGCACCGGCGTCGCGCTCGGCCACGAGGAGCAACGCCACGGGTTGGGTCCTCGCTCCCTTCCAGGCGCCACCGTCGATCACGGTGCCCACACCCACCCCGCCCGGCGCACCGACGACGTCACCCGCGACCGACGACAAGGTCTCGGTCGACATCGACCTCGGCTCGTTGGCCAAGGACTCCGATCCGACGGCCACCGGCGAGAACCGCAAGCCCTCCAAGAGCATCGTCATCTTCCTGTTGTTGACGCTGCTCGCCGTCGTGCCCTCATTGCTGATCTGTCTCACCAGCTTCACCCGGATCATCGTCGTACTGTCCATCGCCCGCAACGCCATCGGCCTCCAGTCCGTGCCGCCCAATCAGGTGCTCACAGGGTTGGCGCTTTTCCTCTCGCTCTTCGTGATGGCACCGGTGCTGAAGCAGATGAACGATCAGGGTCTCCAGCCCTACCTCCGTGGCGACATCACCCAGTCCCAGGCCATGAAGAAGGCGGAGACGCCCCTGAAGAAGTTCATGTTGGCGAACACCCGCAAGCCGGAGCTCAACCTCATGATGAAGGCGTCGGGCACCAAGCCGCCCAAGGACCCGATGAGGCTCTCGCTCACCACGGTGATCCCGGCGTTCATCCTCAGCGAGCTCAAGTCGGCGTTCATCATCGGGGTGATGGTGCTGCTCCCGTTCCTCATCATCGACCTCGTCGTCTCCAGCGGCCTGATGAGCCTCGGGATGATGATGCTGCCACCGGTCTTCGTGTCGTTGCCGTTCAAGCTGCTGTTGTTCGTGATGGTGGACGGATGGGCACTGATCGCGCACTCGTTGATCGCCAACTACCACCACTAGCGCGGCACAGCCGCGCCCACGGGGCTCCCATGACCGACACCAACGTCACCGAGATCGGCATCCAGGCGATGCTGTTGACGACCAAGCTCGCCGCTCCCGTCCTGTTGACGGCCCTGGCGGTGGGCGTGCTCATCGGCATGCTGCAGTCGGCGACCCAGCTCCAGGAACCGACGATCAGCTTCGTCCCGAAGTTCATGGCGGTGTCGGTCGTGCTGCTGATCTGCGGCAATTGGATGCTGGCCGAGTCGATCGATTTCGTCCACCAGCTCTTCGCGCAACTCCCCAAGCTGCTGGGCTGACGGCGGTGGCGCCACCGCCGTCGGCCCGAGTGGTCGCGGTCGCCCCAGCCGGGGCCCGGTCATTCGCCCCTCCGGTCGGATGCGCCGTAGCGTGGTCGCCCATGAGTGACCAGGAGCGCTACGAAGTCGTGATCGAGATCCCCAAGGGATCACGCAACAAGTACGAGGTCGACCACGAGTCCGGTGAGGTGTGGCTCGACCGGTACCTCTACACCGCCACGACCTATCCCGCCGACTACGGCTTCTTCCCCAACACGTTGGGCGGCGACGGTGATCCGCTCGACGCTCTGGTGCTCCTGAACGAATCGGTGTTCCCGGGTTGTCACCTCTGGGTCCGGCCGCTCGGCGTGTTCCACATGCAGGATGAGGCGGGTGATGATGCCAAGATCCTCTGCGCGCTCGCCGGCGACCACCGTTGGGACCACCTCCAACGCCTCGGCGACGTGCAGCGGTCCTACCTCGACGAGATCGGCCACTTCTTCGAGGTCTACAAGGCGCTCGAACCGGGCAAGGAGGCGGAGGTCGGCGAGTGGGCCGACCGCGACGATGCCGTCGCCGAACTCGACGCAGCCTTCAAGCGCTACCGCGACACCCCCCACTGACCTCACCTCTCACCACCGGTTTTGTCGCGCGAAAGTCGCGTGTGCGCCGCGACTTTCGCGCGACAAAACCGGGGAGGCTCAGGAAAACCTGAGGCTCAGGCCGCGGTCAGGCCCAGGTCGGCGCTGACGATCGCTCCGTGCAGCGGCGCTGCCTCCTCGGACGCGACGAACGCGATCACCGCCGCCACCTCCGACGGCTCACTCATTCCGCGGAAGCCCATGGCGTTGGTCATCAACTTCCAGTCGGTGTCGTCGGGAAATACCGCCTCCATGGCCATCGGCGTGGCCATTCCGCCCGGAGCCACGGCGTTGATTCGGACCGCGGTGCGGGCGAACTCCATCGCCATCGAGCGGGTGAGGTTCACGACCGCTCCTTTGGATGCGCAATACACCGACGCGTAGGCCTGTCCCATCAGCCCCGCGTTGGACGCCACGTTGACGACGTTCCCGCCGGTCTCGAGCAGGTGCGGGATCGCCGCCTGGCTCATCCAGAGTGTCCCGGCGAGGTTGACCCCCATCACGAGATCGTACAGCGCCTCGTCGACGTCGCCGAGGTGAGCGGCGCGCAGCACCCCCGCGCAGTTGACCAGGACGTCGATGCGGCCGTGACGGTCCATCGCGTCGGCGACCACACCGTGGGCAGCCATCCGATCGGACACGTCGGCTACCGAGGTGGAGACCGTCGCGCCCGCGCTCGTCAGCATCGCGGCGGTGTCCTCCAGACCGCTTTCGTTGAGGTCGACGGCCACCACCGTCGCGCCCTCCGACGCCATGCGCTGCGCGATCGCCCGCCCCAGACCGGACGCCCCACCGGTGACGACCGTGACCTTGCCCTCGAACCGCATTCATCCTCCACGTGCTCGTCCGGATGTCGTCCACCGGCCTGCGCTCGCTGCTCGGGAGAACCCGAGTCCGGGACGACGCGGGTACGGTAGCCCGGTGGACGAGTACCCGGTGAAGCTCGGGGCGATGCTCTACACCCTGGTCGACCCGCATCGGGGCCACGAGGTCGCCTACAACCGCTGGTACGAGCGGGACCACTTCTACGGCGGCTGCATGATCGGCCCGGGGATCCTCGCGGGGGCGCGCTGGGTGGCGACCCGGCCGCACAAGGACCTCCGTTTCCCCGTCGACTCACCGGTGACATCGCCGGTCGACGCCGGCAGCTATCTGGCGACCTACTTCGTGCAGAGGGGCCATGAGAGGGAGCACTTCGCCTGGGCGAGCCCGCAGGTCTTCGAGTTGTACCGGGACGGCCGCGGCTTCGAGGAACGGGACCACGCACACACCGTGCTCTACACGCACCGGCGAGCGATCTACCGCGATCCCGACGGTGTTCCCGTCGAGGTGGCGCTCGACCACCGTTATGGGGGGCTCGTGTCGTTGCACGTGGACCGAACCACGGGGACCGAGCATGCGGACCTCGACGACTGGTTCGATCGGACCGCAGCGAACGCGTTGCTCGCCCCCGGCTCGGCCGTGGCGATCGTGTCCTCGTGGCGCCCGATCATCCCCAGGGAGGGCCAGGGCGAGGCCCCGATGAAGCTCGGCAGCGGGCCGGGGACCCCACAACGGTCGTTGTACCTGTTCTTCTGCGAAGTCGACCCGGCCACGATCTGGCCGGGCTTCATCGAGTTGGGAGCGGCGATCGAGGATTCGGGCCTCGCGGTCGTGGCCCTCGCCGCACCCTTCGTCCCGACGATCCCCGGCACCGACACCTACACCGACCGCCTCTGGTAGGTGGGTGGGCACGATGCCAGGCCGTCGTCCTCGGCGACGATGTCAACGACCCGACGACTCGCGTCGGGGCGCCGTGCGGACCGACGTCTCCAACTCGTCCTCGACGTGGGCCAGGTGTCCGAGTGTGGACCGTCCACCCGAGCGGCGCTCCCACCGGAACAACACCGCCAGCCCGGCGACCGCCACCAGCACCATCAGCGGGCGATGCGACCCGATCCACTCACCGAGCACGCCGAGCACGCCGCGAGCCTGGTCCGCCAACAGGCGAAAGGCCACCAGCACCACCGCGCTGCCGGTCACCTTCGCGCAGAGGTACCGGCGCGTGGAGATCGACGAAGCGCCCGCGAACACCGAGACCGCGTTGATGTGGACGAACGCCACCAGGATGTCGGGGGCGCGGTCGAACCATCGCGCGAGCCGCACGAACAGGTCGCCGAGCGTGGGGCTCCATCGCCCGACCCACTCGACGGCGGCGTCTCCGTACCAGCGTCCGAGCAGGAAGAACAACGGATAGGCGAACACCAGCCGGGCCAGGCCGATCCCGTAGTAGGTCGCGGGGTCTGTGTGGGCGGCGAGGAGGGGATAGTTGCGGAGCCGGTCGCTGAGCGCGAGCAGCACCGCAGGGTGCTCGGGGATGAGGAACGAGAGGAAGATGTCGCCGGCCCACCCGCCGACGAATGACAGGGCGATCAGACCCAACACCAGGTTCCGTGCAACGCGACTCGGTGGACCGCCCGTTCCGGTGCGACGCGCCCCGTTCGCGTGCACGTCGAGGGCCATGCCCGCGAGTGTGCCAGGCGACGGAGGTTCAGACGACAGGGCCCTCTCCGAGGACGGGCGAATGGGGCTCGAGGAACGACACCGTGCGCGACCAGGCCAGGGCTGCCGCATCGGGGTCGTAGGCGTCGGCCGACGCGGGCTCGGCGAATCCGTGGCGTGCGTCGTAGTTCCATATCTCCGGTTCCCGACCGGACTCGAACAACGACGCCGTGAGCTCGATGACCTCCTCGGGACGGACCACCTCGTCCCGGTCCGCGAAGTGGCACTGCACCGCCGCGGTCAGGTCGGAGAAGTCGATCGACTGAGTGCCGTAGTAGGCGACCACTCGAACGAAGGTCTCGGGCTGTCGCGTCGCCGCCCACAACGCCCACGACGCCCCCATACCGAAACCGAGCACCGACACCGGACCCGACGGCTCGTCGGTGATCGAGCGGAGGGCGACGGCGCTGGACAGCACGAGGTCCGCCACCCGGTTCGGGTCCACCCGGGCGAGCTCGAACTCGGCCTCCGCCGTGGTCTCGGGAAGGAGGCCGGCGCTGAGGTCGGGGGCGCATACGACGAACCCAAGGTCGGCAAGCCGATGACACACCTCCTTGACGTCGCCGGTCAGTCCCCACCACGAGTGCAGAACGAGCACCCCGGCGCCCGTCCCGTCGGCGTCGTCACCGGGGCGGACCACATAGGCCCGTCCCGCCGCGCCGGAACCCGCTCGCGGTCCGTCACCATTCCGGTCATCGCGAGTCGATCCAGTCACCGGTCCAGCCTGCCATCTCCGCCGCGACGGGGATCGGTCGCCTCGATCCGCCGGCCTCGACAGGCGCTACGGTCGCCGTCGGTGCGACGGAGACTCCTCGAAGGGTGCGAGCTGGCGGCCCACGAGATCGTGACCCGGGCGATGCGCCGCAGCAACTCCTCCGAGTTCGGCCCCATGAGCTGGACCGAGCCACTGGAGGTGCTCACCCGCTCGCTCGTTCGTGAAGCCGCCCTGACCCGCGGCGGACGGCGGGTCGTACGGGACAGGTTGGTCACGCTCCTCCAGGACCGGACCGACGACGCCCCCTCGCCGGAGGACGGCGATTCGGGCGGGGACGAACCCGGCGTCGACCTGGTGGTGATCACGGCACCCACTTGGCTCGGACTCCAACGGGCCGCCTCCGAACGGAAGGGCCGTGCAGGTGGTGGACAGACCCTGATCCTCACCGACGACACCACCATGGGGCCGGAGTTCTGTTCGCTCTGCTTCGAGCGCTGGGCCCACGTCCCGACCTACGCGGAGTGGCTCGACGAGGCCGACCTCGGGGCAAACTTGAGGGCCGCTCGAAGGCGTATCGCCGTTCGTGCGACCCGACGCGGTGTGGCGGAGGTGGTCGTGGCGTCGGTCGTGTTGCACGATCGCCTCCTCGAGGTTGCGGACGCATGGCCGAGCGCGCGATTCGAGACGACGGGCCCCGCCGATGCCGAGGTACGGCCCGAACATCTCGACGCAGAGGTGGCCGAGGTGATCGCGGAGCGCCGACGGCACAGCGCCCGGGTGGACCCCGACAAGGTGGGCCGATACTGGCGCTGGCGCGTCGGGGCGTTGGCGACCCGGGGTGTGGGGCAACGAGCCGAGTTGATGGCCCGTCACCCCGAGCGGATCAGCCGAGGTTCTTCGCCGCGAAGTCCCAGTTGATCAGGCTGTCGAGGAACGTCCCGATGTATTTCGGCCGGGCATTGCGGTAGTCGATGTAGTAGGCGTGCTCCCAGACGTCCATCGTCAGCAGTGGTTTCGCGTTGCCGGTGATGGGGGTCTCGGCGTTGGGGGTCTTCACGATCTCCAGTCCGGCCGAGGTCTGTACGAGCCAGGCCCAGCCGGAGCCGAACTGGGTGGCGCCCGCCTCGGCGAACTGGGTCTTGAAGCCGTCGAGCCCACCGAACGCCGTCTGGATCAACTCGGCGAGGTCCCCGGTGGGTTCGCCACCGCCGTTGGGGGACATGGAGTTCCAGTAGAAGGTGTGATTCCACACCTGCGCGGCGTTGTTGAACACCTTGCCCTCTGCCCCGCGCACGATGTCCTCCAGGGACTTCTGTGCGGCGTCGGTGCCCTCGATCAACGTGTTGAGCGTGGTGACGTAGGCCTGGTGGTGCTTGCCGTAGTGGTATTCGAGCGTCTCCTGGGAGATGTGCGGTGCCAGTGCATCCATCGCATAGGGCAGCGCGGGAAGTTCGATGGCCATGAAGCGGTCCTTCTCTCTTTTCATGTGGCGTTGTGGTGGATGTACCCGAACCTAACCGACCGCCGACACCGGCGATCCCCGAAGGCCCGGCCGCGCGACCGAGCCCGTGAGGAGTCGGGCTCAAGCGCCCGCGATCGCTGCCGATAGGACCGGGTATCCCTCCGCCGAACGCGAGCCCTTCATGACGATGGACACCCCGTTGGAGTCCCACGAGTTGCGCACACCGTTGAACATCGGTGGCACCGGCATTCCCGGCGCGCTGATCGAGGACATCGCGCTGCGGCTCATCGTGTCGCTCGGCCGCCCGACCGTGGTCGAACTCGCGGAGCGCCTCCACAGCGGTGCGACCATCGCGGAGCAGATCGTCGCGTCGATGCGCGACCGGCACCTCGTGGAGTACGAGGGCATGGTCGGTCGCACGTATGTGCTGAACGCCACCGAGAAGGGACGGGCGCATTCCAAGATCCGCTCCGAGGAGTGCCGCTACCAGGGGCCCCTTCCCGTACCCCTTCCCCTCTACACCAGGGTGGTGCGGGCACAGAAGCCGGATCTCCACCTCAACCGGGAGATGCTGACCCGCTCGTTCTCCGACCTCGTCATGTCGGACGCGTTGATCGACCAACTCGGTCCCGCGGTCTGCGGCGAAGGAGCGATGTTCCTGTACGGCCCGCCGGGTACCGGCAAGTCCTCCATCGCCGAGCGGCTCATCCGTGCCTACAACGGCGCGGTGCTGGTACCCCACGCCGTCGAGGTCGCCGGCCAGATCGTCACGGTGTTCGACCCGGTCCTGCACGATCCCCTCCCCGACCAACCCGCCGAGATGGACCCCCGCTGGGTGCTGTGTCATCGTCCGGCTGTGATCGCCGGTGGCGAGTTGCACGGTGGCATGTTGGATCTCACGCTCGACCGCGAGGTCGGTGTGTACCTGGCTCCGCTGCAGTTCAAGGCGAACAACGGCATCCTGGTCATCGACGACTTCGGACGGCAGTCGATGACCCCCGAGGAGTTGCTCAACCGTTGGATCGTGCCTCTCGACCGCCAGATCGACTTCCTGACGATGGGTGGTCGGAAGTTCCAGGTGCCCTTCGAGGTGAAGGTGGTGCTGTCCACCAACCTCGAGCCCACCGATCTCGGCGACGAGGCGTTCTTCCGGCGTATCCACAACAAGGTGTACGTGGGATGCCTCGACGACCAGCAGTTCAACTTCGTGCTCGCCCGCGTCGGCAAGGTGAAGGAGCTGGAGATCCTCGAATCGGGGGCCGACCGCCTTCGTGCGATGGCGCGGGCGATGGGTGACGGCGAGTTGCGTGCCTACCTCCCCGGGGTGGTCTGCAAGCTGGCGCTCGCGATCTGCGCCTACGAGAACCTCTCACCGGTCCTCACCCCACCCCTGGTGGACCGGGTGCTCGACCTCTACTTCGCGAAGTCCAACGACGGCCGGCGGCCCGGAGGTCCCCGTCCCGCCCTGTCCGCCCCGACGTCACAGGCCGCGCTGTCGGCACCGCTCACCACCGGGGAGCACGCCCCCGCGCTGGTGCCGGCGTCGACCGTCCAGGCCGACCGGTTCGCGGCCGATCCGGTCGCCGCCGCCGCGGGGCTCGGGTCAACTGCGGGCGAGGCGCAGGGTGACCAACTCGAATGGACCCAACTCGATCCGCAGGGTGTCACCGCCGGTACCACCGTCGAGGGCCTGCGCTGAGTCGACGCTCCGCTCCCGGGCATCGACCCGTGTGACCCCGACGACCCCGTCTCCCACGCTCAACGTGGTGCCCGCGCGCCCCCCCTGGGACTCGTAGAGCCGGACGACCACGTCACCGGTTCGGTCGTCCGCCCATTTGACCGTCTCGACCACGACGGCCGGGTTGCTGGACCCGACCACTGGAAGGGCATCGGGTGACGCGGCATCGGCGACGCGCAACGGGAGGTTGAGCCGGTAGCCCTCCTGTACCACCGCGGTCAGATCCCCGTCGTGGGCGATCATCGAACAGGTGAAGGTGTGCACACCTTGATCGGCCGCCGGATCGGGGTAGCGGGGTCCGCGCAACAGCGTCGTCCGGACGGCGGTGGCGGCGGGGCGGCCGTGTGGTCGATCCGCCGGGAGGCGAACACCGTGGTGTCCGTACTTCGCGTCGTCGAGGGCCGCGAAGCCGAGGCCGTGCTCGGCGACGCTCACCCAACGGTGGGCGCACACCTCGAATCGGGCCACGTCCCAGCCCGTATTGGTGTGGATGGGCGTCCGAACATGGCCGAACTGGATCTCCCGGACCATGTCGACGGTGTGCACGGCGACGGCGTGCTCGAGGCGGAGCAGGTGCTCCTGGTGGTGCCAGTCGACGCGGTGCTCGACGTCGACGCGGGCACTGCCCGCCCTCAACACGAGGGTCTGGTCGATGACGGTGGCGCCGATCCGGCGATGGACGAGGACCCGCGCAACGAGCGGGCCGCCGTCGAGAACGACGTGCGGCGCGTCGGCGACCACGTCGATCACGTCCCGACGCGAGAACTCCTCGATATCCCACGCGTCGAACACGTTGGGCAGATCGGAGTGCAGTTGCACCACGTTCGCCGCGCGACCCCGGGCGACCAGTTCGCGGTCGAGGCGATGGTCGAACATCGACGAGACGGTGCCGTCGGGCGCGACGCGAATGCTGACGAGCCCGTTGGAGATCACCAGGTCGGCACCGTCGGCGCACACCCCTACCGGAGCCCCCGATGCTGCACCGGCGAGGCCGCGCGCAACCGCGTCGCCCAGCGCCGTGACCGAGTGGGCGGCCACGTCGAGGGCGATCGCGACCCGGTCGTCGGCGAGCCGCTGCGAGACGGCCCCGAGGCCGTCGAGGTCGGCGCTGTCGAAGACCTCCTCGTCGAGGACCGCGACCTCTCGACGATCGTGCGGCGCGGTGTTGATGACCGAAGGCGTCGAAGGGCTGGGGGCCGCGCGCAGCAGCCGGTCGATGAGGGCCTCCAACTCGGCGATGATCCGACGGTGCTCCGCCTCGGCGTCGTGGTGGACCCACGCGATCGAGCTGCCCGGAAGGATGTCGTGGAACTGCAACAGCAGCACGTCCTTCCACAATCGGTCCAGAGCGGCCGCGACCTCGACGCTGTCGGTCCCCGAGCGGACGCTCCACAGTTCCGCCTCGCGCAACAACTGCTCACATCGGCGGTTGCCGGCCTTCGTCGCAGCCTGGGACGTGTAGGTCCCACGGTGCATCTCGAAGTACAGCTCGCCGACCCACCGCGGCGCGTCGGGGTATTCCGCGATGGCCTCGTCGAAGAACTTCGCGGGTGACTCGATCTCGATCCGCGGAGCGCCCTCCAGGTTCCTCACCCTTCGGAATCGCTCCAGCATCTCCGGGGTGGGCCCACCACCTCCGTCCCCGTGGCCGAACGGCATGAGCGACCGCGTCGCCCGGCCCTTGTCCGCGAAGGTCCTCACCGCATGGGCGAGTTCGGAGGGGCGGAAGGTCGCGTTGTAGGTCTCGACCGGCGGGAAGTGGGCGAACACCGTCGAGCCGTCGATGCCCTCCCACACGAAGCTGTGATGGGGAAACCGGTTGGTGGTGTTCCACGACAGTTTCTGGGTGAGGAACCGCTCGATCCCACAAGCGCTCATGATCTGGGGGAGACTCGCCGAGTAACCGAACACGTCGGGAAGCCACACCTCGGTGCAGGTGACGCCGAAGTGCTCCTCGAAGAACCGCTGGCCGTGGGTGAACTGCCGGATGAGCGACTCTCCGGACGGAAGGTTGGTGTCGGACTCCACCCACATCCCGCCGACAGGGATCCACCGACCGTCCGCGATCCTCTCCGTGATGCGCTCGAAGATCGACGGGTATCGGGTGCGCATCCACTCGTACTGCTGCGCCTGCGAGCACGCGAAGCGCATCTCGGGGTAGTCGTCCATCAATGCGAGCACGTTGGTGAAGGTGCGGGCGCACTTGCGAACCGTCTCACGGACCGGCCAGAGCCACGCGGAGTCGATGTGCGCGTGACCGATTGCCGAGATCCGATGTGCGGACGGCGCGGCCGGCGCGGCGAGCACGTCGGCCAACATGGCACGACCCTCTGCGGCCCGGGCTGGAACATCGGTGATGCCGACGTGATCGGCCATCCGCTCGAGCGCACGAAGGATCTCGTGCCGGCGCGGAGTGTCCAGGGGCAGTTGGCCCATCAACGCGACGAGCACCTCGACGTCGGCGACGAGTGCTCGGACTCCGGGGTCGACCAGGACGAGGTCGGCCGTCGCGAGTCGGTAGATCGGGTCCTCCCCGGCGGTGCGTCGGTCTCCGTTGGGGTCGGGACGGTTCGACGTGATCGGCGGGTTCGGCGCGGCCTCCACCAGGTAGCGGACGGCCCGCCCCCTACGCCGGGATCGTCGACGAGTACCCACTGGTGGCGGGGGTGCAGACCCCTGGTCGGCCGCGGGAACGGCGCGTCGGCGGACCACTCCCACAGGAGACCCTCGCTCTGGAAGCCGGTCTGATCGGAGAATCCGAGGTCCACGTGGGCCTCGACCCGCCCGCCGGCCCACGAAGCGGGCACCGAGCCGGTGAACTCGAACCAGGTGGTGGCCCACGGCCTGCCGTAGGCGCCACCGATCGCGAAGGGCTCGAACGTCGCCCGCGCCAACACCGACTCGGCCGTTTCGGGCTCACCGTCGAGCTCGAAGCGGCCGACCGCCAACGGCAGGCGGTCGAGTACCTCCGCCGGTCGCAGTCGTTCGGCCAGTACGCGGCGAAGCCGGGCCTCCACGATCGATCGGTCGTCATGCATCGCGCCTCCCCGAGCCCACGGACCACCGGAGGGAATCTCGGGGCGGCCCGATACCCTAAGGACTCCCGCACGCGCGGCGGGCGACGATCGCCCGAGCGCCGCGGCATCCCTCCCCATGTCCGAGCCACACGCCCTCAGCGAGCAGACGGACGCCGGAACACGAGGCTCGGCAACGGCCCGATCGGCGGCGATCCGGCGTCACTTCAAAGCCGGCGGCCTCGCCAACGACACCGCGTGGGGAAGCGCACACGACGTCTCGCAGATGCTGCTCCAGATCATCACCTTCCTGGTGTTGAGCCGAAAGCTCGGGGTCACCCGATACGGGCAGTACGCGGGGATCTACGGCATCGTGGGGCCGCTCAACGGTCTGACATGGTCGGCGACCATGCTCGCCGTGCTGCAGCGTCGACTCCGCGACGAGGTGCCGACCGAACGGACATCCCGGGACTTCTTCGGCTTCACCCTCGTGCTGGTGAGCGTCGGCGCCGTCGTAGGCGCACTGCTGGGACGGGTCTGGATCGACAACGTCGCATTCGTCGCGATCGCGGCGATCATGATCGCCGAGATGATCGGCATCGGCCTGATCAACGTCGGGGCGGCGATGGTGCAGGCGAACCAGGGCTTCGCATACGCCGCCCGGCTGCGGATGGTCATCCTGGCGATCCGCCTCACCGTGCTGTTGTCGCTCGCGTCGATCGACCACCTGACCCTCGTCACCCTCGGCATCGGATACGCGATCGGTTTCCTCGCCTATACGGCGGTGATGGTGGTGCACATCCTGCCCGGCCGCGGAATCCCCGTGCTGTGGGGACGCCCCGACAAGGCGGTGTTCCACACCTCCGCACTTCTCGCCGTGCCGCTCGGCACCGGCGTGCTGCAACAGGACGGCGACAAGGTCGTCCTCAACGCCCAGGGCTTCCAGCACGACGCCGGGGTGTACGCGGCCGCCTTCCGAGTGGTGGGCATGGGTCTCATGCCGCTCCGCGCCCTCGAGTCGGCGGCGTTCCAGCGCTTCCTCCCGCACAACGACAGCGAACGCAACCAACATGTCCGAAGGGCGGCCCGCTACTCGGTGCTGGCGCTCGGAATCTCGGTCCTCCTCGGCCTCGGGATCATGTTGGCGCGCCCACTCCTCCCCTGGGTGCTCGGCCACGCCTTCGACGAATCCGAGCGGATCGTCCCATGGCTCCTGCCGTTCCTTCCCCTGACGGCGGTGAGCAACGCTCCGAGCAACGGCCTGCTCGGCTTGGGGAGACTGGGCGTGCGCCTCGGGATCTACGCGACCGGCGCCCTGGTCTCGGTGACGACCTACATCGTGGCGATCCCCCGCTTCGACGACCACTGGAAGGGCGCCGTGCTCGGCACCATCGTCGGCGAGTCGTTCCTGGCGATCGCGGGTTGGATCGCACTGCTGCACTTCCAGGGCCGTCACAACCGCGAACTGGACGAGCGGATCCAGACCGAATCGACCCCGTCGCTCACCGCGTAGCCGCTCGGTCCGGCCCGGAGCCACCCCCCGTCGACCCGGCACCCGCCGTGACTTCGGCGCACCGACTTGGCATGCTGTTCCGCCCGAATGCCGTCCGCGCACTGCCCCGAGCGCGCGCCATCGCCTGGAGCAGCTTTGTCATCCGTCCACGCCCGGCCCCTTACCGGTCGCCTCACGAATGCCGCGCGGGTGCTCGGTACCGCGTTCCTCACCCTTTCGTTGATCGCCGCCGGGTGCACCCGCGACGACCGCAGTTCGCCGTCGGCCCCCACCGACCGCCGATCGCCCGCAACCGCCCGGCGCTCGGCCGACCTACCCACCCTCGCGCTGTCGCTCGACGGCTCCTCCACCACCGGCGACACCCTCGTGCGAGTGGTCCCGTCGGCCCCGTCGATGCAGCAGATGCAGGTGTCGGCCGATCCCTCCTTCGACGGGGCCGCCTGGCAACCCGTGGGACCGACGACCGTTCGAACCGACGGCGGCTACCAGGAGGTGTTCGCCCGCTTCCGAGCCGGTCCCGACGATCGACCTCGGGAGGTGGTCGCGGGCATCGACGTCGACATGGCCCGATCCTCCGCCACGGCGAAGGTCCCGACACCGGCGGCGATCGGTCTCGCCGGATCGCGGCGGTTGGTCGTCGACATCGAGGTGGGCCGTGTCCGGCGAGGGGTGGGCGGCCGCAGCGACACGGTGCGGGGCGCCAAGGTCGATCCCACACGGCTCGACAAGGGCTGGAAGGTCACCACCTCCGACGACCGCCCTTTGGCCGTGCGAACCACGACGAGGGACACCCGACCGACCGACACGGCGAAGTCGGCACCGGACGGTGACCCCGTGACCATGACGACGCGTCACCGCGTCACCCTCACGCTTGCCCGCGACGTCCCCCTGAACACACCCCTGCGGGTCCACTCCCCACTCGGGTCCGTCACCGGCGTCACGATCGACCCGCACCGGACACGCAGCCCCGCCGTACACGTCAACCAGGTGGGCTTCCGGCCCGACGACGTGGTCAAGTCTGCGACGTTCACCGCACCACACGGATCCACCGACGTCCCCGACCCGCTGCGCTTCTCGGTCGTGGCGGAGGGAGTCGCGGCGTACCTCGACCGGCACGGCGACCGCCATCTCCCCGCCGGCCGACGGGGAGATGGGCAAGGGCGACCTGACCGGGCTCGACACCTGGCGGATGGACTTCGGCGGCCTCACGGCCGCCGGCCGGTTCCGCGTGTGCGTCGAGGGGATCGGTTGCTCCTATCCGTTCTCCGTCGACGACGACGACACCTGGGCCCGAGCATCCGCGACCGTCGCCCGGTCGCTGTACTACCAGCGCAGCGACATCGCCCTCGGCGCCCCCACGGCTTCCTTCGACCGTCCCAGGGTCGACCATCCCGCCGACGGCCTCGTGGTGCACGAGTCGACGTTGACGGCGTTGGAGGCAGCGGACCTCCCCGACGACCAACTCTTCAAGCGCCTCGTGGCGGGCGCGGGTCGTACGGTGGTGAAGGGAGCGTGGGGCGGCCACTTCGACGCCGGCGACTGGGACCGCCGAACCTCGCACCTGTTCATGGCTCGGGACATGTTGGATGCACTCCGTATCGCGCCCGATCGGTTCGAGAAGCTCAATCTCGATATCCCCGAATCGGGCGACGACGTACCCGATCTGTTGGACGAGGCCATGTGGACGATCGACCTGTTCCGACGGATGCAACGCTCCGACGGAGCGGTCCGGGGGGGCATCGAAAGCGCCGAGTTCCCGAAGTGGGGAGTCCCTTCCTTCCGCGACGACCTCGCCCGGTACGCGTACGCACCCGATCCGTGGACCGGGTTCGCCTACGCGGCGACGGCGGCACAGGCCGCTCAGGCGATGCAGCCCTACGACGGCGATCGAGCCGGATCGCTCCGCCGCTCGGCCCTCGCCGCCTACGAGTGGTCGGCACGACAGGCGGTGCCGACCAAGTACCGCGACAAGGTCGCCGCGCAACGCGGCGTCGCCGACGCCTCACTGCTGGTGCTCACCGGCGAACCGCGCTGGAACGAGGCATTTGTGGCCGACGCCCCCTTCAAGGACGGACCTCTCGACGTCTTGTCGTGTCATTTCAACGAGTGGTGCGACGCGGGATGGCAGTATCTGTGGGCCGCACCGGACCAGACCGACGCGGGTATCCGATCCAACATCGCGGCGAGCTTCACCGGCGTTGCCACCCGGATCGCCGACGCCGCCGCCACGACCAGGTTCGGGTTCTGCACCGAGGACCCGGGTGTTCCGCTGGAATGGGGGCTCGGGGCCGGAGGGACACCGCACGCCGTGACGCTGCTCCGGGCGTACCTGATCGACGGAGACACCCGCTTCCTGGAGACGGCCCAGCGCTGTGCGGCCGTCGGCCTCGGCGACAACCCGCTCGACACCTCCCTGGTCACCGGCCTCGGTGCGCAGCCGGTGCGCCACCCGTTGATCGTGGACGTCAACGTCGGGGGCCTGCCGGCGTGGCCGGGCACACCGGTGTACGGGTTCCACCGGCTCGGCGGTGACCAGCAGTGGGTGATCGACTATCGACTGAAGCCCGCCGGGACGTCCGGAGACCTCTCCTCCATCCCGTATCTCCAGTCGTGGTTCGACCTCGGCGACGTGGGGCCGATGGACGAGTTCACCGTCGACCAGTCCCAGGCGCCGACACTGTGGGTGTTCGGCGTGTTGGCGTCGAAGTCGCCCCACCGCCCGATCTGACGGCACCGCGCCGGTCTGCGGGGTTCGTCCGCGATGGTCCGGAGCGGCTGTGACGAACGCGGACGTTCCGTGCCGACCCGGACGGTCCCCTCTCGCGAAGCAACACGGTGAGCACGACGGCGAACAACGGAACCGTCGACCCCAGCAGCACCGATTCGCCCACGGACATCACGAGCAGCCCGGTCAGCAGGCAGAACAGGAACCGGCTGTAGGTCGGGGAAGTGTCGGCGAGTGAGCGGGCCAGCCGGAACGCTGACAGCAACATCGCCAGCGCGAGGAGGAGCCCGACGAACCCGAGTTGGGAGGTGAGGTCGATGAACCCGTTGTGGGAGTGCCCGGCGACGAAGCCGATGTCACGGAGGACCTGCATCGTCTCGGGGGTCCTCGGCACGGCGAAGAGACCGCCGACCCCGACGCCGACGAAGGGGTCCCGGAGGATCGCATGCCACACGGCCGACCAGATCTTCGTTCGGCCGGTGAAGGTCAGGTCCTTGCCCGCCGCATCGGCGATCGCCGAGAGGGACGCCGCCACGGCGATCGACGCGACGAGGCCGAGCGCCACCGAGGAGATCGCGAACGCCACCGAGCTGCGACCCTCGAGCCTGCCGTTGATCGCCAACCAACCCGCAACCCCGATCACGACCATCACGGCCATCAGCCCGGTCGTCGACGCGGAGACAGCGAAGAGGAAGGCGATCGCGCCGAACGCTCCGAACTTCGTCAACCGTCGACGGTCCAAGAAGAGTTCGATGCAGACCGCCACCACCAGGAAGCGCGTCATCACGTTCTTGTGGATGAACCAGCCGTGCCATCCGGGCAGCGGCGCGTTCATCCCGGTCGGATCGATGTGGATCCTGGCCATGGGGTCGGTCGCGACGGCGAGGAGCGTGATCCCGAGCCCGAGGTAGACGAACAGTCGAAGCGCGGCCTCGACGTCGCGACGTGGCAGCACCACGGCCAGCGCACACATGCCCAGGGCGACGACGAAGTAGGTCCGGACCCAGAGCATCGTCGCCGGCTCGTCGTGGGACCACAGCACCGACATCGCCTCCATCAGGAGTACCGCCCACGCACTGAGCGGCAGCATCACCGGGCGCTGTGCCGGAAGCGTGAAGGCCAGGCCGATGGCGGCGAGGCCGAGCAGGAGCGGAAAGGTGTTGGGGAGGACGAAACCGGGTTTCGCGACGACCACGTCGAAGGAGAACACCAACAACGACGCCAACAACAGCACCATCACCGGTCGGAGCACGTCGGTGAAGACGGATCGCCGATCGGTCGTTGGTTCCAGGTGCAGGCGCGCCCGTGGCAGAACGACCTTCGACACCGTGGCAGGTTATCGGCGGGGGTCCGTGGAATGGCCGGGAGCGGTGGATCTCAACGGTGCGTGAAGACTCCGGCGCGGACGTTGTGGTCTCCTGCGTCGAGCTGCCAGAGCTTCAACGCTGCGGCGGCTCCCGTCGCGTTCGTGGGGTTGCCTCGTAGGTTTCCCCAGCCGAGAAGACGACGCGCCCGTTCGGGCAGCGACGCCGCCAGGCGGGCGTCGACCGAGCGGGAGACCGCCTCCTCGGGGGTCAGCCATCCCACGAGGTAGCTCTGATAGAGCCCCTTGCGGACCCTGTCGTCGGTGGTGTTCGCACCTCCGCCGTGCACGAGCGCGCCCACGTAGACCAGCGAGTCGCCGATGCCGAGCTCGGCGGGCACCGCGACGGAGCCCCCCACCGGGTCGTCCGGCATCCGGTGCGAACCGGGGATCACCCGCGTCGCGCCGACGGCGGCGTCGTAGTCCCCGAGCGCGGTGAGCACCGACACCTGCAACGGGATGCCCAGACGTGCGGCGGTGGCCCAGTTGAGGTCGTCCCGGTGCATCTCCTGGGCCGGTTCGCCCGGACCGATGAAGATGGTCTCCGCCTGGCTCAACCAGAAGTCCCCGCAATGATCCGTCAGGACACCCTCGGCAACCGACAGCAGCGTCGGGTGCGCGAGGAGCTCGCGGACCCACGTCGGCGACTTCGCGGCCAGCCCCTGGATGCGCACGGTGTTCGCACCATAGAACGCGTCGTCGCCGTCGACGGCGAAACCCGGTTTGCGAGCCGCGACGAACGATGCGAGTTCGGCGTCGATCGCCGCGGCGACGTGCCGCTCGAGCACACCCTCCAACACCACCGCACCGTCGCGTTCGATGACGTCGAGGAGCTTGTCGGGCGTCGTATCCGCGGGCAGGCGCTCCAGCGACGGACCGCATCGGAGTGGATCGGGATCGGGGGGATCGCTCGGCACGGCGCACCACGGTACGGAACGGGCGGCCGGATTCGACGACAACACTCCACATTCCGCGCTTCGCTGTGGCGAACCGGGGTGCCACGACCGAATCGTCGGCAGAACAGAGCGAGGACCGTCAGTGATAGCGGTCGAGCCAGGCCTGCAGGGTCAGCACGTTCCACAGTTGGGAGCCCCAGTTCGCCGAGCCGCGGCGGTGCGCGATCCACATGCGCTGCACGCGATCGGCGTCGACCAGGCCCGCCCGACCCAACGACTCCGCGGCGAGCAGGTCGTCGGCCCATTCCGAGAGCGGCCCCCGCAACCATGCGTCGATGGGGACGCCGAAGCCCTGTTTGGGGTGGTCCCACAAGGGTCGCGGAACATGACGGGCGAGCAGCCGACGGAGGACCACCTTGTGTTCGCCACCCGAGATCAACATGGACGGTGCCAGGCGGTGCACGAAGCGGAACAACTCGGGGCTCAACATCGGTACACGGGTCTCGAGCGAGACCGCCATCGCCGCACGGTCGACCTTCGTCAACAGGTCGTCGGGCAGGTACGCCAACGTGTCGGCCAGGAGCATCCGTGTCAGGGGGGTCGCCCCCGCGGGTAGGGGTGCGACGGAGGGGACGGTCACACCGGGCACGATCGCCTCGCCGTTGAACGTGGAGACGAACACGTCGTAGACACCGTCGAGGGTGGGTCGCTCCAACGACGTCACCAGCTTGGCGATCCGCTCCGACTGCGCCCAGGGGCCGGCCACGGAGGTGTCGGCCCCGGCGTGGTGACGCGACAGCAACGCGCGCAGGGGGCGGTCGAGAAGTCGGACGGTCCGCGCGCGCAGCGGCGCAGCGGCATCGGAAACCGCTCGAGCGACTCGCCGAGACGGGCGCGCGTAACGGTGGTATCCGGCGAACAGTTCGTCGCCCCCGTCGCCGGTGAGTGCCACGGTGACGTCGGTCCGGGCCAGGCGCGAGACGGCGAACGTCGGGATCTGCGACGAGTCCGCGAACGGTTCGTCGTAGAGGTCGGGGATCGTGGGCACCACGTCCAGGAGGTCGCGCTCGGAGAGGACGAGTTCGGTGTGGTCGGTCCCGAGGTACTCGGCGATCCCTCGCGCCTCGTCGGCCTCGCTCCGATGGCCGTCGGGAAAGCCGATGGTGTAGGTGCGAACCGTGCCCGGGCCGCGCCGGACCATCTGGCTGACGACGCTGGTCGAGTCGAGGCCGGCCGAGAGGAACGCACCGATCGGCACGTCGCTGACCGTCGCCGCGACGACCGCACCGCCGAGCAGGTCGTCGAGTTCGTCGCAGGCGTCCTCCAGGTCGCCTCCGAAGGGTTCACGAGCCGCGTCGAGCGCCTCGGCCACGGGATCCCAGTAGCACACGGAACGGAGCGACCCGACCGTCACCGACGACCCGACAGGGACGCGCAGGACGTGGCCCGGCAGGAGCTTCGCAATGTCCCGGTAGATGGTGCGGGTACCCCCGATACAGGACCGACGCATCAGCAGGTCGACCGAGCGGGGGTCGACGTCGGTGCGGAAGCAGCCGGCGGCACGGAGCCCGCGGAGCTCACTGGCGAATCCGAGCGTCCCGTCCTGGACGGTGTAGTACAGCGGCTTCTCCCCAAAGCGGTCGCGTGCGAGCCATACCGTGCCGTCGGCACCGTCGTAGTAGGCGAACGCGAACATCCCACGAACCACCTCGAGCGCTGCGGGCACTCCGAGGTGGCGACACAGACGCAAGAGCACCTCGGTGTCGCTCGTGGTCGTACAGGCGATGCCCTCCGAGTCGAGTCGTGCCCGGAGCTCGCGGTAGTTGAAGACCTCGCCGTTGAACGTGATCGCCACGCTCGCCGACCCCGAGCCGAGCACCATCGGCTGCGCCGCGTCCTCGTCCGGATCGATCACCGCCAGACGGCGATGCGAGAAGCCGACCGCGGCATCGGGCGCGATCCACTCGCCACCGCCGTCGGGCCCCCGGTGCAGCATCGCCTCCCGGGCGACGCGCAGTCGGCCGATCGCATCCTCCCGTCGGGCGGCCTGCCGGCCGACGAGTCCCGCGATACCACACACGACGGGCGATAGTACGTGTTCGTCACGGCCACACCGGTGCCGATGGCGTGCAGCCGCCCGATGACGGTGTCGGGTTCGGACCCGGCCAAGGGTCGTCGGTTTCGAGCGGGCCCGGGCCCGGTCGGTCATCCTCCCACTCCAGGAGGCCCTCACTCGCGGGCGCCCCCCAGCAGTCCAGCCGCTCAGTGGTGGTCGACGCGCACGCCGAACCGCCCTATGACGGTCCCCACTCCCTGCAGCGTGCCGGCGAGCGCCCAACGCCACTGGAGCGACTCCCGCGCCACGGCTCGCCGGAGTGGGCGCAACACCGAGTCGACGATCTGGCGGAGGCCGCGCAGCAGCAACCGGTTCGGGTTGGTCCCCGCCTCGGCGTTGGTGACGTAGATGGTGTTGCCGAACCAGAACTTGTTGCGGAGCTGGTAGCGCAGGGTCGTCCGGGCCGGGGGTACCCGTTCGCAGACGACCGCGTCGAGGCTGTAGCGGTGCACGATCCCTGCACGGCGGGCCGCGCGGAAGAACTCCATGTCCTCACCGCCGAGCGTCCCCAGTTCTGGGCGGAAGCGCACATCGGGGTGGTCGCGTAACCACGCGGCGCGGATCAACACGTTGGCGGTCGTTCCGAACTCAGGTTCGGTTCCGTCCTCGTATTCGGCGATGAGGTTGAGGAACGGTTCCTCGACCAGCCACCGCGGTGCACCCGGAGGAGCGATGTCGTGAATGGGGCCTGTCACGAGGTCCGCTCCCGTCCGGCGCTGGATCCCGAACAGGTGGGCGAACCATCCGAGGTCCGGCAGACAGTCGTCGTCGACGAAGCACAACCAGTCGGAGCCGTTGAGGCCGAGTTCGACTCCGGCATTGCGCGCCACCGAGATGTTTCCCGACGCGGGGTTGCAGATCCGTGCACCGAGCTCGAACCGGTCGGCGAACTCCGCGACGACCGGTGCCGCATCCCCCTCGGGCGAGTCGTCCGCGACGGCAACACCCACCCGTAGCGCCTCTGTGGTCGAGGAGGCTTCGTCGCACAGTCGAGCCAGGAGCTCACGCAGCGGGTCGTTGCGGCGGTACGTGCAGATCACCACCACCACGTCGAGCGTGGGGGTCGAGCCCGCCCCAGTCGCCTCGTCATCCCGGCTCGTGTCTCTCACGTCGTCTCACCCCGGAGGCGGTGCACGCTCGCGCGGAGGCGGCGGAACGCGTCCCAGTTTCGGTCGGACTGCGCCGCCAGCGTGGCGATGCAGCGTTGGAAGGGCGACGCGCACGCCGTCGCCGCGCCGCGAAACTCGATCCTCGATTCCCGTCGGGTCTCGGGTCCGGCCATCATCCGCACCGCGCGACCCCACCGTATCCACGACCAGTACTGCTCGATCTCGCGGAGCACCTCCCCCGCGGCGGGGTTCTCCGTCAGGATCCGGGCGAAGATCTCGTCCTCCGGCCTGGCCCATCCGGTCGCCGTCGAGCTACCGGGATGCCAGCGATAGCGCGTGAGGCGCCCGGGCACGTACGCGACGCGTTCGCCACGGCGGGCGATCTGATAGCTCAACCAGATGTCGTAGACCGGATCGATCTCGGGGAGGAAGTCGGTGGCGACCACGGCATCGCGCCGCAGCACCGCGCAGTAGGCGGGCTGCGGGGCGTTCCACACGGCGATGAGTCGGAGCATCTCGGGGTACGTGAGGTCGAGCGTTCCGGCGGGGAGCCGATCCCGGTGCGAGCGGGCGCTCAGTGCCTCGGTCTCCGCGGGTAGGTCGCAGCCTCGCTCGTCCATGAGCTGATAGTCGGCGAACACCATCGACACCGTGGGATCAGCCTCGATGGGCGGCAGCATCCGTTCAAGGAACCGGGGGGTCCACACGTCGTCGTCGTGGAGGGACGCGACGAAGGGCGTGTCGGCGTCGTCGATGAGCCAGAGCCAGTTGCCCATCTGGCCGAGGTTCTCGGGGTGGCGGCGATACCGGATCCGTGGGTCGTCGTATCCGGCGACGATCCGTTCGGATTCGTCGTCGGAGCTGTTGTCGCCGATCGACAGTACGAAGTCGCCACGCGTCTGGCCGAGGGCCGATTCGATGGCCTCAGGAAGGAAGACGGCACGCTCGTAGGTGGGGAGCACAATCGTGACAGACGGCTTCACCTTCTCCTCATCGGGTGCTCTGCTGCAGTTTGAAGGCCTTCATCGCGGCCTCGTGACGGACGACCCGCGTCGCGAACATCACATCCCTCAAGCGGCGGGGCCTGGAACGCCAGCGACCGTATTGCTCCTCGACGGGCCCCGCCAACAGCTCGAACCACTTCCAGGCGATCACCTCGTCGGTGAACTCCCGTGCCCGTTGCGTGCCGTGCTCGACCATGTTCCGGTAACGGTCCGGTTCGTCCCGCAGGCGTTCCAACGCGGTTATCGCGTCGTCGGGCCCCGACACGGACACGTAGTCCAGCGGGGAACGACGGAGCTCCTCGAACGCGGGCTCGGCACCCAACAGCGCCGGGGTGCCTGCTGCCCAGGCGTTGACGAGCTTGGACGCGGGCTTGGTCGACAACTCGGTCGGATGAATCGCGCGGATCGCCAACATCACGTCGACCTCCGAGCAGTCGTGCCAACCAGACGACGCGGTCGACCGATCGTACGGTCGGGCGACGAACTCCATGCCGAGCCGGGCGACCCGCTCGGCGAACGACGGTTCGGCGAACCGTGGGTCGAGGTTGACGAGGTCGCCGCTGAACACGACGCGCTCGACCCGGGTCCCGCGGGTCGTGTCCCTCGGGATGAGGCCCGTCTGGATCCAGTGCGGCAGGTAGTGGTCGTGACGTCGCCGGGCGATCCCCCGGTTCATCGTCACCACCACGTCGGCGAGCTCGGGGCGGGCCCAGTCGCCGCGGTGCGCGACGACGAAGCACTGGGCCGTGCGGTCCTTCACCCTGAAGTCGATGCTCGACACGACGTTGACCTCGCCGGGCACCGCGTCGGCGACCAGGGAGACGTCGAGCCCGCACGCGGCAAGGTTGACATAGGTCTGCACGACACCGATGTCCTCGTGGAACACCACCCGGTCGGGTTGTCGATGCAGCTCGTCGGGTCCCATCTCACCCGCGACGACCTCGGGCCATCGGCCGAGGTCCTTGCACACGAAGTGGACGGGCCTCGGCAAGGCGGGCAGCTCCGGAAGCCGGCGGAGCTCGTCGGTGTTCACGATGCCGCCCTCCACTTCGTCGGGCCCGTGCCGCGCCGCCTCACCCGAAGGCGCTGCACTGCTCCCGCCAGAGGTCGTCCGACAGGCGCCCGTCGGGAAGTTCGACGTCGGCGAACGTGATCGGGGTGTCCTGTGGGAGGTCGCGTCGCAGCACCGCTCCGTCGGTCAGCCCCATCGGCAGGAGGTCCTCGGAGCGCGCGACGGGGCTGTTCTCCATCACGCCATAGCAGGTGAAGCCGCCGACCCCGTCCAAAGTCGTTCCGGCCTTCAGGTCGAACTTCGCCAAAGCGACGACGTCGGTGACCGGCGCGCCCTTCGGGGTGATGGTCGCATCGCCGAACAGCACGGCTCGTGCAACGGTGAGAGGCGTCTCGATCGGCGACAGATGATAGGGACGGTAGAAGGTGTAGATCGGACCTTCGCCCATCTTGTAGATCTTCATGTAACGCGAGTGCAGCCACGAGTCGGAGTGCGCGAGGACGAAGACCCCGAAGCTGGGCTCCGCTCCGAGGATGTAGTCGACGATCCCGGTGCCTTCGAGGTAGAGCTTCTCGGCGTCGAACAGGTCGACCGCCTCCTCCACGCGAGAGCACGTCGGACCCGACATCCCGCGCTCGCCCACCCCGAAGCCGGTCGCGTTCGCGACGCAGGCCATCTCCGCGGCGATCTTGGTGCCGTCGGCGAAACTCGTGATGTGCTTGGGGCGTTGGAACACGTTCGCGGCGAACGCGGCCTGGGTCTCCGGTGTCCGCCGGTGGTCGAGCAGCGACTTGATGTTCCCGTACACGACCGGGGTGAAGCCGAGCATCTCCGCCTCCCGGGCAAGGTTCATCAGCACACCCGGTTGGTCGCCGTCGGCGTCGGTGAACACGACCCCCGCGGCGTCGGCGCGTCGTTTGAGGATCGGCCCGAGGGTGCAGTCCAGCTCCGCGTTGAGCAGGACGAGGTGCTTTCCGGCGTCGATCGCGGCAACCGCGTTGTGGGCGCCGAACTCGATCTCACCGGTGGCCTCGACGACGGCCTCGATCCGGCCGTTGCCGGCGACCAGAGTCGGATCGTCGGTGATTGCCGGACGTCGCGCCGCCATCGCCGCGTCGAGCTGTGCCGCGGTGGACACCACCTCGACGTCGTCGATGCCGATATTGCGGAATGCCTGTGCGGCTCCGTCGAGCGTGCGGTTCGCGACGACGGAGATCTCCATCCCCGGGGTTGCCGTCGCCACCTGCGCCACGAAACCCTGGCCGGCGAACCCCGACCCGATCACCCCGACCCGGACGGGGTCGTCGGCTTCCTGACGGGCCTTCAGTGCGGTATCGACGATGATCACGGGTTCACGCTCCATTGCCGGATCGGTCCGGCGGTCGTATTCGGCTGGTTGTCGGGGAAGGCGGTCGGGACGAGGGGGGGGTCGATGGGCGCGCTCAGGCAGTCGCGGGCCGGTGGTCGGGCCAGCTCCGGTCCTTGTCGCTGACGATCACACCGTCGGTGATCGGCCATTCGATGCCGAACGCCGGGTCGTCCCAGCGCACACCGGTCTCTGCTCCGGGCGTGTATGGCGAGGACACCCCATAGAGCACGGCAGTGCCGTCCTCGAGGGCCTGATAGCCCTTGGCGCAGAACGGTGGGACGTACAACGCGTCGAACCGGTCGGCGGCCAGCTCCACAGAGGCCCAACGGCCGTAGGTGGACGAATCGGCGCGGAGGTCGACGATCACATGAAAGCTGCGACCGGCGACGCACCGGAAGAACTTCGCCTCACCGTGCGGTGGAAGCTGTACGTGCAGCCCGCGGATGGTGCCCTTGCGGTGATTGGTCGACAGGTTCATCTGCTCGATGCGGCCGACGCCTCCGTGCTCGGCGATCTCGGTGGCGCACCAGGCCCGGGAGAACGAACCGCGTTCGTCGATGTTGGGCTCGAGGTCGACCCTGAAGGCCCCGGCCACGTCGAGTTCGGTGAAGCGCATCTCAGGTCCAGAAGAAGTCGTCGTCGATCTGGTTGGTCCCGAGCAGGTGCTTGATCTGCTTGATCCGAGTGTGCCCGCGGAAGCGATACATCTCCTCGGTGAAGCCGATCCGGCCGAAGATCGTCACGAGGTCCTCGACGCCGCGGCGCACGTCCCACTCGCACTTGAATCCGGGGAGCTGCTCGTGGATCTTGGTGAAGTCCGCCCGGTAGTTGCGCTTGTCGGCACCGGGCTCGCCGAACACCAGCTCGCAGTCGCCTACGACCTCGGCGACGATCTCGGCGATCTCGCGGACCTGGTAGTTCGAACGGTCGTTGCCGACGTTGAAGATCTCATTGTGGATCACGTCACGGTCGGCTTCGAGGATGCACGCGGCGGCACAGCTGATGTCGAGGATGTGGACGAACGGTCGCCACGGCGTGCCGTCGGACTCCATCCGGATCTCGTGGTCGAGGTAGGCCGACGCCGCGAGGTCGTTGACGACGAGGTCGAAACGCTGACGGGGCGACGCTCCGTAGGCGGTCGCGTTGCGCATGAAGGTGGGTGAGAAGTCGTCGTCGGCGAGGGGCGCCACCTCGTCCTCGATCAGCACCTTGCACTTCGCGTAGGCGGTGAGGGGAAACGTCGGATCGCCCTCCTTGGAGGGGTGCTCTCCCGCTGCGCCGTACACCGAGCACGAGCTCATGTGGACGAACCGCTCCACCCCCGCCTGCTTCGCCAGCGTTGCGAGCCGCAACGAACCCTCGTGGTTGATCTTGTAGGTGACGTCCCCGTTGAGCTCGCCCACCGGATCGTTGGACACCTCCGCGAGGTGGACCACCGCCTCGAAGCCGGCCAGATCGTCGAGGGTGACGTCGCGGGTGTCCTTGGTGATGACCGACGGTCGCCGCTCGTCGGAGTGGTACAGCCATCCCACACGGTGGAAGCCCGAATCGAGGCCGGTCACGTCGTGGCCGCGTTCGAGGAGATAGTGACCCATGCGGACGCCGATGTAGCCGTCGGCGCCGGTGAGGAGGACCTTCATGTCGTGGTGATGCCTTTCACGAGGCGTTCGGGTCCCGACGGATCGTCGGGAACGGGGAGGATGGGCGACCGACCACACTTGCGCGGCCGACTCCGGTGTTCGGGGCGGCGTCCGTCGCTGCGGGCACCGGCCTCGAACTCTGCGGAGGGACCGTCGGGGCGGTCGGAGGGCTCACGACCAGGTCTTCCAAGGAGGCGATCCCTGATCCCAGAGGCTCTGGAGGTAGATCTTGTCACGCAGCGTATCCATGCACTGCCAGAACCCCTCGTGTCGGAACGCGTTGAGCTCATTGGCCCTGGCGAGGCCCTCGAGGGGCTCACTCGCCCAGTCGACGTCACCGGGGATGAAGTCGAAGATCCCGGGTTCGAGGACGAAGAATCCGCCGTTGATCCAGCCTTCGTGCATCTGCGGCTTCTCGTCGAAGCGCACAACGGTGTCGCCGTCGATCTCGAGTTGGCCGAACCGCGCGGTGGGATGCACCGCGGTGACCGTCGCGAGCTGACCCTGTGCCTCGTGGAACTTGAGCAGCGCGTCGAGGTCCACGTCGGCGACTCCGTCGCCGTAGGTCAGGAAGAACGGCTCGCCCTCCACGTACTGCTGGATCTGTTGGATCCGTCCCGCGGTCTCGGTGTGCTGGCCGGTGTCCACCAGGGTGACGCGCCAGTCCTCGCGCACGGCGGCGTGAGTGTCGACGGTGCCCGCCGAGAAGTCGATGGTCATGTCGGCGGACAGCGCCAGCGACTCGGTGAAGTAGCGCTTGATGTACTCCCCCTTGTACCCGAGGCACAGGACGAACTCGTTGTGCCCGAACTGGGTGAAGTGCTTCATGATGTGCCACAGGATCGGCCGATGTCCGATCTCGACCATCGGCTTGGGGCGGACGTCGGTCTCCTCCGATAGGCGACTGCCGACCCCACCCGCGAGGATCACCACCTTCATCTCTTGCTCCTTGGTCTGTTCGACCTGTCTCAGGAACGGCCCGTCACCGGATCGCGCGAATGAATGTGAACAAGCCTGCCGCGGGATGCAAGGGATCCCACCCGCGGTGAACCGATCGGCTCACCGCTCCGACGCCGCCTCCACCGCCATGGACGCCTCGGTCCACTGCTCCATCAACGCAGCGGAACGGTCCTTCGCCTTCCCGAACCGCTCCGCCAGTTCGCGTCCCTGATCGGAATCGGCGAAGGCATCCGGTTCGGCGAGCCGGCGGGTGAGCTCCGCCACCTGCGCTTCGGCCTCCACCAGCTCCCTTTCGATCCGCGCGACGTCGCGGCGCAGTTCACGAATCCGGTTGTTCGACGGCCTGGCCGACGGCTTGGCGTCCTTCGTCGCGACCGCGGTGCGGCCCTTGTCCCGGCTGCCCGCCCCGATCCGCGACCCCCTTCCCCCGTTTGACCGCGGGCTCCGCTCCGGGGCCCGCGGTGCCGCCCTGGAAGCTGGGCGACAGGACCGACTCGTCCACACCGGTGTGCCGCGTCACCCGCCCGTTGCGGACCTCTACGAGGTCGTTCGCGACGGCGCGGATCAGGTGGCGATCGTGCGACACCAACAACACGGTGCCCGGATAGGCGCCGAGGGCGTCCTCCAACACGTCGCAGCTCGGCAGGTCCAGGTGGTTGGTCGGCTCGTCGAGCACCAGCAGATTGACCGGGTTGGCCATACAGACCGCGAGCGCGAGGCGGGTCCGTTCGCCGCCCGACAGATCGCCGACCCGCCGGTCTGCCGCCTCGCCGGGAAAGCCGAACGAACCCAGGACGGTGCGCAGATTGCGGTTCTTCGGCTGCCCCTCCGTCCCCACCCGTGCGGCGAACTCCATGGCTACCGTCCGGGTCAGGTCGAGCGCGTCCACCTGATGTTGCGCGAAGTACGCGACGTCGACGTTGTTGCCGATCGAGCAGGTTCCGGACATGGGGTGGAGCTCGCCGAGCACCGCCCGCATCAATGTGGTCTTACCGGCGCCGTTTGGCCCCACCAGCGCGAGCTTTTCGCCGCGCTCCACCACCAGGTCCACGTCGGAGAGCACCGCCGAGCCTTCGTAGCCGAGCACCACGCCTTCCATCTCGACGACGGTGCGCGCGCTCCGTCGAGGCTCCGGAAAGGCGAATCGCGCGACGATCGCCTGTTGATCGGGGGTGTTGATCCGCTCGAGGCGTTCGAGCGTCTTCAGGCGGCTCTGTACCTGGCGGGCCTTGGTGGCCTTGTAGCGGAACCTCTCGATGAACCTTTCGACCCGATCGATCTCCCGCTGTTGGCGTGCGGCCTGGGCGATCACCGACGCGAGTCGCTCCTCGCGCTGCACGACGAACTCGGCGAACCCACCGACGTATTCGCTGGCCGTGCCCGCGGCGATCTCGACGACCCGCTCGGCGACGGCGTCGATGAAGTCACGGTCGTGACTGACGAACAGGATCGCCCCGTCGTAGGCCCCGAGCTGCGCTTCGAGCCAGGAGATCGAGTCGGTGTCGAGGTGGTTGGTGGGCTCGTCGAGCACCAGGACGTCGGGTCGGGCCAGCATCAATCGGGCGAGCGCAGCACGCATCTGCCATCCTCCCGAGAGCTCGGTGAAGGGCCGGTCGGCGTCGCCGTGCTGGAACCCGAGCCCCGAGAGGATGCGGCGTGCGTCGGACTCGAGCCGGTACCCACCGAGTTGCTCGAATCGGGACTGGACCTCACCGTACGCGGCGAGCACCGAGTCGTGCTCGGCGCCCGTGGTGGTACCGATCCGTCGGGTGAGGTCGTCGAGCTCCGCACCCAACTCCACGACGTGGGAGGCTCCGGCCATCACCTCGTCGAGCACCGTTCCGGCTCGGTCGACCAGCAGTTCCTGGGGGAGATAGCCGACACGGAGGTCCTTGGACCGGTGGACCTCGCCGGAGTCCGGGTCCTGGGTGCCGACCACGATCTCCAGCAGCGTCGTCTTGCCGACGCCGTTGCCTCCGACCAATGCGATCCGTCGACCGGGCAACAGCCGAAACGTCACGTCACGGAAGAGGGTCCGGTTGCCGTGGGCTTTCGACAGGCCTGCGACGGTGATCATCGTGCAATCATGGAAGGGCGGAGGCGGGAGATCCCACCTTGCGGGCGGCCGACGATCCCGGGCGGGAACGGACCACCGGTGACCGTCGGCCGAGACGGTAGCGCCCGCGGGACGACGGCATTTCCGGGCGGATAGGTTTCGGACGTGCACGGCCTGGACGAACTGCCGCCACCGGCTCCCACCGACGTCCCGGTCGCGCTTCCCCCCCCTCCGGCGTCCGCGCCCCCGAAGGCCGCCACGACCACACCACTGTGGCCGTCGGTCGAGGCGCCCCCGAGCGCACCCGCTTGGGCGGCGCCGCACCCGACTCCCGCACCCCCACCCTCGCCCACCGCGGCACCGACGTGGGGTCAGGCGCCACCGACCGTGGCACCGCCTCCACAGTCCCCCCAGATCCCCGCCCCGACGCGGCGACGACCCACGAGGTGGCTCGTGGTCGCCGCCGGGATCGCGTCCGCCGTGCTCGCCGTGGTCGGTTGGAGGGTCTGGGGCACGTCCTCCTCCCCGCTCGGGGACGCCATCGCCGAGGCGAAGGACGCCCGCTCGTTCACCATGAGATCGACCGCGACGTTCACCCCGGCAGCACTGTCGCCGCCCTTCACCGCGGCCGGCACCGTCGACGTCGACGCGAAGCTGCTCGACCTGACCATGGACATGTCGACACTTCAGCCGGGCGGTCGCGCCAGTGGCACCTTCCGGGTCGTCATCCAGGCCTCGGACCCCATGGCGATGTACCTTCCCGTCGACTCGGTGGCGGTGGCACCGACCAACACGATCCCGCCCGGCAAGAAGTGGGTGCGCTACAGCATCGACCAGCTCGGGACCTCCGGCGCGGTGCTCGTCGGCGCAGCCTCCGGTGGTGGCAACCCCTTGGAATGGGCGGGATCCGCCGATCCGTCCCGGGCCGAACACCTGGGCCGTTTCGTCGTGGACGGGGTGACGGTCGACCGCTATCGGCTCGCGATCCCCGCACGCGACCTCGTCGAACGGTCACCGGGGCTCAACGTCGAGATCGGAACCCGCGACGATCAGGAGATCCCCTTCGAGTTCGACGTGGACGGGAACCACCACCTCCGCAGGATGTCCTATTCGATCACCGCGGCCGGCATCACCATCCGCTTCGACATCCACCTCTCCCGGATCAACCGGCCGGTCCACATCAGGGTGCCCCCGGCCGGCGAGGTGATCGGGTTCGACGAACTGACGGGCAACCGGTGACCGCCGGAGCACCTCCGTGGTGGTCGACGGGGGTCGTCTACCAGATCTACCCGCGTTCGTTCTGCGACCTCGACGGCGACGGCGTCGGTGATCTCGACGGGATCGTCGACCACCTCGACCACGTCCGTGACCTCGGGGTGGATGCGATCTGGTTGTCGCCGATCCAACCGTCTCCCGGCGCCGACTTCGGCTACGACGTGTCGGACTACTGCGACGTCGACGAGCTCTTCGGCGGGCTCGCGGCGTTCGACCGCCTCGTCGCCGAAGCCCATGGGCGTGGCCTGCGGGTGATCCTCGACTGGGTCCCCAATCACACCTCCGAGGAACACCCGTGGTTCGTCGAGAGCCGGGCGCATCGCCACAGCTCGCGTCGGGACTGGTACGTCTGGCGTGACCCGGCACCGGACGGCGGCCCTCCCAACAACTGGGTGGAGTCGTTGACGTTCGGTCCGGCATGGACGCTCGATCCCCGTACCGGCCAGTACTACCTGCACTGCTTCCTCCCCCAACAGCCCGACCTGAACTGGAGCGAACCCGCGGTCGCCGACGCCATGACCGACACGCTCCGCTTCTGGTTGGACCGGGGCGTCGACGGCTTCCGAATGGACGTCGTCCACCTCATCGGCAAGGACCCGACGCTGCCCGACGAGCCCGACGAGGTCGCGGGGCTCCCCCACACGATCCTGAACGTGCGCCCCGAGACCCACGAGCACCTCCGACGACTTCGCGCCATGCTCGACCGGGAGTCGCCCGACGCGGTCGCGATCGGCGAGATCTACCTGCTCGACACCGAACAGGTCGCGGCGCATTACGGCAACGGCGACGAGTTGCACCTGTGCTTCAACTTCCCGCCTCTGTACGCACCGTGGGATGCGGACGAATGGCGACGCCACATCACGGCGACGGAGGCTGCGCTCAACCCGCGGGAGCCTGGCCCACCTGGGTGCTGTCCAACCACGACAACCCGCGGCACCGAACGCGCTATGGCGGCGACGAGCGGATCGCCCGTGCCGCGGCGGTGCTCCTGCTCTCGCTCCGCGGCACGCCGTTCCTGTATGCGGGCGAGGAATTCGGCATGGGCGATGCCGCGCCGACCGATCCCCCACGAGACCCGGCCGGGCGCGATGGCTGCCGAAGCCCGATCGCCTGGACGGCTACGCCACCGCACGGCTGGCGCGGTGTCACCCCGTGGCTCCCGTTCGGTACCGATGCCTCCACCGCCAATCCCGAGGTACAGGCCGACGATCCGACCTCGATGTTGTCCCTGTACCGGGCGATGCTGCAGCTCCGACGCGCGGAGGCGGCGCTGCACCGCGGCGAAATCCGTCTCGTACCCGTCGCCGGGCACCGGTCGTTGCTGGCCTTCGACCGCATCGCCGAGGACCGGGCGCTTCGCGTCCTGGTGAACATGGGCGAAGACGCGATCCCACTGGCTCCCCATCTCGCACCGGGAATCCTCGGCGAAAGGGGTGGCTCGATCCTGATCCGCTCCGATCCGGCGGCGACCACCTCGGATGTGCCCGGTGCCCTCGCCCCGTACGAGGCGGCCGTACTCGGCTGAGCCGGACGCGCGGACGGGCACTCGACGCGGGTGGGGCTCGACGGACCCGCCGGTAGCCTGTCGGCCCGATGAGCCGGTACGACGCGTATCTGAGGCCGTGCCGCACCGCCCTCGACGGATCCTTCGACGAGGGGCGACAGCTGTTCTCATACCAACTGCTCGGCGCACGTTGGCGGCGGATCGACGACATCCATCCCCACGAGACCCTCACCGGTTCGTGCATCGCGTTGATCGGTGCAGCCCGCGACACCGGAGGGGACGGGGTCGTGATCGAAGGGCTCGATGTCGATCGGTGCCTCTACGCGACACGCCGGGAGTTGCGGCGAACCGGCTACCTGGGCGGGCTCGGTCTCGTGTTGTGGGCGGATGCCGTCGCAGCGGAGGAGCCCAACCCGTTCCGGGTGGCGGCGAGCGCGTCGAGCGGCCTCGCGGACATCGGCCCCCTGCTCGCTCCCGCCCTCACCACCATGGAGGCGGCATGGCTTCTGAGCGGACTCTGTCACCAGTTCTCCCGGCTCGGGAGCGCCGAACTGGAGTCGGCAGCGGGCACCGCACTCGACGAATTGCGAGGGCGAATGGTGCACGAGACCTCGCTCATGAGACACACGGGCGAGCGGACGCCTCTCGCCCGAATCCGGGCGAGAGGCGCGGACTTCGAGGACCAGATCCACTCGGTGCAGGCCTTCGCGTTCGCGGCACTCGTCCTCGCCGACGCCGACGCCGCGTCGAGGTCCTGCCGCCTCGCGCAACGCCAGTGTGAGATGCAGGGGGAGATGGGTGAGTGGTACCGCCGCTTCGACCCCGAGCGCGGCCGGGCTTCGCGCCGGTATCCGCTGCACTCCGTGTACCAGCACGGTCTCGCCCCGATGGCGTTCGCGGCGTGCCGGGCCGCCACGGGGCTGTCCTTCGCCGACTCGGTGAATCGATCACTCGAATGGATCGAGCACAACGAGTCCGGCTACTCGATGTTCGATCCCGGCGCGGGGACCATCTGGCGCGGCCTCGACCGTCGCACGGCGGCACCCTCCCGAACGACGCGCCGACTCGCCGAACGCGCGGGGAGGGCCGACGTTCACCCGGGAGCCGTGATACTCAACCGCGAGGCGCGGCCTTCCGAATGGGCATGGTGCCTGTATGCGGCGGCCATCGATGACAACCGGGCCAAAGACCATGCCATCGTCTGATCCGATCGGGGAGCTCGCCGACGCGACGACGTCCGCCGGCGACGGCTTCGCACGCCGGGAGTTGTTCGGCTTCGACTTCGTCGACCTCGAGTCCATCGAGCCGATCGTCGCGATGCTGCTGGATGCCACTCCCGGCGACGTCCACCGGTCACCGGTGATCGTCACTCCCAACACCGACGTGCTGTTGCAGCTCCTCAAGACCACCGATACCGCACTGGTCGACTTCGCCCGTGGAGCCTGGTGCATCCTCCCCGACGGCCAGCCGATCCTGTGGGCCGCACGGATCCTCGGGAGCCCGCTCCGGGCAAGGCTGACGGGTTCGGACCTGTTCGCGACGGTGTTTCCCACGGCGGCGGCCCGCTCGATCCCGACGTTCGTCCTCGCGTCCAGCGCCGAGATCGCAGAGGGCCTCAGGACCCGGCACCCCGCGTTGAGTGTGCTCACCGCACCCATGCTGGAGGGCGACGACGACCTCGACTCGATGGCCGCGCGATGCGCGGAGGCGATCGAGGCACGAGGTGCCCGGCTCGCGTTCCTCTGCCTGGGTCACCCCAAGGACTCCAAGCTGGCGATGCGGATCCTGGGGATCCTCGACGAACACCGTGTCCCCCTGCCGTTCACCCTGTGCGTGGGCGCCTCCGCGGAAATGCACCTCGGTATCCGCAAGCGCGCCCCGAAGTGGGTCCAGCGCGTCTACGCGGAGTGGTTCTACCGTTTCCTCCAGGAGCCACGACGACTCTTCCACCGCTACTTCGTGCGCGACACCGCGTTCGTGGCCGTCGTGGTTCGTGAGTTCCGCGCCCGGCGTCGGGCGGGCCGGATCGGGAGGAGCGGGTCGTGAGGGGCACCCAACCTCGAGGCGTCGACGACCCGGCGGAACCTCCGGTCGCCTCTGTCGTGATCCCCGTGGGATCGATCGACGACGACACCGTCGCACAACTCGCAGCCCTCGCCACCCAGGACTTCGACCGACCGTGGGAACTGATCCTGTCGGTCAACCGCCCCGACCTTGACACGTCCCGCCTCGACCACGCGCCGCTCGCCCCGCTCGCGACGCGGCGAATCGTCGACTCCTCCGACACCGCCGGAGCCGCGCATGCCCGCAACGTCGGAGCGCGCGCCGCGCGCGCCGATCTCCTGGTGTTCTGCGACGCCGACGACGTCGCGGAGCCCGGATGGCTCACCGCGATGGTGCGCTCGCTCGACCAGCACGCGGCGGTCGGAGGCCACCTCGACGAGCGTCTGCTCTCGCCGCCCGGTCAGGAGCGGTGGCGCCCACCGGCGACACCCGACGGTCTGCCCACCTATCTCGGGTTCGCCTATCCCGTCTCGGCCAATGTGGGGCTACGCCGCGAGGCCTTCGAGGCCGTCGGCGGTTTCACCGTCGGCTTCACCCGGGGCGAGGACATCGCGCTCGGATGGGCGCTCGCCGACGCGGGCATCGACCTCGCCTACACCCCCGACGCAGTCGTCAACTACCGCCACCGACCCGGTCTGTGGACGATGCTGCACCAGCATCACCTGTACGGGATCGGGATGACCGAGGTCATCGTCCGCCAGGGCCTCCCCCGCACCGGAGGTGAACGATCCGGGAGGACCCCCGGTTTGTTCGCCGCCAATCGTCAACGCGTGACACAGCGATCCTTGATCCACGTCCTGCGGCGCGGCGCGATCGCGTCGGGACGCGTGCGAGGCCTCGTCCAGGAACGGTGGGCGCGTTCATGATCCGTCGATGCACCAGGCTGTTTCGGCCGTAGCCTGACGGTTCGATTGTTCCCTCGGAGAGGTTCAGAGTTTCGTGGAGTGGTCCTTCATCCTTGCCGCAGTTCGCCGACGGATCCGGCTCGTACTGCTCTTCACCCTCCTCGGCGCGCTCCCCGGTGTGGTGATGATCTCCAAGGCCACCGAGACGTACTCGGCTGAGGCGAGCATCTCGATCTCGCCGCCGACGTCGGGCGCCGCGGCGATCACCGCGCAGAACCAGCCCGACCGCTACGTCGTCAGCCAGATCGCCGTGGTCACCAGCGAACCGATCCTCAAAGCGGCTGCCAAGGCGGTCGGTGGAGGAATCGATGCCGGGACCGTGGGCGACGCCGTGTCGGTCAAACAGGAGAGTTCGACCGACATCGTGCACATCACCGCGGTGGACCCGTCCGCCAAGCGGGCCGCGGCGATCGCCAACGCGGTCGCTCACGCATACCTCAGCGGTGCCTCCAACTCGGTGGAACAGTCCAACGACTCCACCGTCAAGAGCATCGAGACCCAACTCGCGGCCGCCGCCAAGAAGATCCAGGACGCAGGTGACCAGATCCAGGCGGCGTTCCAGCCCTACCGCAACTCGACCACCGGCTTCCCGCAGGCCGAGACGATCGCGGCCGACGCGGTTGCCGCTCGCGACTCCGCCATCCAGGAGTACAACCGCCTGCAGCAGGCGAAGCTCGATCTCACCCTCAACAACGCGTCGTCCGCCTCGGCCAAGATGATCAACGAGGCCACGGTCCCCCGCGCCGAGATCGGGCAAGGGGCCCTATGCACTCGTGGGTGGAATGCTGGCGGGCGGCCTCGCCGGTGTGGCCGCGGCATTGGTGCTCGCGCAGGTCTCCTCCAAGGTGCTCGACGACGTCAACGTCGCGCAGGTGCTGGGAACTCCGGTGGTCGGTTCGTTCCCCCGCGACCGAGCGCTGCTCCGCGACCCCCGTAACGCTCTGGTCCAGACCCCCGCGGGGAGCCTCGAGACACTCGATCGCCTGACGGTCCGGGCGGAGGCCATGGCAGACCCCGACGTGGACCATGCGTTGACGATCGCCGTCGTGGGAACTCAACCGTTGTCGGGGGTGACCACGCTCTCCCTGGCGCTCGCGCGCAGGTTGGCCCAGACGGGTTACTCGGTCGTCGTCGTCGACGGCGATGTGCGCACCCAGGGTCTCAGCGACCTGTTCACCAAGGGTGCGGGAACAGGGATCGGTGCCCTCCTGTCCGACGACTGGGACGAGGACCGCGATGCGTTGTTCACACCGACCAACGTCGCGAACGTCGAGATCCTGGGGGTCGGGTCGCTCGAACGTCGGGCGGCACTTCGCCGGGACGCCATCGGCCCCATCCTCGGAGAGGCCCGACGCCGCGCCCAGGTGGTGGTGTACGACGGCGGCCACCTCATGGGCTCGGCGTTGACCCTCTTCGCCGGCAAGGCGTCCGATGTGATGGTCGTCGCAGTGCCCCTCGCCGATCAGGAGCAGGAAGTCCTCGAGGAGGTCGCCGAATACCTCCCCGCCGACCGGAGCCGGGTCCTGGCGGTGGCAACCGATCCGGTGCGGCGACGAGCGTCACGCCTCGACGAGGGTTCGACCGCCGACACGGCGCCGGTCGAACGGACGACCGAAGCGCGCGCGACCCCGACCAAGGCCACCGCGAAGAAGCCGGCCTCCAAGGTGGGGTCGAGGGCCTGACGCCGCCCTAACCGCGGTTGGCGGGTCCGGGCACGATCACCACGGGGCACACCGCGTGGTTCGCCACCTGACTGGTGACCGAACCCATCAGCAGACCGAGGAAGCCGCCGTGGCCCCGCTTGCCCACGACGAGGATCTCGGCGTCGGCCGACTCCTCGATCAACACCACCGACGCGCTGCCCTCCCGGACGACCGGCGTGAGCGTGACCCCGTCGGGTGGGGTGATCTCCTCGATCGCGTCGGCGAGCGCCCGCTCGGTGGCGTCCTGCATCGATTCCGCGGGTGGCAGCATGCCTCCGAGCCCGTAACCCCCGACGGCCGTCGGCGCGTAGGCCCACGACATCACCACCTTGATCACCCCGCCACCCAGACGTTGCACGTGGGTCATCGCCCAGTCCAACGCGGCCAGCGAGTTCTCGGACCCGTCGAAGCCGACGATCGCCCGATGTGTAACGGAGGGGTCGCTCATCCCGACATCATGCCCGATGAGGTCACCCTCGGGGCACCGCACCCTTCGGGGATCGCGCGGTCAGCCGTCCCCGGCGACGTCCCACTCGGCCCGGATTCCCTCGACGAACTGGGCCGACGCGGGACCCTCTCCCTCGATCTGGGTGAGGATCTGGCGGACCAGCGTGAAATGGAACTCGTCGGCAGCCGCGGGGCGAAGCGCAAGCCGGTCGGCCTCGTGTTCGGACTCCGCCATGAGCCCGACCTCGAAGAGCGACTTCATCAGGAACTCCACCTCCTCGGGCGACATCTCAGCGGTCCAGTGGAAGGTCCCGTGCTGGGAATCGACCCGGCAGAACTGGTCGAGCAGTTCCGAGAAGCGTCCGAGCAGCGCCGGGGACGGAGCGTCGGGGCGGTCGCTTCGGGCGAGGTGCTCCAGCACCGTGCGTCCGTAGCCGATCCACGCGGTCGCACTCTGGAAACGGACGGGACCGATCTCGACGCGCACGTCAAGATCATGCCGAACTTTGTGCTTCAGCGACACCCCGACCGTGCCGACACCGACGCCGGGCATCGGCCGTAACCCACGCGGACCCGGTCGCTCCAGTCCGGACGAACTGTGTCGGGCGCCACTTGACGGCACCCGTATGATCGAACCGGCTGTTGTGGAATGAATGGCGGGCCGGCGGAGTTCATCCGTACGTCGTGCCTGCAACGGTCGACGCCCCCAGGCGGCGCGACGGAGAGGTGACAAGGTGGCGAAGCAACGTACCGACCGCGACGAGGAAGACCTCGTCAGGCTGTATCTCAGCGACATCGGTCAGTATCCGCTGCTCACGAAGGACGACGAGGTGCGTCTTGCTCAGGCCATCGAGGCCGGTGCGGCGGCCCGGACCGAGATGGAGTCGGGCGAGCGGCTCACCCCCGCCCGCAAACGCGAGCTTCGGCGCACGGCGCGAGCCGGGGAGGAGGCCGAACTGGCCTTCGTCCAGTCCAACCTGCGCCTCGTCGTGTCCATCGCCAAGAAGTACCAGGCCTCCAACCTCCCGTTGCTCGATCTGGTGCAGGAGGGCAACCTCGGCCTGATCCACGCCGTCGAGAAGTTCGATTGGCGCAAGGGCTTCAAGTTCTCCACCTACGCGACCTGGTGGATCCGCCAGGCGATCACCCGGGGCATCGCCAACACCGGCCGTACGATCCGGCTGCCCGTACACGCCGGTGACGTGCTGTCGCGCCTGCAGAAGGCTCGGTTCCGGCTCGAAACCTCGTTCGGGCGGCCGGCGACTCTCGCCGAGCTCGCCGAGGAACTGGACATGCCGGTCGCCAAGGTGTCCGAGGCGATGCGCTACGCGGCCGACACGTTGTCGCTGTCGGAGCCGCTGCGCGCCGACGGCGACGCCGAGCTCGGCGACATGGTCGAGGACCGTGGTGCCGAGTCGCCCTTCGACGTGGCCGCCGTGTCGCTACTGCCCGAGCAGATCGAGCGCCTCCTGGTACCCCTCGATGATCGCGAGCGCGAGATCCTGAAGCTGCGATTCGGCCTCGACCGGGGTGAGCCCCGGACGCTCGAGGAGGTCGGCGAGCACTTCAGCCTCACGCGTGAGCGGATCCGCCAGATCGAGGCGCGTGCCATGTCCAAGCTCCGCCACCCCAGCGCCGACACCGGCGCCAAGGACCTCCTCACCGTCTGAGGTCTTTCGTATCCCCCCGGTCCAACCGGCCTGGGTCGGAGGCCCCTGCTCGCTCAGGATCCTCGGCGAAGGACCGATAGTCCTGTCATGACAGGATTCTCCCAGCGGGCGCTGAACCGATGAGAGGTTTCGGCCGGGGCCGCAAGACCCCGCTCGAGGTCGTCGACGAGAAGAAGATGGTCGCGCCCAGCGACGACTTCCTTCGGCGGCTCGGTGAGCTGGACCAGTTCATCGGCGACGGCGACGCGGCGGTCGCGTTTCCCGCCGGAGAGACCCGCCTCGGGTCGATCTCGTCGACCGGGGCTCCCACCCCGTCGCGCGGTGCCGGTCCCGACGGGCAGGGAACCGGGTTCGACAGCACGGACCGTCACGACCACGACTCGGACCGCTTCGACCAGCACGACCACGACGAGGAGGCCGCGAGCTTCCTCGCGCGCCTCGGCGAACTCGATCACTTCATCGCCCCACCGAGCACCGATCCTCCGGCAGCGTGGATTGTCGATACCGGCCAGGTGCCCGCGCTGCGTCCGGGCACCCCGCGACACGACGGCCCGGTCGATACGACCCAACGTGACCCGGGCGAGCGTGACGAGACCGGACGGGACCAACACGGTCACGACGACCACGACGACGAGGCCGCGAGCTTCCTCGAACGCCTCGGCGAACTCGACGATTTCATCGGCAAGCCCTGAGCGTCGCCGGGCTGTTCGCGGTCCGCGCTCAGGGGTTGCAGGAGCCCTTGGTCTCGACGGCGACGATGCCTTCGGGTGTCGCGGACAGGTGGGCGAGGGTCTGGTCGTCACTCGACATGCGCCACGAGAGCAGTCGTTGGGCATAGTCGAGAACCCGGTCTCGCGCCGCCGGGTCCGCCGCGAGGTTGTGGAGCTCGCCCGGATCGGAGTCCAGGTCGTAGAACGCCGCGGGCATACCGGCGAAATGCACGTACTTTCCGTGCCGATCGCGAAGGACCGCGAGGTTGGATCCCTCAAGTGGCACCCCGAACAGATCGGACACGGACGGGTGCCGGAAGTCCCATTCCCAGTGGGCGGCGTCCCTCCAGGTCGAGGGGGATCCGCCGGCGAGAAACGACTGGAGCGCCATGCCGTCGCACTGCGCAGGCGGGGTCAGCCCGGCTGCGGTGAGGATCGTCGGCATCAGGTCGACGTTCTCGGTGAACTCGTCGATGACGGCACCCGCTTCCACCCCGGGGCCGGCGATCACCAGCGGGATGTGGTAGCTGGACTCGAAGTAGCCGAGCTTCTCCATGAGCCAGTGGTCGCCGAGCTGCTCGCCGTGGTCGGACGTGACGATCACCAGGGTGTCCGCACCGTCGGTGGTTCCGAGATGGTCCAACAACCACCCGATCTTCTCGTCGACCTCGGCCAGCATTCCCCAGTAGGTCGCACGGAGTTGGCGCGTGTCGCGCTCGGACTCGGGTGCCCGCACGGCGTCGACGAACATCGCGCCGGCCACCATCGGATGCTGTGCCCCCTCGGCCGTCATGTCGGCGTGCCGGACCGGCATCGGGACTTCCGCCGGGTCGATCAGGTCGTGGAACGGCGCGGGTGCCACGAGCGGAGGGTGTGGCCGGAGGAACGTCACGTGCGCGAACCACGGAGCCGTCCGTAGGCGGCCACGATGCCACTCGACGAACCGCTCCACGAGAAATGCGGCCTCGGTGTGTTCGCTCGAATAGCGGACCGGAGCCCACGTGGGACCGCGCCCGGCCGCACCGGTGCGATCACGGTCCGCGTAGAGGTCCCATACGGAGTCCGGCACGTCGTAGCCCTTGGTGCCCAGCCACCCGAGCCACGCATCGGCGGACTCGGGGAGCCGCACCTCGACCTCGAAACCGGGCAGCACACCCTCGTAGGTGCGGAGGCGTGGATCGTCGGGATCGTCGACCGTACGGGGGTCGACGGTGGTGTCGGTGTAGCCGAACAACGTCGGGCGGTAGCCGACGGCGGCGAGTTCGAGCGCGAGGTTCGTGAAGCGATCGTCGAGCGGGGTGCCGTTGTCGACGACACGATGGTTGTGGAGGTAGGTGCCGGTCAGCAGCGAGGCCCGGCTCGGCCCGCACGGTGCCGCCTGCGCGTAGTGGCGGGTGAAACGGGCACCCCGCGCCGCGAGGCGGTCGATGTTCGGCGTCCGTGCGCAAGGGTGCCCCGCGCAGCCGAGGCTGTCGGCGCGCCACTGGTCGATCGTGACGAGCAGTATGTTCATGGCCTCACAAGGTTGCCGCGTCGGGCGGCCCTACCGCGGTCGGCACGGAGCATCCGATCCTGGTGCGGCGTCCGGACCCGGCGGCGATCAGCGCCGATGTCACTGGTGCGCTTGGCGGGACTTTGCTCGAACCTCGATCCACTGCGGTCAGGACTTCAGGCTCGTCGCGGTGAGCCGGCGCTACTCCACCACGGTCGCCCCACCCGGAGGAGCGCCACGCAGGCGGTGTCACCTCGTCCGCTCGAGGGCGCCCTCGATGACGGTGACCGGGTCGGTGTCGCCTGTCCGCTGTGCGATGGTGCCGACGAGTCGCCGGGCAGCCTCCCCGTATGAGGGATCGCTCAGTACGTGCTCGATGGCACCCTTGATCTTCGCCGCGCTCGCGGTGCGCTTGAGTTTGATACCGCAGCCTGCGGCGATGATGCGCGCCGCGTTGTCGCCCTGGTCTCGTCCCATGGGGATACACACCATGGGTACGCCGGCCGTGAGACCCTTGATCGCTGTGCCGTGTCCGGCGTGGGTGACGAGAAGCGAGGCTCGAGGAATCAGTTGCGCGTGCGGGATCGAGTCGACGACCACGACGTTGTCCGCGCCGGGAACCTCGTCGACGGTGAGTGCCGGTCCGAGTGAGACGACCGCCCTGACCGGGAGCTCCGACAGTGCCTGGACGGTGCGCTGCAAGGTGGCGGCTTGATCCTGGAACGTGGACGACATCGCGACGACGACGATCGGGCGGTCGTCGTCGTCGGGCCATGGTGCGTCGAAGGTGGTGTGCGCCCACGCCGGGTCGTCGAGGATCGGCCCCGACCAGCTGACGTTGTCCGGGGCCGGGTGGTCGGGGTAGTCGAACGACCGCGAGGTGAGGACGATGACGGCCTCAGCCGATCTGACCTGGTCGAGCGAATGCCGGTGGGCTGGGAGGCCATGCTCCTCTCGAAGGCGGTTCAGCACCTTCTTCGATCGGTCGTAGACCATCTCCGACAGCGCGCCGAAGAACCGGTCGCGGGGGCCTCGTAGGAGGTTCGGCACCGGAACGAGAGCTGCGCCCGTCGGCGGGAACCCCGGGCTCGGGATCGCGTAGGGAAAGGTCAGGAGTGACACGAACGGCAACCCCCGGATCTCGGCCGCGACGCCTGCCCAGATCAGCATGAAGTCGGCCATCACGAGATCGGGCTGCTGGTCGTCGATGACCCGCAACGTGTCGGCGGTCCAGGCCGGCCCGCTCGTGAAGAAGTAGTCGCTGAACTCCCGCATCTGCCGGCGCGGTTTGCCGAGGTAGTCCCTGACGAGGTCACCCTCCCGATCCCTCGTGGTGCGATGAGGTGCGTGGGTCCACGGCGTGAACGTGCAGCCGTTCGCCGTCGCTTCGTGCTCGATCGTGGGGTCGCCGAGCACGACGACCGTGTGTCCGTGATCGACGAGGCGCCGAGCGATACCGAGGAGGGGTGGCACGACGCCACCCCCGTCCCAGAGCGTCAGCAGGATGCTCGTTCCCCGTGGTGCGACGTTGTTCATCGGTTCCCCCTCCGTCTGTCCGAATCGGCCTCGCGCCGCCACTGCGACGTGAGTGCGGCGAGCTGACGCTCCATGACCGAGCGTGCGCGATCGGGGCTGTAGCCGAAGCGATGGCGGATAGCCCACCAACTGCGGATCTCGGTTGCGGTGAAGAGGCACATAAGCCGGTCCTCTCGCTCTTCGCCGTCGGGCGGGAGCCACGGTTCGAATGCCGCTGCGAGCCAGTCGACGTGGCTCTGGCGGGCCATCTGCACCCACTCGGACAGCCATGGGTAGGTGAGTTCCACGTCACCCAGCCGGTAGATCTGCTCGGCCATCACCTCGTACCGCTCCGCGAGCACCCCGCAGACCGCCTCGAGGTCGCCGACGGGTACGTCACGATTGGCCTCCTCGGTGCCTCTCGCCTCGGCCATCGACTGGCGGAGAAGTTCCTCCTTGGAACCGAAGTGGCGTGTGACCGTCTTGAGCGAGACGCCCGCCTCGTCGGCGACGCCCTGCAGGGTCACCTCGCCGAACGAACCGCGATCCATCAGAGCGAACACCGCCTGGACGATCTGTTGGCGGCGGGCCTCGGTCTGCTCACGCCGTGTCGTCTGCGTGTAGGTGCGAGGCATTTCGTGACCATACGGTAGTCGTGAATATAGGTCAAGCGGTCCGCGTCCACGCGGACGGCTCCGACGTCCGCACCTGTGTGCGCACACCGGGTCAGAACGGTCACGCGAACGCGGTTTCGGCGCCTCGAAGTACGAATGGCTCTACTTCGAGCAGATCGCGGACGCGGTCGAACTGCCCGAGCGAGTCGACGCGTACCGCCACGACTACAACCAGATCAGGCCAAATCAGGCGCTCGCATGGAACCGGCTCGAGGAAGTCCACCTCGGCCTCACCAGCCCCACACCCCCGTTTTCAACCCCAAAGACGTCCTGCCAACTACTCGACGCGCGACCGCGACATCACACGGTGCCCCCGGCAGGATTCGAACCTGCGACACACGGTTTAGGAAACCGATGCTCTATCCCCTGAGCTACGAGGGCGGGGCCGGCACGGGTCGATGCACGGAGGGTGTCGAGGTCTGAGCCGGATGTGTCGTGCATCGTAGGGGCGGCGAGGGGGCCGACACACAGGTGCGGTGACGACGGAGGACATGGCGCCGACAGGCACAAGGGCCACTGCTCGCGCGCATCCCCCACGTGGGGGATGTAGTGGCACCGGCACCTGCGGAGGATGTCGAAATCGGTACGACCCCCAAGGAGCAACGATGACCACCCACCTGAGGAACCTCGCGGTGCCGGCGCTGATCGCAGGCATGCTGATCATGCCGGGATGCTCGTCCAAGAGCGACGATGCCAAGTCCGCGACCACGACCGCCGCCTCTGCGGCGGCCCCCGGCGGCGGTCGCCTCCAGCGCTACTGCGACGCATCCCTTGCGATCGAGTCCGCCCAACCCGACCTCGACTTCGAGAGCGCCACTCCCCAGGAGATCACCGCAGGACTGAAGAAGTTCGCAACCGAGGTGCTGGCACCGCTGTTCCACGATGTCGACATGAGCGCTCCCCCCGAGCTCGACGCCCAGGTGGATCGGTACCGCACCGTCATCGGGCAGCTCGCGAGGTCCGGCGATCCCGCAGTGTTCGATACGCCCGAGATGAAGGCCACCGAGGCGACGACCCATGCCTTCGACCTCGCGAACTGTCGATGGCAGCAGGCGAAGGTCACAGCGACCGACTACGCCTTCGGTGGCCTCGCCTCGCATTACGAGCCCGGCCCGTTGTCGATCGACCTCACCAACGACGGTAAGGAGGTCCACGAGTTGATCGTCCTGAAGATCCGCGACGGCGTGACCGAATCCGCCGAGGACCTCGTCCAGATGGACGAGGAAACGGGTTCCGGGAAGGTCGAATGGATCGGCAACGTCGACCCGACCACCGGCGGCGACCGCGACTACGTCGTCGTCGACCTGGAGCCGGGTCGATACGTCGTCAGCTGCTTCCTCCCGGTGGGCGCGACCGACATGGAGCACCTGCACGTCGACGGTCCACCCCACGCCGCCGGCGGCATGGTTGCCGAGCTCGACGTATCGTGAGATCGCGACATGGATGAAGGCTCCACCCTCGCCCTGCCGACCGGCACCATCGCCTTCCTCCTCACCGACGTCGAGCAGTCGACGCGATCGTGGGAGGCCGAACCCGACTCGATGCTCGCGGCGATGAAGGAGCACAACCGGATCCTCGCCGCCGCGGTTTCCCGGCGCGGCGGCGTTTGCCCACCCGCACAGGGTGAGGGGGACAGCATTGTCGCCGCCTTCGCACGTGCCTCCGATGCGGTGCTCGCCGCGGTCGCCGCACAGCGGGCACTTGCGGCGCAACGGTGGCCCACCAGCCGGCCGATCCGGGTGCGTATGGCCGTCCACGCGGGAGAGGCACGACTGCTCGATGACGGCAACTACGCGGGACACGCGATCATCCGGACCGCTCGGCTCCGTGCCATCGCTCAGGGGGGACAGATCCTCGTCTCCGCGTCCGCGCACGACCTGGCAGTCGACCAGTTCGGCGACACCGTGGACTTCCGCGACCTCGGCGACCACCGCCTGAAGGACCTCGAGAGACCCGAACGCGTGTGGCAGGTCGTCGGTTCGGGGCTCGCCGACGGCTTCGGGCCCGTCGCCTCCCCCGATCACCACCCGCACAACCTGCCGCTCGAACTGACCAGCTATGTCGGACGGGCCGACGAGACGCGCACCGTCGCCCGCCTGATGGCCTCCGAGCGACTGGTGACCGTCACCGGCGCCGGCGGTGCGGGCAAGACCCGACTTGCTCTGCGGGTCGCCAACGAGTTGCTCGATTCCCTCGCGGCAGGCGCCTGGTGGATCGAACTCGCGCCCTTGAGCGACGGGGTGGAGGTCCCCGGCGCGATCGCGAGGGCGACGGGCGTGAAGGCGGAAACGGGAGGCGAGGCGCTCGACGCGTTGGTCGAACGTCTCGACGGCCCAAGGCTGATGGTGCTCGACAACTGCGAGCACCTGGTCATCCCTGTGGCCGCGGTGGTCGACCATCTGCTCCGGAGGTGCCCCGAACTCCGCATCCTCGCGACCAGCCGGGAGCCCCTCGGGGTCGACGGCGAGCTGACGTGGCGGATTCCACCCCTCGGGGTGCCTCCCGCCTCATCCGACATGACGATCGAGGCGATCGAACAGCACGATGCGGTGCGCCTCTTCGTGGATCGAGCGAAGCGAGTGCGCCCCAACTTCCATCTGGACGACCGGACGGGCCCGGTGGTGGCGGACATCTGCCGCCGCCTCGAGGGCATCCCCCTCGCAGTCGAGTTGGCCGCATCGCGATGTCGATCGCTGCACCCCGAGCGGATCCGCGACGGACTGGTCGAGAGCCTCGACCTGCTGACTGGCGGGACGTGCCACACGACCCCGCCAACAGACCCTCGAGGCCTCCATCGCCTGGAGCCACGACCTGTTGAGTGAACCGGAGCGGATGCTGTTCCGACGGCTCGCCGCGTTCACCAACGGCGCGATACTCGACGATGTCGAAGCGGTCGCCTCCGACGACGCGCTCCCGAGGACCGCGGTGCTCGACCTCCTCGACCGTCTCGTCGCGCGTTCGCTCGTCGTCGCCGATGACGAGGGACCGGTCGTCCGCTTCCGGATGCTCGAGACCGTCCGCCAGTACGCGGCACGACAACTCCGCGACGCGGGTGAGGCCGACGAGATGGCCGACCGCCACGCCGCGCACTACGTCGCAGAGCTCCTGCGGATCGGTCCCAATACGGAGTGCGCGTTCGACGTCGACGAGTTCCGCTGGTGCGTCACCGAGATGGACAACATCGCTCACGCCGTCCGCTCGGTTCTCGCTTCGCAGCGCCACCACGACGCGATCGAGGCCGTCTGGCACCTCTCGTTGGCGTGGGGGCTCGTCGACCCTCCGGCATGTGAGCGGCTACTCGACGCGGTCGACGCTGCGTGTGCCGAATCCGGCGACGCCGCGGACGAGCCTCGCCTGCGGTTGGCACGCACCCATTTGCAACTCTGGGCCGGCAACCTCCTCCAGTGCGCGGTCGAGGGACTCGCGTGCATCGAGGCCGCCGAACGAACCGGCGACGAGTGGGTGGCGATGCGTGCCCGTACCTACGTCGCCCAGGTGCTGGCATGGGTCGACCCCGACGCCGCGCTCGACATGCAACGGACGGGGCGCGACGCGGCACGGCGCCTGGCAGATCCGGTCGGCGACACGCTCGGCACGGTCGGGATCGCGTCGACCTACATCGGCGTGCTCAACGACCTCAATGCGGGCCGCCCCTACCTCGATGAGGCGGTCGTGCTCTCCGACCGGCTCGGCAACCCCCTGTTGCAGAGCTGGGCCACGAGCCAGCAGGCGATCTACTGCGCGTTCAAGGGCCATCTCTCCGAGGCCGAACGATGGGCCGCAATCGCAGAGCGCCACCTCGACCTCGTTGGCCAGGGGCTCGGACCGGACGGCAGCCGAGCCGTCCGTCGCAACGTCATCCTCAGCACCACCGTCTACGCCCAGTCCTGCGCTCGGGCCCAGGACCCGGATCGACTGGACTGGATCGAATCGCTCCCCCAACAGGCCGCCCGGTCGGCCGCCGCCGGCTACCTGGTGTTACCGGCGATGATCGAAGTGATCCACGGCGCCCAGATGGGATACCTCGGCCGCTACGAGGAGGCCGAGGCCTCATTGGCCCGCGGGAGGGCGATCAACGAAAGGGCGGGAACGGAAGCCGCCGGCGTCTCGGGAGCATGCCTCTGGGCCGACCTCGCGTTGGCTGCCGGCGACCTCGACGAAGCGAAGCGGCGGCTCGCGACGGTCGACGGATCCATGATCGCCCTTCGGAGCATCCACGCATCCGCGCGGATCGCCAAACGACGCGCCGCGTTCGCGTTGATCGAAGGACGCCCACTCGAAGCCGAGCGGCTTGCCCACGAAGGTCTGGCGGCGACCGCTCCGCAGGGCATCCCGCTCGAGACGATCGAACTGCTGGAGGTGCTCGCGCAGGTCGCGGTCGACACCGATGCCCCCGGGGAGGCCGCTCGCATAGCCGGCGCGGTGGCCGCCATCCGGGAGCGCCATGGCATCACGGTCCGTCTGCCCTGGCATGCCGACCGCTTCGACGATGCCGTCGGGAAGGCCGGGGACACCCTGGGTACCGAGGCGTTCACCAGGATGTTCGATGAGGGTGCCGCACTCTCGATGGCCGAAGTCGTCGCATACGTGCAACGCTCCCGAGGTGACCGGAAGCGCCCGTCGTTCGGATGGGAGGGCCTCACACCGACCGAGGCCGAGGTCGTCGGTCATGTCGTGGCCGGCCGGACCAACCCCCAGATCGCCCAGGCGATGTTCGTCTCCCGCGAGACGGTGAAGACGCATCTCTCCCACATCTTCGCGAAGCTCGGCGTCCGCACGCGCGCCGAACTCGCGGCCAGGGCCGCCCGACGCGAGGAGTAGCTCGACATGGACCAGCCCGCCCCCGTACCCGCGGCGGAGGTGGACATCGACGTGGCTCTGGTCCGTCACCTGCTCGCCGACGAATGACCGGTTGTCGGCAGGGAACAGCCGGAATCCCGGCCTGAGGCTTCCGAGTCCGCGGCGCCGCGGTCCATCGGGGTTGCACGCGAGCCGGTCAGCCGGCGCGGAGAGCGGAGCGGATCTGGTCGAGCAGGTCGTTCTCACGAGGGTGGTAGATGGTGCGCACTCCGGTTGCCTGCTCGTGACGCCGCGCGATCCAGCGCATCACCTCATGGCAGTCCTCGGCGGTGCGCACCTTGGTCATCCCTCCTACCTCGCATGCCGGGTGGTCCTTGTCGAGGGAGATCGCTACCGGCACGACGTAGTCGCAGGCTCGCATCAACGCGATGGTCCCGTTGTAGAGCGGCTGGAGGTGCAGGCTCGGCTCCTCCGGCGGCGGGTCGCCACGCCGTTGACGCCATGCCGTGCGCACGCGTCGGGTCAGGTTCTCCGCGAGGGAGATGTCCTGGGAGCCGCTGGCCGCCATGGCCAGCAGTTGCCCACCTCCCGCCAACACCGCCTCGAGCCGATCCCTCATGACGATGTTGTTCGCCCGCACGAGATCACCGTCCAGGCGTGCCCTTCGACGGCTGGCTGTCTGGGGCACCGAGTAGAAGGTCCGGCACATCGCCTGGAGCACCTGTGTGGTCGGCACGGTGAACACCTGCGTCGCCGCCACCATCCGGCTGAGCAGCAGGTTCATCCGCTGGGACAGCGCGTCGAGATCGGTTCGCTCTCCGAGCACGCCGAAGGTCCGTCCGTCGTCGCACATCGCCAACACCAGCGCGGCGAGCACCAGCGCGATGTCGTGGAGTTGGCCGTGGTTGGTCACGAGCGCCACGTTGAGACCCTCGTCGAACAGGGCGTGGAACAGGTTGGTCAACAGGTGGTCGTTGCGCTGGTCGTTGAACGGTTCGAGCAGCACCCGGTCGAAGTCCGGGTTGGCGGCGTGGCAGTACAACCGCATCGTGTCGGTGCCGGACGGATCCGGCTCGAGCGTCACACACGACGGTGAGTGATATTGCGCCGTCGGCGAGTACGGCATGGGCTGCAACAGCATCCCTGGACCCGCCCGCAACAACGAGCTGATGCTCCGGTGATAGGCGAGGGGGTCGGCCTCACGGAGGGTCCGCTCCGCCCATTCGATCTCCGTCTCGGGGTCGGCGGGAAGTGCCGTCTCGGCGACACCCCGGTACTCCTCCTCTCCCACGTGGTCGAACGTCGACGATGCGTCGTCTCCCGGCGTGCCGAGGGCACCCTCCTCCTCCTTCTCCACCCCTGGGAGCGTAGGGGCGCATTGCAGGGTCCGACGCCCCTCGACCCCCGCTAGGTTTCGACGGTCGCGGGAGCGCGCTGTTCCCCGATCGAAGGGAGTCGACGATGGCGTCGGAGACGACGGAACGAGAGGTCGTTGCCATGGCAACGGACCTGCGCGGTGCCCACGCACTCGTCACCGGCGGTGGTAGCGGTATCGGGCTGGCCTCGGCGACCGTCCTCGCCGCCGACGGCGCTGTCGTCACGCTCATGGGCCGGACCGCCGACCGTCTCGAACACGCCGCCGAGACGATCCGGGGCTCGGTCGTCGACGCGGAGGTCCGCACGATCGTCGGCGACGTCACCGATGAGGACGACGTTCGGGCTGCGGTCGAGGCGGCCCGCTCGCCGACCGGTGGCCTCGACTGCTGTGTGGCAGCGGCAGGTGACGGAACGCTCGGACCGGTGATCGCGACCTCGCTCGACGAGTGGAACCGGATCGTCTCCGTGTCGTTGACCGGCACCTTCCTCACGATCAAGCACGCGGCGAGCGCCATGGCCACGTCGGGTGGGGGGTCGATCGTCGCCGTGTCGTCCGTGGCCTCGCATGTGACACACCGCTACATGGCCCCGTACTGCGCCGCCAAGGCCGGGGTGGACATGCTGGTTCGTACGGCTGCGGACGAGCTCGGTCAGGTCGGAGTCCGGGTGAACGCGGTCAATCCCGGCATCATCCGGACCGACCTGGTCGCGATGATCCATCCCGACGACTCGACGGGCAGGAGCTACCTCGAGAACATGCCACTCCGCCGCTTCGGCGAAGTCGACGACGTCGCTCCGGCCATCCGCTTCCTGTGCGGACCCGGGTCGTCGTTCGTGACCGGGGCGACGCTGCCGGTCGACGGCGGCCACTCCCTGCGTCGAGGTCCGGACTACCACGAGATCGCGGTCGCGCTCTACGGCGCCGCCGCGGACGGTGTCCCGCCCGAACCGGTCCAAGCACCACCCGCCTGAAGCCGCCGGGGTCGCTCCTCCTATCCGAGCTCACCGCCGTCGTCGGTGTTCGCCCCGCCGCCGAGACCGAGCGGATCGGTGAGGACCGATCGTTGATCGCCGGTCATGTCGAAGGCCCGAGCGAGTAGTCGTCCCTTCGGACGGCCCTTCTTCGGTGTCGACGAACGCTTCCGCGCCGGCGCCGGCCGGCCGCGGACAACCGGTGATCGGTCGCCTTCGGCCGGATCCGGGTCGGCCCGGTCGTCGTTGCGGGTCGGCGGCTCCGCCGGGTGGACCGTCTCGACGACCGGGGGCACGATCGGTTCCACCGTGACCTGGACCGCCTCGACGACCGGGGACACGGTCGGTTCGAGTGCAGGGGCCTTGCCCACCTCCTGCACGGGCCAGGGGGCCATCGGTGCGGTGGGTTGAGGAGGAAGGGACTCGCCGGCCAACGGAGCCGGTCGCGACGGCGACACCACCTCGGGCTCGACCGGCGTTTCGACAGGAGCGGCGACGACCGACTCGGACGACTCCAAGACGGTCGACCCCACAGGTGGCTCCGCAGAAGGGGCGCCGGAGAAGTTCAGGGTGAGTCCACGCTCGGCGAACTGACCCCAGCCGCGAGCCGGCCGCGGCCGACGTGACGAGGGTCGAGGGGCCGAGCCCGTCACCGACGCACTGGCGGCGTCAGCCTCGGCGACGCCCATCCCGCCCGCACCCACCAAGCGGGATTGCAACGTCCTGCGGTCGACGATTATCCATCCCCTCGGAGCACGCAGCCCTCGGGCGTGGAGCTCGCACAATGGCTGTCCCCCGGCGAGCGACGCGTCGAGGGGATCGAGGAAGACCTGACAGGCGGACGCGTCGTAGCTGATCGACACCGACGAGATGCCGGGGCACCCCGGACGCCGACAGCTCGCGGTCGATCGACTCCAGGCCGCCAGGCGGGATCGCTCAACCGGTGACACGTTCGCCCGAGTGATCGGGGCGGGGCCGAACCCGGAGGTCGGTCACGTCGATCCGTTCGGCGAGACGAACGGCCTCCAATACGCAGTCGGCGAGCTGCTCTGCGACCATGACCGCGGCGCCCTTCTCCGCCGTGGGCCCGCGATGGATCGACGTGACGCGTACACCGTCGGACTCGGCCTCGCTCCGCAGGGCATCCGCCAGGGCTTCGACGGCCCGCCCCGCGATGTTGAACTGGCCGAGATCGCCCCCGGACGCGTCGTGGCGTGCGCCGTTGACGAACACCACGTGGCCCCGGGCGGCACGAAGCGGCTCCAAGAGACGCTGGGACAACACGTATCGTCCGCGCACGTTGACGAGGTACTGCTCGTCGAGATCGCCCACCGACCCGTGCTCGATCCCGCCGGGCACCTGCACCGTCTCGGTGTGCACCAGGAGATCGACCGGACGGTCGATCCGCTCGAGGAAGTCGACCACCTCGCCGATCTCCACCACGCTGCCGACGTCGCACTGCATGAAGAGGATGCGGGCGTCGCTCCCGGCCAGCTCGACGGTCTCACGCAATGATGCGACGTCGCGCCCGAGCACGCATACCCGGGCGCCAGCGGCGGCCAGCTCGACGGCAACCGAACGCCCCGGCTCGGTTCCACCGCCGGTGACGACGGCGAACCGTCCCGTCATCGAATCGGCGGCGAGCACGCGCGGCCGCACCGTTTCGGCGGGCTCGGTCGGCGCAGCGGCGGGGGGCTCCGACGCGGTCACGTCGGGTGGTGGTATCCGCAGGTCGATCACCACGCCGTCGGTGTGTCGACGCCGAGCGGACGGCGCAACCTCATCGACGTCGATGACATCGCCGAACCCGGCGGTCGGGTCTGCCCCGGAGAGTTGGGTCTCGTCAAGTTGCATCGTCGGCTCCACCGTTGTCCTGCCCTTCCCCCCGAGCCACGTTAAGGAGCCGACCTCTTCCCTTCAAGACATAATGAAAGGCGGTGTCGGGCCACCAGATCCCTCCAATCGTCCGCCCCGCAATCACTGGACCGTGGCGACCATCGGAAAGTGGTCACTGGCCCAGAGCTCGACCACGGTGGCCTCGAGCACGTCGAGCCCGCCCACGGCGATCCAGTCGATGTCGGCCGCCGGCGCCCACGTCGGGAACGTTGGGGGCACGGAGACGGTGGTGAGGCCGGCATCCGCGATCGCCGTGCCCACCTGGTCCCGACCCACGTTGAGATCACCCATCAGCAGGTGGGGTCCCGCCCGGGTCGACAGGCGGCCCAGGACCACGTCGAGCTGTTCCAGGGCGATCCAGCTCCGGTGGTGGAGGTGGGCGACCGCGACACTGATCGTCACCCCACCGACGTCGACGGCGGCCATCAACGCGACCCGCTGTTCGGCACCGAACGACGGAAGACGAATCACCTCCACGGCCCTGGGCCGGGTCGCCGACAACAACGCGACCCCGTAACGGCCACCCGGACCGAGGTGCCGTGCGGGGGCGAACGTATCCACCAGTCCACACGCGCGGGCTGCCCAGCGAGCCTCGTCGAGGAACCAGCTTCGCCCCACGCGACGGTCGACCTCCTGCATCGCCAGGAGCTCGACGCCGAGGCCACGTACCGCCCGCCGCAACTCGAAGGGACGAACCGAGCGGTCCGGAGGTGCTCCATGACGGATGTTGAAGGTGGCGATCCGCAATGGCCGCGCGAGTGTGGGCACGCCCCGGTTGTAGCCGACGCGACGAATGGAACGCAGCAGCCCGGTGCCGCGGCCGCCGGAAGGGGGCGAAGCCCCCGACACCTACTCCCCGAGCGACGTGGACAGGCGGGCGCTTGCGTCGATGTAGTCCTCGATCATCTCGAAGACCACGTCCTTGGTCCGGCGCACTCGGTTGAGCTGGCCGACGACCTGACCCACGGGGTTGAACTGCACGTCACGGGCCTGCTCCGGATAGTGATGGCCTCGGGCGACGGCCTCACCGGTGACCATGAACTGCAGGGGCATTCCGAGCGGCTTGGGGTTGTCGGGGTTCTCCCACGCCTCGGTCCAGTCATTGCGCAGCATGCGACACGGCTTCCCCGTGAAGCTCCGCGACCGAACGGTGTCTCGAGAGGTTGCCGCGAGGTACTGCTGCATCTGAGCAGGTGGCACGTCGGCCTCCTCGACGGTGAGCCACAACGATCCGGTCCACACACCGGCAGCCCCCATGGCCATCGCGGCGGCCATCTGGCGGCCCGAGCCGATCCCCCCGGCCGCCAGCATGGGGGTGGGGGCGATGGCGTCGACGACCTGGGGCCACAAGACGATCGAACCGACGTCACCGGTGTGTCCACCACCCTCGCCACCTTGCGCGATCACGATGTCGAGGCCGGCCTCCTTGTGAGCCAGCGCCTGTTTCACCGAACCACACAACGCGGCGACGAGTCGGCCCGTGGACTGGATCTCGGTGACGATCTCGGCGGGCGGCGTTCCCAGTGCGTTGGCGATGAGCTTCACCTTCGGGTGCGACAGCGCCACCTCCACCTGCGGACCGGCGGTCGCCTCGGTCCAGCCCAGCAACTCGGGCGCCTTCTGGTCGTCGGGGAGCTCGGGCACCCCGTGGTCGGCGAGGAGCTTGCGAACGAAGGCACGGTGACCGTCGGGGATCATCTCGCGAAGCTCGTCCTCCAGTTTCGAGGCATCGGTCTCACCCATGCCCTCGTACTTCATCGGGATCACGATGTCGACGCCGTAGGGACGGTCACCGACGTGCTCGTCGATCCACGCGAGCTCCGTCTCGAGTTGCTCGGGGCTGAACCCGACCGCGCCCAGCACGCCGAGCCCACCGGCGTTGGAGACCGCCGCGACCACGTCGCGGCAATGGGTGAAGGCGAAGATCGGAAACTCGATCCCCAGTCGCTCACACAACTCGTTGTTCATTCGAAATCCCTCCGGAGTCGATTGCTCGGCTCGACGACCGGACCCCTCGACGGCCGTCCGGCCCCGTTTGCTAGCAGAAAACTGGAACACGTTCTCATTGCGCCCGCCGCGCGGCGGCCACACAACCCCACCGGTAGGCTGTCCGCCCGATGCCGCTGGTCCGCCATCACCTCGCGGAGGAGCTGACGGCGGGTTTCGAGCGAATCCGCGCGAAGCTCGACGTGGCCGAGTCCTTCCCCGACGACGTCGACGCGTTGGCGACCCTCCGTGCGTCGGTCGGCGGGTGCGGGTCCGAGCCGCCTGGCGACGACCCCGAGCGGATCGACCGCACCGACGTCGAACTGTTCTCTCTCGATCCCGAGGGCAGTCGGGACCTCGACCAGGCACTGCACCTCGAACGCAACGGGAGTGGCTACCGCTTCCACTACGCGATCGCCGACGTCGCCGCGTGGGTGCGCGCGGGCGACGCGATCGACCTCGAGGCGCGCCGGCGGACCACCACCGTGTACTGCCCGGATCGGCGAATCCCCCTGCATCCACCGGTGTTGAGCGAGGGAGCGGCGAGCCTGCTCGCCGACGGCGCAAGACCGGCTCTCCTGTGGACGATCGACCTCGACCAACGGGGCACAACCGCCGACGCGACCGTCGAGCACGCGGTGGTGCGCAACCGCGCCGCCCGCTCCTATCGGGATGCTCAGGCAGCGATCGACGCGGGACACGACGACGATCAGCTCCGTCTCCTCGAGGAGGTCGGCATGCTTCGCTCCGAGATCGAAGTGTCCCGCGGGGGTGTCAGCCTCAACCTCCCCGAGCAGACGGTCCGCAGGGTGGGTGACGGGTACGAACTGCGCTACGACGACGCGATGGCGGTGGAGGGCTGGAACGCCCAACTCTCGTTGTGCTGCGGAATGGCCGCGGCGGAGCTCATGCTCCACAACGGAGTGGGGATCCTCCGGACCCTCCCTCCCGCGGGGAGCGACACGATCGAGCAGCTCCGGCGCCACTCCGACGCCCTGGGCGTCGCATGGCCAACCACGATGGACTACCCCACCTGGGTTCGGAGCCTCGACACGTCCACACCCCAGGGCGCGGCACTGGTCCAGCTGGCCACCACCACGTTGCGTGGCGCCGGCTACCTCGCGTTCGACGGCACCATCGGGGTCGAGCATCGTCACGCGGCCATCGCGGCGGACTACTCGCACGTGACCGCTCCGTTGCGCCGGCTCGTGGATCGCTTCGCCGGCGAGTGTTGTGTGGCGGCGGCCGAACGACGACGCCCCGCGGATTGGGCGCTCGCCGCGCTCGACTCCCTCCCCGGCGAGATGGAGGCGGGAGGACGCCGGGCGCAACAGGTCGAACGAGCGGTGATCGACCTTGCCGAGGCGGCGGTGCTGTCGGGTCGGGTGGGCGAGTACTTCGACGCGGTCGTCACCGCCAACGCGAAGGGGCGCCCGTCGAGCACCGTCCAGATCGAAGACCCTGCGGTCGTCGCCACCCTCGACGAGGTGGCACCCATCGGTTCGACCGTCAAGGTCCGCCTGGCCCAGGCCGACATCGCCACCTCCACCGTGCGCTTCGAAGCCGCCCGATGACCACCGAGCCGATCACTCCCCACTCGCGCCCCAAGGACGTCCCCATGCGCACTCATCCACCGCATTGGCCCGAACCAATCGGCGCGCTGGCCCGGCTCGACCGTGATGGCGGCCCGACCCCGGTGCTCGCCCTGGACATCTCCGCCATCCGGGAGCAGTACCACGCGCTGGTGAAGGCGATCCCCGACGCGCAGGTGTTCTATGCGATGAAGGCCAACCCTCACCCGGCGGTGTTGCGTGCACTCGTCGACGAAGGCTGCGGGATCGACGCCGCATCGCTCAACGAGATCCACGACGCCTTGAAGGCAGGTGTCGCCCCCGGCGACATCTCCTACGGGAATCCCGTGCGCCGAGCCTCCGACGTCGCCGCGGCGCACGATGAGGGCGTCTCCGTCTTCACCGTCGACGACGAGTCCGAACTCGACAAGGTGCTCCGTCACGCACCCGGGTCGTTGGTATCGGTTCGCGTCCTCACCGACGGCGACGGTGCCGCGTGGCCGTTGTCACGGAAGTTCGGCACCGACACGGCGTCCGCGACACGGCTGGTGCAACGTGCCCGCGACGCTGGTCATCCGATCGGGATGACCTTCCACGTGGGATCCCAACAGGCACTTCCCGACGCGTGGGACGACGCTCTCGCCGCCGTCGCCGCGGCGCTCGAGCCCGTCCACCTCGACCCGGGTGAGCGGATCTCGGTGAACCTCGGTGGCGGTCTTCCCGGCCGACTCGACGATCCGACCCCCGACCTCGCCGCCTACGCGGACACCATCCACCGGGCGATCGACCGGCACCTCGATCGCGCCCTGGTCGACCTCGCGATCGAACCGGGCCGATTCCTCGTGTCCGACGCCGGCGTGATCGAGACGGAGGTGCTCGGAGTCGTCGACCGCCCGGGCCAACGCACGACCCGATGGGCGTTCCTCGACGTCGGCCTCTTCCAGGGTCTCTCCGAGGTGGGCACCGAAACGATCCGCTACCCCATCACCTCCGATCGGGTGGGGCCCACGGTGCCGACGGTGCTCGCCGGACCGACCTGCGACAGCACCGACGTGCTCTACGAGCAGCGACCGGTCGACCTGCCCGAATCGCTCAGGTCGGGCGATCGGTTGCGGCTCTACGGGACCGGCGCCTACACGGTGTCCTGCTCGACGGAGTTCAACGGCTTCGAGCCGCTGCGCGTCGTGACCACCGAGGAGTAGTCCCCTAATAGGGTCGGCCCATGGGCCGAACGCCACGCTCCGTCGGCCGGATACGGCCCGATCGTGCGCTTCGTCGATTCGTCGACCTGCTCGGCCCGTCGGGCGGCGCGGCGCGCCAGAGCCTGGGAGCCCTGGTGCTCAACTCGACGACCAGCTTCGCGGCAGGAGCAATGCTCGTCGGATTCGAACCCACATGGCGCCGCCTCGCCCCCATGTTGATCCTCGTTCCCGCCGCGATCGGCCTCCGCGGCAACGTCTACTCGACGATGGGAAATCGTCTCTCGACCGCGATCCACACCGGCACGTTCCGCCTGTCGTTCCGGCGTGACTCGGTGCTCGCGCAGAACCTCGCTGCCTCGTTCGCGCTCACGGCGATCCTCTCGGTGGTCCTCGCAGTGTTCGCAAAGGTGCTCGCGACCGCGTTGGACACGGCACAACACGTCTCGGTATTGGAGTTGATCTGCGTGTCGGTCCTCGGTGGACTGCTTGGTTCGGCCGTCGTCGCCGCTGTCACCGTTGCGCTCACGTTCGGCGCCGTCCGCTTCGAGTGGGACCTCGACTACCTCGTGTCGCCGACGGTTTCGACGATCGGCGACGTCGCCACCATCCCGGCACTATGGCTCGCAGCACAGCTCGTCATCGGCGGGGCACCCGCCAACGCGATCGGCGCACTCCTGGTCCTCGTCGCCGTAGCCGCCGCCGTATGGGCATTTCGGACGCGGCTGGTGGAGATCACACAGATCTGTCGGGAGTCACTACCGGTACTGGCCGTCGCGATCGCGCTCTCGGGCTTCGCCGGCGTCATCCTGCAGTCCCGTCAACGCATCCTCACCGACCTACCCACGGTCGGCGTGTTGCAACCGGCGTTCGTGTCCTCGGCCGGTGCGCTCGGGGGCATCCTGTGTGGCCGGGTCGCGACCAACCTGCACCTTGGATCGGTCCGACCGACGATGATTCCCGGGAGCGAGACCCGCCGGGACTTCTCACTGATCGCGTGGCTCGCCGGCCCGGTGCTGCTGTTCAACGCCGCCGGCGTGGGTGACCGCGTCGGTCGCCGAACCGAGTGCCACGCCCGGGTTCTGGTGGCTGCTCCTCGTCAGCCTCACCGCATCGAGTGTGACGATGGTGTTCGTCGCCATGCTGGCGTACTTCTCGACGATTGCGGCGTGGCGGTTCAACGTCGACCCCGATTCGGTGGGTGTGCCGTTGGTGACAGCGTCGGTCGACTTCGTCGGCACGATGGCGCTGGTGTCCGCGGTGGTCCTGTTCGGCCTCACCCGCTGACGGGTCCCGATCGGCGAATCTGACGGACCGTCAGATAACGTCGCCGGTCGATGGACCTGGACTTCACGCAGGACGAGTTGGACTTCCGCGACGAGGCACGGACGTGGCTCGCCGAGCATCTCCCCACCGAGGATCGCCCGCCCAACGGCCGGGCGATGCGCGACTTCGACCTCGCGTGGCAGCGAACCCTCTTCGAGGGAGGCTGGGCCGGGATCAACTGGCCCGTCGAGTTCGGCGGTCGCGGTCTCGACGACATCCGCCAGATGATCTGGTACGAGGAGTTCGCGCGCGCCGACCCCCCGTTCACTCTCAACAACTCCTGCACGTTCGTGGGCAACAACCACGGTGGTCCGACGCTGATCGTCAGCGGGTCGGACGAACAGAAGTCGTTCCATCTTCCGAGGATCCTCCGCGGCGAGACGGTGTGGTGCCAGGGGTTCTCCGAACCAGGAGCGGGAAGCGACCTCGCGTCGTTGAGCTGTCGGGCGGTCGTGGACGGCGACGAGTTGGTGGTGAGCGGCCAGAAGATCTGGACCTCCTACGCCCATGTCGCCGACTATCAGGAACTGCTGGTCAGAACCGACCCGTCCGCGCCCAAGCACAAGGGCATCTCATGGGTGATCTGTGACATGTCCTCGCCGGGGATCGACATCCGCGAGATCACCACGATGAGCCACGTCAACGACTTCTGTGAGGTCTTCTACGACGACGTGCGGATCCCCCTGTCCAACGTCGTGGGCGAGCTGAACGACGGGTGGCGGGTGACGATGACGACGCTCGGGTTCGAGCGGGGCACCGCCTTCATGGCCGACCAGGTCGAGCTGGCCGCGGTGGTGGAACGCCTGATCGACGAGGCCCGGACCCGCGTCGGGCCCGACGGCCGGCGACCGGCCATCGCCGACGACGAGGTCGCACGTCGACTCGCCCGCGCCCGCGCCGAGGTCACCGCTCTGAAGGCGATGACGATCGCCGGGATCAGCCGGACGCGGCGAACGGGTGTGCCCGGCCCGGAGAGTTCGATGACGCGGCTGTTCCACGGCGAGCTGCACCAGCGCGTGTACCAGTTGGCGCTCGACATCATCGGCGCCGACGCGCTGCGGTTGACCCCCGTCGACGGCAACGACAGTTGGACCGGACCGTATCTCCAGAGCTTCGCCTACACCATCGGCGGGGGCACCACCGACATTCAACGCAACATCATCGGCGAGCGCGTCCTGGGCCTGCCGCGGATCAAGTAACGGCCGTCGAATCTGCACGGGCACGAGCGAGGACGAGCACCATGGATCTACTTCCCAACGACGAGCAGGCCGAGATCGTGGCATCGGTCGCCGCGATGATCGCGGCGCGCCAGACCCTGGGCGAACCCCTCGCCGACTCCCTCTGGGAGTCGGGAGCCGACCAGGGGTGGCTCGGGCTCTCGATCCCCGAGGAATGTGGTGGAGTGGGCTACGGACCCATCGAGGCCACCCTCTTGTTCATGGAGCTCGGTCGCGCCGTCGTCCCCGGCCCGTTTCTCGCCACGGCGCTGGCGGCCCACGTCGCCGCGACGGCGGGGAGGGTCGATCTCGCCGGGAGCCTCGTCGGCGGACGTGCCCGGGTCGCACTCGCACAGCCCTACGAGGAAGGGCACTCGCTGCTCGACCGCCCGGATGCGACCTACGCGCTCCGCTTCGTCGACGGCACCGTCGCGATCGTCGACCTCGACGGGCTACCCGACCGCCCGATCGACTCGATCGACGTCCTGGTGCCGATCTCCGCCACGACCGCCCTCGACGATGCCGCGATCATTGCGTCGGTGCACGGCTCCGATGCCGATGCCGTGGCACGACTGGCCACGCTGTGGACCGCCGCGATGCTGGCGGGGATCGCCGCAGCGACGACGGACCAGTCGGTGCAGTACTCGATCGACCGCGAGCAGTTCGGTCAACCCATCGGCGGCTTCCAGGCGGTCAAGCACCGGTGCGCCGACATGGCGACACGATCCGAGGCGGCGAGTTGTCAGGTCGCGTACGCCGCGGTCGCCACCGACAACCGCCGTGACGACGCCGACGCACACGTCAGGGCGGCACGAGCGGTCGCCGCGGACGCCGCCATCACGAACGCACGGGTGAACGTGCAGAACCACGGCGGGATCGGGTTCACGTGGGAGCACTCGGCGCACCGATACGTGACCCGGTCGCTGATCATGAGCCGCCTCGTCGACACGGTCGAATCGAACCTCGCGGCGACGCTGGCCGCGCCCGCACCCCGCTAGCGACCGACGAAACCCGGCTCCGCCGCACACGGGTTCGACCGCACCACCGATATCGTGTGGCGGCGCGAACCCGCGTGTCTCATCGACGCCGAGCCACCCGGCGAGGCAACAGGAGCACTTCGATCATGGCCATCGCCCAGCATCCCCGCCATCGCCTCATCGCGGCGATCGCCCTGTCGACCCTCGCGCTGACCGCCTGCGGCAACGACAAGACGTCGAGCGCCGACAAGCAGGGCTCGACGACCGTCGCCGGCAAGGCCGGAGCGCCGACAACCGCCGGGACGACCGAGCGGGTGACCGGCGAGGACGTCGACAAGACCGAGTTCATGAAACGCCTCACCGACTCGGTGAAACACTACACCACGGCCCACACCACGATGTCGATGTCGATGTCGGGCCAGGACATCACCGTCAACGGAGAGGTCGACTACCGGACCACGCCGGCGTCGATGGCGATGACCATGAAGTCGGCGGTCGCCGGGGGCGACACCGAGATCATCCTGGTCGACGGGATGATGTACATGAAGATGGCAAGCCTCGGCGACAAGTACATGAAGTTGTCCGTCGCCGACGGCGCCTCCGCCATGGGGAGCATGACCGAGATCACAGACTCGATGGACCCCGTGAACGCGATGAAGTCGATGTCCGATGCCGTGACCGTCGTGAAGCTGGTGGGCGAGGATACGGTCGACGGTGCGGCGACCAAGCACTATGCGATGGTGATCGACTCCGCGAAGTTGACGGCCGGGATCGGCAGTGCCGGTTCCGGCTCGGTGCCGAAGCAGGTCACCTACAACCTGTGGCTCGACGACCAGGACCGGATCCGCAAGACCGAGATGGACCTGGGCACCGTGGGGAAGGTGACGATGACGCTCGACCGATTGGGAGAGCCTGTCACGATCGCCGCACCGCCGGCCGATCAGATCTCCGAGATGTCCATCCCGAACATGCCGACCGGTTCGACACCCGGATCGAAGTAGGCGAACAAGGAACGAGAACGAGGAGAACGAAGAGGCGGCGAAGTAGCCCGAAGTGGCCGCCGAGTTCGGGTGCATGCACCCGAGCGGGGCTCATGGGCCCGACCGCGAGCCGTCACGTGGTGGGCTCGACCCGAGCCCTCCAGGTCGACTCAAGCGGCGGGCACCGAGGTCGGCGAGGCCGGCGTCTCGGCCTTGGCAGCGGTGTTGACCCCGGGTGTCTCTGCGATGAGTCCGGCGCGGGGACGGAGGAGGAACGAGGCGACGCTCGGCAGGTCGAGGGCCGCCGGCGCGGCCGAGCCGCCGATCTGGGTTTCCACGACGAAGGTGTTGATGTAGTCGCCGTGGTCGTAGGCGCCGGGGTGAAGACCCGCGCCGACGCCGTTGAGCCTGGCGACCGTGTTGCTGGACTCGTAGGTACCGATGCCGATCGCGTCGAACTCACAGGTCCCGTCGCTGACGCTGACGAGGCCCACTCCGAAGGGGAGGGCTCCGAGGCCCATCGTGAACACGCCCGCGTGCCCGTTACCGGACTTGGCGAGGCCGTACACCGTCCCGATGGAACCCTTGTCGTCGCGGCCGACGTTCACCTGCGAGCCCTTGAGGTCGACACCTTCCTTGCAACTCGACGCCGGCGAGTCCGCGAATCGGATGTCGAAGCTCAGCGTGCCCGACGTGACGAGTTCGCCGGGCCAGGCCACCAGAGGTGCCGCCGCGGCCGCTGCGGGGGCCTCGACCTCGGGGGCGACCGTGGTGGTCGACTCCTCGGGCGCCGCCACCGCCGGCGCGGCGGTCGTGGGTACCTCGGTCGTGGGTGCGACGGTGGTCGCGGCGACGGCGTCGTCGATTGTCGCGGGCGTTTCCTGTGCCCCGGCATTGCCGACCCAGAGGCAGGTCGTCGCAAGCGTGAGCACCGCCATCGCTCCGTAACGTCGCTTCACCGTGTCACCTTTCGGTCGCCCGAGGCCATCGCCCCGCCCAGTCTGTCCCACCGTGGCCCGATGTGCACGCAGTACGCGAACCTCAGGAGGTTTTTCAGGGTACCCCGGCACCTCTGGAGGCACAAGGGACCGGGGGACCCAACCCGCGTCCCCGCCCGTGCGCGACCATCGACGGCGTTGGCCCGCCGCCGCGGGCGATGCACACGAGGGGAGCGCCGAACATGGCGAGAAGCGGAGCGGATGTCTGGGCCGCCTCGGAGGATCTGATCGAGGGACGGACGGTCATCGATTCGCACCATCCGGTGTCGATCGCGACCGGTGCGACCCTTTGCGAGGTCGACGACCGCGTCGCGTTCGTCGAATCCTTCGCGAACGCCGTCGCCGTTCGCGACTCCGGCCATCTCGGTCTCGTCGACGCCGGAAGCCCGCTCCACGCGGATGCGATCGTCGGCGAGGTGCGGAGTTGGACCGCCGATCCGCTGAGAGTCGCCGTCTACACACACGGCCACGTCGACCACATCTACGGGGTCGCCCGATTCGAGGCGGAGGGCAATGGCGACGCCCATGTGATCGCCCACGAAGCGGTGACCCGCCGCTTCGACCGCTACGAACTGACCGCCGGGTACAACGGCCTGATCAACCAACGGCAGTTCCAACTGCCCGCGCCGTACTTTCCAGGTGACTACCGGTACCCCGACGAGACCTACGTCGACTCGACCACTGCCGTCGTCGGCACCCTGCCCCTGGAACTCCGCCATGACAGAGGTGAGACCGATGACGCCACATGGGTGTGGTTGCCCGAGAGCCGGGCGGTCGCGACCGGCGATCTGTTCATCTGGGCGTCACCCAACTGCGGAAACCCCCAGAAGGTGCAACGGTATTGCGACGAATGGGCCGCCGCCCTGCGCTCCATGGCCGACCTCGAGCCGGAGTTCCTCCTCCCGGGACACGGGTTGCCCATCGCGGGGGCGGACCGGGTTCGCCGGGCTCTGACCGACACGGCCCGCTACCTCCAATCGCTGTTCGACCAGACGATCGACCTCATGAACGAGGGAGCCCGGCTCGACGACATCATCCACACGGTGACCGCTCCCGCGGACCTCGTGGACCGGCCGTACCTCCAACCGGTCTACGACGAGCCCGAGTTCGTCGTGCGCAACATCTGGCGCCTCTACGGGGGGTGGTACGACGGCAACCCCGCTCGCCTGAAGCCGGCACCCGACTCCGCGGTCGCGGCCGAGGTCGCCGCGCTCGCCGGCGGGGTGATGGTGCTCGCGGAGCGTGCTCTGGGCCTCGCCGAGTCCGGGGATCACCGGCTCGCCGGGCACCTGATCGAATACGCGACCCTCGCGGCGCCCGAGGACCCCGAGGTCCGGGCGATCCGCGCCCGGGTCTTCGGGGAGCGGGCTTCGGTGGAGCGCTCCACGATGGCGCGCGGCGTGTTCACCTGGGCCGCCGACCACGCCACCTGACTCGTACCTCAACCGGGATGTGAGGCGCGGTAGGCCTGGTCGATCGCGCCGCGGGACCACCGGGCGAGTTCGGTGAGCGCGCCGACGGTGAAGTGAAGGCCGTCGGGCCTCGCGCTCCCCTTCCCCGATGCGAATCGATGAAGGCCTTGATGTCGAGCACCACCGCCGTGGCGAGCCGCGACCGTGCGGACGGACCGTCGCCACGAATCGACCCATCGCGGGTCGCACACGGAGTCGGTGCCATGACCATCGCAATACAACAGTGCGTTGGGTCGCTTGGGCACTGCGGGCATGGTCATGATCAGTGCCGCACCATTGGCGCTCAGCAACGTCGCCGCCTCGTCGAGGGCGGCCTCATGTTGAGCGATGCCCTTCGGCGAGAGGAAGTCGGCATCGTCCACGCCGTGGATGTCGGGTACGGGATTGAGATACATCACCGCGACCTCGGGCTGGATCGTCGCGACGGCTTCACGCCAAACGACCCGCCAATCCGGACATTTCTCATCACCGAGCGAGCATCCGAGGATCGTGCGATCCCAGATCCTCAGCATGGGGTCGCGGAGGCGGCCGAGGCCGTTGGAGAAGCCCCGACCCGTCGAGTCGCCCACCACCAGCACGTCGATCTGCCCGTCACAGGCGACCTCGGACGGATCGAGCGGGGCGATCTCGGAGTTGGGGTCGTACACCGGCGTCGAGCCCGGCACGGTCGACACCGTGGCACCGGCTGCCCTCGGGACGCACGCTGTCGTACTCGGCGCAGGAGTCACGGTCACCTGATCGCCGACCGTCGATGGGCTCGTGCGGTTGTCGGTGGTCGGGACGACATCCGCCGCCGCCGCCGTCGTCGTCGGGTCCTTGGCCTTTCCGAGGCCCCTCTCCACCACTGCGCTCACCGTCTCCTCCGGACGGGCGACCACGAGCGTCGACACCGCGACGACCGCCAATGCGGTCGCGGCTCCCCACACGACCCGCGGCCCGCGCGCCGATGGATCATCGGTTGCTCCACCCACCGGTACAGCAGCGCGGCGCCCCCGAGCGATCCGACCACCACCACCGGGACGGACAGCCACCACGATCGGCTCGGGCCGAGCGCGACGATCAGCGGCCAGTGGATGAGGTAGACGCCGTAGGAGCGCCGTCCGAGCCACACCATCGACGGGTGTGCCAACGGCGTTCCGGCACCCCACCACATGGCCGCCAGGACGATCCCCGCGGCCGCCACCGCCACCAGCGCGAACCCACCGCGACGTAGGTGATCGTCCTCGGGCGACGACACCACGCACACGACCGTGAGCACCACCGCGCCGGCGACCGCCCAGGCAGCCACCGCACGTCGAACGCCCGGCGCCGCACTACGGGGCGCGAGGATCCCCGAACCCGGGGCCGCCGGAGCGACGATCCACGCGAGTGCGGCACCGATCACGAGGGCGACCGCGCGCGACCGGGCGTCGAGGTAGGCGTCCGCCGGCGATGCTCCCAACGCCCACCAGATGCTGACGGCTCCCATCGCGGCGAGCACTCCGAGGGCGATCCGGCGTTGCATCCTTACCCGTCGAGCAAGCCGTCGACCCAGCCACAGGAGCACGATCGTGACCACTGGCCACACGAAGTAGAACTGCTCCTCCAGGGAAAGCGACCAGTAGTGCCGGACCGGGGAGTCGCCTCCGAACTGTCGGAGGTACCCGCCGTGGTGCAGCACCCAGTAGTTCTCGATGTGGGCGAAGGCCGCGAGGGTGTCGCCGGGCAGACCGGCTTGAACATCGGGGTTCCACGTACCGAAGAGGCCGGCGCACGCGATCACCCCGAGTACCAGCCACGCCGCCGCCCAGAGCCGTCGGGCTCGCCGACGGTAGAAGGCGAGCAGGTCGATCGAGCCCTCGCGGTCGCGTTCGGCCAGGAGCAGTGCCGTGACCAGGTAGCCGGAGACCACGAAGAACACGTCGACTCCGATGAAGCCCCCCGGCATCAACCGGTCGTCGAAGTGGTAGATGGCGACGAGCACGACCGCGATCGCCCGCAATCCGTCGACGGAATCGATCCTCACTCGCGTCGGTGCGTCCCCGACGCCGCTCGCGCCGACCGTCGTCGTTGCCATCGTCCACCTCGAAGTAACTGTCGGGCGGCCCGCTCCGCCCACGTCGCCGCGCCCGGCCGCCCGGAGGGGGCGGTGAGATGACGAGCCGCCCGCCCGCCGTCCGCCGACCGTCATCCTCGCAGCCGCGACCCCGATTCGCAACGCGCCGCGACGAGCCGAGCCCGACCACGCCGATGACTACGGTCGGACGTCGAAGGACGAGCGACGGAGGACGACCAATGTCCGTGTACGACATCGACATCGACGCATTGAACGGGACGCCCGACCTGCTGGGGGGCTTGGCCGGGAGCACGGGGTTGTTCGTCAACACCGCCTCGAAGTGCGGTCTGACGCCACAGTACGAACGACTCCAGGCACTCCAGGACCGCTTCGGTGACCGGGGCTTCACCGTCGTCGGCTTTCCCTGCAACCAGTTCCTCGAACAGGAGCCGGGCACATCCGACGAGATCGCCGAGTTCTGCCAGGTCGAATACGGCGTCACGTTCCCGCTGTCGCAGAAGATCGAGGTGAACGACGAGCACCGCCACCCGTTGTTCGCCGAGTTGACGCTGGCGGCCGACGCGGAGGGCTACTCGGGCGACGTGCGTTGGAACTTCGAGAAGTGGCTCGTGAACGGCGACGGCGACGTGATCGCCCGGTTCGCCCCCACCGTCGAGCCCGACGACCCGTCGATCATCGGAGCGATCGAGGCGGCACTCGACGAACAGGGCTGAGCGACCGCCATCGCCCGGCGTCCGTCGAAATTGACCGACCGGTCCAGTAGCGTCGGCCCCATGTATGAGTGGTCCGAAGAGCACCTGATGATCCGCGACGCCGTTCGCGACTTCATCGACAAGGAGATCGTCCCCTTCAGAGACGAGTTCGAGCACGGCGACACACCGCCGTACGAGGTGCTCCGCAAGTTGTACCGGACGTTCGGCATGGACGAGGCGGCCAAGGCGTCCTTCGCGAAGCGGATCGAGTTCGATCGCCGGGTCGAGGCGGGCACGGCCGACCCACACGACCGGCCATCCCGTGAGGGGGGCACCGACGCGGGGTACGCGATGATCCCGATCATCGAGCTGTGCCGGCACTGCCCCGGGATGGTCACGGCCATGGGGGTGTCGGTCGGTCTCGCCGCGTCGGCGATCCAGTCCAAGGGCACGGTCGCGCAGAAGGAGCGTTGGGCGCTCGACCTCTTGACGCTCGACAAGATCGGCGCGTGGGCGATCACCGAGCCCAACTCGGGCTCGGACGCATTCGGCTCGATGCTCTCCACCGCCCGACGCGACGGCGACGAGTACGTCCTCAACGGTTCGAAGACGTTCATCACCAACGGGCCCTACGCCGACACGATCGTCTTCATCTGCAAGCTCGACGAGGGCAACGAACCCAAGGACCGCAAGATCCTGAGTTTCGTGCTCGACTCGGGCATGGCGGGTCTCGAGCAATCCAAGCCCCTCCGGAAGATGGGGATGCATTCCTCACCGACCGGCGAACTGTTCCTCTCCGACGTACGGGTCGGCCGCGATCGTCTGATCGGCGAAACCGAGGAGGTCACCGGTGGCGGCCGCGACGGAGCGAAGGCCACGTTCCAACAGGAGCGTTCGGGGGTGGCTGCGATGGCGCTGGGCATCATCGAGCAGTGCCTCGACCTGTGCGTGGAGTACTCGCGCAACCGCGTGCAGTTCGGCCAGAGGATCGGCGACTTCCAACTCATCCAGCAGAAGCTCGCGTTCATGGAGGTGGCACGGATGAACGTGCAGAACCTCGTGTTCCGAACGATCGAGCTCTCCAAAGCCGGCAAGTCGATGACCTTCGCCGAGGCCTCCGCCATGAAGCTCTATTCGGCACAGGCGGCGACAGCGGTCGCCCTCGAGGCGGTGCAACTCCACGGCGGCAACGGCTACATGGCGGAGTTCCAGGTGGAACAGCTCGCCCGCGACGCGAAGGTGCTCCAGATCTATGCCGGGACCGACGAGATCCAGACGACGGCGATTGCCCGCTCGCTGCTCGCCTGAGCAACGCGACTGAGCCGGCTCGCAGGTGTCTGCCCGGCCCGCCCGGTGAGCGCGTCAGACTCTGGGGATGCTCTCGAAGTTCCCGGCGCTGCGCTTCCGCCTGTTCGGCGTACCCTTCGCGATCCGCCTGAGCTTCGTCGCGGCCATCGTCCTCCCCCCGCTGCTACTGCACCTGCCGATCCGACGACAGCCCTGGATCTGGGCGTTGTGGGGAGCATTGGTGCTGATTTCGGTGATGGTCCACGAGTTGGGCCACGTCGCCGCCCTCGCGGCGTACGGCGTGCGATCCCGGGTCTCGATCAACGCGCTCGGTGGTGTGACCGTGCCCGAACGGGCCGACCCGCTCACACCCTGGCGCCGGATCGTCGTGTCCGCCGCCGGCCCGGCCGCCGCGATGCTCTTCGGTGTGACGGTCGCCGCCGGGCTGGTTCCGATCGGAGGCGAGACGGCTCACCTCACGCTCCGGACGGTCCTGTTGTTGAACATCTGGGTGTCCCTGTTCAATCTGGTTCCGATCCTTCCGCTCGACGGCGGCCACATCGCGTCCGATCTGGTCCGGCTCGCATCGCGGCGGCGCGGGGCGTTCGCGTGGTGGGTGCTGGTCGGGTTCGCCGCGTTGTTCGCGGCAACCTGGTGGGCGTTGCCGCGCTATCGGCTCTGGGTGCTCACCGTCGCCGCGATCAGCGCGACGACCAACCTGAGCTTCTTCGCGTTCACCCGTCGTCAACTCGTCAGGCAGTCGATCGAGGACGCCCACGAGGATCTGGGCGAGGGCCGACTCGTCGACGGCCTGGCCGTGCTGATGCCGACCATCTGGAGCGCCGACACCGACCTCGTCGGCAACGAGGCCTACACGCTGGCAGCGTGGGCACTGCTCCACGAGCGACGGTTCGCGGAGTTGGCCGCGATGAATCCCGCGCGGCTTCATCCGCGCCATCAGCCACTGCTGGCGGGTGCCACGCAGTGGTACCACGGCGATCTGGCCCTCGCAGTCGATACGGTCGCGCTCGCGCTGGCGGGTGACGGAGTCGACCCTCCGACCACCTACTTCTCCCGGGTATTCGGACGGATCGGCGAGGTGGAGCGGCTCTCCCAACGGGTCGCCCTCCTTCCGGCCGATCAACGGGCCCGGGCGACCGATCGCCTGCACCACGCCGTCCTCGCCTCACGCGCCGAGGCACGACCCGCGCTCGTGGGGTGACCGCCCGCGCCGGTCCAATCCGTCGGCTCAGACGCCGACACCGCCCTTGACGACCATCGCGATCAACACGAAGTGACACGCGCCGGCGGCGACGGTCAACGCGTGGAAGACCTCGTGATAGCCGAACACGGCCGGGGACATGTTGAACCATCGTTTGCCGAGGATCACCGCGCCGACGGTGTACATGGCTCCGCCGGCGATCATCAGCACCATCCGGGCAGGGCCGAGTTGGTCGAGGAGTTGCGGAAGGGTCACGACGGCGACCCACCCCATGACCACGTACAGCCACGATCCGGTCCGGCTCGATCCGGCGGAGACGCGGACCATCTTCATGATGATGCCTGCCAACGCTACGACCCACACGACCACGAGCATCGGGATGCCCCACACCCGAGGGAGCACGAGCAGGCAGAACGGCGTGTACGAGCCGGCGATCAACACGAAGATCATCGAGTGGTCCGCCCGACGCATCCAGGTGACCGCTCGCTCCGACCGGGCGAACAGGTGATAGGAGGCGCTCGTCCCGTACAGGCCCGTCATCGAGGCCCAGTAGATCGCGACCGCGACGCGGGCCGCGGTCGACGTCGCTCCCGCCAGCAACCAGAGACCCGCTGGAACCGAGACGAAGAACGCCCCCTCATGGATCCGACCTCGCCACACGGGTTTGGGGCCGTACGCGCCGACCATGCGCACAGGCCGCGCCGTACCCCGCTCGACGATCGCGTCGTGACCATCGGTCGTCGCGTCGTGCATGTCCGCACCCCGCTTCCTTCGTCCGGGCCTCCCCTGAGCGGCCCGGGAAGAGTCGTTCGTAACACAGGGGAAGGGTGATGCCAAGGTCCTGTCGGCCGGAACCGGTTGGGCAACGTAGTCCGATGGGTCTGTGTCGGCGGGGGCGGGCGGATCCCGGGGGTCGATCGTACGGGCCCGTTGCTCGCCCACGATCCGGGTGGGCTCGATTCCCGACCGCGGCCTGCCACACTGGCCGTCCATGCCCCTCACCGTTCCGGCCCACCAGACTGTGGTCCTTCCGCTGAAGACCCGTTGGCCCACCCGCTTCGACGGCGTCGCGTTGTGCATCGGTTCCGCGGCACCGGACCTCGCGTATCCCCTGCTCGGCCGAACCAGCCACCTCACGCCGGGCCTGTTCACGTGGGTGCTCCCCTTCACCGTCGTCTCGTGTTGGATCCTCCGTCGGAGGGCCTGCGGAACGGTCTTCGCGTGCCTTCCCGACGCGGGCATGTTGAGGCTGCGGAGTTACAGGGCGCTCGCGCTCGGTCGACCGAGCCTCCCGATGACCGCGTGGTCGGCATTCGTCGGTGGAGCGAGCCACCTCATGTTGGACTCGTTCACCCACAGCGGACGGTGGGGTGCCCACCTCATCGGCTTCAACCGCGTGTGGTTCTATGCCCCCGGCGGTTACATGGTGACCGGCGCTCGAGCCCTCCAGTGGTTCGGTCACACCGTCGGTTCGTTCATCGGCTACGTCATGTTCCGCCACATCGTCGCCGCCGGCCACCTCGACCGTTGGTACGGGGCGGATCGGGTCCGATGGGCGCGATCGGTGACGGCGACCCCCTCGGAGCGCCGACGTTTCTGGGTGGTCGCCGTCGCGGTCGCGGTCGGGTTCATGGTGGCGTACGGTCGCGCGACGACCCACCTCGCGATCTTCGTGGGGCTGCTCGCATGCACGACGGGTTTGCTGGTGGCCGGATGCCTGCCCTCGCGCCTGCGCGTCGACACCGCCGACCGCGACCTTCCCGCGTTGGCGTCAGACGGTTCGTCCGGTGCGCATGGGACTGTCGGGGGCGTCCGCGAGTAGGAAGGCTCGACGGCCGGTGACGACATCACGCTGATCCCGACGCCATCGGGCGATCGCCGCGGCAGGACCGTCGCCGGAGGCCACCGCCGTTCCGTCGACCCTCATCGCATCGGCCCAGACCGACCATGACGGGAACGCCCAGATCAACACGCACTCGTCGTCGTTCGCCAGCGCGCGGCGGTACGCCCCTATGAGCGTGAAGCCGGCCTCCGAGTAGGCGGCGATCCCGTCGCCACGAACCCGCTCGAGCAGTTCGGCATCGCTCCCGGCGACCACCGTCACGATCTCGTGGAGATAACCCGCCCGCGGCCGGTCGGTGGCTCTGGAGTGCAATTCGGCGGCCGACGGACTCCACGTCGGTGCCTCGAGGATTCGATCGAACCCGCCGGAGCGCATCGTGGAGGCCTCCGCCCACCACGCGGCCAGTTCGGGGTCCTGCAGCCCCTCGCCGCGGAGCTCGACGTCGAAGTTACGGCCGAGCGCCTCCCAGGACGCAAGCTCCCAGAGGTTGACCACACGGGGCCAGCGGCTCGTGGAGCCCACGACGGCCCACACCCCCATACACGTCTGGTCCCGTTCGCGTCGCCCGATCGGCGCCCAGGTCAGCGCAGCGTGCCGCATGTAGTCGCCGCGTCGATGTCCGACGATGTCGACCAACTCGTGGATGTACACACGGAGCTCCTCCACCCGGGCGACAGTAGGTGATCGTCGCCCCTGGCCGACCCCGACGATCGGGCTGTGCTCGATCGACTTGACGGTCCGACCGGCGTCGCCACCCCGGGTCGACCGGGCCGCGAGGACCGACGAACGAGAACACGTTCTCGTTCGCTGCTCTAGCGTTGGACCATGCCTGCGCTGCTCACCGACCGTGACGGTCACACGATGATCGTCACGCTGAACCGACCCGAGAAGCAGAACGCCATCAACGGCGAGATGCTCGTACGCCTCTACGACGCCTGCCTCGAGGCCGACACCGACCCCGACGTCCGCTGTCTGGTGCTCACCGGGGCGGGCGGCAACTTCTGCTCGGGAGCGGACCTGAAGGAGATGGCCGGTGGCCACTCCGGCGATACCGGCGGGATCGACGTGCAGGGCCGGCTCGCCGAGGATGCCGACCTGCCGTGGAAGGCGCTGCTCCGGACGTGGCGTCCCGGTGTACCCATCATTCTCGCAGCCGAGGGCACCGCGATCGCCGGGGGGACCGAGCTGCTCGGCGCGACCGAGATCCGGGTCGCCGGACGGTCGGCGAAGTTCGGCATCAGCGAGGCACGTTGGTCCCTGTACCCCATGGGTGGATCCGCGGTGCGCATCCCGCGTCAGATCCCCTACGCCTTTGCCGTCGAGATGCTGCTCACCGGTGAGCACATCACGGCGCAGAAGGCGCACGACCTCGGACTCGTCAACCACGTCGTTCCCGACGGGGAGGCGCTGACGAAGGCGCTGGAGATCGCCGCGGCCATCTCGGCGAACGGACCACTGGCCGTTCGCGCACTGTTGAGGACACTGCGCGAGACCAACGGCATGGCCGAGAAGGAGGCGCTCGAGTACGAGTTCACCTACGGCTGGGACGTGTTCGCGTCCGAGGACGCCAAGGAAGGTCCGAGAGCCTTCAAGGAGAAGCGCGTCCCGAACTTCCAGGGCAAGTGAGCGTCCGGCGATGAAGCTCGGACTGATCTGGGGGTATTGGGGCCAGCTCCCCCCCGCCAACCTGCTGGAGACCACCGTGGAGGCCGAACGGCTCGGTTTCGACACGGTGTGGTCGGCAGAGGCGTGGGGTTCGGACGCCTTCGGACCCCTCGCCTATCTGGCCGCCCACACCTCGACCATCAACCTCGGGACCTCCGTCGTGCAACTCGCCGCGCGGACACCCACCGCGGTGGCGATGCACGCGATCACCCTCGACCACCTCTCGAACGGACGCCTCATCCTCGGACTGGGCGTCTCCGGCCCACAGGTGGTCGAAGGTTGGTACGGCCAGCCGTATCGACGTCCCCTCGCCCGTACCCGCGAGTACGTCGAGATCATCCGTCGGGCGGTCGCCCGGGAGGAGCCACTCACGTTCGACGGCGAGTTCTACCGTCACCCCTACGACGGCACCGACTCGATGGGCCTCGGCAAGGCGCTCAAGTCGATCACCCACCCCCTGCGGCGACGCATCCCGATCTACCTCGGCGCGGAGGGACCGAAGAACGTGACGATGACAGCGGAGATCGCGGACGGATGGCTGCCGCTCTACTACTCGCCGTTCCGCCAGGAGGTGTACGCCGAGCAACTCGCGGGCGCACCGGAGGGCTTCGAGATCCCCGCGATGGCCAACATCACCGTGACCGACGACGTCGAGGCGGGGCTCCTGCCGGTGAAGATGATGCTTGCCTTCTCCATCGGCGGGATGGGCGCGAAGGGCAAGAACTTCCACACCGACCTCATGGCGCGGATGGGGTTCGAGGACGCGGCGTTCCGGATCCAGGACCTGTTCCTCGAGGGTCGGCGTGACGAGGCGGTCCAGCTCGTGCCCACCGAGTTCGCGGACGAGATCTCCCTCGTGGGGCCGCCGGGCCGCATCCGCGAACGACTGGCGGTGTGGAAGGACTCACCCGTGACGATGGTCAACATGCACCCGGCACCGGTGGAGCAGAAGCGCCAGGTCGCCGAGATCGTCCTCGAAGCCTGACACCCCCTCACGCAACCCTCCGCTCCGTGGGTGGCGCACGGAGAGCGCACCAGCCGCGCGTAGCGTCGGGACCATGGCGAAACAGGGTGAACTGTTCGAGTCGGGGTTCGCACGTGAGGTCGTCGACGTTCCGGTGAGCACCGAGATGAGCGAGTCCTTCATGGCGTACTCGCTCTCGGTCATCACCAGCCGGGCCATCCCCGACGTGCGTGACGGCCTCAAACCGGTCCAGCGCCGGATCCTGTATTCCATGTCGGGGATGGGGCTGCGGCCCGACCGGCCGCACCGCAAGTGCGCCGGAGTCGTCGGTGACACGATGGGCAAGTACCACCCCCACGGCGACGCGTCGATCTACGACGCGCTCACGCGCATGGGACAGGACTTCAGTCGCAACGTCTGTCTCGTCGACCCCCACGGCAACTTCGGCACCCTCGACGACCCGCCCGCCGCCTATCGATACACCGAGTGCCGCCTGTCGGAGGCCGCCGTCGAGCTGCTGGGCGAGATCGAGGAGGACACCGTCGAGTTCCGTTCGACCTTCGACGGCGAGCGCGAGGAACCCCTGTACCTACCGGCGAAGCTGCCGAACCTGCTCGTCAACGGGACGACCGGCATCGCCGTCGGCATGGCGACCAACATGGCGCCACACAACCTCGGCGAGGTGTACGAGGCGGTGCGGCTCGTGATGACCAGGCGCCGCCCCAAGGTCACGATCGACGAGCTGATGGAGGTGCTTCCCGGGCCGGACCTGCCGTCCGGCGGAGTGATCGTCGACGAGGGGTTGCGTGACGCGTACCTGACGGGACGCGGCTCGTTCCGGATGCGGGCGAGTGCCGAGATCGTCAATCTCACCCGGTCGCGCCAGGGCATCGTGGTCACGCAGCTGCCGTACATGGTCGGACCGGAGCGGATCGTCGCGCGGGTCCAGGAGTTGGTGAACAGCGGCAAGGTCGTGGGTGTCTCCGACGTGAAGAACCTCCAGGACCGCCATACCGGGATGAACATCACGATCGAGTGCAAGCCGGGCGTCAACGCGGCGGCCGTGCTCACCGAGCTGTACCGGCTGACACCGTTGGAGGAGTCCTTCGGGATCAACAACGTCGTGCTCGTCGACGGGGTGCCGACGACCCTGGGACTGTGGGAACTGTGCAACCACTATGCCGAGCACCGCCTCGACGTCGTCCGCCGCCGTACCGCCTACCGGTTGGGCCGTGCCCGCGACCGGCTGCACATCCTCGAGGGACTCTTGATCGCACTCGACGCGATCGACCTCGTGATCTCGATCATCCGCAGCTCCCAGGACGCTGCAGAGGCGCGCTCGCGCCTGATGGACGAGCTCGACCTGTCCGAGATCCAGGCCACGCACATCCTCGACATGCAGCTCCGGCGGCTCACCGCGTTGGAGAAGCTGAAGCTCGAGGCCGAGGTCGCCGAGTTGAGAGCACTCATCGCCGACTACGAGGCGGTCCTCGCGTCGGACCAGCGGCAGCGCACCATCGTGCTGAAGGAACTGGAGGACTTGGCGAAGCGCTTCGGCGGACCTCGACGATCCCGCATCGTGTCCCCCGACCAGTTGCACGACGTCGCCCACGAGGCGGCCGCCGTCGAAGGCACGGCCTCCGGCCACGAACCGTGTGTCCTGGCGTTGACCGCATCGCAGATGATCGGCCGCGAACCGCCACAGGGACCGAAGCAGGCCACTCCCGGACGTCACGACGTGCTGTGGTCCCGCACAGCGACCACCCTTGGCTCCAAGGTGGTCGCTGTCACTTCGGCCGGACGCGCGCTGACGGCCACCGCGGCGACGATCAGCGAGGTGACCGGACGGACCCGGGGGACCAACACGTCGGAGGTGTTCGCGACCCACAAGGGTGAGGTCGTGCTGGCACTCTGCGCCGAGGATCCGGAAACAGCGCCGTCGGGCGATGACGGCGCGGAACCCGCCGCGGCGAACGCGTCCGCGCCCGCAGGCTCCGCCCCCCTCATGCTCGTGACTGCCAACGGCCTCGCGAAGCGCATCACCCCCGAGGAGGTACTCGCGACACCGCCCACCCGTTCGGTGATCAACCTCAAACCGGGAGACTCGGTCGTCGCCGTGTTCGAGGCTCCCGACACGGCGGAGGTGGTGACCGTGGCCTCCAACGCCCAGGCGCTCCGGTTCGATGCCTCGTCCGTCCCGATCCAGGGTCGCGGCGCCGCGGGTGTCGCGGGGATGAAACCGGCCGAAGGCGCCACCGTGCTGGCCGCCGGCGTTGCCGGTCCGGACGCGATCGTGCTCACACACACCGATCGCCAGACGGCCAAGGTCACCGACGCGACCGAGATCCCGTTGAAGGGTCGGGGAACGGGCGGTGTGCGCCTCACCCGGTTCCGCGACGAGCGGGCCCTCGACTTCGCCTACGTCGGCGACGAGCACGGCGTGAGCCTGGTGGTGGGCACCGAGGACGCCCCCTCCAAACCGGACAACCGGCCGGAGCCGCTGACGGTCCCCCACACGAGCCGTGACCTGATCAGCCGACCGGTTCCCCGACGGATCCTCGCTGCGGGCCGTTCCCGCTGGTGAGGACGTCTCCCCGGCTTGACCCGGGGGTGGGCGACCGGACGCCCTGTGGTCCGCGAGGAACCCGGTCGCCATGATCCGCCGGTGGCCGTCACTAGCCTTGCCATGCCATGACGAACGGCCCCGAGAACCGCACGACGGCCTACGACGAGCACTCGATCCAGGTGCTCGAAGGGCTGGACGCCGTCCGGAAGCGTCCCGGCATGTACATCGGCGGCACCGGGTCGGAAGGCCTGCACCACCTCGTTTGGGAGTTGGTGGACAACGCGGTCGACGAGGCTGCGGCGGGCTTCGCCAACCTGATCGAGGTCACGCTGCACAAGGACCGCAGCGTCGAGGTCGCCGACAACGGCAGGGGTATCCCCACCGGCTTGAAGGACGGCAAGCGAACGGCGCTGGAGTACGTGTACACGGAACTTCACGCCGGTGGAAAGTTCGGTTCGGGCGCATACTCCGCGTCGGGGGGCCTGCACGGGGTCGGGGCGTCGGTCGTGAACGCGCTGTCGTCGAGGCTGGTGGTCGAGGTCGATCGCGACGGCCTCACCCAGCGGCTCGGCTTCTCCGAACGCAAACCGGGGCGCTTCGGACCCAACGGTGGATTCAAGGCCACCAGCCAACTCGAGGTGATCCGCAAGATCCCCGCCAGGCGAACCGGCACCCGCGTCCGTTTCTGGCCCGACTTCGACATCTTCGATCCCGAGGCCACCATCGAATACCCGTTGGTGCGCGAGCACGTCGCCCAGGTCTGCTTCCTGGTACCGGGCCTCAAGGTCCGCCTCCTCGACAAGCGCGGTGGCGAGGCCCGCGAACCCGAGGAGTTCCTCGCCAAAGGGGGCCTCGCGGACTACGTGGACTTCCTGTCGATCGGCGAGCCGGTGTGCGAGGTCGTCACGGTGTTCGGTTCGGGAACCTTCACCGAGAGGGTTCCCGTCGACGGCACCATGACCGATGTCGAACGGACCTGTCAGGTGGACGTCGCGTTCCGCTGGGTGAAGGGGTACGACACCACCGTCGTGAGCTTCGTCAACACGATCCCCACACGCGAGGGCGGAACCCACGTCGCCGGCTTCGAGCGGGCCATGACCAAGGTCACCAACGACGTGCTGCTGTCGGGCACCAAGAAGCTGGCCCGGCTGGCCAAACAAGGCAAGGACCGCGCCGAGAAGTCCGATGTCCAGGAGGGCCTGGTCGCCGCGGTGAAGGTGACCTTCGCGGAGCCACAGTTCAAGGGCCAGACCAAGGGCGAGTTGGGCACACCCGCGGTACAGAACATCGTCTACGAGGCGGTTCGCGACGGATACACGAACTGGATCGGCGGCGGTGGCCGCAAGACCCACGTCACCGCGGTGCGCGACAAGCTCGCGCAGGCGGTGCTCAATCGCGTGTCCACCAAGCAGGCCTTGGACACCAAGCGGAAGGCCGCAAACCTCGGCTCGACGGGGATGCCCGACAAGCTGGCCGACTGCCGATCGCACGGACCCGGTGCCGAGTTGCTGATCGTCGAGGGCGATTCGGCGGCGGGCCCCGCGAAGCAGGGCCGCAACGCCGAGTACATGGCGGTCCTGCCGCTCCGCGGCAAGGTGGTCAACGCCGGCAAGTCGAACCTCAAGCAGGTCATCGAGAATGCCGAGGCTCAGGCTCTCATCACGGCGGTGGGCGCGGGATCGGGACCCGACTTCCGGCTCGAGGACGCCCGCTACGGTCGCATCATCATCCTGTGCGACGCCGACGTCGACGGCAGCCACATCCGGTGTCTGCTCCTCACGTTGATCTACCACTACATGCGGCCCATGCTCGAGGACGGCCGGGTGTTCGCGGCACAGCCCCCGCTGTACACGGTGAAGGTCGGCGACCGGAAGTTCCACGCGTACAGCGACGACGACAAGGCTCGACTCACAGCCGAGCTGTGCTCGGGAAACCGCAAGGCCGAGAACCTCCAGTGGGTGCGCTTCAAGGGGCTCGGCGAGATGGACGTGGAGGAGCTCGCCGAATCGTGCCTCGACGCCGACACGCGGATACTTCGCCGCATGACGATGGACGATGCATTCGCAGCGAAGGACGCGGGCGAGCTCTTCGAGACGCTCATGGGCACCGACGTGGCACGCCGACGCCAGTACCTTCTCGCGAACTCCAGCCTGATCGACCCCGAGCTCCTCGACGTCTGATCGACCCGGTCGGCCCGTGCCCGCCGCGGCACGCCACGTCGGATCCCGCGAACACGTCGGTATCCTGACCAGCCGACCGACCGGCCGGATGCGACGCCGGATCCGGAGCGAGACGACCATCGGAGCGTGATGACCCCCACCAAGCAGTCCCCCGAACTCGACGTGCTGGTGGTGGGGGCCGGCATCGTCGGACTCGCAGCGGCTCGCGCCATCCAACAACTCGGCACGGGTGCGAACGTGACGGTGCTCGACAAGGAGGCGACCGTCGCGTCGCACCAGACCGGCAGGAACTCCGGCGTCATCCATTCGGGCATCTACTACCCACCCGGTTCGAACAAGTCGAAGATGGTGGCCGAGGGTCGCTCCCTCCTCGCGGAGTTCTGCGACCGACACGACATCCCGACCGACATGTGCGGCAAGGTCATCGTCGCGACCGCGAGCGACCAGGTCGAGCGACTGCGTTCACTCGAGGCACGCGGCCTGGAACACGGGCTGAAGGTGGAGTGGTTCACCCGTGCGCAGTTGCTCGACCGTGAACCGAACGCCGAAGGGCTTTCAGCGGTGCACGTGCCCGAAGCCGGGATCACCGACTACAAGGCGGTGTGCCGGGCCCTCGCCGAGGAGATCGTCGACGCGGGCGGCGAGGTGGTGTTGGACACCGAGGCGCAATCGATCACCGAAGGCGACTCGGGTGTCACCGTCCGAACGAATCACGGGGTCCTGCGCGCGCGCACCATCGTCAACTGCGGTGGCCTGCAATCCGACCGCGTGGCGCAGATGGCCGGCCGGAACACCAAGGCCCGCATCATGCCGTTCCGCGGGGAGTACTACGAGCTCACCGAACAGTCCCGGCACCTCGTCAAACACCTCATCTACCCGGTGCCCGACCCGCGGTTCCCGTTCCTCGGGGTTCATTTCACGCGCATGATCGACGGGGAGATCCACGCGGGTCCCAACGCCGTCGTGGCGCTGGCTCGGGAGGGCTACACCTGGCGTATCGCGAACCGGGTGGACCTCTCGGAGATGGCGCGGGACCGCGGCTCTTGGATCCTCGCCAAGAAGTACTGGCGGACCGGTGCGGGCGAGATGTGGCGTTCGCTCTCCAAGGCGGCATTCGTACGCGCCCTGCAACACCTGGTGCCCGCGGTGACCGCGAACGACCTCGTCCGCTCGAAGGCGGGAATTCGAGCTCAGGCGATCCGACCCGACGGTTCGTTGGTGGACGACTTCGAGTTCGCCGACGGCCCCCGCTCGGTGCACGTCGTCAACGCTCCGTCACCTGCGGCGACTGCGAGCCTCGCCATCGGTCGGGAGATCGCACGCCGCTGGTCCGGCCTCGGCACCGATCTTTGAACCGTCCTCGGCCGACGGTTCGGCGGCGCGCCGTGAGCCGACACGCAACGTGGGTCCGTCACCCAAAAAGGGACGAGGGCCCCGGGGGGTAGGGCCCTCGTCTGGGGTCGACCGGGGTGACCGGCGCCCGCTTTGCGACAGGGGGGTTGTCGCAAAGTTCTTGACTGCAGCGAACGACGTTCCGCTGCAGGTGATGCGTTGGACCATCGACGGCAGGTCGAGGAGCCCCAGCGCTGCCTCACACCTGCCGGACCGGCGGACCGATCAGGCCGACTTCGCCACCTTGCGGGCGGCGACCTTGCGATCGAGCACCTTGTCGGTGATCGGCGCCGCAGCCTTGGCGACCGCAAGGGCGATCTCCTTGTTGGCGTCGATGATCGACTTCGCGAACTTGTACTGGTTGTCGATCAGTTCCTTCGGGGTCGGGATCTGCTCCGCGTAGGGCACCGCGGGGATGTTGGGCAGGCGCTCGACGAGGAAGTCGACGACGGTGGAGACACCGTTGGTGACGGGCTCCTTCACGCTGCCGATCGTCTCGACGACGACGGACTGGACATCGGTGAGCTTGTCGAGAACGACGGTAGACATGATGTGTTCCTTTGGTCTGAGGGGGCGGGGGTTGCGTTGCGACTCCCGTGATCCGTTGCGCTAACTGTAGCAAGCACCGATAAACGGCGTCAAGCAGTTGTGCCACTCCCGCAAGCGTGACTCGCGTCACCCCGGGGACCAGCCTCGGCCTCCTTGCCGAATCGGCTGAATCCCGACTAGGTTGGTCGGGTATTCAATACCGAAAGGACCAGCCATGACCGTACGTCTCGGCGACAAGGCACCCGACTTCACGGCGGAGACCACCCAGGGAACCATCGACTTCCTCGACTGGAAGGGCGACAGCTGGGCCGTGCTGTTCTCGCACCCGAAGGACTTCACCCCCGTGTGCACCACCGAGTTGGGAACCGTGGCGAAACTCGCCGACGAGTGGGCCAAGCGAGATGTGAAGGTCATCGCACTCTCCGTCGACGATGTCGCCAGCCACTCGGAGTGGACCAAGGACATCGAGGAGACACAGGGGGCGGCGGTGAACTACCCGATCATCGCCGACGCCGACCGCAAGGTCGCCGACCTCTACGACATGATCCACCCCAACGAACTCGGCACCCTCACCGTCCGCACCGTGTTCGTCATCGGCGCAGACGACAAGGTGAAGCTCCAACTCACCTACCCGGCCTCCACCGGCCGGAACTTCTCCGAGATCCTGCGGGCCATCGACTCACTGCAGCTCACGGCCAAGCACTCCGTGGCAACGCCCGCGGACTGGAAGGAGGGCGACGAGGTGATCATCGGCGGTGGCGTCAGCGACGAAGAGGCCAAGCAGAAGTACCCCGAGGGCTTCCGCACCGAGAAGCCGTACCTCCGCTACGTCGCGCAACCCAAGGACTGACGGGCTCCTCCGCCCCAACAGATCGAGGTGCCCCCGACCCGCTCGGGGGCACCGTCGCGTCCGGAGTCGCTTCCGCATCCGCCCCAACGACGGGGTTGACCTACCATTCGGCCTTCGATGCGGCGCGCGGGAACGACTTGACCTGGTGGCGGCGCCCCGGACTCTGGGCCGTGACGAGCGCCGCGCTGGTGTTACTTGCGAACAGTTCGGGGATCGCCGTCGGCGACGACGGGATCGGCTACCGGGCGATCGCGGATCGTATGACCACCGGTCGAGGGCTGGGCTACTTCCTCGAGCCGCACCTCACCATCTGGCCGCCCGGTTGGCCGGCGTTGATGGCCCTCGTCTCCAAGCTGACGGGACTCGATGCCGAACACGCGGCCGTTCTGCTCAACGCCCTGACGGCCGCCGCCACGGTGTTGCTCGTCGACCGCCTGGTGCGCCGGGTCACCCGACGTGAGGGCTTCCAGTTCGCGATGGTCCTGGTAGCCGCAGTCGGAACCTCGACCATGCTGTTCGGGCACCTCCTGATGACCGACTTCTCCTTCGCCGCGATCACCCTCGCGGGCCTGCTCGCACTCCTCAACTATCGCGACCAACGGGACCTGGTGTGGCTCGGCCTGGCCATCGTGTTGGTCTGGGCAGGCTTCATGGTCCGCTACGCCGGGGTCGTCAACATCGCCATCGGCGCGCTGTGGCTGCTCAACGACCGATCCGCCGACCTCCGGGGCCGCGTACTACAGGCAGCCGGGTTCGCGGGCGGTTCGGCGCTGGTCCCCGCCGCGTGGGTTCTCCGCAACATCGAGACCGACGGTACGTTGATGGGTCTTCGGTACTCCTCGAACCGGGGGCTGCTCGCCAACGCCGGCGACATGGTCGCGACCGTCGGGAACTTCGTGCTACCGGGCGTGGCCTCCGAGCGGCGCGGCCTGTGGCTGGTTGTCGCTGCCGTCGGGATCGCGACGATGTCGGTGGCGATGTGGAGGGCGGTGCTCCGATGGCCGGGGGCCCACAGCCTGAAGGGCCTGGCAAACCGGCTCGACTCCGCGTCGGGACTGTTGACGCTGCACGTCGCGGTGTTCGCCGCCTACATGCTCTACGCGCGCACCACCACGGGACTCAACCGCTTGGACTTCCGCCTGCTCCACCCGATGTACCTGCCCCTGTGCCTGATCGCGATCGCGTTGCTGAGCAGGATGAGCTACCGCCCGAACGGCCTGGACGGACGGCGCTGGGGCCTCCTGTCGTTCCTGTTGACCTACGGGTGGGCCGCTCTGAACATCGTCGTCGGACTGGTGATGGTTGGGTACTTCGCCACGGCACCCGACCTTTTCGTCGGCAACTACGAGCGTCCGGCATTCCACGCCGTTCGTGCCAGCCCGGCGCTTCAATCGATCCCCCGCGACTGCCCGACCGGCTCGAACCTTCCGAATGCCCTGTACGGATCCGGTGTCGAGGCGCAATGGAGCCCCCGGCGCACCGGCCTGGAGTCCGACGACAAGGTCGACGACCTCGCCCGCCTCGATCGCCACCTGGCGAACGGCCCCTACTGCCTGGTGTGGATCGACCTCCCGCCGCGCTACGGCCACCTCGTGTCCTTGTCGGCGCTGCGACACCGTTACCGGCTCGACGAAGTGAGCCACGACCGGGCTCTCACCGTGTACCGAGTCTTCCCCCGGGTGCGCGGCTGACCGGGAGCAGCGGCCGAGAACCCGAACCGGGGACCGGTGCCGCTCGAGACCACGCGGAATCGCCACTTCCCCGTCCTGCTTGCGGCCGGACCCGGTGAGAGCTGGGCTCGACTGAGCCGCACCGTTCTTCATCCGAAGGTCCGCACATCGACGGCCGGAAGTGGCGATCCCGGGTGTCGCTCGGAGCCATTCCGAGTTCGCGGACCACGCCGCTGACACCGTTGTCGGTGATGATGCGCCCGCCGGCACAGCCTGTCAAGTCGACAGATGGTCGTCATCGTCAATCGCGATGACCTGATGGACGGCCCCCTCCGCACCGGTCTCCGACCTCGCCCGGCACCCATCCCGGTTGCGGGGATTGCCGATCCGAACGAGTACGTTGGCCCGTATGACTGCCCCTGAGAGCACCGAGCAGCAAGCGGGGGCGCGGTCGGGTTTCCGCCCGCGTCACCTGGCGTTGATCATCGGCTTCGGGTTCGCCCTGCTGACCTTCGTGAGCTGGGTGGCCGAGAAGCTGTGGGCGGAGCACTGGCAGGAGGAGTACCTCCGCGAGCAGACCGTCACCAGGGAGTACTTCGTCAACATCCCCCACGCCATCTCCATGGCCTTCTACTTCGTGACGATCGCCGCGATCGTCTACGGGGCGATCGTCTTCTCGAACCGGATGCGCAACTGGCAACGCGGCGCACCCGAGTCCCGCAAGACCACCGTGAAGAACGTCGCCGAGCGGGCGAAGCGGGTCCGGGCCGGGCTCTACATGCAGACCCTGCTCCGGGATCCCGCGGCGGGCATCATGCACTCGCTCATCTACTTCAGCTTCCTGATCCTGCTGGCCGTGACCACGATCGGCGAGATCAACCTCCAGGTCTCGGTGGGGATGAAGTTCCTTCACGGCGGCACCTACCAGGGGTTCTCCTTCGTCGGCGACGCGGCCGGCCTCGCCTTCGTCATCGGTGTCGTCTGGGCAATCGTCCGCCGTTACGTCCAGCGCCCCTACCGAATCCGGATCAAGACCAAACCGGAGCACGCGGTGATCCTGGGGGTGCTCCTGGCGATCGGCGTCACCGGGTTCACCACCGAAGCGTTCCGCATCGCGACCGTCGGCATGCCCGACTTCGAGAAGTGGTCCTTCGTCGGCTACCCGTTGGCAACCCTGTTCGAGAACGCCGCCTGGGCCCATGACGCGCACCGCATCTCGTGGATCGTGCACATCCTGAGCTTCGTGGCGTTCCTGGTGATCCTGCCGTCGACGATGTTGCGCCACATGTTCACCTCGCCGATCAACATGTATCTCAGCGAACGCGACCGCCCCAAGGGCGCGATGAAGGCGATGCCGAATCTCACCGAGACCGAACTCGAGAGCTTCGGTGCAGCGGTCGTCGAGGATTTCAGCTGGAAGCAGTTGCTCGACACCGACGCCTGCACCATGTGCGGACGCTGCACGTCGGTGTGCCCCGCACACGCAACCGGCAAGCCGCTCGACCCGCGCGAGATCGTCCTGAAGACGGGCGAGGTGATGGCGGCGACCGGCGACCCGGTGGTGACCCCGCCGATCGGGGTGGTGCCCGAGATCACCGTCGCCGCGGACAGCCTGTTCGAACGCATCACCGCCGAGGAGGTGTGGGCCTGTACGAGTTGCCGGGCCTGTGACGAGATCTGCCCCGTCAACATCGAGATCCTCGACAAGATCCTCGACATGCGGCGCTACCTGTCGCTGATGGAATCGAACTTCCCGACCGAGTTGGGCGGCGCCTACCGAAACATGGAGAACAGCGCCAATCCCTGGGGTATGAGCCAGACCGAGCGCGCCGACTGGACCAACAAGATCGAAGGCGTCACGGTGCTCGCCGGCGGCGAACCGCTGGAATCCGAATACCTCTACTGGGTGGGCTGCGCCGGATCGTTCGACGACAAGAACAAGAAGGTCACCCAGGCGATGGCCACGCTGCTACAGCGGGCCAACATCGACTTCTCGATCCTCGGCCCCGCCGAGAACTGCACCGGGGACCCGGCGCGACGGTCGGGCAACGAGTACATCTACCAGATGCTGGCGATGCAGAACATCGAGACGCTCGACTCGATGGGCGTGAAGAAGATCATCACCCAGTGCCCACACTGCTTCAACACGATCGGCAACGAGTAACCCCAACTCGGCGGCAACTACGAAGTGGTGCACCACAGCCAGTTTCTCGAATGGTTGATCGAGACGGGCAAGCTCGACATGACCGACGCGCGCCTCGAGGAGCGCGTCGTGTACCACGACAGTTGCTATCTGGGCCGCCACAACGACGTGTACACCGCTCCGCGCAAGGTTCTGGGCAGCCTCGGCGGCATCGAGATCGTCGAGGCCGGGCGCAACGGCACCAAGGGCATGTGCTGTGGCGCCGGCGGCGGCCGCATGTTCATGGAGGAGAACACCGGCAAGATGATCAACGTCGAACGGAGTGAGGAACTCGTCGGAACCGGAGCCACCCGGATCGCGACGGCATGCCCGTTCTGTTACATCATGATCGACGACGGGACTAAGGCCGCGGGAGTTGCGGACGATGAGGTAAAGGTGGCGGACATCGCCATGCACGTCCTCGACGCGCTGGACAACCCGAAGGTCACGAGTTCCACGAATGCTGAGACGGCAGGTTAAGCAATCGGGTGATTCCTCCCAACCCGGAGCACCCCGGGTCATCGTCGTCGACGACGACCCCGACGCAGGCCGCCTCTTGGGAGCGCTGCTGCGACGCGAGGGCTACGAGGTCGCCGAGATCGGCGACCACCAGGTCGTACTCGTGACGCTGCAGAACGAGCCCTCCCCGATCGCGGGAGTTGTCGTGTCGTGCACCGCGGGAGGATCGGCCGCGTGCCTCAAGCTCCTCGACGCGGTTCGCCACACTCCGGACCGACAGGTGAGCGACATGGCGTTGCTGTTGGTGCTGGACGATGATCAACAGCATCGGTTCGCGTGGGAGAGCGGCGCCGACGCGATCCTGACACGGCCCTATCACGAACGCGAGTTGGTCGACGCCGTCGAATCGATGATCGGCCTCGGCGAGGAAGCCCGGGTGGCCAGGCGTGACCACGAGATCGCCCGCCTCTCCGAGACGGGGGATTCGAGCCGGACCGAGGCGTCGACCGCGCCGACGACCGCATCGCTGTTCGATTGACGGGTCGCGGACTCCGCCGAGTCCGCGCATCGCGCGCTACCCCAGCCCGTCACCGCGACGATTCGATTCGGCATCGTCGGCGAAGTTCCGCCAGTACTGGCTGGCAGTGGGCCCGACCTGGCCGGAGTACTTCGAACCCAGGACACCCGCTCCGTAGGGGACGTCGGCCGAGGTGGTCATCTGGAGGAAGGAGATCTGGCCGATCTTCATCCCCGGGTACAGCGTGATCGGCAACGACGCCACGTTGGACAGCTCCAACGTGATGCACCCGTCGAAACCGGCATCGACGAACCCCGCGGTCGTATGGATCAGCAGACCGAGCCGGCCGAGGGAGCTCTTTCCCTCGATGCGACCGACCAGGTCATCGGGCAGCGAGATTCGCTCGATCGTCGACCCGAGGACGAACTCACCTGGGTGCAACAGGAACGCCGCGTCGGGGTCGATCTCGACGAGTTCGGTGAGGTCGGACACGTCCTGCTTCACGTCGATGACCGCGCGTGTGTGATTGCGGAACACCAGGAACCGATGGTCGAGGGTGAGGTCGACCGAGGACGGCTGGACCTTGGCCGGATCGAACGGATCGATGACGATCCGGCCGCCCTCGATCGCCTCGCGGATGGTGCGGTCCGACAGGATCATCGTCGGCGCAGGGTAGTCGGCGTCGGTACGACAGCAGTGCCCCCGATGACCCGCCTCGGGTGTGTCGCCGTGACCACCTCCATCACCTGAGCTCACAGGCCCGGGGAAGGCGCGGTGCATCGCGCCCCGAGGCCGCTTCGAGCAGCACTAGATTGATCCGGTCGCGGCCTCGAGGGGTCGTGTCCCACGCGGGTGTAGTTCAATGGCAGAACATCAGCTTCCCAAGCTGAATACGGGAGTTCGATTCTCCTCACCCGCTCCAACTCGAAAGGCCCAGGTCGGCCGCGTGACCCTACGAACGGCGGTCTGGCTCTCCGGCGACCCGGCCCAGTTCAGGATCTCGAGCTCATCGATCGCAGAGTTGCGCTCGACCGTCGCATCCACCCGCCGCACTCGGTAACGTCTGCGCCACCACGCCGGGCCATCGCCCCGGCGACCGAACAAGGTGGGTTCACATGCGTTCCCGTTCCATGCACCTCCTCGCCGTCGGCCTCGGCACGACATTCATGTTCACCGCCTGTTCGAGCCAGGCGACGATGTCCAAGTCCGAGGCGGAACGGCAGATCTCCTCCGCGTTGGAGAAGCAGGTCGGCCGCAAACCCGACAAGGTGACCTGTCCCGACGACATCGACGCCGTGGTCGGCAGGTCGATGCGATGCAACCTGACCGCGGATGACACGACCTACGGGCTGACGATGAAGATCACCTCGGTCGACGGGGGCAAGGCGAAGTTCGACATCAAGGTCGACAATCAACCGACCGAGTAGCGGAAATCGGCTCCCCGATCGGGGCGAGGTCGGCGATCCGACCCGCTCAGACCGCGGCGGTCCAGCAGCTCAGCCGATGCAGGAGCTGCAGGACCGACAGCCAACACACCAGCTCGACCGCCTCGCCCGACCCGAGGCCGGCGTCCTTCCACGCGTCGACGACGCGGCGATCGACTCTCGCGGGACTCGGCGACGCGGCCCGAGCCAGCTCCAGCACCGCGACGAGGGTTTCGTCGGTGAACGGGCACTGTGCGTCGCCTCGCACCCAGCGTTGCACATCACCGATCTCGTCGGCCCCGACAACCCATCGGGTACCCAACACCGACATGTCGTCGACCAGCGCCTCCGAATCGACCTCCGCGGCAAACACCGCTCCGGCGAGCACCTTCGTGCGGAGGCCGAGGACCGAGGTCGTCGGGCTCAGGTTCTCCCTCAGCATCGACGCCACCGCCCGGACAGGCCGTTGCTGCCGAACGCGGCCGAGGACCGGGAACCGGTGACCGGTGACCTGTTCGAGGCATCGGCCGATCTCCGGCCATGACGTCGGCATTCCACGTTGCCACCGCCGATCGAGCCGCAACGCCGAAGGGATGAGGGGTGCCAACCTCAGTCGGGTGGGCCACGAATCCGCTGGTGGCGCCGAAGTGGCGGCGAGCCCGGGTTCGAGATCCCACCCCGCGACACCCACGTCCCAGTCGTCCCCCATGGTGGCACGCACCTCGGCGTAGGTGGATGCCTCCAACTCGACGCCGATCGTGTCCATGAACTTGTTGAGGAAGCCCATCATCACGACACCCCAGACGATCGATTCGGCGCCGTCGGGCCCGTAGTACCTCTCGAGGCGCAACCGGTCGGCAGCGGTGAGACGACTCGGAACCTCCGCGATCGCGCGGGCGACCCCCGCTGCGGTCGCTGCGGGCTCGCCGAGGTTCCCACCCTGCTCCGGAGCGACGGCACCGATCATCGAGGCGGCGTCGGCACCTCGTCGCAGAGCGAACGAGCAGGTGTGCGCGGAGCAATAGGGGCACTCGGCGGCTCTGCTCGCCGCGTACATGCCCAGCCCGACGATCTCGATGGGGGCCGGTCCTCGTCCGAACAGGGAGAACGGCAGGTTGAGCAGATTCGGCACCATCAGGTTGTAGGTCCGGAACGCGGGTGGCCAGATTTCGAGGTACCGATCGCAATTGGGCACGACGCCGATCAGGGTGCGTACGAGCTCCAACAGCGAGTGGTACCGCTCGTGCAACGTCTCGAACGGCACCGCGTCGGACGCGAGGACCGAGACCAGCGTGTCCTCGTACCCGCGGCCGTTCCGGTCCGCTCTCCCGTTGGTCGCCACGGCGCTCTCCTCCGAGTTCGGGTCGTTCCGGGCCCGCCCTGCGGCCTCGGCACTCCAGCGCCGCGAACGTTAGCGAGGCCTCATGAAGTCGGCGCACCTCTCGCCGATCATGATGACCGGTGCGTGGATGTTGTTGCTCGGGATGGTGGGCATCACCGAGGCGTCGGCGATGCGTAGCCGGTCCAGGCCCTTCACCCGCAGTTCCGGGTCGACGACGGCGGCGGGATCGGAGTCCGGCCCCATCTTCGCGGTGCCGCACGGGTGATATTCGGTGTCCGCGTGTTCGCGCAGCGTCTCCTCGATCTGACGCGGATCGTCGCGGTCGTAACGGATGAGCATCTCACCGCGATACGCGTCGAACGCTGTGTCGGCCATGATGTCGAGGGCCACCTGGGTGCCCTTGACCAGGGTCTCCATATCGTAGGGATCGTCGAAGTACCGGGGATCGATCAGCGGATCGTCCCGGGTGTCGGGGCTCGCGAGCCGGACCTCTCCGACGCTGCGAGGGCGGGCCAACAGCAGGTGTGCCGAATACCCGTGTCCCAGATGCAGCTTGCGCCCATGATCGTCGCCGATACCGACGATCAGCTCCATCTCCATATCCGACACGTCGACGTCGGGCGCGCTGCGGTAGTAGACGCCGGACTCGGCCGCGCAGCTCGTGACGATCCCGCGTCGGTGCCGACGCCACTGCCACATTCCGGCGAGGAGCCGCGCGATCCCGACCGGTGAGATGCCGACGGTGTCCCGGGAGACGAGAGCCCGATAGATCAGCAGCGCCGAGATGTGATCCTGGAGGTTCTGGCCGACACCGGGGACGTCGAGCACAGGCGTGATCCCCAACGACTGGAGATGCGCCCCGGGGCCGACACCGGAGGCCATGAGGATCTGCGGTGTCCCGAACGCACCGGCCGACATCACGATCTCCCTCCGCGCCCTGACCGACTCGGTACGGCCGCCACGGTGGTACTCGACGGAATCGGCACGACGGCCGTCGAAGCGGACCCTCGCGATGTGTGCACCGGTGCGGACATCGAGGTTCGGCCGGTCCAGGTTGGGGTGGATGAACGCCGCCGCGACGCTGTGGCGCTCACCGTCGCGCTGGGTGACCTGCACGTGGTAGCAGCCGTGATGACGCTCACCGTTGAGGTCGTCGTTGAAGGGGATGCCCTGGTTCTGACACGCCCGGAGGAAAACCTCGTTGAGCGGGCTGGGGCTTCGCAGGTTGGTGACGTGCAACGGACCGTCGACACCGTGCAACGGGGAGTCACGGTGGATCGCGTTGCACTCGGACTTCTTGAAGTACGGCAGGACGTCGTCCCAACCCCACCCTCGGTTGCCCGCTTCGGCCCACCGGTCGTAGTCGGAGCGGTGACCGCGCGCGTAGATCATCGCGTTGATGGTGCTGGAACCGCCCAGCGCCTTGCCCCGCGGCTGGAAGCCTCGCCGCCCACCGAATCCGACCTGGGGAACCGTCGAGTAGTTCCAGCTGTTGAAACCCCGTGGCGAACCCAGCGCGAAACCCAGCGGCGCGCGGATCAACACGTTGCGTCCCTCGCCACCGGCCTCGAGCAGGCACACGGTGACCGAGGGATCCTCGCTCAGCCGACTCGCGACCACGCAACCGGCCGAACCGCCACCGACCACCACGTAGTCGAACTCGTCCACGAGCGAAAACTATCCGCGGGTCGGGAGGCCCCGACCTCGTCGCTCGCCTCGGGTCGACGACTCCGCGGCCGCGGCCCTCGACGAATCGAACGGTAAGACCCCCGGCACGACGACACACAGATACGGATGACCGAACGGTCACCGGCGCCGGGGTGTCGCCATGACGTCCACTCCCCCGCCGAGAAGGGCACCGACGGTGCCACGAGAGGAGAGACAGATGACCGACACGAACCGACGCCGGCCGTTGCTGGCCCCACTGGTCGCCCTGGCGGCCGTGACGACCCTGACGGTGGGCTGCGGGAACGATTCGGTGCTCGCAGGATCGCCGACCCAGGCCCGTACCGGGGCCACCGCCAACACCGGAACGTCCCACGGCGGTACCTCCGCCTCGAAGGAGATCGGCCTGCATGCGTCGATGCGGAAGCTGTGGTCCGACCACATGCAGTGGACCTTCGCCACCGTCGACTCGTTCTTCCACAACGACGCCGCGGTCCAGCCCGAGCTCGATCGCCTGCTCCGCAACCAGACCGATATCGGCCAGGCGGTCGTCCCCTTCTACGGAGAGCAGGCCGGCGAGGCGCTGGGCACGCTGTTGACGACGCACATCCAACAAGCCGTCCCCGTACTGAAGGCGGCCAAGGCGAACGACAAGGCGGCCCTCGACGCGGCGCTCGACGATTGGTACGCGAACGCGAAGGAGATCGCGGACCTGCTCTCCAAGGCCAACCCGAAGCAGTGGCCGACCTCGGCGACCGAACCGATGATGAAGGCCCACATCGAACAGACCACCGCGTACGCCACCGATCTGCTCAAGGGTGACTACACGTCGGCCATCCATCACTACGACGAGGCGTACGACCACATGATGATGCTCGCGGACACTCTGTCCAACGGGATCGTCTCGCAGTTCCCCGACCGCTTCACCGCCTGAGCGGCCGAGTCCGTCGGGCCGACCGTGGGTGCGGGTGACAGCCGTTACACGAGGTCGCCCACGGTCGGCCCGACGCCCGTGAACCGCTCGGGAAGGGTCCACAGCGACAAGGAGCGCGCGAAGATGATCACCGTGGCGTCACCCGAACCGCGAACGGACACCGCGACGGCCGACCGCGCCCTCTTCGACCGGCTGGTCGCCAACGCCGCCGACGACGCCCAGGCCGTCGCCCTCCTTCGCGACATCGTCGTGCGAGCGGCACGTCACCAGGTTCGACGCATGCCCCGCGTGTGGGCCGAGCTGGGCGCGGTGAGGGCCGAGGAGATCGTCGAATCCGCCGCCGACCAGGCGACCGTCGACGTGATCGCCCATCTCGACCGTTTCGAAGGCCGCAGCAGGTTCCGCACCTGGGTGTTCAAGTTCGGGATCTGGCACGCGGCGGCCGAGGCGCGGCGCTCCCTGTGGCGGGATCGTCCTGTGCTGCTCGACGAGTACCTCGATCCACCGAGCACCGACCCGGTGAGCCCCGCCGCTCAGGTCGAACATCACGACCTGGTCGCCGCGGTCGGGGCGGCGATCGACGAGGTGCTCACACCCCACCAGAGACGTGTGGCCCGCGCACTCATCGTCGACGAGGTCCCCATCGACGTCCTGGCCCAGGCGCTCGGCACCAACCGAAACGCTCTCTACAAGACGCTGCACGACGCGCGCGTCAAACTCCGGTCCCACCTCCACGACCGCGGTTTCCTTCCGGCCCCAGAAAAGCGAGGCGGACGATGACCCCGACGAACCGCCCACTCACCGCGGAACAGGCCGCGAGCCTGACCGCTGTCACCGAACCGTGGCTGTCCTGTGACGACTGCTTCGAGCAGATCGACTCGTTCGTCGACGCACTCGTCACCCGACGCGCCCGGCTCGACGAACCACTTCGAGTGCACCTCGCCCGGTGTCCCGCATGCCTGGAGGAGGCCGAGTCCTTGATCAGCCTCGTCGCGGAGGCCGAGAGCGCCGACGTCGAGAGTCTGCTGGCGAGTTTCGACGCCGACGTGACACGATCGACCTGACGTCCCGATCCGAGCGCGTCAGATGTCGATCGAGGCGACCAGCACCTGCAACGCGCCCGGCGAGGTCCCACCGAAGTAGATCCCACGAGCCTGGCCGGCGTCGACGTCCACGGATTCGGTGGCGACGGGCGTCGCCCCGTCACAGTCCTCCCCACCGATGCCGACGCCGGGGGCCATCACGATGATCCCGACCGTGTGGGTTCCGGGTTCGACCGAGTACGGGACACCGTTGCCGGAGAGCGATCCGTACTCCGCCCCCGCGGCTCCGTCGGGGACCGGGCACCTGCCGTCGATGGAGACGGCCAATGTCGATCGGTCACCCTGTTGTTGGAACATGGCCGAGGCGGCGGATCCGTCGACCAGCAGGACCGCCTTGCCGGGTTCCGCCTGCAGGTTCCGAGTCGGGTCCTCGGCACTGTGCTCGATCACGTTGGCGAAGGTCGGGGTGGTTTCGCCCTTGGTGGACCCTCCCGAGAGCACCACCGTCTCCTGGTCACCGCTCCCGCCGACTCCGTCGTTCGGGCTGAAGCCCTTCCAGAAGCCGCTTCGATCGGTCGTACCGGCATCGGAGTAGGACAGCCGGCCCTCGGGTGGCTCCGACACCCCGTCGGAGGGCACCTTCACATAGTCGGAGACCGCGCCGAAGTCGAGGGCCTTCACCACCGGGGTGCACCCCTGGTCCGGACCGTACCCCTCGGCGTACACGTCCACCGGTCCGACGGGTGTGCCGTCCGCCTTCACCGCGAGGTTCACCACTCGCATCGTCCCGACGGCCGCTCGGAGCGTCGGGCACTTCAGTCTCGTGCCCGTCCCGGGACGGCCGGGAACCGACACGCCCGACGCGTCACCGACCGGCCGCTTGAGGCCGTCCGCGGTCGCGGAGGAGTTGTCGGTGTCGCCGCCGCATGCCGCCGTGATCACCGTAAGGGCCAGCAGGAGGATGGGAAGTCGATGAGATCGCACGGTTCGAGCGTACGGGTGGGCTCCGAGGATTCCTCGGGGAAGCGCCGAGGGTGCTCGCAGGAGGTGACGGCCCGACCCCTCGACCCGCCGCGTCGACGCGGGGTCCGAGGTCGCCCGCACCGATCCGGCGGCCGGGAGCGGTAGCGTGCGCCGCCGATGACCGAGGTCCCCCGGCCACGAGCCTCCACGCCGTCCCCGCATCGAAACGAGGCCTTCGCAGGTCGACTTGCGACCACGATCGTGGTCCTGGGGTCGCTCGCCACCGTCGCGGGACGTTTCGTGGTTCGGTCTCCGCTGTGGCTCGACGAGGCGTTGTCGGTCGACATCGCCCGACTTCCTCTGGACCGGCTCGGCACGGCGCTTCGCCACGACGGCCATCCACCGCTCTACTACGTGCTGCTGCACGCCTGGATGTCGCTCTTCGGCACCGGCACCGGAGCGGTTCGGGCGTTGTCGGGCCTGATCTCACTACTGATGCTTCCCCTCGGCTACCTCCTCGGCCGCCGCATCGCCGGACACCGCCTGGGACTGACCGTGGGCCTCGTGTTGGCGACGTCGCCGTTCGTGTTCCGTTATGGGAGCGAGACGCGCATGTACTCGCTCGTGATGGTCGAGGTGCTCGTCGGCTGGCTCTGCGTACTCACCGTCATCGGCACTCCCCAGGCCGGCGACACCCACGAGCGCGGCGAACGTTCGGGCAGTCTCACCCAGGCCCAGACGGACCCGACCCCACGACGACCACCCCTCGGCCCCCTCGTGGGGATCGGTTTGTCGACGGCCGCATTGCTGTGGACCCACTACTGGTCGATCTGGCTGCTGATGGCCGCGGGTATCACCATCCTGGTGGGCGCCGTCCGCTCTCATCGGCGCCACGACCGAAACGGTCTGGTCGCGGGGCTCGCGACGCTCGCCGCCGCCGCGACCGGGGCGCTGGCGTTCGTTCCCTGGGTCCCCTCGCTGCTCTATCAGTCGGCGCACACCGGTACACCCTGGGCGGAAGCGTTTCGCCCGACGACCCTGGTGATCACGAGCCTCGTCGACTTCGCCGGCGGGCCCTACTCCGAACCGCAACTCGCCATGCTGTTGTTGTTCGCGCTGCTCGTGATCGGCGTGTTCGGACGCGGCCTCGACGAGCGACGCATCGAACTCGATTTCCACACGCATCGGCTCGCGCGCGCGCCGCTCGCGCTGATCGTGGGGACGATCACGATCGCGTCGATCGTCGCGATCGTCAACCACATGGGATTCGCATCCCGGTACGCCGCCGTCTTCTTTCCCTTCGTGGCGCTCCTGGTGGCATTGGGCCTCGACCAGTTCCTCGACGGCCGCGTCCGTGACGTGGTGGTCGTGTCGTTCGTCGTGGCGTCACTCGTGGGATCGGCGTTCGTGCTGCGGATCGACCGCACCCAGGCGGGCGTGGTGGCCGAGCGGATCCGCGCCACCACCTCGTCGGGCCTGGTCGTGACGTGTCCCGACCAGCTCGGCCCGGCCACCTCGCGCGCGCTCGCCGGCTCGGGGATGAAGGTCGTGACCTACCCGAGGCTCGGCTCACCGCTGGTGGTCGACTGGGTCGACTACCAACGACGCAACCGACGCAACGATCCCGTCGCGGTCGCCCGACGGGTGCTGGCCATGGCTGCAGACCGCCCGGTATTCGTCGTGATGAACGACACCTACCTGACACTGGAGGGACAGTGCCAGGCGATGGTCGACGAGTTGGCGCGACATCGGCCGGCACGCACCCTCGTGCAGATGCAGCCGAAGGACTATTTCGAGTCGATGTCGCTCGTCGAACTCTCGCCGGCCCAGTAGCGACCCCCGGGATCCGCGCCGGGAGCGCTCAGCCGGCGTGGCTGGCGAGCGTCGCGAGCGCCCACACCGACACCGCCAGACCCAACAGACCCAACGGCACCGCCCGCGACAATGGGGCGCGGTCGCGACGACCGAGCGAGGGATTGCGCGGATCGACCAACGGTGGCCTCACCACCGTGGCCACGTTGGCGACCAGGAGCGCCGCCCCGATGGCAAGCATCAACCATGGCAGCAGATCCTTGCCCAGGAAGAGCGTGTCGTCGGCCAGGATCGTGGACAGCGCGGGGAAACTTCTCAAGGTCGTCGGCCTTCGTCTCGATACCTCTTGCACCGGCGGGTTCGCCACCACCGGTACCAACAGCCAGGGGCTCCGGAGCGGAGGACACGACCACTTCCTCCAACGACGTCTCCCACGGCGAACGCCGCGGGAATCGTAGTGCCCTCCGCTCCGACCCCTGCCTGTCGCCCGCCACGATCCACCCGCTTCCCCGACTTCTCCCTCCCCGAAACGGCCCTCCGGTGACGAACCGGGGGGCCGTTCCGGTGTACCGGGGCTTTGTCCCCCGGTACACGTGCTGGGACAATGGCGCCCATGTCCGACACCGTGACCAGGGACCGCCCGTGGCTGATGCGCACCTATTCGGGGCACAGCACCGCGAAGGCGTCCAACGAGCTGTACCGCACGAACCTCGCGAAGGGTCAGACCGGACTGTCCATCGCCTTCGATCTCCCCACACAGACGGGTTACGACCCCGATCACCCGATGGCCAGGGGCGAAGTGGGCAAGGTGGGAGTGCCGGTCGCGCATCTGGGCCACATGCGCACCCTGCTCGAGGGGATCCCCCAGGGCGAGATGAACACCTCGATGACCATCAACGCGACCGCAGCGTGGTTGTTGGGACTGTACGTGGCGAACGCCCAGGACCACCGGGTCGACACCCGTGTGCTGCGCGGCACCACACAGAACGACATCGTCAAGGAGTACCTGTCGCGGGGTACCTACATCTTCCCCCCCGACGCGAGCCGACGCCTGATCGTCGACATGTTCGCGTACTGCAACAGGCACATCCCCCACTGGAACCCGATGAACGTGTGCTCCTACCACCTCCAGGAGGCCGGAGCGACCCCTACCCAGGAGATCGCCTACTCGTTGGCGTGCGCGATCGGAGTGCTCGACGCGGTTCGCGACTCGGGTCAACTCGAACCCGGGGACATGTCCTCGGTGGTCGCGTCGGTGTCCTTCTTCTGCAACGCGGGCATTCGCTTCGTCGAGGAGACCGCGAAGATGCGTGCGTTCACACGCATGTGGGACCGTCTCACCGAGGAGCGATACGGCGTCACCGATCCCAAGGCACGCCGCTTCCGCTACGGCGTACAGGTGAACAGCCTCGGTCTCACCGAGGCACAGCCCGAGAACAACGTCGCGCGCATCGTCTTGGAGACCCTCGGCGTGACCTTGTCGAAGTCGGCACGCGCGCGATCGCTCCAACTCCCCGCGTGGAACGAGGCACTCGGGCTACCGCGGCCTTGGGACCAGCAGTGGTCACTTCGGATCATGCAGGTGCTGGCGTTCGAGACCGACCTGCTGGAGTACGGGGACCTCTTCGACGGCTCCAAGGTCGTCGAGACCCTCACCCAGGAGTTGATCGACTCCGCGCAGGCCGAGCTCGACGACATCGAGTCGTTGGGCGGCGCGTTCGAAGCGATCGACGAGATGAAGGGTCGCCTCGTCCGGAGCCATACCGAGCGCATGAGGCGGATCGAGTCGGGGGAGCAAACGGTGATCGGGGTCAACGCGTTCACCGAGACCGCCGAGTCCCCACTCGACGGAGAGGACAACATCCTGAAGGTGGACGCGGCGGTGCAGACCGCGGCGATCGCCGAGTTGGCCGAGTGGCGGTCGTCACGGGATCAGGCCGCAGTGGAGGCCGCGCTCGACGAGCTCGAACGGGTCGCCCGCGGCGACGAGAACATCATGGACGCCACCATCGCACTCGCCCACGCCGGCGGCACGACCGGCGAGTGGGCCGGCCGACTGCGCGAGGTGTTCGGCGAGTTCCGGGCGCCCACCGGCGTCGCGGCCGCCGCCGGTGCGGGCACGGCACTGACCACCCTGAAGGAGTTGGCCGACCACAATGCCGCGTCCCCGGGCGGCCCACCACGCCTGCTGGTGGCCAAGCCCGGGCTGGACGGCCACTCCAATGGGGCCGAACAGGTGGCCGTAGCGGCGCGCGACGCCGGTATGGAGGTGATCTACCAGGGCATCCGGCTCACACCCGAGCAGATCGCCGCGGCGGCGCGTGACGAGGACGTCGACGTCGTCGGCCTGTCGATCCTGTCGGGAAGTCACCTCGTGCTGATCCCCCAGATCGTCGACCTCCTCCGCGCCGAGGGGCTCGACTGTCCCGTCGTAGCGGGTGGCATCATCCCCGAGGACGACCGACCGAGACTGTTGGCTGCAGGCGTCGCCGCGGTGTTCACGCCGAAGGACTTCGAGTTGGGGCATCTGATGGGCGAGCTCACCCGCCTCGCCGACGAATACCGCGCCGCCCGGGCGTGAGCGCCCGTCCCGAACCCTGCTTGCTGCCGTCGCCGGACCCTCCCAGCCCGTTAGCGTCGGCACGACCATCCGTCCAGACGCGTCGCAGACCGCGCGGGAGGAACCAGCGTGCCGGGCGACCGCACCGACCGAACCGAGGAGCGACGACGCGCTGACCGGCACAGCACCGGGGCCGCGTGCCGAACCGTGACGTCGCTCGCCATCGGCTTGGTGGCCTCTTTGGCGGTCGCCACCGCGTGCACCTCGAAGGGAACGATCGTTCGGCTCGACTCATCCGAGCGTGGGACGACGAGCATCTCGGGGAACACCGTTCCCTGGGCCCCCTGCAAGGCCGGCGAGATCGCGGTGGAGCGGTCGGTGCTACGCGCCGCACTCGCCGCGGGCCTGCAGTGCGGACGGATCGAAGTGCCGGTCGACCCCGCCGAACCGGACGGGACGCGGTTGTCGCTCGCCGTTACCCGCCTTCGGGCCACGGGCACCCCGCGGAAGGGGTCCGTCGTCTTCAACCCGGGTGGGCCCGGTGGCTCGGGACTGGAGTTCCTCGCGAGCAGCTACCTCGCGATCCCCTCGTCGCTGCGAGAGCACTTCGACATCGTGTCGTTCGACCCCCGCGGGGTCGCTGCCAGCACTCCCCTCAACTGCCTCACCCAGGCGCAGCGCCGACGACTGGTAGACGAACCGACACCCGACGATCCCACCGCCGCCCGGAACGAGGCGCTCACCGCCGAGAAGGAGATCGCCTCCGGTTGCGACAAGGACAACCGCGAGCTCTATCGGCACATGGCAACCCGCTACGTGGTCGAGGACCTCGATGCGCTGCGGGCCGCGTTGGGCGACCACAAGCTCAGCTACGTGGGACTCAGCTACGGCACCCGGATCGGAGCCGGCTATCTCACCGCGCACCCCGACAAGGTGCGTGCCGTCGTGTTGGACGGTTCGGTCACCCCGAGCCCCGATCTGGTGGAGTCCGAAGCGGGACAGGCGAAGGGCCTGGTCCGTTCGTTGCTGGCGACGGTCGCCCAATGCAACGCGGATCCGACGTGTCCCGCCGCGCCCGACTCGATGACGGTGATGACCTCGGTTGCGAACGCGTTGGACACCGATCCGTTCAGGTTCGACTCGAAACAGAACGGGACCGAGTCCCTGACGCGTGACAAGTTCCTCACCGGCGTGATCACCGCCCTGTACGACCCGGCGACCTATCTCCCGTTGATGGACGCCGTCCATGCGCTGTCGGATCCGACGAGCACGAACCGAGGCCAGGCCGCGGCATTTCTCGCCGACCTGGCCGGGAGGCAGTCCTCCCGACAACCCGACGGCACCTACGGCAACGGTCTCGAGGCCCAGTCGGTCGTCAACTGTCAGGATGCCGACCGCCCGCTCGGGGAGGATCGGCTCGCTCGGGCACGCGAGCGCACCGGGCCGATTCCGCCACTGCTCGACCGGGGAGTGGGGTTCGACACGCCCTCGTGCACCGCCCTGCCCACCGGGACCCCGGTACGCATCGCCCCCAATGCCGCAAAGGCGGCAACCCTGGTCGTCGGTACCCGAGGCGATCCGGCAACCCCCTACGAATGGACCGAGCAGATGGTCGCCGCACTGGGAGGGCCGGCATTGCTCACCTACGAGGGCAGCGGCCATACCGCTTCATTGACCCGGCGATGCGTGACCGACCAGGTCGTCGAGTTCCTCGACTCGGGTACGGTCCCCACGCTGCACGACTGCCCCCGCGATCCCACCGAGTCCGACCTGTACGCACAGATCGGTTCCCAGCTCACCTCGATCGGCCTGTCGGCGCAGGCCGCGGCATGTGTCGGCGACCAGATCCGATCCTCGTTGAGCCCGCTTCAGGTCGTCACCCTCAACGGCGACGAGCCGGAACCGCAAGCGGTCGCCATCCTGCAGAGGGCGGTGCTCCTGTGCCGTTGACTCCGCGGAAACCGCTTCAGTCGACGGCTCCGCTGCCGATGGACACATGATGGAACCTCGTCGATTGCTGGGCCTGGTCATCGGCTGCGCGGGCCTTGCCGCTGGTGTCGCCGGTGCGACGACCGACGTGGCCTGGCCCTCGGCCGCCGCCGGAGTCTGTGCGGTGATCGTCGGCATCATCGCGTTCGGCGCGTCGACCGTGGCTGACACCACCATCCAGGAGACGAAGCGGGCCAAGGCCGACGCCGAAGCGCTGCGGGCCGAGATCGACTCGTTGAACGACCAACTCTCGACCGAACGGGATCGCCACACCTCACCCGGAGCCCTCGGCGACGGGCCGTCGACGCACGGCGCAGGATCGTTCGAGCACAAGCTCGATCGAACCGAGGGGATCGAGCCGTCCGACGATCGCGACGGCCAGGTGCTGTCCGATCCCGAGACGTCGCTGTTCAGCGAGGCGTATTTCCGCGTGTCGCTCGACTCCCGAATCGCCTCGGCACGACGCCATCTCCGCCCCGTCGCGGTGGGACTGCTCTGGGTAGTGGAGGGGCCCGGTACCGGCGAGGGAGCGTCGCCAACGCCGCGAACGTGACCACCGCGATCCGCCAGACGCTCCGCGCACGCGGACACGGCCTGTCGAATGACCGACGGGCGGTTCGCGCTGATCCTGGAGGACACCCCCGAGAACGGGGCGGTGTGGACCGTCGAGCGGATCCGCCGCAACCTCAACAGCCGATTCGGCCATCACACGATGTGGGCTGGGGTGGCGTGCTATCCCGCCCACGCCTTCTCCACCGAGGAACTTCTCGACCAGGCCTCCGCGACACTCGAAGCGGCCCGGGAATGGAAGCAGGACCGGATCGAGGTCGCCACCGCCGACTGAACCGAGCCGCCGAGGGTCGAGAGACTTCCACATCGATCGGCGCGAGTCGGGGCTCAACGGGGAAGGATCGCCGCGACCTCGTCCACCGCATCGACGGGCTGGCTCACCGGTCGCCCCAGCGCGTGGCACAGGTCGCGGTGGTGGGTGATCACCTCGACGAGGCGCGTGCGCAGGTATTCGTCGAGCCCCATCGCACCGAACGCGGTCGCTCCGACCTCCTCGCCTGTGGTGACGCGCAGTCGTCGGAGCGTGGCCTCCACGACGCAAACCGCGGCGACCCGCAGCGCCGGTGCATCCGACGGGAGGGCCTCGGCGCCGTCGCGGCCCCGCTGCGCGACCGCCGCGTGTTGGGCTTCGGTCATCGAGTCGGCGAGTTCGCAGTACCGCTCGGCGTCGGGCACTTCGATCGCCGGGCGAACCTCGTCGAGGAAGCGGTCCACGGTGGTGGCCGCCCGCAACGTGTGCGCGATCAACTCGCGGACGTTCCACTCCCCGAGCCCGGGCCGCGCCAGCTCGTCGGAACCGACGGTGCCGAGCGTGTCGAGCCACGCCCTCCACGCGGCATCGACGGACTGCACCATCTCAGAGTGGCGGGGCCCATCCGGCCGAGATCCGCTCACCGCGCCCGCCCCGTCGGTAGGCGATGGCCCTTGCCGTCGTGGAACATCGTGAAGCAGCGATCCCCAATAGCGCCCATCGCATAGCACTCGTAGGCCCCGTGGAACATTCCGCGCGTTCGTTCGGTCCATCGGAGCTGTTCGGACCCACCGATACGGCGAACGACCTGGTTGACACCATTCTCGAAGACCGCGTACTCCGCGATCACACCGGGGAAGTCCTTCACCGATGCGACCTCCACCACCACGGCTCCCCCGGCCTCGATCGGGCGGAGTACCCGATTTCGGTGTGTGTGCCCGGCGAAGTAGCCGAGGATCCTCGGCCGGCGGGCCATCACCTCCATCAACGCGACGCTGTCCCCGGGCCGCACCCCGAAGTAGTCCTCGCGGGGCTCACCGTCGGCCGCTGTCCACAGGTGGTGGTGACCGAACACCAGGACCGGCTCATCGGAATCGGCCCCGACCGAGTCGATCCAATCGATCTGGTCCGGGGAGAGCCGCCCGGTGGCGAGGTGGGTCCGGGCGGTGTCGACCAACGCGACCGTGGCGCCGGGTACTCGCCGAACGACGGTGGGAAACGCCGCGAAGTCGCCACCGTGGTAGCTGTCGTGGTTGCCACGGACGTGAAGGAGCCGATCGCCGAACGGCGATCGGTACAGGTCGAGGAACCGCCGATACTCCTCGATCGTCCCGTTGCCGGTGAGGTCGCCCTTAGCGACCACCAGGTCCGGTTCGAGTGCCTGCATCGCCGCGACCGCACCGCGACTCATCAGCTCGGGGTACGGCTCCTCACCGTCCTCGCTACGGAACACCGGGCCCACCTCGGTGCCCGCGATCAGTCCGCAGACCGTCTCACCCAGGTGGATGTCGTTGACGGTCGCGATCGTCGCGTACCGCTCTCCCGGACGGGCCAGGGTGTCGACCTCGATTCCGCCGAGGCGATAGTGATGCCGCGGGGAGAGCGCGTCGTAACGGACGAGTGAGGACCCGTCGAACACGACCACCTCATCGTCGGCAACCGTCGTCAACTCCACGCGACCTCAGGGTACCGACCGACCACGGCCTGCTGGCCCCGAGGGACGACGCCCCCGGTCGCTACTCCACCGTGAACTCGTCGCCGGACACGCCGACCGTGACGGTCGCGTTGTCACCGATCGAACCGTCGAGCAGGGCGACGGCGAGCCGATCGCCGATCTCGCGTTGGATCAACCGCTTCAGCGGGCGGGCACCGAACATCGGGTCATAGCCGCGCTCGGCCAATCGCTCCCGCGCCTCGGGTTCGACCTCCAGGGTGATCCGCCGGTCGGCGAGCCGTGAACGCAGCGACGCGAGTTGGATGTCGACGATGTGCGCGAGGTCGGCCTGCTCGAGCGGGCGGAAGCGCACGATGTCGTCGAGGCGGTTGATGAACTCGGGACGGAAGAAGTCCTTCGGGTCGCCCGGAAGGTTCGACGTCATGATCAGGATCACGTTGGTGAAGTCGACCGTGCGGCCCTGGCCGTCGGTGAGCCGGCCGTCGTCGAGGAGCTGCAACAGGACGTTGAACACCTCTGGATTCGCCTTCTCGACCTCGTCGAGCAGTACCACCGCATAGGGGCGCCGACGGACTGCTTCGGTGAGCTGGCCCCCTTCGTCGTAACCGACGTAACCGGGAGGTGCTCCGATGAGACGCGACACGGAGTGCTTCTCCATGTACTCGCTCATGTCGATTCGGATCATCGCCCGCTCGTCGTCGAAGAGGAAGTCGGCGAGCGTCCGGGCGAGCTCGGTCTTGCCGACACCTGTCGGTCCGAGGAACAGGAACGATCCGATCGGGCGGTGCGGGTCGCTGAGGCCCGCCCGACTGCGACGGATCGCGTTGGCGACCACGGCGACCGCGTCGTCCTGGCCGACGACCCGCTCGTGGAGCACCTCCTCGAGGCGCAACAGCTTGCCCATCTCGCCTTCGATGAGACGGGTGACCGGGATGCCGGTCCACTTGGCCACGACCTTTGCGATGTCCCCTTCCTCGACCTCCTCCTTCAGCATCTGCTGGTCGGCCTGCAGGCCGGCGAGCTTCCCGGTCGCCGCCTCGACCTCACGTTCGATGACCGGCAGGTGCCCGTAGCGGATCTCGGAGGCCCGGCTGAGATCCCCGGCGCGTTCCGCGCGCTCGGCCTCGGCCTTCATCGTCTCCTGTCGCTCCTTGAGCTCCTGGATCGACGCGATCGCGTCCTTCTCGGCCTGCCAGTGGGCACGCATCGAGTCGGCCTGCTCGCGCAGGTCGGCCAGCTCCTTGTCGATCGCGGCGAGCCGCTCGGTCGACGCAAGGTCCGACTCCTTCGACAACGCGACGCGTTCCATGTCGAGGGATCGGATGCGCCGCTCGACCACGTCGATCTCGGTGGGGACCGAGTCGATCTCGATACGCAGCGAACTTGCCGCCTCGTCCATCAGGTCGATGGCCTTGTCGGGGAGGAAGCGACCGGTGAGATAGCGGTCCGACAGCATTGCCGCGGCCACGATGGCGTTGTCGGCGATACGCACCCCGTGGTGCACCTCGTAGCGCTCCTTGAGACCGCGGAGGATCGCGATGGAGTCCTCGACCGACGGCTCCCCCACGTACACCTGCTGGAACCTGCGCTCCAGAGCCGGGTCCTTCTCGATGTACTTGCGGAACTCGTCGAGGGTGGTCGCGCCGACCATGCGCAACTCTCCGCGCGAGCATCGGCTTCAACATGTTGCCCGCGTCCATCGCGCCCTCGGATCCACCACCGGCACCGACCACCGTGTGCATCTCGTCGATGAACGTGATGATCTCGCCGTCGGAGTCGGTGATCTCCTTGAGCACCGCCTTGAGCCGCTCCTCGAACTCGCCGCGGTACTTGGCACCCGCGACCATCGACGCGAGGTCGAGCGCGATCAGGCGCCTGTCGCGCAAGGACTCGGGGACGTCGCCCTCCACGATGCGCTGAGCGAGCCCCTCGACCACTGCGGTCTTTCCGACGCCCGGCTCGCCGATCAACACCGGGTTGTTCTTGGTGCGTCGGCTCAAGACCTGGATCACCCGACGGATCTCGTCGTCCCGCCCGATCACCGGGTCGAGCTTCTGGCGGCGGGCCGCCTCGGTGAGATCACGGCCGTACTTCTCGAGGGACTGGTACTGGTCCTCGGGGTTCTGGTTGGTGACACGGTGAGTCCCCCTCACCTCCGACAGCGCGGTGAGGAGCTGGTCCCGGTCGACCTCGGGAAAGCGGCGACGGGCGGGGGCAACGACTCGTCGACGGCGACCAGAGCGAGGAGGAGATGCTCGGTGGACAGGTAGTCGTCGCCCATCGACGTACGCTCGGCATCGGCCTTGCTGAGGACGTCGGTGAGGTCCTTGGAGATCGACGTCTTCGTCCCGTACGAATGTGCCAACGCCCCGACGGCGTCGGCCGCGCGGTTTCGGAGCGAGACCGGGTCGATGCCGATCTTCCGCACCACCGGCAGGACCACTCCGCTGTCCTGGGACAACAGTGCCACGACGAGATGGTCGGGGGTGACCTCGGGATTCTCCGCCGCGGTCGCGGCGGAGACCGCGGAGTTGACGGCCTCCTGGGTCTTCAACGTCCAGGTGTTGGGATCGAGCGCCATCGGTGTGCTCCCTCGTCGAACGGTGTGCTCCAGGAGCATACCATAAACTTGACTATAAGAACATCAAGTTTCTTGATAGAACCAAGTGTGGCCCGGGTGGAGTCCGGGGGTCGAAGGAGTTCAGCGACGACGGCGACCGTCGCCGTAGCGAACCACGGCCGCCGGCGCCACGGGGACCAGATCCCGTCGGTACTGCCGGTGGGTCTCGGCTACCGCTGCGTGGGCATCGCGGTGCGCCTGGTCGAGTTCGGCCTCGAGTTCGGCAACGCGCATCTCCAACTCGAGCACCCGCTGGACGCCTGCCAGGTTGAGACCCTCAGCGGTCAACTCCTGGATCCGCAGGAGCAGCGCGATGTCCGCCTGGCTGTAGCGGCGCGAACCCCCACCTGTGCGCGACGGCCGCAACAGGCCCTTGCGCTCGTAGATCCGCAACGTCTGCGGATGCACCCCTGCGAGTTCGGCGGCAACCGAGATGATGTAGACGGCCTGTTCGTGTGTCGGCATCGTCGGATCCTTTCGGCGTGGAACGACTCGGACGGTGGACTTACACGCCGAGGTGTGATCTCGGCGCCGGTGTGCCGGCATCCCGCAGGGTTTCGACCGCCGCACGCTCGGCATCGGTCAGTTGCGTCGGGACGATCACCTCGACGGTCACCATGAGGTCTCCCCGTGTGGAGCCGTGGTGGAAGCCGCGACCCTTTACGCGGAACCTCCGTCCCGAAGGGGTGCCGGCGGGGATTCGGATCGTGACCGGGTCACCCTCGAGGGTGGGCACCTTGAGATCGGCGCCGAGCACCGCCTCCGCAAAGGTGACCGGCACCGTCAGCGTGAGGTCGTCACCCTCTCGGTGGAACACGGGGTGCACTTCGACGTGGACCCGCACGTACAGGTCGCCGTCGGGCCCACCGCGCCGCCCGGGGCGCCCTTGCCCTTCAGGCGGATCTGTTGGTTGTCGCGGACACCTTCGGGAAGCCGGACCTTCACCGTCCGTTGACGCGGCGTGACGCCCGAGCCGTGACAGACGGCGCACGGGTGCTCGATGATCGTGCCGTTGCCGTTGCAGGTGGGACACGGATGGCTGAACGAGAAGAAGCCCTGGTTCTCCTCGGTGATTCCGCGGCCCTTGCAGGTCGGGCATGACTGCGGTGACGTACCGGGGGCCGCGCCGGACCCGCTGCACGTCGGACACGTCACGTCGCTCGTGAGGTTGACCGAGGTGGTGACGCCGTGGGCCGCATCGAGGAACGACAGGTGGAGGTGGGTCTCGAGATCGGCGCCACGTTGGGGTCCGGCGCCCGAAGCCGGGCCGCCGGGGCCCGTCCACCCTCCACCCTCGGCGGTCCGCGTCCGAACAGGTTGGAGAGCAGGTCGCCGATGTCGGCCCCGGCGAAGGGACCTCCGCCCGGATTCCGTCCGAACCCGGCGCCGCCCATCCGCGATCCCAACGGCCCCATCGACCGGACCTCGTCGTACTCCCGACGACGCTCCTCGTCACCGATCACGTCATACGCGGGAGACATCCTTGAACCGATCCTCGGCGGCCTTGTCGTCGGGGTTGGCGTCGGGGTGGTACTTGCGCGCGAGCTTGCGGTAGGCGGATGTGATGTCCTTCTGGGACGCCGACTTGTCCACGCCCAGCACGGCGTAATAGTCCTTCTCGAACCACTCCCGTTGCGCCGTCATCGCCTCACCTCATCCCCGATCGCCATGCCGATCCGGTCGACGCGACCTGTACCCGAACCCCGCGCACCCGTCTCGTCGGCGCGTCCGACCGTCGACGGGTCAGCTCCGAACCTTGACCATCGCCGGGCGCACCACCCGACCGTTCCATGAATACCCCGGACGCATGACCTCCGCGACGACCGGCTCGCCGCCGTCACCCTCCTCGCTCAGCACCGCGTCGTGCAGGTTGGGATCGAACGGCACGTCGGCCTCGTCCACCCGGACCAGGCCCTTCCGTTCGAGAGCGTTGAACAAGGCCTTCGAGATCGGATCGACGTCCTCGGAGCCGTGCGCGATCGCAGCGTCGCACGCATCCAGCACCGGGAGGAGCTCCACCACCAGCGCCTCCGCGGCACGTTGCACCTGTTCGACCCGTTGGCCTTCGACACGACGTTTGTAGTTCTCGAACTCGGCCTGCACTCGACGGGCCATGTCGAGGTATTCGTCGCGTTCGGCGGCCACCCGGTCGAAGCCCTCGTCCAGGCCCACCAGCGAGTGGTCACCGAACGGCAGTCCCGATGCCGGGTCCAGACCGAGCGCGCCGGTGCCGTCCGGATCGTCCGTGTCGTTCGCCGACGTGGACAACACCCGCCGGGCTCCACCGGACGCCTCGAACTCGTCGATCGCAGCGAGGGCCGCCGCCTCGTCGGGGGTCATCGAGCCCGCCGGGGTGGACTGGCTCTCGGAGACCGGTGGTCCCACGTCGTCGGGGTCGGTGCCGGGGTCGGTCACTGCTCTTGCCCCGCGGCCGACTCGTCGATGACCTCGGCGTCGACCACGTCGTCGTCGTCGGAGGACGCGCCGGGCGATCCCGATCCCGCTCCCGCAGCGGCCTCACTCTCGGCCGCCTGCTCGTAGAGGTGCTGGCCGAACTCCTGACTCGCGTTGACCAGCGTCTCCATCGCGGCGCGGATCTTGGCCATGTCACCGCCGCGGATCTCGTCGCGCAACGTCGACAACGCACCCTCGAGCTTGACCCTGTCGTCGGCGGGCATCTTGTCGCCCTGCTCCCGAAGCAGTTTCTCGGTCTGGTAGACGAGCGTGTCGGCCTTGTTGTGCTCCTCGGCCTCGTCCTTGCGCCGACGATCCTCCTCGGCGTGCGCCTCGGCGTCCTTGACCATCTGGCTGATCTGGTCGTTGGACAACGAGGACTGCCCGGTGATCGTGATCGACTGCTCCTTTCCGGTCGCCCGGTCCTTCGCCGCCACGTTCACGATGCCGTTGGCGTCGATGTCGAACGTCACCTCGATCTGGGGAACGCCGCGAGGCGCCGGCGGGAGGTCGACGAGTTGGAACTTGCCGAGCGTCTTGTTGAAGCTCGCCATCTCGCGCTCGCCCTGGAGCACATGGATCTCCACCGAAGGTTGCATGTCCTCCGCCGTGGTAAACACCTCGGTTCGACGCGTCGGGATGGTCGTGTTGCGCTCGATGAGCCGGGTCATCACGCCACCCTTCGTCTCGATACCGAGCGACAACGGCGTGACGTCGAGAAGGAGGACGTCCTTGACGTCACCCTTGAGCACACCCGCCTGCACGGCGGCACCCATCGCGACCACCTCGTCGGGATTGACGCCCTTGTGCGGCTCACGCCCCGTCATCGAGTGCACGAGGTCCTGCACCGCCGGCATCCGCGTCGACCCGCCCACCATGATGACATGGTCGAGTTGGCCCATGGTGAGCCCCGCATCCTTGAGTGCCTGCTCGAACGGGACGCGGCACCGGTTGAGGAGGTCCTCGGTGATCTCCTGGAACTTCGATCGGCTCAGCGTCTCGTCCAGGTGAAGCGGCCCCGAGTCCGTGGCGGTGACGAACGGCAGGTTGATCTGGGTCTGCTGAGCCTGGGACAGTTCGATCTTGGCCTTCTCGGCCGCCTCCTTGAGGCGTTGGAGCGCCATGTTGTCCTTGGACAGGTCGACGCCGTTGGAGTTCTTGAACGACTCGACCAGCCAGTCGATGACCCGCTGATCCCAGTCGTCTCCGCCGAGTTCGGTGTCGCCGTGGGTCGACTTCACCTCGAACACGCCGTCGCCGATCTCGAGCACCGACACGTCGAAGGTCCCACCTCCGAGGTCGAACACGAGGATCGTCTGCTCGGCACCCTCACGCTCCATGCCGTAGGCCAACGCCGCCGCAGTCGGCTCGTTGATGATGCGGAGCACCTCGAGCCCCGCGATCTGGCCCGCCTCCTTGGTGGCGGTGCGCTGGGCGTCGTCGAAGTAGGCCGGCACGGTGATGACGGCCTGGGTGACGGTGTCGCCGAGGTAGGACTCCGCGTCGCGCTTGAGCTTCATCAGCGTGCGGGCCGAGATCTCCTGCGCGGTGTAGTTCTTGGCGTCGATGTTGACGGTCCAGTCCGACCCCATGTGTCGTTTCACGGACCGGATCGTGCGGTCGGGGTTCGTGATCGCCTGGCGCTTGGCCACCTCGCCGACGAGCACTTCGCCGTCCTTGGTGAACGCGACCACCGACGGGGTGGTGCGGGCGCCCTCGCTGTTGGGGATGACGACGGGATCACCCGCCTCCAGTACCGAAACCACCGAGTTGGTGGTGCCGAGATCGATTCCGACTGCCTTTGGCATGTTGGTGTGGCCTCCTGGTCCGTGACCGTGACGAGAGGTGGGGCTGGGGGATACGTCTCGTTGAGACCCCGAGACATGAGCATTGTATTGATTGAGTGCATAGTTGTCAACTTTTGACATGGCGGGGGTTGAGGGTGCCTTCCCGCGTCGAGGCTCGCCGATTCGCCCGGAGCCGCATCGTTCGCGCACAATCTCGGGCACGATGCGCCGATCGGGTGCACTCCGTTCGCGTTCACCCCTTGGGAGCGAGATGTCCGAGTTGATCCTTCTCCGACACGGCGAGAGCGAGTGGAACCGGCTCAACCTGTTCACCGGCTGGTACGACTGCGACCTCACCGACACCGGCCGCGCCGAGGCGTCCGCCGCCGGGGCCCTGCTCGCCGAGGAGGCGGTCGCGCCGACCGTGTTGCACACGTCGTTGCAGAAGCGCGCGATCCGCACGGCCCAACTGGCGCTGGACTCGATGGACCGGCTCTGGATCCCCGTACGTCGATCGTGGCGGCTCAACGAGCGTCACTACGGCGACCTCACGGGCAAGAACAAGGCACAGACCGCCGAGGAGTTCGGTGCCGACCAGGTGAAGGTCTGGCGACGCAGCTACACCACCCCACCACCACCGATCGCCACGGACAACCCGAACAACCCGAACGGCGGCGCGCAGTACGCGACGCTGCCACCCGACGTGGTGCCCTCCTCGGAGTGCCTCGCCGACGTCGTTGCCCGGATGCTGCCCTACTGGTATGACTCGATCGTCACCGACCTCGCCGCAGGACACTCCGTGCTCGTGGTCGCGCACGGCAACTCACTTCGCGCGCTGGTCAAGCACCTCGACGACGTCGGCGACGACGAGATCACCGAGTTGAACATCCCGACCGGGGTACCGCTCCGATACGAGATAGGCGACGACTTCCGCCCCACCGACACCCGGCCCACCGCCGAGCGATACCTCGGCGACGCTGCGGCCGCCGCCGCGAAGGCCGCCGCGGTGGCGGCACAGGCGGGCGGCACTCCCTGAGGTCCTCGCCGGCCACCGCCCGACGGCGGTGACTGCACCGTTCCTGCGGGGTCCACGGCACTAGCGTGGCGGCCCCAACGTGACCATCGACCCGGAGCAGCCATGTCCTCGTCCGCCGCGCCACCGATCGCCATCGCCGCCTCGGCCGTGCGGGCGACCAAGCTCTACGGGAGCGGGGACACCCAAGTCGTCGCACTCGACCACGTGGACGCCGAGTTCCGGCGGGGCGAGTTCACCGCGATCATGGGACCGTCCGGTTCGGGCAAGTCCACGCTCATGCACTGCCTCGCCGGCCTGGACACGCTCACCGAGGGATCGGTGAGAATCGCGGAGGTCGACCTGTCGGCGTTGAAGGAACGCGACCTCACCCTGTTGCGCCGCGATCGCCTCGGCTTCATCTTCCAGGCGTTCAACCTCATCCCCACTCTGTCGGCATTGGAGAACATCACGCTGCCGATGGACCTCGGCAACAACAAGCCCGACCAGGCGTGGCTCGACACCGTCATCGACACCGTCGGCCTCAGGGACCGGCTCGATCACCGCCCCTCCGAGTTGTCGGGTGGACAACAACAGCGCGTTGCCGTCGCGAGGGCGCTCGCCTCCAAGCCCGAGTTGATCTTCGCCGACGAGCCCACCGGCAACCTCGACTCGCGCGCCGGTACCGAGATCCTCACGTTCATGCGCAAGGCGGTGAACGAACTCGGCCAGACCATCGTGATGGTGACCCACGACCCCAACGCCGCGGCATACGCCGATCGTGTGCTGTTCCTCGTGGACGGCCGCGTGGTCGACCAGATGGAACGCCCCACCGCCGCCGCAGTGCTCGACCGCATGAAGGCGCTGGGCGCCTGACTCCCGCGACCACGCCCGGAGCGGAGCCTCCATGCTGAACGCCGCCTGGAAGTCGATGCTGGCGCGCAAGCGCCGCCTGGTCACCACCGGGTTCGCGATCGTGCTCGCGGTCGCCTTCATCGCGGGCACCCTCGTCATCACGAACCTCATCGGATCGACGCTCGACGGGCTCATCAGTTCGACCTATCAGGGGGTGGGTGCGGTGGTCCGGTCCGCCAAGGCCCAGCCCAACCAGTTCGGGCAGGCGATCCGACCGCAGATCTCCTCCTCGCTCGTCGACCTGGTCCGCAGCGCCCGCGGCGTCCGCGCCGCCGAGGCGGTCGTCGTCGGGCTGCCGATGATGCTCGACCGCGACGGCAAGCGCATCGAGGACACCTTCGGCCCACCGACGCTCGCGCTCAACTGGATCGACGACGAGGGCCTCGCGGGCGGCCGACTCCAGCCGGGCGGACGGGCACCACGCGACGCCGACGAGACCGTGATCGACGTCCGGACCGCCCGTGACTACGGGTTCAAGGTCGGCGACTCGATCTCGGCGCAGTTCCCTGCGGGACTACGGCGATTGCGGATCGTCGGGATCGGCGGCGTCCCCACGGACGGCAACCGACTTGCCGCGGACCGCGGCTGATGATCCTCACCACGCCGACGGCCCAGGAATTGCTCAACAAGGGGTCGGGCATCGACTACGTGCTGGCCGCGACCGAGCCCGGCGTATCCCAGGCGGAGTTGGCCAAGACGTTGCGGTCGATCGTGTCGCGTGACCTCGAGGTCGTGACGGGCAAGACCTTCGTCGCCGAGAACGAGGGATCGGTCTCCAGGGTGATCGAGTTGTTCACCCAGCCGATCCTCGCCTTCGGGTTCATCTCCGTGTTCGTCGGCGCGTTCGTCATTTACAACACCTTCTCGATCATCGTGGCCCAACGAACACGGGAGCTCGCGCTGTTGCGGGCGGTGGGGGCGGGCCGTACACAGGTGTTGGGCTCGGTGATGTTGGAGGCAGTGGTGATCGGCCTCGTCGCCTCGACGCTCGGCATCCTGGCCGGATGGCTGTTGGCCACCGGGATCAAGGGGGCGATCGGCGCGTCCATCACGTTGCCTCCGGGTGCGCCGGCACTGACCCTCGACGCGGTCGTCGTAGGTTTGCTCGTCGGGATCGTCGCAACCACGGTGTCGGCCGCGATCCCTGCGATGCGGGCCACCCGCATCGCCCCGGTCGCGGCGATCGCATCGGTGGCGATCGACCGTTCGGACACCAGCCGGGGTCGACGTCTGCTCGGTGCCCTGCTCCTGGTCGCGGGGACTGCGATGATCGTGGCGACGGCCACGCAGGCGATCTCGCTCGGGCTCGCGGGGGTCGGCACGGGCGCGGTGCTGATGTTCCTGTCGCTCGCGACCCTCGGACCCCTCGCCGCTGCTCCGATGTCGCGTGCGCTCGGCTCGCCGTTGCCCGCGCTGCGCGGCATCGCCGGGGTGATCGGCCGCGAGAACGCGGCGCGTAACCCGAAGCGGACCACCGTCACGGCGGTCGCACTGAGTGTAGGGGTGAGCCTGGTCGTGGTCGTGACCGTGCTGGCGGCATCGATCCGTTCGGCAACCCAGAACCAACTGAGCAACCAGCTCCGCAACGTCGACCTCGTGGTCGACGCGGGCACCGGCTTCGCCACGTTGGGTCCCGAAGCCGCCGCCTTCATGCGGTCCCGGCCCGAGGTCGCACGTGTCAATGCCATCCGTTACAGCCCGGTCATGGTGCTGAACTCAAAGGACGCGTCCGCGGCGCGGGCCGACAAGGGCCCCACCGAGAAGGGCAACCCGGTCGGGGAGTCGGAGTTCGTCGTCGGGCTGGACCCGTCCACCGCGTTCAAGGTTGCGAACTTCGAGGACCTGACACCACCCATCTCGACGCTTCGGACCAACGAGGTGATGGTGTTGAAGAAGGTCGCCGACGAGAACGGCTGGAAGCCGGGTGACACCATCCGAGTGTGGTTCGCCCGAACCGGCGAACAGCGGTGGCGACTCGCCGCGACCTTCAGCACGCTGGTGGGTACCGGGGCCGAGTACATGACGTCCATCCAGACGCTGTCACCGAACGCCCCGAAGGAGATCGACGGGGATGCCACCCTGTGGGTGACCCTTCGCGACGGCGTGTCGCCGGACCAGGCGGTGAGGGCGATCCGGCCCGAGTTGAAGAAGGTCGCTCCGGCGGCGGCGGTCAACACACTGAGCGCGTATCTCACGACGCGACTCGCCATCCTCGACTCGATCACCAATCTCATCTACGTGCTGTTGGGCCTGTCCATCGTGATCGCACTGGTGGGGGTGGCGAACACCATCTCCCTGTCGATCCACGAGCGGACCCGCGAACTCGGCCTCCTTCGCGCGGTAGGTATGTCGCGAGGTCAACTCGCCGAGTCGGTCAGGTGGGAATCGGCGATCATTGCGCTGGTCGGCACCGTGGTGGGACTCGCGGCCGGAATCGTCTTGTCGATCATCTTCGTGCGCGCGTTCGACCAACCGGGTGTGGTGCCGGTGGTGAACCCCCCAGCGATGTTGCTGATCGGAGCGCTGGGCGCCGCTGCCGGGGTGCTCGCAGCGATCGGCCCGGCGCGCCGCGCCACACGCGTGGACGTTCTCTCCGCTATTGCGACGACCTGAGCGGCCACCCCGCCGTCTCTCACCGGTTTTGGGGGGGGGGGGGGGGGCGAAAGTCGCGCCGTGGACGCGACTTTCGCGCGACAAAACCCGCGTTTGGGTCGGTCAGGTCGTGAGCGTGCGGGCGTCGTCCATCGACCAGTAGGCGCGCATCTCGGTGATCAACCCGTCGTGGTCGAAGACGAAGGTGTCGATGATGTCGACCTCCATCACGATGTCGCCCACGACCGACCGCGCCGTCATGGCGAACGCGGCGAACCGCCCCGCAGCGCACCGGGCCGGTCAAGGTCAACGTCAACCGGTCGCACAGGTCGTGGGTTCCCTTGAAGAACGCCCGAACCTGGTCGGTACCGACGTGGGGGTCGCCGTCGACCGGGTCCCACACCTTGGCATCGTCGGCGAACAGCGATGTGACCCCGTCGATGTCCTTCGCGCTGTGCGCTCCCGTGTACGCCTCGACGGCGCGACGGTGATGGTCGGCGTTGTGATGCTCGTTGGCCACGACGATCTGCTCCCTCCGGTGCCCGACGACGTCGGACATCGCTCACAGCATGCCGCGTCCGCCGCTGCCACCCGCACCCCCCTCACGGATCGCCATCCGGGAGGTGTCGGCGGGCACCTTGCGGGTACCCCGATGCTCGGGATTCGCCAGGTCGATCATCGTGACCGTGTCGCCCTTGCGCACGGCGAGCCACTTCCCGTCCGTCACCGCGTCGTCCCCGGCGACCCCGGCAAAGGTCATCGGGGGCTCCCCGGCCCGGTTGACCGCGACCTGCCCGTCCCCTGTGCGGGTCACCCACGTCACCGCACCTCCATCGGGTACGGCCAGCGACACGATCGGTGCCGCCTCGGGGGCGTGGTGGTGCTCGTCGGCACGGCCACGCTCGAGGGCGGCGATCCCGGTCCCGTCCGTTCGTCGTCCAAGGGGACGAACGGTCCGGCGGTGCTGTTCGAGTGGGAGATCACACAGTTGCCGCTCGCCGCCGCACACACGACGATCTCGTCGAGGCTGCCACCCGCGACGAACGCACCGAGGCGGATCTCGCCCAGCCCCGGAGGTACCGGAGACGCCTCCGATGGGATCGCGTTCTCGGACGCGGACCACCGCGATTGCAGGACCGGCGATCGGCTCACCCGTGGAGGGATCGGCGAGCGCATCGTCGCCCGAACCGGTCACGAGCATCGAACGGACACCCCGGTACTCACCCACCGCGTACACGTGCTCCGCAAGTCCCAGGGTGCGCGGCTGTCGGGCGGGATCGGCCGCCTCCTCCGCACCACACCCCGAGGCCTTACCGCAACGGACGTACACGACGCCGCCACGACCGTCGTCAACCGGATCGCGGAGGGTTTCGCCGTCGCCCGGAGTCGCCCACGCATCCAGGTTCTCGTCGAGCAAGCCGGCCGGTGTGAGCAACCACAGGCCGGGGATCGTGTCGTCGGGGGCCGGCGCACCGGGAACCGATGTGGTCGTGGTGGGCTTGACGGTGCCGGTGGTGGGCTGGGTCCGAGCCTCGTTGCGGGCGGCGTCGTCGCTGCACGACGCGACGAATGCCGCCGTGAGGGAGAGCAACACGACGACCGGGAGGACACGCCCGAACCTCGTGCGCCCCGGAGTGGTGCCCAGGTCGGCGTCGCTGCGTCGACGAAGGGAACCGAAGCCGCGGGAACTCACGTGGACAGCTTGCCGCACCCGCTGTCCGCCCGAGACGCGTCAACCTGAGAGCGAGTAGTGGAAACGCTGCCGCGACGATCCGACGAGGACGGTCAGCCGCGGGCGGGACGGAGCACCAGACCTCGATAGCCGTCCGCGAACCCGGCCCGACGGAGCGCTGCCGCCCAGTCGCTGTCGGCGACCGGTCGACCGTCGAGGGCGCGGATCTCCAATGCCGAGCGGGTTCGCCCGAACTCGGCGACGACGTCGACCCACGACGGTGTATCGACCGCGGACGGGAACGTGACGATCGACCGCGCACCCTTTTCGAGCCACACGACCGGCACCCCTCCGGAGAGCACGACCCGGGCACCCACCGAGCGCGAGGGACGCCCCTGGTGCTCCGGCCAAGGCAGGACCGCGCCGTAAGGCTGGGCGGGGTCGGTCGCGGCGAGCAACACCGCGGCCGAATCGGGGTTCCGACGAAGGTCACGGAGGCGGTCGACCGCAGCATGCGTCGCGAACTGGGCGGCACCAAGCCCCGCGACGAAGTATCCCCGACGGACCTGGCCCTGCTCCTCCATCGCGCGCAACACCGGGTAGACGCCGGCGAACCCCGCCGTCACCCCCTCGACCAACGCCATCTCCCGCGTGAGCACCCCGTACCGGTCGAGCAGTTGCAGCGCCGCCGCGTGGGATTGCACGGTGGGCGACACCGCCGTCCCGAGAAGCGACGAGATCAACGACCAACGGCCTGCCGCGACGGGCGGCGTTCCCGTCCGTCGACGCATGGTTCGCGGCCGACCCACCGATACGGCCCCCCTTCCTCCACCACGGGCGGCGAGATACGCACGGAGGGGCGCGAGCGAGTCGTTCGTGACCTCACCCGCCCAGACCAGGTCCCACAACGCTGCGCCGACGGTGGGTTCGTCGTACGCGAGACCGGCCTGCTGCGCCGCGAGCACGAGGTCGTCCCAGAACGCCGCGCCACGATCGGCGAGGTGCGAGCGAATCAGGTCGTGGTGCGGTGACCGGGTCGTCTCCGCCCCGTCGGCGGGGGCACCTTCGCCCGACGCGACGATCGAGGCCAACAACGCGCGATCGGAACGGAACACCAGTCGGACGCGACCGTCGCGCGCTCCCACGGCACCGGCACCGATCCACACGAGGTCGCCGCTCGTGCACAGCTCGTCGAGATCGGAAGGTCGAGTGCGGTCGACCCGGGCCGCGATGATGTCGTCGTCGAGCATGGATGCCACGAGCGGCGCACCGGCGAGTTGGCCCACCACGTCCAGCAACGCATCACGTCCTCGACCTGCGGACCCGACGCGTTGCCACGAGCTCATGAAGCGGGCGAGAACGTCGGGTTCGACCGCCTCGATCTCGTTGCGGAGGCCGGCCAGCGTTCGACGCCGGATGCTGCGCAGCACGTCGGGATCACACCACTCGACTCCACTCCCTCCGGGTATGAACTCCCCGCGCAGCAGGCGCCCCGCTCCGTCCAGTTCCGCCAGGACCGAACCGACGACATCTACGGGGAGCCCCAGCGACGCGACCACGTCGGCGACGACGAAGGGTCCGTGGGTGCGAGCGAATCGTTCGACCAACGAGGACACCGCCCCCTCCACCGGATCGGTGAACGCCGCGGGCAGACCCGTCGGCAACGCGACGCCGAGCGCGTCGCGAAGCCGGGCCGCGTCGGCCGCGTCGGCCCAGCGGTCGTCGCCGGCCACGCGTACCGCGATCGCGCGTCGGGTCACGACGAGTTCGGCGAGAGCGCCGTCCAGATCCTCCGACGTCAGCGCCGACCGTTCACCGATCCCGGTCCGGTCGAGCGGGCCGAGGACGCGCAGCAGGTCGTGCACCTCGTCGAGATCGCGGGCGCGGCGCGCCTCGGTGAGATGTTGGAGATCGGCCTGCACCGCCCGGATCACGTCGAGGTCGAGCAGCGATCGGAGTTCCTCGGTGCCGAGCAGATCGCGAAGCAGCGACCGGTCGAGCCCCAACGCCGCGGCCCGACGCTCGGCGAGAGGCGCATCGCCCTCGTACATGTAGACGGCGATCCACTCGTAGAGCAACGAGGCCGCGAACGGCGAGGCCACCTCTGTTTCGACCACGACCACTCGGATCCGCCGGTCGGCGACCCGGGTCATCAGGTCGGTGAGCGCCGTCACGTCGAACACGTCGTTGACGCACTCCCGGGTGGTCTCCAAGAGCATCGGGAACGTCGGGTATCGGGACGCCACCGCGAGCAGGTTCGCCGCCCGCTGACGTTGCTGCCACAGCGGAGTCCGACGGTCGACGCGACGCCGCGGCAGCAGCAGGGCCCGCGCCGACACCTCGCGAAACCGCGAGGCGAACATCGCCGTCTCGGGGAGTGTCGACACGACCGCCTCGACGATCTCGGCGGGCTCGATCATCAACTCGTCGACGGGAAGATCGTCCTCGGACTCGGGAAGGCGACAGATGATGCCGTCGTCGGACCACATGATCTCCACGTCGAGACCCGTGCGGCGCTCGAGCCGGCCACGGACCGCCATCGCCCAGGGCGCGTGCACCCGCGCTCCGAAGGGGGTGAGCACGCAGATCCGCCAGTCGCCGATCTCGTCGCGGAATCGTTCGACCACGATGGTGCGGTCGTCGGGTACCGCTCCGGTGGCCGCTGCCTGGTCGTCGAGGTACGCGAGGAGGTTGCGTGCCGCGAGCGCGTCGAGTCGGTGACGATCCCGCAACCGCTGCACCGCTTCGGCCTCGGGGAGCTCACGGATGGTGCGGACGAACTCTCCGACCGCCGCGCCCAGCTCGACGGGACGACCCGGGCCGTCACCGTGCCAGAACGGCATCCTGCCCGGAACCCCTGGTGCAGGCGTGACCACGACCCGCTCGAAGGTGATGTCCTCGATGCGCCAAGTGGTTGCGCCGAGAAGGAAGGTCTCACCGACGCGACTCTCATAGACCATCTCCTCGTCGAGCTCGCCGACCCGGGTACCGTCGGGGAGGAATACGCCGAACAAACCACGATCGGGGATGGTGCCGGCGTTTGTCACGGCGAGCCGTTGAGCGCCCTTGCGACCGCGGACCGTGTCGTCGGTCCGGTCCCACACGACCCGTGGCCTCAGCTCGGCGAACTCCTCGGAGGGGTAGCGCCCGTCGAGCAGGTCGAGGGTTGCCCGGAACAACTGCTCGGAGAGCTCTCCGAAAGGAGCCGCCCCCCGGAGCACCCCCAGCATGGCCGTGACGTCCCATTCGTCGAGCGCACACATCGCGACGACGTGCTGGGCGAGCACGTCCAGGGGGTTGCGTACGAACCGCGTACTCTCGATCCGACCGTCGAGCATCCTCTGGACCACGACGGCCGTCTCGACGAGATCGGCACGGTGCTTGGGGAAGAAGCGCCCCCGGCTGACCGCACCCACCTGGTGCCCGGCGCGCCCTACCCGCTGAAGGCCCGCCGCCACCGATCCGGGCGACTCGACCTGGACGACCAGATCGACTGCGCCCATGTCGATGCCGAGCTCGAGGAGCTGGTGGCGACGAGGCCCTTGAGGGTGCCCGACTTCAGCTCATCCTCGATCAGCAGCCGTTGCTCACGACTGAGCGAACCGTGGTGCGCGCGAACGAGATCGCCCACCGCCGGCGGGGCACCGACGTTCTCGGCGCCCGCTCCTCGCCGTCGGCCGCCAGTTCGTTGAGACGAGTCGCAAGCCGCTCCGCGAGGCGGCGCGTTGGCGAAGACGATGGTCGAACGGTGCGTCTCCACGAGTTGGAGCAACCGAGGATGGATCGCCGGCCAGATGCTTCGGCGCTGTGGACCACTCCCATCCGAGGGGCGGTCGTCGGCACCCGTCCTCGGCGACCCGGGCCCAGGATCGGGGACGATCCGGCCGAGGGCTCCCATGTCCTCGACGGGCACGACCACCTCGATGTCGAGGTGGTTGACCGCGGCGACGTCGACGATGGTGACCGCCCGCGGCCCGTCCACCCGCCCGTCGTCGGCGACGCGGTTGCCGCCGAGGAAGTGCGCCACCTCGGAGAGGGGGCGCTGGGTCGCCGACAGTCCGATGCGCTGCGGTGCGGCGTCGGTGAGGCAATCGAGTCGTTCGAGGCTGACCGCGAGGTGCGAGCCACGTTTGCTGGAGGCCATTGCATGGATCTCGTCGACGATGACGGTGTCGACGGCGCGTAGCGACTCACGCGCCGAGCTCGTCAACATGAGGTACAGCGACTCGGGGGTGGTGATGAGGATGTCGGGCGGATGCGCGACCAGCCGCCGTCGCTCCTGGGGCGTCGTGTCGCCGGTTCGCACGCCGACGGACGGCTCCGGCACCGTCAGACCCAGCCGCTCGGCGGCGAGCCCGATCCCCGAATGGGTGCCCGGAGGTTCTTCTCGACATCGACCGCCAACGCTCGCAGCGGTGAGACGTACAGCACGCGTCCGCTCGACCCGGCGGCCCTTGGCGTCGGTGACGACCGGTGCGTGGGAGATGCGGTCGATCGCCGTCAGGAATGCCGCCAACGTCTTTCCCGACCCGGTCGGCGCGCACAACAGGACATGCCCACCAGTGGCGACCGCAGGCCACGCCTCCACCTGCGCTGCCGTCGGCCGGCCGAAGGTGGTCGCAAACCACTCCCTCGTCGCCGCGCCGAACCCCACCCCGCCGAGGTCGAACCGGCCGGAATCGTTGTCCGGAGGGTCCGGCGTCGTCCCCATGGCCACACCGTACCGACCGCCACCGACAGCCGATCCTGCGACCTGCCCGGCCGCGTCAGTCGACGACGTGTGTGCCCGACGCGCGGTGGGAGTTCCGGGACCCGCTCGGAATCGGCGACGCGTAGACTGGCCCGATGCCAGCAGGTGGATCGCCACGATCGGGCCCCGGCACTCCCGCTCGATCGGGTGAGTACCACCCGGCGTTCGAGGAGTACTGCGAGGCCATCTACGAGCTCGCCGAGGACTCCGTGCAGGTGATCCAGGCTCGTATCGCCGATCGTCTGGAGATCTCCCGCCCTGCGGTCTCCGAGATGATCCGTCGGATGAGCGCGGTCGGCCTCGTCGAGGTGAGCGACCGGATCCGGCTCACCGACGACGGGATGGCGCTGGCCGAGTCGGTCGTACGTCGCCACCGCCTCGCGGAGCGGATGCTCACCGACATCCTCGGGCTGAGTTGGGCATCGGCACACGTCGAGGCGGGCAAGTGGGAACACGTGATCAGCCCGGAGGTGGAAGCGGCCATCACGCGGTTGCTCGGCGATCCCACCACGTGTCCTCACGGCAACCCGATTCCCGGGTCGAGCTACGACGCCCCCGAGACCCTCACCCTCGCGAGCCTCGGCGACGGCGAGTCCTTCACCGTGCGACGGATCCCCGAGGAGCTCGAGTTCACCGAGGGGATGCTGGAGTTCCTCGAGGCGCACGACCTGCGCCCCGACACCGCGGGGGTGGTGACCGCGACGGCCACCGATGGGGGGCGCACCGTCGAGGTCGGCGGCGACGAGGTCCGCCTCGACGCATTCATCTCCGAGCGGATCCTGGTGACCAGCCGATGAGCGGGCCCATTCACTCCGGATCTCTTCATGGCGACCGGACCGGCGCGACCCCCGTCGTCGTGGAGACCGAAGCGGGGCGCCTCGCCGGAAGCCGCCTCCAGGGGGTCACCCGGTTCGCCGGGATCCCCTATGCCCGACCGCCCCTGGGGGACCTTCGCTTCCGGCCACCTCAACCGCCGGAGCCCTGGACGGGCGTGCGACCGGCCGAGCACTTCGCGCCCACCGCGCCCCAGAACCCTTCGATGATGGACATGCTCTTCGGCGGCGTGGCCGAGCCGTGGGACGAGGACTGCCTGTACCTCAACGTGTGGACACCCGACGTCGCCCCCACCTCCCCGTTGCCGGTGATGGTGTGGATCCACGGCGGAGGGTTCGAGATCGGCTCGGGTTCGTCACCCCTGTACGACGGCACCCGCTTCACCGCCAACGAGGTCGTGCTCGTCACCTGCAACTACCGGCTCGGCGCGCTCGGGTTCCTGGAGTTGGGCGACCTCGACCCGGGCTACCGGGGCTCGGGCAACTGCGGGTTGATGGATCAGGAGGCGGCACTCCGTTGGGTGCGGCACAACATCGCCGCCTTCGGGGGTGATCCGCGGAAGGTCACGGTCTTCGGCCAGTCGGCCGGGTCGATGAGCATCGCCGCACACCTGGCCTCGGGCCGCGGCAAGGCTCTGTTCGACCAGGCGATCACCCAGTCCGGTGCCGCCAACGCGGCCCGCTCGATCGACGCTGCGGAGATCGACCGCCGCGAGTTCTTCGACGAAGGAGGGTGGTCGAGCGTCGCGGATGTCGTGGCGGCCCCGGTCGACGCGCTGTTGGCGGCGCACGGTGTCATGGCCGGTGCCCGCGTCGCCGATCCCGAGGCATTCGTGCGCAAGTCCGGAACCCCGATCGGCTTCCTCTCCTTCCGTCCCGTCGCCGACGGGATCTACCTGCCGGTCGATCCCTTGGAGGCCATCGCATCGGGCAGCGCTGCGGGCATACCGATCGTGGCGGGTACGACGCTGGAGGAATGGCGCCTCTTCGCGATGATGACGCCACCCGCCGCCGACACCACCGCGTTGGAGCGACGCGTCGCCACGCTCGTCGCCGATCCCGACACGGCCCTCGACGCCTATCGCCACCAGATGCCCGAGGCCACCTTCTCCGACATCGAGTCCGCCATCCTCACCGACATGGTGTTCCGGGCACCGATCTCCGCGATGGTGGACGCTCAGCGCCCTCACGCTCCGTCGTACCAGTATCGGTGGGACTGGCGGAGCCCGGCGTTCGGAGGTCTCATCGGCGCGGCGCACGCGGTCGAGCTTCCCTTCGTCTTCGACGTGCTGCACGATCGACGCCTCGAGGTCTTCGTCGGCCCCGACGCTCCGGCCTCCCTGGCCCGGTCGATCAACCAGGCCTGGAGTCACTTCGCGATCGAAGGCGCCCCGCGGGCCCCGGGCCTTCCGGATTGGCCCGACGTCTCCGGATCCGTCAGGCCGGTGGCGGTGTTCGACGACGAGCCACGGCTCGACGAGGACCCCCAACACGAGACCCTCGACTTCTGGCGCTCGCCCGGTGCCACGGCACCGATTGCCGGGTAGTCGGGCGACCCGACACGGCGGCTGGAGGGTCCGCGTGTCAGAGCAACACGTCGGGCAACGGGCCGACGTGCAACAACGACAACCTCTTGGTTGCACGGGTGAGCGCGACGTAGAGCACCTGCGCGCCACGAAACTCCTCCTCCAGGATCGCGGCGGGTTCGACGACGATGCAGCTGTCGAGTTCGAGCCCCTTCACCAACGGTGCCGGAGCGATCGTGACCTGGTGGTCGAACCGTCCCTTGTGCGCCTGGCCGAACCCCACCCCACCGGTGCTCAACGCCTTCTCGACACGGTCGACCCAGGTGGTGGGGCAGATCACCGCAACGCTCCCCGAGCCGACGGCCGACGTCTCGCGTCGCACCGCATCGCACAACGCTGCGTCGAAGTCGCCCGACGCGACGTCGTCGACGACCGGCTCGTCCGCCTGCTCACGAATCGAGCGGGGTGGATGTAGGCCCGGTGCCGCGATCCTCAACACCTTCGCCGCCAACGCCATCGCCGGAGCGGGCACCCGGTACCCGGTCACCAGTTCGGTGAAGGTCGGCTCACGACGGCGCGGCAGGTTCGCCAGCACCGACTCCCAGCTCTCGTGCGCCGACGCGGATGTGGCCTGCGCGATGTCGCCGACGATGGTGAACGACCCGTTGAGGGATCGGCGGTCGAGGAGACGGAGATCCATCGCGGAGAGGTCCTGAGCCTCGTCGATGAGGATGTGCCCGTAGGTGCGCACCGTGTCGGTGTCCATCCGTCGTGGCCGCGGCCCCAACAACTCCAGTGCCTCGTCCAACAACGGGGCATCCTGGTGCGACCAGACGATGCTCCCGGGATCCGCGACCCGCTCCCGGTGCAACAACGCCAACTCGTCGTCGTCGAACCACTTCGAACCCGCGAGGCGCGTCAGCGCCGGCGACCCGAACAGATCGTTGAGCAACTCGGCGGGCGTCAGCAGTGGCCAGACCCTGGCGATCACCTCGCGTGTCTCGGGGAGCGAACGGATACGGCGCCGTAGCGCGTCGACGTCCATCGGCTCGCGCATCTTCGCCGCGACCGTCCGGTACAGCGCTTCGACGAAGTGGCGGTGACCGGCGTTGTGGCTCCGCGAGCGACGACGCGCCGCGGCGATCAACTCGACGCTGTCGGCCGGCGTGACCCGCAACAACTCCACCCCGAGCGGGATGGCGACCGTCTCGCGCAAGGGGCGCTGCCGGTCCCTGACCGCCTTGGCGAGCAGATCACACATGCGGAGTTGACCCTTGATCCTCGCGACCTCCGGAGGATCGTTGTGGGTCGCCCGGATATGGGGAACCAGGTCGGCGATCACCGCGATCTCGACGCCGGCCTCCCCCAACGAAGGCAGCACCTGCTCGATGTAGCTGAGGAACAACCGGTTCGGCCCGATCACCAGCACACCCTGACCCTCCAGGGGAAACCGGTGCGTGTAGAGGAGGTATGCGGCACGATGCAACGCGACGACGGTCTTGCCCGTACCGGGACCGCCCTGGACGACGAGGATCCCCGGCATCGGAGCGCGGATGACCTCGTCCTGTTCCCCCTGGATCGTGGCCACGATGTCGCGCAGGTGCCCGGTGCGCGAATGCTCCAACGCGGCGATGAGCGCGCCCTCACCGCTGACTCCCCCGACGTCGAGGCGCTCCCGAGCCGTCCCGAAGAGCTCGTCGTCGATCCCCCGCAGTGTCCGGCCCGACGTCGTGAAATGACGTCGACGGACCAAGCCGTACGGTTCACCACCGGTCGCCCGATAGAACGGCTCGGCGACGGGTGCCCGCCAGTCGACGACCACCGTGTCGGCCTTCTCGTCGGAGACGGCGGCACGTCCGATGTAGTAGCGCTCACCGCCCTCGAGGTCGATGCGCCCGAAACACAACGACTGGTCGCCGAGATCGGTCTGAGCGAGCCGCTGTTCGGCGCGCTCGACCATGGTGTCGCGCTCGTACCGGGCCTGAGCGGTGCCACCCGGACCGATCCGCACGTCGTCGCGTATCCGTCGCGCCAGTTCGCGGGTGCGCTCGAGGCATGCATAGGCGTGATCGATGTAGCGCTGCTCGGCGTCGATCTCGTGGTTCGCGGACATGCGATGGGTCTCCGGCGCCGGTGTCGGGACGCCTCGGGCGGAGCGACGGCTCCCGACGGGGGAATGCCACCCTAGTGAACGCCGTGCCGATTTCAACCGGGCCGAGGCCCGGTCGCCCGAACCATGCCCGGGGTCGACGGCTCGGTAGCTTGGCAGCCGATGTCGACACCTCGCGCCCCCATACCCGCGTCGAACGACGCACACGAGGAGTCGCCGTTCCTGGCCGCCTGTCGGTCGCTGCCGCACGGGCGGATTCCGGTGTGGTTCATGCGTCAGGCCGGTCGCTCACTCCCGGAGTACCGGCGGATTAGGGGCGAGGGCTCGATCCTCGAAGCCATCGCCCAACCCGACCTCGCAACCGAGATCACCCTCCAGCCGGTTCGCCGATACGGCACCGACGCGGCGATCCTGTACAGCGACATCATGACGCCGGTCCACGCGGTCGGCTTCGGCGTCGAAATCGAACCGGGTGTCGGGCCGGTGATCGAGTCGCCGTTTCGTTCGTCGTCCGACCTGGACCGGCTCCGCCCGCTCGAGCCCGACGTGGACACGCCGTACGTCGTCGAGACCGTCGCCAACCTGGTCGACGAGCTGAACGTCCCGCTCATCGGGTTCGCGGGTGCGCCGTACACGGTGGCGAGCTACCTCGTCGAAGGCCGGCCCTCGCGCACCTACACCCGGGTGAAGTCGTTGATGCTCGACGACGAGCCGCTGTGGCATGCACTCCTGGAGCGCCTGTCCGACCTCGCGATCGTTTCGCTGCGCAGCCAGGTCTCCAACGGTGCCGCCGCGGTGCAACTCTTCGATTCGTGGGCGGGCTCGCTCTCCCCGACCCACTACACGAGGTACGTCCGTCCGCACAGCGAGCGGATCCTCGAAGCGGTGGCGGAGATGGGGGTTCCGAGCATCCACTTCGGCGTGAACACCGCCGAACTCCTCGACCAGATCGGCCAGGCGGGCGCCGACGTCGTCGGGGTCGACTGGCGCACTCCACTCGACCGGGCACGCGCCCGGGTGCCGGCCCGGTGCGCATTGCAGGGCAACCTCGATCCCGCGGTCGTGGTCGCGGGATGGGGCGCGACCAGGACGGCCGCGACCGAGGTACTGGCGGCCAATGCGGGACATCCCGGCCACATCTTCAACCTCGGGCACGGTGTGCTGCCCGAGACCGATCCCGCTGTGTTGACCATGCTGGTCGAATGGCTTCACGAACAACGCGTCGACGAAGCGCCGACGGCCGCCTCGTCGTGACCGCGCCCGGCAACCCGAACACCCCCCGGCGGGCAGGGCGCGTCGGCGTGGTCGTCATGTCCTACGGCACACCGTCGGGTCCCGACGACGTAGACCGCTACTACACCGACATCCGCGGGGGGCGGACCCCCGATGCCTCACGGCTCGCCGAGCTCCGGGCGCGATATGAGGCCATCGGCGGCACTTCGACCATGGCCGAACGGACGGCCGCCCAGGTCGCGGCGATCGCGCGGAACCTGCAGGTGCAACACCCCGATGGACCGGAGTTCGTGGTGCGATCCGGGTTCCGGCACTCGCCGCCGTTCATCGAGGATGCGATGCGCCTCGTCACCGACGGCGACGCCGAGACCGACCATGTGGTCGGGATCGTGCTGACACCGCACTACTCGCGTCGGTTGGCGAGTACCACCGGCGCGCCGCCGAGGCGGCCGATTCGGCCCGCACGCGATATCGGCCGATCGACGAGTGGTTCGACCTGGAAGCCTTCGTCGACCACCAGGCCGCCGCAGTCCGTGCATCGCTCGCCACCATGGCCGGCCGGACCAAGGTGATCTTCACCGCGCATTCGCTTCCGGAGCGTCTCCTGGTGGAGGACCCCTATCCGGTGCAACTCGCGGAGGGGGCGTCGCGGATCGCCCGACGTGCGGGTCTCGATGCCTGGACGGATTGGGGTCTTGCCTGGCAGAGCGCCGCGAGGACCGGCGAGCCGTGGCGTGGACCCGACCTCCTCACGGTGATCGACGACCTCGCGGACACCGGCCGAGCGGATGGCCTCGTGGTCGCCCCTCACGGGTTCACGTGCGACCACCTCGAGGTGTTGTACGACCTCGATCGGCTCGCCGCCCGGCGCGCCCGGGACCGCGGGTTGGCGTTCGCGCGGGCCGCGGTCGTCAACGACGATCCGACGGTGATGGCGGCGCTCGCGGGCAGGATCGCCGCTGCCGCGGTCCCGTGAGGATCGTCGTGGTCGGCGGCGGGATCTCGGGGCTCGCCGCCGCGTGGGAGCTGGTGCGCCGTGGCCACGGGTGCGACGTCGAGATCGAGGTGTTCGAGTCGTCCACGCGGTTGGGTGGAAGGATCCGCACGTCCACGTTGGCCGGCGAGGTGCTCGACGAAGGAGCGGACGCGTTCCTCCTGCGCACACCAGACGCGGTTCGACTGTGTGAGGAGGTGGGGGTCGGGCCCTTGCGTTCACCCGCGGTTGCCGCAGCCCGCATCGCCTGGGGTGGAGAGATGCAGGCGATGCCGCCGGGCCTCGTGCTCGGCGTGCCCGCGCACCCCGACCGGCTGGTGCCGTCAGGCCTGTTGAGCCGGGAGGGAGTGTGCCGGGCCCGGACCGAACCGACTCTCCACGTCGGGCGCCTCGTCGGCGATGCGTCGATCGGATCGGTGGTCCGTGAGCGGTTCGGCGACGAGATCACCGAACGTCTCGTCGCACCCCTCGTCGAAGCCATCAGCGCGAGCGACGTCGACGAGACGAGTATCGACGCCATCGCCCCCCAACTCGCGGCGGCCGCACGGGAACCCGGCCCGATGTCCGCCGCGCTGTCCGCTGCACTGTCGGCGACTCCGACGCCCTCGCGCTCGCCCGGATCCGCAACGATCCCCTCTCCACCGATCTTTGGAGCGCCCCTCGGCGGCATGGAGAGGCTCGTCGAGCGGCTCGTCGAGGGTTGGAGGCCCGTGGCGTGGCCTTCCGGACCGGCGTCACCGTCGACACGCTTCCCGCCGCCGACGGCGTGGTGCTCGCGACCCCTTCGTCGGTCACCGCTTCGCTGGTGGCCCGGCGCTGTCCCGCCGCCGCGGAGCGACTCGCGGCGATCGGGTACGCGTCGGTGGTGTTCGTCGCGCTCGCGTTCCGACGCGAGGACGTGACGGTCGATCCCGGTGCGAGCGGCGTTCTGGTACCCCGGGGCTCGGGACCACGCATCACCGCGGTGTCGTGGTCGTCCAACAAGTGGGGCCATCGTCCCGACACTCCGTTCCTCGCGCGCGCCGCGCTCGGACACGTCGGCGACCCCGATGCGGTCGACCTCTCCGACGACCGGCTCCTCGACGCGACGCGCGCCGACCTGTCCAGCATCGCCGCCATCACCGCCGAACCCCTCGACGTGCGCATCTCGCGTTTCCGCGACGCGTTCCCCCAGTACCGCCCCGGCCACCTCGACCGGACCACCGAGATCGAGCGGGCACTCTCCGTCGACCTGCCCAATGTGGTGGTCTGCGGGATGGCACACCGGGGCGTGGGGATCCCGACGTGTGTCCGTGAGGCACGAACGGCGGCGTCCGAACTGTGGAGGCGGCTCACGACCGATCGCGGCCCCGGAGCCGCGGCATGAACCCGGTCGACTCCGTCACCGGCACTGTGACCGCCAACAGCGCCCCCGGCCGGGGGACGCTGTTGGCGATGTCGGTCCCCGACGCGCCGACCCGCCGATCGACTCGCGCGTTGCTGGCGCTGGTCGCGGGTCTGCTGATCTGCGCGGCCATGCCACCGTGGGGCTGGTGGCCTCTCGCCTGGATCGGTACGGCTGTGTGGGCGTGGCTCCTCCACGGGCGCGGTTGGAAGGGGCGCCTGCTGACCGGCGTGCTCGTCGGCGAGACGTGGTATCTCCCGTCCACGCTCTGGATGGTCAAGTTCTCCCCTGTCGGCTGGCCGGTCGGCGTGGCGATCTGGTTTCCGCTGGTGCTCGGCCTGGTGTCGGCGGCGACCCACCCACGGCGGACCGCACTGACGCTGCCGGCCGCGGTGGTCCTCGGTGAGTGGTTCCGATGGCACGCCCCGTTCGGAGGGGTACCGCTGTCGATGCTCGCGTTCACGCAAGCCCGGGGTCCCCTGCTCGAGGTCGCGCGTACCCTCGGCACGCTGGCCGTGTCGGGAGCGGTCGCCGCCGCCGGATGCGCGCTGTTCGCGATGGCTCGTCGGCCGAGTCGGACTCGCGGTGTCATCGGCGCGGTCGCGCTCGTGGCGGTGACGCTACTGAGCTCGTGGGCTCCGAACGGTCGGGCCGTGCGGAGCATCGAGGTCGCGGCCATCCAAGGGGGCGGGCCTCAGCAGACTCGATCGGCGAACACCGACTACCGCGTCGTGCTGGGCCGTCACATCGACCAGGCCGACCGTATCGGGAGGCCGGTCGACCTCGTCGTGATGCCGGAGAACATCGTCGCGATCAACGGTGAGTTCGAAGGCAGCGTCGAAGAGGAGCGCCTGACGGAGCTGGCCGTCCGGCTCCACACCACGCTCGTCGCCGGCATCGTCGACGACCGGGCGGACCCACGGCACTTCTGGAACTACGCGGTTGCGATCGGCCCCGACGGCCGGATCGAGTCCCGTTACGACAAGGTCCGTCGCGTGCCGTTCGGCGAGTACGTGCCGATGCGCAATCTGCTCGAACCCTTCGCCCGCGACGTGCTTCCTCCCCGCGACGACGTGGAGGGAACCGGCCCGGCGGTGCTGAAGACCCATCTGGGGAGACTCGGCGTGGTGATCAGCTGGGAGACCTTCTTTCCCCGCCGTGTGCGCGAGGCGGTGCACCACGATGCCGAGATCGTCCTGAACCCGACGAACGGGAGCAGCTACTGGCTGACCCAGGTGCAGACACAGCAGATCGCCGCGTCGTCGTTGCACGCCGTCGAATCGGGTCGCTTCGTCGTCCAGGCGGCACCGACCGGCTTCAGCGCGATCATCGATCCCGACGGCGCGGTCCTGCAACGGACCCGAATCGGCGAGGGTGCCTACCTTCGTGGAGAGGTGCAGCTCCGTCGCGGCAGGACGCTCGCCATGTGGTGGGGCGAGGCCCCCGTACTGGTCGCGTCGATCGCCGCGCTCGCGTTTGCCTGGGCACTCGACCGACGACACCACCGCTCGTCCGCCCCCGCCTCTGCGGGGTCCCCGGAGACTGAGCGATCGGCACCGTGATCCCCCGGTCGTCGCCGTGACGGCACCGTCGCAACGCCTCGGGGCACGGATAGGCTCGCCCCGTCGCCGTTCGGCGTCGGCCGTGCACCGGGGCGGGGTGCGGTAACCATCCTTGGGAGGGGTTATGGGAAGGTGGAAACGCTGGACGGCGATCGGCGTCACGGCGGCGGTCGCGACGTTGGGGCTGGAGCTCGTCGTGCCCGACGCGGCGAGTGCCACGTCGGTGAGCCTGGCGTGCTCCGGAGTGGCCGGTGACCAGGCCTCCTCGCTGGGCGACAGTGCTGCGACCCTGGGCCTGTTGTCGAAGTTGAGCGGTGGCAGCGGGCTCACCTTTCCCGTCGAGGTCAGCACCAACGCACCGACCCGACTCACGCCCAACGGCGGGGGTGCCGACGTGACGTTCGACCTGTCGCTCACGCTGCCCGACACGGTCGTGAAACCGGCGCGGGATCTGTTGAGGCTCACCTCGGTCGAAGTGGTGGACGCTGCGTTCGAGGTGAGGGCGACCGGCGCCGCCGATGCCACGTTCACACAGGCCGTCCCGTCGATGACCGTCGACCTCGGCGCCAACCCGGTCGTGGTCCACCAGACGATCTCCGGACGGGTGGAGGCGACATCCTCGGGCACGATCAACTACGTGCCGGGCAACACCCGGATGACCATCAACATCAAGCAGGCCGTCGCGGGGATCAACATCGACCATCTCACCGTGGTGTGCACGAGCGGCCAGACGATCGCCACCACCGCGGTGCAGGTGCCGGGAGCACCGACCGTCGCCACCCCGATCAACCTGGTTGCGTACACCGACGCCATCGTCGGGCTGCCCCTCGTCGGAGCCAGGATCCTGCCCGACGACGACAACCCGCTCGTACCCGATTCACTTCGCGTCGTCGGACAGGCCGGCGCCGGCTTCACGGCCGTGGGCGCAGGCGCAGCCTTCTACCGGGCGCCGTCGACCCCTGGGTACTACGTGCCCTCCTACGAGATGTGCGCCGCATCGCGGACCGTCCCCGAGGTTCCCGGGGTCGACACCACCCAGACGCTCACGTTCCCCGAGACATACGTCGGAAAGGACATGAACGCCCACCCGGTTTCGATGACGCTCCAGTTCAAGGGAGCCAAGTCGTCGCCGATCCCGTTGAGCTTCACCGAGGTCTTCGGCAACGCCACCCCGGGGAACACCGATCCCGACCAGTTGGGCCTTCCCGAGATCCTCGGACACTTCGTGGCCCCCTCCGCGGCGACCGTGCAGGCCGCGCTCGAGGCGATCCCCACGATCGGCGCCGGCAACGTGGCCGTGACATCGGTTCCGGGTGCGACCACTCCCTCCTACACGATCGCGTTCCGGGGTGCGCTCGGGTTGTCGGACCAGCCCGCCGTCGAGGTAACGGACTTCAACACGTGGCTCCCCGCGAGCCTTTTCACCGCGGCGACCGACCTCATCACGCCGCCGACGGCGTCGCCGGACCAGCCCACCGCTCCGACCACCACAGTCGTTGCGGGCACGAACGAGGAACTGTTCCAGAAGTTGTTGAGCGGCCAGATCACCGGCGACCAGTTCTCCGCCGGCTTCGGCGCCAACCTCAAGGCCGCCCTACTGTCCAACCTCACCAACCCGGCGACGCTCACGGCGTTGACCGCCATGTTCCCCAAGCCACCGGTCGTCGCGGTGACCACCACCGGTAAGCCCACCGTCGCCGCGCATCCCACCGGTCCACTGTGCACCCAGTTCAACATCGGCTACCTGGTGATCCCCCGCCCCGCGCCGGTCCGGGTGCGCGGAATCCACCAGACCCGCGTCCGCAGGGTGTGCAGTACGCGACGGGTCAAGGTCAAGGGTCACTGGGTCCGCAAGAAGGTCTGTCGCACGGTTCGTCGCTGACCGCCTCACACCTGGTCGTCGCCGCGCCGTCCACCCCACGCCTCGGGCACCGGGAATGTCGGCGCGCTCGGATCGGTTCCGTGGTTTGACCCACCGGCCGACGGCCGAGAAAGCTGGGGGACCATGCCCAAATCCCACGACGCCCCCAGCGGGCGGCGATCCGACGACGGACCGCTTCGGATCGCCTACCTGACCTACAGGGGCAAACCCCATGTCGGTGGGCAGGGTGTCTATACGCGGCATCTCACCAAGGCGTTGACCGATCTCGGCCACACCGTCGAGGTGCTGTCGGGGCAGCCGTATCCGATCGTGGATGATCGGGTCCCGCTCGTGCGGTTGCCGAGCCTCGACATCTACAACGACCACTTCCCCATGCGGATGCCGGGACTGTGGGAGTTGAAGACGTGGATGGACTTCGCGGAGGTCACCGCGTTCAGCACCGGCACCTTCCCCGAACCACTCGCGTTCAGCCTCCGTGCGTGGGAGCACCTACGACACCGGGTCGCCGAGTTCGACCTCGTGCAGGACAACCAGTGCCTCGGCTACGGATTGCTGGCGATCGAGCGTTCCGGGCTTCCGGTGCTCGGAACGGTCCATCACCCGATCACGATCGACCGTCGGATCGAGATGGAGCACGCGGAGACCCCGTACCAGCGCTACGCGAAAGCCCGCTGGTACGCCTTCACCAAGATGCAGACCAGGGTGGCCAAGCGCCTCAAACGCGTCATCACCGTCTCTCAGAACAGCTTCGACGACATCTGCCGCACCCACGAGGTCAATCCGGAGCGACTCTTCGTCGTGCCGGTGGGCGTCGACCCGGACCTGTTCCGGCCGCTACCGGGCACGGAGCGCACGCCGTTCCAGATCATCTCGACCGCGTCGGCCGACGTGGCGATGAAGGGTCAACGGTTCCTCCTCGAGGCGTTGGCGAAGCTGCGCACCGAATACCCCGAGGCCCGGCTGGTCCTCATCGGCCGTCTCAAGGAGGGCTCCGCTGCGCAACGCACCATTGCCGAGCTCGGCCTCGAGGGAGCGGTCGAGTTCGTGTCGGGGGTCAGCGACGAGCGGATCGTCGAGCTCTACAACGAGTCGGCGTGCGCGGTCGTTCCCTCGCTGTACGAGGGCTTCTCGTTGCCCGCGATCGAGGCGATGAGCTCGGGATGCCCGCTGGTGGCGACCACGGGCGGCGCGCTCCCCGAGGTCGCCGGCCCCGATGGTGAGACCTGCATCGCGGTCGCCCCGGGCGACAGCGGCGCGCTCGCCTCGGGGATCTCAAGGGTGTTCCTCGATCCGGATGCCGCGGAGCGCATCGGCCGTGCCGGACGCGATCGCGTGGTCGACCGCTGGACGTGGCGCAACACCGCCCTGCGGACCGTCGATCACTATCGCGCGCGCCTTGCGATGGATCATGGCTGACCGATGCTGACCGTCGACTTCGACTTGCTCGACCTGCAGCCCGGAATGCTGGTCCTCGATATGGGATGCGGTGCGGGGCGCCACGCTTTCGAATCGTTCCGGCGCGGCGCCCGCGTCATCGCCTTCGACTACGACATGGCTGAGCTCGAGGGAGTTCGCGACCTCATGTGGGCGATGCGCGAGGCCGACGAGGTGCCGCCCGAACACGAGGCGCAAGCCGTCCGGGGCGATGCCCTCCACCTGCCCTTCGCCGACGGGACCTTCGACCGGATCATCGCCTCGGAGGTCATGGAGCACCTCGGTGACGACGCAGGCGCGATGGCCGAGCTGACCCGGGTGCTCAAACCCGGCGGGGTCATGGCCGTCACGGTCCCCTCGTGGCTGCCCGAGAAGCTCTGTTGGGCGTTGTCGGCGGAATACCACGCACCGCTCGCGCAGGGTGGTCACGTCCGCGTCTACACCGAGGGCCAGCTACGTGAACGGATGCGGGCCGCCGGGCTCGACCCCACCGGTTCGCACCGCGCTCACGGCCTGCACTCGCCCTATTGGTGGCTGAAGTGCCTGGTCGGTCCCACCAATGACGCCCACCCGCTCGTCAAGGCTTACCACGACCTCCTGGTGTGGGACATGGTGGAGGCACCGGTGGTCACGCGGCTCGCGGAGCGGGTGCTCACTCCGACCATCGGCAAGAGCCTCGTGGTCTATGCGCGTCGACCGACCATGGCCCCCCCGAAGGAGCGTCCTCGTGTGGCTGCCTGACATCGACGGCGTCGTATCGGCGCAATCGCTCACACGCACGGTCGACTACATCGAGTCGGTGCAGCTCCCCGACGGGCTGGTGCCGTGGTTCGACGGCGGCCATGCCGATCCGTGGAACCACACCGAGGCGTTGATGGCGCTCATGTTGGGAGGCCGACGCGCGGCGGCCGAACGTGGCTTCGAATGGCTTCGAGCACACCAACGTCCCGACGGAGCCTGGCATCAGTACTACATCGACGGTGGTGTCGAACAGGACAAGTTGGACGCCAACGTGGTCGCGTACGTCGCCGCGGGGGTGTGGCATCACTGGTTGCTGTTCGGCGACGACGGCTTCCTCGAGGAGATGTGGCCGACGATCGAGGCGGCGATCGAGTTCGTGCTCGACCTCCAGACCCCCCGGGGTGAGATCCTGTGGGCTCGTCATGCCGACGGGACGCCGTGGACCTTCGCGCTGCTCACGGGCAGTTCATCGATCAACCACAGCCTCCGGTGTGCGATCGCGGTGGCCGACCGGCTCGAGCACGGCCGGCCCGACTGGGAGTTGAGCGCGACCCGGCTCGCGCAGGTGATCCGCAACCATCCCGACGCGTTCGCACCCAAGCACCGATGGGCGATGGACTGGTACTACCCCGTACTCACCGGTGTCGTCGGCGGCGATGACGCGCGGGACCGTCTGGACGGTCGGTTCGACACGTTCGTCATGGACGGCAAGGGGGTCCGCTGCGTGTCGGACCGTCCGTGGGTCACCGCCGCGGAGACCTGCGAGTGCGCGATGGCCTTGGAGGCGGTGGGCGAGCACGAGCGGGCCATGCAGTTGTTCTCGTGGGCGCAACGCCACCTCGACGAGGACGGTCGCTACTGGACCGGCACCGTCTACCCCGACGAGGTGCACTTCCCCGGAGGTGAGCAGTCCACCTACACCGCTGCGGCGGTGATCCTCGCTGCCGACACGTTGACGGCCAGCAGTCCCGCATCGTGGCTGTTCGCCGACCACGACCGATTGCCCGGCCTCCTCGACGGCCCCTCGCTCGCGGCCCTCACCGAACCGACCGAGTGAGATCGGGGAGCTCGAGGTTGCGCTGCAGGTCACGATCCGGTCCGAGCGGCGCGATCGCACCGCTCGTCGCTGCGGCCACGGTGGTCTTGTCGCTGTGGTTGTCCGTACCTCTGCCCGCCGGCGCACAGAGCACCGGCGGAGGGCCGACCACCACCGTGGAGACGGGCCCTCCCGCTGCACCCCACATCGTCCCGCAACCCAATTCGGGACACGAGCCGCGCTACAGCGGCGATACCGGCAGTGGTGCGCAACTCCTCACGCTGGTCGGGATCCTGGTGGCGATCGGCCTCGTGATCCTGGGGGTGTGGATCGACTCCCGACGCAAACGGACCCGTCGCGACACGTAAACGGTGGGCCGGGTGCGGGTCAGTCGAATCGTCGAGGCTCGGGACGATGCGGAATCCCGTCGTCGAGACGTCGGAGCACCCTGAGCGAGCCGACGGCCCGAAGCTCCTCGAACCGCCCGGATTCGAGCGCTCGTCGGTAGATCTCGAACGGCGGGCGACCACCGTCGGCGGGATCGGGGAACACGTCGTGGATCGCGAGGAGGGCGTCGGGCGCGAGGTGACCGGTCCACTGCTCGTAGTCGCGGTGTGCCGGTTCGCTCCCGTGGCCCCCGTCGATGAACAAAAGGGCGAGCGGCACCGTCCAGAAGCGACTCAACGTGGATGCGTCGGCGACCACCGCCACGACGTTGGCCTCCAATCCGGCCTCGTGGATCGTCCGGCGGAAGTGCGGCAGGGTGTCCATCCGACCGCTGACCTCGTCGACGAGATCCGGTTCGTGCCAGTCCCATCCCGGCTGGTTCTCCTCCGAGCCGCGGTGATGGTCGACGGCGAACAGCACGGACTCGTTCTCGGCCGCGGCGGCTCCGAGGTAGACGGCGGACTTTCCGCAGTAGCTACCGATCTCGAGCATCGCGAGGCCGGGACAGCGCCGTGTGGCGTCTACTCCCGCTTCGTAGAGGGCGACCCCCTCGTCGGGGGGCATGAAGCCCCGCGCCGCCTCGGCCGCCTCTCGCCACCGTTGGTTCATCGACCTCAGACCGGGAAGTCGCGGTGCAGTTCGTCGAGGACCTGCGTCGGTGGTTCGTCCCCATGGTGAGTCGCCTTGAAGATGAGGCGGTCGAGGAACACGTAGCGGGCGATCCACACGATCCCGTATCCGAGGAGTTGGGCGATGAAGATCGCCGCCGCGTGACGGAACTCTGCGTCGGGCCGGTCGGGAAACCATCGCCCGGCGAGGTAGACGAACAACATCGCGCACAGCGTCCCGAGCACCGCGGCCAACCAGAACACGGTGATCTCGGTGACGCGGTTGTCCTTGCTCTTGTGCTGCCAGACGATGTACTTGTTCGACAGGTAGTTGGGCGGCGTCAAGACGCACGCCGTGATGAACACCGCGTAGACCTCGTAGATCCCGGCACCCCATCGTAGGACCTGGACGAGGAGTTGGCCGAGCGGTACGAACACGGCGGACACGCCCACGTAACGGAGTTGTTTGCGGCCCTCGGGGCTTCTTGCGTGCTCGAGCAGCCCCGCAGGGGAAAGCTTCATCGGCGTGAGAGCGTACTGTCAGGGCGATGACATCACGTCACCGCCGCCGATGTTCGACGACCCGACACCGGGGAGCACTCGTCCGGGAGGGGTTGGCCGTGGCGACCGCCGTCTCGGCGATAACGCTGTCGGGCGGTTGCTCGGAACGGTCGCCCGACGCCGCACCGAACACGACGACGGCACTCACGACCCTTCCGAGGCCGGCCACGTCATCGTCGGCGGCGGCTTCGACGGTACCGGTACCGACCGCCGTGGCCCTCCGGACCGTGGCGAACCTGGAGTCCCCCGTCGCCATGGTCGAGCGCCCCGGAACGACGACGATGTTCGCTGCGGAGCGGTCCGGGCGTGTGCGGGTGGTTCGTGTGGACGGCGACCGACTCCACGTCGAGGCCGAGCCGGCACTCGACCTCAGGTCACTCGTGCGCGAGGACGACGGGGAGCGGGGACTCCTCGGGCTCGCGTTCGACTGCGACGGACAGAACCTGTTCGTCGACTACACCGACGGCAACGACGCCGGCGCGTCGGTGATCGCCCGTTACCGGATGTCGCGGGATTCGGCGGTCGTCTCGTCCCGGACCGAGTTACTTCGGATCGCGCAGCCCTTCGCCAACCACAACGGTGGCAATCTCGTGACCGGCCCCGACTGCATGCTGTACGCGGGCTTCGGTGACGGAGGCGGCCAGGGCGATCCCGATCGACGGGCACAGGACCTGTCCGATCCGCTCGGGAAGCTGTTGCGCCTCGATCCCGCCGCCGCCGGACCGGCGAGCGTGGCGCCGGCCGACAATCCGTTCGTCGGACACGAGGGTGTTCGTCCCGAGATCTGGGCGTCGGGTCTTCGCAACCCGTGGCGTTACTCCTTCGACCGGGCGACCGGTGACCTGTGGATCGGCGACGTCGGCGGCTCCGAACGCGAGGAGATCGACGTGGGCAGGGCCGACGCCGACGGCCTCAACGCCGCTAGGGGCGCGAACTTCGGTTGGAGCCTCCGCGAAGGCACCGTCGACACACCCCGGAGCGGGCCGCGTCCCGCGGGCCTCACCGACCCCGTGGCCGAGTACGACCATTCGATCGGCCAGGTCGTCACCGGGGGCTTCGTGTACCGGGGGTCCGAGATCCCCGGTCTTCAGGGCCGCTACGTGTTCGGGGACGTCGCCGCGGGCCGCCTCTTCACCGTGGACGCCGCCCGACCCTCCCCCGTCCCCGTGCCGCTGGCCGTGCGCGGGGCCGAATTGTCGAGGCCGGTGTCGTTCGCCGAGTCGTCCTCCGGACGGTTGTACGTCATCAGCCTCGACGGTCCGATCCTCCGGCTCGAACCGGCGTGACCCGCGGTCTCGGGCCCCGACGACGGGTCGAACATGTCGGCGCCCGGGTCTGCGCTACTCGCGGCGCCGTACCGCCCACTCGTCCGAGCCGGGATTGTGCCGGTACACGTTGGTGGTGCGTTCCTCGAAGCCGAGCCGCCGGTACAGACGATTCGCGGCCTCCCGACGGGGGCTTGAGGTGAGGTCGACGGTGCGGGCGCCGCGCTCGTAGGCGAGTTCGAGTGCCCGGGTGTTGAGCACCTCTCCGACGCCGCGGCCTCGCGCCGCCTCGTCGACCACCACGTCCTCGATCCACCCCCGTACCCCGGTGGGGATGCGGAAGAGCACGAGCGTCATCGTGCCCAGCACCGAGCCGTCGGCGTCGTGGGCGAGGAGCACGTGATCACAGTCCGACTCGACCATCTCGACGAGTTGCTCCCGCGTCGGAGGCGGCGCCGACGTCGAGAGTTGGGGGATCAGGTGGGCGAAGGCCGAGACCACGTCGTCGTCGACCTCTGCGGCGTGGGTGAGCAGTCGAACGGTGATGGTGGGGTCATGGGGCACCCCGGAAGGCTAGGACGCGATCAACCGCGGCGCCGATAGCGTGGCCGGGTGGACGAGTTGCGGTGGAGCGCACGGCCGAAGACGTCCCGACCTGTCCTGGTCGCCGCGTTCGAAGGCTGGAACGACGCCGGCGACGCGGCGACCACGGCCGTGGACCACCTCGTCGAACACTGGCAGGCGACACCGTTCGCGGACATCGATCCCGAGGGCTTCTTCGACTTCACGGCCACCCGACCGAAGGTGGCGGGCGACCACGGTGCCCGGACCGTCGTCTGGCCCGCCAACACGTTCTTCGCCCGACGGGGGCTGGTCGACGGAGTGGACGTGGTGTTCCTGCGGGGGACCGAACCCCAGTTGCGCTGGCGCACCTTCTGCGGGTTGGTTCTGGAGGTCGCCGAGCGGACCGACGCTCGATTGGTGTTGACGGCGGGCGCGCTCCTGGCCGACGTACCCCATTCGCGACCGACGCCGTTGTACGGCAACACCGACGATCCGATGCTCGCGGAGGCGCTTCGCCTGGAGCCCAGCCGCTACGAGGGTCCGACCGGGATCGTCGGGGTGTTGCACGACGAGTGCTCACGTCGGAACCTCAGCTCGGCGTCGTTGTGGGCGGCGGTTCCCGCATACGTGGCGGCGACACGTTCCCCGAAGGCGGCTTTGGCGCTCGTGACCGAGATCGCGATGGTCCTCGGAGTGGACCCGCCACTCGACCTCGAGGCCGAAGTCGCCGAATACGAGTCCGGGATCGACGTACTGGTGGCGGACGACCCCGAGACCGCCGCGTACGTGGCCGAACTCGAACGCTCCCACGACGACGAGTCGGTGACCGGCGACAGCGTCGAAGCGATGCTGTCGGCTGTGGAGCGGTACCTCAGGGAGCACTGAGCCGGTCGAGCGGCGCGACGATCAGAGTTCGGGTTGGCTGAGGGTGTACAGCAGCGCGCTGCGAATCTCGGCGGAGTCGTCCTCGGTGAGCACCGAGCGGTCCCGGGGTCGCACGTAGAACGCGTCCACCACGTCGTCACCCATCGTCGCCACCTTTGCCTGGAGGATGTCCAGGTCGAGGTCCGCGAGCGTGCGAGTCAGGCGGAACAGCAGACCGACCCGATCCTCGCCCACGATCTCGACGACGGTCGACTCGTCCGAGCTCTGGTCGTGGAGCACCCGAACCGCGGGGTCGAGCCCACGACCGATCCGGCGGCGGCGGTAGCTGCGGGCCCGCTCCGCCAGCCGTGGTTCCAGCGCAAGCCTGCCGGTGAGGGCACGTTCGATGTCCTTGGTCACCTTGGACCAGGCGATCTCCTTGCCGAACGCGGACACGACGCGGAACTCCTCCACCGCGACGTCGCCCTCGGTGGAGGCGTTCGCCTCGAGTACATCGAGCCCGTTGAGGGCCAGAACCCCGGCGATGCGGCTGAACATCGCGGGGCGGTCACGGCACACCACACTCAGACGGTCCCCTTCGGCCACCACCGACGGTCCCTCGATCGTCCGTGCCTTCGCGACGAGTTCGCGGCGTGCCGAGGCGCGTTCGCGCGCGGTGGACGCACGAGACGGTGACCTACCCGTGGCCAGCGCGACGGCCTTGTCGGTGAGCTGGGCCATCAGCCCGGCCTTCCACGGCGACCAGGCCGAGGGACCCGTCGCCAGCGAGTCGGCCTCGGCGAGCGCGGCCAACAGTCCCAGCCGTTCGGGAGTGCCCACCTTCGCCACGACCAGCGCGGCGGTCGCAGGATCGTCGATGTCGCGACGCGTCGCGGTGTCGGGAAGGAGCAGGTGGTGTTCGACCAGAACCTGGACCGTCTCGACGTCCTCGGGCTCGAAACCCATTCGGGTCATGATCGACCGGGTCAGTTCCACCCCGGTGACCGAGTGCTCCCCGGGATAGCCCTTGCCGATGTCGTGGAGCAACGCCGCCATCAACAGCAGGTCCCGACGGTCGACGCGGTCGACGAGCCCCGCCGCGGTGGCTGCGGCTTCGAGACTGTGCCGATCGACGGTGAACCGGTGATAGGCGTTCGCCTGCGGGCGGGACCGGTTGGGCGCCCACTCCGGGATCAGCGGCACCCACAACTCGGCCAGATCGAGCGACTCGATCACCGGGATGGCCGCATGGCCGGTCGCCAACAATTCGATGAACAGCGCTCGGGCATCGTCGGGCCAGGGCGCGGGAAGGGCCGGCGCGTCGCCCAGCACACGGAGTGTCGCCGGTTCGATTCGCGCCTGATGCGACGCCGCGGCGACTGCGCAGCGCAGCACGGAGTGGTCGTCGATGCCGGACGGGTCGATTCGTACCCTGCGTGTCTCGACGACGATGCCACCGTCGAGTTCGAGCGGCTTGGCACCGCGGCGAAGCAGCGGCGGTCGTTCGCTGGCGGCGAGCACGCTCCACGCGTCGTCCGACGCCCAGGCGATCTGTCGAGCCGCGGTGACCAGATCAGTCATCAACTCGTCGGCGCTGAAGTAGTCGAGCCGCTCGGCGACTTCGACCTGGTCCTGGAGACGGAGGGTGTCACCGGGACGGCCGGTGATGCGGTGCAACTCGACCCGCGCCTGAAGGAGCACGTCATAGGGATAGGCCAACTCGTCCGGATCGGTGACGTCGAGATCGAGTCGCGCCGCCCGCATCCAGCGGAGGGCGTGCACATCACGCAACCCGCCGCGACCCTCCTTCAGCTCGGGTTCGAGCGCGGCGGCCGCGTCGCCACCGGCCGCGTGCCGTTGCGCCACCGCCTCGCAGAGCTGGGCCAGCATCATCCGATGCTGGCGACGCCACTGCGCGCCCGCCGCCTCGGCAAGGTGCTCCGTGAGCCGATCGTCACCGACGAGGTGGCGGGCGCTCAACAGTGCCGTGGCCGTAGCGAGGTCGTCGGCGGCCAGCGAAAGGGTTTCACGGACGGTCCGGGTGCTGTGGCCGACCTTGAGACGGGCGTCCCACATCGGGTACCACAGGCGTTCGGACCGCTCGAGGTCGAGGGTCCCGGAGTGCAACAGCAGCAGGTCGAGGTCGCTCTGGGGCGCCAGCTCACGGCGACCGTGTCCACCGGTCGCGACGAGGGCCACGCCGCCGACGCCGCCGAGCGCCTCCTCGAAAAGACCGACCAGCCACTCATCGATCCGTTGGGTGTAGCGCTCGACGAACGCGCGGCCGCGAAGGCCCCGGTCCTCCAGGAGGTCCGCTCTCACCAGCTCCACGGGCACGGCGCGACGCTAGCGGTGCACCGGCGAGGCGATGATCGAACTACTCCGGCGTTCGCGCTCGAAGGACCGCGAACGCCTTCGCGGCACCCCATTCGAGGCCGCGTTCCGCCATCTCCTCCCCCAGGTCGGACCACGTCCCGATCGCGAGGTCGTATCGGTCCTCGGGCCGGTGCTCGCGGTCGAACGGGTCGCGGGGCACCTCCGTGACGCCGAGCGACCTCAACAACGACGTGGGATAGCGGCACGCGTCGCGCAACACGTCGAGCGGCGTGGTCCGCTGCGCCTCGACCGGTTCGGCCAACAACGTCCGGAGCCGCTCCACCGTCTCGTCCCGGCATCGGATGGCAACCTCGTCGACCCGGGGCGCGAGCTCCTCGGTGATCTCGACCCGCCGGCCGACCGACCAGCGCGCCCACCGGTCGAGCACGCGCTCCACCACCTCGATCAGGTTGTCCGACGCGGCTCGGAGCATCGCGTCGGGGGTACTCGCCCCGGGACCGGGGTCCGCCACCGGATCGGTGGGATCGGCCGACGGCGTCACCCGCCGTGCCGGAGCACGTCGGTCATCCGCTGCATCGTCGCGGCGTCGAGGTTGGTGTAGACGAGCTCGGCTCCGGAGAAGCGACCGACCTCGGCGACGAGCGCCTCACGGTCGACCTCCTTGGCAAGGAGCGCGACCGTGGCGGTGCCCGGCTTCACGACGGCTTTGAACCAGTCGACCCACTCGTCCGCCAGGCCGAGGTCCACCACCTTGGCGGTGGCCAGTCCCGCCCCCGCCCCGACCGCCATCCCGGCGACCCAGCCGACCGGACCCCCGAGGAGAAGGCCGAACAGCCCGGCCCACAGTGCCCCCGACATCGCCGTCGGCATCGGTGCGAGGTCCTTGGTCTCGTGCACGGTCGTCTTGCCCTGCTCGTCCTTCACGACGGTGACGGCATCCTCGATGGTGATCTGCTGGCGCGACGCGAGGCCCAGCGCCGCGGTGAGGAACTCCTGGGCGGAACACGTCGGGAAACGAGATCCCGACGAGCTTGGTCGCCGACGACGCGGACGTGACCGCGTCGACGGATCGGTCGGTCACGGCAGGGCTCGTGTCGGACGGTTCGGGTTCGGGCATCGCCCGCACCCTAGTGGTGAGCCGCTCGTGGTGCGTCGGTGTGAGCACCTCCTCGTCGGCGGCTCGACAGGGACGGGCCGGGACCGGTGCAGCGCAGGAGGCCCGTAGAGTGTCGGGCCATGGCATCGGGCCGGCGGACGAGGCTGCATTCCGCTGCGAGTGCCGCCGTGGTGGTCCTGTGCACGAGCCTCGTCGTCGGCTGCACGACCGATCGGACGGTGGGAGTTGCACCCGGTCCGCCCGGCACCTCCGCCCTGGCCGATCCCGCGGCGTTGACCCCCGGCAACAGCGTGCTGTCGGGGGTGTTGGGCGTGGACGACGGAATCGAGTTGCCGACGTGGTTCCGTGACGCGATCGCCGAGGCCGCCCCCGGCGTCGGCGATCAGATGGCAGCGGCCCGCGCCTACGACGCGGTCGTGACCGTCGCGCTCGCCGCCGACACGGCCCGTAGCGACGCTCCGGGGCGGATCGCATCGAACGTCGTGGAGTCGACGGTGACCGGGCCGCCGTGCTCGACGTTCCGCACCTGCCGGAAGGCGGCGCTGATGACCGGCGACTTCAACTACGACGGCGTCAGCGGCGATCTCGACATGACCGCCGACGGCGATGTCTCGGTCGGGGCGTTCGAGCAGGTCGTCTACGACGGTCTCGGCAATCGCCTGACGACCGCGTACACACTCGCCGTGTCGGAGACGCCCAAGGATGCTCCTCCCGCCGTGACGGCCGACCCCCTGTTCGGTCCGCCGGCGGACGGCCGCCTCACGATCGGTACGTTGCTCCCCCGCCAACCCGGCGGCAAGGATTCGGCCGCCGCCGGTGCACTCGCGGGGTGCGTGCCGCCGTGACCGAGATCAACCACCGCGGCGGGGTGCTCGGCGAGCCGATCCGGCTGCTCGCGGACGCAGCGGGGACGGGAACGGCGGACGACGTGACGGCAGGTGCCGTGCGACTGGTCGCAGAGGGCGCCGACGTCGTGATCGGCGGTTCGGATGCATCGGTGACCGAAGCGGCCTTCGACCCGCTCGTCAACTCGGGGGTCGTGATGATCTCCCCGCTCGACACCGATCCGCGCTGGACCGGGGCGGCCGACCGCGGCCTCTTCTTCCGAACCGCCCCTTCGGCGATGCTCGCGGCAAAGGTGGTGGCCGACAGCGTTGCCGACGCGGGTCGGACCCGGGTCGTGGTCGTGGTGCAGTCCGGGTCACCCGACGCCCCGATGGAGGGTGTGCTTCCTCAACGCCTCGAGGTCGACGGCGTCGCCGTACTCAAGACCGAGCACGTCACGTCCGCCGCGACGCGCGACACCGACGCAACGCGGATCCTGGGCCTTCAACCGGATTCGATCCTCGTGGTGGCCGAGCCGGGCGTTGCAGGTCCGTTGATCGCGGCCCTCCGGCACCGAGGGCCGTCGTCGGGTGCCCCGAGCATCGTGTTGACCCCGTCGGCGTCGGTTACCTCGCTCGAGTCGACGATCCGCTGAGCCCGACATCCGGCGACGTGGTGGTCCTCGGGTCGGTGCTCAGCCGCCGAGGCCGAGCGCGGCCCAAACCTCGTCGTCGGACGCGACCATCCCCACATAGAAGGTGCCGAACTCGCCGTATCGCGCGCTGGCCTCGTCGTAGCGGAGCGTGTAGACGACGTCCTTCATGTCGTCGGGATGCTCACAGAACAGGGTGACACCCCACTCGTAGTCGTCGATTCCCGTCGACCCCGTCACCACCTGGAGGACCCGCCCGGCGAACTTCCGTCCCGAGGTCCCGTGCTCGTACATGAGGCTCTTGCGGGCCTCGAAGTCGAGGGTGAACCAGTTCGCGTCGGGGTTGCGCCGCTTCGACATGGGGTAGAAGCAGAATGCCGGCTTACCCTCCGGAGGAAGCTGCGGGTAGAGGCGTGCCTGCTTCATCTCCTCCGGGAGGCCGGCCGCGTACTCGGAGGACTCGGTCAGGGAGAGGTAGCTGTCCGCGAGGACGAAACCGGCCGAGGTCATGGCCGTCTGGAATCGCCGTATCGTCCACTGGTCGGCCGCCAGGACCATCGTGCACAAGTCGGCCTTGTGGCCCAGCATCGCCGCGCACACCACCTGATCACCCTGATCGCGCACCTCGGCGATGGCGCTCCGGGCCTCCGCGGCATCGGTCAGTTCGGCGGTGGTCCAGAAGAGGTGACCGACGGCGAGGCCGATCTGTGGTCGGGAGGGCAGCATGTACGCAGGCTACGCGTCGCCGACCGTCGGTCATGGCGCGAGGGGATCGTGGTAGATCGTCGTCGTGTCGCCGCGCGTGAACCCGAAGAGCGCGAGCCCGGCCGTCTCGGCGACCTCGACCGCGAGGGAGCTCGGCGCGCTGACCGACACGAGGGCGGCGAACCCGCCGGCCCATGCCTTGACCACCATCTCCAGGCTCGCCCGCCCCGAGATCCACAACCCGCGGGAAGCGGGGCCGGCCGTCATCGCGGGCAGGTCGCCGTCGAGGAGCAGGCGACCGATCACCTTGTCGACGGCGTTGTGGCGGCCGATGTCCTCGCGGACGACCCCCAGAGCCCCGGACCGCACGTCGAAGCTCGCGGCACCGTGTGAGGACCCGGTGAGGCCGAACAGTTCCTGTGCGGCGCGGACCTCGGCCGCGATGCCGAGCACGGTCGCCGCGCTCGGGGCGACGGGTTGGAGTGGATCCAGTCGTTCGGTCAGGCGCTCGATCGCGGTCGTCCCGCACAAACCGCACGACGACGACGTGGTCCCCAGCCGCGGGATCGGTTCGGGAGCCCAGCCGCCGGTCTCGACCGACACGACGTTGAACTCCGAGTCGACCGCCGCGCCGGCGCCGCAGTAGCGGATCCGGACGATCGCGGCGCCGGCCAGGAGCCCTTCGCTGTGACAGAAGCCCGCCGCCAGTTCGAAGTCGTGGCCCGGGGTTCGCATCGTGGTCGTGACCGGATTGTCGTCGAGGCGGATCTCCATCGGCTCCTCGACGAGCAGTTCGTCCGGTGCACGCGTCGCGCCATCCGGTCGAACCCGGCGCACCATCCGCCGTTGGGTTCGTCCGCGACGCATCACCAGAGGGTAGGGCGCCCGTCGACGACGGCTCCCGAACGGTCGGGTCGAGCGCGGACGCGGGTGGGCCCCCACCTCGTGGCGGGGGCCCACCCGGACGAATCGGCGAACCGGGATCAGTAGTCCATGTCACCCATTCCACCCGCTCCGGCCGCAGCCGGCTCGGGGGCGTCGGAGATGACGGCCTCGGTGGTGAGGAACAACGCGGCGATCGACGCTGCGTTCTGCAGACCCGAGCGCGTCACCTTGGCGGCATCGATGATGCCCGCCTTCACCAGGTCGACGTACTCGCCCGTCGCGGCGTTGAGGCCCTCACCGGCCTTCTTGAGGGAGCGGACCTCGTTGGTCACCACTCCCCCGTCCAGGCCGGCGTTCTCGGCGATCTGCTTGAGCGGAGCCTCCAGCGCCTTCGCGATGATGCGCGCTCCGGTGGCCTCATCACCCTCGAGCTGGTCGACCACCGCGTTCACCGCCTCCTGTGCCCGAAGCAACGTGGTACCGCCACCGGTGACGACACCCTCCTCGATGGCCGCCTTGGTGGTGGAGACGGCATCCTCGATGCGGTGCTTCTTCTCCTTGAGCTCCACCTCGGTGGCGGCACCGACCTTGAGGACGGCGACACCGCCGGACAGCTTCGCAAGGCGCTCCTGGAGCTTCTCGCGGTCGTAGTCGGAGTCGGTGTTCTCGATCTCCATCTTGATCTGGGCGACCCGGCCCTCGATGTCGTCCTTGCTGCCCGCACCGGAGATGACGGTGGTCTCGTCCTTCGTGACGACGACCCGATCGGCCTGGCCGAGCAGCGACAGGTCGACCCCGTCGAGCTTGAGGCCCACCTCCTCGCTGATGACCTGACCACCGGTGAGGATCGCCATGTCGGCCAGCATCGCCTTGCGGCGTTCCCCGAAGCCGGGAGCTTTGACCGCCACCGAGTTGAACGTGCCGCGGATCTTGTTGACGACGAGCGTGGCGAGCGCCTCGCCCTCCACGTCCTCGGCGACGATGAGCAGCGGCTTGCCGGTCTGCATCACCTTCTCGAGCACGGGTACGAGGTCGCGCACCGCGGTGATCTTCGAGGAGACGAACAGCAGGTAGGGCTTGTCGAGGACCGCCTCCATGCGGTCAGGGTCGGTGACCATGTAGGGGGCGATGTAGCCCTTGTCGAAGCGCATGCCCTCGACGAAGTCGAGCTCCATCCCGAAGGTGTTGGACTCCTCGACGGTGATGACGCCATCCTTGCCGACCTTGTCGATGGCCTCGGAGATCTTCTCGCCGATCTCGCGGTCCGCAGCGGAGATCGCCGCCACCTGGGCGATCTGCTCCTTGTTCTCGACCTCGATGGAGAGTTCGCCGATCTTCTCCACGGCGGCGGCGACCGCTGCCTCGATTCCGCGCTTGATCGACATGGGATTGGCACCGGCGGCGAGGTTCTTCAGCCCCTCGCGCACCATGGACCAGGCGAGCACGGTGGCGGTGGTGGTGCCGTCACCGGCGACGTCGTCGGTCTTCTTGGCGACCTCCTTGACCAGAGCCGCACCGATGTTCTCGTAGGGGTCCTCGAGCTCGATCTCCTTGGCAATCGACACACCGTCGTTGGTGATGGTCGGCGCGCCCCACTTCTTGGCGAGTACGACGTTGCGACCCTTGGGCCCGAGGGTGACGCGCACCGCGTCCGCGAGTTGGTTCATGCCGGACTCGAGCTTGCGCCGAGCCTCGTCGTCGAAGGTGATCTGCTTTGCCATGACCGTTGACCTCTGGGGGGTGATCGTTGCGGGTCGGCCGGGTGGACCCTTCCGTGGAATGACCGCGGAGCAGGTTGGCACTCGACCGGTGTGAGTGCTGACGTTTTAGCACTCTCTCACGGCGAGTGCTAAGAGGGGCGACGCGTCAGCGGCTCGTACCGCGCGACACGAAATGTCGGGTTCGCGGAGTGACTCAGGCCACGCCGCCCGCGACGGCGGGCATGAGGGCGACCTCGGCACCGTCGGGTACGACCGTGTCCAGGCCATCCATGAAACGGACGTCCTCGTCGGACACGAACACGTTCATGAATCGGGCGATCCCGCCGTCGGCGTCGAACAGCCGCGGGGCGAAACCCGGATGCGCCGCCTCGAGCGCTCCCAACACCTCACGGACGGTCGCACCCTCGACGTTCACCAGGTTGGCACCACCGGTGAGGCCGCGGAGGGTGGTCGGGATTCGGACGGCAACGCTCATATCGGAGGCTTTCCTTGTGTGAAGGGCGTGATGTCGTGGACGACGCTCGGGTGACCCGGCCGGTCCGCACCGATGCGGATCGTAGAGCACCGGAACGGTGCAACAGCCAACGACGGGGCGCTTGTTCCCGTGCCCGATCGGCGCGTCGGCGTTCTCGCCCTACCGTGGCCCGATGGGCCAGCGCCACTTCGACCGGGTCGACGATCGCGAGCACCTTCGCCGACGGCCGCGCTCGGTCGCGCTGTGCATCCCCGTGTTCGAGGATCCCGTCGGCATCGCCCGGACGCTCGACGCGATCGCCCCACTCGCGGCCGATGGCCTCCTCGACCAGTTGCTCGTGATCGACGGCGGCTCCGGCGACGACACGGCGGCGACCGCCGCCGCGATCGTCGGTGGCATCCAGGGAGCGGCGGTCGTCCATGCGCCGTTGGTCCTCCCGGCGCTCGGGCCGGTCCTCGGCAAGGGCGACTCGATGTGGCGCGCGAACGACGTCATCGACGCCGAGGTGGTGGTGTACCTCGACGCCGACCTGGCCAACGTCTCGGAGTCGATGGTGGTGTCGCTCGCCTCGCCACTGGTCTTCGGCGACGAGGTCGACTTCGTGAAGGGCTTGTTCCACCGGGTCACCGACCGCGGCGATCCCCGCGAGTTCGACGGTGGGCGAGTGACCGAACTGGTCGCCCGACCACTCATCACCCTGCTGTGCCCCGAACTCACCCACATCTACCAGCCGCTCGGTGGCCAGATAGCCATCCGCCGCTCACTGATGGTCGACCTGCCGTTCGTCACGGGTTTCGGGATCGAGATCGCCATGTTGATCGATGTCGCCCGGGACCGGGGGCTCGACCGCATCGGTCAGGCATTGCTGGGCGACCTGGTCAACTCGGAGAAGGCCGAGGCCGAACTCGCCCCGATGGCCCAACAGGTGGCCTACGCGCTGCTCGACCGCGTCGGCGTCGACCTTCCGCCGTGGAGGGCACCGGTCCGACCGTGTTTCGACGGGACGACCCGGCGCCTGGCCAGCGACATCGTGGTCGAACGACCGCCGTGGTCGACGATGGAGCACCCCACCGATACCGATCGGCACCAGGTCAGGACCGACGATGCCGCCTCAGTTCGACCGGCAGGGTCAGGCCCGGATCGACCTGCTCGTCACCGGTGAGCACCCGGTGCACCCGGAGGAAGTCCGCCACGTCGGCGACGTCGTGCACGCGCAGGATCACTGACCGATGCTCTATGGCCGCGCCGATGGCGGCGAGCGTCCCGGCGAGGCGATCCCGCGGGCCACGAAGGGTCAGCGCTCCGATGAAGTCCTTGCGCGACAGGGCCAACAGCACCGGGCGGCCGAGTGCCATAACCCGGTCCAAGTGCCGTAGGACCTCGACGGTCTGCGCCGGGGTCTTGGCGAAGTCCGGTCCCGGGTCCAGCACCACGGACTCCTCGTCCACGCCGAGGTCGACCGCCTGTTGCATCCGTTCGGTGAGGAAGGCCACGACGTCGTCCACCACGTCGTCGTACAGGAACGGGTCGGTCAGGCGCTGTTTGGGCCGCGACCGGTTGTGCATGATCACGAGCCCGGCGCCGGCCGACGCGCACTGTTCCGCGACCTCGGGATAGAGAAGACCGCTCACGTCGTTGATGAGGTCGGCACCGGCCTCGAGCACCGCCGACACGACGGCGGGTTTGTAGGTGTCGGGCGGGGCCAGGGGGGGGCGGGGGGGGGGGCGGGGGGGGGGGGCGGAGCGGGGAGGGGGGCAAAAAACACGGTGGAGGCGCGGAGCCACCCGCCCGATCTCCTCGGCCGGAGTGATCTCCGGAACGCCGGTGATCCCCGACTGACCACCGATGTCGATGACGCGCGCCGTCGGCGACGTGACCCACTGCGGATGCCACTCGTTCGGCGACCGTGCCGGACCCGAGGTCGCTGAACGAGTCCGGCGTCGCGTTGACGATGCCCATGATCCACGGCTCGTCCACACGATGACGGCACCCGGCGACGCGGAGGAAGGCGGTCTCGGGCTCGGCCGGAGACGCTCCCGCCCGTGCCTTGGCCTCAGGCACGGGTCCCTACCCGGTGGGCCGGACGACGACCTGCCCACGGCATCGCCGACTCGAGTTGCGACGCCAGCGCGACGAGGTGGTCCTCACGACCGAAGGCCCCCACGAGTTGCACCCCGACCGGTAGGCCGTCGGGGGTGAGCGCCAGGGGCAGGGAGACCGCGGGTTGGCCGGTGATATTGAACGGCATGGTGTTCGCCACGATCGACGTCGCCCGGAACATGCCGGTGAACGGATCGTCGGCCGTGGCGGCGAACTGACCGAGCGTCGGCGGGGGCTCCGGCACCGTCGCGGTGACCAGCACGTCGAAGTCGCCCCACCACCGTTGGACCTCCCGCGACAGCCGGCGCAAGGTGGCGAGAGCGCCGGCGAAACCCACCGCATCGACGTCGCGTCCACCTTGCGAGAGCACCCAGGTCAGCGGTTCGACCGTGTCGGCGGTCACTGGAGTGCCGGCGCGGCGTGACAGATCGTCGACCCCTCCGGCGACCCATACCGGGAAGGTGGTGAGGAATGCCCCGCTCATCTCGGCGTAGAAGGCGTCGTCGGCGAGCGCTCCCGGCGTCGCGGCCGTGACGTGATGGCCCAGTTCCGACAACGCTGCTGCCGCCGCCGCGACGGCCTCGGCGCACAGGGGATCGGTTGCGGTTCCACCCGGGGCCGCGGTGGTGAATCCGATGCGCAGCGGGTCGACCGGTCCGCAGAGGGCGTCGGAGAGGCTCGACCCGAGGGCGGGGGCGACGTAGGGGTCACCGCGACCCGGGCCGGCGACGGCGTCGAACACGGCCGCTGTGTCGCGCACTGTTCTGGTGACGGCGAGACGGGTGACCAGGCCACCCCACTCCTCGGTCTCGACCGGGCCGAGCGAGACCCTCCCGCGAGTCGGCTTGAGGCCCACGAGCCCGCATTCCGACGCGGGGATCCGAATCGACCCGCCACCGTCCCCGGCATGGCCCACCGCGACGATGCCCGCCGCGACCGCGGCCGCGGACCCTCCCGAGGATCCACCCGTCGAGCGCGACAGATCCCAGGGGTTGCGGGGACGCGCCGAATGCGGCGGGCTCGGTCGTCGGAACGAGGCCGAGCTCGGGTGTGTTCGTCTTGCCGATGACGATGAACCCGGCGGCCTTGAACCGCTCGAACAGCCACGACGTCTCGTCCGCGACGTACTGCGCGTCGCGGAGGTGAACCGAGCCGGCGTGGTAGGGCTCGCCGGCGAGCGTACCGTCGAGGTCCTTCAACACGATGGGCACTCCGGCGAACGGGGCCGAAGGGTCGACCGCGGAGGCCTCGGCGAGCGCGCGTTCGTAGCGGGGATGGATGATCGCATTGAGATCGGCGTTGAGCCCTTCGGCGGCGTCGATCGAGGCCTGTACGAGTTCGACGGCGGACAGGTCACCACGCCGGACGGCCTCGGCCTGGCCGGTCGCATCGAGTTCCAGGGTGAGGTCATCGGGGCGAATGCTACGACGCCGTGCCGTCGGGCCGTCCGGTGTCCCGCACCGCCGCTCGCGGCCCGTCGTCGGGGTCCGCACCGCGCGGGCAGCGGTCGGTCATCGGGAGCGGAGTGCCATCGTGACGGCATCGCCGATCAACGCGGCCGCTTCCCGATGGGCCCGCTCGGCCCCGTACGACTCGACCAACTCCACCACCTGCACGTCCTCGGCGGCCTCGACGAGTGCCATGGCGTCGTGGTCGCATCGGGCGCCGACCACGACCAGGACCGGCACGCCCACCTGTCGGGCGCGTTCGATCACGCTGCCGACGACCTTGCCGTCGAACGATGCGTCGTCGAGCAGGCCCTCGCCCGTGACCACGAGGTCCGCATCGTCGAGGTGGGCGTCGAAATCGGCCTCGGCCGCCACCACCTCGAAACCAGAGGCCAGATCCGCGCCCGCCGCAGCCAGTCCTCCGGCGAGCCCTCCCGCAGCGCCCGACCCCGGCATGGCCGAGACGTCCACGCCGAACCGCTCCAGGTAGGTGACGTGCAGCGCCCGGAGGCGACGTCGAAGCAGCTTCGTCTGTGCCGGTGTCGCACCCTTCTGGGGAGCGAACTCGTCGGCCGCGTCCAGGAATCGCGTCCGCACGTCACATGCCACCTCCACCTCACATCGGCCGAACGATCCGAGCCCGACGGCACCCAGTGCATCGAGCGCGCCGAGGCCGCCGTCGGTGGAGGCCGAGCCACCGACGCCGACGAGGATCCGCGGCGCGCCGGCGCCGAGGGCCGCATGGATCAGTTCGCCGGTGCCGATCGTGGACGCAGCGACGGGGTCGTTGGTGCGCTCGCCGAGGAGGCCCAGCCCCGACGCGGGCCATCTCGACCACCCCGAGCCGTCCGTCCAGCCGCCAACCCGCAGGAACGGGGTCACCGAGCGGCCCGGTGACGACCGTCGATCGGTTGGCACCGCCGAGGACGTCGAGGAAGCCCTCACCTCCGTCGCTGAGTGGACAGCGGACGACCTCGGCACCCAACGCGGCGCCGGCCGCGGCGATAGCGGTCGCCGCCTGATCTGCAGTCATGGTGCCGCGGAACTTGTCGGGCGCGGCGAGGATGCGCACCGAACTCAGAGGTTGGGGCGTGTGCGAACCCGACGGTGACGGTCCCCGTCGTCGCGGCCGATCACTTGATCGTGCGGGTCGCCGGGTCGAAGTCGGGCCCTACCAGGACCACGACCTTCGCCGTGGGGAACTGGGTCTTCAATGGCTGCGGCGACGGCATGGCCTGGATCTGGCCGGGGTCGAGGCCCATGCGCAACGCCAACGCGGCGGCGTCTCCGTCGGCACCGGCGGCGGCGTACACGACGGTGGTGTCGGTCTTGTTGCCGTCGACGGCTTCGATCGTCGTGTACCCCAGCGTCTTGAGCTTGTCGGCGATGGTCCGCGCGCGACCCTTCGCACCCGATCCGTTGGCGATGACCACCGAGAGCTGGGCGACCGGGGTCGTCGGCGGGACGGTCGTCGAGGTGGTCGTCGTCGTGGCCGAGTCGCGGGCGACCTCCGCGGCCGTCTTCCCCGCATTGGGGTCCGAGGTGCCGCCTCCGCCGACCGCGAACAACAGCATCGCGACTCCGACCGCCACCACGGTCAGGAGCACACCGAGGATCTTCGTGTTGTCGGGGGTGTCGGTCGCATCGGTCGGCCGCTGCCGCGAGGTCGGAGGCACGGGCGAACAGTAGTGCGCTCCGGAGCGTCAGGGTCCGCCGTGCAAGGTCCGCTCGTCGGCGGGCGCACCCGACGCCGTGGCGACGGCAAGCATCTCGAACGCGATGTCGGTCGCGTCGGTACCGGCCCGCATCCGATGGGAGGAGCCGTCACCGTCCTCGTCGAGGGACCAGCCCCGTTCGAGGAGCACCTTGGCGACGTTGTTCGCCCGCGAGGTGGTGAGGTGCGCGAACCGCACTCGCAGCAGGGTCTGGCCGCTGGGCGAGAAGTTGGCCACGACGGGATGCCAACCGTGCGGAGCGCACAGGGTGAGGTGGGTGTCGACCGCGGTCTCGATCGCGGTGGCGCGCCTCGGCGATCCGGTCGCCCAGCACACCGACGCGCGTCGAAATCGGCCAGGTCGATCGACGGGGGTCGCGGGTCGCTCACAGCGCACAGCTTCGCACCTTCACGTCGGCCGGCATCGTTCTTGAGGCCGATCGGTCGGCTGCCTATCGTCATTCGATGGTTGCCATCGACAACTCGACGGACCGGGCACGCGGGGCGTTGCTCGGTCTCGCGGTGGGCGACGCCGTCGGCACGACGCTCGAGTTCCGGAGCCCCGGCACGTTCGAGCCAATCGACGACATGGTCGGCGGAGGCCCCTTCGGCCTGGAGGCCGGCCAGTGGACCGATGACACCTCGATGGCGTTGTGCCTCGCGGAGTCCCTGGTGGACACCCGACGCGACGACCCTGCCGACCAACTCCGCCGCTACGCGGCCTGGTATCGCGACGGTGTCCTGTCCTCCACCGGGGCGTGCTTCGACATCGGCGGTACGACCCGACGCGCGATCGAACGCTTCGAGCGCGACGGGTCGGTCACCGACGCGACGGTCGACCAGGAGGCCGCGGCCAACGGCTCGCTGATGCGCCTCGCACCGGTGTCGATCCGCTACGCCGCCGACCCCGAGGTGGCCGCCGAGCGCGCCGAGGCGAGCTCGCGGACCACCCATCCCGCCGAACGCCCGTCCCACGCGTGCCGTGTCCTCGCGACGATGACGGCCGAATTGATCGACGGCCGAGCGCCGAAGGCGGTGTTCGCCCGGGGACGACGCTGGCCGACCCCGATGCATCCCGAGGTCGAGCGGGTCGCCGCCGGCTCGTATCTCGAGCGTGAGCCGCCCGACATCCGAGGCTCCGGCTACTCGGTCGACGCTCTCGAAGCGGCGTGCTGGGCGGTTGCGGGGGCCGACGACTTCCGCAGTGCGGTGCTGAGAGCGGCCAACCTGGGCGACGACGCCGACACGACCGCGGCGATCGCCGGCCAGCTCGCCGGAGCACGCTGGGGTTCGACCGGGATTCCCCGGGAATGGCGCGAGGTGACGTTGGCGCCGCGCGTCGTCGAACTCGCCGACCGGCTGTTCGCCCTCGGCGGTGGCGAGGTGCCCCATCGGTGGTCGCACGACTACTTCCTCCATGCCTGGTGGGTCCGGCCGGGACGGGTGCTGGCCGGGAGTACCCCGGTGACCCCGACCCGGCGCGCGCCCGGGAACGACTCGACCTGCTGGTGGATGCCGGAATTCGGCGCTTCGTCGACCTGACGACACCCGAGGACCACCTGGCGCCCTACGCGTCGATCCTCGACGAGATCTCCGGTGCCCGGGGAGTCGAACTCGCGCACCTCCCCTTTCCCATCCCCGATTTCGGGGTCGCCGCCGACGAGACCACCTATGACCGGATCGCGACGATCCTCGACGACCAACGCAGCGGTCCGGCCTACGTCCACTGCTGGGGCGGGGTCGGGCGAACCGGCACCGTGGTGGGCTCCTACCTCGCACATCGTGGGCGGTCCTTCGAGCAGATCCGACTCGAGATCGCATCGTTGCGAGACGCGACCTGCAAGGCCGACCGGCATGCACCGGAGACCCCCGAGCAACTGGCCGTCATCGAACGGACGGTGCTGCGAATCGACGGCTGAGCGCGGGTCGCCGAACCCGTCGCGACCGCTCATTTCCGCGTCGAGTCGGCCGATTGGATCATCGACGGTGGTCACTCCGACCCACGCCGAGGTTCCCCATGAGCCCTGCCACGCTTCCCGCCATCAGTCACGCCGTGCGGCGCATGACCACGATCTTCTCGTGGGCGGTGCTGGTGATCGCCACGGCGACCCTCGTCGGCTGGGCCACCTCGGTGGTCGGCCTCCGGACCGGCCGGCTGTTCGAAACGCCCGTCGCTCCCAACACCGCGGTCTCCCTCGTCGTGCTCGCGTTCTGCGTGACCCGACTCCAGGACCTCCGTCCCGCGCGACGTTGCGGGCGGTCCGAACCGCCACGTGTGCCGTGGGTCTGCTGTCCATCGCCACCCTCGTGGAGTACGTCGCGGCCGTCGACCTGGGGATCGACCACTGGTTCGCGGCGATGTTCGGCCACGGCGACCTCAGCACGCGACCCTCGCCACACAGCGCCGTGACACTGATGGTGCTCAGCGCGTGGGTGCTGTCGTGCACGGTCGACCGACGCTCGGCGAGGATCGGCCGCTCGATCGCCGCGTGCGCGTCGGCGTTCCTCATCTACCAGGCGGGGATGGGCCTGATCCTCGGGGTCAACTACCTCGCGGGGATCCGAGACGCTACCGGGATGGCGCCGGTGGCGTTCGTCATGCTGTCGCTGCTGTTCGGAGCGATGCTGTCGCTGCCGAGCGGTCCGCTCGGCGACCTCCTCCGCTCGGAAGGGCCGGGCGGTCGTCTCCTGCGCACGATGGTGCCCGCCGCGGTGATCACCGTGCTCACCGCCACCGCGATCGCCGGCGCGCTCGCGGATCGCGACGTGATCGACGGGACCGACGCGCTCTACCTGGTGAGCGGTCTGACGTGTGTGCTGCTCGTCGGCCAGCTGATCTGGATGGCGATCACCTCACATCATGAGTTCGAGGACCGCCTCCGCCTCGAGGACCAGCTCGAGAAGCTCGCGTTGACCGACGGCCAGACGGGCGTGATGAACCGGCGGGCATTCGAACAGGCGCTGACACGCCAGCTGGCCGTGGCGGCAAGGCACCCCGACTATCCGGTCACGGTCGTGCTCGTCGACCTCGACGGCCTGAAGCGCGTCAACGACTCACTCGGCCACTCGGCGGGTGACGTGTTCATCGTCGGAGTGGCCGACGCGATGGTCGGACTGTCACGGACGTCGGATTGCGTCGCCCGGATCGGTGGCGACGAGTTCGCGCTGATGTTGCCGTCGACGACAGCGACCGGAGGTTTCCTGGTGGCGCAACGGTTGGTGGACGCGGTGGCCGGACTGGCGCTCGAGGGCCACGGTATGACCATCGGCTGTTCGGTGAGCGCCGGGGTGGCATCGAGCATCGAGGGCTACCTCCTGGCGGAGGATCTACTTGCGGCCGCCGACTGGGCGATGTACCGGGCGAAGGCGGCGGGTGGCGGCCGGACGCGGATCGCCCCGGCGATCGGCTCCACGCCGTCGACGGCGGTCGAGCCGGCGCCGTTCGGAGGTGACACGACGATCACCGTGTCGCCGGCACTGCGCGCCGCGAACCCGACGCGACGGGCGGCGGTGCGCGCAACGTCACGACCGGTACCGATGAAGCACCCACGGTCGCCGCGCCGGTCCTCGGCGCACCGCCGCTCGACACGCCCACCACCGAAGACGTCGCCTGAGAGGCCTCCAACGCCGAGGGCCGCCGTTCGGAGCAGTGTCCGCACCTTGCCGTCGTTCCCGGCGGTGGCGGGCCGGTGTTCCGGTCTGCAGCTGCCAACAATGACACGGGCACGTCGCGCGCTCCCGAGCGTCCTCACCAGCCGTCGGCGATCCGCTGAGCGCCCCACCATGGGTATTGCGGGGCGACACGTACAATCCGCGGTGCAATACGCCCGAATAGCTCAGTTGGCCAGAGCAGCTGTCTTGTAAACAGCAGGTCCTCGGTTCGAATCCGAGTTCGGGCTCCCAATTCTGGCTCCCCTGACGCATCCGTGGGTGGCTGAGTAGCCCATCCGCGGGTGCACCCCGTTCTGGTTCCTACGTTTCTGGGCTGTCTGAAGGCTTCGGAGCGAAGGGCAGAACGGGGTGCGAAACGCGAGGGTATGGCAACAGGTGTTGGGGCTGGCGCGCACGGTCATCGAGGCGGTCGTGTTCGACGAGGACGTCGGAGCGGTGGTGGTCTCGGTGCGGCCGCTCAAGGGTGCTTCGCCGGTGTGGGCGCTGCGGGCGGCGAGGTCCGTGGTTCGACCGCGGTGAGGGTCGTCGACGGTGGCGGGCGCTGGATCTGGGCACGGTCCAGGTCTGGTTGGAGGCCGGCGCGCCACGAGTCTCATGTCGGGAGCACGGTCCAACGGTGGTCCAGGTGCCGTGGGCCCGCCACGGGGTGGGCCACACCCGGGACTTCGACGACACGGTGGCGTGGCTGGCCACCCGGTGCTCCAAGACGGCGGTCACTGAGTTGATGCGGATCGCCTGGCGGACCGTGGGTGCGATCGTGTCGCGAGTGTCGGCTGACATCGACGCGGCGGTCGACCGCCTGGAGGGACTGCGACGGATCGGGATCGACGAGATCTCCTACAAGCGCGGCCATCGCTACCTCACCGTGGTCGTCGACCACGACACCGGGGCGTTGGTGTGGGCTGCTGCGGGTCGTGACGAGGCCACCCTGGGAGGGTTCTCGGCCCGCTCCGATCGAGCCACCGCTTCGCGGATCGAGCGTTTGCTGCGCTCGTCGCCGAACGCTGACGCTTTCCGAGGAAGTCGTCGCCGAGAGAGCCGTCACACGCACCGGCGCGACCGAGAACACCGGCGCTACCTTCATCCCGTGGATGCGACCGGTGTTCTCGACGCCTGGATGAATCGACACGGTTCGCTTGACGAGCAATTGCAGGAACGCTTTCTCGCGAGGCCGGAGTTGTCCATTCTCTGTGACCTGCCGGGTAGCGCTGTGCTTCAGGCGATCACTCATCATCGCAAGCTCGACAAGATCGTCAATTCTGCAGCGGCATTCACGGCGCTCGACGACTTCCTCGAGGAGGACAGCACCGCGAGAGCCGAACGGCGCGCCGCGAACGCTGCTGCCCGTCGAGCGGCCCGAACGCAGATGCGCAACGAACAGGGCCAGCCCTCCTCCGAGCCGCCCAAACGTTCGTCAGGGAGGCGGGAGTGGCGGCAGTTCAACCCGCTGTCGCTACGGGACCCGGAAGCTCCGGCGAGCCTCTATCTCATCAGCAGCGAACGCCACCGAGCGCTCAAGATCGGTGTGACAGCCGGCGCACGAATGGACCAGTTCGAGGTCGACGGATGGGAGGTCCTTCGGGTCTGGCGATTCGCTGCCGGCTACGACGCCATGGAGGTCGAGGAGCGGGTACTCGACCGCTGGCGGAACGTCCTCTCAACCCGTGCCCCCGTGGCGCCCGAAGACATGCCCGACCACGGCTACAGCGAGACCACACACGACGGCCGGGGAGCGCGGTCGGACATCATCGCCTTCATCGTCCAGTGCCACGAGGAGATGGCACTTGAGCCTGAACTCGCGGCCGATCGGTTGTCCCAGGACGACGGCTGGTGGGAGGACTGGGGCGATTGAGCAGACTCCGGGCGATCTGCAGCAAACTGGAGGACCGAAGGGCATCGACGAAGCGGTGGACGGTGAGCCGTGGAGCGATGCCGCGTTGCTAATCCCTTGCTAACCACCGCAACAGAACGGGGTGCTCGCAGCGTCACTGCGTGGACTGAAAACCCCGGAATCTCGGGCTACAGTGCACGCAGTCACACGGCGTGGACGGCTCAGGTCGGCCTTGTAAACAGCAGGTCCTCGGTTCGAATCCGAGTTCGGGCTCCAGGTGGTGTGCCGATCCGGGGCCCCAGCGGGAGCGCATGTCCGATCAACACCCGAACGTCACCACGAGTGAGGAGTCGCAGGACGCCATCGCCCGCGGCGAGCTCGGCGGCGTCGACGACTTCGCCACGGACGTCGACGTGGATAACGGCCCGGGTGCAGGGCCGTGGCACCATGTCGAGGGCAAGGACGCGTTCGTCTCCGGCGGAGTTGCTACGCAACCGCGGCTGCGAACGCTGCGTAGAGATCGCCCGGTAGCGGAACGTCCAGTTCCCAAGTGATCGCCATGGGCTTCTCGCCGACGTGACCTCGGTAGGTGGCGGGCCCGAGGAACCAGAAGGCGCGATCATCGCCGCGTTCGCGGGCGAAGAGCAGGATCGTCCGTGCATCGCGCTCGTGGTTCCGGTACCGGAGGCCGGTTGCGCTGTCCTCGCGGGTGGTCGACTGGGACTCCCAGTGGATGAGCGACCGGCTGATCGCGTAGTCGCGGTAACGGGTGGCCGGTGGGAACCCGCCGCTGCTCTTGTCGAGAGTGAACGCGAAGATCTCGGCGTTGGCAGGCCTGGCCTCATAGACGCCGCTCTGCCACGCGGCGATCTTGGCCCGGTCACCGCCGAGGCCCATGGCGGCCAGGATCTCGATGCGGCTGTAGCGGGCGTGGATCTGCAGGGGTGAGTCCGGATGCGTGCGCAGCGGTTGATGCACGTGGTCGATCCGACCCTCGAGCACGGCAAGCGTCTCGGTCAGCTCGGAGAGGACCTGTGGATGCGACCGGACGAGGTCGACGCCGTCGCGCAGCGAAGAGTCCCTGGTGAGCGCCTGGTCGGCCAGGGATGCTACGAGCATCTGCACGAGACGCCGCTCCCGCTCGGACACCGCTCCGAGGTCAGGGGCGGGACCGGTCGACAGGCGCCGGTAGGCGGTGAGTCGTTCGGCGTCGTCGACGTGCAGCAGACGACCGACGGCTCGTCGAAGCCGCTCTTCGTTGGGTCCTGTGGGCAGCGTCTCCATTCCGCGGCCTCGACGAGGTCCGACCAGCTCTTCGAGCCGGTGTAGACGTCGGTGAGATCCAGGCCGGTCTCGTCGAGGTACTCGGCCAGACCGATGCCAGGCCGCTCCCGGTGTAGTGATCGCAGCTCGTCGACCTTTGCGTGCCACCGCGACGGGATGGCCTCGCGCAGGCTCCGGAGCACGATCTCCGATGCCTTCCGGTCGAGTTGCATGTTGCAGCCCGACGGAAGGAACGGGAACTGCAGCTCGACCGCGCGTTCGAGGTCACGACGCGTTCCGCCCAGCAGTGCGCGGTAGCGGCGGTCGAAACGGAACTCCCGCCGGTGCGTGCCGACGAAGTCGAGCACGGTGCAGTGCGGCTTGTTCTCCGCCCGGCGCAACCCTCGGCCGAGCTGCTGCAGGAACAGCACCGGACTCTCCGTGGGTCGGAGCATCAGCACGGTGTCGACGTTCGGGAGGTCGATACCCTCGTTGAACAGGTCGACCGAGAAGACGACCTTCACGTCACCCAATGCCAGATCGCGCAATGCAGCCGCTCGTTCATCGTGTGGGCTCTCACCCGAGATCGCGACGGCGGGGATGCCGTGGTGGCTGAAGTGCCGGGCCATGAACTCGGCGTGCTCGACGCTCACGCAGAACCCGAGGCATCGCATCGAGGTGACGTCGGCGTGCTCGTCGACCTGCTTCACGACGAGGCGAGCCCACGCGTCGGAGCTGGTGTAACGGTTGGTGAGCGCCTCGGTCTCATAGCCCCGACCGCGTCGCCACGGGATGTCGGTGAGATCAATGCCGTCGTGGACCCCGAAGTACAGGAACGGGGCGAGGTACTGCTGGTCGATTGCGTCCCACAGCCGCAGCTCAGCCGCGATGCGGTCGTCGAACCAGTGCAGGATCTCCATGCCGTCGCTGCGCTCGGGGGTCGCGGTGAGGCCGAGCAGTTCGACCGGGCGCACGTGGTCCAGCAGCCACTGGTACGAGGCGGCGGCGGCGTGGTGGAACTCGTCGACGATGACGACGTCGAAGTGGTCGGGCTGCAGGTCGGCGAGCCCGTTGGCGTAGAGGCTCTGGACGGAGGCGAAGACGTGGTCGAAGCGTGTCGGGCGGGCGCCACCGGCCCACTTCTCGCCGAAGGATGCGTCGCGCAACGTGTGGCGGAACGTCGCCAGGCTCTGGTCGAGGATCTCCTCACGGTGCGCAACGAACAACACCCTCGACCGCACCAGCTGCGACCGGAGCCGCTCGTAGTCGAGCGCCGCCATTACGGTCTTGCCGGTGCCGGTGGCGGACACGAGCAGGTTGCGGTGGTAGCCGTGTTGTCGTGACACCTCGATGAGTTCGAGCAGCCGGAACTGGAACGGCAACGGGCGGACCTCGATCGGGCTCAGGATCACGTGCGGGCCGGAGTCGGCGCCTTCGGCTCCGCGCTGTTCCGCGAACCGCTCGGCGTCGTACGTGACGAAGTCGCCGTTGGACCAGTAGCTGTCGAACACGGCTGCGAACTTGCCGAGCACGTCGGGGTTCCGGGCCGAAGACGCCCGTACGTTCCACTCCAAGCCCGTGACCTGGGCCGAATGTGTCAGGTTCGACGAACCGACGTACGCGGTCGAGAAACCCGAGTATCGGTGGAACAGCCAGGCCTTGGCGTGCAGCCGCGTCGTGCTCAGGTCGTAGGACACCCGGACGTCCGCGCCGAGGTCCACGAGGCGGTCGAGGGCCGTCTGCTCCGTCGATCCGGTGTAGGTCGTGGTCAACACCCGAAGCGAACGCCCGAGTTCGCAGTGACGGCGAAGCGCGTCGACAAGCGGGGCGATTCCGCTGCGACGGATGAACGCCATCACCACGTCTATCCGGTCGGCGGAGTCGATCTCGGAGCGCAGCTGGCTCCACAGGTTCGGCTCCCCCGGCGCGTTGGTCAGCAAGGTGGTGTCGAGCAGCGGGATCAGCGGCTGAACAATCGACTCGGGGCTGCCGTCGGGGAGGCGCCCGAGGACGGCGTGCAGCACGGTCGCCGGATCGGCCGGAGCATCGGAGGGGTCAACCTCGACCATCTCACCGAGCCGGTCCAGCAGCGCCCGAGCGACCTCGATGCCGACACGTGCTCGATCCACCTCGCCGACATCGTTCAGCACCCGCTCGATCTGGCGACTCAGATGCCATGCGATCCGATCCGGTGCCTCCGCCGCCTGGAGCGTCCGCTGGTCGGCAACCGCACCGACGAGGCTCTGCAGGCGCGTCTTCAACCCCTCGGTGACGAGCAGCTCATACAGCCCCGCCTGCAGTTCCTCCACGAACTCCACGCTACGGTCGCCGAAGGCGCCGGGACCCGATGCTTGACTCCCTCGGCCGCCGTTTTGTCGCGCGAGAGTCGCGCTGAGGACGCGAGTTTCGCGCGACAAAACGAGTGGTAGCGGAGGCCCGTGGGACGGAGCGGGAGCTCTCACAGGGAATCGACTCGACGTCTCGGCGGTTGGGCCTCATGTGCGCATCGACGTCTGGTCCGATCTGGTCTGCCCCTGGTGCTACATCGGCAAACGCAACCTCGAGGCCGCCCTCGCCACCTTCACGGCCGAGTCCGAGGAGGTCGTCGAGGTGGTCTGGCGCAGTTTCGAACTCGACCCCCGGGCGCCCGTGGGCGAACACGTCGACCTGGCCGACACCCTCGCCCACAAGTACGGCACCGACCGTCACCATGCCATGGCGATGATGGACCGGGTGTCCGAGGTAGCCGAGGGTGTCGGCCTGCACTACCGCTTCGACTTCGCGAAGCGATCCAACACCCTCGACGCGCACCGGGTGACCCATCTCGCCCGGCAGGTTGGCGGCGCCGAGTTGCAGGGCGCCCTCTACGAAGGTCTCCTCGCGGCGTATTTCACCGAGGGTCGCGACCTGGCGGACCGCGCGGTGCTCGCTGAAATGGCTGCTGAAGCGGGTCTCGACTCCAAGGCGGTCACCGACATGTTGGACTCGGACCGGCTCGTCGCGGCAGTGCGGACCGACGAGGCCGCCGCCCGCGACCTGGGAGTGACGGGTGTGCCGTGTTTCGTGGTCGAGAAGATCGGCATGGGTCTCAGCGGCGCACAACCGCCCGAGAGGTTGCTGCAGATGCTCCGACGGGCGACGGGCCCGAGCCGAGGCGATGACGACCGGACCTCCGCACGACAATCTCGACGGTCACCGTGACCACGACGGCGACCTCGATCAGCTCCTGTGCCGCTTGCCGGACCCGCCTGAACCGTCGCCCGACCTGCCGCCCCCGGCGCACCGCCGATGACCCCCTAGCCTGACGCAGTGCCGACCTCCACGACCCGCCTTGGGCGCCTCGCAGCCGTCGCGATCCTGCTGGTGATGGGGTCCGTCGGGTGCTCCGATCCGGGCACGAAGGCCACCTCCGTCAACGATGGCCTGCCCGCGTCGTTCTGCCGTTCGTTCTCGACGAGCCGCACGCTCGTCGATCTATCCAAAGCGATACCACGGCGCTACTCACATGCCGCTTCGGGCATCGAGACGCTCGCAGGAGTCCTCGACACCGAGAAGGATCCGGACGCGGCGGCACTCGCCGCCGCGGCATCCGCGCTCACCGCGACCGGGGTCGCCGACCAGATGGACGCGCTCGCCACCGCCGCGATGCGCCGATGCCCCGACAGCGAGGGAATCGCGTCGTTGCGGGCGTTCGCCACAGTCTCCTCCATGATCGGGGCGCCGAAGGTCGAACCGTACTGTGCCGTGCTCGGCATGAACCTCGTGACGCTGTCGAAGGGGTCCGGCGACGTCGCCGCGCTCGCCGCGGCGGCCCCGAAGGCGCACCGGTCACCACTCGCCGCGTTGAAGTCCGTGATCACACCCGATCCGAACCGCCGCCCCGACACGACGATCGGAGCGACCGCCGCGGGCGCCATCTGGGGCCTCGCGCTCTACGCGGATACGACCTGCGGCGACGACGGCGTGTTCGTCGAACTCGCGCCCGCCGGTGGCCTCCTGCTCACGGGAGCGGCACAGCTCGACACCGTCGAGACCCGACGATCGACCACGACGACGAAATAGCGTCGATCCGCGGGTCCTCCGGGCTGCCCGCGGGCATCATGGCGGAACCGCATCAGCCGGAGGGGGGCTCCACGTGGCCGATCTCGTCATCCGAAACGCCCACATCGTCGACGGGTCGGGCGGCCCGCCGACACACGGCGATGTCGCCGTCGACGGTGAGCGCATCGTCGAGGTCGGCGATGTCACAGCCACCGCAACCCGCGAGATCGACGCCGACGGCGCGCTCCTCACCCCCGGTTGGGTCGACATCCACACCCACTACGACGGCCAGGTCACGTGGGATCCCGAGGTGTCGCCATCGGGTTGGCACGGCGTCACCACCATCGTGATGGGCAACTGCGGCGTCGGATTCGCGCCGGTCGACCCGCATCGGCGCGAGTTCCTCATCCAGCTCATGGAGGGTGTCGAGGACATCCCCGGCACGGCCCTCGACGAGGGCATGAGTTGGAACTGGGAGTCCTTCCCCGAATACCTCGACGAGGTCGAACGCCTTCCCCGCGTCCTCGACGTTGCCGCCCTCGTCCCCCACGGGGCGGTGCGCGCGTACGTGATGGGTGACACCGCCGCGGTGCACGATCCCGCCACGCCCGAACAGATCGAGTCGATGCGGGCGATCGTCGCCGAGGCCTTGACCGTCGGAGCGGTGGGCTTCTCCACCACGCGCACCCTGTTGCATCGGGCCAAGGACGGTGAACTGGCGGCCGGAACCATCGCCGAACACGACGAGTTGGTCGGCATCGGGGACGCGCTCACCGAAACGGGCCGCGGACTGGTGTCGGTCGCATCGGACATGTTCGACCCGGCATCGGAGTTCTCGTGGATGACCGAGATCGCGGCGCGCAGCGGACGTCCTGTCACGTTCGCGTGTCTCGAGTCGCCCCTCGCGCCCGACAACTGGCGCGACCTGATCGACCGGGCCGAAGCCGCCCGCGACGAGGGCGCGAGGATCGTCCCCCAGGTGGCGGGCCGGCCGGCCTCGCTGTTGTTGGGACTCGAGTCCACCGCGCTGCCGTTCGCGTTCCACACCGCATACCGCGAGATCGCCCACCTCCCGCTGGGTGAGCGGGTGGCCCACCTCCGCACACCCGAGGTGCGCCGTGCGATCCTCACCGAGGAGGTGGACATGGGCCCGATGGCGATCGTGTTGGCGAACTGGGCACGCATCTACGCCTTCGACGGCGCCCGACTACGAACCCCCACCCGAGCGCTCCGTCGCCGCGATCGCCGCCGCAGAACGACGGTCGCCGATGGAGGTCGCCTACGACCTGCTGCTCGCCGACGACGGCAGAGGTCTCCTGTACTCACCACTCATCGGCTACGCGAAGGGCGACTTCGAGGCGCTCCGCGAGATGCTCGTGCATCCCATGACCGTGTTGGGTCTCGGCGACGGCGGAGCCCACTGCGGCATCCTGTGCGGCGCGAGCCTGCCTACGTACATGCTCACACACTGGACGCGCGACCGCGACCGCGGCGAACGCCTGACCCTCCAGGAAGTAGTGCACCATCAGACCCGACGGACCGCCGCCCTGTACGGCTTCGACGACCGCGGCCTGATTGCGCCGGGCTACGTTGCCGACCTCAACCTCATCGACTACGACCACCTGGCTGCTCCGGCCCCCGCGTCGTCTACGACCTTCCCGCCGGCGGGCGACGCTTCGTACAACCCGCACGCGGCTACCTCGCCACGATCAAGAGCGGCGTCGTGGTCAGAGAACACGACGAACCGACCGGCGAGCGACCCGGCACGCTGCTGCGAGGCGCCCAGCCCGCGCCGGTGTGAGGCCGGCCCGACCTCGACCCCTGGGGCCACCGGACTCGACACGCATCGCGTCGCAAACCGGCGTCGGACCAACCACCACCGTCGACCACACTGGCCTCATGGACACCCCCACGCGCCGGTCCACCGCACCGGGACCCGTCACTCCGCGGGTCGCGCTACGACGCGGGACCGCCCGCGGTGACTACGACCCGACGACGATCCGGTCGATCCTGGCCGACGGCCTGATCGCACATGTGGGCGTCGACACCCCCGACGGACCGCTCGTCCTGCCGATGGCGTACGGCACGGGCACGAGCCGAGCCGGCGAGGAGGTCCTCTACCTCCACGGCGCGCTCGCCAACGGGCTCCTCGCCGCGGCCGACGGTCGCGAGGTGTGCGTCACCGTGACGATCGTCGACGGACTGGTGATCGCGCGCACACCCCTGCACAACTCGATGAACTACCGAAGTGTGGTGATACGTGGAACGGCCCGTCTCGTCACCGATCCGGACGAGCACCGCGAAGCGCTGCGGAGCATCACCGACCACGTCGTCGCGAACTGGGAGGACGGCCGACCCCCGAGCGCCCGCGACCTCCGGAAGACCCTCGTAGTCGCCGTACCCACCGACGAGGCGTCCGCAAAGGTACGGACGGGCGATCCCGTCGACGAGCCCGCCGACGTGGCCGGCGGGCACTGGGCCGGGACCGTTCCCCTCGTCGCTACATGGGGGACACCGGTCGCGTCCACCGACCTGAGGTCTTCCGCGGTCCGGCCATCCAGTCGGATCACGGCGTTGACCGGCACCTGCGTCGAGGGCCGCTCCGACGCTCAGGATTCGGCGTGACAGTCGGTGCAGTGCTCGTCGGGGACGTCCTTGCCCGAAACGAAATCGCCCAACCAGTCGACCAATGCCACCCCGTTGACGCGTGCCGTGTAGAAGCCGGAGGTGCCGATGATCGTATGAGCCCGCCCGGGCGCGACCCAGTCGTGGACGGTGACGCCATCGGCCTTGATCTGCGCGATGTTGTCGTCGATCAACTTCAAGAGATCGGTGTCGCCGAACCCGGCGGCACGCGTGAACTCCTCCTGGGTCCGGTCGTACGCGTGGTTGATGGTCGCGACGCGCAGCGTCGGGTCATGCCGTTTCGCGTAGCCGAACAGTCCGGGGAGCGAGAAGTCCCTGGTGGGCCGGCCGGCAGTCTCGGGCCACGTGGGGATCGCGTTGGTCACCCCCCACAGTGATCCGATTGCCAGCGTGATTCCCTCGGTGCCCGGGTATGCGGCAGACCCGTCGGCCACGAGGCTGATCGCAGCGTCGGGGAACGCGTCGTGGGCGAGACCGGCGTACAGGGGCGATCCTGCACTACCGGCACTCTCCCCCGCGACGACGACCTGTTCGGCATCGGGGAACAGCGCTGCGGTGGTGGTGAGCGCCGTGCCGGCGTTGACGTTGCCACGGTGGCGGATCACCACCCCGTCGCCGTAGTCGTGGACGGCATCGCCGAGGTGTACGTCGCCGGTGCAGTAGGGGACTCGGACGATGGAGAAATCGCGGAAGGGGTTCTTTGGATTCTCCAGATCGAAGATGCCGCCGGAGTCCGTGGGGCTGGTGTTCCCTGTGAGGTTGCGCGTGTAGGTCGGCTGATCAGGCCCACACGTGGCCCGACTGAAGCACGCCCCGCCGCCGTCGAGGAAGAACAGCACCTTGGACGGATCACCCCGGTGCACCCAGAAGTGGAACGGCGACCCGTCACTGCACCCGCACGGGTTCGGGGCGACCAACTTGCGCCATGACGCCACATCCCCCGAGGACGGCGACTCGGCGACGGTCGTCGTGCGGTCGGTCGCCGTCGATGAGGTGGGGTGACGCGTCGAGGACCGTGAGGTCGAACAAGCCGAGCCGATCAGCAGCGCGAGCGCCGCGGAGGCCCCCACCGCGATCCGGGTGGCGCGTGATCGAGTCGTCGACATGTGGAAACCCCCGGGCGATCGGCCTCGCTGCACGGTAGCCGGGCGGACCGCCGACCGGTCTCGGGGGCGAGTTCGCTCGGCGAATCGCGATCCCAGGACCGACGGTCGCCGGTACTCTGAAGTTCGGCATGGACGTCCCCGACTCCGTACATCCCCACCATGTGACGGATTCGACGGAATCCACCAACGACCTCGGATCCGCACACCGCCGCGTCGATGTCGGTCGTACCGACGGCCCCGCGTCGGGCGCGCGGCGGTCACTGCTCCGCGCTGGTCTCGTCGGCGGCGCGTGCGCGCTGTGTGCTGCGGCCGGGTTCGGGGTCGGCCGCCGCACCCGGACCCCGGGAGGGCTCGAACTCGATCTCGACGCCGTCGCGAAGACCGACACCACCTACTCCCGACGCGGCACACAGCCCGACGCGCTGTTTCGCGTCCACCTCCGGGAGAAGGTCGTCGCGTTGACCTTCGACGACGGTCCCGACCCGCGCTACACGCCCGAAGTGCTCCGGATGCTCAAGGGCTTCGGCGCCACGGCGACCTTCTTCATCATCGGCTCGAACGCGGCGGCGGATCCGTCGCTGCTGCGGACCGTGATCGACGCCGGGCACTCGATCGGGAACCACACCTACGACCACATCGAACTCGAGTTGCTCGACCCCGCCCAGGTGGACTCCGAGATCGACCGCGCCCAGGCTGCGATCGTCAAAGCCGGAGCGAAGCCTCCGAGGATGTTCCGCCCCCCAAGGGATTCACCGACGACGTCGTCGGGGTGCTCGCCGACGCGCGTCACGCTTCCGGACGGTCTTTTGGACCGGTTGTGTCGAGCACTTCGTCGACCACCAGCCGGTGGACCAGGGCGTCGAGCGGATGCTCGCCGCGGTCCGACCTGGGTCGATCCTGCTCGCACACGACGGTGGGATGGTCGCCGGCCGGCCCGAAGCCACCCTGTCGCGCGAACGAACCATGGAGGCCCTGCCGATGCTGCTGAGCAGCCTCGCGAAACAGGGCTACCGGATGGTCGACGTCCCGACCCTCCTGAAACTGGCGCACCTCCCGCTGCTCCCCGCGGCGCCGTGGGCGGCTGATCCCACCGACGGGGGTGCCGGCCCCCGGTACTGTGCTCCGATGCGCTTCGGTATCGCGTTCGCCAACTCCGGGGCAATGGCCGAACCGGCCACCGCCACCGAATGCCTCCGGGCGATCGAGGCGTCGGGCTTCGACAGTGCGTGGACGGTCGAGCATGTTCTCGTCCCGACCGGATACGACTCGGTCTACCCCTATTCGCGCTCGGGCCGCATGCCCGGCGGTGAGCACGTCGACATCCCCGACCCACTCGTGTGGTTGGGCTACGCGGCGGCCGTCACCTCCACCTTGAAGCTCGCGACCGGCATCCTGATCCTCCCCAGCGGAATCCCGCGATCGCCGCCAAGGAGATCGCGACCCTCGACCGCCTGTCCGGCGGACGGGTTCTCCTCGGAGTCGGGGTGGGTTGGCTCCGAGAGGAGTTCGAGGCGCTGGGCGTTCCCTTCGAGGACCGCGCCGCGAGGACCGACGCGGCCATCACCGCGATGCGGAGGCTCTGGAGCGGCGACCCGGTCGACGTCGACGACGGCTTCCAGACCTGGCGGTCCGCCGTCAGTCTTCCGACACCGACCCGGGGAGCGGTGCCGATCGTCATCGGCGGTCACAGCGACGCCGCCGCACGCAGGGCCGGCCGCCTGGGCGACGGCTTCTTCCCCGGAAAGGGCGACCCGGAACGCCTGTCCGAACTGGTCGGCATCATGCGCGCCACCGCACAGGAGGAGGGCCGCGATCCCGATGTGATCGAGGTCACCGCGGCCCATCAGGGCCTCGCCGGGAACGAACCGATGAGGGCGGTCGAGGAGTTGGCGGCCATCGGTGTGACACGGATGATCGTGCCGACCCTGACGACCGACCCGGCCGCGGCACACGACGTCTACGGTGCCTTCGCCCAACGCATCATCGGGCCGGCGAACAGCTGAACCTCCGAATCGCAACTCCTACCCGGCAAGTGCTCCGAGCCGCTCGAGGGCCCTGCCCACGCGACGCGTGACGGGTCGCCGGAGCAGACGAAGGCCGACCCCCACCGCCGGCAACGGATCCCACCCCTGTGTGTAGGTGACCCGACTGGACGATTCGTCGATCTCCTCGATGTCGACCCGTTCGTTGAGCGACCGGACGAACGGCCGCGACGTGGCCACGACCGTGAACGCGAACCGTCGTCGGGGCTCCCACTCCGTGAACTCCTCGTCGATGGTGACACCGGTCAACTCCACCCGGCGGGTGCCGCCGACTCCCTCGGCGGGGGACCCGGGCGTGATCCTTCGAACACCGGTGAACCATTCCGGCCATGTCGCGTGGTCGACGATCCGATCCCACACGGCATCGGCGGGAACGGCCAGTAACCGAGCCGCAACGATTTGGAGCGGTGCGTGGTCGATCCAGTCGGCGGGTCGCCGTGTCACTGTCATCCCACGACCATATGACACCGCCAAGCACCGACGACCGACCGTGGGCCGGGAAGGGCGACTCGATCCCGGCCCGGGTCGGAGAGGTCCCCAGGACCGCCTGGTGTCGCGCGCAAAGCGCACCGCAGCCGCTCTCGCTCGGTACTGTGTCGGCCCAACAGCGGCACCGGACCGAAGGGGGGTGGGATCGTGGCGCTACTCGAAGTGCGGGACGTAGGTGTCCGCTGCGGTGGGGTGCACGCCCTCGGCGGCCTCACCTTCGACCTCGACGAGGGTCAGATCTGCGCACTCATCGGACCGAACGGGGCCGGCAAGACGACCCTCTTCAACGTCGTCAGTCGCCTCTACCAACCCACCGAGGGGACCGTCACCTTCGACGGGACCGACCTGCTGGCGAAACCACCGCACCGAATCGCACCTCTCGGAATCGCCCGCACCTTCCAGAACCTCGCACTCGTCCCTGGCCTGACGGTGTTGGACAACGTCGTCGTGGGAGCACATTCGAAGACCAGGGGAGGGATGTGGGCCGCGGCGACGTGGCTGCCGATGCTCCGCCAGGAGCGTGAGACGAGGGCGCGGGCGCTCCTCACACTCGAAAGCCTCGACCTCGGAGCCGTGGCTCACCGACCGTGCGCCGGGCTCCCCTTCGGCACCCTCAAGCGCATCGAGCTCGCAAGGGCCCTGATGGCCGATCCACGTCTGGTGTTGATGGACGAGCCGGCGAGTGGGCTGACCCACGCCGAGGTCGACGAACTCGGCGACACCATCCGTGGCCTCCGCGACCGGCTCGGACTGTCGATCCTGCTGGTCGAACATCACATGGGCATGGTGATGGGGATCTCCGACAAGGTCGTGGTCATGGAACTGGGCCGCAAGATCGCCGAGGGTCTCCCCGCCGAGGTCCAGGCCGACCAGCGGGTCGTCGCCGCCTACCTGGGTGAGCCGGTCGCCGGAGAGGGTGGAACCCGGTGAGTTTGCTGGAGGTATCCGGCCTCGAAGCCGGCTACGGACTGGTTTCGGTGCTGTTCGGCCTCGACCTGGACGTCGATGCCGGCGAGGTCGTCGTCATCCTCGGTGCCAACGGCGCCGGAAAGACCACCACCCTTCGCGCGCTCAGCGGCATGATCCCCTCCCGAGGTTCGGTCCGATTCGACGGAGTCGAGATCAGGGGTTCGCGCCCCGATCGCCTGGTGCGACTCGGCATCGCCCACGTGCCACAAGGGCGCGGCACGATCACCGACCTGACCGTCGCGGAGAACCTGCTGGTCGGCGGCTACGGCCGCCGGGACGACATCACCCCGGATCTCGACCATTGGTTCGAGGTGTTCCCTCGCCTGGCCGAACGCCGAACCCAGCCCGCAGGGTCGATGAGCGGAGGCGAGCAACAGATGCTGGCCATCGCGAGGGCGTTCATGTGCCGTCCCCGCCTGCTCCTGTTGGACGAGCCCTCCCTGGGCCTCGCGCCGCTGGTCACCCGCGAGGTGTTCGAACGGGTGCGCATCGCTGCTGCCGAGCAGGGGACGGCGGTGCTGTTGGTCGAGCAGAACGCCAACCTCGCCCTGGCGTTCGCGTCCCGAGCGTACGTATTGGAGGCCGGCCACATCGTCGGGTCCGGGCCGTCGAGCGAGCTGGCAGGCGACGAGTCGATCCGCCGCGCCTACCTCGGGAGCTGACATGAGCCAGTTCGTGCAGTACGTCGCCATCGGCCTCGGCAACGGCGCGACCTATGCGATGTTGGGCCTCGGTCTGGTCGTGATCTTCCGTTCGACGGGCCTGTTGAACTTCGCGCAGGGTGAGATGGCCATGTTCGCCACGTTCTTCGTGTGGAAGCTCCACGACCTCGGGCTTGCACTGTGGCTCGCGCTGCTGGTCGGCATCGCCGGCGGCTTCCTACTCGGGGTGGTGACCCACCAACTGGTCGTCCGGCCGGTCGGCGATCCGCACCGCCATCCGCTCGCCGTGGTCATCGTGACCGTAGGACTGTTCCTCGCGTTCAACGCCACCGCGAGCCTGATCTGGGGCAGTGGGCAGCAGCCGCTCGAGAACCTGTTCGGGCGCTCCTCGGTGAACCTCGCGGGAACGGCAGTCTCCTGGCAGAAGATCGGCACCCTGGTGGTGCTCGGCGGCGTCGCACTCGTGTTCTGGTTGATCTTCCAGAAGACGAAGATCGGTCTTGCGATGCGGGCCGTGGCATCCAACCCCGAGTCCAGCGCGCTCAGCGGGGTACCGGTCACCAGGGTGCTGATGATCGGCTGGGGCCTCGCCGCGGCGGTCGGCGCCCTGGCGGGTACGCTCACCGTCCCGGTCTCCGGGGCGGTCGACTCGAACCTCATGCAGCTCGCCCTCGTCTATTCGTTCGCAGCCATCACGCTCGGTGGCTTCGACTCGCTGTTGGGAGCGGTCGTGGGTGGGCTGGCGATCGGCCTCGTCACCGACGTCCTCCCCCGCTACGTCTCGGCGTTCGAACAGATGCCACTGGCACCGGCGTTCCTACTCATCCTGTTGGTGTTGCTGGTTCGACCCGAAGGTCTGTTCGGCCGCAAGGCGGTGGTCCGACCATGAGTGCCCTCGCCGAACATCGCCGGGCGGTGGCCAGGACGGTGACGATGGTGATCGTGGTCGCGGCGGTCCTGGTCGCCGTTCCGTACGCGCTGCCCAACGACTATTGGGTCGACCGGGTCGCCGGGTGGATTCCCCTCGCAGTGGCAGCGCTGGGGCTCAACCTGCTCACCGGCTACAACGGCCAGATCTCCCTCGGCCACGGCGCCCTTTATGGCACCGGCGCCTACGCGACGGCTCTCATCCTCAACCATCTGGGGTGGCCCTATCTGCTCGCCGTGGTCGGATCCGCGGTGGTGTGCTTCGTGGCCGGGGTGCTCGTCGGTCTCCCCGCGTTGCGCATCAAGGGCCTGTACCTCGCGCTCGTGACGCTGGCGGTCGCCGTGCTGTTCCCGCAGATCCTCGAGCAGTTCTCCTCGGTGACCGGTGGCAGCGCCGGGCTCGGCATCACCGAGTCGGCGCTCAACCACCGCGGAGTGGTGGTCGAGCAGTCGATCCGCTTCGACCCTCCGGAGGGATCCGGGTTGTCGACCGCGCAATGGCGCTACTTCTTCATGGTGGCCGTCGCGGTGGTGTGCTTCGTGATCACCCGAAACATCATCCACAGCAGAACGGGCAGGGCCATCGTCGCGATCCGGGACAACGAGACGGCCGCGGAGGTGAGCGGCGTCGACGTGGCCCGGACCAAGGTGTTGACCTTCGGGGTGAGCGCTTCGCTGGCCGGGGTCGCCGGGGCGCTGTTCGCACTGTTCCAGGCCACCCAGCCGAGCCGGATCTCCTCGGGGTCGTTCACCCTGCTGGTCTCGCTGTACTTCCTGGTCGCGATCGTGATCGGCGGCCCGCAGAGCATCATCGGACCGGCCCTGGGAGCGATCGCGATCGGCGTGTTCCGCGATGTGATCACGCCCGAGCTCCCCGAGCGGGTCAAGACGGCAACGCCGCTTATCCTCGGCGCACTGCTGATCGTCTCGGTGCTCGCCGCCCCCGGCGGCATCGTCGGTACCGTCGAGTCCGTTCGGGCCAGGCGACGACGCTCCCCGGCCACCATCACACCGACCCCAACCACGGAGGAACCATGAACCATCAGCGACTGACACGCCTGGCGGCGGTGGCCACGGTGTTCGCCGTGGCCACGATCGGCTGCGGCAAGGACGACACCGCGTCCACACCCGGCACCACCGCGAAGAACGACTCGGGGTCCACCTCGGGCGACTTCATCGTGCCCGCGAAGGACTGTGCCAACTACGAGGGAACCAAGGGCATCAACGGCGACACGATCAAGATCGGCACCGTCCGGCCGGCCTCGGGCAACTTCGGCATCTACGACCTCGTCACCCAGGGCCTGGACGCGTTCGTGAAGGCGACCAACATGGACGGTGGCGTGAAGGCGGGTGACGGAAAGACCTACAAGCTGGAGCTGGCGAAGGGCGACGATCAGTACGATCCGGCCAAGACTCCGGGCGAGGTGCAGCGCCTCGTCGAGCAGGAGGGCGTCTTCGCGATGGTCGGCGAGATCGGCACCTCCAACAACCTCGCCGTCCGCCAGTACATGAACGAGAAGTGCGTCCCGTCGATCGCACTCGCGACGGGCTCCACCGAATGGGGCGAGTCCGCCAAGTATCCCTGGTTCATCGGTGGGCTCCCCTCCTACGCCACCGAGACGCACCGGTTCGTCGACTTCCTCAAGAAGGACAAGCCCGAGGCAACCATCGCCCTGCTGTACCAGGACGACGACTTCGGCAAGGAGGTGAAGGCGGCGATGGAGAAGTCCATCAAGGGCTCGAAGATCAAGCTCGTCGACAGCCAGTCCTACAACCCGCTCACCGAGGCGAGCCCCGAGTCCAAGGTTGCCGCACTCGCCGGCAGCAAGGCCGACGTGCTGTTCGTCGGGATCGCCGGCACGCCCTGTCCCACCGCCCTGAAGTCCGTGCCCGACACCTGGAAGCCGATGACCTACGTGTCCATCACCTGCTCGGTGAAGACCGCGATGTCCCTCGCCGGCGGTAAGGACGAAGGGGTCTACACCGGCCAGGCGACCCTCGACCCGGCGACCGACGCCGATCGCCAGAACCCGAAGATTCAGGAGTACTACACCAAGGGCGCGGCGGCCGGGCTCAGCGAGTCGTTGATCGAAGGTGGCATCGCCGCAGCGGGATGGGGATTCGGTGCCATGTTCGTCGAGGGCCTGAAGCTGGCCAAGACGGTCGACAGGGCCGGTGTGATGAACGCGTTGTGGTCGATGAAGGACGTCAACTACGGCCTGATGCGTGACGACACCAAGGCGAACACCGACGGAGCGAAGGACCCCTGGGCGCTGGAGAGCCTTCGGATCGTCCGCCGCGAGGCCGGTCAGTGGAAGGAGGTCTCCCCGATGATCTCCTATGACGGCCAGTCGAACGACCTCGCCGGCTGAACCAACCACCGTCCCAACCGACCTGACGGGGCCGGCCGATCGCTCTCCGGAGTGGTCGGCCGGTTCCGCGCCCGGGATGCCCACGACCGCCGGGACGACGCAGGTCGCGGTCGACTCGCTCGTAGTACCCACCTACGACGGCCCCTCCGGGACGCCCATAGGCTCGCCCTCGATGACCGGTCGACGCGCAGCGGTGTGGGTCCTGACGGCGGCGGCGTTCGTCGGAGCGTTGTGCCTCGCCACCGTCGACCTGCATGTGCGCACCAACAACTGTGGATCCGCGCTGCTGTCGACCGGGCCGGCCAAGCCGGTCGTCTCCACCGGGGATCCCGACGACGACGCGTTCACGGTCGATCGCCTGCGCGCCGACTGCGCGCACCGTCTCCTGGGGCAGCGGCTGCTGGTGGCCGGCCCCCTGCTGGTCGGGTTGGCGGGGTTGTGGTTGGGCGACCGGCTCCGGGACCGCTCCCAAAGCTCGGTCAGCGGCGACCGGCGGGCTCAGAGATAGCGGGGACCACGCCGTGCAGTGTCAGGAGGCGCAACCCAACTCTTCGCTCCACCGCTTCCCCCCAACGCCGTACCCCTCAGGTCTAGGCGCCCGAACGCGAAGGTCCAGCCCGGATATCCCGACGGTTCCTCCGATGCGGTGTCGTCGCTACGAGGGCGGGACGGTGCTGGTGGTCGGGAGGGTGGTCTCGATGTCCGCTGTCTGCGGGGGTACCGGAAGCACCGGCCCGCGGCGCGCGCGGATCGACTCGGCGATCACGGCGGGATCGACGCGATAACGGATCACCTGCACCGCCCGCCTCGTGGGATCCGACATGGTGACGACGACGGTGGGGTCGGTGCACGCGGCCACCGGATACTCGGGATCGGTGGCCTTCGCGGGAAATCCGAGGATGGCCCGACCTTCGTTGGTCTCGTTGACGACGAGCACGAAGTTGGGCTCCCATGTGGAGCCCCGGTACCACTGGCCGGCCTTCGGCGACTCGTCGCATCGAAGCTCCATGTCGGGATTGCCCGAGAGCGCATCGGACGTGTTGCGACTCCTCGCGGTGACCACGATTCGGGGGAAGCCCTTGGACGACTGGGCGAACGGCTCGATCCGCGAGATCTCGAACCGCACCTTGCCGTACTCGAACGTCGCACCCACCACACCGGCTTTCACCGGCAACGTCGGAGTGGGCGGAGTCGGGTTGTGCGAGCCGCCGACCTCCCGGCCCCCGACACAGCCGGTCGAACCGCACGACAGGAGGGTCACGATCACCGCGGCCGTCCGCCATCGGGTGGCGGGTCGACCGATCCGCCCGCTCACGCCGTCCCGTCCCGGGCTGTGCTACGGGCCCGCACGACCTCATACATCGCCAGTGCGGCGGAGGTCGCGACGTTGAGGGAGCCGAGTGCGCCGAGCATCGGAATCGAGACCAGCTCGTCGCAGCGTTCGCGCACCAGCCGCCCGAGGCCCTTGCCTTCGGCCCCCACGACGATGCACACGGGCTGCCCTCCGACGGCCACTTCGTGGAGTGAGCGGGTACCCGACGCGTCGAAGCCCAACACCCAAACACCCGACCGACGCAACTGCTCGATGGTTGCCGGAAGACCCCCGACCAGCGCCATGGGCACGTGCTCCACCGCCCCCGCCGCGGTCTTGGTGACGGTCGGTGAGACGTGCGCGGAGCGATGCCGTGGGAGCAGCACGCCGCTCACCCCTGCGCACTCGGCGGTCCGCAACATCGCACCGAGGTTGCCCGGGTCGGTGATCCCGTCGAGTGCCAACAGGAAGGGGGCGCCACCGTCGCGGGGCGTACGGATCAACGTTGCGAGGCCGTGATCGGGCAGGGGCGCGGCCCTGGCGATCACCCCCTGGGACGACTCGGTGCGCGACTCGGCATCGTGGCGACGACGGGAGATCTCCCTCACCGGAACCTTCAGGTCCCGGGCGAGTTCCGCGATGTCCGCGAGGATCGGCGACGGGTCGAGCTCCTCGGCGATCAGGACCTCCCTGGTCCGACGCGTACCGGCGAGCAGCAGCTCACGGACCGATTGCCGCCCTTCTACCTGAGTGCCGTCGAGACCACGATCGGAGGTCGCTCGGCCCCTGGCAGAGCCCCGCGACGACGGCCGTTGGCGATCCCTGTCGCCGCGCGGACCTTGAGCAGGCCGGCCGCCCTGGTCGCTCCCGCCACGCCGCGGACCCTGACCGGAGCGGCCACCCCGGGAGCCCTGGCCGCTTCGCTCCCCTCGATGACCCGGCTCACCCGCACCGCGCCGACCGCGGGAACCCGAACCGCTCACGAATCCGCGACCTCGACCGCTCCGTACAGGAGCGCCGACGCCATCGCGACGATCCCCTCCTGCCGGCCGAGCGCACCGATTCCCTCCGAGCGCCGTCCCTTGACCGAAACGGGGGCACCGATGGCCTCGCCGAGGCGCTGCTGCATCCGCTCGCGGACCGGGCCCAGTCTCGGTCGGTCGCACACGACCGAACAGTCGACAGTGGCGATCTCATCGCCGTTCGACCGCACCTCCGCCGCGACCTTCGCGAGCAGACCGATGCTGTCGGCGCCGGCGAACCGCCGGTCGGTGTCGGGAAAGTGCGATCCCAGGTCGCCCAGACCCGCCGCGCCGAGCAACGCCTCCGCGCAAGCGTGTGCGACCACGTCGCCGTCGCTGTGTCCCACGAGGGCCCGCTCACCCTCGAAGCGAACCCCTCCGAGGACCAGTGTCCCTCCTCCCCCGCCCGCCACGGGCGGCGACCCCGCAGCGGCCGGGTCCTCGACGCGGTGTACGTCGAAGCCGTTACCGACCCGAAGGCGCGGCGACACGACCCGCACTGCCGCCGCGGGGTCGAGCACCGCGGCCACCAGGTCCAGGTCGCCGGGTTCGGTGACCTTCAGGCTCCGGTTCGACCCCGCGACCTGGGCGACCGCTGTTCCGAGACGGCGCACGAGACCTGCGTCGTCGGTCGCGTCACCCTCCCCGGCGTGCGCCGCCCGCAGCACCTCGGCGCGGAAGCCCTGCGGCGTCTGCACCGCGACGAGCTCGGACCGGTCGAGCGGGGCACCGCCGCGGGTGACGATCGTGTCGCCGAGGCCCAGGACCGGCACGGCTGCGTCGGCGCCACCGCGTAGGGCGGCGAGTACGCGTTCGAACACCTCGGGCGGGGTGGCGGGCCGGGCGGCGTCGTGGACGAGGACGTACGCGACGTCGGTGGGTACGGCGTCGAGACCGCGCCGCACCGAGTCCGAACGGCTCGCCCCACCCTCGACGACCGCGTCGGCGATCATCATCATCCGGTGCGCGTCGTCCTCGCCCACCGCTTCGCCGAGCGACGTCCCCGGTGGAACGACCAGGACCACGCCGTCGGTGCAGCGTCGAGCTCTGTCGAGGGCGTGCTCGAGGACGGTGCGGCCCGCGACGCGCGCGAACTGCTTGGCCCCCCCGAACCGCACACCGCGCCCGGCCGCCACGACGATCGTCCAGGTCGTCGCGCTCATCGGTGAGAGCCTAACGACGGCACCCCGCCGCGACGATGCGTGTGGGGCCGAGCATCCTCTAGCGTGCAGGTGTGATAGATGCCACAACGCTCCGGGGTATCGAGCTGTTCTCCGGCGTCGACGACGCGACGGTGACCGCCCTGCTGTCCGACGCGAAGCAGCTCGACCTCGTCCGAGGGGACGTGATCTTTGCGGAAGGGGCGGAGGCGCACGACCTCTTCGTCGTGGAGGCGGGACGGATCGCCATCAGCAACAAGTCCTTCGACGGCCGTGAGTCGATGGTCGCGCTCATGACGGAGGGGGAGTTGTTCGGCGAGATGAGCCTGTTCGACCGCAAGGGGCGCTCCGCGGAGGCACGCGCGTTGGAGGTGTCGACCGTCACCCAGATCCCCTACCGACCGTTGGTCGAGTTGTGGACCGATCAGCCCGCATTGTTGTGGAAGGTGGTGGCGCTGCTCACCACCCGGCTGCGGGCGATGGACGCCGCGCTGGCCGACGCGTTCTTCCTCGACGTCACCGGCCGGACCGCCAAGCACTTGCTCGAACTCGCGGGCGACGACGACGAGTTCCGGATCCCGATCACCCAGGAGGAGTTGGCGGGCCTGGTCGGCGCGTCACGGGAGCGGGTCAACAAGGCCATCTCGAGCTTCATCCGGCTGGGCTGGATCGAACAGCACGAGCACAGCTATCAGATCCTGAAGCGCCGCGAGTTGGAGATCCGCTCGCAGTAGCCGCACACCGGCGAACGGCACCGCCGGGCACCGAGCGCCACCGGTCTCCGGTCAACCCCGCAGGTAGTCCGTGGCGCGACGCCACGCGTCGGCGGCCTCGGCGGGTCGGTAGTTGTCCCGTTCGGGATCCTGCGCCCACCCGTGGCCGGCATGGGGATACCGCACGACGGTGGCACCGACCGACTCCAACTCGTCGATCTCGTGTTCGGGGCAGAATGGGTCGTCGGTGCCGTACAGGCCGAGGAGCGGCGGTACCGGGCGCCGGGCCCGGACCACGTCGATCGCGTCGCCCTGCCCGGGACCGGCGAAGACCTCCGGCATGCGGATCATCCCGTAGAACGCGACGGCGCGCTCGACCCTGGACGACGCCAGCGATTTCATCGCGTACATCCCACCGATGCAGAACCCGAGCGTCGCCGCAGTGTCGAGACCGGTCGCGTCGATCGCCGCGTCGAGGTCCGACAACTTGTCGACATCGGACAGCGCTGCCGCCGCGGCGAATCGGGCGTCGGTGCCCAGGTCGGGGGAACCGGGAAAGATCGCCGGCGCGACCACGACCGCACCCAACTCGTCGGCGAGCCGCTGTGCGTGTCGGTCGAACAGGGGGCGCAGGTCGAAGATGTCGGCCCACAGCACCACCGCGGTCGATGCGGGTTCGCCACCGGGGCGGGCCAGCTCGGCCTCGGAACCGGTGGAGAGCGTGACGCGCACCGCTCAGGTGTACCGGTCGAGGATGGAGGACTCCGCGATATGGCTCAACGAGTCCTTGACCGTCCGCGCCCAGCCGTCGTCGACGCCGTCGACCGCCGCGATCTCCTCGGGGGTGGCACGCATGAGGCGCTCGAGCGTGCCGAAGTGGTCGACGATGCTCGTGCAGACGGGATCGGGCAGGCGCGGGACCTTCGCCAACATGCGGTAGCCCCGCGGCGACAGGGTCGAGTCGTCTTCGTTGGCGACTCCCGACAGGTGGAACGCCTCACGAACCGACTCGGGTTCGAGCAGTTCCTCCATCTCCAGGTCGGAGAGCGCCTCCATCGCCTGGTCGAGGTTCCATGCACGATCCGACTGGAAGTAGTCGAGCAGCAGCAGCTTGCGATCGTCCTCGACGCCCGCCATCAACTCGCGGAGTTGGAGCCGGACCAGGCGGCCGTCGGTGCCCAACTCCACGAGGTAGCGCTCGATCTCCTCGGAGATGCGCACCACCAGTTCGGTGCGCTGCAACACCGTGACCACGTCGCGCACTGTGACGAGATCCTCCACCTCGAGGGTGGCCAGGTTGGACGCGACCTCGTTGAGGCGGTTCTTGTAGCGCTCGAGGGTTTGCAGCGCCTGGTTGCAACGGCTGAGCACGGCGGGGATGGTCTCGAGTTGGTGCTTCTCGTCGTGCATGTACACGGTGAGCACCGCCATGTCCTCCGACACCGAGATGACCGGCACACCGATGGAACGGGCGACCCGCTCCGCGGTGCGGTGCCGGGTACCCGTCTCGGTGGTGGGCGTGTTGGGGTTGGGCACCAGGTGGACGTTGGCGCGGGCGATCCGACTGGCGTCGGGGGCGAGGATGATCGCTCCGTCGGTCTTGGCCAGTTCGGAGAGGCGCTGGGGGGAGAACGCGGCGTCCAGCAGGAACCCCCCGGAGCATATGTTGAGCACCTCGGGGCCGTCGCCCACGACGATCAACGCGCCCATGGACGCCTTGACGACCCGGTCGAGACCCTCGCGCAGCGGTTGGCCAGGTGCGACGATGGCCAACGCGTCGACGAAGGCCTTACTACGTCGCGTTGCCATCACGCCATGCTAGTTGTCGATTGGAGATCTGGCGCCCTGTCGGCGCCGGTGGATATCTCACACAGCGTCACCGATTGGCGATGGCGCCGACGGCGTCGTCGAGCCGCTTACAAGGGATCAGCTCGATCGGGGCACGGACGTCGGCACCCGACGTCGGGACGATCGCATGCTCGAAACCGAACCTCGCGGCCTCGGCGAGGCGTCGTTCGAGACCGTGGACCGACCGGAGCTCACCGCCGAGGCCGACCTCGCCGAGGTACACCGTGTCGTGGGGAAGCCCGTAGCCGGTGAGGGCGGAGGTGGCGGCGAGCGCGATGGCCAGATCGCAGGCCGGTTCGGACGCCCGCGCTCCGCCTACCGCCATCGCGTACCAGTCGAGCCCCAGCACCTCGATGCCGACGCGCTTCTCGAGTACGGCCGCCAACAGACCCACCCGGGAGCCATCGAGGCCGCTGACCGATCGTCGCGGGTGCGCGGCAGCGGCTTTGACCAGCAGCGCCTGGATCTCGACGAGGATCGGCCGGTGCCCGTCGAGGATGGCCGTGACCGCCGAACCGGGAGCCCGCGGGTTGCGGTCGGCGAGGAACATCTTGGACGGATCGCTCACAGAGGCGAGACCACCGGCCTCCATGGTCAACAGACCGACCTCGCCGGTGGAGCCGAAACGGTGCTTGACCGCGCGGACCATGCGCATCGCCTGGTGGCGATCACCTTCGAAGGACAGCACCGTGTCGACCACGTGCTCGAGGACCCGCGGACCGGCGAGGTCGCCGTCCTTCGTGACGTGGCCGACCAGCACCATCGCGAGGTCGCGCTCCTTCGCGAGGGTGACCAGGCGGTGCGCGCACTGCCGCACCTGGCCGACCGAGCCCGGACCGGACCCGAGTGCCGGATCGAACACGGTCTGGATGCTGTCGACCACGACCAGATCGGGGGACACCGCGTCGAGGTGGGCGTCGATGTGGTCGAGGTTGGTCGCCGCGGCGAGGTGGATGCCGTCGTGGAGGACACCGACCCGCTCGGCACGACGCCGCACCTGCGCGGCCGATTCCTCGGCGGAGACGTAGAGGCATCGGTCGCCACGGCGGGCGGGCTCGCCCAGGATCTGGAGCAGCAGCGTCGACTTGCCCACGCCCGGTTCGCCCCCGAGGAGCGTGACCGAACCGGGGACCAGACCACCGCCGAGCACACGGTCGAGCTCGGCGATCCCGGTCGGGTGTGGTGTCGCATCGGTGCCCGACACCGCGGTGAGGGGCAACGCCGGGGTGAGGGGCACGACGGGGAACTCGGCACCGCCCGCAGGGGGCACCGGCTCCTCCACCAGACCGTTCCACTCGCCGCATCCGTCGCACCGGCCGACCCACTTGTTGGTGGTCCACCCACAGTGGAGACAGGCGAAACGGGTGCTGCGGGCGGAGGTGGCCATGACGGCGACCCTAACGACGAGCACCGACAGCCTCGGTGATCGATCGAACAGTCGTTCCCGCAACTGCATGGTGCGCGTGGGCGGCACGGCGCTGGAGTCGGCGGCAGCGCCAACGTCGTTGCCATTCCACTTGAGCGACCATACGATCACGACAGTGCATCGGGCCGCTGGGGGTGGGCGATGAGACGAACCGGAGAGGCGCTCGTCGGGCTGTTGATCGTGGGCCTGCTCACCATCCCGACCCGTCCGAACAACAGCACGGTTGCCGAGGATTCAAACCTCGCGACGATGACGGGCACATGGTCCAATCCGTGCTATCTCTCCGACGCTACGGAGTCCGCGAGCTACCGCGAGACGACCAGGTTTGCTCCGTACGCATCGTTGACGTCAGACGGCTTCGGTGTAGTCGTTCAGTTTCGGACCACCTGGACCGGTGATGTGGACAATGCATGTGGGCAACAGCCGCCGGCCATTCGCTGCTCGACCACGACGCCGGCGGTGAGCAACACGTCTCTGCTCGCGAGCCGCGACGTCGGCCAGGGCAATGTCGTCACCGATACTTCACAGGGGGCTTACCAGACGCACCTCGAGGAGCACGGCAGCTCGTCATCGTGTTCCGGTCGGCACGAAACCGTTCGCGGGTCGACCGTCGGCATCGCGACCTTTCCCAGACCGATGCTTCCGCCCGAGGCACCCCCCGAGCCTTCGATCGGTTTGTACGTGTGGAGCCTCAGTCCCCGGCTCGCGAGAGGCTTCACCTATACGGGAACCGCCGCCCGGATTCTGGCCTGCCTCTCGACCGACGGCTGCGAACTGTCGAACTCCGACAGCGACACGGATGGGTGGGCTGACGCCGTCGACAACTGCCCCGCACAGGCGAACCCGTACCAGGAAGACGAGGACAGCGACGGAACGGGCGACGCCTGTGCGTCCACGACGAGTACCAGCAGCACCTCCACCTCCACCTCCACGTCGAGCACCTCCACCTCTACGACGAGCACCTCTACGACGAGCACGACCAGCACGAGCACGACCAGCACGAGCACGACCAGCAGCACGCTTCCGCCGGTAACCACGACCACGGTCCAGCCGCCGACGCATCCCCCGGGCCCGGGCGCGGCCCGCTGTGGTCTTCGTCCCGTGACACGGACACGTGCGACGTTCCGTGACGGCCGTTGGGTGATTCTCGGTACTCCCGGACCCGATGTCATCGTCGGCACCATCGGTAACGACACCATCAGGTCATTCGGCGGCGACGACGTCGTCTGCGCCGGGCCGGGCGACGATGTGGTCGACGGCGGGGCCGGGAATGACCTCATTCTCGACGAGTCCGGCGACGATGTGATCGACGGCGGCAGCGGCAACGATCTCATCGGCAACGGCGCGGGTGACGATGAGATGATGGGGGGCCCCGGCAATGACTGGCTGTTCGGTGGCCGCAACGACGACACGCTCAGAGGAGGCTCCGGCGAGGATCGACTGGTCGGCGGGCCCGGGCGCGATCGGTTGTACGGGGAGTATGGCGACGACTTCCTCGTCGCGTCGCGCAACGACCGAACCATCGATGGCGGCCCCGGTCTCGATGTCGTGATCGGATTCGGCCCCTTGTGGTTCGGATGAGACGACCTGCTATCCCGACGACTCGGCCTCGGGAACCGTCACCGAATCCACGGTGGTCGATTCCGATGGCCGACGACGACTCGGACCGCTCCTGAAGAGGGCGAGAGAGGCTGCGAGCAGGCCAACGGCGAGCAGGCCGAACCACAACGGCTGTCGATCGGTTGTCGTGCTCGACACCGACCAGGTGACATCGTGGGCCTCTCCGTCGCCGACGGTCCACGTCCGAGATGCCACGGCGCCACCGTCCGTGTCGTCGAACGCCAACCCGGTCGCTCGACCCTTGTCGCCCGGCAGGTTCACCACCAGGCCGAGGGTCACCTCGCCATGACGCCCGCGACGGCTCACCTCGAGGTCCTGGGCGGTGTGGCCGGACGGCAGGCCGTCGAGAACGGCGGCAAGGCCGGCGTCGCCGAACTGGTCCGCCGACCCTGTGAGGCGGACCCGGCCGCTGAGCGCAGTATCCGATGACATCAGCCCGTGATGCCGCCGAAGGTGGACGTCGGACACGACCCGGGGCTCCCCACCCAGTTGGGAGATGACGGCGTCGAGTTCGGAGCCGTTGGCGAAGCGCCGCGACGCCGACACACGCCGACCGTCTCCGACCTTGGTCGGCCCCGCTATACGCCACCCGGAGGCACGCATGTCGTCGAGAGACAGCCGCTTCCCGGCGTCCGCGCCGAGCGCGTCCCACGCCTCCCGATCGAACGTGGCGGACACCTCGACGGTGCCCGAGCCCCTCGGGGTCACGTGGATCGTCGTCTCGACCCCGACCTTGCACGAGGATGCAACCAGCAACGACACCACGACCAGTGCCGCTCCGACGGCACGCCGGGACGACGTGAACCTCATCGCCATGTCACGGGGAAGGGCTCGTGTGTGTGCGTCAGCCTTCGCCGAGCGGTTCGCCGCCGGTCGCCGCGAGCTCAGGCGCGTCGCCGACGACCTCGTCGACGGTCGGAGGGACGAAGCCCTCGACCCCCTCGAAGGTGAAGACCTTCTCACCGGGAGCATCGGGATCGTCCGCCGCGTCGACCCGGATGATCTGACCCGCGCGGAACTCCTTCCACAGGAGCTTCTCGGACAACGGGTCCTCGATGAAGCGCTGGATGGCACGACGCAACGGCCGGGCGCCCATGGTGGGGTCGTATCCCCGTTCGGACAGCAGCACCTTGGCCGCCTCGGTGAGCTCGAGGCCCATCCCCTGCCCGGAGAGCTGCTCGCTCACCCGACGCATCATGAAGTCGATGATGAGGGTGACCTCCTGGCGGGTCAACTCGCCGAACACGATCGTCTCGTCGATCCGGTTGAGGAACTCGGGCCGGAAATGCTCCTTGAGCGCCTCGTTGACCTTCTGCTTCATCTTCTCGTACGAGACGGCCTCGTCACGTGTCGAGAAGCCGATGTTGGCCTTCCGCAGGTCCTTGGTGCCCAAGTTGGACGTCATGATGAGCACGGTGTTGCGGAAGTCGACCGATCGGCCCTGCGCGTCGGTGAGACGGCCCTCCTCGAGGATCTGCAACAGCGTGTTGAACACGTCCGGGTGCGCCTTCTCGATCTCGTCGAACAGCACGACCGAGAAGGGCTTGCGGCGCACGGCCTCGGTGAGCTGGCCGCCCTCGTCGTAGCCGACGTAGCCGGGGGGCGAACCCACCAACCGGCTCACGGTGTGCTTCTCCATGTACTCGGACATGTCGAGGGTGATCATCGAGTCCTCATCGCCGAAGAGGAACTCGGCCAGCGTCTTGGCCAACTCGGTCTTGCCGACACCCGACGGGCCGAGGAAGATGAACGACCCCGACGGCCGCTTCGGATCCTTGAGGCCCGCCCGTGTGCGGCGGATCGCCTGGCTGACCGCCTTGATCGCCTGCTCCTGACCGACGACGCGGCGATGGAGCTCGTCCTCCATACGCAGGAGCTTCGCGGTCTCCTCCTCGGTGAGCTTGTACACCGGGATCCCGGTCCACAGGGACAAGACCTCGGCGATGGACTCCTCGTCGACCTCGTCGAACAGGTCGACGCCCGACGCCTTCATCTCGGCGTCCTTCTCGTCCTTCTGCTGGAGCAGCGTCTTCTCGCGGTCACGCAGCCGACCCGCCTCCTCGAAGTCCTGCTTCTCGACCGCTTCCTTCTTCTGGCGGGTGACCTCGGCGATCTCACTTTCGAGCTCGCGATAGTCGGGCGGGCTCTGGAGGCGACGGATGCGCAGACGTGCGCCGGCTTCGTCGATGAGGTCGATGGCCTTGTCGGGCAGGTGCCGGTCGGCGATGTAGCGGTCGGCCATGTTGGCCGCCGCGACGAGGGCCTGGTCGGTGATGGTCACGCGGTGGTGGTTCTCGTAGCGCTCGCGGAGGCCCTTGAGGATCTCGATGGTGTGCGCGACGGAGGGCTCGTCGACCACGATCTTCTGGAAGCGCCGCTCAAGCGCCGCGTCCTTCTCGAGGTACTTGCGGTACTCGTCGAGCGTGGTGGCGCCGATGGTCTGGAGCTCACCCCGCGCCAGCATCGGCTTGAGGATGGAGGCCGCGTCGATGGCACCCTCGGCCGCACCGGCACCGACGAGCGTGTGTATCTCGTCGATGAACAGGATGATGTCGCCGCGGGTCTTGATCTCCTTGAGGACCTTCTTGAGGCGCTCCTCGAAATCACCCCGGTAGCGGGAGCCGGCGACGAGGGCGCCCAGGTCGAGGGTGTAGAGCTGCTTGTTCATCAACGTCTCGGGAACGTTGCCACCCGCGATCTCCTGGGCGAGCCCCTCGACGATGGCCGTCTTGCCGACGCCCGGCTCGCCCACGAGTACCGGGTTGTTCTTCGTGCGCCGGCTGAGCACCTGCATCATCCGCTCGGTCTCCTTGGCGCGACCGATGACGGGATCGAGTTTCTTCTCCCTGGCGAGCTGGGTGAAGTTGCGACCGAACTGGTCGAGCACGAGCGAACCCGATGCGGTGTCACCCGAACCTCCGCCGGTGGAGGCCTTCTCACCGGAGGTCTGCCCGCCCGGTGCGCCACCCGACGGACCCGGGTACCCGGAGAGCAGCTGAATCACCTGCTGGCGGACGCGGGACAGATCGGCACCCAGTTTGCCGAGAACCTGGGCTGCGACACCCTCACCCTCGCGGACCAGGCCCAAGAGGATGTGCTCGGTGCCGATGTAGTTGTGGCCGAGCTGGAGCGCCTCGCGCAGGGACAACTCCAACACCTTCTTCGCGCGGGGGGTGAACGGAATGTGACCCGACGGGGAGGAGCCACCCTGGCCGATGATCTCCTCGACCTGTTGGCGGACCGCCTCCAGGGAAATGCCCAACGACTCGAGCGCCTTGGCGGCCACTCCCTCACCCTCGTGGATGAGCCCGAGCAGGATGTGCTCGGTGCCGATGTAGTTGTGGTTGAGCAGGCGCGCTTCCTCCTGCGCCAACACCACGACCCGACGGGCCCGGTCGGTAAAGCGTTCAAACACTGAGTGCCTCCTGGGACTCGCACGGCCGAGTCTAACCCTGGCCCCCGACAATCAGGCCTCGGGCCCCGTGGTCCGAACGGTCCAACATCGGACCCCTCGCGTGTCTTCCCGAGGGCGCACAGCCGGTATGGTCGTCACCACCGTCCACAGCCCGGGAGCAACGGTGGCCAACCCCTTCTCCGTCGTGCCGCGCCTCGACGAGGACCTCGCACGAGTCGAACAACGACTGCTCGAGGCGACCGCCACCGACAACCCGGCCATGACGGCGATGGCCCGACACCTGCTGCTCGCCGGGGGGAAGCGGATCAGACCGTCGTGCTGCCTCGCGGCGGCCTCGCTCGGCGCCCCGGTGGGAGAAGGCTCCGGGGCCTCTGCCGCCACCATCGATGCCGCCGCCGCGATCGAGCTCGTCCATCTCGGGTCCCTGTACCACGACGACGTGATCGACCACGCCGCGACGAGGCGGGGTGTACCCAGCGTGAACGCCCGATGGGACGAGGCCACCGCGATCGTCTCCGGGGACTTCGTGCTGGCCCAGGCATCGGTGCTGTCCACCACGGCCGGTGCCGGGATCACCGCCCTGCTCGCGTCGACGATCGGGCGGCTGTGCGACGGCCAACTCCTGGAGCTCGAGAGCCAGTTCGACACCGGACGCACCGCCGAGCGGTACCGGGCGTCGGCGCTGGGCAAGACGGCAGCGCTCTTGGAGACGTCGTGTCGCGTCGGCGCGCTTTGCGGTGGCGCCGAGCCGGACGTGATCGACGTCGTCGCGGCCTTCGGGCGCAGCTACGGCATCGCGTTCCAGCTCCTCGACGACGTGATCGACCTCACCGCGACCGTCGAGGAGGCCGGCAAACCGACGAGCCACGACATGGCCCAGGGCGTGTACACGCTCGCGGTGATCGCGGCACTCGGTTCGGCGGACGGCGACCGCCTGAGGTCGCTGTTGAGGCCGGGCGCGGGCGCCGCCGAACGCGACGAAGCACTGGCCATCGTTCGTCGGGGGCCGTGGATCGACGACGTGATCGGCGAGGCGGCGGCCCACGCCGGGGCCGCGGCCGACGCGTTGGATCACCTGCCACCGCGGCCCGGACTCGTCGGCTTCCGCGCAGCGGCGGACCAACTGGTCCGCTCGGTCGACGGGATCCGGCGATCCTGAACCGGCTCCGCCCGATCTGACGGACCCCGCGGCACGTCTTCTGATGGCGTGTTGCCCATGTGGGTTGCCGTCATCGCAGTGTCACCGAAGAGGCGGCCTTCAGGGGGTGCTGCCGGTGGCGTGGCCAGTTGACGGGTTGGTGTGCGGGTGGCAGCGTCGGGCGGGCCGATGGTTCCGGGAGGTGCGGTGATGAGACGTCGTTTGCTGATGGTGCTGGTCGCGGTGGTGATGGCGGCAGCCGCGCTGGTAGGTGCCGGTCAGGTGGCGTCGGCGGCCGACACGGGCCAGGTCGGCAACCGGGTGTGGGTCGATACCAACGGCAACGGCCGTCAGGATGTTGGCGAGCCGGGCCTGGCGGGTGTGGGACTGCTGGTCTCCACGACGTCGGGACGACCCGTGATCAAAGGCGCCTCCACCATCGGCGGCTGGTGGGGGGTGCCGTTGTCTCTGAGCGACTGCTACGTGTTGAAGGCGACCGCGCCAGCAGGGTTCTCGTTCACCAAACCAGGCGGAGAGTCGAAGGTCGACGCCAACGGCGTGTCGTCGAAGATCTGCCCGACCACCACACCACAGATCTCCTGGGACGTCGGGCTGGTGCCCGCCGCCTCAACAGCGGTGCCGACCGAAGTGAAGGTCGGCAACCGGGTGTGGAGCGACCTCAACGGCAACGGCCGCCAGGACCCGGGCGAACCCGGCTTGGGCAACGTCGAGATCAAGATCCTCAACACCGCCGGCAAGCCCTGCTGCGGGGGTTCACCTCCAACGAGGGCTGGTGGGGCCTCAAGCTGGCCGCCGGTTCATGCTACCGGCTGCAAGTCACCGCCCCGGCGGGGCTCGTGCCGACCGCGACCGGCCAGCAGTCCCGCATCGGCCCTGACGGGATCTCGGGCGATCTGTGCCCCACCAAGAACGACCTCACGTGGAACGCGGGATTCACCATCGTCCGCCCGACCAAAGCACCACGAGTCACGATCCGGGCGTCGCTGTGGTACGACAACAACCTCGACGGCATCCGCAACACCGGCGACACCGGCGCCCGCGGCTACGAGGTGTACTCATCGGACGTGACCACCCAGAAGCTCGCCATCACCGCCCCCGCGACCGGCCCTGACGGCACGACCGGGATCGGCTTCGACTTCTTGGGCTTCGACCAAGGCGAAGTCTGCAACAACGTGCGCTTCGCGCCCATCGCAGGGAACTCGCCCGGAGACCCACGGTTCCCCTACGAGCCCGACGGGATTTCCTCGTACTCACCACCGCTGTTCCCGAACACCCTGCATCCAAACCTGCGATTCACTCGGATCAGCAACGCGGGGATCACCGTCTGCCTCGAAGGCGCCCCCGCCACCGGACGGCCCACCATCACCATCCCCCGCGGACAGGACCTCACCGTCAACTTCGACATCGGCCTCAACGTTCGAGACCCCTGGCTGTAGCAACCAGGCCCACACTGGCCGGGGCCACCGAGATTGAGGATCCCATCATCAGCCGAGCCGGCCGACTCAGGTCGCGGTAGCCAGCCAACACCGGCTGTCATTTGTGGAACCGAGTACCTACCATGGACGGGTTGTTCGACGAATCCAGTACGAGCTCGCTGGTGATCTGAGTGCCCCTCGGTGAGTTGCCGGCACCGATAGCAAGGCCAGTCCAGCCGTTGACGGTGGAGTCGGCCACTCGATAATCCTCCCCCGAGCCAGGGGAGGTGAGGGTGCCCCACGGTGCCGTGGCTGTCAGTGATCACCGGGATAATGGACACATGTTCGATTCAACGGTTCTCGGTGAGCAGGCTTGGCCTGCTGCGGGGGACGATGCGGCATCGTTGAGCGATGCCGAACTGTGCGACGGGGTGGTGGGCCTCGAACAGGCACGGGCCCGCCTCGACGCAGCCGAATGCGCGATGTTGGCCGAACTGAACGCCCGCGACGCGACCGACCGCCACCACGGACTACGCACCAAAGGCTGGCTGTCACGCGAAGGCCGCGTGTCGCCCCGCACCGCAGGGGCGCGGGTATCGGTGGGGATCACCTTGCGGCGAGTACTCGATGTGACCGCTTCGGCGTTGACCGACGGTCGGATCGGGTTCGACCACGCCCAGGTCATGGCGAGGGCGTGCAACCCGCGCATCGAAACCGAGTTCGCCGCGATGCAGGACATGTTGTTGGGCTTGGTGCCGGTGATGGTGTTCGACCGTTGGCGCCGAGAGGTCTTCGCGATCGCCGACCTGTTGGACCAGGACGGTGGCCATGACCCTTCCGACGATGTGGAGTCGAACCGGCTCCGGATGCGCTCGACGGGTGACAGTGTGTTCTTCGACGGGCAACTCTGTGGCGAACACGGCCTCGTCGCCGAACACGTCATCGAAACCGTCACCGACGAACTCTGGCGCCGCTACCGCAACGACCACCAAACCACCAACGGCGCGATCGACATCCCATCGCGGGCGACATTGCGCGCCTTGGCGCTCGTCGAGATCTGCCGCCGCGCCTCCAACACTTCCGAGCCCGACGCCCCGTCGCCGGGCGCGGAAACAACCCTGGTCATCCCCGCCGAAGAACCCGAAGTGGTAGTGGACCGGTACGGCACCCGCCGCGACCCCGGCAGCCTGGCCTGCGACCTTCGCCTGCATCCCGTGATCGTCAACTCGTTGGGCGTACCGCTCAACATGGGACGCCAAATCCGCCTCGCCAACCAGACACAACGCCGCGCCCTGGCGTTACGCGACGGCGGCTGCTGCTTCCCAGGATGCGACCGGCCACCCCAACACTGCGACGCACACCACATCAACCACTGGACCCACGACCTCGGCCGCACCGACATCGCGCACATGGCCCTGTTCTGCCGACACCACCACGGCGTCATCCACCGGCACGGCTGGGGTGCCACCATCGACACCCACGGCCGGACCACCATCACCACCCCACACGGCCACACCCTCACCGGCCAACAACACGGCCGACAACCCACCGATCCACCGGTCGCCGGACCACCACACGCCGGACCCTGACCCAGCGCTGGCCCGACCCGGCGGACGAACCTGGAAGCGAGAACGGGTACATGCCGGCAACGCATGCTCCCCCATGGTGCCGGTGATCGGCCCGCGCCCGGAATCGAACGGTCCGCCGGTGGGTCCAGGCAAACGCACCCCGGGTTTCGACGACACATCACACCCGCCGCCACCGGAGCGACGCCGATCAACCGGTCTCGAACCACAGCGGGACCGGACCGCCGCTGCCCGGAGGCTCCACCAGACCGACCCGAACCCGATCACCGGGTGTGGCCGTCGCGTCGGTCCCCATCGAGCGGACCGAGACCACCGTTCCGTCCGCCAACCGGACCGACGTGCGTGGTCGCACCCAGGTACTGCACCGCGCCGACGACGGCATCGACGACCGCGTCGGTGTCGACCGACCCGCACGGCGCTGACGAAGCCCCCTCCACCGGGTCGAGGAGACACAACCACTCGGGACGGATCACCACGGTCCCCGTGATCGCTCCGGACCGGTCCGCAGCCGCGGCCGACGGGTCCGCCGATCGCGTCGGGATCGGACCGAGCGCGGTGTCGACACTGCTCCACCGCTCCCCACCAGCCCCTCTGCGATGGGACCCGGCGCCCCGACCTCCACTCCGCCGCGTCCCCGGGACGAGGTTGACCTCACCGACGAACGACGCGGTCCACAGGTCGTCGGGACGCTCGTAGACCTCTCGAGGGGTGCCCACCTGCACGATCACACCCTCGCGCATCACCGCAACACGGTCACCGACGGTGAACGCCTCGTCGCGGTCGTGGGTGACGAAGAGGGCGGTCACCCCGGACTCGTGCAGCAGGTCCCGAACCTCGACACGCAACCGAACCCGGAGATGTGCATCGAGGTTGGAGAACGGCTCGTCCAACAACAACACGTCGGGTGACGGTGCGAGCGCACGGGCCAGGGCGATCCGTTGGGCCTGACCCCCCGACAGCGATGACACCGGTCGTGGCCCGAACCCCTCCATCCCGACGAGTCGCAACATCTCGTCGATCCGCGACGACCGCCGGCGCTCACCGCGAGCCAACCCGTAACCGATGTTGCGAGCGACGTCGAGATGCGGAAACAGCGCCCCGTTCTGGAACACCATCCCCACCCCTCGTCGCTCCGGTGGGACCAGCACCCCCGACCCCGTCAGCGTTCGACCGCCGACCACGATCGAACCGGCCTCGGGGGAGTCCAGCCCCGCGATGCACCGGAGCAACGTGGTCTTGCCACATCCCGACGGCCCCAGCAGCGACATGACCTCACCCGGGTGGACGCCCAGGTCGACTCCGTGCAAGACCTCCGAATCGCCCAGCCGTCGGTGCAGCCCGGCCACGGTCAACGCCGACGGATCGCGCATCTCCGATTCGCTCAGACGGCCGCGCCGCCTGAGCCCTGTTCGGGTCGCAGTTCCCTCGCTGCGCCCTGTTCGGGTCGCAGTGTCGGGAAGAGGAGCACGTCGCGGATGGCGGGACTGTCCGTGAGCAGCATCACCAACCGGTCGATGCCGATCCCGAGGCCGACCGTGGGTGGCAATCCGTACTCGAGCGCCCGGAGGTAGTCCTCGTCGAGCACCATCGCCTCGTCATCGCCGTCCGCTCGCTGGGAGGCCTGATCCTCGAAACGAGCCCGCTGATCGTCGGGGTCGTTGAGTTCGCTGAAGCCGTTGCACAACTCACGGCCGGCGACGATCCCCTCGAAACGTTCGGTCAACTCCGGATCCCGTCGATGCACCCGCGACAGCGGCGACACCTCGCGGGGGTACTCGGTCACGAACGTGGGCTCCCAGAGTGTCGACTCGACCGTCTTCTCGTACAGCTCCAACAACAGCTTTCCGGGCCCGTGACGCGCTTCGACCTTCACACCGTGCTCCGCGCACAATTCGACGAGCCGTCGTCGCGTGGTGTGGACCGACACCTCCTCGCCCACCGCGGTGGAGACGAGTTCGGCCATCGTCGCCCGACGCCACGGGGCGGCGAGCGACAACTCCCGGCCGCCGTAGCTCACCGTCGTCGAACCGCACAACGTCACCGCGAGGTGGGCGATCAGCTCCTCTGTGAGCGCCATGTGGGTGTGGTAGTCGCCGTAGGCCTCGTAGGCCTCGAGCATCGTGAACTCCGGGTTGTGCCGAACCGAGATGCCCTCGTTGCGGAACACCCGGCCGATCTCGAACACCTTGGTGAACCCGCCCACGACCAATCGCTTCAGGTACAGCTCCGGGGCGATCCGCAGATACAGCTCCTGATCGAGCGCGTTGTGATGGGTACGGAAGGGGCGGGCCAGCGCCCCGCCGGGGATGGGGTGCAGGATCGGCGTCTCCACCTCGATGTAACCACGGTCCTCGAGCCATCGCCGCAGGGTCGAGAGGATCCGCGAGCGGCAGACCAGGGTGGCGCGGGCCTCGTCGGTGACCCACAGGTCCACGTAGCGCTGCCGGTAACGCATGTCGGGATCGGTGATCCCATGCCACTTGTCGGGGAAGCTCCGTCGGGTCGCGGCGAGCCGCTCCCACGAGTCGACCCGCACCGACAACTCGCCGCGCCGGGTGGTCATCACCTCACCGCGCACGACCAGCCAGTCCCCGAGGTTGAGGCCGGTGAAGGCATCGAAATCGGGAGTGGAGGCGGCGGGGGCGAAGAGCTGTATACGCCCCGACTGGTCCGCGAGCGTTCCGAACGCGAGCTTGCCCTGCACGCGGCGCAGCATCAACCGGCCTGCGACCGAGACGACGTGGCCGGTCTCGGTCCCCGGTTCGAGACCCGCGAACCGCTCGGCGAGATCTGCCGCCGTCGCGTCCACCTCGGCGCTGTAGGGACCGCCCTCAGCGCCCTCGGGACCACCGAGGTGCTCCGAGCCGGTCACCGGTTCTTCTCCCACACCAGGCGGAGGCCGTGCAGGGTCACCCACGGCTCGACCCGCTCGATCGCCTCGGAGTACGGAGCGATCAACTCGGCCAGTCCCCCGGTGGCGATCACCGTGCACTCGCCGAGGAGGTCCTCGATCCGGTCGCACATGCCGTCGATCATCGAGGACCAGCCGAAGATCACTCCCGACTGGATCGACTCGACCGTCGTTTTGCCGATCACGCTTCGGGGTTTGATCAGTTCCACCCGTCGCAGTGCCGCCGCCCTGCCGAACAGCGCGCCGAGGCTGATCTCGATCCCAGGAAGGATCGACCCGCCGAGGTACTCGCCGGTCTCGGAGATGATGTCGAAGGTGGTCGCCGTACCGAAGTCGACCACCACGGTCGGCCCGCCGTAGAGGTCGAACGCCCCGACCGCGTTGGCGATGCGGTCCGCCCCCACCTCCCTCGGGTTGTCGTAGAGCACCTTCATCCCGGTCTTCACCCCGGCGCCCAGCACCAGCGGTTCGCGATCGAGGTAGCGCTCGCACATCCGCCGCAACTCGAAGGTCACACTCGGAACACCGGAACTGATGGCGACCCCCGTCACGTCGTGACGCCAGTCGAGCCCGGCCGTATGCAGCAGATCACCCAACAACAGCGCCAGTTCGTCACAGGTCCGCTCGGCGACCGTCGCTATCCGCCAGTTGTCGATCAACTCGCGACTCCGGTCGCCGTTGCCGTACAACCCGACGACGGTCTGAGTGTTGCCGACGTCAATCGCCATCAACACGATGGACTCCTTCACTCGGTCCGTCGGAAGCGCCCTCCCTGACGACGCTTCGGTGATACCCGCCCGGCGGGATCCGGCCGGGCGGGCGGGTATCTCGCCGAGTGCGAACTCGGGGCCGATGTCGAGGCCGATGTCGAGGGACGGTGCCGACTTGGTGATCCGCCCGATCGAGATCTGGTGCACCCCCGTCGCCGCGTACTCGGCGATGTTCTCCAGGGTGATACCGCCGGATGCCTCCAACAGCACCGCCCTGCCGACGCCGACGGTCGCCTCGACGCAACCGCGAACCTGATCGGGGGTCATGTTGTCCAACAGCACGGCGGTGGCACCGGCATCGACGGCCTCGAGGACCTGGTCGAGGCGCTCGCACTCGACGTGCACGGTGCGTCCGGGCCACAGGTCCAGACAGCGCTGTACCGCTTCGCGGATACCGACTCCCGTCAGGTGGTTGTCCTTCAGCATCGGCCACTCGCTCAGGTTGCCACGATGGTTGCGACCTCCCCGGCCCTGACCGCGGCCTTCTCGAGGGCCCGAAGCCCCGGGGTGGTCTTGCGGGTGTCCCACACTTTCGCCGGCCCGCCCAGTGCCGCGGCGTCGACGTATCGGGCGGTCAACGTCGCGACTCCGCTGAGGTGACCGAGGAAGTTCAGCGCGGTCCTCTCCGCGGTGAGAACCGGAGCCAGGCGACCGCGAACCTCGCCGAACACCTCTCCGGCGAGCAACGGGTCGCCGTCGTGGCGTACCCATTCGATCTCGATCGTGGGATCGACCTGTGCGAAGGCTTCGGCCGCGCACGTCGTCCCCGCAAGCCGGCCCGGCTCGCGGGCCTCGAAGCGCGCGACGGTTCGACGACCGGCGTCGAGCAGGCACGCCGCGAGGTCGCCCAGCGGTTCGAGGTCCTCCGCCAGTGCGCGTTCGACGGCGTCGCGCACCGCGGTCACCGGTGGTTCGAAGTATCCGTTCACTGTTGCACCACCAGCCGCAGTCGAAGCTCTTCATGGGTCCCCGGGAAGTCGACCCGGGTGTGTGCGCCGCGACTCTCGGTACGTTGCTGGGCACCTTCGAGCAATGCCGCACCAACGACCGCGAGGTTCGCCAGCTCACAGGTCGCCGGATCGAGTGGTCGCTCCGGAAGCCGACCCGCGATCCCGTCGATGACGAGGCGCGCCTGGGCGATGGACTCCGCCGTCCGCAGCACACCCGCGTGCAGGGTCATGGCCCGCTGGAGGGACCGGCGCGCCGTCGCCACCTCGTCGGGGGACGGGACGGGGGTCGCGGCATCGGCCCAGACCGTCTCCGGCGGAACCAACGATCGCCCTCCGATGACGGTGTCGGTCGAGCCGAGCCCCCTGGCACTGCGCATCGCTCCGGTGTCGTCGGGAGCATCCTTGCCCCGCGCGATCGCCTCGACCACCCGCGCCCCGAACACCATGCCTTCGAGCAACGAGTTCGACGCGAGGCGATTCGCCCCGTGCACCCCGGTGCAGGACGTCTCGCCCGCCGCCCACAAACCGGACAACGTCGTCGCGCCGTCGAGATCGGTGACGACCCCACCGCACTGGTGATGGGCCGCAGGTGCCACCGGCAGGTAGTCCGCCGACGGGTCCAACCCGACGCGCTCCAGGTCCGCGTTGATCGTGGGGAATCGCAGCTCGAAGTGTGGCAGGACGGTCGCGTCCAACCAGACGTGGTCGATGTCCTGCTCGATCATCCGAGCGGTGATCGCCCGCGACACGACGTCGCGGGGCAACAACTCGTCGACGAAGCGCTCGCCGTCGGCGTCGCGCAACAGCGCCCCGTGACCGCGGAGGGCTTCGCTGAGCAGCGGTCGGGGCATCGACGGGTGGTCGAGTGCCGTCGGATGGAACTGAAAGAACTCCAGGTCGGCCACCGACACCCCTGCACGCAAGGCCATCGCGACACCGTCACCGGTGGCGACCGGCGGATTGGTGGTGACCGCGAAGAGTTGGCCCGCTCCCCCGGTCGCCAGGAGGACGTGACGGGCGGCGATCTCGACGACCTCGCCCGACATCGTCAACGCCCTCACCCCTCGACAACGCCCGTCCTCCACGAGGAGGTCGAGCGCGAAGGCGTGCTCGTGGATCTCCGCCGCGGTTCGGCGAAGCACCTCCACCAACGCCCGCTCGATCTCGGCACCGGTCGCCGCTCCCCCGGCGTGCACGATCCGCGGCACCGAGTGCCCCCCTTCGCGCGCCAGCATCAGCTCACCGGCGGCATCGCGGTCGAAGCGGGCACCGAGGGCGATGAGGTCGTGGACCCGATCGGGGCCTTCGTCGACCAGTACCCGAACGGCGTCGAGATCGCACAGACCGACGCCGGCCGACAGCGTGTCGGCGAGGTGAAGGTCGGTTTCCTCGCTTTCGCCGGACAACGCGGCGGCAACACCTCCCTGCGCCCATCGTGTCGTGGCGAGATCCAGCTCCGCCTTCGTCAGCACACCCACCCGAAGCTCGGCGAGCTCGGCCGCCCGCACCGCGGCGGACAGCCCGGCGATACCGCTGCCGAGCACCAGCAGGTCGAGATCCGAGGACGCACCGCGCGCGAGGGGGTGGTTGGTCATCGGAGCGGCTCCTGGGTGGACGAGGCCGACGATCCGGGAGGTGGTCCCGACCTCGCGTCGACGTTACACACCGCCATCGGGACTCGACGCCGGCGATACGCCCATGTTGTCGAGCAGCCGGGCGCGCCCGAACCTCGCCGCCACCAGCAGCCTCGATCCCGGGCCGCACCGTGGCAGCGGTTCGAGAGTCGTCGAATCGACCACCTCGGCGTAGTCGAGCCGAGCGACCGGTTCGTCCTCGATGATCCGTGCCATCAGCATCCGCACCACCTCGGCATCGGTCTCCCCGGCGGCGATCCGCAACGCACCCTGGCGGAGCGCTCGATACAGCACCGGCGCCGCGGCACGCTCCCGGTCGCTCAGATACACGTTCCGGCTCGATCGGGCCAAGCCGTCGGCCTCGCGCACCGTGGGACGGGCGACGATCTCGGCCCTCACCGACAGGTCCGCGACCATCGTCCGCACGACGGCGATCTGTTGGAAGTCCTTCTCGCCGAAATACGCCCGACACGGTCCGACGATGTTCAAGAGCTTTGCCACCACGGTCGCGACGCCGGCGAAGTGGGTCGGTCTCGCCGCTCCCTCCATCCGCGAGGACACCCCGGCCACACTCACCGTCGTGGACACCGGCACGGGATACATCTCGTCGGCGGACGGAACGAACAGGAGGTCGACCCCGCTGCGTTCGGCTCGCAGCGAGTCCCCCGCGAGGTCGGTCGGGTAGGACTCCAGGTCCTCACCGGCGCCGAACTGGAGGGGGTTCACGAAGATCGACGCCACGACGATCGGGCAATCCGCGCGGGCCGCGTGCATCAACGATTCATGACCGTCGTGGAGGTACCCCATCGTCGGCACGAAACCGACCTGTGAAACCGGATCCACCCCACCGTGGTCCGCCCGTCGCCGGTCGAGTTCTGCCCGGAGCCCCGCGACGGTGTCGACCCTCAGCACGCCCGATCGCCTCCTCGTTCCGGTGTTGCCGTCGCATCGTGGGTCGCCAGGCGACGCGCCGCGTCGGACAAAACCGTGTACAACTCGGCCTCGTCGGCACCTATCGCCTCGACGTGCGAAGCGACCGTCGCGCGGTCACCGCGCGCCGCCGGTCCGGTCAACGCCGCGACCGCTCCGACCTCCACGACGTTGTCGAGCGATCCGCATGCAAGCTCCCACATCGCATCCACCGGCACCCCGACCGCGGCACAGAGACGTTCGACCTGACCCATCAACGCGACGAGGTGGTTGGACGCGACACAGGCGGCCGCGTGATAGCGCACGCGTTCGCCATCGGGCACCGCGAAACGTCGGCCGTCGAGCACGTCGACGACCTCGTGAACGACCGGGTCGCCGGCGACGGCGAACCACGCACGCCGCAATCGACGAGCGCCGCGCTCCGCGTCGGGCATCGAGACGAGCGGATGGAGCGAACCGCGCCGCGGATGCGGAGCCAGGACGTCGAGCCCCAACGCGCCGGCGACATGGGCGACGACGGTGTTCCCGGCAGGTGCAATCCGTGCTGACACGTCGGCGACCGCGGTGTCGGCGACACACACCAGCACGAGATCCGCTCCGCCGGCAGCCTGCTCCACGGCACCGAGGTCTCGGCCGGCGACGCGACGGACCGGCCAGCCCGCCGACGTCAGGGCGTCGGCGAAGCTGCTCCCGGCACGGCCGGTGCCCACGACGGTTACGGCCCTGCTCATCGCAACGGTCCGACCGATGACACCGCTCCGTCGGAGAGTTCGACGTCCTGTTCGGAGACGAGGTCCGGCGCGAGCTGGCGCAAAGGAGCGAGCACGAAGCGGCGCTGTTTCCATCGGGGATGGGGAACCTGCAGGACGGGGGACTCAACTGTCACGCCGTCGATCCAGATGATGTCGACGTCGAGGGTTCTGGGACCCCAACGCTCGCGTCGAACCCGGTGGGCCGCCGCCTCCAGTCGGTGACATACGCCCAGCAACGCCGTCGGGTCGAGGTCGGTGTCGAGCTCGACGACCATGTTGAGGAACGCGTCCTGTCGTGGCCCCCCGACCGGCGCCGTCTCGAACACGTCGGACTCGGCGACCACGCACGGCAACGACTCCACGGCTGCGAGCAGGTGCGCTCGTCGGTCGCCCAGGTTGGACCCGAGCCCCAGGAACGCGCGCAACGCCGGCCGCTCTCAGTGCGGGGCATCCGACGACGCCGCGTCGATCCGGATGCGATGGATGCGGACCCCCGCGGTGGCGAGGTCCTCGGGCACGGGTGGGCGGAGCTTGCGGACCGAGACCGTCACCGAGCTGACGGCGTCGTGGCGGAGCACGGCGGCGGCTACCCGTTCCGCGAGGGTTTCCATCAGGTCGACGTGTTCCCCGGTGGCGACGGTCGCCACCGAGGTACACAGTTCGCCGTAGTCCACCGTCCGGCCGAGGTCGTCGGTGCTCCCGGCGTCGCGGAGGCCCGTCTCGACATCGAGGTCGAACTCGAAGGGCTGGGGACGAGCGTGCTCCTCGGCCAGCACGCCACATCGCGCCAGGACCCGCAGACCGCGGAGCTCGATCCGGTCGGCGCGACGCGGTGGATCGCCCACCCCGCTCACCCGACGCCGATCGTCTCGCCACCGAGGGCACGCGCCTCAGGCACGGTCCGAAACCAGTCTCGCCGCCGCCGCGACGATCTCCCGTCCGGACGGTGCGAGCTCCCGCGAGGTGATCTGCTCGAGGGTGAACACCGCGGCGGGCTGCTCGGGGACCAGACCCGACCACACGAGATAACCGGCCATGACCCCGACGAGTCGGTCGCCCAGTTCCTCGTAGTGGAAGAGTGACTTGTTGCCACTGGAGATGAGGCGTTGGATCTCCGAGTAAAGCGATCGGAGGTAGCTCGGGTACTCGTCGGGCGACGGGATCGGACGGTGAAGCCACTTCACGTCGAACTCGTCGTAGTTGTGCAGGTTGTGCGGCGCCTGGATGAGGCTCACGACCGGATCGAAACCGTGTTCCCGGATCCAGATGATCTCCTCCTGTCGACGGACCTTGCGATGGTTCGGGCCGAAGCCACCGGGCCGCTCGCACACGGCGAGCCGGTCCTCGATGATCCAATGGAAATGGCGGGGCGAGATGCCCTGCGCCCATTTTCCCTTCGCTACCACGTAGCACTCCTCGCGTCGTTCGTGCAGTCCTCCCCCGCCACCGACGCGCCCCGCTCCGCCACAGCGGCCGCCGCCACATGGGGAGCGACGTCGTGGACGCGGATCATCCGCGCGCCGGTGCGCACGGCCCATGTCGTCATGACCAGCGACGCCTCGAGCCGGTCGTCGATCGGAGCGGGAACCGCGTCCCGATCGAGGCGGTCGAGGTCGTCGAAGGTCGAGGTCGGTGCCGACCCGCCATCGATACCCGCTCCGTCATCGGCGGCTGCCGTCAAGACGCCGAGGGTCCGCTTGCGGCTGACGCCAAGGGCGACCGGGAGGCCGGTGGCGACGAGAACGTCCAGATTGGCAACCAGGTCCACGTTGTGGCTCGTGGTCTTCCCGAACCCGAAACCGGGATCCACCCACACCTCGTCCACGCCGTCGCGGCGAGCCACCGCTGCCACCTCGACCAGGCGACGGGCCACCTCCGCCACCACGTCCCGGTAGTGCGGTGCGGCCTGCATCGTCGCCGGCTCACCCTTCATGTGCATCGCCACCCACGCCACACCCGTGTCGGCCGCCACCTTCCACAGCGACGCACTGATGTCGTTGAGCATCGTCGCCCCGGCACCGATGGCGGCACGGGCCACGGACTCGTGACGGGTGTCCACCGAGATTCGTACCGTGGGGTGGACCGATACCAGGGCCTCGATCACGGGAACGACGCGGTCCCGTTCGGTGGCCTCGGTCACCGGGGTCGCCCCCGGTCGGGTGGACTCTCCGCCGACGTCGATCACCGAGGCACCCTCGGCGACCATCCGTGCACCGTGGGCGACGGCCGACTCGACGTCGACGAACAGTCCTCCGTCGCTGAAGGAGTCGGGGGTGACGTTGAGAACGCCCATCACCTCGGTGATCACGACCGCGATAGTAGGAGTCGCGGCCGAGACGTTCGCCCGGCGCTGGACCCGGTGGCCACCCGCCCACCGACCGACGGCGACATCGCGGGTCAGGAACCGCTTATCAGGCGCATCACCTCGGCCCGCGACGAACTGTCCGAACGGAAGAGCCCGCGAACGGCGGAGGTCACGGTGAGGGTGCCGGGCTTGCGGACGCCGCGCATCGCCATGCACAGGTGCTCGGCCTCCATGACCACGACGACACCCCTCGGTGCGAGCGCCCGCTCCATCGAGTCGGCCACCTGGGTGGTGAGTCGCTCCTGGACCTGCGGCCTGCGGCTCGTCTCGTCGACGAGCCGGGCGAGCTTCGACAGTCCCGTGATCCGTCCGTCCACGGAGGGGATGTAGCCCACATGCGCTCGACCGAAGAACGGGACCAGGTGGTGCTCACACATCGAATAGAAGGGGATGTCGCGCACCAACACCAACTCGTCGTGGTCCGCGGCGAACGTCGTGTCGAGGTGCCGGGCGGGGTCCATGTGCAACCCTGCGCAGGTCTCGGCGAACATGCGAGCGACGCGTCCGGGTGTGTCGGACAACCCTTCGCGATCGGGATCCTCCCCGATCGCCGCGAGGATCTCCCTGACGGCCGCCTCGATCCTCGAGAGGTCCATTTCGCTCTGCTCTTTGCTCACTCGTACTCCTGTGCTGTGCGCGTCGCCTTCACCGCGCGTCCGCCCGACCGCGCCGGTCGACCTGTCAGAACCGTTCCGGGGACGCGTACCGCGCGATGTAGTCGAGGTTGCGCAACCGTTGCCCCGCATCGAGCCCGTAACCCACGACGTAGTCGTCGTGGTCCAGTTCAAACCCCACGTAGTCGAGGCGCCGGCCGTCGCCCGCCGGGGCCGCCCGGGCGAGCAACGCGCAAACCGACAGCGCGCGGGATCCCGGGCCTCCAGGCTGCGCCGGAGGTACCGCAACGTCCGGCCGCTGTCGATGATGTCCTCGACCAGGATCACGTCACGCCCGGCGATGCTCTCGTCGAGGTCCTTCAACAGGCGGACCACTCCCGAGGATCGGGTTGCGCTGCCGTAGGACGCCACCGAGATGAAGTCGAGTTCCACGGGGAGGTCGATGCAGCGCACGAGGTCGGTGACGAAGGCGTAGGCCCCCTTGAGGACACAGACCACGACGGGTTCGCGACCGGCGAAGTCGGCGGTGATCCGCGCTCCGATCTCGCGGACCCGGTCCTGGATCGCCTCGGCGGAGATGAGGCACTCGCCGATCCGCTCGTCGTCGTCGGTGAAGGGCACGCCCCGTCAACCATAGAGGCTCGTGACCCACGACCTCGTCGTGGAGAGTCACGGGCGGCGCGGCCGTGCCCGGCGACGGACCGCCCTGTCCGCGTTCGATGCGCAGGCGGCCCCGGGTACGTGCAATCCTCCAGCCGCCGACGACGTCGGCGGCGACGGCGTCCCCACGGGCCACCTCCAACATCCGCGCCACCGCCGCCGCCGATGGCGCATAGGGAGCCGGTCTCCTCCCGCCACCATCTGCGCATCAGCTCGCGCGCCAACCCGAGCGGTGCCTGTGCCACCGCGGCGGCGTCGGAGGGATCGACGGCCGTCGCATCGAGCGCCCGGTCCACACCGTCCATCAGGTCCCGCTGGAGGCCCGCCGCACGCGCCAGCAACGGGGCGACGTCGCCCGGCGACGTCGCCGAGCAGTGGCAGGACGTCGTTCCTCAACCGCGTGCGCGTAAAGCGTGGATCGTCGTTCATCGGGTCGTGCACCACGTCGAGGTCGAGTGCACGGCACAAGGCGACGGTCTCGGCGCGCCGCAAGCCGAGCAGCGGCCGACGCTCAGGCGACATCGCCGACAACCCCTCGGGACCCGTCCCGCGAATCAGGAACCACAGCACCGTCTCGGCCTGGTCGTCGAGGGTGTGGCCGAGCAGTGCGTGGGGGCCGAGGGGGCGACGTCGGGCCTCGCGCACGGGCCTCCAGGTTGGGCCCGCGGCCACCCGGACCCGCACCGTTTCGAACGCGAATCCGAACGTGGTGGCGAGCCCCTCCACGAGGGCGGCCTCGGAGTCGGAGTCCGGACGGAGACCGTGGTCGACGTGGCGCACGATCCCCTTGATCCCGGCCGCGGCCGCGAGCACGGTCAGGGCGGTGGAGTCCGGCCCACCGGACACGGCGAGGACGGCCTCGCTCTGCTCGGGAAACGAGCACCGGGCCAACAGGGCGGCGACCATCTCACATGTCGGAAGACCGGCCGGGGCCGGGTGTCCCCGGCCGGGGGAGGGATCGGACAACGGCCGTCAGCGACCGGCCACCAACGCGCGTCGGGCCCCTTCGGTCCCGGCCGCGTACCCCGGCGCGTCGATCCTGGCGATCCACTCGTTCGGACGGCGGATCTCCTCGAGGGTCGGCAACGTGGAAGGGCCGTCGAAGGCGCGGTCCAGCAGCCTCGGACCCCCACCGCCTCGACCGCCTCGATGAAGCGCTCACCCTGCTCGTACTGGTTGAGCTTCGCCTCGATCCCGATGAGCTTCTGCAGGACCCGTGTCGGCACCGATCCGTGGTGGCGGCGGTTGCGCAGCACCTCGCCGAATCGCTCGGCGGAGGGATTCGATCGCCCCCGGCACGGTCCATCGTCACGTCGCCGTGGCCTTCGAGCAGGCTCATCAGCCCTCCCACCCGATCCATGGTCTCCCGCTGCCGCCGGTCGGCGAACAGCGCGACCACCCCGCCGTCGTCGAGGGGGTTTCGTCGCTGCCGGATCGCCTCGGCCACGCGGCCGAGGGCGTCGAACAGGCGCGCCGGATCGGGGTCCGCCATCGTCATCAACGAACTGACCTGTTCGAGGAAGTAGTGCCGCAACCACGGCTTGCCGGTGAACTGGGTCCGGTGCGTGACCTCGTGCAACGCGACCCACAGACGGAATTCCCGATTCGGAAAGGAGTGTCTGTTCTCGAGCGCGGCGATGTTGGGGCCCACGTAGTAGACGATGTCCTGGTCGTCGGGGTCCTCGTCCTCGAGCACCAACAGGTCGTACTGGCCGAGGACCCGTGTCGACATCCAGCCCAACAACACCCCCAGTTCCGCACCGGCCACCTTCGCGGAGGCGAACGCGGTGGGACCCCGGCCGAGGTGTTCCTCCAGCCGATCGGTCATCGGACGCAGCATCCGCTTGAACGACGCGATGTTGGCCCTCACCCAGGCCTCACGATCCACCACCCGGGCACGCGCGGCGCCCGCCTCGCTCCGCCAACCCGTGTGGGCCTCCACCAGCGTCTGTGCCTGGGCGGTCAGATCCTCGAAGTCGGCGACGAGGCCGGCCTCCGCATCGCGGTCGTGGGGTGCCCGTCGTGCGATGGTGGTGGCGACGACCTGTGCCGTGCGCCAGTCGATCGCGGAAGGCACGGTCGACGAGTGCTACTTGCGGGGGTAACGGGTGCGGGTCACCTTGAAGAGATAGCCCGCGATGGTCGCGACGATCGCGAGGACGGTGGCCGCCGTGAGCAACACCGCCAGCCAGAAGTGCCAGACGTGGGCGCCCTTTTCGGCCTCGGCACCGATCATCGCGAGAAGTCCAAGCATCACCTGCGAGCTTAGGGCGTTTCGGGGCGGACGCGACAAAACCGGCCCTTACCGCCCGCTTTCCTCCGCGCACGCCCGCAGCGCCGCCGCCACACGCGCGCGCAGCTCCTCGGGACACCGCTCGCGGCAACGGTCCGCGACGATCCTTCGTATCTCCATCTCGAAGTCGAACTGCTCGAGGCACGACGAGCAGAGACGGAGGTGGCCCTCCACCTCCACCCTGAGCTCCTCGGTGAGCTCACGGTCGAGATAGGAATAGAGTTCGGCGAGGGCGGTCTCGCAGCGGTCGTCGTTCATCTGGTCCTCGACGATCCTTCCCACGCGGCACCGCGGATCACGGCGGCGGACACCGCGGTCACGTCACCGGCTCCGTCGGTTCGACGAGGCCGCGAGCAACCGCAAAATCCCACAACGACCGTTGCAACGCCTTTCTTCCCCGATGGAGCCTGCTCATCACCGTCCCGATCGGCACGTCTGTGAACTCGGCGATCTCCTTGTAGGAGAAGCCCTCCACGTCTGCCAACAGGACCGGCAGGCGGAAGCGCTCCGGGAGCGCGTCCACGGCCCGTTTCACCTCGGCCTCTGTGAGCACGTCCATGAGCTGATCCTCGGCGCTCGTACCCGCGGTTGCGGCCGAGAGCGAGCCGAGGCGCTTGTACAGGTAGCGATCCTCGACGTCGTCCAACTCGGACTCGACCGGCCGGCGTTGACGCGCCCGATAGCCGTTGATGTAGGTGTTGGTGAGGATTCGGTACAACCAGGCCCGGAGGTTGGTGCCCTCCTCGAATCGTCCGTAGCCGCGGTAGGCACGCAGGTAGGTCTCCTGCACCAGGTCCTCGGCGTCCGCTCGATTGCGCGTCATGCGCATCGCCGCGCCGTACAGCGCGTCCATATACGGCATGGCGGCGTCGGCGAACGTTGCCGGGTCGGCCATCGGCCAAGGGTATCGGCCGCGGCCGTCGGCTCCTATCGTGTCGTCGTGGCCGGGTCGTACCTCTTGCGGGACGAGCCGTGCGGCACGATCGGCGAGTACGTCGCGGCGGGTTTCGGCGACGGGGTGCGCGTCGCACGGGGTCTCGGTCGAACGGGGATCGCCGAGGCGCTCGCCGGGAGCGGCCTGCGCGCACGCGACCACACGGCGGTCGACCTGTCGGTCAAGTGGGCGGAGTTCGCACGTGGGGGCGACGACCTCGGGGACCGGTACCTCGTGGTCAACGCGACCGATGCGGAGCCCGGGTCCTTCAGCGACCGGGCGTTGATCAGGTCCAACCCGTTTGCGGTCGTCGAAGGCGTGGTCGCGTGTGCCATCGCGACGGGGGTCTGCGAGGCCTTCGTCGCGTTACGGGGATCGTTCCACGCCGAGTACGACGTGATGGTGCGGGCACTGGCCGAGGCAGAACTCGCCGGTTGGCTCGAGTCGGTGAGCGTCAAGTGCGTGCGTACCCCCGACGCCCATCTCGTCGGCGACGACCGCGCGCTCCTGGAGTGCATCGAGGGACGCCCACCCGTGCCTCGCCGCGGCCCGCCGGAATTGGACGGGCTCTTCCGGGATCGTCCCGGCGGGGTGGATCGTTCCGCCGGCGGAGCCCCGCCCGGGTCCCGACGATCGAACCCCACCCTGGTCGAGACGCCCGAGACCCTGGCGACCGTTGCTGCCATCGTCGCCAACGGCGGTCGTTGGTTCAGATCGTTGGGCACGGCGCTCTCGCCCGGATCCCTTCTGTGCACGGTCACCGGCGATGTGGTCCACCCGCGGGTCGCCGAGGTCGAGCTGGGAACGACGCTCCGCACGGCGGTCGAGACCGTCGGCGAGGGTTTCCGGGGTTCGCCCCGCGGGGTGTTGAACGGCGTCAGCTCGCCGGTCATGGGGCGCTCCCGGCTGGCGGCTCCGCTGAGCTGGGAAGGCCTCGGCCAGGTGGGTGCCAACGTCGGGAGGGCTGCGTTCGTGGTCCTCGGCGACGACGCCGACATGGTCGCGGTCGCGTCACAGGTGTCCTCGTACCTTCACGTCGAAAGTTGTGCCCTGTGCCCCGCGTGCAAGTTCGGCGGAGGCGAGGTCGCCGCGCACCTCCAGCGCTTGGCGGCGGGCGCCGGGTCGGCGCGGGACGTGGAGTTGATGCACCGCCGGCTTGCCACGATCGACGACGACGCCCGATGCGGCCTGGCACTGCGACATCGAGACGTCGTGACCTCCCTGCTGCGCGCGTTCCCCGGCGACGTGCTCGACCCACCCGAGCGGCCTCGCGACGGCCGCGTCTACGTCGGCGACCTCGTCGAGCTCGACGTACTCGGGGCGCGATACGACGAGACCCGCGTCTTCAAGCGAGCCGACTGGTCATACGCGGACACCCCGGTACTGCTCGCCCGGCGCTGACCCGGCAACGGCCGATGGCGGGAGGAGGGCGGAAAAGCCCGAGGTGGTATCGTCGGCGGATCCACCATGCCCGGGACCCGACGAGGCTCGGAGCGACACCGTATGTAAGGGGAATGGCGATGGCCGGTTCGGTGATTCTCAGCGGGGCTCGTACCCCGATCGGCAAGTTGTCGGGTTCGCTGGCGGGTTTCGCCGGCACCGATCTCGGCGGAATCGCCATCAAGGCGGCGCTCGAGCGCGCCGGGCTCACCGGTGAGCAGGTCGACTACGTCTTCATGGGCCAGGTGCTGCAAGCCGGTGCCGGTCAGATCACCGCCCGCCAGGCGGCACTCAAGGCCGGCATCCCGATGTCGGTCCCGGCGACGACCGTCAACAAGGTGTGCCTCTCGGGTGTCAACACCATCATGCTCGCCGACATGTTGATCCAGTCCGGCCAAGCCGAGGTCGTGGTCGCCGGCGGGATGGAGTCGATGACCAACGCCCCGTACCTTCTTCCCGACGCCCGGGCGGGAATGCGAATGGGCGACAAGAAGGTGGTCGACTCGATGATGTTCGACGGCCTCTTCTGCGCCATCGACTCCGTCGCCATGGGCCTGGGCACCGAGCGCTTCGCCGGTCAGGCAGGGCTCACCCGCGACGAACAGGACGCCGTCGCGGCGACCTCCAACGAGCGGGCGGCCCGAGCGCAAAAGGACGGCCTGTTCGACAACGAGATCGTCGCGGTGTCGATCCCCCAACGCAAGGGCGACCCCGTCGAGTTCACCACCGACGAAGGCGTCCGCGGCGACACCACCGTCGAGTCGTTGTCCAAGCTCCGCCCGGCCTTCGACAAGGAGGGCACGATCACGGCGGGCAACGCCAGCCAGATATCCGACGGCGGCGCGGCCGTCGTCGTCACGTCCAAGGCCTTCGCCGACAAGGCCGGGGTCAGCCCGCTCGGCGAGATCGTCGCAAACGGGCAGATCGCGGGGCCGGACACCTCGCTGCTCACCCAGCCGAGTCGCGCCATCCGCCAGGCACTCGAGCGGGCGAACCTGTCGGTGTCCGACATCGACCTGTTCGAACTGAACGAGGCCTTCGCCGCGGTAGGCGTCGCATCGATGAAGGATCTGGGCATCACCGACGAGATCACCAACGTCAACGGTGGGGCCATCGCTCTCGGGCACCCGATCGGAATGTCGGGAACCCGGCTGGTGATCACCCTGCTCAACGAGCTCGCCCGGCGAGGTGGGGGCACCGGCGCCGCAGCACTCTGCGGCGGCGGCGGCCAGGGTGATGCCCTCCTGGTCAAGACCGTCTGATCGATCCGCCGCGATCGCCACCGCGATGGCCGGCCCACCCCGCGACAGCGCCGACCGGGCGCATATCGCCACGACCGTCGCGGAGTCGACCCCCTCGTTCACGACCCGGCCCCGGCCGGGTCGTGGCGCGCCGAACATCGTGATCGTCGTGCTCGACGATCTCGGGTTCGGCCAACTCGGCTGCTTCGGGTCGGATCTGTCCACCCCGACGATCGACTCCGTCGCGTCGCAGGGCCTTCGCTACCGGCGCTTCCACGTCACCGCGATGTGTTCGCCGACGCGGGCTGCGCTGTTGACCGGCCGAAACCACCATCAGGTGGGTATGGGCTTCCTGACCGACGTACCCATCGGTTTCCCCGGCTATCACGCTCGTATTCCCCGTTCGGCCGCGACCCTGCCGAGAGTGCTGGCCGAGCACGGGTACGGCACCTTCGCCGTCGGCAAGTGGCACCTGGCACCCCGTTGGGACCAGAGCGCCGCGGGTCCGTTCGACCAGTGGCCGCTCGGGCTCGGATTCCAGCGCTTCTACGGCTTCCTCAACGGGGACGTCAACCAGTTCGCTCCGGAGCTGGTGTGCGACAACGGCTTCGTCGACCCACCCTCCACACCCGAGGACGGCTACCACCTCACCGAGGATCTGGTGGACCGCGCACGGCGGATGCTCATCGACCATCAGAACGCACGTCCCGACGCCCCGTTCCTGTTGTACCTCGCCCCCGGAGCGACCCACGCGCCCCATCAGGCGCCCCGTGACTGGATCGACCGGTTCGCCGGGCGCTTCGACGACGGATGGGAGGCCTGGCGTGACGCGACGTTCCGACGGCAGCTCGCGTCGGGCGTCGTACCCGAGGGCACGGTGCTTCCTCCCCGACCGTCGTGGATCCCCGAGTGGTCCTCGCTCCCGGCGGCACAGCGACGCCTGTTCGCGCGACAGATGGAGTGCTTCGCGGGCTTCCTCGCCCACACCGACGACCAGCTGGGCCGGCTCATGACGACGCTCGACGACCTCGCCGTTCGTGAGCAGACGATGGTGATGGTGCTGAGCGACAACGGGACCAGTGCCGAGGGCGGTCCTACGGGCTCGCACAACGAGCACCGCTTCACCCACAACCTGCGTGACGACCTCGACGACTCCCTTGCCAGGATCGACGAGCTGGGGGGACACCGTGCGTACAACCACTACGCATGGGGTTGGGCCTGGGCGGGAAACACCCCGTTGCGCCTCTGGAAGCGCTACTCGTGGCTGGGCGGGACGCGCACCCCGCTGGTGCTGTCGTGGCCCTCACGTGTGGCGGCCATCGGCGAGCTCCGCTCGACGTTCGCCCACGCGATCGACCTGATGCCGACGGTGCTCGAAGCCTGTGGGATCGAGATGCCCGAGATCGTCGACGGCCACCGACAGATCCCGCTCGCCGGCCGGAGTCTCGTCGCCAGCTTCGACGACGCGTCCGACCCCGGGCGGACCGTCCAGTACTTCGAGATGCTGGGCAGCCGGTCGTTGTACCTGGACGGCTACCGGGTGACGACCGACCATGTCGGCGACCAGATCGACGTGGAACGCGAGCTCGTACCGGGCAGCCACGACTTCGACGACGACCACTGGGCACTGTTCGACCTCCGCGACGACTTCGCGGAGGCCACCGACCTGTCTGCGGCACAGCCCGACCGGGTCGAGGCGATGCGCCGGGAGTGGTGGCGGCAGGCCGAGCTGAACCAGGTCCTCCCACTCGACGACAGCCTCATCGGCAGGACCACCGCGCTGGAGCCCAACCCGAACCGTCCCCGTCACCTGACCCGGCTGATCCCGGGAGGCGGTCCGGTCTCGGAGGATGCACTGCCCTCGATGGCGGGCGGTTTCGTGCTCCGCGTGCCGATCACCGTCGCGACCGCCGACGCGTCGGGGGTGCTGTGCGCGCTGGGAGACTGGAACAACGGCTGGGCGTTACTGGTCCACGAGGGATGCCCCGAGGCGGTGTTCAACCTGTTCGGAGAGGCGACCGGGTTCGGCTCCCACACTCCGATGACGGCGGGCGACCACATCGTCGGGTTGCACTACTCCGGTGCTCCGGAGCGTCGGGCCGACCTGAGCGTCGACGGCGCGATGGTTGCATCGACGAACCTGCCGGCCGACCTTCCGTTCCGATGGCAGATCGGCGGTGCGGGACTGCGGATCGGCTATGACGTGGGCTTCCCGGTCTCCGATGGCTACAGCCCGCCGTTCCGCTTCGAGGGCGACCTCGGCGCCGTCACGATCGAGATCCCGTTCCTCGCCGGGAGGGACCCCCACGACCAGCGGACATCCCCGACCGACGTCGGCGCCGTGACCGCCCGCTTCCTGCATCACGAATAGTCGAGCCCGCTCGGCCCGGCGACGAGGTCAGTGCCGGGCGGCCCGGTCCTTCGGACGGATTGCCTCGACCTCCACCTCGACCTTCCATGCCGGGTCCAACAATCCTGCCACCACGACCGTGGTGTTCGCCGGCCGAATGCCGTGGAAGAACTCGCCGTGTACGGCGCCGACGGGCTCGAAGTCGGCACGATCCACGAGGTAGATCCTCGTTCGGACCACGTCGGCGAAGCCCGCACCCGCCGATTCCAAGGCCGCGCCGATGATCTCGAGGCATCGTCGCATCTGTGCCGCCGGGTCCGGCGGACACGGCCCGTGCTCGAACTGGGGTGCGGTTCCCGCGACGAACACCCGGCTCCCGTACCGGACGGCCCGGCTGTAGCCCACGGTCAGCTCCCACGGTGAGCCTGAGCTGATCAGTTGCCGTTCCTCGGACATCGATCGAGCCTACGGGTGAACACCTGCCACCGCGGCGGACCGACTCTCAGCGTTCGATCCTGCGCCGGCCCTCGAGGGCGCGCCCCAACGTGAGCTCGTCCGCGTACTCGAGGTCGCCGCCGACGGGACGACCGCTCGCGAGCCTGGAGACGGTGAGCCCGGGAACGTCGAGAACCCTCGACAGGTAGAGGGCGGTTGCCTCACCCTCGATGTTGGGGTTGGTGCAGATGATGACCTCGGTGATCCCCTCGGGGTCGATGCGCCCCAGCAACTCGCGGATGTGGAGTTGGTCGGGTCCGATTCCCCGCAGATGGTCGATCGCTCCGCCCAACACGTGATAGCGGCCCTTGAACTCCCGGGTTCGCTCGACCGCAACCACGTCCCGGGGCTCCTCCACCACACACAGGACCCGTCCGTCCCTGCCCGGGTCGTCACAGACGATGCACAGCGGGGCCTCGGCGAGGTTGAAGCAGCGCTCACAGAAGCGAACGCGCTCGGTCGCGGTGGTGACCGCGACCGACAGTCGCTGGGATTCGACCTTGTCGACCTTCAGCAGGTGCAGGGCGATCCGCTGGGCGGACTTCGGTCCGATCCCCGGAAGACGACCGAACTCGTCGATCAGTTCCTGTACCGAGTGCGGGTAGTCGGGCATGTGCGGACGCCCGCGTCAGTTGCCGAACAGGGTGCCGAGCCCGCCCGCTCCGCCGCCCATACCACCGAGTGCACCGCCCAGGGGATCCGCCTCCGCATGGAGCCGCCCCACCTTCTGAGCCGCGTCGCGCAGCGCGGCGAGTACCAGGTCGCACAACATCTCGGGGTCGGTGGGATCGATCACCTCCGGGCGAATCGTCACCGAGTCGAACTCGTACGCGCCCGACACCGACACCGTCACCGATCCGCCGCCGGCCGTGCCTTCGACCATCGTGGTGGAAATCCGCTGAGCGTCGAGTCGCATCTGTTCCTGGAGATTCTGTGCCATGCCCATCAGTTCTCCGAGGTCGAGGCCACCCAGGCCGGGCTGCACCTCATCGGGGACCACCGGTTCGGCACTCGATTGGTGGGCGTCGGATGGATCGGTCATCGGGTTTCCTCCGTATCGACGAGGCGCGCACCGGGAAAGACCTCGACGAGCCGGTCGACCGCGCTCGCCGCGGCGTCGACGGCGTCGACCAACTCGTCGGGATCGATCGATTCGTCGGGATCGTCGTCGAGTTCGGGTCGCGTCGCCGGGGGCCCGACATCGGCCGGCGTCGCCCCGCGGCGCGGACCCTTCGCCGAGGCGCGAGGCACCCCGGTGACATCCGACGCGGGCGCCACCGGGGGACCGGCCACGACGGTGATCCGGACGGGCTCGCCGACCCGAGCGCTCAACAACGATTCGACCTGGTCGCGCACGGCCTCGGCGCGGGGGACGAGGCGTTCGGGGACGTTGTCCAACGCGAACACCACGCGCCCCGACGCATCGAGCCGGTCGAGGACCTGTGCACCGGCGAACAGCGACTTCGCGAGGCCGGTGAGTGCCGGGAGGGCGACCTCGTGGTGAGCACGACGAATCGCGTCGAGGTCGGGCTCCGAACCCGCATTCGGGCCACGGTCCCGTCCACCCGAGCTCGCGCCCGCTGCCGCCGCGGAGTCCGTCGGGTGTTCGACGGTGGCTACCGCGTTCGACGCGTCCGGGGGCGCACCGCGGCTACGACGGCCCGGTCGCGGAGGGGCACTGGAACCTCGCCGTACGTCGGCGGGGGAGACGGCGGGCGTCGCCGCGGGCGGAATCTGCTCGAGCCGTCGCGAGAGGTTCGCGATCCGTGCCTCCAGTGCCGACAGACGTTCCTCCACAGCCTCCGGACCGGTCTCGGCATCGGGTGACGAGAGCCGGATCAGCACCACCTCCAAGGGAACGCGGGGATCCGGCGCCTGGCGCATGTCGACGAGCGCACCCCCGATCATCTCGAGGGCCCGGGTGATGGTCGCCGTACCCAGTCGCGTGCTCAGATCGGCCATGACACCGCGGTCGGTGTCGGAGAGGTGGTCGACGTCGACGCTGACGGCGACGAGGAACGCGTCGCGCAAGGTCGCGACCAGTTGCTCCGCGACGACCCGGGGATCGTGGCCCATCTCGGCTGCCTTCGCCACGGCGGTCAACGCGGCGGCCACGTCGCGGAGTCCAACCGCGACGAGGATCTCCCTGGAGACGTCCGGCTGCTCGACGACACCGCCGGCGGCAACGACCGTGTCGAGGGTCGAGAGCGTGTCCCGGGCGGAGCCCTTCCCCTGGCGCACGACGTGCGCGACCGCGTCGTCGTCGACGTCGAGCCGGGCGTCGGCCACGATCCATCGGACGTAGTCCTCCAACTCCGCCGCGGTGAGCAGACCGAACTCGAAGTGTTGGGTGCGCGAACGGATCGTCGGCAGCACCTTCTGCGGGTCGGTCGTGGCGAGCACGAAGCACACGTGGTCCGGCGGTTCCTCGAGTGTCTTCAGGAGGGCGTTCGACGCCCCTGCGGACAACATGTGCACCTCGTCGAGGATGTACACCTTGGTTCGACCGGGCGAACCCACCACGGTCCTGCTGATGAGGTCGCGCATCGCCTCGACGCCGTTGTTCGACGCCGCATCCAACTCGAAGAGGTCGTAGCTCGTGCCCGAGTCGATCGCGACGCACGACTCACAGACACCGCATGGCTCGCCGTCATCGAGGTTCGTACAGTTGAGCGCCCGGGCCAGGATCCGCGCGGTGGACGTCTTACCGGTGCCGCGCGGCCCGCTGAACAGGTAGGCCTGCCCTTCGTGGCCCGAGGCGACGGCCTTGCGCAGCGTCTCCGAGACGTGGCCCTGGCCACGAACCTCGGAGAAGCGGGTGGGGCGGTAGATGCGGTACAGCGACTGCTGGGCCATCCGAGGAGCCTATGAGACGTCGCGACGACGGTGGTCGGCGCGGCGCCCGTGCGGGGTCGGGCTCACACCGGACGGGCAACCGGGGGTCGGGTCCAACCCGTCGGAGCCCGCTCGTAGGCTTCGCCCGATGTCGGACTCGTCCCCGCGCCAAGAGTCAGCGACGCCCGGCTGGTACCCGGATCCTCGGGGCTCGGGGACTTGGTATTGGTGGGACGGCGACCGCTGGGTGACGTCCTCGGCGTCGGTGTACGGCGGCGAGCCGGGGGTTCCGGTCACGCGGATTCCGGTTCCGCCCCACCCGGCCGACAGGGTCACCCGCTGGTTTCCCGAGATCACGCCCCTCCGAGGCGGTGCGGCCGTCTTCGCGGTCGGATTCGTCGCCGTCACGTTGGCGCTGAACACCGTCGCGACGACCTCCGACGGCGCTGCCGCACAGTTGCTCGCACTCGTGCTCCTCGGCATCTCGACGTTCGGGATGGTCGCGGCGGCGTGGTTCGGATCATGGCGGTGGGGAACCGGAGACCTCCGACGCGACATCGGACTCCGGGGCCGATGGCTCGACCTCGGTATCGGCTTCGTCGGCTCGATCGGTCTCACGGTCCTGTTGGCGGTGATCTCGCTGCTGATGACCTTCGCTGGAGCACCCAAGGGAACCAACCTGTCCGAAGCCGAGCGGGCCGGCCGGAACCCGATGTTCTTCGCGGTGTTGTTCGTGCTGGCGGGGGTGGTGGCCCCGGTCACCGAGGAGATGCTGTTCCGCGGAGTCATGCTCCGAGGGCTCCACGCACGCCTACCCCTGTGGGTGGCGACCCTCGTGCAGGCCGCCGTGTTCGGCCTTGCCCACTTCACCCCCTCACAGGGCTGGGGCAACCTGACCCTGGTCGTCGCGCTCGGCTCGTTGGGATTCGTCCTCGGTGCCCTCGCGAACGCGACCGGCAGGCTGGCGCCCGGGATGGTGGCGCACAGCCTCTTCAACTGCATCCAGCTCTCGCTGTTGTGGGTGTCCCTCGGTCGGATCTGAAGCGCCCACCACCAGGCCCATGGGATCGCCGCGACCTGCCCGCTGCCGACCGAGACCTGTCGGTGTCCGGGTGAGGCGGTCAGGCGATCTGCGGCACACCCCGGAAATCGCTGAGGGCTGCTGCCTTCCGACCCTGACCCGGTTCACGGCCCGGCGTTGCACAGGACCCGACCGCCTCACCCGGACACCGAACGGGCCCGTGCCGACGATTCTAGACGACACGATCCGACGAAGGGCCCCAGCCGCTACGCTTCGTCCCTGCAGCGGCCTCGGGAGACGTGCGAGAGCGGACGATTCGGCACGCCTGGAACGCGTGTGTGGGGCAACTCACCGTGGGTTCGAATCCCACCGTCTCCGCCGGCGGCTGCGCTCAACCCGAGGCTCTTCGACCGGCCCACGTCGACATCGCTCCGATCCCGGTACCCTTCGACCTTGACGCCCGCGTCACGGATCGACCCTCGACAACGAACCAGTGAGCAACACACCACCCTCCGGTCGGGCTCCGATCAACCCGATTGCCGCTCGTCTCGACCATGTGACCAAGACCTACCGTCTCGGGTCGGAACGAACCAACTGGCGTTCGCTCATACCCGGCCGGCTTGGCGAACCGGCATCGAAGGGCTCCTTCCACGCGCTCGAGGACGTCAGTCTCGAGCTTCGGCCCGGTGAGTCGCTCGGCGTGCTGGGGCCGAACGGTGCGGGCAAGTCGACGTTGCTCAAGGTTCTCGCCGGAATCGTGAAGCCGACGACCGGAACGGTCTCCGCGAGCGGACGCGTGCTCTCCATCATCGAACTCGGGCTCGGCTTCAACGCCGATCTGACGGGAGCGGAGAACATACGTTTCGCCGGATCACTCTTCGGGGCAACCAGTCGGGAAATCGACATTCTCTACCCGGATATCGTTGAATTCTCTGAGTTGCACGGCTTCATGGATATGCCGGTAAAGCGCTACTCAACCGGGATGAAAGCCCGACTTGGATTCGCGTTGGTGACCTCCTTGGAATCCGATCTAGTGATTATCGATGAGGTTCTTTCAGTCGGCGACTGGCATTTCCAGAAAAAGAGTGCGGCGCGAATAAAGGAAATCAACAATCGCGGAACAGCACTTGTGGCTGTTTCACACAACAATTGGATGATTACCCAACTCTGTGACCGTGCGATTCTGCTTGATAAGGGACGAATCGCCTTGGAAGGCGAGCCACTTGATGTGGTTCAGGCCTATATCGGCGAGGGAACGAATCTTGATCCGGATAAGGATACGGATTTTCCTCTAGCACCCACAGTGACGAGAGTCGTCGGTAGCACTGACGAAGAGGATGCCGTCGAGCTCCGTGATCTACAGATCCGCCCTCGAAATATCAAGCCATTTGATCGGCTCCAGTTTGAAGTCACCGTAGTGGTTAAGCGACCAGTCGATGCAGAGCTCGCCATGTCCGTCTACACGATGGGGCGAGCCGCGTTTGCGGATCCAGATCTCGGACCTTCGGAGATACTTCGTCAACCCGGAGTTTGGAAGGTTCGCGGGCTCACGGAGCCGCTCCCCTTTGCTGCAGGTGCAATGTACCTTCGAATTGTCGTGACGAAGGAGATCGATCCCGAGGACTTTCGCCACGAGCACCTCGCGGCGATCGCCTCGGTCTCCGGAGCGTTTCGAATCGACGGCCCGACGTCGACGCGTCCAGGGCTGCTCTTCAACACGCAGTGGACGGTGTCACGCGACCAACTGCACGGGTCGTAGGCCACCTCATCCCAAGTCCACGATTCGATACTCCACGGCATGCAGATGCCACACGGCCAACACCAGCGCCAGTGATGTGATCACGAAATGCACGCCGAAGAGCGACCAGTCAGGCCATTGGTCCTGGAGGGTGAGCGCCCGTAGAGCGGAGATGTTTACAGATATCGGGTTCGACCAGTTCAGCCAGTTCAACCAGTGCGGCAAGGATTCCGGCAGATAAGAGACCGGACTCGTAAAGAACATCGCCATTCCAACAAGATTTGCTGCAAACTGGAAATCCCGAACGAACACTTGAATGACGGATGCAGTGATACACACCGCTGCAGAAAAGATCAGTGTCGACAGGAGCACGAGCGGGGCGGCAAAGATCTTTTCTGTTGGAGGGTGGCCTTGTATACCTGCAACCAGTAGATATGCAGTAAAGGTCACAAGGAGATCGATTGCGACAACCGTTACCTGTGAGAGTGGAATGATCTCCCGTGAGAACTTTGCATGCTCGATCAAATCAAGATTGTCCACAATACACGAATTCGCATTCAATGCGTTCTGTACGGCACGGTAGATGATGTATCCTGATATCAAGTAGCTCAGATAGGGAACTGATCCACCGGTTTGCTTGAAGATGACACCAAAGATCACCACGTAGATGACAACGAAGATGATCGGATTGAGGAGTGTCCAGAGCAGCCGAAGGAGGCTCCGGCTGTAGCGGGTCTCGAGGTTTCGTCTCGTCCAACCCCGAAGGAGGTTCACATAGTCGACGAGTTCCTGAGTGGACGGCGCGGCCATGAACGTTGTCGGAGGGCGGTCAGTCGAGGAAGCAGCGTCGAAACGCCTCGGCATCGAAGGAGCCGACGGGGATCTCCCGCTCGTCGACGACACGCCCGAAGCGTTCGTCTCCGCTGCCATGCCAGAAGTCGAAGAAGAACGGGGGTGTCACCTCCCAGACCTTCACCGTCGACGTCGGCCCGTGGTCCTCGACCCGCTCACAGAAGAGGCCGGGTGCATCCTCGGGAACCATGATCAACTGGATCGCGAGGCGGTCGGCGTTCGTTCGATTCGGAGGGGAGTAGTGGACGACCGCGTCGTCGAGCACGATGGCGTGACCGGCCGGCACGTCCACCCGGTCGAGATGTCTGATCACCTCGTCGTGGGCACGCTCGAAGGCTTCGTACGCCCACATGCCCCGAGGTTCGCGGAGGCGTCGATGGCTCCCGGCCAGGAGTTCGAGCGTTCCGTTGTCGGAGACGCAATCCACCAGGGCGATCCAGACCGAGACCGAGCGATATCGGCTCTCGTCCACGACGGACCAGTTCTGATGGACGGGAACCACACCGGTTCCGGGTGGTTTGTTCACGAAGTTGGCGACGAGGGGCCGATGCCCGGCAAGGAGGCGACCGACCGAGGGTGCCGTCACCTCGACCACCTCCGAGAACGCCTCCGCCCGGAACACCGAAGTGCTGTGGATCACGCTGAACTCGGCGTAGGTCGGGTCGTAGGCACCCTCCGTCAAGTGACGGTCATCCACCGAGCCCGCCTCATAGAACGCCCTGAGCCGGGCGACCTCGGACTGGTCCAGCAGCGGAACGACGACCCATCCCTTCTCGACCAACTCCTGTTCGAGGTCGTCCGAACGCAACGTCCTGGTCGCGATCCGAGCTGCCATCGGCAGTCCTCCAGCAAGGTCAGGGCGTGTCACCACCCATGACGACGATTCAACCCATCCACCCTACCGAACGCCGGTCGAATGCAACCGTCGCACACATGACGGCGGCGGGCCGACCCGTATCCTCTTGTTCATGCCGACCCGGGGTGCACGACCGAGCCACGTGCCACCTGCCCCAGGCGTCGAAACGAGTGCGGATGGGCCGATCGGATTCGGATGGCCCGAGGTCACCGCCCAGGACGAGCAGGCGGTACAGCGGGTGCTCCGCAGTGGCTGGTTGTCGAGCGGACCCGAATGCGAGGCCTTCGAAGGCGAGCTCGCCGAGTTCCTGAACGCCTCCCATGTGGTAACCCTCTCGTCGTGCACGGCCGCGCTCGAGGTCGCGCTCGCGTCGCTCCACCTCCGCCCCGGGGCCCGGGTCGGGGTTCCGACCTGGACCTTCGTCGCGACCGCGGGAGCCGTCGTGCGCAGTGGGGGCAAACCGGTGCTCCTCGACATCGATCCCGCGACGCTCAACCTCGCTCCCGAGTCACTCGACGCGGCCGTCGGCTCGATCGACGCGGTCATCCCGGTCCACTTCGGCGGAGTGCCGGTGGCCCGTTCCGTTCGGGAGGTCGCGTCGGACGCGGGAGTGCCCGTCATCGAAGACGCCGCGCACGCTCTCGGCGCCAGCGACGACCGGGGGCGACTGGCCGGCGGCGGCACGGTCGGCGCGTGCTTCTCGTTCTACGCGACCAAGAACCTCACCTCGGGTGAGGGTGGGGCCTTGGCGACCCAGGACGGCAGCGTCGCGGACTTCGCCCGACGCTGGCGGTCACACGGGATGGATGCCGACGCGTGGCACCGCCTGCGCCCGGACACCGAGGACCGTTACGAGGTCGCGGAGCTCGGCCAGAAGGCGAATCTGTCCGACATCCTCGCCGCTCTCGGTCGTAGCCAGCTGTCACGCTTCACGACGATCCAAGCCCGTCGCCGACGCCTGGTCGATCGATACCGATCGATCCTGGTGCCCGCAGGGGTCGCTGTCGTTCCATCCGAGCAGGTCACCGGCTCGGCCGACCATCTCATGACGGTCCTGTTGCCCGACCATGTCGACCGGTCGACGGTCATACACCTCATGGCCGGAGCCGGAATCGCGACCCACGTCCACTTCCCGCCCCTCCACACGCTCGAGTGGTTCCGCCGACACGCCTCGGTCGGCCCGGGCGGGGTGGCTGTCGCCGAGCGGCTGAAGGGGACGGCGCTCAGCCTGCCGCTACACCTGGGACTGACCGATTCCGACGTCGCCCGCGTGTGCGGCGTTCTCCTCGAGGCGATCGGGCGAGCGTGACCCGAGGTGCGCCGCACCTTTCTCGATCCGGTCCGCGTCGGTATCGTGGCATCATGCGGACCCACGTGCGGCGACTTCGTTCCAGGCGGCTCGATCGGCGCCTCGCCCGCGACGGCTTCGTGGTGGTTCGGGCGATCCAACCCGAGTCGGTGCGCCGGGCGCTCGACGTGTACGAGGCAAATCCGTCCGGCGTCGAGGAGGGCTACTACGCCAGCATCCACAGCTCGAGCCGCACCTACAAGGAGCAGGTGGACCTCGGTCTCCGTCCGATCCTGTGGCCCCCGCTCGACGATCTGCTCGTCGACCACCGGTGCCTCGTCGCCGCGATGATGGTGAAGCCTCCGAGGGGAAACACCGAGGTGCCGGTTCATCAGGACTGGAACGTCATCGACGAGGTCGACGGCGCAGGGCTCACGTGTTGGATGCCACTCACCCCGGTCACCGAACTGGAGGGTCTGATGCGAGTGGTGCCCGGGAGTCACCGCCTCCCCACCGGGCTACGCGGCAGCCCCGGCTTCCCGTCGCCGTACACCCCTCTGGCCGATCAGCTCCAGGAGGAGTGCATGGTCGACGTCGAAGTGGGCGTCGGGGACGTGATGATCATGGACGGACGGGTGCTCCACACGACGGGCCCGAACCGGTCGGGCCGTCACCGCATCGCCGCCTACCTCAACGTGATCCCGGCACAGGCACAACCGCTCCACTACTACATGAGCCCCGACGGTCAGGTCGAGAAGTTCGAGGTGGAGCTCCCGTTCTTCACGAGCTTCCAGATCGGCGATCGCCCGGACGGCAAGCTCGTCGAGGTCATCGACCGCTACGAGCCCCCGACCGTAACGATCGAGGACGTCCGTGGAAGCAACCGTCGGCGTTCGGGCCTGACGCCGAGCCTCCACTGATTCCGAGCGGACCACCCGCGGCGAACCGGTCGACGAGAGACCACCGGAGGGTCGCGTGGCTGGTGGCGGCGGGATCGATCCACGCGCTGGTGTGGCTGCCGGTCGTGTGCCGGGCGCTCTTCGACCCGCGACACGTCAGCCCCAACCTCTTCCCGATCCACACCAGGTTCACCCTCTACGCCTTCGACGACTGGTGGCGGCCGGCCACACCCGGCTACCTCTGGGACTTCACGACGAATCTGGCCAACCGGCTGATCCCGGGGACCGACCCGCGGGTCGGCGCCGCAGTGACGGCGACGGCGTTCTTCGCCGCGTACGGGGTCGTCGTGTTCGAACTGCTCCGGCGACGCACCGACCGCTCCACCCTGCTGGGTCCGTCGTGGGCCCTGACGGCGTCGTTGCTGGTGGTCCTTGCCGAAAGCCCTGCCGCGCTGGCGGGTTGGGAGGGCTTCACCGACCGTGGTGGCCTGTTCCTGCCGGTGCAGTTGTGGTTCGCCCCCACGTCGATCGCGGTGCTCGCGCTCAACCTGGTGGCCATCCAGGAGGTCTGCGACTTCCTCGGCGGTCTGATCCCCCGACGGCACTGGTGGCGTGTCGGCGCACTTCTCGTGTTGACGACCCTCGCGAAACCGACCCTCACCCCGCTCCTCGTGGTCGCGGTGCCGCTCGTGCACATCGCGTCGTCCCGGTGTCGCCTCGCCGGCCCTGATCGACCGCGGATCGCCGACGTCGTCGGTTTCGTCGTGCTCCCGACGGCGTTGATCCTCGCTGCCCAGACGTGGGTCACCGTCAACAAGGTCGTCTACACCGGTGATCAGGTGGACGATCGGGGCGGTTGGCACCTCAACCCCGGCGCCGAGCTCTCCCATCTGGGCGCCCTCCGGCCGCTGTTCTGGGCGGTCGCGATCCTTCCGCTGGCGGCGATCGCGTTCGGCGGTGCCCGGATACTCCGGGACCGGCCGGTCCGACTGCTGGTCGTCGCGTCGTCGTTGGCACTCGCGGCGGCCTTCCTCTTCGAGCGAAGTCGATCCGAATGGAAGGGCGACATGTTGCAACTGTCGGTGACGGCGATCGGGTTGCTCTGCTTCTTCTCGTTCCGATGGTGGTTGGAGCGGTGGAGCGACGCCGTCCGCAGGGATCGGACGACCCGCAAACGGCTCACGCCGTTCGTCTCCTTGAGTGTGATCGTCGCGATCTACGTCGTGAGTGGAGTGTTGAGATGGTCCTGCCATACGGGCCTCGGGTGCCCCGTCGGTTGATCAGGGGCGTTGGTACCCTGCGCCCCGATGACCACCATCACCTACCGCGCAGGCGCTACGGTATTCCGCGACCGAGGACTCGAGCGTCGCTTCCGCGAGGAGGGGTACGTGGTCGCCCCCCTACTGGACGATCACGGGATCGGATCGTTCGGGGCGCTGCTCGGGGAGTTGGGGCCCGCTCCCGGTGACCCGGGTATCGGACTCTTCAACGATTCCTGGTCGACCGACCCCGACTACAAGCGCCGACTGTGCGAAGGGATCGACGCACTGCTCCAACCGGGGATCGATCGGCTCGTCGAGGGCTACCGGCCACTGATCTCGGCGACCAGCAAGAAGTGGCCGGGCCCGGAGGGCGAGGTGGTGGCCCATCGCGATCCGACGTTCGTCGACGAGACGGAGTTTCGTTCGCTCGGTGTCTGGTGCGCGCTGCGAGAGACGACGACCGCGGACGGGACGCTACGAGTGCTGCCCGGAAGCCACCGGCTCGACACCGAGGTCCGGGTCCACCAGGCACCGTCCAACCTGTATCCCGAAGCCGATCGGGATGGCCGACTGGTCGACGTTCCACTTCCGGCCGGGCACGCGATCCTCTATGACCACACGTTGATCCACGGGTCCGCGCCCAACACGGGGCACCACCCTCGCACGGTGCTGATGACGATGCTGGTACCCACGACCGCGTCGACGTTCTACGCCGTGCGGACCTCGGACTCCACGGCAACCGTCTTCTCCGCGGACACCGACTTCTACCTCTCTCAACGATTGAACTGCCTGGACCTCGAGACACTCCGCCGCGACCATCACGCCATCTACTCGTTCCCGTTCCCGTGATCCGTCGCCCGAGGTCCGATCGGACGTCCTCGGTGCAGTGCGTCACACCGCGGGACGAACCCGATGCCGTGACACCTCGACCGGCTCCGGAAGATCGCGCTCGGTGAACCGCGGCTGGGAGAAGCGATCCGGCACCGGCGATCCGGCCGACGCCGCAAGATGGTCCGCACCGAAGGTGTGGTCCGTGTAGAACCGCTCCGGGACGGTGAACCGTTCCAACACCCCCTCGGCCACCTGTCGGTAGTGGAGGATCGGTACGCCCGTGGGAGCGAGAGCACAGCCCGCGACGACCCTGTCCGCATCGCCGTGGTTTGCGGGGGACGAATGCAGGACACGGTGATCGTGCACGAGCACGTCTCCCGCACTCATCGAGATCTCGACCAGACGCGAGTCGGCATCGACGCGGTCGAAGGCGTTCGGCGTGTCGGTGCCGCGGATCGTCAGTGGGATCCGGTGACCCCGGGGCAGGAGCGACATCGCTCCGTTCGCCGAGTTCACGTCGACCAGCGGTATCCACACGTTGTAGGAGGCTGCGAACCGCTCGTCGACGAACGTCCAGTCCTGATGGGGCGGCATCACACCGGCTTCGCCGGTCGATTTCGTCACGAAGTTGGACAACAAGAGCCGATGGCCCTCGAAGAGCGCGTCGAGCCAGGGAAGGAGGATGGCTCGCAGCTCACCGTGCACCCGTTCCTTGAAGGCCCGGTCGTCGCAGTACATGGTTGCGTGGAACCCTGCCGGCGCGATGCCGTAACACGTATCGAACACGTGTTGCAGCCTCGGCACGATACTGGTCGCCGCGTCCAGGAGCACCACGACCCCGGCATCGTGAAGCGACCGATCGGCCGCCGCGTCGCGCAGACGGGGGCGAACGTCGGTTCTGCCGCACGGACCCGGATCCGCTCCGTTCGGTTCGGTCAACTCGATTCCGCCCTCGTGAGCAGCTCCCGCGCAAGAGCGTCCTCCCCGGTGGCGGCGTTCGGACACCTCGTCGACCCGATAGGGGCGACGCCGTCGAGACGGGCGAGTACCTGTGCCGCGTACTCCGCCACCACCGCCAGGCCCAGCAGCAACAGACCGGCCACCATGGCGGCCACCGAGACGACGACGCCACCCAGCAGCACCGGATGACCGGCGATCGTTGCGACGACGGTCGCCAGGAGGAGGAGCGGCGATGCCAGCGACAACAACGCGCCGACGACGAACCACGTGATCATCGGTGACCTCGCGCCGACGACGGTGCTCAACGTATGTCGGGCGAGTCGGGCTACGCCGTAGTTGGATCGACCCGACTCCCGGGCCGAGTGGGCGACAACGATGTGAACGACCGTCGTGGCCGCGCCACGCAGATAGGGGTCGAGCACGAACCGCGGACCCGGATCGAGCGGGACGGCGTCGCGCAGTCCCGAGCGAAACGCCCGGAAGGTGGTCGTACGGACGAGATCGTCGACGCCGAAGAGACGCTGGACGACGCTCTTGGCGGGCGACGCGAGCGCCGTCCGCACACGGCCGTGTCGGTACGAGTCGGAGATCCCGTACACCAGGTCGGCACCCGACCTGCAAGCCTCGACCAGCCGCGGGATCTCCGCGGGAGGATGTTGGAGATCGTCGTCGAGGGTGACGACGATCTCGGATCGCGCCACCCGGAGTCCGCAGAGCACGGCGTTGTGCTCGCCGAAGTTCCTCGTCAGCCGGATTGCCCGGACGGCCTCCTTCGACCCCGCCAACGAGCTGGCCCACTCCCACGTGTCGTCGGGGCTTCCGTCGTCCACGAGGATGATCTCGTACTCCTCGGCGAGCCGGACGAGCTCGTTCTCCAACGAGTCGACGAGTCGGGGGAGCGTCGCTCCCGAGCGGTAGACGGGCACGACCGCGGAAATGCTCCGGAACGACGAAACGACTGCGGGGGAGCGCTGGGGCGCGACCACGTCCGGCCACTCCTTCCTTCCGATGTCGGATCGAGCATACCGTCACTACCTCCCCATCCATATCCGGGTATCCCGTCGCCCGACCGCGGCGGATGTGCCCATAGCCTGAGGTCGTGCGATGGGATCCCGGTCCGTGACCGACTCCGACGACCAGGGCTCCGACGTCGTCGTCATGTCGGATGTGGCCGCCGGGGTCCGGGAGATCCGACCCGAGATCGACCGTGCGCTGACGAGAGTGCTCCGGAGCGGGACCTTCGTCCTCGGCACGGAAGTGGCGGCCTTCGAGGCCGAGTTCGCAGAGTCGGTGGGGGCACGCCACTGCGTCGGCGTGGGGAACGGCACGGACGCGCTGCGCATCGCCCTCGAAGCACTGGGTATCGGGGTGGGCGACGAGGTGATCGTCCCCTCCAACGCCCACATCGCCGCATGGTTGGCAGTGGCCCACAGCGGTGCCGTGCCCGTGGCGGTCGAGCCCGATCCTTCGACGATGCTCCTGGATCCCGACCGGACGGCGGCGGCGATCACCCCCCGAACCGCAGCGGTCATCCCGGTCCACCTGTACGGTGCCCCCGCGCCGATGGACCGTCTTATTCCCATCGCGCGTCGACATGGTCTGGCCGTCGTCGAGGACGCTGCACAGGCTCACGGCGCGAGTCTCGACGGTGCACCGATCGGAGCCCACGGCGACCTCGTGTGCTGGAGCTTCTATCCCTCCAAGAATCTCGGTGCGCTAGGAGACGGGGGCGCGGTCACCACGAACGACGCAGACCTGGCCACGGCCGTCGCGCGGTTGGGAAACTACGGTTCGACGCGACGGGATCGCGTGGAACGTCTCGGCTGGAACAGTCGGCTCGACGAGCTCCAAGCCTCCGTACTCCGGACGAAGCTCCCGCATCTCCAAAGATGGAACAGCGCCCGGCGAGCCGTCGCCCGACGCTATCTCGCGGAGCTGTCGGCTCTGCCGGGAATCATCTGTCCCACGTCTTCACTCGACGATTCGTGCTGGCATCTCTTCGTTATTCGGTCCTCATACCGCGACGAATTGCAGGTTGGACTATCTCACGAAGGAGTCCAATGTCAAATACACTACCCAATCCCACCATATCGACAGCCAGCATTCCTAGCGGCCTTCTCTCATATACAATTGCCGGTAGCCGATCGGCTCTCAGAGGAGGTACTCTCCATCCCACTTCATCCATTCTTGGTACCGAACAAGATTGATAGGGTTGTAGCCTCCATTGCCACCATTGCACAACAATTTGGAGATCAATGATGCACTTTATTGATAACAACCTCCAACAACAGTTTCAGCAATATGGATTCGTAAAGTTTCCACTACTTCTTCCTCACGAAGTTACTCAATTGCAGGAACTTTGGGAAATGGTCAGGCCTCCTGAAATTGAGGGAATTTATTCCAATATCCACGATCAGCCACAAGAGATCAATACTCTGGTCGATCAGCAGATCACCGAGCTCTTTGCTTTACACCTCCCCGCCCTGATGGGCGATGCCTGGCTCGGGGGTGCGACATTCCTCGTCAAGGGTGCCGGACCGAACAGCGCTTCGACCCCGCATCAGGACTGGTGCAACGTGGACGAGCGCCGCGCACTGTCCGCCACCCTGTGGTGCCCTCTCGTCGACGTCGACGAGCACAACGGAGCACTCCAAGTGCTCCCGGGGACGCACCGCCTCCCACCGACGGTGCGATCACTCGACACACCGTCGGTGTACCTGGACTTCGATGACCGCCTCGAACCCTGGCTGACGTGCGTCCCCGCGAAGGCCGGCGAGGGGGTCCTCTACGCACACAACCTCTTCCACGGCTCGAAGCCGAACCTGTCCGGAGACGTCCGCGTCGCCGCGGTCTCCGGTGTTCTGCCGGTGGGGGTCACCCATCTCCACTATCGACGTGATCCGGATCGAACGGGCAGTTTCGAGACCTACGAGGTGGAGCGCGACTTCTTTCTGAGCGGCATCCCCGAGATGGCCAACGGGCGAGTGCCCGATTCCGCGCACTACCGGTCCACCGGACCCCACCGCGACGAACCCCTGACCTTCGACGAGATCGTCGCCGCGGTGGTCGCGGCGCGGTGACACCCCGCCCATCCGCGTCGGGGTGATCGCGGCAAGGGCGACGGTCACCACCAGGCGGCCGGGTGGAAGGTCTCCTGGTGGTGGAGGAAGAGCCCCGAGACGACCTGGGCGAGGAGCGAGAGGACGACGACCCACCCGCCAACACCGATGCCGAAGCGGTAGGTGCCGGTTCGGATCCGCTTCGACAGCACCGGGTACGCCGCGACCAACGACTCGACGACGACCACGAGGAGCGCGAGTTGGGGCCCCCAGATCAGGTCGCCGTTGTCAGGGCGATCGACGATGCTCAGCATCAGGAACAGGACGAGTCCGAATCCGTAGGTCAGCCACCCGAGCACCAGCGATCGGCGCCATCGCATCTCTCGACCGAGGAACACCGCGGCGACGAGCGGGAAGAGGGTCGACGCAACGACGGTCGCGACGAAGAAGATCGCGGGCCGATGGTGCAATGCCATCAGGATCCGGAGGGAACGAAGTGGCGCAACAGTGAGTCGGCCGGACAGAGATGCGGCGACCGCCGTCTGCCACACGGCGGCTACCAGGGCCGGGAGGAAGAGACCGAGACACCACACCTGCCAGTTGAATCGCTTCCTGCGGAAGGAGGTGACGACACCGTAGAGAAGGGTTGCGGGTATGAATGGGAGCAGGAAGCTCGGTTTCGCAAAGGCACTGAGAAGTGTGGCAAGAGCAAGAAGAGAAGTCGATCGTCGAGATGTCGATTGAGATGAGCGACGTGCAAACTCAATCGTGATGAGTAGTACCAATGGTCGAACAAGATTCGTAGTGGGGTTCTCGTAGGAGGTGATGGAGATGTAGCCAAGGACCAGATTGTGAGAGGCCCACGTCATGAACGTTGCAGGTGAGACAATCATCGCGGCAACAGTCGCAATGACCGGGAAAAGAGGATCGAACCGGCTGGGTGGTCCATCCATGGTCGAATACATGCGCATGAGGACAAGATCACTGCAGACCATGACAGCAATGATCACTACGATCACACCGGTCGCAGCCCATGTAGCAGACCGAGACCCAAGAACGGGGCTGATACGCTCCAGTGCGCCAAAGGGGATCAGCGTTCGGACAATGATCACCAGTTGTTCGAAGAGTGCATACGGAATGCGAACCGTGCCGGAATAGCCGATGTCCTCGGCAAACTTGAGGTGTGCGCCGACGTCGGTTCGAAGTCCGACCGAGATCACCGCCGGCAGATACCACGCCCCAACCGCCGCGGCGACCGCCACACGAAGCGCTCCGGCCGGGCGCTGTCCGGGCGCGACGGGCTCCGCGAACCCCCGCACCGTCATCGGAATCCCCTCGGCAGCGGGAAGCAGTGAAGCCGGTGACCGGCGACGGCGATCCCACAGAGGCTCGAGCCACCCACACCGAGCTCGTCCAATGGGACGCGGTCGACGATCCTGGCGGTCGACTCGCCCGCCGACCAGCACGCCGGTAGCGACCCTCCCGCCGCGGCGCAGGCAACCCGTTCGCCGACCGCAAACAGGTCCGCGCCGACACCGTCCACCGCGGAGAACACGAGGGGCCGGGCACGTCCCGACTCCACCACCCGGCGGGGACGGTCGAGTGGTGCGCACATCACCGAGCGATCCGACACCGTGACACAGACCTGCGTGCCCCCCACATCGAGATCGGAGACGACACCCGACTCGATCCGCGAGCGAGCGACGGCGCTCGCGTCGTCGGCGGTGGCCCAGGGGCCCCTCCCCCAACAGGTGATCGTCGCCCGATCGCTGACCGCGCACGTGTTGCGGTCTCCCGCCGCGACCAGTCGCGCGTTCGTCGGCGCCAACCTGGCGAGAACCGGAGTGGATCGTCGGGATGCGAATCCCGTCCCGAGTTGCCCGGCCTCGTTGCCGCCCCAACACCTGATCCTTCGGTCCTTGCCGAGCGCGCACGCGTGGTCCAACCCGGCAGCCACCGAGCGGGCCGGGGGAATCGCCACCGTCGACGGCAGAGCACTCACCGCATCCGTCCGGCCGTCACCCAGTTGACCCACCGTGTCAAGGCCCCAGCACATCACGGCTCCGCTCCCTTCGACCGAGCAGGTGTAGTCGTCTCCCGCTGCGATCACGGTCGGGGCGACCACGCCACGGACCGGCTCCGACCCCGACCCGATCTGCGTCGTCCCGTTGCCCAACTGGCCGAACGACCCGGCACCCCAGCAGCGGACGGCACCGCCGGACACGACCGCGCACGCGTGACGTTCGCCCATCGCCACCGAGGATGCGGTGCTCGGCGGCCGGACTCGGGACCGGAGTACCTGCACGCTGCCGAACACTCCGACCGCGGCCATCCCGATGAGGACGGCCACTCCGATCCTGCTCGTCCGCACCCGGTCTCCGTCGTCACCCGGCGTCGGAGATCAAGGAATCGCGTCGGGTACCCGGAGTGCCCGTACCGACCTGCGCACCAACGACGTAAAGCGGCTCGGAGCGGTCCCGGAGGTCGGCAACGGCGCGGACACGGCACCACCGTGCGGTTCCGGCGACGCCCGCAGCGACGACCAGGGGAACGGTGCGGCGTCGGACGAGGCCGTATCCCACCGAACCGGCGGCCAACGCCGACGCGAGTGGAGCGACCCGCGGGGGCCCGTACGTGACAGCGAAGTCCCATCCGATGCGAGCGAGGGCACCGAGCCGATAGCCCGAATCGCTCCGAACCGACGATTCGAAGGGTATGAACACGGGACGACGGGCCAGTCGAAGGAACACGGGAAGGATCAACTGCACCCCGGTCCGTTCCAGTTCGGCACGGTAGGACGGTTCCAGGGCTCGAGACATGAGGAGGAACGCGGACGTCACGTCGGGCCCGGTGACGCCGATCGCACGCGCCGCGAGATGGGCGATGGTCCGCCCGGCGCGCCGGACCGGCGAACGTCGGTCGTGGGTCCGCGCCGCCACCACGAGATCGTGACCGCGTTCGAAGGCCGCGACCATGTCCGGCACCAGCTCCGGCGGATGCTCCAGATCGCCGTCCATGACCACGAGCGCCTGACCCTTCGCAACTTCCAGTCCGGCGAACGTGGCTCGCGTCTGGCGGACGTTGCGGTCGAGTCGCAGGCCACGCACCCGGGGATCCAGGGCGGCGAGGCGAAGGACCTCGGCCCACGTCGCGCCGGTCGGGCTCGCGTCGTCGACGAGGACGAACTCGAGGTCCTCGAAGCGGTCGTGCAACGCCGTCGAGAGCCGTTCGTGGAGCGTGGCGACCGTATCGGCGCACTCGTAGAGGGGGACGACGATCGAGATCCGGGTGCTCACACCTCATCGACCCATCGATGCAGGACGTGGGAGGTCCGGCACAACGCGAGGCTCCGTATTCCCGCGAGGGCGTTGACCATCGGGTAGTTATCGGCCTGGGTACTCCACTCGAGCAGACGGTTCTCCGCGATCGGGTGGTTGCACGAGTACGTGGCGACACCGGTGACCGATCCACCGGGCATCCCGGGGACCCGGAAGCCGAAGGTGCTCCCGACCATGCGAACCCCATAGGGCTCGAGCGAGCGCCACCGTGTCCACGTGCCGAACGACGCCGGCGCGTCGCCGAGCCAGTAGGCGACGAGGACGTCGGCGGTCTCACCGGCGACGTGGCGCCTGAGCAGCCGCTCGTACAGCTCATCGCATCGATCGTCCGGCAGGCGGGGATCGGCGTGGTAGTGGTCGTGGGTCACCAGGCCCCGTGCTCGGGCGATCGCCTCGCCGATCGCCGGAGGCAGGTCGTGGGCATCCCCGAGCGGATGGACCCGAACCGGCAGCTCGGCCGGTAGCGGCGCGTTGAGGGGTGTTCGTTCGAGGTCGTTGACGAAGGTGAGCGTCGTCTCCCGATGCCGGAATCCGGCTGCCTCGGCGGCGGCGATGCCATCACGGTCGTCGGCCTCCAGGCGCAGCATCACCATGGCCCCGGACCCTTCGCCGAGTCGTGCGACGAGGCTCGACAACATACGGTCGACGAGCTCGCCCCGGTCCGAACGGTCGGACGCGGTGAGCACGTGGCTCACCTCGTGGCACGGGACGCCGAACACCGTCTCGAGATCGGGCAGGCGCAGAAGGGACGCTGCTCCGACGACGCGGCGACCCGATCGGGCGACCACCCGGGGATCGGCTGCGACCCCCCCTCGAAGCACTTCGTCACGCCGGACGTCGCCCGCCACGTCGAAGCCGAAACGGCGGAGGTAGCGCAGCGGCGCGTACGGAGCGGTTCGGGCCAGCTCCGCGATCGCGTCGAGGTCGGCGGGACCGGGCGAGTCGAGATCGACCGAGGTGCTCACCGCTACGGCTCTTCGTCGCGGGCGCGCGCGATCGCGCGGTTCAACAGCTCCTGCGCACGGACTCCATCGGGGAGGAAGAACTCCTCGTACGAACCCGGCGGGATCGACTCGAACCCGAGCCGGCGACGAACCGGCCGGGGCAGGTGCGCGAGATCGAGGTGGCGCAGCATTCTCACCATGTCGAACCGCTGACGCACCCATGGACGCACGACACCGACGGCGATCGCACGTCGCCAACGGTCCGAGCGATTCGGCAACGCGTCGTGCCAAAGTCGGGGGTGATACCAGCACACGCTGCCTGCGGGAGCCTCCAGGGTCATCGCCCGCGCGAGATACTCCTCCTCGGAAGGACGATCCACGGTCGCCACCGTGTCCAAGCGGGTCGGACCCGACTCGGGGGTGAAGTCATCGAGCAGCACCATGACGCCGACACCCACGAGATAGTCCGGTGTGTCGAAGGGTGTGTCGACGTGGACCGGCCTTCCCGCCGAACCCGGGGGCTGGCACAACGTCGTCATCATGTAGATGTGACAGTCCGAACCGAGCAGTCGGTCACACGGTCCCATGACGGCCTCGTTCGCGAGGACGTCGAGGAACCGCGGATCGTGCACGGGTGGAAACAGCACCCGACCGACGTCCACGCTCCGGTGCGGCGGGGTGAGCGCCCGGTCGGCCTCCAGAGCGGCATCCACCATGTCGGAGAGCCTCGCGACCTCGCCGGGGTCGAGCACGTCGGCCACCACCGAGTTCTGCAGATCGGCGATGTCGGCGGCCACGATCTCGTCGAGACGGTCCGGATCGAACCGCCGAACGGGGAACGCGCTCACGAAGTCGCCTGATCCGCCGCGAGGAGGGCCTCCCGCAGCGTCTTCTTGGAGAACTTGCCCACCGACGTGCGCGGGATCGTGTCCACGAATTCGAAACGCTCGGGAACCCACCAGCCCGGCACGTGCTCGCCGAGGAACCCGCGTAGCTCCTCGGCATCGGGGGTGGCGTCGGCCGCTGCGACGACGAACGCCACCGGGCGCTCACCCCACCGCTCGTCGGGTGCGGCGACCACGGCGGCCTCCGCCACGGTGTCGTGACCCATCAGGAGGTTCTCCAGCGCGATCGAGCTGATCCACTCCCCACCCGACTTGACCACGTCCTTGATACGGTCGACGATCCGCAGGAGGCCGTCCCGACCGCGCATCGCGATGTCGCCCGTACGAAGCCAGCCATCCTCGGCGATGCTCTCGGGCGAGCGACCCGCCAGGTAGCCCGATGCAATCCACGGACCTCGCACCTGCAGTTCTCCGGCGGACTCGGCATCGGCGATCACGTCACCGTCCTCGCCGACGATCCGGACCTCGACGCCGAGCACCGGCACGCCAACCGACGCACGGGCATCGACCAGAGCCGGGTCGTCCGCGGCGGCCAACACGGACAGGTCACCGACGATCGTGGCGAGCGGGCTCGTCTCGGTCATGCCGAAGATCTGCGTCAACGGGACCCCCACCACCTCACGGAATCGCTCCGACAGGCTCGGCGGAACAGCCGACGCCCCCGAGATAACGGTCCGCAGCGCCGGGACCGACCGTCCACGCATCTCCGGCACCACCGCGGACCAAATGGTCGGCACCCCACAGGTGACCGACACCCTCTGCTCCTCGAGCAACGACGCCAACGCCTTGCCGCTCAGGTCGGTGCCGGGCAACACCAGCGTCGCACCCGTGCCCACGGCCGCGTGGACGAACCCGACGGCGTTCGCGTGGAACAAGGGTACCACCGGCATGACGACGTCGCGCTCCGCTATCGCGATCCCCCCCGCGCTCGTCACCGCCATCGCGTGCAACACCAGCGACCGGTGGCTGGAGAGCACCCCCTTCGGGTCGCCGGTCGTCCCGCCCGTGTGGCAGAGCATCGCGGCGCGTCGTTCGTCGCCGACCGACGTCGAACTCGGAGGCGCTGCCGCCACGACGTCCTCGTAGCGGTGCACCTCCACGTTCGGTGGGAGCGTCGGTGTCGACGGCGGGTCGCCGACCACGATCACCCGGCGCACCCGGGGACACGCCGGAAGGACCCCGACCAGCTTGTCGAGCAGGGAGTCGTGGACGAAGACCGCCTCGTCGCCGGCTTCGCCGATCACGAAGGCGAGTTGGGCGTCGGTGAAACGCGGGTTGAGCGTGTGCAGCACCCGACCAGATCCCGGGATCCCGAAATAGAGCTCCGCGTGTTCGACGGTCGACCACATCAACGAAGCGACGAACGAATCGCCGCCGACGCCGAGCACGTCGAGTGCTCCGCCCACCCGGCGAACCCGTTCCGCCCACATCGAGTACGTGGTCGTGGTGATCCCGTTCCGGCCGGCGCTACGGATCTCCTTGTGGCCGAACCATTCCTCGGCACGGCGAGCGAGAAGATCGAGCGTCAACGGATGCTCACCCATCAGCCCATACATCGACACGGCTCCTCTGCACACATCTTCGACCGACCCGCCTCGGCCACGTCGCCCCGAACCGAAACGGGGAACCGGCCTACACTCGGGCCCGTGGGGGTTATTCGGGCCTTCGACGGAACCACGGCACCCTTCCTCGCTCCGCGCGAAGCGTACCCGGCGCGGGTCGTACCGCTCATTCCCGACGAGGAGCTCGACAACACGGCCGTGCGTTGGCACCACGAGGGCGACGAGAACACGTTGCAGATGTTCGAGATGCGCGTCGCCCCGAATACCCGCCTCGCACCGCACGCCCACGATGCGAGTGAGATCATCGCGGTGATCGAGGGCGAACTCCTGGTCGGCCGCAAGTCCTACGGTGTGGGGTCGTCGCTCTTCGTGGAAGGCGGCACCGTCTATTCGGTCACCGCCGGTCCGGCCGGTTGCCGATTCCTCAACTTCCGTGCGGCGGCCGACAAGACCTACTACACCGCGGCACAGCAGCGGGAACGGATGAAGGAGTCGCGCTCCCGGGACACGCGATCCGAGCCGGGCGACCCGAAGCCACCCGAGGGCGCATGATCCTCGCCACCTGTCGCATCGACCGCGATCGTCTAGCCGACATGGCCGCGCTGCGGGCTGCGCACATCCAACACGTCCTCGACAACCGCGACGTGATCCACACGGGTGGGCTCACCACCACCCAGTCGATTCCGACCGCGATCGTCCTGCTCCTCGACGTTGCGACCCGGCAGGCCGCCGAGACACTCGTCGCGGCCGACCCCTACTCGACGCTCTACTCGGACGTCGAGCTCACCGACTTCACCCTGCGGATCCCCGAACCGGAGCCCGGCTCCCTCGAGCACCTCCGCGACGCGGCCGCACGCGAGCAACGGGCCCCGTGACGGCATCGACCCCGGTCGCGATCACCGGCTACGGGGAAGTCACACCGCTCGGCATCGACGCCGACACGACCCTCGACGCCGTCGATGCCGGCGGGCTGGGCATCCGCCCCGCGCCCTGGAGCGGACGTCGAACGGAGGACGGAGGTGTCACCGAGGCGCTGTTCGCCGGAGTGCCGTCGTCCTTCGACGAGCGGTCGGTGCTCGGCGAGCGCCTCGCGGGCGGATGCGGACGCCAGGTCGCCTTCGGCATCGCCGCGGCCGAGGAGGCCCTGGAACGGGCCGACCTCGACCCGCGGTCGCTGCCCCCCGAACGCACCGCTGTCGTCGACGGCACGTCCATGGCCGGGATGTATCCGCTGATGCTCGCCCAACACGGCCTGGAACGCCGAGGGGTCCAAGGGGTACCTCCCAAGACCATGCTCACGGTGTGGTCGAACATGACCGCGGCCCAGCTCTGTATCCGGCACGGCCTTCACGGCCCGTCGCTCACCATCACGACAGCGTGTGCGTCGGCCCTCGACGCGATCAACCACGCCGCCGGTCTGATCAGGGCGGGCGTCGTCGATGTGGCGTTGTGCGGCGGGACCGAAGGCGGATGGCCCCTCGGCCGGCCGGGTTCGGAGCTGCTCGTTCCGGCCACGGCGGTCGGAGCGCGAATCCTCGGCATGGAATCGCCCTCGGTCGCACCGGACCGGGCGAGCCTGCCCTTCGACGTCGACCGGAAGGGCATCGTGTTCGGCGAGGGTGCCGGATGGTTCGTCCTCGAATCGGAGGACCATCGCCGACGTCGTGGCGCGGTGGCGTTCGGCTGGCTGGTCGGGTCCTGGTCCTGCGCCGATGCGCACCATCCGTCCTCACCCGCCCCCGACGGCGAATGGGAGGCCCACGTGATGGCGACGGCGCAGCGGCAGGCGGACATCGAACCACGGAACGTGGACGTCGTGTTCGCTCACGCCACGGGTACCCCGCTCGGCGACATCGCCGAGGCCACCGCGCTTCGGCGCGTGTTCACCGACGGCGACGGTCCGGTCGTGACGTGCCTGAAGGGCCACCTGGGGCACACCGGGGCGTCGTCCGGCGCGATGGCGACCGTCTCGGCCCTGCGGGCACTCGGGCACGGTACGGTCAACCCGATCCGCGGCACCGACCGGCTCGATCCGGCGATCGACCTCGACGTGGTCCTCCACCGACCCCGACGACTCGACGTCGCCGTCGCCCAGGTCAACGCGTTCGGCTTCGGCGGTCAGAACGCTTCGATCGTCCTACGGCACCCCACGGCGCACCCGTAGGCCCCCGCCGACCGACCGGGGCGACCGCCCGGTAGATTTGCGGATCGGGCGATGGACGACTCGCCCGTCCGGACAGCATCACCGACGAGGAAACGTGAACGACCGACGCGTCTGGATAGCGGCGATCGCGTTCGTGGCCGTGGGTCTCCTGGCACTCGGGGCGGCCCTGTTGGGAAGTGGCAACACACCCCAACGGACCATCGCACCCGGCGAGACGCCCGGATTCGTCGACAAGACCACCACCACGACCCCTCACGACGGAACCACCGTCACCGCGGTGCCGTTCACGATGGCCGCACCGATCACCAACCCGCAGGCCCCGACCACCACGCCGGAGGTCCCGTCCACCCTCGTCCCCCCGACGGCACCCCCCACACCCCCGCCGACGGCCCCCCAACGGCGCCTCCCACGACCCCCGCCGACACGCCCGCCAACCACCCCGGCACCCACCACGACGGTTCCACCACCGACCACCGAGGCGCCGATTCCCGCTCCCCCGCCCGGCGACGTCCCGTGCCGGGCCATGTTCGACTTCTACTCCGGCGTCCGTTTCGCGGGGTCGGTGCCCATCGAGACCCCGGGCCTCAAGGCGGCGTTCATCGTCAGCATGGCCCGCGTCCAGAGCGGACTCCAGGCCGCCAACGACCCCGCCTACCTCCCGTTGATATCGATCTTCGGTGACTACATCCAGCGACTCGGCGCAGCCGCCGACGTCAACGAGTTTCGTGAGTTGGGAGCCCAGCTCGTCGGGCTCGACCGCACGCCGGAGGGGGCCGCGGCGGTCGCTCCGCTGCTGGCCCACGCACGATCGATCTGCCCGGCGCTCGCGGTCCATCAATGATCGGCGGACCGCGGTCGCCCGGCCACCGGACCGGACGCCGATGATCGACCGGCACGTCGGCGCCGATCCACCGCGTTACATGCGGTTGGCCCTCGCCACCGCGCAGGCGAGCGGCGAGGCGGGTGACCTGCCGATCGGTGCGGTGGCGGTGATCGACGGGAACGTGATCGCGACCGCCGGCAACCGTCGGGAACTCGACGGCGACCCGACGGCGCACGCCGAGGTGCTGCTCCTGAGGGCCGCCGCCTCACACGTGGGCGACTGGCGCCTGGACAAGGTGACGGTGGTGGTCACGCTCGAGCCCTGCCCGATGTGCGCGGGAGCCCTATGGGCATCGCGCGTCGGAGGCGTGGTGTTCGGCGCCACCGACCCGAAGGCGGGCTCGAACGGGTCCCTGTATCACCTCGGTGCCGATCCTCGGCTGAACCACGAATACGAGACCCTGGGCGGGGTCCTCGCCGACGAGTGCGGTGCGCTGCTGACGTCCTACTTCGCCGAGCGACGTTCCCGGGCACGCGACGATCCCCCACGTCGGTGAGCTCGACGGCTCGGGTGGAGGCCGCGGATGCCCGCTGTCGCTCTCGCGTGCCGTCATCGGCGACCCGCCCGTCAGCCGGCGGGCGTCATCGAGGAGCACCGCTATCCTCGTCGCCGGAGAGTTGCCAGAGCGGACGAATGGGACGGTCTCGAAAACCGTTGAGGGCTTCGGTTCTCCGAGGGTTCGAATCCCTCACTCTCCGCCGCGGGGTTTCGGGTGGTTTCAGGAATGGTCAGAAACCCCGGAATTTCAAGGGTTTTGCCCCTTGATCGTATCCCGAGTGTTCAGGAGTAACCCCCGATAGTCGGGACCGTTACTCCCCCGGTTACTCTCTAGCTCACCGAGAGGGAGTAACCGGGAGGGGTGATGGCCCGAAAGCGACAGACCGGGAAGCGGCTCACGAGCCCGGACGGCACCCGCCGCGTGGTGAACAAGAACGCGAACGGCGCCGGGTCCGTGTACCACTACGCCGCTACGGACCGCTGGTACGCGACCTACCGGGACGCTGAGGGCAAGAACCGCAAGGTCACGGGCAGGACCCGCCAGGAGGCCGAGGACCGGCGGGCCGCCAAGCTCGCGGAAATCGCGGAGGGAGCGACGGTTACTCCCGAGGGGCCGCTCGGCGTTGCTCCCACCGTGGCCGTGCTGGTCGGCTGGTGGCTGGAACACTGCCTCGACGGTCTACGACCGAATACCCGCGCCACCTACGCGGCGCAGGCCGCGAACATTGTCGAGCACCTCGGCGACGTGGCGCTGAGCGACCTCGACCTTGCCGCTGTTCGCCGGTTCCTCACCGAGTTCGGCGAGACGATCAACCCGAGGACCGGTAACCGGTACACGGCGAACACGGTCGAGCACGCCCGGGGTCGGCTCCGCCAGATATGCGAGGAGGGCGTGAAGCTCGGCTATTTCGCCCGGAACCCTGTAGCGGACGTGAAACCGGCTAGCAGGGTGCTGAAAAGCGCTGGACGAGGGCCGGTGGGCCGGTGGGTTGGCGTTCGCTCGTTGGTGATCCTGGGGGTGAGCGGTTCTGGTCCGGGGCGGGTGGCGGGCGGGTTCGCCCGGCGGCCTCGGGGTTCAGGTGGTGTTGAGGTCGAGGGCGGTGATGCGGATCATGTTGTAGACGGCGGCGGTCATCTTGAACCAGGCCCGGTTGCGGTCTCGGCCCCGGTATCGGAGTTGTCGCCCACCGGCGATGGTCTTGGCCCACCCGAAGGGTTCCTCGATCCGTTTGCGGATCCGTTGGCTCACCGCGTGTCCGGGATGTCGGGTGGTTCGCTGATCGATCGCCGAGTATCGGGTGTTGGGGGCGACGTGGGGGGTGAACCCCATCCTGCGGGCGTCGGCGACGAACCCTTTCGTGTCATACGCCTTGTCGGCGGCGACGGTTCTTCGTCGGGCGGTCTTCGGCAACCGGTCGAGCATCTCGAGCGCGGTCGCTCGTTCCGCGTAGCCGTCGGCGATGGTGAGCTCGGCGTCGACGATGAGCGCCGAGCGGTGTTCCATCAACAGGTGCCCGGCGTAGCAGAGCACAGCGGCGGTGCTACTGCTCTTGCGGTAGAGCCGAGCTTCGGGATCGGTCGTAGACGCGTGGGTGTCGTTGCGGCGCTTCTCGCCGTGCCAGGCCACCTCGACGTTGCGGCCCCTCGGGGCGTCCGGGTCGCCGCCGGGACCGTCTTTCGGTTTGAAGCTCTTGTGGGACGCCCACGCCTTCAACAGGGTGCCGTCGACCGAGAAGTGCTCCGAGGAGATGTAGCGGCGCAGCTTCGCTTGGCGGACCACCGCGGCGAAGAACTCGTCGGCGACCTGGTGATCCAGCAGGCGTTGGCGGTTCTTCGAGAACGTGGTGGCGTCGAAGGCCGTCTGGTCGATGCGCATGTCCAAGAACCACTTGAACAACAGGTCGTAGTTGAGCCGTTCACAGAACGCCCGCTCCGAACGGATCGAGTACATCGCCATCAGCACCGTGGCCTTCAACAGCGTCTCGGGTGGGATGCTGCGCCGGCCACCCGCTGCGTACATCGCGTCGAAGGTGCCATCGAGGTCGGCGAGGACCGCGTCGACGACCACCCTGATACGCCGGATCGGATGACCAGCGGGGATCAGGTCCTCGGTGCTCAAGGTCGTCAACATCGCCAACTGGGGATCCGGAACGCCACGCATCCCGCCAGTCTTTTCGATCCGCCGACGAATCGCGAATCGAGAACCCGAATTTCAGCACCCTGCTAGAGGGACAACCGACCGGCCGGGCGTGTTCACGCGCACCCCGAGCCTTGAGGAAACCCGACGGATCATCGCAGCGTGCGCGGGCCACCCCCTCGGGGCCGCGGTCGCGTTGCTGTTCACGATGGGCAACCGGGGCGCGGAGGTGCTCGGTCTCGCGTGGGAGGATTTGGATATGGACGCGGACCCGCCGACGGCGCGGGTGCGGCGCGGGTGGGTTCATTCAGGCACCGCGGGGGGTGGCATTTACGGGCCGACCAAGACCACGGCGACGAACGGGGTTCATTTCCTCGCCCCGGTCGCGGTCGAATTGTTACGCCAACGTCGGGCGGTTCAACAGGTTGAACGCTCCGAAGCGGGCGATGACTGGGCCGAGGTACACGACCATACGGGCGCGCCTATTTCCCCCGTGTTCACGACCTCGACGGGCTCCCCGATCATCCCTCAGCGGCTCTACAAGGCCGTACAGCAAGTGTGCCAGCTCGCGGGGGTCGACCCGAAAGGGATCGGCTCCCACGCCGGGCGGCGCGCTGTTGTGTCACTCCTGTACGCCGAGGCCGGGAAGGACCTTTCCGATATCGCCCGCCATGTTGGGCACACGAACACCGCTACGACCGCGGGTATGTCCGCGACCTCGGACGGCGGCCGGAGGCCACCGCGTCGGCCCTATACGGGCTCGTCGACCCGACCGCATAGCGCTCCTCGCCCGCTGGTGCCGCGCCGAGTGCGGAGGTGGCTTTTATCTCTGTGAGATGAGCTGTTTTTCAGGGGTCCGCGCGAGTGTCACACGGATGCAATTACGATCCTGTGACGCTCTGCGGTGACTCGCCACCGCTAGCGACAGCGAAAGAAACGGAGGAACATCTCATGTATCCGAATAGCCCGAGGGCCGACCTCGAAGGTCGGCCCTCAGAACTTCCCTCGTGCCGTTGCACCGGCCGTGGGGAGTGCCCAATGCGGTGTTGCATGGCGTGCGACACGGTACCGGTATCGGTGTCGGCGAGCAAGCATCATTCCTCACGTCAGGACACGTCGGGAGTTACCTCGACAGTTCAGGCGTGGCCCAGTGCTTGGCGATTCGGGGGGGTGCAGCGATGACCGCGAACACTCCCGCAAAGGCCGCATTGTCGATCCGTGAGACAGCCGAGGTGACCGGGCTCAGCGTGTCGAGCGTCCGCCGGGCGCTCGCCGCGGGGGTACTCCGGTCCGTCAAGATCGGCCGCCGCGTGGTGATCCCACGGGCGAGCTTGGACGCTCTGCTCGCGCCGGGCACCGAGACCGACAAGACCGGTACGGAATGAGCTGGCGCCCCTCGGGGCGCGTCACCTCTATCGAGTTGAACGCGTCCCAGACGCGCCCGACCCCCCACGCTTCACGCGCAGGGGGCCGAGCAATCTCGCCCGCTCATCATACGTGTGCCCGGTGTCAGCCCGCCGGATGCTCGGGGTGGCTGGTCCGCTGGTGGAGCGCCTATGGGCGCCCAGCGGCGCGGACCGTGCCCGCCTATGACGACGCGGTGCGCCTCGCCCGGTTCCTGGACCGGTCCGGCGCCTACGCCGAGGTGTGCACCCCGTGCGGGGGGGTGATCCGATGAGCGCGCCAACCGTCATCGACGGCCCCTACGCCCAGGTGTGGGAGGACCTCCTCGCGAGAGGGTGGGAACCGTTACCGCTGCCCCACAAGCAGAAGTCCCCCCCGCCCGCGGGGTTCAGCGGCTGGAGGGGTCGCACCCCCACCGAGGCCGAGTGCCGTGGTTGGGCGGCCCAAGGGCCCCGCAACGTCGGGGTTCGGGTACCGCTCGGCGTGGTCGGAATCGACGTAGACAACTACGGCGACAAGAAGGGCGCAGCGACGATCGCTGAGCTTGAGGCCACGCTCGGGGAGCTGCCCGCCACGTTCACGGTCACGTCACGCGGCGACGACCACGGCCCGGGGCTGTCGGGTATCGGACTGTTCCGGGTGCCCGAATGGGTGCGGTTGCGTGACGTGGGGCCCGGGGTGGAGACGATCCAACACGGGCACCGTTACCTCGTGGCGCCCCCCTCGCTGCACCCCGACCACGGCGGCCGTTACCGCTGCTATGACCCCTCGGGCGAACCCCTCGACGACGGGCTACTCCCCCCGGTCGAGGACCTACCCGACCTGCCGTGGGAATGGGTCGAGCATCTCCAGTCGGCCGAGTCGACCGAGACGAACCCGCCGGCGAGTGCTGAGCGGTGCGGAGCGTTCAGCGCGGGCCACACCGGGAACGGTTCCCCGGAGAGCTTGTACGGGGTGCTGAACCACCTCAACGGCCTGGAGCCGGGGTCGTGTCGGCACGACGCGCTCGTGGAGCACGCGTGCTGGGCGATGCGGGAAGCCGCGGCGGGGCTCTACCCGGCGGAACGGGCCGTCGAGCATCTCCGCGGCTGGTGGGAGCGGGTGATGGACGACCCGACCCGCCGCGACGGGCCCGAGTTCGGCGCCGCGCTCGCGTGGGCGATCGCCCAGGCCGAAGCCGACCCCAAACGTGTCGCCGAGATCGCCGCTTCCCACAACCTCGCGGAGCAGGGCGTGAACCTGCCCGCCGAGTTCTGGGAAACATGGCCCGAGCTTCGCTGCATCCGCGACGCCGCGTGGCACGACATGTGCTCACCCGGCGCGGTGCTCGGCGCGGTCCTCGCTCGGGTCGCCGCCTCGGTCGGCTACTGGTTCACGCTCCCCGAACCGGTCCAGCGCCGCGGGTCTCTGAACTTCGCGGCGGCGCTGGTCGCCCCGTCGGGCTCGGGGAAGTCCTCCGCGGAGCGGTGCGCGAGGAGGCTCATTCCCGATGACCCGAGAGCGGTTCGCGGCGCGTTCGCTCGGGTCCGGTGAGGGGATCATCGAGGCCTACTGGGGTGAAGTCGATGAGCAGGGCGACGACGGCAAAACCCGTCGGACACGCCAACGCACGGACCCTCGGAGCGTGCTGTTCATCGCCGACGAGGGCGAAACGGTGCTCACTCAAGGCGAACGGAAAGGCGCGACGCTCATGCCGATACTCCGATCGGTGCTGACCGGCGGGCACGCCGGTCAGGCCAACGCCAGAGCCGAAACCTCACGGCACATCGACGCGGGTTCCTACCGGTTCGCTCTCATCATCGGACTGCAAACCGACAGGGCGGCACCGCTCCTCAACGATCACGGCGGGGGGACACCTCAACGGTTCGTGTTCTTCGCCGGGACCGACCCGAATATCCCCTTCGAACGTCCCCAATCGGACCGGGGGCTCGGGTTCCGGCCACCCGCGGGGAGGCTCAGGCCCTCACGATCGACGATGAGATCGGCCGAGAGGTACGCGTCGAGCAGCACCGCGCGCAACCGGGGTCGAGAGGGTCGACCCGCTCGACTCTCACCGGACGCTCAACCGGTTGAAGGTGGCATCTCTGCTCGCGCTCATGCGGGGCTGGCTACACGTCGACGCCGAAACGTGGGAGCGGGCAGGGGACGTAGTCGCCGCGTCGGACCGGCTGCGCCAAAGTGTCCTCGACGAGGCCGAGCGCAAACGTCGAGCTGCCGCAAAGAGTCGGACCGCAGCGAAAGCCGCCGAGGCTGCCGCTCTCGACGACGATCAACGCAACCGGGCCAAAGCCCGCATGGCCGCGGCAATGGGACGCAAGGTCCACCGAGACGCCACCCCCGCCGCGGGTCTCAAACGGGCCGAGCTGACACGCTCGACGGGTTCCGACGACCGCGGGCGATGCTCAGTCGACGACGCGATCGCGTGGGCGATCGGCGAACGATGGATTCGTGTCGAGGGCGACTGCTACTACCCCGGCGACATCACGCCACCGGACCGGTAACCCCCGGTTGGAAGTTGGAAGGTTGGAACCCCTGTAGAGCGGAAACCGGGGTTTCCGAGGGTCCTCGACTATCACCCCGAAACCCGAACCCTTGGAATTTCAACGGTCCGCGAACGATCGGCCCGACCACGAGACCGAATCCCCCCAAACAGGACTTCCAACCTTCCAACTTCCAACCACCCGGGGGGTACCCCCTCGCCGCCCACAACACAAGGGCGGGGGGTCTGTGGTTTTGGGGCTCTACGGGTCCCCATCCGCGCCCGCCTCGACCGTGGCGAAAGCCGGTCACGCCGAGGGGGAACCGACAAAAGGGGTGCTCCACTCCGAGGGGGTAGGGGGCTTCGCATCGCACCCGCGAGCGACCCCCGACACCGGCCCGGCAATCGACCGCGCACGAGAGCAAGTTTTCTCGATTCCTGCGCCGCCCGGAGCGGGCCCGGCTCGCTGGTCGCTCTGCCGGATCGTCTCCGCCTCGGTATCCTCGGCCGTGGCCTCTAAGAGCATCACACGGGCCCGGGGTGATTGGTCGGCTGGGCTCGCCTCGTGTTTCGGTGCCTCTACGCGCGTCCGTCGGACGCCCTTTGCGGTGGCCGCTGGGCCCGGAGGGGCTGGTCCGGGGAGGTACATCGACGGGGCCGTTACTCCCTCGGTTACTCCCTATTGGCCGCGAACCCTGCAATTCTGGGGCTTTGCGGAATCCCTCACTCTCCGCAGCGCCGGGCTCCGACTCGACGACGTCGGACCCACACCCGGCACAGCCCCGCCCGGATCGGACTCACGCTCATGATGGTGGTCCATCGAATGGCCCAGGCCGACGATTCGGCCAAGGACCTCAGACTCGAACGCGGTCTGGTTCGACGTGTCGGCAACTACGCGCCCGTACCGGTCGATGCTGATCGGCTTCGTCGTCACGATCGTCGCCGAGGCACTGCTCGGACTCGCGCCGCCCCTGCTGTTCCGGTCGATCATCGACGACGCCATCGAACACTCGAACCGCGGCCTGTTGACGCTGCTCTCGGTGCTTGTCGTCGCCGCCGCGCTGGTGTCGGCGCTGCTGTCGCTGGTCGAGCGCTACTGGTCGTCCAAGGTCGGCGAAGGGCTCATCTTCGACCTTCGCACGGAGTTGTTCGACCACGTCCAGCGCCTCCCGTTGGCCTTCTTCACGCGCACCCAGACCGGGTCGCTCGTGAGTCGACTCAACAACGACGTGATCGGCGCCCAACGGGCGTTCACCGGCACCCTCGGCACCGTCGTGTCCAACGTCGTGACGGTCGCGGTCACGCTCACGGCGATGGCACAACTGGACTGGCGTCTCACCATCGCGTCGGTGTTGCTGTTGCCGTTGTTCGTGCTTCCGGCGAAACGCGTCGGACGCGCCCTCGCCGGGCTCACCCGTGACGGGATGCAGGCGAACGCCGAGATGAACACGATCATGACCGAGCGCTTCGGGGTCTCTGGCGCGATGCTCGTCAAGACCTACGGCGACGAAGGCCGGGAACTCGGTCGATTCGGGGGATGGGCGGCGAAGGTTCGCGACATCGGCGTTCGTTCCGCGACGCTCACACGGGTCTTCCTCGCCGTCATGGGCCTGGTCGGGGCCCTCGGCACGGCGGCCATCTACTGGTGGGGCGGCCGCGAGGTGATCTCGGGCGCGATCTCCCTTGGCACCCTGACCGCACTCGCAGCGCTCGTCGTGCGGATCTACGAGCCGCTCACGTCGCTCACGAATGCCCGCGTGGACGTGATGTCGGCCTTCGTCAGCTTCGAGCGGGTCTTCGAGGTACTCGACACCCCCAACCCGATCGCGGACAAGCCCGGCGCCCGGAGGCTCGGCACCGCGTCGGGCCGTATCGAGTTGCGCCACGTCTCGTTCCGCTACCCCGCGGCCGAGGCGCTGTCGGTGGCGTCGCTCGAGGGCGACTTCGGCCCGCAACACGAGGGTGACGCCCTGGTCCTCGACGACGTGTCGGTCGAGATCGAACCGTCGACCATGGTCGCACTCGTGGGGCCGTCGGGTGCGGGCAAGTCGACGCTGACCAACCTGGTCACCCGTCTCTACGACGTCACCGAGGGCTCGGTGCTGGTGGACGGCGTCGACGTGCGCGACGTCGAACTCCGGAGCCTCCGACACAACATCGGGATCGTCGCCCAGGACCCCCACATGTTCCACACGACGGTCGCCGAGAACCTTCGTTACGCGAGACCGGATGCTCCGCTCGACGCGCTGCGCCGCGCCGCCGAGGCCGCCCAGGTGCTCGACGTCATCGAACGACTTCCCGACGGTTTCGACACCGTGGTCGGCGAACGCGGCTACCGCCTCTCCGGCGGCGAGAAGCAACGCCTCGCGATCGCCCGCATGTTGGTGAAGGACCCCGCGATCGTCATCCTCGACGAGGCGACCAGCCACCTCGACAGCGAGAGCGAGCACCTGGTGCAGACTGCGCTCGCAACCGCACTGCACGGCCGGACCTCGATCGTGATCGCCCATCGTCTCTCGACGATCACCTCCGCCGATCTCATCGTCGTGATGGACCGCGGCCGTATCGTCGAACGGGGCACTCACGAGTCGCTGCTCGCCACCGACGGGCTGTACGCCGACCTGTACCGGACGCTGCTGCACGCCGAGGACGCCTCCGATACTTCCGTCGTCTGATCCACGACGGCGACGGCGACGGTACGGTCTCGCCCGATGCCCGAGGGAACGTGGACCGTCGACGAGTTGCACGACCGCGTCGCAGCGGTGCTCGACACAGCGTTCGAGGGCGAGCTCTGGGTGCAGGGCGAGATCCACGACCTCCGGAGGTCCCCGAACGGCCACGTCTACTTCTCGCTGACCGGGGAAGGAGCGCGGGACGCTCCCGCCTCGTTGAACGTCACGCTCTTCGAGCGGCAACGACGAAGTGTCAACCATCACCTGCGCCGTAGCGGCGGCGCGGTGCGGATGTCGGACGGGGTTCGCGTACGGATCCGAGGGTCGATCGACCTGTACCGAGCCCGCGGCCAGGTCCGGCTCCGCATGACCGCGATCGACCCGGTGTTCACGCTCGGTGATCTCGCGCAACGGCGCGCGGCGCTGCTGGGACGACTCGCCGACGACGACCTCGTGGCCGCGAACGGACGCCGGAGGTTGCCGATCCTCGTCGAACACGTCGCCTTCGTGACAAGCCTCGGCTCCGCGGCACACGCCGACGCTCTCCACGAGATCGAGGCGGGCGGCACCGCCGTCCACCTCCGCGTCTACGACACCCGCGTCCAAGGGCCGACCGCACCGGATTCGCTCGTCCGGTCGTTGCACCGCGCGGTCGCCGACGGTGCCCAACTCGTCGTGATCGTCCGGGGCGGCGGCGCGCGAACCGACCTCGCCGCGTTCGACGACGAACAGGTCGCCCGCGCCATCGCCCTCTGCCCGGTACCGGTCTGGACCGGTCTGGGACATGAGATCGACCGGAGCGTCGCCGACGAGTTGGCGCACTCCTCGTTCAAGACCCCGACCGCCGCTGCCGCAGCCGTCGTCGAGCTCTCCCGGCAGGCCCGGGACGATGTGCAGGAACGCTGGGTGTCGATCACCGCTGCCGCACGGAACGCACTGGAGCGTCACGAGCGACGCCTCACGGCCACACGCAGCCTCGCTGGTCGCCGCCTCACCGATGCCATGCTCGAGGCCGAGCTGGCGTGGAGCAGCGCGCGCGACCGCCTCGTGCACGGCGCGGATCGACCGATCGACCACGGGCGGGTACGCCTCGACGAGGCGATCGCCGCCCTCGCGATGGTTCCGGAGACCCTGACCCACCGCCGACGTCATCTCGACTCGCTGGCGACGACCGTCGCCGCCCACGACCCGTCGAACGTGTTGGCTCGCGGCTATTCGGTCACCCGCGACGAGGCCGGAAGGATCGTCCGCTCACGAGGGGTCGACATCGGATCGACGTTGGTCACCGTCGTGGCGGACGGGTCGATCCGTTCGATCGTCGACTCGACCGGGCCGGACGGAGAGGCCGTTAGGGTCGCCCCGCGATGACAGAGCACCACGACGACCGCGACGACGTGTCGACCACCGCCGCCGACGACTTGTCGTACGGAGCCGCGATGGACGAATTGGAGTCGGTGCTCACACGCCTGACCGACGAGCGGCTCGACATCGACGACGTCACCGTCCTGGTCGAACGGGCCGCGGTTTTGGTCCGGTCGTGCCGGACACGGCTCGACGCCGCTCGCCTTCGCGTGGAGGAGATCGTCGACGACCTGCAGTCCGGCCGGTAACACGCCTTCGGCACACCGGCACAACTCCACTTCACAACCGTCGTGCCGATAGGAGTGGGCCATGCCCACCCGCCGGAAGCGTGATCCAATCCAGACCGCACCCATCGACCCGGGTGGCGAACGGCCGTCCACCGTCGCACCCCTGTGGCGCTACCTCGCCGACGTCGAGGCCGCCGCCCTGGTCTGTGACGAACACGCCGAGGTGCAGTGGAGCTCGCCGTCGGTGCACGAGGTCCTGGGGGTCCGACCCGACGAGTTGCACGGTCTACCCCTCACCGACCTCTTCGCCGAGACCGCCCAACCCCATATCGCCGACCGGGTCCGCCTCGCGCAACAGGGCTCGACCCAACGGACGCCCATCTCGGCCAGCCTGGCCATCGACCATGCGGGCGCGGCGTCCTTCGACGTCGACATCGTCGCGTTTCCCACCGACGGCCGTCGGCTCCTCCTCGTCACGCTCCGCGACGCCAGCAGTCGCCTCGCCGCGGGGAGGGCGTTGGCCGAGAGCGAGACTCGCTTCCGCAACGTGGTCAACAACGTGCCCTACGGCATCGGGATCGAGGACCAGGACGGGAACTTCGTGTTCCTCAATGCGCGATTCAAGGAGATGCTCGGGGTCCAGGCGAACTACATCCTCCGCGACGAGGTCGCGGACCTGATGGACCTTGCCGAGGTCAACGACCGCCGCGGGGGCCTCCAACGAGACGACGAGCCCATCGACGACATCACCGTACGGTTCACACCCGAGGGCGAGACGCGCTTCGGGCTGGTGACCCTCCTCCCCCAGGAGGGTGCCGGGGGCGAGTCGAGCACCTTCTGGGCCGTCGCCGACGTCACGGCGCGGGTCCGGGCCGAACAGGACCAGGCACGACTGCACCGCCTGATGGAGACGTCCAGCGACCTGGTGTTGGTGATGACGCACCGCTCCGTCCCGTTGTACGCGAACCGCGCTGCCCGGAACTTCTTCGGGATCCCACTCGACGCGACCCTCGACGGCGAAGCGGAGGCCATCGAGTTCGGGACCGTCGGAGCGGCGCAAGTCGAGGAGATCGCCGAATCGCTGCGCGACGGCAGGATATGGGAGGGAGAGCTCCTGCTCCTCGGGTACGACGGCCTCGAACCGTTCTCCGCGACCCTCGTTCCGGACACCAGCGGCCATCGGGTCCTGCGCTACTCGGCCGTGCTCCGCAACATCGGCGAGCGCAAGGCGTTCGAGCAGCGACTCGAATGGGAGGCGCGCCACGACCCGCTGACCCAGCTCGCCAACCGCCTGCTGTTGGGCGAGCGGCTCGACAGGGCTCTCGCCACGGCGGGGCCGGATCAGCACGTCGCGGTGGTCTTCCTCGACCTCGACAACTTCCGCATGATCAACGAGAGCCTCGGCCACCGGCGTGGTGACCGGCTCCTGTTGCAGACCGCACGGACACTCGAGGAACTCGTCGGCAACGAGGGGGTGGTCGCCCGGTTCGGGGCCGACGAGTTCGTGGTCATGGTCGACCGGGTGCGTTCGGAGGAGTCCGCCGCCGAGTTGGCCGAGGGCTTGCGACAGGCGGTGTCGGGACGGGTGGAGCTTCCCGAGGTCGACCTGTTGATGTCGTGCACGGCGGGGGTCGCCATCAGCGACGGGGCCGACGTCGATTCGGCATCGATCATCCGCGACGCCAACGCCGCCGTACACGAGGCGAAGCTCCGCGGGCGCGACCGGACCGAGGTATTCAGCTCGGCGGTTCGCCAGCGAGCTCTCGATCGCGTGACGGTCGAGTCGGGACTCCGCGGCGCGCTCCGCAGCAGCGAGTTCCGACTCTTCTACCAACCGAAGGTCGACCTCGACAGCGGTCGCCTCGCCGGCGCCGAAGCCCTCATACGGTGGCAGCAGCCGGGCGGCCCGCTCGTGGGCCCCGACGAGTTCGTCCCCATCGCCGAGTCGTCGGGGCTGATCGTCCCGATCGGCGAGTGGGTCATCCGGGAGGCCTGCTCCACCCTCCGGAGTTGGACCGAGCAACTCGGAGACGACCGCCCCCTTCACATGGCGATCAACCTCTCGGGGCGTCAGCTCGCGCGCCCCACCATTGCCACGGAGTTGCGCTCGCTGCTCGAGGAGAGCGGTGTCGATCCGACCGTGATCGAGTTCGAGATCACCGAATCGGTACTCCTCGACGACGTCGAACGGTCGATCCGCAACCTCGGACAGATCAAGGACCTCGGGGTGCGTCTGGCGTTGGACGACTTCGGTACCGGTTACTCCTCGTTGACCTATCTCCGGCGGTATCCGATCGACGTCATCAAGATCGACCGGAGCTTCGTCAGCGGAATCGGCTCGGACCCCGAGAATGCGGCGATCGTCCGGTCGGTGGTCGAGCTCGCCCAGGCGCTGGGCTTGTCGTGTGTGGCCGAGGGCGTGGAGACCGCGGGGGACCTCGCAGCCATCCGCGCGCTCGGATGCGACGTCGCACAGGGCTACCTCATCGCGAAGCCGCTCAGCGACGGGGACGCGATGCGTCTCCTCGGTTACGACCCTCGCTACTGAGTGGATCTCAACCGGATACGGTGCGGGCCAGTTCTGCGAGTGCCCGGTCGCGATGCATCGTGCGCACCCCCGGCTGCGCGACCACCGTCGCCAACCATTCGGGTCGCACGATCGCAGCCACGAGGAGGGGGTCGGGCACCGGGGAGCGTTCGAAACCCAGCCGGACGAACTGCGCGGCGTAGTCCGGTGGGCGGATGTCACGGTTCAACTCCACCATCGCGAACGGATCCGGTGTGGTGCCGTGCCCGAAGCGGGGCACGGTGACGAACGTGCCGCCCGGCTGGACCCCGCCACCGGACAGGCCCGGCCCATCGCACAAGACCGCTCCGTAGACCTGTGCCGGCCGTGACCCGGCCAACATCAGCGCGATGTACGCGCCGAGACCCCGCCCGACGAGGCTGGCCTCCCCGAGGTGAGCGAGAGCGGCGTCGGCATCGGCCATCAACATCTCGGCCGTGTAGCCACCGCCACGGGGAAGGGTCGACGCGCCGTGACCGGTGAAGTCCAGGCCGTACACCGGGCCCGGCCACGTCGCCGTCCACTCGGGCTCGATCGGGACCGTGTGCTCACCGAGCCCGTGCAACAACAGCAACGGTCGCCCCTCACCGGATCGGAGGGTCCAGAGCGCGAGGTCGATGCGACCGTGACGCAACAGGGTCGGACGGTCGGCGATCGGGATGCCCGTCATCGAGGGGCTCCCACGAACTCGCCGATCAGGTCGGCCATGGCCTGTGGTTGCTCGATGTGCATGAAGTGCCCGGCTCCCTCGATCACCTCGAGGCGCCCATCGTCGGGCAGGTGCGCCAGCACGTCCTCGGGCCGGGTACCCCAACCCATCACCTCGGTCTCCGACCCGAGCACCGCGAGAAACGGCATCGAGAGCCCCGGCATCCGCTGCATCACCCACTCCGGCCGCCACGGACCGAACCCTCCCATGCGCAGAGTGGGATCGATCCGCCAGCGCCACCCGTCGGGATCGTGTCGACCCCCGACGGTCACGAGGTAGCGCAACCACTCATGCGACATCCGGGTGTTCATCCGTCCACGTCGCGTGGCCAACTCGTCGATCGTGCCGGGTTTGCGGAGCCGGTCGGCCACCGAGCGGCGGTAGTCCAGCCAGGCCGCGACCTCCTGGGAGACCATCCGGGTCCGCTCGTGTTCGGCGACGTCGGGCATGTTGCCCCCCGAGGGCATGCCGTCGAGGTTGACCAGGTGGGTGAAGCGGTGCGGGAACGCCGATGCCAGCAGCATCGCAACTGCACCCCCCTTGGAATGGCCGACCAACGGGATGGGTGTCGGGCTCACGTGGTCCATCACGAACGCCGCGTCGCGCAGGTCGGCCTCGAAGGAGTACAGATCCGCCCACTCGCTGCATCCGTGGCCCCGGTGGTCCCACGACACCACCCGCCAACCGGCGGTGACCAGGAGCGGAGCGAACACGTTGAGCGTTTCGGCGAAGTCGAAGCCACCGTGGGCGAACAACAGGGGCGGCGCATCCTCGGGTCCCCACTCGACCACCGAGATCGCGATCCCGACGGCCTCGACGTCGTAGCGGCGAGCCGGTCGCTGTGCGCCCGGGTGCGAGACCGTCTCGGGTGATTCGTCGTCGGCCACGTACTCGCTCGACTCCATCGCCCGCACCTTAGGAGGTCCGTCGGGCCTCGAAACCACCCTGGCGGGCGCCACCCCGACCCCGGAGCCACGTGGGCACCTGTTCGGGGCCGGCATGCAGCGGGCGGTCGTAACATCGGGGACTTGTGCCGGGGCCGTGGTGGCGTCGGCGGATCGGAGCGCACATGACATCGGGCGTGCACGGCTTCGTCGCCGACGGTTTCGAACCGGTCCGCGCGCGTTCGAGGCCAACTTCTCCGAACGGGGCGACGTGGGCGCATCGGTGGCCGTGTACCGCGACGGCGTGGCCGTGGTGGACCTGTGCGGGGGTCGGGTCGGCCCCGAACCCGACGCGGCGCCGTACCGACCCGATGCGTTGCAACTGGTGTTCTCCACCACGAAGGGCGCGACCGCTCTGTGTGCGCACATGCTGGTCGACCGCGGCCTGTTGGACCCCGCGGCCCCCGTCTCGGAGTACTGGCCCGAGTTCGCCACCCACGGCAAGGGCGACGCGCCGGTGGAGTGGCTGTTGACCCACAAGGTCGGACTCCCCGATATCGACCGTCCCATGACCCGTGACGACGCGCTGCGTTGGGATCCCGCTGTCGAGGCGCTCGCTGCGTCCGAGCCACTCTGGGAGCCGGGAACCCGGCGCGGGTACCACGCCGTCACGTTCGGCTGGTTGGTCGGCGAGATCGTCCGGCGCGTGAGCGGGATGGGTGTCGGGGAGTTCTTCCGACGGGAGGTCGCCGAACCGCTCGGCCTCGACATGTGGATCGGTCTGCCGCCCGAACTGGACCATCGGGTGGTGCCGGTGATCCCGCTGGGGCCGCCCCCGGGTCTGGACTTCGGGGCGTCGGGGCCACCTCCGGGCGGGATGATCGGGATGTTGGAGATGCTCATGGGACCCGGCAGCATCATCGGCCGGGCCCTGTCGGCACCCGGTGGCGCGTTCGCGGACCAGGAGTCCTGGAACCTGCCCGAGGTCTGGCACGCCGAGGTCCCCTCGGCGAACATGATCGGCAACGCCGCCTCGATCGCCCGGATGTACGCGGCGTCCATCGGCGAGGTCGACGGGGTCCGACTGCTGTCCGACGGCGCGCTTCGCGACGCGATCGAGGTGAAGGCGACCGGTCCCGACTCGGTGCTGGTGTTCGACATCCCGTTCGGATCGGGGTTCATGCGGAGCTCCCCGCTGGCCAACATGGGCTCACCGGGCGCGTTCGGCCACTTCGGCGCAGGTGGGTCGCTCGGGTTCGCCGACCCCGACCGCGGCATCGCGTTCGGTTACGCGATGAACAAGATGGAGTTGGGCGTGTCGGGCGATCCGCGGACGGTCGCGTTGGTCGAGGCGCTCGACGCCTGCGAGTAGCCCGTGAGCGATCGCCCCTCGGAGGCCGCGGCCGCGCGACGAACGTTCGCGATCATCAGTCACCCCGACGCGGGCAAGACCACGCTCACCGAGAAGTTCCTGCTGTACGGCGGAGCGATCGGCAACGAGGCCGGCTCGGTGAAGGCCCGAAGCGACCGGCGTTCGGCCACCTCGGACTGGATGGCGCTCGAACAGCAGCGCGGCATCTCCATCACCTCGACGGTCCTGCAGTTCCACTACCGGGGCTGTGTCGTGAACCTGTTGGACACACCGGGCCACCGTGACTTCTCCGAGGACACCTACCGGGTGCTGACCGCCGCGGACGGTGCGGTCATGGTGCTCGACGCCGCAAAGGGCATCGAGCCCCAGACCCTCAAGCTGTTCGAGGTGTGCCGGGACCGTGGCCTGCCGCTCCTGACGTTCATCAACAAGTGGGATCGTCCCGGCCGTGACGGGCTGGAGCTCCTCGACGAGATCGAGTCGATGATCGGCCTGATCCCCACCCCGGTCACATGGCCGGTGGGCTTCGCGGGCGACTTCCGTGGGGTGATCGACCGCAGGACCGGCGAGTACACCCGGTTCTCCCGCACCGCGCGGCGCGACGATCGCGCCCGAGGAGGTCATCCCGGCCGACCGAGCCGAGGATGAGGAGGGCGACGCCTGGCGAGCCGCTCGCGACGAGGTCGAACTCTTCGAGGCCACCGGCCAGGACCTCGACGTGGAGTCGTTCCTCGAGGGGTTGACCACTCCTACCTTCGTCGGCTCGGCGATGACCAACTTCGGGGTCGGCAAGCTGCTCGACGGGGTCATCGACCTCGTCCCGTCGCCGTCGCCGCGTCCGGTGGTGGCGAGGGACCGACCGGCCGACGTTCCGGGCGTCGAGGAGTCGTCGGCGGGGTCCGGGACCTCGACGCTCCGTTCTCGGGATTCGTGTTCAAGGTCGCCGCCAACATGGATCCCTCACACCGCGACCGGATCGCGTTCGTTCGGGTGTGCTCGGGGCGCTTCGAGCGGGGGATGGTCGTGACCCACGAGCGGACCTCGAAGCCGTTTGCCACCAAGTACGCCCACCAGGTGTTCGGCCAGGACCGCGAGACGGTGGAGGAGGCCTACCCGGGTGACGTCGTCGGGCTCGTCAACGCGGGCGACGTGAGGGTGGGAGACACGCTCTTCGACGGCGAACCGGTCCGCTTCGGGCGGATCCCGAGCTTCGCCCGAGCACTTCTCGGTGGCCCGGGTGCGTGACACCGGGAGGTACAAGCAGTTCCGTCGCGGGATCGCGCAACTCGACGAGGAGGGCGTGGTCCAGGTGTTGCGGTCACCCGAGACCGGGGACCAGGCACCGGTGCTCGCGGCGGTCGGGCCGATGCAGTTCGAGGTGGTGCAGTACCGGTTGGAGCACGAGTTCGGCGCACCCACCGAGTTGGCGCCCACGTCGTACCAGGTGTGCCGGCGGACCGATGCCGCCGGCCGCGATCGGATGGCCGCCATGCGCGGGTGGAGGTGCTCGAACGCTCCGACGGTGCGCTGCTGGCGTTGTTCGAGAGCACGTACTGGCTGGACCGGCTCGCCGCGGACGAGCCCGACCTCGTGCTCGAGAAGCTGGTGGCGGACGGGGAGCTTCGCCAATGACCACCCGACCCGACAGGTGGTGCGCCGGCCAACCGCAGGCTCCGATCGAGCATCGGCCCGTCGCGCGCGACGCTGTGGCCGTGATGTCTTAGCGTTCACGTCATGGGAGCGGGGCAGAGCGATGCCATGACCGACGGCGACCGCGCTGTTCGCGACGTCGAGCCGCCGAGCCGGGAACGGGCCCGTCGGCGGCGGCGCGCCGCGCGAACATCGACCCGCCGTCGCCGTTCGGCCGGTGGCATCCTGATGCTGGCCGGTGTGGCACTCGTCGCCGCGGGTCTGTGGGCCTTCCTCAGGCCGGGTGACACCGCGCCGACCAGGGTCGAATCGGTGACGACCGTACGGACCCCGGACCCGACGACCTCACCACCCACCACGACCGTTCCCGAGGACCCCGCGGTTGCACCGAGCACGACGACGCCCTCGGCAACGACGGGCGAGCCCCGTGAAACGAAGAGACCGACCGAGCGGCCTACGACGACGATCACCACCACGGGAGCCGTGCTGATCGAGCCGAGCACCGTGGCTCGCTGACACCGACGAACCAGGACCGGACCGACCCGCGATGGTACGGACCCGAACGCCGTTCCCGCCGGGGCCTGGCGGCCGCTCCACTACAGTCGCCGACACCCCGCGCGCGGGGGTGTAGCTCAGCTGGCTAGAGCACCTGCTTTGCAAGCAGGGGGTCGTGGGTTCGAGTCCCATCACCTCCACCCCGAAGAGTCGCTTCTCCCGACACGCCGACCGGCCTCGGTCTGCGCAGCTGCAGCCACGGTCTTCCCGTGGAACGAGGCCTCCTCCGCCAGACCATTACAAGGGATCGGAGCGGATCACCGGGAGGAGCAGCCGCGACGGGTGCTCGGGGCCGAAGTGGATCGTGCACTCACCACGCCGGGCAGTGCGGTAGCGGGCCGGGAACTGGCCCGTGATCGGGTTGCGGGGCGACAGCCATCGACCCGCGATCACCAACCGGACCTGCTCCCCGGCATGGAAGAGGGTCGAGGACGGCCCCAACGCGACGGCGACTTCGACGATCTCACCAGGGGCCACCGGCTCACGCACGTCACATGAGGCCACCGGATCGAACGGCCGGGACCTCGGCTCGTCGAGCCGCCGCAACGCGACGTTCTGCCACCCGGTGGCGACGCGGTCGCGGCCGTAGCCGTAGGAACCCTCGAAAGCGATGTACTCGTCGCCGAGCCACTTCTCCACCCCGACGACCAGGTCGGCGTCGTCGGTGCCCGACAACTCGACGAACAGCCGAACGGCCATGGACCCCGTCAACTCGACGTCGTGAGGCACCGTCCACCCCACGCACAGCCCGCCCCGTCGCAACGAGAACGACGCGTTGCACCGAACACCCGGTGGCTGCTCGGCCAGGCCTTCGGGACTCAGGTACCGGCGGGTCCACGACGTCCGTTCGAGCGGCCAACTCGACTCGTCGCGTACCTCCACCACGTGATCCCGACGATCCCTGACCTCCAGGCGTACCGGGGGCTGCACGACGTCGCCCCGTCCCCGCAGGTGCCGGTCGAGGAACTGCAGCTGCGCGCGGCGGGCCGCCTCGCCGTAGAAGGTCGACCACTTGCCGCCACGATGGGTGTAGAGGTGTCGCTCGACCGAGTCGACCCGCTCGAACCCTGCGATGGAGCCACGGCTGTGCAGGTTGTTGTCCGAGAAACTTCCGCAGACGAGTACGGGGACGTCGATCTTCTCGACGTCGGGCGCGAGCGAACGCCAGAAGTCGTCGACGAGGGGTCGGCGTCGACTTTCGGTCAGCAGCGAGTACGCCAAACGGTTTCGCCGCAGGCCGAGGCTCCAGATCACGACGAACCCCTCCTCGCGGACACCTCCCGGGAACACCAGGTCCCGGTAGGCGTCAGTGAGGCCCTCCCACGGCACGATGGCCTTGAGTGACGGTGGCCGGTTGGCCGCTGCCTTCCACTGGGACAGCGCAAGGTACGACACCCCCAACAAGGCGACCGAGCCGCTGCTCCACCGCTGGGCACCGGCCCACTCGACGAGGTCGGCGATGTCACGGCCCTCCTCGTCCGACATCAGCGAGCCGACCCCGCCGGAGGCACCCGAGCCGCGGAGGTCGCAGTTGACGACGGCGAAACCCTGTGGGACCCACCACGCCGGATCGGGGGCCTCCCAGGAGGTCAGTTCGGAATGCGCGAACGGCTCGCCTTGGCGCATCAGGCGATATTGGGCCGGGACCCGCCAGTGGCCACGGCGCCCGCGCCGGGGGAGGCGATCCTTGCCGTAGGGGTGCGCACACAGGATCACCGGGACGACGTCCTCACCCCGAGGACGGTGGACGTTCACCCGCAGGACGGTGCCGTCGCGGGTTCGCACCGCCTGGTCCTTGTCGATGACGATGGCGCTCGTGTCGGCGGCGACGATGCGGACCGGTGGCCTCATCGCCGACCGGATTCGCTGCCGGCCGTATGCGACCGCACCCGGCCTTCGCCACGGTCGATCGGCCCTCAGCGCGTCCGCTGCCGTATTCATCCGCCGTGGGGCGTCGGTCCGCTCCCCGCCCGGCGCGACCGCCCTGGCCGATCAGCGCGCGTCGTCGGCCTCCTGGTAGCGGGCGACGGTGAACGCGATCATCAGCGGGACCACCGTAGCGAACACCACCAACCCGATCGTCAGCACCGTCAACGGTCCTGCCGGAATGTCGTTCTTCAGGAACGACCACTCGATGACGCCGCTCTGCAGCACGTACGCGCCGAGCGCGACGCCGAAGACCTGACGGAAACGGAACCATGCGAACGGCCGGATCGTCGGCAACAACGCGACCGCCGCGATCTCCGCACCGACGGCCACAGCGACGAGGATCCACGGCAGCACCAGCGACGGGTCCGCGCCGATCTGCGCGGCGATCAGGACTCCGCCGACGATCGCGAACGTCAACGCCACCATGCCGAGGCCGACCACCGGCGGCATCGACCGCGTGAAGGGCCGTGGCGGCGAGGTCTCCGCCGCGCTCACTGGGTCGCCACCCTGGTCATGATCAGCAACGTCGCCACCTGCATCAGACCCGTGATGCCGGCGGTGGCGACGAACCTCTTCATCAGGTGTTCGACCACCTCGAAGTCGGGGCTGGGCTTTCGCATCTCGAACAGCACCGCGATGTTGGCGGGTTCGAGGATGCCCAAGGCAATGATCGCCATGATCCCCACGACCACCATCGACGCGACCAACCAGGGTTGGTTGACCGTGCCCTGGAGGAGGTTGCCGTAGTCGATGCCGATCTGGAACCCGGCGGCGAGGGTCATCATCACCAGCGTCGGCATCAGAACGACCATCTTGGGCATGAACCGGACGGTGAACTCGGCCCGGGCCGGCGGGGAGAGCCGTCCGATGATGGGGCCGAGAACGAGACCGACGTAGAGGTCGACGGCGGTCCACAGGCCGCCGCCCGCCACGTGGCACAACATCAGCGCCCACTTCGAGCCGGACGCGATCGCGTAGACGACCAGGACGAGCGCCGCCGCGGCGAACGGCAGGCCCCGCAAGGGGACGATCTGGAATGGGACCGCCGTCGGAACGGCACCCGCCGGCGCCGGGGGTCCAGCGGCGGCGAGGGGATCCGGGTCACCGATCTCGGCCATCATCACACCCCATGACGTAGTCCGATCTACCAGCGCGATCGACGCTATCGCGACACACGCGACGATCGCGTCGATCTTCGCGGATGGAGGCAACGGTGTCCGACAGGCCTCCTGATCGCCGGCCCGGTTGTGTACGATCCGCGCCCGGGTCCCGTCCCGGTAGGGGCGACGGACGCGAAGCCACCGAGGAGCGAGGTCGCGAGATGAACAGCGACGACGACACCGCACCCGTGATCGACCAGACCTTCCCACCCGAGGATGTCGCCGCGTACTACGACGACTGGAACGATCGCTACGAAGCGGTGTTCGGCGACGTATTCCAACACCTCAAGGCCGCCGACCACCCCCAGCTCCTGGGTCACATGGCCGAGGTCGCCGAGCTTGCCGACGGCGACCGGATCGTCGACGCGGGATGCGGCGTCTGCGGACCGGCACGCTTCATGGCCCGCCGCAACGACGTCACCATCGACGCGGTCACCGTCTCGCCGAGACAGGCCGACCGCGCCGCAGAGCTCGTCGCCCGCGACGGTCTCGAGGATCGGATCACCGTGCACACCGGCGACTTCCACCGCCTCGGCACCTTTCTCGCCCCCGGCACGTACGACTTGGTCTACTTCCTCGAGGCGTTGGTCCATTCCCACGAACCACGCCAGGCCATCGCTGCGGCGTTCGAGGTGCTCCGGCCGGGGGGCCGCCTCTACGTGAAGGACTTCTACCGTGCCCGGACCGACGACCCCGAATGGCAGCGGGTGGTCGACGAGTGCGTCGAGGCCACCAACCGGATCTGCCACCTGACGATCCGCAACGGTGCCGACATGCTCGACTGGATCGCCGATGCTGGTTTCGAGATCGAGGTGTCCCAGCCGCTCGACGTACCGGCCTATTCGATCGACGACGGACACGAGTTCTGCCGACGGTACGACCTCGACGTCGCTGCGGGCCGAGACTTCACCACCACCTACTACCTGGACAACCTGGAGATCCGGGCGCGCAAGCCCCGGTGAGTCGGGCGGTGGGAACGGTCCGATGACCCGCTTCGAGATCGTCCCCGAACGATCGACGGTGTGGATCGACGGCACGTCCTCGCTCCATCCGATCCGCGCCACGGCGACCGGCCTGCAGGGTTGGTTCGACCTGGCGACGACCACGCGGGGGCTTGCCGCCACGCCGTTCGTCGCCGGGGAGGTCCGAATCCCCGTGGAGTCGCTGCAGTCGGGCAACCCGCTGGTCGACAGGGAGACCCGGCGTCGGATCGACGCGAAGCACCACCCCGAGATCGTCGGAACCGTCACCGAGTCCCGTCGAACCGAGACCGGGTCGGCACGAGTGGGGGGTGTGATCGCCTTCCGCGGCGTCGAACACGCCGTCGAAGGCCCGCTCACGGTGCACTTCGACCACCCGGAGGTGCGGATCCGCGGCGAACAGGACTTCGACGTCCGCTGGTGGCAACTCGAACCGCCCCGGGTCGCGATGTTGCGGGTGCATCCCGACATCCATGTTCGGGTGGAGATCGTCGCCTCGGCACGGTGACCGAGGACACGGCACGGGCATCGAGAGCGTGAAGGTGCTAGATCATCGGGCCAACCCCGGCCGATCGGACCGACACGTCGTGTGCTCGGTGGACGGACCGGACGCCAGGTGGAGGAGACGGTGAGCAACACGACGGTCGATCCGATCCCCAACCACATGACGGCGCAACGACCGGGTGCCGCAGTGTCGCTCGACCGGGTGACGAAGCGCTTCGACACGGCCGACGCCGTGTCCGCGCTCAGTCTCGAGATCGCCGAACGAGAGTTCCTCGTCCTCCTGGGGCCGTCGGGCTGCGGCAAGTCGACGGCGCTGCGCCTGTTGGCCGGGCTCGAGTACCCCGACGAGGGGACGATCCGAATCGACGGGGTCGACGTCACCGACCTCGAAGCCAAGGCGCGTGACATCGCGATGGTCTTCCAGAACTACGCGTTGTATCCGCACATGACGGTCCGACGGAACATCGAGTTCCCCTTGCGGAACCGGCGGGTGCCCGCCAAGGAGCGCAAGGAGCTCGTCGACCGGACCGTCGATGCGCTGGCCTTGACCGATCTGCTCGATCGCAAGCCGGCTCAGCTCTCCGGGGGCCAGCGCCAACGCGTCGCGCTGGCACGCGCGCTCGTTCGGCGCCCCGCCGCCTTCCTCATGGACGAACCGCTCTCGAACCTCGACGCCAAGCTGCGGGTCCAGATGCGCGCCGAACTCATCGCTCTGCAACGGCGGCTCGAGACGACCGTCGTGTACGTCACCCACGATCAGGTCGAGGCGATGACGATGGGCGAACGGATCGCGATCATGGACCACGGCGTGCTCCAGCAGGTCGGCACCCCCACCGAGGTGTACGGACGTCCGGCGAACGCGTTCGTCGCGGGCTTCGTGGGAAGCCCGCCGATGAACCTGTTGACCGCCCACGTCGACCGGGATGGGCCCGGGGCCACCGTATCCCTCGACGGCGCTCGAGTCACCCTGCCGGTCGGCCTCGCGGAACTTCCCGCGGGCGACGTGCTCATCGGGATCCGCCCCGAGGATGCCGCGATCGAACCCGACGCGGCCTTGCGCGCCGAGGTCACCGTCGTGGAGGAGCTCGGCCACGAGCGACAGGTGGTCTGCCGGACGCCCTCCGCGGGTTCCGTCGTGGTGCGCCTCGCGACCGATGGGCCGGTGCCTCGACTCGGCGAGACCGTCGGCATCGTCGCCGCCCCCAGCGCACTGCATCTGTTCGACGCGGCCAGCGGTGATCGGATCGGTCCATGAGCACCACCGGTGCCTCCCTCGCCGCCGATGCCGCCGACACGGTGACGGAGCAACCCCCGGTGCGACGCCGTGGACGTCGCGGCCGGGCCCGCGACGCGCTGTTGGGCTATGCGCTCATCGCCCCCGCGCTGGTCGTGTTCGGGGCGTTCGTGTTCTATCCGTTCGCGCGAAACCTCTACCTGGGGATGTATCGCACCCCCCCGTTCCCGGGCCTCCCCAAGCGCTACGCCGCCTTCGACCAGTACGAACGCATCCTTCGCTCACCGGAGTTCCTCGGCAGCATCCGCACGACGGTGCTGTTCGTGCTCTACACGGTGCCGCCGGGCATCTTCCTGGGCATCCTCATGGCGGTGCTCGCGCATCAGCGCCTCCGTGGCATCGCGATATTCCGCACGCTCTTCTCCTCCACACTGGCGACCTCCACCGCGGTCGCGTCCGTGATCTTCTTCACCCTGCTCAATCCCCAGGTGGGGCTGCTCACGCACTACCTCGGTCGCGACGGAAAGCCGTCGCTGTTGCAGGAGCCGCGCTGGGCACTGATCGCCGTGGCGGCGGTGACGGTGTGGCAGAACCTCGGCCTGTCCTTCATCCTCATGTCGGCCGGGCTCGGAGCGGTCCCCGACGAGTTGCTCGAAGCCGCGGAGATCGACGGTGCCGGTTTTTGGCGCCGGTTCCGCCACGTCGTGGTGCCGATGCTGTCCCCGATGATCTTCTTCGCGGCGGTCGTGGGTTCGATCCAGTCGTTCCAGGCGTTCGGCCAGATCGACCTGTTGACCCAGGGCGGGCCGCTCCGGGCGACCAATCTGTTGGTGTACGCGACCTACGACGCCGTGTTTCGCCAGAACAACGAGGGGAAGGCGGCGGTGTTGTCGGTGGCCTTGTTCGTCATCACCCTGTTGCTCACCCTCGTGCAGTTGAAGGTGCTGGAACGACGGGTGACCTATGAGCGCTGAGTCCGCCCCCGTTGCGTCGGCAGCACCCCGGCGGCGCCGTGCCCACGGGCGCCGACTCGTTTGGGTGCTGCTGCGGTATCTGTTGTTGGCCGCGGTCGCCCTCGTCGTCGTGTTCCCCATCTACATCACGGTCGTCAACGCGTTCCTGAACCCCGGCGAAATCGCGCACCGACCGCCCTACCTGTGGCCCCGGCGCTTCGACTTCGGCGCGTTCGGCACCGCCTGGAGCCGCGGGCACCTCGGTCGCTATCTGTTGAACAGCCTGATCGTCACGACCGTGATCGTCGCCGCCCAGGTGGCCACCTCGGTCGCGGCGGCATACGCGTTCGCCTTCCTCCGGTTTCCGTTCCGCCGGACTCTGTTCGTGGTCTTCCTCGCCACGATGATGATCCCCTTCGAGATCACCTTCTTCACCAACGAGCAGACGATCGTTCACCTCGGCTGGTACGACAGCTACCTCGCCCTCACCGTGCCGTTCCTCGCCACCGGTTTCGGAGCGTTCCTCGTCCGACAGGCCTTCCTCTCACTGCCGTCCGCGCTGTCCGACGCGGCCTCACTCGACGGCGCGGGGCACTGGCGTTTCGCAACGCGGGTCGCGATCCCCCTGGCTCGACCGGCGATCGCTGCCCTTGCCGTGTTCTCGTTCTTCGCGGCGTTCAACCAGTACCTCTGGCCGCTCATCGTGACCAAGGACGAACGACTCCGCACGGTCCAGATCGGGCTGCGCTATCTGCGGACCTCCGCAGTCGACCAGGTCAACGTGACCTTCGCCGGAACAGTGCTCGCGATCCTGCCCCTGCTGGTGCTGCTCATCGTGTTCCAAAAGCAGCTCGTCCGGGGGCTCACCGCCGGGGCGGTGAAGGGATGACGCCTCGCCACCCGACCGAGAGATCCACCCACGCGAGTCGAGCTCGCCGCGTACTTGCCGCGGCCGTCGTGGGAATCCTCCTCGCCGCGACCGTGTCGTGCACGCCCGACGACGCCCGCTACGGGACGTTCACGGCCAAGGTCGAGCCCGCCGACTGCGGACTCGCCGAGTTCGCCCGCGCGCCCAAGCCCGTGACCATCACCATGTGGCACGTACTCGCACGCAGCAGCGAGGAATGGTTGCAGCGGGTGACCCAGCGGTTCAACGAATCCCAGGGGGACGTGCGGGTACGGCTGCTGCAGCAACCCGGCTACCCCGACGAGTTCACCAAGTACAAGGCCGGCCTGACCAGCGGGGACCTGCCCGACATCGCCACGCTCGAGGAGACCGTCGTCCAGCAGATGATCGACAGTCAGGGCAGCGTCCCGGTCCAGGCGTGTTTCGACGCCGACCACTACGACACCTCCCCGTTCGTGCCGCGTGCGCTCGAGTACTACAAGGCCGGCGGAGTGCAGCGGGCCATGCCGTGGACGGTGTCCAATCCGATCCTGTTCTACGACCGTGACGCCTTCCGCAAGGCCGGCCTCGACCCGGACCATCCGCCGCGTACCCTCGACGAGGTCCGGCGGGCCTCACAGGCGATCGTCCGCTCGAAGGCCGCAAAACACGGGATCTCGTTGAAGATCGCTCCGTACCTCTACGAAGTCCTCCTCGCCAAGAGCGGCGGTGAGTTGGTCGATCACGGCAACGGTCGAAAGGCTCGGGCCGACGCGACGAACCTGACGAGCCCGACGAGCCGCTCGATCTGGCGGTGGTGGCGAGAGATGGTCCGGTCCGGCCTTGCCGTGGACACCGGCGCCGATCCCAACAGCTTCGACCACCTGTTGGCCATCGCCAACCACAACGCGGCGATGACCTTCGAGGCCTCCGGTGCGATCGGTCCGATCAACGCGGTGCTCTCCTCGGGGGTGTTCGGCGAGATCCACCTCGCCACCGCTCCGTTGCCGAGCCTCCGAGGAGGGGGTGGCGTGCCGGTGGGTGACGGGGCCCTGTGGCTGTTACGTCACAGCTCGAAGGTCAAGAGGGCCGCAGCCTGGCAGTTCGTGAAGTTCCTCAGCACTGCGGAGATGTCGGCATCGTTGGCTGCCGACGGCGGCTACGTGCCGGTCCGAAAGGATGCCGTCACCCAGCCGTTGCTGGCGGAGAAGTGGGCGGCCGAGCCCATCTACCGGACGGCCTACGACCAGCTCCTCTCCGGCCCCCTCGACACGGCGACGGTCGGTTCGCTGATCGGCGACTACCGGGCGGTCCGTGACAACGTGCGCGACGGCATGATCCGCATGCTGCGTCAAGGGGTGAGCGCGGCACGGGCGACGTCCGACGCCAAGGCGGAGGCCGACATCGCATTGCAGGAGTACAACGACCGCGTCGGCGGATAGCCCCGCGATCGGGTCCTCTCAGGTGAAGTGGAACTTCGCGCCGGTGGAGAACTTCGTGAGGGTCACATCGTCGAGCTCGGTGGCCGCGACGTCGCTGCGACGGGCCGTCCAGCGAGTGACGGGGCCCGCGTCGGAGCCGTCGCGCTCCACCACCCAGTGACGGTCGACGCCCATGGCGATCGCGGTGAGCGCCTGATCACGCCCCCCGCGCAACGCCCCCATCCACGACTCGATCCCCGGCTCGTCGGTCGCCGGGCATTCGCGCAACGACAGCAGCACTCGATCATCGTCGACCTCCACCGACCAGTCCACGTAGGACCGTGGCGCGAACGCGGGGTGCAGAGCGAACGCCGTGGCGACGTCGTCCGCCGTGGCTCCGAGGCCCAAGGCCGCCACCAGACGTTCGGCGGTCACCCCCGCCACCCCGGCGAACTGCCGCGCAACCGTCGTCGCCGCCTCATCGGGTGAGGTCCGTTCGGCGAGGGCGGAGGCGAACGACAAGACCAGGAGATGGCCCTGAAGCGCGATCTCCTCGATCATCGCCCGCAGGGTCGCTCTCGAGAACCGCTCGAGACGGAGATCGGCGTCGAGTGGTCCCGAGTAGTCCGCGGCGCCGTCGTCGTGGGGCCCGTCTGCGACGGCGAGCGGCAGACGACCGGCGCGGGTTTCGCCGATGAGGCCGGCTCGCACCGGCTCGGGGTTCTCCGGACCATCGGGGTCGATGGTGAGGGTCCAGGCGCAGTGCGGCAACCGGTCGGCGGGTTCACGCGGAGGACGGTGGATCGGCCGGATCGTCATGTGACGGTTGGTGGCCCACGCCGTGGCGTCGAAGGTCGGGTCCTCGATGTCATGGCACATCGCGAACACCATCTCCTCACCCATCGGCTCGACGTCCATCAACGCACCACAGTGGTCGAGTTGGAACTCCGCGTGGTGGTCGTCGTGCACGGTGAACCGGAAGTCCATGAACTCCGGTGGTGCCCCGATGTCGAGTTGCATCGCCTTGCAGGCCACCTCGACCGTGTCACCCTCGAAGCCCAACAGCCTCTGCATCCGGGGCGTGTAGACGGGGCTCGCGCCCATCCACTCCTCGACGGCGACCTCGGTCATGACGTCGAGGCCGTGTGCGAGCACCATCGGCATTCCGGCACGGTCGATCAGGTGTCCTGCGAGCAGATACTCGCGGGCCAGGGTCGCCAACTCGTCGTGTCGGAGGTCCCCGATTGTGCGCATGGTCCTCGTGGCCCGACCGGCCTCTACCGGTTGGCCTCGTTCTCGGCTTCCAGGATCGGCCCGTCGCAGTGGAGGTAGGTGTCGAGCTCACCGGAGAACTTCGGATCGTGCCGACGGATCCACTCGAGCAGCATCGACGCGTGCTCCTTCTCCTCGTCCGCGTTGTGCTGCAACAACCCTTTGAGTTCGGGATCGGTGCAGGCGTCGACCCGTTGCTGGTACCAGTCGACGGCCTCGAGCTCCTCCATCAGCGACACGATCGCGCGGTGCATGTCGCGCGTCTCGGGACGCAGGTCGTCGATCGACTCGTGGTATCCCTCACTGGCCATGTCGCCTCCCTCCTCGGTCGCGCCCGAGCGTAGGCCACCCCGAACGGGCACCGGGCCGCCCGCGCTCGGGATCAGCCCACGAGGGCGTCGCGGTTCAGGTCGGCGACGTCGGTGACCCCGGTGAGCGCCATGGCCACCTTCATCTCGTTTCCGATGGTGCCGAGTACGTGGCGGACCCCGGCTCGGCCACGTGCGGCCACGGCCCATGCCCACGCCCGACCCAGTAGGCATGCGTCGGCGCCGAGGGCGAGCACCTTGACCACGTCGAGCCCGCTGCGGATACCGCCGTCGACCAGTACGGGAAGTCGTCCGGCGACGGCGTCGACCACCGCCGGGAGGGCCGAGACGGTCGAGGGGACCGCGTCGAGCTGGCGTCCGCCGTGGTTCGACACCACCAGGCCGTCGACGCCACGATCGACCGCTTCGCGTGCGTCCTCGGGATCCAACAGTCCCTTGAGCACGATCCTGCCCTTCCAGTGCTCGCGTACCCAGGCGAGATCGTCCCAGGTGACCGTCGGATCGAACTGCGCGTCGACCCACTGCTTGAACGCGTCGGGAGTGGAAGCGCCCGGAACGGCCTTCTCGAGGTTGCCGAACGTGAGCGGCTTTCCGCCGATCGCGACGTCACGGACCCAGGCGACGTGGCGGATCAGATCCAGGACCCGCACCGCCTTCGCCACAGGCTTGAGCCTCCCACCCATCCCGTTGCGCACGTCGCGGTAGCGGGCCCCGACCACTGCAAGGTCGATCGTGAGCACCAGCACCTCGACACCGACCGCCGCCGCCCTCGCCATGAGGTCCTCGGCGTAGCCGCGGTCACGCATCACGTAGAGCTGGAACCACGGTGGCACCGACGTCGCCCCTGCGACCTCCTCGATGCCACAGATCGACACCGTCGACTCGCAGAAGGGGACCCCCGCGGCCTCCGCGGCCTGGGCCGCCTGCACCTCGGCCCGCCGGGCGAACATCCCGCCCAGCCCGACCGGACCGAGCACGACCGGCATCGACAGGTCCTGACCGAACAGGCGGGTCGACAACGTCAGCTCCCCGACGTCGCGAAGGACCCGCTGGCGGAGGCCGAGGCGCTCGAGGTCCCCGACGTTCGCCCGCATGGTGGCCTCTTCGTAGGCGCCACCGTCTATGTAGTCGAAGAGCTGACGTGGCAGTCGCCGACGCGCCAGCTCGCGGTAGTCGCGGACCGATGCCGGGGCGAGACCGAGCGACTGGTCACCTCGAAGACTCATGGGAGACATGCTTGCACGACCAAGCTCGATCCGCCGCGCCTTCGCGAGTGGACTCGTTAGTGTCGGGCGGACGACCGCAGACAAAAGGAGCAGCCATGTCCGAGCCGGTGAGCCTCTCGACGCGAGCCCAGGAGATCTTCCGCTCGAAGGCGTTCGCTCACGTCGCCGTCCCCGGATCGGGCGGCGTCCCCCACACGACTCCCGTGTGGGCCGACGTCGACGACGACGGCAACCTCTGGTTCAACACCGCGATCGGCCGCTTCAAGGAACGGCACCTCCAACTCGGCGACCCGGTCGCCGTGTCGGCGACCGATCCCGACAATCCCTATGAGTACTGCCAGGTCCGGGGTCACGTCGGCGAGCGGCGCACCGACGGCGCCGAGGAGGACATCGATGCACTGGCCAAAAAGTACATGGGAGTCGACACCTACCCACTGCGCACCGAGGGCGAACGACGCGTCACCATCGTCGTGACGCCGACGTCCACGACCGGGGTGTGAACCACCGATGACGGCGTCGGCACCTCTTTCGTCGTTGAAGGGCCTGACCGCGCTGGTCACGGGGGCGAGTGGCGGCCTGGGTGACACGATCGCACGCGCCCTGCACCGCGAACAGATGTCGTTGGTGGTGACCGGCCGCCGCCGGGATCGACTCGAGTCGTTGGCAGCCGATGTCGGCGCCGAGGTGGTCGTCGCCGACCTGTGCGACCGCGCCGCGGTCGATTCCCGCGGCGACCGCTTCGACGGAATCGACCGGCGGGTCGCCAACGCCGGAGTCGGCGCCGACGTCGCGCTGGCCGAGGAGACAGCCGAACACATCGATTCGGTGATCGACGTCAATCTCCGCGCGCCGATGCACCTCGCGACCGCGTTCGTCCAGAGGAAGCTCCTCGACGGACGGGCGGCGCACGTGGTCACGGTCGGTTCCCTGTCGGCATTGGCCGCCACCCCCGAGACCCGGCTCTACAACGCGACCAAGTTCGGACTGCGCGGTTTCACGCTCTCGCTCGCACAGGACCTGGTCGGGACGAACGTGGGCGCGAGCATCGTCGAGCCGGGGTTCGTCCGCGACGCGGGCATGTTCACCGAGTCGGGTATCGAGCTACCACCGGGGGTTCGCACCAGTACGCCCGACCAGGTCGCGAAGGCGGTCATCACCGCCGTCACCTCGAACCGCCACGAGGTGTTCGTCGCGCCCGTCGAGATGCGGCTGCTGTCCAAGATCGCCACCGTGGCTCCCGCGTTCAGCGCCGCGGTGCAGCGGCGCCTCGGCACCGCCGCCATGAAGCAGGGGTCCTCGGGAGTCGCCTCCTGAAACCAACCTCCGCCGGGATTGTCGGTGGCCAACATCAGACTGTGTGGCACCGGTGGCAGGATCCGGGCCCGCCCTGTGACCACGCCGACGATTCGCTCCCCGCGGAGCCTGCTGCATCCCGCATCACTAGGACATCATGGCCACCGACACCGACCGTCTCGACCGATCCGACCGCCTGACCGTCATCCGAAACCTGCTCGCCAAGGCCGAGGCCAGCGACTACCCCGAGGAGGCCGAGGCGTTCACCGCCAAGGCCTCCGAACTGATGGCGCGCCACGCCATCGACGAGGCGATGCTCTGGGCCGCCGGTCGTGACGCCGACTCGACGATAAGTGAACGTTTCGTCGTGGTGCACCGACCTTTCGTCGCGCAGAAGTCGCTGCTCGTCGACGCCGTTGCCCGCGCCTACGGCTGTTCGGCCATCCGCATCTCGGGCGACGACGATCGTCACTCACGTGTCGCGTTGGTCGGCTTCGAGACCGACCTCGCGTTCGTCGAGACTCTCGTGACCAGCCTGTTGGTTCAACTCGTAACGTCCATGACCGCGCATCACCCCGGCCCGGCAACCTCGGGTGCCGCCACGGCGGCGTGGCGGCGCAGCTTCATCAGTGCCTTCGCCGAGGAGGTCCGCCGCCGGCTCGACGCCGACGTCGCCCGCGCCCGACGCGACCACGACGGCGACCACCACGACGAGGACGGATCGGGCGCTGCCGGGCCGTCGGTCTCGGTCGTGCTCGCCCGGCGCAACGAACGGGTCGCCGACGAGGTCCGTAGTCGGTACCCGTTCCTCCGCACTTCGCGGGTGAGTCGGGGTACGTCCTCGGACGGTCATCGACGTGGAACCCGTGCAGGCCGTACCGCCGACCTCGGCGGCCCACGACTCGGCGGTCGGGCGGCCCTCGGTGCAGCGGTGTGACCCTCACACCAACACCCCGACTCGCGCTGTACTCCGCCGAGGACGAGGTCGTCGCCGAGGTCGGTCCCAGACTCGGGACGTTCCGCGCCGTCGAGCACTTCCTCGAACGGACCCTGCTCGACGACGGCGTGGCGCAGCGATACCCCCATGTTCCCCTGGACGTGTCGCTGATCCGACGCGGCCGAGCCGCGACGTGTTCGTTCGCACACGCCCCCACCCGCACCATCGCCATCCGGTCGGGTTCGTTCGACGCGCTCACCGTCCTGCACGAGCTCGCCCACCTGATCGTCGGGCCGGACCGGGGACACGACGAGCGATTCGTCGCCGTCGAACTGGACCTGGTGCGACTTCGATGTGGATTCGAGGCCTTCGCCCTGCTCCGTCGTGCACTCGACCGCCACGGGGTTCGCTACCAGGACGTGCCGTAGAGCACGATTCCGCACCGGCCTCAGTTCGTGGCGGCGAGGTCCTCGCTGACCGACCACAACCGCGCCGCGTCACCCCGACGGCGCGCCCACGGGGCCAGGCGCCCGGGGCGCCGCCCGGTCCAATAGCCCCCGCTCCGATCGAGATCGGCACCCGTCGAGGACGTCGCGAGCCACACGGTGCAGTCGGCACCCGCTTCGGGGGTCCGCATGAACCGCCGGGCGAGGTCGAGGCCGAGGCCGGTGACCCCCGCCGTGTCGCCCTCCCCCCCGAAGCCCGACGCGATCGTGCCCGGATGCAACGAGGACACACAGATCCCGGCGGATCGGACCCGCCGGGCCAACTCCTGGGTGAACAGGATGTTGGCAAGCTTGGTGCGACCGTATTGCAGCCAACCGTTGAAGAACCGCGCGGCGTCGAGGTCGTCGAAGTCCAACCCCCCGACCGCGAACCAGTGGGCCGCCGACGCCACGTTGATCACCCTCGATCCGCCGGTCTCGGCCAGTATCCCCGTCAACTCGTCGGTCCAGGAGAAGTGCCCGAGATGGTTCACCGCGAACATCGCCTCGAAACCGTCGGGGGTGACCGTTCGCCGATCGAGAATCAGTCCTGCGTTGTTGACGAGCACGTCCAGACGGTCGAACCTCCTCGCAACCTCCTGTGCGGCTTCGCGAGCGCCCGACGGCGTGATGAGGTCGAGGTGGACGCGCTCGACGTCCTCGGAGCCGCTCCTGGCCACGATGGTCGTGACGGCGGCGCTCGCCTTCGTGTCGTCACGACACGCGATCACCACCCGATCGCCCGCGGAGGCCAGCGCGACCGCTGTTTCGAGGCCGATGCCCGAGTTCGCTCCGGTGACGACCGCGACCCTCCGCTGCATCCCGGGCACCTTAGGTGGACGGGTATCGGTCATGATGCAGCGGATGAACCTGCCGGAGCCGCTCCCGACGTCGCGCCAGATCGGCGTCGGCAACCTCCGGATGATGCTGCGCGGCACCGTCGGGCGCTGCCCTGTCTGCGGGGGCGGGCACCTCCACCGACGGTGGTTCACGCTCGTGGACCGGTGCCCGCAATGCTCACTTCGGTTCGAGCGCATCTTCGGGCACTCCATCGGCTACATCGGTCTCAACACCATGGTCACCTTCACGGCGACCTTCTTCGTCCTGCTGATCGGATCGATCCTGATGATCCCCGACATCCGCGCGCGACCCCTCCTGATCGCCGGGTTGTGCTCGTCGTTCCTCCTCCCGCTGCTCTTCCATCCGGCGTCGCACACGTTGTGGACCGCGATCGACCTCGCCATGCGACCGCTGCGGACCGGCGAGGTCGACCCGCGTTATGTCGTCGTCGACCCCGAGGTCGGCGACTGGGCCGAGGCGATCCGCGATGACGAGTGACCCGGCGGGTGAGCTCCACGTGTCGATCGCCCTCGACGAGGACGCGACCCTGCACCTCCGGCCCATCCACCCCGACGACGCCGCGTCGCTGGCCGAGGGGTTCGAGCACCTCTCGCCCGAGTCCCGCTACATGCGCTTCTTCTCCCCGCTCGAGCGGCTGAGTGCGACCCAACTCGACTACTTCACCCACATCGACTACGACCGTCACTTCGCACTCGTCGCGTACTTCGAGGACCCCGACGGTGGTGACGACATCGGCGTCGGGGTCGCCCGCTACATCCGCCTCGACGATCCGTCGAAGGCCGAGGCGGCCGTCGTCGTCCTCGACGAGTTCCATCGACGCGGTATCGGGCGGGTGTTGCTCGAGGCGTTGCTCACCGTCGCACACCGGTCCGGGGTGGCCACGATGTTGCTGGTCGTACACGCTGACAACACCGCGATGACGGCGATGATGGCGGCGTTGGGCGCCACCCCCTCACCGGGCGACGACGCGACGACGGTGGACTTCACCATCGACCTCGGCGAGTTCGTGGCCGCCCGGGCCGACTCCGCCCTCCGGCAGGAGATGGACCGGGCGTTGGCCGACCCTTCGGCGCAGGCCGACGGTCGCGACGGAGCGACCCGACCGTCGGCCTGACCGGTCTCGATCAGGCCGAATCGTCCGGTGCGGGACGGCCGACCCGGCGGAGGTACTCCCCGGCCAGGGTTCGCGTGTTGGCGACCACGTCATGATCACGCTCGACGATCCCACGTCCCGCCGTGGCCATTCGCTCGCGCATGGCCGGATCGCGGCGCATCCGCTCGATGGCGTCGGCCAGGGCACTCGCGTCGCGGGTGCGAACCAGGAGGCCGTTCACCCCGTCGACGACCAGTTCCATCGTTCCCTCCTGAGTGGTCGACACCACCGGCCTGCCCATCGCGAGCGACTCGGTCAGGACGTTCGGCAGACCGTCCTTGTCCCCCTTCGCCGTCGCGCATGCCGCCAACACTCCGATGTCGGACCACTCGATCCAACGCCGAACCTCCTCGGCCGCCACCTTGCCCACGAACCGCACGCGGTCGCCCAGACCCAGCTCGGCCGCCAGGCGGATCATGTCCTCGCGATGCCGTGAACGTCGTGGAGGGTCGCCTCCCACCAGGGCGACTTCGACCTCGACGCCGCGGTCCACCAGCCGGCTCGTGGCCTCGATGAGGTACTGGTGGCCCTTGCACTCCTCGAAGGTGGCGACGCAGAGGATCCGAAAGGCGCGTTCGCCGTCGTCGTCGGGCAGCGGCGTCATCGTGTAGCGGTCGAGCTCCACTCCGTGATGTACGACGACGCACTTCTCCTCGACCACGCTGCCGTAGAGGCGGCGAAGTTGCTCGCGGCCGTATTCGGTGCAGCAGAAGAAGAACTCCGCCTCACGGATCTTGTCGCCGAGACCGTCCTGGCGGTGCTGGATGTCATGCGCGTGGCCGGTGAACGAATACGGCAGGCCGGTGAGCATCTTCACCACCAGCGCCACGTGGGTGGGGTACGTCGCGAAGTGCGCGTGGACGTGTTCGATCCCGTCGCGCTCCATCCGCAGGGCCATCGCCGCCGCCAAGGGGACCAACAGGAACGAGCGCACCAGGAAATCGGGCGCGCCACGGTTGGTCACGAGGCTCCATCGCCAGGCTCCCCAGTATGCGGACGGGTTGCGCCGCAACCACGTCAATTGCGCACGGATGATCTCGAGGCTGATCCGCCCGAAGTAGTTGGCACGTCGGTCCAGTGCGACGGCATCCCGCTGGACCGGCCCCCCGTCGTCATGGTGGGTGATCGCGTACAGCTCGATCGACATGCCGAGCCGCTCGAGCGCGGTGATCTCACGCAGCTGGTAAGTCTCGGTGACCTTGGGGAAACGCGACAGGACCATCGCGACCCTCGGAAGGCGGGTCCCCGGACGGGGATCCGCGGCGTCGGGTGCCGGAGCGCGGCCCGGGGGCGCGGCCGGGGTCGGATCGACCTCAGCCATCGACGCTCACGAGTCGTACAACGCTTCGATCTCGTCGGCGAAGTGCTGGGCGATCCCCCGCCGCTTGAGCTTGGAGGTCGGGGTCAACAGGTCGCTGTCGGGCAGCCACTCCTCGCCGAGCACGGTCAGGCGCTTCACCCGTTCGGCCTGGTTGAACCTCGACATCGCCTCGGGCAGGCCTGCGTTGACCTCGGCGATCACTTCGGGATCGGCCGCGAGTTCGGCGAGGGACGCACCCTCCCGACCATGTTCTTTTGCCCACCGTGCCGCGGCGTCGGGGTCGAGCACCACCAGCGCCCCGATGAAGGGGCGGCGGTCGCCCACCGCGCACGCCTGCCCGACGAGGGGGAGCGTCTTGAGGGCGGCTTCGAGGTTGGCGGGGCTGACGTTCTTGCCACCTGCGGTGATGATCAGCTCCTTCTTGCGGTCGACGATGCGGAGATAGCCGTCGTCGTCGAGCTCGCCGATGTCGCCGGTGTGCACCCAACCGTCGTCGTCCAGTGCCTCGGATGTCTTGGCAGGGTCGTTGAGATACCCCCGGAAGACGTTCCCTCCCGAGAACAGGACCTCGCCGTCGTCCGCGAACGCGAGCGTCACACCGGGGATGGCCGGTCCGACGGTGCCGAGCTTGGGCTTGCGGGCGGAGAACGCTATGGGCCCGGTCGACTCGCTCATTCCGTAGATCTCGCTGAGCGGGATCCCGATGGCGCGGAACCAGCTCAGCAGTTCGGGGGTGATGGGAGCGGCACCGGTGACGGCGAGGTCGAGTTGATCGAGGCCCATGAGCTCACGGATCGTCGAGAAGGCGACTGCGTCGAGGAACTCGTAGGTCTCCATCTGTTCGGGCGTCGCGGTCCCCCACGTCATCGCCTCGACGATCGGACGGGCCGCCTCGACGGCTTCGTCGACCTGGCGGGCCTTGTCCGGATCCGCCGACAAGGCTCCCGTGACCCCGCCGTGGATCTTTTCCCAGACGCGGGGCACCCCGAACATGATGTTGGGGCGGACCTCCCGGGCGAAGACCGCGATCTGGGACGGGTCGGGGCAACAGGTGACCTCGTAGCCGTTCAGCTACGCGCCGTAGTGGCTGGTTGCCCGCTCGGCGATGTGGGCCATCGGCAGGTACGACACGACGCGCTGGCCCAGGAAGTTGTCGGTCTCGAAGGACTCACGGAGACTGGCCAGGGTCCAGCAGATGTTCCGGTGGTCGAGCATCACCCCTTTGGGGTTCCCGGTCGTACCCGACGTGTAGATGATGGTGGCGAGATCGTCGGGACCGACATGCTCCGTCGCCTCGGTGAGGCTCCTCGGATCCGAGCCGATCAGATCGTCCCAGGCGTGCACCCGCCTACCGGGGGGTTCGGCGTCGTGAGTGCCCACGACCACGTAGTCCTGGAGATCGACGAGCTCGTCGGCGACGGGGATGAAGCGATCCAGGAAACCCTGGCCCTCGACGATCGCGATCTTCGCCTCGCAATGCCCCGCGAGATACGCGACCTGCTCGGGGGAGGAGGAGTTGTAGATCGACACCGGGGTTGCCCCCGCCATCATCGTGGCGAGATCGGCGACGTGGAACTCCATGATGTTACGCAGCATCATCACGACCCGGTCCCCGTGGGCTACTCCGAGCCCCGTCAGCGCCGTCGCCAGCCGGCCCGCCTGCTCGGTGAGCTCCGCGAAGGTCATCGACCTCCAGTCGTCGCCATCGAGCCAGCGGATCGCTGTGTGCGAACCGTGGTCCCCGACTATCCGAGCGAACTCGCTCAGCACCGTCTGTCCTTTGACCTGCGATTCGATCTGTTCGTTGGTCGACGCCATGTCCGCCCCCTTCGGTGGTGGGCGATGGTAGCGCCCACTCCGTCCGCGTTGACCCGCGCGCCGGTGCTCCACCAGACTCTGGACCGGCCGGTCAAGTTCGGGCTCGCCGAACTTCGGTCGAAAGGGGACCCATGACCACCGCCGTACTCGTCGATGCCGTCCGGACCGCAGGAGGGAAGCGCAACGGTGCGCTGTCGGGCTGGCATTCCGCCGATCTGGCCGCCGAGGTGCTGAAGGCGATCGCCGACAGAAACAACCTCGATCCGACCGTGGTCGACGATGTGATCATGGGTTGTGTCTCCCAGGTCGGTGCCCAGGCGCTCAACGTCGGGCGCAACGCCGTGCTCGCGGCAGGGTTCCCCGAGTCGGTGCCCGCGACGACGATCGACCGTCAGTGCGGCAGTTCGCAACAGGCGGCGCACTTCGCTGCCCAAGGGGTGATGGCCGGCGCCTACGACGTGGTGATCGCCGCGGGTGTCGAGTCGATGAGCCTCGTTCCGATGGGGGCGTCCATCGGCGACGTCAAGCGGACGGGATTCCCGTTCGGCGAGATGATCGGTCTGCGCTACGCGGATCAGGGAGGTCTCGTGCCGCAGGGGATCTCCGCGGAGATGATCGCCGACCGGTGGGACCTCTCACGTGAGGACCTCGACGGACTCGGGATGTCGAGTCAGACGCGGGCGGCTCGCGCGATCGCGGAGGGCCGGTTCGACAACGAGATCGTCAAGGTTGCAAAGCGCACCCGCGACAAGGAGAGCGGCGCGATCACGACCCACGACGAGATGCACGTCACGGACGAGGGCGTTCGCCCCGGCACCGACATGGACGCTCTTGCGCGGCTGCAACCGGCGTTCAAGCCCGACGGGAAGGTGACCGCGGGGAACTCCAGCCAGATCGCCGACGGTGCGTCGGCAGCGCTCATCATGTCCGAGGAGAGGGCCCGGGAGCTCGGGCTCACACCCCGTGCCCGCTTCCACGCGTTCGCTGTCGTCGGAGTGGACCCCGTCACGATGCTCACCGGACCGATCCCCGCCACCCGCAAGGTCCTCGAACGGTCGGGGCTCTCGATCGACGACATCGACCTGTTCGAGGTGAACGAGGCGTTCGCCTCGGTGGTGCTCGCCTGGCAGAAGGAGACCGGCGGCGATTTGGACAGGACCAACGTCAACGGTGGAGCGATCGCGCTCGGCCATCCGCTCGGCTGCTCGGGGACCAAACTCATGGCCACGCTGCTCAACGAACTCGAGCGGACCGGCGGCCGCTACGGCCTGCAGACGATGTGTGAGGGTGGCGGGCTGGCAAACGCGACCATCATCGAACGCCTCGGCTGATCGACCACGCCGCGGTGTCGGTCCCCGTCGACGCCGCGGCCCCGGCTTTCGCGGACGGCTCCACCCCGACACGGCGCGAGACTGTCGCGATGAGGTTGCGGACCGTCGTCGCGTGGATCGCCGTCGCCGCCGTGTTCGGCGTCGCCGTGTGGTGGTTCGACAAGGGTGTCTGGCAGAGCGCTGTCGCGGTGTTGGCGGGTGCCGCGATGCTTCGTGTGGGTTGGCTGGTGATCGCCGGCCTCGCCCAGCCCGTCCCGGACCCTCCCGCACCGGGGGAGTTGCGCAAGGTGAAGCTGGTTTACCGGTGCGCGCTGTGCGGTGCCGAGGTCCGGATGACCGCCGCCGCATCAGAGGACCCCGAACCTCCTCGTCACTGCATGGAGGAGATGGAGTTGCTCACCCCCGTCGAATGACCTGTGAACCCGCCGGCGCAGGCTCAGACGGCCTCGGCCCGCCTCATCGATTCGACCAGGTCGGCCCGCGCCCGTGCCACTCGCGAACGGATGGTGCCGATGGGACAGCCGAGTTCCTCAGCGGCCTCTGCGTAGGAAAGACCGGCCATCTGTGTCAGGACGAAGGCTTCGCGACGATCGGGATCGAGGCCGGCGAGCAGGCCCCGGGTCCCGAGGTCGGCCCATTGGACGTGCACCTCCGAGGCCGGCCGAACCCGTCCGAGGAGCCGTCGTTCACGCGCTTGTCGACGGACGTGGTCCGCGCACACGTGCCGGGCGATCGAGGTCAACCACGTCCGGACGGTCGACTCTCCCCGGAACCCTGCGGCCGAGCGCATGGCCCGGAGGTACACCTCCTGGACGAGGTCCTCCTCCTCCCCGGGCCTCGCGGAGAACGTGCAGAGCCGCCACAGATCGGCCTGCGTCGCGCGGACCAGCGATGCCATCGCGACGTCATCGCCCTCGATCGCCGCGTCGAGCAGCGGTCGCAATGGATCCCTCGCCTCCATCCGCGGCATTATGGCCGCGGCTTTCGACGGGGGACCAGCGCTACGACGATGACCACCTGCGAACGAACGTGCCGCGATGGCGTGTGAGCGATGGCTTGAAGCCCTTTCGGCGCGACGGGACGGGGAGGAGATGGGCGTCGAGCCCGCACAGCTCGAGGCACATCTGACTCGCTGCCCCTCGTGCCGGGCGTTCGCCGACGACGACCCCGGCCGACCGTGGACCGGCACGGTCGGGCCGGCGGGTCCACCTCCCGATCTCTCCCGCCGCGTCACCAGGGCGGTCGCAGCCGCCGATCGCCGCGCTGCCCTACCGGTCTCCCGCCTGATCCTCGCCGCGATGGCCGTGGTGGTTGCGGCATCCGCCGTCCCGGCTCTGATCAACGGCACCGACGCAGCCGGGATGGTCTCCCACGCCGAACGCCATGTGGGGGCCTTCAGCCTCGCGTACGCGGTCGGGTTGATGGTCGTCGTCATCAGGCCGGCCCGCGCCCGAACGATCCTGCCCGTGGCCGCGGTCGTGGCGATCGCGCTCGCGCTCACCGGCCTGCTCGACACCGTCGAAGGCCGTGCGACGATCGTGGGAGAGAGCCGCCACATCCCGGAGTTGGTGAGCGTGGTCATCGTCTGGCTGCTGGGCCGCCGCCTCGCGCGCGGCGCCGCTGGGGAAGCCGAATGTGACGAACCACCGGCCGGCACCCGTCCGGATCTGCGTCCGGTACCGCGGGTCGAGGAGAGCTCCCGACGGAGCAGCTGACCCGGTCGGGACTCAGGGGTCGATCGGCACGGTCATGGTCGCCTGGGGCTGCTCGAAGTCCGACACCACGGCAGAGACGTTGATCTCCCACCTGCCGGGAATCACCAGGTCCTGTTCGACGCGGTAGGCACTCGCACCCAGCGGGACGGCCGCGGCGACGATGGGGCCGATGTCGCGGGCCCGAAGTCGGAACCTCACCGTCGGAGCCTCCTTGAGCGCCTGTGGAGCACCTTTGGCGTTGGCGAAGATGACGATGACGCTGTTCGGACCGCTCGCGGCGGGTGTCACCGTGACCGCCACTTGGCCGGTGCCGAAGCGTCGTGCCACGGTCACGCGACGTGATGTTGTCGTGACGTTGCCCCCGTGGTCCATACCGGCCATCCCCGACATGTCCATCCCCGACGGATCGTCGGTGGCCGCCGTCACCTCCGTTCCGCCACCGCCGTTTCCGGTCACCGCCGCGGCGGTCCGGGGCGAGAGCGACGTGAGGACACCGGTCACGATGAGGATCGCGGCGATGATCGCCACCTCCGCGAGCACCGTCCGACGGAGCGCCGCTGCGGAAGCATCGCCGTCGTCACGTTCCGCCCGGCGCACGAGTACGAAGTGGTTGTAGGCACCGAGGCCCGCGACTCCGCCAAACAGACCCACCTTCACCAGCAGGGTGATCCCGTATGCGGTGGAGAAGAGCCTGCCCGGACCTCCGAGGATCCGCCATCCCACCAGCACGCCGGCGGCGGCGACCGCCACGATGGAGACCGTCGCCCAACGGGAGAATCCCGCGATGATCCGTGCATCACGACGATGTCGGACCGTTCCCTCCTCCGGCGGGGTCCTCAGCACGATCAGGAGCGCCGCGAGGCCACCGGTCCAGATCGCCCCGGCCCCGAGGTGCGCGAGGTCCCCGACCATGATCAGGGCCGTCGGGCCAAAGCTCCGCGTGTGCCCCACCGCGACGGGCGCACTCAGCGCCAGGATGCTGCCGATCCACACGAGGCGGTCGCCACCCACGGTGCGTCGACGAGCTCCGGAGAGGACGAGCGACAACCCGACGATGCCCAGCAACGCCTGCAGACCAACTTCACCCGACAGCTCGTCCCAGAGAGCACCCCCCGAGACCACCGCCCTGAACGACCCCGCCGCAAGCGCCGCTTCCGCCGGCAGCGCCAGGACGAAACCGACGAGACCCGCGATGCCGGACCAACCGACGAGCACTCGGATCCGGTCGACGGCGGCTCCTCCGTCGACAACGAGGTACCGGGAGAACCAGACGGCCCCAACGCACACGAGGAGACCCGCGTACATGAGCACCGCGACGGCATCGACCGCGATCGACGAACCGACCGACTCTCCGCGTACTCCCTTGGCCACGGTTTCGGCCGAGGCACCCGAGCCCGCACGGCTTGGAGCACCGACCGAGAACGTGAAGGCTCCGCTCAACGGATGAGAATCTGCCGAGATGATCCGCCAGGCCACCACGTAGGAGCCGCGGCGCAGTTTCACCGGTATCTCCGCACGCACCTGCTCGTCGGCCGAAACCGCCCTACCGATCCTGATCCGCCCGCCCTCGACATCGAGCAACCGCACCGCGTCGGGGGGAAGCGACACCACCTCGTCGAAGGTGAGCGTCACATGGGGAGGGCTCTCGGCAAGGACCGAACCCGCGGGTGGATCGGTGGCCTCGAGCACCGCGTGGGCGCCGGCGGGCGCGACCAGGAACCATGCCGTCACGAGGACTGCCGCCACGAAGGCGGCGGTCCGGGCCGCTTGCCGCCGGATCGCCGGAGCCACCGACTGATCCGCCCTAGGAGCTCCTTTTCCGCGCGCTGGCCAGGGCGGCGCCGCCGAGCACGATGCCGACGATCGCCGCGACCAGCGCCGCGACCGACACCCAGTTGGCACCGGAAGAGTCGGACGGCTCCTCCGATGCCGTGTTGCGCCCCGATCCGGTCGAGGTCGTACCTTGACCGTCCATGGCCGACTCACCCGACGCCTTCGCGACCACGATGGACGGAGCCGGGGTGTCGAGTTCGTCGGCGTCCTGACCCGCTTGGGGGATCATCGTCCAGTCCCCCTGACCCTTCTCGCACTCCTGGATCGTGGGGAAGTAGAGAGTCTTACCGGCGGCATCCTCAGGGATGTGCACCGACAACGCCAGGACGTCCCGGTAGTTCGCGGGAAGTGGCGACTTGGCCGTGTAGTCGACCTCGGTGATCCGCTCGGTCAGCGACCGGCCCTCGCCCAGGTCGATCGGCTTGTCGAGCTTCTGAGTGACGAGATCGATGTCCCACCCGGGATTGACGGTCGGGGTAGCGGTGGGGATCGACTCGGGGAGTTGGATCCGGATCCTGGTCGTCGGCGAGCCGTCACAACCGTGCGGTACCCCGAACGACAGCACAGCATACGAATCGGGCTGCTGTTCCTTCTCGGCGATGGCGATGTGCGCCGACGCGGACGCCGCGCTCGCCAACAGCAGTCCGCTGGTCAGCGCACCTCCGACAATTGTCCGGCCGATCATCCTGCAACGACTGCGCACGCGTCCCACCTCTCCCGGGTTCTGTGGCCCACCGGTACTGGTGGACTCCAAAGAGTCGATCCCCGAGGGCGGATGGTTCCCGACTTGCCGGAGAACACCCTACGGAGCGGGTGGGGTCGGTCGCGCGGGTCCCTTACCGGAGTTGGGTCGACGTGATGATCCCGAACAGGATCGCCAGGAGCCCGCCCATCAGATACCAGTTGGAGGGCGCGCCGGGCAACGAGTTCGCGTAGTTCAAGATGATGGCCAAGAGGCCCACCCCGAACAGCGAGAACATGGTCACCGGCACCCACATGGGGCTCGGGAGGTCGTATTTGTCGACGGGCTTCGGAGCGGTGTAGCGGCCCGGTTTGGTGCCGTGGGGCCGATCTCCGGGCCGTGTCCCCTTCGGGGTGACCCGCTTGGAGGTAACCGTACGCGCCGACCCCGACGAGGTCTCCTCGGCAGCGTCGCTCACGTCAGGGGTGTCCCCCTGGGTCTCGGGCTGGGTCGAGGAGGTCCCTTCGATACGTCGCTTTCCGGGTTTGGCCATCCTGTGAGCCTAGGACCTGTGGCCGGCATCACCGGGTTCGGTGGCCGGCATCACCGGGTTCGGTGACCGGTCGCCCCGTTCCGGGGACCGCTGACCCCGAACCCGGGGCGAATCCGCTGGAGGCGGCCGCCGCGCCGCTCGTTAGCATCGATCGGCGTGCCGCGGATCCTGGTGATCGACAACTACGACTCGTTCGTCTTCAACCTCGTCCAATACCTCGGCGAGTTGGGTGCCGACCCGATCGTGCACCGCGACGACGCGCTGACCCTCGACGACGTCACCGAGATCGATCCCGACGGCATCCTCATCTCCCCCGGTCCGGGTACCCCCGACGACGCCGGGCTGTCCAACTCGATCATCGAGCACTGCTCGGCCCTCGTGCCGGTGTTCGGCGTGTGTCTCGGGATGCAGTGCATGGGCCAGGTCTTCGGTGGCCGCGTCGTCCGCGCACCCGAGATCGTCCATGGCAAGACGTCGATGATCCGCCACTTCGACGTCGGCCTGTTCGAAGGACTGCCCAATCCGATCGAGGCAACCCGCTACCACTCCCTGATCGTCGAGCGCGAGTCGTTGCCCGACGTGTTGGAGATCACCGCCGAGACCGACGACGGCATCATCATGGGCCTTCGGCATCGTGAACTCGACGTCGAAGGTGTGCAGTTCCACCCCGAGTCGATCCTCACCGTCGCCGGCCACGACATGGTCCAGCACTTCCTCGACCGCTGTTGACCCGCCTCCCGGGGTCGGCCGCTCAGCGATAGTGGTTCGTGATCGGCAGTCGCCGATCACGGCCGAACGCCTTGGACGTGACCCGGATGCCGGGCGGGTTCTGCCGCCGCTTGTACTCGGCGATGTCGACCAGGCGACAGATCCGCGCGACCACGGCGGGGTCGTGACCCGCCGCGACGAGATCGGCAACGGTGAGATCGTCGTCGACGTAGCCTCGCAGAATCGGATCGAGCTCGTCGTAGGGGGGCAGGCTCTGGTCGTCGCGCTGGTCGGGTCGCAGCTCCGCAGACGGCGCCTTGTTCAACACCGTCTCTGGTATCAGGTCGACCCCGGCACGGCGGTTCCGCCATCGGCACAGGTCGTAGACGGTCGTCTTGTAGACGTCCTTGATCACCGCGAGTCCACCAGCGGTGTCGCCGTACAACGTCGAGTACCCCACGGCCGACTCGCTCTTGTTCCCCGTGGTCAGGACCAACCAGCCGAACTTGTTCGACAACGCCATCAACGTGACCCCCCGAAGACGCGACTGGAGGTTCTCCTCGGTGAGGTCGGGTTCCAGGCCTTCGAAGGACGGTGCCAACATCTGCTCGAGCGCGACGTGCGCCGCGTCGATGCCCACGATCCGGGACTCGATCCCGAGTCGCTCCGACAGTCGTCGGGCGTCGCTGATCGAGCCGTCCGAGCTGAACCGTGAGGGCATCAACACGCCGTGGACCCGGTCGGCCCCGAGCGCGTCGACGGCGATGACGGCGACGATCGAGCTGTCGATGCCACCGGAGAGTCCGACCACTACGTCGGTGAACCCGTTCTTGCGGCTGTAGTCGCGGGTACCCAATACCAGCGCCTCCCAGAGTTCCGCGTGGGGATCGTCGAGGGCTCGATTCGTTCGGGCGGCCGTGATGCCCCGTCGAGGTCGACCTCGACGACCTCGACGTGTTCGACGAAACGCGGGAAGCGTGCGAGGAGTTGGCCGTCGCCGCCTACGACCAGGCTGCCGCCGTCGAAGACCAGCTCATCCTGACCACCGACCTGGTTGACGTAGACGATCGGGATACCGGTCGCGACCGCTCGTTCGCGCAGCATCGTTTCGCGTTCGACGGCCTTCGCCCCGTGATAGGGCGACCCGTTGACGTTCACCAGTAGCCGCGCGCCGGCCCTGGCCTGAACCATCACAGGTCCGTCGTCGACCCAGATGTCCTCGCAGATCGACACCCCGACCGGGATCGTGCCCATGCTCCACAGAGGCTGATCGACCGGTCCAGCGCTGAACCAGCGCTGCTCGTCGAACACCTGATAGTTGGGGAGCTCACGCTTTCGGTAGCGATGCTGTACCGCCCCCTCTCGACAGAGGACCGCCGAGTTGTAGAGACGACCGTCCGAACCGCGTTCGGGGGTTCCCACCACCGCGGCACACGACCCAGTCGATTCCGCGATGTGCTGCACCTCGGCTTCGCAGTCGTCGACGAAGCGCTGTTTGAGGACCAGGTCCTCCGGCGGGTACCCACACACGGCGAACTCACCGAACACGACGACATCGGCGTCGCCACCGACCGACCGCACCGTTGCGATGATCCGGTCGCTGTTGGCGTGCAGCGCCCCGACGACGGGGTTCAGCTGGGCGAGCGCGACTCGAATGGTGGTCATCGGTCAATTCTCATCGCTGGCCGAGGTGTCCGATGCCACCGACACGACGGCTGCGGGACGGACGCGGCGGCGCCCACGACGGATCTCTCCGCCGCGGGCGCCGCAGCCGCTGCCGACTGGTCGACACACCCGTTTCGGGCGCGCCGAGCGGTGAGACGGGTCAGGCCAGCGCCTCGCACACCGTGTTCGTCAGGAGGCGACTGACGACGTAGGGATCGATGTTGGCGTTGGGCCGGCGGTCCTCGATGTAGCCCTTCTTGTCCTGGGCCACCTGCCACGGGATGCGCACCGACGCGCCCCGATCGGACACGCCGTAGCGGTACTGGCTGTAGTGGGCGGTCTCGTGTTGACCGGTGAGCCGCTCATCGTAGCCGTGGCCATAGCCTTCGAGATGCTCCTCGACCTTGCCCGCCGCACCCAGTGCCTCGCACGCGCCGATGATGGCGTCGTAGCTCTCCCGCATGGCCTTGGTCGAGAAGTTCGTGTGGCATCCCGCGCCGTTCCAATCGCCCTTGATCGGCTTGGCCGAGATCGACGCGTTCACGCCGAAGTCCTCCCCGAGGCGGTAGAGCAGGTAGCGGGCCATCCACAAATGGTCGGCCACCTCGACCGTCCCGAGCACGCCGATCTGGAACTCCCACTGGCCCAACATCACCTCGGCGTTCGTGCCGACGATCCCGAGCCCCGCCTTCATGCAGGCGGACGTGTGGGCCTCGACCAGGTCCCGGCCCGCGATCTCCACGCTGCCGACACCGCAGTAGTACGGACCCTGTGGGGCCGGGTAGTAGTAGCCCTCCTTGGGCCAACCGAGCGGACGGCCCTCCGAGAAGAGCGTGTACTCCTGCTCGATGCCGAACAACGGAACCTGGTCCTTGTACTTTTCGGCGACCGCCACGCATGCCCGCCGGTGGTTCGTCGGGTGCGGCTCCATCGTGCCGGGCAACAGCACCTCGCAGAGTACGAGGACGTCGTCACCGCCACGGATGGGGTCGTGGCACTGGAACACCGGCTGCAGCACGCAGTCGGAGTTGGACCCCGGTGCCTGGTTCGTCGAGGACCCGTCGAAGCCCCAGATACCGGGCTCCTGCCCGTCCTCGAGGATCTTGGTCTTGGAGCGCATGAGCGGAGTCGGCTCCGTTCCGTCGATCCAGATGTATTCGGCTCGGTAGGCCACGGCGATCACCTTTGTCTGTCGGTCTTCGCCGCCGCTCACGCGACGGCTGAGGGGTTGTGCACCTAGAATGAACCTACGCGATTTCCCCGCCGTTGCCCCAGTGTGAACGCTGTGTTAACCCGCCGGTGACGGCCGACGACGAGCGGCACCGTCGGCCAAGGTGGAGGCATGGAACACCAACAGTCCTACGTGCTCCGCACCGTCGAGGAGCGTCGGGTGCCGCTGGTCCGCCTCTGGTTCTGCGACGTGCTGGGCCAGCTCAAGTCCGTGGCGATCTCGCCGTTGGAGTTGGAGGCGGCTTTCGAGGACGGCGTGCAGTTCGACGGTTCGGCGATCGACGGCTTCAGCCGCGTCCAGGAGAGCGACGTCTTGGCCATCCCGGATGCGTCGAGCTTCCAGCTCATGAGCCTGGGCGAAGGCGGCGAGCTGAACGCCCGCCTGTTCTGCGACCTGGTCAACGTCGACGGAAGCCCCTTCGAGGGTGATCCGCGGCAGGTGCTCAAGCGCAACGCGCAACGCGCCCGGGATGCCGGTTTCACCCTGATGTGCGCGCCGGAGGTCGAGTTCTTCTACTTCCAGAGCGACGACACCTCACAGATGCCACTCCCGCTCGACGAGGCGGGCTACTTCGACCTCACCACCAAGGACGTCGCATCCGACATCCGTCGGGCGACCATCCAACGACTCGAGACCACCGGCATCCCCGTCGAATACTCGTTCCACGAGGACGCGCCCTCCCAACACGAGATCGACCTGCGATACACCGACGCCTTGTCGATGGCCGACAACGTCATGACATTGCGCCTCGTCGTCCGCGAGGTGGCGCTGCGCCACGGAGTGCATGCCACGTTCATGCCGAAACCGCTCCACGGAGTGCAGGGCTCCGGTATGCACACGCACCTTTCGCTGTTCGCCGGCGAGGACAACGCGTTCCACGATCCCGACGCGCCCGACGGCCTGTCATCGACGGCGCGTCACTTCATCGCGGGCCTGTTGGTGCATGCGCCCGAAACGACCGCGATCACCAACCAACTCGTCAACAGCTACAAACGCCTGATCAGCGGTTTCGAGGCACCGGTACACGTGACGTGGGCGCACAACAACCGCTCATCACTAATTCGCATCCCCATCACCAAGCGCGGCCGCGAGGCGGCGTCGACCCGGATCGAGTACCGGGCGATCGATCCATCGTGCAACCCGTACCTCGCCTTCTCGGTGATGCTCGCGGCCGGGCTCGCAGGGATCGACGGCGGTTACGAGTTGCCGCCGGAGGCCTCCGCCAACATGTTCGAGTTGTCCAAGGCCGAGCGCGAGGCGGCCGGCATCGCGTCGTTGCCGTCCTCGTTGGCCGAGGCGCTCGACCGAATGGAGCAGTCGGCACTGGTCCACGAGACGCTCGGTGAACACATATTCGAGTGGTTCCTCCGCAACAAACGGGCGGAGTGGTCCGACTACGAGGCCCACGTCAGCCAGTTCGAGCTCGACCGCTACCTGTCGCGTTGGTGAGATGACCACCGAGGACCCGCTGCTGTGCTGGCCGACGACGCCCGCTCCCGAACTGGTTCGCACGATCGAGATCGCCGGTTTCGGATGGGCGACCGTGCAGAGCCGGATCGAGGTCGGGGAGTCGCGCTGGATGGGCGCGGTGATCGACCTGTCCGCAGACCTACAGGACGCACTGGACTTCGCGCGGGCCGTGCGCGACGAACCCGACACGTCGGTCCCCGTGTTGTTCCTCGTCGGCGGGGCACAGATCGGGGATCTCGCCGAGCACCATTCGTTGTTCGACGACTTCTGCGTCACGCCGTTCCACCCCGTCGAACTCGAGGCCCGGCTTCGCCGTCTCCTCCACCGTCGGCGTCACGACACGACCGGTCCGGTCCCCGCGTCCCCGTCGGACCTCGACGACCCCGAGATCGTTCGATACGGGCCGCTGGTGTTGAATGTCGAGACCTACCAGGCGACCGTCGACGGTGAGCCACTCGACCTCACGTACATGGAATACGAGCTCCTGAAGTTCCTCGCCCAGAGTCCCGGACGCGTCTTCACCCGCGAGTCGCTGCTCAGCCAGGTCTGGGGCTACGACTACTTCGGCGGTGCGCGTACGGTGGACGTCCACGTCCGGAGACTTCGCGCCAAGCTCGGCGAGCAGCACGCCACGCTGATCTCGACCGTGAGGTCGGTGGGCTATCGCCTGGGTGAGAGCCGTTGGGGCTGAGGCTCAGCCGTTGAGATCGACGAGTTCGGAACCCTCGTGGGTTTCATCAACGTCCCGCTGCACGAAGTAGCCGATCACTCCGGCAAGAGCGCCGCCGGTGACGAGTACGGCCACGGGGATGACGACGACCAGGACGATCACGATGATGACGGCACCGACCATGGCTCCATCCTGACACAGTTCTCGTCGATTCCGGTCATCCCGAAACCGAAAACGCGACATCGGTCGGCCAGGTCGGTGGGCATCCTTGGGCCGCCCACACCGAACCGGCGACCGCGGCGAACACGGCGTCGGATCCACAGACGGGCCCGCGATCGCCGTCGGGGTGGATCGTCACATCGACCGGAACCATGTCCAAGGGCCTGACGATGCCCAGCGAACGGATCGTGAGCGTGTGTACCTCCCCCTCATCGTCCACCGTCAGGGATTCGGACGTGACCCAACCGAGCGCCATGTGCGCGGCCCCGATGCAGTAGCTGCGCAGCACGGTGGCGTCCAGTACCTCGCCGCACCGAACCTCCACCTCGATCCCCGTCGGCAGGCACTCTGCGGAGGCCCAGGCGCCCTCGGGTGAGGTGACCTCACATCGGGTCGTTCCGTCACGGCGCGCCCTGGTGGCCGCGAGGAAGGCAGCGACCTCACCCCAACCCGCGGCGCGAACCGATCCGGAGGTGGGTGGGCCGACGACGTCGACCTCTGTGACGGTGACCGAGGCGACGCCCACGTCACGGGCGTAGGAGGCCACGACCTCCCCGATACCCGGCGTCCGAGCGACGACGACGCGGAGCGAACCGTCGGAGCGCAGCGCCAGCGACAGTGGGGGGCGCTTCGCACCGTGGCGGGTGACGTCCTCCCGTGACCAACGAACACGGACGGGCCGACCGTGCAGCGCCGCCCCCGCGGCGGCCTGCTCCCGCACGGGGGTTTCGGCCTTGCCGCCAAAACCGCCACCGTTCGCCTCGGGGTCGGCCGGATCGCCGTCGGGTTCGCACCACGACGAGTCGGTCTCGATGTAGCCGGGGTCGACCCAGGAGGTTCGCAGCGTCGACACCCAGTCCTCAGTCGGCTCCGGCAGCGGAACGGGGGGTGTGGACCTCTGTGTGGACTGACGACCCTGGACCTTGCCGATCGCGGCGCGCGCGCCGGCGGCGGTATCGGCCACGACCAACGTCCCGTCGGCGGCCCGCAGGCCGACCGGCGCGTCGCGGGGCGCTCGGTCGTCGGCGAACCCTCCACGCCCGAGTACCACCTCGGGGCCGACTGCCTGATGTCGGTGCCCTTCGATCGTCGCCCGGCGAGCTGCGCCATCGAGATCGCGGGCGTCGATCTCGGAGGCGGGTGACCGCGATCCCGAGAACGCCGTCCCGGCATCCTCGGCCGCTTCGAAGATGGTCTGCCAGCCGGTACAACGGCACAGGTGCGCGGCGAGCGCTCGGCCGACGACCCGCCGGTCCGAGAGGTCGTCGCCGCGGCGACGGTGCCCTTCGAGGCGCATGATGATCCCCGGGGTGCAGAAGCCACACTGGCTCGCGCCGGCCTCGACGAACGCCCTACTCCACCGAGCACCGACCTCGGGGGCGAGCCCGTCAACGGTCTCGATGGTGCGCCCCGCGACCCGCCGGGCCGGCGTCACACAGCTCACCCTGGGTGTGCCGTCGACCAACACGGTGCAACACCCGCACTGGCCTTGGGGGCTGCAGCCGTCCTTGACCGACATGACGCCGAGGCGATCGCGGAGTACCTCCAGCAACGAGCCTGAGTCGTCGGCCACATCGACGACGCGGCCGTCGAGCGTGAATCGAAGCCCGGGCGCGGAGGAGCCGGCGTCCTGAGCGTTCGACACGGCGACCTCGACGATGCCCGGTCGGGGACCGGTTCAGCTGAACGAGGAGCCGCACCCGCAGGTCTTGTTGGCGTTCGGGTTGTTGATCTCGAAGCCGGACTTCTCGAGACCGTCCTTGTAGTCGAGTTCGGCGCCCATGAGCAGTGGCGCGCTGGTGGGGTCGACGACGACCTTCACTCCGGCGAAATCGGTCTGCTCGTCCTCCGTGTTCACCTCGGTGTCGAAGTACATCTCGTAGGAGAAGCCCGAACAACCACCGGGCCGCACTGCCACGCGCAACGCCAAGCCTTCCTCACCCTCGGCATCGATCAGCTGACGAACCTTCGTCGCGGCGGAATCGGTGAGCGTGATCATGACCAACCTCCATGTGCGGGCACGTGCGTCGCGTCCGAGAGTGTACCGGCAGGGTTCGACCAGCGACATCGCGTCGCGCCACGCCGAGCAGGAGACAAGGCGCACAGGGAACACGTGTCCACCGGGACCTACACTCGGACCATGGCCACTCCGACGGTCGACGAGGTAACCGGCATGCTCGGGGCCGTCATCGACCCCGAGTTGGGAAGCGACATCGTCACCCTCGGCATGGTCCGCAAGGTGACCGTCGACCCCGACGGTACGGTCGGGGTCACGGTTGCACTCACGACCAGCGGCTGCCCTCTTCGTGCGCAGATCCAACGGGATGTCCGTGAACGGATCGGGTCACTTCCCGGTGTCTCGTCGGTGAAGATTCACTGGAGCGAGCTCACTGCCGAGGAGAAGGCCACGACGATGTCGACGGCGCGGCGCATCATCTCGGAGCGCTCCCCCGTGACCGCGATCCCACCGACGACGCGGGTCCTGATGGTCGCTTCCGGCAAGGGGGGCGTGGGCAAGTCCTCGGTCACGGTCAACCTGGCCACCGCCCTGGCCCTCCAGGGTCGCGGTGTCGGGCTCATCGACGCCGACATCTGGGGCTTCTCCGTTCCGCGGATGACCGGAGTCGGCGGTCGACTCGAAGCGGATGAACGGTCGGGACGGATCGCACCGCGCGTGGTGCCCGTCGGGGACGGTGAGTTGCGGATCGTGTCGATGGGGTTCCTCGTCGACGACGAGGAGCGCGCGTTGATGTGGCGCGGCCTGATCCTCCAGCGGGCGGTACGACACTTCCTCGAGGATGTCGACTGGGGCCATGACCTCGACTATCTGCTGATCGACATGCCGCCGGGAACCGGCGACGTGCAGATGGGCCTCGCGAAGATGCTGCCCCGCGCCGAGATGCTGGTGGTCACCACACCGTCGCTGAGCGCGCAGAAGGTGGCGGCACGGGCGGTGAGCATGGCACGCCAGAACTATCTGCGGGTCATCGGCGTGATCGAGAACATGAGCGCGTTCGTGGCGCCGGACGGCTCGCGCCACGAGATCTTCGGGAGCGGGGGCGGTGAACGGCTCGCGGCGACCATCGGCGCTCCACTACTCGCCCGGATCCCCATCGAGGCCGCGGTCGCCGCCGGTGGCGACGAAGGCCGTCCCGCCGCGTTGTCGTCGGGTGTCGCGTCGGACGTGTTCGCCCGGCTCGCCTCCGACATCGCCACCGAGCTGGCACCGCCCATCGAGATGGCCGGCTGCTCCGCCATCAAGTTGGCGCTGCTCCGCAATCAGGTGGCGAAGTCGGCCTGACGACTCCGTCACCGGCGTGCTCGGCAAGTCCCCCTCTACCCGGGAAGCTCGCGACCGTCGATTCTACGCGCCGTGAGCGCGTCGTATACCTCGTCGTCGGCCATCACGATCCGCAACCCACCGCCGACCTGGACGATCGCCGGACAGGCGGGCTCGACCGAGGTGAGGGCCGCGGCGTGCTCCACGACCTCCGATGCCGTCTCGAAGGGAACGAGAGCCTCCAGGCTCCGCACGGTCGGAAAGATCAGGTCGAACTCACCCGCCTGGTGGCGGGCGAGCGCGTCGGCGGGACGGATCCACAGATTGGCGATGACCTCACGATCGTCGTGGAGCGGCGTCTGTGCATCCGGCGCGATCGCCACGAAGAACCTCGTGTCGTACCGACGAGGGGCGCCCAGAGGGGTGATCCACCGGCTGAAGTAGTGGATCCGGTCGGTGGCGAGGACGAGATGCTCGACGCTGACGACGTCGCGAAGGGGTCGCTCGTCGGAGTCGACGGCGCGGCGATACGCCGTGAACCGGTCCTCGACGTCGGGCGAGTCGAAACGGACGATCGCGCCGCGGTCGTCGAGCGCCATCAGCAACCCCGCCTCCTCGAACGACTCGCGGATCGCGGCAACCCAGTAGGCAAGCCCACCCCGGTCGAGGCCGAGTCGCTCCGACGCAACCGAGTCGCTGAGCAGGGATATCGCCTCGACCGCTGGATCACCGTCGGACGGGTCGACCGCCCCACCGGGAAACACATAGGCACCGCCGACGAAGTCCGAGTCGAGGTTTCGGCGCAACATGAAGACCTCGACACCCGCGTCACCGTCGCGCAACAGCATCACCGTCGCGGCGTCGCGGACGGGGACCTCGCCACCGTGGCCCAGATCGAACGTCACAGGGTGCGTCCGATGGCGTGCGACCGCGTCACCAGGTCGAACCGCGGGCACCGTTGCCCCCGGGCGGCGGTGCCAACTCCTGGGGTGCGTCGTCCTCGAAGATCTCCTCGGCCTCGACGTCGATCACGTCGTGGTCGCGCTGCACCCCACCCGGCGACCGGGTCGACGCCGAGCGGGCACGACCGGTGGTAAAGGTGAACCCCGCCCCGGGACGACCGGACGCGGGACCGCCGATAACCGTGATCCGCGAGCGGATGGCCTCTGATCCGTACCGGACCACCTGGCCGGCGGCGAGCCGCCGGATACGTCCGACACACAGAATCAGGCCCATCACGTCGCCGACGAAGCCGGGAAACACGAGCAGGACTCCGGCCAACACCGCCAGAGCTGCATCCGCGGCCGTCATCGACGGTGGCGTCCCGTCGTCGAGTTGGCGGAACACCCTGCCGAACACAGCGGTTCCAGTGCGACGGATCATGAAGACGCCGAGGGCGCCGGTCACGACGACCTCGACGAAGACCACGTCCCAGCCGAACCTTCGGACCGCCAACCACAGCAGCGTCAACTCCAACAGCCCGAAGGCCGCGAAGAGCGCGAACGCGGACGGCAGCCTGCGGCGCACGCCTAGCGGACCCCTACCGCCGTCTCGATCAGGGCGCGACGCTCCGACTCGCTCATACCGCCCCAGATGCCGTGCGGTTCACGAATCGCCATTGCGTAATCACGACAGTCCTTTTGTACCGCACACGAGGCACAGATCTCCTTCGCCTTGGCCTCGCGCTCGATCCGTTCGTGCTTGCGCTCGAACTGAGACGGCGGAAAGAACACCTGTGCGTGCGGCCCGCGGCACGCCCCTTTCGACTGCCAGGTCTCCAACGACGGTTGTGCGCTCACGGTTCGCTCCCCCTGGTCTGCGGCGCGCCGCCGCGCCGCCGCGCCGCAGACTAGGACCGCTCAGGAAGGCCCACAAGGGGCGAACTTGCGCGATCGTCCGCTCGCGAGAGTGTCGGTCGTCGACGGCTGCTCAGTCGGTTCCGCCGTCGGACTCGTGGTGTTCGAGCGGCTCGACCTCCAGGATCATCCCTTCGACGGAAACGACCCGAACGGCAGCGCCGTCCACGATGCGGCGAACACGGGTGGTGTGGGCGCTCCAGCGGCCCCCGTCGACGAGCGCCGTTCCGTCGGGGTCGATCGATCCCTCCGCGGTTCCCTCGCGGCCCACCATCCGGTCCCGACCCAACGTCGCTGTCGCAAAGCGCGATCGCACCATCGCCGGCATACCCGAGAACATTGCGACGGCCATCCCCACGATCCCGACGAACAGCGCGAGCAGCGGCACCTTGTAACCGTCGAAGAGCGCCACCGATCCGACGGCCCAGCACACCAGCCCGACGACGGTCCATACCCGGGGAATCGCGGTCTGGATGTCGATCGCGAACGCGACGGCGGAGGCCAGGCACAGGGCGAGCGCCCAAGGCCGCAACGGGATCTCCGCCAGCCCGTACGCGGCCAGGACGCCACACACCGCTCCCACCAGACCGGCGATCCCAATGCCCGCGGTGTAGAACTCGAAGAGGAGCAGACCGATCGCTACGCCGAGGAGCAGGTATGCGACGGCGGGGCTCGCCGCGGTGTGAAGGAGTTGAACGGTGACCGGCACCTTCTGAGCGACCGGCGTGGCCAGGATGGATCGCTGGCGGGTACCGCGGTCGTTGGTCACCACGCGGGACTTCACCTTCGCGACGTTCAACGCATGGTCGCCGGCCAGCGCGTCCACCCTTTGCACCAGGTGCATCCGGGTTGCCGTCTTCTCGTCGACGACCCGGTGAATCACCCCGCGCAAGGCAGCGGCCGTCGCTCCCGCGGACGGCAGGTCCCGCAGATGTCCGAAGTCGCCGATCCTGGTCCGTGGCGCCATCGACGCGGGCAGGGCGGTCACCATCTCGCCGGCACCACCCAGAGCCTCTGCACCGGACGGTCCCACCCAGGCGGATACCGGCACCGGCGATCGACGGAGCACGGTGACCAGACGGCGCAGTTCGGCATCGGAGACGACCGACCCCGGACTGTCCACGACCAGTACCACGGCCTTGAAGCCGGAGTCGGCGGCCGAGTCGCGAACGGCCCGCTCCACGAAGTCGACGTTGATGGAATCGATGAGACCCGACACCGCCACAGCGCGGATGCATCCGTTCCGATCGCCGCAGGAGGCGCCCACCCGACGGCCTTCGGCCGATGCCGCCGAGGGCTCGATGCCGAGCGCCACGGTGGCGCACAACGCCACGAGGGCGGCGCACAGCAGTCGTTTGAGTATCGTGCGCAACCGGAGGCCTCCGAAGGGAAGAAGTGGATCCTGCGCAGTTCCTCACTGCACCTCGTGTGACCATCGTTGCCGGGAAGGGTGGGGTCGGCAAAACCACGGTCGTCGCCGCGCTGGCCACCGCCGTCGCCGAGTCCGGTCGTCGAGCGCTGATCGTCGAGGTGGAGGGCAAGTCCGGCATGGCCGCACTGTTCGGCACCCGGCCGCTCGACTACCAGGACCGGATCGTCTACCGATCCGATTCGGGGGCATGGTGAACGCCCAGACGCTCACCCCCGATGAGGCACTCGTGGAGTACCTCCGGGACCACGGGCTGAAGCGCCTCTCGAAACGGCTCACCGAGAGCGGTGCACTCGACATGGTCGTGACGGCGACGCCGGGTATCAAGGACGTGCTCGTGCTCGGCAAGATCCGACAGATCAGCGACCTGTCTCCGGTGGACTCGATCATCGTGGACGCTCCGGCCGCCGGACACGCGATCACGTTCCTGTCGAGCGCGTCCGGCATGCTCGACGCGGTCACGGTCGGGGCCATCGAGACACAGGCGCGCCTGGTCGGCGAACTGTTGACCGACGGGACCCGAAGTCAGGTCGTACTGGTGACCCTGCCCGAGGAGACACCGGTCAACGAGTTGGTCGAGACCGCGTACAGCCTCGAGGACCGAGTCGGAATCAAACTGGGACCCGTCGTCGTCAACGGCATCCTCGACCTACCCGACGGCCTCGATGCCGCTCCGGACGGGGTCCACGCCGACCGTTCGACGACCACCTCCTCGATGCGCCGGGACCTGGCGACCCTCGAAGCCGCCGCCGCCTTCCGTCGCGACCGCTGCGCGTTGCAGACCCAGCAGATCACGCGCCTCGGCGCCGAGCTTCCCCTCCCACAAATCTCGCTGCCGTTCGTGTTCTCTCCGTCCCTGCGCATCGAGGACCTCCGGGCGATGGCCGCGTCGATCCTGACCCAGACGGCGTCGTTCTCGATCGGAGAATCCCGATGAGCACGCCGACCGGCTCCCTCGGGGGTCCCCACGATGAGGGAAGGTCGGCGATGCGGGACATAGCGAGCACGCGCGGAGTGGTGTTGTGCTGTGGGTCCGGCGGTGTCGGCAAGACGACGACAGCGGCGGCGATCGCTCTCGAAGCCGCGGCCCTCGGCCGGTCCGCGGTGGTGGTGACGATCGACCCCGCGAAGCGGTTGGCCGACGCGCTCGGGATCGGGGAGCTCTCCAACACCGCGACCCTGATCGAGGGTGACTGGCCCGGCGAGCTGTGGGCGCTCATGCTCGACACCGAGAGGACGTTCAACGGACTGGTCGCCCGCTACGCCGGTTCCGCCGAGCAGGCGGAGAAGATCCTGGCCAACACCTTCTACCGCAACATCGCCGGAGCGCTCTCGGGTACCCAGGAGTACATGGCGACCGAGAAGCTCTACGAGTTGCACGCCGGTGGCGCCTTCGACCTCATCGTCGTCGACACCCCGCCGTCCCGCCACGCACTGGACTTCCTGGACGCACCCGGGCGGCTGACGCGGTTCCTCAACCACCCGCTCTACCGGCTGGTCACGGCACCGACCCGGGGGGTGGTTCGTGCCGTCAACGTCGCCGCACAGCCGGTGCTACGCGGAATCGCCAAGGCCGTCGGCGGCGAGGTGATCGCCGACGCACTCGCGTTCTTCACCGCGTTCGACGGGATGGAGGAGGGCTTCAAGGAACGGGCGGCGCAGGTCGAGCGCCTCATCGCCGATCCGGGCACCGCGTTCGTGCTGGTCGCGTCACCGCGGAGCGACACGGTCACCGAGGCCGTGTTCTTCGCCGAGCGGCTTCAGTCCAGGGGCCTCACGGTGGCCGCGGTCGTGGTCAACCGGCTCTTTCCGCTCTTCGACGACCTCCAGGACCGGAAGGCGATCGAGCTCGATCCGGCCATGGCCGGACGCCTTACGAACTACGACCAACTTCGGGCCATCGCAACCGGCGAGCGCGCCGAGATCGCGCCGTTGATCAGCGCAGTGGGCGACGGCGAACCGATCGAGGTCCCTCTCCTCCCGTTCGAGGTCACCGACCTGGAGTCCCTCGCAGACCTGGGCCGCTTCCTGTTCGATCCACGCTGAGCCGGCACCGCACTCGCGACCGCGGCCCGGCCCCGAGTGCGGTGGGGATCAGTTCGACGGATTCGTCACGAACTCGGTAGCGGCGTCCAGGTCGGCCAGTACCGGGACCATCCGGTCGAACCTGGTCGTGTGCAGCAGGCGCAGCACCGCCGGACGGTCGCAGACGACCACGGTGATGCTTCCGGCCTCCCGGATTCGTCGGATTCCGCCGATCAGGGCGCCGAGGCCCGCCGAGTCCATGAACGGGACCTTCGAGAGGTCAATGACCACCGCCGTGGTTCCGGCGAGCTCGGCCAGACGCTCGCGGAAACCCTGGACGCTGAAGGCGTCAAGTTCACCGCGGGGTCGACAAACGGTGGTGGCACCGCGCTGGACCACCTCGACCTCGACCTGGTTGTCGGTGGAGTCGGCCACCTGAACCCCTTCCGTCGAGCGACCCATCCTTGGGGATCGTCATGGTAACGAGTGTCGTCCCCGTCGCACCCGCGCGCACCTCTTCGCCGGCCGGCGCCGGTTGAGGGGGGTGGTCATACGCCGGGTAGCCTCGGTCGGGTGACCGAGATCCTGCTCGCAACCGACTCGGAGTCGATCCGTGACGCGGTGGAGGCGGCCATCGCCTCAGCCGACACGACGGTGCTCACCGTCACGAGCGGCCCCGAGGTGCGGGCGGCGGCGCTCGATCTGGATCCCGCACTGATCGTGTTGGACCTGCAACTGGGGGCGATGGGCGGGATCGGCACCTGCATCGATCTCCGCGCGGAGGAAGGGGCCGGACGGCTCCCCCCGCAGAACATCCTGCTACTGCTCGATCGGGAGCCCGATCTGTTCCTCGCCCGACGCTCGGGTGCCGACGGCTGGTTGGTCAAACCGCTCGACCCCCGACGCCTCGCCGATGCCTCCGAGGCACTCATCGCCGGCGGTTCCTACAAGGAGACTGCTAAGACACCGACCGTGACGACGGCCGACGTCGGCTGAGCCACGGGATCCGACACCACCGACGCCGAGGCGGTGGCGGTAACATCTCGCCAACTCGGGTTGTGGCTCAGCTTGGTAGAGCGCTGCGTTCGGGACGCAGAGGTCGGGAGTTCAAATCTCCCCAACCCGACCGTCACAGGTCGGATCCGTATTTGCGCCAGCGTGCGCCAACGATCACGCCGTGCGAGCCCGTGCTTCGGAACTACTGCGTGGGTTCGTAGGCGACGGACTCGAGGTCGGGTGGGGCAACACGGGGGAGGACCGTCGGTTCCGGTACTCCCACATCAGGTGGTTCACCCACGTGTGCGAGCGCCTCCATCATCACCTGGTTGCCCGTACGTCCCTCGCGCAGCGCCGCGTCCTCGATGATGACCCGGTGGTCGAAAACGGCGTGGGACAGGTCGATCAGGTCCTGCGCGATGGCGGCGGGCCGCCCGTGCGCCAGTGCCCACGCGCGAACGGCACGGGTGAGCGACATCCCGCCACGGATGCTCACCCCCGTACGGACACCGTCTCGAACCCGCGTCTCCTCCATGAGTGCAACCATCCAGTCGATCAACGGTTGGGCGATCTCGACCCGGTCCACGATGTCGAAGGCCGCCTTCAGCGACTGTGAGTTGACCATCGTCGTCACGACCGCCGAACGGTCACGTATGGCCGACTCGCTGAGCAAACGGGCCGCGTCGGCACTCGACGGCTGGCCGATCTGCAGGCGCATCATGAAGCGGTCCAACGTGGCCTCGGGCAGGGCATTGGTTCCGATGGAGTCCATCGCGTTCTGTGTCGCGATCACCATGAACGGCGGACCGATCGGCGACGACACGCCCCGTACCGTCACCTGGCGTTCCTCCATCACTTCGAGGAGCGCGGACTGGGTTCGTGGAAGGGCGCGGTTCAACTCGTCCGCAAGGATCATCGAGTTGAACAGCGGCCCGGTTTGGAGACGGAACTGACGATGGCGTTCGTCCCAGACCATCGTGCCGATGATGTCCTCCGGTGTGAGGTCGGCGGTGAACTGGATTCGCGCCTGGCTCCCCGACACGCACCGGCTCAACGAACGCGCCAGCGTGGTCTTACCGCTGCCGGCATTGTCCTCCAGCAGCAGGTGACCCTGTGCGAACAGGCACGTCACCGCTGCGGCCACCACTTCGGTTCGCCCGAGAAACGCCTTCTCGATCGATTCGACGATCGCGGTGAACGTCTGGTGGAACCACGCGGCTTCGGGGGCTGTCACGCTCATCGGACACAGCTTCGCAGGTTGGAGACCTCTTCGCTCGCCCGTCGGTCGGTCAACGGAGCCGAAGGCTGAGCCGTTCGAGTCCGCGCAGCGTGAAACTCGCCCGGTATCGCGGCGGTGGACCGAGGATCTCGATGTGCTCGAATCGGCCGAGCAACAGCGAGAACGCGAGTTCCGCCTCGGCGCGTGCCAGGTGTGCGCCCAGGCAGTGGTGCGCTCCCCATCCGAAACTCAACGGGAGCGGTACCGAGGTGTCGGTGAAGCGAGCGACCTCGAACCGTTCGGGCCGGTCGTACACATCGGGGTCGTGGTTCGCCGCACCCTGCAGGACTATCACCTGCGCGCCGCGCTCGACGGGTTCGCCGAAGAGGCGGTCCGCAGCGAGTGCGAAGCGTGCGTTGAGTTGGACCGGCGAGTCGAAGCGCAACATCTCCCACACGGCGGAGCCGATCAGGTCCGGGCTCGCGAAGCCGGTCCAACTCGTCGGAGTGGGTCAACAGCGCGAGCATTCCGTTGCCGATGAGGTTCGACGTGGTCTCGAAGCCGGCGGCGTACAGGAGGATCGTGTTGACGATCAGCTCCTCGGAGCTCAGCCGATCCCCCTCGGCCTCCACCTCGATCAGTGCCGACAACAATCCGTCGTCGGGCTCGGATCGCTTCTCCTCCACGAGATCGACGAAGTAGGCCGCCACCTCGATCGCCGCCGCCTCGGCACGGTCGATCGCGTCCTGGTCCGACCCGGCCTCGATGAAGGACGTGAGCGCCCTCACGAGCGCGATGAAGTGGCTGTCCCGGTGGTGGGGTACGCCGAGTAGCGCGCTGATGACGGCGACCGGGAACGGAACGGCCAGCACGGTGAGCAGGTCGACGTCGGTCCGTCCGGCGAGGTCGTCGAGGAGGGGTTCGAGCAACGAGGCGATCCGCGGTCGCAACGAGTCGACCCGGCGGGGCGTGAACTCCCGAGCCACCAGGCCTCGCACCCGGGTGTGGTCGGGCGGGTTCATGAGCAACATCGACGGCACGTCCGCGCCGCGGCCAAGCTCGTGCCCGCCGATCCCCCGCACCGGTCCCATATCGGCTTCGTAACGTCCCCATCGGGGACTGCGCAGCACCGACAACGAGTCGTGATAGCGCGTGAGGACGGTGGCCCCCGTGGCGGAGCGCCAACGGGGCAGCTCGGCGAGGAACCGCCGGTATGCGACCGTCGGGTCCTGGCGTCCCTCGTCGTCGAGCACGGTTGTCGCCAACAACCGGTCCGCCGAGGCGTCGTCCAACGGCCGCTCCGCTCTCACGACTCCGCCTCGGCCGCACGGTCGTAGCCGGTGAAGCCGGCGGGACCGTCGACCTCGACTACCGGATCGTCCCGGTCGTCCCACTCGGTACGCAGGGCTCGGCTCATGATGCCGTGCATGATGTACAGCCCGCAGATGTAGGTGAGCTCGAGGATCTCGTGGTCGTCGAGATGGCGGCGCAACGCCTCGAAGAGGCCGTCGTGGACCCGCCCGTGATCGGACGCCATCGCGTCGACGTAGCCGAGGACGGCCCGTTCGGCGTCGTCGAAGCGGTCCGAGCCCGGCCAGTAGGCGACCGCCTCGATCTTCTCCTCGTCGACCCCCAGCAGGCGCAGCGACTTGCAGTGCTGGGAGTAGACGAACTGGCTGCCGACGATCCAGCCCGACCGGCATTGGCCGAGCTCGCGGAGCAGTGGATCGAGATGGCGTTCGCCGGAGCGGTATATCTGAATGCCGTCCACGGCGTGCTTGAAGATGTCGGGCACGGCGGCGAACACCGTCCACCAGTCGCCGGGTGACCCCGACGTGGTGCCGGGCTCGGCGACGGGGTCGCGGTCGGCGAACAGGAACGAGTACATGGCGTCCACGAGCGGGTCCTCGACCTCACTTCGGGGAACCTGACGGAGTCGTGGCATCGGTCCGTACCCTACGGGCGATGCCGTCTCGGTACCCGTGCGCATGACCGACCCCCTGTCGCCGGCCGGCGATCGTGTCGGCTGCTCCACCACGGGCCGATTCGCGCCGAGTCCGACCGGTCGCCTCCACCTCGGCAACCTCCGGACCGCGATCATCGCCTGGTTGTGGACACGTTCGGAGGGCGGACGGTTCCTAGTTCGGATGGAGGATCTCGACCGCGTGACGTCGCGACGCCACTTCGAGGTCGAACAGCTTCGGGAGTTGGCGGCGTTGGGCCTCGACTGGGATGGTGACGTGGTACGCCAGAGCGACCGCTTCGACCGCCATCATCAGGTCATCGACGACCTCACCGACAAGGGGTTGACCTATCCGTGCTACTGCTCTCGACGCGAGATCGTGGAGGCGGCGTCCGCTCCCCACGGCTCGCCCGGTCGCTACCCGGGCACATGCCGGGACCTCGATCGCTCGGGTCGTCGGCGTCGGTCATCGTCGGGTCGCCCTCCGGCGCTGCGTTTCCGCTCCACGGCCGAACCGGTCGCGGTCGTAGACGAGGTGCTCGGCCCGCTCGTGGGGACACCCGATGACGTGGTGGTTCGTCGAGGTGACGGTGTCCCGTCCTACCACCTGGCGGTCGTGGTCGACGACGCCGACCAGGGGGTCGACCTGGTGGTCCGCGGCGACGACCTTGCCCCCGCGACCCCCTCCCAGGTCGCGCTCGGGGTCGCATCGGGCCTTGCGATCCCCCGCTACGGGCACGTCCCCGTCCTTCGAAACATCCGTGGTGAACGCCTCGCGAAACGGGATGGTGCGGTCACCCTCGAGGAGCAGACCGCTCTAGGACGCTCGACGGTGGAGGTACTCGCCCAACTGCTCCGATCATGTCGGATCCTCCGGCCCGACCATCTCGACGCGACCACCCTCGATTCCTTTGGGACCACCGCTGCCGGACGCCTCCTGGACGCCGCTCTGGGGGACTTCGATCCCCGTGTCGTCCGCGACGCGTCGACCATCTGGCCGTGGACGTTCACCGACGACGTAGTCCCGCCTCGCGGGAAGTGATCGAAAACGGCCCCGTTCGGAGGATGTTCAGCCGCAGTGTGCCGGGGCCACGGACCTGAGTCGATCGAAACGAGCGGCGATGGCGGGTGCCGCCAACGCCATCGCCTGCCCGGTGAGCCGGGACCGTGCGAACACCATCGCAGCGACCCGTCCGTCACGGTCGATCAGCGGGCTTCCCGACTGCCCGGGGAGCACCGCCGTCCCCAACCAGAGGATCGTCGCCGGTTCCTCGGGCGGCAAACCCGGTGTGCTCGCGACGACACGGGTGCTCACCGTGCTGCGTCGGTGGTCGCGCGGGCTTCGACTGACAAGTGTGGATCGCCCGATCCCGCGATCGACCGTCGAGGGATCCATCCGGTCCTCATCGACGGCGCGAACGCCGCTTTCGGTGGGGTCCGTGGGTGAGAGGTGAAGGCCGGGGGGCGGATCGTCCACGACCACCGAAGCGAGATCGAGATCGTCCGCGGTCGCCCACGAACGTCCGATGCGCTCCCACCCGTCGCCACGAACGACGACCTCCGACGCTCCCTGCACGACGTGACGGTTGGTGGCGACGCGCCCACGAAGGATCACGCCAGTGGCCCAGCGGGTTCCCTCACAGGTTCGCGCCTCGACCGACACGACCGCCTCCGCTCCGGCCGAGTCGGCGCGCCGTTCGGGTCGCGCCAGCACCGACATCACCAGGCCGATCGCGACGACGAGCCCGATCAGTACTCCGGTCCGTCGACCACGATGGAGCGGGTCGGCTCGACGTCGGACGCGTGCGCCGCAGCAGCGCGTCGGTAACCGGCTTGCCACCTCCACACACGGTACGTCTCATAAATCGACGAGTAGTTCAACCTTCTTTCACAGCATCTCGACGCGCGAACAGTGTGGTCGATCGGTGTTCATAGGCGTCCAAGAGCGCCTCTGCGGCAGCGGACGCGGTGCGCAGTCCCTCCGCGACCTCCGCCTCGGCTCGGGTCAGAGCCGCCGCCACCTCATCGGACTGCCGAAAGCGATCCTCCAACTGAGAGCGGATCATCGCCCACATCCACTCCACGAGTTGACGCCGACGGCGCGTCTCCAGGGCACCGGTGCGACGGCCGATGTCGCGGTGGTCGAGCACCGCCGACCAGATCCGGTCAAGGCCTTCGTTGGTCAGTGCACTGCACGTGTCCACGGGAGGCCGCCAGTCCGGTGAGGAGGGCTCGAGCAGGTGTAGGGCGTGGCGGTAGTCCGCCGCGGCCGCACGTGCCCGCCTGGCATTGTCGCCGTCGGCCTTGTTGACCACCACCATGTCGGCCAACTCCAGGACTCCCTTCTTGATGCCTTGGAGCTCGTCGCCGGCACCCGGCAGCATCAGTACGAGGAAGAAGTCGACCATCGACGCGACCGTGGTCTCCGATTGTCCGACCCCGACGGTCTCGACGACGATCACGTCGAAGCCCGCCGCCTCGCACAACAACATCGCCTCCCGGGTCGCCCTGGCCACACCGCCCAACGAGGAGCCCGCTGGTGATGGCCGGATGAAGGCCGCCGGATCGACCGCGAGGCGCTCCATCCGCGTCTTGTCACCGAGGATCGAACCACCGGTTCGCTGACTGGTCGGATCGACCGCGAGCACGGCGACCCGCAGCCCCGACGAGGTGAGGTTGGTGCCGAACTGGTCGATGAACGTCGACTTCCCGACCCCCGGTACGCCGGTGATCCCCAGGCGTACCGCCGCGCCGGTGTGCTCCAGCAACGAGTCCAACAACACGCCGGCACGTTCGCGATGGTCCCGCCGCGAACTCTCGACCAACGTGATCGCCCTCGCCAACGCGGGCCGATCACCCGCGACGATCGCGCCGGCCCATTCCTCGACGTCGAACGGCGCTCCCATCGACGTGGCATCGTAGACACCGGCCGTGCGCGCCTCCCCGAGTCGGCGTCGAGCCACCGGTGGCCTACGCTGATTCGGTGACACGGCTGCTCTTGGTCGAGGACGACGCCGCAATCGTCACACCGCTGCAGCGGGCGCTCAGTCGCGAGGGGTTCGAGGTCAAACACGTCGAACGCGGCGCGGATGCGATCGAGGCGAGCCGCGCCGGCGACATCGATCTCGTGGTGCTGGACCTCACGCTCCCCGATATCGACGGCTTGGACGTCTGCCGAGCGATCCGCGAGCTCGACTCCGCTCTCCCGGTGATCATGCTCACCGCCCGTAGCGATGAGTTGGACCTCGTCGTCGGCTTCGACGCCGGAGCCGACGACTACATGGCCAAACCGTTCTCGATCGCCGAACTCACCGCGCGCATCCGCGCCCGCCTCCGCCTGTCGGACAGGACCGATGAGGTCCTCGACGTCCATGGGGTACGACTCGATCGCGAGTCGCACCGCGTATGGGCCGACGGCGAGGAACTGCACCTCACACCCAAGGAGTTCGAGTTGCTCGCGCTACTGATGTCGGAGGCGGGGCGGGTCGTCACCCGACAGCGGATCCTGAAGACGGTGTGGGACGAGGACTACTACGCGGCAAGTCGCTCCCTCGACGTGCACGTCTCGGCGCTGCGGAAGAAGTTGGGGGACCCACCCGATGAGCCCCAACGGATCAGCACGCTCCGAGGGGTGGGCGTCCGCTTCGAGGACCCCGCCTACGAATGAAGCGACGACTGGTCGTCTCGTTCCTGGGTGTGACGGCATCGGTGCTCATCCTGTTGGCGGTGCCGTTCGGCTATCTGCTCCGACGGACCGCCACCGACGAGACCTCCCAGCAACTCGACCTGCAGGCTCAGATGCTGGCGACGATCGCCGGCACGGTGACAACCGACGCGCCTATCCAGGCCCACCGCCTCGACCAGTACCTGCCACCTGACTCGTGGGCCACCGTCCACTTCCCCGACGGCACCCGTGAGGACATCGGCGAACAGAGCGAAGCACCGTTCCTGAAGGGTTCGGGTACCGATACGACCACCGGTGCATCGGTGACGTTGTTCACCGATGCATCACAGGTCCGCGAACGGGTGCGTACACCGCTCATGGTGCTGGGGGGCCTCGGCGTCGCCGGATTGCTGACGACGTGGTTACTGGCCCAGGCCGAGGCACGTCGACTTCGTCAACCCATCAGCGATCTCGCCGCGGCGGCCTCCCGGTTGGGTTCGGGTGACTTCAGCGTCACGGCACCCAGGTCCGGGATACCGGAACTCGACAGTCTGGCGACGACCCTGGACGCGTCCGCTGCGAGGATTGCGGCGCTCGTGCGCGCGGAACGGAGCTTCGCCAGCGATGCCGGGCATCAGCTCCGCTCGGCCCTCACAGGACTACGCCTTCGCCTCGAGGAGGCCGCGCTGACCGAGGACGCCCACGCACGTGAAGAGGTCGCCGCCGCGATCGGCCAGGCCGACCGTCTCTCCACCACCATCGACGACCTACTGAAGTTGTCGAGGACCGGCCGCGCCGGGGTGGCGACGCGCTTCGACCTCCGCGGGCTGGTGGACGGTCACGTCGGTGACGTCGCCGGCACGCTCCGCCTACGGCGCCGTCGGATCCGCGTCATCGACGGCCCTCCCGTGTATGCGGTAGCCGCGCAGGGTGCGGTGGGTCAGGCACTCGACGTCATGCTGTGGAACGCGGCGCGTCACGGACGCGGTGACGTGACGGTCGCTCTCGACGTCACCGAAGGCTGGGTCGAGTTGACCGTCGCGGACGAGGGCTCGATCACGACCGACAGAGCGGAGGAGATCTTCGTCCAGACCCAACGGGGTGGAGGACACGGAATCGGCCTCCCACTCGCCCGGAGGGTCGTCGAGGCCGAGGGTGGTCGGCTCGACCTGGTCTCCCTCGATCCGACCACCTTCCGGGTCCGCCTCCAGTTGAGCGAGTAGGCCGTAGGACGCGCCCGCCGGTTCGATGCGAACCCGTCAGCCGGCCGGGCGATCGTGATCCAGGCGCGCGGTGAGTTGATCGAGCAGGTGCTCCGCCGACGCCGCCACCACCGTGCCCGGCGGGAAGATCGCTGCCGCACCGGCGGCGCGCAGGGCATCGAAGTCCTGTGGGGGGATGACGCCACCCACCACGATCATGATGTCCCCACGGCCCGCAGCCAGCAACGCCGCCCGAAGCTCTGGGACCAGTGTCAGGTGACCGGCCGCGAGTGAGGACACCCCCACGATGTGCACGTCGGCATCGACCGCCTGCTGGGCGGCCTCGGTCGGTGTGGTGAACAGCGGACCGATGTCCACGACGAAGCCGAGGTCGGCGAACCCCGACGCGATCACCTTCTGACCCCGGTCGTGGCCGTCCTGGCCCATCTTCGCCAGCAGGATGCGGGGCCGTCTCCCGTCCACCTTCTCGAAGGCCTCGACCTTGCGGCGCACCCGTTCGACGAGTTCGTTGTCGGCACCCATCTCTCCGCGATACACCCCTGAGATAGACCGGATCTGCGCCCGGTGCCGTCCGTAGACCTTCTCCAACGCGTCGGAGATCTCTCCCACCGTCGCGTGAACCCGCGCCGCGCCGATCGCGAGGGCCAGCAGGTTTCCCTCACCCCTGTCCGCGGCGTTGGTCAACGCGTCCAGGCTGGACGCGACGGCACGGGGGTCGCGTTCGGAGCGGAGTCGTTCGAGCTTGGCGAGTTGACCCGCACGCACCGCGGCATTGTCCACCTTGAGGACGTCGATCGGGTCATCGCGTTCGGGTCGGAAGCTGTTGACACCGATCACCGCCTGGCGACCCGAATCGATCCTCGCCTGGGTTCGTGCGGCGGCCTCCTCGATGCGGAGCTTCGGCAGCCCTTCGTCGATGGCCTTCGCCATTCCCCCCAGCGCCTCGATCTCGTCGATGTGGGCCATCGCCCGGTCGGCGAGGTCATGGGTGAGGCGCTCCACGTAGTAGCTACCGCCCCACGGATCGATCACCCGACAGGTGTTGGACTCCTGTTGGAGGAACAGTTGGGTGTTGCGTGCGATCCGGGCGCTGAAGTCCGTGGGCAGCGCGAGGGCCTCGTCGAGCGCATTCGTGTGCAACGACTGGGTGTGACCCTGTGTGGCGGCCATCGCCTCGACGCAGGTCCGGACGACGTTGTTGTACACGTCCTGTGCGGTGAGGGACCAGCCGGACGTCTGGCTGTGGGTCCGGAGCGAACTGCTCTTCGGGTTGGTCGGCGAGAACGGGGCCATCAGGCGCGACCACAACAACCGGGCGGCTCGCAGCTTCGCGACCTCCATGAAGAAGTTCATGCCGATCGCCCAGAAGAAGCTGAGGCGTGGCGCGAACGCGTCGACGTCCAGGCCCGCCGCGATTCCAGCGCGGACGTATTCGACGCCGTCGGCGAGTGTGTATCCCAACTCGAGGTCGGCCGTCGCCCCCGCCTCCTGCATGTGGTAGCCCGAGATCGAGATCGAATTGAACTTGGGCATCTCCCGGCTGGTGAACGAGAAGATGTCGGAGATGATGCGCATGGACGGACCCGGTGGGTAGATGTAGGTGTTGCGCACCATGAACTCTTTGAGGATGTCGTTCTGGATCGTCCCCGCGAGCTTCGCCGACGAGACGCCCTGCTCCTCGGCCGCGACGATGTACAACGCCATCACCGGCAACACGGCACCGTTCATCGTCATCGAGACCGACATCCGGTCCAGCGGAATGCCGTTGAACAGCACTCGCATGTCGAGGATGGAATCGATCGCGACACCGGCCATGCCCACGTCGCCCGCCACCCGCGGGTGGTCCGAGTCGTAGCCGCGGTGAGTGGCGAGGTCGAACGCCACGGACAGGCCCTTCTGACCGGCGGCGAGGTTGCGCCGGTAGAAGGCGTTGGAGTCCTCGGCCGTGGAGAATCCGGCGTACTGACGGATGGTCCACGGCTGGTTGACGTACATCGTCGGGTAGGGCCCGCGAACGAAGGGGGCGAGGCCGGGGAACGTGTCGAGGGCGTCGATACCGTCGAGATCGGCGCGGTCGTAGACCGGCTGGACATCGATCCCCTCGGGGGTCGTCCACAGGAGCTTGTCCGGTTCGAGCCCCGACTCGGCGCGGCACGCGTCCGCCCAGTCCCGAACCGACCCTTCCCGCGCGACAGGCGGTCCGATCCTGGTGAAGTCGGGTCCGTTGCTCACGGCGCTTCTCCGATCACTCGTCGACAACGTCGCGCCAGATCCAAGACGTCGATCCCGGTCGAGACGAACTCGTCGACGCCCGCTGCACGGAGGGCGTCCTCGTCGTCGCCGGGGCGGCCGGCGAGTCCGAGCCATCGAACCCCGGCGGCCTTGAGCGCCGCGGCCGCGCCGCGCGCGCGTTCGGCATAGAGCGCGTCGGAGGAGCACAGCACCGCGAGCGGGGTGCCGGCACCGCGCCACGCGGCGACGAGATGGGCATCGTCGTCGTTGGGACCGCCGTCGACCGCCTCGATCCCGACAGCCTCGAAAAGGTTCTTCGCGAACGTCGCTCGGGCCGTGTGCTGTGCGACGGTGCCGAGATCCGCGAGGAACACGCGAGGACCCCTCCCCACTCGGCGCTCCCGGTCCGCGGCATCACGGAAGGCCTCGAAGGGAGTCGCTGTACGGCGCAGCGGGAACGGACCACCATCGGCTGACGAGGACGGCGGTTCGGCGGTGGGAAGGGGCTGCTCGTGGACATCGGGAAACTCGGTCACGCCGGTGACGGGATCACGCCGCGTCGCCACGTTGTCCGCGCGGCGATCGGCGACCTCGCCGACCTGCCTCGCGAGCGACCCGTCAGCGAGGACCGAGGCCAACCCACCCGCTGTTTCAATCCGGACGAATCGCTCCCACGCGGCGGTCACGAGGTCGTCCGTGAAACGCTCGAGGTAGTACGAACCCCCCGCCGGGTCGACGACCCGGGCGATGCTGGACTCCGCCTGCAGGATGAGTTGGGTGTTGCGGGCAAGGCGGCGCCAACGGTCGTCACCGCCGCCTAGTTCGTGGTCGAGGGGGTCCACGGTCACCGAGGAGGCCCCGCCGACCGCGGCGGCGAAACACGCGGCGGTACCGCGAAGGATGTTCACCCACGGATCGCGGACCGTCATCATCCGCCGGGTGGTCCGGGCACTGAACGGCGCAGCGGAGTGATCGGCCGACGTATCGGTGTCGGACCCGAACGCCTCCGCGACGTGGGTCCACAACCGACGCGCCGCACGGAACTTGGCGACCCCGGCGAAGACGTCGGCGTCGACGGCGAGCGTAAAGCCGACTGTGTCGAGCGCATCGCCGAGAGGGATCCCCCGTTCGAGCAGTGCCCGCAGGACGGCTGCACCGTTGGGGGTCGCGGGCGCCAACGCCGGCGCCGCGGGGGCGCCGGCGTCGGCGAACGACGTCGTGTCCACCTCGACGACGCGGACGTGACGTTGCCCGGCGGTGCGGCGCACCCATCGGGCGACCTCATCGAAGGCGGTCCGGAGGCCGTCGGGTGCGGGATCTCCCGCGAGGCCGAGCGTTCCGAGTGGATCGGCACCGAGGTTGCCGTGTCGTTGATGATCCGCCAAGCCGGCGTCGTCCCCGCGTCGACGAGCATCGTCGCTCCCCGGTCGAAACCCTGCCCGCAACGCAGGACGGTCGTGACCATGTCGAGGTGGACCCCTTCGAGCAGTCGGGCGAAGGCGCCATGGCCGGGGACCGCCACCCCGCCGGTACCGGTGGCCGACGTGACTCGTATTCAGGATCAACGTCATCGACGTTGCCCCACCTTCGAGATCGGCGAGGAGCCGCCGGTTCGCCTCCGCCGGATCCGCGTGGTCGACGACGACGCGGACCGCCCATTCACCGTCGACGGGTCCCAGTGCACTGCGGCCGCGGGTGAACATCGGTTGGCCCGGCAGTTCGCCGATGATGGTGTGATCTTCCGCGGTGTACAACGGTTCGATCACGAGACCGTCGTAGGTTCTCGAGCGAAGCCGGTCGAACGGGGCACCCTTCAGGACGCCGTCGACGAGTCGCATCCATTCGTCGCGGTCTGCGGGTCCGTCCAACCGTGCCTCCGTCTGCGATGGTGGCACGGTCCCTCCAGTGGTGCGCCGGTCCGACGTGACCACGATACCCATGCAGACACCGGCCGATGCCGGGCCGCCCCTACCCGAGCCGACACGGGCCGCGGCACAACCGGTGGTCCGCGACGACGCCGGTCACGTTCCGCGGTAGTCCTCGTACACGGGCTTGTACTGCCACCACCGACCTACGTCGGCGTCGGCCGCCTCCCACGGGAGCCCGTTGTGTTGTACGCAACCCAGGTAGCGGCCGTTCAGCGGCGAGTTCTGCGATCCCGACAGTTCGACCAGCCGCGTGTGCCTCCAGTAGATCCGCGCCGCTTCGGCGACGGTCTGCACCGCCTCGCTGCCGGACGGACCGAACTCTCCGACGACGAAGGGACGAGGAGCCGGCGAGGCGGCGTCGAAGTCGGCGACCTGCGTAGCCGCCCATTGCACCGTCCTTTCGACATCAAGTGGATACTGGTCCGTGGCGCGCCCGTAGTAGAGGTGGAGATCGAGTGACCGGATCTCACTCTTCGCCGCGAGCGGCGCGACCCATGGCGAGAGCTCCCCCGCGGCGTTCCGTGTCTGAATCCCACAGGTGTTCCAGATCCGTGCGGGAGCGGCCGCCTGGAGCGCGTCCCAGTTGGCCCCGGCGCCGCCCGACCAGCCGAAGATGTTCCATCCCGTCCCCCATGTGTTGGGTGCGGTGAGCCACGGGGTGATCGGAGTCCTGGCCTGTTCGCTCGGTACCATCGTGCGCCAATCCGGCTCGTTCCACGCCCCGATCTGGTAGTTCAGACCACGTGCGTCGAGGGCCTGAACGAGCGAGTGGACGAAGGGTTGGTAACTGAGGGTTGGGTCGTCGGGCCACATCTGGCCGCCGAATGTGAACGGCCGGGCCCAACTCGTTCCCGGACGGAGGTTCCAGACGACGTCGCCCGGATTGTCACCCGCCCAATGGCGGCCGTCCTTGCACTGCAACTGGACGACCAACATGATTCCCCGCGGGTTGTCCGCTGTCGGCATGCACCGGTCGAAGAACCGGGCGTAGGCCCCGCCGTCGAGCGTCTCCCAGTTGGGAGGATTCGGGATCGACCCGGTGTAGGGCTGTTGGGCCGCACGATCGAGCAGGTGATAGCGATCCCATGCGAGCAGCCAACGGATGACGGTGGGCGCCTCACCGCTCGCCAGAAAGTTCAAATGCTCCGGGCTCACGAGTTGGGAGTCGTAGAGGTTGTAGCCGAACCGTCCGGTTCCGATCGGTGGAGTCGGTGGAGGTTGTGTGGTCGGGGTCGCGACGGTGGTAGTGGTACTCGAAGGGGGCGAGACAGGTGGTTGACAGGTCGAGGCGGTGGCGACGACCCCACCGCCGGCGAGCAGTGACGTGCGGATGAAGCGTCTCCGATCCACGGAACCCCGCGGACCGGACACCCCGTGTGAGCGTTCTCGGTCACCCATGACCATCCCCTCCGGACACCGGTGCTGGAGGCATTTGTGTCGCATCGATCCTATCGATACGACCTATCTCCGTCCAGAATCCCTCCCGATCGCCGAACCGGCAAGCGACTCACGAAGCACCGGGCACACGTCGTCGCCGGCCGGTGAAGGGACGCGGATGCTCCGCTAGCGTCCGAGGCCGTGCCCCAATTGATGTTGATCTCGACCACACCCGCCACCTACCTCGTCCACGAAGACTCGATCGCCGCCCTGACCACGGCGAGCGTTGGTCTCCTGATCCTCCGAGTGGCTCTCGGTGTGACCATTGCGGCGCACGGCTACGGCAAGTTCTTTCGGGGAGGCCGGCTCCCGGGCACCGCGAACTGGTTCGACTCCATCGGGATGAAACCGGGAAAGGTGCATGCGTTGGCCGCCGCCTCCACCGAGGTCGGGGCCGGTCTGCTCTTCGCGGCGGGCCTACTCACCTCGGTCGCTTCAGCAGGCTTCTGCGCGTTGATGCTCGTCGCCGCGTGGACGGTCCACCGAAAGAACGGCTTCTTCATCGTCGCGAGCGGATGGGAGTACAACTTCGTGCTCGCCATCGTGGCCATCGGCGTCGCCACGATCGGGCCGGGCCGCTTCTCGCTGGACCACGCGCTCGATGTGGACACACACCTCGACGGGTGGGTGGGTTTGTTGATCTCCGCGGTCGGCGGCTTGGCCGCCGGGACCGCTCAGCTGGTCGCGTTCTTCCGACCGCCTGCTTCGGCCGACTCCTGAGGCTCACTCGCCCGGCCCCCGTCCTGACCCGCGTCGGCGACTGCTTCCGCTCCGGCCTCCGCGTCACCCGGGCCTTCGGATTCGGTGGTCACCAGATCGTTGTCGACGACCTCGTGGCGTTCGAGGTACGACGACACGAACGCCTGGATGATCGCCGCGACCGGCAACGCGAGCAACGCCCCGACCGGACCCATCAGGCTGGCACCGGCGATCGCCGCGCCGAACGCCACCGCCGGGTGCATCTCCATCGTCTTGGCGGAGACCCGCGGTGCGAGCAGGTAGTTCTCGACCTGCTGGTAGACCGCGAGGAAGATCAACACGGCGATCGCGGACTTCGCCTCGTGGGTCAACGCGATCAGCAGCGGGAGGGCTCCGCCGATATAGGTGCCGACCACCGGGACGAACTGTGAGACGATCCCCATCCACAGGGCGAGCGGGAGCGGTGAGGGCACGCCGACGACGGCCAGGACCAGCCAGCTCGTGAGCGTCGATGCGGCGGCCAGCAGCAACCGCGAATAGAGGTATCCACCTGTCTTCTGGATCGCCAGTTCCCACAGGTCCAACACCTGTACCTGTCGGTCCCGGGGCAACACCGAGCAGAGTGATCGTCGCAGCTTCGGCCCGTCTGCGATCAGGTAGAACGAGAACAGCCCCACGGTGAACAGGTTGAACACCGCGCCCACCACCGAGCCGGTGACCGACAGCACCTGTCCACCGATACCTCCGGCGGTCGACGCCAGATCGCCTTGATAGCGCTTGAGCTGCTCGACGATGCCGTCGGTGGTGATCTTCACGTCGAAACGGCGGTTGAGCCAGCGGGTCGCGTTCTGGATGAGACGCGGCGCGTCGTCGATGAGGGTGCGGAACTGGTCGACGACCAGGCCCACCACCGCCCAGACCAACAGGGATGCAACGACGAGGATGCCCAGGAACACGAGCCCGGTGGCCACTCCCCGGCGCCATCCGCGCTCGGCGAGCCAGTCCACGGCGGGCTCGACCGCGAAGGACAGGAACAACGCCGCGAACAGGATGGTCAACAGGTCTCGCAGTTGCGCGACGATCGACCGACCCAACATGAAACCCGCGACGCCCAGCATCGCGACGATCACCGCCCTGGGCAGCCAACGCGGTGGGCGGGTCTCGTTCCATCCCCGAGGAACGGGGCCCGGGTTCAACCCGGACCGAACATCGTCATCCACTGCTCGACGCTTCCGGGTTTGAACACGAAGTTGTGTCGACGCGTCTCACCCATCGGGGCCGACGGTTCCGACGAGTACAGGTGCCCCGGGTACAGGACCGCCGTGTCGGGAACCTTCGCGAGGCGCTGGGTGAGGCTGTAGTAGAGCTGTTCGGGATCGCCTCCGGGCAGGTCGGTGCGACCGCAGCCCTCGAGGAAGAGGGTGTCGCCTGCGACGAGGCGGTCCGACACCAGGAAACACTGCGAGCCCGGTGTGTGGCCCGGGGTGGCGATGAGCTCGATGTCGATCCCGCCGACGGTCACGCGCTCGCCCGAGTCGTGGACGGCGAAGTCCGCTTCGGTGCACGACGTAGTCCGGGTGATCCACGGAAGCTCGTCGCGCTGGATGTGGATCGGTACGGGGTCGAGGTCGAGCAGCCGTTCGATGCCCTCGACGGGATAGCCCATGAGGTCACCACCGCAATGGTCCGCGTGATAGTGGGTGACCAGCGCGCCGGTGATCGACATGTCGTCGGCCGCCGCGAGCCCGACCAGGCCGGCGACGTCGTACGCGGGGTCGACGACGACGCACTGCCCCGTGGAGCGGTCGCCCACCAGGTAGCTGAAGTTCACCATCTGCCGGGCCACCGGGTCGGTCGACGCGAAGTCCCTCCCGGCGAGCAGTTGGCGGAAGTACAGCTCGGTCATCGAGGCGACTCCTCCTCGTCGGTCGGCCCGTCACGGCGGCGTTTCGCGGCGAAACCGCGTCCGGCCACGCTATCGGCCGCGGTGGGGGGCCGGACCGCCGGTACCTTTCGGAGGTGACCATCCACGTTCCGCCCACCGCGTCGATCGGCTTCTTGGGACCCGCCGGCACGTTCACCGAGCAGGCGCTGCTGAGCGAGCCCGATCTGGCCGCGGCCGAACGGGAGGGCTTCGACTCGTTCGCCGATCTGTTGCATGCAGTTGCGGAGGGATCGCTTGATTACGGCTTCGTCGCCGTGGAGAACGCGATCGAAGGAACCGTCAACATCACGACCGACACGTTGGCGTTCGACGTCGACCTGCTGATCCAACGCGAGGTGGTGATGTCGGTCGAGATGAACCTGCTGGCGGCTCCGGGTACCGAGTTGTCGACGGTTCGGACGATCGCGTCGTTTCCCCACGCGTACGCGCAGTGCAGGACCTGGCTCCGGGCCCACGCCCCGGATGCAGTCCTGGAGCCCGCGACCTCCACATCGGCCGCGGCGGAGTTGGTCGCTCGATCATCGGGCGAGGGTGTGGCTGCCATAGCGAACCTGCGGGCAGCGGAGGTGTACGGCCTCGACGTACTCGCCCGCGACATCGAGGACCATCCCGAGAACGCCACCCGCTTCGCCCTGGTGGCGCGCCGCGGGATCCCCGCGCCGACGGGTCACGACAAGACCTCGCTGGTGGTATTCCAACGTGCCGACGCACCGGGCTCGCTGCTCGGGATCCTCCAGGAGTTCGCGGCGAGGGGCATCAACCTGTCGCTGCTCCTGTCACGGCCGACACGCACGTCGCTCGGCGACTACTGCTTTCTGATCGACGCTGAGGGCCATGTTGCCGACGAGGTAATGGCCGACTGCCTCCGCTCTTTGAAGGTGAAACAGGACGTCAAGTTCCTGGGCTCCTACCCCGCGGGCGACGCCGCGGGTGCCCGTGTGCGAACCGAGACCTCCGCGGCAGCGGAGGCCGCCGGAAAGTGGCTGGACGAACTCCGCGACCAGATCGAGATGTCCGGCTGACAACCGGGCGCCCGCGTGAGGGGCTCCCGGAGGCCCGCTCACCCACCGAACACGAGAGGGCCATGCCGCTAGCGTCGCCGCCGGAAGGATGGCAGAGCGGACGATTGCGACGGTCTTGAAAACCGTTGGGGTGCAAGCCCCCGGGGGTTCGAATCCCCCTCCTTCCGCCGGGTGGAACCCGTGCAATTGCAATGTTCCACCAATCGCGACGAGCACTGTCAGCGCAGCGAACACCACCGGCACCATGCCTCCTTCTGAGTTCCGTCGTCGAGTCGGAGCCGATGGCCGCCGAGCTTCGGGATCGGCGATCTCGTCGGAGCCGCCGAAGCAAGCGGTCGACGGCACTCGGCGGTCGAGCAACGCGCGCATCCACCGCCGGGCCGTATCGCCGTCGTGCTCCGCGGCGCGCGCCGGCCGACGGTGGTCACAGAATGGACGACCATGAGTGACCGACCACTTGGCCAGCGGGACGAACCGACGGGTGACCGTCCGCGTCATCCGCCGTTCGCGACCGCCATGCTCCTGCTGGGTGTCACGCTCCTGATCGTCGTCCTTGCCGCGCTCTCGACCTTTCGTTGAGGAACGGGTCGGCACCCCTGGACCGCGCTCCTATGATGATCCGACCTGGAGAGGTGCCGGAGTCCGGTCGAACGGGCCTCCCTGCTAAGGAGGTGACTGCCGCGAGGTGGTCCGTGGGTTCGAATCCCACCCTCTCCGCCAGGTGCTCCAGGTTCGAGCCCCGGCCCTGACCGATCGAGTTATGTCGGGGCTGCCTGCCCAACCCATCCATCGGCGGGTCTGAGCAATCGACACCCTGCGCTCTTGATGCAGTGGGTCGACCCGGTGTGCCCGTCAACGGGTGCAGTCGACCGAAGATGACGATGTGACGTCAGACACGTGACGGAATGTTGCGTTTTGATTGCGATCTCGGTCATACTCTGTCACAGCAATGACATAGGACTGTCGTCCGCGCATTCGTATCGGGAGCTTCCTCAGCCCTGCGCCTGCCGCACGACACGACCGGTCTCCGGATCGGATGAAGGAGCTCCAGATGAGATCGACCCGTACTCGCACGCGCCTGGGCGTGGTACTCGCACTGACCCTGACCGTGGCACTCGGTGCCTGCACCCCCGAGCAGCAAGCGGCATTCACCGCACAGGTCCACGCCCGCCACGCTCGACTTGCCGCAGCGAACACCGGATCGCTGAGCGACGCCCAACTCCGCCGTCTCGCGGCCTGCGAATCGGGCGGCAATCCCCGAGCCGTCTCCGCCAGCGGCGCCTACAGGGGTCTCTACCAGTTCGATCAGCGGACGTGGAACGGGGTCGCGCGGAGCGTGCTGCCCGAGTACGTCGGCGTCTCGCCATCGGCTGCACCGGCCGCGGTGCAGGATGCGATGGCACGAGCGCTGTACACCAGCCGTGGCCGCAGCCCGTGGCCGGTGTGCGGTCGTCGTCTCTGACGGATCGCCTCGGCCAGTTCAACCTCACGGAACGACGGTGCGGTGTGCCTCCGGTGCACCGCACCGTCGTTTGTACAGACTGTTCGAGCTGATCCGGTCGACTAGCCTGGACCGGCGCTGCGCTCGTAGCTCAATTGGATAGAGCATCTGACTACGGATCAGAAGGTTGGGGGTTCGAGTCCCTCCGAGCGCGCCGGCCAAAAGGCCGTTGACAGGCAGTTCTCGTGATCGGGAGCCGCCTCTCCCGCATCCGGATGGGCGCCACTTCTAACGGACCCGCTGGGACGGCCCGCCGCGGGACGATTCTCGACAGCACGGAACGGCATCTCGCCTGCCAGGAAACCAGTGCCGACGCGGCCGGCTCCTCGCTACACTCACTTCGTTGGTTTCGTTCATTTCGCTCAGTAGAGGGAGGTGGCGGCGTGGGCATCCAGTCTGAGGTAGAGCAAGCGGATGCTGCAGCGAGCGCGCTCGGAAAAGGTCGAGTTGTCGTGGTGCCCCGTCGCGGCAAGGGCGAGCCGGTCGAGGTACCGGAGTCCGTCGTGCGAGTGCTGGCCGAGGTGCTCGACCATGCGCGCCGAGGCGAGGCCGTGCGAGTGATCGCCCATGACGAGGAGATCACCACCCAACAGGCCGCCGATCTGCTCAACGTCTCGCGTCCGTATCTCGTCGGGCTCGTCGACCGAGGCGAGATCCCTTCCCGCAAGGTCGGTGCTCGTCGTCGGCTGAAGCTGTGCGATGTTCTCCTCTACCGCGAGATCGACCAGGCGCGCCGACTCGACGCGGTGAGGGCGCTCGCCGCTGAAGCCCAAGAGCTCGGGATCTACTGACCACGTGACCCGTCCGGTGGCGTTGCTCGACGCCAACGTGCTGTACCCCGCGCGCCTGCGGGACCTGCTGATCCGCCTCGATCCGGCGGGCCTGTACCAGGCGCGCTGGAGCGAGCGGATCCTCGACGAGTGCTTCAGGAACCTGATCGGGGACCGGCCCGATCTGAGTGCGGCGCAACTTGCACGCACTCGTCTGCCCATGACGACCGCGCTGCCCGCAGCGATGGTCACCGGCTACGCGGACGGCATCGAGGATCACGACCTTCCCGATCCCGACGATCGCCATGTCCTGGCAGCAGCCATCGCGACGAAGGCGACCCTGCTCGTCACGAACAGCCTCGATGACCTTCCCGCAGGCAAGATCCCATCAGCCACGGCGCGAGCCGGTGGCGGGCCGCTGGCCTTGACCCACTTCGCGATCGTCGCCGGGTGACAGCCCAGCCCCTCGCCGATCTCCACGTACGACATGCCCTGGCGTCTCATCGCCAACACGTCCATGAACTCCTCCTGCGTCATCATGAGCAGCGGTCCCTCCAGCAATCTCGCGCGCCATGTCCCGCTGGAGGTCTTCTCGTCTCCGTCGAGTTGCCTGCGCAGCCGCCTCAAAGCGTCCAATCGGACCCCAGCTTCGGTCGGGGTCCTGTCGATCGAGGTCCTCGGCGTTCTCGGCACGGGGTCGAGGTCGCCCGATGGCGGCCCAACCTGATGCACAAAGTTCTGGACCATGGGCACCTGCCGTGTCATGATCATCGGTTCCAAATTCGGGAACCAACCCGACGACGTCCAGCGAGGTGACTGCATGCGAAGGCATTGAGCCGGTGACCGAGTGAGCCCGTCCACGGGCTCCCACCGGCCCTCCCAAGGAGGGCCCCGTGCGCAACCACAACGAGAAGGCCCGCGACATGGCGCGGTCCGTGCTGCCGTCGACCGCCCGCAAGGGTGCCCGATCGATGCGTGCCCACATCCACGGACGCGAACGCGCCCATGAACGGCAGCTCCTGCGCGACCTGCGCGACTGTCCCGATCCCGATGACTATGACGCCTGGCTCGGACTGAGCGACGACCACCGCCGCGACGTCGCGGACATGGTCCAGAACCGCCGCTCCGCGGACAAGGTCGGTCCGCTCTTGCGGTGGGCGGAGCGGACCGTCGAGCGCCGCGTAGACCTCGCTGGCGCGTCACCCGCGGATCGCGAGGTCTACTTCCGCAAGATCCTCCCGCCCGGGCTGATCGGCAACCACGCCATCACGCACCTCAGGTGGATGCTCGACGACCGCTCACGTGTCTGGTTCCGTCGGAGCGGAAGAGCCTCCGCCGCTGAGACCCTGGCCCAGCTCGTCGGAGAGATCGTCGCGGCCGGCAGCCACGGCGAGCTGAACCGGCGGATCCGCTCCACGGTGCTTCCCTTCACGGTTCGCACCGTCCGTCTCCCACCCGAGCGTCTGATCGATGACGAGCACCCCTCACCCGGCGTGCTGCTGCCGTACCGAAACGTCATCGAGCAGAGGCCTCGCCACGTTCGCTTCCTCGCTGGAGCGCACGACATCGAGGCATTCGCGGACGACGCATGCGCGGAGATCACCCGGGTGGTTCGCGAGTTCCACGCCGAACTCTTCGGGGTCGGGTCGAAGTACGCCCCATCATGAGCGAGTACCGGGCGGCTCCACGGCCTGGGCAACTGGCGACGGAGGATCCCTCCGGTCGCGCGGTCTACGTTTGCGGCGAGTTGGCCGTGGCCAGCCGCGTCATGAGCTCGACCGTGTCGTCGAGTCCGAGTTGACCCGGCACCGAACAACGATCGGTGGCCGCAAAGGTGACCTTCGAGCCCATCAACGGAAGCATCACCCGCGACATCGGACCAAACGTCCCCATCCCCACGGCGATCACGTCGATCGACCGCCGCGCGATGGTGAACGCGACAAGGGCGGCCAGGTCCTCTGCCGTGTCCGTTCTCGTCGCCACTTTGACCACATCCGCCCCGAAGGTGGCTGCTCGGGTTGCGAGCTCATCAAGCGCCATCGTGGACGGCGTTGTCTCGAAATCATGGAACGAGAGGATCACTCCGACGCCCGTGCGTTGGGCGTCCGCGATGACGGCCCGGTACGCCGCCGCGTCGGCTAGCTCCAGGTCGATCCACGTGGTTCGGTCGAGCACCGCTCGGTACAACCTCGCACGGCTGGCGTCGTCGTCGGTCCAGCGCCCGCCCTCGGCGGCGCTCCGGACGGTCGTGATCACCGGAACCGCGGAGAGCGCGGACAGCGTCGCGTCGATAGCGGCGACGTCGAGCGGCTCGAAGAGATCGAGACGCACCTCCACTGCACCGATACCGCGATGGACCAGCTCATCGACCTCCCGGGCGTCGATTGGTCGATCGAGGCTGATCGCGACGAGACCGACGTCGCGGGTGAGGACTCCCGCGGTGCCGGTCTCAGTCGATGGCTCCCCGGCGCTCATCGCGCCGACGGATCAGCGCCGGGCTGTGCGACGACGGTGGTGCTGACCGCTCTGCACCATCAGCGCACCACCCGCGAGCAAGGCGATACCCAGGATGATCAGGGGTCGGACCGACGAACCCGTGGTCGCCAGCGAGGAACCCGACGACACGGTCGTGCCGAGCACCCGGCTGCCGGTGCTCGACGTGCCGCTCGTTCCCGTGCTCCCCACGGAACTCACACCACGCTCGACGTCGGCGCCGAGCACGCCGGTCGGTGTCGCCGAGCTTGTGGGCGGTGTGTACATCACGACCGGCTGGGCCGTGTTGCCGGTGTTTCCGGTGTCAACGCTCTCGACCAGCGGTGTGGTCGTCGGCGCCGCGGTGGAGGGAGCGACCGAACTCGAGCCGACCGACGCGTTGCCGCACACCGTGAAGCCGATCGGTACGACACTGTTGGCGATGCCCTCGGGCGGTCCGGGGATGAGGTCGGGTCGGTGGTGGGCGCGGACGCCGGTGGCGGTACTCGCCAACGTGACGGTACCGACCGAGCCGGACCACGTCGCGCTGGCGACGCCATCCTGTAGATCGTGGGTCGGATCAGAAGTGGCGATCACGTTGCCTGACGCATCCAGGAACTGAAGTTCGAAGATCTCCGAGGTCTGGGTTGCCCAGATTCGACTCGGGTAGGACTCCGCCGCAGTCGCCGTCACCTGGTAGGTGCCGGCAGGAATGTTCACCGCAACCGTGTTCGAGTAGGCGACCTCGGGGTTGTAGCCGTCGAACTTGATCAGCTTCGTACCGTCGAAGGTCGCCGAAGGGACGGGACAGATCTGCCCGCTCGGTGTGGATGTGCTGGGCGCGACCGTGGTCGGTGCCGAAGTGCTGGGCGCGACCGTGGTCGGTGCCGAAGTGCTGGGCGCGACCGTGGTCGGTGTGGTGGTCGTGGACGTCGGACCACCACTGCCACGGACCACGAGTCGGCCACACGTAGACGTCACGGTGACACCGAACCAGTTCCTGCTGGTCTCGGCGATTGCGTAACGGCCATTGGAAAGGGTGTTCGGAACCTGGAACGACACTCGATTCGAATGCGGGTAGCTCCCGCTGAAGACGGTGACGGCCGGGCCACCACTCAGTGGCACGAGATCGACGGTCAGATGCCCGCTACCGCGAAGCCGACCGAGGAGTCGCCAGTTCACCGTGTCGCCACGTTCGGCCCGGCGGGTCGCGAAACCCCAGCAGAAGCCGGCCGGGTGACCGACCCGGATCGACACCGTCGCGGGTGTCGGGCAGTTGGGGGAGATGACGAAGATCTGATACGTGCCGTTGGGCAGCGAGGCAGGGATCGTGATGGACAAGGCGAAGATGCCGAACACGTTGGCCGTTGCGGTTCCCAACGTGACCGGACCGCCCGGCGCACCGATCTGGACGGTCACCGTGTCGCCTGGATAGGCGACACCCGCCAGGGTGACCGACTGGCCGGCCGCGACGCGGGGTCGGCTGATCGCGACGAATCGGGGGATGTACCGGCGACAGCTTCCGTTGTCGTTGCCGTGGTCATGGTGGTGATGGTGGCGCGCCGATTCGTTGCCGGTCTGCGCCGATGCAGCGGTCGGTGCCACGAACGCGACGGCGAACACGGCCGCCAACGCCGCGACGAATAGGCGGGTCCTGCGCTTCGTCCTCATGTGCAACCCCAATTTCCCTCTCGATACGCCCAGTGACGCCAACGAGTCTGCGTTCATCTTCGCCGGAACAGGTCGGCCCTGTCCAGAGAAGAAACAGTGATGTTACATCTCATTCGTCAGAAATCCACTCGAAGTGTCACAACGGTCGTGCCGATCCCTCGGAGCGTGGCCTCCGCGGCCGAACCGTCCACACGAATTCCGGTGCCGCCGACCATGGTGCCGGTACGGGTGCGAACCCGTACCGTCGTAGGATTCGGGGACAGGAGCGGCTGCGTGCCGACCCGTACACGGTATTGGCGACCGGGTGTGACCGCGCCGCTGAGATGGAAGGTGAGCCGCTGTGTGGCCCCCGGAGGTACCTGGAGGCGAACCGTGTGCCGCCACAACCCACCCTCCTGTTGAGGATTCACCGCCACCTCTGCCCCGTCCAGGTCGACCGACTCCACCTCGAACGGTGTGATCAGTGCCAGATCCGACACGTTCGTCCCGTCCGGCAACCCGAAGGAGTTGTCGAGCACCACTGCAGGCAGACCCGACTCGGGCGCGGTGTTCGTCACGGTGACGGTCACGTCGGACTCGACCGTCCCCGACGCGGGATCCCATTGCACGTTCACCCTGGAACTCCGCCGCATGTAGGCGTCGATCTTGGAGGGATTCGCGTTTCGGGAGACGACCGCCACGAGGTCCTCGCCGTCACGACGGACGAGTCGGTTCGAAAGGCCCGTCCGCCCAAGCAGTGCTGCATCGCTGGGATGGAATGTGATCATCCGCAATCGACCGGCCTTGACCAACGGCGCGAAGCGATCTCCCAGATCCTTCGGACTGGGCAGCGTCTGTTCGGCGAAGCGGGAGAGCGCTGTGTCGACGAGGTCGGTGACGGCCTTGTCGGCAGCCGTACCGGTGGTGAACGCCGAGTACTGGTCGCGCGTAAGGAAGGTGACGGCGTCGTCCGCGGAGATCGGTTTGCTCAGACCCTCCACCGTGATCGGTCCGGTCGACGCCAGCAACGCCTTCATCGCGTATGGATCGGCATAGATGACACCGTCGACCTGCGTCTGCGTCTTCGCCTTGTACAACCTCGAGGAGAGCTGTGCGTCGAATCCGAAGTCCAACGACGCTCCCCAGTTCTGCGGGAACACCGCCGGTTGGAGCGCAAGGGTGCTGGCCGGCACATCGGCATCCTCGGCAACGGCCGCCTCGAGCGACGGATTGGTCAGGTCACCGGGCAGGCCGACCCTGTCGACCGTCATCCGCCCCTTCGAGACGGTGACTTGCGCCCAGTTTCCGATGTGGCCGCCGAGGTCGCGCGCCTCGGCAGGGTTACCCAACAACACGAGGTAGACGCGCGGTGTCTCCGAACCGAGCAGGCCCGGTGCCGCGGCAAGCGCGACGTCGGCGAGCTCGGTCTCGTCGGCCAGTTGCGAAACACGCCGGTTGAACTCCTGCAGGCGCGACGAGAGTTGAGGAAGCAGCCACGGGGAGTCGACGGCATCCACGTCGGTGAGCGAGCCCTGGATCACGCGATCGGCATCGGCGACCCGTGGTGCGTATTCCTTGACGCGGTCGAGATCGATCCCGCCGTCGGAGCGACGCAGCCGGTCGTAGCTCACGTTCGCAGCGAGATCGGCGGCGGAGTCGGTGAGGCGACGGCCCACCGACGAGATCGTCGAGACCGCACGGAGATTGTGCGCGGCACCTGGCAGTAGGCGAGCTGGAAACGACCACCACGCCGAGGTGGTGTCCTCCACCGCGGCGAACTCGGTTCCGGCGTCGGCGAAGAGGGACGCCGCATCGTCGTTGTGACCCTTCCGCACCTGGTCGACGGCCTGCTGGGTGGTCGTGGCGGCGCTCTGCAGCCGCCGCCCCTGGGTCAGAGCGAGCGAGAGCGAGATCGCGGCACCGACCAGCAACACACCCAACGACGCGGACACCAGCAACACAGCCATCCGCTTCGTCGAACGATGGAGGACCTTCCATGTGGACCCGACCAGCACCGAGGCGGCGACCGCGGCCACCAACGCGCTCAGACCGTCGAACAAGTGGATCTGGAGACGTAGTAGCGCCAACGCGGTGAGCGCCCCGACCAGCGCGCCCGCCACTCGGTTTCGTCGGTTGGCACCCACGAGAGCGACGGCGGTCGCAAAGGCCACGAAGGCGATCAGGAGGCCGATCCCGAGCGAGCCGGCGGCAGCGACGGCGGACGCGAGGATGAGGCCCCATCGACGGGCCCTGGATCCGGCGTAGGTCAACACCACGACGAACAGCGCCCGATAGATGCCGTCCAGGAACCAGATGCCGGTGGGAGCGCCGCTGGTCAGCACGGCCGCCAATGCGCCGACGCATGCGATTGCCAGCACCTCGCGCTCCTGGGCCGGTGTGGCGCCGCGCGGCCGTGAGCCGCGATGGCGCGACGCGGCGCCGTCGGGCGAGTCGCGCGGCGCGGTCACTTCGGGGGACCCGGTCATGGCTCGAGAAGTCCCCTCCTACCCAGGTACGACCGCCACGATCGTACCCCGGCAGGCTGAGCTTCCGACCCGGTTGCGCGAGCAACGGGGCTTCCGCCTCCTTCGGCTACAGGTTCGCAGCGACGCGAGACCGCGGGGCTGATCGACCCAGCCGGTCATCGTCGATCGTCCAGAAACGGATAGCGCGCCCGCTCGGCCGCGACCTCCTTCTCGTCGATCGCCGCCAGAGCCGTCCCAGCCCACGGACCGTCCACCTCGGCGAGCAACCGGCCGTGGGGATCGATCACACACGAACCGCCCTGGTACTCCAGGTCTCCGGCCCGCCCGACCCGGTTGACGCCCATGACATAGCACTGGTTCTCGACGGCTCTCGCGGTGAGCAGGGTGGACCAGTGGTCCTGCCGATCGATCGGCCAGTTCGCCACCACGACGAAGAGATCGGTTTCGGGTCCGGAGGCCCAGAAGTCGTCCGCGAAACGCAGGTCGTAGCAGATGGACGGAGTGATCCGAACGCCGTCCACGACGATCGAGAGCGTGGGCCCTCCCGCCTCGTAGCCCAGGTGCTCCGACGCATACGTGAAGAGGTGACGCTTGTCGTAGTGAAACCGTTCGCCGTTGGGCCCGGCCACGGTCAATCGATTGCGGACCCTGGCGGAGTCGCCCGATCCGGGCGTCGACGACAGGGCGGCATGGGACCCCATCAACCAGACCCCCAGGTCGGTCGCGGTCTCCTCGAGGAAACGGCCCGCCCCCTCCGCGCCGATACCGAGCTCGCGCGGGTCGACGTGATAACCGGTGGCGAACATCTCGGGGAGCACGATGAGGTTCGCCCCTCGTTCGGCCGCGGCGGCCGCGGCCGACGAAACCGTCGCCAACGTCTCGGCCACCGTCGGTGCGACATCGCTCTGGACCGCGGCGACGATCATCGAGACCTCCTCGCAGCCACACGCGACACGAATTGCCCCGGCGTTGACACCGAGCTCAACGTCGGACCGTTCAGGCCCGGCGAAGGTCGAGGTTGTTGCACGCCTCGCACGCCGACTCCGGGACCACACCGATCCTCATCAACAACGCGAAGATCCGGCAACCGAGGCAGAAGCCGAAAGCCGCCTCGAGGCTCGCCGCGATCAGGATCATGCTGACGAGGACGACGGTCGGAACCGCGGCACCCAGCCCGAACCAGACGAGCGCCGCCGCCGTGGACAGCGTGGCTCCGATCCCCTGCGCGAATCGCTTCGGGGGACCGGGTGTCCATCGTGGATCGAGCGACAACCTCGGCGTGACGATCCCGGTGACGGCGCGGCCGAGCGGACTCAATCGTGGACCCGTGAGCACCCGGGCGAGGAACCCGTAGGCCAGTACGGCGGTCAGCCAATACCAGCCCGTCACCAACAACGTCGTGCACAGGACGACGACCCCGGCGGCGACGAGCCTCGCCGAGACCTCGTTCACCGGGTCGGGGAAAGAGAACCAGTGACGGGTTGCCGAGGTGGTCGGAGCGGACGAGTCGGTCATACACTCACACTAGCAGGAATCCCGACTGATCTTATCGGGATTAATCCCCCGGATCAGATGGCCTCGAGTGCGGCCTTCCATCGGCAGTCGTCGTAGATGGACGCAACCGCCCGATCCACCTCGCTCCACGTCAGGCGTCGGGGATTCACCGAGTGCTGCTCGGTCGGCCACACCGACACGGCGATACCCGCATTGAGCAACGCCAGTGCCATCTCGTTGTTACAGGCCTTGGTGAACCGCGACCGACACGTGGGGCAGCGGATGACACATTCGGCGGTAGCCGACTCGTCGTGGACTCGGAGCAGTACACGCCCCAGGGGCAGTTCCAGGTCACCGCAGCGTGTGCAGACGGTGCTGAGATAGGCGGTGGCTTCCGTGCCCTCGCTGCCCATGGCCGGCCTCCGGTCGTCTCGACGGGTTGTCCTGAGTATCGACCCACACGAGTCCGACGCTGAGCTTGTCGCTCCACGACGTGTCGAACGACCGAGCGGGTGGGCCGTACGGCCGGACCGATGGACCATGATGGGGCCATGACGACCCACCGCGACATGCCCGCGCCCCCTGCCGATGCTGCGGACCTCGAGTTCGCGGTAGAGACGGTGCGACGAGCCGGCGAATTCACGCAGACCTACTTCAAGGCGGCGGAGCTGGAGATCATCTCGAAGGCCGACGGATCCCCGGTCACGGCGGTCGACCGCGGTGCGGAACAGATGATGCGAGACCTGATTACCGCGCGACATCCCGACGACACGGTGTTGGGCGAGGAGAACGGAGTTCGGCCAGGTACCTCGAGCAGGCGTTGGGTGATCGACCCGATCGACGGCACCGTGTCGTTCACGCACGGAGTAGCGCTCTACACGAACCTGCTCTACCTCGAGGATGAGCACGGACCGGCGATCGGCGTCATCAACGTTCCGGCACTCGGCGAGATGATCTGGGCCGGACGCGGACTGGGGTGCTACCTCAACGGACTTCGTTGCTCGGTGTCGGACCGGGACGATCCGGTCGGCGGTGTGATCAGTGCCTCGGCCTACGAGCACTGGGACGGCGACATGTTGGACCGCGTCCGTCGGTCCGGAATGCGAATGAGAACGTGGGGCGACGGTTACGGCTATCTGCTGGTCGCGTCCGGACGGATCCAGGCGATGGTCGACCCGGCGATTCACTTCTGGGACATTGCACCGTGTTTGGTGGTGATCGCCGAGGCGGGCGGCACGCTGACCCAACTCGACGGAACACGGCCTGCGGAACCAACGAGTTGTGTGGCGACGAACGGACTTATCCACGACGCCCTCTTGGACATCCTCAACGGATGACCCACGACCAGGGTGCCCGCGACCGTTGGCACCGGGCCCGATGCCGGATGCGTCGCGTGGTTCAGGCGCCGATCAGATCGACGAGGAGCACCTCGTCGTCGAGGCTGGCCGATTCGCTCACGCGCTCCTTCCAGCCCTGCCTCGCACCAAGGTCCGTCGCGTACTGCGCGCGCCGTTTCTCCTGGCGGCCCGATGCCGGAGCAGAGTCGCCGGGTTCGTACTGTGCCTCGATCCCCCGCTTCAGCATCTCGAGCGCCTCGGTGCGCATCTGACTGACACGGGATTCGGTCACGCCGAGGACCCTGGCCAGCTCCATCGACGTCTTGTCCTGCAGGAAGTAGCCGACCACCACCAGGCGATGCCGTTCCGGAAGCAGGGCGATCGCGTCTCGGAGATAGGCATTGAGCGCCCGCCGTTCGAGTTCGTTGCAGGGCTCCACCGAGGTGGCATCCTCGAGGACCTCCACCAGGGTCAGCTCCTCGTCGGGACCGTCGGTGACCAGGTGATCGAAGGCGAGGATCACGGAGCGGAAGAGTCGATCGCGCAGGCGGTGCAACTCGTCACGGCTGAGGCCCATCTCCTCCGCGACTTCGCCGATACCCGGCGCCCGGCCCAACTCCGACGCCAGTCGCTGCTCGGTGGCCTCGAGGCGACGGGAAAGGCTGCGTACCGATCGGGGTGCCCAGTCGGCCGCCCTCACCGCGTCGATGATCGCCCCACGAATGCGCTGGGCGGCGAACCGCTGGAACGGGACGCCCTTCTCGGCGTCGTAGCGCTGTGCGGCCTCTACGAGGCCGAGTGCACCGGCACGGGCGAGTTCATCGCGATCGACATGTCGCGGAAAGTGCGAGGCCACCTGGAAGACGATGTGGCTGACGAGTTCCAGGTTGTCCTCGATCAGCTTCGACAGATGGCCGCTGGGGTGCCCCGAAGTCGTGGACCGACCGATGTTCGCCATGTGCTGTGTCTCCTCCGCAACGTCGAGGAAGGTATCGACACGTCACAACTAAACCTTGAGCGCGAAATCGTCGGCTGACCGGACCGGCCGGATCGGCCGCTTCGGGGGTCGTCGATCGTGGTCGACGGCTGCGGGGAAGGTATCGGCAGGAGTCCGAGAATCTGTAGAAGCCTCGACACTCCGGGGCCCGACCCTGCGAGTCCGCCGATCAGTTCGGCTGATCGAAGGCCAGCAGCCGCAAGCCGGCAGCACGGCCCGCCCGGAGCCACCGTTCCGCCGACGCCAGGTCGAGAAGGCCTCGAACTCCTCCTTCGACCCCACCCGAGAGGAGTTCGACCGCCTCCGCCGCGAGGACGGCGGACGACAAGGCGGCGTCGCCGACCACGGAATAGGTCGTCGAGCACTCGTTCGCCTCGACGCAACCCGAAACCGTGACGACGGTGACCGAAGGGCTCGCGGCGTCCCTCGATCGTTTCAGGCGACCGACGCGACCTGTGGGAGCGACGGCACCCTTGGCGACGACCCGCGCTGCGAGCGGCACCGCGTCCAGGACGAGTCGGACCTCGGCGAGGTCGCCGCGCGTGCAGTCGACCGCTCCGATGGGCGGAGGGAACCACACGAGTTCGATTCCGGAGAACGCGGCCGACGACTCCCAGTGACCGTCGACCCACTCGTGTCCCTCGGTACGCAGGGCGTGCACTCGGCGCGCCCGGCACTCGGGACCGGCAACACCGACCGACGCCACGGAGACCTCGTCGATGGAGCCGACGAGGTCGGCTCCGTGAGCGGCGAGGATGACCCCCCAGCCGACCGACGCCGCCACGCTGAGCACCACCGTTCGGCCCATCTCCGCGGCGAAGTCGTGCAACGTCCGCAGTTCCTCGATGACCGACCACGAATCCACGCAAGCAACGACGTTGCACCCGGCGGCGAGTGCGGTACCCGCCTGCAACATCTGCACGTCCTGGGGTCCGCACAGGACGACGGTGTCGAGCCCCTCCAGATCCTTCCGCCGTTCCCGACGACGACGAATTCCGCCCGACCCGGAGTAGGGCGATTCGCCGACTGCAGCACGACGATCGACACGCCGGAACTCGACCGGGATACGGTGATCGCCGGGGTGGAGGACGAGCAGCCGCGCGGTTTCGCGCCCTACCCGACCACTGCCGACGACTCCGACCCGATGGGGCGTCATCGAAGGTCGTCGTCGCGCAACGGCCGCCACCCACCGACGAGTTCGGGCGTGTCGCGGGTGCCCCGCAACCGGATCACCACTCCCCCGAGCACGCCCAGCACGATCGCGACCACCGCTCGTCGAATCGCACGCAACGCATTCTTCCTTCCGCCGGGCCGCCGGACCTGCGAGAAGACCCGATTCGTCGCCGCTCCGGGTCGTCGTAGGACGGACACGGCCGTGGGGCTAGCTGGAATCGAACCAGCGACCTCACCCTTATCAGGGGTGCGCTCTAACCGACTGAGCTATAGCCCCGAGGCGGGCCACAAGCTACAGGACCCGAACCTCGGTGCGCGACCCCGATCAGACCGAGGCGTCGCGTCGGACTCAACTCACCTCTCGCGAGGTCTCCTCCTCGATCACGCTGAACCACACCCCGCCAACGAGATCCGAGATGAGGTTGAACGCCACCGTGGCCACGACCGAAACAAGGGTCGACGCGAACACCATCACGATGCCGAACAAGCCGACCTGCCGGAAGATGAACCGGCCGTTCAGTCGCCAGTTCGGCCCCCAGAGGGTCCGCACGAAGCTCTCGACCTTCTCGACGGTGCCCGAACCGGTGGCGATCGCCCACACGATCGCCGACGCGATCAACGACATCAGCCACATGCACACGAAGAACACGAGCGCCACCTTGAGCACCGACCAGGGGTCTATGTGGCGGAGCACGCGTCGCACCCGACGAGCTTCGAATCGTTGGGATCGACCAAAGGGTCGCCGACGAACGATGGTCGACGACCGGCCCGGGGCACCCGTCGCGAGCTCCGAGGCGGTTGTCGCGTCCACCACCGTCACCGTGGCGGTCGACTCGGTGTTGGCCGCTTCCTTTCGGGTGGATCCCTGACTCACGAGCGGCGATCCTACCGAGGGTCGTCGGCCTCCCCGGCGACATCCTCGAGTGATGCCGCCGCGGTGGCCACCTCGCCGCCGCCGGCGACGCGTATCCTGACGGTCTCTCCCGACACCGCGACCGACGTCAACGTCGCTCCGTTTCGTTCGGCGAGCGGGCCGGCGACGCTCCTGCCGGGGTGGAAGCCTCCCGGAAGGGCGGCGGCCTCGGAAAGCGCGACGAGATCCGCCACCACCTGGATCCTCGCTCGTCGAATGCCGACTCCTCCGAGTTGCACCAGCGCAGCCAGCACGGCCGCGATCACGACCAAGAGCGCGACGAGAAGGATGGATCCTGCTCCGGAGTCACGGTTGTCGCCGTGGTGGCGCCCGCACGCAGATCGAGACGACATCGTGTGCACTCCGCCGAGAGGGTTCGTGAAGCGGCAAAGGCCGCGAGACGCGTCGCGTTGGGATCCGGATCCGGTGATCGGGTCGGTCCGTCGCCTGGATCAACAGGCTCGTCGTCGAATTATCCGTCCGGCTCCTCGTCCTCCGGGTCGTCCGATTGCAGCACACGTGCCACGGCGACGACCTTGGCGTCGTCATCGAGGTTCATCACCTTGACGCCGGTCGCATCGCGCCCCTGTTCGGAGATGTCCCGGACAGGCACCCGGATCGTCACCCCCGAGTCTGCGATCAGGAAGATCTGATCGTCCTCGGCGACCATGTGCGAGGCAATGACCTCGCCCTTGTCGGCATGGAGGCGCATCGCCCGCACGCCCTGGCCACCGCGTCCCTGCGCGCCGAACGCCCGCGGATCGGTGCGTTTGCCGTAACCACCGTCGGTGATGGTCAACAGGTGTGCCGCCTCGTCGACGACGGCAGCGGACACCACCCGGTCACCCTCGCGGAGCTTCATCGCCCGCACCCCGGTGGCGTCGCGACCCATCGGCCGCACGTCGGATTCGGCGAAACGGATCCCCTGTCCCCGACGACTGACGCACAGGATCTCGTCGCCGTCGTTGGCCGCGAGCACCGTCACGAGCTCGTCGTCGTCGCGAAGGTTGATCGCGATCAATCCGGACTGTCGTGAGGAGTCGTAGGCGTTGAAGAGGGTCTTCTTCCCCACGCCGTTGCGCGTTACGAAGAACAGGTATCGGTTCGTCTCGTAGTCCCGTGTATCGACGACCGTCTGGATCCTCTCGCCTGGCTGGAGTTGCAGGAGGTTGACCAGGGCGGTGCCGCGTGCGGTCCGCTCCATCATCGGGATCCTGTAGCACTTCAGTCGGTAGACGCGACCCAGGTTGGAGAAGAACAGCAGGTACGCGTGAACGCTGGAGTGGATGATGTCGGTGACGTAGTCGTCGTCCTTCAGCTTCGTACCCGACACGCCGCGTCCGCCGCGACCCTGGGTCCGGAACGCGTCGGCCGCAACCGTCTTGATGTAGCCGGCCGCCGTCATCGTGACGACGATCTCCTCGTCGTCGATGAGATCCTCGACGTCGAGGTCGCCCGGATCGAACTCGATCGGCGAACGGCGTCGGTCGGCGAACCGATCCCGGATCTCGGTCATCTCGGTGGCGATCACACCGCGGAGCACTGCGTCGTCGCCGAGGATCGCCTCGAGTTCCCCGATGGTGTCGCGCAGAGCCGCGAGCTCCTCCTCGAGTCGAGCTCGTCCGAGCCTCGTGAGCTGGCCGAGTTGCATGTCCAGGATGTACTCGGCCTGTTCGTCGGAGAAGGAGAACGGCTCGGCACCGAGAGCGTCGCGCGCCGTTGCACGGTCATCCGATGCTCGGATGGTGGTGATGATCTCGTCGATCAGATCGAGCGCTCGAAGCAGGCCTTCGACGATGTGCGCCCGACGACGCGCCTTGTCGAGGCGGTACTCGGAGCGGCGACGGATCACTTCGCGCTGATGGTCGATGTAGTGCGCCAGGGCGTCGCGGAGGCTGAGCGTCCGGGGCACGCCGTCCACGAGCGCCACCATGTTGACCGGGAAGCTCGATTGCATCGGCGTGTGCTTGTAGAGGTTGTTGAGGATCACCAGCGCCGGGGCGTCGCGCTTGAGTTCGAAGACGAGCTCGATCCGTCCCTTTGCCGAGCCGTTCCGGATTGCCCGAATCCCCTCGATCTCACGGCTGTTCACGAGTTCGGCGGCGCGGGACTCGATGGCTTCGACCGACGTCTGGTACGGGATCTCCGACACCACGATCTGTTCGCCGCGCGGACCTTGGACGATCTCGGCCTTCGCGCGGATCTTCACCGACCCTCGGCCCGTTCGAAACGCCTCGACGATGCCGGCGCGACCCATGATCGCCCCACCGGTCGGGAAGTCCGGACCCTTCACGAAGGCCATGAGGTCGTCCACCGTTGCGTCGGGGTGTTCGAGCAGATGAAGGGTGGCGTCGATGACCTCACCCAGGTTGTGGGGAGGAATGTTGGTGGCCATACCCACGGCAATGCCTTGGGACCCGTTGACCAGGAGGTTGGGGAAGCGCGACGGCAATACGGTTGGCTCCTCGGTGGAGCCGTCGAAGTTCGGGGTCATGTCGACGGTGTTCTCGTCGATGTTGGCGAGCAGGTCGGTGGCCAGCGACGACAAACGACACTCGGTGTAGCGGTAGGCGGCCGGCTCGTCGGACGGTGATCCGAAGTTCCCGTGCTTGTCGATCAGGACATGACGCACCGAGAAGTCCTGACCCATGCGGACGAGCGCGTGATACACGGACTGGTCGCCGTGGGGGTGGTACTTGCCCAGCACGTCACCCACGACGGTCGCGCACTTCTTGTGAGGCCGATCCGGGCGCAGTCCACCCTCGTGCATCGCCCAGAAGATCCGTCGATGCACCGGCTTGAGGCCATCACGAACATCGGGGAGCGCCCGACTGACGATGACCGACATCGCGTAGTCGAGGAACGACTGCTCCATCTCCGTCTGGATCTCGATGGGCTCGATCGTGCCACCGCGCAACGAGACCGAGGTGAAATCACCGGGATCGTCGGTTGGCTCGGCGTTCTCGGGGGAGTCGTCCATCAGTGGTGAAGTCCTGTCGTCGGGGTCTCTCTGAGGCCCCGTGTCGGCTCAGATGTCGAGAAACCGGACATCGCGGGCATTGGTCTGGATGAAGTGCTTGCGGCTTTCGACGTCCTCGCCCATCAGGATCGAACAGACCTCGTCCGCTATGTGTGCCTCCTCGAGGCTGACTTGCAACAACGTGCGTCGCGCCGGGTCCATCGTCGTGGCCCACAGTTCATCCGCGTCCATCTCGCCCAGTCCCTTGAGGCGTGCGAACTCCTCTCGGTGGTTGGGTCGTTCGGCAAGGAACGCCGCCTTCGCCTGATCGTCCTTGAGGTAGATGGTGTCCCTGCCGACCTTCGTGGAATACAACGGCGGTTGGGCGATGTAGACGAAGCCCTCCTCCACCAGTGGTCGCATGTGCCGGAACAGGAACGTGAGCAACAGGGTCCGGATGTGACTGCCGTCGACGTCGGCGTCACAGAGCATCACGACCTTGTGGTATCTGGCCTTGGTGATGTCGAACTCGGCGCCTACCCCGGCACCGATGGCCTGGATGAGCGTGGTGACCTCGGCGTTCTTCAGGACCTTGTCGATCCGAGCGCGCTCGACGTTGAGGATCTTCCCACGGATGGGAAGGATCGCCATGGTCACCGGGTTACGGGCGTCCTTGGCCGATCCGCCTGCACTGTTGCCCTCGACGATGTACAGCTCACAGTCACGCGGTTCGTTCGACGAGCAGTCGGCCAGCTTGCCGGGTAGGCCCGCACCGTCGAGTGCCGACTTGCGGCGCGTGGCCTCGCGGGCGTTGCGGGCGGCCTCGCGCGCCCGCGCGGCCTGCGTCGCCTTCTGGACGATTCGCTTCGCCTCCGAGGGATGTTCCTCCAACCAGTCGGCAAGGTGCTCGTTGGTGGCGCGCTCGACGAGCGAACGCATCGGCACGTTTCCCAGCTTGCTCTTCGTCTGACCTTCGAACTGGGGATCCTGCAGTTTGACGGAGACGATGGCGGTCATGCCCTCACGGATGTCCTCACCCTGCAGGTTGCCGTCGGAGGACTTCAGCAGACCCTTGTCCTTCGCATACCGGTTGACGGTGTTGGTGAGGGCCTTCTTGAAGCCCTCCTCGTGCATCCCCCCTTCGGTGGTGGTGATGCCGTTGGCGAACGAATGGAGACCGTCGGGGTTGTAGCCGGTGTTCCACTGGCGCGACCTCGACCTCCATGGTCTCCTCGGCCTGGATGAAGTAGCCGACCTCGGAGAAGAGTGCCTCCTTGGAGGCGTTGACGTGCCGGACGAAGTCCGAGATCCCGCCCTCGTAACGAAACGACACCGGATCGTGTGCATCGTCGCGTTTGTCGGCGAAGGCGATCTCCAGTCCTGCATTGAGGAACGCCATGGTCTGGAACCGCTCGAGCAGGGTCTGAGCCCGGAAACGTGCATCGTCGAACACCGCCGGATCAGGCCAGAACCGAGTGGTGGTACCCGTCCGTCCACCCGGGGACGGACCCGTGACGTGGAGCGGGGTGACGAGGTGACCGCCGTTAAGGCCATCTCGTGGCGATGCCCCTTGCGGTCGATCTCGACCTCGACGGCGCTGGACAACGCATTGACCACCGAGATGCCCACGCCGTGCAACCCTCCGGAGACCTTGTATCCCCCACCGCCGAACTTGCCACCCGCGTGCAACACCGTCATCACGACCTCGGCCGCCGACATGTTGTCCTGACCCGACATCGCGTCGACAGGGATGCCGCGCCCGTCGTCGACCACCTCGCAACCGTCACCGGTTTCGCCGGGAAGGAGCGTGACCTCGATGCGTGTGCAATGGCCGGCCATCGCCTCGTCGACCGAGTTGTCGACGACTTCGTACACCATGTGGTGCAGGCCTGCCGGTCCGGTGGAACCGATGTACATGCCCGGGCGCATCCGCACGGCTTCGAGGCCTTCGAGTACCTGGATTTGATCGGCGCCGTACGACGAGTCGTGGTCACTCACGTGAGGATCTTTCACCGTTCGCGATTCGCGGGATCGTCTGCCGTGGATGACCGTTCGCCGCGGAGGCTCGACGGGGCAGAGGTGGGCAGGCGGGGTGGGCAGGTCCACCGATCGATCCGGAGGGGTCCGGCCATCGTACCACCTACGGGCCCCACGGCTCCGACGCTCGGCGGCCGGGGCGACGGATCGTCACGTTGAGTGCGTCGACACGGTCGGCTCTCCCGCCCTGGTCGTGAGCGACCTGCGCGAGGAGCCCACTCACCGCTCGACACGTACGCCGCTCGGCCCAACGGAGTGCCTCCGCTGTTGCCGCATCGACCGCCTCCACGCGCAGGACGCCGTTCCGGACGGCGACGGGAGTCGATCGTGATGCTGGTCCTTCCCCGACCACCTCCGGCCACGCCAAACGCAGACGATCGAGCGAGTCGAGCGGCACGAGCCCGAGCCCTCGACGCAACCGGTCCACGCTGTCACCGAGTCGCCTCATGGATCCCTCAGCCATCGACAACCCGATGATCGAGCACCGACAGGGCGCGCGTCCCGTTGTCCCCAGGTTGGGGAAAGCTGTGGACAACCAGTTCCGCATCCGGTGACATCCCCTCGGGGAGGGTGGTCGCTGTAGTCACCAGCCGCTGTCCGGGCGGGAGTGCGTCGACCAGAGCCCGCGCTCGATGCTCGTCCAACTCGGAGAAGACGTCGTCGAGCAACAACACCGGGGCGACTCCCCGGGCCTCGGTGACGAGCCGGTGGGCCGCGAGGCGAAGAGCGAGAACCAGACTTCGCTGCTCGCCCTGTGACGCGTGGGTTCGCGCCGGTAGGCCCTCGATTCGCATCTCGAGATCATCGCGGTGGGGGCCGACCGTACTCACCCCCCGCCGGACGTCATCGTCACGGGCCGCAGCCAGCCGGCCCTCCAGCGCGTCAGGCCACCATGCCGAATGGATCCGGACGCTGACCGACTCGCGCGCTCGCGTTCCGGCGACGATCCGATAGGCATCGTCGACCAGCGGGATCAGCAGTTCCACGGCCTTGGCGCGAAGCGACCCCAACCGGTCACCGACCGAGGCGAGCCGCTGATCCCAGACGTCGAGGGTGATCGCAGCGTCGGCGTCGAGCCGTCCACCGAGTTGCTTGAGTAATGCGTTCCGTTGTCGAAGTACCTTGTGGAACTCCGTCAGGACGCTGTCGTTCCTGGGATGGAGATCACAGAGCAGACGGTCGACGAAGTCCCTCCGCAAAGCCGGTCCCGCCTGGACGATCTCAAGATCGACCGGCGAGAAGACGGTCACCGTGAGTGCTTCGGACAGGTCCCGACGTCGGTTCACCCGTTGACGATTGACCAGAGCCGTCGGCGATCCGGTCACCGGGAACCGTGCCTCGATGAGGATCTCCCGTCCGTCATATCGGCCGAGCGACCGGACGACGGCGCACGATGCACCGTGGCGAACCATTGCATCGGTGGGAGCGCCGCGGAACGAGCCGAGGTGAGCAAGCGCCCCGATGGCTTCGATCAGGTTGGTCTTTCCGTGTCCGTTGTCCCCCCGTAGCACGGTGAAACCGGCCGACAGCTCGACCTCCGCGTCCGCATAGGAACGGAAGTCGTGAAGCCAGAGCCGTTCGATGATGTTGCTTCCACCGGTCAGGAGACCCTCACCGGCATGAGGAGATAGAGGAAGTCGGGATCCTCGCCGGAGCGCAACAGGACGGGCTTCAACGAGTTGGTCGATTCGATGGTCACCTCGTCGCCGGTCGTCACCTCGAGGCCGGTGAGGAGGAACTCCGGATTGAACGCGACCATGATCTCGTCGCCTCGGTAGTCGCAGTCCAACGATTCGTGCGCCTGTCCGACATCCTGGGTGACGGCCGCGAGCTCCAAGCCCTCGGAGGACATCTTCAGTCTGATGGGTGTGGACTCTCGGGCCATGAGACGGACGCGGCGCACCGCGTCGATCAGCGTCGAACGGCCGACGAGCATGCGGTTCGGCTGCTCGTCCGGGATCAGGCGCACGGCCTCCGGATAGGTCCCGTCGATGAGCCGCGTCAGCAGACGCACACCATGAGTGACGAAACTTGCGTCGCGCTCCCCGAAGACCATCGTCAACTCGTCCTCGGGAGAGAGCAGTCGCCCGATCTCCTGAAGTGCCCTGGCGGGAACCAGAACGTGTCTGCCCTGTTCGAGCAAGGTCGTGCCCGGCAGATCACGCACCGCCAACCGATACGAATCGGTGGCCACCAGCCGTACACCGGAGCCTTCCGCGGTGATCAGGACACCGGTGAGCACCACACGTGAGTCGTCGGTGGATGCCGACGGCACCACCTGGCGAAGTCCGTCGGAGAGATCGGATCCGGAGATGACGACGGCCTCTCCTTCGGGGGCGGTGATCTGCGGAAACTCCTCGGCGGGAATCAACTGCACGGCGAACTCGGAGCGTCCGCTGATGATTCGGGCCTGAATCCGATCCCCGTCGACGGTCACCGCACCGGGCTCGAGTGACTTGACGATGTCGGCCGCCAACTTCGCCGGCACGACGATCGCTCCATCCGCTTTGCCCGACACGGTGATCTCGACGCCGATGGTGAGTTCCATGTCGGTGCCGGTGATCGTGAGCTGGTCGCCGTGCAGCGAAAGGTGGACACCGGCGAGCACCTGGGACACACCCCCCCGGGACGACGCGGCGCGACCGGCAGTCGTCAGACCCTCGACGAGCACGTCACGTTCGCAACGGAACTTCACGCTTTCCCTCTCCATCTGTTGGTTGATGTGAATGAGTGCAGTAGGGGTAGTAGGCCCTGTGGAATGTGGAGAACCTAGCGCCGGCCCTGTGACACGGCGCCGACGAAGTTCGACCGGTTTCCACAGTCATCGACCGACATGGGTGTAATTACACGGACCGCGGTGGACGGACTCGATGTTGTTGGCATGTTCATCCACCGAGAGATCCCCACGACGGTGTCCACGAGTCCGACCTGAACGGCGAGTTGTCCACCGGTTATCCCCCACTTGTGGACAATCGCGGTGGGCAACGATTCGCACCCGGGCGCGAATCGTTCACGGGTGGTCCGGTGACGGGCTCTTGAGATCCTTGATCAGTGCGTTCACGTCCTCGAGGACGGCCTTGCGCTCCGCCATCTGCGTCTCGATCTTCTTGACCCCGTGGATGATCGTGGTGTGGTCGCGCTTCTCGAACTCGTTGGCGATGTCGGGGTAGCTGAGGTCGGTCAACTCCCTGAAGAGGTACATGGCGATGTGACGTGCGTTGACCAGTGGTCGGCTTCGGCCGCGCCCGCGAAGTTGGTCGACTGAGAAGTTGAAGCGCGTCGCCGTGGCCCGGAGGATCTGTTCGGGGGTCACGTCGCGACGCTCCTTCGCCAGGATGTCGGCCAGGTTGACCCGCACGGTGGAGAGTGTGACGTCCGAGTTGTTGATCTTGGCGTACGCAGTCACCCGCAGCAGCGCGCCCTCCAACTCCCGGATGTTGTTGGTGACATGTTCCGCGATGAACTCGAGGACCTCCGCCGGGACGGGAACGGGTGACGTCTCCAGCTTCTTGCGGAGGATGGCGATACGCGTCTCGGCATCGGGTGGTTGGATGTCGGTGACGAGGCCCCACTTGAAGCGGCTTCTGAGGCGCTCCTGCAAGGTCGACACCGCGTCGGGTGGCCGGTCGGAGCTCAACACGATCTGACGGTTCGCCTCGTGCAACGTGTTGAAGGTGTGGAAGAACTCCTCTTGGAGTTGCTCCTTTCCTTCCATGAACTGCACGTCGTCGACCAACAGCACGTCGATCTCCCGGTAGCGACGCTTGAACTCCGCCTGACGGTTGTTGCGGATGGCGTCGATGAACTCGTTGAGCATCGTCTCTGTGGAGATGTACCGGACGACGAAGGTCGGATACATCGTGGCGATGTAGTTCGCGATCGCACGGAGCAGGTGGGTCTTGCCGAGGCCCGCCGATCCGTACACGAACAGCGGGTTGTACGACCGTGCAGGTGTTTCGGCGACCGACAGCGCGGCTGCCTGCGCGAACCTGTTGGACGGCCCGGTGACGAAGGTCTCGAACGTGTACTTCGCCGAACGGTGCGACGAGTGGTCGCGTTGATCGACCCGAGGCGCCTCGGGTGTACGTGGATCGCCGGTCGACGGGGCGGTGCCGAGTCCGTCGACCGAAGTCGACGCGGGTGCGTCGTCGACCGGCGATCCGATGGCGGCCGCGGCGAGCCGGCCGAGTTGCTCGTCGACGTCGTCGCTGAGATCGACGACCGGCTCGCCGACCCGCAGGTCGATCTCGAGGCGGGCGTAGCCGACTGCGTCGAGGCAGTTGAGCATCAGGTTGGTGTAGCGCTGCTCGATCCGGTCGCGTAACAGCGAGCTGGGCACCTCCAACGTGATGCAACCCTCGTCGAGGTAGCGGGGGGTGACGTGCGCGAAGATCGCGTTCCACTCCGCCTCGCTCAGCCGCTCGCGGAGCACCCCGGACACGACGGCCCAGACCTGTTCTGCGGGATCAACGACCGTCACCGACATTCCCCATCTCGATTTCCACAGTGTCATCCACAGACTGTGGAGGCAGCGCACCGGTGTGTTGCGAGGCGCGAGACTAACACGGCGCCCGACCGCTGACCTCCGGCCGACGGGGACCACGGTGGCACGGTTGGCAGGTCGCGTCGTGCGACGCTAGCTTTTCCGCCGCCATGGACGGCGACGGCTGCAGCGCGCACCGTTGCCAGGTCCACCTCGAACGCGGCCGCCGAGTTCCACGCGGGCGCGACCACTCCCAGGAGACGTGCCGTGAAGCGCACATTTCAACCGAACAACCGTCGTCGAGCGAAGAAGCACGGCTTCCGGCACCGAATGGCCGATCGTGCAGGACGCAAGGTCTTGCGTTCCCGGCGCCTGAAGGGGCGTCATAAGCTGAGCGCTTGATCCGTCCGCTGACGGGCCGGGGTCGCTTCGAAGCCGTCCGGCGAGATGGCCGCACGGTGTCCGACGGCGAGATCCGTATCCGTTTCCGACTCGACGGTGGTGACCAGGTGCGAGTCGCTTATGCCATCTCCTCTCGGGGGTCCACCGCCGTGGGCCGCAACCGGCTCCGGCGGCGCCTGCGAGCAGCGTTGGCCGATCTGGACCGTCGGGACGCGATTCCGTCGGGCGACTACGTGGTCAGTGCCGTCCGTCGCACGGCAGAAATTCCATTTCCCGACCTCATCGGAAGAATACTGAAACTCTTGGAAAAGATTCGATGACCCTCGCGGCGACGATCTTGAGCAAGCCCATCCGTGGCTATCAGTTCGTCATGTCCGGTCGGCCGTCACCGTGCCGCTTCGATCCGAGTTGCTCGACCTACGCAATGCAGGCACTCGAGCGCCACGGGGCGTGGCGCGGCACGTATCTCGCGGTCCGACGGATCGCTCGTTGTCATCCATGGGGTGGGTTCGGTTATGACCCGGTCCCCGATACGCCACCCGTACGATCGGCACGGGACCGAAGGGCTCACCGATGATCGCAGGAACACTCGCGGCCGGAACATTCGAGGGCTTCTTCCGAATAGTCACCGACTACTTTGGAATCCTCTACCGCATCACTCATAGCTATGGAGGTGCGATCATCCTGTTGACGATAACGGTCATGATCCTCACAGCTCCGTTGACTCTGAAGAGTACGAAGTCAATGCTCCAGATGCAGCGCCATCAGCCTGAGATGAAGCGGATCCAGGCGGAGTTCAAACACGACCGTGATCGAATGAACCAAGAGATGATGGCGCTCTATAAGGAACATGGAATCAATCCTGTAAGTGGTTGTGTACCCATGTTCCTTCAGGCACCCGTGTTCTTCATTCTCTATGAAGTGCTGCGGGGCATCACCAACCGAGACGGTGGTTCCGTGTCGGGAATCGGACGCGTTGCCGGTCAGCTCGCCTCAGGACAGGCCTTCACTCCCTTCCGTCTCCGGGATCAGGTCTTCAGTCCACAGCACCTGAGCTCGGGCTCCACCCTCTATCACTCGCTTTCCACGAGTACGAAGATGAACTTCTTTGGTATCGATCTCTCTCTAACACCACTGGAAGCGATCCGAATCGGGATCTGGTTTTCAGCTCCATTCATAGTGCTCATCATTCTCATGTTGGTGAGCCAGATCTATCAGCAGCGACAACTCCAAGGTCGTACCCAAGGTCAAACAGTGCCTGCTCAGCAACAAATGCTGATGAAGGTAATGCCGTACGCTCTCCCATTGTTCTCGATGCTCTATCCAGCTGGGTTGAGCCTCTACTATTTCGTGCAAGGGCTCTGTCGGATTGGTCTGCAGGGATATATCACTAAAACGGTCTACGCCCCACACCAAGAGGAAATGGCGAAACGGAGCGCGTCCGTGGCGCCCTCGTCGTCTGGCCCCGAGAAGGACGTCGCATCGGAGGCGGCGGACGTAGCGTCGCCGAAACCCGGGACGGCGCCGAAGAAGCCCGGAGGCCAGGGTGGATCGAAGCGATCGGCAGCGACCAGGCCGGCAGGAGCCAAAGCCGCACCTGCCCGCGCCGGTGGAAAGCGGAGCAACGGGTCCGCTTCACGTCGTCCATCCGGAACGTCCGGTGGAAGAAGGTCCGGAGAGCCGCGGCAGGGCCGCTAGCAACGGATAGGAAGGCACACAGCGATGGAGTGGATCGAGACGACCGGACAATCGGTCGACGAAGCAAAGGAACTACTGATCGACCGACTCGGGGTCGACGAGGCCGAGGCCGAGTTCGAGATCCTGGAGGAGCCGAAGCCCGGCCTTTTCGGTCGAACGAAGGGTCAGGCCCGCGTTCGTGCACGCGTCCTCCCCCAGGATCATCGGCCGGAGCGCCAACGGCGCCGAAAGGACTCAGCGTCGGGTCGGCCGGCCGAGGGCACGGCAAAGGGTGACCGACCCTCCGGCGATCGCGGTGCGGCGCGAAACGACCCTGATGACCGTGCGGGGCGTACGCCGGTGGGCAAGGTGTCCACCCCCGCGAAGGACGATCCCGGCGAGCGAGGTCCTCGGCTCGAGAGCGCGGTCGCCAAGTCGGCTACCGAAGAATTCCTCTCTGCGCTGGTCGGCCATTTCGGGCTGACCGCCGGGGTGGATGTCGAGGTGGACGACGCCGGCGATCTTGCGGCGACCGTCTCCGGCGAGCGCCTCGGCGCTCTGATCGGGCCCCGCGGTGGGATCGTCACGGCCGTCGAGGAGCTCGCTCGGACCAGACTCCAGCATGTTGCCTTGGGCGGGTCGACACCGCGGCTACGTGTGGACATCGGAGGCTACCGTTCGAGTCGCCGTGGTGATCTCGACACTTTCGTCGATGAGGTCATCGGCAAGGTTCGTGCGACAGGGGTCCCGCACATGATCGACATCGTCTTGTCTGGGGAACGGAAGGTCGTCCACGACCGGGTTGCCGCGAGTGCACCGGACCTCACGACCCGCTCCGAGGGTGAAGAGCCCGATCGGCGCGTGGTGATCAGCCCCGCGAACTGATCACCGCGTGCCGTCATATCGTGGGCGTCGGCACCGACGTCGGCTGGTCGCCCGACGGATGGCTTGACCAGGCACTCCACCGCGCCCAGGCGTTGGGGATCTTGGGGCCGAGTCCGGTTGGGGAGCACATAAGGCATGCCGAGCGCTTTGTTGCCGAGGTCCAGGACGGCGAGATCGTCCTCGACCTCGGTAGCGGCGGTGGCTTGCCCGGCTTGGTGATCGCCGCTCGGCGCCCTACCTGCCGGATCACACTGCTCGATGCGAACGAGCGCCGAGTGGCGTTGCTTCGCCACAGTGTGAGCGGCGCGCCGTTTGCAGTCGAAGTCGTATGTGGGCGGGCCGAATCACTCGCGAGGACGAAGCGCTATCGACGCGCCTTCGATACCGTTGTCGCCAGGGGGTTCGGGCCACCGGCAGTGAGTGCGGAGTGCGCCGTGGGCTTCCTCCGGGTCGGTGGACGATTCGTCGTCAGTGAACCCCCCGACAATCCGGACGACGTGAACGAGCGGTGGCCCGAACTCGGGCTCTCCCGACTCGGGCTACGGAGGACTGCGGGACCGATCGACGGTGGAGTCCGCGTCTTCAGACTGAGCGAGGCGAGGGAGGACTTTCCCCGATCGGACGGGGTCCCACGTCGTCGTCCTCTGTTCTGAACCCAGGGACCGATCGTGAGGTGTCCGGTCGATGGTCGTTCGACCGTCTTGCGATGTTCCACGTGGAACCCGCGATCGGTCGCCGGGAATCCCCGATGAGGTGCCGGCGGTTCCGGGTGAACAGACCGGCGGCTGTGATCCCGGGTGCAAGAGACGGATTCCCGTCGGGGCCGCCCGTGGAACATGTCGCCGTCGGTGGCCGACCCCGTCCAGCATCCGGCTTGGCGGGAGTAGCCGGCGGGCCGACGTGCGATGCGACCACTCGGTGCCATTCGCGTGAGGTACTTCATCGGGATAGCCATGGGTGTGATTCGCTGACCCGAGGGAGTCGTGGTCGGGGCGCGCTCGTGCTCAGGGCGTCACCAGCCGTGGTACCGGTGCCGCCTTGCCCGGGTGCACCGTCGACCGGGGCGCCGGTTCATGGCCGCCAGTAGTTGTTAGCAGCGGCGACGGTCTGGAAGTTGATTGCGATCACCTGGGAAGCGGCCGTGAGGCCGTCTGCCGATTCCGCGTAGGCGGGGCGCAACCGCTTCAGGACATCGGCATCCGGTTGCGTGTACTTGACGCCACGTCGGCTCAAGGTGATCGCGAGTTCGAAGCCCTCCTGGGCTGTTGCGGTGATCAATGACGGCAGCCATGTTTCGGACATCTGCTTGCTCCTTCTTCGTCCAATGATCGGATCCTACCCCCGTGTCGGGCGCGCGATCAGGGGAGCGGCGCGGCGGAGGGGCTGAGGCGGATGATCCGCGTGGTGGCGGTTGGTTCCTGGACTCGGGCGGCCGAGTGGAGTGGCCGACATCAGGTCTCCCAGAGCCCTCGGGGTTTCGGATCCTACGCACCTGTGCGGGCCGCTCGGCGGTCTGGCCGGCGTGAGGATCGTCACGGTCGAAGCGGGGTTGAAGGGCCGTCACGGGTGTAGATCGGACCCGGCGACGACGGCACTTCCGAGAAGGCTGCGCGATTTGCACCCTTCTCTACGTGGGTAAGCCGAACAGGGACCTACTCGCTACCGTCACTCCCGACTGAACTCCGAAGGCCCGGATGGGCCACCGCGGTCGAATCAGCCCGGTAGACGCGAGCGGGCTTGGCCGGGGTTGCGATCTGAGCGGACTCGATCGAGTCTGCGGTGCAGCGATCCGAACTCGCGCGTCGGATGGCCGGCCCGCTTCACGGATGTTCCACGTGGAACGACCGGGACGCCGGCTAGGGCGTGGCGTCGGGCGGATCGTGTGATCGCGGGTGCTTGACTCCGCGTGGCGCCCCAACGAAGATGCAGCCGGAATCGAGAGGTACACGAATGGGAGATCCGGTGGGTGACGGCGATCGGGGCCGCGATGCGAGTTGGCGACGGATGTGGAGGCCCGGAGCACGGCCCGACACCGAACCGCGACCCGCTGCCGGCGAGGCCGCCCCGGGCGGTTCGCCGCACACCGATCCGGCTCGGCCCGAACCTACCCAGTCACCGGCGCCGGTTTCGAGCCCCGAGACTCCTTCTCTCGATGCCCTAGATCCCACCGCGGGGATTCGACCCGATTCGATATCAGCGGATCGTGAATCCGACAGCGCTCCTCCCGTTGCTCGACCGGGCGAATGGGCGATGGATACCTCGGCAGTGGGCGACTCCCCGTCACTGAACGAGACGTCGATCGGATCGGCGACACCGTCGATGACCGCCGCCCCGATCGGCGGTCTCGCGCAATCCGGTGAGTCCGAATCGTCCGCTCCGGAGATCGATGTCGAGACGACCATGGAACCCCGAAGCGATCGTCTGGCGGGGAACGGGGTATCGACTCTCGAGGATTCCGACGAACGGATCGACCGGCGCTCGACGGGAGAGGATGGGACTCGGGCCGAGGAGTCGGACACGACCGAGACCCCGCCCGGGGGCGACATCGGTGAGGGGGTTGCCGACGCCGCGACGGCTCCTGATCGGAAACGTCGGCCGTTGCCGCGAGTGATCAGCCTCGCCAACCAGAAGGGGGCGTCGGTAAGACGACGACGACCGTGAACGTCGGAGCGGCGCTCGCGGAGCAGGATCATCGGACCCTGGTGATCGATCTCGACCCGCAGGGCAACGCGACCACCGGCCTCGGGTTGTCGACGCGAAATCTGGCGTCGTCGATCTACGACGTCTTGTTGAACGACGTTCCACTGGAGGAGGTGATCGAGTCCACCGCGATCCGGAACCTGTTCGTCGCTCCGGCGAGCCTCGATCTCGCCGGAGCGGAGATCGAGCTCGTTCCAGCGATGAGCCGGGAGATGAGGCTCCGGAACGCGATCAATGCGGTCAAGGACGACTACGAGTACGTTTTGATCGACTGTCCACCGAGTCTCGGGCTGCTGACCGTGAACGCCCTGGCGGCCGCAGACGAGGTGTTGGTGCCGATCCAGTGCGAGTACTACGCGCTGGAGGGGTTGAGTCAGTTGATTCGAAACATCCAGCTCGTCCAGAAGAACCTGAACCCCGCGCTGGAGTTGAGCACGCTCGTCATGGTGATGTACGACGCCCGGACCAAGCTGAGCGAACAAGTTGCGAGTGAAGTTCGGGAGCACTTCGGAGATCTTGTTTGCCACACCGTGATACCTCGCAACGTCCGGTTGTCCGAGGCGCCGTCGTACGGTCAGCCGATCACGGTGTTCGATTCCAGCTCACGAGGGGCGGTTGCGTACCGCGAATTGGCACGGGAGGTGCATCGTGTCGCGTCGTAGTGGCTTGGGCAAGGGGTTGGGCGCGCTCATCCCTGCCGAGGGGGCGTCAGCCGGTGGCGGAGAGGGGAGTGGGCCTTTCGGGCTTCGGGACATCCCCGTGAGTAGCGTGACACGAAATCCGCATCAGCCACGTTCGGTGTTTGCGGAGGAGCCACTGAACTCTCTCGTCGAGTCAGTACGTGTCGTCGGTGTGTTGCAGCCGATCCTCGTTCGGCCTGTATCCGAGGACGGGCAGTTCGAGTTGATCGCAGGTGAACGGCGACTCCGTGCGGCTCGTCGCGCGGGACTCACCACGATCCCTGCAGTGGTGAGAGAGGTGGAGGACGTCGGCTCTCTCGAGCAGGCCATCGTAGAGAATCTCCATCGGGCGGATCTGAACCCGATGGAGGAGGCAGCGGCGTATCAACGTCTCATCGACGAGTTCGGACTCACGCAGGAGCAGGCGGCATCCCGAGTCGGCAAGAGCCGTTCGTCGGTCGCCAACCTCCTGCGGTTGTTCCACCTGCCGCCGACGGTGCAGCGGATGGTCAGCGAAGGCCAGTTGTCGGCCGGCCATGCCAAGGTGTTGTTGTCGACACCCGATCGTGCGTTTCAGGAGGCCCTTGCGAAGCGGATCGTTTCGGAGGATCTCTCGGTGCGGTCGACGGAGGACGTGATCCGAGAGCGCGCCGAGATCGAAGGACGGCTGGGGGGCGCCGATGACATCGGCACCGGTCACCGGCGGACACCCGAGTCGGATCCGAGCCGCAAACGCCTACGACCTCCCGGACTTTTGGAGTTGGAGGAGCTGCTGTCCTCCCGGCTCGACACACGGGTCAAGGTCGAGATGGGCGCGAAGAAGGGGCGGATGCAGATCGAGTTTGCGAACCTCGAGGACCTCGAGCGGATCTATCGAATCATCAACTCCCAGGACACGTGACGCGGAGAGTTCGTCGCGCATCACCGTGGTTGAGGTTGCTCGCTTCCCGATGAGGGTTCGACCGGGTTGTCCACAGCTGTGACTAAAGGTGTGGACAACGATGAACCGGTCGTCGTTGTCCACGCTCTCGATCGATGATCGAAGGTGACCGTCTGGGGTGCAGTCGGTGCGGGGGAAACTGGAGCCGCGCGGTGGGTGTGACCGTGGACAGGTCTCGCGGTTGGCTCAGATGGCGGCCCGGGCGTGGGTCCATCGCTGGAGCGCACGGCTGATGGCCGCGGCGACCAGGGACTGCAACTCGGTGGCGTCCGCTCTGGTTCCCAGACGGATCCGTACCGTCGGGCACCGCGTCTCGCGGAGGATGGTGAGGCGCTTTCCATGAGCGACGCCCGGGCTCCATCCTGCGTGATGGGGAAACTGCCGAAGCAGATGTTCGGCAAGCGAACGCCCCGGTACCGACTCGAACGACGGTACACCGAAATAGGAGAACTCGAGGACAGGAGTGGGAGCGATCTGCAACGCGATGCAGACGTCCGCCTCAAACTCGTTCACCAGACTCGCCGTCGACGACCACGACGAGGCAGCGCACACAGACACGACGGCATTGGTACGCTCGAGGTCCGATCCGATCAGACCTGCCAAAGGACTTTCCGTACCCTGGTGGGCGACAGCGACTCTCAATCGCCCGAGATCGGACCCGGGGCTGCGTTGTTGTGCCTCGCGTTCGACCAAGCCGACCACCGGGATGTCGCTCGAGCGTCTGGCGAGGCGACCCAACATCTCGAAGGTGTCCCGTGCACACACACCATCGACCACCAGGTCGACGTTTCGTTGGAACTTCGCGAGCGCGTCGGCCGTGGCCGGACCGAATATTCCGTCGACTCGACCCGCGTTGAAGCCCAGGATTCCGAGTTGCAACTGGAGCGCCGAGACGTCGTCGCCTCGGAGCATCGGATCGGTCAGATAGAGTGGTCTGAGGCCGAACATACGTTCTGCCTCGGTCAGTTCTTCCCAGGTTTCCTCATCGCAGGTACCGGTGACGTCGAGCCCGCGGGACTCCTGAAACGAACGGATCGCTTGGTCCGTCTTCTCGTCGCAACTCTCGTCGTCGGTTTCGTCGAGGAAGCCGAGCGCGGCGAGCCGACGGCGCAATTGGTGCAGCAAGGGGCCCCGATCTCCGGGCACGAGGGAATCGAACGTCATCATCGGGAGCGACCCGTGGCGTCTACGGTGGAGCCCACGGGTGCGCCACTGTAGATCCGGGTAGTCCTTCGGTCGAAAGACCCGGGCCGATCCGGGCGTCCGCTCAGCCGAGGTAGGGCTGGAACTCCTCGAGGATCTGCGCTTTGCCGCGGCCGCCGATGATCCGGTGTTGGACCTCGCCGTCCTTGAAGAGGAGCAGCGTCGGGATGCTCTGGACGTCATAGCGCAAGGCAAGTCCCTGGTTCTGGTCGACGTCGACCTTGGCGACGGCCATGCGAGCGCCCTCGTCGGCCGCAAGCTCTTCGATGATCGGCGCGATCTGTCGGCACGGGGCGCACCAGGTCGCCCAGAAGTCCACGAGGACGGGGACGTCGGATCCCTTGATCACCTCGTCGAAGGAGTCCTCGGTGAGGTTCTGAATACCAGTAGCCATGGGGGTACCTTTCTCGGGTCTCGCTCAGGCGGGTCAGCGAGGACAACGGCTCATGTCAGCAGGGCATTCCCGACTGCTCACCAACCGTGGAAGTCGGGGTCCCGTCGTTCGGCGAACGCAGCGAGGCCCTCCTTGCTGTCCTGTGTCGCCATCACCAGTTCCTGGAAGTTGGCCTCGTCGTCGAACGACTGCTCGCGACTCGATTCGAAGCTTCGATTCAGCATCCGCTTGGTGAGCGCTATCGCGCGGCCGGGCAGATCGTTGAAGCGCTCCGCGAGTGCGGTGGCGGTTGGAGAGAGATCGTCGTCGGGTACGACCCGGTTGACGAGGCCGATCGTCAACGCCGTCGACGCGTCACACGGGTCGCCGAGGAACATCAGCTCCTTGGCCCGCGGTAGCCCGACGAGGCGCGGCAACAGGTAACAGCCGCCCGCGTCGGGCATGATGCCGCGGCGGACGAACACCTCGATGAATCGGGCGCTCTCGGCGGCAACCAGGAGATCGCAGGCGATCGCCAACTGCGCACCGCCCCCGGCGGCCGTCCCGTTGACGGCGGCGATCACGGGCTTCTCGCAGTCGAGGATCGAGGCGATGAGCCGCTGCCACCCTTCTCGTACGAGCCGCGCGGTCTCACCCGACGCCGGTGTGGGCGCACCCTCAGGGCGCGGTGGCCCCGACTTTTTCGGTCCACCGAGCGCTGCTCCGGTGCAGAAGTGTCGGGTCCCCGAACCCGTGAGGATCACCGAGCGGACGGCGAGATCCGCCGAGGCCTCGACGAAGCGGTCGGCGAGCCGATCCCGCATCGCGGCATTCAGCGCATTTCCCTGGTGGGGCGCGTCGATCCGGACGTGGGCCACACCGTTGCGAAGCTCGTAGCGGATGAGTGTGTCGACGTCGGAAGTGGGGAGCTCGGTCACGAGTCCGACGGGTCCGAGTCGACGGTGAGGGTGGCGTGCTCCTGGGATTCGAGCCATCTCTCGGCGTCGATCGCCGCCGTGCACCCGGACCCGGCGGCGGTGATCGCCTGACGGTAGACGGAGTCCTGCACGTCGCCCCACGAGAAGACCCCGTCGACGCTCGTGTAGGAACTCTTGGCATCCGTGAGGATGTATCCGTCCTCGCTCAGCGCGAGTTGTCCGACGAACAGATCGGTGGTCGGGCGATGTCCGATGGCGACGAACACACCTGTGAATGGTTCCTCGACGACCTCATCGGTGATGACGTTGCGCATACGCACCGCAGTGACCGTCGTCTCGCCGATGATGTCCTCGACGACCGTGTTCCATCGCCAGCGGATCTTGGCATTGGCCATTGCACGATCCTGCATGATCTTCGACGCGCGCAGGGTGTCGCGTCGGTGGACGATCGTCACGGTCTCGGCGAACCTGGTGAGGAACAGAGCCTCCTCCAATGCCGAGTCGCCGCCCCCGACCACACAGATGTTCTGGCCCCGGAAGAAGAAGCCGTCACAGGTGGCGCAGGTCGACAGACCGTGACCGAGTAGGCGACGTTCGGCGTCGAGCCCGAGCATCACCGACTGCGCACCCGTACTGACGATGAGCGTCTCGGCCTCGAGGGTGGGGGACTCGTCGGTCGGGCCGACCCAGACCTTGAAGGGTCGTGTCGAGAGGTCGACGCGCGATGCCTTGACCGTGCGGATGTCGGCACCGAAACGAATGGCCTGGGCCCTGAAGTTGGCCATGAGGTCGGGGCCTTGGATTCCGTCGACGAAGCCCGGGAAGTTCTCGACCTCGGTGGTCAACATGAGTTGCCCGCCGGGCTGGTCGCTGGTGGAGGACGGCTCCCCTTCGAGGACGACCGGTCGTAGATTCGCCCGCGCGGTGTAGATGGCGGCGGTGAGGCCCGCAGGCCCCGACCCGATGATGACGACTTGGTGGTGCTCGGTCATGAGGGGTACCGCTTGGTCCAACAGAGGAGGCCGATGGCGCTGAGGATCGCGCCGAGCGCGAGGTAGCAGATCCATGACGCGACGGGGACCAGCGCGATGGCCCTGCCGGTGACGGCAACCAGCACGATCAGCAATATGAGGGCCGCGATCATCGCGACGATGCCGTAGACCAACGCCCGGGCGGCCAACAGCACCGGGCCGGTCGTCTTGTCGCGGACCGTGTCGACCACGTCGACCACGAGATCGGTGACCTGGTCGGTCCAGTCGGTCTCGCGACCGGCGGTGCGCTCGGGGGAGTCGGTTGCGGCACCGGACATGTTCGAACCACTCATGGGCGGGAGCATAGGAGGTGCGAAGGAGCGCGAAACAGGGAGCCGCCGTTCAGGGGTGGAGTGGACTGCGACGACATGTGTCGCCCACGAGGTCGAAGAGGTACCACCGGGCGCGTGGCCCATCTGTTCCGTTCATCGGAGAGAGTTCTGCGGTCACGAGAACCGACCGACCGTTCAGCCGGGCGCGGAACACACGGTCGTAGCCGACCGCCAAGAGGTTGGCGCACTTGGACGCGATCGCTCCGCTCGCGGAAGCGTCCACCGACTGGTCGACGCCGGCGGACGGTTCCCGGTTCGACGGTGACAGCGCGTCCGGCGCGGCGTACGTCTCGTCGAGAGCGCGGAGCGACCCGAGCAGCGCCGCGTCGCTGGGGAACTCACCGAGCGAAGGGAACGCCGTGGCGGCCGGCTTCGCCTCCTCCGCGATCGGCACCTCCGCCGACTCCGTCTCCGCCTTGGAGGCCTGCCGCGCGGAATCGCCGGCCGTTGAGGAGGGGGTCGCCGGGGCACCGGCCGGTCGGCTCACCGCCTCGTCGGCGTCGGTCGAGTACTGCGACGGTGCGGCCGCCCGCGAGGCACGATCGGCGGTATTGGTCGAGCCCCGCGTCGCGGAGTCGGCCACCCATGGGACCACGAAGGCGGCGGCGACCGCGGCGGCGACCGCGGCGGCCCCTACCCAGCCCCGACGTCGGCGCCTCCGGTGGCGACCGATGGAGACCGGAGACGCAGCCGCCGTCCGGGTGTGACCCTCCGGGGCGACCGCCGTTGCGATCGCGGTCTCGATGTGACGTGCTCGGCGGACGGGATCCACCTCCACCGGCGCGCGAAGCGCCGTCCGGAGTGCTTCGAGGTCGGTCGCGTCGACCTCGCGTGAGCCCTCGGTGGACCCGAGGACGGACTCGTCGCGGTCGGTGGGATCGGGTCGTGGGTCGTCGTGGTGGGATGGATCTCGTGGAGTGGTCATCGAGCGGTTCGGGTAGGTGGTCGGTCGGCGGGTCGGTGCTGCTCTCCGGTTGTCATTGTCCGGAGACTTGGACGTCGTCGGGGGAGGATCGGTTCCCTCCGAGGAGCCCGGCGAGACGGCTGCGTCCACGGGCGATGCGCGAACGCACCGTTCCGATGGGAATGTCGAGTCGTTCGGCGATCTCGGCGTACTCCATGCCCACGAGGTCCCGGAGGACCACGGCGTTGGCCATGTCGAGGGGGAGGGTTGCCAACGCCGCGTCGATCTCGAGACGTACCTCGGCCTCGGCCAGGAGTTCGGCGGGATCGGACTCGGACGTGAGGGCCGTGTCCCCTCCGTGAGCGGGTGCCGTGAGATCCGAAAGATCGCCGCCCGGTTCGGGGCGGCGGGATCGACGACGGATCTCGTCGAGTGACGCGTTCACCGCGATCCGGTGCGCCCAGGTCGACAACGATGCCCGACCGTCAAAGTCCGGTAGGCCGCGGACGATCGAGATCAGTGCCTGCTGGACGGCGTCGTCTTCGTCGGGTCCGCACATTCGCCGGCACACTCGGGCGACGCCTTCGTAGAGGGCGTCGAGCACCGTCTGCAAAGCACCGCGATCGTGGCGCCGCGCACGTTCGAGGACCTCAGGGGACACACCTGAAAAGCGCGGTGGTGGCCCTGAGCGTGCATCGACCTCGTCCGGTGCCTCACCGCGGTCGATCCGGCCCGGTCGGGCGACGGGTCCAGGCCTCCGGTCACGGCCGTCGAACCGTGACGTCGAGCTCGTCGATCGTCGCGTCGAAGCGCCCCGGGGCGCGTGCGGCGGGTGAGAGTCTTTCGATCCACACGAGCAGGTAGCGGCCGGACAGATCTCCGAGGTCGACACGCGTCCGGGCCCTGGTCGGTCCGAACGCGACGCCTGCATCGGGTGCGGGTGCGGCGCCGGGCGGTTCGTCGAGCGCGACGACGCTCCCGCTCCAACCCGCGGAACCGACGATGTCCATGCGGTCGAAGCGCTCGACGGTGGGGAACGACAAAACGAGTCCGACTCCCGACTTCACGCCGAAGTCGGCCTGGAAGTACTGCTCTGTCGACCAACTCGACCGAAGGTCGCCGTCGATGGCCTTCGGGGTGTCCGCCTCGCGCTCACGACCGTTGTCACCTTCCGGGTCGAAGGACGAGACTTCGAGGGGTCGTACCGAGACGGCTCTTGGCGCGAGCGTCGTCGTGGTCTCCGTGACACGGTTCCGGTTCCCGGCGAGCACCAGTCCGACCACCAGTACGAGGGCCGCTCCGATCGCCGTCAGTGTGACGATCAGCCCCAGTAGTCGGACTGTTCGCTTGCGCTGCACGACGGGTCCTCCCGTCGTGTGGTCACTCCTGACCCTCGGTCGTCGACGGCTCCGTGACCTCCGCGGAACCCGTTGGCCGGTCCGGTCATGCCGTCCCTCGGGACCCTTGCCGGAAAGCGACGCGAGCCGATCGGGTGTCGGTTGTCGCCTTCGGATGCCCCGATGTTCCGGGTCGGCCGTCGGGGGCGGGTCGACGGTTTGCTCGACCGTTCCCTCCCGGCACTGCTCCAACGCGTGCCGCAGGTCCGCCGCGCGCTGGTAGCGGCGCTCCGGCGCCCGATCGAGGCAGCGAAGCAGAACTCCGGCCAGAGTGGACGACACGTGGGGGTTGACCTCGTCGGCGCGGGGCGCGTCGCGGTGGAGGCGGGCGAGCAGCGTCTCCGTGAGTGTCCCGGCCTCGAACGGTGCCTGCCCGGTGGCCGATTCGAACAGCAGGGCACCCAATGCGAACAGGTCCGCGCGTTGGTCGATCCGTTCACCCGCGACCTGCTCGGGCGCGAGGTAGGGCGCGCTGCCCATCGCGCCACTCGCCACCGTCGCGTCGACCTCCACGTCACCGGCGATCCCGAGGTCGACGAGGACGGCCCTCTCGCCGTCGAGGAGCACGTTGGACGGCTTGAGGTCGCGATGGACGATGCCGTGCCGGTGGATTGCCTCGAGGGCGGAGGCGAGTTGGACCCCGACCTCGATGACCGTGGACTCGTCGAGCCGACCGACTCTTCGCAGTCGGTCGGCGAGGCTTCCGTCGGGGAGGTATTCAAGAATCAGGGCGTCGGTCAGGGGGTCGCGAACCGTGTCGAGGAGCTTGACGACATGGCGGTTCGAGATCGTCCGGAGTGTCGCGGCCTCCCGATGAAAGCGGGTACGGATCGGCTCGTCGTCGTGCAGGTGGGGATGCAGCAACTTGACCGCGACCGGTCGACCGGTCCCGTCCTCGGTCCCGACTCGGACCTCCGCCATCGTCCCCCAGCCGAGTCGCCGACCGAGCGAGTACGCGATGCCGGAGGCGCCAGGTCCGATAGACCCCCGTCGGCCGTATTCCTCGTCGACCGGTGCGTCTGGCGGTATCCCGTCCGATTCGGGGCCGTCGCCCATCAGCGCCGGCTCCGCAACGTCCGGCCCCACCACACCAGGAGGAACACGAGCGCACCGATGGACAGCGCGACACCCACTCCGCTGAAGGCGGTGGAACGAACCTGCCGACGTGTCGCGACCAGCACACGATCGCCGACGGGAGTCAGCAGGTCCGCCTGGAGGACGAAGTCCCCCGACGCGCGGACCTTGGTTCGCACCTTCACCACGTTGATACCGGGTTGGAGCACGATTCGCCGATCCGCTCCGCCGAGGAACTGAAGCCGGGGAGACCGCAGTCGAAGGCGGACCGTCAACGGCCGTGTGGATCCGTTGACGAACCGCAGGGGAATGGTGGGATTGCGTGAGGTCACGCGCAACGGGGCCGGTCGTGGGGAGGTCAGCTCCGCGAACTCCCCGAGGATGACGGTCGCGAGATGTGCCAACGACCGGTTGGCGTCACCCGCGTCGAGGTCGCGATCGACGCTCCGCCACAGCACCGAGGAGTGCCGGACCACCGCCGGGTCGCTGGAGCCGGCCATTGCGGTGAGTTCGTCAACGAGGTGCCGGGCATTGAGGAAGCGCAGGCTCAGCGAGCCCTGATCGCGTGGTAACTCCCGCTCCGCCGGCGACCGGGTCCACGGACTCGACTTCCCCGAAACCCTGGTCGTCATCGGCGACAACTCCAACAGCTCCGGCAGCGTCGAGAGGGACAGTGGTGGCTCGGGATCGTCCGCATCCGTTCGGTCGGCACGCGCACGAAGTGATTCGAGCAGCGCCGACAATCCCGGCGCCTCGGCCGGTTCGGTCACCGGCACGACAAAACCCCGGGAGGACTTGTCCGCGAGCCACGTCGCGACCATCAGGGCCACGGCCTGGTTCGCAGCGAGGCCCGGTTGGTCGGTGGCGGCGGTGAGCAGGGCTTCGAGATCCGGATCGACGGGCATCGCCTTGACCGACTGCCCTCGCGAACGCAGCACGAACGGCCGTGTGAGGCCTGATTCGCCGGTCGGTGCTCGGGAGGAGCTCAGCCGATCGGACCCGATCACGACCCCGCTCACCCCGAGCCTCCGCAACAGTTCCACCGACGCGGGTCCGATCGTCGGGTCGGTCGGCCATACTCGTCGGTCGAGGGGTCGGTCGAGCAGTCGCTGCACGGTCGAAGCACCCTGGCCGAGCACCGCCTCGACCACCGTCGATGCTCCGGTGCTCGCCCAGCTCTCGAGGTCGATCGGAGCGGTGGGTGTGCGAACCAGGCGGGCCGAGGCCATCGAAGCCCGGAGTCGCCGGACGAGTTGAGCGTCGCCAACCGACGTGCTGCGGGCGAGCGCGTCCAACTCGACGGGGTTCGGCGCGACGTTGACGGTGAGTCCCCGCGCGGTCTCGAGCAGTGCGGCAAGGCCGCCATAGCGATCCCTCGTGGGTTCGGTGACCGAGCCCGGTTCGTCGGCCTCGCTCGGCGCGGTGGTGGGTAGCGGCTGAATGAGGATCGCCAAACGGCCCGGCGGGTGATCCGAATCCGACGGAACCCGGTTGAGGTACACCGTCGCGGAGCTCAGCGTCCGGCCTTGTGCATCGTTGACCCGGAGGCGAACGGGGAACACTCCGCTCCGGGGAAATCGGAGCCGGCCGGTTCCGTCGTCGGCACCCTCGCGCAACCCGATGTTGACTGAAGAGGATCCGTCGGCGGCGGTGATCGCGGCGAGGGGAAACACGAGGGGACGATGGAACGGATGGACCTCGGAGGTCCCGTCGATCGAGGCTCGGACCGATCGGCGCACGGTCGCCTCGCTCCCCTCGAAGGGTTGCTCGACCTCCGCGGTCACGACGGCCCCCACCGGCGCGTTCGTGACCTGGAACGAGGCGACCCACGTACCGCCCTGTCCGACCCACGGCGTCACAGATCCCACGATGAGTGACACCGGCGTAGTGGACACGCCCGGAGGCTCGGGGCTCTGGGTGCGGGCGGCGTCGACGGGGAGGGGCGTGGCGAGGGTGAGCGTCAAGGCGATGAGCACCGTTGGCACCAACCCCCACCCCGGGCGCGGCGAACCCGCGCGATGTTTCATGACCCGAGGTGTTCGAGCACGGTGAGACCGTCGAGCTCGCGGTGGAAGCCGAGGGAGTCGTACAGGTGCAACGCGATGGCGTTGTCGACCGGGGTGTTGACCAACAACGACGTCGCCCGCCTCCGACGCATCCACAGCAGCGCGTCCGCCACGAGAGCCCTTCCAATCCCTGAGCCCTGTGCCCGGGGGTCCACGGCCAACCGCTGTAGGAAGCCGGTCCGTGCCGATTTTCCACACACCGAGAAGCCGGTGATCCGCGTACCGACCGCGAGGCGGAGCCGAACCGTCCGCGTGGCGGTCAACGCGTCGTCCAGACCCGCCGCGCCCATGGTCCAGTAGCCCCCGAACGCGGCCCGGTCGACCTCGAGCACCGACCCGCGATGGGAGTTTCGGCCCTTCCGGATTCCCACGGGCACTGCAGCATCGCGGACGGCGGAAACCGCTTCGCGCCACCGCGACGGCGACCCCGCCAGATCGTGGCGAAGCACGGTCAACTGCTCGATGTCCTCGAATCCCGCCTTGCGGAATACGTGGGAATCACCCGGACCGAGTGCCGTGGTCACGAGGTGGTGCACTCCCGAATCGGCGAGCCGACTCACCATCTGGTGCACCTCGCGCACACCGACGGCGCTTCCTGGACGCGCCACGCCCACCGCGGCGGCGCCGGGATCGTTGCCCCACGGCCGGATCATGAATCTCGCCGTGCCGATCCGAAGCGTCTGGGTCATGGTTCAGGCTGCACCCTGCGTGGAGCGCGAATCGGCGTGGGGAACAAGGCCGAGCACCCATCGTACGCTGGCCGGATGGTCCTCGCCGTCACCGACGCCGCGGTGTTCGCGCACGAAACCGGTCCGGGTCACCCCGAGTCGACGGCGCGGGCGGTCGCGGCGGTCGCGGCGCTGGACGACCCGGTGTTGCGCGAGCAGATCGTCCGCGTCCCGACGGCCGCGGCACCGATCGACGCCCTGGTGGCGGTTCATGATCCCGGGATGGTCGATCGGCTCCTCGCTCTCCGCGGTTGCGCCGGCAGTCTCGATGCGGATACGACGATCGGCCCCGACAGCGTGGACGCGGCTCTGCGTGCGGCGGGATCGGGTCTCGTGGCGATCGACGCGCTTCGTCGGGACGGTGGCGAACGCCATCGCGGAGCGTTCTGCGTGGTGCGTCCGCCGGGTCACCACGCAACCAGCCGGCGGCCCATGGGTTTCTGCCTGTTCAACAACCTGGCGGTTGCCACCCGGTCCCTGGTCGATTCGGGCGAGCGCGTGCTCGTGGCGGACTTCGATGCCCACCACGGCAACGGCACCCAGGAGATCTTCTGGAACGAGCCCCGCGTCCTGTTCGTGTCGTGGCACCAGTCACCCCTCTATCCCAACTCCGGTGGCCTCGACGAGATCGGTGGACCCGACGCAATGGGCAGTACGGTCAACGTGCCGATACCGGCAGGCTCCACCGGCGGCGTGGTGCGAGACACCATCGAGTCCGTCATCGGACGAATCGTCGAGGGCTTTCGACCGACGTGGCTCCTGGTCTCGGCGGGCTTCGACGCGCACCATGCCGACCCCCTTACCGATCTGGGGTTCAGCGACACCGATTTCGGTGCGATCACGGCGATGCTGAGCCGGATGGTCGACCCGGGGCGCGTCGTCGCGTTTCTCGAGGGTGGATACGACCTCGAGGCCCTCGGTCGTTGTGTGGCATCGACGGTCGGGGCGCTGGCCGGCGAGCGCCTCGGCAGCGAACCCGAGACGATCGCGGGTCCGGCCGCGAGGAACCTCGTCCGTTCGGTGGAATGCGCACAAGGCCTGCGGTGACCTCTGTCGAGCTTCCGTCGGACGTGGCGTCGCTGTGCGCGAGCCTCGCCGTCCCCTTCGACCGGAAGGGTCGACGGCTCTACCTGGTGGGCGGCACCGTGCGGGACCTGTTGGTCTCGGGTCCCACCGATTCCCACGATCTCGACTTCACCACCGACGCACCTCCCGAGGAAGTACGGGCGTTGCTGGCTCCGTTGGTGGACGACCTGTGGTTGCAGGGTGAGCGGTTCGGAACGATCGCCGCGTCGTGGCACGGACGGACCGTCGAGGTGACGACCCATCGCAGGGAGGTGTACGACCCTCGGTCCCGCCAACCGAAGGTCACCTTCGACGGTGACCTCGACTCGGACCTCTCCCGTCGAGACTTCACGGTGAACGCGATGGCGGTCGAACTCACCGGCCGGGCGGCGTACGCGCGACACACCTACCAACTGATCGACCTGTTCGGCGGGCGGGACGACCTCGATCGGAGGGTGTTGCGAACCCCGCTCGAACCGGCGGTTGCGTTCGGGGACGATCCCCTGAGGATGTTGCGTGCCGTGCGCTTCGTGGCGTCTCTGGGATTGCGACCGGCTCCCGAGTTGGTCGACGCGATTTCGGCCATGCGGGACCGGATGAGCGTCGTGAGCGCGGAGCGCGTTCGCGACGAACTCGACCGGATGCTCGTGGTCCCCGACCCGGCACCCGGGATGGCACTCCTGTTCGGGACCGGTCTTGGTGCCGACCTCCTTCCCGAGATCGCGACACCACCGGACCTGGCGCGGGTCGAACCCGATCTCGTCCTCCGATGGACCGCCTTCCTGGCGTGTGCGTCACCCGAGGCGACCCGTTCACGGCTCGTGTCGTTACGCCAACCCCGCCGCGTTGTCTCGGCGGTCCTCCAGGTGCGCGGGTTGTTGGACCGGATCGGGTCGATCGATCGTTGGGACGCAGCGGCGGTTCGGCGACTCGAGGCCGCTTCCGATCATGAGCTTCGCGTCGCACTCGGTCTTGCGGTGGGGATCGGATCGATCACCCTTCGCGACCGTGCCGCGGTCGAGGCGCTGGTCGCGTCGATGCAAGGCCGGGAGGATCCGTTCGACCGATCACTGCCGGTTGACGGATCGACGTTGATCGGCCGTTTCGGGCTCGAGCCGGGCCCGATCGTGGGGGAGTTGCTCGCTCGACTCCGAGCGGTGCGAGCCTCGGACGGACCCCTGACCCGCGACGGGGCGCTGGCGCTGTGCGAGGAGTGGTTGTCGACCTGATTCCCGATACCGACAGTGCGATCTCATCGAGGATTCGGGTTCAGGTGCCCTGCTTCCGTGTCTGATCAGCAGGGTCTGGGGCACCCAGTCCGCCCCCGACGTGTCGTAGGGACCGAGATCCTCGGCGGGAACGTGCGGTTCGACCAACGTGTCGAGTCGGAAGTTCGCGGCGGCTGAGAGCGGTGAGCAGCGTCGCCGCCCGATGAGGATGGATGCCGGAGGGTTCGAGAGGCGACTCGTCGAACGTGCTGCGCAGGAGCCGTGGGCGACCATCGGGCCCTCCCTCCAGGTTGAGGCTCAGTGGATGGGGAGCGTGAGGAGCAGTGGTGCCTCCGAACGCATCACGCGGTGGGCCTGGCGAAACACCCGGGCGACGTCGGCGACGCGAGCCAGTGAGTACACGGCGAGGCACAGGTCGATCCGATCGCCCCGAACGAAGGCAAGATCGGCGAGATCGCTGTGATGGCATTCGATCTTGACGTCGTACTCGGCCGCTCGCCGTCGCACCGCGGCGATGGCCTCGACGGACGGATCGACCACGATCACCTTGGCACCCTGCAGGGCCAGCAGCACCGCCCTCGACCCGTCACCGGCGCCGAGCTCCAGGATCCGACGCCCCGCGCCGTGTCCGACCAGTCGGCCGACGGCGGTGTCGGTCACGCCCGGCCCGAGCTGGATCGTCGAAGGGTCGAACACGATTCCCTCGGGCCATTGCCACGTGGGCGGTGCGGCCGAGCGCCGCGACCCTCCCGTGGACGTGGCCGTCGGCGGCTCGTGGATGTTGCCCGCCGACGGATGACGCCGGACGGGTGGATGCTCGTCGGACACGGGGGTAACTCTGCCGGAACGCCGTGACGCGCGCGGGGATCCTTCGGCGGGGAGGGGCGGATCGGTTCGCGACCGAGCGTGAGGCGCGGGTCGTGTGTGAGGGGAGACGGCCTCGACACCGGTGGGCACGCCTGTCGATCGGAAGGTCCGATCACTAGCCTGTTCCGGTGCCGTTTCCCCAGCCGACCTCCGCCGGACGACCCGGTGGCGCTCCCGGATCCGTCGACTATCGGCTCGACCGGAGGCGGGTGCTTCGAGCCTGGCGGAACGGCGAAGTCGGCACCGACGACATCTGCGACGCGCAACGGGAGCTCCTGCGGGTCGCTCGCGACTACTCGGTGGCGGCGGGGCGGCCGTGCCCCGTGTGCGACGAACGGACGTTGCGCAACGTGCGCTACCTGTTCGGTCCGCGACTCGGCCCCGCCGGCCGCTGCGTTCGGAGCGACCGGGAGATCGAGCGGATCGTCACCCGCGCGGGCAGCTACCGCTACTACCTGATCGAGGTGTGCACCGGTTGTCGTTGGAACCATCTCCTGGGCATCTTCCCCGTTGGTCCGGGCCGGTCCGGCTGATCGCCACGACCCGTGGCGATCCTCCCGCCGGCGCCTGACGCCTTGACAAGGACATGAGCCGTCCCACTGCTCGGAGACGCCGACGGGGTCGCGCCTGGGTGCGCCGCGCCGCGTACGTACTGCTCCTCGGCATGGTTTCGGCGGTCGGCGTCGTATTCGTCGCGTTGAACAGTGTGACGATCCCGGATCCGACCCGGGAGATCCGCACCACCTCCTTCGTCTGCACCGGCGAGGTTGCCGACCGTGGCTGCACCCCGTCGAGAGCCGTGGCGCAGTTCTCCGAAGGGGGCAACAACCGGATCATCATCGGGTTGGCCGACATGTCCCCACACCTGATCAACGCGGTGATCGCCGCGGAGGACAGGTCGTTCTTCCGGCACGGAGGTGTCGATCCGTGGGGAATCACCCGCGCGGCGTTGCGCGATGTCTCCGGTTCGTCGGCGTCACGTCAGGGCGGCTCGACGATTACCCAGCAGTACGTCAAGCAGGTGTACCTGTCGAGTGAGCTGACGCTCACCCGCAAGATCAAGGAGGCGGCGATCGCGCTCAAGCTCGAGCGCCGGTACTCCAAGGCGGAGATACTCGACCGGTATCTGAACGAGATCTACCTGGGTCGCGGCGCCGTCGGAGTCGAGGCGGCGTCGCGGGCGTACTTCGACAAGGACGCGGGCCAACTCGACATCGCCGAGGCGGCGTTCCTCGCGGGGTTGATCCGCGCGCCGAAGTACGCGGACGAGCCGACCAACCCGGCCAAGCCGGGTGAAGCGAGGGAGGCACGTCGGCGGCGGCACACCGTGCTCGTCGCCATGCGGGAGGAGGGCTACATCTCGACCGCCGAGCTCGCGAAGGCCGATGCCGAACCTTTCGACGGACATGTCCTTCCGACCCCTCCGCCCAGCAAGGGCCCGGTGGTGAAGGCGGGTTTCGCGGCGCTGGGGGGAAAGTACCTCGTGGAGTGGATCCGCCAGCAGGTCTCCGCGATGCCCGGCATCGGAGAGCGACGTCTCTACGGAGGAGGCCTTCGCATCTACACGACCATCGACATGCGTGCACAGATCGCCGCCCAGCATGCCCTCGCGTCCACGTTGGACAAGCCCGACGATCCGTCCTCAGCGCTCGTCTCCCTCGACGATGCCGGACGGATCGTCGCCATGATCGGGGGTCAGGACTTCGACCGTTCGGAGGTGAATCTCGCGCTCGGCCGCGACGGTGGTGGCACGGGCAGACAGGCCGGGTCGACGTTCAAGCCGATCGCGTTGGCCGAGTACGTCGGGGAGGGCAACTCGGTGATGTCGCAGCTGTACGCGCCGTCCGAGCACGTCTTTCCGACGGCGGACGACGGCAAACCCTGGACGGTCGACAACTTCGAGAACGAGGACCTGGGTTTGGTGACGGTCGAGAAGGCGACGTGGCTGTCGTCGAACACCGCCTACGCCCAGATGATGAGCACGATCACGCCGGCCCGGTTCGTGGCGATGGCCCAGAGGCTGGGGATCGTTTCGCCGGTCAAACCGGTGATGTCGTCGGTCCTGGGTTCCACGGACGTGTCGGTGTTGGAGATGGCGACGATGTACTCGGTTTTCGCCGACCACGGCATCCGGCACCCGCCCTACCTCATCCGCAGGATCGAGGACTCCGACGGCAAGGTTCTCTACGACGCCACGACCGTTCCGGCGCTCGCCGCCCAGAACGTGATCGATCCAGCGATCGCCGACACCGTGTCCTCGGTGCTCACCGGCGTGATCCGAGAGGGCACCGGCAAGCAGGCGGCGATTCGCCAGCGGGCCGCCGGCAAGACGGGGACGACGACGAACCACCGCGACGCGTGGTTCGCGGGGTACACGTGCCGTCTCACCGCCGTGGTGTGGATGGGGTATCCCGGTGTGGAGGGCCAACCACCTCGCTTCATGGACGACGTTCACGGTTCGAAGGTCACCGGCGGGAGCCTTCCGGCGTTGGCATGGCGGCGCTTCATGAACGTCGCGGCAGCCGGCGAGCCGTCCTGCGGTTTCCGCAAGGTGGATATCGGCACGAGGGTCAATCCGCCGGATCCCGCCTTTGCGCCACCCCCACCGTCCACCACCGCGCCACCGGACACGACGACGACGGTGCCGCCCGGATCGGCGCCCGTCGGACCCGGGGGCCCGGTGGCGTCGGGCGACGGTTCGGCGCCTACGACGGCTCCTACCGGCACGGCCGGGGGTCCGGGACCGGGCTGAGCGCGGAAGTCGACGGGCCGATCTCGGCCTTCCCAGCCGATTCCGCACGCCGTAGGATCATGGCAACGGCCGGTAGCCATGGGGCACCGGACCTCAGAGGGAGGTGCTCGACATGAGCGTTTCTGATACCTCGCCTCGTCGCAAGGTGACGGTACCGGCGGTAGCGGCCACCAAGCGACGTCGCGGTGACGACGTCCTGGTGATGGTGACCGCCTACGACACGCCGACGGCGAGGATGGGCGACGGCGGAGGCGCCGACATCCTGCTCGTCGGCGACTCCCTCGCGATGGTTGCCCTCGGTTATGACGACACCCTTCAGGTGACGGTGGGCGACATGGCCCACCACGTCGCCGCGGTCGCCCGTTCGCGACCGTCCGCACTGATCGTCGGCGACCTGCCCTGGCTCAGCTATCACGTGTCGCGACCCGAGTCCGTTCGCAACGCGGCCGAGTTGGTGAAGGCCGGAGCCCAGGCCGTCAAGTTGGAGGGTGGTGCCAAGCGGGTACCGATGATCGAGTCGATCGTCGACGCCGAGATCCCCGTGATGGGCCACATCGGCCTGACGCCGCAGTCGATCCACGCGATGGGGGGTTTCAAGGTCCAGGGTCGTGAATCTCCCGCCGCCATGCGCCTCGTGACCGACGCGAAGGCCTTGCAGCACGCAGGGTGCTTCGCCGTGGTGATCGAAGGGGTCCCGTCGGAGGTGGCCGCGATGGTCACCGACGCGATCGACGTCCCCACCATCGGTATCGGAGCCGGCCCGCGCTGCGACGGCCAGGTGTTGGTGCTGAACGACCTGTTGGGTGTCGAGGACCGCCTCGCACCCAAGTTCGTCCGCCGCTACGCGAACCTGGGCACCGAAGCGGTCGAGGCGATCTCGCGCTTTGCCGCCGACGTCCGGGGTGGTTCGTTCCCCGGGCCCGAGGAGTCCTATCACCTCGATGCCGCGCAGGCGGAGGCACTCGCCCTGTACGGCGCACCCGAACGGGGCTGAGCCCCGTTCCGCCGCGTCGGAGGGGTGATGAGCCGGGGGCAGAGGTCCCCGGAAGCGGGTCCGGGGCCACGTGGGCCCGACCCCGCGGTTCGATGTCACCGGTGTGCGCTTGACTGTGCGGTATGGACGTTCGGGGACCCGGGAGTGACCGCGGACTGGTGAGCAGGCAGTGCCGGGCGGCTATAGTCGCCCGGTCCACATGGACACCCTGCCCCGGAGATCCCGGGGCCCGCGGGCCCACGGGCCGAGGCCCACAGGGAGGACGTTGCTGATGCGCGCCTACGAACTCATGGTCATCGTCGACTCCGACGTCGACGACCAGGGGGTCAACGCGGTGAAGGCGAAAGTGGTCGAACTGGTCACCGCGGACGGTGGCACCGTTCCCACGACCGACCATTGGGGTCGTCGCCGCTTCGCCTACCCCATCAATCACAAGCTCGAGGGGGTGTACGTGGTGTTCGAGATCGCCACCCCGGCGCACAACCTCGACGAACTCGATCGCTTCCTTCGACTCGCGGACGATGTCGTTCGCCACAAGATCATTCGACTTCCCGACGCGGAGGCCGAGCGCCGCGGGCTGCTCGGCGCCGCGGCGGAATAAGGAGACATCGAGATGGCATCTGGAAACACCGTCGACCTCATCGGCAACGTGACCAAGGATCCCGAACTTCGGTTCACCCCGTCCGGCCAGGCCGTGGCAACGTTCGGCCTCGCCGTCAATCGGCGCTGGCAGAACCGCCAGACCCAGGCATGGGAGGAGGCGACCTCCTTCTTCGATGTCGTCTGTTGGGCGCAGCTCGCCGAAAACGTCGCAGAGAGCGTGACGAAAGGCACCCGTCTGATCGTGACGGGACGGCTCGATCAGCGGAGCTGGGAGTCCCAGGAGGGCGAGCGACGCTCGAAGGTCGAGGTCGTCGCGGACGAGGTCGGCCCGAGTCTTCGTTGGGCGACGGCGCAGGTCACGCGCAACGAACGACAGAGCAATTCGTCCTTCGACGCCGGCAACGGCAACGGCAACGGTGGCGGCGGGTCGGCACCGACGGCACCGACGGGGAACTACGACTACGGCTCGGAGCCCTTCTGATGAAACCCAAGCGTTCACCCCGTTCACGCGATGCCGCCCGTCGCGGCACCAAGAAGAAGGTCAGCGTCCTCGTCACCGAGAACGTGGAGTACATCGACTGGAAGGACGTCAACCTCCTTCGCAGGTTCGTCTCCGATCGCGCCAAGATCCGGGCTCGACGGGTGAGCGGCAACGACACCCAGCAGCAACGCGAGATCGCGAAGGCGGTGAAGATCGCCCGCGAGATGGCCCTCCTGCCGTATACGAGCCGCGTCACCACCCAGCGCAACCGACCCCGCGACGGCGAGGAGCGCGGCCGGTCCCGCCGCGACGCCAACCAGGAGTTCGAGCCCCTGGAGGCCGGCGACGCGGGCGACGGGTCCGCCGCTGCAAACGGCGACGCGGAGGGTGCCGCAAACGTCACCCAGGAGACCGTCCAATGATCGACGTCAAGGTCGTGCTCCGCGCGAACGTGGAGGGTCTCGGTCGTCGGGGCGACATGGTGGAGGTGTCTCCGGGGTATGCCCGGAACTACCTCGTTCCACGCCACCTCGCCATCGTCGCCACCGCAGGGGTCGAGCAGCAGGCAGAAGCCATGCGGAAGGCACAGAGCGCGCGTGACGCCCGAGATCGCGCGCACGGGGAGGAGATCGCCACCGCCTTGGTATCGCGACCCGTGACGGTGAAGGCGCGGGCCGCGGGCGGAGGGAAGCTCTTCGGCTCGGTTACGAGCAGCGAGATCGCCCAGGCGGTCGCGGAGCAGGCGGGGATCGACCTCGATCGCAAGGCCATCCACCTCGACGAGCACCTCAAGACCACCGGAACGCATCAGGTCAGCGTTCGCCTTCCCGGCGACGTCGAGTTCCCACTGACGGTCGAGATCGTCGGCTCCTGAGGGTCCGTGGTGTCGCCTCGACGCCGCACCGCGGATCCACAACTACTCGACTGCATTTCCCCAGGCGATCCTCTCGTTCTGCACACGCGCTGTCCGCGACGATGACGGTGATGATCCCCCCCACCCCTGGTGACGACGGCCGGATCCCTCCACACAACATCCAGGCGGAGGAATCGCTGCTCGGGGCAATGCTGCTGAAGCAAAGCGCCATCTCCGACTGCGTCCAGGTCGTTCACGCCGCCGACTTCTACAAGCCGGCGAACCAGCACATCTTCGACGCCATCGCCGGCCTGTACGCCGCGGGCGAGCCGGTGGATCCCGTGACGGTGGCCGCCGAGCTCCAACGTGCCGGTCTCTTGGACTCGATCGGGGGATCGGCGACCTTGTTGACACTGATGTCACGCACCCCGGCCGTCTCCAATGCCACGCACTACGCACGGCTTGTCGAGGAGACGTCGTTGCTGCGCCAGCTCGTGTCGACCGCAGGAACCATCGCCGAGCTCGGATACGCACCGCTCGACGACGTTCCGAAAACCCTCGATTACGCCGAATCGCTCATGTACGAGGTCGGCCAACGGCGGATCACCGACACGACCAAGCACCTGCGGGAGTTGCTCGACGACTCCCTCGACAAGCTCCAGATGCTTGCCGATCGCGGGGACGAGATCACCGGAACCCCTTCGGGCTACACCGACCTCGACCATCTCACGCGAGGACTCCAACCCAGTTCCCTCGTCGTCGTCGGCGCCCGACCCGCGATGGGCAAGACGGCATTTGCCCTGGGGGCAGCGGCCAACGCGAGTATCCGGTCCGGAAAGAACGTGCTGTTCTTCTCGTTGGAGATGAGCCACCTCGAGTTGACCGAGCGGCTCCTCAGCTCGGAGGGGCGGATCAACGCCTCGAAGATCCGAACGGGCGCGCTGGTAGAGACCGACTGGGACAAGGTCACCCGTACCATGGCACGGCTGGGCGACGCGCCGCTGTGGATCGACGACAACCCGAACCTCACGATCATGGACATCCGGGCCAAGGCCCGGCGCTTGCAAAGCAAGACGGGCCAGCTCGGATTGGTCGTGGTCGACTATCTCCAGTTGATGAGCGGGCGGGCCAAGGCCGCGAATCGCCAGGTGGAGATCTCCGAGATCTCTCGTGGGCTCAAGATCCTCGCTCGCGAACTCGAATGCCCGGTCATGGCCCTGTCCCAACTCTCACGGGCCCTCGAGTCGCGCGGCGATCGAAAGCCGATGCTGTCGGACCTCCGCGAGTCGGGGTCGATCGAACAGGACGCGGACGTGGTCATGTTCCTGTATCGAGACGAGGTGTACAACCCCGACTCCCCCGACAAGGGCAAGGCACAGGTGATCGTCGCCAAGCACCGGGCGGGGCCCGTCGGAAGCTGTCAGCTGGCGTTCCTCGACTACTGCACCCGATTCGAGAACATCGCGCATCAGGAGAGGTGAGCGTCACGTGCGGCGCATGCTCGGCGGTGGCGCGTCACAATGGGTCGATGGTGGATCCACGATGAGCAACGGCGCCACCCAGGGCGGTCCCGCCGTACCGTCGCCGTTCGACCGGCTCGCCGCCGCCGGGCACCTGATCCATGCCGAGGCGGGGTTCGTCATGGGCTTCGGACCGCGGACGGTGCTCGTGGCCGGGTGTGGCGCGGGTCGGGTCGCCATCGAGTTGTTCCGACGCGGGGTGACCGTGGTGGGAGTCGATTCGAGTCTCGCCCTCCTCCAGGACGCCGCGGCGGCTGAACCCGGTGTCGAATGGTTCCGGAGCGACTTGGATGCCCTGTCCCTCCCCGACCCCGACTCCCCGAGCCATCTACGACTCTTCGACATGGTGCTCGTCCCGGACGGGGTCGATCTTCGTGGCAGAAATCCTTCCGACACTGCCTTGGCCGCGATGATGGACCACCTAGTGGACGGAGGCTTCCTGGTGGTGGGCCTTGCCCGGCCACGGGATGCGGTGACGCGGCACGATCTGGTCTGCACCGGTCTGGGAATGGTGCCCGAGGCGCGGTTCGCGTCGTGGACCCGGGAGCCGTGGCGACTCGACTCGGGTTATGCGGTGTGTGTCCACCGTCGTCCGATTCCCGATTGAAGTGGTCAGACGGCGACCGGTGTCGCCCAATCGGGCCGCCGGGTGGGGTCCGCGGTATGGAACGTGACCTGCGGTGGATCGTCGAACCGGTCCGGTTCCGCCATGTCGATCACCGCGGCCGCCCGATCGCGCTCGTCGTCGGTCAACGCCCGGGTGTCGTGGCACCACTCGACGAGGATGCCGTTCGGATCGACGGTGTACATCGAGTGGCAGAAGCCGTGGTCGATCTCCACGACGTCGAAACCCAGGTCGAGCCATCGGCCCCGAGCATCGTCGAGGCACTCGGCGCTCGGTGCGTCGAACGCGAGATGGTTGACCCAGTCGGGAAGGCCGAGATCGGTGGAGATCGCGCCTCTGACCACGTCGATTCGGTCGATGTGCAGGTCCCAGAAGGCGAGGAGGCCGTTTCCTCCCGTGTCGTAGAACACGTGCTTCGCCCATCCACCCTGTGGCGTCGGCGCCATCACGGCCTTGACCAGTTCGAATCCCATCGCCTCCGTATAGAAGCGATGTGTTGTCGTCATGTCCGGCGTTGCGAATGCCACGTGGTGGAACGCCACCTCGGGACCCCCTGTACCAATGGCGCACGGCGCGCGCCCGTGGCTGTCAGCGTAGGTCGGCGCTCCCGGACGTGGGCTTCCACGGCTCGTCCGGCCGGCGCACGGCCTCGGCGGCGAGCGGCAGATAGCGATCCCTCGGAATCTCCACTGCTCCGAGGCCGGACAGGTGAGCGGTCCGCCACTGCACGTCCAGGAGGGCGCCGTCACGAAGGCGAAGCCGTTCGACCAGGTGCACCAGTGCCACCTTGGACGCGTCGGTCTCGGTGTGGAACATGGACTCGCCGGCGAACAGCGATCCCAGGGCGACCCCGTACAGCCCACCCGCGAGCCGGCCGTCTGTGGTCCACGCTTCGACGCTGTGGGCGATTCCGAGATCGTGGAGGGCGCCGTATGCCCGCCGGACGTCCCGGGTGATCCATCCGTGCGGTCGGCGCGGATCGGCACAGCGTCGCATCACCTCCGCGAAACAGGTGTCGACGGTGATCTCGAATCGGCGGAGCGATCTCCGGAGTGATCGGCTCACCACGAGAGCGTCAAGTGGAAGGATCGCGCGGGGATCGGGGCTGAACCAACCGATCCGCCTCCCGATGGGCATGGGGAACAGCCCGCGGGCGTATGCGGCGATCAGCGTCGAAGGCGACCAGTCGGCACCGATCCCGACGAGCCCGCTTTCGTCGGGAGCCGCGAGGCGTCCCGGCAGCATCCAGAGGTTGGGCGGAAGGCCGAAGCGGAGCGGGAGTCGGTCTGCGAAGCCCTCGTCAAAGGTCATCACCGGACGGAGGCGCCGGGCTCGTCCGTCCGCGAAATGGTCGACTCAGCGGGAGTAGTCGTAGAAGCCCTTGCCGGTCTTCCGTCCGAGTTGGCCGGCGGTCACCATTCGGCGGAGCAGCGGCACGGTGGCATAGTTCGGATCGCGGAACTCGTTGTAGAGGGCGTCGAGGATCGACACCGACGTGTCGAGACCCACCAGGTCGAGCAGCGCGAGCGGTCCCATCGGGAAGTTGCAGCCCCCTTTCATCGCCGCGTCGATGTCGTCGCGCGAGGCCGTGCCGTTCTCGAGCATCCGCACGGCGTTGTTGAGGTACGGAAACAGCAGTGCGTTGACGATGAAGCCGGCACGGTCTTGGACCTCCACCGGGTTCTTGCCGCACGCCGTGGCGAACTCCTTGACGGTGGTGATCGTCTCATCCGATGCGGTGATCGGGGCGATGATCTCCACCAGGGACATCATCGGCGCGGGGTTGAAGAAGTGCACCCCGCAGACGTTCTCGGGCCGGCCCGTCTCCACCGCCATCTCGATCACCGGCAGCGTCGAGGTGTTGGTCGCGAGGATCGCCTCCGGCTTGACGGCGTGGTCGAGTTCGAGGAACAGCGCACGCTTGGTGGCGAGATCCTCCACCACGGACTCGATCACCAGATCGCAGTCGTGGAGGTCGCCGATCCGCTCGGTTCCGGTGACCCGGCCCAGGATCGCGTCACGGTCGGCCGCGGTGAGCTTCTCCCGGCTGACCTGCTTGTCAAGGCCCTTCTCGAGGCTCGCGATGGTCGCGTCGGCGGTGGCCTGTTGCCGCGACCGGATCACGACGTCGAAGCCGGACTTCGCCGCGACCTCCGCGATTCCCGAGCCCATGATTCCCGAACCGCAGATGCCTACTCGCTTGATCATGGCGCAAAGTTACCGGTCGATAGCATCGGCGTGAAACGAGCCGTGTCGTGTCGACCGGCCCGCGTGGGCCGGAGGGCGGAGTAGGACTCGTCTCCGCACCTCGCGGCGAAGCACCGAACAAGGAGACCCATGGCAGCGACGCTGGCGTTGATCGGCGGTGCCGAGTGGACCGACGGTTGCACCTTCGACGCCGCCCTACTGGATCGTTCAGGGACGGGAAGGGTCGTGGTCGTGCCGACGGCGGCCGCCTACGAGGATCCCGACGGGGTCGTCGAACGTGCCGTCACCTGGTTCGCCGGTCACGGCGCCGAGACGGAGGTGATCGAGGTGTACCGCCGTGCCGATGCGACCGGCGCCGCGATCGCGCCGCTCGCCGACGCGTCGTTCGTGTACCTCGCGGGCGGGTCGCCGATGCATCTCCGGTCGGTGCTCAAGGACTCCGACTTGTGGGTGGCGATCGTCGGGGTGTGGCGACGTGGTGGTGTTCTCGCCGCCAGTGGGGAGGCGGCGTCGGTGCTCTCGACTTCGATGGTCGACAGTCGCGGCGGGGCGTTCACCGTGGGACTCGATCTCCTCGGGTCGCTGACGGTGATCCCGCGTCACAACCTCTGGTCGGCCGACAAACTCCACCGCACCGTGCAGCTCGCGCCCTCGGCGATGACGGTCGCCGGAATCGACGAGGCAACGGCGCTCATCTGGGATGGTTCGTCATGGAGCACCGGCGGCGTCGGGCGGGTGAGTGTCTATCGAAACGGCCACCTCGAAGCGATCGGCACCGTTCCACCGCCGGAATGACGACGATCTCGCGACGCGGGTACGGCGGCACTCCGGGGGTGGACCCGGGTGCTCTAGGACTCGGTGATCGTCACGCCGGTGATGGTCACCTTCTTCGTCGGTGAACTTTCCTCACCGCTCTCGCCCGTCTTCACCGGCGTCGCGGCGATCTTGTCGATCGTGTCGGTCCCGGCGGTGACCTTGCCGAACAACGTGTACTGAGGGGGCAGGGAGGTCCCTTGTGAGCCGGTCACGATGAAGAACTGGCTGCCCTGGGTGTCGGGGCCACTGTTGGCCATCGCGATGGAGTAGTGCTGGTAGTCGCCCTTCTTGGGGAGCTCGTCGTCGAACTCGTAACCCGGTCCGCCCATACCGGTGCCGAGGGGATCGCCGCCCTGAATCATGAAGTCCTTGATGATCCGGTGGAAGATCGTGCCGTCGTAGAAGTGGTAGCGCGCAAGGAACACGAAGTTGTTGACCGTTCGCGGTGCCTTGGCCGGATCGAGGGTGATGGTGAACTGCCCGTCGGACGTGTCGACGACGGCCTCGTAGTGCTTGGCCGGATCGATGCACATGTCGGGCGCCTTGGTGAACGCCGTCGCCCGGGCCGCGGCGCCGGTGGCGGGAGGACAGGTGGGTGCCACCGCCTTCTGGGTGGTCGGTACCGGGGTCGATTCGGTGGTGTCGGTCTGTTGCGTGGTGGTCGAACGAGTCGACGCGGTCGAATCCTCGTCATTGCCGGTGAGCAGCGTGATGCCGACGACCAGCAGAGCCAGGACGAGAGGGCCGACGCCGACGTTCACCAGTCGTCGATGCCTGGCGGCGCTCTCCGCCGCCTTGCGGGCCTGCTCCGCGCGGGTACGCCCCTGTTCCTTCTGTCGTGCTCGTTTGTCGGTTCCCATCGGCGGGCCAGGATAGGCCGACCTCGCCGCGGCTTCGGCTCACGCCGTCGCGGCACCGGTAGATTGCCGCCCGTGGCCCGCCTGGTGATGAAGTTCGGTGGTACGTCGGTGGGTGACCCCGAGCGGATTCGCAATGTCGCCGACTATGTGGCCCGTTGTGTCCGACGTGGTGACGAGATCGTGCTCGTGGTGTCCGCGATGGGGAAGGAGACCGACGAACTGCTTCGTCTGGCCGGTGACGTCTCCGACACCAGGCCCGGACGGGAGATGGACATGTTGATCACCGCAGGCGAGCGCAAGGCGATCGCACTGGTGTGCATGGCGCTCGTCGATCAGGGGATCGAGGCCGAAAGCTATACCGGCAGTCAGGCGGGGTTCGTCACGGACAACAACCACACCGACGCGAAGATCCTCGAGGTTCGGCCCGAGCGGATTGCCGCAGCGCTCGACGCGGGGCGCGTCGCGGTCGTCGCGGGAGCACAGGGAGTGTCGGGGGAGCACGACGTGACCTTCCTCGGCAGGGGAGGATCGGACACCACGGCCGTCGCGCTCGCGAAGGCCCTCGACGCCGAGGCGTGCGAGCTCTACACGGACGTACCAGGTGTGTTCACGACCGACCCTCGGGTGGTCCCCGACGCCCGAAAGATGAGTTCGATCTCCTTCGACGAGCTGTTGGAGATGACGGCAACCGGATGCCCCAAGCCCGCGATGCGGTCGGTGGAGTACGCCCGTCGCCACGGCGTGCCGCTGCACGTCCGGTCCGCGTTCACGTGGGAGACGGGTACGACGGTGATGGAGGAGGAACCCGGCATGGAACACGCAACCGTTCGCGCGATCACGCACGACCTGAGCGAGGCGAAGGTCACGGTCGCCGGGGTGCCCGATCGGCCCGGGGTCGCCGCCCGGTTGTTCCGGGTGCTGGCCGATACCGGGGTCAACGTCGACATGATCGTGCAGAACGCCTCCGAGCAGGGCTACACCGACATCTCCTTCACCGTGCCGCACGACGATCTCACCAGGTCGCTCGACGCGGTACGAGGTGTCGGCGACGAGTTGGGCATCCGCGACGTCGCGGCCGATCCCAAGGTCGCACGGGTCAGTGTGATCGGCGCGGGGATGAAGACCAACCCCGGTATCGCCGCCACCATGTTCGAGACCCTCGCGGAAGCCGGCATCAACATCGGGATGATCTCGACCAGCGCGATTCGCATCAGTTGCGTCGTCGACCAGGACGACGCGGAGCGGGCGGTGGCCGCGTTGCACGGCGTATACGAGCTCGACCGTTCCGAGTACTGACCCCGACCCACCTTCGGCCCCCAATCGCGCTCGGTGGTCCGCTCGGGGCACCGTTAGCCTCGGCCTCATGAGGATTGGTGTGGTCGGAGCGACAGGGCAGGTCGGTGGGGTGATGCGCACCCTCCTCCTCGAGCGTGAGGTGGACGCCGACACGGTCCGGTTCTTCGCGTCCTCGCGCTCGGCAGGACGGTCGTTGCCCTTCGGGGAACGGACGATCACGGTTGAGGACGCCGCCACGGCCGACTATTCGGGCCTCGACGTGGTGCTGTTCTCCGCGGGTGGATCGACCTCGAAGCTGCTGGCACCCAAGGTGGTGTCGGACGGTGCGATCGTGGTGGACAACTCGTCCGCGTGGCGCATGGACCCACTCGTCCCGTTGGTCGTGTCGGAAGTGAATCCCGAGGCCCTCGACTCGATCCCCAAGGGGATCGTCGCCAACCCGAACTGCACGACCATGGCCTTCATGCCGGTGCTCAAGCCGCTCGACGCCGCCGCGGGTCTCCGGCGGTTGGTGGTGACGAGCTACCAGGCGGTCTCGGGTGCGGGTCTCGCCGGGGTCGAGGAGCTCGCCGGACAGCTCCGTGAGGGTATGGGCTCGGAGCGGCTCGAGTCGCTCGCGTTCGACGGTGGCGCCGTCGAGCTCAGCCAGGGTCCGAAGTTCGTGGAACCGATCGCCTACAACGTGGTGCCGTTCGCCGGATCCCTCGTCGAGGACGGATCGGGCGAGACCGACGAGGAGCAGAAGCTGCGCAACGAGAGCCGGAAGATCCTCGGCCTTGCCGACCTCGCAGTGTCGGGGACCTGTGTGCGGGTTCCGGTGTTCACCGGCCACTCACTGGCGATCAACGCGGAGTTCGAGCAGCCGCTGGCCGTCGCCGACGCGGTCGCCCTACTTGCCGATGCCCCCGGTGTCGTGCTCGACAGCGTGCCCACACCGCTCAAGGCCGCGGGGACCGATTCGACGATCGTCGGGCGTACGGGTCGATCCGACGGTCGAACACGGCCTGGCGTTGTTCGTATCGAGCGACAACCTTCGCAAGGGTGCCGCCTTGAACGCAGTGCAGATCATGGAACTGTTGGGTGCTCGGGTCGCGTGAGGGGCACGGGACACCTCGGCAGGCACGACGACGGCTCTCCGACGCCGCGAGTCGGTCAGGGCGGATCGGTGACGTACCGCATGGCGGCCGTCTCCAGTGAAAGATCGAGCTGAGCGGCCAACGACGCCAGCCAGGCGAAGACGTCGCCGAGTTCGTGGAGCTGCTCCTCCCGGGTGCCCTTGCGTACCGCCTGCGCGAGTTCGCCGAGTTCCTCGCACAGCCAGGCCACGGTTGCGGGCACCCCTCGCTCGGCATCCGCGTCGCCGTACAGCTCCACCATCAACTGTTGGAACGCGGTGATCTCCATCGAACCAGGCTACGACGGGGTTCCGGCCCGGTCGGTCGTAGCCCGGGTCCGTCAGTTCTTCATGAAGACCTGCACGGTGAATACCCGATGCTGGCCGTCGCAGTCGCCCCACACTGCCGCCGCCCCCATCGAGGTATAGAGGGGATCCATGATGTTGGCCCGGTGCCCGGGTGCGTTGAGATACGCCTGGTGCACCTGGGCGATGTCGCCCCCGTCTCCGACGTTCTCGCCGAGCTTCCTCCAGTTGCTCGGTGCGCCGTCGGCAAGGCGAGAGTGGGAGAGCGAGCACGAGTCGCGAAGCCGCTGTGCCCAACGATCGGCCTTGACGTCCAACATCACGTTCGACCGGAGCGTCGGCAGGCCTGCCTGCGCGCGGGACTGATTGACGAGCTGCAGCACGAGGTCGTGGTCCTGACGGGTCGATTCACAGCCGACGCCGACGAGGACCAGCAGCAGCGCTGCCGCGATCAGCGGCAGGAGACGACGCCGGTTCCGGGATGGAGGTGGGGGAGTCCGAGGCACGGATGTGCTATCGACTTGGCAGCGGTGGCACTTGATATTCGACTATCGAGATCGGTCACATGACCCAGGATCATGAGGCGAGTTCGCCTCGGTCGCGCTCGACGGGCCGGCTTCGGGCTGGGCGCGAGGGGCTTGGATCGGAGGGGTGGCGCCGCGGGCCGGCAGCCGGTGACCTACCCGACGGTGGGCCGCGCCCACGCCGAATCGCGGTTTCGCTGACCGCCGACGCCCTTCGACAGGTCCGGGGAGGTCACCCGTGGGTGTTTGCGAGCAGTGTCATCGACGAACGTGCGGGCGGCCGACACTCCGAGGACCCCGTCGCTCGACCGCTCGGGACCACCGGTGACCTGGCGGTCGTCTTCGATTCGAGACGCCGGTTCGTCGCGGTCGGCCTCTACGACGCCCGATCACCGATCCGTGTTCGGGTGCTGCACAGTGGGCGACCGCGTGCGATCGACCCGGTCTTCCTGGGAGAACGGATCGTCGAGGCCGTCGGTCGCCGAGCCGTCGTCCCGCTCGGAGGCCGGCACACCGGGTTTCGGCTGGTGCACGGCGAGAACGACCGCCTGCCGGGTCTGGTCGTCGATCGATACGACGACACCCTGGTGGCCAAGGTCTATACCGCAGCATGGATTCCCCGTCTCGGGGACCTTGCCGCCGCGCTCACCTCGACGGCCGCTCGTGCCGGGTGGGCGGACGTGGTCGGCCCGGCACGACGGGGGGTGCTGCGTTACAGCCGCGACGTCGCGATGGATCTTGGCGGTCGCGGGGTCGAGGACCCGGGAGCGTGGTGGTTCGGACCACCGGCCGAGAGCCCGGTGCGGTTCGTGGAGAACGGCCTGGCCATGACGGCCGAGGTGCTCGAGGGACAGAAGACCGGCTACTTCCTGGACCAGCGGGACAATCGGACGCGGGTCGGCGCGATGTGCAGGGGTGCGGAGGTGCTGGACGTGTTCTCTTGCAGCGGGGGGTTCTCCGTGAACGCCGCCGCCGGAGGAGCCCACTCGGTACTGTCGGTCGATCGCAGTGCCGCCGCACTTGGTGCCGCAACTTCGCATTTCGTGCTCAACAGCGACCTCGCGGACGTGGCGCGATGTCGGCATCGCGTACGCGTGGGCGACGCGTTCGACGTGATGGCCGATCTCGCGCGCCGAGGGGAGTGCTTCGACGTGGTGGTGGTGGACCCACCCTCCTTCGCGCACCGTGCCCGTGATCGCGAGGGTGCGCTCCGTGCGTATCGGCGTCTCGCGGCGATGGGCTCGGCACTGGTCCGGCCGGGCGGTTCCTACGTCCAGTCGTCGTGCTCGAGTCGGGTCGAGCCGACGGCGTTGCGCGATGTGGTGTTACAGGCCGTCGCTACGCGGCGACCGCGGCTGAGGTGGGAGAGCGGCCATGGTGTGGACCACCCCATCGGGTTCCGCGAGGGTGCCTACCTGTCGACGGTGTGCGTCGACCTCGGATAGGGCGACGGACGCCTGCGGCGAACACCCCGGGCGCCCGACCGTCGGCTTCGACACCGCTACCGCGGCACTGGACGACCCCAGGTCGGACCCACAGGAGTCCGCAAGAGCGAAACAGCCCGAACCCTGAAGCAGGCTCGGACTGTCCTGGATGACTCGCGACATCACAGAGTGCGGGAGGGGGGACTTGAACCCCCACATCCTTTCGGACACAGGAACCTGAATCCTGCGCGTCTGCCAATTCCGCCACTCCCGCAGAGTGTGCCCGACGAGGTTAGCGGAGTGGATCCGGTTCGTTGAGCGGGTCGCTCCGCCGGATCGGGAACGACGGCATCGGGGCAGCGGTGGGGGCTGCCCACTGAGCCGGAGGCGGCGCCATGCGACCGGTAGCGTACGGCCCCGTGGGAATCGCGGACTTCGAGCGACACCTCGAGCGCGGCGTCGAGGGCGTGTTCACGTGTGTTCCGAAGCTCGGTCAAACCGGTCGAGCTCGGTCACAAGCTCGTGCGGGAGATGGACGGGACGCGCACGGTCGGCGCCGATGGGGCGACGTTGGTCCGCAACGTCTTCGTGATCACGCTGTCACCCGCCGATGCCGAGCAGTACGAGGGCATTCGGGAAAGACTTCAAGCCGATCTCGCCGACGCCCTCAAGGCACATGCGGCCGTGGAGGGATATCGCCTCGCCGGGGCGCTCCACGTCGAGCTCGACGTGGACTCCGCGTTGAGGGCGGGATCGGTGGGCGTCGTGTCGTCGCGCTTCGATGCAGCGCAGACTCCGACGGCCGTTTTGAGACTTCCCGACGACTCTGTGCTGGTGCTGGACGAACGCGCGTCCTGCGAATCGGCCGGAGCGAGGACAGCGACCTGATCGTCGAGGACGCCAAGGCGTCGCGCCGTCACGCCGAGATTCGACCCGACGCCGATGGCTTCGTGCTCGTGGACCTCGCCTCCACCAACGGCACCTCGGTCAACGGACGACTCATCACGACCCGGCGGCTCGTGGCCGGTGACGACATCGCGCTGGGCCAGACCCACATACGTTTCGAACAGGGGTAGTGGTGCCGGAGGAACTGCTCACCGTCCTGAAGTTCTGCCTCATCGCAGTGCTGTACCTCTTCCTCTTCCGCGTCGTGAAGGTGGTGTGGGCCCAGGTCTCCCGATCCGAACCGGTGTTGGTTCCCCAGGCTTCGACCGATGTGTCCGCGGGCGAACACGCCCGATCCGAATCCCCGGGCAGATCTCCCCGTGATGGCGGCCCATCCGCGCTGGTGGCCGTCGACCCGCCGTCGCTCGTCGGGATCACCTACCCCCTCCGCGGTCCGCTGACCTTCGGTCGCGGCCCCGACGCCACGGTCATGTTGGACGACCCGTTTCTCTCCCACCTCCACCTGGAGGTGGCCCGGGATCGGCGCGGCCGCTGGACCGTACAGGACCTCGGATCCACCAACGGGACCACCGTCAACGACGAACGCCTCACTCGTCATCGCGTGTTGAAGGTCGGGGACAGGATCGTCCTCAGCAGCATCGTGCTGGAGGTGCACTGATGCGGCTGACTGCAGGTGCAGCCACCGACGTCGGTCGGCACCGTTCCGACAACCAGGACGGCCACCTCGTCACCGACGGTGTCTACGCGGTCGCAGACGGGATGGGGGGTCACAGGGGCGGGCAGGTCGCGTCGGCCCGTGCGCTCGAGGCGTTCGGCGCGTCGGCGTCGGTCGATTCGACCCCGGAGGGACTCGCCGTCGCCGCGATCGTGGCCAACGCCGACGTGTTCGAGCACGCGATCGACAACCCCGAGTTGGAGGGGATGGGAACCACCCTCTGCGCGGTCGCCCGAGCGGACGACCGGACGATGGCCGCCGTCAACGTCGGCGACTCGCGCATCTACTTGCTCCGCTCCGGCGACCTGTACCAGGTGTCGATCGACCATTCCTTCGTGGAGACGCTCGTCCGCGAGGGCCGGCTCACCCGTGAGCAAGCCGACGTGCATCCCCAACGCAACGTGATCACCCGGGCTCTGGGCGTGGAGTCCGAGGTCGAGCCCGACGTCTGGGAGATCCCCGTCACCGGGGGCGACCGCTTCATCCTGTGTAGTGACGGCCTGTTCAACGAGATCGACGAGGAGACCATCCGTTCGATCTCGGTCGCGTCCCCCGACCCCTCCGTCGCGGCCGCGGCACTGGTCGACGCGGCCAACGAACGTGGGGGCCGGGACAACATCACCTGTGTCGTCCTCGACGTGGCCGACGTCGTGGACCCGAGCGTGGACGAGTTGGATACCGCGGCCTTCGACCGAAAGGCGTCGTCGCCCGAACCCGAACCCGAACCCGAACCCGAACCTGAACCCGTTCCCGAGATCGCGTGCGAGGACGAGGAGGACTCCGGTCGCGTCGGCGCCGCGTCGGTTGAACCCGCGTCGGGACGGACGCCGCCGGAACCAGAGGTGCCCTCAGCCGATGTGGAGGTCGACACGGAGGGTGCGAACCCGGCTCCATCCACTCCGAACGAGTCACCGGACGGCGTCCCGGTCGGCCGTAGGTCACCATGGCGCCGACGCGCAGTGGGGTTGCTCGTCGTCGTGACGGTTCTCGCGGTGGCGTGGGTGATCGGCTACGAGAGCGGCACGTCGACACCGGCGACGACCACGACGTCGACCACCACCTCCACGACGTCGACCACCTCGCCGACGACCGTCGCGGTGACGGTCGAGCAAACCGAGGCGCCGGCGCAACCACCCACGACGGCCGGTGGAGCACCCACCCCTGGACCGTGATCCTCAACCCGGTTCGCGACCCCCTACATCGTCGGCGAACCGAGCTCGTCCTGCTGGCGCTGTGCGCAGCGCTCATCGCCGGGGGGTTCGTCCTCGTCGGGCTCGGCTCCAACAAGGCCGTTCCACCCAATATCGTTCCCGTCGCCGTCGCGGTATTCGTCCTGTTCATCGTGGCCCATCTCGGTGTACGGCGCCTCGCACCGCGAGCCGACCCGGTGATCGTGCCGCTCGCCGTGCAGCTCAACGGCATCGGATACGTCGTCATCGCAAGGCTCAACCCGCATCTGGCGCGGCAGCAGGCGATCTGGACCTTCATCGGAATCGTCGGCTTCGTCGTCACGCTGATCGTCGTCCGCAACGTCGCGACCCTCGCACGCCTGCGCTTCACCATCGGACTCGTCGGTGTCGCCCTGTTGGTCCTTCCCTTGGTCCCGGGCCTCGGCGTCCGCATCAACGGCGCACGGATCTGGGTGTCGTTCGCCGGGAAGGTCAACTTCCAGCCGGGCGAGTTCGCAAAGGTGGCACTCGCGATCTTCTTCGCGGCCTACCTCGTGGAGAACCGGACGCTGCTGCGCACCGGCACGTTCAAGGTCGGTCCGTTCATGGTGCCCGAGCCGCGGCTCCTCTCCCCGGTGCTCGTGGCCTGGGGCTTCTCATTGATCGTGATGATGTTCCAACGGGACCTCGGCTCGGCACTCATGTTCTTCATGCTGTTCCTCACGGTCTTGTGGATCGCCACCGAGCGGTTCTCGTACCTCGCGATCGGCTCGGTGCTGTTCGCCGGCGGTGCGTACTTCAGCTACGCGATGTTCGGCCACGTCAGAACCAGGGTCGAGATGTGGCTCGACCCATGGCGCGACGCGCAAGGCCACGGTTACCAGATCGTCCAAGCGACCTATGCACTGGCGTGGGGTGGCGTCGGCGGCACCGGACTGGGCCTCGGGCTACCGAACCGGGTTCCGGTCGCCGCGAGCGACTTCATCTTCGCGATCATCGGCGAGGAACTCGGGCTCGCCGGAACCGTTGCCGTCGTGGCGATGTTCGCGCTGCTCGTCGGCTGCGGATTGCGGGTCGCGGTCACCAGTACCGACGGGTTCACCAAGTTGCTCGCCGTCGGTCTCACGACTCTGCTGGGAGTCCAGTCCTTCCTGATCATGGGGGGCGTCACCCGACTGCTGCCCCTGACGGGGCTCACCCTGCCGTTCGTCTCCTACGGCGGATCCTCGCTCGTGTCGAACTGGATCATCGTCGCGCTGCTGGTGCGGATGTCGGACAGTGTCGCCGAGCGGCGCGCCGGCGACCCTGCGAGCGGGGAGACCCGATGAACAGCAGGATCCGTCGCCTCGCCATCGTGCTGCTGTTGTGTTACGGCGCGCTCGTCGGTCGCCTGACGCTCACCCAGGTGGTCCAGGCGCCCGCACTCGACGACTCGCCGGCGAACGGCCGCAAGCTCGCTCAGGAGTTCGCGAAGCCACGCGGCGAGATCGTGACGGCGGACGGAACGGTCGTCGCCAGCTCCACGAAGGTCGGGATGACCCGCTATCAGCGGCACTATCCGACCGACGACCTCTTCGCCCACGTCGTCGGCTCTTATTCACCGTTGTTCGGCTCCGACGGGGTGGAGCGCTCCTACGGCGACCAGCTCAGCGGCAACACCAACGACTTCCGGTTCGACGGCTTCTTCGAGCGCGGGGACGAGTCGCCCAACGTCGGCACCGTGCACCTCACCCTTCGGGACCGCGTGCAGGAGGAGGCGCGTGCGGCGTTGGGCACCCGAAAGGGATCGGTGGTGGCGATCGACCCGCGTGACGGCGCGGTGCTCGCCATGTGGTCCTATCCCTCCTACAACCCGAACCTGACCGCCGATCTCAATTCCGATGCCGCGAAGAAGTTCAAGGAGGCGTACGACCGGAGCCCCGACAAACCCCGGCTGGCGAAGGCGTTCCGCGACCGGTTCTTTCCCGGATCGACCTTCAAGGTGGTCACCGCGGCCGCCGGCCTCGAGTCGGGCAGGGTCACCGACGATGATCCGTCGTATCCACCCACCCGTCAGTACACCCCCCCACTGACCTCGAGACCAATCCGAAACTTCGACGGGGAGAGTTGCGGCGGTGCGCTTCCCGAGTTGTTGCGCGTGTCGTGCAACGTCGGGTTCTCCCGCATGGGGGCGGAACTGCTCGGTCCGGAGATCATGACCGACACTGCCGAGCAGTTCGGGTTCAACGACGTTCCGCCCCTCGATGTTCCGGGCGCGGTCCCGTCGGTGTTTCCCACGGACTGGGGAAGGCGGTTGAGTGGACCGCGGACCCCCGGTGGTGCCGACGTCTACGAACGAACTCCCTTGCTCGCGCAGGCGGCGATCGGCCAGAACGACGTGTCCGCGACCCCGCTGCAGATGGCATTGGTGGCGGGCGCTGTCGGTACCGACGGACGGATCCTGGCGCCACACGTCGTGGATTCGGTCACCAACCGTCGCGGGCGGAACGTCATGACGTACGAGCCGAAGGTGTGGCGCACCCCGCTCACCGGTGCCAGCGTCGCCACGCTCCACGACGACATGGTCGGGGTCGTCACCGGTGGGACGGCATCGAGGATGGCCCTCAGCGGTGTCGTGGTGGGTGGTAAGACCGGCACCGCGCAGCTCGGGACGACCCCTCCGCGTTCGCACGCGTGGGTCATCGGGTTCGCCGGTCCACCGGGCGCTCCGGCCGAGGTGGCCGTGGCCGTGTTGGTGGAGGGCCAGCAAGGGGCGAGCGAGCAGACGGGCGGTCGTGTCGCGGCGCCGATCGCCAAGAGGGTGATCGAGGCGGCACTGGCCGTGCAGGCGGGTGGGTGAACCTCCCGTGGGCTTCGGCCCCCGTTCCGACCGGACCGACGATCGACCCGTGCCGCGGGCGAGAACCCTGCCCTTACTAGGCTGAGCCGTTCATGAGCACCGCCGAACCGCCTCCTCCCGCGCCGGCGAAATCGCCCGGCCCCGTGGTCCTGGGCGAGCGTTACGAGGTGCATCGTCGCCTCGCGAGGCGGCATGGCCGAGGTGTTCCTGGCCCGTGACCGATCTCTGGACCGGCCCGTCGCGGTCAAGATCCTCTTTCCGGAGTTCGCGACGGACCCGGCCTTCGTGGAGCGTTTCCGGCGGGAGGCGCAGGCGGCGGCGAACCTCTCTCATCCCAACATCGTCGGCGTCTACGACTGGGGCTCGGAGGCCGGCACCTACTACATCGTGATGGAGTACGTCGACGGGCAGTCCCTCGCGGAGGTCATCCGTGATTCGGGCCCGCTCCAGCCGCGCCGTGCCGCCGAGATCGTCGACGCCGTCGCGAGCGCGTTGGGTTCGGCCCATCAACGCGGCGTGGTGCATCGTGACGTCAAGCCCGGCAACGTGCTGATCTCGACCACCGGTGTTCCCAAGGTCGCCGACTTCGGCATTGCCCGGGCGCTCACGTCACCCGACGACGACCTCACCCAGGCCGGCTCGGTGATGGGCACGGCCACCTACTTCTCGCCCGAACAGGCACAGGGCTTCCCGGTGGACGCGCGCAGCGACCTCTACTCGCTCGGCGTCGTGCTGTACGAGTGTCTGTGCGGGCGCGCCCCCTTCGTGGGGGACTCTCCCGTCTCCATCGCGTATCAACACGTGCAGGAGTGGCCACCCCAGCCGTCGGAGTTCGTACTGGGCGTCCCCGCGAGTCTTGAGTGCATCATCTTGAAGCTCCTCGCGAAGAAGCCCGATCAGCGCTATGCGTCGGCCGAGGAACTGCGTGCCGACCTGCGCCGCTTCCTCGACGGAAAGCGCACCGTTGCCGAGGACGAACTGGGCGAACCCGTCGACGCGACCGTGGTCGCCAACCCGGCGGTCCACGCCGCACCCACGATCGTCGCGTCGGGTTCCGCGTCTCCGGGCGACGCGCCACCCGAGGTCGTCGAGGGGGCCGCCGTCACCGACGTCGACGGTGAGGAGTCTCACCGTCGATCGAACGCCGTCCTCATCGGGGTCACCGCGGTGATGGCGGCGCTCCTCGCCGGACTCGGCTACTGGCTGGTGAGCAGCCTCAACCACGAGAACGAGGCGCCGACGACGGTCGCCGTCCCGAACGTGGTCGGCCGAACGCTCGACATCGCCCGCGAGCGGCTCGGCACCGCCGGGTTCACCGTCCGGGTCGTCGAACGTGCATCGGACCGTGCGACCGGAACGGTCACGGCGCAGGACCCGTCGGCCAACGCGCTGGTCGCGAAGGGATCGCAGGTGGTCCTCACGGTGAGCAGCGGACCGCGTCGAGTCCAGGTGCCACCTGTTCGTGATCTCACCGAGGCGGCCGCGACCGAGGCGCTCACCGAGGCCGGCCTCGTGGCCAGGATCGAGCGCGTCGCGTCCTCCGACATCCAACCCGGCCACGTCGTCGACAGTTCGCCTCCCAGTGGGACGTCGGTCGCGAAGGACTCCGAGGTGACGCTGCGGGTCTCCACCGGGGCCGAGTCGGTCACGGTCCCCGCTGTCGCGGGCAAGACCCTCGCCGAAGCGACGAGATTGCTCACCGATGCGGGTTTCAAGGTGGGGGAGTCCCCAACCCGCCAGCCGTCGGCCAACTACGCGGAGGGCCTCGTCATCAGCAGCGACCCGGTGGGCAACGCGCCGAAGGGATCGACCGTCAATCTGACGGTGTCGAGCGGACCCGAGGAGGTGAAGGTGCCGTCGGTGAAGGGAATGACCGAAGCGGATGCCCGAGCCGCCCTCACCGACAAGGGCTTCGTGGTGGAGACCGACACGAAGGCCCTCGGAGCGGGTGATCCCAACGACGGGCGGGTCGTGCAGGTCGTCCCCTCGTCCGGAGCGTTGGCGAATCCCGGATCCGTCGTCAAGATCACCGTCGGTGCCGCGTCGCCCTCACCGACCACCGGCCCGTCCTCCAGCACGACCTCCGCGCCCACCAGTACCACGGGGCCCTGACGCAATGGCCGATCCTGGTTCGGCCGAGCACCGCGCCGCCGACACGGCGCGTGGAGGCGGACGTGACCACCCCGCGCCCGCGGCATCCCCGGCGAACGCCTTCCGAGGGAGGCGGCGACTTCCCGGCCACACCGGCACGACCCCGGTCGGCATCGTGTTGGTGGTGTTGATGCTCGCGACGTTTCTGTTCGCGTTCTCCCCCACGTTGAGTCCCTCGGACCTGCTCGCCGGCAGGTTCATGGCGGTGTCGACGCCCTCGCTGATCGGGCTCAGTCAGGACAACGCACTCGTCGAGCTCGAACGCAGCCGGCTTCGGGGCGAGGTCCGTTTCGTCCATTCGTCACAGGTGCTCCGGGGCGCGGTGGTGGCACAGCGGCCGAGTGCAGGCGCCTCCGTCGACCGTGGCACCGCCGTCGTCCTCCAGGTCAGCCTCGGGCCGGGGTACGTGACCGTACCCACCCTGGTGGGAACGAAGCGCACCGACGGTCTGCGCGCCCTCGATCGTCTCGGTCTGGAGGTGAACGAGAAACGGGTCAGCGACGAGGACATTCCCGCCGGGCAGATCATGTCGCAGAAGCCGGCCGCGGGCACGGTCGTCGAGCGTTCGTCGCGGGTGGCGATCGTGGTCTCCACAGGACCCCGCACCCGCGCCGTGCCGTTGTTGGCCGGCGTCACGATCGAGGGTGCGGCATTCATGTTGGGTCGTGCCGGCTTCACCCTCGACAAGGTGTCCTTCGTCGATTCCGCCACCGTCCGACGCGGTGACGTCGTGGGATCCGACCCACCGGCGGGTTCGGTGCTCCCACGCGATGCGCCGGTGGCGGTTGCCGTCTCGTCGGGGCCGCCTCCGGTTGCGGTCCCCGCTCTGACGGACATGAAACAGGAGGCCGCCGTCGCGGCGTTGTCGAGGCTGGGCCTGAACGCCGGCCTCATCACCCAGGCCACTGCCACCCGTGATCCCGCGGATGACACCGTCCTCAACCAGTATCCCGCCGCGGGCACCCAACTTCGCGCCGGTGACGTCGTGACGATCACGGTGCGCCGTGCTCTGCCGACGCCGAACGTCGGTCCCGCGCCCTCCCTGCCACCCGTCACGGCGGCGACCACTACCCAACCGCCGCCGACGACTCCGCCGGTCCCGGGTGGCGCCTGATGACGGTATCGGTGCGCACGGGCCATCCCACGTGGTCGCGGCGGCGAGCGGTCTCGTCGCTCCGCGTCGTGCAGGGTTCGTCGGTGGGCGAACCCGAGATCATCGATCCGCGACCCAGCGGCACGAAGTTGGTCGTCACGTTCCTCCTGTTGGTCGCCGGACTGGTGATCGCGACGTCGGCGCTGATGGACAGCCTCCACGCCAACTCCTCGCTCGGGCTGCCCCGTCTCGAGGTACCCGACCTGTCTGGCCTCGACGTCGAGCAGGCCGCGGCGAAGCTGACGGCGACCGGCTTCGAATACGACACGCGGTTCCAGTCCAACGAGGACCGGCCGAAGGGTGTCGTGGTCCGGCAATGGCCTCTTGCCCGCTCGAAGGCGGACCAGGGCGACACGATCACGATCGTCGCCAGCGACGGGCCGCAGGGCCTCACCGTGCCCGATGTGGTCGGTCAACAGTCCGCGGACGCGCAGGCGACTCTGCAGGGTTCCGGGGTCCCCTTCGAGGTCGTCCAGACCCCCGACGAGGTGATCCGTGCCGACGAGGTGGTCTCCACCCAACCCGCCTCGGGTGCGCGAGTCCCCCAAGGAGGGGTGGTCCGGCTGTTCGTGTCGACGGGACCCGCTCCACGGACGGTACCCGCCGTCGTCGACCGGCCGATCGAGCAGGTGCTCGTCGACATCGGTCGAGCGGGTTTGCAGACCGGGAAGCAGACCAGGGTGATGAACTCCGGAAAGCCGCCGGGGACGGTGCTCTCCTCGAGCCCGCAGGCCGATGCCAAGGTGCCCCGCGATACTCCGATCGCGCTCTCCGTTGCGGCCGACCGGCCGACGACGAAGGTGCCGTTGTTCGTCGGAATCCCACAGCAGACCGCCGCGCGGCTCGCCGACGACGCCCACGTCGTGTTGAACGTCGTCACCACGGGAGTGGTCGTCGGTGACCCACAGGACGGCCGTGTATTGGCACAGAGCGTCGCTCCCTATTCGGAAGTGGACGAGGGGACCACCGTGAAGCTCACGATCGCTTCATCGGGTGTCCCCCCCGTCGACCCCGGCCCTCCGGGCTCTTCCAACACATCGACACCGGGCGGTCCGTGATGGGCGATGAGTGCCCCGACCTGACGCACTCCCAACTGCGTACACGGATTGAAGGGATCGTCGAGTTCGAGGAGGTCCTGTTCGCAGGGCTGGGAGCGCTCGTCGCAGATGCCCGTGACCTCCGTGCCGAGGTCTCCGTCGAACTCGCGGTGCTTGCCCGGCACCACGGTTGGCAAGCCGATCTGTTGGGCGGGCTCGTGGCCGAGCCACAGCCGATGCCCCGACCCGACGGTGGGAGCTCCGACAGGTGGACCGTCGCGTCCGCCGATGAACGACGATTGCTCACCGGTGCGTTCGAGTCCGTCGGTCGCGCCGGGCCGGGAGGCGCGGGCGCGCTGTTGCTGATGCAACGGTGTGTGATCCCTCGTCTGATGTCATTGGTCGCCCGTACCCGCGAGGCGATCTCCGCGCTCGCCGACGCACCGGCACGTCGCATGTTGCAGATCGTCCACGACGACTTGGCGCGCGATCTCGCTCGGCTGGACCGGGTCGTGGCCGACCTCGGCATCGGGTCGAGCACGGCGGTACAGGACGAGCTCGACCCGTGGCGCGCACCGCTCGAGCTCGTAACCTCGCTCGAGGCGGCGCTGCTCGACATCGGCGGGTTGCTGTCGGGCCCATTCGAAAGTTCTTGACGCATTCCGATTCCTGTTGCAGCGTTTCATATCCCCGAGACCTCGGGGGTGGACGCGGCATGGACGCCGTGGCCGGGAAGGACGACCGATGGCGAGCGCGCGTGGGGAACGGGACGAGGAGGATCTCGTCCGCCTGTATCTGAGCGACATCGGTCGGCACACCCTTCTCACCAAGGAGGACGAGGCCCAGCTTGCTCAAGCGATCGAGGCCGGCGCCGTCGCGGCCGACGAGCTCGCCGCGGCGGCGGACCTCACGCCGCGGCGACGCCGTGACCTCAGGCGCGCCGTGCGCGCGGGTCAGGAGGCGCAGCAGCGGTTCGTGCAGGCAAACCTCCGGCTTGTCGTGTCGATCGCGAAGAAGTACCAGTCCTCGGGTCTGCCGTTGTTGGATCTCGTCCAGGAGGGAAACCTGGGACTCATCCACGCGGTGGAGAAGTTCGACTGGCGTAAGGGCTTCAAGTTCTCCACCTACGCGACGTGGTGGATCCGCCAGGCGATCACACGGGGCATCGCCAACTCCGGGCGGACCATCCGACTTCCGGTCCATGCATCGGACCTGCTCATCCAGATCCAGAAGTCGCGCTCCCGGTTGGAACTGAAGCTCCAACGTCAACCGACACGCAGCGAGATCGCCGAGGATCTCGACCTCCCCGTCGAGCGGATCGCCGACGCCTTCCGATATGCGGTCGAACCACTGTCGTTGTCCGAGCCACTGCGTGACGACAGCGACGCGGAGTTGGGCGACATGGTCGAAGACCTCCTGGCACCCGACCCGTTCTCCGAGGCCGCCGCGGCGGCGCTGACCGATGAGGTCGGTCAGATGTTGTTGCCCCTCGACGAGCGGGAGCGGGAGGTGCTCCGCCTGCGCTACGGGCTCGACCGTGGTGAGCCGCGGACGCTCGAAGAGGTCGGCGAACGCTTCAACCTGACCCGGGAGCGGATTCGTCAGATCGAATCACGCGCGATGTCGAAGCTGCGTCATCCGTCCGCCGAGGCGGGTGCCCGGACACTGCTCGCCGGCTGATCTCCCGGCCGGTCGACGACCCGGCTACCCGTTCCCTGCGTGCGGGTGGCCGGGTCAGACGCGCCCCTGTGAACCTCGGTGCGTCGAGAGCCGGTTGACGAGTCGACGAAGGTGGACCTACCGTGGCAAGGCCTTCCCCTCCATGGCAGCAAGCGCCGCAGATGTGGTGCGCTCCGGAGGTGGGACATGGATCCCGTTTGGTCCGCCAAGGGTGGCGTCGGGTGTAGCACCGTCGCGGTCGCGATGGCAGCCGCACGCTCGCGGCGATCCGCTTCGACGATCCTCGTCGATCTGGCGGGTGACCTTGCCATCTTGGGCGATGTCGGTCACCCGCCTGGGCATGGTGTCACCGATTGGCTGCAGTCCGACGCGCCGACGGCGTGCCTCGATGAGCTGATCCGACCGCTTGCGCCGGGGGTCGACCTGGTGCCGACCGGCTCGGGGACGCGATGGTCGGAGGAACGACTTCTCTCGTTGCTCGAATGGTGCTCCAGCACCGACCGACCGGTCGTCCTCGACGTCGGGGTGGTACCCGTGCGGGCGGTCACCGCCCTCGGCGCGACACGCCGTCACCTCGCTCGCCGCGCCGACTCGCTGCTCGTCACCACGGCGTGCTACCTCGCCCTTCGGCGCCTGGAGGAGCTGTCCGTTCGCCCGGGCCGAGGTGCCGTGCTGTTGCGGGAGCCCGGGCGCCGACTCGGGCGGGTCGAGGTCGCCGAGCTCGTCGGAGCACCGGTCGTCGCGCAACTCGACCGGGATCCCCTCATCGCCCGGTCCGTCGACTCGGGACGAATCCTCGGTCGTGCGCCCCGCTCGATGACCCGCGCGTTGGGTCGGATCCGATGAGCGAGGCACTCCCACACTCCGCCGCCGGAAGGGGAGCCGATGTCCGACACGCCCAATTGGTGGACGACGTGATCCGCCGACTCCACGAGTCGACGGCGGCGTCGAGCGACGACGAGATCAGAGCAGCGATCCGGCGGTCGTCGCCGCTGCTCGGCCGGAGCGAGATCGATCGCGTCGTCGCGGCAGTCGACTCTCGACGAGCGGGACTCGCTCCCATCCAACATCTCCTCGACGATCCGACCGTCACCGACGTCCTGATCAACGGCCCCGGCCCCGTTCTCGTCGAACGGTTCGGCGTGATCGAGACGACCGAGACCCGTCTCGACGACGAAGTCCTCCACACCATGGTCGAGCGGACGTTTCAACAGGCCGGTCTCGCGATCGATCGAAGCCACCCGATCGGGGACGCGCGCCTCGCCGGCGGTCAACGGATCAGCGCCGTGCTCCCACCCCTCGTGGAGGGAGGCCCTCATATCGCGGTGCGCTGTTTCCGTCGGCGGTCCTTCGAACCGCGTGACTTCGGCGACCCGACCGCGGTCTCACTCGTTTCCGAGGCCGTGCGACGGCGCGCCAACGTCGTGGTGTTCGGCGCCACGGGGAGTGGCAAGACCTCCCTGTTGGCCGCAATGGCGAACACGGTCGACCCGACCGAGCGTCTCGTCGTCATCGAGGACGCACCGGAGCTGCCCGTGGCTCATCCTCATACGGTCCGGCTGCGGGCTCATCCTGGCAACGTCGACGGTGCCGGCCGCGTCCGAATTCGTGAGCTCGTTCGCGCAGCACTTCGGCTCCGGCCGGATCGCCTGATCGTGGGGGAGGTCCGTGGTGCCGAGGCGCTCGACATGATCTGGGCACTCGCCACAGGTCACGACGGATCGTGGTCCACCTGTCACGCACGATCCGCTCACGACGCGGTCAATCGGCTCGAGACGTTCGTGATGTTGGCGGACGCAGCGCTTCCGCTCAAGGCCGCGCGTCGACAGGTGCTCGACGGGATCGACGTCTTCGTGGGTATGGAGCGATCCGGCGGTGTGCGACGAATCCGTTCCGTCGACTCGGTGGATCGATCGGGGCCCGAGCCGCGGCTGGCGAAGTGGTTTCGCGAGGTCGACGCTCCGAGTGGCGGGGCCCGCGGGTGAGCGCGCCGGGAGAGGGGCATCGCCGATGACCTCCGTCGTGGTGGCGCTCTTCGGTGCCTGTTCGTGGATCTGGATCCACCTCATGGGTCGTTCCACCCTTCGCGTGGTGACCGCCCCGGCACGCCGGTACGCCGATGGGGGACGCGCCGCCGGACGCCGGAGGGTCTCGGTGCCCGGGCGGCGTGCGGCCGCAGCACTTCGTTGGGACCCGGCGGCGGCGGCGTTCGCCCGCCGCGCTGCGGCCGAGATCGAGGTCGGCGCGACCGCGGCGCAGGCGGCGATGACTACTGCGGGGGAGTGGGAGTGCGGAACCGTGCCCTTCGTCGATGCTCTGGTGAGCGCCTCGGGTCATCGTCGGTTCGACGAGGCACTCGCCGCAGCTCGCCGAGTGCCGGCCCGCCCCGGCTGGGACCTCGTGGCCGTCGCCCTCGACCTGGGCCACCGGTTCGGCGGCGGAACGGCCGACGCCCTCCGCTCCGTTGCGGACGCGGTGTCCGAGGCGGTCGAGTCCGAGGACGAGTTGGCCACGCTAACCGCACAAGCTCGGGCATCGGCCACGTTGCTGGGGGTGCTGCCTGTTTTCGGCCTGCTCGTCACGGCCGGGATCGATCGACGCTCCATCGTGTTCCTGATCGCCACGACGCCGGGGCGGATATGCCTGCTCGGTGGCGCCGTCCTCAATCTCGTCGGGCGACGTTGGATCGCCCGAATCGTCCGGATAGCGCCATGAGCCTCCGGTTCGTGGAACCTCGAATGAGCCAGGGCCTTCCCGCGACGACGTCGTGTGCACTCGAACGTTGGTGTCTTCGCATGGAGCTCGCGGTTCGCGGTGGCTCGACCTTGCGGGAGGCGTTGCGAGAGGCGACCGACGACCCCGATCCGACGATTCGAGCACTGGGAGTGGCGACCGAGTCGACGCCCCGGTGGGCGGAGGGGGTTCGTCGCTGGGGCGAAGACGGCGCGCCCGAGGTTCGCGCGCTGGCCGACGGCCTGTTGATGCTCGAGCACACTGGACGTGACGCAGCGCCGACTCTGCACCGGTTCGGCGTCGAGCTCCGACGAACGCGGCTGAGTGCTGTGAGGGTCGCGGCGCGCACCGCGCCGGTTCGGATGCTCGTACCGCTCGTCTGCTGCCTGCTCCCCTCGTTCGTGCTGCTGTCGATCGTCCCCGTCGCCGCCGTCGGGCTCCGTTCGCTCGGACGGCTGTGAGAGCGTTCCCGGCGCGTCCACTTCCCCTCCTGTGATCCACCGATAGGACCTTCTCATGACGACTCCCGGCCAACGACGAATCCGATCCACGACACCGGGCCGGCTGTGGCGGCACCTCGGTGTCGCCAGCTGCACCCTCCGCATCCCACCTGTGAGCCATCGGTGCCGACGCGTCGCCGACCGCGCGCAGAGCACGGTCGAGTACGCGTTGATCCTCGTGGCGGTCACCGCCATGGTCGGCGTGGTCATCGCCTATGTCAGCGGTGACGGAGGTGGCGTGATCACCGGGCTCTTCGGTGCGGCGTTCGCGCGCATGCGCGGCATGGTTGGGGGGTGACTCACCGCGGGTCCGGCGACGAACGCGCCCAGGCGACCGTCGAACTGGCGTTGGTGTTGCCGGTGGTCGCGGTCGTCGTCCTGGTGGTGCTGCAGGTCGTCGCCGTCCTCCGCGACGCGGCCGCGCTGCCGATTGCCGCGGGGGCGGCAGCGAGATCGGCAATGGTCGACGGAGACCGCGACAGCGCCGCGGCCGCGGCCACCCGGTCCACGCGGTTGAGGAGCGGTCGGATGCGCGTTGAGCTCAGTCCGGCCGGGGGTGGTCGTCCCGGCGAGCTGGTGACGGTCACGGTCCACTATCGGGCACCTACCGACGTCGCGGTCGTCGGCCGGTTCGCCCCCGACGTCGATCTCGTCGAGCGGTTCGTCGTCCGCCGGGAATGACGTCGGAGGGTCGGCCGTTACGCTGACCCGGTGCAGTTCCACTGGTCGTGGGAACCCCGCGGCGACCGAGTGGTGCTCCGGATCGAGGGTGAGGTCGACCTCGCCTCGGCACCCCGGTTCCGCGCGGCGCTCATCGATGCCATCGACGAGATCGATCCCGACTCGCGCTCGCCGGAGTTGGTCGTCGACCTGACCCGGTGCGCGTTGTTGGACTCGGTGGGGATCGGCCTCCTGTTCGGGGCGGCCAGGAGGGTCGCGTCATGCCACGCGTCCCTCGTGGTGGTCGCGGATGGGACCGTACGGAAACTGCTCGCGCTCACCGGGGCCGATCGGGCGTTGCGCGTCGTAGGCCCTTCCGGGTCCGATTCTCACCGCGACTGAAAGATCGAACGGTCGCGTTCGTAGCGGGGCCGCCACCAGCGGCTTCGATCCTGCGACGGACCCAAAGGTGAGCGACCCCCATCGCCGCCGCGGCCACCACCGACACCGCCAGGATCTCCGCTATCACGGGGCGGGGAGGCGGGTGCAGGCGGAAGAATCGTTGCCCCGGCGCCCAGGAGACGGCGACGGCGACACCCGCGGTCATGACGGCCACCAAGCCGATCTTCCATCCGCGTAGCGGCATCGCATTGCGGGTGAGGACCAGCAACGAACACACCGCCAGCACGATCGTGGCGGCGGTGCGCTGCTGGTCGAGTGTCACCCCGACCCGTTGGCGTGCCCAGACGTACACCGTCAGGGTCGTGGCGGCAGTGATGAGGCCGAAGGGGATGCAGTCGTACGCCACCCGAACCAGGAAGCGACTGCGGACTCGATCGGTATTGGGTGCGATCGCGAGGAAGAACGACGGGATTCCAATGCACAGTGAACTGATCAACGTGAGTTGCCGCGGGAGGAACGGAAACGGCAGGGCCGCCAGTCCGGTCGCGAAGGCGAACACGACCGAGTAGACGGTCTTGGTCAGGTACAGGCCGGCGACGCGTTGCAGGTTGTTGATCACCCGACGGCCTTCGGCGACCACCTGCGGAAGGCCCGAGAAGTTGCTGTCGAGGAGCACGATCTGCGCGACCGCACGGGTCGCCTCCGAACCCGACGCCATCGCGATCCCGCAGTCGGCATCCTTGAGCGCGAGCACGTCGTTGACCCCGTCGCCGGTCATCGCGACCACGTGACCCCGCTCCTGGAGAGCCTTGACCATCTGTTGCTTCTGATGGGGTCTGACGCGGCCGAACACGGTCGACCGGTCGAGTGACTCGGCGAGACCGTCGACGTCGTCGGGCAGCGAGCGGGCGTCGACGGCCTTGTCGGCGTCGCCGAGCCCCGCACGAGCGGCGACGGCGGCGACGGTTCGGGGGTTGTCCCCGGAGATGACCTTGAGGGTCACACCCTGCGCCGCGAAGTAGTCGAGCGTCTCCGGCGCGTCCGGGCGGATCCGGTCGACCAGACTCACCAAGGCGAGGGGCTGCAGGTCCAATGGCGTCGTCGGGGATTGTGGGTCGATGTCGGAGTAGGTGTGCGCGAACAGCAGCACCCGTCGACCGGTCCCCGCCAAGGCGTCGACCTGGTCGTGGATCGCGCCGGTCTGGGGGCTGGTGTCACGGTCGAGGAGCAGCATCTCGGGTGCACCGAGTACGAACGTCCCGCGCCCTTCGAAGGTCGTGGCACTCCACTTCAACGCGGAGTTGAACGGTATCGAGCGTTCCGCGCTCCAGTCCGGTGGCACCGTCCCGAACCGCACCGCGAGGGCGGCGAGGGTCGCGTTCGGGTTCGGATCAGCTGCCGCCATGGCACCCAATGCCTCGGCGATCGTCGACTCGTCGGCCCGAACGGCGGCATTCATGTCCAACGATTCGTCAGCGACGAGCGTGGTGACCTCGTCGACCTCCATCGAGCCCTCGGTGATCGTGCCGGTCTTGTCGAGGCACACCGTGTCCACCCGGGCAAGCGTCTCGACGGCGGGGAGTTCCTGCACGAGCGTCCGATGTCGCGCGAGCCGGACCACGCCGACGGCGAACGCGACGCTGGTCAACAGGACCAGGCCTTCGGGGACCATGCCGATCAGGCCGGCGACGACCGAGACCGCCGCATCGCTCACTCCGCGATCGGAACGGAGTTGCGACCACATCAGGCCGACGGCGGCGGGAAGCAGTGCCCACGACACCCAGGTGACGATCCGGTCGATCGAATCACGGAGCTCGCTGTTGGCCAACTTGAAACGGCGGGCCTCCTCGGCGAGTTTGACCGCGTACGCGTCAGCACCGACCCGCGTCACCACCGCGCGTCCCGAGCCGCTGACGACGAAGCTTCCGGACAGGAGTTCGGTGCCGACCGTCTTGTGCTCGGGGTCCGCTTCCCCGGTGAGGAGTGACTCGTCGACCTCCAGCGCCTCGGAGGTGACGACCTCGGCGTCGGCGATGATCTGCCGTCCGGGAGCGAGCTCGACCAGATCGTCCAGGACGACCTCGGCGACGGGGATGGTGCGTACCTCGCCGTCGCGAACGACCCTTGCCTCGGGTGCGGAGAGCAGGGCGAGCCGGTCGAGCATGCGCTTGGCGCGAAGCTCCTGCACGACGCCGATGATCGAGTTGGCGACGATGACGCCTCCGAACAGCGCGTCCCGCGGGGATCCGGCAACCAGGACGACCACGACGAGCGCACCGATGAGGAGGTTGAATCGTGTGACGACGTTGGTCCGGAGGATTTCCCCGACCGTGCGCGAAGGGGCCCCGGGCGCGATGTTGGCCAGACCGGCCCGCACGCGGTCGTCCACTTCGGCGGTGCTGAGGCCGCGTTCGACATCGGTCCCGTTCGCCGCCGTCATGTCGGTGCTCCCGGGATCGTGCGTCGGAGGGTTCATCGTCGTCGCCGCCCGGCAGGGAATCGAACGGTCATGCGTACCGGCCGAGTTCGGACTTCGCGAGCTGTCGTCGGTGCACTTCGTCGGGGCCGTCGGCGAATCGGAGCGTACGGAGCCCCGCGTACATCCTGGCGAGGGGGAAATCGTCGGAGACGCCGCCGCCGCCGTGCGCCTGGATGGCGCGGTCGACCACGCGGAGCGCCATGTTGGGGGCAACGACCTTGATTGCGGAGATCTCGACAGCTGCGCCCCGGTTGCCGACCGTGTCCATCAGCCAGGCGGCCTTGAGGGTGAGCAGGCGCGCCTGTTCGATCTCGATCCGCGAGTCGGCGATCCACTCGCGGATGACCCCCTGGTCGGCAAGGGGACGCCCGAAGGCGACCCGCGAGGTGACCCGGCGGCACATCAGTTCGAGAGCCCGCTCCGCGATGCCGACACAGCGCATGCAGTGGTGGATTCGTCCGGGTCCCAAGCGGGCCTGGGCGATCATGAAGCCCGCTCCCTCCTCGGCGATGAGATTGGTCGCCGGCACGCGCACACCGTCGAATCGCAGTTCGCAATGGCCCTCGCGGTCCTGATAGCCGAACACGGGCAGGTCGCGAACGATGCGCAGACCCGGCGTGTCACGGGGGACCAGGATCATCGACTGCTGCAGGTGGCGTGGCGCGGACGGGTCCGTCTTTCCCATCACGATGAAGAGTCGGCAACGCGACGACGCGGCGCCCGAAATCCACCACTTCCTGCCGTCGAGCACGTAGTCGTCACCGTCGCGTCGGATCGACAGCTCGATGTTGGTGGCGTCGGAGGAGGCGACGTCCGGCTCGGTCATCGCGAACGCGGATCGGATCGTGCCCTCCAGAAGAGGTGCGAGCCACTGTTCTTTCTGGGCATCGGTGCCGAACATCGCCAGCACCTCCATGTTCCCGGTGTCGGGGGCCGAGCAGTTCAGTGCCTCCGGAGCCAGGTGGATGGAGCGTCCGGTGATCTCGGCGAGCGGTGCGTAGTCGAGATTGGACAGCCCCTCGGTCCACTGTGTCGCATGTGGAAGGAACAGGTTCCACAGGCCGCGACGGCGGGCCTCGGCCTTTAGATCCTCGATGATCGACGGATGCCCATGGGGATCGCCCAACTCGGTCATCTGCCGTTCGTAGACCGATTCGGCGGGGTAGACGTGGTCCTCCATGAACTCCGTGAGGTCGTCGTGAAGCCGTGCCGCCGTCGGGCTCAATCCGAAGTCCATCGCCGCTCCTCTCCGAACGTGATCGCGGAGGGTAATTGACATCGGGTCCTGCGCGGCCCTTTCATGTCGCCCATGCCCAACCCCCTGGTGATCGTCGAGTCCCCGGCGAAGGCGCGAACGATCTCGCGGTTCCTGGGAGACGACTACACCGTCGAGAGCTCGGTCGGCCATGTGCGTGACCTGCCGTCCAAGGCGGCGGAGATCCCTCCCGCCTACAAGAAGGAGAAGTGGGCGAACCTCGGTGTCGACACCGAGAACCACTTCAAACCGCTCTACATCGTCTCGCCGAACAAGAAGGACCAGGTCCGTCACCTGAAGGCGTTGTTGAAGGACGCCGACGAGTTGTATCTCGCCACCGATGAGGATCGCGAGGGAGAGGCGATCGCGTGGCACCTCCTGGAGGTGCTGAGCCCCCGCGTGCCGGTCAAGCGCATGGTGTTCCACGAGATCACCCCCGATGCGATCCGTCATGCGATCGACAATCCCCGCGAGCTGGACCGCCGCCTCGTGGACGCACAGGAGGCACGGCGCATCTTCGATCGCCTGTACGGCTACGAGGTGTCGCCCGTCCTGTGGAAGAAGGTGATGCCGCGCCTGTCGGCGGGTCGGGTGCAGTCGGTCGCGACGAGGATCGTCGTGGAGCGCGAGCGGGAACGGATGAGGTTCGTCGCGGCGGAGTACTGGGATCTCTCCGCCACCTTTCGACTGACCGGACCCCAGGCGGATACCCGACCGTTCGACGCCACGCTGTCCGAACTCGACGGCTCGCGGGTCGCGACGGGTCGGGACTTCGACGAGCAGGGCCGCCTCGGAGCCGACGGTGCCATGCTGTTGGACGATGCGTCCGCGACCGCGTTGCGCGACGCCCTGACGGATCGACCGGCGCGCGTCGCGTCGGTCGAGGCGAAGCCGTACACCCGCAGACCGTATGCACCGTTCATGACGTCGACCCTCCAACAGGAGGCCGGGCGAAAGCTGCGGTTCAGTTCCAGTCAGACGATGTCGTTGGCGCAGCGGCTCTACGAGAACGGGTTCATCACCTACATGCGCACCGATTCGACCACCCTGTCGGAGACCGCATTGGGCGCGGCCCGCTCGGTGATCCTCGACCGCTTCGGCCCGGACTACCTGCCGGACGCGCCCCGGCTCTACACCAAGAAGGTGAAGAACGCGCAGGAGGCACACGAGGCGATCCGACCCGCAGGTGACGTCTTCCGCAATCCCGAGGAGGTCCGCTCCGAACTGGGTAGCCAGGAGCACCGCCTCTACGAGCTCATCTGGCAACGGACGATCGCCTCGCAGATGACCGACGCCCGAGGCGAGAGCGTGCAGGTCCGCCTCGACCTCGACACCGCGGACGGCCGTCACGCGCGATTCGCCGCAGGTGGTCGAACCATCAGCTTCCCCGGCTTCCTTCGGGCCTACGTGTCGGGAACCGACGCGGGTGCCGGAGGCGAGGACGTCGAACGCGACGATGCCGAACGCGTCCTGCCCGACATGTCGGTCGGCGACGATGCGATGGCACAGGAGATGGATGCGAAGGGCCACGTGACTCAGCCTCCCGCGCGCTACACCGAGGCGTCGCTGGTCAAGCGGATGGAGGAGATCGGTGTGGGGCGGCCCTCCACCTATGCGTCGACCATCTCGACCATCCAGGACCGGGGCTATGTGCGGAAGAAGGGTTCGGCCCTGGTGCCGAGCTTCACCGCGTTTGCCGTAGTCACCCTGCTGGAGCGCCACTTCGCCGATCTGGTCGACTATGCGCTCACCGCGCACATGGAGGACGACCTCGACCAGATCGCGAGGGGAGAGGCACAGGCGGAACCGTGGTTGGCCAGGTTCTACTTCGGCGACGCCGCCACCGACGGGTCCGGCGGCGACGGCACGGGCGGGGCGCGTCCGGGCCTCAAGGCGTTGACCTCCGACATCGAGGGCATCGACGCCCGGGATGTGAACTCGATCGTGCTCGGAGCCGACGACAACGGGGTGCCGATCGTGGCGCGGGTCGGCCGCTACGGCGCCTACCTCCAACGTGAGGACGAGACGGCGAACATTCCCGACGAGTTGAGTCCCGACGACCTCACGGTGCAGCGCTGTCTTGAGCTGCTGGCCACTCCGAAGGAACGCGAGCTTGGGATCCACCCGGCCGAGGGGTTGCCGATCCTCGTGAAAACGGGTCGTTTCGGGCCGTACGTCCAACTCGGGTTGCACGACGACGAGACGGGTTTCAAACCCAAGATGGCGTCCCTCTTCAAGACGATGACGCCCGAGCGCATCACCTTGGAGGACGCGGTCGAGCTGTTGAGCCTCCCCAGGGTCATCGGCGTCGATCCGGCCGACGGCACCGAGATCACCGCGCAGAACGGACGATTCGGGCCCTACATCAAGAAGGGTGACGAATCCCGTTCGATCGCCGAGGAGGAACAACTCCTCACCCTGACGTTGCCCGAGGCGCTCCGCATCCTCGCTGAGCCAAAGCGGAGGCGCGGTCAGGCCGTTCGCGGGCCGTTGAAGGAAGTCGGTCCCGATCCCGACAGCGGCCGCAGCATCGTCATCAAGGACGGCCGTTTCGGGCCGTACGTAACCGACGGGGAGACCAACGCGTCGTTGCGAAAGGGTGACCTGGTCGAGGAGGTGACGATGGAGCGTGCGCTCGAGCTACTGGCGGATCGTCGCGCCAAGGCGCCGGCGAAGAAGGCTCCCGCGAAGAAGCCGGCGGCCAGGAAGTCTTCGGCCAAGAAGGCTCCCGCCAATAGGGGTGCCGCGAAGAAGGCTTCGGCCAAGAAGGCTTCGGCCAAGAAGGCTCCCGCGAAAAAGGCGCAATCACCCGAACCGACCCCCGACGAGGTGGCGGACCGGTTCGTCAATACCGGCGGCGACGAGCCCTTCTGAGCTCTGCCGGACGATCCCGTCGCCTCTCCCGCCTGAACTCCTCGGCACGAACCCGACCCGGGCGATGCGATGAACGGCGCCGACCAACCCGGCCCAGGGGCGACAGGGCCGTTCGGGCGTTTGGTCGAGCGACGTATCGGTTCGATCGACTACGCGTGGCTGTTGGGTGCACAGGTGATCAGCGCGTTCGGCGACTGGGTCGGGCTGTTCGCGATGTTCTCCCTGGCCACGGCCGTCGGTGGATCGACGGCCGCGGCCAACGCCGGCCCGGCGATGGTGCTGTTGGCCCGCGTTGCTCCGACCGCCGTTCTGGGACCACCGCTGGGAGTCCTGGTCGACAGGTACCGGAGGGTGAACCTCATGCGTGTCGCCGACTTCTCCCGTGCGATCCTCTTCTGCCTCCTGCCGTTCGTCGGGACGTACTGGACGCTGATCGGTACCTCGGTGCTGCTGGAGGTCTTCACCCTGATCTGGTCGCCGGCGAAGGAGGCGATGGTTCCGTCGCTGGTGCCGAGGGAGCGGCTCACGACCGCGAACTCGCTGGGCATCCTTGCCGCCTACGGCACGATGCCGATCGCGTCGGCCGCACAGTACGGGCTCAAGCAGGCCAACGAGCGGCTCGCTGACGTCGAATGGCTGAGCTGGATGGGGTTCGCCGGTCACCGGGGGTCGCCGCAGGCGCTCGCCTTCTACGTCGACGCGTTGAGCTTCGTGGGGACGATCCTCATCGTGACGCACATCGCCCGACGACGATCCGCGATCGAGGGCGCACCCACCGCGGGGCCGGCGCGGATCGCCCGCAGGCCCGCCACCGCGCCCCGGAACGCGCGCGTCGCCCCCCCGGCCACGGACCCGGTCCCACCGGAGGGGCCACGGCCTCGTCGCGGCATCGTCGAAGAGACCAAGGAGGGCTGGCGATTCATCGTGACGAACCGGGCGGTCCGTGCCGTGACGGTAGGGCTCGGCGCGGGGTTGCTGGGTGGAGCGATGGTCGTTCCGTTGGGGCCCGCGTTCGCCAAGGACGTGCTCGGTGACGCCGACGCGTTTTCGTTGTTCATCACCGCATTGGGACTGGGGGTCGCCGGCGGGGTGCTGTTGCAGACAGCGGTGCAGCGGCGGATCAACCGCGAACGGACCTTCGTCGTCTCTCTGTACCTCGCGGGCGCGGGGCTCGCGTATGCGGCGACGATGGCGAGCTTCTGGTTGTGCGCACTCGGCGTGTTCGTCCTCGGCCTGGGTGCGGGGTCGGTGTACGTACTCGGTTACACCCTCATCGGTGAGCACACCGACGACGAACTGCGAGGGAGGACGTTCACTTCCTTCCTCAGCCTGGTGCGGATGTGCGTGCTCGGTGCACTCCTGTTGGGGCCTACCGTGGATGCCGTGCTCGAGCCGGTCCTCCGTCGCATCGTCGTCGCCCGACACCGAGGGCTCCCTGCCGTGTCGATCGGAGGTTGGGACTATCCGATTCCCAGCGTTCGGGTGACCTTGTGGTTGGGGTCCGGTCTGATCGTGTTGGCGGCGACGCTCGCAGCGCGGAGTATCGGGATGCGCCGGCCACGTCGGAGTCAGCGGCTGCACGGGGAGCCGGCGTGAGCCCTCACCGTGGCCGGTTCGTGGTCTTCGAGGGTGGCGAGGGCTGCGGGAAGTCGACCCAGGCCGAACGACTCGCCACGCGTCTGGGGGCAGTGCTCACGAGGGAGCCGGGCGGAACCCCCCTTGGCGGGCGGCTCCGGGCGCTGTTGCTGGATCGTGCCACCACCGGCCTCGCGCCGAAGGCCGAGGCACTGTTGATGGCGGCGGACCGTGCGCAACACGTGGCCGGGGTCATCGAACCGTCCCTGAGTGCGGGGCGGCATGTCGTGTGCGACCGGTACCTCTACTCATCGGTGGCCTATCAGGGTTTCGGTCGGGGGCTCGGTGCCGGGGAGATCGCCGCGTTGTCCAGGTTCGCGGTCGGGTCGGTGCTCCCCGACATCGTGATCCTGCTCGATCTCGATCCCCGGCTCGCCGCCACGCGGCTTCATGGTGAGCGGGATCGCTTTGAGACCGAGCCCCCCGCGTTCCACGACGCCGTCCGCTCAGGCTTTCTGGCCCAAGCCGCCGAGGACCCCGGTCGTTGGGTCGTGCTCGATGCCTCCGCGACGGTGGACGAGGTGACCGATGCCGTGAACCGGTCGGTCGAGTCGCGATGGTGACCGATCCGGAGGATCCGGTGTCCGATGTCGATCTCTGGGCGACGGTCCCCGACCATGACGGCACCGTGGTGAGGCTTCGGCGTGTCGCGATGCATCGGACCCACGCCTACCTGTTCGTGGGAAGGCCCGGCTACGGGACCCGTGCCGCGGCGCGGGCGTTCGCCGCCGACCTGTTGAGTGAGGCCGCGTCGCCCGAGGAGGCCGTCCGCCATCGACGGCTGTGTGCCCAGGATCGTCACCCCAGCGTCATCGTCCTGGAGCGCAAGGGCGCCGCGATCACGGTGGACCAGGCCCGTGAGGTCGTGCGCGCCGCGCAGATGCGACCACCGGAGGGCTCGGTCCAGGTGATCGTGCTGACCGAGTTCCATCTGGTCAGCGCTGCGGCTCCGACCCTGTTGAAGTCGATTGAGGAGCCGCCTCCGGGCACCGTGTTCATCGTGCTGGCCGACGAGGTCACCCCCGAGCTCACGACGATCGCGTCCCGGTGCTCGCGGTTCGACTTCGGTCCCGTACCCCCCGGGGTCGTCATCGAGCGACTCGTCGCGTCGGGAGTGGATCGGTCTCGGGCCGAGGCGGCTGCCACCGCTTCGGCCGGCGACCTCGAACGAGCGGTCCTGTTGGCGTCCGACGACGGTGTGCTGGCCCGCCGGGATCGTTGGCGAGCCATCCCGACTCTCCTGGACGGAACCGGGGCGACGGCGGCGAGACTGGTCGGCGAGGTGACCGGGTCGCTCGACGAGGTGTTGAAACCCCTGAGTGGGGTCCACGAACGCGAGCTCGAACAATTCCGGGCGGACGCCGAGCGGCTCGGTCGACCGGTGGGGGCTCGCAAGGAGGTCGAGGCGCGTCACAATCGGGAGCGCAGACGCGTCCGTTCCGACGAGCTGCGCGCGGGGCTTGCCGCACTGCTGGACGGGTACCGCGCCGACGTCGCGGGCAGCCCGTCGGCCTATGTCGAAGCAGGGGAGAGGGTGAACGAATTGTGCGACCGGCTGGTGTTCAACGTCGACGAGGAACTCGCACTCCTCGACCTGTTCCTAGGGCTCCCTCGCCGTTAGCCCTGCCCGGCGCGTCGGTCGGTGACGTCGATGACCCGACCCTCCGGGCAGGTCACGATCAGCACCCGATCGCGATCGAGTTCGTAGATGGCCATCTGTCCGAACCGTGCACCCAGCGCGACCGCTTCCTCGCGGTCGGGCCCGGAGACGGCGAACCCGTCTTCGGACCACGACCCGTCGGGCGACGCGCCCACGGCGGTGCACCAGGAGAACCCCCGGTCCTCGATCAGTCTCTCCAGGCGTCGGTTCGCCTCGATGTTGTCGGCGAGCGGACGAGTTCGGCCTGGGTTCCAGGCCGTGAGCACGAATACCGGCCCCTCCCATGGCAGCCGGTCGCGCCCGACCAACCGCTCCCGGCCGTCGTGGTGCAGGGTGATGGAGCTCTCGGCGAATACCGTCCAGATGTCGTCGGAGTCGTATGCGTCGCCCATCGCTCCATCCTCGCGTCCGCCCCACCTCGTCGGGCAATCGCACCACGGCGTGTGGGAGGAGCGTCACGAGGTCGACGTCGCGGGAGGGAGCCGAACGAAGGGTGGCGGTGTGTCGGGCGGCTCGGGCGCGCTGGTAGATTTGGCCGCTCCGCCCGGGTAGCTCAGTCGGTAGAGCAATTCACTCGTAATGAATAGGTCAGGAGTTCGATTCTCCTCCCGGGCTCCATCTGAACCCCCGCCGACCGCTCTGGGTCCGGGGTACGACCGTCACCGCCCGGCGGGGACCTCGTGATAAGGACGGGGCGCGGGGGTGTGCAGCGCCGCCAGCGCAGTGGCCGTTGCATCGTCGACGATGCCATTTGCGGTGTCCACGTGGACGATCGTCGGTTCGAAACCCTCCAATTCGGAGGACTCGAACTCGGCATAGCTGATGATGATCACCCGGTCACCGGGCGACACCAATCGGGCCGCCGCGCCGTTGAGGCAGATGTCGCCCCGCCCACGGGGTCCTTCGATGACATAGGTCTCCAGGCGCGATCCGTTGTCGATGTCGACGACGGCCACCTGTTCGAACTCGACCAGATCGGCCGCGTCCATCAGATCACGGTCGACGGTGATCGAACCCACGTAGTGAAGGTCGGCGTCGGTCACCGTCGCGCGATGGATCTTCGACTTCATCATCCGTCGACGCATCGCCGACTCCTTTCGGTGGGCGCCGCGTCGGTCGCCCCCATCGAGTTGTACGACAATTCTTCCTGATCCAACAGCTCGACGCCAGGGGAACTTCCCGTCGGAGGCGTTCGGTTCACGAGGTGAGGCGTCGACGGAGCGTCAGCGTGGAGATGCTCAGGAGCACGGCTGCCCAAAGTGCCAGGACCCCCAGGTTGGTCAGCACGTCGGTGAGTCCTTTGTGCTCGAACATCGTCTTCACCCAGCCGTCGACCGCCCACGCGTGGGGTGTGAGGTGACCGATCGTCCGCATCAACTTCGGCACGATCTCCAGGGGCCACATACATCCGCCGAGCATCCCCAACCCGATGCCGACCGGAACGCCGACCCCGGCGGCCGTGTCGGGCTTGTCGACCAGGCATCCGATGAGTGTGCCCACACCGGCGGAGACCAGCGACCACACCGCGATCAGGGCGACCGCCGCCACCGGGGAACCCCAGTCGACGCCGAACAGCATCCCGATCGCGATCAGGATCAGGCTCTGCAGGACGGCGACGGCGAACCGCGCCGCGGTGATCCCGGTGATGAGCGAACCCGTCGAGAGGGGCGCGGCCATCATTCGACGGGCCACACCGAGCCGGCGGGTCTCGATGAGTGCTGCGGACGCAGCCAGCGAGTTCACGAACACGAACAGAACGAGGTTGGCGGCGGCGGTGTACGTGTAAGGGTTCGAGGTGATCAGCTTGGATCCACCGAGGTTTCGGGTCGTGACGCCAGTCGGCGACATCCTCGCATCGACACCGGTGACGAGCTCGGCGACTCGGGCTCCGGACAGTCGGGGGATATGGTCGGCGACGAATCGTCTGGCGGCGAGTTCGGTGCCAAGATCCGACGCGGCGGCCTTGACGGCGGCGGTGGCCGCCTGAGACTGTTGCGGACTGGCCGTCAGCACCGAGACGTTCGCGCGTCCGTCGCTGACGCGGGCCCCGAACCCGTGGGGGATCACCACCGCGGCGGCCAGTTCACCCAGCTTGGTCCGATCGACGGCCCCTGCCCGATCGGCCATCCTCGACACGTCGAGCCGGTGGGACTGTTCGAAGGCGGCCACCAACTCGCGCGATGCAGGGCTCGCGTCGAGGTCGACCAGCGCGATCCGCGTCACCTGTGTCGCGGCGAACGTGGCGCCGATGATCACCATGATCGCGGCGGGGAGCATGACCATGAAGAAGAGCGCCGCTCGATCGCGGAGGACTCGGCGTACTTCGGTCGCCATGATCGCCGCGACGCAGCGCAAGGTGCTCATCGGAGAAGCCTCGACATCAGTCCGAGTCCGATCACGCCGGAGACCGCCGCGATCGCGCACAGGATGAGGATCGACGGCATCACCTCGCCGATCCCCGAGCCGGTCGAGATTCGCGAGAATGCCAGCAGCGCCTGGCCGTTGGGGGTGAAGCGCGACAGTGTCACGATGGCCGGGGGCATGGCGCCCGGCCCGGTGAAGCTGCCGCCGAGCAGGGCGAGAGCGAATCCGGCGAGAGCGGTGATGCCCTCGGCCTGCTGGTCGGTCCGGGCCAATCCGGAGAACATCGACGTGAGCCCAGCAATCGCCAGTGACGCCGAGATGATCACCGCGAGCACCGCGGTGGGGTCTCCCCAGCGGGCGCCGAACACCATCGAGGTGATCGCCCACACCACGCTGAGGCTCGCCACACCGATGACGAGTACCGAGATGGTCACGCCGGCGAGGATCTCCGAGGAGCGGATCGGCGTCACGCGGATTCGTTGCAGGGTGCCCAGCTTGCGCTGCTCGAGCAGGCTTCGTGACGCGCTGCCCATCGTGAAGTAGAGGAACAGCATCGCCATCGCCGGCGCGAAGTATGCAACGGCGTCGACCTGTTTGCCGGCCGAGCCCGGGTTGATCGAGATCGGAGAGGAGAGTCGTTGTGCCGCGTTGGCGGACGCGGCGGTCGGTGGGGTGTCCGCCGCGTGTAGTGAGGCGAGTGCCAATCGGGCAGCATCCACCCTCGACGCGATCTCCTTCGCCACGGATTCCGCGATCTGACCGGAGACGGAGTTGTCGGCATCGGTGCCGACGGCCAGCGGAGGGATCGGACGTGAAGGGTCCGAACCGGTGACCGCGTCGTCGAATCCCTTCGGGAAGCGCAACGTCGCCTCCACCTTGTCCGAAGCGATCGCACGTCGCTCCGCTCCGGGCGCGAGGGCCACGAATCGAACCGCGGTCGATTTGGTCCCCGTGAGCGCGCGGGCCGCCGCGCTGCTGATCGTCCCTCCTGATTCGTTGACGACTCCGATCGTGGTGTGGAAGGAGGAGCCACCGGCGAAGGCGAAGCCGATGATCACCGCCATCATGACCGGTCCCACCACCCCTTGGAGGAACAGGCTCTTGTCGGTGATGCGCCGCCGTAGTTCGGTGCGGGCGACGATCAGGGTCGGGCTCACCGGCGCCTCAATCCCGGAGCGCCTTGCCGGTGAGGTGGAGGAAGACCGACTCGAGGTCGGGCTGCGCCACGTTCACCGACGCGACGTCCACACCGAGGCGACCGGCGACGGAAAGGACACGCGCGATGGCCGTCGCGGCGTCGGCGACCGCCATCTGGACGGTGCCGTCCCTGCCTCCGTTGTCGGCCACCCGCTCGACCTCGTCGCTGATGCCCTCGTTGCGGATGGCGGACTCGAACGCGTCGAGATCGCCCGTGAGGTCGACGCGCACCCGGTCGTGCGCACCGACGAGGTGAACCAACTCCGCTCGGGTGCCCTCGGCGACGAGCCGCCCACCGTCGATGATGCCGATGCGATCGCAGAGCCGCTCGGCCTCCTCCATGTAGTGGGTGGTGTAGAGGACCGACATCCCTTCGGTGCCGAGCCGATCGACGGCCTCGAGGATCTGGTTGCGGCTCTGAGGGTCGACGCCCACGGTCGGCTCGTCGAGGATCAGGAGCTTCGGGCGGTGCAAGAGCCCGACCGCGATGTTCGCTCGACGCTGCATCCCTCCCGAATAGTCGGCGACCTTGTCGTCGGCCCGGTCGGCCAGCGCCACCACGTCGAGCACTTCGTCGACCCGTTGGCGCAACTCGTCGCCCGACAGGCGCTGGAGGCGCCCGAAGAAGCGAAGGTTCTCGCGGGCGGACAGATCGGGGTAGAGCGCGATGTCCTGGGGAACGAGCCCGATGGCGGATTTCGCCTCGACCGCCCTCGGGCTGATCGGCTCGCCCGCCACCTCGACCTCGCCCGCATCACGGTCGAGCAGTCCGCACAGCATCGAGATCGTGGTGGTCTTACCCGCACCGTTGGGGCCCAGGAGGCCGTAGGTCTCGCCGGGCGCGATCTCGAAGCCCACGTCATCGACGGCGACCCGCTCGCCGAACGTCTTACGCAGCGCCGAGCACCGCAGGACGGACCGCGCACTCATCGACCGGCGACCCTAATGCCACCCCTCCGGGAGTGCTACGAACGTGGGATCATCGCGAGCGGGACGTGGAGGTCGACATGATCCGGGCACACAGCGGCGACGACACCGATCGAAGCGACTACTCCTCGGCGAGGCCCGATCCGTTCGCCCCCGCGAGGTTGGGGCCCCTCACGCTGCGTAACCGCGTGTTGAAGGCGGCCACGTTCGAGGGGGTGATGCCTCGGGGTGCCGTCACCGACCGACTGGTGGAGTTCCATCGTGAGGTGGCGGCCGGCGGGGTGGCGATGAGCACCGTCGCGTACTGCGCGGTGTCCATGGGCGGACGCGTCCATCGGGACACGATGGTCATGCGCCCCGGCATCGCCCGCGACCTCGCTCGGGTCGCCGAGGCCGTCCACGACGAGGGTGCGCTGGTGGCCGCACAACTCGGCCATGCCGGGCTCGTGGCCAACACCCGCTCCAACGGCTGTGCTACCGCCGCCCCGTCGACGAGGTTCAGTCCCGCCGCGATGGCGCTCGTCCGAGGCCTGGACCACGACGGGATCGAGGCGATCATCCGCGAGTTCGCCGCGGCGACCCAGGTGGTGGAGGAGGCGGGCTTCGACGCGGTCGAGTTGCACCTCGGGCACAACTACCTGCTCAGCTCGTTCATGAGCCCCAACCTCAACCGCCGACGTGACGAATACGGCGGCACGGTCGAGAACCGCATGCGGTTTCCGCTACGCGTCGTGGAGGCCGTCCGCGGATCGCTCGGCAGCCACATGGCGCTCACCGTCAAGTTCAACATGGTCGACGGGGTGCCGAGCGGCCTGTGGCTGGACGACAGTCTCCCCATGGCAGCGCTGATCGAGGCGCAGGGCATGGTCGATGCGATCGAGCTCACCGGCGGTAGCTCACTCCTCAACGCCATGTACTACTTCCGCGGCGACGTACCGATGCGTGAGTTCGCGGCGACCCAGCCTCGTCTGGTCGGCTGGGGCCTCCGGCTCTTCGGTGGTCGCATGTTTCCGGAGATGCCCTACGAGGATCTCTTCCTGCTCCCGATGGCACGACAGTTCCGTGAACGTTTGAGTACACCGCTGATCCTGTTGGGAGGGGTCAACGGCAGAACCGACGTGGACCGAGCGATGGCGGAGGGGTTCGACTTCGTCGCGATGGGTCGTGCGCTGCTTCGCGAACCGGATCTTCCGATTCGCATGGCCACCCATCCCCGAGCCGCGGGTTTGTGTGTGCACTGCAACAAGTGCGTTCCCACGATCTATTCGGGAACCCGATGTGTGCTCCGGGAAGGACCCGCCTCCTCGCCGACGCCGCGGGGCGACAGCACGATCCGTTGAAATCGCAACGACGGCACGATCTCCAGCAATGCGCGGTGGGCAAGTGCCGCGACGACGGCACTTCGGACCAGCGTCGGTGCCGAGACAGCGGCGTCGGCCAGTGCATCGGTCATCCGACGACCCTGCGGGTGATCGCTCGCTGCCAAGGACGCGGCCGCCACGACGGTGAGGCCCGACCGCCTCGGACCCGCCCCTTTGGCCAGCGACCACAGGTCCCCGAGGTGATCGAGGTCGTGGCGACCGGTGCGCCATCGCCAGATCGACCGGTGGTGGCGCCGCGACCACCGGTCGAGCGATGGTGCCTCGGCCTCGAGTGCGTTGCGCCATGCGGCGAGCGAGAGGCACGGAAGCCGGCATCGATCGAGGGACCAGGGAGACGGGTCGAGCAGTACAACCCGTGGCCGCTCCTCCTCGGACCCTGGAGCCGAACCGATGGCCGCGCTCCCGAAGTCGAGTCGACGCAACGAGCGCCACAGGGGGCGGTACAGCGATCGCACGGCGTCGACCGCGTGGGTCGGGCGGGCAGATGCCAGCCATCCGGTGTGTTCGTGCCACCTGTGCAGGGCCCCGACCACGTCTTCGTGCCCGGGGTCGAACGTACGGTCCATGGCGGCGGCGAGCATCGGCTCGTATTGCCATACCTGCTCGATCGGTAACCCCTCATGCGACGGCGGCGCCGCCGTCTCCGGTCCGGGGGTACCTGCGCGCCGACGGTGGATGTCGAGTGCCCGGTGCACGAGCGCACCGATGTCCGACGCTCCCGTGGTCGTGTCCGAACCGTGTATCACCGGCTCGGAACCCCCGGCGTCGGGAATCGTCGGCCACGCGACAGGACCTGATCGTAAGGACGAGGCGGAGTGGGTGTGGGTCCGCCGGTCGAATACCCGAAGGGGTGTGACCGAACCGTCCGGGGCCGCCAACAACAGGGGTGCCGTGCCGCCCGGGCCAACCGTGATCCGCGACGGGCCGGTGACGACCGGGCGCCCGAACTGGAGCTCGCCGAACCGGACCTCGGAGCCTGGTTGGGCACCGAGCCCGTCCGGAGCCGCATCGGCAAGCCATGCTCCGTCGAGGGCGGGGACCACGTGGACGGTGAGGAGCGACTCGGACCGCTCGCCACGCCGGGCGCTCACACGAATCGGCCCGCAGCCCAGGGGCACCGGACCACCCGAGCGCACGCCGCAGGCGGTGGCTGTCTCGTCGGTCTCGAGGCGGAAGGTCGACTCGCGTCCGTCGGCGTCGGTCACACGGAGGTGAAGTTCGTCGGCGGGCGCGATCTGACGAGCGAATCGCCAACGAGGGAACGTCGGCGTCGCGGCCGAACCGTCGACGCCCTCGAAGCGGACGTCGGAGGACGTCGCCGTGAGGCGACACGGCAGGACGTGCATGCGACGGTCCACCGGTATGTCCACCTGAAGTCCTCCGCGCGCCCGCACGCGGACGCGTTCGTCGACTTCGTCCAGTGACAACTCGATCCGGTCGAAGTCCTGCCACGGCGCCGGAAGCGCGGAGCGAGCATGCTGTCCGGTTGCCTCTGAGCCCGCGGGGGCGACGATCGTGGCCCGCTCGCCGACCAGCGGGAGGTTGCGGTCGTGAAGTCTCCCCAGCTCGTCGAACACCAGGCAGATCGCCTCCTCCGACGCGCTCTGCAACACGGAATCGACCGAGGACCTTCGACCGGAGGGATCGACGGTGAGTGTCCAGCGCCCTTTCGAGTTGAACGGAAGCGGGAGGGTCTTGTTCGCGGTGGGTGAGCTGTAGCCGAGCAGTGAGCCGTTGACGTGCCAGCGATCCGAACCCTTCGGGAGGACCAGCGCCGGACCGAGTGAGTCGTCGAGGACGGCCAAGGTCCACCGTCGTCCGGTCAGGGTCTGGACCGGCCCGCGGCCGCCGGCGGTGCGTAGCGCCGCCGACCAGTAGCTAGGGGCGAGTCGCGCGGAAAGGGGTCCGACTCCGGTACCCGGCTCGAGGAATCGGTCCCGTTCGGGGGCCGTCTCCGTCATCGCGGTCGCGACCATCTCGATCATCACGTCGAGAAGGTCGAGGCCGTGGTCGGTGAGGGTCAGGAGCGTGAACAACTCCGGACCCACGCGGTCGGCCATGCCCACTCTCGTCGTGCGCCACCGCGCGGCCAGCGGCACGGTCGCGCGTGCACCGTCCCACCACGTCTCCGCGACCGCCTCCATGACGGTACTGGCCGACGATCGGGCCAACGCCGAGTGGAGCCGGAGTCGACGGTGTGCCCGGTGTCGGATCCGGATCGGCTCGCGTTCGTCGACCTCGCTCAGATCCTGGACCACCGCCCGGTCGAAGGTGTCCAGGATCGCCTCCCCGAGTCGCCCCCCTGCGTTGCGCCAGGACGCGACGGGGAGCGTCGCCTCGAAGTCGGACGGATCGGGGTGCCGCACCGCGTGGATCACCAGGTGGACGAGAAGCGTGGAGGGGTAGTCGGTGGCGAAGCGCGTGATGTCGGTTCGAGCGGGGCTCCGGATCAGCGCGAGTTCGACGTCGTGAGCCCATCTGTCGAGGTCGAGATCCCCGACGAGGCCCACGTCGCCGAGTAGTTCGGTGAGCTCGGCCTCGATCTCGTCCAGGCGGTGGGGTGCAGGTGGGTCGTGGACCCCGGGAAATCGCGTCGGCCAGTACGGCTCGGGCCGCGCCGTACCCACTGCGAGATCCCCCGTCTCGCCGGTGACCGTGCCGATCGTCGACGTCGGGGGTAGGAGGCGGCGAAGTCCGGCTTGTAGAGCGCTCGCCCGGCGAGCGACCCGCGGTTGCCAATAGGGGTCCGGGCGCGCCGACCCGCATAGCGAGTCGTCAGGGAGGGACGGTTGAAGACCACCGAGCCGTTCGTGCAGGAACCGGTTCAGCGCGGTGATCGACTGGGCGAGCCGTCGACCGATGTGGGCGTCCGGTCGGGCGGTTCCGACGCTGTGGTGTTCGAGCCCCGCGACGGTGATCGGGGCGGACAGGGCCGCGGTGATCGAGCGCGAGAGTGCATCGAGGTCATCGACTCCGGCCCGGGGCGACGTGGGGAGCGCCTTGGAACCGTCGGGCTGTAGCGGATCGCCGCGAGGCGGTGACGGAAGGTTCGCAACGTCGGTGGCCGGGGCGTGGCGATCGGTGCGCCGCGGTCGAGCAGGATCCCGTCGACGACGGAGCCAGGCGCGACGGGATCGGAGTCCCGAGGACGGCGGTGAGCCGACGGCGGCGGAGGGACGTTCCGGAGGGGTGTGCTGGTCGGTCGGTGCCGCCACTTCCGCCCCGTCGGGGAGGTCGTCGGCGGTATCGGGCTGGCTCGGGCCGACCGAGCCGTCCGTGAGGTCGATCACCGGCTCCGATCCGAGGTGGGGGAGCAGCAGGAGGAACGCACCCACCTCGGGCAGGTCGACGAGCGATTCGCGCTCGGCAAGTAGTGCGGCGTGCAGGGCGCTGTCGAAGGATTCCGAGTCGGGTTCCGCGTCCCGGATCCTGTCGATCACCCGTTTGGCGGCCGGACCCGTCATCGGTGGCCCGTCCGGCTGCCTGCGAGGATACGGCTCCTCAGCGGTGCGAAGGTCGAAGGTGGAGGCCATGTCGGATGAGATGTCGACGCGGGTGACACGTGAATGCGGACCGGCCCGTGCGCGCCGCGCAGTCGCCGCTCGATGACGTTCCGGTGCACCTTCGTGCACTCGAACCCTTCCCTTGTGCCTCCCCAGACGATCGTAAACCTAGTGCATGCACTCCGTGAGGTTTGTATCAAGATGGTTTCGATCCCGGCTCCACGCCCTATCGACGTCGACCGGGTGTCCCGTGTCGGTCAATCGCGCGGACGGCCTGCCCGGAGGAGTCGTCCGGCGAGTTCGCCGGTGTGGCGGCCGTGGTCGAGGAAGTGGCGGCCGTTCACCACGGTGTGCGCGATGCCCTCGGAACGCTGGACGAATCGCGGTGCACCCCCGGGAAAGTCATGGACGATCTCGGGTAGTGGTAGTGACAACGCCTCGAGGTCGAACACGTTGAGGTCGGCGTAGCGCCCGGGGGCGATCACCCCTCGGTCCCGATAGCCGGCGAGCGTCGCGGTGTCGGAGGTGAGCCGTCGGACTCCCTCCTCGATGCCGAACACCGCCCGGTCACGAACCCAGTGCGACAGGAAGAACGTCGGCTGGCTCGCGCCCATGATCTGGGTGGCGTGGGCACCGGCATCCGCAAGCCCCATGACGCCGACCGGCGACGCAAGGAGCTCGTCGATCGCGTCGAAGTCGTCGTTGAGGACCGGCCAGTTGGCAATCGCCCGCCCGTCGGTCCGATCCAACACGTCGAGGTAGTGGGCGAGCGGTGTCGTCCCCGATGCCGCCGCCTGGGCGGCGATGCTGTCGCCCGGCTCGTAGCGATAGACCGCACCGTGGTCGGGTGTCATCAGGTACATGCGCTCGTAGGGCTCCCACGGCTGCTCCGCCGCCTGCGCTATCAGGGCGGCCCGGGTTGCCGGGTCGCGGATCGCGGCCAATCGGCCGGCCTGATCCAAGGCCTTCAACGGCCCGAAGGCCTCCAGCCCGTCCAGGAGGGTGTTCGCACCGAGGCTGAACAACACTCCGATCGATCGCGGCGTGGTCTGGGGGCGGAGGTTCGCGCCGGTGAGGTTGGCGGCTTCGGCCAGGTCGAGGACGTGTCGGTAGTGGTCACCCATCGAGCGCATCTGCATGAGATTGAAGGTGAACGGCCGGCCCGTTCGTCGGCTGAGCTCCGCGATCCATGACATCTCCGCGTCGACGCGGCTGGTGGAGCCGTCCGACTCGTTGTATCGGGGCGCGCACTCGATCAGTCCTGCGCCGAGGCGCCCGAGGGGTTCGGCGATCGCAAAGAACTCCGCGGGGTCCGACCATGTACCGGGTACCGAGCGCCCGTCGGGCGTCCGGTGGGTCAGGCTCCGCGAGATCGAGTATCCGACCGCGCCGGCGAGCAGCGCCTCCTCGACCAGGGCGGCCATCTCGTCGAGTTCCTGTCGGGACGCCTCGAAGTCCGGATCGCACGAGGCATCACCGCACACGTAGGTGCGCAACGCGACGTCGCCGACGTATCCACCCGCATTGATGCCCTTGGGCACGGCATCCACCGCGTCCAGATACTGCCCGTAGGTCTCCCATTCCCACGTGAGGCCCTCGACGATCGCCGACGCGGGGATGTCCTCGACCGACTCCATCAACGAGGCAAGGGTCGCGGCATCGCCCTTGCGCAGCGGAGCGAACGTCATTCCGCAGTTGCCCATCACCACCGAGGTGACCCCGTGCCAGGAGCTCGACGTCATCAGGGGGTCCCAGCAGATCTGCGCATCCAAGTGGGAGTGCAGGTCGACGAAGCCCGGGCTGACGTACATACCGGACGCGTCCAACACCACGCGGGCGGCGTTGTCGGCCAACTCGCCGACCTCTGTGATGCGGTCACCGTCCACGGCGACGTCGGCCCGTCTCGCTTCGGCGCCGGTCCCGTCCACGACCGTGCCACCCCTGATCACCAGATCATGCGCCACTCGGACCCCCGTTTCGTTCCCCGGCATCGGTCCCCTCCCACGATAGGTCGCACCGGGCGGCCCGCTCGGGGTGGAGGGCCGGACGGATCATCGGCTCTCGAAAAGCTTCGTCGGAGAGCCGGCCGTGTCGAAGGGAGATCAGGGGCCTTCGTGACGACACACGAGGCCTCTGGGACCGACACCACGAAGGAAACGGCCATGGGCTTCACCGACGACGCTGAGGACAACGACCGACTCGCCGACACGGGGTGTCGGCACTGCTCGGGATTGTGCGCGGGCCGAAACGCCCGATGCCCCTACTGCAAGAAGTGGCTGCGGCGTGAGCCGGTGACCGTCGGTGCGCCTGCGGCGGCCGGTCTCGACCCTCGCTCCAAGGTCTGAGCCCGTCGCGCGTTCCGATCGGGTCGGGGTTCGTCCACATCGACGCCCCTCGGCCGGGCCGGTAACTTCGCGGCCCATGTCGATGCAGAACATCCTCGAGGCGATCCAGAACGACGCGAGCGCCGAGGAGCTTGCCAACCTGCCGCTACCGGAGAGCTACCGCGCCGCGCACGTACTGCGCTCCGAGCAGGAGATGTGGGACGGGGTCGCCTCCCCCGACAAGGACCCACGCAAGTCGCTGCACGTCGGCGAGGTCCCCACCCCCGAGATCGCCCCCGACGAGGTGTACATCGCGGTGATGGCGTCGTCGATCAACTTCAACACCGTCTGGACGTCGATCTTCGAGCCGCTGCCCACGTTCATGTTCCTGGACCGCCTCGGCAAGGAGTCCGTGTGGGGCAGGCGCCACCGGCAGGACTTCCACGTGGTGGGCTCCGATGCGGCGGCGGTGGTCGTCCGGGTCGGTTCGGCGGTACGAAACTGGAAGCCGGGTGACCGTGTCACGGTGCACTGCAACCATGTCGACGACCAGGATCCGTCGGCGCACGACGACTCGATGCTCGCCTCGAACCAGCGGATCTGGGGCTTCGAGACCAACTACGGAGGGCTCGCCGACCTCGCCGTCGTCAAGGCGAACCAACTCATGCCGAAGCCGGCGCATCTCACCTGGGAGGAGTCGGCGGTCAACGCGCTGTGCGCGTCCACTTCGTACCGGATGCTCGTCGGCCGTCACGCCGCGCAGATGCGCCAGGGCGACAACGTGTTCGTCTGGGGTGCGACCGGCGGAATCGGGGCCTATGCCATCCAACTCGTTCTCAACGGCGGGGGCACCCCGGTAGGAGTCGTGTCGAGCCCGAACCGTGTGAAGTTGCTCGAGGCGATGGGGTGTGAGCACGTCATCGACCGCGCGGCCGAGGGGTACCGGTTCTGGTCCGACGACGACACCCAGGACGAGGCCGAATGGCGGCGGCTGGGCAAGAAGGTCCGGTCGTTGGTCGGCGACGATCCCGACATCGTGTTCGAGCATCCCGGTCGCGCCACGATGGGCGCATCCGTCTTCATCACCAAGCGCGGTGGGACCGTGGTGACGTGCGCGGCGACGTCGGGCTACATGCTGGAGTTCGACAACCGTCACCTCTGGATGAAGCTGAAGCGGATCGTGTCCAGCCACTTCGCCAACTATCAGGAGGCGTGGAACATGAACCGGCTCATCGCGAACGGTCGCATCCAGCCGGTGATGAGTGAGGTGTTCGGTCTCGACGAGGTGGGTGAGGCCGCGCTCAAGGTCCATCGGAACGAGGCCGAGGGGAAGCTCGGCGTGTTGTGCCTCGCGCCCGAGGCGGGGCAGGGTGTGACCGATCCGGAGATGCGCGAGAAAGTCGGCGAGGACCGGATCACTCTGTTCGCCCGTCACGCGCGGGGCGAGCTCTGATCGATACGGCGGCGGTGCCGCGGACGGTCGCGGGTTGTGCCGTCGGCGGGAACGCGGCTCAGTCGCTGGTGCAGCGCCCCTCGGCCACGGGTCCGTTGGGCCCGAGCCGCCAGCGGTCGGCGAGCGTGTCGTCGTTGAGGTAGATGTCGCCCTGAAGGTCGTCGATGCTCGACGGGGCCTTCTCGTTCAGGCTGTTGAAGCTCTGGACGGCTTGCTCGATCAGGCGGCGTTCCTCGCCGCAGGCTCGTCGGTCGCTCCGTGTGATCCGTGAGTTCAGCACCGTGGTGGTCAGCCAGAAGCCGGTCAACAGGATCGGGACCACCCCGAGGAACATTCCCATCCCGGCGAGCTTCGAGCCCGCGAGTTGTGGCCGCGAGTCGCGGATCTCCCGGGCCGCGTACCGCGATACCGCGATCGCCACCGCTGCAGCGAACACGACCGGGATGCCGATCAGCAGTACCAGGCCCAGATGCCCGGACGGATCGCCGGTCACACGGAGGCTCGACAACAGCAGGTCCAGGTCGGGCCTGCGGGTGGCCCTCGTGATGAATCGCTGGTCGCTGAACTGCGCGGCCATCAGCACCACGAAGGGTGCGAGGCAGAGGAGGGACACCAGCACCGACAGCATCGCGAGCCAACTCGGCTCCGCGTACTCGACCATGGTGGTGGACGAGACGGTGTCGAGGATCGACTGGCGACGGGTGACGACGAGCACCGCGTCCACCACGATCACCAGCCCCACCACGACGGTGGCCACGAGGAGGACGGTGGAGACGACGTCGACGATGCCGTCGTAGTGGTCGCCGTCCCTGAATGGTCCACCCACGAGGGTTACGGCGACGAACAGGGTCGGGCCGAGCGCGCTCATGAGGGCGAGCGTGAACGGCAGCGCGCCGCGCAACGCCGGATGCACCACCCGGTGCCGTTCGACGTTGTCCACCACGCGCAATCCGAGTTGGCGCATTCCGAAACTCGGTCGGGAATGGCTCAGCGGGCGGATGAGGATGAAGGCCAGGACCACGAGGGTGACCAGGAGGGTCACGGCCCCCGATGCCGGGAGTACCGCCGGGGACGCGGTGCACTTGTTGCGGCCGTCCTCCAGCGAACAATGTTGGAACGCGTCGGTCGCGACCGCGCCGATCCAGACCAGGAGGATTTGGATCGTGCCCACGGCCGACGCGGCCAGCCACACGTCGAGCCAGTGCGCCCAGAAGCGGCGCCAGAAGCCGGCCGGCTTCGACGGTTCGTCGTGGGGCAGCCGGGCGCCCGGAGACACGGCCCATCCCGGGCCTTGGTCGTGCCGGTGCCCCTGGGTGTCGATGGACATGTGCGCGCTCCGGATCGGGGAACCGGGCGACTCTATCCGAGCCGTCGAGTCGGCCGCCGCGAGGATCGGTGGCGCGCTCTTCCTAAGGTGGGTCCGATGTCGGGTGAGTTCGGTACGCGTTGGTCGACCGGGCTCGACGCCGTGATCTTCGACCTGGACGGCGTGATCCGGCACTACGACCGCCGTCAGGAGCTCGCAATCGAGCGGCGTCACGATCTGCCGGCCGGTTCGATCCTCACCACCGCGTTCGGGGGGCCGCTCGGCGACGCCTTCCAGCGGGGCCGAATCGACAGGGTCGAGTTCACCGCCTCGCTGGGTGAGGCCCTGGGGAACACGGCGGCGGCACGGGAGTTCATGGCGTTGCGGGCCGAGGTGGATCCCGGGGCGGTGGCGGTGGTCGCGGCGCTCCAGGAACGGGTCCCGGTCGCGTTGCTCACGAACGGCTCGGTTCATACGCGTGACGAGCTGGTCGAACAGGGACTCGACGGCGTGTTCGAACACGTCGTGAACTCCGCCGAGCTCGGAGCGAAGAAGCCCGAGCCGGCGGCGTATCGTGCAGCGCTCGATCTACTCGGGGTCGAGGCGACCAGGGCACTGTTCATCGACGACCACGAACCCAACGTCGTCGGTGCCCGTGAGGTCGGCCTCCGCGCGCATCTGTATCTGGGGTTGGCGTCGCTGACCGACGAGCTGGTGGGCCTGGGGTTGCGGGCTTCGTGACGGGCGCGGTCGGTGCTTCGTCCCGCCGTCGGTGCTCCGCCGGGGACTGTGGAATGATCTCCGCCATGTTGCTCACCGAGATCGACCACGTCGCCATCGCAGTCCGGGACCTCGACGCCGCGGTCGACTACTACCGGCGTGCGTTCGGCGCGGAGGTTGCTCACCGCGAGATCGTCGAGTCCGACGGGGTCGAGGAGGCCCTCGTCAGGGTAGCGGACTCCTACATCCAGCTCACTGCGGCGACGCGGCCGGACTCACCGATCGCGAAGGCGATCGAGAAGCGCGGGGAGGGGCTTCACCACATCGGCTACCGGGTCGACGACTGCGCTGTGGCGCTCAGGGCGATGGTCGAAGCGGGAGCAACGCCCATCGATGCGGCCCCCCGCCCCGGCAGTCGCGGGACCACGGTGGCGTTCGTACACCCGAAGGGCAACTTCGGCGTGTTGGTCGAACTCGTCCAGGAGCACTGACGTCGCGGCCCGGCACCCGCGGGTCAACTCGGCTCGGTCGAGGGACCCCGTGTCCTCGCGAGCGTGTCGAGCCGTCCGACCACATCGGCCACGTCGAGGCGACGAGACCATTCGGCGAATTCCGGCGTCGGTCCCGTCCAACGCCATCGCTCGGGCGTGCCGACGTCGATGTCGGTCTCGAGAGTCGCGATGCGACGAAACAACAGTGCTTCGTCGAACCGTTCGGCGAGGGTGGCGCACAGCTTCGCGGCGCCGCGGACGGTGATGTCCCACTGGCCGGGGGCGAGGGGGATGTCCTCCAGGTGACCGTAGCGGGCGAGGACGGCGGCGGCCGACTTGGCCCCCCAACCCGCCAACCCGGGAAACCCGTCCGCTGAGTCGCCGACGAGGGCCAACCAGTCGGGGATCGACTCGGGGGCGACGCCGAACTTCCCCTTCACCCCCGCGACGTCGCGGATCACCCCGGCGCGTCTGTCGAACTGGACCACGTCGGAGTCGCGGACGAGTTGCGCCATGTCCTTGTCGGGGGTGCACACGATCACGCGTTCCACCGCCGGGTCGGCCACGGCAACCTCGGTCGCCGCGGCGAGCGCGTCGTCGGCCTCGAAGGTGGTCATGGCCCAAACGGTGAAACCGGCGGCACGCAGCGCCTCCTCCAACCAGGGGAACTGCGCGAACAACTCCGGGTCGATCCCGTCGCCGTTCTTGTAGGTGGGCCAGAGGTCGTTGCGGAAGGACTCGATCACGTGGTCGGTGGCGACGCCGACGTGTGTCGCTCCGTCCTCCAACAGCGACGTCAGCGAGCGCAGCACCCCGCGCACGGCGCCCACCTCGGCTCCGTCGACCGAGCTGGTGTGCCCACCCCCGGGCGCATAGAAGTACCGGAACAGTTCGTAGGTGCCGTCGATCAGGTGGACCTGCATCGGCTGAGGTTACGAGGCCGATTCGGTGTCGGGTGGTGTGGGTGGGTGGACCTGCATCGGCTGAGGTTACGAGGCCGATCCGTACGGGTTCTCCGCGAGCCCGAACACCTCCGCGAGCTCCGCCGGTACGGGCTGGTCCAGTTGGTCGTAACGGCATTCGGTCGGTTCCTTGTCGGGACGCCATCGAAGGAACCTCGCCGGGTGACGAAGCCGCCCAGCGGTGAGGCCCTGGTAGCCGACCTCGGCGACCAGGGCGATGCGCAGCGGTACCCACCGGTGGTCCTTGCCCGCATTCCACCGGTTGGGTGCGCCGGGCATTCGTCCGTCCTCGTGTGCGGTGGCCTGCATCCACTCGGCCCATGGGTGCGTTTCGATCGCTTCCGCCGTGTAGGGGGCAAGCTCGTCGAGCAGTTCGCGACGTCGCACAGCGGTGAAGCTCGACGCGACCCCGACGTGTTGGAGATCGCCTCGGTCGTCGAACAGGCCCAAGAGCAGCGAGCCGACCCCGTGGCCGTCCTTGTGGAAGCGGTGGCCGGCGACGACCATGTCGGCGGTCCGTTGGTGTTTGACCTTCAGGAGGGCACGCTTGCCCGACTCGTAACGGCCGTCCGACGGCTTTGCCATCACCCCGTCGAATCCGGCGCCTTCGAAGCGTTCGAACCACTGCTCCGCCAGTGATGCGTCGGCGGTGATAGGGGTCACGTGTACGGGTGGTGCGGCGTCGGCGAGCGCCTCCACCAGCAGTCGTCTGCGCTCGGCGAACGGCTCGTCGACCAGCGAACGGTCACCCGACGCGATCATGTCGAACGCGACGAAGGCGGCCGGTGTCTCGACGGAGAGTCGATCGATCCGGCTCCGGGCGGGGTGGATCCGTCGGCCCAGCGCGTCGAAGTCGAGCCCGAGATCGGTGGCGATCACCAGCTCACCGTCGACGACGCATCGGCGCGGGAGCGCCGAACGGAGCGGCTCGACCAGTTCGGGGAAGTAGGGGGTCAGGACCTTGTCGTTGCGGCTGCCGAGTTGCACGTCGTCGCCGTCGCGGAACACGACGCACCGGAAGCCGTCCCACTTCGGTTCGTAGAGGAACGTCTGTGAGGCCGAGGAGCGGGGTACGACGGCGGAGGCCTTCGACAACATCGGGGGAACGGCATCGACACCGGCAGGTTCATGTCCGAGATCATGGGTCACTCGGCGGGGACGCGCTCGCGATCGGCCCGTGACCGTCCCGATGAAGGTCGATCCGGTCCCACCGGTGATTCGGCCCCCCGTCGCGTCGAGCCGTAACCTGCGTTCTCTATGGATCATCCGCTGTCAGAGCGCGTCGCCGACCTCCGTCGACGCAAGGAGGCGTCGCGGACGCCGGGTTCGCAACGTTCGATCGACCGTCAGCACGAGCGGGGAAAGATGCTGGCCCGCGAACGGATCGAGTACCTCCTCGACGAGGGCTCCTTCCACGAACTCGACAGCCTGGCCCGGTCGCGCTCCAAGTCCACGACCGAGCGTCCCTACACCGACGGTGTGATCACCGGTTGGGGGACGATCGACGGACGCAAGGTTTTCGTGTTCAGCCAGGACTTCACCGTCTTCGGCGGAGCGTTGGGAGAGGTCTTCGCGGAGAAGATCCACAAGGTGATGGACATGGCGTTGAAGGTGGGCGCGCCGGTCATCGGGCTCAACGACGGCGCGGGTGCCCGCATCCAGGAGGGTGTCGTCTCGTTGGCCAGTTACGGCGGGATCTTCTACCGCAACGTTGCCGCGTCGGGTGTCACTCCCCAGATCTCGGTGATCATGGGTCCCTGTGCCGGCGGAGCGGTGTACAGCCCGATCCTCACCGACTTCATCTTCATGGTCGACCAGTCGAGCTACATGTTCATCACAGGGCCCGACGTGGTGAAGCAGGTCACCGGTGAGGACGTGAGCCAGCAGGACCTCGGCGGTGCCCGGGTCCACACCGCCAAGTCCGGGGTGGCCCAGTTCGTGTCGGCAGACGACAGGGCGGCGCTCGACGATGTTCGGTACCTGTTGAGCTTCCTTCCGTCGAACAACCTCGACCTGCCCCCGGTGATCGCGACCGACGACCCCGTCGATCGGCTTTGTCCCGAGTTGGTCGACATGCTGCCAGCCTCGGCCAATCAGGCCTACGACATGCGCAAGGTCGTGTCGACGGTCGCGGACGACAACGAGTTCTTCGAGTATGCGGGGGACTGGGCACCTTCGATCGTGTGCGGCTTCGTCCGTCTCGGCGGGCATCCGGTGGGGGTCGTGGGCAACCAGCCGATGGCCATGGCGGGCGTACTCGACATCGAGAGCTCGTCGAAGGCGGCGAAGTTCGTGCGAACCTGCGACGGCTTCAACATTCCGCTCGTCACGTTCGTCGACGTACCCGGCTTCCTTCCGGGGGTCGACCAGGAGCATCACGGCATCATCCGTCACGGGGCCAAGCTGTTGTACGCCTACTGCGAGTCGACGGTTCCGAGGATCTCGGTCATCACCCGCAAGGCGTACGGCGGCGCCTACGTCGTGATGGACTCGAAGTCGATCGGGTCGGACCTGGCGTTCGCCTGGCCGAGCGCCGAACTAGCGGTCATGGGAGCGTCCGGGGCGGTCGAGATCGTCAATCGTCGTGAGTTGGCCGAGGCGGAGGACCCGGCCGCCCGGCGGGCGGAACTCATCGAGGAGTACACGGAGAGCTACTGCAACCCCTGGGAGGCGGTGGACCGCGGCTACATCGACGACGTGATCGATCCTGCCGAGACGCGTATCAAGTTGATCGCCGGCCTCGAGATGTTGCGGACCAAGAAGGAGACCCTTCCGCCGCGCAAGCACGGGAACATGCCGCTGTGAGTCGGCCGGTGTCGATCGCCGTCTCCGAGGCCGACACGTCGGCACCGGGCGCGCCGTTGCGTGCCGTCGGGGGCGGTCTGCCGCCGGGGCCGGGCCCACGACCGATCCCCACCGACGACGAGATGGCGGCCATCGTCGCGCGCTGGAGGTGGCGTGGCCCCGGGCCTCGACAGGGATCGAGTCGCCCGATGCGGCCGTCCGGTGGCGCTGGTCGGGCCGCTGGTGGACCAAACCGGTCCCACTCCGCCGCAATCGCCCCTGGTAGTGGCCGGGCGCGGCACCCGACGGTCGAACCGTCCTACGGACCGGTGAGGACGAGCTTCACCTCTATCAACCCGTGGTCCTCGGTCTTCACGAACCCGAAGTCGGGTGGGTCGATGCCGAAGTCGGCGAACTTCACGTCGTGGTCGGCGACGATCTCCATACCCGTAGCCGTCCGTTGGGCGGTGAGATCAAGGGTGACCGAACGGGTCGTCCCCTTCAACGTGAGGCGACCGGTCGCCGTGGTCGAGAACGACTTGCCGAGCCCGGGGGCCCCGTCGAGCGGGATCGGCTTGGTCAGCTCGAAACTCGACGTCGGGTTCGACGCGGTGTCCATGATCCGACCCCGGAACTGCCCGTCGCGGCGATCCTGATCGGAGGTGACGCTTGCCATGTCGACGGTGAAGTCGGCTTTCGTGACCGTCGTGCCCGAGATGGTGATCGAGCCGGTGACGGCGTCGGTGCGCCCAACCGCTTCGGCGTCGATGCCGTTGAGGACTTCCTTCACCCGGTAGCCCGCCACGGAGCCCGAACCGGGTTTCACCGACCACGTGCCGTCGAGAGTCGGTTCCCCGGCGGTGCTCGATCCGGTTCCCGTCGTGGCGGTCGGGTCGTCGCCGGTCGCGCCGGTTCCCTTGCCCGGCGTGGTCGTCGAGAGAGTGAGTCGCTCCGGCTGGTTGTCGGTGCTCACCTTCGCGTAGACGAGCGTGCCGCCCATCACCACCACGATCAGCGCCGCCGCCCCGATCAGTGCCTTCTTCCAAACAGCCATCCGGGGAGGATAGGGGGACGAACGTGCCGGAGGGGGTCGGGCTCTCGGCCGCGGCGGATCGACCACTATCGTGGACCGTTCCCGTTTTCGTGGAGGAGCGATGACCGCAACGATCGTGGTCGGTACCCAATGGGGCGACGAGGGCAAGGGCAAGTTCACCGACCTCATCGCCAAGGAGATGTCGGTCGTGGTGCGCTACCAGGGCGGACACAACGCCGGGCACACCCTGGTGGTGGACGGCGAGTCGTTCGCGCTCCAACTCGTGCCGTCCGGTGTGCTGTACGACCACATCACCCCGGTGATCGGCAACGGGGTCGTGGTCGACCCGGTGGTGCTCCTTGCCGAGGTCGAGTCACTCGAATCCAAGGGTGTCGACTGCTCCCGCTTGAAGGTGTCGGGTAACGCCCACGTGATCTTCCCCTACCACCAGGAGCTCGATCGACTCATCGAGCGGCACCTCGGGAAGAACAAGCTCGGCACGACGAAACGTGGGATAGGACCGACCTACGCCGACAAGGCCAGTCGTGTGGGGATCCGGATCCAGGACCTCCTCGACGAGAAGATCCTGCGTCAGAAGCTCGACGCGGTGGTCGCCGAGAAGAACCTGGTGCTTGCCAAGGTCTACAACCGGTTGGGGTTCGACCCCGACGAGCTCGCCGACCACTACCTCACCGACGTGGTGCCCCGCGTGCGGCCCTACATCGCCGACACGGTGTCGTTGGTGCACGACGCCCTGGAGTCCGATCGACACGTCCTGTTCGAGGGGGCCCAGGCCACCTTCCTCGACATCGACCACGGCACCTACCCCTATGTCACCTCGTCCAATCCCGTCGCCGGCGGTGCGTGCGTGGGTGCAGGGGTGGGGCCGCGCTACATCGACCGTGTCGTCGGCATTGCCAAGGCCTATGTCACCCGGGTCGGTGCCGGGCCGTTCCCGACCGAGTTGTCCGACGAGGCCGGCGACCGGTTGTGCGAGATCGGCCACGAATACGGCACCAATACCGGTCGCCGTCGCCGATGCGGATGGTTCGACGTTCCGATGATGCGTCAGGCCGTGCGGCTGAACTCCCTGTCCGAGATAGCCCTGACGAAGCTCGACGTCCTGGACGGCTTCGACACCGTCAAGGTGTGCGTCGCGTACGAGGTGGACGGTCGGCGCGTCGAGCATCTGCCCTACCACCAGAGCGAGTTCCACGCAGCACGACCCGTCTACGAGGAACTGCCGGGATGGAACACCGAACTCGCGTCGTTCACGCGGCGTGAGCAACTTCCGACGGCGGCACTCCGGTACCTGGAGTTCCTCCAGGACCAGATCGGCGTTCCCATCAGCCTCGTCGGTACCGGTCCCGGCAGGGACCAGTTCGTGCACTTCACCGGGCCCTGAGCCGAGGTCGCCGATCGCCCCGGGACGCTCACGGCTCGATCGGTCAGACCGGGTCCGCGCCGGGGACCTCCTCGACCGTCACACGGCGATGACGCCCATGGCCGGTCCCGGCGTCGGTCGGCGAAGGCTCGTCGTCGACGAGGTGGAACGGCACGGACACGACGACGGTGTCGCGGCGTGACAACAGCCGTACCTTCAGCGCGAGTGCCGACTGGTTGTGCATGATGCCCTGCCACCAGTGCGAGGTGACGAACTCGGGGATCACGACGGTGACGTAGTCGTGGCCCCATTCGGCGGCGAGGGTGTCGAGCCGCGTGAGGATCGTCTGGGTGAGGTCGCGGTAGGGCGACTCGAGGATCTCGAGCGGCACGGAGATCTGGTACCGCTCCCAGTCGGAGCGAATTCGATCGGCATGGTCCTCGTCGATGGCCACGGTCATCGCCAGCGTGTGGTCGGCGTGGACCGACCGCGCGTATCGCAACGCGTTGAGGGTCGAACGTTGGACGCCGCCGACCAGGACCACGACGGCGTGCTGCAGCGTGGGCGCCTCGGGGCCGGGCGTGCTCTTGAGTTGGCGTGCGACCTGGTTGTAATGCCGCTTCACCGCCTTGAAGGCGAACACGATGATCGGCACGACCAACACGACGATCCACGCGCCGATCAGGAACTTCGACACGATCACGACCATCATCACGATGCCGGTGGCGACGGCTCCGACCGCCGAGAACAACAGTGACAGCCGCCAACCCTTCTGTCGCTGTCTCAGGTGGTGGCGCACCATGCCCGACTGGCTGAGGGTGAAGCTGGTGAACACGCCCACGGCGTAGAGCGGGATCAACTTGGAGACGTCGCCCTGGAAGACGACCAGCAGGAGCGCTGCGATCCCCGCGAGGATGAGCACTCCGTTGGAGAAGACGAGCCGGTCGCCCCGGGCAGCGAACTGGCGGGGGAGATAGCCGTCCTTGCCGAGGATCGCCGACAGACGCGGGAAGTCGGCGTACGCGGTGTTGGCCGCGAGCACGAGTATGGCCATGGTGGCGAACTGGAGGAAGTAATACGGCACGCTCTGGCCCATCAACGCCCGGCCCATGATGGAGATCACCGACTGGTTCTCCGAGGGCACGGGCTTCATCCACGCCGCGATGATCGAGATACCGAGGAATCCCGAACCGAGGACGACGGCCATCCAAACGAGGGTCTTGGCGGCGTTCTTCGCCTCGGGCCGACGGAACGCCGGGATGCCGTTGGAGATGGCCTCCACCCCCGACAATGCCACCGCACCGGAGGAGAACGCCCGGGCGAAGATGTACAGGCTGATCGGGACGAACGTATCGGCGACCTTGAAGTGCTTCCGGACGTGGGCGATGTCCTTCAGCGATGGTTCGATCACGGGCAGCGTGCCGCGGAGCTTGGCGATCAGGCCCCAGCCCACGAAGACGGCAAGGCCGATCATGTAGAGGTAGGTCGGAACGGCGAACAGCTTGCCCGACTCCTTGACTCCACGGAGGTTCGCCACGGTGAGGATCGCGACGAACAGCAGGCAGATCTCGACCTTGAACGGCTCGAGTGAGGGGAATGCCGAGTACAGCGCGAGGACACCCGCCGCGATGGACACCGCGACGGTCAACACGTAGTCGACCAGCAGCGATCCGCCGGCGATCAGCGAGGGGGTCTCGCCGAGGTTCTCCCGACTGACGATGTATGCGCCTCCACCGCCGGGGTAGGCGTGGATCGTCTCGCGGTAGCTGTTGGCGACGATGGCCAGGAGTGCAACCACCAGGATGCCGACGACGGGAAGCAGCGCCGGCGTGTCCTGGACGCCGAGCGCCGCACCCCTGTGCGCGTAGAGGCCGGCGGCACCCACGAGCACCAACATGACCTCACCGGTGGCGTATGCGGTCGAACTGATCGCGTCGGAGGAGAAGACCGCGAGCCCGATCGTCTTGGACAGGCGCTGGTGATCAGCCTCGTCGGTGGCGAGAGGCCGCCCGATGAGGAGCCGCTTGATGGCCGAGGGCATCCGCGCAGCGTATGACGGCGACTCGTCGGCGGACCCAATCGCGGACCGCTCCGGTCACGGGTTCGTGGGCTGCATCGAGCCGACCTGGGCGCCGCGTGCGCGTGCGGAGCCGAGGAGGGGGCCTCGGACTCGACGCGCTAGAAACAGGGGGTGCTGTCGTCGTCGTGCTCCCGGACGCGCACGCGGCGGTCCCGTCGATGACGGCCGGCGCAGACCGGCACGTGGTCGTGGTCGGCTCCGGTGGCCGCGAGGCGGCCTTGGCCGACGTGTTGTCTCGCCACGCCCGGGTCACCGTCACACCCGGCAACCCGGGGATCCCGGGCTCGGTGACGACGCCGGCGACCGATCTCGACGCCGATCTGTTCGTCATCGGCCCCGAGGCGCCGCTGGTCGACGGGCTCGCGGACCGGCTCCGGGCCAGGGGAGGGTTGGTCTTCGGTCCCGGCGCGGACGGTGCCCGCCTCGAGGGCTCCAAGGCGTGGATGAAGGACCTCCTCGTCGAGGCGGGTGTCCCGACGGCGCGGCATGCCACCTTCGGCGATCCCGCGGCAGCCTTGGCCTTCCTCGACACGATGTCGGCACCGTGGGTCGTGAAGACCGACGGGCTGGCGGCCGGCAAGGGCGTGGTGGTGACCGCTGAGCTCGCGGAGGCCCGCGACGCCGTGCGGTCCTATCTGTCCGGTGCGGCCTTCGGGGACGCGGGCCGGCAGGTCGTGATCGAGGAGGGCCTCAGCGGTCCGGAGGTCTCGGTCCTCGCTCTGTGTGATGGCACTCGTGCGGTGCCGCTCGCCCCCGCTCAGGACTTCAAACGCGCCTTCGACGGCGACGACGGCCCGAACACCGGTGGGATGGGCGCATATTCCCCGGTACCGGAGGTCGACGACGACCTCCTCGTGACGGTGATGGCCGACTTCGTCGAGCCGACCATCGGGGCCTTGAGAGCGCGCGGCATCGACTACAGGGGGGTGTTGTACGCAGGGCTCATGCTCACTCCCGACGGTCCACGGATGCTCGAGTACAACGTGCGCTTCGGTGATCCCGAGTGCCAGGTGGTCCTGCCCCGTGTGCGCAACGATCTGGTGCAGATCCTCGCGGAGTGCGCCGCCGGAGAACTTCGCACGATCCCCGATTTCGGGGACGACGCGATGGTCACCGTCGTCTGCGCTGCGGCGCGGTACCCGGCCTCCGGCTCGACCGGTGAGCCCATCGTGGGCATCGAGGAGGCCGATGCTCTCGAAGGGGTGAACGTGTACTGCGCCGGGGTCGGCGAGCGCGACGGGCACCTCGTCACCGCGGGCGGTCGCGTGCTGGACGTGTGCGGGCGGGGCCCCACGATCCACGCAGCCCGTGAGGCCGCGTACCGTGGCGTGGCGGCGGTCGGCTTCGAAGGTATGAGGTATCGCCGCGACATCGCCCTGTCGGCATCGGAGCGCTCCTCGGGGGGCCGTCGGTGACGACGGTGCGCAACGCTCCCACCGGTTCGTCGCGAGCCCGCGTCCGACGTCGCCGACGGGGTGTGTCACGGCCCCGACGTGCATCGAGTCCACAACGTGGCGAAGGAGCGCAATGAAGGTTGCAGTCTTGATGGGATCCACCTCGGACAAGGAGAAGATGGCCCCGGCCTCCCAGATCCTCGAGCGGTTCGGGATCGACGCCGACGTCAGGGTGTTGTCCGCCCACCGAAATCCCGACAAGGTCGTCGAGTTGGTGTCGCGAGCAGGAGGACGGCTACTCGGCCTTCATCTGCGGAGCCGGGATGGCCGCACATCTCGCGGGCGTGGTGGCCGCGCACACGACCCTGCCCGTCGTGGGCGTCCCGTTGTCGGGAGGCGCGCTCAACGGGGTCGACGCGCTCTACTCCACCGTGCAGATGCCCAAGGGGATCCCCGTCGCGACGGTCGCGGTCGACGGGGCGATGAACGCAGCGCTTCTGGTGGTGCAGATGCTGGCCATCACCGACCGGGACCTTCAGGATCAGCTCGACCGCCACCGCGTCGAGATCGGCGGCTGAGGCATCGGTGTCGGACGTGTCGGACGAAGGCTCTGGAGGCGACGACGCCGGGGTTTCCCCCGGCGGTAGTCGCGCGCTCAACGTCCTGGCCGATCGCTACGCGTCGGCGGAGATGAAGGCGATCTGGTCGGCCGAGCACAAGGTGGTCCTCGAACGCCGGCTCTGGGTCGCCGTGCTGCGGGCGCAACGCGACCTCGGCATCGACGTACCCGACGGCGTGATCGAGGACTACGAGGCGGTCGTCGACGCGGTCGACCTCGCGTCGATCTCGCGTCGCGAACGCGTCACCCGCCACGACGTCAAGGCTCGTATCGACGAGTTCTGCCACCTTGCGGGCCACGAGCACATCCACAAGGGGATGACCTCGCGGGATCTCACCGAGAACGTCGAGCAGCTCCAGCTGCGACTCACCATGGAGTTGGTGCGCGATCGACTCGTCGCCGTGCTCGCCGGATTCGCCGAGCGCGGCGGAGTACGCAGACCAACCGTTGACGGGCCGGAGTCACAACGTGGCGGCACAGATCACCACTCTCGGCAAGCGCTTCGCCAACAGTGGCCAGGAGACCTTGCTCGCCTTCGAACGACTCGAATCACTCCTCGCCCGGTATCCACTTCGAGGCCTCAAGGGTCCGGTCGGCACGCAACAGGACGAGCTCGACCTGCTCGGCGGAGATCTCGAGGCGATGGAAGAGCTCGAACGGCGCGTCGCCGGCCATCTCGGCTTCGACCTCGTGCTCGACAACGTCGGGCAGGTCTACCCGCGCTCGCTCGACTTCGAGGTGGTCGGGGCCCTCGTGCAGTGCGCCGCGGGTCCGGCGTCGTTCGCGACGACCGTACGGCTGATGGCCGGCCACGACCTGGTGACGGAAGGGTTCAAGGAGGGGCAGGTCGGCAGTTCCGCCATGCCGCACAAGATGAACAGCCGAAGCTGTGAGCGCATCTGTGGTTTCGCCGCGATCCTCAAGGGGCACCTCACGATGGTTGCGGAACTGTCTGGCAACCAGTGGAACGAAGGCGATGTGAGCTGCTCGGTCGTGCGAAGGGTTGCGCTTCCCGACGCCGCATATGCGATCGACGGTCTGCTGGAGACCACGCTCACGGTTCTCGACGACTTCGGGGCCTATCCCGCGGTGATCCAGCGTGAGCTAACGAGGTACCTACCCTTTCTGGCCACCACCAAGGTGCTGATGGCCGCCGTTCGGGCGGGAGCGGGCCGTGAACAGGCGCACGAGGCCATCAAGGAACACGCGGTCGCCGCCGCACTCGCGTTGCGACACTCCGGGGCCGAGGGCAACGACCTGCTCGACCGGCTCGCCGCGGACGAACGGTTGGGTCTCGAGCCCGGCGCGCTGTCGACGCTGCTGGCCGACCCACTCCGATTCTCCGGAGCGGCCACCGTGCAGGCGACTCGCTTTTGCGAGCGCGTCGCCGGGGTCGTGTCGCGGTATCCCGACGCTGCGCGGTATCGACCGGCTGCGATCCTGTGATGACCACGAACGAACGGCCGGAGTGTCCGGCGCGCCGGGAACCCTTCGAAGTGCCTGAAGGCGGCGGCCGATCCCGTCGACGGACGACTCCACCGGAAAGGTGACCAACCCATGACCGATATCGGACTTCCACACGTGTACTCGGGAAAGGTTCGCGATATCTACGACGCCGGCGACGGGCGCCTGTTGATGGTGACCTCCGATCGAATCAGCGCGTTCGACGTGGTCATGAACGAGACCGTTCCCGACAAGGGACGGGTGCTCACCGCGATGTCGGCCTTCTGGTTCGACCAGTTCGCCGGGCGGATCGGTTCCCACCTGATCTCCACGGACCTTGCCGACCTTCCGGACCAGGCGCGTGACCCGTCGATCGCCGGCAGGTTCATGTTGTGTCGTCGGGCGGAGATGCTGCCGATCGAGTGCATCGTCCGCGGCTATCTCACCGGTTCGGCGTGGAAGGAGTACCGGGCGGAGGCGACGATGCACGGCACCCCTCTGCCAGCGGGGCTGTTGGAGTCCTCCCGACTGCCCGAGCCGGTGTTCACCCCGTCGACCAAGGCCGACGTCGGCGATCACGACATCAACATCTCCTTTGACGACGCCGTGAATCGCGTCGGTTCGGACCTCGCGACCAGGGCGCGCGACCTTTCCCTCGAGCTGTACAGCCAGGGGGCGGCGCTGGCGGCCGAACGAGGGATCCTCATCGCCGACACGAAGTTCGAGATGGGGATCGTCGACGGTGAGCTCGTGCTGGCGGACGAGGTGCTCACCCCCGATTCGTCGAGATTCTGGCCCGCAGCCGAGTGGGAGCCCGGGACGACACCTCCGAGTTTCGACAAACAACCGGTTCGCGACTACCTCGACACGATCGACTGGGACAAGACACCGCCGCCACCGTCTCTTCCCGGAACCGTGATCGACGCGTCCGCAATCCGCTATCGGGAGGCGTACGAGCGGATCACCGGTAGGTCGCTGGCGGATTGGCCCGGGGCGTAATCGAGCGTGAGGTACCCGACGTCGTCACCCGACCGGCCGGGGCCGTGCGTCCGACGGTGTTGAGCTCAGCGGATTCCCGCGCGCGTCAAGACCTTTGACTCGACGCCCAGCTTGCGCCATGTCGCTGCTTCGATTCCCTTCGTCTGTGAATACGCGGCGGCGACTTCGACGAATCGGTTCTCGAGGTCGTCGAGGTTCGTTCCGGCGGACAGCTTCTCGAGTTCCTTGGTGAGGTCGGACTGCTCCTGGATCAGCAGAAGCTCCTGGATCGGCTCGGCTCCGCTCAGCTCGACTTCGATTGCCTTCAGGCGTTGATTGATCGAATCCGGTGTCCGTTTCCGGCCGCGCTTTGGCTTGTTCGCTTTGATCGCTTCGAGGTAGTCCTTCACGATCTTTCCTTGGCGTCGCCCGATTGCCAGTGCTTCCTTGTGCTCTGGTGTCATCGTTCTGGCTTTCGCCATTGTCAGCACCTCCTGTATTCCGCCCTTGGCGGAGGCTTCGATTCTCGACGACAAATGGTAGTGGCCTCATCATCGCAAATGGTGTACCCCCCTCCACGCGTCTGTCGGTGGTGCACGACGGACCATCGCCGGGGAAATCATGGAGGGAACGGGAACGTGGCGACTCCGAGTCGAGCCGGAGGAGGGGAATGTGCGACGATGGGGGCGTGACCGAGCCCACCCGCACGAAGGTCCGGGCAGCCGCGACCGTCGGGAACGTGGTCGTCGTAGGTGGCGCCGAGCCGTCGGCGAAGGACCTGCTCGATGACGGGCACCCGGGCGAGGAGTGTGGCGTGTTCGGGATCTACGCCCCGGGCAAGCCGGTCGGGCACCTCTGCTACCTCGGGATCTTCGCCCTTCAGCATCGCGGCCAGGAGTCCGCGGGCATCGCTACGTCCGACGGCTCGACGATCACCGTCACCAAGGAGATGGGCCTCGTCTCGTCCGTGTTCGACGACGCGGCATTGAGTGCGCTCGACGGCGACCTCGGGATCGGGCACACTCGCTACTCGACGACGGGTTCGTCGGCCTGGATGAACAGCCAGCCGCTCTACCGCGACATAGGCCATACCGAGTTCGCGTTGGCCCACAACGGCAATTTGGCGAATACGGTCGATCTCGCCGAAGCGGTGGGCAAACTCCCGGGAATGGCGGCCTCCGACACCGAGGTCATGGCTGACTTGTTGGGACAGCAGCTCCTTGCTCAACCCGCTGGTCAGGACGCCCAACTCGAGAAGGCACTGCTGGCCGTCCTACCCCGGCTGTTCGGGGCGTTCTCCCTGGTGCTCACCGACAACCGCAGCGTTTTCGCCGTCCGCGACCCCAACGGATTCCGGCCACTATGTCTCGGCCGACTCGACGGAGGATGGGTGGTCGCGTCGGAGTCGCCGGCACTCGACGTCGTCGGAGCGGTCTTCGTCCGTGAGCTCGATCCCGGTGAGATGCTGGTCATCGACGCCGACGGGGTTCGCTCGTTGCGACCGTTCCCGGCAGAGCGGATCAACCCGACGCTGTGCCTCTTCGAGTTCGTGTACTTCGCCCGCCCGGACTCCAAGCTCTACGGTCGCACGGTGCACGGTGCCCGTGTTGCCATGGGTGAGGAGCTCGCCGAGCAGGCTCCGGTTCCGGCCGACATGGTGATGGGGGTGCCCGAGTCGGGTCTGCCGGCAGCGGAGGGCTATGCCCGCCGCAGTGGGATCCCCTACGGCCAGGGTCTGGTGAAGAATCGCTACATCGGACGCTCGTTCATCGCCCCGGATCAGCACATGCGGGCGATGGCGGTGCGAATGAAGCTCAACCCGTTGCGGGAGGCCGTCGCCGACAAGCGGCTCGTCGTCGTCGACGACTCGATCGTCCGTGGGACCACCACCCGGGCGATGGTGCAGATGCTCCGCGAGGCGGGTGCCGCCGAGGTGCACCTTCGAATCTCCTCGCCGCCCTACCGCTGGCCTTGCTTCTACGGGATGGACACCGGCACGCGATCGGAGCTGCTCGCCGCCAACATGGAGGTGAGCGAGATCCGGGACTACCTCGGCGTCGACACGCTCGCATACCTGTCCCTCGAGCGGCTTATCACCGCGACCGGTGCACCCAACGCGGGGTTCTGCACCGCCTGCCTCACGAACGACTACCCGGTGCCCGTCCACGTCGACCTGTCGCGGACCCGGGTCGTCGAGCGTGTCGAGACATCCGCGGAGCAGTTGGACTTCGAGACATCCGGAACACTCCGCCTCCGTCGAGGCGGCGACGAGGGCGATCGGGGGCCGACCCCGTGAGCGTGCCGGCCCGTGGGGCGAGCTATGAGGCAGCGGGCGTGTCGATCGCCGCCGGGGAGCAGGCGGTCGAGGCGATCCGACACGACGTCCGCTCGACGTTTCGTCCCGAGGTCCTGGGCGACATCGGCGGGTTCGGTGGCCTCTTCGCACTCGGAACGAAGTACCGGGACCCGGTGTTGGTCTCCACCACCGACGGGGTGGGCACCAAGGCGATGGTCGCGACGGCGGCCCGTCGGTTCGACACGATCGGACTCGATCTGGTGGCAATGTGCGTGGACGACCTGGTCTGTCAGGGTGCGGAGCCGCTCTTCTTCCTCGACTACGTGAGCATCGGCAGGCTCGATCCCGATCAGATGCGTCTGCTCGTCTCGGGTATCGCCGCCGGATGCCGACAGGCCGGCTGCGCGTTGATCGGCGGTGAGATGGCCGAGCATCCGGGCGCGATGGATCCGGGTGAGTTCGATCTGGTCGGGTTCGCGGTCGGGGTCGTGGAGCGTTCCGACCTGATCGACGGATCCAGCGTCGGCCCCGGTGACGTGCTGATCGGCCTGGAGTCGCCGGGCCTGCGTTCCAACGGCTATTCCCTCGCACGTCACGTACTGTTCGAACGCGCGGGCCTGGCGCTCGATGATCCGGCGTGGCCCGGACCGGACGCCCCCACCGTGGGTGACGAGCTCCTGGTTCCGTCGGTCATCTACGCCCCCGCCGTGTCGGCGCTTCGCTCCGAGGTGGCGGTTCACGCCGTCGCGCACATCACCGGGGGTGGGATCGCCGGCAACCTCGCCCGCGTCCTGCCCTCCTCGGCCGACGCGGTGGTGCACCGCGACCGCTGGGAGTCACCGCGGATCTTTCGGCGCATCCAGGAGCTCGGCGACATCGACGACGCCGAGATGGCGAAGGTGTTCAACCTCGGTATCGGCATGGTGGTCGTGGTCGCCCCCGACGACGCCTCGGGCGCGCTCGCGTCCCTGGCAGCGGCGGGTTGTCGTCCCCGCGTCATCGGCGAGGTCACCGCGGGCTCGGGCACGGTGCTGCTGAAGTGAGCGCCGTCCCCCGACCCGCCGGTGACGGTGCGAAGGACCGTCTGGTCGCGCATCTGCTCGAGCACTCGGTCCGTCATGGCGATTTCACCCTCAAGTCCGGTCGTCGGTCGTCGTATTTCCTCGATTCGAAGCAGACGGCATGTGACCCCGAGGGGGTGGTGCTGATGGCCGACGTCGCCCTAGCGATGATTCCGCCGGAGGCGACGGCGATCGGAGGGATCACGGTCGGCGCTGACCCCGTCGCGTACGGGATCGCCGCGATCGGCGCGACCCGTGGTCGGGCGTTGCGCAGCTTCACCATCCGCAAGGAGGCGAAGGACCACGGGGTGACGGGAAGGGTCGCCGGAGCGTTGCGACCCGGTGACAAGGTCGTCGTGACCGAGGACACGACGTCGAGGGGGGTGACCCTCGCCGACGCCATCGCCGTCGTGCGCGCCTTCGGGGCCGAGCCCGTCCTGGTGCTCGCCCTGGTGGACCGTGGCGGTACCGCGGTGGAGTACGCGTCGGCCCAGGGCGTTCCGTTCGTCGCGCTCGTGACCGCCCCCGAACTGGGCTTCGCCTACGACGGAGCCGGCTGAGGCGATCCGCACACGAGGAGATCCACGGCCATGGTGGGTGCGGTCGCCGTGAACCTCCCCGCGTCGGCCGTCATTAGGCTCGCCTGAATGGCATCCACCCCCACTGCGGCGTTCTCGGTTCGCATGCGCGTCCGGATGAGCAACGAGCCGGGAATGCTCGGTCGACTCACCACGGTCATCGGAGCCACCGGTGCGAACATCGTCGCCCTGGAGGGCTTCGAGGTGAAGACGTCGGTGCTCGAGCAGGACGTCGTCGTGTACTGCTGCGACGTCGGCCATCAGGACGCCGTGCGGCAGGCGATCGACGACCTGGACGGGATCGCGGTCCTCGACTGGGCGGACCGCACCTTCGCGATGCACGCCGGAGGCAAGATCGAGGTTCTACCGCTCGCGCCGGTCGGCGACGCCGACGACCTGTCCATGGCCTACACCCCGGGGGTCGCCCGGGTTTGTATGGAGATCGCAAAGGATCCCGAGCGCAGCCACGACCTCACCATCCGACGCAACACGGTGGCGATCGTGTCGGACGGCACCGCCGTTCTGGGGCTTGGTGACATCGGGCCGTATGCGGCGATGCCCGTGATGGAGGGCAAGGCTCTGCTGTTCAAGCACTTCGCCGGGGTGGACGCGTTCCCGATCTGCGCCCGGACCAGGTCGGTCGACGAACTGGTCGACCTCGTAATGACGCTCGAGCCGACGTTCGGTGGCATCAATCTGGAGGACATCAAGGCTCCCGAGGCCTTCGAGGTGGAGGAACGCCTCGTCGAGGCCCTCGACATCCCGGTGTTCCACGATGACCAGCACGGCACCGCCATCGTCACCCTGGCGGCGCTCGACAACGCCCTCCGGTTGGTCGACAAGCGAGCCGAGGACGTCAAGGTGGTCGTGGCGGGTGTCGGGGCGGCCGGTGTGGCGGTTTCCAAGATCCTGATGGGTGCGGGCGTGACCGACATCGTGGGATGCGATCGGCAGGGAGCGGTGTACAACGGACGTGAGGGGCTCAACCACTCCAAGCAATGGTTCGCGGAGCACACCAACGCGTCGGGGCTTCGCGGCACGATCTCCGATGTCATCCGGGGAGCCGACGTCTTCATCGGTCTCTCCGGGCCGGATCTGCTGTCGGTGGACGACGTGCGCTCGATGGCGTCGGATCCGATCGTCTTCGCAATGGCCAATCCCGACCCCGAGATCCGCCCGGAGTTGATCGGCGACATCGCTGCCGTGATCGCCACGGGACGAAGCGACTTTCCGAATCAGATCAACAACGTGTTGGCGTTTCCGGGTGTGTTCCGCGGCGCCTTCGACGCCGGCGCTCGACGGATCACCGAGAACATGAAGGTCGCAGCGGCTCACGCGATCGCCGGTGTCGTGGGTGACGACGCGAGGCCCGACTTCATCATCCCGTCGGTGTTCGACACGCGCGTCGTCGATGCCGTGGCCGAGGCGGCAAGGTTGGCCGCGATCGCCGACGGGGTGTGCCGTCATCGTTGACGGCCGTGCGTCCGGGACGGGGCCGTCGGCGGAGGTCAGCCGATCGCGTGCTCGTGGACTCGCCGGTGCTCACCGAGTAGTTCATCGAGTCGCTCCGCGAGATCGGCTCCGTCGGGCGCCCACAGCGAGCTTCCCACGAGCGCCGCGACCTCGGGATTGGCGACCGCCTGGCCGCCCAGCAACACCGGTGTACCGGGGAGACGGGCGCTGAGCCGGTCGCGGATCTCGAGTGCCGCGTCGAGGTGCTCGGCACGGGTGACGCCGATACCCACGGCGCGGAGCCGCTCGGCGCGAACCGCGGCCGCCACGAAGGTGGCCGTCGGACAATCGGCGCCGAGTTCCAACACGGTGTAGTTGCGAAGACGGACGAGTTCGGCGGCGATCGACACCGGCAGCAGATGGTGCTCGCCGGGGGGCGTTCCGAGCACGACGACGCCCTTTCGGCGCCCCGGTCGCGTGAAGCGGGTGCCGAGGCGGTGCGCGCAACGCATCGCGGTGGCCGTGGCAAGTCGCTCGTCCACCAGGTCGGCGGTCGTCGCGTGCCGCCACCGGTTGCCGAGCAGTACGAGGGACGCGGCGATGAGGTCCGTGAAGCAGTCGCGGGCGCTCCATCCGGCCGACAGCGCCGCTTCGATCACCGTCCATGCCCCGGTCTCGTCGCCGGCGACCAGTCGGTCGGCAAGGCGACGCGGCCAGTCGACCGACTGGGTGGGGAGTGCGGACGGGGTTCCGCCTCGGTCGCTCGGGCACACGATTGCCATGACGTCGTCACGATGGACCAGCCACCCGTTGCCCTCCCAACGAGCCGCAAGGCGACCGCGTCGCACGTAGCGATACGCGGTCATGTAATGCACGTCCAACGCCCGGGCGACCTCCTTGAGGTTGTTCCACTCCGACAACCCCGCGAGCCGGTCGGTGTCGGAGTCGGCGGACATCGGGCGATCCTACCTGGACGCGATGGGGGCCACCCCGAAGGTGGCCCCCATCGCGGTCGTCGACGAGACGGTCGCTCAGGCCGACGATCCGGTCAGTGCGGAGAAGCTCGAGCTGTGGGTGGGCGCGGTGGGGAACGTGTTCACGAAGTTCCACGTGCCGTAGTTCCATCCTTCGACCGAGCCTTGGTGCACCTCGCTGTCGGACGCCCCGACCTGGTATTCCGACCAGGAGGTTCCTCCCTGCCAGTACGACCAGTACGTGTAGCCGTCGGGTCCCGCCGGATCGGTGCCGCAGGTCGGTGCGGTGGGAACGTCGTCGATCGCGCACAGGAAGCCGTTCTTGAAGCGGAGCGGCGCGGTGCCGAGGCGGGCCTGGCGGGCGTTGAGGACGTCGATGCCGTTGGCGCCGTCGGCGACGGCGACGCAGACCACCTTGTGGGCCGCGTTGGGTGCGTTCTCGACGACCACCGCCACCTGCACCTGGCCGGAGGCAGCGGTCGGGCACTTCGAGTAGTCGACGGTCGGGGGTTGCTCTGGACAGCCGGTTGCGAACGCGATCAGTACTGCGCACGCCAACAGGACTCGCTTCATTGGTTCTTCCCTTCGAACACGAGAGGTGTGGATGGATGAACCTAGGGGTGGGGCAGCCGCTGGTCGACCGTCGAGTTTCAGTGGTAATCGGTCGGGAGCCGATGTCGACGAGATGGAGAGCGGGCATGCCCCTGTCCGTGGGACCACGGACAGGGGTGGTGGTCAGGCGGGGCGTCGATCCCCGGACCTACCGCTTTTCAGGCGGTCGCTCTGCCGACTGAGCTACCTGACCGTGTGCCCCCGGTCGAGCCGACCGGGAACGTGGTGCCGCCGAAGCGGGCGCGGTCCCGACGAGATTTGAACTCGCGACCTCCGCCTTGACAGGGCGGCGTGCACTCCAGGCTGCACCACGGGACCAGACGGGGCGAGAGCATAGCCAAGGTCTCGTTCGACGCCGATTGGATCCTCTCGGCGCGGTTTCCGGCTCGCTAATCGGTTCGCCGGTCGTCGTCGAACCGGTACCCCCAACGGGATTCGAACCCGTGCTGCCGCCGTGAAAGGGCGGTGTCCTAGGCCGCTAGACGATGGGGGCGCGCCGGCCGAACGGTAGCAGTGGGACGTCGAGCGCAGCGACCACGACGATGGCCGTCGGCGTCGAGCCGAGGTCTACAGCTCCACCTGGACGCCCAGCTCGATCGTGCGATCGGGCGGAAGTTTGAAGAACACGTCCGCGGTCGTCGCGTTCCGCACCATCGTCAGGAACAGGTGCTCCCGCCACCGGGCCATCCCCGGGCGGTCGGTGACCCGGAGCGTCTCTCGTCCCAGGACGTACGACGCGCGGGAGAAGTCGATGCCGGTGAGCCGCGTTCCGTCGGTCTCCAGCATCGACGGCACATCGACGTCGTCGGAGAATCCGACCGTGTAGACGAGCCGGTGGATGCCGTCGCCCAGGTCGTCGTGCGCCAACGCGGCGTCGCGTTCGACATGAGGCACGTTCGCGGTGCGGATGGCCAACAGGAGGACGTTTCGAGGCAGCACGCCGGCGTGTTTGAGGTGTGACGACAACGCCTGGGGCACCAGATCGGGATTGGGCCCCAGGTACACGCCGACCCCGGGTCCCCGCATGATGTGACGCGTCTCCAACTCGTCGATGAAGTCCTCGACCCGGCGGAACCGGTTCTCCATCCGCTCGGCGGTGAGCTTGCGTCCCGCGAACCAGGTGGTCAGCACCAACAGGAACACTCCGCCGATCACGAGCGGTACCCATCCGCCGTCGGGGATCTTCGGCAGGTTCGCGCCGAGGAACATCAGGTCGATCACGAGGAACAGCGAACACATCGGCACAGCGATGATCCGTCGCCAACCGAAGCGCGTCCGAGCGACCCGGTACAGCAGAATGGTGGTGATCCCCATGGTGCCGGTCACGGCGAGTCCGTAGGCGGCGGCGAGGTTGGTCGACGTCTTGAAGCCGACCACCAACACGATGCACGCCACGAGGAGCACCGTGTTGATGGCGGGAACGTAGATCTGGCCCTCCTCGCTCTCCGAGGTGTGGGAGATCCGGACCCGCGGGAGATAGCCGAGCTGCACCGCCTGTCTCGTCAGGGAGAACGCCCCCGAGATCAACGCCTGACTCGCGATGACCGTGGCGCTCGTCGCGAGGACCACGAGCGGCCACAGCGCCCAGCGAGGGGCCATCCGATAGAACGGATTGTCGATCGTCCGCGGGTCGTTGAGCACCATCGCGCCCTGGCCGAAGTAGCACAACACCAGGCCGGGCAGTACCACGAAGTACCAGGCGCGGGTGATGGGCTTGCGGCCGAAGTGGCCCATGTCCGCGTACAGGGCCTCGGCGCCGGTGATGGCCAGCACGACCGAACCCAACACCAGGAACCCCAGGATCCCGTTGTGGAGCAGGAACCGGACGGCGTGGTGCGGCAGGATCGCGCCGAGCACCGCCGGGTGATCGGAGATGTGCGAAGCCCCCAACAGGCCGAGCGTCGCGAACCAGACCACCATCACCGGGCCGAAGACGCGTCCGACCGCCGCGGTCCCGTGTCGCTGAACCGAGAACAACCCGACCAGGATCACGACGGAGATGAGCGGTACGTAGCGGTCGAGTGCACCGGAGACGACCGAGGTGCCCACGACCGCGCTCAGCACCGAGATGGCGGGGGTGATCATTCCGTCGCCGTACAGCAGCGACGCACCGAAGAGTCCCAACACGATGAGCCACCGCGTGCTCCCGCCGGCCTTCAGTGAACCCGTCGGCCGGATGAGGGCGGTGAGCGCGAGGATCCCGCCCTCGCCACCGTTGTCGGCGCGCATCACGACCAGCAGGTACTTGACCGACACCACCAGGATCAGCGACCACAAGACGAGCGACAAGAGGCCGACCACGTTCGCCGATTCGAGGACGAGCCGTCGTCCGTGGTGCGCGAGGAACGCCTCACGCAGCGCGTACAACGGTGAGGTGCCGATGTCGCCGAAGACGACGCCCAGCGCCCCCAGCGTCAGTGCCCCGTTCGAGGCGGTCGCGCGGCTCACAGCCCGCGGTCGAGCGTTCGCACGACCTCTTCGAGCAGGAGTCCCAACCACTCGTAGTGCGACAGGTCCTTGCCGTCGCGCCCGGTGAGGCGTCCGTCCCGTCGCGGCTCGGGGTCCTCGGTCACGTCCAGCCGGGTACCGATGACGAGGCGGGCGTCGTTGATCGCCCGTGAGAACGCGGCGAGTTCATCGAGGGTGCACGATCGGCGACCGAGCAGATCCCGGGCGATCGTGATCGACGCGCGTCGGGCATCGATCAGTTCTCCTCGTTGCAGGGCGTCCCACCCGGCATTCCGGTCCCGGTCGTCGCCGTAGGCCGTGGGAAACAATCGTGTGACGGCCGGATCGTCGGTCTCGAGCACGGCGTCGACGGCGGCGAGGGCCGCGGTGACGCCCTCGGCGTCGCCGCGGCGCCATCGAATTCGGACGACCCGGTCGGGGCGGGCGATGAACCGCGACCACAACATCAGGTCGCAGTCTTCGGCGAGTCGCACGAGCACGTCCAATGCCTCGACGGTCGCCTCGTCGAGCCGCTCCGGATCCGGATCACGCCCGTCGCGGCGTTCGACCGCGTGGTACCAGAACGCGACGATCCCGGCACAGCGATAGGGGAGGCGCTCGATGGCGCCCGCGGTGACCGGGCGCGGGTGTGAGGATTCCACGGCCGTCGCCACGGCCCCCAGTAGATCGCGTAGCGCCTCGGCGAGGTCGGCCCCGGTGACCACCCCGTCGTCGATCAGCCCGTCGGGCCCGGCCGGCGACGCGAGGCGTACCGCGAGGGGTGCGTCGTCACCGCGGGCGGCGCCCTCGCACCAGCGGAGGAGGCGGTCGCGTTCGTCGTCGTCGGGTACCAAGACGAACAACGGTTCTCCGCCGGGCTCGCCGGTCTCCACGACCGTCGGCCCGGTCCCTCGATTGCCGGTCACGTGTGGTCGCCCTCAATCGTCCTGTTGCATCGTGGCCCACAGCCCGTGCTCGTGCAGTCGGAACACGTCGCGTTCGGCCTCGTCACGCGCGCCGCTGCTGACCGCGGCGCGTCCGTTGGTGTGAACCTGCATCATCAAGTCGTGGGCCTTCGCCTCCGAATAGCCGAACAGCTTTCGGAAGACGTACGCGACATAGGACATCAGGTTGATCGGGTCGTTCCAGACCAGCACGACCCAGGGTCGATCGAGGTCGTTCTCGTCGTCGACGGCGACGACGCCGATTGGAGCTGCGGGCTGGACCGACGCGACGACCGAGCCCGGCGATGCCGTCACGAGGCCACCCGCCCGCGCCCGGCGACAGGCGCGCCTTCGGACACGCTCGTATCGCCCGCTCGACCCGCGGTGACGCCCGACGGACATGTGGCGTCGTCGAGGGTGAGGTCGTGAGCGACCCGCAACGTCATCACCCACACCACGGTGGCGAACGCCACGTGGAACACCACCAGCAGCGGTGGAACGCCCGTGTGGTACTGCGTGTAACCCAGCGCACCCTGTGTGACGATCACGATGAGCAAGAGCCGCGACGACGCGGCGATTCGGCCGGCCGTTCCGCGATGGCTCCAGGCGACGGACAGCGCGGTGAAGCACAGGAGCCAGACCAGCACCGAGTGCACCCGCGTCGTCTGACCGAGGTCGAAGGGCAGACGCTTCACCACGTGCTCCACGCCGTTCCCGTCGACCCGCGCACCCGGGTGTTTGCCGACGCTGGTCACCACCGATCCGCTCACCAGGACGGCCGCGCCCAACAGCGGTAGCACCCGCGCCCGCCAGTCGGGTCGAACCCCGACGCCGCTGCGCAGCCCCTTGGTACCGCCGTGGCGGGGCTCGACGTCCTGGGCTGCGAGCTGTGTCAGGTGCACCGCGGCCCACACCAACACCATCGACACCAGGAAGTGCAGCGCGACGACCGAGTACTTCAGATCCGACAGGGTGACGAAGGCGCCGATGACGATCTGCGCGACGACTCCCGATACGAGGCCCCACGACCATCGAACCAGGTCGCGTCGGAATGGGATCCGTCGGCGCGCGCCAAGAACCGCCACGATCACCGCCAGGGATACGAAACCGGTGATGAGGCGGTTGACGAACTCGACCATCGGATGCAGTGACATCGCCGGCAGGGGACGACCGTCGGTGCACAGCGGCCAGTTCGTGCACCCCAATCCCGATCCGGTGAGCCGCACGGTCGCCCCTGTGACGATGATCAGGCCGAGTGCGAACACGGCGAGCCGACCGATCGCCAGGAATCGGGTGGGGGTCACCGACGGAAGTCGAACCGGCATCGTCCCCCACGGTATGCGGCGCGAACCGGTCGGACCCACCGCGGCGCGGCCCGCCGGCGTCACGGGCGACCCCTGGTCAAGGCCTGCCTTCGACGGTCCGGGCACCTTGGTGACGGTGGCGAGGTGGGCCTACCCTGGCCGAGGTGGCGTCGGCGATCACACATTCGGCAGTGACCCCTGGGCTCGGGTCGCCCCGACCGGTCTCGAGCGGGACCGACGACCACCGCGGCCTCGTCCGGAAGGTTCTGGCCTACGTCGCGTTGACCAAACCGCGGATCATCGAGCTGCTGCTCATCAGCACCGTTCCGACGATGTTCGTCGCCGAACGTGGGGTGCCGTCGCTCTCCCTCATGGTCTGGACGGTCCTGGGCGGCACCCTCTCCGCCGGAGGTGCGAACGCCGTCAACATGTACGTCGACCGCGACATCGACGCGGTGATGCAACGGACTCGGGACCGGCCCCTGGTCACCGGCGCGGTCACGCCCCGCGCGGCGCTCACGTTCGCGGTGGGCATCGAGGCGGTCTCGTTCGCCCTCCTGTGGGCGACGGTGAACCTGCTGTCGGCCGTGATCGCAGTGGCCGCCTGCTGCTTCTACGTGTTCGTGTACACGCTGTGGCTCAAGCGAACCTCCGAGCAGAACATCGTCATAGGCGGGGCGGCAGGCGCTGCTCCGGTGCTGATCGGGTGGGCGGCGGTGACCGGCGGGCTCGGTTGGGCGCCGTGGATCCTCTTCGCGTTGATGTTCTTCTGGACGCCACCGCACTTCTGGGCGCTCGCCATCAAGTACAAGGACGACTACTCCGCCGTCGACGTACCGATGCTGCCCTCGGTGGCGGACCATGCAGTCGTCACGCGACGGATCCTCGTCTACACCGCGGCGGTCGTGGCGATGAGCCTCGTGTTCGGCCCGGTCGCGCGGCTCGGGTGGCTCTACATCGTCGCGGCCGTCGTGCTGGGCATCGGCTTCATCGCCTTGGCGTTCGGCGTGTCGCGAACCGAATCGCCCAAGCTTGCGATGCGCCTCTTCACCTACTCCATCACGTATGTGACGTTGCTGTTCGGGGCGATGGCGGTCGACGCCCTGTTGCTCGGTCACTGACCGTGATACGACGCGGAGACCCTCGACGCGGGCGCGTGGTCGGTTTGAGGGTGCTTTCAGCGGGCGCCTTGACAACTGCTCGATCGTCCACGGGTTTTCGTCGGCCCCTCGTCACCGAAGTATCCTCACGAACCGTCAGTACCCTGGACACTCCCCGGGTGGCCCCCGCCACCTTTCCCGATCTCTACGAGGCTCGAGGCACCACATGGCTTTGACCGAGACCCGGTCCCACGACGCGCCGTCCCTCGCTCCCGCGGCCGAGGAGCCCCGCGCGGAGCCGACCGTGCTCGAACAGACGGTCGGTACCGCAGACCACCGCCGGATCGGGCGCTGGTACGTCATCCTTTCCCTGGTCTTCGCCGCCCTCGCCCTCGTCGTGGCCGCGCTCGCCAACATCCACCAGGGAACCGGCACGCTCCTCGACGCCGACCTGGCGACCCGACTGATCGCGAACAATCCCTTCGATCTGTTGCTCGCATCGGCGTTCCCCTTGATGCTCGGCCTCGCCGTCTACCTCGTCCCCCTGCAGGTGGGTGCTCCGTCACTGTCCTTCCCCAGGGCGGCCGCGATGTCGTTGTGGGCGTGGTTGGGTGGAGTGGTTCTCTTCACCGTCGCGTGGCTCGCCGACGGCTCCTACGGCGGCAACAACCTCAAGCTCGCTCGGCTGGGGCCTCTCAGCATCGGCTTGATGGCAACGGCGCTGTGTGTCGGGGTGTTGTGCGTCGCGGTCACGGTGTTCGCGAACCGTACCGAGGGCATGACCCTCGGTGACGTACCGTTCTTCTCGTTCTCCATGGTGGTGACCGCCATCCTCTGGCTCACGACGCTGCCGGTCCTGTTGGCGAGTATCACGGTGTGGCAGATCCGGCGTCCCCAGACCGTCGACCTGAAGGGCGATGCGTTCGCTGCCGTGCAATGGTTCCTGCACCAGCCGGCGATGTTCATCGTGGCCATTCCGGTGCTCGGCCTCTTCGCCGACATGTGTGCCGGGTCGGCCCGCCATCGCCAGCACGGCTACGGCGTCGTCCAGGCCGGGATAGCGGCCTTCGGCCTGTTCAGCTTCGGAGCCTGGGCCACCACGGCCACAGCGGAGTCGACCTTGGTCTACAGCGCGTTCACGGTCGGTCTCGGCCTCGCCGCGCTGGTGGTGGTCGGCTCCTCTGCGGACACGCTGCGCCGTGGTCGGTTCGAGGTGTCCGGCTCGGTCGCAATGGGGTTGGTTTCGGTCGTGACGCTGCTGCTGGCCACCGCCATCGGAGTGGTCAATGCCGTCTCCACCCTCGGGAAGGGCGATCTCTTCACGAACGTGCGAGGTTCGTTCGTCGATGCCACGGCCGGGACGGTCGTCGGCCAGCTCTACCTGGTGATCGGTGCCACGGTGGTCATGGGCGCCGCAGCCACGTTCCATTGGTCACGACCACTCTTCGGCCACGTCGTACCGAAAGGGGTGGGACTGGCGCTCGCTCCCGCCGCGTTGGTCGGTGCGCTCCTGTTCGGCTTCGGTCAGGTCATCGTCGGCTACGGCACTCCCGACGGCGATGCGTACAAGGTTCTCCTCGTCGTCTCCGCCGTAGGGGCCCTCCTGGTGGGCCTTGTTTCGATGGGTGCCGGGATCGCAGCGATCTTCGGCGCGCTCGGCGGATCCCACGAACAGGTCGATCGTGTCGAGGGTGGCACCCTCGAGTGGATCGCCGCCAAACCGTCGCGGTCGGCCAACTTCGACGAGCCGCTCGCCCTCGTCGCGGGACCGTATCCCCTGCTCGACCTCGACGAATCCGCCACCAAGGGAGAGAGCCGATGACGGTGCTGCCCGCCGAAGTTGCACCCGGTGCCCTGCCCCGGCGACGCCAGCTCCTGTTCGGTACCGCGTTCGCGGCTGCCGCCGCGGCGATGTTCGAGCTGGCACTCGTGGGGATGTACCTCTCGGAGCGCGGGGCCAATCGTGGTGTCTGGTTCAAGGAGATCACCGTCCCGCTCACCCAGCCGAACATGCAGCTCGGTACGTTGCTCTTCGGATCACTTTTCATCCAGTGGGCCGTATGGGCGATCGCTCGCAACCATCGGTCCCAGGCGTACGTGGGGTTGGCGTTGACCCTGCTCATGGGGTTGGCCTTCCTCAACCAGACCACCTTCCTTTGGCAGATGGTCAAGCTGCCGTTGGCCCGCGTCGAGGGCCCGACGTTCTACGCCGTCACCGGCGGGCACTTCGCCTTGGTGCTCGCGGCGATGATCCTCATCGCCCTGATGGCCATTCGAGCGGTCGGTGGCCAGTTCTCCTCCCGCCTACCCGACGGCATTTCCGCAGCGGCGATGTTCTGGCACGTGACGGTCGCGCTCTACGCAGTGTTGTGGCTCGCCGTCTACGTCATGAAGTGATCCGGAGTCGATGATGTTCACACGTGGTTCCCGCCTCTACCTCGGCCTCGGCTTCGGTGCGTATCTCAGCGCCCTGCTCTACGGCATCATCACCAACGGCGTCGGCAGCGGTGGCGTCGTCCACACGTTGACCCACGACGGCGCGGTCGACTCGGTGCTCGGACCGCTCACCTTCGGCTACAAGGGCGGGGTCGGCGATCGCTACGGATACGTGGTGCTGATGGCGTTCGCCGCGTGCGCGTTCGTCGCCGCCGGCGCCGCACTTGCCTTCCGCGACGCGGACAGCGCTTCACTCGCCGAACTCGACGACACGGACCACGCACCGGCGGCACCCCCCAAGCCTCGGGCCAACCCGTGGCCGTTGGTCAGCGGCTTCGGCGCGGTGCTGGTCGTGCTCGGCCTCGCCATCGGGCCGACACTCTTCGTCATGGGCATCACGGCGCTGTCGGTCTCGGCGCTCGAATGGACGGTCGCCACCTGGGCCGATCAAGCGGCGGCGGACAGCGATGCCCGGCGGATCGTGCGCTCCCGAATCCTCTTTCCACTCGAACTCGTCGGTGCCGGCGTCCTGATCGTCGGCGGCATCGTGTACTGCTTCTCCCGCCTGTTGTTGAGCATCCACGAATCGCAGGCCTGGTGGGTGGGGTCGATCATCGCGTTGGTGATCTTCGTCGTCGCGGTCCTCATCGGTACCAGGCCGCATCTTTCGCGTCGCGTGCTGACCACCGCCGTGGTCATCGGCGCGGTACTCGTCATCGCGTTGGGCATCATCGGTGCCATCCGCGGTGATGTGGAGGCCGGCGAACACGCCGCCGTCCCGATCGCCGCGCACCACCAGTCCCCTGCCACCGGAGTGAGCCAGGCATGAGCACCCCCAGCACAAGGCGTCGTCACGCCATCCTGCGAAACGCCGTCGCCGCGTTGGCGTTGGTCGCGATCTTCGTCGCCGCGGGCTGCGGGGCGTTGCGCGACGACAAGGGCCGTCCGCTGAACACCCTCCACCCGAGAGGCGAGCAGGCCCAGGAGATCGACGACCTCATCACTCCGGTGTTCATGATCGCGGGTGTCGCCTTCCTGTTCGTCGAAGGCGGCGTCCTGTTCCTGGCCTGGAAGTTCCGTCGTCGTCGCGACGACGAGGACGGCGTCGACGAGCCGGTTCAGACCCACGGTCACGTCCGACTCGAACTCGCGTGGACCATCCTTCCGGCGCTGTTGCTGGCCGGGATCGGGGTGTTCTCGGTGAAGACGATCTGGAAGCTGCAGAAGGCCGCGGCCGATCGCAGTTTGATGACGGTGCAGGTGGTCGGGCAGCAGTGGTGGTGGGAGTTCCGTTACGACACCGACCGGGACGGCAAGCCCGATGTCATCACCGCCAATCAGATGGTCATCCCCGCCGGTCAGATGGTTCGGCTCGAGATCCGCTCCAACGACGTGATCCACTCGTTCTGGATCCCCGAGCTCAACGGGAAGAAGGACGCGGTTCCGGGCAGGACCCACTCCTGGTCCATCCAGGCCTTCAAGCCGGGCCTGTACCAGGGCACCTGTACGGAGTTCTGCGGCCTCTCCCACGCCCTCATGCGGATGGAGGTGAAGGCGCTGCCGCGCGCCGAGTTCGACCAGTGGTTGCAGGACCAGCGGAAGCCCGCGACGCTCCCCACCGATCCCACGCCCGACGATGCAGAGGACGACTCACCGGTGCTCGCGGGCTTCAAGACGTTCCAGGCCCAGTGCGCCACCTGCCACCAACTCGACGGGATGACCTTCGACGGCAAGGCGACCGACGGCGCACCCAATGCCGACTACCTGCACAACCGTCCGGCGGCGAACCGGCCGAACCTCACGTCGGGTAACGCACCGAACCTCACGCACCTCATGAGCCGCAACCGTTTCGCCGGCAACCTGTTCGACCTGTACGCCAAGGACGGATCGGTCAATACCGTCAACATCAGCAGCTGGATCCGGAATCCCGGAGCGATGAAGCCGGCCGCCGCCGACGAGTACCGCGGCATGCCGACCCTCGGCCTCGACGAGACACAGATCTCCGACGTCGTCGCCTTCCTCTCGACCCTTAAGTAACCGCTGACGAACTGCCCGAGCACGAAGTACAAGTAGGTCCGACATGGCACTGATAGAAGCCCGAACCCCGCTGGCCGTCGAAGCCGGAGACGGTGGCCGCCCGTCCTCGCCGTTCGGCGTCCTGGCCCGGCCGACGGCGTCACAGACCGGTTGGAAGAGCTGGTTCACGTCGGTCGACCACAAGAAGATCGGGATCATGTACGGCATGGCCTCGTTGTTCTTCTTCATCGTCGGTGGATCCGAGGCGCTCCTGATCCGGCTCCAACTGGCCCGTCCCGACAACCATGTGCTGTCCGCCGCCCTGTACAACCAGGTCTTCACCATGCACGGCGTGACCATGATCTTCCTCGTGGTCATGCCGCTCGCCGCGGCATTCGCGAACTATCTCATCCCCATCCAGATCGGTGCACGGGATGTGGCGTTCCCGCGGCTCAACGCCTTCAGCTTCTGGTGTTACCTCTTCGGAGCCATCTTCTTCAACACCTCGTGGTTCCTCGGTGGTGGGGCCGACGGCGGATGGTTCAACTACGCGCCGAACAGCGGCGTGCTGTTCTCCCGTACCCACGGCATCGATTTCTACGCCGTCGGTCTCATCATCACCGGTATCGCCTCGTTGGTTTCGGCGATCAATCTCATCGTGACGGTCCTGAACATGCGGGCACCGGGAATGACCCTGTTCAAGATGCCGGTCTTCACCTGGATGACACTGGTCACCCAGTTCCTCCTGTTGTTCGCCCTTCCCGTGATCACCGTGGCGCTGTTCCTGCTGATGTTCGACCGTCGGTTCGGTTCGAACTTCTTCAACGCGGCAAACGGTGGTGATCCGATGCTGTGGCAACACCTATTTTGGATATTCGGGCATCCCGAGGTCTACATCATGATCCTCCCGATGTTCGGCATCGTGTCGGAGATCATTCCGGTCTTCAGCCGCAAGCCCATCTTCGGATATCCGTTCATGGTCTTCTCGGGAATCGCCATCGGCTTCATGGGCTTCGGGGTCTGGGCCCACCACATGTTCGCCTCGGGCATGGGCCCCATGTCGGTGACGGCCTTCTCGCTGTCGACGATGTTCATCGCGGTGCCCACCGGTGTGAAGATCCTGAACTGGCTCGCCACGATGTGGGGTGGGCGATTGAAGTTCACCACAGCGATGCTGTTCGCCATCGGTCTGGTGACGATGTTCACGATCGGTGGGTTGTCCGGCGTCACCCACGCCGTGGCCTCCGCCGACACCCAGCAGACCGACACCTACTACATCGTGGCGCACTTCCACTATGTGCTCTTCGGTGGATCACTCCTCGCAATGCTCGGTGGGTTCTACTTCTGGTGGCCGAAGGTCTTCGGGTACATGCTCGATGAGACGATCGGGAAGTGGCACTTCTGGATCATCCTCATCGGTTTCAACCTGACGTTCGGTCCGATGCACATCCTCGGGCTCCAGGGCATGAGTCGCCGATACTTCACCTACTCCGCCAACCAGGGCTTTGCCTTCTGGAACATGGTCGCAACCATCGGAGCGTTCACCATCGCCGTGAGCATGCTGATCTTTGCGGCCAACATCTGGATCAGTAGGGCGCGGCACAAGCGAAACCCGGTGGAGGTCGGAGCCGACCCGTGGGATGCTCGGAGCCTCGAGTGGATCGTCCCCTCGCCGACCCCGGAGTACAACTTCGCGGAGATCCCCCAGATCACCGAGCTCGACGACTTCTGGTACCGAAAGTACGGCCACGACGAGAGTGGCCGTCTGGTACGAATCGCCAAGACCGAGGACGTGGTCCAACAACCCGGTGCCACGGGAATCCACCTCCCGTCGCCCTCGTACTGGCCGATCGTGCTGGCGGCCGGGCTCCCCTTCGTGGGGTACGGCATCATCTTCAGCCTCTGGTGGGCGTTGCTCGGCGGTCTGATCACGGTCGCGGGCTTCGTCGGTTGGGTGCTCGAACCCTCCACCGATCCCGAGGCCGGACACGACGGCCACGACCACGAGCCTGCTCCGTCCGCGGGGCCGACCGAGGCCGCGAGTGAGGATGGAGCAGGGGGAGCCGACGACGCGGACTCCGTCCCGGCGCTCGCCGGCGCGGCGGCGGGGAGCGGCGCCGGGCCCGAAGGAGAACAGGCGTGAGCGAGACGATGACCGAGACGACCGAGCACGCGACGGACGCGGTCCGCGCGGAGGCCTCCGGTCATGGGCCTCACGATGCCGTCGAGGAGCACGGGCACGGCACCACCAACACCGGCGTTTCCAACGAGAAGCTCGGCATGTGGGTGTTCCTCGGCTCGGAGTGCCTCATGTTCGGTGGTCTCATCTCCACCTACCTTCTCTACAAGAACCGGCCGGGTAGCACCGCGCTCGACACCGTGGCAGGCCGAGGGGTGCACGGTTCGCCGCTGCGACCGTCGGAGTTGTTCAACATCCCGTTCACCTCGTTCACCTCGTTCGTCCTGTTGGCATCGTCGCTGACGATGGTCCTGGCAGTGAGCGCGGCGCACCGTGGCGAACAGCAGCGAACCCGGATCTGGTTGGGCAGCACCGCCTTCCTCGGCTCGCTGTTCATCGGCGGTCAGGTGTTCGAGTTCACCACCTTCTGGCACAGGGGACTCGGCTTCACCACCAACACCGCGAGTTCCGCCTTCTTCACCCTGACCGGCTTCCACGGTGTGCACGTGAGCATCGGCATCGTGATGCTGTTGGTGACGATCATGATGTCGGCGTCGGGACGCATCCCCCGCTCGCGTGCCGAGTCGATCGAGATCATCGGGCTGTATTGGCACTTCGTCGACATCGTGTGGATCCTCATCTTCACTGTCGTCTACCTGATCAAGTAGTGAGGAAGCGATGACCACGATCACCGCGGGGGGCTCCGCCCACCACGACGAGGCGTCCGAAGAGCACGAGCACCCGGCCGACTCCTACTACTGGGGGGTCTTCGGTGCACTCGCGCTGTTGACGGCGTTGGAGGTCTCGACGTACTGGTGGCCCGAGGGCTGGCACAAGGTCACCCACATCGCGCTCATCGTGATGATGGTCATCAAGTTCGCCACCGTCGGCGCCGTGTTCATGCACCTCAGGAACGATGCGAAGATCCTTCGTCAGATCTTCGTCTTCGGAGTGATCGTGGCGATCGGCGTGTACATCGCGGCCCTCGGATCGATGCTGTTCTTCTACGACTCGGGTAACAGCGAGATCAACTACGTTCCGCGGCACCACCCGATGCCACCGCCGGCGACCGATCCGCCACCGGTGATCGCTCCGACTCACGGCGAGTAGCCGGCGACCATCCCGGGCTCACCCTGCGCTCGGGAGGGTTACACCGTGTCCGCCGGTGTCAGTCCCAACGGAAGGTGACGGCGGCAGCAGCGGGTGCCACCACGGCCCAAGCCAAGAGCACCGGCCATGCAGAGCCGGGTACGTGAGCGTCGGTCCGGAGCGATCCGATGACCACCTCGGCGAGGGCAGCGGCCGGGAGCGCCTCGGAGATGTGTCGGATCATCCCGGGCATCCGCTCCAACGGGATCACCATCCCGCCCGTGACCATGAGCACCAGATACAACCCGTTGCAGACGGCGAGGTTCGCCATGCCGCTCAGCGTCCCGGCCATGAGGAGTGCCAACCCGCCGAACGCGGCGGTACCGGCGAGTGCCGCCAGGACGGCAGTGACCCACCCCCGCGGATCGGGGGACCAGCCCAGCACGAGTGCGACTCCGATCAACACGGCCCATTGCGCAAGTTCGATGACGAGGACGGCGATCACCTTCGATGCGATCCAGCGCCCGCGCCCCAACGGCGTGGTCCCGAGTCGCTTGAGGATCTTGTAGTAGCGCTCGAACCCGGTGCTGATCCCGAGGCTGACCAGAGCGGAACTCATCACCGCGAGTGCCAGCACCGCGGGCGCGAGGAAGTCCACTGGCCGGGCGGTGTCGGAGACCAGGACCTTGACCTTGGAGAACAGGACCAACAGGCCCAGCGGGATGAGGAGGTTGACCAGGAACTGCTCGCCGTTGCGGGCGGTGAGCGTCAACTCCGCTCGAACCTGGGCGGCGATCGCCTTCATCGGGTCGCCCGCCGTCGGTTGGAGCCGGCTCGACGGTGGGAGCGGGCCCCTGCGGATTCGGCACGGTCCGACGCGAGGTCCTCGTTGGCGCCGTCCTCGGTGAGCGAGAGGAAGACCTGCTCGAGTTGCTGTCGGCCGGCCTGAAGGTCGTCCAGGAGGACGTCACGGTCTGCGAGCCACGCGGTGAGCGCGGCGACGGTGCTCGGCGACGGTGAGGCGTCGACCCGATAGCGACCGTCGGTGGGCGTGACCATGGCCCCGACGGCGGCGCTCATGGAGGCCGTGTCCAGCCCTGCCGCGGCTCGAAACGTGAAGGACCGCGACGTGTCGCCCGAGAGCAGCGCCTCAGCCGTGTCGTCCGCGACGAGGCGGCCGTGGTCGATGATGACGATGCGCTGCGCCAGCGCTTCGACCTCGGCGAGGTCGTGGGTGGTGAGCACGACGGTCGTCCCCTCACGTGCGAGCTCCACGATCAGTCGTCCGATGAGGCGGCGACCCGAGACGTCCACGCCCGCGGTCGGCTCGTCGAGGAAGACGACCGTGGGGCGACCCACCAGAGCGAGCGCAAGGTTGAGCCGTTGCTGTTCACCCCCCGACAGGGTCCGCCAACGGGCCGAGCCGCGTTCGGCCAGGCCGACGAAGGACAGCAACTCCTCGGGGTCACGGGCACGGTCGTAGTAGGACGCGAACAGACGCAGTGCCTCCCGGGGGGTGATGGCGGTGTACAGCGACCCGTCCTGCAACATCACTCCGATCCTGCGCGCCAGAGCGGCACGGTCGGCGATCGGGTCCAGGCCCGCGACACGCACCGTCCCCGAGGTCGGGACGCGGTACCCCTCACAGCACTCGATCGTCGACGTCTTGCCCGCGCCGTTCGGGCCGAGCACCGCGGTAACCGTTGCAGCGGGTGCCGTGAACGACACGTCGTCCACGGCCACCACGTCGCCGTAACGACCGGTGAGATGCTCTACTTCGACGACCGGCACCGCGATCCACGCTACGCCGCATCCCCGTGCCTGATGAACAGGCCGGGTCTCCGCGGCACCGGGCCCGGTCGGCTCTAGCGTGATTCCATGCTCGACGTCCGACTCTTCCGCAGCGAACCCGAAACCGTCATCGAGGGGTTCCACCGGCGCCACGAGCCGGTCGATGTGGTGGAACGGGTGATCGGCCTGGACCGGGACGTGCGGGCGCTCAATGCCAGGCGTGATGAGCTTCGAGCCAGGATCCGCGCGCTCTCGGGCGAGGTGGGTACGCTCATGCGGGAGGGCCTCCGGGAGGAGGCATCCGAGCTGCAGGCGGAGAGTCGTGCCCTCGGAGAGCAGGAGCGGGAGCTCGATCAGGCGGCCGTGGCAGCGACCGAGCGGCTCCGAACGACGCTGCTGGGGCTGCCGAACCTCCCCTCGCCCGATGCGCCCGACGGGGTGGGTGAGGCCGACAACGTGGTCGTGCGAACGCACGGATACGTGCCGGGGTCATATGAGGACCATCAGCGCGTGGCGCACTGGCAGATCGGCGAGGAACTCGGCATCCTCGACGTCGAGCGAGCGGTTCGGATGTCGGGTTCGATGTTCGTGATGTACCGGGGCGGCGGCGCCACGCTGGTTCGTGCGTTGTGCCAGTACGCCCTCGACGCGAACGCGGACGCCTTCGAGGAGATCCGCCCTCCCACCCTTGTGCGAGCCGACACGATGGTCTCGACCGGTCACCTCCCGAAGTTCGCCGAGGACGCCTATGAGATCGAGCGAGACGACCTGTACGCGATCCCCACGGCCGAGGTGCCGCTGACCTCGCTCGCCCGCGACGAGATCCTCGATCCCGGTGCGCTGCCGATTCGCCTGATGGCACACACCTCCTGCTTCCGCCGCGAGGCCGGATCCGCGGGAAAGGACACCCGCGGGCTGTTGCGGGTCCACGAGTTCGACAAGGTGGAGATCCTCGCATACACCACACCTGACCAGGCGGCCGATATGCACGCGGAGATCCTTGCCAGGGCCGAGGCGATGATCGCGGGTCTCGGCCTTGCGTACCGGGTCGTCGACCTGTGCGCAGGCGACCTGGGCAACTCGTCGAGGCGCACGTTCGACATAGAGGTGTATGCGCCGGGCGTGGATCGCTGGTTGGAGGTTTCCTCGGTGTCGTGGTTCGGTGACTTTCAGGCGCGCCGTGCAAACGTCCGCTACCGGAACCCCGACGGTAGGGGAACGGCCTTGTGCCACACGCTCAACGGCTCGGCTCTGGCGGTTCCCAGGGTGTGGGCCGCGTTGGTGGAGACGTATCGCCGTCGCAACGGCTCGGTCGAGGTTCCCGAGCCGTTGCGCCCCTACATGCGTGGCATCGAGTCGATCGGCTGATGATGGGTCCCAACCGGTCCGGGCCGCGATCCCCGCGTATGGGCCGATGAGCTGGGAAGGGGCGCGCTTCAGCTACTCGTACGCGACGCTGGACGATGCCTCCGTCGACGGCGATGCGTTGAGGCAGCTCCGCCGATGGGTCGACGACGCGGTGGAGGCCGAGGTCGTCGAACCGACCGCGATGACGCTCGCCACCGTGGACGACGCCGGGCGGCCGCACACCCGTGCAGTGCTGGTCCGCGAGATCGATTCGGCCGGGTTGGTCTTCTACACGAATCTCCGCAGTCCCAAGTCGGTGCAGTTGGAGCGGTCACCCTGGTGTGCCGCCCAGATGTTGTGGATGGAGTCCGAACGCCAGGTCCGCGTCGAGGGCCATGCCCACCGGGTCGCAGACCGGGAGGCGGACGCCTACTTCGCTGGTCGGCCGAGGGGAAGCCAGATCGGCGCATGGGCGTCCCCACAGTCCGCGGTGCTCACCGACCGGGACGAACTCGACGCGCTCGTCGCCGCGGCCGAGAAGCGCTTCTCCGAAGTCGATCCGATCCCGCGCCCACCGCATTGGGGTGGCTGGAGAATCGTTCCCGCGGTCGTCGAGTTCTGGCAGGGGCGACCCGACCGTTTGCACGACCGCCTTCGCTATCGCCGGGTCACCGGCGGACCCGTGGGCTCCGAGCCGTCCGAGCCTTGGGTGATCGAGCGCCTGGCACCCTGAGCTGCCGGGACGCGTGGGCGTCATTCCACGTCGAGCGGCTGCCGCACTCCGTCGGAGGAGGCGAACCACGCCCCCCGGTGGCTGATCCACTCCGTGCCGTCGGGGCCGTGGATCTGGGTTCCCCAGCACACCGCGACATCATGATCCTGCCAGAGTCCCACCTCGTCGAGTGCCGTCCACAGGTCGGCACCCGACGTGTCGGCCGCGGTCGCCGTCAACTCCGCGAGCGAGGGAACGGCGGATCGGTCGATCAGTCGGAGGCCGAGACGGGTCGCCTCGAAGTCATCGGGGTCGATCGCGGTCGGCACGTCGCCCTGGCGGGCAGATTCCAACAGCACGGAAAGGGCTCCGCACGCCGGATTGGGGCGATCCTGACCGGCTCGGGTGACGAAGCCGAGGGTTCCGTCACCGTCGATCCCGATGTGGGAGAGCCCGAATGCCAGGAGGCATCCCCGGCCGTGCGTATCGGGGATGTGGCCAAGTGCCGAGACCCACCCGGCCGGGCCCATCGCCGGGACACCGCCGAGGGACGCCACGTCGAACACCGGACCCCAGATCCCGCGGACGTGTAACCCGAAGGCTCCGGCGAGCTCGTCGCGGCACGTGCACACCGAGGCAAGCGTCGAATCGACGCTCACGTCGCGTCGGGTCAACGCATCGCGAACCTTCTGCAGGTAGTCGCCGGTGCGGAGGGCGCCGGGGTAATGCTCGTGGATCTCAGGTGGTGCGGGGCTCATCGGTCTCCTTGTCGGTCGTGTCGTGGTGGCGGCGCCACAGCACCGTCGCCGTGACGGTGGCGATGACGGCGGCCACCGCCATGCCGAGACGGGCGGTACCGAGCGACTGGATCGACGCCGCGATCGACTGCTGGACGTCGGCGATCCGCGCGGCGAGGCCGCCGGAGGAAGGCGCGCCCGTGAGGATACGTGCCTCGTACCATCCGTAGTAGACGGCGAGCAGCCCGCTCAGGATCACGAGGATTCCGCTGAGACGGCCGAGCCTCGGAGCGATGCTCCGCAACCGGTTGACCACGCCGAGCCGGGCGTAGCCCACCGCGACGGTGAGCCCGGTGACCAGGGTGCCCATACCCAACGCGTACATCACCAGGGTCGCGACCCCGTCCACGAAGCGATGATGGCGGAACGTCGTGACCACCGCAGCGATGAACGGACCGATCGCACAACTCAACGACGCGACCCCGTAGCCGATCCCGAAGACGAAGGCCGACCCCACCGAGCGTGACCCGCGCCGGGCATGAAGATGAGGGAGGCGCAGCACCGGCTCGAAGCCAGCGGTCATCGTGACGCCCAGGACGATCATCGCCGCTCCGATTCCCACGACCACCCACGGAAGCTTCGACCCGAGCGCGTCGGACAGGCCCGTCCACACCAGGCCGAACACGCCGAACACGACGACGAATCCGGCGGTCATCGCTGCACCCACCATGAGAGCTGCCAACATCGTCCGTGCCGCGCCGGATCGAACAGGTGCCGAGCGCCTTGGCCCCCCCGGCATCACCGGTTCGTCGCTGCGGGGCTTCGACTCGCCGTTCGTCACGTCGAGGCCCAGGTAGTAGGAGAGATACGCGGGGAGCAGCGCGAACCCGCACGGGTTCACCGCTGCGACCATGCCCGCCGAGAACGCCAACGTCAATGCCGCACCCGACATCAGTCGAGTGCCTCGTCCAACAGGTTGGAGAGCGTGGTCGCATCGGGTATCGCCCCGTGGTGGATGGCCGTGATGGTGCCCGCGGCGTCCACCACCACCGTTGCCGGAAGGGCGGCGACCCCGAAGCGCGCCAGGATCGACCCTTCGGGGTCGACGGCCTGCTCATAGGTGAGCCCGAAGCGGCGGACCATGGCCACCGGGGCATCGCCGCCTTCCAGCGCGTCGATGCCGACGAATCGAACCGAGTCGGCCCTACGAAGATGCTCGGATTCGAGGAGCGGAAGTTCCTTCACGCACGGAGCGCAGTTGGAGGCCCACAGATTGATGAGCGTGGCGCGGCCGTCGGCCGCGACCCGAAACCGGTGCGACGTGCTCGTCCCGACCCCGGCAAGGGCCGCGAGATCCATGGGCGGCAACGGATCGCCGACCTTCAGGACGGGGTGATCCGCCACGGTGGTCGAACTTCCGCTCGAGAGCAGCTGGTCGACGGTGAGGGTGTCGCGGTCGTGTCGTTGCTCGGCCGGTCGGATCACCCCGAAGTAGGCGACCGAGAGCGCGACGCAGGCGGCCACGAGGGTCAGGCGCACAACCTGCAACCGACCGAGCCTCGGAGCGGTGGTCCGAGGAGGTGCCGGGGCCTGATCCGGGCCGGCAGCGTCGTCCGCGGGTGTGCTCGCGCCCCGATCGTCATCGTGGGACGAATCGGTCACGGGAAAACGCTAGCGGTGCCGACCCGGATCGGTCAGTTCGGCGGGCTCATGAAACCTGTCACCCGCCGTCTGGGGACCCCGGAACCGTCGGATGCGACGGCCCCTGCGATGCGCTCAGGCCTCCACCCTCACGGCCGCGCCGACCGCGGCCGGCGCGCTGACCCCGGCGGCGCCGCGGAGCCGTTCGGGCAACGGGAGCTGGTTCATCTGGTCACCGACCTTGAGATGCTTGGAGGGCCGTCCACGACGGCGCTTCGCGGTGACGATGCGACCGTTGCTCAGCAACTGGCCACCCCAGATGCCCCAGGGCTCATGGCGAGCGAGTGCCGCCTCGAGACATTCGGCCATCACCGGGCAGGTGGCGCAGATGGCTTGTGCCTTGGCGATGTCACCGAGGTGGTCCGAGAAGAACGTCGCTGTGACATCGGGACCGAGGTCGACGCACGCGGCCTCACGTTCCCAGGCGGCACGCTCGGGGACCGGCAGGGTGACGGTGTCGGTGGTGGCGGACATGTTGGTTCGCTTTCGATGGGCTTGTCGGATGTCTGGTTGGGGAGGTAGGGCGATCGGCTCGGCCCGGCAGGGCGCTTCGTCGTCTGGTGAGGGTTTCCCGCAGACGACGAAGGCCGCCGGTCGGAACCGGCGGCCTTCGTGAGATCGGTATCGAGTGCGGACACTCGGCTACGGGGATCCCCCTTGGCCACCGGCGGCGGTGTGGTCGAACCGGATCGCCTCGGCGACGGTCACGTACCACTTGGCCATCGGCCGGCGGGACGGGCACTTCGCGATCGGGCGCACGCGGAGGTCGACGAGCGCGTTGCTCGGCGAGACCGGGATGCGGTTGTCGGCGAGCGCGTGACCCATGATCGATCCTTGGTTCGGTCCGCCGAGGGACGGGACCCGGCGTGATGGGCCTCCGGCGGAGACCGCTCGGCATCAGAGCAGTGCAACGCCGGAGGTGTCAAATGAATTCCGGTGTGCCGAGAACGATTCCCCCGGGGGTGCCGAGGGCGGACCGTCGGGTTCGACGTCGAGTTCCGTCAGGCCTCTACGTTGGGGGCCGTGGCGTCGGGACTCGGGGCGAAGACGGTGCTGCGCCAGTAGCGGAGTTCGGCGACGCTCTCGCGGATGTCGTCGAGTGCGCGGTGCGAGCCGTGTTTGCGGGGCGCTCCGGCTGTGGCGTGCGGATACCACCGTCGAGCCAGCTCCTTGATGGTGGAGACGTCGACGCTGCGGTAGTGCAACCAGTCCTCGATCTCGGGGAGATACGCGCGCAGGAAGCGCCGGTCCATTCCGATGGAGTTCCCGCACAGCGGGACGGTGGACGGCTGGGGGACGTGTGCGCGGATGAAGTCCAACGTCTGCTCCCCGGCCTGTTCGAGTGTGATCTCCGACGATCGGATCTGTTCCAAGAGCCCCGAGGCGGTGTGCATCTGGACCACGATCGGATCCATGGTCGCCAGTGCCGCCTCGGGTTGGTGAACCACGAGGTCCGGGCCTTCGGCGACGACCTCCAGATCGTCGTCGGTGATCAGGGTGGCGATCTCCACGATGACGTCGCGGGTGGCGTCCAGACCGGTCATCTCGAGGTCCATCCACACGAGCATGTTCGGAGCGTACCGGCGTCACTACGGTCCCCATCGTGAAGATCGCCGTTCAACGTCTCGATCCCGACCTCGAACTGCCCCGCGTGGCGAAACCGGGCGATGCCGGAGTCGACCTCCGCGCAGCGCACAACGTGACCCTCCAGCCCGGTGGAGGACGAGCCCTCGTCGCCACCGGCCTCTCGGTCGCGATCCCCGCCGGTTTCGCAGGATTCATCCAGCCGCGGAGCGGGTTGGCGCTCGATCACGGGGTCACCTGCCTCAACACTCCGGGGCTGATCGACTCGGGCTACCGCGGCGAGCTCAAGGTCCTTCTCATCAACACCGACCCGTTGGAGCCCTTCGAGGTGGTCCGGGGAGAACGGATCGCCCAATTGGTCATTCAGGCGGTGGTGGCTCCGGAGTTCGTGGAGGTCGACGCTCACGAGGCGACCGAACGGGGCCTGGGCGGATTCGGTCACACCGGCCGCGGTTGACCGTCCCCGCCGAGGGTCAGGCGGCGGCGATCACGGCGGTTCGGGGAATCGGGACCAGTCCCGTTCCGTCGTCCGGGACGAGGACGTAGCCGGCGAGACGGTGCCCGCCGGGGGTCACCACGACGGCTTCGGGGTCGGTCTCGGCATCGATGAACGTCCAGGCGACGAGACGAGGTGCCGGGTCCGTGCCACCCGACCACTCGATTCCGGTGATCACGTCGCGGGCGATGCCGCAGCCCGAGTTGGCGTAGCGGAACCACCGCCGACCCGTTCGCGAAACCGGCGATCGGACCGGTACGTGCGTGTGGCCGAGGATGAGCCACCGCTCGTCGTGGCCCGCGTCACTCATCGCGGTGCACAGCAACTCCTCGTCGAGCGAGTCGTACGCCGCGTTGGCGCCGAAGGTCGGGCTGACCGCGATGAGCCGGTTGGACAGCCTTCCCTTCAGGAGCCGGGAGCGGGCGGACCTCGGGGGGAGCCCCTCGGGTGAGCGGAGCCGGGGCACGTCGACGAGCGTGTTGGACAACCACGACGACAACTTTCCGAGCAGGTCGCGGCTCGGGGCGTTCCATCCGTCGGTGTGATGGCCGTGCGCGATCACCGCTCGGAGGTTGCCGTCGGGATCTCGTGCTGCCAGGTAGTCCGTGACAGGGGTGGGACCCAGGTGTTCGATGAGGCGATCGGCCACCTCGTCGCGATGCGTGGCGTCATCGTGGTTGCCGACGAGCCTGATGTAGCGGTCCTTCGCAGCGAATCGCTGACGGATCGTTCGGTAGATGGCGGCGTTGTTGGCAACGATCGCGTCGAGGTGGTGCCGGTATACCCCGATCAGGAGCCCGGGAAATCCGACGGTCTCGGCCAACGCCCGCCATGCGCAAAAGGTCGTAGGTCGAGCCGTACACGGATCCTCCGACCATCCAGTAGTCCTCGATGTCGCCGTTCTCCACGAGCGTCCAGTCCCCCGCCGCGTAATAGTCGAGGATCTGCTCGTACAGCGGTTTGGTCCGCTGCCGACCGGGCCAGTCGAGTCGACCGGCGACGCATCGGTGCAGATCCGAGAAGATCGCCATCGGCCGGTCGGCCGCGATCTCGGTGACGTCGTGGGCGGGTCCGCGGGGGTGTGGCCACACGAGCGATCCGTTCCACCTGTGCGGGGAAGTCGCGGGTCAGGCGCCGGGCACGTTGGTTGTTGCGCCAGGCCTCCACGGCGATCACCGGTCCCCAGAAGGGCACCAGGAGCCCGATCACGCCCAGCTTCAGCGTTGCCCATCCATGGGTGATCCAGCCTGGCACCCGCGATGGGCTCGACGAGGACGCTCCGGGCTCGGTCGCGTCGAGCCGCTCCGCCCATCGCGCGATGCGCCCGACCACCCTCGCCGACCGAGAGGTGTGCGTCGACGAAACGGACTTCCGGGAGCGGCCGGGACCCCGCCCTGCGCGCGGTGACGCCGACGGAGCGGGGTGGTCGACGGCACGCGGCACGGTCGACATTCTCCCATCCCGGGAATGTGTGCGTCGACGATCTCGGCCTCGGGCCCGACGTCGTGCCGCGCCTGCTACACAACCCGACGTGTGCGAGGGTCGTCACGAGGTCGAGGTGCGGGTGCTCGACCGGCTCGGTCCGACCTGGTCGGCCTCGTGGGACCATCTCGTCGACTCGATGGAGTTGCCCTCGCCGTTCCTGCGATCGTGGTGGCTGGACGCGATGGCCGCGTCGGCCGATGCCCCGGCGTTCGTACTCGTGTTGGTTGAGGACCGACTTCTCGGGGGCATCGCCGTGCAGACGGAGCGCCGCCTCGGGGTCGAATGTGTCGAGCTTCTGGGGTCGGGTCCGCTCGAACCGGACCACCTCGACGTCGTCGTGGATCCGGCCGACGCGTCCGCCACGGCCCTGGTGCTCGACGAGGTGGGCCGTTGGCTGCACCGCCCGGGTTCGCGTGTGCTCGACCTGGTAGGGGTCGCGCCGGGTGCGCGCCTGTTCGACATCGTCGCCCGAGGGGCCCGGCGACGGGTCGAGGTGGCGCCGTTCGTCGCCCTTCCCGGGACCCATGAGGAGTACCTGGCGTCACGGGGAGGGCGGACGCGTGGCACCGTCGCCCGCTCCGCCAGGCGGCTGGGACGGGACGGCTCGACCATCAGGATCGTCCGCGCCGACCGCGACGGCGTCGACGCCTTCGACGCCGCACTGATGGCACTCGCGCGGCTGCACCACACCCGCTGGGGCGACCGCTCGGGTTTCCTCGACCGATGGGCGGCGTTCACCGCGGCGGCTCGTTCCGGGTCGCTTCGTGGCGAGGTGTGGTGTTGTGAGCTCGTCGGACCCGACCAGGAGACCGCAGCCGTGGAGGTCGATTTCGTGGTCGCGGGACGGATGAGCTTCTATCAGGCCGGTCGGAGTACCGACCGTCGTTGGCGTGGCGGTGGATCCTGGGTACGTTCCGAGACCGTGCGCGCCGCGATCTCGAGCGGCTGTCACGAGTTCGATCTGCTCCGCGGTGCGGAGCCGTACAAGTCCGAGTGGGCCGATAGGAGTCGCGGGGTCTGGGCGCTGCGCGCGGGTGTCGGTCCGATCGGTCGGGCCGCTGTCGGGGCTGCGGCGGTGCGCGCGGCCGCACGAGGCCGGGCATCGTCGCTGCTCCGCAACGTGTGGTCGGCGGAGGATCGGACCGGCCCGGTGGGCGATGGGTCAGTTCGGCGACCGCGGATCCTTTTCTACACCGACGCCGATCAGATCGGTGGGGCCGAGACCGTGGCGAGAACGCTGTTGTCCGGACTCTCCGATCGATTCGACGTGGTGATCGTCGGTACCGACTCAACCGTCGTCGAGCACCTGGCCGAGGCTCGGGCCGTCACCACGATGGTCCTCGATCCGATCGTCGACCGTTCCGACGTGGCGGCAATGGCCGGACACCGGCGCGTGATCGCCGCGCTGGCGCCGGACGTGTTCCACGCGAACCTGTCGGAAGGATCCTCGTGCCAGTACGCCCTGTTGGCCGCGCTGAGTGTCCCGGGTGTTCGTGTGGTCGTCACCGAGAACTCGCCGATGGGCGTACGGACACGACTGTCCGGTTCGATCAAGCGTCGATCCGCGAGGTGGTTCGATGCCCACGTCGCGGTTGGGGAGAGGACGGCTCGGATGGTCGAGGCCGACGTCGGGCTTGCGCCGGGTCGTGTGATCACGATCCCCAACGCGGTGCCGCCGATCGACCGGCGGATCCTCACCACGATCACCCGGACGGGCGGTTGCGGGTGGTCGCCGTGGCGCGCTTCGATCCCGTCAAGGGACTCGACGTCCTGGTGGACGCGATGACGCGACTGGTCCCGCCGGAGCCGGGCGAGTCGGGGTCGACGAAATGCGGGGTCGGTGGGCACCAGTCCGGGGCATCCCCGGCGGAGAACGCCGAGGGGCCGGCGATCGAGCTGACGATCTTCGGCGACGGCCCCGAACGACCGGCGATCGAGCAGCGGATCGCGGCTGCGGGTCTCGGGGCGCACGTTCGTCTCGGGGGATGGGTCGACGACGTGGGGCAGCGGCTGGGGGCCTTCGACGTCTTCGTGTTGCCGTCGAGGGTCGAGGGCATGCCCGTTTCGTTGCTCGAGGCGATGGACGCGGGAGTCGCGGTCGTCGCCACCGACGTGGGCAGCGTCAGGGAGGTGATCGAGGACGGCGTCAGCGGTCTGGTCGTCGCGCCCGAGGACCCCGACGCGATCGCGTCGGCGGTGCGTTCGCTCGTCGACGACGTGCGCCGTCACACGCTCGCGGAGGCAGGAAGGGATGTGGTCCGTGCGGGTCATTCCGCCGAGGCGAACGTAGCGGCGTACGAGGCGCTGTACGACGGCGTCCTCGCCGGCCCACCCCGACGGTCGATCCGTGGTCGTGTCCGCGGTCGGTGGGTTCGCGGTCGTCGGTGACATCGTCCGGTCGTTCGAAGGGCACTTGACTCCGCGGCGGCGATGCCGACGGGAACCGGGTGTCCGGGTCGGTCTCACCGTTGTGGATGGCCCATCACTGGCCCGAGCAGTACGAGCGTTGCGTGATGCTCGGGCGGTTCCACGTGTGTCGACGCTGTCTGGTGCTGTACCCCGTCGCCCTGACCGTCGCAGTGGTGTGGTCGACGGGTGCTGCAGGAGTCGTCGGGCGGTGGTGTATGTGGTCGGCGCCGGGCGTCGCCGTGATCGAGTGGGCGCTGGAGCAGTGCGGTGCGACGCGCCACCGGCCACGTCGGCAGACCGCGGCGACCGTGATCGCCGCCGTGGGCCTCGGGGTTGCGCTCGGCGAGCACTTCGGGCATCCGTTCGCGTGGCGGGCCACCGCGCCGATGTTGACGTGGAGCGTGGTGGCGATCGTCGTCTGGACGATCGCGGGTCGTCGCGGCACGACCGGCTCGGAGGGTTGGGAGGTCGAGTTCGAGTGTGCCGAGCGCGAACGCGAGCGCTCGTTACGAGCGACGCTCGGGCTCGACGTGGTTGAGGCCGACGCGGTTCATGCCGCGGCGGTGACGAAGTCGATGAGCTGTTCCACCGAGCCGACCAGCGAGGAGTGCAGGTCGCGGTAGCTCGACACGCGCCCGAGCAGCGTCCGCCACAGGGTCGCCGGATCGTCCGCTCCCACCGCCGCGCAGACACCCTGTTTCCAGGGGATGTCGTGAGGCACGTCCGGCCATCGGTCCAGATCCAACAGGCGAGGGTTGACGGCGGCCCAGACGTCGACGAAGCGGTGCCCTCGGACCATCACGTCGGGGTGGGTGACCGCCGAGGCGAGCCGCGTCTCCTTGGTGTGTTCGACGAGGTGGTCCAACAGGATGCCGAGCCGCCGACCCGGGCCCGGTCCGAAGGACCGCACGATGCCGGCGAGGTCGTCGGCCCCGTGCATCGGTTCGACGACGACTCCTTCGTAGCGGAGGTCGTCGCCCCAGACCTTCTCAATCAGCTCTGCGTCGTGGAGCCCCTCCACCATCAGGCGGCCCGCTCGGGCGACTCGCGCGCCCACGTCGGGTGCTCCCACCGAGCCCGATGCGGTGGTCGCGGTCCGGGGTGGGGCATCGTCGACGGGCTGCACCAGCGTCACCGGAGCCCCCTCCAGCACGAAGGCACCCGGGGCGTTGCGGACGCGACGGTCCCGGCCCGCGTCGCGGATGGTGGTGGCGGCCTCGGTGAACTCGACGATCGGGCCCGTCACGTTGGTCGCCCGGTGGGTGACGACCAGCCCCGGCCGCGCGCCGACGCGGCGATACTCCTTGCGGCGGGACGGCCCATTCTCGATCTCATCGAGGTCGGCGAGGATGCCGGCCTGCCGGGCGGGACGACCGGGAAGCGGGCGGGTCGGTGTGGTCACGGGGCGAAGGTACCGCCGTCGGGGAATGGGTCCGCGGATCGTCCAGCGCCGGCTCACGTGTGGTCGCTCGGGGCGGCCAACGTCACCTCCACTTCGCGCCCCTCCACGACGGTGAGCTCGGGTCGGTACCGGTAGCCGCGCGGGTGGGTGAACGTGGTGAGGTGCTCGGGGTCTTCGACGTTCGTCGCGAGGAGGTGACGGAGCAGCGCTCCCTTCAACAGTTTGTTCCAGTGTGACACCGTCACGAGCCGCTCCGGCTCTGCGTCGGTGCCTCCTACGACGTCGGCGAAGCGGACGCGGATCCGCGTCCGATATGACGCGTGCCGATGGTCCCACGCCGCAGAGTGCTCCTGGGGGAGAAGGTCCCACACGACGCGCCCGTCCACGATCGGATCGAGCGCCGTGGTCAGTCTTGGCCGCCACCATGACGAGAGCCGGCCCATCGGGGCCAGCGTCGCCCCCATCTTCAGCTTGTAGTCCGGTATCGGATCGGAAGGGGTGAGCAGGCCGAAGAGCCCGCTGAACACGACCACCTGACGGTTCAGCCGTCGCCGGGCCACCCCTTCCAGGTCGGAGAGTTTCGCCTCCTCGTACAGCACCCCGCGATAACGCGCCGACGTCGCGAGGGTCGCCGAGAGGAGCACCTTCCGGTTCGCTTCGCGGGCCGCGGCCAACGCGGATCCGCGAACCCCGAGCAGTCTGGACGCCGTCCCCTCCTCGACCATTGCGGCCGCCAGCGCTTCGGCGACGAGGCGACGGTGATCGTCGAGTTCGGCGAAGCGGGTGTTCACCGAGTCGAACGGCGCCCCTCTCCCGTCCGGCACCTTGGCCTCCGACGGCGGGAGCAGTACGACGGGGGCGGCCATGCACCGTGTTTAGACCGGGTCCCGTTCCCGAGACGAGACGAGGCGGTACGGTTCGAGCGGTGACGACGAACGACGACCGTGACCCGGGGGTGTGGGCGGTGGTCCCCGCCCGCGGAGGTTCGAAGGGCATCCCGCGGAAGAACCTGGTCGAGGTCGGCGGACGGCCGCTCCTGAGTTGGGTCCTCGACGCCGCCCGGAACGCCACCTCGCTCTCGGGCTGCATCGTCACCACCGACGACGACGAGATAGCGGCACTCGCGAGCTCACTCGACGCGACGGTGCACCGGAGGCCCGACGTGCTCGGTGGCGACCATGTCAGCACCGAGGCGACCGTCGTCGACGTGTTGGAACAGCGGCCCGACATCGACGTGGTGGTGCTGTTGCAGGCGACCAGCCCCTTCACGACGGCAGCCGAGATCGATCAGGCCGTCGCTCTGTGGTACCGCAAGGCTCAGGGTTCGGTGGTGTCGGCGACCCGGGTCCAGCGCTTCCGCTGGTCCGACGACGGAGTACCTCAGAACTACGACCCCGCCACGCGTCCACGTCGACAGGACTGGAACGGCGAACTGGTCGAGAACGGTGCGGTCTACGTGAGCGGTCGCGACGCGTACCTCTCGGGCGGGCATCGTTGCCCCGCCCCGGTGACGATGCTCGAGTTGCCGTGGTGGTCGTTGCACGAGGTCGATGAGCCCGGAGACCTTCCCGTGATCGACGCGCTCCTGCGTCATCGCGGAAACGATTGACACCGCCCGGTCGAACGTTCTCACGGACATGGTGCGGACGCCGGGTGTCCCGCGGTCGGCTCCGCTGGCCTGCTCCGTCGTCGCGCACTAGACCGGTCCCGCCCCTGTGGCGCAGCCTGGTTAGCGCAGTGGACTTTTAATCCAATGGTCGTGGGTTCGAATCCCACCGGGGGCACCCGACGGTCCGCGACGTGTCCGGACAAGCAAACTCGTCGAGCGTCCGGGGTGTCGGGGTCCGGCACGGTCGGCCGAGCCGGAACGGACGCGGCCACAACGGCACGGAGATCAGCCCGACGAGTTCCATGGAGGAATGCCAATGACCGGTGACCTGCGCTACCGACTCGAACGCTTCCTCCCGGTCCGCCGGGCGACGCGCCTCGTCTCGGTCCAGGCCATGCTGATCGGCGTCGCCGCGTTCGTCGGCCTCATCGTCACGTCGTGCAAGAGTGGCGACCCGTCGGATCGGTCCGATGTCTCGACTACCGGGTCCACCTCGACCACTACGACCACCGGAAAGCGCCGGGTCGATGGCGCGGCGACCTTCACCGAGTTGACGGCGGGCAGCATGGTCCCGCCGCTCAGCGTGCAGGCCGGACCGGACCTTGCCGCGTCCGGGTACCGCCAAGTCGAATACGCCGCGTCGGGGACGGCGACCCGGTACAGGTCGGCCGATGAACTGGCGGGTGACGGCGACTTCGAGTTCACTCCCGGCGAATCCTCACCGTTCTCCACCCGCGTGCTGGTGAAGCGCCCCGGATCCGCCGACCGCTTCAACGGCACCGTGGTGGTCGAATGGCTCAACGTGTCGAGCGGCAGCGACGCGGCACCCGACTACACCTACCTCGCCGACGAACTGGTGCGCAGCGGGTACGCGTATGTCGGAGTCTCGGCCCAGTACATCGGAGTCGAAGGAGGGCCCGTCTCCGTGGAGATCTCGGCAAACCCGATCGCGGGAAAGGGTCTCAGGACGCTCGATCCCGAGCGCTACGGCACACTCGACCATCCGGGCGACGCGTACTCCTACGACATCTTCACCAAGGTTGCCGAGGGGATCCGCAGTGCGGATGGACCGTTGAGTGGCCTCGACGTCAAGACGGTCATCGCAGCCGGGGAATCGCAATCGGCCGAGGCTCTGACCACCTACTACGACGGCGTGCAACCCCTCGTCCACGAGTTCGACGGCTTCCTGATCCACTCCCGTGCCGGGGCGCCGCTGCCGTTGGGCGAGGGTGGCCGGGGCATCGCGGCCACAGGGACCCTCGCCGCCGAGCCGGTGAAGCTTCGCACCGACATCGGCACCCCGGTGATGGTCGTGCAGACCGAAACCGACGTCGCCGGCCCGCTCGACTCGCTTCGGGCCCGCCAGGGCGACAGCGACACCTACCGACTGTGGGAGGTCGCCGGGACAGCGCACGTCGACCTGGTGCAGATCGGCCCGGTCGAGCCGACGCTCCGATGTCTGGTGCCGATCAACCGTGGCCAACAGGAGTTCGTCGTACGAGCGGCGCTCGCCGCGCTCAACACCTGGGCCACCACGGGTTCCGCGCCGACCAAGGCGGCACGGCTCGAAGTCAGGGGCCACGGCGACCGGGCGGAGTATGTCACCGATGACGACGGCAACGTGCGTGGCGGTGTCCGTACGCCCGTGGTCGACGCGCCGGTGGACAGGTTGTCCGGGATCGCGCCGGAGGGTTCGTCGCTCGCATGCATGTTGGCGGGGTCGACCACACCGCTGAGTGCCGAACGCCTCGCCGCTCGGTATTCGTCGCGCGAGCAGTACCTGTCGGAGTACCGGGCGGCCACCGACAGGGCGATCAGAGCGGGCGTCATGTTGGAGGCGGACCGCCGGGAGATCGAGGACGGTGCGCAGCCCGACCGCATCGCCGGGTGAGCCCGCCGTGGGTGTCGATGGTGGCGTTCCCGCCGCGTCGAGCCTCGCGCGTGCCTGTTCGGGACCGACCACCACTACGGTCGACACGATTGCCTGTCCGCTCGACCACTGGGAGTACGACGATGATCGGTGACGAGAGCGACCCGAGCGGCGGTGGCGGTGGCCGCGACCCTGGGAGCGACCTTGCGGGCGGCTCCGTGGCCGGGGCTTCCGCAGAGCGGTTCGCACGGGGCGCGGCGAAGCTGCGGGAGGTGTACGCGGGCGACGTCGTGGACCTCCCGGAGGGTTTCATGGCGTTCAACGACGTCATGGTCCGGTCGCTATTTGCCGAGGTGTGGGCACGCGACGTCCTCGACATCCGCTCGCGTCGGCTGTTGCTCATGGGGGTCATCGCGGCACACGGTCAGACCGACGTGTGGAGGATTCAGGCCCGAGCATCGCTCGTCCGTCGTGAGCTGACCCCCGACGAACTCCGCGAGACGCTCGTCGCACTCGCGCCGTACGCGGGCTACCCCAACGTGTCGGGGCTCGTTCGCGCGTGCGAGGAGGTCATTGCCACCTGGATCGCCGACGGCGAGCCCGCCTACGGGGACTGACCGGACCGGTCGCTCCGATCCTGCGTACGCCGGTGCCCGACATCGGGCGCTCGGGCGCTCAGGACCAGGCGACGGACTCCCTCGCGGTCCGGGTCGGGATCGGACCACGAGATCCTCACTTCGTTGCGGCGGGCAACGTCGGCCAGGATGGCCAGCGCGGTCGTGTCGTCCAGAGGCGATCCGTCCGCCGTGAGCGTCTCGAGCGCGTACCACGACTCGGTCGGTCCCGAGGCTTCGTCCGCGCGCGTTGCCGCCTCGAGAAGTGCCCCGAATGTCTCGATCCGTGCCGCAAGCGTGGCGATCCCGCCGATCGGGTGTCGGGGGTCGGTCCCTTCGAGGTCGGGCCCCGACGTTGGGGATCCGGGCCGTCGCCCACCACCCGTGCCCCCGGTGCCGTCGCGTCGGCCCGACTCGTGATCCGCTCGTATCCGGCGCCAGACGCACCACCCGTAGGGACTGATCAGCACGGCCGCGATCGCGAACAGCCAGAACATGGTGCCGAGCTCGCTCCGGCCCGCTGCCGCCACTACCGCGCCGCTCGAGAGAGCGAGCGAACGTCTCGGGTGCGCGGCGCCGTGTGTCGCCTCGGCCGGGTGGGCCCGCCTCGTAGAGTCGCGGGGGTGAGCCTCGAACGGACCCATGGCCCCGACATCGCTGTACCCGATCCGCAGGCGGCGCAGCTCGCCGACGACCGTGCCACCCTGGACCGGTTGACCGACGAGTTCGCCGCGGTGTCGAGGGTGTTGGACGGCATCGAGGAAATCCGGCGGGCAGAGCTCGGTGGCCTCGACGCCGCGCAGGCGATCCGGGCGCTGTTGGGCGATCCCCTCCTCGCAACCGTCGACGCCCACACCGCGATGTCGCCCGATGATCCCGAAGTCGACCACACCCGCTCAGATCTGGCCGGGGACCGTTCGAAGGTCACCCTCCAGCAGATCGACCCGGGGTCCGAGCTCCCATCGGACCGTGTCCCCGTCGAGGCCGAGGGAGCGGATCCACCGCCCGCCGAGGTTGGCGGGCTTCTCGAAAGGGGCTCCGAGGCTCCGTTCGAACTGCATGATCAGCCCCGAGTGGGTCACCACGACGAGGTGAGCATCGATCCGCGCGCCTTCCTCGCGGAGGACGTGGACGGCCGCTGATCCGCCGCCCGACACCGCGCCGACGGGTCGGCCGGCTCGGGCGACTGTGATGAGGATGGCGTCGAGTGCAGAACGTGCCCGCTCCACGACCTCGTCATCGCCCTCCCATCGCGGTGGACGTCGACCCTTGTCGAGGTAACCGGGATAGCGCTGCTCGATCTCGACCCGGGTGAGGCCCTCCCACTCACCCGCGTCACGTTCCGCGAATCCGTCCACTTCGATCGCTTCCGTGAGTCCGAGATGGTTCGCGAACGCCTGGGCGGTCGCTCGTGCCCGCTGCAACGGTGAACAGAACACCGCGTCGACGACCCCGAGCGCGAGCGAAGCGGCCTTCGCCTGTTCGATGCCCTTGGAGGTGAGGGGTGGATCGGCGCGCCCCTGCCATCGCCCCTCCGCGTTCCACGTCGACTGCCCGTGGCGGACCAGCAGCACCTCCGGCATCCCCCCACCGTAGGTGGGTCGGAGTTCGCATCGTGTCGTCCCGAGCGCAGGTCCTCGCGGCGCACACGCCGACCCGGACCCGGCCCGGCGCGGCTGATGGGAGGCTCTAGGCTCGCGGCCGTGCCGGTTCTGCGGATGTTCGCGCTCGCGCGCGAGCGTGCGGGAACGGGTGAAGCCGAGATCGACGGCGCCACGGTCGGTGAGGTTCTCGACAACGCGTCGGAACGTTTCGGTCTTGGATTTGCCGAGTTGCTGCCGAACTGCGCGATCTGGGTCGACGGCACGCCGTCCGGGCCGTCGACGACGGTAGGGCCGACCTCCGAGGTTGCGGTGCTCCCACCCGTCTCGGGCGGTTCGTGATCGAGGTCTCGTGATCACCGGTCGTGGGCAACTCTCCAGGTACGCGCCCCCACCGCCCCAGCGCGGTCCGCGGATCCGCCTCGGGATCGTGTGGTTCGTCGCGCTCGTCGCCGCGGTGCTGCTCGGCACCTTCGCGGTGGCCGTGCTCTTTGGCGGCGTGGCGGCGTTGGCAGCGATGCAGACAGCGTCGAGGTGGGAGAGGCGGCGCGTGCCGGTCAACGTGGTGCTCGCAGGGACGATCGGTGGCGTCGTTCCCCTGGCCGCCTATTGGAACGTACGAGCCGCCGCGGCCGCCCTGCTCGTGTCGACCGCTGTGCTGGTCCTGGGCGGTCGCTCCAGTCCCTGGCAGGCGGTGAAGGTCCGTCGGCCGATCGGGGACAACCTCCAGGCCGTTGCGGCGACGCTTCGCTCGGCACTGGCACCGCGCTCGCAGCGGCGGCCGTCGTGCAGGCACACCGCATCGACGCCACCGCGGCCATGTACCTACTGGCCCTCGTGTCGACCTATGACAGCGGCCAGCACCTCATCGGGCTCGAGCAACCTCGCCGCTGGATCGGTCCGATCGCGGGACTCGCCGGCGTCGCAGTCGTCGCCGTTGCGATGATGCCCATCGCCCCGAGGCCGCTCACGTCGGCGGGATCCGTACTGGTCGTCGGCGCGTTCACCGGTCTCGCGGCCGTCGTCGGACCGTACCTCGCGTCGGCCATGCTGCCGCGGCCGCTGACGAAGGCGCCGGCACTTCGACGACTGGACTCCTATCTGATCGCCGCGCCGCTGTTCTGGTGTGCGTTGCGGATCGCATCGTGATCAGCCGTGCGCCCGACCACCAACCATGATCGGGTTCGGTGCCACCGCGGGCTGCTCAACTTGGGCGAGACTGTGCCGAATGGATCATCGTCGATCCGACCCCTGATCCGTCGACTCCGAGGAGCCGCAGTGATTCCAACGATTGCCACGCTCGTCGAGCTTCCCCGTCTCGATGCCGTGTCGGAGGTGCCGCTCGACGAGTTGCGGGCGGTGCGCGACCAACTCGGTGGTATCGAGAACGCCCTCTCCTTCGCGGCGGATGGCCCAGGGGCGGCTCGACATCGTCCTGGCGGAGTTCCACGCGCGGCTCGAAGGTCGCGCCGAGTCGGCGCACGACCTCATTCGGCGGATCCCGGAGGTCGTACACCGGCAGGGTCGGGCGGGCGGCGTGCCGCGTCCGATCCGGGACTTCGAACCCGACGGCCTGGCCGCTCGCCTGGTGGGAACCCTCGACGGGATCCTCGCACCTGGAGATCTCACCGTCATCCAGGAGTTCGACGTGGAGAGGCTCGACGCCATCGCCGCGGCGGTCAGTGACTACGAGCGCTCCCTGTCCGTCAGGCGCGCCGAGGTGCACCGAATGATCGACGACATCCAGGCGGAGGTCGTGCGCCGCTATCGCGACGGCAGCGCGACGGTCGACCAGTTGCTCGTCGACGAGGCGGATCACTGACCGATGGCACCTCGCCGCCACGATCGCTCCTCGCCGGGCGGAACCGTCGCAGGGGACCACGACGCGGCACGTGCCGACTCGTTTGCCAACCTCGAGTCCGTCCGCGACGAGATCGACAAGCGATGGCGTGACCTCGGCGAGTTCATCCGGGAGCAGCGCAACGTCGGTCAGATGTCACTGCGCAGGCTCAGTGAGCTGGCGGGGGTTTCCAACCCGTATCTCAGCCAGATCGAACGTGGATTGCGCAAGCCGTCCGCCGAGATCCTCCAGCAGATCGCTCGGGCGCTCGAGATCTCCTCGGAGACCCTCTACGTTCGCGCCGGCATCCTCGACGAGCCCGTCGATCGACCCGATCTCATCAGTGAGATCAGGCGGGATCCCCATCTCGCGGAGGAGCAGAAGAAGACGCTCATTCGCATCTACGAATCGTTCCGCCACGAGAACGAGAGCCGCGACGGGTTCTGACCCGGTCGCCTTCCGCCGAGCGAACCGACCTCCCACGGAGCACCGTTGACGGTGCGGTCGCGCCGGTCCGTAGAGTTGGTTCGGGACGGCGGTCCGGGAATCCCGACGGGTGTCGGGTCGTTGCACCCGTCGACTCGTCGTCTCACCTACCCCGATGCCCATGACCGCCGTCGCGATGCTCTCCATGCACACGTCACCCCTGGCCCAGCCGGGCACCGGTGACAGCGGCGGGATGAACGTCTACGTCCGCGAACTCGCCGCATCGCTCGCCCAGGCGGGTGTGAGGACCACGGTGTACGTGCGCCGCTGGACGGCTGACCTGCCGGAGCGGGTGCTCGTCGAGCCGCTGATGGAGGTGGTGCACGTCCCGGTCGGGCCGATCGATGCACCCAAGGAGGCTCTCCCGGATCTTGTCGACGGTTTCGCCGAATGGGTCGGAGCGGACCTGGTCGACGGACGGCACCTTCGGCTGCGCGCCCCTGGCCGGCGCGGGGCCGACCGCCGTGAGTCGTACCGACTGCTCGACACCTCGACCGCAGAGAACCCGCGGACCGTGCTGCACGCCAACTACTGGCTGTCCGCGGTCGCGGGGCACCGCCTCAAGCACGGGCTCGGCCTTCCGCTGGTCACGACGTTCCACACGCTCGCCCGCGTCAAGGCGGTGGGTGGAGACCCCGAGCCGTCTCGCCGTGAACGGGCCGAGCAGGCCGTCATCGGCTGCTCGGACGTCGTGTGCGCTTCCAGTCGGGCGGAGGCCCGTCAGATCGTCGGTCTCTACGACGCGCCGGCCGACAGGATCGAGATCGTTCCACCTGGCGTGGACCACGCGTTCTTCTCACCGGGGGACCGACGGGGCGCTCGGGCGGCACTCGGCTTGGGAGAGGGCCCGGTGCTGCTCTTCGTCGGCCGGATCCAACCGCTCAAGGGTCTCGACGTGGCCGTTGAGGCCCTTGCCCGCCTGGCTCCCGAGGTCACGTTGTTGGCCGTAGGGGGGCCGAGTGGCCCCGAGGGGCCGGTTGAGCTCGAACGGATCCGTGACCGGATTCACCGCCTCGGTCTGGGCGATCGCGTTCGATTCGTCGACCCCCAGCCGCATCATCTCCTGTCGACCTACTACCGGGCCGCGGACCTCACGTTGGTGCCCAGCCGCTCGGAGTCGTTCGGGCTCGTGGCCGCGGAGTCCGCGGCGTGTGGCACGCCGGTGGTCGCCGCGGCGGTCGGGGGGCTCACGTCCCTGGTCGTCGACGGGGTGACGGGCCGGCTTCTCGACGAGCGTCACCCGTCGGCATGGGCCTCCGCGATCGCCTCGCTGCTGGACGACCCGGCCCGTCGGCGGGAGATGGCACACGCGGCGTTCCTCGATGCGAACCGCTACCGGTGGGCGACCAGCGCCGCTCGCCTGCGTCGTATCTACTCCGACCTCACGATCGCCGGCGCTGACTCGGCCACCGCGCTGGTCGACTGCGACGCGCTCCGATGAGTTCGATCGAGGAGGTCCCCCCGTCCTCCCCCGAGGAGCTCGCCGATCTGGGCCGCCTCATCGACGGCTGGGCCGACGATCAGGTCGACAACCCCGTCGTCGAGGCCGTCGAGCGGCTCGAGGACGGCCATCGGTGCTGGTTCATTCGCGTCCGAGGGGACGAGAAGAGCATCTTCTCGGTCTGGTTCGTGTTGCACCAGCGGAGCCTCCTCGTCGAGACGTACGTCCTGCCCGCACCGGAGGAGCGTGTCGAGGAGGTGTTCGCCTACCTGCTCCGCCGCAACACCAAGCTCGTCGGGATGGCGTACACGGTTGGCGAGGAGAACGCCGTGTATCTGCGCGGTCACGTCGAGAACCGCCATGTCGACCGTGCGGAGCTCGATCGGATGCTCGGGACGGCCTACATGGAAACCGAGCAGTCGTTCCGGCCGGCGATGCGGATGGCCTTCGGTTCGCGCTTCAGGGGTTGAGCCGGGCCCACGGGTGGTCCGAGGGCCTTCCGACGGCGTCGGAGGGATGACAATCGGTCCTCGCGGCCCATTTTCGAGTGCTCGCGGTTGCTTTTCTGCGCTCCATGCGATTACGTGAGCGCCAAGGCCGGAGGGTGCAGCACCGGACGTCGGGGAAGCGGACCGATGTGAGCACCCTCCGGTCCTCAGGTTTTCGGGTGAGGCACCGAGGTTTCGGCCCGTGGTGACCCCGCGGACCAACGGTCGATCGGCGGGTCGGGGATGGGTTGCCGTAGGCTGGCGCAGTGGCTCGGGTGCAGATCGTCGGCGGCGGCCAGATGGGTGCCGCCCTCGTCGGCGGCCTGCTCGGGGCGGGCGATCTGACCGCCCAGGACCTGTCGATCGTCGAGGCGTCCTCGGTCCGTCGGGCACATCTGGTCGAACGCTTTCCGCAGGTGCACGTGAGCGACGCGATCGCCGACGCCGACGGCACGATCCTCGCGGTGAAGCCCGACGACGTCCCCTCGGTCATCGGCTTGGTTGCGGTTGCCGGGTCCTCGCGGATCCTGTCGATCGCCGCGGGCGTGACGCTTCGAACCCTGCAGGGCGCGGCCGGGCCGGACGAGGTCGTGCTGAGGGCGATGCCGAACACCCCGGCATTGGTGGGGGTCGGGGCGTCCGCCGTGGCGGCCGGCGTCAACGCCGACGAACAGGACGTCGAGTGGGCAACCGGGCTGTTGTCCGCCGTCGGCGACGTCATCGTCGTCACCGAGTCGCAGATGGACGCCGTCACGGGACTGTCGGGATCAGGTCCCGCATACGTCTTCCTCATCGCCGAGGCACTTGCGGACGCGGGGGTCTCGGTGGGGTTGCCGCGGCCGCTCGCCGAGCGGCTCGCGAACCAGACGATCCGCGGGGCAGGGGAGGTGCTGGTCCACAGCGAGGACCCGGCCGCGGTGCTGAAGGCGGCCGTCACCTCACCCGGTGGGACGACCGCGGCGGGGCTTGGGGTGCTCGAGCGGCGCGGCGTCCGAGGAGCGATGATCGATGCGGTCGAGGCCGCGACCGAGCGATCGAGGACCATCTCGCCGTGACGCGTCCCGGTGGTGCAACCGACGGCTATCAGAGCGTCACCCTCCTCAGCGACCTCGGCCACGGCCTCGGCCACGTCGGTGTCCTTCACTCGGTCATCGCGCAGATGGCTCCCCACGCCCGCATCGTCGACCTGTGTCACGACGTGGATCCACTCGACGTTCGTGCGGGCTCGCTGATCCTCGCCCGCAGCGTGCAGTATCTCTGCCCCGGCGTCGTCCTCGCCGCGGTCGATCCCGCCGCGGGGTCAGGGCGCGCCCAGGTGGCGGTGGAGGTGGCCGACGGCGCCGCCGTGCTCGTCGGTCCCGACAACGGGCTGCTCGCTCCCGCGGTGTCCGTGCTCGGAGGCGCCCTTCGAGCGGTGCACCTCGACGACTCCACGTATCACCTCGCCGAGGCACCGTCGGTCTTCGCCGCACGGGACATTCTCGCCCCGGTGGCGGCGCATCTGTGCAACGGCACTCCGATCGACCTGCTCGGGTCGCCCGCCGACCCGGGCGCGCTCACTCCGGGTCTGGTGCCGCTGACCCGCATCGAGACCGGAGACGCCGGGGAGCCGTTGTTGGGCGCCGAGGTGCTCACCGTGGATCGATTCGGCAACGTGCAACTCAACGTCGATCCCGACGAGGTGGATCCGTGGGGATCGACCCTGACCCTCGTCACGGGCGATGGTCGACGAACGTTACGTCGGGTGGACTCGTTCGCGGGGTTGTCACCGGGCGAGTTGGGCACCCTCGTGGACTCCGATGGGATGGTGAGCATCGTCGCCAACGCGGTGTCGGCCGCCGAGGAGTTGGGCCTCGGTCGAGGTGACGACGTGACGCTCACCCCGCTGGTGGACGACTCGACCCCCGGAACCCGCACGACGGTGCGCATCGGCCGGCGTTCCGACGAGGGCCCTTCGTTGACCGTTCCGGAGTCGGATCGGGGCGTCCGCTGATGCGTAAGGGAACGACCATCCTGCTGATCGCGCTCCTCGCGTTGATCGTCGGCGCGATGGCATTGCAGTTCTTCATCCTCACCCGGGGCTGACCGAACGCCGGCCACCGACTCCCCGTGGGCTACATGCGTGCGGCGACGGTGTCACGGTCGAATCGCCTCAGCCCTCCGCGGACGAGGATGAGGCCGAGCCCGGTGATGACCACCGCGGTGATCGGCATCCAGTACGAAGGAAGGATCAACAGAGCACTGCTCTGACCGACGGTCGCGAGGATGAGCGGCATGATCACCGCTCCGCCGAGTTGGTTTGCCTCCTGGGTGCTGCGCGCCCGGGCGCTGACCCGGACCATCACCCCCAACCCCAGCGCGGCGACCGACGGCGCGACCAGTGTGATGAGTCCCACCCATCTCCACGTCGGCATGAACGGATGCCCGAGGACCGGCCATGCGACGACGTTCGCGGACACCGAGAACAACGCGAAGCAGATCCACGAGGCGCCCACGGTCGGCAACCACGCGAACAGAACCTTCTCGACGAACAGATCGCGCTCGTCGATGGGGAGGTGCAGCAAGGTCTCGAGTGTTCGTCGCTCCTTCTCCCCCGCGAACGCATCGGCCGCGAGCGCGGAGCTGATCATCATCGGCACGATCAGGAACAGGGGCGCGACCAGGTAGCCGAGCACGAGTTGGACGATCTGCGCCGCGGGGGGCATGGTCGCGATCGAACGCGCGAGCGAGCCCGGTAGACGGCCCAACACGGCGGAGAGGTCCGGAGGGGCGGTCGCGGTTCGCGCGTACCAGCCGATACCGGTGGGGAGCAGAACCAGCAGGACCACCGGGACGACGAGCATCGGGATCACCACACCCTTGGAACGACGCGCCGCGGCAAGGTCGCGTCGCAGCAGGGCGCCGACGATCGACCAGTCGATCCTCACGCCGCGGCCGCCTCGCGGGGAGCGGATCGACCGTCCACGGCGGCGCCGCGTGACGACAGCCCGGTTGCGCCCGACAGGCCGTCGCTGACGCCGAGGTCGCGTTGCACCGCGAAGTAGACGTCCTCGAGTCCGGGAGTCGAGGTGGTCACCTCGCCGATCCCGAGGCCCGCGTCCACGAGAAGTCGAACGACGTCGGCGACCACCGACCGGTCTCGCACCGACAGTTCGATCGAGGTGGGGCCCGTCTCGGGGACCGGGAGCACCCCAGGCAGCGCGGACAGCATGTCGGGGATTGCGGCGGCCTCCCTGCGGTTCGTCGATGGAGTGACCAGGTCGATGCGAACACCGATGCCGGGCCAGCGTCGCGCGGCGAGGCGACGCGGCTCGCCGAAGCACACCAGCGACCCTCCGTGCAGCACCGCCATCAGGTCGGCGGTCTCGCCCGCCTCCGCGAGGAAGTGGGTGCAGAGCACCACCGTACGACCCTTGTTGCGCGTGATCTCGCCGATGAGCTCCATCACGGCGCGCGACCCGGCCGGATCGAGGCCCGAGGTCGGTTCGTCGAGGAAGAGCACCTCGGGGTCGTGCATCAATGCACGGGCGAGCGCGACTCGCCGGCGTTGACCCGTGGAGAAGCCCTGGCACTGCAGGTCGCGCTGGGGGCCCAAGCCGAATCGCTCCAGAAGGTCCTCGGCCGTCCGCCGGGCCGCCCCGCCGCGGATCCCCCTCAGGCGGGCCACCGTCAGGAGGTTCTCGAAGGCGGTGAGGCGATCGTCGAGGCCCGCGTTCTCGGTGGCGACGCCGGTACGTCGGCGTAGTGCCGTCCCCTCCTCGTAGGGCCGGAGCCCCAGCACCGACAAGTGGCCGGCGTCGGGTCGCAGTACCCCGTTGAGCAATCGGATCGTCGTGGTCTTGCCGGCGCCGTTGTGGCCCAACAGTGCGAGGACCGAGCCCTGCGGCACCGTCATGGACACGGCGTCGACGACGACGCCGTGCCCGAAGGACTTGGTGAGCTCGTGGGCGATGATGGCATGGGTCATGGAGACGGGGGTGCCGATGTGCGTGCAGGCTCGACGCCGACTCGATCGGCATCGCGACCGCCCCACTTGAGAACGGTCGGCCATGACCTAGTCGGGGCCGGACGATCCGTCGGCGTCGGGCCGTTGCTACCGTGAGGCATCCACAGGAGGGGTGATCCGTGAATCTCGCAACGGTCTTCGACCGCCATCCCGGCGACCGCGTCGCGATCATCAGCCGTGGCCGATCGACCACGTACGGCGAGTTGGGGGGACAGGTCGCATCCATGCGTACCGGGCTCGCCGAGCTGGGCCTCGAGCCGGGTGACCGCGTCGCCATCGCGTGCGCCGGCAACTGGTACTTCATCGCGCCGTATCTCGCCGTTCTCGGTGCGGGGATGGTCGCGGTGCCCCTCAACCCGTTGAGCCCTCCGCTGGAGATCACCCAACAACTCCACACCGTCGGGGCCCGCGCCTTGATCGTCGGTCCGGCGGCACGGGAGATGGTGGCGACCATCGACCGCTCGACGATCCCCACCGTCGAGGTGTTCATCGGGTGCGGGTTCGAACCCGCGGGGGTGTCACCCACGAGTCGCTGCTCCGACGACAACCGTCCCCGATCGTCGATCGCGCCGACGACGACTTCGCCGTCCTCGTGTACACGTCCGGCACGGCGGGATCCCCCAAAGCCGCGCAGCTCACCCACGGGAACCTCCGTACCAACATCGCGCAGGTGCTCTCCACGCCGGGTAACGAGCAGACCCACACCGACGTCACGTTCACGGTGCTGCCGCTCTTCCACATATTCGGTCTCAATGCCGTGATGGGTGTGGCGCTGGCCGCCGGTGGGGCGATGCTGGTCGTCGAGCGCTTCGATCCCATGTCCGCGGTCGATTCGATCCGCAAGCACGGGGCGACGATCCTTCCCGGTGCGCCCACGGTGTGGGCGGCGTTCGCGGCAATGGACGACCTTGATCCCGATTCGTTCTCCACGATCAAGGTGGCCATCTCGGGTGCAGCACGGTTGCCCGAGGAGGTCTCCCGAACGATGGAGACGCGCTTCGGTCTTCGGGTGCACGAGGGGTACGGGCTCACCGAGGCGTCCCCGGTCGTCGCGACCACCATCGGAACCGATGCACCCGTGGGCTCGGTCGGCCGACCCGTGCCGGGCCTGGAGGTGCGTCTCGTCGACGAGCGCGGTGAGGATGTGCTCGTCGGCGATGCCGGGGAGTTGTGGGTCCGGGGGCCGAACGTGTTCGCGGGATATCTCGACGACGCCGAGGCCACGGACCGGGTGGTCACGGCGGACGGCTGGCTCATGACGGGCGACGTCGCGACCGTCGATGACGACGGCTACCTGTTCCTCGTCGACCGGCTGAAGGACCTCATCATCGTGTCCGGGTTCAACGTGTATCCCGCCGAGGTCGAGGAGGTTCTGATGCAGCACCCCGGGATCGACGCGTGCGCCGTGGTCGGCGTACCCCATCCGTATTCGGGGGAGGCCGTCAAGGCCTACGTCGTCGCCGTACCGGGTCGTTCGGTCGAGGAGGATGAGATCGTGGAGTTCTGTGCGCGACGGCTCGCCCGCTACAAGTGCCCCGACAAGGTCTGGTTCGTCGACGAGGTTCCCCACGGTATGGGCGGAAAGGTTCTCCGACGCGCCTTGAGGTAGTTCGTCCGAGGAGGCTTCCCGTCGTCGGTCGTCGGCCCGTTCCAACCCCGGTCGACCGACTTTGTGAACTCGTGAAAACCCCCGGTACATTGGGTCGATGCCCCCGAAGCGGCCCATTTCGGAGGCAACCGTCGAACGTCTCCCGCTCTACCTGAGGAGCCTCCAGGACCTCGCGCGAGCCGAGCAGAGCACCGTGTCGTCGGACCGTCTCGCCGAGATGGCCGGAGTCAATGCCGCCAAGGTCCGAAAGGATCTGTCGTATTTCGGAAGCTACGGCACACGCGGTGTCGGCTATGACATCGAGTACCTCCTCCTGCACATCCGACGTGAGCTCGGACTGACCCACGACTGGCAGTGCGTCATCGCCGGCATGGGCAACCTCGGGCAGGCGCTCGCGAACTATGGCGGTTTCCGGGATCGGGGCTTCGTCGTCGGCGCACTGGTGGACTCCGATCCGATGAAGGTCGGTCGACCGGTGGGCGACCTCGTGATCGACCACATCGACCGGCTCGACGAGCTCGTCGCCCGGCTTGGTCTCCGGATCGGAATCGTCGCGACCCCCGGCGACGCCGCCCAGGAAGTCGCCGACCGGATGGTGGCGGCGGGGATCGGGTCGATCCTGAACTTCGCTCCCGTGGTTCTGGTCGTCCCCACCGAGATACTGGTTCGAAAGGTCGATCTCGCGACCGAACTCCAGATCCTGAGCTTCTACGAAGAGCGGTCGGAGCAGTCATCCTCGACCCGGTCCTGACCCGTCGCGGCGTACGGGGACGGCGATGCCCGGCGTCGTGTTGGCGTCGCGTGCGGTCGCGGGATGATGTTCTACCCGACCAATCGCGGGCCGACAGGAAGGAGCCCGGAGTGGCCACCGTCGTAGCGATCGGAGTTACCCATCGCCGCGCCCGTCGGGCTGCTCGAGCGTCTGAGCATCGCTCCCGACCGGCTCGAGAAGTACCTCGACGATCTCGTCGCCCGTGACCACGTGAACGAGGCGGTGATCGTCTCGACGTGCAACCGCACGGAGGTGGTGGTCACCGCCGAGAAGTTCCACGGTGCCTTCGACGAACTGCGCGACTTCCTCTGCGACCTCACCTTCCTCCCTCCGGAGCAGCTCAGCGATCACTTGTTCGTCGCGCATGACGCCGATGCGGTCCGTCACCTCTTCTCGGTCACCGCGGGCTTGGACTCGGTGGTCGTCGGTGAGCACGAGATCCTCGGTCAGGTGCGTCGGGCGTGGGAGGCGGCAGCGGCGCACGGGTGCGTGGGTCCCGAGCTCAACCTCCTGTTCCGCCACGCGGTCGAGGTGGGCAAGCGCGTCAGGACCGAGACGTCGATCTCCCGGTCGGTCACCTCGGTGTCCCACGCCGCGGCGATCATGGCCGCCGATGCCCTCGGAACGTTGACCGGGCGTTCGGTAGCGGTCGTCGGCGCAGGGTCCATGGCGCGCGGTGTCGTCGATTTCGTGGCGGAGGACGCTGCTCGCGTGGTGATCGTGAACCGGACCGCCGAACGGGCCAGGGCCCTCGCCGGCGACGACCACGAGTTCGCGCCTCTCGAGTCGTTGACGGCCGAACTCGCACACGCCGACGTGGTGCTCAGTGCCACTTCGGCGCAGGAGTGGGTGCTCACGGTCGACCAGGTCGCCGAGGTGATGAACTCGCGGGCCGGTCGCCCGCTCCTCGTGGTCGACATCGCGATGCCCCGGGACGTCGAACCGGCCGTCGCGATGCTGGACGGCGTGACGCTGTTGGACATGGACGCACTGGGCGCGTTCGTGAGCAAGGGCCGCCGATCCCGTGATGCCGCGGCCCCCGCCGCACGACGGATCGTCGAGATCGAGGTCGAGCGCTATCTCGATGCCGCCCAGGCTCGTCGGGCCGCACCGTTGGTGGCCGAGCTGCACGCGCGGGCGGCGGACCTCGTCTCCTCCGAGCTCGCGCGCCGATCGTCGTTGCTCGACGCGATGGACGATCACGACGCTGCGGTGGTCGCAGAGATCGCCCGCGCGGTCGCGGCCAAGCTCGTCCACACGCCGACCACGGTGCTCAAAGCGGAGGCGGGTACGCCGCGGGGCGATCGGCTCGCGATCTCCGCACGCGAACTCTTCGACCTGTGACCGCTCGCCGTGCGGCGGTACGAATCGCGACCCGCGGGTCGGCCCTGGCCAGGTGGCAGGCAAACCACGTCGCCGGTTTGCTGAGCGCCGTGACGCCAGGGGTGGTGACCGAACTCGTCGTGGTTTCCACGGTGGGTGATCGCCGCGCCGACGTGCCGCTCGCCGAGCTGGGCGGCAAAGGGGTGTTCGTCAAGGAGGTCCAGCAGGCGCTGCTCGACGGGAGGGCAGACCTCGCGGTGCACAGCGCCAAGGACCTGCCGGCCAGAGGCCCCGACGAACTCGTGGTCGGGGCGTACCCGGCGCGGGCGGATCCCCGTGACGCGCTCGTCGGCGCCACGCTCGACGCGCTGGGCAGGGGTGCGACCGTCGCAACGGGCTCACCCCGGCGGCAGGCACAGCTCGTCACGCTCCGTCCCGATCTTCGGGTGACCGACCTGCGAGGCAACATCGCCACACGGCTCGCACGGCTCGATGGTGGTGACGTCGACGCGGTCGTCGTCGCGGCTGCGGCGCTCGATCGACTGGGTGAGCGACCGTCGGTCGAGCAGCGCTTGGACGTCGCGACGATGGTGCCTCAGGTGGGCCAGGGCGCCCTCGCGGTGGAGGGCCGGGCCGACGACGAGGAGCGGCTCGCGCTGTTGGCCGGTCTCGACGATCCGTCGACCCGTCGCACCGTCGAGGCCGAACGGGCGTTGCTCGCGCCTCGGAGGCGATTGTCGTCTGCCGGTCGGTGCCCACGGACGGATCGAGGCCGGTGGCCTCGTGGCGTTGCACGGTGTGCTCGCCGGTGCGACCGTGCAGAGCGGAGCGTTCACGGGGCTCGTGGAGGCCCGGCGTCGCGGAGCCGATCCCGTCACACTGGGGATCGCCGTCGCCGAGGACCTCCTCGCCGCCGTCGGGTCGCCACGCAACCCGTTCGACGCCGAGCCCGACGGTCCTCGGAGTGGCCGATGACCGTCTACCTCGTCGGGGCCGGTCCCGGCGACCCCGGACTGCTCACCGTTCGCGGGGCCTCGCTCCTCGCACGTGCCGACGTGGTGATCTATGACCGCCTCGCATCCTCGGCACTGCTGGATCAGGCCCCCGAGCACGCCGAGCGGATCTCGGTGGGCAAGCAGGGAAACGGCCCCTCCGTACCACAGGAGTACATCAACGAACTACTGGTCGAGCGGGGTCGGAGCCGCGGTTGTGTGGTGCGCCTGAAGGGCGGCGACCCGTTCCTCTTCGCCCGGGGCGCCGAGGAGGTCGCCGCCCTGGCCGACGCGGGTGTCCCCGTGGAGGTCGTACCCGGGGTGACCTCGGCGATCGCCGCGCCCGCGCATGCGCGGAATCGCGGTGACCCGTCGCTTCACCTCGACCTCCCTGACGATCGTCTCCGGACATGAGGATCCGACCAAGTCGGAGCCGGCCGTGGACTGGGATGCCGTCGCCCGCCTCGGAGGCACTCTCGTGATCCTCATGGGAGTCGCCGCGGCGCCATCGATAGCGGCTCGACTCCTGGCGGCAGGACGGGGACCCGATACGCCGGTCGCGGCCGTCCGTTGGGGAACGCGGCCCACCCAGCACACCCTTCACACGACCCTCGGCCGGTTGGCCGAAGCACCCCTCGCGGCACCGTCGGTGCTGGTGGTCGGTGAGGTCGCCGCCGATCCTGTCGACTGGTTCACCACCAGGCCGCTCTTCGGTCGGAGGGTCGTGATCACCCGTGCCCCCTCCCAGGCGTCCCGACTGTCGGATCGCCTCACCGAGTTGGGCGCCGAGGTGCTCGGGGTCCCGACCATCGCAATCGTGGACGCTCCGGACGGAGGCGCCGGCCTCGCGGGAGCACTCGAAGGAATCGGCGCCTACTCGTGGGTCGTGTTGGGTTCGGTCAACGCGGCGCAGCGGTTCCTCGACGCGGTGGGCGATCTCCGCCGACTGGGTGATCTTCGCCTCACCGTGGTCGGTCCCGGTACCGCCGAGGTACTCCGGGCGGCTCGGTTGGTGCCCGACCTCGTTCCCCAACGCTATGTCGCCGAGGGCCTCCTCGATGAGTTTCCAACGGCTCCGGAGGGTGGTGCCCGCGTCCTGGTGCCCCGCTCGGCAAGGGCGCGTCCGGTGCTCGTGGAGGGCCTTCGCTCCGCGGGATGGGCGGTGGACGACCCGGGGGTCTACGACACGCTCCCTGCCGAGATCGGTTCCGACTCGATGACGTCGATCGCGTCGGCCGACGCCGTCGCGTTCGCGAGCTCGTCCGCCGCGACCGCCTTCTGTGCGGCGGTGCCCCGCGATAGGCGCCCTCCGACGGCGGTCGCGATCGGGCCGATCACCGCGGCGAGTGCCGATGGAGCCTTCGACCGTGTGGTGCAGGCCGATCCGCACGATCTCGATGGTCTCGTCGCGGCGCTGGTGAGGTCGTTGTCACCTCCCCCTTCGGGGTGACCAACTCGGTCGTCGCCCGCTGCGACGTCGGGTCGCCGTGGCCCCTGACACTGCTCAGGAGGCTCGGCGCGGGCAGGGTGTACGGGTCCGCCGCCGACAGGTCGACGCCGTAGCCCATGTCCGCTAGGGCGCCGACGCTGATGGTGCTGAGCTGGTTGCTCGTGTCGATCCATCCGGTCATCAGCGCCGTGCCGAAGACGCTCTCCCGCCAGTGTGAGTCGGCGGTACCCGATCCCCCGGTGTTCTCCAGGGGAACGGCTCCGCTGCCGCCGAGGGCGTTGTACGCGGCACCGGCGACGGGTCCCGTGAACAACGGGTTGGCGGAACCGAGTCCCGAGGTGTCCGAGGCGTTCCACACGGTGCCGATCCCGAGCACGTGGCCCATCTCGTGGGTGATCGTGTCCACGAGCAGACCTTGCGATTGGAGGCTCGTGAGATCGGAACTGTCGAACACCATGATCCCGTAGACGGGCAGCCCGCCTCCGCCCCGGAGGAGGCACGGGCCCGCCTGACCGAGGATTCCGCCCGGGCCGTCGATGTTGCGAACCAGCACATCGATGAGGAGGTCGTCCACGGTTCCGCTGTACGCGTCGAGCCCGTCGGCGCAGTAGTTGGCCGCGAAGCTCAGAGGTTGATCCGCCAGCCCGGTTCGCACGATGCGGTCCCAGCGGTTGGCGGCCGTGTCGAACGCGGCGCTCTGCTCGGCGGTCATCCCAGGTGACAACCGCAGCGTGATGCCGAACGGATCGACCGAGGGAGCGGCGACGTTCAGTTGCAACGAACTCGACACGGTCGTACCGCCGTCGGTCACGCTCAGGGTCGCGGTTCGCGCTCCGGTCGCGGTGATCGTGCGGGCGCGGCTGTCGCCGCTGTCGCATCCGTTGACGACCTGGTCTTCGGAGCCGTCGTCGAGGTGGAGGACACACTGCAGCGCGTCGCCGTCGGGATCCGACACGTCCCAGCGGAGCGCGGTGGTCAACGGTGACGGTGCGGCGGTCGCGGAGGCCGAGAAGGCCCCGATCACGGGACTGCCGGGGCCGGGCGCGGGAGGTGCGGCGACCGGTGCGGACCCTGTGCTGGGAGTGGGGTCGCCGGGCCGAGGCGCCGGCGCGCAGGCCGTGAGTGCCAGCGCGGCGATCGCAGCGACGGTGAAGGGCTTCATGGTCGTTCCTTCGTCGGGCCACCCGGCGACCTGAAGCGATTGAGTCGTCCGACTCTTCGAGTGGGCACCCGCGTAGCCGATGTGGCCGCCTCGCGCGGGTGCTGCGGGGCGGACCGAAGGTGCGGCGCGATCGGCGATGTCCCCGATGAACCGTCAAGGAGCGGCCGAGACCGTCCGATACGCTCCGGGCGTGGATGGTCGCCGAGATTCCACCGTTGCACCCGAATCGGGGCAGCGGCTCCGTCGTCTTCGGACGACCGCCCCGATGCGTCGTCTGGTCGCCGAACACCACCTCCGCGTCGACGACCTGATCGCGCCCCTGTTCTGCCGCGAGGGCATCGACGCTCCCGTCCCTGTCCCGTCGTTGCCCGGTGTCGCCCAACTCGACCTCGACTCCCTGGAGGCAGAGGTGGCCGAGTTGGTCGACCTCGGGGTACCTGCCGTGATGCTGTTCGGCGTACCGCTCGTGAAGGATCCCATCGGGTCGGGTGCGTCGGACGCCGACGGGATCGTCCAGAGGGCGTTGGGTCGTCTGCGTCGGCGTTTCGACGACGAGATCGTGCTGATCGCCGACCTGTGCCTCGACGAGTACACCGACCACGGCCACTGCGGTGTCCTCACCGGGGACGGTCGAGTCGACAACGACGCGACGCTGGTGCGCTACGGGGAGGTGGCGGTCGCCCAGGCATCGGCGGGCGCTCACGTCGTGGCACCGTCGGGAATGATGGACCATCAGGTCGCGGCGATCCGCGGTGCGCTCGATGCCGCGGGGTTCGTGGACGTCTCGATCCTCGCCTATTCGGCCAAGTACGCCTCGGCGTTGTACGGACCGTTCCGGGACGCGGTCGACGTCTCCATAGCGGACGGGGGTGACCGGGCGACCTACCAGCAGGATGTGCGCAACGCCCGGGAGTCCGTCGCGGAGGTTCTGCTCGACGTCGCCGAGGGTGCCGACATGGTGATGGTCAAACCCGCGGGACCGAACCTCGACATCGTGGCAGCGGCCCGCCAGGTGACCCGGGTGCCGATCGCGGCCTACCAGGTCTCGGGTGAGTACGCGATGGTCAAGGCCGCCGATGAGAACGGCTGGATCGACGGTGGGGCCGTCGCGATGGAACAACTCGTCTGCATCAAGCGCGCCGGAGCCGACATGATCGTGACGTACTTCGCCAAGGACGCCGCGACGCGGTTGAAGGGTGAGCGGCGATGAACCGGTCGGGTACCGACCGGAGCCGGACCGACAACGCGGAGTGGTATCGCCGTGCGGTCGCCGCGATCCCGGGTGGTGTGAACAGTCCGGTCCGCTCGTTCGGGTCGGTGGGAGGGACGCCCTACTTCGTCGCCGACGCGAACGGGGCCTACGTCACCGACGTCGAGGGGAACCGGTACGTCGACTACGTGCAGAGCTACGGAGCGTCGATTCTCGGCCATGGTGACCCGGGTGTCGCGGCCGCGGTGGTCGAGGCGTTGTCGCATGGTTCGACCTACGGCGCACCGACTCCCGGGGAGGTCCTCTTGGCCGAGGCGCTGTGTGAGCGCGTGCCGGGTATGGGCCAGGTGCGCCTCGTGTCCTCGGGTACCGAGGCGACGATGTCGGCGGTTCGGCTCGCCCGGGGCGTTACGGGGCGTGATGTCGTGGTCAAGTTCGCCGGGCACTACCACGGCCATTCGGACGGTCTGCTCGCGGAGGGCGGATCGGGGGTGGCCGACCGCGGTCTGACCGGTTCGGAGGGGGTCACCGCAGGTGCCGTGGCGGACACGGTGGTCGTGCCGTGGAACGTCGTGCCGGTCCTCGACGACAGGGTCGCCGCGCTCATCGTCGAGCCGGTGGCCGCCAACACCGGCCTGATCGCTCCGTTGGAGGGCCTTCTCCCGGCGCTGCGCGCCGAGTGCGACCGCGTGGGGGCACTGTTGATCTTCGATGAGGTCATCACCGGCTTTCGGGTCCACATCGGCGGTGTTACCGCCCGCGAGGGGGTGCGGCCCGATCTGTGGACCTTCGGAAAGATCATCGGAGGTGGCCTCCCGATGGGCGCCTTTGGAGCCACCAGGGAGATCATGGAGCATCTCGCACCGCTCGGCGGCGTCTATCAGGCCGGCACTCTGTCGGGGAACCCGCTGGCGACCGCGGCCGGGCTCGCGGTCCTCCGGCGCCTGACGCCCGATGTGTACGAGACGCTGGAGCGGACCGCGTCCCGCCTCGCTCGGGCCTCGGCGCGGCGTTCGCCGCCGCCGGGCTCGCGGTGACCGTCCGCGCTACGGGCCGCTCGTGGGCCTCTTCTTCGGGGCGGTGGCCCCGGTCGACCACGACGACGCACGGCGATCGGTGGCGACCGGGGCCTACGCGCCCTGGTTCCACGCGATGCTCGCTCGGGGTATCGCCTTCGCTCCCGGACCCTACGAGGTCATGTTCCCGTCGCTCTCGCACACCGACGCCATCATCGACCGTACGATCGAGGCCGCCCACGACGTGGCGAACGAACTCGCCCGCGATCGTGTGTAGGCCCTGGGTGACGGGGCGCCCGAGGAGGTTCTCGAAATGATCAGCGCCCGTTACCAACTCGGCGACCTCGAAGGCGCGGTCGAGGCAACCGTGTCCGACCTGGACTCGGACGGCGTCGCGCGACGACTCTTCGACAGGGACTTCACCCTGTTCGGCGCCGAACCGACCGAGATCGCGAACCGGATGGGCTGGTTCGACGCTCCACGGGAGTCGCTGGACCGGTGGAGCGACCTGGTCGAGCTGGGCGAGGCGTTGATCGGTGAGGTAACCGACCTCGTGGTGATGGGAATGGGCGGATCGTCGTTGTTTCCCGAGGTGCTCGCTCGGCATTTCAACGGCGACGGCCGGCATCCTCGGTTGCGGGTTCTGGACAGCACCGATCCCGGTGCGATCGGCCGGGTGCTCGACGAGACCGATCCGGCCTCCACGATGCACATCGCAGCGTCCAAGTCGGGGACGACCCTGGAGACCAGATCGCATCTCGACTTGTTCTGGGAGCGGTCCGGCGATCCCGGACGCTTCGCGGTGATCACCGACGCCGGTTCCGAGCTGGGCGATCTCGCTCGTGAGCGGGGGTTCCGCTGGGTCTTCGAGAACGATCCCGACATCGGCGGTCGGTTCGCCGCGTTGTCGCTGTTCGGAATGGTCCCCGCGGCGTTCTGCGGGGCCGACGGTGCCGCGATGCTCGAGGCGGGCCTCGACATGTTGGAGGTCCTCGAGCCGCGTGACGACGACGCGACGGCGGGTGTGGGCCTGTGGCTCGGCGCCACCGTCGCGGAGGCCGCGTTGTCCGGGCGCGAACAACTGACGATCGTCGTCGACCCGTCGGTGGCCTCGTTCGGGCTGTGGTTGGAGCAGCTCGTGGCCGAGTCCACCGGCAAGCACGGCAAGGGTGTCATCCCCGTGGTGGGCGAGCCGGTCGACGCGATCGTCGCCAATCCCGAGCGCCGGCTCATCGTCACCATCGGCGACGTGGACGCCCCGGCCTTGCGTCGTTGCGGCGCGCCGATGGTGGAGCTCTCTCTCGAGGAGCCGACCGACCTGGGGGCGCATGTGGTCCTGTGGGAGTTCGCGATCTCCGTGGTGGGCCGGGTGTTGGGGATCAATCCCTTCGACCAGCCCGACGTCGAGGCGGCGAAACAGGCGGCGCGCGACCTGTTGGGCGGCGCGGCCGTCGCCGATCCCGCGGAGGCCACACCGGAGGAGGTGTTCGGTTCGATCGGCGATGACGACACGGTGGCCGTGTGCGCGTTCGTCGATCCCGACGGCCTCCTCGGTGCCGAGGCGCAGGCCTTCCGGGCGCGGATTGCCGCTCGGACAGGAGCGACGACGACCCTGGGGTACGGGCCTCGGTTCCTCCACTCGACCGGTCAACTCCACAAGGGCGGGCCCTCGCGGATCGTCGTGGTCCAGTTCGAGGGAACAGACGTCGGAGTGCCCGACGTCGCCATTCCCGGGCGCCCGTTCACCTTCGGCGAATTGAAGCGGGCCCAGGCGGCAGGTGATCTCCTGGCGTTGAAGGCATCGGGTCATCGGGCGTTCCGCCTGCCCGTGGCCACCCTCGGCGATCCGGCGGTCCGATAGGTCGAGCGCGCGACCAGGTCATCGGAGCGACCCGGGCTCCGACAGACGTTCCGGCGGGATCGGCACCAACTCGGGGGTCAGTCCCGAGGCACTATCGACAGGCGGATGGTCGTGGTCGTGCCGTCGGGGACGGCCTCCACGTTGCGCACCACGGTCCGGTAGGCGGACGACCCGCCCGAGACCGGTCCCTTCACCGCGACGTCCCACAACGGGGATGCGTGCGTGATCGCCCGGCGACCAGGTGTCAACCGCACACCGCTCCCCGCGGTGAACGCGTCCACGTCGCCGGTTGCAACCACGAACGACACGTCGATCTGGCCCCGCCCGATGCGCGTCAGACGGAAGTCGCGGGTCGAAGTGGGAAAGCGGATCCCCGCTCCACGGGCGATGTCCTGGCGGGTCGGCGCCACCTGGTCCAGACCCGCCGACGTGATGCTGCGGTCGGTTCCGCACGCCACGACCGCGAACGACGCGAGCCCGACGAGGGCGAGCACCGTGAGCCGCCGACGTGGACTCCGAGTGGCCGACCCCAATGACGGCGACGCCTACTCGGTCCAGGCGTCGATGATCGCCTTGAACTCCTTGGCCTTGGTGGACACGGCGGAGTTCTTGTCGTTGACGAGCGCCTCGGCCGCAGCGTCCCATGCGGCCTTGTCGTACTTCTCCGCCGACAGGGTGTCGCGCTCATGGCGGACGACGGCGAGCAGCTCGTCGGATGGAAGAGCGATCTGCGACGGCATGACACCGCCGGCGTCGACCGACTTCTTGCTCGCACCGAAGGTCTTGGTGCCCTCCGCCTTGAATCCGGCGGTGCCGAGCATCACCCAGCGGAGTTGGTCCTCCACCTTGGGGAACTCGCGCAATACTGCGCCGGCAGAGAGCTGGGGTCCCACGCCGCCGCCACCGGTAGCGCCGTGACACGCCGCGCAACTGCTGCCGAACACGGTCGCGCCCGTGGTGAGCGGCCCGGCCGTCTTGGGAGAGGGCGGATCGTTGGTGAACGCGTAGGACAATGCCCAGATCGGCAGCAGCACCAGGCCGGCGACCGCCCACACGGGCATCTTCGGTCGGGCGTTGGCGGCCTCGACCCAGGGGAGCTTCGGCTCCTCCTTCTTGGGGGCCGGTGCCGGGGCCGCAGGGGTTGCCGACGCCGCGGGCGCGGCCGATGCGGTGGTGGACGCGGGGGTGTCGGCGGGGGACTCGGCGGCAGGCGTCGCGGCGCCGCCGGATCGGCGGGCGCGGCTGCGGGCCAACAGGTGCTCGGGAACTTCGGTCAACGCTGCCTCCGGCAACAGTTCGGCGGTCCGGGTGGAACCCTCGGCAGTGTAGGCCCGGCCCCGGCGCCGGCGACAAAGAGCGTGTGCCGTCACGTGGACGGTCGGGTGCGGAGGATCGGTGACCCCGCCTCGGCGGGGCATCTCGGATCGCCGCGGATTGTGCCCACGGGCGGTCCGGCGTGATAAACCAGCCAATGCAGTACGGGCCATCCGGCCCGGTAGATTGTGAGAACGTTCACGAGCGGCCAACCGGCCAGCGGCCCCGCGGTTGCGGGGGCGCCACCGAACACCTGACCGGGCACCGGTCGAACAGAGGAGACGTGCCGAGGTGAAGATCAGCACCGTTGCAGGCAAGGTGTACGGCGCCATCGTCGCTGCGTTCCTGGTCCTACCGATCGGTACGGCACTGCTGGTGTGGTTCGCCGACGGCAACGCCCGGGGCCGTTTCGACAACGCGAAGGTCATCAGCACCCGCTACATCCTCTCGGTCGTGTTGCTGATGGTGTTGCTCGTGCCCTTCTTCATCGTCGCCGATCGACGCAAGGCGGGGGCGTCGCTCACCTGGGGCGAGGCGATGGTCGCGGCGGTGTACGTGTTCCTGCTGCTGTTCTGGCTCTACGGCGTCGTCCCCCACGAGTTCCTCAACTGGGCGGACGCCGAGCTCGCCTGGCGTCCCGACAAGATCATCATCGGCCACGGTTCCACCTGGACCTGGTGGAAGGCGCTGCAGTCGTTCCCCATCGTCATCCACAAGCAGATCCTGCGCGACGTGCTCGCCGTGGTCCTGTACGTGGTCGGGCTCGGCGGCTTCATCTGGGCCTGTTCGTTCTGGAACAAGCGCAACGAGCCGACCAAGGCGGTGGAGACCACCTCCGCATACGGTCGCCCGTTGGTCACGGGAAGGAGCTGATCCGCCATGGCCACCACCGATGCCAACCCGCCGATGCCCGAGTTCAGGGTCGACTACGTCCTGCAGGAGGTCGACGCCGACTACCTCGCCCGGGCGGTCAAGCCCAAGCAGTTCATCCACATCGACCAGTCCGAGTGCATCATGTGCGAGGGCTGCGTCGACATCTGCCCGTGGAAGTGCATCCACATGGTCACCACCGATGTGATCGACGAGGCGCTCGGCGTCGACCAACCCGGCCTCGATCCGAGCGACCACGTCGTGTTCCTCATCGACGACGACGTCTGCACCCGTTGTGCGCTCTGCGTCGACCGGTGTCCGACCGGGGTGATCATCATGGGTAAGGTCGGCGACCCATCGGCGGCCGGCGACCCGCACGCGCGTACGAACTCCCATGGCTACGGCTACGGGATGAGGTTGGGCTGAGGCCCGGCGAAGTCAACGGAACGGAATCAGGAGTCAGCTCCGTGGCAAAGACCATGCAGGGAAGCCCGTTGCAACGGGCCCAGCAGGCAGTCAGCAATCTCAACGAGCAGGTTCAGGAGAGCCAGGCTTGGAACTCGATCTTCCGACCGGGGTCCATCTTCCGCAAGGGTTACTCCGACAGCCCGCGAAACCGCTCCTACGTCATCATGAACTCGGTGCTGTACCACCTGCACCCGGTAAAGGTGAAGCGCCACGCGGTGAAGGTGAGCTACACGCTGTGCCTCGGTGGTCTGAGCTTCTTCATCTTCATCCTGCTCACGGTCACCGGGATCTTCCTGATGTTCTTCTACCGCCCGACCGCGGTGAACGCCTGGGACGACATCTACGCCCTGCAGACCTCGGTGACCTTCGGTCTCCTGGTGCGGAACATGCACCGATGGGGCGCGCACCTGATGGTCCTCTCGGTGTTCCTGCACATGGCGCGCGTGTTCTATCACGGGGCCTACAAGGCTCCGCGGGAGTTCAACTGGGTCATCGGCGTGATCCTGCTGACCCTCACGCTGTTGCTGTCGTTCACCGGCTACCTGCTGCCCTGGGACCAACTCGCGCTCTGGGCCGTGACGGTGGGTACCAACATGATGGGTTACACGCCGGTGCTCGGTGGACAGGTGCGCTTCGTGCTCCTCGGGGGTGCCGAGATCGGCAGCAACACCCTGCTGCGATGGTACGTGTTACACGTCTTGTTCTTCCCGTTCATCATCGTCATCTTCATGGCGATTCACTTCTGGCGTGTTCGCAAGGACGGCGGAATCTCGGGACCGCTGTAGGTCGACGAGGAGAGGGACGCAATGACCGAAATACCCGAACACCTCCTCAAGCGGGCACAGGCCGCGAAGGAGAAGGCCGCCGCAAAGTCCGGCGGTGATGCACCCGCCGCCGCGGAATCGGCTGCTCCCGCGGCGTCGGCCGGCGACGGTCGCATCCCCGCGCACCTGCTCGAGCGCTCCAAGGCCGCCAAGTCCCGCAAGGCGGGTGGCGACGCGGCAGCGTCCGACGGCGGTGGTTCCGTGGCGACGGTGGCACCCGCGGGAGGAGGTGGTGCCGTGGCCGCACCGTCCATCCCGACCTCCGCGGGTCCGGGCGGGCACACCCAGCGCCTTCTGACGGTCGTCAAGTCGGGGTCGATCCAGGACGTGAAGTCCAAGCCGCAGGACAAGGTGCACACCTGGCCCCACCTCCTGATCATCGAGTTCGCGGCCGCGCTCTTCGTCACCGCCTTCGCGACGATCTTCTCGATCTTCGTGAACGCTCCCCTCCTCGAGCTGGCCGACGTCAACAAGACGCCCAACCCCTCCAAGGCACCGTGGTACTTCCTGGGCCTCCAGGAACTGTTGACGATGTTCCACCCGATGGTCGCCGGCGTCACCATCCCCGGTATGGGCATCTTCTTGTTGATCCTTGCGCCCTACGTCGACAAGAACCCGTCCAACCGGCCCGAGGACCGCAAGTTCGCCATCTCGCTCATGACGGTGCACCTGATGTTCTGGACGGTGTTGGTGATGATCGGTTCGTTCTTCCGGGGCCCCGGCTTCAACTTCACGTTGCCGTGGCGCGACGGCCTGTTCTTCGATCTGTGATGCTCCGACCCGTGTCCTCCCATCGTCCCGCGTCGTCCCCGCACCGAGGTGTCCCATGTCCGCGCCCGTAGTCATCGCCATCGTCGTCCTGGTACTCGCCGCCATCGCGCTCGTCGCCGGCGCGGCGCGGCGGACCGACGCGAGCTCGGCGACGGGACAGCTCAGCAGGGAGACGCTGCGGCGCGACCGTGACGCACGGCGCAAGGCCGAGGTCGGTGGCTCCGTGACGGCATCGGCTCCGACCGGTCGGGCCGTCGAACGGGCCGCCGTGGCGGACCGGGCTCCGGCGGTCGCAACGGTCTCATCCGCTCCGATGGTGTGGGTCCCGCCCGACCCCGAGACCCTCGGCGTCACCCGGCGGCAGTTCCTCAACCGCTCGATCATCAACATGATGTTGTTGGCCATCGGCTCGTTCGCCGCGGCGGCGTTCACGGCGTTCCTGTGGCCCACCGGGGTCGGTGGCTTCGGCTCGAAGCTCCGGGTCGGCAAGATCGCGGATCTCAAGTCCCAGATCGAGGCGGCCAGCGGGTTCCTGTACATGCCCGAAGGCCGTATGTGGTTGGTGGAGTACCCCGAGACGGCGCTGGCCAAGGGCAAGGTCGTCTACGGGACCCAGCCCTGTTGGCCCGGTATGGAGAAGGGTGTGCTCGCGCTGTACCAGAAGTGTGTGCACCTCGGTTGTCGAGTACCGGCCTGCCTTACGTCCAAGTGGTTCGAGTGTCCGTGTCACGGTTCGCAGTACAACCACGTGGGCGAGAAGAAAGGTGGCCCGGCGCCACGGGGGCTCGACCGGTTCGCGATGGAGGTCTCCTCCGACGGTGTGCTGACCGTCAACACCGGCGCCATCGTGCAGGGCCCGCCGATCGGTACCAACACCACCGGCCAGGAGGCCGAGGGTCCCCACTGCGTCTGACACGCCCCACCACTTCGACGATGCACGGATCGAACAAGGAAACCCACCCCATGGCACCAGCCCTGTCACCCGCCCGCCGCCCCGCGGCGCTCGACCGGAGGCCTCGGCGATGATCGCTCTCATGACCACGCAGCGCTCGATCGCCTACGTGATCGCGGCGGTCATCCTCGTGGGTGGTGCATTCTTCGTCTTCACCCAGATCTTCAAGGGTCGGCGCGAGCTCGGTTCGGAGATCGAGTTGGCGCCGAACCGCAAGCCCTACCTGCCCGACGAGGAGCTCGAGGGGCCCAAACTCAACAAGGCGCTGTGGACCTCACTCGGGCTGCTGGCCGTCGTGGCGGTCGTGTTGCCGCTGTACTGGCTGGCGGAGCCGAGCCGGGAGAGTGGTGCCGTCGAGCACTACCGCGAGTTGTTCGCCGAGCGCGGCCTCGAGATGTTCACGACCGGCGCGCAGTGCGTCAACTGCCACGGCACCAACGCCGCCGGTGGTTCGGCGAGCTACGTCATCACCGACGAGAACGGCAAGTACGTCAAGAAGGTCACATGGACGGCTCCGGGACTCCAGACGGTGCTCTATCGCTTCTCCACCGCCGAGGTGATGGACATCCTCACCTACGGTCGCCCCGGCACGCCGATGCCGGCCTGGGGCATTGCGGGTGGTGGCCCCAACACCGACCAGCAGTTGCACAACGTCATCCAGTATCTGTGGACCGTCCAGCTGACGCCCACCCAGATGCGCAAGGCCGTCGATGATGCGGTCAAGGCCGCCGATCCCGGCCTGTACGACCGGATGATCGAGGTTCGTGCGGCCAACAGGAAGGTGACCGACCCCACGTCGGCCGAGTTCACGCGTCTCGCCAAGCACGACGAGTTGCGGCTCGGTGAGATCCTCTTCTATCTCAACGATCCCAACACCGACACCGACAGCTATGCGTGTGCCCGTTGCCACGTTCCGGGGTTCTCCTTCGGTGAGCCGTGGGAGCCGGTGTCGTCGACGGCGCGGGGACGCTTCGCGTTCAACCTCATCGGCATCGAGAACGTCCTCACCGAGAAACAGCAGTTCGCCCTCGTCTCCAACGGCAGCGAGGAGGGCAAGCAGTACGGGTCGATGGGCCTCGGCACCGGTCGGATGCCGGGGTTCGGCACCAACGCCAACGATCAGCAGCCCGATGACGTGCGCAAGTTCGGCCAGGTCGGGATGTTGAGTCCCGAGCAGGTCTGGGCCGTCATCACCTACACCGAAACCTCTCTACGGAGCGACCCGACCTGCGGGTCGCCGCCGCGGCGCAGCCCACCCCCACTACCACGGCACCCGCCGAAGCCGCGGAGACGGCGGCTGCCTCAGCAGGAGGTCAGTGATGGGCGGGCTCGCCATGATCGGGGCGATCGCCTTCGACCCGACGATCCGCGGCATCCTCGTCGTGCTCGTCGGTACGGTGGTGCTCGCCGGTTCGATCTACACGATCCTGATGACGAACCTCGGGGCGCGTCTGGGGCTGCTCGTCATCCTGGCCGCGTTGTTCGGATGGATGTTCCTCCTGTCGTCGGTGTGGGTGATCTACGGCATCGGCTGGAAGGGCCGCGACCCCGCATGGGTGGTCACCGACATCAACCTCTCACGGGACACCCAGTTCGTCGACGACCACTTCAACGCTACCACCCGAGGCGACCCTCCCCGACCCCGAGAAGTTGCTCGATCAGTATCCCCTCCTGCACGCGATGGCGTTGGGCTCCGAGGGCAAGGAGTACCACCCGGCGACGCTCACCAAGCTGAAGACGGTCGTGCAGCCCTGGGTGATCGCGCATTCCGCCGACCTCGAACCGCTTGCCCGAAAGGCGCGGACCGACGCTGCCGCATTGCTGGCAGACGATCCGCAGGTCGCGGCGACCATCGCGGACGGCGGGCAGCGGCTCGTCGACGAGGTGCGCCGGCAGTCGGTCGAGCTCCGCGAGAAGATCGACGGCCCGCTCAACGGCTGGTGCCTTCTCACCGAGTCGGACCCTCGCCGCGGTGATGCGACAGCGGCCGCCGATGCCCAACTCGTCGCCCAGAAGATCTACCCCGACAACGCGCCGGTCGCCGCCTACATCGTCAAGGACGTGTTCTACTACGGCGGCAAGGAACCCTGTGATCCGATCATCGAGCGTTCGAGCATCAAGCAGGCCTGGCACCGGGTCGCCACCACCGTCGAACTGAAGAACCCCAAGCTCCTGGCGGCGGTGACGGTGGTCAAGGCGCAGCACGCCACGGTGGCCGACGGTGAGACGCCGCCGGCGGCCACACCCGACCCCGCGGCGGGCGACGTCACGGTCGGGCTGGTGCGGAACCTGGGAAACCGTCGCTTCATCCCGTTCGTGTTCGCGTGTGTCAACCTCCTGCTGTTCGCGGTCGTGACCACGATGCTGCACTATCGGGACAAGAACGCGATGGCGGCGCGGTCGGCGTTCAGCGGAGCGGGGACGTAGACCGCCCGTGGGTCAGTACCTGCCGATCGTCGTGATGCTGGTATTGGTGGCGTTGTTCGCCGCCGTCAGTCTCGCGGCGTCGCGGTTGCTGAACCCCCCGCGGCCCACCGAGGCACAGGTCTCGCCCTACGAGTGCGGCATCGTCGAGCAGAGCGAGCCCCCTCAGCGTTTTCCGGTCAAGTTCTATCTCGTCGCGATGATCTTCATCATCTTCGACATCGAGGTGGTGTTCCTCTACCCCTTCACCCCCGTGTTCGACCGCCTCGGAGCCTTCGGTCTCGTCGCGGTGGTCGAGTTCGCGGTCGGGGTGTTCGCCTCGTTCCTCTATCTCCTGGCGAACGGAGCGCTCGACTGGGGCCCGCTGAAGCACGTTCGTACCAGCGGTCTCGCCGTCGATGCCGCCAGGACGTCGCGGTCCACGGTACGTCGCGTCGGGCTCGACGACCGGGTCACGCCCGAGGAGGCGGTAACCGAGCAACACGAGGTGGCCGCCACCGCGGGTGACTCGCCGGTCGGCACGGAAGCCGCCTGATGGGGCTGGCGGACGAGGGCTTCGCCGGGCTCGAGCACAACGTGCTGACGGGTTCGCTGGAGCGTCTCGTGAACTGGTCCCGTGCAAGGAGCTGTTGGCCGGCGACGTTCGGCCTCGCGTGCTGCGCGATCGAGATGATGGGCGCCGGCGGGTCGCACTATGACCTCGCGCGCTTCGGGATGGAGGTCTTCCGGGCATCGCCCCGGCAGGCGGATCTCATGATCGTCGCGGGTCGGGTGAGCCAGAAGATGGCACCGGTCCTCCGCCAGATCTACGACCAGATGATGGAACCCAAATGGGTGATCTCGATGGGGGTGTGTGCATCGACCGGAGGGATGTTCAACAACTACGCGATCGTCCAGGGCGTCGACCAGGTCGTGCCGGTCGACGTGTACGCGCCCGGTTGTCCTCCGGGTCCTGAGACGCTGATCCACGCGATCCTCACCCTCCACGCGAAGATCGAATCGGGCGAGATCCTCAAGCGCCGCGACGAGTCGGCGGGCGGGGCGTCGCTCGTCGTCGATCAACTCGACGGTCAGACCGCGGGCGGGGCGATGCTCGGAGCTCGCTCGTGACCGACGAAGCCGCCACCACGAACGGCGGATCGGCCGATGTCGCGGTCGAACCGGAAACCCTTCACGGGGCCTTGGTCACTCGTCACGGGGGCCAGACCGTCCTGTTCTGCGAGCGTTCGGAGCTCGTGGAGTTGGTGACGACCCTGCGCGGGGAGGGCTTTTGGCAATGCGTCGACGTCTGCGGTGTCGACTATCTCACCCATCCGGGGCGTCACGACCTTCCACCGGGCCTGGAGGGCGAGCGGTTCGAGGTGGTGATCGGCCTGCTGAACCACCGGGAGCGGACCCGTCTTCGGATCCGCGTGCAGGTGCCCGAACACGACTGCCGCGTCCCGTCGCTGTGCAGCGTGCATCCGGGGGCGGAGGCGCCCGAACGCGAGGCCTTCGACATGTTCGGCATCCGCTTCGACGGCCATCCCGACATGACCCGCATCCTGATGCCCGACGATTGGGACGGGCACCCGTTGCGGAAGGACTACGACTCGGGTCGCATTCCCGTGCAGTTCACGCCCGCTGCGACGACGGCGCGGTGATCCGATGAGCGCGACGACCTCCGTCACCGAATCCGAAAGCGCGGTTTCCTCCGACGGCCGCGAGGCGCTCACGGGTCACCTGCCGGGACTCTCACCCCGGCAGGCGGTCGAGCGCCTCGACGCGGCGGTCGAGCGTCTGACCGGCGATTCCGCCGTCTTGCGGATGAGCGAGACCGAGGCCGAACAGCGTTCGGGCTACCAGCCCGAGAGTGACCGGATGGTCATGAACATGGGTCCCCAACACCCGTCGACCCACGGTGTGTTGCGTCTGGTACTCGAGATGGAGGGTGAGGTCGTCCGCCGCTCCAAGCCGGTGATCGGCTACCTGCACACCGGCATGGAGAAGACCGGGGAGGAACTCACCTACACACAGGGCTGTACGAACGTCACCCGCATGGACTATGCGTCCCCCTTGTTCAACGAGCTCGTCTACTCGATGGCCGCGGAAGAACTGCTGGGGGTCGAGGTCCCGGAGCGTGCGCAATGGATCCGCATGCTGATGTGTGAGATGAACCGCATCGCCTCGCACATGCTGTTCATGGCGACCAACGGCATGGACCTCGGTGCCGTCACGATGATGCTCTACGGCTGGCGTGAGCGGGAGGAGGTGCTGCGCTTCCTGGAGATGGTCACCGGCCTCCGGATGAACCACAACTACATCCGCGTCGGGGGCGTGGCGGCGGACCTCCCCGACGGTTGGCGCGATGCTGCGCTGCGCATCCTCGACACGCTCCCGGGCCGACTGGACGAGTTCGACACGCTGCTCACCGGTCAACCGATCTGGCGGGAACGCCTCCAGGGCGTGGGAGTGATCACCGCCGAGGAGGCGATCGCGCTCGGCGCCACCGGACCGATACTCCGCTCCACCGGTTTCGCATGGGACCTGCGCCGTGACGATCCCTACCTGCGCTACGACGAACTGGACTTCGACGTCATCGTCGGGTCATACGGCGACTGCTTCGACCGGTACTCGATCCGACTGGCCGAGATCCACGAGTCGATCCGGATGCTGCACCAGATCCTCGACCGGATGCCCGCGGGTGATTACCGGGTCCAGGACAAGAAGGTCACGCCTCCACCGCGACTGCGCATCGACCAGTCGATGGAGGCGCTGATCCACCACTTCAAGATCTTCACCCAGGGAGTGAAGGTGCCCGAGGGGGAGGTGTACGTGGCCGTCGAGTCGCCCCGCGGGGAGTTGGGTTGCTATCTCGTCTCGGACGGTTCGGCGGTCCCCTACCGCATGCACATCCGCGGACCGAGCTTCGTCAACCTCCAGACCCTGCCCCACCTGATGGCGGACTCACTGGTGGCCGACACCGTCGCGATCATCAGTTCCGTCGACCCGATCATGGGGGAGGTCGATCGCTGATGGCCCGGCTCACACCGGACAACGAACGGCTGGCGCGGGAGATCGTCTCGCATTACCCGCGGCCGAAGTCCGCGACCATTCCGCTGTGCCACCTCGCCCAGGAGCAGGACGGCTACCTCACGGACGATGCGATACGTCACATCGCCGAACTGGTCGGCGTGACACCGGCGGAGGTCCTCGGCACGGCGTCGTTCTACGAGATGTTCAAGCGCGACGAGGTCGGGCGCTACGTCGTCAACGTCTGTACCAACATCTCCTGCCAGTTGGTCGGTGGAGAGGAGCTCCTGGCCCACGCGGCGCAGACCCTCGGTGTCCCACCCGGCTCCACCACTCCCGACGGCATGTTCACGCTGGAGGATGTCGAGTGCATCGCTGCGTGCACCGAGGCCCCCGCCTGTCAGATCAACTACCGCTACTTCCACCGGGTCACCAACGAGGCCTTCGACGAGGTCGTCGCCGAGATCCGGTCGGGCCGTCGCGACGACATTCCCGACCACGGGACCCTCGGCCTCGTCCGTCAGCACATCCCCGAGGACCGCCGCGCCGGGATCCACCCGGTGGAGGGGCAGACCGAACCCGCGTACCTCGCGGCCGCTCGTGAGGCGGCCGAGCGTGCGGCCGGTGCCGACCCGACCGACGGAAAGGGAGCGCCCTCATGAGCGCCCAGACCACCGACGCGGCACTCCCCTGCAACATCGTGAGCTCCCGTTGGAGCGTCGAGGACGGCCACACGATCGAGGGCTACCGCCGGTCGGGCAGCTACCCCGGATACGAAGGTCTGGCCGCGGCGCTGGCCAAGTCGCCGATGCAGGTCGCCGACGAGGTGAAGGCGGCGACGGTGTTGGGGCGTGGAGGTGCCGGCTTCCCCGCTGGGGTCAAGTGGGGCTTTTGTCCACCCGGTGTGTGGCCGCGCTACCTCGTGGTGAACGGCGACGAGTCGGAGCCGGGCACCTACAAGGACCGGATCCTCATGGAGCGCGATCCCCACCAGCTGATCGAGGGATGCGTGATCGCCGCCTATGCGATCGGTGCGTCGCAGGTCTTCCTCTACGTCCGTGGCGAGATGGCCCACGCGCAGGAGCGAATCGCCTCGGCGCTCAACGAGGCCTATGCCGCGGGATACGTCGGGCGCAACATCATGGGTGGCGATTTCGGTGTCGACGTCGTGTTGCACTGGGGCGCGGGGGCCTACATCGTTGGTGAGGAGACCGCACTGATCGAGTCGCTCGAGGGCAACCGCGGGATGCCGCGCCTCAAGCCCCCCTACTTTCCCGCCGCGAAGGGCCTCTACATGAAGCCCACGGTCGTCAACAACGTCGAGACGCTGTCCAACCTCCCGTGGCTGATGGTGCACGGCGTCGAGCGCTACAAGCAGTACGGCTCGGAGACCTCGCCGGGGACGAGGCTGGTCGCGTTGTCGGGCCACTTGAACCGGCCCGGAGTGTTCGAGGTGCCCCAGGGCCCGCCCACCTATCGTGAGCTGTTCTTCGACGAGCGCTACGGCGGTGGAATCCGTGACGGCCGGGAGCTGAAGATGTTCATCCCCGGTGGCGCATCCGCGCCGTGGTTCTTTCCCGAACAGCTCGATCTGCCGCTGGAGGCGAAACCGGTGGGAGCGGCCGGTTCCATGCTCGGATCGGGGGCAATCGTCGTGATGGACGACACCACCGACGCGGTCACCGCGTGTCTGAGGGTGGTGCGGTTCTTCGCCCGGGAGTCCTGCGGCAAGTGCACCCCCTGCCGTGAGGGGACGACCTGGGAGGAGCGGATCCTGCTGCGCATCGCCGACGGTCATGGGCGCCCGAGTGACATCGACCTCCTCCTCGACGTGGCCGACAACATCTCACCCGGGCCGTATCCCGTCGCCTCCTACGACGCGGCAGGGCTCGACGCCGTCCCGTTCCCACCGCGGCAGACCACCATCTGCCCACTCGGACCGTCGTCGGTGGCCCCCATCACATCGGCGATCCGCAGGTTCCGCCACGAGTTCGAGGCGAAGATCACTCGGCGGGACACGATCGAGGTGCTCGCTGCGCCTTCGGCGGCTTCGGGTGCCGCCCCGCTGAGCGAGGCCGTGAACTGATGCCGGAGCCACCCAAGCCCATCGTCGTGGACACTCCGGTGACCCTGACCGTCGACGGGTCGGCCGTCGTCGCGCAGAAGGGTGAGCCGCTCATCGACGCCTGCGACCGGGCGGGCACCCACATCCCGAGGTTCTGCTACCACCCGCGTATGCACGCGGTCGGGATGTGTCGTATGTGCCTCGTCGAGGTTGATACCGGCAGGGGACCGGCGCTCCAGCCGAGCTGCATGCTCGAGTGTGCCGACGGGATGGTCGTGCAGACCGAGACAGATCTCGTTCGCAAGGTGCAGGACGGCGTCCTCGAGTACCTCCTCCTCAACCATCCGCTCGATTGTCCGGTGTGCGACAAGGGTGGGGAGTGCCCGCTTCAGGACAACACCATGTCGTTCGGGCCGGGAGAATCGCGCTGGGTCGAGGAGAAGCGCCACTACCGCAAGCCCATCCCCATCTCGACCACAGTCAACCTCGACCGTGAACGTTGCATCCTGTGCGACCGGTGCACCCGCTTCGCGGACGAGGTCGCAGGCGACCCGTTGATCCACTTCATGGACCGCGGCGCGTTCACCCAGGTCAACACCTTCCCGGACGAGCCCTTCACGTCGTACTTCTCGGGCAACACCGTGCAGATCTGCCCTGTCGGTGCGTTGACGGCCGTGCCGTATCGGTTCAAGGCGCGGCCGTGGGACCTCGAGGAGGTCACCTCCACCTGCACCGACTGCTCGGTGGGGTGTCGTATCACCGTCCAGAGCTCGCGCAACCAGCTGCTCCGCTACAACGGGCTCGACGCCGATGCCGTCAACTGGTCGTGGTTGTGCGACAAGGGCCGCTACGGGTATGAGGCGGTGAACAGCGACGAACGGCTGCGCGGCCCTCTCGTCCGCCGCGACGATGGACTCGTCGAGGCCTCGTGGGCCGAGGCGCTCGATCGCACGGCCGCGATCGTCAAGGAGGGCCTCGACCGGAACGGCCCCGAGGGCTTCGCGGTTCTCGGTGGTTCGCGGCTCAGCAACGAATCCCTCTACGTGGGTGAAGCTCGCCAAGGGAGTGGTCGGGTCCGACCACTTCGACGCGCAACTCGGCGACGGTCTCCCCGCGGACGTCGTGGCAGGGATGCCGCGGGCGACGATCGACGATCTCTGCCGTCGGGGCGGAACGGTGATCTGGATGGGTCCCGATCCCAAGGAGTCGCTCGGAGTCCTGTTCCTCCGGCTCCGTCACGCGGTGCTCAACGACGGTGTGACCCTGATCGAGGTCGGACCCCACGCGACGGGGCTGTACGGTCTCGCGGCGCATCGGCTGATGCACCGTCCGGGTGAGGCGGCGGCGGTTGCGGCGGCCCTGCTCGGCACGAACACCGTCGCTACCGACGTGGCCGACGTCGACGCGGTCGCGTTGGACGCGGCGCGTCGGGCGCTCGCCGACGCGAGCGGACCGGTCACGGTTGCGGTCGGCCGGAGCTCGGTTGCCGACTCCGCGGGGACCGTCGTGGATGCAATGGCACGCTTCGCGGAGGGTCTCCCCGGCGTGCGCTTCCTCTCCACGCTCCGTCGTTCCAACGTGCACGGAGCGATCGATCTCGGAGCGGCCCCGGGGTTGCTCCCCGGCCGGGTCCGACGCGCCGACGCCGAGGAATGGTTCGCTGCCCGGTGGGACCGGGTTCCCTCCTTCGACGGTGGCGGCGCGAGGGCCATCCTCGAGGCGGCCGCGTCGGGGCGGATCGACACCCTCGTGTTGCTGGGATGCGATCCGCTGACCGATTTCGTCGACCGTGACCTCGCCGAACGCGCCCTGATCGGCGCTCGCCACGTAGTGGCGGTCGACTTGTTCCCCTCGCCTTCGAACGCCCGTGCGGAGGTCGTGTTGGCGGCTGCCGGATTCGCCGAGCAGGGCGGGACGACCACCAATCTCGAGGGCCGGGTCGCGGTGCTCGGGCAGATGGTCACGCCGACGGGTACGTCACGGCCCGACTGGACCATCGCCGACGACATCGGGCGTCGACTGGGTGCGGATCTCGGATGCGGTTCGCTCGATCGGATCACCCGGGAGATCGCCGGGTACTCGGTGGCACACCGGGGCCTGGACGAGGCGACGCTCGCTTCGGCCGGCCTCGAAGGCGTCACCGTCCCCCTTCCGGACGGACCGGCCGACGAGTCCCCCGCCGACGGAGTCGCCGACGGTGGTGGTGCCGACGAGGACGACGCGGCCGAGGCCGTCGTGGAACAGTGCCCCCCGATGGTGTGCTTCGACGCGCCGTCACCGACACCGGTGCCGACGGTCGACGCCTACTCCTTCCGCCTCGTCGCCGAGCGCTCCATGTACGACGACGGTCGACAGCTGTCGCGGGTCCGTTCGTTGAGCGGACTCGCCGATGCGGCGACCCTCCGAATGCACCCGGCGGATCTCGACCGGGTGGCTCTGGGAGCCGAACGTGTCCGCGTCGGAGCGCACGGTCGCACCGTCGTCGTGGAGGTGCGACGGGATCCGACGGTCGCCCCGAGAACCGTGGTGATGGCCGTCGGTCACGACAACGCATCTCCCCATCAACTCATCGCGGCCGCCGACACCGTGTGTGCGGTCACGGTGGAGGCCGTCCGATGATCGGGGTCGATCCGCTGCTGAACGCGCCGGGCGGAACCGCCTGGTTGATCATCCTGATCAAGGTCGTGGGAGCGTTCGCCGGCCTGATGGTCGCGGTGATGGGTGCGATCTGGTTCGAGCGCAAGCTCCACGCCGATTTCTCCAATCGACTCGGCCCGCGGGTGGCCGGACCCTTCGGGATGTTCCAGAGCCTGGCGGACGGAGTAAAGCTCTTCTTCAAGACCGACCTCCTCCCCGAGAACGCCGACCCGTTCGTGTTCCGGTTGGCTCCCTACCTGTCGCTCATCCCGGCATTCATGGTCTTCATGATCGTGCCGATCGGCGGAGACTTCTCCCATGGGGGCTCCGGAACGGTGAAGGTCTTCGGCCATGACACCTTGATGCAGGTGATCGACCCTCAGATCGGGATCCTCTTCGTCCTGGCGCTGAGTTCGATCGCGGTCTACGGGATCATGTTGGCCGGCTGGTCCTCGGGATCGAAGTACCCGCTGTTGGGCTCGGTCCGGGCGACGGCGCAGATGATCTCCTACGAGGCGGCGTTGGGGCTCTCGCTGTTGTGCGTGTTGTTGAACTCCGGCAGCCTCTCGACCAACGCGATCGTGCGCTCGCAGGCCACCTGGCAATGGAACCTCTGGGCGACGGGGCTTGTGCCCTTCGTCGTGTTCGTCATCGCCGCCACCGCCGAGATGAATCGCCCGCCATTCGACCTCGTCGAGGCCGAACAGGAACTCGTCGGCGGGTTCAACACCGAGTACTCGTCGATCCGTTTCGCGTTGTTCTACCTCGCCGAGTTCATGAACGTGATCACGATGTCCGCGGTGATCACCACCTTGTTCCTCGGCGGCCCGGTCGGGCCGACCTTCGGGCTCGACGGGTGGGCCGCCGACTACGTGCTGCCCTTCGTCTGGTTCTTCGTCAAGGTGTTCGCGCTGATCGTGATGTTCGTCCTGTTCCGCACGACCCTGCCCCGGTTGCGTTACGACCAGTTGATGGATCTGGGCTGGAAGTTGCTCATTCCGCTCACGCTCGCATGGTTCCTGATGTTGACCGCCTTCAAGGTCGGCGACAAACAGGGGTGGAACCCGCTGTCGACCGCGCTCGGAGCCTTGGCGGTGATCGGTGTGGGTGCCGTCGCGCTGGTGTCGGCGATTCGGGTCGCCCGGGCTCGCCGGCTCGCCGGGGAGGTGAATGCCTGATGGGTTACCTGGGTGGCTTCAAGGTCACGATGCGGAAGTTCCTCCACAACACCGACACGGGTCGGGTCGTCACCCGCGAGTACCGCGGCGGTGAGGGCGGCGAGGAGGACCGCAAGCGTGACAAGCCGGTCCGGATCCACGGCCGGCACGTGCTCAATCGCTATCCCGACGGGATGGAGAAGTGCATCGGCTGCGAGCTGTGCGCAGGGGTGTGTCCGGCGAAGTGCATCTACGTGCGCGGCGCCGACAACGACCCCGCCGAGCCGACCGCTCCCGGCGAACGCTTCGGGTTCGTCTACGAGATCAACTACCTCCGCTGTATCCACTGCGACCTGTGCGTCGAAGCCTGTCCCACGGAGGCGATCACCGAGTCGAAGTTGTTCGAGTTCAGCTTCACCCAGCGCCGCGACGCGATCTACACCAAGGCCGCGCTGCTCGTCGACGACGAGGGGATGCCCCGGAAGCTGCCGTGGGAGGACTGGCGCGACGGGGAGGACGAGATGACCTCCGCTTGGATGCGTGCCACTTCCCCCAACGGTTCCGCGGCGTTCGAAGGTCAGGTCGCCTGGTCCGCCGAGCTGGGCTATGGCGTTCGTGCACCCGAAGGCGGCCAACCGCTCGAAGCGGCGGAGCGGGCCGAGGCGATCGCCCGTCGTGAGGCCGCCCGTCGCGAACTCCCCGATCATGATCCGGTGGACGAAGCGGGTGGGGGACACGACTGATGGTTGGGACCCAACTGGTACAGCAGGTGACCTTCGTCATCGCGGCGATGATCGCCATCGCGGGCGCGATCGGTGTGATCGCGTTCCGCAACACCGTGCACAACGCGTTGTCACTCGTCGCCACCCTGTTCGGTGTCGCCGTGTTGTACGTGGCACAGGGTGCCTACTTCCTGGCCGCGATCCAGGTGATCGTGTACGCGGGGGCGATCGTGGTGTTGTTCCTGTTCGTGATCATGCTGCTCGGCGTGGACCGGGTGGAGGCGCTTGCGGCCGAACGACGCCCCGCAGTGGTCGCGGTCGGTTCGGCATTGGGTGCGAGCCTCGCGATCCTCGTGCTGGTCGCGGTGCTCGCCCGCGGCGCAACGCCCACCGGTGCGCGGTCGGTGGCGGCGGTCGTCGACGAGGCACGCGACATCGGGGTACTCGGCAGCCTCCTGTTCACGCGGTATGTCTTCGCGTTCGAGATCACATCGCTGCTGTTGACGATCGCGGTGGTCGGCGCGGTGGTCCTGAGCCGTCGTCCCGACGGCGAGCCCATCGACGCGGGGGAGTTCCCGGGCGACGACGAGCCGCTGGATCTCGGTGGAATGGAGTCCGAATGATGTCGTCCAACGCGTATCTCGTGTTGTCCGCGGTCCTGTTCGGGATCGGCATCGCCGGTCTGCTCATCCGCCGGAACCCGCTGGTCATGTTCATGTGCATCGAGCTGATGCTCAACGCGGTCAATCTCAGCTTCGTCGCCTTCTCCCGCTCGTTGAACGACGCCGCCGGCCAGGTGGTGGTCATGTTCGTCCTGGTGGTCGCGGCGGCCGAGGTGGTAGTGGGACTCGGCCTCATCGTGGCCATCATGCGTCGACGCCCCGGCGCGGATGCCGACGCGCTGTCGATGTTGAGGGGATGACGAAGTGAACTCGGTGTTGTGGCTCATCCCCGCGTTCCCGCTCGCGGGTGCACTCGTACTGGTGGTGTTCGGACGCCGCCTCGGCGATCCGCTCGCCGGATGGCTCGCGACCGCGGCTTCGGGCGCAGCGTTCGTGATGTCGGTCACGGTGTTCGCGTCCCTGTGGTCCCGAGGGTCCGAGGCCCGTGTGCTCCACCAGACGCTGTTCACCTGGATCCCGGCCGGCTCGTTCAAGATCGGGATGGGTCTGTTGGCGGACCCGCTCAGCATCGCGATGTGCCTGTTCGTGACCGGCGTCGGCACGCTGATCCACCTCTATTCCATCGGGTACATGAAGGGCGACGAGAAGTTCTCCAAGTTCTTCTTCTACCTGAACCTGTTCGTCCTCTCGATGCTGATGCTGGTGCTCGGCGACAACCTCGTCGTCACGTTCCTGGGTTGGGAGGGTGTCGGGGCGTGCAGCTACTTCCTGGTTGCGTTCTGGCACGAGGATCGGGCGAACGCCACCGCCGGCAAGAAGGCGTTCGTGACCAACCGGGTCGGCGACTGGGGGTTCCTCGTCGGAACGTTCCTGACGTGGACCGTCGTCGGTTCGGTCAACTACCTCGACATTGCCGACAAGGCCCACCACGACATCACCGCTATTACCGCATCCATGTTGGTGTTGTTGTTCCTCGCCGCCGCAACGGGGAAGTCCGCGCAACTCCCGTTGTTCGTCTGGCTCCCCGACGCGATGGCGGGCCCCACGCCCGTCTCGGCACTCATCCACGCCGCGACGATGGTCACCTCCGGCGTGTACCTCCTGATACGGCTGCATCCGTTGATCGAGGCCGCATCACCGTGGGCGTCCACGGTCGTCGCATGGGTCGGAGCGATCACCGCGTTGGTGGCGGCGACGATCGCTATCGCCCAGAACGACATCAAGAAGGTGCTCGCCTACTCGACGGTGTCCCAACTCGGCTACCTCTTCATCGCGGTCGGCACCCACAACTACGTTGCCGCCATCTTCCACATGGTGACCCACGCCTTCTTCAAGGCTCTGCTCTTCCTGGGCTCCGGTTCGGTCATCCTGTCGATGGAGCACGACCAGGACATGCGTCACTACGGCAATCTGCGCAAGTACCTGCCGATCACCGCCGGCACGTTCATCGTCGCGTGGCTGGCAATCGCGGGAGTTCCGCCCTTCTCCGGCTTCTGGTCCAAGGACGAGATCCTGGCAGGGGCATGGGGCCAGGGCACCGTCTCGGGCAAGCTGCTCTGGGCGGTCGCGTTGATCGCGGCGTTGCTCACGGCGTTCTACATGAGCCGCCAGGTGTTCATGACCTTCTTCGGCGAGGAGAAGTGGCGATCGCTCGGCGTCGACCACCTCGACGGTGACGGTGCCGACGACTCCACTCCCGATTCGGCTCATGGGCATCACCTGACACCGGAGCACACACCCCGCGAGTCGCCCTGGACCATGACGGTGCCGCTGATTGCACTCGGCGTCTTGGCGGCGGTGGGCGGTGTGCTCAACCTTCCGTTCGCGAGCGGGACCAAGTTCCTCGAGCACTGGCTCGAGCCGGTGGTCGGCCACCATGATCTCGGGGTCGGGGGCCTCCCGTTGGTGGTTCTTGCCGTGGGGGCGTCGCTCATCGCCCTCGCAGGGATCGCGCTTGCCGCGATGATCTACCTGCGTCGGAGGGCCGACCCGGCGATGGTCGAGTTGGAGCCCTTCGCAAGAGGGTGGTACATCGATTCCGCCTACTCGGCGTTCGTGGCCGGACCGGGTCGCCGGATCTTCGACGCGATCGCCTGGTTCGATCGCACGGTGGTCGACGGCGCCGTCAACGGGGTGGGATCACTCGTCGACTCGACGAGCCGTGGCCTTTCCCAACTGCAGAACGGCAAGGTTCGGAGTTCGGCGATCGGTATCGCGTCGGGGGCGGTCGCCATCGCCCTCTACGTCGTGTTGAGGATGGGGAGCTGATGTCAGCCCAACTGCTCGCGGCGAGCGGGACCGCCTCGTTCAACCCGATTCCGTTCATGGTGCTGGCGCCGGTGCTCGGTGCCGTGCTCATCGCGCTCGTGCCGCGTGCTCGCGACGAGGTCGCGCGTCAGATCGCGTTGGGCTTCTCGCTGGTCAGCTTCGCGATGGCGATCGCGCTCGTCACTCGTTTCGACACCCACGAGGCGGGCTTCCAGTTCCTCAGCAGGACGCCGTTCATCAAGTCGCTCGGCATCTCGTGGAGCTTCGGCATCGACGGGATCTCGCTGTGGATGGTGGCACTCACCGGGTTGTTGTTCACCGTGGGCATCGCGGCGGTCAAGCCCGACCACGATCCAAAGGCGTACTACGGCTGGATGCTGGTCCTGATGACCGGCTCGATGGGGACTTTCGTCGCGCTCGATCTCATCGTGTTCTTCCTCTTCTTCGAGGTCGTCCTCGTTCCGATGTACTTCCTCATCGGATCATGGGGTCACGGTGACAAGGTGTATGCGGCGACCAAGTTCTTCCTGTACACCACCTTCGGCTCGGCGTTCCTGTTCGTCGGAATCCTCGCCACCGCATACCTGCACCAACGCGGAGCCGGTGGGCACATCACCTTCGACGTCGTGCGGATCGCCCGCGATCAGGTGATCGGCACGGGTGCGGCCCGATGGTTGTTCGCAGCGTTCGCGATCGCGTTCGCGGTCAAGATCCCGATGTTTCCGGTCCACACGTGGCTACCCGACGCCCACACCGAGGCTCCGACGGCGGGTTCGGTCATCCTGGCGGGCGTGCTGTTGAAGCTGGGTGCGTACGGGCTGATCCGCTTCGGCCTGTACCTGTTCCCCGAGGCGGCCCACTTCTTCTCGCCGCTCATGTTGACATTGGGGGTCGTCGGAATCCTGTACGGCGCGGTCTGCGCCGCGATGCAGGCCGATCTCAAGCGCCTGGTCGCCTACTCGTCGGTCGCGCACATGGGCTTCATCGTGATCGGGCTCTTCTCGCTCACCCGGCAGGGGATCGACGGCGGTGTGCTCCAGATGCTCAATCACGGCATCAGCACTCCGGCGCTCTTCCTGTTGGTCGGCCTCATCTACGAGCGCCGCCACACCCGTGAGATCGCCCAGCTCGGCGGGATCCAGAAGGTCGCACCCGTCTTTGCCGGCGTGTTCATGCTGGTGATGCTCTCCTCGGTGGGTCTCCCCGGCCTGAACGGCTTCCCCGGTGAGTTCCTCGCGCTCGCCGGTACGTTCGCCCACGCCCGCTGGTGGGGGGTCCTCGCTGCGAGTGGAACGATCCTTGCGGCGGTGTACCTGCTGTGGGCCTACCAACGTGTGTTCCACGGACCCGCGAACGCGGAGAACCGAACCTTTGCCGAGTTGCGGGTGAGCGAGGCATTGGGTCTGTTGCCTTTGCTCGTGTTGATCGTCGCTCTCGGTGTGTTCCCCAAGCCCGTCCTCGATCGGATCGAGCCGTCGGTCAACGCGCTCGTCGAGCACATGGCCGATCACGTCCCGGCGATCGACCGCAACGACGTCAAGGCGCCTGTGGCCGCCGAGGGTGCCGAGGCGTCGCAGGGCTCCACCTCGAGCACCGGGGGGTCTGGCTCGTGATCGCTCTCGCCGCCCAGGCGGTCATCGACTCGCCCCCCGCCGAGGGGATCGTCACGCCGAGGGTTCCGTGGTCCGCCCTCGCCCCCGTCCTCGTGCTCTTCGTCGGCTCGCTCCTCGGCGTGGTCGTGGTTTCGCTGCTACGTCGTCGCGTGATCCCCCATCTCGGATCGACCCTCGCGGTCGTCGTCGCCGGGGCCGCGTTGTGCACCGTGGTTCCACTGTGGCACCGCGTCGGTTCCCGCGGTGAGGGCCCGATCTCCGCAGTCGCCGGTGCTGTCGCCCTCGACCGCTATTCGCTGCTGATCACCGCCCTCATCTGCGTCTCGGTGATCCTGGTGGCGTTGCTCTCCGACGGCTATCTCCGCCGAGAGGACCTGGACGGACCCGAGCTGTATCTCCTTATGCTCATGGCGGCCGCCGGGGGTTCGGTGATGGCTGCCGCCAACGACCTGGTGGTGCTGTTCGTCGGCTTCGAGATCCTGTCGATCGCCACGTACGTGCTCGCCGCCATGCACCGGCGGCGGCTGTCCTCCCAGGAGGCCGGCTTCAAGTACCTGATCCTCGGCGGTACCGCGTCGGCCATCCTGCTCTACGGGATCGCCCTCACCTACGGTGCCACCGGATCGACGAGCCTCGTGGACATCAGTGCGTTCCTCGGTGATCACGTCATCACCCGCGACGGACTGTTGCTCGCAGGTATCGGGCTGATGGTGGTGGGTCTCGGGTTCAAGGTTGCGGCGGCGCCGTTCCACATGTGGGCTCCCGACATCTACCAGGGTGCACCGTCGCCGGTCAGCGCCTTCATGTCCTCGGCCGTGAAGATCGCGGCGTTCGCAGGGTTGGGTCGGGTGCTGGTCACGGGCCTGGGTAGCCAGCAGCGGCTCTGGGGGCCGATCGTGTTCGTCCTCGCGGTCATGTCGCTGATCGTCGGCGCCGTGCTGGCGATCACGCAGCGCAACGTCAAGCGGATGCTGGCGTACAGCTCGATCAACCACGCCGGGTTCATCCTCGTCGGCGTGTACGTGGCGAACGAGCGGGGGATCGCCGCGATGCTCTTCTATCTTGCCGCCTACCTGGTGATGACCATCGGCAGCTTCGGGGTCGTCACCGTCGTGGGTGGTCGAGGGGATGGTCGTCACGACCTCGACGACTATCGGGGGATGGGGGGCCGACGACCAGGGCTCGCGTTGTTGTTCACGATCCTCCTGCTGGCACAGGCGGGGGTCCCTTTCACCGCGGGGTTCGTCGCCAAGCTCGGCGTGATCGAGGCGGCGGCCACCGGCAGCCATTGGGCGCTGGCGGTCGTCGCGATGTTGTCGGCCACGATCTCGGCGTTCCTGTACCTCCGCATCATCTCGGCGATGTACTTCTCCGAACCGGCGGTCGAGGGCCCGGGGCCGAGGATCGTGGTTGGTCGCCCCGCGGTGGTCGCGCTCGGCGTGGCCGTGGTCGCGACCCTGGTCCTGGGAATCGTGCCGGGTTTCATGACGTCGCTCGCGGATCGTGCGCGACCGGTCCTGGTCCTGCCGGGCAACCGTTGATCGTCGAGTCCCGGATCTCGTCCGACAAGAATTGGAGACGGAGATGGGTGAGGGGGGAGCCCTGATGGGCCGAGCACACGTCGGGAGCATCGTCGGTCGCGCGCGGGACTTCGGCCGCCGGCGCCTGCTCCGGACGGAACGGGCCGTCCTCGATCGGGTGGGAGGCCGGGTGAGGAACCCACGCGTCGAGTGCCCCCTGTGTGGTTGGTCGGGGCCGTTCTTCGCCAGCTCGGTCAAGCCGTTCCGCCGGAACCGGATCTGCCCGCGTTGTCATTCATCGGAGCGTTATCGCGCGCTGGCGGCGCTGTTGGACGGCGAGACCACGGATCGGGCGGGTCGGTTCCTCGAGGTCGCACCAACGAAGCTGTTACCGCGCTGGGCCGCCTCGCGATGGGACCAGTACGTCAGCCTCGACCTCCGGTCCGCGCGGGCCATGGTGCACGCCGACCTGTGCGCGACGCCCGTCGTCGACGGTGCGTTCGACACCGTCGTCTGCTTCCACGTGCTCGAACACATCCCCGACGACGGCGCCGCCATCGCAGAGATGGCTCGGGTGGTCGCCCCCGGTGGACGGCTCATCATCTCGGTGCCGTTCGAGGCACATCGGCCCGCCACCTTCGAGGACCCGAATGTCGCTCCGGAGGATCGCGAGAGGGTGTTCGGCCAGAGGGACCACGTCAGGATCTACGGCACCGACTTCGCCGATCGACTTGTCCGGAGTGGCCTGGACGTCAGCGAGGTGATGTGGGGGGACTTCGTGTCGCGCCAGACCTTCGACCGCTACGCGCTCGCGGGTGATGACGACCGCTTCTGGGTGTGTCGCCGCCCCGGCTGAGCAGCACTCACAGGTGCTCGTCGGCCCATCGGAGCGGTGCTCCCGCCGCCGGCACCGCCGTCTCGACGAGGCGTTCGAGACGGCGCGGTCTGCGGCCGAGCACGACGTGGCCCACCAGCGATCCGACGATCAGGGCGTCGAGGCGTGGCGATGCGGTGCGCAGGTACCACGAGTCGATCTGCTGTTTCACGGGTATCACGACGTCTCGATAGGCGCGGCCGTCGGGGGAGCGGTCGATCAGGGTGCGTTCCCAGTCGGCGACGATCAGCTGGGTGGGTCCGGCGATACCCGGTGGGGCACCGAGCACGACGTCCCAGCCCGCGTCGTCGGGGTCCACCCATTCGGGGGCCTCGGGCCGGGGTCCCAGCAGGAGCATCTCGCCCTTGACGACGTTCGCCAACTGGGTCAGTTCGTCGAGGTGGAGCCCCCGGATTCGACGCCCGATCGGCGTGATGCGATCGTCGTCGGTGGCGGTGAGGGTCGGTCCGCCCGCCAACGAGCCGGCGGCGGAAGGTCGCATGGTCCGGATCTTCCACATTCGGAAGACCTTGCGGCCGGGGCCCATGCGTTCGACGGTGATCAGCCCGGGGCCGCCGTCACCACGTCGCACCAGAGCGACCATCGTGGCGATCAGCGGGGCACTCGCCGTCAATGCGACCGCGGCCAGCACGCGGTCGACCCATCGACGGCGGCGGAGCCACGTGCTGGGCGGCCGGGTCCCCTCGCTCGACGCGGCCCCCTCCGGTGGGCCTCCGACGGCGACCGTCACGATCGAAGGGAGTCCAGGAGCACGTCGCAGATGCGGTCCACCTCCTGGAACGTCAGTACCGGGTGGAGTGGAAGGCTCAGCACCCGCTGCTCGAGAAGGTCGGCGACCGGTGTGCCGCCCGAAGCCGTTCCGATCCCCTGCTCAGCGAACCACGCGAAGCGGTGCAACGGACGGAAGTGGACACTGGTCCCGATACCGTGGTCGGCCATCGTTGCCTGGACCGCATCCCGGGAGACGTCGTCGGGGAGAACGACGACCATGAGGTGGTCCGCACAACCGTCGGGCCGGTCGCCGGGGACGAATCCGAGCCCGTCGACGTCTCCGAGCCGGGCTCGGTAGCGCAACACCAGTTCGCGGCGTCGCCCTTGCATCTGCTCGAACCGGGCGAGTTGGACGCGGGCGACGGCGGCCAGGACGTCGGGAAGGTTCGCCTTCAGGCCGTCGCCGACGAGGTCGTATCCCGCGGTCCGCGCGCCGGGCAGATACCTGGCCCAGGCGTCCCGGCTCAATCCGTGGAGCCGGAACGACTCGGCGAACGCGGCCAGGTCGGGGTCGTCGGTGACGAGCGCGCCCCCCTCGGCGGAGGTGAGGTTCTTCGTGGCGTAGAACGACAGGCAAGCCCCCGCGGTTCCCCGCCCGGCCATTGCACCGCGGTGATCGACCGTGCCCATCGCGTGCGCGGCGTCCTCGATGAGCGGAAGGCCGGCGTCACGGCACAGTTCGTGGACGCGTTCGGACAGCGGCACGCCTCCGAAGTGCACCCCTACGACCGCCGAGAGATCGTCGTGTTCGATTGCCCGTGCGAGGGACTCGGCCGACAGGTTGAGGTCGTGTCGGTCCACGTCGAGCAGGACGGGTACCAGGCCACGGTGATACGGGGCCAGCGCACTCGACACGAATGTCCACGTCGGCACGCCGATTCGTGACCCGCGGGGCAGACGCAGGTACGCGGCTGCGACCTCGAGTGCGTGGGTACACGATGCCATCGCCACGACGTGGCCGGCGCCGAGGTGCTCGGCAAGTTCCTGTTCGAGGGCTGCACATTCGCCGCCGGTGGTGATCCAGCCGCTACGGAGGGCTCGGACGGCTGCCTCGACCTCCGCGTCGGTGATGTCCGGCAGCGAGAAGCGGATGGTCCGGTCCGAGGTCATCGCGGGGTCAATCTACCGAGGCCGGGACCGGATCCGTCGGTGGGCGTTCGTGGCCGTCGGACGCGCCGCTCTGTGCAGCGCGGACCACCATCGCGGACCGACGACGTCGGTGGAGTAGTCGCGGGTGACGATACGACCGAAGTCCGCCGCGAGGCGGGCCGCCCGGTCGCGCGACGTGAGCACGTCGGCGACCCGATCGGCGAACGCTTCGATGTCGCGCCCGTCGACCACGGCGTCGAGGGGTCCGAGAAGCGGGGTGAGCCCCCCGCAGTCGGTTGCGATAACGGGGATCGAACGAGCCCCGGCCTCCAACGCGGCGAGCGGTAGCGGATCCTCCCGGCTCGGCACGACGAGGAGGCTCACGTCGCCGAGCGTCGTCCACGGCTGCGGTGAGGGTTCGAGCCATTCGACAGGACCCGTTGGCTCGGCGAATCCGCCGGTCGGGCGTCCACCGACCCAGACGAAGCGCGTGCCGGGGCGACGCCGTCGAACCTCGTGCGCCAGCGCGACGAATCGGTCGGCACCCTTGCGGAACGACGGATCGCCACAGGCGGCGACCACCGCCGATCCGGGTGGGGCCCGGGTGGGATCCTCGGGCCACGGCACCCGCGGCACGTTCGGGTCCACGGAGTCGACCGAGCCCGGAACGATCTCCACGGGGGTGGGGGTGAGTTCCTTCACGAAGTTCTCGACGGCCGCGCTCACGGCCAGTACCGACGTGCTGGACCCGAGAAGGCTCCTCAGCGCGTCCGGCCGGAGGGCTCGTGCAGCGGCCATGTCGAGTTCGTGCACGTGGGTGACGAGGCGGACCCCCGACGGCACGAGGTCGGCCAGGGCTGCGCCTCCCAGGCCGTGGACCACGGCGAGGTCGGGGGTCGCGCGGGGGCGCCGCGCCGCCCACACACGCCGTTGTGCCGTGCGCCCGACCTTGCTCCTGAAGTGTGTGTCGGCGCGCGACACGGCCGCGTTCGCCCACCGGGCCGACCGGTCGTGAGCTTGCAGCACCGTGAGCGAGCTCACCGACTCGGCCAGGCGATGATGAAGGGGACCGCCGAAGCGGGCGATCACGTGGAGCGATCCGCGTTCGGACCGGCCGGCGGTTTCCGCATGCCAACGGGCGTACCGTTCGAGCGCGGTCGGGACCCCTGTGCGACTGAGGTCCCGGAGCAGGATCCACACGGTGGGTCCACTCATCATCGGGTGCCCGGCTCCTCGGGGTGGCTCGCCGCCTGTGCTGGAGCGTTCGGCGACCAGGGCGAACGCCCGCCGGCATCGGGATCGACGCCGGCGAGCACCAGTCCCCACCAGCGGGGAGCGATGACGTCGGCCGTGTGGGTCCGTTTCACATGCCGGCGAAGGCGCTCCGTCGCGAGGTCCGCAGTGGTCTCGTCGCGGGTACGGAGCAGTCGCTCGGCCACCCGCGCCATCGACGCGATGTCGCCTGCTGGCACCACACGGTCCGGAGTCGTCGATGCGATCAGGTCGGCCGCCCCTCCCGACGCGAACGTCACCACGGGCACCCCCCGGATCGCCGCCTCCAGCAACGCGAGGGGATAGGGATCCTCACGGGCGACCCCGACGCACAGGTCCGCGGTCCCGAGCCAGAGGTCGACGTCGGTTGTCGACGGGATCAGGTGCAGGCTCACCGGACGGTCCGAACGGCGGGCGTCGAGGGCGAGCTCACGTTCGAGGGTGCCGTCGGGGGTGCAGCCGACCCAGACTCCGTGCAGTGGCTGTTCGACCCCGGATCGGGCGCGGAGCCCCCCGATGGATGCGAGGAGGTCGACGAATCGGTCGGCCCCCTTTCGGGGGGAGCACGCGCCGACCGATATGACGACCGCTGCATCGGTCGGGATGCCCAGCGACCGTCGGGCGTGACGTCGTACCCGCGCGACGGAGTCGGCGCCGGTTTCGTCGGGTGATCCGTGTTGCGGCCAACGCGCCCGCTCGGGTGGCTCGACGGCCTCCGGCAGCGCGTGGACCCGTCGCGTTTCGACGCCCCAGCGATCCGTCAGCATCGCCTCGACGGCGGGTCCGGCAGCGATGAACCGGTCGACCCGATCGATGACACGACCGCGGCGACGGGTCGGCAGCACCCGTTCGGCCACTCCGTCGAGCTCGTGGACATGGCACACCAGCGTCGAGCCTCTCGGTGTCGCCGCGACCGCCCAACGCGACGCGGCGAGGGTGTTCGCCACCACGATGTCGGGTCTCGCCCGGCCGGGCCCGGGTGAGGGGATCGAGGCCGTCGTTCCGAACGCCTCGAGGAACGAGCGCTCCGCGGCCGACCGCGTGCGGACACGTCCGACGATCTGTTCGAAGGCTCCCTCGAGAGGGCCGCCACCGAGCAGGTCGAGTTGCACCGTGACCTCCGGTGGTTGCCGACGGAGCATCGACAGGAGCATGTTCGGTGCTCCCGTGAGGGTCGCGTCGTGCCCGACGACCCGGACGAGAGGTGATCCCGTCGGCCACGGCGATCCGGTCACGGCGCTCCTCGGAGCGCCGATCGTAGGTCCGTGCTCAGCCCGCCGCTGCACGGAGGCTCCCGACGATCCCCTCGATCGCGTCGGTGAGCTCCGCGATCGTGGCCCGGTGGAGCTTCGTCGAGCGTCCCGTCGGGTCCGACACCGTGTACATCCGGTCGGTGGGGTCGGGTGGGCCCTTCGCTGCGACCGCCCGCTCGAGCCAGTCATCGAAGGTCTCGCCGCCGTGCAGCGGCCGGATCAGCCGGCAGACCGAGGCCATTTCGAGGAGGGGCCAGACGCGGGAGCGGGATCCGCCGAGCTCCAGGATCGCCTTACGAGCCTGGAACGGTTCCATCGTGAGCGTGAGGTCCGCTCGTTCGAGCAGGGTGGGAGTGAGCGGCCGGCTCCGATGGCCGGAGAGGTCGAGGCCCACCGATCGGGCCGCCTTGACCGCCTTGGCCGTTGCCTCCGCGCCTTCGACGGCGAGTGTTCCGGCGGACTCGGTCACGATCGGAAGGCCGAGTGCCTGCGTTGCCCGCTGTGCGATCACCGCGGCCATCGCGGAACGGCATTGGTTCGCGGTGCACACCATCAGGACCCGCACGATCCCCGGTGCCGGCGCGGGATGGGCCGCCGGTGGGGGTGCGGTGGAGAGGGGGTCGGTCCCCATGTCATTCGGTGGTCGGAGTCACAGGTGCTCGACGTTGGGGCCGGACAGGACGTGGCGACAGTCCAGGATTCGGGTGGCGTTCTTCGTGATCGTCTCGGTGTCGAAGGCGTCGTGGTCCACGACGAACAGCACCAGATCCGCGGCCGCGAGCTCGGCGGCTTCGCCGTGGATGCGTCGTGTTCCCGCCGGGAACTGACGGTCGTCCACATGGGGGTCCACTACCGACACCACCGCACCGAGGCCGACGAGCAGTTCGCAGATCGGCACCGACGGGGTCTCGCGGGCATCCCCGGTGTTCCCCTTGTACGCCAAGCCCATCACCACGATGGAGGAGCCCTTGACCGACCGCGTGGCCTCGTTCAGGGTTGCCTGGGCGCGTCGCACGACGTAGTCCGGCATGTGGCTGTTGACGTCGTTGGCCAGCTCCACGAAGCGGAACGTCTGGCCGAGGCTCCGTTCGATCTGCCAGGAGAGGTAGGAGGGGTCGATCGGTAGGCAGTGCCCGCCGACCCCGGGACCCGGGGTGAAGCGCATGTAGCCGAACGGCTTGGTCGACGCGGCGTCGATCGCCTCCCACACGTCGATGCCCAGGCCCTTCGCGAACATCGCCAACTCGTTGACGAGGGCGATGTTGACGTGGCGAAAGGTGTTCTCCAGCAGTTTCGTCAACTCGGCTTCACGGGTTCCCGAGACGCGCACCGTTCGTTCGACGAGGCGACCGAAGAATTCGTCGACCTTGTCCAGTGAGGTGCTGTTCATTCCCGAGACGACCTTGGGTGTGTTCTCGAGCCGGAAGCGCGTGTTGCCCGGGTCGATGCGCTCGGGGCTGTAGCCGAGATGGAAGTCCTTGCCTCCGATCAGCCGCGAGCCCTCTTCGAGGAGCGGGAGTGCGAGTTCCTCGGTCGTACCGGGGTAGGTCGTCGACTCGAGGATCACCGTCGCGCCGGGTGTCACGTGGGGGCGACGAGTTGACTCGCCGATTCGATGTAGGAGAGGTCCGGGGCGCCCTCGGCCATCGGGGTGGGGACCGAGATCACCGCGACGTCGAAGCCGGCGAGGTCCGCCGGGTCGGTCGTCGCCCGGTAGCGTCCGGAGTCGATCGCCGCGCGAAGCCGGTCGTCGGTGATGTCCTCGACGTGGGACCGTCCTTCGGCGAGTCCCCGGACCTTCGTGTCGTCGAGGTCGAAGCCGACCACGTCGTAGCCCACCTCCGCGGCACGGATCGCCACCGGCAGACCCACATAGCCCTGGCCGACCACGACCACACGTTGACTCATCGATGACTCCTGGTGCTGCGCGTCCGCTCGTGCTGTTCCGTTCGGTTACGGACCCGCGGACGATGTCCGTGGGAGTATGCCGCGCGCCACGCCCACAACGGCACCCCCCTGCGAGGAAAAGGTAGTCGTCGGTAGGGTCGCCCGGTCGTGTGGAGACCGGCGCGGTGGGTCGTCGCGCCCAGTGCCATATTTCACGCCACCTGTTATCATCACGGCGCGGAAGGTGCACCGAGCGCCTACGCGCGAGCGATGGGGGTGATCCGGTTGCAGTTCTTGACGCGACTGGCCCGTCGGCGGTTCGTCGCACAGGCGACCTTCGACGGAGTTGCCTGGGTCCTTTCGATGTTGGTGGCGGCCCTCCTCCGCAGTGATTTCGCCTACGACTCCCGACTCGCCCGTTGGTCGCTCACGGCGGGTGTGGTGGCGGCCCTCCTCCACGTCGCGATCGGTCGTGCACTCGGTCTGTACATCCACCGTTGGCGCTACGGGACCTTCGAGGAACTCGCCGCCGCGACGGTGTCGTGCATCCTGGCGTCGTTCGCCACGACCGGGGTGATCCTGGTCTCCCATTCACAGTCCAAGGTGCCCACGTCGGTGCCGCTGCTCGCAGGGCCGATCGCGTGTTGCGCGTTGTTCCTGGCGCGATCGTTCTGGCGCATCATGCTCGACCGCTCGTCGCGCCCCGACCGGGAGCGGGCCGAGCGAGTGCTGGTGTTCGGTGCGGGCGACGGTGGTCGACAGGTCGTCACGGCGATGCTGACCACCCCCGGCTCCCCCTACGTCCCGGTCGGGATGCTCGACGACAACCCCGACCTGAAGAACCTCCGCGTGAAGTCGGTGCCGGTGCTCGGCGGGAGGAATCGACTGAAGGCGGTGGCGGAACGCAAGAACGCGACGACGGTGGTCATCGCGATCCCAAGCGCATCGAGCGAGTTGATCCGTGAGATCGTGTCGCTCACCGACGAGATCGGCTTGTCCACGTTGGTGTTGCCACCGGTGTCGGAGCTGTTCGGGAGCGTTCGGCTCCACGACATTCGCGAGCTCACCGAGGCCGACCTGCTCGGACGCCGTGAGGTCAACACCGACGTCGAGTCCGTCGCCGGGTACCTCACCGGGCGTCGGGTGCTGGTCACCGGAGCCGGGGATCGATCGGCAGCGAACTGTGTCGACAGATCACCCGGTACGCGCCGGCGACGATCGTGATGCTCGACCGCGACGAATCGGCCCTCCAATCGGTCCAGCTCTCCATCGAGGGGCGCGGCCTGCTCGACTCCCGGAACCTGGTCGTGGCGTCCATCCGCGACCGCAACCGGATCCGCGAGGTGTTCGAGGAGCATCGCCCCGAGGTGGTGTTCCACGCGGCGGCCCTCAAACACCTCCCCCTGCTCGAGATGCATCCGGAGGAGGCCTTCAAGACCAACGTGGTCGGCACCCAGAACATGTTGTCGGTCAGCCAGGAGTTCGGCGTCACGACGTTCGTGAACATCTCTACCGACAAGGCGGCCGACGCGACCTCGGTGCTGGGCCGTACCAAGCGGCTCGCCGAACAACTGACGGCATTCGCCGGGGGCCACGACGACAACTCCTACCTGAGCGTGCGTTTCGGCAACGTGCTGGGGAGTCGGGGCTCGGTGATCCCTCTGTTCCGAGCTCAGATCGCCGCCGGTGGACCGGTCACCGTGACCCACCCCGAGGTGACCCGCTTCTTCATGACCATCGAGGAGGCCTGTCAACTGGTGATCCAGGCGGGGTCGGTGAGTGGCCACGGTGAGGTGATGGTCCTCGACATGGGTGAGCCGGTGTCGATCGACGACCTGGCCCGACGGCTGATCGCCGAGTCAGGCAAGCGGGTGGACATCGTGTACACCGGGCTGCGTCCGGGTGAGAAGCTCCACGAGGACCTCTTCGCCGACGATGAGGTGGCGGAGACGTCCGAACACGAGATGATCGCGCGGGTCGAGGTCCCTCCGCTCGATCCGGCAAGTCTGGGACTCCACGATTCGCGCCGTCCGCTGCTCATCGACCTCAGTCGGGCCGACGAGCAGCATTCCGCCTAGCTCGGCCTAACCTCGGTTCGTGACGTCCGCGCAGCCCGGGGTCGCCGTCGTCGGCGGCGGCTACTGGGGAAGAAACCTGGTCCGCACCTTCGCCGAGCTCGACGCGCTCGTCGCGGTGGTGGACGCCAACCCTCGCACGGCGCGGGAACTCGCCGACCGACACGACGTGAAGGTCGCGGATCTCGCGGAGGTCCTCGTCGACGGCGACATCGACGCGATGGTCATCGCCGCCCCTGCGGCGGACCACGCCGACCTGGCGGTGGCCGCCCTCGAAGCCGGCAAGCACGTCTATGTGGAGAAGCCCCTCGCGCTCACCCTCGACGATGCGCGACGGGTTGTCGAAACGGCCAGCGCCCACTCCCGGACGCTCATGGTGGGCCACCTCCTGCAGTACCACCCCGCGTTCGTCGAGTTGGCCTCGATGGTCGGGGCGGGACGCCTGGGTACGCTCCGCTACCTCTATTCGAACCGTCTCAACCTCGGTCGGTTCCGCCAGGAGGAGAACATCCTGTGGAGCTTCGCTCCCCATGATCTCTCGATGATCCTCGCACTGGTCGGCGAGTCGCCCGACCACGTGGAGGCGGTCGGTTCGACGTTCCTCACCGACAACATCCCCGACGTGACCACGACCCACCTCACCTTTCGGAGCGGTCCTCGGGCGCACGTGTTCGTCTCGTGGCTGCATCCGTTCAAGGAGCAACGCCTGGTCGTCGTGGGAGCGTCCGCGATGGCCGTGTTCGACGACCGGATGCCCTGGGAGTCCAAGCTCACGTTGTACGAGCACTCGGTCGACTGGCGCGACGGTGTCCCGATCCCCGTTCCCGGCGACGGAACAGCGGTCGCGCTGGAGGAGGCCGAGCCGCTCCGTCTGGAATGTGAACACTTCCTCGACTGCGTCCGGACCGGTCGCCGGCCGCGCACCGACGGCGAGGAGGGGATGGCCGTTCTGGAGGTGCTGGATGCCGCCCAGCGCTCCCTCGTGCGCAACGGTGCGGTCGACGCGATGCCGGCGAAGGTGGGTCCGTCCCCCCGGGTGGCCCCCGCGGCGATCGACCCCGCGGCGGTCCTGCATCCGACGGCGGTGGTCGATTCCGGCGCGACGATCGGTCCCCGAACCCGAGTCTGGCATTTCAGTCACGTCCTGTCCGACACGACGATCGGGTCGGACTGCACACTCGGCCAGAACGTCGTCGTCGGCCCCGGTGTCACGGTCGGCGACCGCTGTCGCGTTCAGAACAACGTCAGCGTCTATTCGGGGGTGCACCTCGAGGACGGCGTGTTCTGCGGGCCGTCCTGTGTGTTCACCAACGTGTACAACCCCCGGGCGGAGGTGTCGCGCAAGGACGAGTTCATGACGACGGTCGTTCGACGGGGCGCCACCATCGGGGCGAACGCCACCATCGTGTGCGGCAACGAGATCGGGGAGTACGCGTTCATCGGTGCAGGTGCCGTGGTCATCGACGACGTACCCGCGTACGCGTTGATGGTCGGCAACCCGGCACGGCGCGTCGGCTGGATGAGCGCATCCGGCGAGCGGCTCGGCGACGATCTCGTGTGTCCGCGCACCGGTGATCGTTACGTCGAACGCGACGGTCGGCTGTGGCCGGTATCGTCGGCCGCCGAGCCCGACTGAGGGCCGTCACGGGCGCGACCCCAGGGGACGGAGATGCCGTCGCGCCCAGAGTTGCAGGGAGAGCAGGTTCCAGAGTCCACGAGTGTGGTCGCGCCCTCCCGAGCGGTGGGCCTCGTACAGGGCTCCTATCGCCCTCCGGTCCAACGCGCCGCTGGGGAATGGCTCGTCGTCGAGGAGGAGTTCCTGGACGACGGGGCGGAGATCGTTTCGGAGCCACGATCCCAGCGGTACGGTGAAGCCCTTCTTGGGGCGCGGGATGTCCTCGCGGGGAACGTGCGCCTCGAGCGCGCGCCGCAGCACCTGTTTGCCCACACCCGATGCCAGGCAGGACTGCGGGTCCACCCGGGCCGACAGGTCGACGACCTCCATGTCGAGCAGCGGCACCCGGACCTCCAGGGAATGGAACATCGCGGCGCGGTCGACCTTCGTGAGGATCATCTGCAGGTGGCATTCGAGTTCGTTCCGACGCATCCACTGCATCAACTCGTCCTCGGTGCCGGTGCGTTCACGCCGGAAGTGGTCGTAGGCGTCCGGGAGAGTGGCCGCACCGGGCGCGATTCGGCCGAGTTCGGGTTGGCGAAGGCCGGAGTGGGCGTCGAGGTACCAGTCGCCGACCGTCGGGAACAGCACCCCCCGTGCCGGCCGGCGGGAGGTCGGCAGCGGTTTGGACGCCGCGTACGCGGCGAAGCGGGCCGCGCGTGGAAGCGAAAACCAGCGACGTGCCCGGCGGACCTTGTCGAAGCGTGGATATCCCCAGAACAACTCGTCGCCACCGTCGCCGGACAACACGACCTTGACCTGCTCGGCCGCGAGGTGCGACACCATCAGCGTCGGAAACGAGGAGTAGTCGCCGAACGGCTCCTGATACGCCGACGCGACGTCGTCGATCAACGCGAACGCGTCCTCCCCGGAGATCCTCCGCGAATGCTGCTCGAGGTCGAGCAGTGCCGCGTAGCGCGCGGCGGGCACCGATTCGTCCGATGCCGGATCCTCGGTCCCGATGGTGAAGGCCTTGACCGTGGCGGTGGTGTGCGAACGCATCTCCGCCGCCACCAGGGGTGAGTCGACTCCTCCCGACAGGAAGCAGCCGACCTCCACGTCGCTCACCATCTGCCGCTCGACCGCTTCGGCGACGGCGGCGGCCACCGTCTCGTCCGTCGCGGCCATGGGGAGCCGTCCTTCGCCGGCCTCCGTGCCCGCCGGCGCGCGGAACGTCCGGACCGACGGTGTGCCACCCGGTTCGACCGTCACCATCGTCCCCGCCTCGACCTGATGGGTGTCGGCGATGATGCCCCACGGCGGGGGCAGGTACCCGAGGCGCAGGTATATGGCCAGAGCACCGTCGTCGACCAGGTCGCGTCGGCATCGTCGATGACGGACGACCTGGTCGTACTGGGAGCCGTACACGACTGCCTCATGGCTCCACCAATAGTGGAGCGGCTTGATGCCGACGGGATCTCGGGCCAGGACGAGCCGGCGGGTTTCGGGACGGTACCAGGCGATAGCGAACATGCCGTTGAAACGTGCGAACGCGTCCTCGCCCCACTCCTGAAGTGCGACGAGCGCGACCTCGGTGTCGGAGGTGGATCGGAACCGGTGGTCGAGCGCCGTCAGTTCACGACGTAGCTCGCGGAAGTTGTAGATCTCGCCATTGAACGTCACCACGTGACGACCGTCTGTGCTCACCATCGGCTGATGACCGGCCTGGGTCAGGTCGATGATGGAGAGTCGACGGAAGGCCGCGGCGAAATGCCGACCGTCGGTCCACGTGCCCTCGTCGTCGGGCCCCCGTCGTGCCATCAGCTCGCCGAGCCGGTCGACCTCGCGGAGGTCGTCGTCGTTCAGCGCGGTCGCGGTGAGCAGCCCGACGATTCCACACATACCGGGAGCGCAGCGCCGACTTCAGGCGGCGTTGGCGGTGTGGACCGCCCGGCGGACCGCGGCGACGACCGTTGCCTGGTCGTCCTCGGTGAGGTAGGGGTGCATGGGGAGGCTCAGGACCCGACCGGCGAGGTTTTCGGATACGGCGAGGCCGCTCTCGGCTCGGGGAAAGTCCTTGAATGCGGTCTGAAGGTGGAGCGGCAACGGGTAGTAGATCGCGGTCGGCACCCCGTCGTTGCGGAGTGATTCGACCACGGCGTCGCGGTCGTCGACCCTGATGGTGTACTGGGCCCACGCCGAGGTGCACCCGGGCGTCGTCTCGGGAACCTCACACACGTCCGCGAGTTGCTCGGAGTATCGCGATGCCACGCCATCGCGGAGTGCCAGCTCGTCGGGGAATATCCGGAGCTTCTCGAGGAGGATCGCGGCCTGCAACGTGTCGAGTCGTCCGTTCACGCCGATTCGTTCGTTGTCGTACTTGTGTGAACCCGATCCGTGGATCCGCAGCGATCGGATCCGTGCCGCCTCGTCCGGGTCCTCGCAGAACACCGCACCACCGTCGCCGTAGCAGCCCAGCGGTTTGGCGGGAAAGAACGAGGTGGTGGTGAGCGGCACCACGCGACCCACCTCGATCCCGTCGGTGGTCGCCCCGAAGCTCTGCGCCGCGTCGGCGATGACCCACACGTCATGCGCTTCGGCGACCCGTCCGATACCCGCGTAGTCGGCCGGAAGTCCGAACAGGTCGACGGCGATCACTCCGACCGGACGCGTGCCCGCGGGCGGATGCTCGACGGCCGCTTCGAGGGCGGCGACGTCGAGGTTGAAGTACCTGGGCTCGATGTCGACGAAAACCGGTACCGCGCCGAGGAGCGCGACCACCTCGGCGGTGGCGGCGAAGGTGAACGACGGGACGAAGACGGCGTCACCCGGCCCGACACCGCGCGCGAGGAGCGCCAGGAGCAACGCGTCGGTTCCGCTCGCACAGCTCACGGTGTGGGGGGCACCACAGAACCGGCCGAGCTCGGTCTCGAGCTCGTACACCTCGGGCCCCATGATGTACTGCCCATGATCGAGCACCGCCGCGATGGCGGAGTCGACGCGTGTTCGGATGCGTGCCTGTTGGGCCGCCAGGTCGATGAATTGCATCGGTCCGTCCCGTAGTGGTGGTGGTCGGGTCAATGCTACGGCGCGGTCGCCCGATTTGGTCCCGTCGACGTGCGGTGCGCGGGGGACTCGAGCAGTCGTCGGTACTCGTCGGCGAACACGCGCACTTGTCGCGACAGGTCGAACTCGGCGGTCATCGCCTCCATCGCATTCCGGCCCAGTCGTCCTCGCCGCTCCTCGTCGGACGCGAGCTCGACCAGGCAGCGGCTGATCCCCGCGACGTCGCCGATCTCGGCCAGCAACCCCGTCTGGCCGTCGATGACCGCCTCGGCCATGCCTCCGGCTCGGGTGGACACGACCGGAACGCCTGCGGACATGGCCTCCACGGCACTGTTGGAGATGCCCTCGCTGAGCGATGTGAGCAACACGACGTCGGTGTTCGCCAGTTCCGCACGGACCGCGTCGGCGGGGAGTGGGCCCACCAGTTCGACCGAGTCCGCCAAGCCGAGCTGGGAGATCAGAAAGGCGAGCCTCTCCCGCTCGGGACCCGCGCCCACTATCCGGTAGCGCAACGGGACTCCGGCGGCGGTGGTGAGCGCCACCGCCGCCAGCGCGTCGTCGAGTGCCTTGCACCAGTGCAGCCGACCCACCGACAGGATGCGCAGCGGCTGGGTCGTGTCACGCGGTGTCGCCCTGTGCAGCCGCGCGAACGTGTCGACGTCGACGGCGGGCCGGTTCACGAACACCTTGCCGGGTGTTACCCCCATTCGTCGGAGATGTTCGGCCATGTGCTGGGAGACGCAGTGGATCGAATCGGCCGCTCGGAGTGTGTCGACCAACGCCGCGCGCCGGGACGGCTCCACGACGGGCCGGATCAGTTCGGCGCTGCCCCGACAACTCACGACGACACGTGCCGGACGAAGACGATCGAGTACCGCGCGATAGGCCACGGCGATCCCGGAGTATTCGAAGTGGATCAGATCGGCGCGGACCGCGGTGAGGGGCGCTGCGAGGACGGCCGCCTTCGAGCGTCCACCCGATGCCGAGGCGAGCACCCTGGCGGCGGTGCCGACTCCCATCGTCCGGAGCCGCCGTGTCGAGTCGACGGGGTGTCGCCACGGGGTGAGGGGCATGAGGCGGGCACCGGTTCGGGTTGCCCCGTCTCCGAAGCTCGACGCGCCGACGACGACGTCAAACCCCTGCGAGACGAGGGTCGAGACCTTCCGCTCGATGAACGTCTCCGACATCGACGGAAACGCGTTGACGGCCAGAAGGATCGTGGGGGAGTTCATCGTCCTCGCTCGAGTCGGGGTGCCGTTGGGTTCCCCAGTCGGTCACCGTGATGAAGGCGATCGCGAATGCGAAGGGGATCGCCACGACGCGCAGATTCGCGTAGAACATCTGTGCGATTGCCCAGCCCATCCAAGCGAGAGCGAGCGGCCGCCCACGCCGGGGTCGCTTGAGTAGCCCCACGACCATCGTCGCCATCACCACGATCGCCCCGATTCCGGGCAGGCCGTGCTCGGAGACCATGCGGGTGAACTCGGTGTGCGAGGAGGCTTCGTTAGCGCATCGGTCCGCTCGAAGTTGGCAGACCTCGTAGGTGAGACGTTGATACTTGGTCATCCCCGGACCGACCCCGAACAGGAAGTTGCGCCGGAAGATCGTCAGGTCGTTGGCAGCGAGCTCGGTTCGCCCCGATCTCGTGTCGGAGAAGCGCTCCTGGAACTTGCCCGACGTGAAATCGTTGAGCCAGGGGAAGAGGATGGTCTGCGCCACGACGAGGGTGACCGTGGCGATCACGATCATACGGTTGCGGATCCGCCGATCCGTGGTCTGGGTGATGAACAGGATGCTCAATGCGATCGCCGTCGCGAACGATCCTCCCCGGGAGAACGTGAGCAGCGTCTGGACGGTGAGCGCGAGCGTGAGGGGCACCGCGAGGAGGCGGACGAGGCGGTCGCGCTCGGCGATGATCAGGAGGACCCCGCAGAGGATCCCCATCCCCAGGACCGAGGACACCTGGACCGGTCCGAACCCGCCGGAGGTGACGAAGTTCGACTGCTTCGTGAAACGGATGGCCTCGTGCGCTGACAAGACCGATCTGATGTCCTGGATCCCGACGGTCAGCGGCCCGACGGTCGAGATCAGGGTGACCCAGAGGAGTCGGCGGTAGGCCATCATGTTCGAGCGGACCTGCGACGTCAGCAACAGGATCGCCACCAACGCGGCAGGCCCGGACAACGCGAACGCGACGAGTTCGCGGGCATCGGATCCGCCGGTTTGGATCGTGATCACGATGGAGGGCACCAGCAGGCCGAGGTACAGCAGGGCGCGCCTGCCGAGCCCGTTGATCCTCCGTATTCGGAACAGGACCGTGATCAGGGCGAATCCCACGGCGAGGTAGGGCGCAGCCTGGTAGGGAAGCGGTGGGCGTACCTGTCGCCAGAGCACCTCGGTGCCGGTGACGTAGCCGATCACGCACAGCACCTTGGAGATGTCGCCGCGCAGTCCGCTGTAACAGCCGACGGCCACGATGGCGCCGGCCTGGATGAGGCCGATCGTCGGCACGCTCTTCATCGCGAGAGCGAGCGCAACCTCCCCGACGATGCACGCGAGGAGGACGATGAAGCGCGGTACCCGCACGCGGTTCCGGCTGGGCAGCAGCGATCCGGTGAACCGGCTCGCGTCCGTGTTTCCCGGCGTCGGCGCTCGGAGTGCAGGTGCGGTCGTGACGGGAAGGCCCGCGACCCCGGGATGGAGCGTGGTGGGCAACGCCTGGCCGCTGTGCACGGGACAAGCCTACGTGCAGCCCGGTGGAGGCCCGCCGACGGCCTCGATCTCAGTGGTCGGCGCGTTCGCCGGCCTTGTCGGGTGCGCTCGCGTCGGAGGGAGCGGAGCGTGCACGACGTCGACGAACCGACGCCACGATCCTGTCGGGCCGCATGCGTCGGATTCGGTGGCGGGTCCTCAGCACTGCCAACTCGAGCCGACTCCGGACCTTCCAATAGTTGGCTCGAGCCGGGAGGATGATCGACATCCACAGGTCGTGTCGCTTGGCCTTACGGGCATCCTGACGGGCACGGCGGCGCCAATAGCGCTGCTCCTTGAGAACCCGGCGCCTCGCCTGCAACTCCCGCCTCGCCTGGCGTCGTGCATTGCGCCGAGCGTCGCGCCGTTGGGTCCGTCGCTGTTCACGGGACTCCCGGCGGGTGACGCGCTCCTGGTGCAGGCGAAACGCCTCCGCGGGGATCCGAGACAACTCGACGACGTTCCGTTCGAGGTCCATGCTCAGGTCGAAGGCGGGATCCTCGAGGTGACAGGTGTACAGGTGCATCAGCACCGGATCGACCCACGGTCCGTCGGGGGTGATCGCCCATCCCCGATCGGCCTCGACCCGCAGGCCCGGATTGCCCACGTCGACGATGAGGTTGAACCGTTGCGGGATTCTCGCCAGTTCCTGATAGCCGAGGAGCCATACCGTCGCGATGAGCGCGCCCTGGTCACGTGTCCTCCACTCGGGCCACGAGAACGACTCGACAGCGATCTCATGCCACTGCTCGAGGAAGGCCTTGCTGTGCGGAGAGGTGCTGTCGAATACGAAGACGCCGCCGTTCCAGTGCAGCCAGCGGGGATCGACGTCCAGCCCGAGCCGGTCCCTCAACTGCCCACGAAGGTGCCCGCACGACTCGGTCGTGAGCCCGTCGCAGTCGCACGTCATCGCCCAGGGGCTGAAGCGATCGACGTTGTTGTCGGGGATCATCAGGTCCGAGGCGAACGCGACGGGACCCTCGCGGGTGTCGAAGACCTCCTCCGCACCGGGCGCCACCGCGATGATGTCCGAATCCAGGTAGCACCACTCGCCGGGCGGAACATGACGGTGCAGGCCGGTCTTCAGCCAGATGCTCGCCTGATGGTCGTCGAGGTGGGAGGGTGTCTCGATGTCGACCACGCGGTCGGGGAGTGAGGTGTCGATTCCACGACTTCCGCGTCGCGAATCGGTCACGACCCAGATCTCGAGTCGCGTGAGCGGGCGGAGGTGGCGGATCGCGGTGTGAAGGGTCTCGATGTGCATGGGCGGGCCACACACCACGAAGACCCACCGTCGCGTCGCCGCGACCGCCGGCGTGACCTCGGCTGGGCCGAGGCTGCACCGGTGAAGCCGGACCCGTTCGATCGCCCCTGCATCCGCAGCGACCTGACGAGCGAATCTCACCCGATCGAGGGCCGCGGGCCAGACATGGACGTCCTGGCGGGCGACGAGGACGAACGCGTTCTCGAAGGCGAACAGATAGAGGACGACCACCGGGACGAGCGTCGGTGTGCGGACCGCGGCGATGACGAGTGCGGTCGGGGCGAGCCAGCGCTCCAACAGTTCGTTGATGAGCGTGAAACCGAGGATCCGCACGCGTTGCTCCGCCCACCGCAGCGACGCCAACCGGACCCGTGGGGACCACATCAGTTTCAACTGGATCGAGCGGTAGAGCACGTACAACGTCAACAGGACAATGCTCAGCACGCTCGACGTGATCCAACTCAGGATCGCGAAGGTTGCCACCACCGTGACCGCCTCGAGGACGACCAGTGTTCCCGCTGTGCGGATCACCCGGTCGGCACCGAGGGCGAGGGCGAGTGTCCGGACACCCGCTCGACGGTCCGCGCGCAGGTCGTCCAACTGGTGGACCGCGATCCCCCGGAGCCCGACCAGGAACATCCACCGTGCGACGAGGGAGTAGCACGCGATGGTCGCGGGGCTCGATCGGGGCGCTCCGGAGAACGTGACCATCGCCAGGAGGATCGGGAGGACGTACGCGTACAGCGCGTCGGCGAGGACGCCCAGCACGCCCCGTCGCTTGAGCCGGACGGGTTCGGCGGAATAGGCGGTCAGCAACGCGACCTCCGCGCCGAGCAGGCCGAGCGCAACCCCCGAACGTGGGAGCCACACCCACGGGGCGACCCCGACTGCGAGCGCGGTGATGGCGAAGAGCATCCGTGTCGCCGGGGCGAAGCGGGTGAGCCCGTTGTGTTTGTCCGCGGCCGCGTCGACCTCGACGTCGCACAGATCGTTCAGGACGTGGCCGAAGGCGGCGGTCCCCACTGCCGAGAGGAGGAAGAGTCCGAGCGCGATGGCGAAGCGGCCACTCGTTCGGAGTTCGCCCGACGGGTGGACCAGCCACGCGATCGTCGCCGCTCCGATCAGCGGCGGGATCTTGTAGTCCCACCACTGCTCCGAGCGTACGGGGAGGAGCGATTCCCTCATGGTCCGATGCCCGACCGATGCGCCACGGCCTTCGGCGGGGTGCTGGCGCGGTGGTGGCTCCACCAGAGCCCGAGCACGAACAGGTTCCACGTTCGTTGGTCGTTGCCGTCCACGATGGACTGGACCGCTCGGTGCTCGACGATGTCGAAGAGGGCGGAGCGGGGGTCGACGAGTACGTCGTGTTTCAGCGCAGCCACGTCCGGCAGCGCCAACCAGCGCTGCATCGGCGCGCCGAACCCCTGCTTCGATCGCCTCGACAGCGAGGTCGGCCACTCGTGGGCGAATGCCCGGTGCAGGAGCAGCTTCTCCCGGGTGTCGTCGTGGTGGTGCTCGAACGAGAGGCGGAGGCAGCCCTCGGCGACCTCGCGGTCGAGAAAGGGTGACCGCACCTCCAGGCTCTTGGACATGGAAGCGCGGTCCGTCTTCACGAGGATGTCGCCCGGCAGATAGTGGTCGAGGTCGAAGCGGCTGATGTCGGCGACACCACCCCACGAATAGGCGCTCACGTCGATGTCGTCCGCCTCGACGGGGGGAAGGCCGAGGGCGGTGAGCGCGTCGGAGTCGAAGTACTCGCGGAACGATCGGTAGCGGCGGGCCACGTCCGAGCCGGGTCGCGGTGGGGGTGGCTCCCCTGTCGTTGCGTCCCGGCGGGATCGACGAGGACGAGCCCCGTGGGATCGGGTTCCGGGTAGGTCCTCCTGCTCGAGCATCGGGCGTGTCCACGCGAGGTATCCGCCGAGCAACTCGTCGGCACCGTCGCCCGTGAGGGAGACCGTCACGTGATCTCGGGCGAAGGCACAGAGCTGCGCCGTGGGCAGGGCCGAGGAGTCGCCGAACGGTTCGTCCCACCAACGTGTCAGGTCGTCCAACTCCGTGGCGACGTCCGATTCGTCGGGGCGGTATTCGTGCAGCGTGATGCCGTGCTGTTCGGCCACGGCACGGGCGTACTCGATCTCCGAATCCTCCGGCATGTCGTACGCGAACGCGTGCAACTCGGGGTGGTGCCGGGCTGCGAGCAGGGCGATGGTCGTGGAGTCGACTCCCCCGGAGAGGAACGCCCCGACCGGTACGTCCGCGACGAGCTGATCCCGAACCGCACGGTCGAGGGTGTCGGCGAACCATTCGGTCGCCGCCTCCGCGGTGGTCGATCCACGGGGCTCGGGGTCGGGTGGGGACCACCAGCGTGTGATCGTGGGGATCGAACGGTCGAGTTGCCAGTCGAGCCGCCCTCCGTGTGGGATCGCGTGAACACCGGCCCATATCGAGGAGCCGTCCGGTACGTAGCCCTGGCGGAGCATGTGGGCGACGGCGCGACGGTTGAGGGTCGCGTCGGGCCTGCAGATGCGCCGGAGGGGGTCGGCCTCCGACGCGAACGCGAGGCAACCGTCGACGAGTCGTGTCCAGTACAGCGGTCGCTCGCCGAAGCGATCCCGAGCGAGGATGAGGTGTTGTTCCCTCGAATCCCACAGCGCGAACGAGAACGTGCCGGGAAGGTGGTCGACGAAGTCGGTGCCGTCGCGCAGGAACAACGGGATCAGCAGCTCGCAGTCCGATCCCGTGGAGAAGGAGTACCCGCGCAGTTCACGGCGGAGCCGGTGGTGGCCGTAGATCTCACCGTTGCACACGACGGCGACACCTCCGTCGGTGCTGCGGAGTGGTTGGTGACCGTGTTGTGGATCGACGATCGCCAGTCGGGCCGTTCCGAGCACGGCGTGCTCGCCGACGACCTCCGTAGCGGACTCGTCGGGGCCGCGGTGGAACATGAGCGCAAGCATCGACCGCACCAGCGCGTGGTGGTCGGTCGCTCCCTTTCCGACGATTCCGGCAATTCCACACATGATCTCGCCATTCGACCACGCCGGGGGCCGTACCCACCACCCCGGGTGTCGCGGCCGGGTGCCTCGGTGCCGGGGTGGGACGGCGTTACCGCTCCGGCGACCACCACCGGCACGACGGTCATCGGCGCTGGGAGCGGCCACCTTCCATCGGCGGGGGTGCCTGTGGCGGCGGACCCTGTGGTACCCCGTTGTGCGACGCCGTCGCACCGGGGGTGGGGGATGGTGCGGCGACCCCACCGGGTTGGTCGGCCCGGGAGCGCTCACCGGCTGCTTCGTCGACCATCACGTCGTCGAGCCGTGGGACGTCGGAGTGGCGCTTCCGACGGAAGATCCGACGGAAAGGAGCGTTCGGTGTGTCGACGTAGCCGTAGTACTCGTACAGCGCTCCGTAGGCGGCCTCCTCCTCGACACCGTTGAGAATGGTTCCGAGGAGTGGGCTCTGCACCTGATGGAGGCGGTCCAGCGAATGGCGAACCTGTCGGCGTGAGGTCTTGCGCACCATGGTCAGGAAGAGCGTGGCGTCCACGGTACGCGCCAGGACGAGCGCGTCGGTGACGGGCAGGACCGGTGTGGAGTCGACGAAGACGATGCTGTGGGTGTTGAGCAGTGACCGGATGATCTGGTTGGTGCTGTCGAGGCCGAGCAGTTCGGAGGGGTTGGGGGGGCGGGGCCCCGACGCGAGCACCGTGATGTTCGGGTGGACCGGCGACACCTGCAGGCATTCGTCGAGGGATCGACGGCCCAGCAGCACCGATGTGAGCCCCACCGACCCGTCGACCTGGAAGAACTGGTGGGTTCTCGGCTTGCGGAGATCGCATCCGACCACCGCCACCTTCATGCCGGCTTCGGCGAAGGCGACGGCGAGGTTGGACAACATCGAACTCTTGCCTTCGTCCGCGGTCGCGCTCGTCACCTGGACGACGCCGATCGGCCGTTGGAGCGCGAGGTACTGCAGCGAGGTGCGGATTCCCCGATAGGCCTCGGCCGTTGCGGACATCGGCGCCTCCAGGGTGGTCACCCTCGGCTCGGCGCGGTTCTTCCAGGCGTCGTCGACGGGGATCATCCCGAGGACGGGCAGATCCCGAGCGGCCCGCTCGAGGTCCGAGACGGTACGGACTCGGTCGTCGGCCTGTTCGATCAGGAAGGCGAGTGCCACGCCCAACAGCAGACCGACGATGGCCGCCTGCATCGCGTCGCGGAGCGGTTTGGGCGAGATCGGGGTGCTCGGTGTCGTCGCGGGATTGAGGATCTGCACCCCACCGGTGGTGGTGAGCCGCTCGGACAGCTGCAGGATGTTCTGTCGCTGCTGGTAGTCGTTGAGCTGCTGTTCCAGGTCGTTGCGTTTGGACTGCGTGGCCGTCACGAGTTGTTGGCGTTGTGCGGTCAACTCCGCGTACTGGGGGTCGGTGGTCAGCAGCCCGGCGATCTTCGCGTCGAGCTCGGCGATCGGCTTGTTGACGTCGTTGATCTGCTTCTGGAAGTCGTCGATCTGGTTCTGCACGACCCGCTTCGTCTTCGCGAGGTCGGCGATCGTCGCGTCCAGCCGTTCACTCTGGTAGGTCTCGGCGTAGACGTTCACCTTGCGCGCCGCACGTTCGGGAACGGTGTCGGTCGCGCTGAGGATGATGATGTCGTCGTCGCCGCCCGACACCGCCGCCACCGTCAACGGGGCGCCGTAGGCCTTGGTCACGGCGGCCTGGATCGCTCGTGAGTTGATGACCTTCAGTTCGTTCTGGACGGCCCGCGCCGGGTCGCCGCCGACGACCTGGTTGGAGAAGATGTTCTCGCTCTTCTCGGGTTGCAGCAGCAGTTGTGCCGATGCCTGGTAGATCTTCTGTTGGGACAACGACAGGGCGAGGGAGACCGCGACCGCGATCACCAGACCCACGACGGGCCACTGCCACCGACGGCGAAGGATGCCGAGGTAGTCCTCGACGTTGGTGTCGGAGCGGTCCTGGAACGTTTCCATTGGCGGCGGGTCTCTCCTCGATCGACCGTCCAACCCTGTGAGTCGGAACTCGGCCGGATGACGCCCGGCGGAGTGGGGAAGGCATCACCTGGTTGATCGGCGATGTGCGGACTCTACTCAAGGCCGACTTCGTTCGATAGGTCGACCTGCTCAGAGCAGCGTTCGGTAGACCGCTTCGATCTCGCGGGTGACCGACTCCTGGGAGAACGTGCTCGACGCCAGCCTCTGACCGGTTCGTCCCATCGCCCGACGTCGCGTCGGATCCATGCGCATCATCTCGGTGAGCGCGTCCGCCATCTCGACGTCGTCGCGGGGAGCGGTGACCAGGCCGACACCTCGGTCGTGCACCGCAGAGGTGATCTCGCCGGTCTCGGTGGCGACGAAGGGGAGCCCGGAGGCCATGTACTCGAGCACGACCAGGGGACCGGTCTCGTTCTTCGAGCAGAGCACCGCGAAGTCGCACCCTGCGAGCAGACGCGGGATGTCGTCGCGTTCGCCCAGCAGATGGATCCGGTCACCGATGCCGAGCCGCTCGACCATGTCCATGCACCCGCGGAAGTAGTCGGGCTCGACGTGGGTGGCCCCCATGATGACGACCTGCATTCGCTGCAGCACGTCGTCGTCGAGCAGGGCCATCGCTCGAAACAACAGCGGATGGTCCTTCTGTGATCGGAAGTTGGCGGCCATGGCGACGATCGTGTCGTCGGCCCGTGCTCCGATCATCGCCCGGACGTCCACCGGCTCCACGTCGACGAATCGACCGATGTCGACACCGCTCCGGACCAGGTGCACGCGATCGCTCGGGAACCCCACCTGTTGTTCGGCCCAACGACACAGCCGGTGGTCGACGCCGAGATACTGGTCGACCTCGCGACGCATCGCCTCCCGAAGGCCGACTCCCGCTCCGCGGTCCAGGTGCAGCCAACCGAAGTGATCGTGGAAGACGTGCTTGGCGTCCACGAGGCCGAGGGCCTTGGCGAGCGAGACGAACTTCATCGTCCCGCGGCCGTGGCTGTGGATGATCGAGATGTTGCGTCGGCGGGTGATCCGGCCGAACGTGACGAGCTTCCGTGCGTCCCACTTCACCAGGCGCCCGAGGACGTCCAACTCGACGTCGGAGGACAGTCGCTGCTCCAGGGGGCCGCCGGCGCGGGTCGCGCAGAACGACGCCCGGTAGCGGGACCGGTCGAGCGAGTTGGCGATGTCGACCGCCACCCGCTCCGCCCCGCCGGAGTTGAGCGCGTCCGTGACGACCATCACGTTCGCTCGGGGCTCCGACCCTGCGTGCGTCATGTGGAGGCTGCCGGTATTCGGCGCGCGGCCGGGGCGCGGATCACCCGTACGACGTCGGAGACGGCGGCGCCCACCCCCAGCAGGTCCCAGTCGTGGTCGCCCGCCCGAAACGACGCGACGAGTGCACGGAGCGAAGCGTGCTCCGGTTCACCCAGCGCGGCGCGTCGATCGAGCCCGTCGGCAACCGCCCGGAGCGTCCTGGCCCCCTGGAAGTCGCCGACGAGGTCGGCGCGGTCGGCCGCGACGCGGAGCTGGCGGGCCCGTCCGCGGAGGTGGGCGCTGTGGTCTGAACCCTCGCCCCGGAGCACGGCGGCGGCGTTCCCGCCGAGCCGACGGGTCAGTTCTCCCGGGGACAGCACACCGGTCTCCTGGGAGGGGTGCACCCGGAACGACAGCAGCGGTTCGGGAAGGGCCCAGGCCGCGCCGACCGCCGCGGCCACCATCGAGAGCCAGCGATCGTGGCGCATCGGGGCCTCCTCGGCGGTGAGCTCCTCTGGAAAGGGCAGCGCTGCGGTGACCGCGCGTCGGCGCACCATCATGGTGCATCCGGTGGTGACCGCCCTCCGCGCGAAGAGCCGTTGGGGGACGACCGAATGATGTCGGAGTGCCCTGCTGATCAGGCGGTTTCCCCACAACCGCCCGTCGATCGGCTCCCCGGCCTCGTCGATCAGGTCGGCATCGCTGAACACCAGGGTCAGCGTCGGATCGTCGTCGAGCTCCGCCGAGAGCCGGGCGAGCTTCTCGGGGTACCAGACGTCGTCCTGGTCGGCGAGCGCGATGCTCCGACCGCGGCAACGTCGGAGAGCCGTCTCGAAGTTGGTGGTCGACCCCAGCGTCGTGTCGTTGACCTCGATGGACACGGGAAACGGGCAGGACCTGGCCCACTCGCGGACGACCTCGGTCGTGTCGTCGGACGATGCGTCGTCTTGCACGACGACCTCGTCGGGCGGTCGCGTCTGCATCGAGATCGACTGGAGCATCGGCGTGAGCCACCGCGCCCCGTTGTACGTGCAGAGCACGATGGAGAGGTCGACGGCGGCGCGTCCCGCGGTCGCGGCCCGCCGACCACCCCCGTCGATCGCATCCGGTTGCCTGGCCGCCATCGAGGGGTCGTCCTGTTCCACGCTTTGGCGGATTCTACTACCGTTCCCCCAGGACCGGCACCGCCGTACGCTGCAACGCGGTCGACTCCGAGACGGCCTCGGGTCGAGTGATCCGCAACCCAACGACCATGCTCGGCCGCGGGTCGGGCACACGTGGCGAGGACACGTGTCGAGGAGGAACTGTTGAGCGCGAAGGCGCTGTCGGGGATCGAACTGCTGGTGTGGCCCACCCTTGGCCCGGAATCGCCCTCGGTCGGTGAGTCCTTCGGCGCGGTGACGCGCCTTGCGGAGGGGATCGGCCCGGCGGCCGAGACGGTCGACGCTCGCGTTCGGGACTCCGACGCGGAGTGGCTGTTGTTCTGGGATCCCCGCCAGCCCGATCCCGACCCCGAGGTGCTGTCGTCCCTCGTAGTCGGTCGGGCGGACGCTTGGCACAGCGGCCTGATCGCCGGGACGGGGGGCCTTCCCGAGGAGCACGACTACATCCATCCGACTTGGCCGCTCACCGTCGACCCGGACCGTTCCACCGAGGCTGCGAGTTGGCGCCTCACGCTCGGGGCGCTGCTCGTTCGCCGTTCGGTGCTCGCCGCGCTCGGGGGCCTCGACCGGGCGTTCGAGGGTGCGACCGGTGCGGGCCTCGAGCTCGGTCGGCGTCTGATCGACCGGGGTGCGATCATCGAGTACACGCCGCGGCTCGCGCCGAGCGTTCCACGGATCGATCCGCTGACCGAGCGCGACCGGTTCGTCTTCCTGGCCAGGGAGTTCTCATCCAAGTGGGTGAGGTACGCGGCGGTGCGACGTGGTCTCGCGACCCGCCGGCCGTTCGCGGTCGGACGGGCGCTGCGCGAGGCGGAGCGGGTCTGCGGGTCGAGTCCTCGCCCCGGCGGCGGGAGGGTCTACGAGCGGCCTCCCGTCAACGTGCCGTCGGACCCCTCGGTGTCGATCGTGTTGCCGACGCTCGGGCGCTACGAGTTGCTTCGACCGGTCCTCGAACAGATCCGTCGACAGACGGTCCCCCCGATCGAGGTCGTCGTCACGGACCAGAACGACCCGAGCCTCCGGGATGAGGCGGTGTATCGCGAGTTCGACGACCTGAACCTCCGGGTGATCTTTCAGGAGGAGAAGGGTCAATGGCTGGCCCGGAACGCCGCGGTGAAGGTGTGTCGCGGTGAGTGGATCGCGTTCATCGACGACGACTCCGAGGTCGGCGAGGACTTCGTCGAGCAGCACCTCGAGGGCCTCGCCCGCTACCGGGCGGACCTGTCGACGGGTGCATCGCTCGCGGTGATCGGGGCACCGGTCCCCGACAACTATTCGTTCTTCCGGGTGGCGGACCAGTGGGACTCCGGCAACGGAATGTGCCGGCGTGACCTGTTCGAGCGGTTCGGTCTGTTCGACCAGCAGTTCGACCGCCAGCGACGAGGTGACGCCGAGTTCGGCCTTCGCGTACAGCTCGGCGGTGGCCTCGTCATCCACAACCCCCATGCCGTCCGGGTGCATCTCAAGGCCCAGGAGGGTGGGCTTCGTGCGTTCGGCTCGTTGGACGGCTTCCGTCAACGTGGACGAACTTCGCCCCTTCCGCTCCCGTCGGTCGTCTACTACCTGAAGCGGTATCACACTCGGCGGCAGCTCCGTGAAGACATCCTGATCGGCGTGGTGCAGGCGATCATCCCCTACGAGCTCAAGCGTCGCGCGACGCCGGCACAGTGGGCGCGTTTCGCCCTGGCGGAGTTGATCCACGTCCCGTCCACGGTCCGTCGGGTGAGGGCGTCGCTGTCCATCGCCGAGGGGATGGCGGCGAAGGGGCCTTCGATCCCCCGGCTCGATGACTGATCGCGGACCCATGCGACTCGCGGTCATCGGCGACACCCAGCACTATCGGGACGCGGAGGGCCGGTTGTGCGCGCTCGAGCCGGTCGTCGCCCAGCTGGCCCGCTGGGCGTGCCTGTTCGACGAGGTCGTGCTCTGCGCGCCGCTCGACGCCGGACCGCCCCCCGTCGGTTTCGCTCCCTATCGCGCCACCAACCTCAGGATCGAACCACTCGTCAGTGCCGGCGGCAACACCTTCACCGCCAAGCTGGGCCTGCTGACCCACCTGGCCGGGTGGGCGCGACGAATCCGGGCCGTCGCGCGTGAGGTCGATGCGGTCCACCTTCGATGCCCGTGCAACATCGGTCTGGTCGCGATCCTCGCGACCCGCGGAGTGGTTCGGTACCGCTACGCGATGTTCGCGGGGGTGTGGCGGCACTATCCGGGTGAGCCGTGGTCGTTCGGTCTGCAACGACGGCTGCTCGCCTCACCCCGCTTCGGTGGACCGGTCAGCGTCTATGCATCCCGTGACGCGTCCCGACCGCATCTCGAACCGTCGTTCAGCCCGTCCTTCTCATTGCAGGACTGGCTCGCAGCAGAGCCCCACGCGGTCGGAAAGCTCCGTCGCATCGGCGATCCGGACGCGAGGGAACCGTGGCGACTCGTCACCGTCGGTCGCCTGACCGAGAACAAGAACCAGGCAACGGTCGTGCGCGCCGTGTCGCGCTTGCACCGGCAGGGCCTCTCCGTCCACCTCGATCTGTTCGGGGATGGTCCGATGCGCCCCACACTGGAGCAGCTCGCCCGGGAGCTGGGCGTCGAGGACCGGGTGACGTTCCACGGCAGCGTCGGCCACCCCCGGGTGCTCGCCGCGTTCGCCGACGCCGACCTTCACCTCCTCTCCACCCGTCAGGAGGGCTACGGCAAGGTGCTGCTCGAGGGGATGATGTTCGCGACGGTACCGATCTTCGGCGACAGTCCGGTTGCCGCCGAGATCGCCGGGGACGGCGCTCGGGGTCTGGTGTTCGACCCCGATGACGATGCCGCCCTGGCGGCACACGTTCGCTCACTTGTGGACGATCGCGGCCGATGGACCCAGATGGCCGACGCCGCCCGTCGCCACACCCGCGACCTCACCCTCGATGCCTTCGAGGAGCGCGTCCGAGATCTGCTCGAACGACACTGGGACGTCAGCCTCGCTCGGGGTGAGCGGTGACAGGCCCACGGGATCACCTGCGACGGGGGACGGGCAGGGGATGAACCGTCAGGAGCTGTACGACCGTTCCCCTCTGGCCGTACAGCAGGTGATGGCCGGGGCCTACGGCCTGCGGGAGCTTCGGCGCCGACATGCGGGCTCGTACCGTCGGTACCTGGCCGACGTCGAGGCCCGCCAGTGGTGGAGCCCCGAGCGGTTGCAGGAGGACCAGGACCGCCGCGTGCGGGCGATCGTGCAGTGGTGTGCGTCGCGAGTTCCGTACTACCGCGACGTGTTCGCGAAGGAGGGTCTCGACCCCGCCGAGATCCGCACGGCGGACGATCTCGTCGCGCTGCCCGTCCTCGAGAAGGAGGCCGTTCGTGCCGAACCCGACCGGTTCCGACCGGATGGCTTCGTCGAGCGCGCCGTCGCCCAGACGACGGGCGGCACCACCGGAACCCCGCTGCAGTACTGGGCCACCTTGTCGGCGGTTCGGTACAACTACGCCGTCTACGAGGCACGGACCCGGCGATGGGCGGGCGTGCGCCTCGGCGATCGGTTGGCCTCCTTCCACGGACAACCGATCGTGCCGGCATCGGTGCAGGAGCCGCCGTTCTGGCGCCGCAACCCGGCGTTCAACCAGCTCTACTGTTCGGTGTATCACCTCAACCACTCGACGCTGCCGGCTTATGTCGACGAGCTGCAGCGGTTCGACCCGCAGGTCGTGGTCGGGTACACGTCGGCCGTGCACCGTCGCGACCCATCTCCTCGCAGAGGGTGGGGTCGGGCGGATCCAACCCAAGGCCGTCATCGTCAGCAGCGAGACCCTAAGGCCGCGGGCGCGGGCCGAGATCGAACAGGCCTTCCGTTGTCGGGTGACCAACGCCTACAGCCTCGGCGAACTCGTGGCCTACGTGTCGGAGTGTCCCGAAGGCGGGATGCACGTGAGCCCGGACTACGGCGTGGTGCAACTGTCGTCCCGACCCGGGACCGGCGACCACGAGATCATCGCGACCGGTCTGTTCAACCGCGCGATGCCCCTGCTGCGCTATCGGACCGGCGATCTCGCGGTCCCTTCCGAGGGAGGGCCGTGTTGTGGCCGCGGTTTGCCCCGGGTGGACGACCTGATCGGCCGCGTCGATGATCTGGTTCACACCCCCGAGGGATCGGTCGTCGGCCCCGCGCCGATGAGCCTCGCCTTCCAGCGCGTACCCCACCTCGTCCGGGCCCAGGTGGTCCAGGACGACCCCTCCGCGATCGAGATCCGCGCCGAGGTGTCGCCGGGTTGGATCGACGACGATGAGGCGTTCCTGGTGAGGGAACTGCGCAAGCGGCTCGGCTCACGGTTGGCGATCACCGTCGAGCTCGTCGACTCGTTGACCCGCACCGGCGGTGGCAAGGAACGCTTGATCATCAGCACGGTGGGCGCGTCATGATCCAGGCGAACCGCAGCGGGCTTCCCGTCATGGGGTTCCTCGGCATGCACTCCGGCGGACGCCACGGGGTGCCCCCGTCCCAGAACGAGATCGTCGCCGGCCTGTTCCGCAAGTCGGGTGGGATCGTGCGCACCGCGTCAACGCTCCGTCGACCGCTGTTCCGGACACTCCACCAACTCGGCTCGGTGCTGTGGTGGCGAGACGTGGAGGTGCTGATCGTCTCGGTGTTCTCCGGGCGCTCGTTCCTGCTCGCCGAGTTGGCGACCCCGTTGGGTCACCTGGTCGGCAAGCACGTCGTGTTGTTCCTGCACGGGGGTGAGTTGCCGAAATTCGGCACCGCCCACCGAAAGCGGGTCGAGCGCCTCCTGGCCCAGGCCGATCGCATCGTCGCCCCGTCGACCTTCCTCGCCCGCGTGTTCCACGAGTGGGGATACGACCTCACGGTCATCCCGAACGTCATCGAACGTCTCCCGGCCACGGGCGCGGTGCGGGACCCGCTGCGACCGCGGGTGCTGTGGATGCGGACGTTCCACGAGCACTACGACCCCGTGTCCGCAGTTCGTGCCTTCGCCCTCGCCGTGCGCGTCCGTCCCGACCTCGCCATGACGATGGCCGGGGCGGATCACGGGTTGGAGGCGCAGGTCCGCGCCGAGGCCCGACGGTTGGGGGTAGACGATCGGATCGAGTTTCCCGGCTTCTTGAACTCGGAGGCCAAGCAGGAGGCGTTCGAACGACACGACATCTTCCTGAACACGAACGTCGTCGACAACACGCCCGTGAGTGTGATCGAGGCCGCGTCGCATGGCCTGGTGGTGGTCGCGACCTCGGTCGGGGGGATCCCCGACCTGCTCACCGACGGGGTCGACGCGGTACTCGTCCAGGCCTCCGATCCCGAGGCGACGAGCCGCGCGATTCTCGACGTGCTCGACGACCCCGAACGCGGCCGGCGACTCTCCCAAGGGGCGCTGACCCTCGCCGCCGCGAGCGAGTGGCCGTCGGTGCGGAAACGATGGGAGCACGAGCTCGGGTTCGTGGTGCCGGGAGGGGCTCGGGCGTCCCGCAGCGTGGGGGTGTCGGACGGCCACGGTGGCCCGAGATGAGCGGCGAACCGTCGGATCTCCGCGCGGTCGACGCCACGGGGGACGACCTCGCCGAGATCGCGGCGCTGCACATCGAGGCCTTCCCCGAGAGTGTGCTCGGGCGCCTCGGGCTCGAGGCCGTCCGTCGCAACTACGTCTGGCAGTTCGAGGGTCCGCACGACGTGACCGCCTTGGTGGTCCACGCCGACGACTCCGTCGCGGGGTACCTGTTCGGCGGGGTGTTTCGAGGCTCGACGATCGGTTTCGTGAAGAGCCAGAAGTGGTTCCTGGCCGGTCAGGTGATGCGGCGTCCCCGAGTCGTCCTCGGCGAGCTCGGCCGCGATCGACTCGGTCTCGCGCTGCGGTTGCTCGTTCGTCGCCGACCGCCGGTGCCGACCGCCGAACGACCCGAGGCCGTGCCGCGACGCTCCTTCGGCGTGCTCGCGATCGCGGTCGATCCCCGGATGCAGGGACACGGGGTGGGGCGAACCCTCATGGCCGCCGCGGAGCAGCGTGCGAGACGGCAGGGCTTCGAGGCGATGCACCTGTCGGTGCATCCCGGCAACGAGCGGGCCGTTCGCTTCTACGAATCGCTCGGCTTCGCCCGTGCGGTGGACGCCGACGGGGCCTGGGAAGGCCAGATGCGGCGGGACCTCCCACCCGTCGACGCTTCAGCCGAGTGAGCGGAACCAGTCGAGGGTGCGCTGGAGACCGTCTTCGAGTGGGACGGGCTCGATGTGGGCGAACCGGTCCAGGAGGCGGTCGTTCGCTGCCTGGGAGTGCGGAACGTCGCCGACCCTCGACGGACGGTGCGTCCGATCGAGGGGGATGGCCGACCATCGTCTCGAGCAGGGCCACCACGTCCAACAGGCTCGTTCGCGTGCCGTACGCGAGGTTGATCGGTTCGGCCGACGACACGGTCCGTCTCAAGGCATCGGTGATCACGGCGGCGACGGTGTCCACGTAGGTGAAGTCCCGGGACTGGGTACCGTCGCCGTCGATCGGCAGGGTCGCCCGGCGACCACGGCGTCGAGGAAGGCCGGGATCACCGCGGCGTAGGCGTGGCCGGCGGCCTGTAGCGGTCCGAACACGTTGAAGAACCTGAGCGCGAGGGTCGGCATCGAGTAGGTCGCCCCGTAGGCGAGGGTGTAGGCCTCGGTGGCGAGCTTGGATGCCGCATAGGGGCTCATCGGGCGCGTGGCGAGATCCTCGTGCTTGGGGAGGGACGGGTTCGACCCGTACACCGACGAGGACGACGCCACGATCACCTGTGCCCCGTCGAGTCGTCTCGCCGCTTCGAGCACGTTGACCGTTCCGGTGGCGTTGGCGAGGTGGGAGGCGACCGGGTCCTTCACCGAGCGAGGCACCGATGGCCGGGCAGCGAGGTGAACGATCGAATCGGCACCCGCGGCGACCCGGTCGAGGAGGTCGGTGTCGAGGATCGACCCCTCGACGAACGTGATGTCGGCATCGCCGAGGTTGGAGCGCGCGCCAGTCGACAGGTCGTCGAGCACCACCACGTCGGTGTCGTGGGCGAGGAGATGTCGGACGAGGTTCGCCCCGATGAATCCGGCCCCGCCGGTGACGAGCACTCTCATTCCGGGCGAGGGTAGCGGTCCTGGTGAGCGAACGACGCCGCGAGGCCGCGCCCACGGCTCCGCCCCCCGGCTCCCCGCGCCGCGGACGTATCGTTGCGTGCCGCCGAGGCCGCAACCGGATACCCGACGAGCTCCGGGAGAATTCGCGCATTCGCCGACGACCTGAGTATGTTCTTACCCCGTGTGGACGGTCAGCGAGTTCCTCCGCCAATACCTCGTCGTGCTCATCGTCGGCCTGGTCGGCGCCGGATTGGTGGGTCTTCTCGTCGGGCTCTCCTACCTGCTGAGGCCTGATCGTCGACAACCGCAGAAGCACACCACCTACGAGAGCGGCGTCGATCCCGTCGGCACCCGGTGGACCCAATCCCAGGTCCGCTATTACATCTTCGCCCTGCTCTTCGTCATGTTCGATGTCGAGGCGGTATTCCTCTTTCCCTGGGCGACCCGCCTCGAGACCTACGGGGTGTTCGGACTGGTCGAGATGGGCGTGTTCGTCCTGATCCTGCTTCTCGGGCTGATCTACGCGTGGCGCAAGGGAGTCCTCAAATGGGCCTAGGCCTCGTCGAGAGTGGAAAGCTCCCCAAACCGCTCACCCAGTTGTTCAACCAGGGGCGCAAGTACTCCCTGTGGGTGTATCAGTGGGGCCTCGCGTGTTGCGCCATCGAGATGGGTGCCGCGTTCGGTTCGCCGCGTTATGACGTGATGCGCTTCGGGGTGATCCCCTTGCCCGCCTCGCCGCGCCAGGCCGACCTGGTCTGCATCTCGGGCACGGTCACCGACAAGATGGCACCGGCCGTCCGGCGGCTCTATGAGCAGATGCCCGACCCGAAGTACGTGATCTCGATGGGGTCGTGCGCAAACTGCGGGGGGCCCTACTGGGACTCCTACTCGGTGACCAAGGGCGTCGACCAGATCATCCCGGTGGACGTGTACGTGCCGGGGTGCCCTCCCCGACCCGAGGCGCTCCTCGAAGGCGTGGTCCTGTTGCAGCAGCGCATAGCCCGCGAGGACATGCAACGCCGTTGGCAAGGAGAGCCCCTTGTCGTCGAGTGAGCCCGGGGTCGACGAGGTCTCAGGGGCGTCCGGACCCGTGACCGAGGACGCGCCCGACCGTGAGCCCGACCCGCTCCGCGAGGAGTTGGTCGATCGGCTCACGGCCCTCGTCGGCGACGCGGTGGTGGACCACCACATCGTCTCCGGCCGCGACCTGTGGATCAGGGTCCGGCGCGAAGCGTGGGCCGACGTCGCCCACACCGTGCGCCTCACCATGGGTGCCCGGTATTTCGGCTTCCTGTCGGCGATCGACTGGATGCCCTCACCGTTCGGTCGTTCGCTCGACAGCGCGGTCGACCGGTCCCTTGCCCAGGAGCCCGCGCCCACGACGTCGGTCACCCCCGGCCCCTACGAGACCGGCTTCGCCGGGGGGGATACCCGCTTCCAGGTGTTCGCCCGCTTCGCCAACGTCGCCGATCACTGGGGGCTGACCCTCAAGGCGGACGTCGGTGACGTCGACCCCTCGATCGGCACGCTGACCAAGGTCTACGCGGGTGCCGACTGGCACGAGCGGGAGACCCACGAGATGTTCGGGATCGACTTCGTCGGTCACCCGGGCCTGCGTCGGCTCTACCTTCCGGGTGATTTCGAGGGAACGCCGCTGCGCAAGGACTTTCCCCTTCTCGCCCGCATGGTCAAGCCGTGGCCCGGCATCGTCGACGTCGAGCCCATGCCCGGTGGAGACGACGAAACGGGCGACGGCGACGCGTCGGAGGCGACGGCATGACCATGATCGGCGATCGTCAGAAGCTCCAGTACATCGCGGCGGCGGCCGCGGATGCCCGGGTCAACGTCGAGCTCGAAACCGAGGGCATGACGCTGAACATCGGTCCGCAGCACCCGGCTACGCACGGCACGCTGCGCATCGTCGCGCGCCTCGACGGCGAACAGGTCGTGAGCGCCGACCCGGTGATGGGCTACATGCACCGCGGCTACGAGAAGCTGACCGAGGTGCGGTCGTACCCGCAGGTCACGACGCTCATCAACCGGATCGACTGGCTGGGCAGCTTCGCCAACGAGGTGCCCTTCATCCTTGCCGCCGAGCAACTCATGGAGGTCGAGGCACCGGAGCGGGCGCGGTGGATCCGGACGATCCTGTTCGAGCTCAGCCGAATCGCCAACATCACCCTCTTCCTCGGTGACATGGCGGTCCAACTCGGCGCCTTCACGGCCGTCTTCTACGCCTTCCGCGATCGTGAGTACGTCCTCAACCTCATCGAATCGGTCACCGGCGGACGGTTCCATCCGTACTTCGACCGGATCGGGGGCCTCAAGGACGATCTGCCGAAGGGTTGGATCGACGAGACCCGTTCTGCGATGGTGAAGATGCGGGCGTTCTGCGACGAGATGGAAGAGCTCGTCATGAACTCCGAGATCTTCGAGGCGCGTACGCGCGGCGTCGGGGTCATCCCCCCCGACGTCGCCCTTCAGTACGGCCTTTCCGGCGCCAATGCGCGCTCGTCGGGCATCGACTGGGACATCCGTCGAGACCACAACGTGGGCCTCGCGTACGACGAGGTCGACTGGAAGGTCTGGACCCATCCCGACGGCGACAGCTTTGCCCGCTTCTGGGTACGTCTCCAGGAGACACGCGAGGCCACGAAGATCGTCGACCAGCTCTGTGCCGGACTCCCCAAGGGCCCGATCATGGCCAAGGTCCCTCGCATCATCAAGGTCCCCGCGGGCGAGGCCTACGTCGCCACCGAGAACCCGCTCGGTGAGATGGGCTACTACCTCGTCTCGAAGGGCGACCTGTACCCGTTCCGGGTCAAGATCCGCACGGCCAGCTTCAACAACGTGTCGATCGTCCCGTGGCTGTTGCGGGGGGTGTACGTGCCCGACATCATCACGATCCTGGCCTCGCTCTACTTCATCCTCGGGGACATCGACCGATGATCGGTCTCGCGTACTGGCTGGAGACCACCATCAAGGTCCTCGTGCTCGCGGTCGCCGCGCTCACCGGGGCAGGGCTCGCCGTGTACCTGTTCCTCTTCAAGCTGATCTCCTTCATGCAGAGCCGGCTCGGCCCCATGGAGGCGGGACCGCACGGCTCGCTGCAACTCGTCGCCGAGGTCGGGAAGTGGCTCCAGAAGGAGGACATCATCCCGGACCACGCGGAGAAGACCCTCTTCAAGCTTCCTCCGTTCATCATCCTGGCCACCACGTTGATGATCTTCGTCGTCGTGCCCGCCGGTCCCACCGCGGTCGTGTCGAGCCTTCCGGCGGGGATCTTCTTCGTGCTCGCGGTGTCGTCGATCTCGGTACTCGGCGTGCTGATCGCCGGCTGGGCATCGGCCAACAAGTACGCCCTCATGGGTGGCATCCGCGCTGCGGGTCAGCTGATCGCGTACGAGCTCCCGATGGTGCTGGCGGTGCTCGGGGTCGTCATACAGGCGGGCACCCTCAACCTGCAGGAGATCGTGCACCAGCAATCGGCCGGGTCGATCTTCGGGCTCGACTGGATCGGCAACCCCTATCTGCTCACCCAACTGGTTGGCTTCGCCATCTTCATGATCGCGGTGCAGGCGGAACTCGGCCAGACCCCCTTCGACATGCCGGTCGCCGAGTCCGAGGTCATCGGTGGCTACATGGTCGAGTACACCGGCATCCGGTTCCTGGTGTTCTTCCTCTCGGAGTTTGCCGCCGCGGTCGGGTTCTCGGCGATAGCCGCCACGCTGTTCCTCGGTGGTTGGGCATTGCCCGACGCATGGGGCATTCCGCGCGATGCGATGTTCGTGATCGGCCCCATCGTCATCCTCGCAAAGGCACTCGCGTTGACCGGGGTCATCTTCTGGGTCCGCTTCACCGTTCCCCGCCTCCGCGAGGATCAGTTGCAGCGGTTCGCCTGGAAGGTCCTCATTCCCGCGTCGCTGGCGAACATCGCGCTGACGGCCATCCTGAAGGTGGCGTTCTGATGCCCGCTCCGAAGCCCACCGTCCCTCCCTTCTTCAAAGGCCTGGCGATCACCGCCCGCACGGCCAAGGAGACGATGTTCCCGGACGGGTTGAAGAACCCGATCCCACAACCGTCGAAGGGCGCGGCGACCGTCCAGTATCCCCATGTCAAGGAGACGCCGCCCACCCGCGCCCGCGGGGTGATCGCTCTCAACGAGGACAACTGCACCGCGTGCATGCTCTGTGTCCGGGAGTGTCCCGACTGGTGCATCTACATCGAGGGGCACAAGACCCTCGCCCCCCCACGTCGGCCGGGTGGCAAGCCGCGGTCGGTCAACAAGTTGGACCGCTTCGACATCGACTACTCGCTGTGCATGTATTGCGGGATCTGCGTCGAGGTGTGCCCGTTCGAGGCCATCTACTGGTCACCGGAGTACGAGTATTCCGAGGTGCGCATCGCCGATCTGCTGCACGACAAGACCCGGCTCGGCGAGTGGTTCGAGACCGTGCCGGATTTCGAGCCCTATGAGGCGGGGGCCGAGGTCAAGCAGAAGCCGGTGTCCCGAAAGGCGCCGAAGTGATCGCGTCGTTGTTGGCCGCGGGTGCCGATCCGGTGTGCCGCGTGAACGAGTGCTCGGCGGTGCCGGCCAACATCGCCTTCGGCATCGGAGCCGTCTTCATGGTGTTCGCCGCGGTCAAGGTCGTGACGAGCCGCAACGTCGTCCACGCAGCGCTCTACCTTGTGATCGTCCTCTCCGGCGTGGCGCTCGACTTCATCCTCCTTCAGTCCGAGTTCGTCGCCGTCACCCAGGTGCTCGTCTACATCGGCGCGATCGTGGTGCTGCTCCTGTTCGGCGTGATGCTCACGAGGGCACCGCTCGGGGTCTCCGACGATCTCGACAACGTCAAGGCGCGACCCGTCGGAGTGCTCGTGGGTGTCGTCCTGTTGACGGTGCTCGCCGGTTCGCTCATCTCGAGCTTCGGTGACGACAAGGTCGCCCTGGCGGCACCCAACACGGTCCGGTCCGTGAGTGACGCGATCTTCGGCCCGTACCTCGTGCCGTTCGAGGTCGTGTCGGTGCTCCTGCTCGCTGCCCTCGTCGGGGCCATCGTCCTGGCGCGCAAGGAGTAGGAAGGCCAGAACATGCTGCTCAACCAGTTCCTCCTGCTCGGCGCCGTCCTCTTCTGCATCGGCGTCTACGGCGTGATCGTCCGCCGCAACGGCGTACTCGTGCTCATGAGCATCGAGTTGATCCTCAACGCCGTGAACATCAACCTCGTCGCGTTCGGTGCGCAGCACGGCATCGCCGGGGCGGTGTTCGCGCTGTTCGTCATCGCCGTTGCCGCCGCAGAGGTCGGTATCGGTCTCGCGATCGTGCTCCTGATCTACCGGAACCGCGCGACCGTGGACCTCGACGAGCTCCACGAGATGAAGGGCTGATCACCGTGTTGCAGAACGTCTGGATCATCCCCGCCCTGTGTGGGTTGTCGTTCGTGCTGACGCTCCTGATCGGCAAGCGCACCCCCGGTGGCGGGCACTACATCGGCATCGGCTTCGTCGCGATCGCGTTCGTCTTGTCGCTGGTCACGGCCGGACAGTGGATCACCCGCAGCGACCACGTGGCACACGATCAGGTCAGTGCGTTGGCCGGAGTCGACGCGAAGTGCTCTCACGCCGTCTCGGACCTGCGCAGTGGCGTCGATCCCACCCACGCCGCGCCCGGTGCCGCCACGACGGCGCACGGTGAGGCGGAAGCGACGGCCGAGTCGGCCGGGGCCGAGGAGCACTTCAGCCAGCCGGTGGTGCGCTGCGTGCGTTGGTTCAACTCCGACTCGGTGCAGATCAACGTCGGTACCCACGCCGACGGCCAGTCGGTGCTGCTCCTCGTCGTCGTGACCTTCGTCTCGCTCCTGGTGCACATCTTCTCCACCGAGTACGTCGCCGGCGATCGTCGCTACACCCACTACTTCGCATTCCTCTCGTTGTTCACCGCGGCGATGCTGCTCTTCGTGATCGCCGACAACGTGCTGCAGATGATCGTTGGCTGGGAGCTCATCGGAGTGTGCTCGTTCGCGCTCATCGGGCATTGGTGGGAGGAGAAGCCCAACAGCGACGCCGCGCTCAAGGCGATGCTCACCAACCGCGTCGGCGACTGCGGTCTGATGATCGGCGCGATCATGCTGTTCTTCCTCTCGGGGAACAGCTTCAACATCATCGACATCAACACCGCGGCCAACAGCGGCAAGATCAGCCACGGCTATCTCCTGGTCGCCTCCGTCGCCCTCATCGCCGCGGTGATGTCCAAGTCCGGCCAGTTCATCCTTCACACCTGGCTCCCCGACGCGATGGCCGGCCCGACGCCGGTATCGGCGCTGCTGCACGCCGCCACGATGGTCGTGGCCGGCATCTACATGGTCGCCCGGCTGTATCCGGTGTTCTTCCACGGTCTGTCGATCGCGGGCAGTTCGGTCAACTACCTGGCGATCGTCGGTTCGGTGACGGCGCTCTTCGGGGCGCTCCTCGGCTTCGTCCAGTCCGACATCAAGAAGGTGCTGGCCTATTCGACGGTGTCACAGCTGGGGTTCATGGTCGCCGCGCTCGGCGTCGGTGCGTGGACCGCGGCCCTGTTCCACCTGTTCACCCACGCGATGTTCAAGGCGTGCCTCTTCCTTGGTGCCGGGTCGCTCAGCCATGCCTGCCATCACAGCTTCAACATGGTCGACGACATGGGTGGGCTCCGGAAGGTCATGCCCAAGACCTTCTGGACCTACGTGATCGCGGCCGCATCGCTCAGTGGCATCTTCCCGCTGGCCGGGTTCTGGTCGAAGGACGAGATCATGGCCGGTTCGGGCGCGATGAACCATGCGAACGGCACCTACTACTTCGTGCTCGTCATGTTGTTGATCGCCGCGTTCTGTACGGCCGCCTACATGACCCGCACCGTGTGGTATGCGTTCTTCGGCGAGTATCGAGGCCACCATCACCCACACGAGTCCGGTCCGCGCATCACGGTCCCGCTCGTCCTGCTGGCCGTCGGTGCGGCGATCGCCGGGTTCGTCAACCTTCCCGAGCACTTCTGGGGCGGCATCTCCTTCGGCGACCTCGCCCTCAAGTTCGAGCACTGGGTCGAACCCGTCGGGATGTACTTTCCGGGCCACGCCGCCCACTTCACCCACGCCGGTTTCAACGGTGGGCTGGCCCTCCTCGCGACGGTCGTCGCCGTGGCCGGCATCGTCATCCCGTGGGCCTTCTACCAGCACAAGCTGCCGTTCCTGGAGAACCTCGCCACCAGGAGCCGTCTGGCCGGCTTCTCCAAGCGGATCCTCGTCAACAAGTACTACCTCGACTGGCTCTACACCGACGTGATCACCGGGTTCGTGAAGGGCCCACTCGCCAAGGCGGCGTACTGGGTCAACCAGAACGTCCTCGACGGAGTTGTGAACGGCGCCGGCCGAGGAGCGGTCCGCGCCGGCCACGTCGTCTACGACACGCTGGACCAACGCGGCGTCGACGGCGCCGTGAACGGCATCGGAATGATCGCCGAGGGCGCGGGTGGCGAGCTCGGTCGCCTCCAGACCGGCCGGGTCCAGCAGTACGCGGCCTTGTTCTTCGCGGCGGCGGCCCTGCTCGCCGGCGTCATCGTGGTCGTCGTCGGCGGCTGAGCGCACAGTTAGGAACACAAGGACATCTCATGAACAGCTGGCTGAACCACTGGAGCCTCGCTCTGGTCACCTTCCTGCCATTGCTCGGTGCAGCGGTGATGATGCTGATCCCGCGGGAGGAGGAGCAGCTTCACAAGGCCATCGGGTTGGGCTCGACCCTGGCCACGCTCGCCGTCGGGATCTGGCTCTTCGCGAACTTCGACTACGGCAACGGCGGATTCCAGTTCGTCATCGACCGGAGCTGGATCGACGTCATCAACAGTCGTTTCATCATGGGCGTCGACGGGCTGTCGCTTCCGCTGCTCGGCCTCACACTGCTCGTGGTGCCGCTGGTGTTCATCTACTCGTGGGACCACATACCCGAACCGGGCAATCCCAAGGCCTTCTTGTCGCTGATGCTGCTCCTCGAGACCGGCATGATCGGCTCGTTCCTCGCAGAGGATCTGATCCTGTTCTTCGTCTTCTTCGAGGTCGTGCTCCTTCCGATGTACTTCCTCATCGGGGTCTGGGGTGGGCCGGAGCGTCGGTACGCCTCGATCAAGTTCTTCATCTACACGCTGTTCGGTTCGGCGTTGATGATCCTCAGCTTCCTCGCCCTGTACTTCCTCGCCAAGGATCCGAGCGGGGTCGCCGCGCATACGTTCGACATGCGGAGGCTTCCGGCACTGACCGCCGGGATCGCCCACGGCACGCAACTCCTCATCTTCGGAGGGATGTTCGTCGGCTTCGGCATCAAGGTGCCGATGTTCCCGTTCCACACCTGGCTGCCCGACGCTCACACGCAGGCGCCGACACAGGGATCGGTGATCCTGGCCGCGGTGCTCCTGAAGCTCGGCACATACGGCTTCGTGCGAATCGGCATCAACGTCCTGCCCGAGGCCGCCCATTCGTGGGCGCCCGTGATCGGGGTCCTGTCGGTGATCGGGATCATCTACGGAGCGCTCGGTTGTCTTGCCCAGACCGACATGAAGCGGCTGATCGCCTTCAGCTCCGTGGCGCACATGGGATTCGTCATGCTCGGCATCTCGACGTTGACGAAGCACGGCATCAACGCCGCCATGTTCGGCATGGTGGCCCACGGTCTCATCACCGGGCTGTTGTTCTTCGTCGCCGGTTCGATGAAGGAGCGCTACCACACGCTGGAGATCTCCCGTCTGGGCGGCATGCTCGTCCAGGCACCCAAGCTCGGCTGGATCCTCGGCCTCGCGTCGATGGCGTCGTTGGGTCTGCCGGGCCTGGCCGGCTTCTGGGGCGAGTTCCCCGCGATCCTGGCAGCGTTCAGTCCCGCGCCGGGGCTCAACCTCGCGTTGTTCCGCACGCTCATGGTGATCGCCTCGCTGGGGACCGTGCTCGCCGCCGGCTACCTGCTGTGGCTGTTCCAGCGAACCGCCTTCGGCACGCCGAGCGAGGAGTTCGCGGACGATCCGCACATCGTCGACGTCAAACCGCTCGAATGGGCGGCCTGGTTGCCGATGCTGGTCGGCATCGTCCTTTTCGGTGCGGCACCCGGGTTGATCTTCAACATCACCGAGAAGGCGCTGCACGTGCTGCACCTGGGAGGCTGAGGCCGTGGTCGCGTTCACCACGCCGGTCATCGACTGGCATGCGATGGCACCCGAGATCGTCCTGGTCTCGGTGGTCGCGCTGCTGATCCTGGTCGATGCGATCCAACTCGAACGGGCGCGCAACATCGCCGGATCGATCGCCGGGTTGGGCCTGCTCGCGTCGTTGGTGCCGATGGTGACCCTCGCGGTCTCGGACCACCCGGTCCGGTCGATGTTCGCCGGCGCCTACGTGGTCGACCACCAGGCGCTGCTGCTCAAGGCGCTGTTCGTCGTCAGCGCCTATGTCGTGGTGTTGTTGTCCACGAACTACATCGCCGAGGGGGACTACTGGGAGACCGAGTACTACACGCTGACGGTGTCGGCGGTGCTCGGGATGACGGTCATGGCCTCCGCTCGGGATCTCATCAGCATCTTCGTGGCGTTCGAGTTGTTGTCGATCCCCACCTACCTGTTGGCGGGTTGGCGAAAGCGGGACCCGAAGTCGAACGAAGCGGGCATGAAGTACTACCTGATGGGCGTGTTCGCGACGGCGGTGCTCCTGTACGGCATGTCGCTGCTGTACGGGTGGACCGGCTCGACGCTGCTCAGCGTGATCGGTAGGAGGATCGCGGTCGAGGGCAACACGGCAGCGGTCGCGTTGGGTGTCGTGTTCGTGATCGTCGGCTTCGGTTTCAAGGTGTCGGCGGTCCCCTTCCACGCCTGGGCTCCCGACACCTACGAGGGGGCGCCGACTCCGGTCACCGCCTTCCTCGCCGTCGCGTCCAAGGCGGCCGGCTTCGTCGCGATGATGCAGATCGCCGCCCATGCGCTGTCGGTGCCGCGCGGCACGCTCTGGACGGTCACCACGCCGGTTTTCTTCGTCCTGTCCGCCCTGTCGATGACCGTCGGCAACCTCATCGCCCTCCGCCAGACCAACATCGTCCGGATGCTGGCCTACTCCGGTATCGCCCAGGCCGGGTTCATGCTCGCGCCGTTGGCGATGCTGCGACGCCCCGACGTGGCGGCCGACATCATGCCGTCGATCGTGGTGTACCTCGTGATCTACGCGGCGATGAACCTCGGAGCGTTCGCGGTGGTGATCGCTGTGGCCCGCAAGACGCGCTCGGCGGAGGTGTCCACATGGGGCGGCCTGTTTCGCTACGCCCCCGGTCTGACGGTCGCGATGAGCGTCTTTCTCGCCTCGTTGGCGGGAATCCCGCCGCTCGGCGGTTGGTGGGCCAAGCTCGGAGTGGTCAAGGTCCTCATCGGCTCGCAGAGCAAGTGGGGTGTGATCCTCGCGGTGTTCGTCGCGATCAACACCGCCATCTCGGTCTTCTACTACTTCAACGTCGCTCGGGCCATGTGGTTCGAGGACACCCCGACGGCGACGAGACCCCCATCCCGATCATGCCGGCGGTTCGCGCGGCCCTCGTGATCACGGTCGTGGCGACGGTGCTGTTCGGGGTGCTTCCGGGCTTGCTGTCCGACGCGGCACAGCACGGTCCGGCCCTCCTCGCGGGGCTCTGACCGTCGCCGACGGGGGGCTCCGGTGGTGACGCCTCCGGAGCGGTTCGACGACTACATGGAGCGCTGCCTCTATCACCCGCGCGACGGCTTCTACGCGGAGCACGGCTCGGCGGGGCGCGCCGGAGGCGACTTCGTCACGAGTCCCGAGGTCGGATCGTTGTTCGGCGCGGTCCTCGCCCGTGCCGTCGACCGTTGGTGGATCGAGCTCGGCTCCCCCGACCGGTTCGTCGTGGTCGAGGCGGGTGCGGGACGGGGCAGCCTGGCTCGGTCGATCCTTCATCACGTCGAGCACTGTGCCGCGGCGTTGGACTACGTGGTGGTCGAACGTTCCGACCGGCTTCGGGTCGAGGCGGCCGGAGACGACCGCGTTCGAGCGGTCGCCGACCTCGGCGAGGTGGCCTCGCTGCTCGGCGTGCACGAAGGCGGCATGGTGGGTGTGGTCTTGGCGAACGAGCTGCTCGACAACCTCCCCTTCCGCCTCGTACGGGTCGCGCCCGGAGATGGAGCCGGTTCGGCGACCCAGGAGGAGGTGTGGGTCACGGACGGCCGTCCCGTGTTGGGGGTGCCGACGGCCGCGGACCCGAGGCTCGCCCGGCTTCGGGTACCGACGGACGGAGCCCTCATGCCGCTGTTCGATCGGGCCGCCCTGTGGATCCGACAGGCCTGTTCACTGCTCGCCGCGGGTCGAGTGGTCGTCTTCGACTACGGGGTGCGCCACTCCCAGGAGTTGGTCGAACGGCAATGGTTGCGCACCTACCAGGGACATCGTCGGGGAGGGGATCCGTTCGAGGCCCCCGGCCGCAGTGATATCACCGCCGACATTGCGTTCGACCAACTGCCCGAGGCCACCCGCATCGAGACCCAGGCGGAGTTCCTGGAACAGCACCGGATCGCCGACCTGGTGGAGCGCGCGCGGCTGGCCTGGCGCGAGGGTGCGGCGACCGGTGACCTGGCGGCGATGGCGGCGCGGAGCCGCGTGGGTGAGGCCGAAGCACTGACCGACCCCACCGGGCTCGGTGGGTTCCTGGTGGCGCAATGGATGGCGGCCGGGAACCCGGATGCGGGGAGCGTCAGCGGGCCCGGGCCGGTTTGACCAGACGCCACAACCGTCGGTACAGCGCATCGAACGTCGTGGCGGCGGCGGCGCCCCGGGTGCCGAGCGCGTGGATCGGTCGACGTGAGGCGGCGGCCTCGGCGATCGCGACACGTGTCCGGATGTAGGGCTCCCAAACCGCCGAGCGGCCGACGATCCGATGCAACTCGGCGAGGTGGGCCTCGGCGTCCTGGGAGCGGGCAGGTGCTCGGTTCACGATCACTCCGGCAAGGTCCAACCACTTGTTGTGGTGGTCCCACACGTCCTCGATCAGGTCGGCGACGGGGTCGATTCCGCGCAGGCTGAGTGCCGTCGGCTCGACCACCAGTAACGCATGGTTCGCGGCGGCCAACCCGTTGGCGGTGAGGGCACCCAGCGACGGGGGCAGTCGACCAGGACGATCCCGTACCGGTCCGTCACCGGCTCGAGCGCGCCGCAGACGAGTCTCGGTGCGCGTTCCGGTGAGCGATTCGAGGCCTCCCCGCATCACCTCGAGATCCTGGAGCTCGGGGACCGATGGCACCACGTCCACCAGATGGCCCCAACGCGACTCGACGATCACCTTGTCGGCCGACGGACGCCGGGTCTGCAACAGGTCCGTCACCGAGCGGGTGACGCGATCGGCGTTCACCCCGAGGACCCAACTCGACGCGCCCTGGGGGTCGAGGTCGACGACGAGGGTCTTGTGGCCCCGCGTCATCGCGGCGGAGGCCAGGCCCATCGTGACCGAGGTCTTTCCCACGCCCCCCTTTTGGTTGACGATCGTGACGACCTGGCCCATCGGCGCCAATGTTGGTGGCCGATCGCGGACCGATGCAACCGTCGCGTCGAGCGGATGAGGCCGACGGGCGTCACCCAACCCCGGCACGACGATCCGACGCCGCGAACAGCCGATGCGCCGTAGCATGCGGGACGAGGCGGCGACGGGAGGGGATAAGCCGTGAGCGTGCGATTCGATCGTTCCGCGTTGGCCGAGTTGGTGGGGGAGATGGTTCCCGACGCCGTCGACCTGCGCCGGACGATCCACCGTCATCCCGAGATCGGCCTCGAGACTCCCGAGACCCAACGGCGAATCCTCGACGCGCTCGACGGCCTCGGCCTCGACATCCGCAAGGGTGAGGCCCTGACGTCGGTCACCGCCGACCTCGTCGGCGGGCTTCCCGGACCGACCGTCCTCCTGCGCGCCGACACCGACGCCCTGCCCATGGACGAGCAGTCCGGCGAGCCGTTCTCCTCCGTGGAGCCGGGGCGGGCCCACCTGTGTGGCCACGACGCGCACACGGCGATGCTGGTCGCCGCCGCACGCCTGCTCGCCGAACACCGCGACGAACTCGCCGGCCGGGTGCGCTTCGTGTTCCAGCCCGCCGAGGAGGCCCCCGGGGGGGCCAGGCCGATGATCTCGGAGGGTGCGGCGGACGGGGTCGATGCGGCCTTTGCGATCCATGTGACACCGAATCTGCCGGTGGGGTTCGCGGCTTGTCGTCCGGGTCCGATCATGGCCGCCACCGACGACTTCACCGTGATCGTTCGCGGCCGAGGTGCCCACGCATCCACCCCTCACTTCGGCAACGACCCGCTCCCGGCCGCATGTGAGATCGTGACGGCGCTCCAGACGATGGTCACTAGGCGCGTCGACGCGTTCAATCCCGCGGTGGTCACGGTCGGGCGCATCCGAGGGGGTACGGCGATCAACGTCATTCCCGAGGAGGTCGAACTGGCCGGCACCATCCGAACGGTGAGCGAGTGGTCCCGCCTCGCGGTGCTCTCCGGCTTCGAGCGGGTCGTCCGCGGGTTGCCGCGGCGCACGAGTGCGAGGTCGACCTCGACATGACGCCGGGCTACGCGGTGGTGAGCAACGACGGTCCGTTCGTCGAGTTCGCGCAAGGCGTGGTGCAGCGCGTGATGGGCTCCGACGCCTACTTCGAACTCCCGTCACCGATCATGGGGGCGGAGGATTTCGGCTACTTCCTCCGGGAAGCCCCGGGGTGCATGGTGTTCCTGGGAGCGTGCCCGGCCGACATCGCCAACTCGCTGGAGGCGCCGTCGTGTCACAGCAACGTGATGCGAATCGACGAGGCGGCCCTCGCTCACGGCATCGCGCTTCACGTGGGGATCGCGACCGAATACCTTGCCGCCGCGAGTGCCACGACCGACGACGTGACCACGACCACACGGGAGGGATGAATGGTTGACACGACCAACGGCGGCGCGGCCGCGATCGGCGGTCTCTACAACGAGGAGCGCGAGTTCGCGCCGCCGGCCGAGTTCACGGCGACGGCACTCGTCGCCGATGAGTCGATGTACGCCGAGGCGGAGGCCGATCCCGAGGGGTTCTGGGCGCGCCAGGCACGGGAGTTGCTCACGTGGGACCGTGACTTCTCCACGGTGCTCGAATGGGAACCCCCCCACGCCCGCTGGTTCGCCGACGGCACCCTGAACGTCAGCCGGAACTGCCTGGACCGTCATGTCGACGCGGGTGCCGGAGACAAGGTGGCGATCCACTGGGAGGGCGAGCCCGGCGACACGCGGACCCTCACCTATCGCGAGCTCCGCGACGAGGTGGCACGGTTCGCCAACGCGTTGAAGACGCTGGGTGTGCGCCGTGGGGACTGTGTCGCCATCTACATGCCGATGATCCCGGAGTTGCCGATGGCGATGCTGGCGTGCACGCGGATAGGTGCGGTGCATTCGGTGATCTTCGGGGGATTCAGTCCGGACTCGATCGTCGACCGGGGGAACGACGCCGATGCCGTGTGCGTGATCACCGCCGACGCCGGCTATCGCCGTGGTGTGCCCTCAGCGCTCAAGCCGAACGTCGACCGGGCGTTGGAGCAGTGCGAAACGGTCGGCTCGGTCGTGGTGGTCAACCGTTGCGACACCGCGGTGGACATGACGGCGGGACGCGACCACTGGTACCACGAGCTGATCGCCGACGTCGGGACGGAGTGCCCACCCGAGTCGATGAACGCCGAGGACCTCCTGTACCTCCTCTACACCTCGGGGACCACCGCCAAGCCCAAGGGGATCATGCACACCACGGGGGGGTACCTCACACAGGTTGCCTTCACCCACAAGTACGTCTTCGATCTGCATCCCGACGACGACGTCTACTGGTGTGCCGCGGACTGCGGATGGGTCACCGGGCACAGCTACATCGTGTACGGCCCCCTGGCCAACGGTGCCACCTCGGTCATGTACGAGGGCACGCCCGACACGCCGCGCCTCGAGGAGCGCATCGGGGATCGGTCCGCGTGGCCCAGGGACCGATTCTGGGACATCGTGCAGCGCTACGGCGTCACCCAGCTCTACACCGCGCCGACCGCGATCCGGACCTTCATGAAGTGGGGCGACCAGGAGCCGGCACGTCACGATCTGTCGTCGTTGCGCTTGTTGGGCAGTGTCGGCGAACCGATCAACCCCGAGGCGTGGATGTGGTATCACCGCCACATCGGTGCGGGTCGTTGCCCGATCGTGGACACCTGGTGGCAGACCGAGACCGGTGCCATCATGATCAGCCCCCTGCCGGGGGTTACGGTGACCCGGCCGGGTTCGGCCACCCGCCCCCTTCCCGGGATCGCGGCGGAGATCGTCGACGACGACGGCAACGTCGTGACCGACGGTGGGGGCTATCTCACCCTGACCCGTCCCTGGCCTGCCATGCTGCGAGGGATCTGGCGCAATCCCGACCGGTATCGGGAGGCCTACTGGTCCGAGTTCGAGGGGCGGTACTTTGCCGGCGACGGGGCGAAGGTCGACGCGGACGGCTACTTCTGGGTGCTCGGTCGGGTGGACGACGTGATGAACGTATCGGGTCACCGCATCTCCACCGCCGAGGTGGAGGCCGCACTCGTCGACCATCCGGCGGTGGCCGAGTCCGCCGTCGTCGGGGCCACCGACGACACGACGGGTCAGGCGATCATCGGTTATGTGATCATCCGAGGCGGGATCGATCCGACCGACGCTCTGGGCGAGGAGTTACGACAGCACGTCGCAGAACGCCTGGGGGCGATCGCTCGTCCGCGGACGGTCGTGTTGGTCGAGGACCTGCCGAAGACCCGCTCGGGAAAGATCATGCGGCGTCTTCTCCGCGACGTCGCGGAGGGTCGGGCGCTGGGCGATACGACGACTCTGACCGATCCTGCCGTCGTCGAGGAGATCCGCGTACGGGCGGCGGCCTCCCCCGAGGCTTGACCCGTTTGCCTCGGCACGCCCCGTTCGACGTTGCCGGGCCCGTGGTGCTGAGCGCGGTCTCAGTCCTCGCTGCGCGGCCCGACAGGCGATGTGCTGATCTGGTCACCGATCACCACCGGCGGTCCGGACGCAGTGACGACCGACGACTGGCCGATCGTCCGTGAGAAGGGACGCGACATGTTGAACAACCTCAAGACGGCGGCCCTGCTCGCCGGCATGGGAGCGTTGTTGATGGCGGTGGGCGCGGCGGTCGGAGGCAACAACGGGCTGATGATCGGCCTTGCCCTCGGGCTCGTCGCCGTCGGCGGCTCCTACTGGTTCAGCGACAAGCTGGCGATCACCGCCGCGCGGGCCCGACCGGTCTCGGAGGCGGAGTACCCCCAGTACTACGCCGTCGTCCGCGACCTCACCCACCGTGCCGGCATCCCCATGCCAAACCTGTTCGTCGCCCCGAACCCCCAGCCCAATGCGTTCGCCACCGGTCGGAACCCGCACCACGCGGCGGTCTGCATCAACCAGGGTCTCATCGATTGTCTGAGGTGGGATGAGATCGCCGGTGTGCTCGCACACGAGATCTCCCATGTCCGCAACCGTGACATCCTCACCAGTTCGGTCGCCGCGGCCGTGGCGATGGGGATCACGTTCGTGGCGAGGATGGCGGCATTCGGCGCGATGTTCGGAGGGGTGGGTCGCGGCAACGATCGTGACGGAGGAGGGATCGCAGACCTCCTCATGCTGTTCCTCGCGCCGGTGGCGGCCATGGTCATCCAGATGGCGATCAGCCGAAATCGTGAGTTCGAGGCCGACGCGAGCGCCGCCCGGTTGCTGGACACTGGCGAACCGCTGGCGAGGGCGCTCGAGAAGTTGGAGCTCGGCGCGCAGCGGATCCCCGTCGACGTGAACCCCGCGCAGGCGCAGGCCTACATCGTCAACCCGCTCCGTGGCCGGTCGTTCGCGAAGCTGTTCTCGACGCACCCCTCCACGGCCGATCGCATCGCCCGCCTCCGGTCCAACACCTGGCGTTAGGTCCGGACCCGGGTCGGAGACGAGTTCAGTCGCGGAAGTTGCCGAACTGGAGGGGAATACCGAGATCGGCCTCCTTGCATGCCTGGATTACCGCTTGGAGGTCGTCGCGCTTCTTCGCGATCACCCGGATCTGCTCTCCCTGTGTCTGTGACTGGACACCTTTGAGACCGAGGCCCTTGACGAACTTGTTGAGTTCGCGGGCCTTCTCGGAGTTGATGCCGGCGACGATCCTCGCGACCTGTCGCACGGTGCCGCCCGCCGCGTCCTCGATCCGCCCGTAGTCCAGTGCCTTCATCGAGATCCCACGCCTCACCAGTTTTTCCTCGAGGACCTGACGTACCGCGGCGAGCCGGTCCTCCGACACCGACTTGAGCGTGATCTCGTCGGTCCCCAGTTCGGCGTCGGAGCCGGTGTTCTTGAAGTCGAACCGGGTGGCGAGTTCGCGTGACGCCTGGTCGACGGCGTTGCGCAACTCCTGTCGGTCCACCTCGGAGCTGATGTCGAAGCTCGCCACGGTCGTCCTCCTCGCCTGGCGGCGGTTGCGCCTCGGCCGGTCGTCGAGCGTACTCACTCGGGTAGGAGCGACCCCCGACACGGCCCCGCGACGTCGAGGAGTCGCGCGATCCGGTGCAACGGCGTCCATCGAGTTGCCGCGCCGCGGTGCAACTCCTAACGTGAGCGCTCCCTGGGTCGGTGCCCGAGTGGCCAAAGGGAGCAGGCTGTAAACCTGCCGGCGTAAGCCTACGGAGGTTCAAATCCTTCCCGGCCCACCCCGCGCGTCAAGTGGTTGGACGTTCTGCCGATGCGAGCAATCGCTCCATCACGGTCACGTCCAACCACCGGCCGAACTTGCGTCCCACCTGGCGTTCGATGCCGACCGTTTCGAAGCCCAACGCCCGGTGGAGCTCTATCGAAGGGGTGTGCCCGGCGACGATGCGGGCGAAGAGGGCGTGGAAGCCGTGCGAGGCGGCCCGGTCGACCAGGTCGGCGACGATCGCCGAACCGACGCCGCGCCGGTGGTGGTCCCGATGGACGTACACGGAGCTCTCCACGCTGGTCGAGTAGGCGGGTCGATCCCTGTAGGGCGACAGTGAACCGAAGCCGACGACCTCACCGTGGTCGTCGATCGCGACGGTCACCGCATGGGCTCCGGAGCGATTGAGGATCCACCGGCGTTGTTCGTCGAGGCTGCGCTCGACGAGGTCGAAGGTCACCGTCGACGTCGACACCTCGACGTTGTAGATCGCCCGGATCGCCTCGGCGTCCGCGACGGTAGCGGTCCGGATCCGTACGGGCGATGAGGTCACGCATCGAATGTAGACACGCCTCGCGCGGTCGGCGCAGTGGTATCGACGGTCAACGTCGCCGCATGATGGTCGGGTCGTACAGGGTGACGGCACTCGAGTCGGACGGCTCCGGAGAGGGCTCGACGATGCTCAGGGCCCCGGTCATCGCCTCGAGGCGAGCCCAGGACATGACGGTCGGGTCGTTCGTCAGCAGCACGATCTGCTGGTGCTCCGAGGATCGGATCAACAGTTCGAGGAGGGCGGGTACGAGCGCTTCGTCGAGGTCAGCGAACGGCTCGTCGAAGAGCGCGGCGAACTGCTCGTCGGCGGGACCCATCGTGCGGAGGGTGGCAAGTCGGCTCACGACGGTGTGGGCGAGCCCCGCCGCCTTCTCGGCCTCCGCCGGTTCGGTGACCCGATCGCCTCCGAACACGGCCGAACGGATCCGTGCGGCCGCGTCGATCTCGGTGCGGTTGCTCATCACCCAGTCGAGATCCACGTCGCCCGCGATCACCTGCCACCGACGCAGCGCCTCCCGTTGGTGCTCCGCGGCCTTCATCAGTTGGCGCCTCGCCTGATCCGAGGACAGCAACCCGTTGACCCGTTGGATGTGAAAGCCCAGGTAGCTCTGTGCGCCGAACTCGGTGAGTGCGATCTCCTCCTCCCGTGCCGAACGGATCACCCGCCGCCACGACCAGACGCTGACGGTCACCGCCACGGTCGCCACGGCGACCAGAGGGAGCGTCGCGAGCGCCCCGAACTGCACCGCGGCGGGCACGACGGCGAGGCCGGCGAAGCCGGCGAGTATGAACGCGGCCCGGCGGATGCGCTCGGCGGTCGCGCGCAGTCGTTCGTGCTCGTTGTGTCGGAGTTCGATCTGCTCGATGACCTTCACGTCCTCCGCCGTCGAACTGGCGGCGGAGGCCTCGTCGTCGAGGCGGCGCTGGGCCGAGCGCAGCGTCTCGGCCGATACCCACAACTCCTTCTGGTTGAGGTGGGCGAGTCGGTGTATGAGGTCGTCGCGCTCGCTGGTCGTCAGGAGGTCGGCGGAGGAGATCCGCATGGTGGCCTTCGCGTCCTCGGCCTCGATCCCCGCCGTCGCGAGCAGGCTCACGCCGCCGTGCTCGTCCTCGAAGTCCTCGCTCACGTCGACGGCGCGGTCCACGTTCACGATGCGATGGCGTGCCCCGCGTGGTCGGAACACGGCGAACCGTTCGCCGGCGTCGGAGCGGATCTCCAGGTGCACTCCTTCTCGTCCGCCTCCCAACGCTCCGATGATCTCGTTGACCAGCGCCTCGCGCCCAGCGGCTCCACGCCCCCGAGGACGGTCAGTCGAGGATGCAGGTCGAGCGCGAAGTGCTCGGGTTCGGCTTCGATGACCAGTCGTTCAAGGCGCACACGCCGTTCTTCGGAACTCCTCCGTGATCACTTGAGTGCAATCCCGGTGGCCGCACCGACTCCGGCTCCCCGATCGTGGGTGGTGCCCGGCGCGGACGCTCTATAGTGCCAGCCGGTCTCCGCGCCGTCGGAGCCCCGCCCCTTAGCTCAGTCGGCAGAGCGCTTCCATGGTAAGGAAGAGGTCGTCAGTTCGATTCTGACAGGGGGCTCGTCGTTCGGCGGGTTCGACCCGTTGGACTCACCACGGTGGCGTAGCTCAGTTGGTCAGAGCACTCGGCTCATAATCGAGGGGTCGTCAGTTCAAGTCTGACCGCCACCACCCGTCCCCGGGCGGACGTCGTCGGCAGCCGACATTGTGACGGCGCCGCGACCGCCCTAGACTTCGCCGCCGATCATCAGCGGGCCACCGACCGCGTCGGCCGAGAGGGAGCAATGGCCAACGACAAGCGGGTGCATGTCACGCTCGAGTGCACGGTGTGCAAACGGCGCAACTACATCACGAACAAGAACAAGAACAACCAGCGCGAGCGCATCGAGCTGAAGAAGTACTGCAAGTGGGATCGTGCACACACGCTCCACAAGGAGACGCGCTGACGCGCGGGTCCCAGTCGGAGGGCAGTAGCTCAACTGGCAGAGCAACGGTCTCCAAAACCGTAGGTTGGGGGTTCGAGTCCCTCCTGCCCTGCACGGCGCGAGGTCCGTTGGACCGCTTGACCAGGACGTTCCCATCATGGCGATGAACCGAGAACAAAAGCGCGCGATGCAGCGTGCCGGCCAACTCGACGCGGAGGGGTCCCCCGTCCGCGAGCGACGCGACCCCGCGCAGCGGGCCCGCTCGGAGCGTGTCGGGGCGCGGCAGTTCCTTGCCGAGGTGCGCTCGGAGATGCGCAAGGTCGCCTGGCCCACACGCGAGGAGACGATCCGACTGTCGATCATCGTGTTCATCGCGGTGGTCGCCCTCGGGGCCTTGATCTTCGTGCTCGATCTCGGCGCCGGCCAGATCTCCCACTACCTGTTCCCGTCCAAGTCCATTACCTCCACGACGACCGAACTGGTCCTCGCAGCGTTCCGAGGCGCGCCATGACCGACAACCCGACCCAACTCGACGACCTCACCGACGACGGGCCTGCGACCGAGACCGCCGGCGAACCGCCCGTCGCCGACGACGGTGGTGTCGCCGTCGACGAAGGCGACGGCTCACCGGACGCAACGCCGACCGACGCGATCGCCCCCGAGGAACTGCTGACGGCCGCACCAAGGGCCGAGAGCCCCTTCGATCGGCCCGGGCGTTGGTACGTGCTGCACAGCCAGTCGGGCTACGAGAACAAGGTGCGCCAGAACCTCGAGACCCGCAAGCGCTCCATGAACATGGAGGATCGAATCTTCGAGGTCGTCGTCCCGCTCGAGGACGTGACGGAGATCCGCAACGGCAAGAAGGTCGTCGTCCAGAAGAAGATGTTCCCCGGGTACCTGCTGATCCGTTGCGACCTCGACGACGATTCCTGGCACGTCATCCGCAACACACCCGGGGTCACCGGGTTCGTAGGAGCGGCGAACAAGCCTTCGCCGCTCCCCCGCAAGGAGGTCGAGGCCTTCCTTTCGGTCAAGGAGGAGGCCGAGGCCGAGACGCCGGCGCGTCGCTCCAAGCCGCGTAGCGAATACGAACTTCACGAGTCGGTCCGGGTCAAGGAAGGGCCGTTCGCCGACTTCAGTGGCGAGATCGTCGAGATCAACACCGACCAGCTCCGTCTGAAGGTGTTGGTCAACATCTTCGGCCGTGAGACACCAGTCGAACTCGAGTTCGGCCAGGTCGCGAAGCTGTAGTCGTCGTCCGCCCCACCAAGGAGAAAAGCCGAGCAATGGCCAAGAAGGTCACCGCCATCGTCAAGATCCAGATCCCCGCCGGCGCCGCCACGCCCGCTCCCCCCGTCGGCACCGCACTCGGTCCGCACGGGTTGGCGATCATGGACTTCTGCAAGGAGTACAACGCCCGTACCGAATCCCAGCGGGGCACGATCATCCCCGTCGAGATCTCCGTCTACGAGGACCGGACCTTCTCCTTCGTCACTAAGACCCCGCCTGCGCCGGTGCTCATCAGGCAGGCGGCCGGGCTCGACAAGGGGTCCCAGACTCCGGGCAAGGGTTTCGCGGGCCAGATCACCGACGCGCAGGTGACCCAGATCGCCGAGACGAAACTCCCCGACCTCAACACCGACGACGTCGCCATGGCGAAGCGTCAGATCGAGGGTACCGCCCGGTCCATGGGCATCCGCGTCGTCGCCTGACGCGGCGAGTCAACCGGGTCGGCCGAGCCCACCCGACAACCATCAACCATCACACGGACCGGGAGGACCTCGCCCGGCCGTCGAATCACGAGGGAGCCGACATCATGGCGAGTGGACGCAAGTATCTGGACGCCACCAAGCGTTACGACCGAGAGCAACTGCATTCCGGCGGCGAGGCGTTGACGATCGTCAAGAGCCTTCCCGCCAGGAACTTCGACGAGACGGTCGAGGTGGCGTTCCGGCTCGGCGTCGACCCCCGCAAAGCCGACCAGATGGTCCGTGGCACCGTGGCGTTGCCGTCCGGTTCGGGCAAGGCGGTCCGCGTCGCCGTATTCGCCGTCGGCGATGCCGCCCGCGAGGCCGAGGCGGCGGGCGCCGAGTTCGTCGGCGCCGACGATCTCGCCGCGCGGATGGAGGGAGGGATGTTGGATTTCGACGTGACCATCGCGACACCCGACCTCATGCCGCTCGTCGGTCGGCTCGGCCGCGTGCTCGGTCCTCGGGGACTGATGCCCAACCCCAAGACCGGGACGGTCACCACCGACGTCGGCAAGGCGGTCGAGGAGTTCAAGGGCGGCAAGGTCGAGTACCGCACCGACCGCAACGGCAACGTCCACGTTCCGCTCGGCAAGGTCAGCTTCGAGGCCGCGGCGTTGCTGGACAATCTGAGGGCCGTCGCCGATGAACTGAATCGGGCGAAGCCCGCCTCGGCGAAGGGCCGGTACATGCGCAAGGTGACGGTGTCCTCGACCATGGGTCCCGGGGTCCGGATCGACCCCGCTCGAGTCGGGGAGTAGCATCAGCCGGCCTCCGTCGATCCGGAGGCGGGGTCCCACCCCCCTCCTCCCGGCAACGGGAGGCACAACCGAGTTTTCGCTCGCCGCAGACATCCGGTGCGGCGCCTCACAGCGCCGCTGAAATGGTTCCGACCAGCCCGACGAGGTGAACCCCCAACCGATCCGCCTCGTCGCCCGCGACGGCGCGGTCAGCCCGGGACGTTCGCACGATCTCTGCGAGCGTCCCGTCGTCGTTTCGGACCCGATTGCGGCGTTTCCGCATCGGTCCCCGACGCGACGGCACGGGTGGCAGCCGGTGATCCGGAGGCCACGTACATGTCAACCAGCGGTCCGAACGACCGCACGACCCAGTCATTGAAAGGAGGTGCAGAAGATGGAAGATCCACGTCCCGACAAGGTCGCCGTGGTCGCCGAGGTCCTCGAACGGTTCCAGCGCTCCGAGGCGGTGGTGCTCGCCGAGTACCGCGGCCTCACGGTCTCCGAACTGGGCGCACTTCGCGCGGCCATCCGCGCCGGCGGTGGCGAGTTCAAGGTGTACAAGAACACCCTGGCGCGCCTGGCCGCACGTGCGTTCGGCGTCGACCTCGACGACCTGCTCGTCGGCCCCACCGCGCTCGCGTTCGTCTCCACCACGGCCGACGGCGGCGGTGGGGACATCGCGTCGGTCGCGAAGGCGCTGCGAGACTTTGCCAAGGGCCAACCGCTCCTGGTGATCAAGGGCGGTCTGCTCGGCGACACCGTGCTCGACGAGGCGGCGGCCAAGGCGCTCGCCTCGTTGCCGACCGCCGACGAGGTGTACGCCCGTCTCGCCGGCGCCGTCAACGGAAACGCCCGAGGCCTCGCCGGCTCGATCAGCGGTGTGCACCGCAGCATCGCCTACGTGCTCCAGGCCGCCATCGACGCCGGTGCGTTCGCCGGCACCACACCTGTATCAGAACCCGCCGAGGCCCCCGAGGTCGTGGCATCAGAACCCGCCGAGGTCCCCGAGGCTGCGGCAACCGAAAGTGAGTGACCATGTCCAAGGTTGAAGACCTGCTCGAATCCATCTCCGCGTTGACCCTCGTCGAGGCCTACGAACTGGTGAAGGCCATCGAGGAGAAGTTCGAGGTGTCCGCCGCAGCGCCCGTCGGGGTGGCGGTCGCCGCGGCGCCCGCCGGCGACGGTGGGGGCGAGGCCGCCGAGGAGAAGACCAGCTTCGACGTCATCCTGACGTCTGCCGGCGAGAAGAAGATCCAGGTGATCAAAGAGGTCCGCACCCTCACCAGCCTGGGCCTGAAGGAGGCGAAGGAGCTCGTCGAAGGGGCCCCCAAGCCTGTTCTCGAGGGCGCCAACAAGGCCGACGCCGACGCCGCCAAGGAAGCGCTCGAGGGCGCTGGCGCCACGGTCGAGATCAAGTAGCAGCCCACCTTCCCGTGCGTGGTGGACCGGACGCAGGCCTGCAGGTCCGCGTCCGGTCCGCCGTGGTTGCCGCGGGCGGCGAAACCCTCCTACGACCGGCCCTGACGACCGCTCTTGACGGCGTGCGGGGCCCGTCCTATGATCCTCGGTTGCCGTGTTGTCCCCGAGCATCCGCCGCGCCCCGAAACGGGAGCGAGCCTCGGAACCGGGACACCTGAGCTCCTCCCACATCGGCTCACCCCAATACTCCAAGGAGTAGTCCTTGTCTCCTGCCCCTGCCCTTCGGGAGCGCTATTCGTTCGGGAAGCTCGACGAGGTGCTCGAGCTCCCGGACCTCATCTCGGTCCAACGCGATTCGTTCCAGTGGTTCGTGTACCAGGGCCTCGCCGACGCGTTCCGCGACATCAGCCCGATCCGCGACTTCACCGAGACCCTCTCGCTCGACCTCGAGTTCGACCCCAACGACGAGGACCTGCGGCCGCCGCCGAAGTTCACGGTCGAGGAGTGCCGCGAGAAGGACATGACCTACTCGGCGCCCATCTTCGTGCGGGCGCGGTTCGTCAACCACAACACCGGTGAGATCAAGGAGCAGACCGTCTTCATGGGGGATTTCCCGATGATGACGGAGAAGGGCACCTTCATCATCAACGGCACCGAGCGTGTGGTGGTGTCCCAACTCGTGCGATCGCCGGGCGTGATCTTCCAGCCGGGTGAGCGCTTCCGTCTCCGGAACCTCGCCAAGCACCAGCTCGTCACCGGCACCATCCACCCCTATCGCGGTGAGTGGATCGAGTTCGACGTCGAGCAGAAGCCGGGCAAGGACGTCACCGCCGGCACCCGCGTCGCCCGCAAGCGCCGTCTCAGCCTCTTCGCGCTCATCCGCGCGTTGGGCTTCGACGAGGAGAACGAACCCGGCTTCCTCGAGCGGTTCGTGCAGCACTTCCATTTCCTCGAGGGCCAGTGGGAGAAGGAGCGCGAGCTCTATCCCACCCAGCAGGAGGCGCTGATCGAGATCTACAAGCGCGCTCGGCCGGGTGAGCCGCCCACCCCCGACTCGGCCACCGCGTACTTCCGCAATGCCTTCTTCGAGAGTCGCCGCTACGACCTCAGCCGTGTCGGCCGCTACAAGCTCAACCGCAAGCTGGGCCCCGAACTCGACCGGCTCGAGGAGCTGTTCGGCCTCACCGACCTCGACCGGCCCGACGTCGACCAGCCGGTGTTGAGCCGCTGCGAGGTCCTCGCCGCGTGCACCTACCTGTTGAACCTCGCCGCGGGCGAACCCGGCTATCGCCTCGACGACCAGGACCATTTCGCCAATCGCCGGATCCGCTCGGTCGGCGAGTTGATCCAGAACCAGGTCCGTATCGGCCTCTCGCGGATGGAGCGCGTCGTCCGTGAGCGGATGACCACCCAGGACGTCGAGGCGATCACGCCCCAGACCCTCATCAACATCCGTCCCGTGGTCGCGGCGATCAAGGAGTTCTTCGGGACGTCCCAGCTCAGTCAGTTCATGGACCAGTTCAACCCGCTCTCGGGCCTCACCCACCGTCGGCGCCTTTCGGCGCTCGGCCCCGGTGGCCTGAGCCGCGAGCGCGCGGGTTACGAGGTCCGCGACGTCCACTTCAGCCACTACGGCCGGATGTGTCCCATCGAGACCCCGGAGGGTCCGAACATCGGTCTTCAGGGGGCGCTCGCGAGCTTCGCCCGGGTCAACGAGTTCGGCTTCATCGAGTCCCCGTACCGAAAGGTGGTCGACGGAAAGGTCACCGACGAGATCGTGTACCTCCCCGCGGACGAGGAGGAGGAGTACGTCGTCGCCCAGGCCAACGCCGAACTCAACGAGGACGGTTCGTTCGCCTCCGACCGGGTGCTCGTCCGCCGTTCGCCCCAGGCGCGGTCGCTCAACGATCTCAAACTCCAACTCGAACGCGACGTGTTCCTCGGGGCCACGACGGAGATCTCCGCCGTGCCGCCCGAGGAGGTCCAGCTCATGGACGTCTCGCCCAAGCAGATCGTGTCGGTCGGCACCGCGCTCATTCCCTTCCTCGAACACGACGACGCCAACCGGGCCCTGATGGGCGCCAACATGCAGCGCCAGGCGGTGCCGTTGGTGAAGGCCGAGGCCCCCTACATCGGCACCGGCATCGAACGCCGCGCCGCCCGCGACGCCGCGGACATGATCATCGCGTCGGGTCCGGGCACGGTCACCGAGGTGGACGGACGCTCGATCACGATCGAGTACGACGGCGAGGGCCGCCGAACCTATCGCCTCCTCAAGTTCGAGCGCTCCAACCAGGACACCTGCATCAACCAGAAGGTGGTCGTCCGCGAGGGCGACAAGGTGAACGCCGGAACCGTGTTGGCCGAGGGCCCCTCCACCGACAACGGTGAGCTGGCGCTCGGCAAGAACCTGCTGGTCGCGTTCATGCCCTGGGAGGGCTACAACTTCGAGGACGCGATCATCCTCTCGGAGCGCCTCGTCCGCGACGACGTGCTCACCTCGATCCACATCAAGGAGCACGAGGTCGACGCGCGGGACACCAAGCTCGGGCCCGAGGAGATCACCCGGGACATCCCCAACCTCAGCGACGACATCCTCGCCGACCTCGACGAGCGCGGCATCATCCGTGTAGGCGCCGAGGTCGAACCGGGCGACGTGTTGGTGGGCAAGGTCACCCCCAAGGGCGAAACCGAGCTCACCCCCGAGGAGCGGCTGCTGCGCGCGATCTTCGGGGAGAAGGCCCGTGAGGTGCGCGACACCTCCCTCAAGGTCCCCCATGGCGAGGTCGGCAAGGTCATCGACGTCAAGGTCTTCAGCCGCGACCAGGAGCACGAACTCGCCCCGGGCGTCAATCAGCTCGTACGGGTGTACGTCGCGCAGAAGCGCAAGATCAGCGTCGGTGACAAGCTCGCCGGCCGTCACGGCAACAAGGGTGTCATCTCCAAGATCCTGCCCCTCGAGGACATGCCCTACATGGCCGACGGTACGCCGGTCGACATCATCTTGAACCCGCTCGGAGTCCCGTCCCGTATGAACGTGGGCCAGGTGCTCGAGACGCACCTCGGTTATGCGGCCCGGTGGGGATGGCGTGACGGTGACCGCACGGTGGGAGAGGAGCCACTGCGGGGCACCGAGACCAAGACCCGCTCGAAGACCCCGCCGTCCACCCTCGTGGCGACACCGGTGTTCGACGGCGCGAAGTGGGACGAGGAGGAGCTGTCCGGAACCCACCCGACCATCCAGACGATCTTCCGGAACCTCCGGCCCGAGTCCGAGGACCCGGCCTACGGCGACGGGGGACGCCTCATCGGCGACGACGGCAAGATCCAGCTCTACAACGGACGCACCGGTGAGCCCTTCGACAACCCGGTGACCGTCGGGTACGCCTACATCCTGAAGCTCGCCCACATGGTGGACGACAAGATCCACGCCCGCTCGACGGGTCCCTACTCGATGATCACCCAGCAGCCGTTGGGTGGTAAGGCGCAGTTCGGCGGTCAGCGCTTCGGGGAGATGGAGGTGTGGGCGCTCGAGGCCTACGGCTCGGCCTACTGCCTCCAGGAGCTCCTGACGATCAAGTCCGACGACACCCTCGGTCGAGTGAAGGTGTACGAGGCGATCGTCAAGGGCGAGAACATCCCCGAACCGGGGATACCCGAGAGCTTCAAGGTGCTCATCCGGGAGATGCAGGCGCTCTGCCTCAACGTCAAGGTTCTGTCACGTGCCGGCGAGGAGATCCAGATGCGCGAACTCGACGAGGACTTCTTCCGCGCCGCCGAGGACCTGGGCATCGACCTGTCCCGTCCCGAGCGCGGATCGGACGAGGAAGACGCCCGCCGCCAGGCGGGGAGGGGCTGATCGAAATGTTGGACGTCAACAACTTCTCACAACTCAAGATCGCGCTCGCCACCGCCGACTCGATCCGCGGCTGGTCCAACGGCGAGGTCAAGAAGCCCGAGACCATCAACTACCGCACGCTCAAGCCCGAGAAGGACGGCCTCTTCTGCGAGAAGATCTTCGGCCCGACCAAGGACTGGGAGTGCTACTGCGGCAAGTACAAGCGCGTCCGCTTCAAGGGCATCATCTGCGAGCGCTGCGGTGTCGAGGTCACTCGCTCCAAGGTGCGACGTGAGCGGATGGGCCACGTCGAGCTGGCGGCTCCGGCGGTGCACATCTGGTATCTCCGCGGCACCCGTTCGTGGCTCGCATACCTGCTCATGGGCACGACGCCCAAGGAGGAGCTGAAGGCCAAGCAACTCGAGAAGGTCATCTACTTCGCCGCCAACCTCGTCACCTGGGTCGACGAGGAGCGCCGTCAGGCGGACCTGCCGACGCTCGAAGCGGAGATCCTCGCCGAGCGCGACGAGATCAACTCCGAGATGGAGCTTGCGCTCGCGCGGCGTCACGAGGAGCTCGAGGCCGACGTGGCCAGACTCGAGGGCGAGGGTGCCAAGCCGGCCGAGATCACCTCGCGTCGCAAGGCCGGCGACAAGGAGCTCGCCTCGCTCCGCGAGCGGTACCAGGACGAGCTCGACCTGCTCGAGCGGGTGTGGGACGAGTTCCGCAACCTGTTCGCGCGCCAGATCCTCGAGGACGAGCAGCTCTGGCGCGAGATGCTCGACCGCTTCGGTGACTACTTCGAAGGCGGCATGGGTGCCGACACGATCAAGAAGCTCATCGACCGGCTCGACCTCGACGAGGAGGAGCGCAAGCTCCGGGAACTGATCGACCCACCCGAGGGCACCAAGGGTCTGTCCGCCCAGCGCAAGCAGAAGGCGATCAAGCGACTGAAGATCGTCACCGACTTCAACCTGCGCGACGAGCACGGTGAGCGGGTGAACGATCCACGCGCCATGATCCTCGACGTCGTGCCGGTGATCCCGCCCGAGCTCCGCCCCATGGTGCAGCTCGACGGCGGTCGCTTCGCCACGTCGGATCTCAACGACCTGTACCGGCGCGTCATCAACCGCAACAACCGCTTGAAGCGCCTCTTGGATCTCGGTGCCCCCGAGATCATCGTCAACAACGAGAAGCGGATGCTCCAGGAGGCCGTCGACGCGTTGTTCGACAACGGTCGTCGCGGGCGACCCGTGACCGGCCCGGGCAACCGTCCCCTGAAGTCGTTGTCCGACATGTTGAAGGGAAAGCAGGGCCGGTTCCGGCAGAACCTGCTGGGCAAGCGCGTCGACTACTCGGGCCGCTCGGTCATCGTCGTGGGTCCGACGCTCAAGCTCCACCAGTGCGGTCTGCCCAAGTTGATGGCTCTCGAACTGTTCAAGCCCTTCGTCATGAAGAGCCTGGTCGATCGCGAACTCGCACAGAACATCAAGTCGGCCAAGCGCATGGTCGAGCGTCGTCGTCCACAGGTGTGGGACGTGCTCGAGGAGGTCATCCGCGAGCATCCGGTGCTGTTGAACCGTGCACCCACGTTGCACCGCCTGGGCATCCAGGCCTTCGAGCCGGTCCTGGTGGAGGGTAAGGCCATCCAGGTGCACCCCCTCGTGTGCACGGCGTTCAACGCCGACTTCGACGGTGACCAGATGGCGGTGCACCTGCCACTCAGCGCCGAGGCCCAGGCCGAGGCGCGCGTGTTGATGCTGTCGGCCAACAACGTGTTGTCCCCGGCCCATGGTCGCCCGTTGGTCACGCCCACCCAGGACATGATCATCGGTGCCTACTACCTCACCGAGCAGGTCGACGGTGCGGTCGGTGAGGGTCGTGTCTTCCGGACGATGGATCAGGTCGAGCGGGCCTATGAGGCGGGTGACCTCGCGTTGCACGCGAGCATCCAGTTCCGGCGTCCGGACCTGATGACCAGTCCGGCCAACGGCACGGCGGCCACCTACGAGCCGACCACGGCGGGCAGGCTCATGTTCAACCGTGCGTTGCCCGAGGGCTTCGGCTACGTCAACAAGCTGGTGCGCAAGCGCGAGATGGGCGAGATCGTCGATCGCCTGGCGGCCGAGTTCCCCAAGGCGGTCGTGGCCCGTTCCCTCGACGAGATCAAGGGGTTGTGTTTCACGTTCGCGATGCGATCGGGAATCACGATCTCCATCAACGACGTGAAGACGCCCGCGGAGAAGGCCGAGATCCTCGAACGCCACGAGGACGAGGTCGACAAGGTCGAGAAGCAGTTCCGGCGGGGCATCATCACCGATGGTGAGCGCATCCAGAAGGAGGTCGAGATCTGGTCGGAGGCCACCACCGAGGTGACCAAGGCCGTCGAGGACCTCATGAAGTCCCAGCAGTTCAACCCGATCGAGATGATGGTCGGGTCGGGGGCCCGCGGCAACATGATGCAGGTTCGCCAGATCGCGGGCATGCGTGGCCTCGTGGCCAACCCCCGTGGTGACATGATCCCGCGGCCGGTCAAGCGGAACTTCCGCGAGGGCCTCGACGTGCTCGAGTACTTCATCGCCACTCCCGGAGCCCGCAAGGGCCTCGTCGACACGGCGCTGCGTACGGCCGACTCCGGCTATCTCACCAGGCGCCTCGTCGACGTGGCCCAGGAACTGATCATCAACAACGAGGACCCGTTCGAGAGTGGTTCGGTTCGCGGCATCTGGCTCGACGACATCGTCCCCGATACGGCTGCGAAGCGCACCTATCTCGAGACCCGGCTGTTCAGCCGGGTCCTCGCGGACGGGGTCACTCTGGCTGACGGCACCGAGTACCCGGCCGGCACCGAGATCGACCTCGACGCGATGGCTGCGATCCGCGACGACGCGACGGTCACGCGGGTCCGCGTGCTGTCACCGCTGACCGACGAGAGCGAGCTCGGTGTGAGCGCCGCGTGTTACGGCACCTCGCTGGCGACAGGCAAGACGATCGAGGTCGGTGAGGCGGTCGGCGTCATCGCTGCGCAGTCCATCGGCGAGCCCGGGACGCAGCTCACGATGCGGACGTTCCACACCGGTGGCATCGCCGGGGCCTCCGGTGACATCACCGGCGGTCTACCCCGCGTCGTCGAGCTGTTCGAGGCCCGCACCCCCCGCAACAAGGCGGTGCTCGCGAGGACCTCGGGCGTCGTGCGTATCGGCGAGGACGACGGCAAGGGACGACAGGTGATCGTCGTCGGGGACGACGGAACCGAGGACGTCTATTCGGTGCCGCGCGAGTCGCGTCTGGAGGTGTCCGACGGCACCGAGATCACCGCGGGAGACGCCATCGTCGAGGGACCGCGCGATCCCAAGGAGCTCCTTGAGATCAAGGGTGTCCGCGCCACACAGCAGTACCTGGTGGACCAGGTGCAGAAGGTGTACCGCGACCAGGGCGTGTCGATCCACGACAAGCACATCGAGCTGATCGTGCGGCAGATGACACGGCGCGTGTCGATCCAGGATCCGGGCGACACCGACTTCCTTCCGGGGGAGCGTGTCGATACGCGGGTGTTCTCGGAGGCCAACCGTCAGATGGTCACCGAGGGTCACCGCCCCGCCGAGGGACGCCCCGAGCTGATGGGGATCACCAAGGCGTCGTTGGCCACCGACTCGTGGTTGTCCGCGGCGTCCTTCCAGGAGACGACCAGGGTGCTGACCGAGGCGGCGATCGGATCGCGCAGCGATTCGTTGCTGGGCCTGAAGGAGAACATCATCATCGGCAAGCTCATCCCCGCCGGGACGGGCATGCCCGTGTACCGCGACGTCGCGACCCAGGCGCCGCACTACACGCCGATGGCGTACTACTCGACCGACATCGATCTCGACGACGACCATGGCGACACGATGGGCTCCAACCCCGCCGCGTATCTCAGCCAGGTCATCGCCCGCCAGGAGACCGAGCGCGTCGGTGTTGCCGAAGCGGTCGGCGACGGCGAATCCGTCGTCTGATCCCGGCCCGGTGAGAGCTATCACGGAGACGGTCGTCGTCGTCGGGGTCCGAGCCCGACCGGTGTCGGGAGTAGGACTTGTCCCACTCCCGACACCGGCACTAGCGTTGCCGCTCGCCGTGCGCGCCCCCGACTCCCAGAGGTGCGGGCGACATCGGCACCTGGGCAGAGGTCCCCGGAGAATCTGAAAGGTTTGTTGTGCCCACCATCGAGCAGCTGGTCCGCAAGGGCCGTCAATCGAAGCGCCGCAAGGAGTCGACGCCGGCACTCAAGGGTGCCCCGCAGCGGCGCGGTGTCTGCACCCGCGTCTACACCAACACGCCGAAGAAGCCGAACTCCGCGTTGCGCAAGGTTGCCCGCGTCCGGCTCACCTCGGGGGTCGAGGTCACGGCGTATATCCCGGGCGAGAGCCACAACCTCCAGGAGCACTCCATCGTCCTGGTCCGCGGTGGGCGTGTGAAGGACCTCCCCGGCGTTCGGTACAAGATCATCCGCGGCACCCTCGACACCGCCGGTGTCCGCGATCGCAAGCAGGCCCGCAGTCGTTACGGCGCCAAGAGGGAGAAGTAGCGCATGCCTCGCAAGGGTCCTGCCCCCCGACGGGAGCTCATGCCCGATCCGGTCCACCGCTCGGTGCTGGTCACCCAGATCATCAACAAGGTGCTCCAGCGCGGGAAGCGGTCGGTCGCAGAGCGGATCATGTACGACGCGCTCGACATGATCGAGGCCAAGACGGGCACCGAGCCGATCTCGACGCTCAAGCGAGCCGTCGACAACGTACGCCCCCAACTCGAGGTGCGGAGTCGTCGGGTCGGTGGTGCCACCTATCAGGTTCCGGTCGAGGTCCGTGCCCCCCGGGCCAACACCTTGGCCATCCGCTGGATCGTCGGATACGCCCGGCAACGCCGCGAGCGCACCATGGCCGAGCGGCTCGCCAACGAACTGCTCGACGCGTCCAACGGCCTGGGGGCGTCGGTCAAACGGCGCGACGACCTCCAGAAGATGGCCGAGTCCAACCGGGCATTCGCCCACTATCGCTGGTAGGGGCTCCACCTCGGTCCCGGGCGGGCTCGACTCCGGTGGTGGCCCGCAACCCCGAATCCCACCCGGGTCGGTGGCGCCGGGCTCGTTCTGGCGGCGAATAGCCTGGTAACCGGCCGAAATCCAACGGACCGAGGCGACGTGCGTCGCGTCCGATCAACGCAGCCCCGCCGCTCACGGCGAGCCGGGCATCCACGAGCTGAGAAGGCATCATGTCGCAGTTTCCCTTGGAACGTACCCGCAACATCGGGATCATGGCCCACATCGACGCGGGCAAGACCACGACCACCGAGCGGATCCTCTACTACACCGGCAAGTCCTACAAGATCGGCGAGGTCCACGACGGTGCCGCCACCATGGACTGGATGGTCCAGGAACAGGAGCGGGGGATCACCATCACGTCCGCGGCCACCACGTGCTTCTGGAAGGACACCCTCGACGGCATCGAGCACCGCGTCCAGATCATCGACACACCCGGCCACGTCGACTTCACCGTCGAGGTCGAGCGGTCGTTGCGGGTCCTCGACGGAGCGGTCGCCGTGTTCGACGGGGTCGCCGGCGTCGAACCCCAGACCGAGAACGTCTGGAGGCAGGCCAACAAGTACAACGTGCCCCGCATGTGCTTCGTCAACAAGATGGACCGCACCGGCGCGGACTTCTTCATGGTCCTCGACACCATCAAGGACCGCCTCGAGGCGAAGGTCGCGGTCGTGCAACTCCCCATCGGCTCGGAGGCCGAGTACCAGGGCATCGTGGACCTCGTCGAGATGAAGGCCTGGATCTGGCGGGGCGAGGACCTCGGAGCGAGTTGGGACGTGGTCGAGATCCCCGACGACCTCCGCGGGTTGGCCGACGACTACCACCATCAACTCATCGACGTGCTGTCCGAGAACGACGACACGATCATGGAGAAGTACATCGGCGAGGAGGAGATCACCCCTGCCGACCTGCGCGCGGCGATCCGCAACGGCTGCATCAACCACGGACTCGTCCCCGTCCTCAACGGCAGTTCCTTCAAGAACAAGGGCGTGCAACCCTTGCTCGACGCGATCTGCTGGTACATGCCGTCGCCTGCGGACATTCCACCGGTGGAAGGGACCAATGCGCGTGGCGACGAGCACCTCTCCCGCAAGCCCGACGAGAACGAGCCCTTCTCCGCACTCGCGTTCAAGATCGCGACGATGCCCCACATCGGCAAGCTCACCTACATCCGCGTCTACTCGGGAAAGCTCGGCAAGGGCGAACAGGTCACCAACATGCGCACCACCGCCAAGGAGCGGTGCGGTCGCCTCCTCGAGATGCACGCCATCGAGATGAACGACAAGGACGCCATCTACGCGGGCGACATCGTGGGCGTGGTGGGTATGAAGAACACCCGCACCGGTGACACCCTGTCGGACACCAACGACCAGATCGTGCTCGAGTCGCTCGACTTCCCCGATCCGGTGGTCCACGTCGCGATCGAACCCAAGACCAAGGCCGACCAGGACAAGATGTCCAAGGCGTTGTTCGCATTGTCCGAGGAGGACCCGACCTTCCAGGTCCGCACGGACGAGGAGACCGCACAGACGGTCATCTCGGGGATGGGCGAGCTGCACCTCGAGGTGCTCGTCGACCGCATGATGCGCGAGTTCAAGGTCGACGCGACCGTGGGCAAGCCCCAGGTCGCCTACCGCGAGACGGTGACCGCGCCGGTCACCGGCGTCACCTACACCCACAAGAAGCAGACCGGCGGTTCGGGCCAGTACGCCGAGGTCCAGATCAACATGGACACCACCGGTCCCGGTGGGGGCTACCTGTTCGAGGACTCCATCAGCGGGGGCCGCATCCCCAAGGAGTACATCCCCTCGGTGGACGCCGGCATCCGTGAGGCGATGTCCAACGGTGTGCTCGCCGGTTTCCCGACCGTCGACATCAAGGTCGAGTTGGTCGACGGCAAGTACCACGACGTCGATTCCTCGGAGATGGCGTTCAAGATTGCGGGCATCCAGGTCTTCAAGGAGGCCGCTCGCAAGGCGAAGCCCGTCCTCCTTGAGCCGATCATGGCGGTCGAGGTCGTCACCCCCGACGACTACATGGGTGACGTCATCGGCGACCTCAACAGCCGACGCGGCAAGGTCGGGAAGATGGAGCAGCGCGGCAACAACCAGGTCATCGAGGCCGAGGTCCCGTTGTCGGAGATGTTCGGCTACGCCAACGACCTGCGGTCGAAGACCCAGGGTCGCGGCACCTATAGCATGCAGTTCGCCAGCTACCAGCACACACCTCGCAACGTGCAGGAAGAGATCGTCGCCCGGGTCACCGGTCAGTGACGCGCCCCCTGCTACACAACCGTTCCACCGTTTCTCACCTACCCGCCGAAGCAACATTCAGGAAGGACCCCGGCAATGGCCAAGGAGAAGTTCGAGCGCAACAAGCCCCACGTCAACGTGGGGACGATGGGCCATGTCGACCACGGAAAGACCACGCTGACGGCTGCGATCTCCAAGACGCTGGCCGATCGCGTCGCGGGTAACACCGCGACCGACTTCGAGAACATCGACAAGGCGCCCGAGGAGCGTGAGCGTGGCATCACGATCAACGTCGCGCACGTCGAGTACGAGACCGATTCCCGGCACTACGCGCACGTCGACATGCCCGGGCACAAGGACTACATCAAGAACATGATCACCGGCGCGGCCCAGGTCGACGGAGCGATCCTCGTGGTCGCGGCCGACGACGGTGCCGCCCCGCAGACCCGTGAGCACGTGGTGCTGGCCCGCCAGGTGGGTGTTCCGGCCATCGTCGTCGCGCTGAACAAGGTCGACATGGTCGACGACGACGAGTTGCTCGAACTCGTCGAGATGGAGATCCGCGACCTGCTCTCGGCCTACGAGTTCCCCGGTGACGACGTCCCGATCATCCCCGTCTCCGCGCTCAAGGCGCTCGAGGGCGACACAGCCGCACAGGACCAGGTCATGGCCCTGATGGCCGCGGTGGACGAGTACGTCCCCGAGCCGACCCGCGACCTCGACAAGACCTTCCTCATGCCCATCGAGGACGTGTTCTCCATCACCGGTCGTGGCACCGTCGTGACGGGCAAGGTCGAACAGGGTGTGATTCACACCGGCGACGAGGTCGAGATCGTCGGCCTGAAGGAGACCCAGAAGACCACCTGCACCGGGGTCGAGATGTTCCGCAAGCTGCTCGACGAGGGTCAGGCCGGGGACAACATCGGGGTGCTGCTGCGCGGCACCAAGAAGGAGGAGGTGCAGCGCGGCCAGGTGCTCGCCAAGCCGGGCTCGATCACGCCCCACACCGACTTCGAGGCGAACGTGTACGTGCTGAGCAAGGCGGAGGGCGGCCGCGAGAAGCCGTTCTTCACCAACTACCGGCCGCAGTTCTACTTCCGCACCACCGATGTGACCGGCAGCATCACCCTCCCCGAGGGCACCGAGATGTGCATGCCGGGTGACAACACCGACATGACGGTGCAGCTCATCGCCCCCATCGCGATGGACGAGGGACTGCGCTTCGCGATCCGTGAGGGTGGTCGCACCATCGGGGCCGGTCGCGTCACCAAGATCATCAAGTAACGCGGACCGTCGCGGTCCTTCGACGTCGGAGCCGGGCCCTTGGGCCCGGCTCCGACGCGGACCTCCCACGGCTCGTGGTGCTCGTCGGCGCGCGTCTATGCTCCCCAGCCGGTAGCGGCCGACCTGGCCGCAACGATCCTTGGCAACTGCGTCACCGGCACCCACGAGGGCCGACGCGCCATCCCCCCCCCCTTCACGAAAGAGCGCATCGCCCATGGCCGAACAGAAGATCCGGATCCGCCTCAAGGCGTACGACCACGAGATCATCGACCAGTCGACCAAGAAGATCGTCGAGACGGTCGTGAGGACGCAGGCCAAGATCAAGGGACCCATCCCGTTGCCGTCCGAGAAGCACCGCTTCACGGTCATCCGGTCCCCGCACAAGTACAAGGACTCGCGAGAGCACTTCGAGATGCGCATCCACAAGCGGCTGATCGACATCATCGAGCCCACGCCCAAGACGGTCGACTCGCTCCAGCGCCTCGACCTGCCCGCGGGGGTCGATATCGAGATCAAGATCCAGAACAACTGACCCAACCGTCCGTCCGGCACCGAGGAAACCGGCTCCGCTTGGAGTTCCTCGGGCAGCGCGACTAGGGTGCACAGGCTTCGCGGCAGGGGCAGATCGATCCGGTCGGCTCGCCGCGATTCCCCAATCGACGTTTGGACAGGCCCGCGGCGCGGGAACCGTCCGGCAGACCAGAGCACCGCTCCGCCAGGCGTTCGCCTGCGGAGCGTTCGCATGAAAAGGGTTCCGCTCGCCGCCCAGGTGACGAACCGCAGAGGAAGACGATCGCCATGGCGACCAAGACAATTGTCGGCGAGAAGGTAGGCATGACCCAGGTGTGGGACGACGACAACAACGTCGTGCCCGTCACCGTGGTTCGAGTCACCCCGTGCCGCGTCGTGCAGGTCAAGACACCCGAGACCGACGGCTACAGCGCGGTCCAGGTCACGTACGGCAACCGCGACGCCCGAGCGTTGACCCGCCCTGTCGCCGGCCACTACGCCAAGGCCGGGGTCGATCCGGGCGTCCGTCTCGTCGAACTGCGCCTCGACGACGTCTCCGGCTACGAGGTCGGCCAACAGATCGGCGTCGAGGTCCTCGAGGCCGGCGAACGGGTCGACGTCACCGCGGTCTCCAAGGGCAAGGGCTTCGCCGGCACCATGAAGCGGCACAACTTCTCCGGCCAGGGCGCCAGCCACGGTAACCACCTGAGCCATCGCAAGCCGGGCTCGGTGGGTCAATGTGCAACTCCCGCAAGGGTGTTCAGGGGAATGAGGATGGCGGGACGAATGGGTCACGAACGGGTGACCGTGCTCAACCTCCAGGTCGTCCGATCCGACGTCGACCAGCAGGTGGTCCTGGTCAAGGGGGCGGTGCCCGGACCCAACGGCGGGGTGGTCGTCATTCGGGACGCCGTGAAGGGGACGAAGGGAGCGCCGTCGTGACCACGTTGACCGTAAAGGACCCGACGGGTGCGTCCGCGGGCAACGTCGAGCTCGATGACGCCGTGTTCGGGGTCGAGCCGAACGTGGCGGTGATGCATCAGGTCGTCGTCGCCCAGCTCGCGGCGGCCCGTTCCGGAACCCAGTCCACCAAGACCCGGGCCGAGGTTGCGGGTGGTGGGGCCAAGCCGTTCAAGCAGAAGGGCACCGGTCGAGCCCGGCAGGGCTCCACCCGGGCCCCTCAGTGGCGCGGTGGTGGTGTCGCTCTCGGGCCCAAGCCCCGTAGCTATCGGCAACGGACCCCCAAGAAGATGAAGCGACTCGCCCTTGCCTCCGCGCTGAGCGATCGCCACGCAGACGGCAACGTGATCGTCGTCGACGGTTGGAGCTTCGGGGAGCCGAGCACCAAGGCGGCGCTCGCTGCGCTCGGTGCGCTCGGTGTTCAGGGTAGGGCGCTCGTCGTGCTCCGACCCGACGACGTCATCGCCGCCAAGAGCTTCCGCAACCTCGCCGACGTGCAGGTGATCCGCACCGGCGAGCTCAACACCTACGACGTGTTGGTGTCCGACGTCGTGGTCTTCACCAAGGACAGCCTTCCCGGAGCAGCCGGGGCCGACAACGACGAGGACGGGCAGTGAAGGATCCCCACGACATCATCATTCGGCCCGTGGTCTCGGAGAAGTCCTACGGTCTGATGGACGACGGCGTCTACACGTTCGTCGTTTCACCCGAGGCCTCCAAGATCGAGATCCGCCAGGCGGTCGAGGCCATCTGGCCGGGCCGCACCGTGGTGAAGGTCAACACCCTCACGCGGCGGGGCAAGTCCAAGCGCGGTCGCCGCAGCGCCCGATACTCCAAGCTCCCCGACCGCAAGCACGCCATCGTCACCCTCGCCGACGGCGGCGAGATCGACGTCTTCGGCGGCGACTGAGAGGCACGTCATGGCTCTTCGCAAGCGCAAGCCCACCAGCCCCGGGCGTCGGTTCCAGACCGTCTCGGACTTCTCGGAGGTCACGTCGACCACTCCGGAGAAGTCCCTGCTCGGTCCCAAGCCGCGCACGGGCGGCCGCAACAACTACGGCCGCAAGACCGCCCGCCATCGCGGTGGGGGACACAAGCAGCAATACCGCAATGTCGACTTCAAGCGGCGCAAGGACGGCGTACCCGCCAAGGTTGCGACCATAGAGTACGACCCCAACCGGACGTGTCGCATCGCGTTGTTGCACTACCTCGACGGTGAGAAGCGCTACATCCTCGCCCCACGCGACCTGGAGGTGGGCGACACCGTCCAATCAGGCCAGGGTTCCGACATCCGTCCCGGCAACGCGTTGCCGCTTCGCTACATCCCCGTCGGCACCGTGGTGCACAACGTCGAGCTTCGCCCCGGTGGTGGGGGAAAGATGGCCCGCAGCGCCGGCGCCAGCGTGCAGCTCGTCGCCAAGGAGGGCGACTTCGCGACGTTGCGCCTGCCCTCGACCGAGATGCGGCGGGTGCCCATCGACTGCCGCGCCACGGTGGGCGAGGTCGGAAACTCCGAACACGAACTCGTCAAGATCGGCAAGGCCGGCCGAAACCGCTGGAAGGGAGTTCGTCCCCAGACCCGCGGGTCGCGATGAACCCGGTCGACCACCCCCACGGTGGTGGTGAAGGCAAGACCTCCGGTGGGCGCCACCCGGTGTCACCCTGGGGCAAGCCCGAGGGCCGTACGCGATACCAACAAGCCGTCCCAGCAACTCATCGTCCGTCGTCGCCGCACCCGCGGCTCGCCGGTAGTCCCGCGAGCCCCAGGAGAGGAACCGCATGCCTCGCAGTCTCAAGAAGGGTCCGTTCGTCGACGATCACCTCCTGAAGAAGGTGGACGCGCTCAACGAAGCGGGCAACAAGACCGTCATCAAGACCTGGTCTCGTCGCTCCACCATCATCCCCGACATGGTGGGCCACACCGTGGCGGTCCACGACGGCCGCAAGCACGTGCCCGTCTACATCACCGAGTCGATGGTCGGGCACAAGCTCGGCGAGTTCGCGCCGACCCGGACCTTCAAGTTCCACGCCGGTCAAGAGAAGTCGGGTCGGCGCTGATGGCGTTCGGAGTCAAGACCAACGAGCGGCCCGGCACCCGCGCCGAACTCCGCTACGCGCGTGTCAGCGCCTACAAGGCCCGTGAGGTCCTCAACCTCATCAGAGGCCGCACCGTCGCGGAGGCCCACGACATACTCCGGCTCACCGAGCGCGGTGTCGCGACGCACATCGCGAAGACGCTGGCCTCGGCGGTCGCCAATGCCGAGCACAACGACGGGCTCGCTGCCGGCGAACTGTTCGTCTCGGCCTGCTTCGCGGACGAGGGTCCGACGATCAAGCGGTTCCGTCCGCGTGCTCGTGGGCGCGCCGGACGCATCAACAAGCGGACCTGTCACATCACGATCATCGTGAGTCGGCTCGATGCCGACGACCTCGAGCGTGAACGCACCCGCGCCGCCCGGACCGGCGGTGCGGGAGCCGCGGCAACCCGGGCCCGCCGCGTCGCGGGGAGCCGTCGCTCCGGCACCGTCGCCGCCGACAACGCATCCGCGGACGACCCGACCGACGCCGCGGCGTCCCCGGACCCGGACCGACCAACCGATTCCGACCAGCCGACCGAGGCCGGCCAGGCCGTCGACGAGACCGCGGCGGACGCCGCACCCGAGGGGACGGCGATGGCCGACGACGACACCGCCACCGACCGGGGCACCGACGAGGGAGAGAACTGATGGGCCAGAAGGTCAACCCCTACGGCTTCCGACTCGGTGTCACCACCGACTGGAAGTCCCGTTGGTTCGCCAGTCGCCAGGAGTACGTCGACAACGTCATCGAGGACTGGAACATCCGCAACTACCTCGCGACCCAGCTCCCCAACGCGGCCATCAGCCGTGTCGAGGTCGAACGTACCCGTGACCGGCTCCGCATCGACGTGCACACCGCACGTCCCGGAATCGTCATCGGTCGGCGTGGCGCCGAGGCCGATCGCCTCCGCGGGGGGCTCGCAAAGATCTCGGGAAATCCCCGGGTGCAGTTGAACATCCAGGAGATCAAGCAGCCCGAACTCGACGCCGCGTTGATCGCTCAGGGAGTGGCCGACCAGCTCGTCGGTCGGGTCGCCTTCCGACGCGCGATGAAGCGCGCCGTGCAGAACGCGCAGAAGGCCGGGGCAAAGGGCATCCGGGTGCAGTGCTCGGGTCGGCTCGGCGGTGCCGAGATGAGCCGCACCGAGTGGTACCGCGAGGGTCGGGTGCCGCTGCACACGCTACGGGCCGACATCGACTACGGCTTCCGGGAGGCCCACACCACCTACGGACGCATCGGTGTGAAGGTGTGGATCTACAAGGGCAACATCCTTCCCTACAAGCCGCAGACCGACGACAAGGCGTTGCGCGAGGCGGCGATGGCCGTTGGCGACACCGCGGGTGAGACCCGCACTCCGCGTCGTGTCGTGTCCTCCGCCGCCAAGAAGCGGGCCGAGTCGGCCCCCGTCGTCGAGGAGACCGAGGAGGCCACCCCGCTGCTCAAGGAGGCCGACCCCGACCTCGAACGTCTCCTCGAAGAGGAGGAGCAGATCGAGCGGGCCACGCGCCAACACCACGAGACGCCGCACTTCCGCCCAGGGGATGGTGATTGACATGTTGATGCCGAGGAAGGTCAAGCACCGCAAGCAGCACCGAGGTCGTACCACCGGCGCGACCAAGGGTGCATCGTCGGTGTCGTACGGCCAGTACGGCATTCAGGCCCTCGAACCCGGCTGGATCACGGCCCGGCAGATCGAGGCGGCCCGTATCGCTATGACACGGCACATCCGTCGTGGTGGAAAGGTGTGGATCAACATCTTCCCCGACAAGCCCATCACCCAGAAGCCGGCGGAGACGCGCATGGGTTCGGGGAAGGGCAACGTCGAGCGATGGGTCACCGTCGTGCGACCCGGCCGGGTGATGTTCGAACTCTCCTATCCCGATGAGGAGATCGCCAAGGCGGCCCTCAACCGGGCGATTCAGAAGCTCCCGGTGAAGGCACGAATCATCAAGCGCGAGGAGGATTTCTGATGGCCCGCGCCGCACTCGTGTCCGATCTCGGCGACCACGAGTTGCTCGACGAGCTTGCCCGCCACCGCAAGGAGTTGTTCACGCTCCGCTTCAAGCTGGCGACCGGCTCCCTCGAGAACACCTCGAAGATCCCCCAGGAGAAGCGCACGATCGCGCGGATCCTCACCGAGCTGCGCGAGCGCGAGATCGCAGCGGCCGAGGCGAACCAGAAAGAGGCGAACGGCTGATGTCCTCGTCCAACGAATCCGGCGCCCCGACGGAGCGCAACGCACGCAAGGTCCGCGAAGGGCTCGTCACCTCCAACGCGATGGACCGTACGGCCATCGTCACGGTCACCGAGCGCGTGCGTCACCGCAAGTACAACAAGACGCTCCAGCGCAACACCAAGCTGTACGTCCACGACGAGGACAACGACCTGCGCGTGGGCGACCGTGTTCGGGTGGCCGAGACCCGCCCGCTGTCCAAGCTCAAGCGTTGGCGCGTCGTCGAGGTCCTGGAGCGGGCCCGATGATCCAGCAGGAGACACGACTCCGTGTCGCCGACAATTCGGGCGCACGTGAGATCCTCTGCATCAAGGTGTTGGGTGGGTCGCGGCGTCGGTACGCGTCCATCGGCGACGTGATCGTCGCGACCGTCAAGGACGCCATCCCCGGCGCGTCGGTCAAGAAGGGCGACGTGGTCAAGTGCGTCGTCGTCCGTGTCAAGAAGGAGAAGCGTCGTCCCGACGGCTCCTACATCCGCTTCGACGAGAACGCGGCGGTGCTCATCAACGACGCCAAGATGCCCCGTGGGACACGCATCTTCGGCCCGGTCGGCCGTGAGCTCCGCGACAAGAAGTTCATGCGCATCGTGTCCCTCGCGCCGGAGGTGCTGTGATGGCGAACCCGGAGGTTCACCGATGAAGATCCGAAAGGGCGACCAGGTGGTCGTGCTGGCCGGCAAGGACCGGGGCAAGCGCGGCGAGGTCGTGCACGCGTATCCCAAGGAGGGAAAGGTCGTCGTGAAGGGCGTGAACGTCGTTCAACGGCACCGTAAGCCTCGTAGCGCCACCGATCCCGGCGGCATCATCCCGCTGGAGAAGCCGATCGACGCGTCCAACGTCGCGATCATCGATCCGGACGGTGCACCCACCCGTATCGGCTATCGCATCGAGGCCGACGGGACCAAGACCCGTATCAGCCGACGCACGGGGGCGGAGCTCTGATGTCGACCGACACCGTGACCGTGCCACGCCTGAAGGCCCGCTACGTCGACGAGATCCGTTCGGCTCTGCAGAGCGAACTCGGGCTCTCCAACGTGATGGAGGTGCCCAAGCTCGAGAAGATCGTGATCAACGTCGGTTGCGGCGGGGCCACCGAGAACCGCCAGCTCATCGACCGTGTCGTCGAGGAGATCAAGCTCATCGCCGGCCAGAAACCCGTCGTCACCCGGGCCAAGAAGTCGATCGCGGGATTCAAGCTCCGCGAGGGAAACGCCATCGGGGTGAAGGTGACCCTTCGGGGCGACCAGATGTGGGAGTTCTTCGACCGTCTCCTCACCCTCGCCATCCCGCGGGTCCGCGACTTCCGTGGTCTCAACCCCCGTTCCTTCGACGGACGGGGCAACTACACCTTCGGCGTCACCGAGCAGTTGATCTTCCCCGAGATCGACTACGACCGGGTCGACGCCTCCCGCGGCATGGACATCACGATCGTGACGACGGCCCGCACCAACGAGCACGGCAAGGCGCTGCTCGATGCATTCAAGTTCCCGTTCCGACGCGAAGGGCAGCAGTAAGCCATGGCAACGAAGGCGCTCATCAACAAGCAACAGCGCAAGCCCAAGTACAAGGTCCGGTCCTACACGCGGTGCCGTCGATGCGGCCGTCCCCGCGCGGTGTTCCGGAAGTTCGGCCTGTGTCGGATCTGCCTGCGCGAGCTCGCGCACGCCGGGGAGATCCCGGGCGTGACCAAGGCGAGCTGGTGAGGGAGGTTCGACCATGACGATGACCGATCCCATCGCCGACATGCTCACCCGCATCCGGAACGCGAACGTAGCGATGCACGACGACGTCGCGATGCCCTCGTCGCGGCAGAAGGTCGCGCTCGCCGAGCTTCTCAAGAAGGAGGGCTACATCGGCGAGTTCTCCGTCACGGACCGGTCCGAGAGCCCCGGCAAGACGCTGAGCATCCGCCTGAAGTACTCGCCCCAGCGCGAGCGGGTGATCTCGGGAATCGAGCGGGTCTCCAAGCCGGGCCTTCGCGTCTATCGCAAGTCCGATGAGGTGCCCCGCGTGCTGGGTGGCCTCGGTATCGCAGTGCTGTCCACATCACAGGGGCTCATGACCGACCGTGAGGCGAGGCGTCGTCGCGTGGGCGGCGAGGTCCTCTGCCGGGTCTGGTAGGGAGGTTCGACGTGTCAAGAGTGGGCAAGGCGCCGATCGGCGTCCCCAGCGGAGTCACCGTCACCGTCGGTGACGGTGAGGTCACCGTCCAGGGTCCCAAGGGCGAGCTTCGCCGGGCGATCCCCGGTGCCATCACGGTGTCGAACACCGATGGTGTCGTCACCGTGGAGCGGCCCGACGACGAGCGGCAGAACCGGGCGTTGCACGGCATGTTCCGGTCGTTGATCAACAACATGATCGTCGGTGTGAGCGAAGGGTTCCGCAAGGACCTCGAGATCGTCGGCGTCGGCTACCGCGCCGCGGCGAAGGGTTCCTCCGCGATCGATCTGCAGTTGGGTTTCTCCCATCCCGTCAACTTCCAAGCGCCCCCCGGGATCGAGTTCGTCGTTCCCTCGGCGAACCGCATCGAGGTCCACGGCATCGACAAGGAGGTCGTGGGCCAGGTCGCCGCCGACATCAGGGCGATCCGGAAGCCCGAGCCCTACAAGGGCAAAGGCGTCCGTTACGTCGACGAGCACGTCCGCCGCAAGGCCGGAAAGGCTGGTAAGTGATGGGTACCACCCCACAGCGAAAGCGTGCTGCACGGATTCGTCGTCACGCCCGCGTCCGGCGCACGGTCGTCGGCGACTCGGCGCGGCCGCGTCTGGCGGTGTTCCGTTCGAACCGTCACATCGTGGCCCAGGTCATCGACGATTCCACCGGGTCGACCCTCGCAGCGGCCTCCACCCACGAGGCGGATCTTCGGTCGGTCGCGGGCAACAAGGCCGGTGCGGCCAAGGTCGGGAGCCTCGTCGCCGAGCGGGCGAAGGCCAAGGGTGTGACGACGGTGGTATTCGATCGAGGCGGTTACGACTACCACGGCCGGGTGGCGGCGGTCGCCGACGCCGCCCGCGAGGCAGGACTGGAGTTCTGATGGCGAATACACACGAATCCGACCTGGTGTTGCGGGAGTCCCGGGTCATCAACATCAACCGCGTGGCAAAGGTCGTCAAGGGCGGCCGCCGGTTCTCGTTCACCGCGTTGGTGGTGATCGGCGACGGGGCGGGCCACGTGGGGCTCGGCTACGGCAAGGCCAAGGAGGTTCCCCTCGCCATCCAGAAGGGGACCGAGGAGGCACGGCGCAACGTGTTCGCGGTGCCGCTCGCCGGGTCGACGATCGTGCACCCCGTGGTCGGCGTGCTCGGAGCGGGGCGGGTGCTGCTGCAGCCGGCCGCTCCCGGTACGGGGGTGATCGCCGGCGGCGCGGCGCGGCAGATCCTCGAGGAGGCCGGCATCCACGACGTCTTGTGCAAGTCGTTGGGCTCGGCGAACTACATCAACGTGGCCCGGGCCACCATCGCCGGCCTGAAGAGCCTTCGTCGCCCCGACGAGATCGCCCGCCTGCGGGGCCTGGACGCCGAGTCCTTCGTCCCGAAGGGTCTGCTCGACGCGTATCGCGAAACCCAGCGTGGGCCGGCTCCCGAACCGACCGAGGTGCGATGATGGCCGCGATCAAGGTCACCCAGGTGCGCTCCGCCATCGGGGCCAAGCCACGCCAGCGGGGTACGCTCCGTGCGCTGGGCCTTCGCGGGATCGGACGCTCCAACGTGTTGGAGGACACACCCGACGCCCGTGGTCAGATCGCAAAGGTGCCCCACCTGGTCCGGGTGGAGGCCGTCAACCCGGAGGATGGTCAGTGAAGGTCCACGATCTGAAGCCGGCCCCCGGCTCGACGCGGCGCGCCAAGCGGGTGGGTCGCGGCATCGGCGGCAAGGGCGGCAAGACAGCGGGCCGCGGTACCAAGGGCCAGAAGGCACGCGACACCATCCCGGTCGCGTTCGAGGGCGGCCAACTGCCCCTCTCGATGCGGGTCCCCAAGTTGAAGGGCTTCACCAACCCGTTCCGGGTCGAGTATCAGGTGGTCAACCTCGACACTCTCGATGGCGTGGGCCTCGACGAGATCACCCCCGAGGTGCTGCTCGCCAAGGGCCTGGTCTCCAAGGGAGCGCTGGTCAAGGTTCTCGGGCGCGGTGAGCTCGGGCGGGCGGTCGACGTCAAGGCGCACGCCTTCTCCAAGAGCGCCGAGGCTGCGATCACCGCTAAGGGTGGCACCGTCGAGGTGCTCGACAAGCCCTTCGGCGTCCGTCCCGCCTTCCACGGAAGCGCGCACACCAACCGATAGCGTCCACCGACGTCACCGGTCCCACGGCAACCGTGAGGGCCGGCTCCTAACCCCTGTTGGAGCAGCCTGTGTGGTCATCCATCCGCAACGTCACCAAGGTTCCGGATCTTCGCAACAAGATCCTCTTCACGTTGTTCATGCTGGCGATCTACCGCCTGGGCTGCTACCTGCCCACCCCCGGGATCGACCAGAACGCGGTACGGGCCATCACCGACCAGGCCAAACAGGGCGGTGTGCTCGCGTTCCTCACGCTCTTCAGCGGTAAGGCGCTCACCCAGTTCGCGCTGTTCGCGTTGGGCATCATGCCCTACATCACGGCGTCGATCATCATGCAGATCCTCGCGGTGGTGATCCCCAAGCTCCAGCAGTGGCAGGAGCAGGGTGCGGTGGGGCAGCGCAAGACCACCCAGTGGACCCGCTACCTGACCATCGCGATCTCGGTGTTGCAGGCCACGGGCCTCGTGTTCGTCTTCCACAACGGCGGGGGAGGGCTGGTCCAGAACCAGGAGAACATCTCGCTGGTCCCGAACTTCGGGCTCTTCCGGGTGATGTTGATCGTCCTCACCTTCACCGCCGGATCCGCGATGCTCATGTGGATGGGCGAGGCGATCACCCAGCGCGGTGTCGGCAACGGGATGTCGCTGATCATCTTCGCGTCGGTCGTCTCGTCCCTGCCGGGAACCGGGACCCAGGTCAAGGCCGAGGACGGGTGGCTCGGTGTGTTGTTGGTGCTGCTGATGGCGATCGCCATGCTGCTCGTGATCGTGTTCATCGAGCAGGGTCAGCGTCGTATCCCCGTACAGTTCGCCAAGCGGATGGTCGGTCGTCGCATGATGAGCGGTCAGAACAGCTACATCCCGTTGAAGGTCAGCCAGGCCGGGGTGATCCCGATCATCTTCGCCAGCGCGATGCTCAACCTTCCGGTGTTGTTGAGCCAGCTCCTTCCAACGAGAGGGTGGGGCAAGTCGCTGGCCTCGTTCATCGACCGGGCGTTCCGCACGGGGACCCACCCCCTGTACCTCGGAAGCTTCGCCGTGCTGATCATCCTGTTCACGTACTTCTACACGGCGGTCACCTTCGACCCCGCCCAGCAGGCGGACAACCTCCGCAAGCAGGGCGGCTTCATCCCCGGTATCCGCCCGGGCCCTCAGACCGAGGCGTTCCTGGCGAAGACGCTCAACCGGATCACCCTCCCCGGGGCCGTGTTCATCGCCGCCCTCGCCGTGGTGCCAGCGATCGTCATCGAGATAATGCTCAGCGGCAGCTCGGCCAACATCGGACACGACATCGGTGGGGTGTCGCTGCTGATCGCCGTCGGGGTCGCGCTCGAGACGATGAAGCAGGTCGACGGTCAGTTGATGATGCGCAACTACGAGAGCTTCCTCGGTGCCAAGTAGCCGAACGGCACGCACGCGTCGGGGTGCTCGCTTGCGCGGCCGCACCGAAGCTGCTGACATCCCCGCATGACTCCCCGCCGCCGCCTTATCATCTTCGGCCGCCAGGGCGCGGGTAAGGGCACCCAGTCGAAACGGCTGGCCGACCACTACGGCATCGTCCACATCTCCACCGGTGACATGCTGCGCGCGGCGGCCGCCTCGGGTTCGGAGTTCGGCCTGTCGGTCAAGCGGATCATGGACGAGGGCCGGCTCGTCGACGACGAGGTGATGGAGGGTGTCGTCAGGGAGCGTCTGGGCGCGTCCGACGTGGCGTCGGGCTTCCTTCTCGACGGATATCCGCGAACGACGCCGCAGGCCGAGTTCCTCGACGGGCTGCTGGCCCCCGATGGCGTCGACATGGCGATCGACCTCGACGTACCCGAAGACGTCGTCCTGGCCCGGATCACCCGCCGTCGAGTGTGCGCTGACTGCGGGACCATCTATGCGGCGGGGATCGACGCGTCCGCGCGCGACGGCGTCTGCGCGAAATGTGGTGGAGAGGTCGCGCAACGGTCCGACGACACCGAGGCCGCGGTGAGGTTGCGGTTGGCGGACTACGAGCGGCAAACCCGTCCACTGATGGCCTGGTTCTCCGAACGGGACAAGCTCGTGACCGTCGACGGCGTCGGCGATCCCGATGACATCGCCGGCTGGTTGGTCGCGGCAATCGACGAGCGACTGGCCGCGAACGGGGGTTGACAACGGCATTTGTCTCGCCAAAGTGGTCCGGTTAGACTGACCGGCTGGCCGTCGGCTCCCCTTTCGGGTGCCCGCTCGTCGATCCGATGCCCGTCGGCATCCGCTCGTTGACGTCTCGACGGTGCACCGAAGTTCCACCGTTAGGGGAGGACCGCCCTGCCAAAGCCGAAGGAAGACGCGATCGTCCTGGAGGGAACGGTCGTCGAACCGTTGCCCAATGCGATGTTCCGAGTCGAACTCGAGAACGGTCACAAGGTCCTCGCGCACATCTCGGGAAAGATGCGGGTGCACTACATCCGGATCCTTCCCGGGGACAAGGTCCAGGTGGAGCTCACGCCCTACGACCTCTCGCGGGGTCGTATCACCTTCCGATACCGATGACCCGCGCCGCACCAGCGGTGAGCGGGGCACGGCGGCCCCGCGCCGTCGACCGGCGGCCCTTGGCCGCCACCAGCAGGCGGCCGACGGCCGCTCGATCAGACCGGGGCCACCGCTCCGGAAACCGGGTGGACGGCGACGCCGCCACCACGAGAAGAAGGTCAGGATGAAGGTTCGACCCAGCGTCAAACAGATCTGTGAGAAATGCAAGGTCATCCGCCGGCACGGTCGTGTGCAGGTGATCTGCGAGAACCCGCGCCACAAGCAGCGGCAAGGCTGAGGAGTCACCGTGGCACGAATCTCCGGCGTGGACATCCCACGCGAGAAGCGACTGGTGGTCTCGCTCACCTACATCTACGGCATCGGCCTGTCGACCGCCGAGTCCATCTGCGCCGAGACCGGGATCAGCGAGAGCACGCGGGTGCGCGATCTCACCGACGAAGAGGTCAACCAGCTCCGGGCGTACATCGAGCACAACGTCAAGACCGAAGGCGACCTTCGGCGCGACGTCAGCCAGAACATCAAGCGCAAGATGGAGATCGGCTGTTACCAGGGCCTGCGGCATCGGCGTGGCCTGCCCGTTCGTGGGCAGCGCACTCACACGAACGCTCGAACCCGAAAGGGACCGAAGAAGACGGTCGCCGGGAAGAAGAAGGTGCGCAAGTAATGGCGAAGCCAACCCCCGGGGGCCGCCGCCCCCGCAAGAAGGAACGCAAGAACGTCGCCTACGGCGTCGTACACATCAAGAGTTCGTTCAACAACACGATCGTGTCGATCACCGACCAGGACGGCAACGTGATCTCCTGGGCATCGGCCGGCAACGCGGGTTTCAAGGGTTCTCGCAAGTCCACTCCGTTCGCCGCCCAGCTCGCCGCCGAGCAGGCGGCCCGTCAGGCGATGGAACACGGTGTCCGCAAGGTCGACGTGGTCGTCAAGGGTCCAGGGTCCGGCCGGGAAACGGCGATCAGGTCGATACAGAACGTGGGGATCGAAGTCACCGGGATCAAGGACGTCACACCGGTGCCCCACAACGGTTGTCGCCCACCCAAGCGTCGGAGGAACTGACCATCATGGCCCGCTACACCGGACCGAAGGCGCGGGTGTCTCGTCGCCTCGGTACCAACATCTGGGGTACGAACGGCGAGAACATCGCCATGGAACGTCGCCCGTATCCGCCTGGCGAGCACGGCCGAACGCGTCGGCGGGGAAACGTCAGCGAGTACCTGCTCCAGCTCCAGGAGAAGCAGAAGGCTCGCTTCACCTACGGCATCAGCGAGAGGCAGTTCCGCACCCTCTACGCGGAGGCGTCGCGTCGCCAGGGAGTCACGGGTGAGAACCTGCTCCGCTACTGCGAGCTTCGGCTCGACAACATCGTCTATCGGGCGGGATGGGCCGCCACCCGACCCCAGGCCCGCCAACTCGTGAGCCACGGCCACGTCGACGTCAACGGTCGCAAGGTCAACATCGCCAGCTTCCGGGTGGCCAAGGGCGACGTCGTCCGGCTCCGCGACAAGGCGCGCAACCTCATCGTCATCCAGCACAACATGGACACCCTCGGCCGAAGCGTCCCGGCGTGGATCGACGCGTCCGACGGTGGACAACAGGTCACCGTTCGCGAGTTGCCGCTGCGTGAGCAGATCGACACACCGGTCCGCGAGCAACTCATCGTCGAGCTCTACTCCAAGTAGACCGCGAGCCCGGGTCGCACCGGGCCGCGTGGCGGCGACACCCGCGCACCGATTCCCGCAACCCAACCCCCACGACTTCTTCCCGACATCGAGGTAGCCCACCATGCTGGTCATTCAGCGCCCATCCGTCGAAGCCATCGACGAGGACGACGGCAACCGTCAACGGTTCGCCATCGGCCCGCTCGAGCCGGGCTTCGGCCACACCATCGGAAACTCGTTGCGGCGGACCCTGTTGTCCTCCATCCCCGGTGCCGCCATCACCCAGGTGCGCTTCGACGAGGCGCTGCACGAGTTCGGCACCATCCCGAGCGTCACCGAGGACGTCACCGACATCATCCTCAACCTCAAGGACGTGGTGGTCGTGAGCCACTCCGACGAGCCGGTCACGCTTCGCATCGACGCCCGTGGCCCGGCCGTGGTGACCGCGGCCGACATCCAGACCACCGCCGACATCGAGATCCTCAACCCCGAGGTCCATCTCGCGACCCTCAACGGCAAGGGACGGCTGGCGGCCGACCTCACCATCGAGCGCGGTCGCGGGTACCTCGCGGCGGACGCCACCCGGGGCGCGGGCACCATCGGGGTCATTCCCGTCGACGCGATCTTCGCACCGGTGCGGCGCGTGGCCTTCACGGTCGAGCCGACCCGGGTCGAACAGGCCACCACCTACGACCGGCTGCTCCTCGACATCTCCACGGACGGTTCGATCAGCCCTCGTGAGGCGTTGGCCTCCTCGGGTGCGACGATGCGGGCGCTCATGCAACTGGTCGAGGAGATGAGCGACGAGCCTCAGGGCCTCGAGATCGGCGAGGTGATCGCGCCGGCCATGTCCTCGCCCGACCTCGACCTCGCCATCGAGGACCTGGACCTGTCCGAGCGTCCGCGCAACTGCCTCAAACGAGCGCAGGTCAACACCGTCGGCGAGCTGCTCCTCAAGAGCGAGGACGACCTGTTGGCCATCACGAACTTCGGCCAGAAGTCGCTCGACGAGGTGCTCGAGAAGCTCGACGAGCGCGGCCTCTCGCTCCGCGGTCGCGGTTGACCGTCCCTCCAACACCTCCGACCGATCGAGGATCCCGATGCCCGCAACCCCACGTAAGTCCCGCCGCTTCGGCGGTAACGCCGGCCATCAACGCCTGCTGATGGCGAACCTCGTCTGCTCACTCGTCGCTGCAGAGGGGATCGTCACCACCGAGGCGAAGGCCAAGGCGCTCCGACCCATCGCCGAGAAGGTGATCACCAAGGCCCGGAAGGGGGGTCTGCACAACCGTCGTCAACTGCTGGCCTACCTCGGAGACCAGGAGATCGCGGCCAAGCTGATGGAGGACATCGGTCCCCGCTACGCGGACCGGCCGGGTGGGTACCTCCGGATCCTCAAGCTGGGGCCGCGTCAGGGCGACAACGCGCCGATGGCGCGGATCGAGCTTGTCTGAGCCGGTCGCTCACACACCGGGGCAGCGGCGCCCCGGTCACCACGACGCCGTCGACGATTCGGGTTCGAAGGAGGAGTCGCGCCAACGGGTGCGGCTCCTCCTCGCGTACGACGGCACCTCCTTCGCGGGGTTCGCCCCCAACCGTGGAGTCCGCACGGTGGGAGGGCTGCTCGCGGAACGCCTCGAACGGATTGCCGGTCACCCGGTCCCGCTGACCTGCGCCGGTCGGACCGACAAGGGAGTGCATGCCTGGGGGCAGGTCGTCACCTTCGACCTGTACGGCGGCCTCGATCCGTTGCGGCTCCGTCGTTCGCTCGATGCGGTCGCACCCGGCGAGATCATCGTCCGCGATCTCGGCGTCGTCGCACGCTCCTTCGACGCCCGCTTCGACGCGACGTGGCGGCGGTACCGCTACACGATCGCGACCCCCGGCACCGAGAGCCCCTTCGATCGTCGCTTCGTCTGGTCGGTCGGCGCGTCGCTCGACACCGCGGCCATGCACAGGGCGGCACGGGCGCTCGTGGGAAGCCACGACTTCGCGTCGTTCTGTCGTCGACCGACCCCGCGACCCGGATCGCCGACCCCGTCGCTGGTGCGCTCGGTCCACGACATCGGAATATGTCGTGAGCGGTTCCCGAACGGCCCGCCACGGTTGGTGCTGACCATTCGGGCGGCCGCGTTCTGCCATCAGATGGTCCGGAGCATCACGGCCCTGCTGGTGGAGGTGGGTCGCGGCCGGATCGATCCCGACGACGTCGTGGCGATTCGTGAGGCTCGCGACCGAAACGCCGCTCCTTCGCCCGCCCCACCGCACGGCCTGTGCCTCCACGACGTGGGTTACGACCCCTTGCCGCATTCGCGCGGACCGGACCGCCGCGACGAACGCTGTTTGCGGGCTCCCGACGCCCCCGCGTAGGATGCCCGGTCGCGTGTGTGGACGGGCCCCGGTACAGCGGACCAGCGTTCGCAGCACGTCCGCTGAACCAGCACCAACGAAAAGGTTCCGTTGTGCCCACCTACTCCCCTAAAGCCTCCGAGATCACGCGTGCCTGGTACGTCGTCGACGCGGACGGACTCGTGCTCGGACGGCTCGCCACCGAGGTCGCCCGAGTGCTGCGGGGCAAGCACAAGCCGACGTTCACCCCTCACCTCGACATGGGCGACCACGTGATCATCGTCAACGCCGACAAGGTCGTGCTCACCAAGGGCAAGGCCGATCGGAAGCAGATATACCGCCACTCCGGCTTTCCCGGTGGGTTGCACACCACCACCTACCGTCGTGAGCTCGACGAGCGCCCGGCGGAGGCGGTTCGGCGCACGGTGCGGGGCATGCTCCCCAAGACCCGGCTCGGTCGCCGCCAGCTCACCAAGCTCAAGGTGTACGCCGGGCCCACCCATCCCCACCAGGCCCAAGATCCCGAACCACTGGTGCTCGACGCGGCCCGCGCCCGCTAGTCGACGGCTCGAAGGAAGACCGCAATGCCCCAGCCTCTCGTCCAGTCGACCGGCCGCCGCAAGCGTGCCGTGGCGCGCGTCCGAATCCGCGAGGGCTCGGGAGCGATCACCGTCAACAAGCGTCCCGTTCAGGAGTACTTCCCGAACGACACCCCCAGGATGATCCTCAGCGAGCCACTGTCGCTCACCTCCACCGACGAGCGGTTCGACATCGACGCCACCATCCACGGAGGCGGCGTGTCGGGTCAGGCGGGTGCGTTGCGCCTCGGCATCGCCCGTGGCCTCATCGCCTTGGACTCCGAGTTGCGCCCCACACTCAAGAAGGCCGGATTCCTCACCCGCGACGCCCGCGAGAAGGAATCGAAGAAGTACGGCCTGAAGAAGGCCCGCAAGGCGCCTCAGTACTCCAAGCGCTGATCGGGCGCAGGTGCGCTTCGGTACCGACGGGATCAGGGGCGCAGCCAACACCGCCCTGACGCCCGAGCTCGCCTTGGCGATCGGACGTGCGACGGCACGAACGCTCGGCGGCCCGCGGATCGCGGTCGGTCGCGATACCCGCCGATCGGGTGAGATGCTCGAGGCCGCGTTCGCGTCGGGTGTGATGAGCGAGGGCGTCGACGTGGAGTTGTTGGGGGTCGTGCCGACCCCGGTCGTCGCACACCGCTCGGCGGCCGCAGGGCACGGCGCGGCGATGATGTCCGCGTCGCACAATCCCGCGGCCGACAACGGCATCAAGGTCTTCGCTGCGGGGGGGCTCAAGCTCGCCGACGACGTGGAGGGTCGTCTGGAGGCCGAACTCGACCGCCTGTCGGGGAGCGGTGCCGATGAGACGGCAGGCCGTCCCGGAGGCGTCGACGTCGGCATCACGCATCGAATCGATGCGGTCGACGCCTACCTGCGCCACGTGGTCGCTGCCCTTGAAGGGCGCCACCTCGGTGGCCTCTCGGTCGTGCTCGATGTCGCGAACGGTGCGGCGGTGGCGACCGCGGAACGGGTCTTCTCCTCCCTCGGAGCGTCGGTGCATGTCGTGCACTCCGATCCCGACGGCACGAACATCAACGACCGGTGTGGCTCCACCCACCCCGAATCGCTCGTCGCCGAGGTGGTCCGCTCCGGCGCGGACTGCGGCTTCGCGTACGACGGCGACGCCGATCGGGTCCTCGCGGTCGACCGCGACGGTCGCGTCATCGACGGCGACCAGCTGATGGGCCTCCTCGCCCGGGATCTGCTGGCCCGCGGACGGCTGGCGGGTGGGCGGATCGCGTTGACGGTGATGTCCAACCTGGGGCTTCGGTTGGGTCTGGCGGATGCGGGGATTGGGATCGTCGAGACCGCGGTCGGGGACCGGTACGTGCTGGAGGCCATGGATCGTGAGTCGTTGTCGCTGGGCGGCGAGCAGTCGGGCCACATCATCCTCCGCGATCTCGCCACCACCGGTGACGGAGTGCTGTCCTCGTTGATGGTCGCGGACGTGATGGTCCGCGTCGGACGACCCCTCGACGAGCTTGCCGACGCGGCGATGCAACGACTTCCCCAGGTGTTGCGCAACGTCGAGATCTCCTCGCCGATACCCGATGTCGCCGACCGTGTCCGGTCCGCGATCGCGGCTGCGGAGGCGGCGATGGGAGAGCGTGGTCGTGTGCTCGTACGTCCGAGCGGTACCGAACCGGTCGTCAGGGTCATGGTCGAGGCGACCGATGCCGACACCGCCCGCCACTGGACCGACGTCATCGCCGCCGAGGTGGACGCGCTGTAGCCGCCGAGCCCGGCCCATTCCAACGCCTGGGCACTCCCGTACACTCGACGGGCGTCCGAACGGGCGTTGGCGCCTTCGAGGAGAGTCTGGAAATGTGCGGCATCATCGCGGTCATCCGGCGACCGAGTACCGCGACCGAACCCGATCCCGTCGCGTTGGACGCATCGCTGCAGCGCGCGTCGGCGATGATCGAGGCGGTCGCGTCCGCTGTCGAGCACGGAGCCTCGCCCGAGGTCCCCGTCGTCGAGGAGGTCGCCGCCACGGTTGCGGCCGCCGACGTGGCGCTCCGCTCCGCGCCTGCCGTCACGACGCTCATCGCCCGGCCCGACGATGCCGAGGCGGTGGCCGCCACGGCCGAGGCGATGGCGGCGTCGCTCGACCGGATCGACCGTGTGTTGGACCGCGGGGTGGTGGGGGATGCCGACGATGCGTCGATCGAGACCGTCAACGCGGCGTTGATCCGGGTCAAGGACGCCGTCTGGGCGATCCGGAAGGACCGGCTTCGCGCTGCTCACGAGGTCGCGGCCCTCGCCAGACCCGGTGTGTCGCCGGCGGGCCTCGGTGCATTGTTCGGCCTGCACCAGGCGCTGAGCGCACTCGATCGTCTGGAGGTCAGGGGACGCGACTCGGCGGGGATCGAACTCGTCGTCACCGGCCACGGCCTCGACGACGATCCGGCGTCTCGTACCGAGATCGAGCGTCGTGCCGGCGACGCCAACTTCGTCTCCGGGTCGGTCCGTCGCCAAGACGCAACATTGGTGTTCGTCTACAAGGCCGCGTTCGAGATCGGTGAGCTGGGCGACAACACCGCCGCATTGCGGGCGGCGATCCGCGACGACGACCTGCTGCACAGGGCCCTCCGCTCCGACACGGTCGAGGCCCAGGTCCTCGGGCACACCCGTTGGGCGTCGATCGGCATCATCAGCGAGCCGAACGCCCATCCCCAGAGCTCCGACGAGACCGCACCGACGATCACACCGCTGTGCACCGCGGTGCTCAACGGCGACGTCGACAACCACGCCGACCTCGTCGCGTCGCACGGGCTTTCGATCGCCCCGGCCATCACCACCGACGCAAAGGTGATCCCGGCGCTGGTGTCGCGACGACTCGACGCGGCGACCACACTCGACGCCTTCCGCGAGGCGGTCGCCCAGATGGAGGGTTCGGTGGCGATCGCGTTGAGCAACGCGGCCGAACCCGGTGCGCTCTACCTGGCGTTGCGCGGCAGCGGACAGGCGCTGTACGTCGGCCTGGCCGATGATGCGTTCATCGTGGCGTCCGAGCCGTACGGGGTGGTCGAGGAGACGACGTCGTATCTTCGAATGGACGGCGAGACCCCCTCGGACCCCGCCAATCCGACCGCATCGCGGGGCCAGATCGTCCGTCTCGACGCGGAGGCGGCGGGAACCATCGAGGGAGTCCGGCGGTGGAGCTACGACGGTACCGAACAGCCCGTGTCGGTCGACGAGTTGTCCGTGGCCGAGATCACCACCCGTGACATCGATCGCGGCGCGTTCCCGCACTACCTCTTGAAGGAGATCACCGACGCCCCCGGATCGTTCCGCAAGACGTTGCGTGGCAAGTTGACCGAGGTCGACGGCCTGCTCACCGTCGAGCTCGGCACATCGACGTTGCCGGAGCAGGTTCGGCGGGGCCTCGCGGACGGGTCGATCACCTCCGTGCTGACCATCGGGCAGGGGACGGCCGCGGCGGCGAGCGAGAGCTTTGCGACGATGCTCGCCGAGCTCACCGCCGACACGGCTCTGCGGGTCGACGCGGTGCTGGCCACCGAGCTGTCCGGGTTCGGACTTCGACGGGACATGTCCGACACGCTCGTCGTCGCGGTGTCCCAGTCGGGTACCACCACGGATACGAACCGGACCGTCGATCTGGTGCGGGGCCGAGGGGCGACGGTGATCGCGATCGTCAACCGGCGCAACAGCGACCTCTGCGACAAGAGCGACGGGGTGCTCTACACGTCCGACGGGCGCGACGTCGAGATGAGCGTCGCGTCCACGAAGGCCTTCTACGCTCAGATCGCCGCGGGGTTGCTGTTGGCGTTCTCGATCGCCGACCTCGTCCCAGGTGCGTCGCACAGCTCCGAGGCCCCGCGTCAGGAGCTTCTCCGGTCTTTGCGCGAGCTACCCGAGGCGATGAGTGAGACCCTCACCCGCCGCTCGGCGATCGCGGAGGCCGCCCACCGGTACGCGCCGCCACGTCGCTACTGGGCAATCGTCGGCAACGGCCCGAACCGGATCGCCGCGCGGGAGGTGCGGATCAAGCTCTCGGAGTTGTGTTACAAGTCGATCGGCACCGACGCCACCGAGGACAAGAAGCACATCGACCTGTCGGCCGAACCGATGATCCTCGTGTGTGCCGCGGGCCTCGTGGGTTCGACCGCATCCGACGTCGGCAAGGAGGTCGCGATCTACCGGGCACACAAGGCGGCGCCGGTGGTGATCGCGACCGACGGCGAGCACACCTTCGATGCCGGTCTCGCGGTACTCGCCGTGCCGCACACCCACCAACGGCTCGCATTCGTGCTGTCCGCGATGGTCGGCCACTTGTTCGGCTACGAGGCGGCGTTGGCGATCGACGCACAGGCCCGCCCCTTGCGCGAGTCCCGCTCGGTGATCGAGCATCTCGTCACCGACCATGCCGCCGAGCTGCGCAGTGGCACCGCTGCGGTGCAGCTGCTGGAGGGAACGGCGCGGGACCTCGCGCCCTTCGCGCAGCAGTTCTTCGAAGGTCTCCGCTCCGGCTCGTACAACGGCCACCTGGAGGCGTCCACGGCGATTCGCCTGGCGGCGTTGTTCCGCTACGCGGCCGGCTCGATGCCCCTCGACGGGTACCAACTCGAGTTCGGCAAGGTGGGCACACCGGGGGTCGTGCTCGACGACCTCACCGCGGCGTTGACCGCCGGCATCGAGGAGTTGACCCGTCCCGTCGACGCCATCAAACATCAGGCCAAGACCGTCACGGTCGGTATCAGCCGCAGCGACGAGTCGTTGCTGCAGGTGGGGTTGGTGGCGGCGGTGCTCTCGGCCGGTGCGGGTCGGGACCGCTTGTCGTACTCCACACTGCGTTCGCTCGCCGCGCTCGACCCCGCGGTGGAGGCCGTCCGCGGCTTCACCCGCTACCGCGTCGACGGCGTGTCCGGCGAGCAACCGACCGCCACCGTCATCGACCGCGGGGGAATCGCGGCGTCGATACCGTCGCGGACCGAGGCGGATCCCCGTTTGCGTGGCACAAAGCACCTGGTTGCCCGGGAACGCGAGCTGATGGTGGCGCGTGGCCGGGGCGACGGAAGGACGGTACTCATCGTCCCCGAGACCAAGGACGGCGAGACGACCGGCCTGACGCTGCTGCACCTTGCGTTGCACGACCGTGTCGCACCGACGGTGGCGCGATCGGTGCTGTCGGGCTACAGGCGCCGCTATCAGGCGCTTCGCGACGCCGTGACCGAGACCGAGGACGCCCTGCGGGAGGAGTTGTTCGCCGACCAACCGACGATCGACCTGCTGTGTGAGCCGATCCTGGAGTTGGCCGACCGCTGGCGGGCCTGATGACCGACACCGGAGCGGTACCGGTCGCCGTCGGCACGGACCTCGTCGAGATCGAACGGTTGCGTGCGGCGTTGGACCGTACGCCCGGTCTGCACGGTGCGTTCACCTCCGACGAACTCGACTACGCCCGAACGGCGTCGGACCCCGTCCCGCGGCTCGCGGCGAGATGGGCGGCGAAGGAGGCGGTGCTCAAGTGTCTCGGTGGGATCGTCGGACGAGACGACCTCGCCGAGGTGGAGGTGGTGCGGGGTTCCGACGGTGCTCCGGGTATCCGGCTGCACGGTTCGGTGGCCCGGCGCGCTGCCGAACGCAGGATCGCCGGTTGGCTGATCTCACTCTCCCACGAACGGTCGGTCGCGGCGGCGACCGTGCTCGCGATCCGGTGACCCTTCCGCCGGTCGCGCACGCGCACGGTGCTCGGGACAGAATGCGATCGTGATCCCCGTCGTCACCCCCGACGAGATGAGCGCGATCGATGCCGCGGCACCCGAACCCGTCGAGGTGCTGATCGAACGCGCCGGTGCCGCGGTCGCCCGCGGTGCCGTCGAGCTCGTCGGTCGCTCCTACGGGGTGCGCGCCGTGGTCGTCGCGGGGAAGGGGAACAACGGTCGCGACGGCCTGGCCGCGGCGAGGCGACTGCGGCGGCGAGGCTGGGCCGTCACGGCGGTCGCGGCCGGCTCGTTGGACCGGATCGAGGGGGTCGACCTGGTGCTCGACGCGGCCTTCGGCACGTCGTTTCGGGGTGAGTACCACGCCCCCGACGTCGGCCGGGCGCGCGTGCTGGCGGTCGACCTTCCCTCGGGGGTCGATGCCGCCACCGGCTGCGAGCGCGGGAGGGCGCTTCGCGCCGATCGGACCGTCACCTTCGCCGCGCTGAAGCCCGGCCTCGTGTTGGGCCGCGGGGCGCTGCTCGCGGGTGAGGTCACGGTCGCCGACATAGGGCTCGACACGCGTTCGGCGACCGTGTTCGCCCTCGACGATCGCGACATCGTGATCCCGCTTCGCGCTCGGGACGCGCACAAGTACGCGGCCGGGGTCTGGATCGTCGGTGGTTCGCCAAACATGGCGGGTGCACCCGTGCTCGCTGCCCGCGGTGCCTTCGCCGCCGGTGCCTCCTATGTGCGGGTGAGCACCCCCGGTGTCGACGTCCCCGAGGGGCTTCCCGTCGAGGCGGTCGGCTACGGATTGGGCGAGTCGTGGGCCGACCGTGTGGTCGAGCACTGCGCACCGATGCGCTCGGTGGTGCTCGGTCCCGGCCTCGGGCGGTCGAGCGACACCCTCCGCGGTGTGCGAACCCTCTTCGACAGGTGCCCGTTGCCGATGGTCGTCGACGGCGACGCGTTGCACGCCGTGGCGGACACGACCGCTCCGGCCGGCTCCGGTGTCGAGGGCGCGGGTGGCGCCGTTCGGCGGATCCGAGTGTTGACGCCGCACGACGGTGAGTACCGGGCGCTGATGGGTGGGGTGCCGGGTGACGACCGAATCGAGGCGGCTCGGGCGGCGGCTCGTCGCTATGACGCGGTGGTGTTGTTGAAGGGCCCGACCACCGTCGTCGCCGGACCCGACGGCGCGGTCCGTCTCGTCACCGCCGGCGACGCCCGTCTCGCCACCGCCGGGACCGGCGACGTGCTGAGCGGTGTCGTCGGCGCGTATCTCGCCGCGGGCGTCGGCGCGCTGGATGCGGCTGCCCTCGCCGCTCAGGTGCACGCGGGCGCTGCGGTCCGGTTCGGTCGGTCGGTCGGGATGACCGCGTCGGACCTGCCCGGAGCCATCGGGAGGCTGTTGTCGTCGCGGGTCGGTCCATTGGTCGGCGACGTCGTCCACTCGTCGAATCCGGTGGCCGGATCGGGTCGGCTCCCAACCGCCGGGATCGCGTGTCGATGACGGGCTCGCACCGGCCGTCGCGTGTCGAGGTCGATACCGCGGCGATCACCCGTAACGTGCGACGTCTCGCCGGAGTCGTGTCGCCCTCGGCGCTGTGCGCGGTGGTGAAGGCCGACGGCTACGGACACGGATTGGTCGCGGCGGCGGTCGCGGCGCGGGCGGGTGGTGCCGACTGGTTGGCCGTCGCGCTGGTGGAGGAGGTGGAGGAGTTGCGCGCCCAAGGGGTGTCGGGCCGCGTACTCGTGCTCAGCGAGCCCACCGACCGCGCGTGGGACGATGTCGTTCGCCTGGGTGCGGACACCGTGGTCTACACCCACGGGGCGATTTCCGCCGCACAGCGGGCTGCCGTCGGGGCAGGCGTCCCGGCTCGGCTCCATCTCAAGGTCGACACCGGTATGCATCGGGTCGGTTGTGAACCGGCTGACGCGCTCGACCTGGCCGCGGCCATCGTGGAGGGGCCGGGCTCGGAGCTCGCCGGCCTCGCGACCCACTTCGCCTGCTCCGACGATCCGGCCTCGCAGATGACGGACCTTCAACTCGATCGTTTCCTCGAGGTGGATCGAAACCTCGCCGCGGCATCGATCGGCGGGTACGTCCGTCATGTGGCGAACTCGGCCGCGGCGATCTCGCGCCCCGACACACGCCTCGACATGGTTCGGTGCGGGATCGCCCTGTACGGCGTGTCGCCGGGCGCCGACCTCATCGAGGGCCTGGGGCTCGATCCGGCGCTGCGGGTGGTGTCGGAGGTGAGTTTCGTGAAGCGCGTTCGGGCGGGGGAGCCGGTCAGCTATGGAGGCCGCTACGTCACCGCGCGCGACACGACGGTCGTCACGGTCCCACTCGGCTACGCGGACGGCGTGTCGCGCTCGTTCGGGACCGGAGGTGGCGCGGTGCTCATCGGTGGGGTCCGCTCGCCCGTCGTCGGCAACGTGACGATGGACCAACTCATGGTCGAGACGGGTGAGCGTGTGCCCGAGGTCGGTGCAGAGGTGGTGCTGATCGGCTGTCAGGGTGAGGAGTGCATCGGGGCGGAGGAGGTGGCGGCACATCAGGGGACCATCGGCTACGAGGTCCTGACCCGCTTGGGCAAGCGGCTTCCCCGGGTGGTCGCGACCTGACGGTCCGGCCTCCTCCTAGCGGACCTCGAACCAGGTGTTGGTCATCGGTTCACGTGGCGGTCGGAAGGTGCCGCAAAGCGCGCGGATTCCGTACCATCCGGCGGCCGCATGCTCCGCTGAGATGACGGCCTTGGTGCGGTACAGCAGCGTGGTCACCGCGGCCGCGCGGTTGATCATGGTCGCGGGCACCTCCCCGTCGGTTCCGTCGAACCCCACTGCGGGGACGTAGTACAGCTCCGCCGTGACGTCGCCGGGCGGACAACCCGAGATGTTGACGAACGCGTGGACGGTCTCGTTCGCCCGCGGCTCGTCGGGGTATGTCCGCACGATCACCGTGAGGTTCCGCGCCTGGGCCGACGCGATGGCGGGGGTCGCTCCGACCGCCACCAGACACGTCACGACGACGATCGAGCGCACCGCGGTCGACCATGTCCGCAGACGACGCTCCGCACCCACGCTCCCGACGCTACCGTGGCCGACGGCGAACCTTGGCGGCGTCCACACGGCTTCACCCCCTACCGACCTACCCTGATCACGGTGATCCGCCTCGCGACCCATTCCCCCGACGAGACCGCGGCACTCGGGGCGGCGGTGGCCGCTCGACTACGGCCGCGTGACGTGATCGTGCTGACCGGTGGGCTCGGCGCGGGGAAGACGGCGTTCGTCAAGGCGGTTTCGGCCGCGCTCGGCATCGTCGAAACGGTCCGTTCCCCGACCTTCACGCTTCTCCACCGCTACGAGGGGGTGGTTCCGGTGCAGCACTTCGACGTCTACCGACTCGGCTCGGCCGACGAGGCCGCGGACCTCGGCATCGAGGAGCTGCTCGACGACGACGTCGTCTCGTTCATCGAGTGGGGTGAGCAGGTGATCGGGGCTCTACCGGGTGACTTCCTCCACGTCACCCTCCGGCTTGGCGAGGGTGACGACGACCGCTTCCTCGAGATGGTCGGCCTGGGGCGGACCTGGCCGACCCGCTTGGGGGCGTGGACCGACGTGCTCGAGCGTTGGGTCGCCTGATGTTGATCCTCGGCATCGATACCGCGACCAGGCAGGCGGGCTGCGCGATCGGGGGACACGAGGGGGTGTTGGCGTTGGCGCAGTTCGGTCGGGGTCGCCGCCATGCGGAGAACCTTGCGCCATCCATCGACTTCCTCTGTCGACACGCCCAGGTCACCCTCGGCGACATCGGGGCGGTGGCCGTCGACGTCGGCCCTGGGCTGTTCACCGGGCTCCGGGTGGGCATCGCGACCGCCAAGGCGCTCGCGCACGCCCTCGGTGTCCCGATGGTCGGTGTGTCGAGCCTCGACCTGCTCGCGTTCGCGGTTCGCTTCAGCCCTCGACTGATCGTCGCGGCGATCGACGCACGACGCGGTGAGCTGTTCTGGGCGACGTACCGTCAGGTTCCCGGTGGTGTCCAACGTCTCGACGACCCGACGGTCGGCCCTCCCGAGGAGCTCGCCGCGTTGCTCGCCGCGCGCCGCGACGAGATGCTCCTGGTGGGCGACGGCATCGAACGGTACCGGTCGACCTTCGAGGACCTGCCGCACAAGGTGGAGATGGCCGACGCGGCACTCGCACACCCCTCGGCAGGATCCCTCGTCACGCTGGCGCACGCCCAGGCGTTGCGCGAGCAGTTCGTCGGCGTCGCCGATCTCGAGCCGGTGTACCTGCGCCGGCCCGACGCCGAGGTCAACTGGCAGGTGCGGGAGACGGTGTGAGTGGCCCGGGCCCGAAGTGCTCGACGATGTCCCGGCCCTGGACGATCGTGCCGATGCGCCGACGGCACCTCCGTGGTGTCGTGGCGGTCGAGGAGGTGTCGAACCCGACGCCGTGGTCCGCGGAACTGTTCGCCAACGACCTGCGACTGACCAGCTCCCACTCGGTCGTCGCGGTGACGTCGCCGGCCACGGTCGTCGGGTTCGGCTGCGTGTCCTCAACCGGCTTCGAGGCGCACGTCACCAACCTCGGGGTCGATCCGTCACGACGTGGGACCGGGATCGGCGCGGCCCTGCTCGTCGCGCTCCTCGACCGTGTCGAACAGTGGGGTCACGACGACATCACCTTGGAGGTCCGTTCGGACAACACCGTCGCGATCGCTCTCTACGAGCGGTTCGGCTTCGTCGCGGAGGGAGTTCGACCCGGCTACTACTCGCCCACCGACGGTACGGGCCGACGTCACGACGCCGTCATCATGTGGGCGCGCGGTGGGGTCGCCGGGAGGATCGCGTCGCATCCCGTCACGACGCGACGGCCGGGGTACGGTGGGCCGTCGTCGACGGCGCACTCCTAGGCTGAGGCCGTGGATCTCGCGCCGACCGTTCCGATCCTGGGCATCGAGACGTCCTGCGACGAGACGGCGGCGGCGCTCGTCTGCGGCGGCCACACCGTCCTCAGTTCGGTCGTGTCCAGCCAGATCGACCTCCATGCCCGGTTCGGCGGCGTCGTCCCCGAGATCGCGTCCCGCGCCCACCTCGAGTTGCTGATCCCCATCGTCGCCGAGGCGGTCGTCTCGGGAGGTTGCTCCGACGGTGACGTCGCGGCGGTGGGGGTGACCGCCGGCCCGGGGCTCATCGGATCGCTGCTCGTCGGGGTGAGCGCGGCCAAGGCCCTTGCCCTTGCGTGGGACGTCCCGTTCGTCGCGGTCAACCATCTCGAGGCGCACCTGTACGCGTCGCTGCTGGAGGAACCCGACCTGGAGTTCCCCGTCGTCGTCCTCCTGGTCTCCGGCGGTCACACGTTGCTCGTCCGAATGGACGGCCCCGGATGCTTCGAGGTGCTGGGGGGAACGCTCGACGACGCCGCGGGGGAGGCGTTCGACAAGGTGGCCCGCTATCTCGGGCTGGGATATCCGGGGGGGCCGGCGATCGACAGGCTCTCCGAGCGCGGCGACCCGACGGCGATCGACTTCCCACGGGCGATGCTCGACGACGGCTACGACTTCAGCTTCTCGGGCCTCAAGACGTCGGTGGTCAACTGGGTCCGCAAGCATCCCGGGGTCGACAATGCGGATGTCGCGGCGTCGTTCCAGCAGGCCGTGGTGGACGTGTTGTTGCACAAGGCGCGGCTCGCGGCACGGGCCGTCGGCGCGCGGGGGATCGCGATCGGCGGGGGTGTCGCCGCGAACTCGCGGCTGCGCGAAGGTCTGCTCGACGTGTGCATGAGCGACGGCTTGGCCGGTCACCTTCCGGGACGGGAGATGTGCACGGACAACGCGGCCATGGTCGCGGCCGCCGCGTGGTTCGCACTCGCGCAGCGGGACCGAGTGGCCTCGGCGCGTCGGCGCGGCCGAACTGGTCGCTCGCTTAGCACTCGACTGGTGCGAGTGCTAGCTTGGCACTCGCGCCGGGAGAGTGCTGATCCGGCGCATCGAACCCCACGGCTCTTCGGGGCCGCAGAGCATCGGAGGCATCCGTATGAATCTTCAGCCACTTGAAGACCGCATCGTCGTCCGGCCGAACGAGGCGGAGGCCACCACCGCCAGCGGTCTGGTCATCCCCGACACCGCGAAGGAGAAGCCCCAGCAGGGTGAGGTGCTCGCGGTGGGCGAAGGCCGGTTCGGCGACGACAACGAGCGCATCCCCATGGAGGTCAAGACCGGCGACACGGTCGTGTACTCCAAGTACGGCGGTACCGAGATCACCGTCGACGGCGAGGACCTGCTCATCCTGAACGCCCGCGACGTGCTCGCGATCGTCAAGAAGTAACAAGCGAGGACACGATCACATGGCAAAGATCCTGAAGTTCGACGACGACGCTCGCCGCGCCCTCGAGGCCGGTGTCAACCGCCTGGCCGACGCGGTCAAGGTGACGCTCGGCCCCAAGGGCCGCAACGTCGTGCTCGACAAGAAGTTCGGTGCGCCGACCATCACCAACGACGGTGTGTCGATCGCACGCGAGATCGAGCTCGAAGATCCCTTCGAGAACATGGGCGCTCAGCTCGTGAAAGAGGTCGCGACCAAGACCAACGACGTGGCCGGTGACGGCACCACCACCGCGACGGTCCTCGCGCAGGCGCTGGTCAAGGAAGGCCTGCGCAACGTCGCGGCGGGGGCGAGCCCCATCGGCCTCAAGCGCGGGATCGAGACGGCCGTTGCGACCGCGGTCGAGTCCATCCGCTCCCAGGCCAAGGATGTCGACGACAAGAACGAGATCGCCCAGGTCGCCTCGATCTCGGCCGCCGATCCCGCCATCGGCGACGTGATCGCCGACGCCATCGACAAGGTCGGCAAGGACGGCGTGGTCACCGTCGAGGAGTCCAACACGTTCGGCATGGAGCTCGACTTCGTCGAGGGTATGCAGTTCGACAAGGGCTACCTGTCGCCCTACTTCGTCACCGACCCCGAGCGGCAGGAGGCCGTGCTCGACGATCCGTACATCCTGTACGTCAACGGCAAGATCTCCTCGGTCCAGGATCTCGTACCTGTGCTCGAGAAGGTCATGCAGGGCGGCAAGCCGTTGCTGATCGTCGCCGAGGACGTCGAGGGTGAGGCGCTGGCGACGCTCGTGGTCAACAAGATCCGCGGCACGTTCGCGTCGGTCGCGGTGAAGGCGCCGGGTTTCGGCGAGCGTCGCAAGGCGATGCTGGCCGATATGGCGATCCTCACCGGCGGTCAGGTCATCAGCGAGGAGGTCGGCCTCAAGCTCGACAACACCACGCTCGACCTGTTGGGTCGTGCCCGCAAGGTGGTGATCACCAAGGACGAGACCACCATCGTCGAGGGCGCCGGCAACGACGACGACGTGAAGGGCCGGATCGCGCAGATCAAGCGCGAGGTCGAGGAGACCGACTCGGACTGGGATCGTGAGAAGCTCCAGGAGCGTCTCGCGAAGCTCAGCGGCGGGGTCGCCGTCGTCAAGGTCGGCGCTGCCACCGAGGTGGAGCTCAAGGAGAAGAAGCACCGCATCGAGGATGCGCTCTCCGCCACGCGTGCCGCCATCGAGGAGGGTGTCGTGGCCGGCGGTGGAACCGCCCTGTTGCGTGCCCGCACCGCCGTCGCGAAGACCATCGAAGGTCTGAGCGGCGACGAGGCGACGGGTGCCCGCAGCGTGCATCGTGCGCTCGCCGCACCGGCCCGTCACATCGCGGACAACGCCGGGATCGAAGGTGCGGTCGCGGTCCAGAACGTCGAGGCCAAGAAGGGTTCGGTCGGGCTCAACGCCGCCACCGGCGAGCTGGAGGACCTCATGAAGGCGGGGGTCATCGATCCCGCCAAGGTCACCCGCGCCGCGCTACAGAACGCCGCGTCGATCGCCGGTCTGCTCCTCACCACCGAGTGCCTGGTCGCCGACAAGCCCGAAGAGGCCCCCGCCGCCGGAGGTGGCATGCCCGACATGGGCGGCATGGGCGGAATGATGTGACGAGGGGCCGGGTGGTCCCGGCCCTGCGCTTCCTTCCGTAGGTTGCATCGTCGAGGAGCGAACCGTCGGTTCGCTCCCTCGACGCGTTCGGCCGTCCGGATCATCGGTGGTGTGCCGTTCCCGCCGATTGAGTAGGTGCCGGCCGGCCCGTCGGGCCGCTCGGCTGTTGCCTATCGCAAGGCGAGATGGCAACGTTGCTAGGTCCCGCGCCCCGAGACGAAGGATTCGAACGTGGCGGCACCGCAATCTGCCGACCCACTTCCGCCCGAGGGCGATGACGGCACCGCGACCGTCGGTACCCACCCGATGCCGGGCGGATCGCTCGACGGTCGGTCCGGTCCGGGCATCGACTCGCCCGCCGTGGACCCCGCGGCGGGGCAAGCCCGGTCGTCGGGGGCGCACCATGCGGCCGCACCGGTCGGGCCCGACGAACCGGGTGGGGCGACCCACGCCACCGCGCGGGTCGATCTCGACGAGTTGGACGGCCTGATCGCGGCTCGGAGGGCGACGGCCGGCCCGTACGAGCGTTGGGGCAAACGCCTCGTGGACGTGGTGGTCTCGGGCGTCGCCCTCGTCATCGCGTCACCGGTGATGGCGTTGGAGTGGTTGATCCTCCGACTGATCCTGGGTTCCGACGTGGTGATCTCCCAGGCGCGGGTCGGCCGCGGCGGCCGCAATTTCGAGATGTACAAGTTCCGGACGATGAGGTGGAGTCGGCGTCGCAACGACGTCGAGTTCGACGGTCATGATCGGCGGATCACCCACAAGTCCGACGACGATCCGCGCCACACCCCCGTCGGGCGTCTCCTGCGGACGGTGAGCCTGGACGAGCTCCCCAGCTCTTAAACGTGCTGAAGGGCGACATGTCCCTGGTGGGACCCCGGCCCGAGGTGGCCGCGGTTGTCGACAGGTACGGTCACCGGGGCCATATTCGTCACACGGTCCGTCCGGGTATCACCGGCGAGTGGCAGATCTCCTCGCGCCGTGAGGGGAAGCTGCTGCACGAGTGCCTCGATGAGGATGTGCCCTATCTCGACAGGGTCACGGCCGCGAACGAGATGCGGATCCTCTGGAAGACCCTGTTCGCGGTTGCCGGCCGCGGTGGCCGCTGACGCGCACCTCGATGTCGTCGGGTACGCCTTCCGCCGATGCCGCGCGGACCTCGGAGCTGCCGGCGCTGCTCGTACTCACCCCCTCTGCCGACCTGTACGGCTCGGACCGTGCGTTGTTGGCCGCGCTGCCGGAGCTGTCGCGTCGCTTTGCGCTCACCGTGGTCGCCGCCGTCGACGGTCCCATGCTGGACGACGCGCGACGGCTCGGTGCGGAGGTGGTCGTCAGCCCCGATTGGGCGCTGCGTCGCCGCTATTTCACGCCGAAGGGAATCCTCCCGGCGGCCGGGCGCGTCGTCGCCACGTTGCGGCTGTTGCGTCGCCTCGACCGCTCCCGCTCGTTCGGGGCCGTGTACGCCAACACGGTCGCGTCGATGGTGTTGCCGCTGGTTCCGTTGGCGACCAGGGCCCCGATCGTCGTGCACGTCCGTGAGGTGCCTCGGGCCGACGGCTGGATGAACCGTCTCTACTTCCATCGCCTGGCGAGCATCGCGTCGCTGTTGATCTGCAACTCCACCTATACGGCGACCTTCGCCGGCAAGGTCGCTCCGTCCCTGAGGACCAGGACCCGTGTGATCCACAACGGGGTCGAGCCGATCGAGGGCGGCTCGGTGATCCGGGTGATCCACGACGGGGTCGACCGGTCCGAGCGCTCTCGAGCGGTACCGGATTCGGAGGAGTTGCAGATCGTGTGCGTGGGTCGTCTGCACCCCCAGAAGGGTCAACATGTGATGCTCGACGCGCTCCGGATCGGACGCGAGCGCGGACACCGCTGGCGGGTTCACTTCTGGGGTGACGCGCTCCCCGAACACGCCGACGTCGAGCGGTCGCTCCACGACCAGGTTCGCCGCGACGGGCTCGGCGATGCGGTCGTCTGGCACGGCTACTCGAGCGAGATCGACACGATGTACGCAGGTATGGACGTCGCCGTCGTACCGTCGACCTGGCCGGAGGGGTTCTCCCTCGTCACGGCGGAGGCGCAGAGCGCGGGCCTCCCGGCGATCGCCACGGGACCCGGCGGCCCCGACGACATCATCGAGGAGGGGGTCACCGGTCGCATCGTCCCCTTCTCGGACCCCGGAGCGATCGTCTCGGCCCTCGAGGAACTCGGCGATCCCGTCGTGAGGAAGGCGTGGGGAGATGCGGCGAGGCATCGCGCGAAGGAGCACTTCTGCATGGAGTCGTACGCGGCGGACGTCGCGCAGGCGGTCGCGTCGGTCAGCCGAGCCCGGCGGCGCTAGGGCTGGTCGCCCGCGACTGGCCTGCGAGGGCACCGGCCCGACCGAGGCGCACCAGCGGGATCACCGTACCGACGACCATCCCTGCCGACATCACCAACGGGACCGCCCACACGCGGTCGGCCAACGCCACCACGGCGCTCCCGGCGACGATGATCACGGTGTCGACACAACGCCCCCAGAACACCGGTCGGCTCAGGAGCTGCGCGGTCAAGGCGTTGACCGTCGGGATGTTGCCGGCGTTGACCACCGCGTAGGTGCACCAGGTGAGCACCAGCGCCAACGAGATCGCGCCGCTGTTGCTGACGTGTTGGAACGGTCCCCGTGCGACCAGCGCGAGGGGTATGTAGAGGGCGGTCGCAGCGGACGACGCGATCGCAAACCTTGCGACGAGCCGCATCGACAACGAGCCCTCGTCCCGCTTGCGGGCGAAGTAGGGCAGTGAGAATCCGCCGAAGCCGTTGGCCGCCGTCAGAGCGGGAGCGACCAGGAGCCTGCCGGCCTCCATCAGGCCGAGGGCGGCGGGTGAGACGATTCGTGCGACGGCTACCCGTGCCAGGAGCATTCCGAGCGGTCGCATCGTGAGTTGTCCCGCTCTCCACACCGAGAACTCGGTGATGGGCCGCCACGCGGTCGGCCCCTTCCATGGGAGGGTCCGTTCGGTCCGCGGGAGTTGCCACCCCGCCAGCGCGATCGCCCCGATCGCCCCCAACAGCATGGAGCCCACGAGCCAACCCATGGTCAGCCGTCGGGTCGCGACGACCGCGACGGTCACCCCGACGCTCACGATCCCGAACACCGCGTCGTTGAGGGTCAGCGCGGCGAACTGCCGTCGCGCCATGAGGATCCGTCGACCGGTCTCCTCGAGCAGCCATGCCGCCATGGCTGCACCGAAGATCAGCGCGTCACGCCACGAGACCTCGGCGAACACTCCCGCCGCGAGCGTTCCGACGACCGCCGACGCGACCAACGACAGAGCGCTCAGGCGCACGAGGACGCGGCGAAGGGCCGGGTCGTGGCGATCGATCACCACGATCGGGTCACCGATCCAGCCCGTGTGCACGGCGGCGCCGGTCACGAGGATGCCGTTGCTCAGGATGGCGAACTCGCCGAGGCCCTTCGCCCCCAGCGAGCGCAGTGAGAGCCACTGGAGCACCAGGCTCGACGCCGCGACGACCCCTTGGCTGACGATCGCCCACGACGCGTCGGTGCGCGCCGAGTGCGTTCGGCGTTCGCTCATGTGGACTGAGCCCAGCGGGTGGAAATGGTGGTGGTACGCCACCGCGCGGCCGCCGCGGCGTGGAGCAGGTCCCGGTACGCGGTCACGACGTCCACCACGTTGAACCGGTCCGAGGCCCTCGCCCGTGTCGCGGCTCGTACCTCGGCGTCGTGGCCGGGGTCGTCGTCGAGGATCGAGCCGATGGCCGCGGCGAAGGAGGGCTGGTCGAGTGAGAAGTACGGGGCCACGCCCGCGAGGGTCTCCCGGCAGAAGGGGGTGTCGTTGGCGCAGATCCGCGCGCCGGAACCCATGGCCTCGATCAGGCTGGGATTGGTGCCGCCCACCGAATGGCCGTGGATGTAGGTGGCGGCGTGGTGGACGAGGTCGAAGAACTCCGAACGGCCGCCGATGTGGCCCAGGAGGCGGATACGTTCGTCGCGGCGGCTCAAGGCGGTGAGGTTGGCCGTGGTCGGCGAGTCGTAGTTCGCGGTGCCGAGCACGACGAACGGCAGGTCGCGGTCCGTGGCGGCGTACAGCTCTGCGATCGCGTCCATGTTGTTCTCGGGGTTGTGGCGTCCGGCGATCAACAGATATCGGCCCGGTTCCAGCCCGTGCCCGGCCGGGGTCGCGTCATCGGGTGTCCAGCTGTCGGTCGTGACGCAGTAGGGGATGACCGTGGACGCGGCACCGAAGTCACGTCGGTAGACGTCGGCCATCGCGGCGCCGTCGGCGATGAGGCCGTTCGCGCAGCGTCGTGAGATCCGCGGAGCCGTGGAAGATAGCGGGCGACACCGCCCCACTTCCCCCGCAACCACTCCTGGCCGTCCACGTTCAGCACGACCGGTTGGCCCGAGTACCGACCGAGCGCACAGAAGGCGGCGTTTGCGACGTTGACCACCAGCACCACGTCGTGGCGCGCCGTGCGGGCGGCCATGGCCGCCACGGCGCCGTGGGTCAATGTGGAGCTGTTCTTGCCGGCGACCGCCGGCAGGACGACGCGTCGAACCCCCTGCCAATCCGATCCCTCGAAGCCTTCACCGCTACGGCAGTACATCGTCACCCGGTCGCCGCGCCGGGCCAACTCGGGGAGGAGCAGCGTGAGGAAGGTCTCGTAGCCGGAATAGGTCGAGGGGATTCCCCTCGCTCCGTAGACGCCGATGTCGAGAGGGCGGGACGGGTCGGGGAAGCGGTTCCAGGTGCGTTCGGGCACCGTGTCGAGTGTACCGGTGCCGCGTCCCCGGTCCTCCGGCCGCGACTGGACGGAGATGACCCGTGATGGTTCTCTATGCGTTCGTTGGGTCGCACGGATCATCTTGGTGATCGTGAGACCCAACGAGGCCGCCGGTGGTCACAACGGCCCTTCTCCATCCGAATGGATGCCGTCACGATCCCGGCCAGGTCATGTCGTCGTCAAAGCGGAAGTCCATGTTGAACAGCATCGATTCGTCCACAGCAGCCCCTCGTCCGCGACGGGGGTTCCGTCGCGTCGCCTTCGCCGCGGTGGGGGCGATGGCCATGTTGAGCATCGCCCTCGTCACGTTGAACGCGTCCGACGACTCCAAGGCGTCGGCGGACGCTCCCGCGATCGGCGATCCCGACGTGTTGCCGGCGGTCAACTTCGACGAGCTCGACCCCGATCCCGTCACACAGTGGGGTGTGGTCGGCATCGGCAATACGTACTCCGCTCCCAAGTCGGAGGTCTGGGCGTTCGCCGAGATCGGCGACCGGATCTATGTCGGCGGTGCCTTCACCGGCGTGCAGCGCAACGGCGACGATCCGAGCTCCACGGTGCAGCCCCAGGCCTACCTCGCCGCCTTCGACCGCGATTCGGGAACATGGATCGACACGTTCCGCCCGCAGCTCGACCGTGCGGTGTACGCCCTCGAACCCTCCCCCGACGGCAAGCTCCTCGTCGGAGGTGAGTTCACCCAGGTCAACGGTGCGGGCCGCACGGGTCTGGTCGAATTGGATCCGGCGACCGGGGCGACGATCGGCTCGTTCCAGGCGAGCATCGAGGCCAACAACAAGCCGATGGTCCGCGACATCGTCCGTGTCGGCAACGACATCTACATCGCCGGTCAGATCTCACGGGTCCGTACCGACCGTGGGGCCGACTGGCGTTGGAACGCCGCCCGTCTCAACGGCATCACCGGTGCACTCGACCTGACCTGGGTTCCCAAGTTCATGGGTGGCATCTGGCAGCTCGGCATCGACCCCTCTCGGAGCAGGGTCAGCGCGGCGGGCTTCTTCACGTCGGTCGACGGCCAACCCGGCACGGCCAGGTTCGCGTCCGTCACGCAGGCGACCGGTGCCTACATCCCCGGCCTGACGGCCTTCCAGACGAATACGAACGGCCAGATGGACACCACGTCGGTCATCTACGCCGACAACAAGTGGTGGGTCGGCGGCGCCCAACACGTCATCCAGGCGCTCGACGCCAACACCAACACCCGCCTCGGCTACATCACCGCCGGGATCGCCTGCAACACCTTCTCCCCCAACTGCGGCTACAGCGGCGGTGGCGACATCCAGGTGATGCAGATCCTCGCGGGCGGTCAACTCGTCGCCGGCTGCCACTGCTACGGCCCCGGCACGATCTATTCGAGCTTCACGAACAGTCGGACGGCCGACCGGTTCGCCTTCCCGGTGAACACCGCCAACGGTGCCGTCTCCAGCTCGTGGGTGCCGGGTCTGAAGCAGCGGGCCTACGGCACCTACGGCCTGTTCGCCGACACCCGTGGCTGCTACTACGTGGGCGGCGACTACAACCGTCAGGCCGACGGGCAATGGCTGGGCGGGTTCGGTCGGTTCTGCAAACCAGTCGCGCAGCCCACGGGGCTCACGGGAAGCGCCAGCGGCACCTCGGTCACGATCAACTGGTCGCCACCGGCGAGCCAGTTGCCGGTCGACTACTACAAGGTGTATCGCGACGGCGTCTTCCTCGGCGACACCACCGGGTTGAGCTACTCGTCCCAGGCCACCGCCGGGACCAGCCCCGTCTACACCGTTCGCACCCGCGACGTCTCGGGCCGGCTCTCCACCGCGGCATCGGTCACGGTGAACGTTCCGGTCCCGGTGGTCGACACCCAGGCGCCGACGGTGCCCACGAACGTGACGGGTTCGGCGTCGGGTTCGTCGGTGACGTTGAACTGGGGTGCGTCGACGGATTTGCCGGATCCGGGTGGGGTGGGCCTGAGCGGCTACCTGATCCACCGCGACTACAACTTCATCAAGTTCGTCGCCGCGGGGACCACGACCTACACCGACTCGGCGGTGGCGGCGGGGAGCCATCGCTACGAGGTTCGGGCGGTCGACAGGAACAACAACATGTCGGCGCCCGCGGTCCGCAACGTGACGGTCGGCACGGCCGATACACAGGCGCCGACGGTGCCTACGAACGTGACGGGTTCGGCGTCGGGTTCGTCGGTGACGTTGAACTGGGGTGCGTCGACGGATCTGCCGGATCCGGGTGGGGTGGGCCTGAGCGGCTATCTGATCCACCGCGACTACAACTACATCCAGTTCGTCCCCGCGGGGACGACCACGTACACGAACGTCGCCGTTCCAGCGGGGAACCATCGTTTTGAGGTTCGCGCGGTCGACAGGAACAACAACATGTCGGCGCCCGCGGTCCGCAACGTGACGGTCGGCACGCCCGATACGCAGGCGCCGACGGTGCCCACGAACGTGACGGGTTCGGCGTCGGGTTCGTCGGTGACGTTGAACTGGGGTGCGTCGACGGATCTGCCGGATCCGGGTGGGGTGGGCCTGAGCGGCTATCTGATCCACCGCGATTGGGTGTTCATCAAGTTCATCCCAGCGGGCACGACCTCGTTCGTGGACACCGGCGTCGCGTCGGGCAACCGTAAGTACCAGGTGCGTTCGGTCGACAAGAACAACAACATCTCCGATGCAGCACCCATCGTCACGGTGTCGGTTCCCTGAGCCGGCACCCATCGTCACGGTGTCGGTTCCCTGAGCCGGCACCCGGGTCGAGCGGCCCGACGAGCCCCACACACGAGGAGCGCACTTCCCCATGATCGAGCAGTCGAACCCCCGGCGATCAGAGCGCGTACCGTGGGGTCGGCGGCCGATCGCGGCGCTGGTCGGCGCTGCCGCCCTGGCCCTCGTCGCCGTCGGGTGTGGTGGCGACACGGCCGATGCCAACAGCGCGGCCACGGCCAAGGTGCCCGGCGTATCCACCACCGCGCCCGGTACGTCCGGATCCGTGGCGGAGTCGGGCACCTCGGCACCGGTACCCTCCTCCGCGGTCGACGCCGATCGTGCACCGGCGGTCGCCGAGGCGGGGCCGACCACGTCGCTGTTGGCCGCCAAGGCCGGCAACGCCGGCAAGGTGGGGGAGAACCAGGCCGGCAAGACGATCGCCCTCGACGAGACGGCGCTCCTGGCGTGCGCGAAGGCGCAGATCGCCACCGTCGAGATCGACCAGGGCGCCACCGACGATGCCCTCGCCGATCTCCGAGCAGCGAGGGACCGTGCGCTGGCATCCAAGGTCGGGCGCATCGCCTCGTTCGCCGACGAGTTGTCCCCGGTGCTCACGCGTCCTGCGGACGCCCGCCCCGTCGCCGTCCGGCTGGTGTCGGCCTGCCAGGAACTGGGCTTCGAGTACTGACCGGGTTGCGCGGGGTCCCCGGTACCCTGTGGCCGGCCGCCCCCCGTCGTGGCCCCGAAACCCCCATCTGACCACGCCGATGTCGTACACCGCTGACCGAACCGCACGGCCGTCCGCCCGACGGCGCTACGGCGACGCCGTCGAGTCGCTGAAGGCCCGGGCCCAGAAGAGCCGCAGAGGTGCACCGCCCTATTCGTTGCTGGTGAACCGCCCGGCCGGTCGGCGTATCGCGGCGGCCGCATCGGTCCTCGGCCTGACGCCCAACTCGATCTCGCTGATCTCGGGGACCGTCAGTGCGGTGGGGCTCGTCGCGTTCGCAGCGTGGTCGCCGTCGCCGCTCCACGTCGTCGTCGCCGTCGCCGCGCTGCTCGTGGGCTACGCGATCGATTCGGCCGACGGCCAACTCGCGCGTCTGACCACCGGGGGCACGCTCGCGGGCGAATGGCTCGACCACAGCCTCGACATGGTGAAGATGTCGAGCTTCCACGTGGTGATCGGCATCTCGTTGGTGCGCTTTCCGGGCTCGATCGGGCTCGATCGCCGTTGGGCGGTGGCCGGCGTGGTCATGGGCTTCGGCGTGGTCGCCGTCACGTCGTTCTTCGTGTTCGTGTTGACGGACCTGTTGCGACGCCAGGTCGGCGGCGCGGGGCCACCGCGGCCCACAGCCTGGTGGTTCATGTTGCTGGGAGCCCCGACCGATTACGGCGTGCAGTGTCTGTGGTTGCTCACGCGGCCCTGGCCCAGGCTGTTCTTCGGGGGCTACACGCTCCTGGCCGTCGCCAACCTCGGTTATCTGTGCGTCGGGATGCGGAGCCGGTTCGGTCAGCTCCGTGCGCTCGATCGGGAGCGTGCGGCGTGAAGACCGGCTACGTTCCGGGTGCCTACGACCTGTTCCACGTCGGCCATCTCCGGATCCTCCGTCTGTCGCGCGAGCGGTGCGACCGCCTCGTCGTGGGGGTCGTCGGTGACGACCTCGCGGCGGCGATGCGCAACGAGCCACCCGCGGTGCCCTACGCCGAGCGTGTTCGGATGGTGGCCGCGCTGCCGTTCGTCGACGAGGTGGTCGAGGACGTCTCCAACGACAAGCGGCTCGCGTGGCAACGGGTCCACTTCGACGTGTTGTTCAAGGGGACCGACTGGCGGGGAACCCCCAAGGGCGACCGTCTCGAGGCGCAGATGGCCGAGGTGGGTGCCGCGGTGGAGTACCTCCCCTACACCCCCGAGGTCTCCAGCACACGACTCCGGGCCGACGTCCGGTCGGGTTGAGCGTGCGGTCGCCCCACGAGCGCCGACGCAACCTCTCGTTGATCCACGCACACCCAGGCGCCGAGCAGCAGCAGCCACAGGGCGGACATGCCGATCCCCGAGCCGACCCCTTCGACGGTCAGGCCGTTGACCATCAGTGTCAGCAACAATCCCGACAGGACCGGTACGTCCCGGTGGCCGTGGTGTGACAGGCGGACGATGCCGACGATGATCGCGCCGATCAGGGCGAGCCACAGGCCGGCGCCGACGAGTCCGCCGTCGACCAACACGTTCACGAGCGCGTTGTGCGCGCCGCCGAGCCCGACGCGTTTGTAGAAGATCCCCCGTGAGGTGGCCAGGCCCCAGCCGATCAGCGGCCGTTCGCGAACGAGGTCGAAGGCGATGGACCACAGTTCGGTCCGGTTGGAGACCGTTGCCAGGTTCGCCGCCGATTCGCCGCGGGCCAGGAAGGTGTAGATCGGTCCGGCGAACAGCCACAGCGGGATGATGGTCGCCACACCGCCGAGCACGGCCAGAGGCAGTCGGTTGCGACGCGGGGTCGACAGATAGCCGACCAGGGCGAGGCCGGGTATCGCGGCGAACAGTGCTCCACGCGTCCGGGTTTCCAGCAACGCGAGGCTCATTCCCGCCATCAGCACGAGCGAGAGGGGGCCGAGCCAACGATCGAGAGGGTGGGACCGTCGCGGTGGTTCGCCGAGGAGCCCCGCGGTGAGCACGAGTGCGAGCGCCAACATCGCGCCCGCCGTCACCGGATGGACGTAGAACCAGCTGAAGCGGTCCGCCTGGAGGTGGGAGTACGGAACTCGAAACCAGATTCCCAGTACCGCCGATCCGGCGACGAGTATCACGAAGCCGCGTGCGAGCTGCACCATCTGTGCGCGCGTGGCGCGGCCGGCGATCGCCCCCGCGCAGGTCACCATCACGAGGAGCTGCGCCCCGCGGACCGCTCCCAGCGTCGGGTACGTCCCGTAGGCCACCGAGACGAACATCGTGGCCGCGTAGGCGCGCATCACGAACAGGATGGCCGTCGGGCGCCTGAGCCGTGGGGGTGAGAGCACGAACAGCAGGAGATAGCCGAGAACGGCTGCATACAGGCCCAGTTCGAGGAGCACGGTCGGATCGGCGGCACCGCTGAGCGAGTCGCCCACCTCCCGGTGCCGGAACTTGTACTCGGTGCCGACCATCAGCACCAGGGGACAGACCGTCACCCAGATGGTCGGCATGAGGCGCGGCGCCGTACCGCCTGCCCTCGACGTACTCCGACGCCGTCGTGATGCGACCGGGCGGAGCCGGCCGAGTCCGCTCCGTCGTGTCGGTGCGGGCGAAAGAGGACGTCGGTGGGCCGGAGGCCTCCACGTCGGCGCGGTGGAGGTCACCTCAGTCGGCGTCGACGAAGACGAACCCGACTCCGTCCCCGGCGAGGAAATGCAACTGTCGTCTGGCGTCCTCGATGTCGGCGCGAGCGGTACCCGACGCGACGATCACGGCGATCCCGTCGACGACCTGGCCGAGCATGGAGGATCCGGCCGAGGCCAACAACGGCGGGCCGTCCACGATGATCAGGTCGAAGTCGCCGCGGAGCTCACGCAGCGCGTCGGCCATGTCGGCCGACCGGAACAGCGACGGTGCCTGTCCCGGGTGTCCCCCTGGGCCCATCATGAACAGTTCGGGGCTTCCCGGACCCTTGCCGAGCCCCACGCGGATGACCGCCTCGCCCGCCGTCGCGGCACCGGCGATGAACTCCTCCAGTCCCAGGCCTTCGGGCAGGCCGAGTGCGGCCGAGACCGCCCTCCCCGCCTGGTCGCCGTCGATCAACAGGACCCGGCGTCCGGCGCGGGCGGCGACGAGGGCGGTCTTGATCACGATGTCCTCGTGTCGCTCGAGCGGCTCGACGGCCGTGAACAGCACCGACGTGCCACGCAGTACCGCGTCGACGTTGGCGGCGACGCGTTGGAACATCGGCTCGGGGGTCGCGAGCAGGTCGAGCCGTGGATCTGCCGGGGTCGGAACCGTGATCTCGCCCAGCGACGGGAGTCCGACCCAGTCGGCCACGGACACCGCGTCGTCGGCGACGGGATCGCGATCCGCGCGGAACCATGCCACGAGCATCGCCCCCAACAGGCCGAGCACTCCACCGATCAGGCCGTTGCGGACCAGGGTGCTGAGACGGCCCGCCGTCGCGGGGACCCTCGCGTAGTCGTACGCCTCCGTACCGTCGCCGAACAACGCCTGGGTGCTCCGGATGTCGGTCTCGCTCTCCTGCAGGGTGTTGAGCCGCGCGACGGTGGCTTGTGAGACGGCGGTGGCGTAGGCGCCGCTTCCGGCCTCGGACTTGAGCTGGTCGAGCTTCGCGTTGAGCTTGTCCGTCTCGGGCTTGAGCGCGTCGAGCGCCGCCTGGGCCTTCTTCGCGGCCTGCTCCTTGGTGGCCTTCCGGTACGACGCGACGATCGCGTCGACGGTGCCGACGGCGGTTCGGGCATCGGAGTAGCGGCACTCGACGGTCATCACGCTGGTGCCGTCCTCGGCCGACGCCTTGCACCGTGAGCGGATGTCGGCCGGCGTCCCTGCCGCCGGGAAGGACTTCGCCGTCGCCTGGAGGATGGTTCCCGAGTTGGTGAACTCGACACGTTCGTTGAGATAGCGGGCGAAGTCCACCACCGACGAGCCGCTCCGGTAGGTCAGCGACCCGCGGGGGTCCGTGAGCGACACACGTCCGACCGCCCGGGCCTCGCTTGGCTGCGCGAGGGTGTAGATCGCCGCGAGGACCAGTCCGGCGATCGCCAGGACGGCCGTGACCCGGCGGTAGCGGAGCGTTGCCTCGACGATGCCGGTGGACGGTTCGGGCGCGGCTGGTTCTGACGCGAACATGGTGTGTTCATCGGCAGCACCCGCCGACCGATGAGCCCCGCGGCCGTCGCCGGGTCCGGACGCAAGGACCTGCCGGTACGATCAAGCCGTGCGACGACGCGGTGTGGTGCTCGGGCCATTCGACCTCCTGCACGTCGGTCACCTGGGCGTGCTCCGAACCGCGTCGGCGCTGGTGGACGAGCTCGTGGTCGCGGTTGCCTCCGACGACCTGGTACGGCGCCGTCACGATCGTCCCCCCGCGGTCGCCGCCGCCGAGCGCGTCGAGTTGTTGGAGGCGTTCCTGCCCGACGCAGAGGTGTGCGATGTCGACGACGACGACCTCGCGTCGTTGGTGGTGCGCTTTGAGCCGACGGTCGTGTTCGTCGCCCCCGGCGGCACCGGGGTGATCGGTGCCGACCACCCCACCGACGTCGTCGAGTTGGACGTCGATCCGCTCACGGACTCGGCCGCGTTGCTCTCCCATCCCGTCGGGGACCTGGTGTGGATCCCGGTCCGATCGACCGGACCGGCCGGGCGTGGCCCCGCCGTCGCGGCGGGTTGACCGGAACGACGCGGGGTGGCCCCCAGCGGATCCCGCGACCCGACGTCGTCGAGCCCGGTCCACCGCCGCCGTGGAGTCGGCGCCTCGGCGAGCATCCCGACCTTCGTGACCTGAACGGGTTGACCGGTGCGGCCATCCGCCGGTCGATGGCGTCGTTCCCGGTCGACCGGGCGGTCGGCCTCGCCGAGCCGAGTGCCCGTCGCAGCGCGGTCGCGGTGGTGCTGCGGGCGGGCGGGCAGTCGGCGGCGGCGGTCGACCCGGGGTCCTCGCCACAGGGCGCGGGGCCGGCGGTTCTCCTGACCCGGCGGTCGTGGAGCCTTCGCGACCACTCCGGCGAGATGGCCTTTCCCGGCGGCGGCGAGGAGCCGGCCGATCGCTTTCCCGTCGGTACCGCGTTGCGCGAGGCGTATGAGGAGGTCGCTCTCGATCCGGGCGCGGTCGAGGCGGTGGGCGCGCTCGATCCGTTGACGACGGTTCTGAACTCGCGAGTGATCCTGCCGGTGGTCGCGCTGTTGACCGCCCCGGTCGACCTGGTGGCCGAACCGGCGGAGGTGGCGGCGGTTCGATGGACGACGCTGTCGGAGTTGCTCCATCCCGATTGCTATCGGAGCGAGCGGTGGTCGTGGGACGGTGGGGGCCTCGTCGCCCCGATGGTCGGGCGTCCGATGCACTTCTTCGAACTGCCGGGAGACACGATCTGGGGGGCGACGGCGACGATGCTGGTCCAACTTCTGTCCATCGTGTTGGGGGTGGCGCCGCAGTGAGGCCGCCCTGCCGGGACCGGCGTGGCGCGGACGGGTCGGTGTCGCGGAGGTCCGCGCGTCGGTACCCTTCGTCGTCGACGGTGAACGACGGGAGGCCCTGCCATGCCGACACTGACCTTCGAGGGGGAGACGCACGGCGAGATCGTGTTGAAGGTGCGCCGCTGGCTCGCGAGCCTCGAGGGCGACGAGAGCCAGATCAGCGCGGTGGAGGCGATCGAGCAGGGTGCGGAGCTCACCAAGGACGCCCTGCGGATCATCGCGGCGGCGGCACCGACCCCGATCGCGCACAGCGAGCTGATGAAGGGGCTCACCAACATGGGCTATCGCGCGACCGATGCGACCAAGGAGGCGCTCGTCGGAGGGCTCGATTCCATCGAGGAGGCGACCGGGGGCAGCGTGGTCCGTCAGGTGCAGAAGGCGGGCCGTCGCGCCGCCTACGAGATGAACGCGACGATCGCCCGCCAGCTCCTTCGCACACTCCGCCCCTGAGGGCGTGCCCGCCCGGGCGGGCACCTTGAGGCCCTCCGGACCCCTGCGTAGACTCGTCGACTTTCTCCCGGGTCCACCGCTGCGCGGCCTCCCGAAGGATTGTTCGCGAAGGAGGGCGGAGTTGAGCGAGGTCGAGATCGGTCCGGGCAAACGTGCGCGTCGTGGGTATCGGCTCGACGAGGTGTCGATCGTCCCGACCCGTCGCACCCGCGACGCGGACGACGTCGACCTGCGATGGCGGCTCGACGCCTTCACGTTCGGCTCCCCCTTCGTCGTGGACGGTGACGCCCGTGCCGTGGAGGGACTCTCGGTGCTCGACTCGGCAGCGTTCTTCTCCCCCGAGCGGGTGCTCGACCGGGAGTCGTTGTCGGTCGCGTTGGCCCGACAACGTGAGCAACACGGGACGGTTGCGTTGTCGGTACGGCCTCAGCGGGCCGAACAGCTCATCGGGGTCCTCAACCGTCTCGACGTCGACCTGCTGATCATCCGGGGACGTGTCGTCTCGGCGGAACACGCGTCGCGGACCCGTGAGCCGCTCAACCTCAAGCAGGTCGTGCGTCGAATGGAGACACCCGTGATCGTCGGTGGATGCTCGTCGTTCACGGGAGCGTTGCACCTGATGAGAACCGGTGCGGCGGGGGTGATCGTGTCGAGCCATCACCGGACCCACGGCGTGGGGGTTCCGCTGGCGACGGCCATCGCAGAGGCCGCGGCAGCGCGGCTCCGCCACCTCGACGAGACGGGCGTGTACGTCCACGTCATCGCCGATCTGGAGTCCTGTGAGGGTGGGGACGCTGCGAAGGCGGTCGTGTGCGGTGCCGATGCGGTGATGGTCGACCCGACTGCGGGGGGTGACCGGTCGTCGGGTTTGGACGACGCGTTGACGGCCATGGCGGCCGGGCTTCGTCGCTCGATGGCGAGCTGCGGCTACGAGAACGCGAAGCGGTTCCAGCTCGCCGACCTGGTGGTGCTCCGATGACCGAATCCGATCCGCAACCGAGCGGCCTCGCGGCGGAGAGTGTCCTGGTCGTCGACTTCGGCGCCCAGTACGCGCAACTCATCGCTCGCCGGGTCCGCGAGGCCAGGGTGTACTCCGAGATCGTTCCCCACTCGATCACCGCGGCCGAGGTCGCGGCGCGTCGTCCACGCGCGCTCGTCCTGTCGGGTGGGCCGAAGTCGGTCCACGTCGACGGTGCCCCGACCCTCGATCCTTCGGTCTTCGACCTCGACATCCCCATCCTGGGAATCTGCTACGGCGCGCAGCTGATCGCCCGACAACTCGGAGGGATCGTCTCCAACACCGGCCACGGCGAATACGGCCGAACCGACCTCGAGATCTCCTCCACCGGCGTGCTGTACGAACCGGGTGTGACCCACGAGTCGGTGTGGATGAGCCATTTCGACGCGATCGTCGAACCACCGGAGGGTTTCACGGTGTTGGCGTCGTCGCCGCAGGCCGCGGTCGCAGCGATGCAGTCGCCCGAGCGTGGGCTCTACGGGGTCCAGTATCACCCGGAGGTGGCGCACACCCCCCGGGGCCAGCACCTGTTGGAGCGGTTCCTGTACGACGTCGCGGGTTGTTCGCCGTCGTGGACGATGGACAACTTCGTCGAGCGGTCCGTCGCCGCGGTGCGGGACCAGGTCGGTTCGGGCCGCGCGATCTGTGCCCTGTCGGGCGGGGTGGACTCGGCGGTCGCCGCGGCGTTGGTGCACCGGGCGATCGGCGACCGGCTCACCTGTGTGTTCGTCGACACCGGTCTGATGCGCAAGGACGAGGGCGAGCAGGTGATCGAGACGTTCCGCCGTCACCAGGGCATCGACCTGATCGCGATCGACGCGGGCGACCAGTACTTCGACCGCCTCGCCGGCGTCACCGAACCCGAGACGAAGCGCAAGGCGATCGGCGAGTTGTTCATCCGGATCTTCGAGGAGGCCAAGGCCAAGGTCGACGACGCGTCGTTCCTGGTGCAGGGAACCCTCTATCCCGACGTGATCGAGTCCGGGACCGCGCACGCGGCCAAGATCAAGAGCCACCACAACGTCGGCGGGCTCCCCGACGACATCGACTTCCAGCTTGTCGAGCCGTTGGCGGCGCTGTTCAAGGACGAGGTGCGGGTGTTGGGTACCCAGCTCGGCCTCCCCGACGAGATCGTGCAACGGCAACCGTTTCCCGGTCCCGGCCTTGCGGTGCGCATCATCGGAGAGGTCACCCCGGACAAGGTCGCGACCCTTCAGGACGCCGACGCGATCGTGCGTGAGGAACTGCACGCCGCAGGTCTCGACCGGGCGATCTGGCAGTCCTTCGCGGTGCTCGCCGACATCCGTGCGGTCGGGGTGATGGGCGACGAACGCACCTACGGGTACCCGATCATCGTCCGCGCCGTCACGAGCGACGACGCCATGACCGCCGACTGGGCGCGGCTGCCGTACGAGGTACTCGAATCGATCTCGACGCGGATCATCTCGGAGGTGCCGGGCGTGAACCGGGTGGTCTACGACGTCACGTCGAAGCCGCCGGGCACGATCGAGTGGGAGTGAGCGTGCAATGACGGTGAGGCGTGGTCGTCCCTTCCCCGGATGTGACATTTCTCACGCCGTATCGTCACCGAGTTGTCATAATCGTCATCGTTTGGCAGCATGGTTCATCGCCCGGGTGACCAGCGCCCGGCACGAGCCCGGGCGCCGACGTCCCCGACGGCGCCCCTCGGTGAAACCAATGCACTTCAAGTCGAACCGGACCGGCATCGCGGTCCGAATCCTCGCCGGCGCGCTCATCGCCTCCCTGCTGCCCGCGGCGGCCTCGGCACAACCTTCCGGTGGAAGCGTCGCCGACCTCCGTGCGAAGGCCGCGCGGATCGCGGACGAGCTCGCCACCCTCGACCAGCAGACCAGTGCGCTCGACGAGGACTACAACAGCGCCAACATCGAACTCGAGCGCCTCCGGAGCGACCTCGCCACCAACAAGGCCGATGTCGCCGGCGCCGTGCGCGATCTCGACGACAACCGGACCAAGGCCCGTAGATTGGCGGTGGCGGCGTTCATCGGCGATTCCGACCGTGGCCTCGAAGCGGGTATCGGCGGCTTCAGCAGCGACCTGACCGCCGCGTCCCGGCGTGAGACGTACCTTCAGGTTCGCTACGGCAACTCCCAGGACGTGATCGAAGGTCTGACCGCCGCGACCCAACGGCTCGCGGAGCGCCAGGCGGCACTCCGCCGGGCGAACGACCGTGTCGGATCGAAGCTTGCCGAGCTCGACAAGGCCAAGGCGGCGATCCAGCAGGCGGTCGCGCAGCGCAAGGCGATCCAGAGCTCGATCAGCGGTGACCTCGCCGCAGCACTCTCGGCCGAACAGGCACGCGCGCGCGGCGGCGGCTGCCGCCGCCAAGGCCCAGGCGGATGCCGCCGCCCGCGCCGCCGCAGCCGCCGCCCGCCGTCCCGCCGCCGTCGCGGTGCAGGCAACGCCGGCTCCCCGCTCCGGTGCCGCGACGTCTCGTCCGGGCACGGTCGCACCCGCGCCGGTCGAGCTCGCCCCGGTCGCCGCCCCTGCTCCGTCCGCGGCTGGCACCCCGCGGGGACGACCGCGGTCGCGGTCGCCATGGCCCAGCGGGGTGATCCCTACGTGTGGGGTGCCGCGGGACCGGGTTCGTTCGACTGCTCCGGCCTGGTGATGTTCGCATACCGTGCGGCGGGGCGATCGCTGCCGCACTCGTCGAGGTCGCTGCGCTCGATGACCCGTTCGATCAGCGCGCCGGACCTGGTGCCCGGTGACCTCGTCTTCGGCGGTTCGCCGGTCCACCACGTCGGCATCTACATCGGCAACGGACAGATGGTGCACGCACCGCATTCGGGCGACGTCGTCAAGGTGTCGAGCATGTACCAGACGTCCAAGCCGGTCACCTTCGGTCGCCTCTGAACCATCCGGCCCTCCTCGGGGCAACAGGCCCCGGCACTAGCGTGAACCCGTGGAGGTCGTGCAGCTACTGGAGTCGTTGAACGACGCCCAGCGGGAGGCGGTACTGCACGACGGCGGGCCGCTGCTGGTCATCGCCGGTGCCGGCTCGGGCAAGACCCGGGTGCTCACCCACCGGATCGCGCACCTCGTCGACGCCCGCGGGATCTCCCCGTTCGAGATCCTCGCAATCACCTTCACCAACAAGGCCGCGGGTGAGATGCGCCATCGCGTCGGTGCGCTCGTCGGGCCGGTCGCCGAGCGGATGTGGGTGTCCACCTTCCACTCGGCATGTGTCCGGATTCTCCGGCGCGACGGCGCGCGCCTGGGCTTTCCGGCACAGTTCACGATCTACGACCAGGCCGACGCGGTACGGCTCGTCTCCTATGTCGTACGCGATCTGGCGTTCGATCCGAAGAAGCTGCCGCCCCGGTCGGTGCACGCGACCATCTCCAACGCGAAGAACCGCGGCCTGTCGCCCGGCGCGTTCGCGGCCGAGGCCCAGGTCGACTTCGAGCGGAAGATCGCCGAGGTGTACGTCGAGTACCAGGCCCGCCTGTTGCGGGCTGCGGCCATGGACTTCGACGATCTGCTCATGAAGACGGTGGAGTTGTTCGAGGGTAACCCCGAGGTGTTGTCGACCTACCAGCAGCGGTTTCGGCACGTGCTGGTCGACGAATACCAGGACACGAACCCGGTGCAGAACCGGATGGTCACCCTGTTGGGTGCCGAGCACCGCAACGTATGTGTGGTCGGCGACGGCGACCAGTCGATCTACGCGTTCCGCGGCGCGGACGTCACCAACATCTTGGAGTTCGAGCGGGCGTTTCCGGACGCGACGGTCGTCGTGCTCGACCAGAACTACCGCTCGACGCGCACGATCCTCGACGCGGCCAACGCGGTGATCGCCAACAACACTTCGCGCAAGCCCAAGGACCTGTGGTCCGACGGCGACACCGGTGCGCTGATCGTCCGCTACCACGCCGCGGACGAGGCCGACGAGGCTCGGTGGGTCACCGGCGAGATCGGCCGTATGCGTGACGCTGCGGAGCATCGTTTCGCCGAGATCGCCGTGTTCTACCGAACCAACGCCCAGTCCCGGGTGCTGGAGGAGCACTTCATGCGGGCCGGTCTGCCGTACCGCGTCGTCGGCGGGACGAGGTTCTACGACCGGCGTGAGGTCAAAGACGCCGTCGCGTACCTCCGGGCGGTGGTCAATCCCGACGACGAGGTGAGCCTCAAGCGCATCCTCAACGTGCCCAAGCGGGGGATCGGCGATACGAGCGTCGCGAAGCTCGATGCGTACGCCGCCGAGCACCGGATCGGCTTCCGCGACGCATTGGGGGCCTACGGCGCGGCGGGCGTGTCGGGGCGGGCCGCGTCGGGGCTGGCGGGTTTCAACTCGATGCTCGCCGATCTTGAGGCGCTGATTCGTCCACCGGCCGACGAAGGGCGACTTCCACTCGACGGCACCGGTCCGGACCTCGACGCCCCTACCGGCGCGGTGGGGCACGGGCAGGGTCCGATCGGCCCGGCACGGATGCTCGACGAGGTGTTGTCCCGCAGCGGATATCGAGACGAGCTGACCGCGGAGCGCAGCATCGAGGCCGAGGGGCGGCTCGAGAACCTCGCGGAGTTGGTCGGTATGGCCGAGGAGTTCGCCTCGCTCGACGAGTTCCTCGAGCAGATGAGCCTGGTCAGCGATGTCGACGCCATCGACCCCGAGGAGAGCGCGGTGGTGCTGATGACACTCCACGCGGCGAAGGGCCTCGAGTACCCGGTCGTGTTCCTCGTCGGGATGGAGGACGGCATCTTTCCCAGCCAGCGAACGCTGCTCGAACCCGCCCAGATCGAGGAGGAGCGGCGGCTCGCCTACGTGGGCATCACCCGGGCCCGCGAGCGTCTGTTCGTGTCGGCGGCCACCGCGAGGATGCTGCACGGCACCACGCAGTACAACCCCCCGTCGCGGTTCCTGGCGGAGATCCCCGAGGTGTTGATCGAGGAGCGTGGGACCCCGCGGCGACGCGGGGGTCTGCGGCGTGGCACCTCCTGGAACGACCGCGCGCATCGGTCCGATACCGACACCGACGGCCGGGTCTTCGGTGCGGGTGGGGGCCGGCCCTCGGTCCCGGCGCCGCCGAGGCCGACGGGGGCGAACGAGCTGGACTTCAAGGTCGGCGACGGCCTGGTGCACTCGCAGTGGGGTGACGGGGTGATCCTCGATCTGCGTGGCGGAGGCGACGATCTCCAGGCGACGGTGCGGTTCACGGATGGACGCGAGAAGGTCCTTCTGTTGAAGTGGGCACCTGTCCGGCGGGCGCCTGCATGAGCGTCTCGTTCGGGCGCCGGCCGACCGAGGATGCGGACCGATGAGGCTCAACCAGATCAAGCGGGTCGAGATGGCGTTGCGTCGTCGGGCGACCCTGGGCACGTTGTTCGACGAGCTCGGCCCCGTCTGGGGTGAGCGTGTACTCGTCACCGAGGACGGCGGGGAGACCCTCACCTACCGTGACGCGGCGATCCGCGTCGAGCGCTGGTCCGCAGCGATCGCCGCCCGGACCGCTCCGGGCGACCGGGTGGTGATTGCCGTGCCCAACGGCTACCCGCAGTTCCTGTTGGCGGTGGCGGCGTCGCGTGCGGGTGCGATCGCGGTGCCGCTCAACGCCCGGATGCGACCGGTGGAGGTGGACCACGTCGTCGCCGATTCGGAGGCGACCCTCGTCGTACGCGACGTGGCCGAGCTGAGGGCCGGAGCACCGTCGGGCACTGCGGTCGTCGCCGACCCCGGTGAGGTGGCGGCGCTGTTCTACACGTCGGGCACGACCGGTATGCCCAAGGGAGCGCGCCTAACCCATCGGGCGCTGGTCGGTCAGTCGCTGCCGTTCGCGCTCGCTCCGGTGCAGCTGCGCGACGACGAACTGGTGGCGGCGCTGCCGGTGGCGCACATCATGGGCTTCGTCACGTTGGTGGGCGCCGCGGTGTCGGGGGTCCGCGTGTGTTTCCTGGATCGTTTCGACGCCGGGCGCGTGCTCGACGTCTTGGAGCAGCGGCGTTCGAGCGCCTTCATCGGGGTGCCCGCCATGTACCGGATGATGGAGGAGGCGGGGGCGGGCGATCGTGACCTCTCGTCGGTCCGGGTGTTCATGTCGGGTGCCGATGTGATGCCCGCCGACCTCGCGCATCGCTTCAAGGGGTACGGGGCCTCGGCGTGCCTGCCGTTGGTCGGGGCGGTCGGAGAGGCGATGTTCGTGGAGGGATACGGCATGGTCGAGGTCGGTGGCGGGGTCGCCGCCAAGGTGTCCCCGCCGCACGTGTCGCTGGGGGTCGGTGACACGGTCGGCTTCCGCCTTCCCGGCTATCGGTTCCGCGTGGTCGACGAGGCGGGGCGCCGGGTCCGCCTGGGTGGTCTGGGTGAGCTGTGGGTCAAGGGGCCGGGTGTGCTCAAGGGCTATTGGAACGCGCCGGGGGCGACGGCCGACGCGCTGACCCCCGACGGCTGGCTGCGGACCGGTGACCTGGTTCGTGTCGGTCCGTTGGGCACGGTGATGTTCTGCGGTCGCCGGAAGCAGACGCTGAAGGTCGGCGGGTACTCGGTGTACCCGCTCGAGGTCGAGACGACCCTCGAGCAGCATCCGGACGTCCTCGAGGCATCGGTGGTGGGCCTGCCCGACGAGCGGATGGGGGAGGTCCCCGCGGCGGTGGTCCGGCCGCGGGCGGGATCGGGCCTCGACGGGGCCGGGCTGGTGGCGTGGGCTGCGGAGCGGCTCGCTCCCTACAAGGCGCCGAGACGCGTCGTCGTCGTCGACGAGCTGCCGCGAACCGGCACCGAGAAGGTGCAGAAGGACCGCCTCGCCGCACTGTTCGGCGATGGCTGAGCCGTCGGGTCCGGATCTCCGGTCCGAATCGGCGTCCGGTCGAGGGGTCCGGGGTGGCGCGACGGCCCGTTCGGGGGGCGCGCCGCTCGTCTCGGTGGTCGTCGCGGCCTATCAGGCGGAGGCCACGCTCGGGGCGACGCTGAGATCGATCCTCGACCAGACCCATCGCGAGCTCGAGGTGATCGTCGTGGACGACGGGTCCACCGACGCGACCTCCGCTGTCGCCGAGGGTTTCGCCGAGATCGACGACCGCGTGCGTCCGGTTCGGATCGGCCACAACGTCGGCCGTTCGGCGGCCCGCAACCGGGGTCTCGACCTCGCGCGTGGCGTCTGGGTGTGCCCCGCCGACGCCGACGATCTGTGGGCCCGGTGGCGGCTCCGGGAGTTCTTCGCGGCGGCGAGACGGTTCGGCGACGTTGAGGCGTTCACCGACGACCTGATCGAGTTCTTCGTCGGGTCCGACGGGAGTGTGTCGCTCGGTCACCGCTATGTCAGCCGGGTGAGCTGGTGGTTGGGTCCTCCGCATCGGCTCTCGCTCGACACCTGGTTCCGCGACCGGGAATGCCACATGCGGGCGTTCATTCGGCGGGACCTGCTCGATCGGCACGGCATCCGGTTTCCGGTGGACCTGTCGGCCGGGGAGGACCTCGCCTTCTACCTCCAGGTGGCGTTTGCGCGTGGCACCCCCGCTCCGGTGCGTGTCGCGCGGCCCAACTACTACTACCGGTCCGGAGAGTCGGTCCGGGCGGCGAACATGGCCGAGTCGCGGGTGAGGATGGGCGAGATCGCCGTCGCGGCCACGGGGAGTCGGCGTCTCGCCGAGCTGGTGGCCCAGACCGACCCGGAGCGGGTGTTCATGTACCGACGGGCGGACCGGATCTGGGCGGAGCGAGGTCGTTCGGGTGAGCGTGATCCCGGCTCCGACGAGGTGGAGCTCCGGATGGACCGCATTGCGGGCTGTCGCCGGCTGGTGCTCAACCGCCTGACCGAGGTGCTGGGCCGGCTCGCGGATCATCGGATCCGGCCGTCGATCGTCGCCGACGTCGAGCGTCAGTTGGCGGCGCCACTGCCGGTGCGGACGGCCGGTGGCCGGGCGGAGCCGGTCCGCCGGCGGTAGGTGTCATCGGCCGGCGGTGGGTGGTCGCGAGAGGTCGACGATCAGCTCGCCCGACCGGTCGACCGTGATCGAGAACCGGCGAAGGTCCGCACCGTCGGAGCCGTAGGTTCGTGTGGAGCACGGGTCTTCGAAGCGTTCGGCGGCGCCGTCCCAACGGAGGAAGCACTCTGCCTTGGCCCCCGGGGCGCGCGCCTCGAACGCGTACCAACCGCGTCGCCACGACGAGCCGGAGTGGCTGAGGTAAAGGGGCAGGCGTTGCGATCCGGTCGGGTCGGGACGGAGGATCGGACCGTCGGTGGCGATCGCTGCGGCTTTGGTCTTCGCGTTGCCGACGACCCATCCGCGACCTGTGTCGCGGGTGGGGGCGACGGTCGGTCCGCTCCCGGATCCGCGCAGGGCCGCGTAGCCGACCATGAGGGCGAACACCAGGAACACGACGGCGATCAGGAGCGCACGGACCTGCGCTCGGTGGGACCGTTCCAGGGAGGTCATCCCGACATGCTCGCAGACCTCGGTCGGGTGGGTTTTCATGTGCTCCGGGTCCTCAACGTAGGATCGCCAGCCGTGTGACCGCCCGGACCGGCGGCCGGAATCGGGCGCCCCGACGGTGCCCGGTGCCGACGTTCCGATCGAGGCGATCCGGGCTCCCGCCACACTCAACCGCATCAGGAGGATTCGTGGATCTGTTCGAGTACCAGGGCAAGCAGTTCTTCGCCCAGTACGGCATCGCGGTCTCCGATGGAGACGTCACCGACAACGTCGAGGACGCCGTCAGGATCGCCGATCGAGTGGGCTATCCGGTGGTGGTCAAGGCGCAGGTCCAGGTGGGCGGCCGGGGCAAGGCCGGCGGCGTGAAGCTCGCGAACGACGCCGCGGAGGCCCGCGAACACGCCACCAACATCCTGGGCCTCGACATCAAGGGTCACATCGTGAAGCTCTTGTGGATCGAGCACGCCTCCGACATCGCCAAGGAGTACTACGCGAGCTTCACGCTCGACCGGGCCCGCAAGCAGCATCTCGGCATGTTGTCGGCCGAGGGCGGCGTCGAGATCGAACAGGTCGCACAGGACAACCCCGGCGCGATCGCGAAGATCTGGATCGATCCGGTCGACGGTCTCACCCCCGAGCGCGCCCGCGAGTGGGTGACGGCCGCAAAGCTCGATCCGGCGGCGACCGAGGGTGCGGTCGACATCCTGGTGAAGCTCTACACGGCGTACGTCGAGGGCGACGCCGACCTGTGTGAGATCAACCCGTTGATCCTCACCCCCGACGGCCGGGTCCATGCGCTCGACGCCAAGGTCACCCTCGACGGCAACAGCGTGTTCCGTCATCCCGAGTACGAGCAGTACGACGCCACCCAGGTTCGCGACGAGCGCGAGGCGGCGGCGCACGAGAAGGGCCTCCAGTACGTCGGCCTCGACGGTTCGGTCGGGGTGATCGCCAACGGTGCGGGGCTCGCCATGAGCACCCTCGACGTGGTTAACCAGGTGGGCGGCCAACCGGCGAACTTCCTGGACATCGGCGGTGGCGCCAACGCCGACGTGATGGCGGGGGCGTTGGAGGTCATCAACAACGACCCGGGGGTGAAGTCGATCTTCATCAACATCTTCGGTGGCATCACCCGCGGCGAGGAGGTCGCCAACGGGATCCTCACTGCGCTCGGCCGGGTCACCATCGACTCGCCGATCGTGATCCGCCTCGACGGCACCAACGCCGAGGAGGGCCGTTCCATCCTCGCCCCCCACCTCGGTGATCGGCTGCAGATGGCCCCCACGATGATCGAGGCGGCCCGTCGCGCCGTCGAACTGGCCGACGCCCGCTGAGCGGGTTCGCCGACCGCCGCACCACCCCCGCCGTCCCGGCAACAACCGCTGACAGGAGCACAAACGAGCGATGTCGATCTTCGTCGATGAGAACACCAAGGTCGTGTACCAGGGACTGACCGGTTCACAGGGCCGCTACTACGGCCTCCTCAACCGTGACTACGGCACCCGCGTCGTCGCCGGTACCAGCCCCAAGAAGGCCGGCACCGACGTCGACGGCATCCCTGTCTTCGCCAATGTCGCCGACGCGGTCGCGGAGACCGGCGCCAACGCCAGTTGCATCTTCATTCCCGCCCCCGGGGTCCGTGGCGCGGTGATGGAGGCCGCCGAGGCGGGCATCGAGTTCGTGGTCTGCATCACCGAGGGTGTTCCGGCCCACGACGAGGCGTGGTTCTTCAACAGGTTGCAGCGCGACTTCCCCGGTACCCGGCTCCTCGGACCCAACTGCCCCGGGGTGATCAGCCCCGGCAAGTGCAACATCGGCATCACCGCGGGTCACATCGCCAAGCCGGCCGAACCCGGTGCCAACAACGTGGGCATCGTGAGCCGTTCGGGCACGCTCACCTATCAGGCGCTGTACGAGCTCCAGCAGCAGGGCATCGGTGTGACCACCTGTGTCGGCATCGGCGGTGACCCGGTGCCCGGTACCTCGTTCATCGACTGTCTCGCCGCCTTCGAGGCCGATCCCGAGACCCACGCGATCATGATGATCGGTGAGATCGGCGGTTCGGCCGAGGAGGAGGCCGCCGACTTCATCAAGGCGAACGTCTCCAAGCCGGTCGCCTCCTACATCGCGGGGGTCACCGCTCCCGCGGGGAAGAAGATGGGCCACGCCGGAGCGATCGTGTCGGGCAACACCGGCACGGCCAAGGCGAAGATGGAGGCCCTCGCGGCGGCGGGGGTGAGGGTCGGCCAGAACCCCACCGAGGCGGGTGAGTTGATGGTGGAGATCGTCCGCGAACTCGGCTGAACGCCGGCCCGGGCCGGCCGTTGCGCTCAGGCGTCGCGCCGCGCTGCGTTGGCGAGCACCCGCACGACGTGCTCGTCCAGGCGGGTGCTACGCGATCGGGGGCGCGGGTGGCGTCGGGGGCGCGGGCGGTGGGGCGAACGGCGGTGCCGTCGCGGCGAGGTCGGAGCCTTCGGCGGGAGGTGCCGGCGGGCGGCTGTACGGTCCTGCCGCAACCGCGGGCTGGCCGGTCGCGAGTGACTTGAACGCCTCGAGCAGTTCGACGGGGATGGGGAACACGATCGTCGACGCGTTCTCCGCGGAGATCTCGGTCAGGGTCTGGAGCTGCCGCAACTGGAGCGCCCCCGGTGCGCCGGCGATCACGTTCGCGGCCTCGGCAAGGCGCTGCGAGGCCTGGAACTCGCCGTCCGCCGCGATCACCTTCGCGCGGCGTTCCCGTTCGGCCTCGGCCTGCCGGGCCATCGCCCGTTGCATCTGCTCGGGGAGCCCCACGTCGCGGATCTCGACTCGGTGGACCTTGATCCCCCACGGCTCGGTCTGCTCGTCGAGCGCAGCCTGGAGTTCGACGTCGATGCGATCGCGTTCGGCGAGGAGTTGGTCGAGCTCGTGTCGGCCGACGATCGAGCGCAACGTCGTCTGCGCCACCAGTTGGGACGAGGTGTACCAGTCGCGGATCCGCACCACCGATGCCTCGGGGTCGATCACCTGGAAGTAGGCGACGGCGTCGACGCTGACGGTGACGTTGTCCCGGGTGATCACCGACTGGGGGCTGACGGGCACGGCGATGATCTGGAGGTTCGTCACCACGATCTTGTCGATGATGGGGACGACGAAGAAGATGCCCGGACCCTTGGCGCCGACGGATCGCCCGAGCCGGAAGATCACGCCCCGCTCGTACTCCTGCACGATGCGGATGGCCTTGGCGATGATGATGACGATCGCCAGGAGAAGGACGCCCACGATGATCAGCGCGGGGTTGGGGCCGGAGGTGGTCATCGGTGGGGCTCCTGCATCACGGCGGCCGTGTCGGTGGGTCCGACCAGCAGTTCGAGACCATCATGGTCGCGCACGGTGACCTCCTGTCCGGGCGATACCGGGGGGAACGGCCCCACCGCACGGTCGAACCAGCGCGCGTTCCAACGGGTGCCGTCCAAGACGACGGTGCCCCTCACTCCCGACCAGTCGGTCACGGTCGCCGTGCGGCCGAGGTAGGAGCCGAGGCCGACCACGTCGGGGCGGTCCACCAGTCGGCGGGTCGCCGCGTGCAGGTGCGGGTAGCCGACGGCGGCGAGGCCACCCGACACGAACGCGCCGACCACCGTCGCGTTGTCGCCCGCCAAGAGCCCGAAGCCGACCCCACCGCCGACCAGTGCGGCCAGCGCGATTCCCAGCCACAGCGGGTTCGGGGTCGAGGACGTCAACAACAGCGCCGCGAGCGCGGTGGCGAGCGCGATTCCCAGCAGCGGTAGCCAGTTCTCCCCGCTGTGTGCGAGGCCGTACAGCCCGAGTCCGACGAGCACCGTGCCGGTGATTCCGGCGATACCGAGCGTGGGCAGGGCCAACTCCACGAGCAGGAACATCGATCCACAGGTCACGGCCACCAGGATCCACAGCGGGGTGCTCATGGCGCATAGTGAACACGACCGCGCGGGCCCGTGCGCCGCGCCGGTCCGGTGCCGCGGTTGCCGAACCGGGGTGAGGAGGCTCAGGCGATGCCGCTGCGGTGCCGGGCCGGGCCGGTGGTGGTGGCGAGGTTGTTGGCGGTGTTGACGAGCGCGACGTGGGTGAAGGCCTGCGGGAAGTTGCCCACGAGGCGACCGAGCCCCTGGTGGTACTCCTCGGACAGGAGTCCGACGTCGTTGGCGAGCCCGACGAGCCGGTCGAACATCGCACGCCCCTCCGCGGCCCGTCCTTGGAGGATGTAGTTGTCGGCGAGCCAGAAGCTGCACGGCAGGAACGCGCCTTCCGAACCGGTGAGCCCGTCGACCTCGCCGAGGCCGTCCTCGCCGTAACGGTGCACGAAGCCCCCGTCGCACAACTCGTCCTCGATGGCGGCGACGGTACCGAGGACCCGGGGGTCGGTGGCCGGAAGGAATCCGACGAGGGGGATCATGAGCAGGGACGCGTCGAGGGGTGCCCGGCCGTACGCCTGGGTGAACGTGTTGCGGTCGGCGTCGAACCCATGCTCACAGACCTCCTCGAAGATGTCGTTGCGGAGCCGTCGCCACCGCTCGCCCGGGCCGTCGAGGCCGAACTGCTCGGTCGCCTTGACCGCACGGTCGGCGGCCACCCAGGCCATGACCTTGGAGTGGGTGAAGTGCCGCCGCGGCCCGCGCACCTCCCAGATGCCCTCGTCGGGCTCCTTCCAGTGGCCTTCGAGGAAGTCCATGACGGCACGTTGGAACGCCCACACGTCGGGATCGCAGTCCACGCCGCGTCGACGCGCCTGGTGCAGGCAGTCCATGATCTCGCCGTACACGTCGAGTTGGAACTGCTGTGACGCCGCGTTGCCGATGCGAACCGGGGACGACCCTTCGTAGCCTGGTAGCCATTCGAGCGTCGTCTCGGTGAGGCGTCGTTCGCCGGCCGGCCCGTACATGATCTGGAGTTGGTGCGGCGAGCCGGCGGCGGCGCGGAGCAACCAGTCGCGAAAGGCGCGGGCCTCGGTCTCGTACCCCCCCAACATGAGTGCATAGAGGCTGAAGGTGGCGTCGCGCAGCCAGCAGTAGCGGTAGTCCCAGTTGCGGACGCCGCCGATGTCTTCGGGCAACGACGTGGTCGCTGCCGCGACCAGCCCGCCGGTGGGTGCGTAGGTGAGGGCCTTGAGTGTGATGAGAGAGCGCAGCGCGATCGCCTCGGCGTCGCCGAAGTGGCCTTCCCGTCGACACAGGTCGGTGCACTGGCTCGTCCATTCCCGCCACCATTCGGTGGTCCGGTCGACGGCGGCGAGCGCGTCGATCGGCCGGGGAGCCGGCAGGTGGGAGCGGTGCCAGGTGAGAACGAAGGGGACGCGGTCGCCGGCGGCGACCTCGAAGGTGGCGACGGTGGTCATCGCCTCGCCATGGGTCCGAACCGGGGTGCGGAGTTCGAGCGCGTCGGGACCGGCGACGGCCCCGAGTGCTCCGTCGGTTCGTCGTACCCACGGGATGCCGGCGCCGTAGTCGAAGCGGATGGCGAGGTCCATGCGCATCGGCACCCGACCGCGGATGCCCTCGACGACGCGCACCACGTCGGGAGCCTCGTCGCGAACGGGCATGCAGTCGATGAGGCGCACCTCGCCCGACGCGGTGGTGAAGGTCGTCTCCAACACCAGTGTCCCCGGGCGGTAGCGCCGTGTGACCCGGGCCTCGCCGTCCGCGGGGGCGAGTTGCCAGTGGCCGTGGTCGTGTGTGCCCACCAGCGCGGCGAAGCACGCGCCGGAGTCGAACCTCGGAAGGCACAGCCAGTCGATCGATCCGTTGCGGCCGACCAGCGCGGCGGTCTGGGTGTCGCCGATGAGGGCGTAGTCCTCGATCCTCACGACGCGGTGCCGGTGCGGCCGCCGTCGCGGTCGACGTTGCCCATAGCGCCGATCTCGCCGGGCGCGAGCGCGCCGACCGCGACGAGCCAGCGGTAGGTGTCGGCCAACGTCTCCTCGATCGGCCGGGGGGTGATCCCCAGCGAGGCCTCGGTCGCCGAGGAGTCGACGGGGACGGCGCGGGAGGCCTCGGTCATGGTCTCGTGCGTGAGTTCGAAGTCGATCGGGAGACGGATCCCGGTGAGGTCGAGCACCCGGCCGAGCCCGCGCATCGCGGGGCCGGGTGCTCGATAGCGGCGGATGTGTCGGCCGCGCATGGCCTCGATACGGTCGACCAGGTCCGCCCATTCGGTGTAGTGACCACCTGCCATGAGCCGATTCGGCACGCCGTCGCGCGTCGCGGCCGCGGCGAGCACGGCAGCGAGATCGCGCACGTCCACCAGGTTGACGCCCGAACTGATCATCGGCATCGCCCGGATCCATGTGACCGCGGCGGTGTGGACCACGCTCGGCGACGGGGCGTCCGGCCCGATGACTCCACTGGGGTACACGATCCGTACGGGCGCGCCGGCGGCCTGCATTCCGCGGGCGAAGCGTTCGCATGCGACCTTGGAGGCGCTGTACCCACCGGCTGCGGCGCGCAGCGGGCCGTCGAGGTGGAGCGCGGGGGTGATCCGCTCGAACACCGACACCGAGCTGACCGCGACGATCGCTTCGCAGCCCGACTCGGCCCCGGCTCCCAACACGGCCTCGGTCGCGGCTGTGTTGACCCGCTGGGCCTCGTCCGCGTCGCGCCGGTGCAGCGAGACGACCGCGGCGGCGTGGACCACCGCGGCGCAGCCGTCGAGCGCTTTGGCGACGTCGTCGTTCCGGGTGACGTCACCCACGACGACGTCGACCGCGTCGGCGGGTAGGCCCACCGCGCCGAGCACACGCTCCGCCCGCGTCGCGTCGCGTACGAGCGCGCGCACCGTGTGGCCCTGCCTGGCCAGTTCGGCTGCGGCGTGGGATCCGACGAAGCCGGTCGCGCCGGTGACGAGGATGTGCATTGGTGCCCTTTCGTGACGGGGTTCGGGCGCGTGGTTCCGATGGCGACGGTGGAGGGCTTTTCGCCGCCCGGCCGACACCCTTGTAGTTTGCCGACCATGCGGGTTGCAGTCGCCGCGTCCGGTAGTGGCACGCTCCTCGACGCCATCCTCGACGCCCGCCTGCCGGTAGTGTGCGCACTGGTCGACCGGCGTTGCGCGGCCATCGACGTGGCTCGTCGCCACGGGGTCGACGTCGTCGAGGTGGTGCGGACCGATTTCGGGCCGACGTTCGACCGCGACACCTACACGGCCGACCTCGTCGGGGCGCTCGCGCCGCACCGGCCCGACCTGGTGGTGATGGCGGGTTTCGGCACGATCCTCGGAGCGGCGATGCACGACGCGTATCCCCACCGGATCCTCAACACCCATCCCGCGTTGTTGCCGTCGTTCAAGGGTTGGCACGCCGTGCGCGACGCGCTCGCCTACGGGGTGAAGGTCACCGGCTGCACCGTGCACGTCGCGACCCTCGGGGTCGACGACGGGCCGATCCTCGCCCAGGAGGCGGTCGAGGTGCTCGAGGGCGACGACGAGGCCTCGCTGCACGAACGTATCAAGGTGGTCGAGCGCCGGTTGTACGTCGACACCATCCGACGGGTTCTGAGCGACCCGTCGCTGTTGGATCGGGACCGTCGGGTCCGGGAAGGAACGCCGCGATGAGAGCGTTGTTGAGCGTGTACGACAAGACGGGGATCGCGGAGTTGGCGCGGTCGCTGCACGACCTCGGGGTCGAGTTGATCAGCTCCGGTGGGACGGCGCGGGTCGTCGCCGAGGCCGGCGTGCCCGTGACCGACGTCGCCGACCTCACGGGCTATCCGCCGATGCTCGGTCACCGTGTGGTCACCCTGCATCCCAAGGTGCACGGAGCGATCCTCGCCGATCCCGACGATCCGGAGCATCGGGCCGACCTCGAGGCGAACGACATCGAGCCGATCGCGTTGGTGGTGGCCAACCTGTATCCGTTCGCGTCCGAGCCGTCCGTCGAGCTGATCGACATCGGCGGGCCGGCGATGGTGCGGGCGGCGGCGAAGAACCACGCCCACGTGGCCGTGGTGGTCGATCCGGCCGACTACGACGACGTGCTGGTCGAGCTCGCCCGTGACGGAGCCACGACGTTGGGCCTCCGGCGACGTCTGGCTCGAACCGCGTTCGCACACACCGCGTCCTACGACGCGCAGATCGTCGCGTGGCTCGACGACGAGTTGTCGGCCGACGTCGACGACACCGATGCGGCGCTCCCGCCGACGTTGCATCTGTCGGCCACCCGGGCCGACGTGTTGCGCTACGGCGAGAACCCCCACCAGGCGGGTGCGCGCTACACGTTCGGCGACTCCTGCTGGGATGCCGCGGTGCGCCACCAGGGCAAGGAGATGTCCTTCCTCAACGTGTACGACGCCGACGCGGCCTGGCGGCTGGTGTGGTCGCTCGGCGACGACGCGGCCGCCGTGGTGGTCAAGCACGCCAACCCGTGTGGCGTGGCGGTCGCCGACGACATCGTCACGGCCTATCGCCGCGCGCACGAGTGCGACCCGGTGTCGGCATACGGGGGCATCGTGGCGTTGAACCGTCCGATGACCGTGGCCACGGCCGAGGCGCTCGTCGGGGTGTTCACCGAGGTGCTCGTGGCACCGGGGTTCGAGGACGGCGCGCTCGACGTGTTGGCCGCCAAGCCCAACCTGAGGGTGCTGGAGACCCGCCGCCCGTCGCCGTCGCGTCTCGACGTCCGTCCGGTGGAGGGCGGCCTGTTGGTGCAGACGCCCGACGTCGTGTCGGTGGACCGCTCGGCGTGGCGCGTCGTGACCGACCGGTCGCCCACCGACGGTGAGTGGTCCGACCTCGTGTTGGCCTGGCGGGTGGCCGCCCGGGTCACCTCCAACACGATCGTGTTGGTGAAGGACGCACAGGCGGTGGGGATCGGCGCGGGCCAGCAGAACCGCCGTGACGCGGGGATCCTCGCCCGGCAGAAGGCGGACGGCCGTGCACGGGGCGGGGCGTGCGCGTCCGACGCGTTCTTCCCGTTCCGCGACGGCCTCGACGCGGCGATCGAGGCGGGGGCCGCTGCGGTGATCCAACCGGGTGGCTCGATCCGCGACGACGAGGTGGTCGCCGCGGCGAACGACGCAGGCCTCGCGATGGTCTTCACCGGCACCCGTCACTTCAAACACTGAGGGATTGCGCTCAGGTGATCGTGAACGTGGCCGTGACCGGTGCCGGGGAGCCGATGCCGCCTTCCGCGTCGGCGGTGATCGTGTAGGTGCCGGGTGTCGACGGTGCCGTCCAGGAGTTGGCCGTGAAGCTCCCCCCGCGCATGTCGTAGGGGAAGCTCGACGTCTCGTTGCTGCCGGCGGGGTAGGTCCAGCGGATCCTGCTCACGCCCATCGCCGGAGCGAACACGTACAGGCGCGTCCCGCGGGGGAACGTCGCGCCGTCGAGGTTTCGACTGGGGATCCGGAGGCTGCTGGTCGACACCTGGATCGCGAAGGTCATCGACGGGATGACGGTGCTCGGCGTCCACGGCGAACCCTGTCCGGGCGGGTTCGTCGTCGGAGTCGGCCAGGTGGGATTCGGCGACCCTCCGTGGTGGTGGTGGCGGTCCCGGTTCCACGTCGTGGTCGGGGAGGGTGCCGTGCTGGGCGCGGCCTGGGCAGCGGTGACCGGGGTCGGTGCCGCGGCCGGCGGGGTGGCGGCGACGGCGGCCGCGGTGGTCGTGGTCGCGGTGGGTGCCACAGGCGCTCCGGCGGGGGAGGGGGCGGGGGCGGCGGCTTGCGCGGCGGCCGGTGCGGACCCGCCGGCGACGGGGGTGGACCCCTTCTCGGACGCGGCGGACGGGCTCGTGGGGGTGCTCGTCGGCACCGGTTGGGCGTGGGCCGCGGCGGGCGTGGCCGCGGTGAACGCGAGCTCGGTCGGCGCGGCGGGCGCCCCCACCGTCAACGCGGCGGCGGTCACCATCGCGGCCGCCGGCATCGCGGCCGACGCCGCGGTCGGCAGGACCGACGCCGCCGCTGCCGGGAGTTGGCTGAGTTGGCCGAGGAACGGGAGGTGGGCCAACGCGGCAAGGGGGCCCGACACGATCCGCAGGTGCCCGAGCGAGATCTGCAGGAAGGCACGAACGACCTCGGGTGAGAAGTGCGTTCCGGCGCAGCGCGTCAGCTCCGCTCGGGCCTCGGCGAGGGGCATCGCCTTCTTGTACGAGCGCACCGCGGTCATCACTTCGAACGAGTCGGCGACGGCGACGATGGCGGCGGCGCGTGGGATCCGCGGACCGTCGAGGCGGTTGGGGTAGCCGGACCCGTCCCACTTCTCGTGATGTCCTCCGATGGCGTGGACCCATTCGCCCAGGAAGTCGCGCAGTGGTTCGATGAGGCGCATGCCCTCGTCGGGATGCGACTGGAGGATCCGCCATTCGTCGGCGTCCGGTTTGCCGGCCTTGTTGAGGATCTCGCCCGGCACCATCAGCTTGCCGAGGTCGTGCAGGAGCGCTCCCCACTGGAGCTTCTGGCGCTCCTCCTTGGACAGCTTGAGCTCCTCGCCGATGAGGTCGGTGTACAGGCGGACCCGTTCGGAGTGCCCGCGGGTGCGCCGGTCGTGGTCGCCGATCGCGCCGATGAGCTGGATCACCTGGCGGGCGGCCTCGCCCGGGTCGTCGGCGAGACCCTCGGTCCGCGTCTGCTCGAGGGTGCGTTCGAGCCGGCGGCTCGACCCCGATTTCAGCGCGGACTTGAACCGTGACGGAGCCTGGTCGGGAAACACCAACGAGAGCTGCATGAGTGCCGCCAGCGGCAGCACCCGACGGGCGAAGCGGTCGACCCCCCACACGACTCCGGTCGCGACGCCGACGATCCCGAGCGACCGCACGACGGCGACGGCGACGGTGTGGGGCATCGGGATCCATCGGTTGGCTGCGATCGCGGCGACGCAGCCCACCAGGATCGGACCGAGCAGGGCGATCACCCGGATCGCCCGGGCGAGGCCCGGTCGGGCGTCCCAGGATTGCGGCTCGGCCGACGCGTCGCGGGCGTCGGGTCGTCTACGTCGTCTCGTGGGCGCGCCGATGTTCAACCTGTTGGCCATGGTTTCTGGTCATCGGGCGGTCTCGGCCCGAACTTGACCGCTCGGCCCCGATCAGGCTCCGAGGACCCCCAACTCCACGAGGTCGTCACGAGCCCGGGCCGCGGTCGTGAATCGGCGGGCGGCCATCCCCACCCGCCGTGCGCCGGCCACGTTGGCGGGGCTGTCGTCGAAGAACAGCGCCTCGTGGGGTGCGACGCCGAAGCGTTCGCACGCGAGCAGGTAGATCGCCGGGTCGGGTTTCGCCACCCCGACGGCACCGGACAGGACGATGTCGTCGAAGCGGTCGAACACGGGGTAGGTCTGCGCGCACCACGGGAAGGTCTCGGTCGAGAAGTTCGACAGGCCCACCAGGCGGACCCCGCGTCGGCCAGCTCGTCGAGCAGCTCGCCGGTCCCCGCCACCGGACCGCCGATGGTGCGGATCCACTGGTCGCGCCAGGCCTCCAGTGCCCGCCGGTGCCCGGGGTGTCGTCGGACCAGGTCGGCGACGACGGTCGCCAGTGGGGTGCCGAGGTCGCAGCGCAGGTTCTCGGCGGGTGTCAGCACCTCGGACAGGAAGCGGTCCAGCTCGGCGTCGTCGGCGAAGTGCTCGGCGAACAACAGGCGCATGTCCCAGTCGACGACCACACCGCCGAAGTCCCAGGCGATCACGCCGAACGGTCCGTCTGGCACGGTTCCACGCTACCGACCCTCCACGTAGGATCGACCCGGTATGGGACCCGGTGTGGCGTTGGAGGATCGGCGGTGACCGCCAAGGTCCTCGACGGAGAGGCGGCGGCGGCGGCGGTCAGGGAGCGGTTGCGCTCCCGTATCGCGGCCCTGGCCGAACGCGGTGTGACCCCGGGCCTTGGCACGGTGCTGGTGGGCGACGACGCTCCCAGCGCCCGTTACGTCGCGATGAAACACGCCGACGCGGCCGACCTGGGCATCGCAGGTCGCGACGTCCGACTCGGGGCCGATGCCGGTCAGGCCGAGGTCGTGGCGGCCGTCGAGGGTCTCAACGCCGATCCGGCGGTCGACGCGTTCATCGTCCAGTACCCGCTGCCAACGGGCCTCGATTTCGCCGCGGTGATGGACCGTGTGTCCCCGGCCAAGGACGCCGACGGGATGCACCCGCACAACCTGGGCCGGTTGGTGATGGGGGAGGACGCGCCGGTGGCGTGCACTCCGGCCGGCATCGTCGAGTTGCTGGGCTTCCACGACATCGACGTCGCGGGACGTCACGTCGTGATCGTCGGCCGCGGCCTCACGATCGGCCGCCCGCTCGCCAACCTGCTGACCCTCAGGCGCCCTCACGCCAATGCGGCGGTCACCGTGGTGCACACCGGCGTCGCCGACCTGGGGGCGTTCACCCGCCAGGGTGACGTGGTGGTGATGGCGGCCGGCGTTGGCGGGCTGCTGCGGGCGGACATGGTCCGTCCCGGTGCGGTGGTGGTGTCCGCGGGGGTGTCCTTCGTCGACGGCAAGGTGGTGCCCGACGCGGCGGACGAGGTGGCCGAGGTCGCGGGGTGGTTGACGCCCCGGGTCGGCGGGGTGGGGCCGATGACCCGGGCGATGTTGATGGCCAACACGGTCGCGGCCGCCGAGCGCTCCGTCGGGGGCGGGCCGTCATGACCCGTGTCATCGAGCTGGTCCGGCGCGGTCCGACGCTGTCCTTCGAGTTCTTCCCGCCGTCCACCGACGAGGGTCGGACGAACCTCGACCGCTGCGTCGACGCCATCGGCGACGCCGCGAGCTTCGTGTCGGTGACCTACGGGGCGGGCGGGTCGAGCCGTGAGCGCACCCGCGACCTCGTGATGGCCATCGACGGGTCCTCGCCGTATCCCGCGATGCCGCACCTCACGTGTGTGGGCCACACCCGTGACGAGGTGGTGGCGATGCTGCACGAGTATCGCGACGCGGGGATCGTCAACGTGTTGGCACTCGCGGGCGATCCTCCGGCGGACGGTTCGCCGGTCACGGGCGACTTCACCTACGCGTCCGAGCTGGTCGAGCTCGTGCACGAGGTCGGCGACTTCGGGGTGGCGGTGGCGGCGTTTCCCGAGGGCCATCCCCGTTCGGCGTCCCTGGCGGAGGACCGTCGCCTCCTCGCGGCCAAGCTGTCGGCGGCCGACCTCGGCATCGCCAACTTCTTCTTCCGCCTCGACGACTACCTCGCCATGCGCGACGACCTTGCCGCGAGGGGATGCGACACGCCGGTGCTCCCGGGGATCATGCCGATGCTCAACCCGCAGACGATCCGGCGTTTCGCCGCGATCAACGGGGCCTCGCTGCCCGAGGATCTGATCGCGGCGGTCGAGTCGGCGTCCTCGCCGGAGGACGCCTTCGAGATCGCGATGGACGCGGCGATCGAGCTCGCCCTGGCGACGTTGCGCGAGGGTGCACCGGGTGTGCACATGTACTGCCTCAACCGTGCCGACGTCGCCGCGTGGACGGTCGCGAATCTCGACCTCGGAGTCTCCTCGGAGGCCGGGTAGGGGGTTGACCCTCCGTCCGCGACGCCGGTACGCTCCGGCCTTGGGGCGCACCGGGTGACTTCGGTCGCGTCGGGGTTCAACCCCATCGGAAGACGAACCCGCTGGCGGTGCCGTCGCAAGCTCTCATGGGGTGGCCTTGGCTCTCTTGCGTGGTCGATCGACGAAGCGTCCGGACACTCCGGGCAACCTTCCCGGGGCGGCGGGGCTGGTGGACGCCGCCCAGCTCGACGTCGAGATCGACAACTGGATCAACGCCGAACGACCGCTGTTCGGCGAGGTCCTGTTGGCGCTCGGCATGGTCACCGCCGACGAGCTCATGGCGGCCCTCGCCCGCCAACGCGATTCGGGCGGGTTGTTGGGCGAGCTGCTGGGCCTGAAGGCCCACCAGATCGAGCAGGCCCTCGGTGCGCAGTACGGCATCCGGGTCGCCGACCTCGCCCAGGAGATCCCCGACCGTGCGGCGGTCGACCTGGTGGGCGAGGAGATGTGCCGTCGTCACGGGGTCATCCCGTTGCGCACCGACGAGGAGGGTCGCACCTGGGTCGTCACGGCCACTCCCCGCGACACCGACGCCATCCGGGAGATCACGCTCCGCTGCGGTCGGATCGGTCTGTTGTTGGGCACCCGTCCCGAGATCGACAGCGCGCTCGAGCGCCAGTTCAACGTGTTGGACGACACCTCGGTGTACGTCCAGGCCCACCAGCTCGCCGAGGCCGAGTTCGCGCCGGCCGAGCAGCAGGAGGGCGTGCGCCTCGACGAGAACGCACCGGTGGTGCAGGTGGTGAGCCGCATCATCACCCACGGGGTGCGCAGTCGCGCCTCCGACGTGCACATCGAGGCCCAGCCTGAGGGCATCCGGGTGCGCTACCGCGTGGACGGCGTGCTCAGCGACGCCATCCAGTTGCCCGCCTCGATGGGCGCGGCGATCGCCAGCCGCATCAAGGTGCTCGCCGAGTTGAACATCGTCGAGCGCCGGCGCCCCCAGGACGGCCAGTTCTCCCTCACCGTCGACGGCCGGCCCGTCGACATCCGCACCTCGGTCGTGGCCACCGTCCGCGGCGAGAAGGTGGTGCTGCGCATCCTCGACAAGCAGCGCTCGCTGATCAGCCTGCACGAGCTGGGCATGCCCGAGGAGCTGGTCCACGAGTACACCAAGATCGTCAAGGCCCCCTTGGGCATGCTGCTGGTCACCGGCCCCACCGGCTCGGGCAAGACCACCACGTTGTACGCCACCCTCAACGAGATGAACGACCCCACCAAGAACGTGGTCACGGTCGAGGATCCGGTCGAGTACCAGTTCGCGGGTATCAACCAGATGCAGATCTCCGAGGCGGCGGGCATCTCCTTCGCCGACGGGTTGCGCGGCATCCTCCGTCAGGACCCCGACACCATCCTCGTCGGCGAGATCCGCGACATCGAGACGGCGCGCATCGCCATGCAGGCGGCGCTCACCGGTCACTTCGTGCTGTCGTCGCTCCACGCGGTCGACTCGGTGGCGGCGGTGCACCGGTTCACCGACATGGGTGTCGAGCCTTTCCTGGTGGCCAGCGCCGTCAGCGGGGTGATGGCGCAGCGGTTGTTGCGCCGCAACTGCCCGTCGTGTTCGGTCGACGACAAGCCCTCGCCCGACCGTGTCCGGCTGGTGTCGTCCCAGCTCCGCGAGTACTCATCGCACTTCAAGCGGGGACGCGGTTGCAACATGTGCAACTTCACCGGCTACCGCGGTCGCGTGGGCGTGTACGAGCTGTTGACCGTCACCGACACGATGCGCCAGCTCATCGTCGACAAGGCGAGCCATTCCGACATGCGCAAGATCGCGATCAAGGAGGGGATGCGCACCATGCAGGTACAGGCCTTCCAGCTCGTGGCCGACGGCATCACCACCGTCGACGAGGTCATCCGGGCGGTCTACGCACCGGGTGTCGAGCTCGACGAGATCGTGTTCGGCGAGCTGATGCCGGGTCGGCGTGAGCTCGAGGAGGGGGCGAAGGGCTCCATCGAGAAGGGTGCCCGCGGGGTCATCGAGTCCGGTCCGATCGGCTCGACCGACGTCGACCACGGCGCCGACGACGCTGCCGCGACGCTCGACGCCGGTACCGATTCCGACGGTGCCGATGCGGGGCCGCCGGTGGACGTGTCGCTGCACGGGGTCGACCGGCCCGCCGACGGGTCCGACGAGGGTGCGTCCGACGCGCCCCCGGGCGCGGCCACCACCGCCGCGCCGGGTGCTGAGATGGGTGAACAGGCGCCGGCGGCCGACGGCACGCGCGGCCTTCGTGTCCTGAAGGGGGCGTCGTGACCGACACGCTGTTGAAGTACCGCTACGAGGCGGAGACCATCGAGGGCACACCCGTCAAGGGCAGCATCGAGGCGGCCTCGGTGGTGGCCGCCCGCAACGAGCTCGCGGTCCGCGGCATGCGGGCCACCAAGATCACCGAGAAGAAGGGTCTTCAGGTCGAGCTGACCCAACAGAAGATCCCGATGATCGACATCATGCACTTCTCTCGGCAGATGGGCACGTTCATCCGGGCGGGTATCCCCATGGTCGAGGCGCTCGACACGTTGCGCGCCGACACCGAGAACAAGCGCTTTAAGGCGGTGCTCGCCGACATCGTCGAGAAGGTCGGCCAGAGCGGGATGACCCTGGGCGACGCGGTGGCCACCCACCCCGACGTGTTCCCCGGCTACTTCCTGTCGATGCTGCGCTCCGCCGAGCTCACCGGCAAGATGGACGAGGCGTTCGAGCAGCTCACGTCCTACATCCGCCGTGACGTGGCGCTCACCAAGCAGGTGCGCAAGGCGCTCATCTACCCGGCGATCCTCCTGGTGGTGGCCATGGGCGTCGTGGCCATCATCACCATCTTCGTCATCCCCAAGTTCGCCGAGTTCTTCAAGTCGTTCGGTGCCAAGCTGCCCCTCCCCACCCGCATGTTGATGGCCGTCGCCGACTTCGTCGGTTCGACGGCGGGGCTCATCACGGGGCTGATCCTGGTGGCCCTGATCATCGGGGTGGTGCTCTACGTGCGCGCCCCCGGCGGCCGGCGCAACCTCCACGCGCTGCTGTTGAAGATCCCGGTGCTCAACACCGTGGTGGTGTTCTCCTCCACCGAGCGCTTCTGCCGGGTGCTGTCGGTGCTGATGGACGCGGGGGTGCCGTTGGCCGAGGCGATGCCCTCCGCCATCGACTGCACCACCAACACCATCTTCCGCGAGCGGCTCGGCGTCGCCACCGAGGGGGTGCTGGTGGGTCGCGGGTTCGCCGATCCGGTCGCACAGACCGAGGTCTTCCCCCCGACGGTGGTGCAGATGATGCGGGTGGGCGAGCGCACCGGAGAGCTGAGCGACCAGCTCGGCTCCATCGCCGGCTTCTTCGAGGAGGAGCTCGACTACGCGGTCGAAAAGCTCACCCAGTGGTTCGAACCGCTGATCATCCTCATCATCGGCGTGGTGGTCGGGTTCGTGGCGCTGGCGATGGTGAGTGCGATGTACGGCATCTACGGCCAGGTGAGCGTGTGAGACCCGTCGGGGGTCGCCGGGGCCCTTTCGTCCCCGTTCACATTCCTCCGGCGTTTCTTCATATCGTGTTGAGCACCTCTTGACATTTCCTTGAGTATCGGCTTGGATGGTGCGTGGCCGGGGGGTGGTCTCCCGGACCGCATCCTCCGCCACCGTGGCGAACGCCACGTCATGCGGTCAACAAGGGAGTCAACATGTTGAAAGAGCGCATCAACCAGCGCGGCCAGGGGGGCTTCACCCTCATCGAACTGCTCGTGGTCATCGCGATCCTGGCGATCCTCGCCGGTGTCGTGGTGTTCGCGGTGGGCAACTCCACCAAGAACGCCGGCAAGGCCGCGTGCAAGACCGAGCGTGCGGCCATCGTGACCGCGGCGCAGGCCGCCGTCGCCGAGCACGCGGGCGACTCGTCCTCGTCCGCCACGTGGAACACCTACATGAAGGTCGACACCGCGCCGAAGTACTTCGCCGTGCCCGCCACGCCGACGTTCCCGATCACGGCCGGTCAGATCACCCGCACCGACACCGCCGGTGTGCCGGTGGCGGACTGCCCCGAGATCACCCTCGCCGAGCTCACCTGATCCCGAGCGATCCACACCCGTCGGACCGGGCCACCTCGTGTGACCCGGTCCGACGCCGGCCGAGGAGCAGGACACCGAACCGTGTCCTGCTCCTCGGCCGTTTTTCCGAGCCTTCTTGAGAATTCCTTGACACTCGTCTGACGCTTTGCTTGGATGGCACCGTGACCAGGAGAATGGTCCGACAAGGGAGAAATACATGAAAGAGCGCATCAACCAGCGCGGCCAGGGGGCTTCACCCTCATCGAACTGCTCGTGGTCATCGCGATCCTGGCGATCCTCGCCGGTGTCGTGGTGTTCGCGGTGGGCAACTCCACCAAGAACGCCGGCAAGGCCGCGTGCAAGACCGAGCGTGCGGCCATCGTGACCGCGGCGCAGGCCGCCGTCACCGAGCACGCGGGCGACTCGTCCTCGTCCGCCACGTGGAACGACTACATGAAGGTCGACACCGCGCCGAAGTACTTCGCCGTGCCCGCCACGCCGACGTTCCCGATCACGGCCGGTCAGATCACCCGCACCGACACCGCCGGTGTGCCGGTGGCGGACTGCCCCGAGATCACCCTCGCCGAGCTCACCTGATCCCGAGCGATCCACACCCGTCGGACCGGGCCACCTCGTGTGACCCGGTCCGACGCCACCGAGGAGCAGGACACCGAACCGTGTCCTGCTCCTCGGCCGTTTTCCGCCGGGACGCACCGCGGTTTTCCGAGCCCCGTGCCCGCACCGTCCTGTAGGTTCCCGGACCGGCCCGGCGTCGCCGCCGCGGTCGCCCGACGGCCGTCGCGCCACCTTCCCCGTCACTCCGGAGTCCCCGATGTTCAAAGCCTCCACCGCCCTCATCGACCCGCTGCTCGGCTACCTGTGGCAGCACGGCGCCACCGACCTGCACCTCGCGGCCGACTCGGTGCCCCGCGTGCGCATCGACGGCAAGTTGCTGGCGGTGCCCGACTCGCCGCCGCTCACCAGTGAGTTCGTCGGCTCGGCCATCCGCGACCTGCTCAGCGAATCCGACCAGCAGGGCTACCAGGCCGAGCGGCAGTTCGACTTCGCCTTCAGCTGGGCCGACACGGCCCGCTTCAGGGCCAACGCCTTCTACCAGCTCGACCGGCCCGCTCTGGCGCTGCGCCTCATCCCCAGGAGATCCCCTCACCCGAACAGCTCGGTCTGCCCGCCGTGTGCGGCCAGTTGGTCACCCGACCCCACGGCCTGGTGCTGGTCACCGGCCCCACCGGTTCGGGCAAGTCCACCTCGCTGGCCGCGATGATCGGCTGGATCAACCAGAACCGGCCCGTGCACATCCTCACCATCGAGGACCCGGTGGAGTACATCCACCCCTCCAAGCTGGCGTTGGTCAACCAGCGCGAGGTGGGCGCCGACACCGTGTCGTTCGCCGAGGCGCTCAAGGCGGCGCTGCGCGAGGACCCCGACGTCATCCTCGTGGGTGAGATGCGCGACGTCGAGACCATCAGCCTCACCCTCACCCTCGCCGAGACCGGCCACCTCGTGTTCGCCACGCTGCACACCAACGACGCGTCGCAAACCGTCGACCGCGTCATCGACGTGTTCCCCGCCGACCAGCAGGACCAGGTGCGCACCCAGTTCGCCATGGCGCTCGCCGCGGTCATCTCCCAGCGCCTCATCCCCAAGATCGGCGGTGGCCGCGTCGCCGCGTACGAGATCCTCCTCGGCACCTCGGGTGTGAGCAACCTCATCCGTGAGGGCAAGGTCCGCCAGCTCCGCAACATCATCGCCACCGGCCAAAAAGACGGTATGTGCGTGCTCGAGCAGTCCCTCGGCAACCTCGTCGCAAGCGGGCTGATCAGCCCGGCCGAGGCGGTCGCCGCGTCGGTGCATCCCGAGGACATCACCGGCCTGCACGTCGCGGCGGGCCAACAGGTCGCCCAGACCGCAGAGGGTGCGACCTTTCTGTGACCACCTCGGCGACGGTGCTCGTGGCGGTGTTCGGCGCGCTGGTGGGCGCGTGCGTCGGGTCGTTCACATGCGTCGTGATCGACCGGCTGCCCCTCGCGCTCGACGAGCCCAACGAGTTCGGCGACCTCTACGACACCCGGCCCTGGCCCCAGGTGCTGGGTGGGCGCAGTCGCTGTGACAGCTGCGGCGAGGCGGTGCGGCCCCGCGACAACGTCCCCGTGTTGGGGTGGCTGCTGCTGAGGGGGCGCTGCCGTGACTGCGGCGAGCGGTTCGGGGCGTTCCACCCCGTCGTCGAGGTGGCGGTCCCCGCCGTCGGCCTGCTCATGTGGTGGGGGATCGGCAGCCACTGGCAGCTCCTGCCGGTGCTCTGGCTGGTGCCGGTGGGCATCGCCGTCGCCGTCATCGACCTGCGGACCCTCATCGTGCCCACCCGCATCGTGTGGCCGGCGCTGGCCGTGTCGGTCGTGTTGTCGCTCGTCGCGGCCTTCGCCGCCGACGAACCCGGACGTCTCTGGGGCGGCCTCCTCGGCGTGGCGGCCCTGGCCGGTCCGCTGTTCGTGCTGTGGTTCGTCCACCCCCGCGGCATGGGCTTCGGCGACGTCCGCATGGCGGTGCTGTTGGGCTGGACCGTCGGGTTCGTCGCCTACGACGGCCGTTGGGCCGCCGCGGTGTTCGCGGCGGTCGTCACCCTGGGCGTGGGCGCGTTGCTGGGCCTGCCGCTGGCCCTCTCCACGCTGGTGCGACGCGGATGGCGCGCCGTGTCGCCGTTCGGGCCCTCACTGGTCGCGGCCACCCTGTTGGTGTGCGCGCTCGCGGTCGGGGTGGTCGATCTCCTGGGGTGATCCGCGTCGATCGGCCCGCCTCGGAGTGGTCCGATCGGCCCGTCCGGGAGGGTTGGGAGTCACGGAGTGACCGACGCCCTGATTGCCTCACGACGCACCTCGTGCGATACTTCCGGTCGACGGAGCCGTGAGGCCGGGTCCGCGCGTCGGCTCGGGCACGATAGCGTGGTACACGCAGGGACACGGGAAACGGAGTTGGGGTTGAGCTCGCCGGTTGACCAATTCATTGCCCATCGCCGTGGTGCGCTCGCGTCCCAGGGCGGGTGGACCCTGCTCGAGGCGCTCGTCACCGTCATGGTGATGAGCCTGCTGGCCGTCGGTCTCGCCGCGTCCTTGGCGGTCATGCTGCGTTCCACCACGCTGCACTCCCGGCTCGTCCGCTCGGGCCTGCTCGCCACCGACGCCGCCGAGTACCTCGACCGCCAACCCTTCAAGTCCACGTGCTCCTCCGCCACGGCGATCGCCACCTATCAGGCCAACCTCAACTCCCAGACGTGGGGCAACTACACCCTCAAGGTCACGGGTGTGCAGTTCCTCCAGAACCGCAACGCCAACCCCGAGGTGTTCGTCGCGTCCTGCGGTTCCACCGACCAGGGCGCGCAGCGCATCACCATCCGGGCGACCCCCAACGGACTCACCGTCGGCGAGTCGGTGAACCTCGTCAAACGTGACCGAACCTGTCCGTCCAACGTCTCGGGACGGTGTTGACATGAAGTGGTTGCTCGACGCTCAGCGACGCCACCGCAACCAGGGCGGCTTCACCCTGCTCGAACTCCTGGTCGCGTGCGTGGTGATGTCCATGATCGCGGGTGCCGTCGCGTACGCCTACGTGGTGACGGTCGGCTCCAGCCGCACCGCGACCCGGTTCCTCGAAGGGATGAACGGTGCCCAGCGCATCGGCTCGGCGTGGACCAAGGACGTGCAGAGCGTCGACTACGACGGTGTGAGCACCGACGCCCGCAAGGAGATCGACGCCTCCGGCAACGAGGTGGACGCCCCCTACCCGCCGTGCGTCAACCTCGAGTCGGCCGGCCCCAGCGAGACCACCCTCGTCAGCTTCACCTGGGGTGGCAACCCCTCCTCCCTCGACGCGGCCACCGCCTCCACCACCACGACGACCGTCGCCCCCACCACCACCGCTGTGCCGGGCACGCTGCGCACCGCCACCTGGGCGGTCCGTGGCACCGGTCAGGACATGCAGATCGTGCGCCACTACTGCGAGAACGGCGTCAACAAGGGCGACCAGGTCCTCGCCGACCACTTCGCACCCGCGTCGGCGGTCAACGCGTCCGACGTCGTGTCCGACCCCGACGGCTCCGCACCGTTCGTCTTCTGTCCCAACCACGGCACCGAGGCCAATCCCGTCTCGGACACGTGCACGATCACCGTGAAGCCCCTCGGCTACTCGCTCGAGGTTGCTCGGCGGGTGCCCAGCAACCTCGGAATCAACAACAACTTCCCGCCGCCACCACCCGAGGTGGTCGGGGTGAGCACCCAGAACATCGCGTTGGGTGTCGTGTGGAACCACACGGTGCTGCCGTCGGGAATGCCGCCGGTCACCTCCTACAAGGTGTACGTCTACAACTCGCCGACCGCGTCCATCCCCTACAAGGAGTCCCCCATCCTCGACGCCAGCACCACCTCCACGGTGGTGAGCGGCCTCATCAACGGTCAGCAGTACTGGGTGCGGACCCAGGCGGCCAACTCGGTGGGATGGGGCGAGAAGTCTCCGGCCTACGGGGTGGAGGGTCCGGGTGGGGCCACCGGCTACCGGCCCGTGTCGCCCACCCCCGACATCCCCTCGGTCAGCTCGGTCACGGTGAACAACCGCAACGCGACCGTCACCTGGTCGCCACCCACGGTCGACCCCGGCGGCAGCCCGGTCACCGGCTACATCCTCTACACCGAGGCCCGTGACGGCTCGGTCGTCGCGCCGATCAACGTCGCCGGAGCCGCCACCATCACCGCCACGGTCGGCAACCTCACCAACTTCGTGCGCTACCGCTTCCAGGTGTCGGCCGTCAACGCCGCGGGCGAGGGGCCCAAGTCGGAGTTCTCCGATTGGTATCTCGTCAGCCCGGCCGCGATCTACGTCATCGACAGCGTCGGCGCGCCCACCGGGGTCACGCCCTACGACAACACGTCGTGCGGTCTGAGCATCTCGACCCCGTGCCGTCAGATCGACTACGGCATCCAGCGTGCGATCAACACCGGCCGCAAGGCGGTCCTGGTCGCCGACGGCAGCTACGACTCCTTCGATCTCCGCGGTGACATCGGGGTCTACGGCCACTTCAACAACACCTTCACGCTCGCACCCGCCGACCAACCCCTCGACCCGGGTACCGGCCAGCCGCTCACCTTCACCACCGTCAAGTCCAAGAAGCGGACGGTCAACATCTCCGCCATCGGAATCGACGCCCTGGTGGGGATCGCCGCATCGGGATACGGCAGCGTGTCCGACGTCCGGATCGACCGGTCCCCCGATAGCTCCAACAACGAGGCCGACCGCCTGTCCGCCGGCATCTGGGCCTGGGGATCGGCGGCCGAGTCGGTGTTCACGAACGTCTCCATGGTGGGGGCCTCGGCTATCAGGCCACCGGCATGATGGTCCAGGAGAACAACGTCGTCCGGTGCGTCAACTGCACCATCGACAGCGGCACCGCCCGCGGTGCCGGGTCCAGCGCCTATGGGATCCGTGCCAACACCGGCGCGGTGGTGCGCCTCGACGGCGGCACGGTGCTCGCCCGACCCGGGGTCGCCGGTCTCGCCGTGGGTGCCGGCCAGTACTACTACGGCACCATCGCGCCGGCGGGTGGCAACGGCAACACCGGTGGTGCCAACGGCAACGGCGGCGGATGGGGCTATCCCGGATACGGCTCCGACAACAGCTACAACGGGCCCGGCGCCGGTGCGGGCGGCTCGGGCGGCTGGGGAGGTAGCGGTGCCACCGGCGGCGGCGACGGCGGCATCGGAGGCCCCGGCCCCGCGGGTCAGGGCCTCGCCACCGGCGGCGGAACCGACTATCCCTCCTACGTCGTCCGCTCCAATCAGACCGGCCCGTTGTTCGGAGCGCTGTCGGCGAGCACCCGCTTCGGAAACGCCGGCGACGGGCCCGTGGGCTTCGCCGGCGCCGGTGGCGGCGGCGGTGGCGGCGGCGGTGCTCCGTCGGGTTCGGGCAACATCGGCGGCAACGGCGGTGCCGGTGGCAAGGGTGGGCGTGGCATGTCGGGCCTGAGGGGCAGTGCCGGCGGTGGGTCGTTCGGCATCTACCTCTACAACGCTCGCCTCGAGGTCAAGAACTGGACCAAGGTCAACACCAGCGTCGGCGGCAACGGCGGCAATGGCGGCAACGGCGTCACCGTCGGCGAGACGGGCACGCTGGGCTCGGGCTTCACGATGGGAATCGGCAGCGGCAAGCCCGGCGGTGCCGGCGGCAAGGGCGGCACCGGTGGTGGCGGTCCGGGCGGTGGCGGCGGCCAGGGCGGCCCGAGCTTCGGAGTCGTGTCCATCCAGCCACCCCAGCCCACCACCAAGGGCATCAACGTCGACTCGGGCTCGCCCGACGTCGACCCCAACCTGTGGGCGCAGAACTTCCTCGTCGACCCGACCGACGGCGATCCCTACGACGGTCTCGGTAACGTGATCAGCAGCACGGGGGGTACCGGCGGCACCAACCCCCTTGCCGGCAACACGCCGAGCAATCCCGGCAACCCCGGCGACGTCGGAAAGACCCTCATCCGATGCCTGCCCGACGCGGCCACCCAATGCTGACGCGCTCCCTGTAGAGAGGCTTGTGCCATGGCTCGACAAGAGTCCCCGAACCATCACTCCCGTCGACACGACCAGCGTGGTTCGACCCTGCTGATCGTCCTGGTGATCATGGTCATCATGAGCATCGTCATCGCGGCGGTGATGTCGTTCGCGAACGCGTCCAACAAGGGTGTGACGGCATACCGGGAACTGCGCGGTGCGCGTTACGCGGGTGGCGGTGCCATCGACGCGGCGGTCAACTGGGCGAAGCTCCAACCCAACGTCGCCCGTGATCCCAACCTCGACGTCAACGATCCCGTGTGTTCGCGTGTCGTCAGCACCGACATCGGCGACCTGAAGGTGAGCTGTGGCGACGAGCCGGAGGACTCGGGTAAGCCCAAGGATCCCGGCATCAACCCGCCCGAGGATCTGCTGCTCACCGGTATCCGTCAGAACGAGCCCGGCCCCTACAACACCGACTCCTGCAAGGGTTGGTGGGACATCGTGTGGGGATGGATGAAGCGGGGTGTCGTCAACTCCTCCGACACCGCCCCCGCCGAGTTCGGTGCCTGGTTCAAGGGCCGTCCGAAGATCCCGGACTTCTTGGACTTCTCCAACGGCGTCCCGCTGTGGACGGGTTGCAACGGCACCCGCCAGCGCTCGCGCACCGCGTTCCAGGTCGTGGGCAACATGACCGCCGCAGGGGTCATCCAGGTGGACGACGGCCGCATCGTCAGCTCGGCCAACGGTCGCATCGCGGCCACCCAGTGCATTCGCCTCGCGTGCATCACGCCGATTCCCAACCGCGCCGACGGTACCCCCGGTGGGAGCGACCCGGCCCGCACCAACCCCGCGTCCCCGTGGATGAACGCGTTCGACATCAAGGACGAATGGTCGACGCTGCCGTTCGACCCGAGTTCGGGTGCGCTCCGTTCGGGCTACTCGCTACCCGAACGGACGACCGCCTATGCGCTCGACGCGTCCGCGCCGGGTTCGTCCACCGTGCCCGCCGGCCTCAGTGCCATCTCGGGCTGTCCCGGTGCGTCAACGACGGTCGTCATGTTGCCGGGTTGGTATCGCAGCAACGACCTACTCACCTACTACACGTCGAGCTGTCAGAACCGCAACGTGTGGTTGGCCCCCAACCCCGGACCCGACAACCGCCTCCTCACCGAGGACGACATCCCCGGCGCCTACTACCTCGACTTCCGCGGGGGCACGGCGCACAACTGTGGCGCCGACCAGGCCAACATCAAGGCCTCGACGAGCCTGTGGTGCATCGGCGGCGCAGCCAAGGACGGCGTCGTCTCCGGCTCCAATTCCCGGGTCACCGCCGGCACCCCCGCGGGCTGGGCACCCCTCAGCCCCACCTCGACCACCGACCCCAACCGCAACCACGTGAGCCTCTTCTTCGCGGCCACCATCGACAACGACCTGTCGGTGACTTGGTACAACGCGGGCGGCGCCATCTTCCTGGGTGACGGCAACTACGCCCACTACAAGCCGTGCAGCGTGTTCGGCTGGTTCAACTGCACCTCGACGGACCGCGCGATCCGGATGCGGAACTACTACCCCAAGACCACGGGCTCGCCCATCGACGATCCCGGCTACCCCAATGGTCGCATCTTCATCAAGGTCTCCTATAGCCAGACCGGTGGTGGTACCAACGCACCGCGGCTCCAGGTTCGGGCCGTGAGCTCGGAGTCCGGCTCCAAGGACTGCGGCACCTATCAGCTCCCCGCGCACACCGGCACGGCGACCCCCCAGCCCTACACCTTCACCGACGCACAGGCCAAGCAGGTCGCCGACCGTTGCGGCACACCCGACCTGATCAACGGCCTCGAACTGAAGTTCGTCACCACCGGCAACTTCTGGAACTCCGGAACGCCTGAGCTGTACCTCGACGGCGCGACCATCTCCTACGACACGTTCCAGGGCCCCAGCTTCCCCACACCGGTGTCCGGCACGAACCTCGCCGCGAAGACCGACTGCGACCCGCACAAGCCCGGCGTCCAGCTCATCTTCGGTGGTGAGTCCCACGTTTACGTGGCCGATGGCAGCCTCGAGGTGTGCGGTGCGACCTTCGACTTCGGGAGCCCCACCCCGCCGGCGGCCCCCACCGGCCTCCAGTCGCTCACCTCTCCCGAGAATCACCTCGTGTTCGGTGCGTATTCGATGCCGGCGGTGCCGCCCATCACGATGTCGTCGGTCGTGTCCGACGGAGGCGTCAACATGAGCGTCACCAACCCCGACGGGGCGAAGCGCATCGACGACGCGGCCAAGAACTCGGCGAACTACGCGACCCTCAACTACGGCGGTACCTCGTGCGCGGTCTGGCCGTGGGACGACCCGTGCCCCTCCGAATCGTGGGGTCAGGTCAAGCTGGTGTCCAACACCTACGAGCCGCCACCCGGCTACAAGATCAGCAAGATCGCCGCGCGGGTGTCCTACAACCCGAAGAACACCTTCTGCACCTATTTCATCGGTTGCATCGGCTTCCTCGCGGCCAAACCGCAGATCACCACCCCGCTCAACTGCACGATCGACCTGGTCAACAACGCGGACCAGGGCAACATCCAGATCGCGAACAGCACCAACGACCCGAACCTGCTGCTCTACGACGAGACCCGCGGCTCGGGCAACTGCATCCGTCCGGGCGACATCGCCGGTAGTGGTGCCCCGTTCCGGTTCAGGGCGAAGGCGAAGTGCTTCTGGATCTACGTCGCGAGCATCTGCGGGAACAACCACGACACGCTCGACGGGATCGAACTCGACGTCACCCTGTTGCCCAGCGACAACACCCAGCCGCGCCTGATCCCGGCCAGCGGTTGCGTGGTCGCCCAGCCCAACTACCGGGCCGGCGAAGGCAGGCCCGACTGCGCGTTGATCCGGGCCGACATGACCACCGACTCGGACACGGCGTACATGTCGAACCCGTTCGACCTCCCCCGTGAGGGAACGTGGACCGGTCGCGTCAGCGTGCAGGGCACGATCTACGCGCCCTCCGCGCCCATGGAGCTCGACGACACCGACGCGGCGTACACCGTGGCGACGCGGGGCGCGATCCTTCGAACCCTCCGGATCAGCGGTTGGGCGCAGCGCTTCGGCACCGCGTTGCCCGCGTTCGGCGGAAAGCTCGACAAGACGCCCATCCCGCGCGAGGCGACGTTCACCGCATGCCGTCAGAGTGCCGCGCGCCTCGCCGACAACACCAAGGCCGGCAAGTGCGACGCCTCCCAGGACCAGATCCTGACGACGGCGCGATACCGCTTCAACCTCGACACGGTGTCGTCGATCCCCGACGGCGACCGGTCCCGGGTGCCGAACCTGCTGTGGTGGATCGCCGACGCATAGCGAGCGCCACGACGGGCCGAACGCGTCGTCGGGAGCACCGCTGATCCGCCCCACCCGCACCGGTCCGGCCCCTCCCGGTCGGTGCTCGGTCAGCGGCCGGTACCCGGGCCGCCCACGAGGCTCCTCAGCGTGCGAACCACGATGCGCACGTCGAAGGCGATGTCCTGGTGGCGAAGGTAGAAGAACTCGTATTGGAGCTTCTCCATCGCGTCGTGGTCGTTGCCCGCGTAGCCGTACTTGATCTGGGCCCAACCCGTCAGGCCGGGTCGTACGCGGTGGCGGAGGTCGTAGAAGGCCAGCTTGTCGGCGAGTTCGGCCACGTAGTGGGGTTGTTCGGGGCGCGGTCCCACCAGCGACAGGTCGCCGCGGACGATGTTCCACACCTGGGGGAGTTCGTCCAGGTGGCTCCGTCGCAGCACCGCCCCGAACCGCGTCACACGCGGATCGTCCTCGGAGGTCCACCGGGCGGCGTCACCCTCCGACATGGTGCGGAACTTCCACACCGTGAACTCCCGACCACCGCGCCCCACACGTATCTGCCGAAACCACAGGCGTCCTCGGTTGGCGACCGCGTTGCCCACCAAGACCACCGGTATCGCCGACGCCAACACGACCAGGCCCACCAGGCCGGCGGCGACGTCCATCAGGCGCTTGACCCTTCCATAGCGGCTGCGATGCAACTCCCCGATGTCGAAGAACAGCGAGGCGCGTTCGAGTTCGCTGAGGGGCAGCTTGCCGAGCCACTCCTCGTAGAAGCCCGAGAGGCTGCGGATCCGTACACCGCGTTCGTGCAGGACCGCCGCCTGCGCCACGAGCCGGTCCCCCGCGAGCGAGCGATTGTCGAGGACCAGCACCGATGCGTCGGCCCGGAGGCACAGGTCCACTAGCGGGTGTGTGCCGGGAGTTCCCGCAGCGGGTTTGCCTTCGAGATGGCCGACGAGCACGGCGGGGCGTTCCGGCGAGTCGTGCAGCGCGTCCGACAGACGCTCGTACTCTGACCGGGTGGTCACCACCACCACCCGGTCACGCCCCGATCGGACCTCGGTGCCGTGCCGGGCCAGCCGGTTGGCCAACACCTGGATGGGGATCATCGCGAGCACGGTGTCGAACACGACGAAGCGCGGCAACAACGCGTCGCCCGCGGCGAGTTGTGCGATGGACACGCCGACGGCTGCCATGAGTGCCGCCGCAAACCCGGTGACGGCGGCGTCGCGCGCGTTGCGGGGTCGTTCGGGAAGCCCCGACGCGTACGCGGCGACCGCGAGCAGCGCCGCGTACACCAGCGCCCACGCGAAACGGCTCGACCCGGTGAGGTCGTAGGGGGGGACCGCCACGAAGCGGGCGTGCACCTTCGCCAGGACGGCGACCACGGCCGCGCCCGACAGGACGGAGATCAGGCGCGCGAGCCTCAGCACGCGTCCAGGCTAAGGAGGGGTCTCCCGAATGCCGACGCGTCGGTCCGGGCGGCGTCAGTCCTGCATCGCGGCGCGGAGGTGGCCGTCGATCGCGGCGAGGAACTCCTGGGTGGTGAGGTAGGCCTGGTCACGCGACACCAACAACGCGAGGTCCTTGGTCATCTCGCCGCCGTCGACCGTCTCGATGCACACCCGTTCGAGCGTGTGGGCAAACCCGATCAGCGCCTCGTTGCCGTCGAGCTTGCCCCGATGTGCGAGGGCCCGGGTCCACGCGAAGATCGACGCGATCGGGTTGGTGGAGGTGGGGTTGCCCTTCTGGTGCTCGCGGAAGTGGCGGGTGACCGTGCCGTGCGCGGCCTCCGCCTCCACCGTGCGGCCGTCGGGGGTCATCAGCACCGAGGTCATCAGACCGAGCGACCCGAAGCCCTGGGCGACGATGTCGGACTGCACGTCGCCGTCGTAGTTCTTGCACGCCCACACGTACCCGCCCTCCCACTTCAGGGCGGCGGCGACCATGTCGTCGATGAGGCGGTGCTCGTAGGTGAGACCGGCCTTGGCGAACTCGTCGGCGAACTCGGTGTCGAACACCTCCTGGAACAGGTCCTTGAACCGCCCGTCGTACGCCTTGAGGATCGTGTTCTTCGTCGACAGGTAGACCGGGTAGTCACGTGCCAGGCCGTAGCGGAGCGACGCCGCGCGAAGTCGCGGATCGAGTCGTCGAAGTTGTACATGCCCATCGCGACGCCGCCGGCCTCGGGCATCGTCACCACGTCGAACTCCATCGGTGCCGACCCGTCGGTCGGCGTGTAGGTCATGGTGATGGTGCCGGCGCCCGGGACCTTGAAGTCGGTGGCCCGGTACTGGTCGCCGAACGTGGCGGCCGACGACGATCGGCTTGGTCCACCCCGGGACCAGGCGCGGGATGTTGGAGCAGATGATCGGCTCCCGGAAGATGACCCCACCCAGGATGTTGCGGATGGTGCCGTTGGGTGAGCGCCACATCTGCTTGAGGCCGAACTCGGCCACGCGGGCCTCGTCGGGTGTGATGGTGGCGCACTTGACGCCCACTCCGTGACGCTTGATGGCCTCGGCCGCGTCGACGGTCACCTGGTCGTCGGTGGCGTCACGGTGCTCGATGCCCAGGTCGTAGTAGTCCAGTTCGACGTCGAGGTAGGGGACGATGAGCTGGTCCTTGATGAACTGCCAGATGATCCGCGTCATCTCGTCGCCGTCGAGCTCGACGACGGGGTGGTCGACCTTGATCCTGGACATGGGTGCGTCTCCGTTCGCGTTCGTTCCGAGAGGCGAGACTACCGGCGTGCCATCGGCACCAGTTGCTGGTACTGCCCGAGCGTGGAGATCGCGTCGTCGTACAGGCCCGCTCCGATGGCCCCCGTCTCGATCGCCGCGCGGACGAAGCCGTCGACGTCCGCGCCGGTGGCGGTGTCGGACAACCCGCCGATGGGATGCACCGCGGCGCCCGGATCACCCAGGTTGGAGCGGATCCGGTCGATGTTGTCCTTGGTGTAGCGGTATCCGTCGCGCCAGCCCGACATGGCGGTCCGGTTGGTCCAGTAGGCCATGGGCATCCACACGTCGTAGTCCCGGGCGAGGTCACGCCAGGGGAACTGTGGCCAGTAGTTGAGGTTGATCACCTCGGTGACCACGGGGGGAAGCACGATCGCGGCCAAAGGTGTCGAGGGGAAGCTCGTCCGCATCCAGTGGCTCAGCTCGATCAGCCGTTGGTTGCGGGTGGCGAGGTCCACCGCGGTCGACTCGATGTCGACGGCGACGCCGTCCAGGCCGAGCCCCGCGGCCGCGGCCAGACGGTCACGGTCCACCGCGGGGTCGGCGAAGGTCGGGAGGTACCAGCCGATCACACGGATGCCGTAGCTGCGGGCCCGGGCCACGATCGCGGTGAGACGGTCGCGGTCGAGGACCGAGTCTCCCAACTCGGCCTTGGCCGTCTGGATGTACAGCGAGTTGATACCGCCCTGCGCCATCCGGTCCACCTGGGCGAGGGTGAAGCCCGGCGTCGCCGTCGGGTTTCGTGAGGCGACGAAGGTCGGCGACCAGTCGTACACGTCGACCCACGCGGAGGTCCCCCGGAACGACTGTGCCCTCACCGCCGAACTCTCCCGTCGGGCGCGCTCGGCCGCGTCGCGCTGCTGTACGAAGTCGACGAAGCGCACGTAGTCGGCGATCGTCATGATCCTGACCATCCGGCCTCGGCGGCATTGCAGGACCCACCCCTTGGAGTCCCGTCCGAATCCGCTGCCGCTGCACCGCGCTCCGGCCCTGGTCAGCTGGCAGCCGGTGACCAGGAGTGTCACCACGGTGGCCATCGCGACCGTCGACGGTGCGCGTCGACGGGGATGACGCAACGGTCGGCGGGGCTCGACTGGCCGGGTCTCGATCATGGGCCGTCACGCTAACGGCGACCGCGCCGGCCGCTACCCGCGGGTGGGGTCCCCTCACGGGCACAGCTAGCGTGGCCGACGGGCCGTTGCACGCCACGACAATGGGGGTAGCCATGAGTACCGGACCACTCCAGGACCTCACCCACGACGGGTGTTTCTACGTCGACGGTCGCTGGGTTCGGCCCGCCACCTCGTCGGCCACCACCGAGGTGGTGCACTCCGCCACCGAGGAGGTCCTCGCGGCGGTACCCATGGGCGGCGCCGACGACGTCGACACCGCGGTGGCCGCCGCGCGTGCGGCGTTCGACTCGTGGGCGTCGACGCCCGTCGACGTGCGAGCGAAGTACCTCCGCGACATCGGCGGCGCGCTCGCCTCCCGGTCCGATCGGATCGCGTCGACGATCCAGGCCGAGGTCGGCTCGCCCAAGTCGTTCTCCGAGTTCGTCCAGACCGGCCTCGCGTTGGGCGACTGGGAGACGTACGCGTCGATCATCGAGGGCTACGGGTGGGAGACGACGATGGGCAACAGCCTCGTCGTGAAGGAACCGATCGGCGTGGTCGGCGCGATCACTCCGTGGAACTATCCGCTGTACCTCATCGTCTGCAAGGTGGGGCCGGCCCTCGCGGCGGGGTGCACCGTCGTGCTCAAGCCGTCCGAGATCACACCGCTCAACGCCTACCTGCTCGCCGAGGCCATCGACGAGGTCGGGCTTCCCGCGGGTGTGTTCAACATGGTGATCGGCGCCGGTACCGATGTCGGCGCGGCGATCTCGCCACCCCGACGTCGACATGGTGTCGTTCACCGGCTCGGGGCGCGCTGGTGCGGAGGTGCAGCGCGACGCCGCGGCCACGGTCAAGCGCGTCGGCCTCGAACTCGGTGGCAAGTCGGCCAACGTGGTCCTCGACGACGCCGATCCCGCAGCGGTGGCCATGGGTGCCGTGTTCGGTTGCTTCATCAACTCAGGTCAGACGTGCAGCGCTCTCACCCGGGTACTCGTCCCGGCCTCGCGTGCACAGGAGTACACCGACGCGATCGTCGAGGAGGCCTCCAAGGTCCGTCTCGTCGATCCGCACGCGGACGAGCCCGACCTGTTCCACGCGCTCGGGCCGCTGTCGTCGGCCGCGCATCGCGAACGCGTTCGCGACTACATCCGCAAGGGTGTCGACGAGGGGGCGACCCTGTTGTTGGGCGGACCCGACGTGCCAGAGGACCGTTCGACCGGGTTCTACGTGTCGCCGACCGTGTTCGGCGACGTCACACCGGACATGACGATCGCCCGCGAGGAGATCTTCGGGCCGGTGTTGTCGATCCTCACCTACACCGACGTCGACGACGCGGTGCGCATCGCCAACGACACGGTCTACGGTCTCGCCGGCGCGGTGCAGTCCGCCGACGTCGAGCGTGCCAAAGCGGTCGCGGCGGATGCGGACGGGTCAGGTGGACGTCAATGGCGCGTCGTTCAACCCCCAGGCGCCCTTCGGCGGCTACAAGCAGTCGGGCAACACCCGCGAGCGGCACCTACGGCCTCGAGGAGTTCCTTGAGACCAAGGCGATCCAGCTCCCCTGAGCGCCCCACCGGTTTTGTCGCGCGAAAGTCGCGGCGTAGCCGCGACTTTCGCGCGACAAAACCGGTGGGGCGCATGGAAACGGCGCGGACGTGAGCGGTGGTGAGGGTGTGAACGACGACGGGCGTTCGCTCAATCGCCGGGGCGCCTCGTTGATCGCGATTCGTGCGGACCCACCCGATGCCGATGGCCGTCTCGGTACTCGGCGCGGTGGCGTTCGCAGCGGCGGCCGTCGGGGCGACCGCGGTGTTGGGCCGGGCCACCGACGAGGTCGTCGGGCCTGCGTTCGGCCGCGGCGTCTCCACGACGACGTTGCGCACGTGGAGCGTCGCCCTCGTCGCCGTGGGCGCCGGGCGCGGCCTGTCCGTCGTGGTGCGGCGCTACTTCGCCGCCATGCTCGAGGCCCGGATGCAGGCGGGGCTCCGCACCCAGGTGGTCGACAAGTACCTGACCGCGCCGATGTCGTTCCACCAGACCCGTCGCCCTGGTGAGCTGCTGGCGCATGCCGACGCGGACGTGATCGGGACGACCACCGTCATCAAACCGTTGCCGTTCAGCATCGGTCTCGTCGCGCTCGTGGTCTTCGCCTTCGTCAGCCTGATCCTCGTGGACCCGGTGTTCGCTCTGGTCGCGGCGTGCCTGTTCCCCTTCTGACCGTCGTCAACCGCGTGTACGCGTCGGCGGCGGAGGCGCCGTCGGCCCGGGTGCAGCAGCGGCTCGGAGAGGTCACCACCCTGGCACACGAGAGCTTCGAGGCGACGATGGTGGTCAAGACGCTCGGCCTCGAACGGCACACCTCGACCCGGTTCGCCGAGGCCGCCGACCGCCTCCGTACCGAGCGGCTGCACGTCGGTCGGCTCCGGGCCGGCTTCGAACCGGTCCTGGACATGCTGCCCAACCTCGGAACGGTCGCGCTGCTCGTGGTAGGTGCCTGGCGGATCGACGCGGGAGGGCGAGCACCGGTGACCTGGTACAGGCGGCTGCGTTGTTCTCGATCCTCGCGTTCCCGATGCGCGTGTTCGGCTTCTTCCTCGAGGAGCTCCCCGCGCCGTCGTCTCGGTGGCGCGTCGACGACGTGTTGTCCACCGTCGACTCACCCCACCTCGAGGGGCTTGGCACCGCGACCGACACTCGACCCGTGCCCGGCGGTCACGGTGCTGCCGTTTCCGGCCCGAGTGCTCCCGTCTCGGTCGAGTTCCGCGACGTGCACTTCGACTACGGCGACGGGCCGGTGCTCCGCGGGGTGACGTTCCGGATCGAACCCGGTGAGACCGTCGCCCTGGTCGGGCCCACGGGTTCGGGGAAGTCGACGCTCCTGTCGTTGCTGATTCGCCTCCACGAACCGGGGTCCGGATCGATCCTGTTGGACGGTCGACCCGTCGTCGAGATGTCCGACCGCGACCTTGCGGCCATGGCATCGCTCGTCTTCCAGGAGTCGTTCCTGTTCGCGACCACGATTCGGGACAACGTGGACACCATCGGCGGTGGCCGCTCCCGGACCGGAGCCGTCCGGGCGGCGTCCCACGACGCCGTCGGGGATCCGACCGGCGTGCTGCGTCGCAGCGCCGAGACGGCGAGGGTCGCCGGGGTGATCGACCGGCTGCCCCACGGCTGGGACACCGTGGTCGGAGAGCGGGGGGTGACCCTCTCGGGCGGTCAGCGGCAGCGGATCGCCCTCGCCCGGGCACTCGCCACCTCGCCGCGTCTGCTGATGCTCGACGACGCGACATCCGCGGTCGATCCCACCGTCGAGGCCCGGATCCTCGGCAACCTCGCTCAGCATCACGATCGTCCGACGGTGCTGGTGGTGGCACACCGCCTGTCGACGATCGCGATGGCGGATCGGGTGCTGCTGTTGGACGACGGGGTCATCGTCGCGCAGGGGCCGCATCGGGAACTGCTGGCCGATCCGCGCTATGCGTCGCTGGCCCGGGCCTACGAACGCGGCTCCGGAGCGGGAGGGATGTGATGAGCGCCGCCACCACACCGACCGACGAGGAGAGCGGGCGCGTCAGGGCGGCGTCGGTCTTGCGCCGCGGCATCGCCGAGAGCCCCGAGTTGCGACGGGGCCTGTCGGTGACCGTCGCCCTGGCGCTCGTCGTCGCCGCGGGCCGGATCGTCATCCCCATTGCGATCCAGCAGATCATCGACCGCGGGATACGAGCTCCCGGTGGCTTCCGGCCGGGGTTCGCCCTGGGTGCCTCCGGGGCCGCCGCCGTGGCCCTCGTCGTGATCGCGCTGGTCAACCGGGCGACCTACCTCCGGCTGATCCGGGCCGCGGAGGACATGTTGTTCGGCCTGCGGACCAGGTCCTTCGACCACGTACAGCGGTTGAGCCTCCGCACCCATCACGGGTCCCGTCGCGGCGTGCTCGTCAGCCGTGTGACATCCGACATCGACACGATCGCCCAGTTCGCCCAATGGGGTGCCGTGTCCTGGATCGTGGACGCCACGGTGATCGTGGGCGTCTTCGGTGTGCTCGTTGTCTACTCGTGGCAGATCGCCCTCATCACCGCCGCGATCTTCGTCCCCGTCGTACCCCTGCTGATGTGGGTGCAGCGCCACCAGATCCGGGCATACGACGAGGTCCGTGATGCCGTCGGCGAGACGCTGAGCGAGATCAGCGAGACGGTCGGCGGCGCGGCGGTGATCCGCGCGTACGGCATCGCGGACCGCTCCCGGGATCGGCTCCACCGGGCAATCGCGCGGCAGTACCGCGCGCAGATGCGCGCGGCGTGGTACTTCGCGCTGATGTTTCCGGTGGCCGACGTGTTCGGGTCGATCGCCCTCGGGACGATCCTGGTGGTGGCGTGCACGGCCGGCGTCGGTTGGGGCCTCAACGCCGGCGTGGTCATCGGGTGCCTGTTCCTCGTCTCGTTGCTGTTGCAGCCGATCGGGGAGATCGGCGAGATCCTCGACCAGACCCAGACCGCGGTCGCCGGATGGAACAAGGTGCTGAACCTGCTGGACGAACCGGTGGAGGTGCTCGATCCCCCCGTGGGTCGGACCCTTCCCGAGGGTGCGCTGGCGGTGGCGGTCCGTGACGTGTCCTACGGCTACGCACCGGACCGCCCGGTCCTGCACCACATCGACCTGCAGATCGAGGCAGGGTCCCACGTGGCCCTGGTGGGCGAGACGGGATCGGGCAAGAGCACGCTCGCGATGCTGTTGGTCCGCCTGGCGGATCCTTCCGAGGGGACCGTGGCCGTCGGTGGCGTCGACCTCCGTGATGTCGGCTCCGACGATCGGCGTCGGCGGATCCGTCTGGTGCCCCAGGACGGGTTCCTCTTCGACGACACGGTCGGTGCCAACATCGCGCTGGGCCTCGGACCGACCGAACGGGGACCGATCCCGACCGGCGGGATCGAGTCCGCGTGTTCGGCGTTGGGCATCGACGCCTGGATCGCCTCGTTGCCGGCCGGGCTCGACACGGAGGTGGGCCGTCGCGGCGAGGCGCTGTCGGTGGGCGAGCGCCAACTCGTCGCGCTCGCCCGTGCCCAGATGGGCGACGCCGGGCTGCTCGTGCTCGACGAGGCCACCAGTTCGGTGGACGCGGCGACCGAGCAGTCCTTGGCCGCCGCGCTGGCCGCGGTGGGGGAGGGGCGTACGAGTGTGAGCGTCGCTCACCGCCTGTCGACCGCCGAGCACGCCGACGTCGTGGTGGTACTGCACGAGGGGCGGATCGTGGAGCGCGGCCGCCACGTCGACCTCGTCGCCGCCGGCGGTCGGTACGCCGCGATGTACCGGTCGTGGCTCGGCAACACCCGGGCCGGCGGGGAGCGGACGCCGCGGCGGGCACGGACGGGGCGCTGGACTCGGCTGCCCACACCGATGCCCCTAGCATCGGAACCGACCTTTCCGTGGGAATGAACAGGAGTCACGTGAGCACCAAGGCCCCCCTTCGAGTCGCCGTCACCGGAGCCGCAGGACAGATCGGCTACTCGTTGCTGTTCCGCATCGCGTCGGGCGCGATGCTCGGCGACGATCAGCCCGTGATCCTCCAGCTCCTCGAGATCACCCCCGCGCTGGGCGCGCTCGAAGGCGTCGCGATGGAGCTCGACGACTGTGCGTTTCCGCTGCTCAGCGGAATCGTGCGAACCGACGACGCGAACGTCGCGTTCGGCGACGCCGACGTGGCGTTGTTGGTGGGTGCCATGCCGCGAAAGGACGGGATGGAACGATCCGACCTGCTGTCGGCCAACGGCGGGATCTTCAAGCCCCAGGGCGAGGCGCTGTCGGCGTCGGCCAAGCGTGACGTGAAGGTGCTGGTCGTCGGCAACCCCGCCAACACGAACTCCCTGATCGCGATGCACAACGCAGCCGACCTCGATCCCCGGCGCTTCACCGCGATGACCCGGCTCGACCACAACCGGGCGATCGCCCAGCTCGCGGACAAGACGTCCACCACGGTGAGCGACGTCACCAACATGACCATCTGGGGCAACCACTCGGCCACCCAGTTCGCCGACCTGTTCCATGCCAAGGTCAACGGGAGGTCCGCCGCCGAGCTCGTCGACGACGAGGCGTGGTACGCCGACACCTACATCCCCACGGTCGCGCAGCGCGGCGCCGCGATCATCAAGGCCCGCGGCCTGTCATCGGCGGCGTCGGCGGCGAACGCGGCCATCGACCACATCCGCTCCTGGCACCTCGGCACACCCGATGGCGATTGGGTGTCGATGGCCGTTCCCAGCGACGGCTCCTACGGCGTGCCCGAAGGCCTCATCAGTTCGTTCCCGTGCACCTGCTCGGGCGGCGAGTACACGATCGTCGACGGACTCGACATCAACGAGTTCAGTCGTACCCGCATCGACCGCTCCGTCGGCGAACTGGCCGACGAGCGCGACGCGGTGCGGGCCCTCGGCCTGATCTGACCGGCCCCACCCCGACCGGCGCGGCCCGGGTCCGTCGCGCTACTTCAGGAACTTCGACGTCGTGTTGTCGGCCAGCACCTTGCCGCCGGTCTGACACGTCGCGCAGTAGTTCACGTCGTAGGCGTGGTACGACACCTCGCGGATCTGGTCGCCGCACCGTTCGCACGTCTGGCCTGTTCGATGGTGAACGTGCGCGAGCCGTTGCGCCGAGGCGACCATCTCGGTGCGGCTGCGTTCGTCGGAGATCGACTCGGTGACGGTCGTGGCGATCGCGTCGAGCAGCGCGAGCCGCTGGGCGCCATCGAGTTTCGCGGCGGGAGCGAACGGCGAGAGGCGCGCCGTCCAGCAGATCTCGTTGGCGAGGCGACGTCCCAGGCCGGCGAGGCGGCGCTGATCACGCAGGACCCCGTGCAGCCGGGCGCCACCGGCATCGTCCAGGATGGTGTCGAGGCCGTCGCGTGCCACACGGTCGGCTTCGGGTCCCAGCCCGGCGAACACGTCGGCGTCGGTGCCCTCGTCCGCAACGACCCACACCCCGGCACGCTTCTCGGTCCCTGCCTCGGTCAACAGGAGCGGGTCCGTCTCCTCGAAGCGCCAACGGGCGAGCCCTCCGCGGGGGCGTGCCCTGGGCTTGGTGTCGGGCTTGAGGCGCCCGCCCTGCATGAGGTGGACGACGAAGGTGACCGTGCCGAAGTGCAACAGGAGGTACTTGCCCCGGGTGTCGACCCCCCCGAGGCGTCGGCCGAGCGCGAGGTCGGGCGACGGACCGGCGGTCTTGAGCGCCGTGAAGCTCAACGCCTCGAAGCCGCTGAGCGTGCATCCGCCGTAGCGGTCGCCGAGGCGCTCGGCGTGGACCCGGACCTCGGGGAGCTCAGGCATCGCGCTCGGCGCGCAACGGTGCCAGCGCCGCAGCGACCGCGTTGAGCAGCGGTCGGAGTTCGACCGCCACCAGCGGATCGCCCTGCATGCGCAGCCGGTCGTGCAGGACCGCGGACGACGGAGCGTCCTCGCCGGTGGTGATCCGGGCCGCGACGTCGGGAGCGCAGACGAGCCGCAGGCTCGGTACCGGATGGTCCCGTGGCTCCTCGACGCTCAACGCGCCGGCGTGCACCGTGAGTCGCCAGCCCCGCGGCGGAGAGGCGACGGTATCGGCTGGATCGGAGGTGCCGGAGGGGAGGTCGCCGGCGGCGGTGTCGGGTGGAGCGTCGCCGGGCACGGCCACCAACAGTTCGATCGACCGGTCGGGGAGCGCCCGCACCGCGTCGGCCACCTCGTCGGACCCGGCGAGCAGCGCCGCTGCGGCGTGTCGCCAGGCTTCGGTCAGCGGTTCGGGACCCGACATCGCGCGCGAGGGTACCGGCATCGTCGCGCCACGATGGTGAGGTGTCCGACCTCCCCTCCTGGCCCGGCGCCGGCTCCTGCACCCTGTGGTGGTCGAGCGCGGTGGGCGGTGGAGTCGTGCACATCGTCAGGTCCGCGCGGGGCCCCGACGGAACCGACGGGACCCTCGACGAGGCGACCCGGCGACGGCCGACGGGAGACCTGATGGCAGGCTGGTGGCCGAGCAGCAGTGGGGCGAATGGCCTGTCGGTGCTCGCCACGGCGTTGGATCGGTCACGCTCGACGGATCACCGAACGGCGTCGTGGGCCGAGTTGCGTGGTCCCGGGGTGTGGGCAGAGCTCGTCACCATGTCGGCCGGCCATCTGGGGGTCGGACTCGAATGCTTCGGGGTGAGCGTGGAACGGGGCGAGGTGCTGACCGGTGATGAGCATCGACGCGGTGTGCTGGTGCCGTTCGGTCTGGAGTTGGTGGTGGAGCTTGCCGCATCACCACCCGGTGCCGCGGCGCGGTCGGCGAGGCCTTCCCGCCGGTCGCTGTTCGTGACCGACGCGGCCGTCGACGGTGTGGTGCTGGTCGGCCACGACGCGGTCGAGGTGACCGGTGCCGGACGGTGCGTCGTCGGTGTCGGTCGGCCCGACCGGGCCGACCGTTGAGCTCAGCCCGCCGTGCGTTGCCCGCCGCGGCGGCGGTTGGAGAGCTTTGCCTTGAGGTAGTCACGGTTCATCATGGCGATGAAGTCGATCGTGATCTCCTTGGGGCACGCCTCCTGGCACTCGCCGTGGTTCGTGCAGCTCCCGAAGTACTCCTCCATGGTCTCGACCATGTTCTCGGTGCGTGCCCAGCGTTCGGCCTGGCCCTGGGGCAGCATGTTGAGGTGCTGCAGCTTCGCCGAGGTGAAGAGCTGGGCGGCCGAATTGGGGCACGCCGCCACGCACGCACCGCAGCCGATGCACGCGGCCGCGTCCATGGCCGCGTCGGCGGCGTCCTTGGGGACGGGCGTGAGGTTGGCCTCGGGTGCCGCGCCGGTGGACACCGTGATGTAACCGCCGGACTCGATGATGCGGTCGAACGACGCGCGGTTGACCATCAGGTCCTTGACGACGGGGAAGGCCGCGGCGCGCCACGGCTCCACGGTGATCGTGTCGCCGCTCTGGAACTGTCGCATGTGGAGCTGACAGGTCGCCGTCGCCTTCTGTGGTCCGTGCGCCTGGCCGTTGATCATCACACCACAGGTGCCGCAGATGCCCTCCCGGCAGTCGTGGTCGAAGGTGATCGGTTCCTTGTCCTTGGCGATGAGATCCTCGTTGACGTAGTCCAACATCTCGAGGAACGACGCGTCGTCGGCGATCTCGGTGTGGTAGGTCTCGAAGCGGCCGGGGCTGTCCGGTCCGTCCTGACGCCAGACCCTGAGCGTCAGCTTCAACATGTTCGACATCAGTGGACTCCGACGTGGGGGAGATGGACCGGACAGGGGCTCGGGGAGGTGCTCACTTGTAGCTCCGCTGGGTGAGGTGGACCTCGTCGAAGACGAGGTTCTCCTTGTGCAGGACCGCATCGCGTGCGATGTCGGGCCCGGCGTACTCCCAGGCGGCGACGTACGCGAAGTTTTCGTCGTCGCGCAGCGCCTCCCCCTCGGGCGTCTGGTGCTCCTCGCGGAAGTGGCAACCGCACGACTCCTCGCGGTGCAGGGCGTCGCGGACCTTGAGCTCGGCGAGCTCCATGAAGTCGTCGACCCGCAGCGCCTTCTCCAGTGACTGGTTGACCCCCTCGGCCGTACCGAGGATCTTGACGTCGCGGCGGAATTCCTCACGCAACGGTGGGATCTCCGACAGGGCCTTTTCGAGGCCGGCGGCGTTGCGGGCCATTCCGCAGTCGTCCCAGATGATCTTGCCGAGCTCGCGGTGGTAGTGGTCCACGGAGTGGGTGCCCTTGGCGCCCATCAGGCGGTCGATCCGTTCCTTGGCGTCCGCCTCGGCCTGCGCGAACACCGGCTCCTCGGTGGAGAGGGGTGCGTTGCCGAGTTGTGGTGCCAGGTAGCCGGCGATGGTCGGAGGCAGGACGAAGTAGCCGTCGGCCAGGCCCTGCATGAGAGCCGAGGCGCCGAGTCGGTTTGCCCCGTGGTCGCTGAAGTTCGCCTCGCCGACGGCGAACAGACCGGGGATCGTCGTCTGCAGGTTGTAGTCCACCCAGAGGCCGCCCATCGTGTAGTGGGTGGCCGGGTAGATGCGCATCGGAACGCGATAGGGGTCCTCGCCGGTGATGCGCTCGTACATCTCGAACAGGTTCCCGTAGCGCGCGGCGATGGTGTCGTGGCCGAGCCGGCCGATGGCATCGCTGAAGTCGAGGTACACGCCGTTGTGCAGTGGACCGACACCGCGGCCCGAGTCGACCGCCGTCTTCGCGTTGCGCGACGCGATGTCGCGGGGGACCAGGTTGCCGAAGGCGGGGTACTTGCGTTCGAGGTAGTAGTCGCGCTCGGCCTCGGGGATGGACGCCGCGTCGACGTTGACGTCGTCGAGGTTCTTCGGCACCCAGATGCGTCCGTCGTTGCGCAACGACTCGGACATGAGCGTGAGCTTGGACTGGAACTCGTCCGAGGGCGGGATGCAGGTGGGGTGGATCTGCGTGTAGCACGGGTTGGCGAACGCGGCACCCTTGCGGTGGGGCGCGCCACGCGGCGGTGGCATTGGAGTTCTTCGCGTTGGTGGACAGGAAGTAGACGTTGCCGTAGCCCCCGGTGGCGAGCACCACCGCATGGGCCGAGTGACGGGAAAGCTCGCCGGTGAGGAGGTCCCGGGCGATGATGCCGCAGGCGAACCCGTCGCCGTTGACGACCACCTCGAGCAGTTCCATCTTGTTGTAGAGCGTGCAGGTGCCCTCGTGGATCTGATGGGCGAGCGCCTGGTACGCGCCCAACAACAACTGCTGGCCGGTCTGGCCTCGGGCGTAGAACGTCCGGGCCACCTGGGCTCCGCCGAAGGACCGGTTGTCCAACAGCCCGCCGTACTCCCGCCCGAACGGCACGCCCTGCGCGACGCACTGGTCGATGATGTTCACCGACTCCTGTGCCAGGCGGTAGACGTTGGCCTCGCGGGAGCGGAAGTCGCCGCCCTTGATCGTGTCGTAGAAGAGTCGGTAGATCGAGTCGCCGTCGCCGCGGTAGTTCTTGGCGGAGTTGATCCCACCCTGTGCGGCGATCGAGTGCGCCCGGCGTGGGGAGTCGTGGTAGGTGAAGACTTTGACCTTGTAGCCCAGCTCGCCGAGGGTGGCCGCCGCAGCTCCGCCGGCGAGGCCGGTGCCGACGACGATGATCTCGAACTTGCGACGGTTCGAGGGGTTGACCAGCTTGAGGTCGAACTTGTGGTTGTCCCACTTGTCGGCGATGGGACCGTCGGGGATCTTGGCGTCGAGTGTGATGGTCATGTCCTTGGTGCCTCGTGGTGCGCTCGGTCGTGGGTAGGGGTCACTTCACGACCCGGGTGACGATGAGGAGGGGGAACAAGACGTTGCCGACGCCGATGAGCGTCGAGATGCCGACGGCGAAGACCCGTCGGGCGGCGTTGTAGCGGGGGTTGTTGAGCCCCATGCTCTGGAACACCGACCAGGTGCCGTGGTAAAGGTGCACGGCCACAGCGATGTTGGCGACGATGTACGCGATCGCAACCGGCCAGCGTTGCATCGAGGCGATCATGTTGTCGTGGACCCTGCCCGCCACGAAGTGGTCGCCGGTCTTGCCCCATGTGAGATCGAGCAGGTGGAACACCAGGTAGGCGGCCACGATGATGCCCGTGTAGCGCATGGAGCGTGACGCGAAGTTGGCAGCGATGTAGTCACGGGTGGACTGGTATCCGACCGGACGTGCCTTGCGATTCATGATGGTGAGCGTCGCCGCGGAGTGCACATGGAGCACGAGGGCGATCATCAGGCCGATCCGGAGGATCCACAGGACGACCTGGTTGGGCATGATCGGGTGCAACAGGGTCCGCAACGCGTGCGCGTAGTGGTCGATGGCGTAGCCGCCGCCCTCCGCCCCCAGGTAGATCTTGAGGTTGCCGACCAGGTGGCCGATCAGGAACAGCAGCATGGCGACACCGGTGAGCGCCATCACCCACTTCTTGCCCACGGCGGAGCGGTAGAAGGTCACCGGCCAGGGTGCCGCCCTCTTCGGCCTGGGGTTGACGACCGGCGCCTCGGCGCCGGGCCGCTTCATGGTCTGTGCCACGCGCCGTACTCCCGTCTCGTTCCTGAGCGTGCTCTCAACCATTGCAACCTACCGCCATCACCGCACCTCGGTCGCATTCGCGACCACCCGGACGCGACCGGGGCCGCCCGAAGGCGGCCCCGGCATGGAGTGGCACCTGTCGGTGCCGTGAGTTGGATCCCCGACGGGATCTACGGGATCAGGGGGTGATGGTCCCGCTGTTGTACACCCGGTAGATCTGGCCGTTGGGGCCGGTCGCACCGGCGGGGCCGGTGTTGCCGTTGCCGGCGGTGTAGCCGTCACGACCGCCACCGCAGCCGCCGATCAGCGCACAGTTGCCCGGAAGGCCACCGGCACCGCCGCTGGCCGGGGCGGCGTAGGCACCACCCTGACCGCCCGGCGCGGGGATCGCGGGACGGGTGAACGACGAGCCCGTTGTGGTGAGCGTGCCGACACCGTTGTGGTACACGGCGATCGACGGACCGCCGGCCCCGCCACCGGCACCGCCGCCGCCGCCGCCGGCACCGCCGCCGCCACCGCCACCGCCACCGCCCGCTTCACAGCAGGACTTGTCGCCGCCGTTGCCGCCGCCGCCGCCGTTGCCGCCGCGACCGGCCGGTTGGCCGGCACCACCGGCGCCGCCGGCGGAGGAGGTGACCAACGACGAGGCCACGTTGACCGTCGCGTTGCTGGCGTAGACGCCGAAGGAGCCACCGCCGGACTGTCCGGCACGGGTACCCGCGGCGCCGCCGTTGCCGCCGGCGCCGCCGCCGCCGCCGCCACCACCGGAGGCGCTGGCGGACTTGCCGCCGCCGCCACCGCCACCGCCGCTACCGGGTTGGCCGGCGGTGCCCGCAGTGCCATTGGTGGGGGTCCAGACGTCGTTCGCCACCGGGGTGTTGCTTCCGGCCGCACCGGCCGCACCGGCCGCACCGGCGCCGCCGGCGCCGCCGCCCTTGCCCTCGGTACCGCAACCGAAGGCGGAGCCGCAGCTGCCGCCGCCACCGCCGCCGGCTGCAGGCCCGGCGCCGTTGCTCCCGGCCGCACCGCCGGTGTACCAGTGGCCGCCTCTGCCGCCGTTGCCACCGGCGTAGGCGGTGCCGCCGCCACCACCGCCGGGGCTCCCGGCACAATCCGGTCCGCAACCGTTGCCGCCGTTGCCGCCGCCGTCGCCGCCGCGGGCCTGGCCGGGCGTGGAGAGGTTGCCGTTGTTGCCGGCGATCCCCGGTTGGGCGGTGACCTCGGAGAGGGTGACGTTGGCCACCGACAGGCCGAGGACGCGGACGCCATAGGCGCTGCCGCCGGCACCGACGGGGGTCCCGCTGTTCACGGTCGCGTTGACGACCGTGGCGTTGGAGCCGCCGGTGATCAGCACGCCGGTGGCGTTGGGGCCGGTTCCACCGCTGACGATGGTCCGCGGGCCGTCGGGGTTGCCGACGGTTACCGAGGTGGACCCACCGGTGATCACCACGCCGACCGCGTCACCCGAGGTGCGGGCGACGCCGATCGCGGACACGCCCGTGACGGTCGACCCGCTCACCCCGTTGAAGGTGACGGCGGCCGCGGTGCCCGTGCCGTACACGGTGGTCACCTCGGAGGACCCGTAGTCGCTGAAGTCCGCCAGCCAACCGCCGTCGACGGTCATGTTCGAGGGGACGGTGACCGGACCGGTGTAGCTCCCACCTGCGACCCGGACGATCTTGACGCCGTTGGTGACGGCGTTGGCGATCGCCTCGGTGATGGATGCGCACGGATTGGCCTTGGGACCGCAGCTCGCTCCGGTGGCGCCACCCGTCCGCACGTAGTACTTGGGGTTCGGGTCGACGTTGACGGTGATCGCGATCCCCGGGGAGGTCGAGGTGCCCAACGAGTTGGCCATGGTGAGCCGCGCCGTGTAGTTGCCGACCGCGTTGTAGACGTGGGTGGCGCTCGAACCGCTTTCGGGGGCACTGCCGTCGCCGAAGTCCCACGAATAGGTGAGGCCGGTCCCGGTGCCGGGAGTCGAGGCCACCGAGTCGAAGTTGACGGTCAGCGGGGCGTCGCCGATGGTGGGCGTCGCGCTGGCGACGGCGACCGGCGGGCCGGGGTCGATCGTCGTGGTGGTGGACGTAGGTGGTTCGGTTGGCGGACAACCGCTGAGCGACAAGGCCGCCGCACCGATCAACGCCGTCCCGACAAAACGCCATGTGGCGCGTCGGTTTCTGATTCGCACGTCTTCCTCCCCTGGGTTCGCCAGACGTTGGCGGATATCACGACATCGTAAACCCTTGGACAAGGGCGACTGAATGTCGTTCGCGCAAAGTATACTGGAGGGGTCACGACACCACGTGACGCAGGGAGGGAAGAAATGGGACGTCTCGTCCGCGCTCGGCCGAAGGCAGGCGCTTCCGGTACACGACGCCGATCCGCGGGATTGATCCGCCTCGGCGCACTCGCCAGCGTCGTGGCGATGACGGGCACCGCGGTTGCCTGCTCACCGTCCACGCCGACGACGCCGCCCGGCCAGGAGCAGTTCTGCCAGCTCTGGGACAAGGTGGAGACGGCGCCACCCGCGGTGGACAACGCCGTGCTCGTGAAGCCCGAGGTGGTCGCGTTCGCAGCCGACACGACCCGGGTCGGGTCCTCGTGCACAGACGCCGACGCCTCGGTCGCGCTCGACAGCGCGGTGCTGGCACAGGGTGACGAGGTCGCCAAGGAGCAGGGCACGACCAACACCGACAAGGTCGCGGCCGTCACCGGTGATCAGATCGGAGCGGGTGAGCCGGTGCTCGACAACGTCGAGTTGCGGTCGCTCAACGCCTCCATCGACGTCAACGGCATCTCCGTCAGCGGCAACGTCGCCGTGACGCTGTCGGGTACGACGTCCACCATCGGTTTCACCGGTCATGTGTCCAACCTGCAGAACTGGTCGATCAGCCTTTCGTCCAGCGGGCTCACCATTCCCGGTGTGACCACGTCGCCGGTGGTGTTCTCGGGCACTCGCGGTCGCATCCGGTGTTCCGACACTCACCATGTCGGCCAGCGCGTCGACCGTGAAGGTCGGCGACATCACCGTCACCAGTGCCGCGGTCTCGTTGAAGGCGTCGCCGGCAACCGGCGTCAGCGCATCGGTCGCAGGGACGCTCAAGATCGGTCCGAGCACCGCATCGGGAACCGTGAACATCGCCTTCGACAAGGCGGGCGCCCTCGTCTCGGCCAAGGCCGACGTCAACGCCCGCCTGATCGGCACCCAGGCCGGCGGTAAGAAGATCGACCTCACCGGAAACGTCCACCTCGAGGGCAATGCCGCCGAGACAGCCGTGTCGTTCAGCGCCTCGGGTGTGATCGGCGACCTTGTCGTCAACGACGCGGCCGGATCGCTCACCCTCGCCACCAACAAGGCGACCTTCGTCGGCAAGCTCGACATCGCCCAGGGGCCCAACTCGGTGCGGTTCAACGGGTCGATCGTGTGGGACGGGATCACTGCCTACACGCCCTACCTCAGCATCGAGGGAGCAGGCGAGTTCTCGGGCACCCTCGACGACGGCACCACCGTCGGCGTGAAGGGCACGCTGTCCACCGAGATCATCGGCGGGCAGGTCCGGACCGTCGTGACCGGTGACTTCCAGCTGGGCACCCTCAAGGCGTCCGGCAACGCGCTCGTCGAGATCGACGGCGCGACCACCACCCTGGAGTTGTCCGCCGACCTCGTCGCCGCGGGCTTCGCGGGCCACATCGACGGTGCGATCATCATCACCGACGGTCGGGCCGATCAGGTCCAGCTCGATGCAGCGGTTACCGGGGCGGTCAACCTCGGCGACATCACGCTCACCAACGCCAACTTCGGCATCCGCAGCACCTACGGCAACCCGCTGGCGCTCAACTTCGCCGGGGCGATCAAGATCGGCAGCTCCGCCGACGTCTCCGGTTCGGTGGCGGCGCTCTTCGGGCCGAACGGCACGCTCATCTCGCTGGAAGGCGACGTGAACGGCTCGATGCTGCTCGACACCTGGGGAGTGGCCAACTTCTCCGGTCACATCCTGGTGGGCACCGACCAGGTGGCCCTGTCGGGAACGGGCAGGATCACCACGTCGAACTTCCCGTTGGGCATCGACATCAACGGCACCTTCACCTCGTCTCGCAACGAGCCGTCGTGGTCGCTGTCGGGGTCGGGTCGCTTCCGGATCGGTTCGATCGAGGTGGCGAGTGCTCGGATGACGCTGAGCAAGGCGGCCGGGTTGCGTGGCACCCACGTCGGGTTCTACCTGTCCATCGTCGGCATCTCGACCTACCTCGAGGCCGACTTCTACATGAACAGCGGTGGCGGTTGCTCCAAGGTGCAGCTCACCGGGGGCAGCATCCTGGCCCGTCCGCTCGCGACGCTCATCCTGCCCGGCATCGTGGGCTGCCCCGTGTACAACTGATCGACGGTTCGACACCGACGATCCTCACACTGGAGGGGGACGGCCCATGGGCCGTCCCCCTCCAGTCGTGTTCGAGGCACTTCGCTCGGCCGCGGCCTACCGGGCGTCCCCGGCCGGGCGTCGTGTATCGATGTCGGACATCGGTGGCCGCGCCGCCGGACGGTTCCCAACCCCGGACGGTTCCCGACCCCCGTCTGTTTGTCGCGCGAAAGTCGCGCCGGAGGCGCGACTTCGCGCGACAAAACAGCGGAGCGGCGACCGGTGAGGGGGGCGGCGGGACGGCGACCGGCGACCGGCGACGGGTCAGAAGACGGTGACGGGCGTTCCGATCGGGGCGAGGCCGCTGTCCCAGATGAAGTTGATCTCCTGGTTGGTCAGGCGCACGCAACCGTGGCTGGCTGGATGGGCGGGGACACTGGGTGACCCGTGCAACGCGTACCCACCGGTGAAATACTTCGGCCGCCAGAGCTTGCCCAGGCGGGAGGTTCGCATGGCGTTGATCTGCCGCTGGATCCGGAAGGTGCCACGCGGGGTCGGTGTCCGTCGGGCGCCGCTGGAGATGTCGAACACCCAGATCGTCTGACCGTTCTCGGAGATGTTGGCGATCTGGCGACCCAGGTCGACCTCGATCGCCCGACCCGGCCGCGGACGGGCGGGAACCACGCGGTCGATCCGGGCGCCGAGCACGAACCGGGTCAACGGATCGAGCACACCGGTACGCCCGAGACCGAAGTACTTCTGGAACGCGACGAGTGCGTGTCGCGTCGACTCACCGAACGCGCCCGGGAAGTCGGAGAGCCAGAAACCCCGCGACACCAGCGTGATCTGCATGAGGAACACCTCGGGTCCCGTGGCTCCGCGGCCGAGGTTTCCCCCCGTGAGAGGAAGGAAGAACAACACCGGTGGACCGGGTGGAGCGGGTGCGGGTTCCGGTGCGGGCGCGGTGGAGGGAGCGACGGTGCTCGGGTCGACCTGGGCCGATGCGGCCGGCGAACCCACGAGGAGGGACGTGGCGACGACGGCGAGTGTCGTCGCGGCCCCGAGTGTTCGGCGGATCCGGCGACGCGACCCGCGAACGCGGGGATTGATGGAGGTGGTCGGGCGGGTCACGGTCGTTGCTCCTCGGGATCGGACGACGGGAGAAGGACCGGGATGCTACCGGTGGCGATCGCGCGTGCCACACAGCGGGCACGTCCGACCGGGCGCTCCCGGCGGCATGGAGGAACCGAACCCACTGCATCCGCGCGGTGATCGGGACGTGCGGCGCGGCCGAGGGGGCCAACGCCTAGGTTGCCGTCATGTCCGTCACCGAGCCCTCCCGACCCGCCACGATCGGCGCGCTGCGCGCGGAGGGATGGCACTCGGTCCCCCTCGTCGATGAGATGAGGGCCAACGCCGTGTCGGCCATCCGCGAGGGGCGCCCGCTCGTCGAGGGGATCCGCGGCTACGAGGACACCGTGATCCCCCAGCTGGAGAACGCGATCCTCGCCGGTCACGACGTCGTCTTCCTCGGTGAACGCGGCCAGGCAAAGACGCGGATCATCCGCTCGCTGGTCCGGTTGTTGGACGAGTACACCCCGGTGATTGCCGGCAGCGAGGTCAACGACGATCCCTACCATCCGGTGTCGCGCTACGCCCGCGACCTGGTCGCCGAGTACGGCGACGACACGGCCGTCGAGTGGTTGCACCGGAGCCGCCGCTACGGCGAGAAGCTGGCGACTCCCGACACGTCCATCGCGGACCTGATCGGCGAGGTCGACCCGATCAAGGTGGCGGAGGGGCGTTATCTGTCCGACGAGCTGACCCTCCACTACGGCCTCGTTCCGCGGACGAACCGTGGGATCTTCGCGATCAACGAGTTGCCCGACCTCGCGGAGCGCATCCAGGTGGGCCTCCTCAACGTCCTGGAGGAGCGCGACGTCCAGATCCGGGGCTACAAGGTTCGACTCCCGCTCGACGTGATGCTGGTGGCCTCGGCCAATCCCGACGACTACACCAACCGCGGCCGGATGATCACGCCGTTGAAGGACCGCTTCGGCAGCCAGATCCGGACCCACTACCCGCTAGAGGTCGCCACCGAGATGGAGATCATGGAGCAGGAGGCGCAGCACCCTTCGGTTGCCGGCTTGACGGTCGAGGTGCCCTCCTACATGTCGGCGATCGTGGCGACGTTGAGTCACCTCGCCCGGCAGAGCCCCAAGGTGAACCAGCGCTCCGGGGTTTCGGTGCGCCTGAGCATCTCCAACGTGGAGACCCTGACCGCCAACGCCGTGCGCCGGGCGCTCCACGCCGGGGAGGCCCGCGTCGTCCCCCGGATCTGCGATCTGGATGCCATGGCGGCGTCCACCGGCGGCAAGGTGGAACTGGACACCTTCGACGACTCCCGTGACGGCGCCGTACTGACCCACCTGGTGGACGGTGCGGTCCTGACGGTGTTCCGAGAGCGCGTCGACCCTGTGGACCTGGGCGCCGTCGTCGCCGCGTTCGAGGACCGTGATCCGGTGGAGACCGGCGAGGACGTCTCGGGCGCCGACTTCGCGGCACTGCGGGCGTCGATGCCGGCGTTGGACAGCGCCGCGCGTCGTCTCGCCACACGCGACACCCCCGAGCACCTCGCGTCGGCGGTGGAGCTGATCCTGGAGGGTCTGCACCTGTCCAAGCGGCTCAACAAGGTTGCGGCCGGCGGCCGGCGGCGCTATCAACACCGATGAGCGACCCTCGCGCCGTAGTCGTCCGAGGGCTGGAGAAGCGGTTCGGCGACAAGGTGGCGGTCGCCGGGATCGACCTCGACGTCCCTCGCGGATCGTTCTTCGGGTTGGTCGGCCCCAACGGGGCCGGGAAGTCCACCACCATCAAGATGTGCACCGCGCTGTTGCGACCGGACGAGGGCGGCGTCTGGGTCGAGGGCTTCCCGGTGTGGACCGATCCACGTCGCGCCAAGTCCCTGTTGGGGGTGCTGCCCGACGACCTTCCGCTGTTCGAGCGACTCACCGGCGGCGAACTGTTGAACTTCGTCGGCATGGCGCGGGGTCTCGACGCGGCCGAGGTGGGGCGGCGATGCGACGACCTGTTGGCGGTGTTGGAGCTCGACGCCGACACCGCGACGCTGATCGCGGACTATTCGACGGGTATGCGTAAGAAGGTCGCCCTGGCCGCCGCCCTCCTGCACACGCCCGACGTCGTGTTCCTCGACGAACCGTTCGAGTCGGTGGACCCCGTCTCGGCGCGGACGATCGTCGACCTGTTGCGGTCCTACTGCCGCGGCGGAGGGACGGTGGTGCTGTCGAGTCACGTGATGGACACGGTCGAGCGGCTGTGCGACCACCTCGCCATCGTTGCGGCAGGACGGGTCGTCCGTTCGGGTTCGGTGGAGGCGGTCCGCGACGGTCGGCGGCTGGAGGACGTGTTCATCGAGGCGGTCGGTGGTGCGGTGCGCGGCCACACCCTCCGATGGTTGTCCCCGCAGATGTCGTCTCAGCCGCCGGCGGTGTCGTGATCCCCTCCGGTGCCGCCGCTTCGGACGGTGTCGCCGGGTCGGGGCCGCCGGTTGCACCGCGGCGGACGGGTCACGACGCGGCGTTGGCGGACCGTTCGTTGATTGCCTTGTTCGTCGGGCTCAAGTGGCGGATGCTCCGCAACGGGTTGCGTCGACGCACTCGGAGCCCCTGGGCGACGGTCGGGTTCGTCGTGTCGTTCGTGGCCGGCGTCCTGTGCGCGGTGGTCGGCTTGACCGTGAGCATCCGGGTCCGGGCCTTGTGGGACGATGCCGGTCAGTTCCGGGTGATCGTCGGCGGTTGCTTCGCTCTGATCTTCGGTTGGTGGTTCGGTCCGGTGCTCGCCGGCGGGGTCGACGAGACGGTGGACCCCCTCCGCCTCGCTGCTCCCCCTCACCCTCGCCAGCTCCGCACCGGGCAGATCGCGGCCGGCTTCGTCGGGATCGCTCCAGCGGTGGTCATGTGCTGCATGGGGGGCCTCCTGGTCGGGGCGTCCCGTTCGCTGACGGTCGTGCCGGTGGTGGCGGTCGCTGTGGCCGTGGGTCTGCTCCTGGCGCTCGTCGGCAGTCGCGCGATCGCGACGACCCTTGCGAGGTTGGCCCGATCGCGACGGGGAGGCGATGCGGCGACCCTCGTAGCGGTCCTGGGCGGCTCGGTCGTGTTCGCCGGCGCACAGCTCATCCGCTTCCTGACCATCGACCAGATCGACGCGGCGATCGGAGTCCTTCGTTGGACCCCGCCCGGCCTGGCGGGAGAGGCGATCCTCCTGGCCGGACGTGGTGAGGTCGCCGCCGCGTTGTGGCGCATCGTGGTCACGGCCGCGATGGTCGGGTTGTCGGGAGCGTGGTGGTCCCGCCAGATCGGACGATTGATCGCCGAGCCGATGGATGTGGTCGGCTCACGACCGGCGACGGTCGCCGGGGGGTCGATGCCGCTGTTCGCGGGTGCGGTCCGGTCGCGGGTTCCCCCGACACCGTCGGGCGCGGCCGTCGCGCGGGAACTGCTCTACCTTCGCCGTTCGCCGGGCCGCCGGACGGCGCTCGCTGCGGGGACCATCCTCGGTGTCGTCTACGTGGTCATCGTGCTGACGGCGGCGAAGGTCGTAACGCCCTTGGCCGCGCCCGTGGCGACGATGTTCGCCCTGCAGTACGGCTCGAACCAACTCGGCGTCGATCCCGCGGCGTTCTGGATCGAGGTGTCGATCGGACCACCGCCGGCAGCGAGGTGGGTTGCCCGTCAGATGCTCGCGTCGATCGCGTTGGCCGTCCCCTTCGTGTGCAGCGCGCTGGTTCTCGCGGTGGTCTCGGGTGAATGGGTCGACCTCCTGGGCGCGACGATCGCGATGCTCGGCGCCGTCCCCGCGTTGGTCGGTCTGGGTTCGGTGGTGTCGCCCATGCTCGCCACCCCCATCCCCGATTCCGGCAACCCGTTCGGGTCCCGCCAGTCGATGCAGGGGACCGGCTGCCTCGCCGCGATCGCGGGGATGGGTTACCTGGTCGCCGGGGGAGTGTTGGTCGCACCCGCTGAGCTGGGACTCCGCTGGACCTCCCAGCGTGGGGAGTGGCTCGCATACCTCGGAATCGCCGCGGTGCATCTGATGGTCGGTGTGCTCGTGTGGCGCACCACCACCCGATTCGCCCGGACGCGGATCGACGACGTCGAGTTGGAGGTCATGCACCGGCTCGACCAGCGGCTCAACGGCTGACGCGACGCCGGGTCGGTCCGGGGGCGCGCCCGGCGTCGCGGCGGGCGGCCGAGGGCGGTGCTCGATAGCGTCGGATCATGTCCGCCACCCGGTTTCGCTACTCGCCGTGGGACGGGACCCAGACCGGCTACGAGCTCGACGCCGACGCGATCCTCGACGAGGCGGCCGACGACCTGGTGTACCACGGCGATCTCAACGCGGCTCTACGTCGAATGATGAACGACGGGTTCACGACTCGGGACGGACGGCGGATCAGCGGGTTGCGTGACCTGCTCGACGCGATGCGGCGGCGACGCGACGACATCCTCGACCGCCACAACCTCGGTGGCGTCTTCGACGAGATCGCACGTGAACTCCGCGAGATCGTGGATGCCGAGCGGGACGGGCTCGCGGAGGAGGACACCGAGCGACGGATGCAACTCGAGTTGCTCCCCGACGACCTCGCCGGCCGCGTGCGAGCCCTACAGCAGTACCCCTTCGCCGATACCGAGTCGGCACAGCGGTTCGAGCGTCTGCTCGACCGGCTCCGACGCGAGCTCATGACCCAGACGGTCGATCGAATGTCCGCGGCCGTGCGGCGGTTCGGACCGGAGGACAAGGCGCACCTGCTCGACATGTTGGCCGAGCTCAACCAGATGCTGGCCGACAGGGAGGCGGGTCGCGAACCCGATTTCGACTCGTTCATGGAGCGGTTCGGCGACCTGTTCCCGGAGGATCCGACGAACCTCGACGAGTTGCTCGAGACGATGGCACGCCGGATGTCGGCGATGTCGGCGTTGATGAACTCGATGACGCCCGAGCAGCGACGACAGCTCATGGACCTGTCCGACGAGCTTATGGCCGACATGGACCTCCAGTGGCAGATGGACCAGCTCGGCGGACACCTCCGCTCGCTCTTCCCCCGGATGGGATGGCAGGAGTCCTACGAATTCTCCGGAATGGACCCACTCGACCTCGCCGGAGCGCTCGACGCGATGTCGGAGTTGGACGAGCTCGGGGCGTTGGAGCAGATCCTCGGTGGTTCACCCTCGCCGTCCTCGCTCGACGAGATCGATCTGGAGCGGGTCCGGGATCTGCTCGGTCGCGATGAGGCGGACTCGATCGACCAGCTCCGCCGTCTCTCGCGCTCGCTGGAGGAGGCGGGTCTCGCGGAACAACGCGACGGTCGCCTGGAGATGACACCCGAAGGCCTCCGCCGCCTGGCCGCGGGCGCGCTGGAGGCGCTGTTCACGAACCTCGACCGTGACCTGCTCGGTGGTCACGACGCCGAACAACTCGGCGTCGGCCACGAACGAACCGACGAGACCAAACCCTACGAGTGGGGGGACCCCTTCAATCTCGACATCGGGCGGACGGTTGCCAACGCCGTGGCGGCCGGGGGTGTCGGCACACCGGTGCGGCTGGGTCCGGAGGACTTCGAGATCGAGCGGACGCGCCTGGCCGTACGTACCTCCACTGTCCTGATGCTCGACCTGTCGTTGTCGATGGAGATGCGGGGGACGTTCCTTCCCGCAAAGCGGGTCGCGCTCGCACTGCACGCGCTCATCAGCGGTCGGTTCCCCCGCGACGACCTGGCGGTGGTCGGGTTCGGGAAGTACGCACGGCTGGTCGCCCCTACCGACATTCCGACGCTGTCCTGGGACTACGACTACGGCACCAATATCCAACACGCGCTCATGCTGGCCAGACGGTTCCTCGCGGGGCGCCAGGGTACGCGGCAGATCGTCATGATCACCGACGGGGAGCCCACGGCCATCCTCGATGAAACGGGGATCGCCCATTTCGACTACCCACCCACGCGAGACGATCGACGAGACGTTGCTGGAGGTGGCCCGATGCACCCGTGACGGCATTCGGGTCAACACGTTCATGCTGTACCCCGATGCCGGATTGCGCTACTTCGTCGAACGGATGACCGAATTGAACAAGGGTCGGGCGTTCTTCAGTTCGGCCGAGGACCTCGGCGACCTCGTGCTCGTGGACTTCCTGCGACATCATTCACGAAGGATCGGGTCGCGCTGATCGTCCATCGCCGGGTTGGTCCGAAGCGGTCGTGGCCGGATGCGCTGGGTGGTCTTACGCAGACGATCCGCGCGAATTTCACCTTGCGCCCACCCCACCGCACGACAATGATGGTCCAGGTTGTTGTTTGCACGTCCAACGGCGTTTCTTCCCCAACTGCGTCGGCGGCCCCACCCGGGTGCGCGTCGGGGGGTGGGGGACCACGTCGGGGGCTCGACACATTTGGAGCGGCTGGCAGATGAGTGAAGCACCGAGGGACGGCTGGGAGAAGCAGGCGAACTGCCTGGGCATCGACCCCGACTTCTTCTTTCCGGAACGGGGCGAGTCGACCCGGGAGGCCAAGACGGTCTGCAAGGGTTGTGAGGTTCGCGGCGACTGCCTGGAGTATGCGCTCCGCAACTCCGAGAAGTTCGGGATCTGGGGTGGAATGAGCGAACGCGAGCGCAGGACGATCCGTCGTCAGCGCGCCGCCCAGAGCCGCTCGGCCGACCAGAGCCGCACGGCCTGACCTCGCTGCCCCGCGGGCCGCTCCGACCGAACGTTCAGCGGCGGGACCGGCCCGTCCAGTGGAACCCCTCGGGGGTTGCGACCGCGTCCATGACCACGTCGTGCGGTGTCACCGCAATGGCGGTCATCACCTGCTCGGCATGGGCGACGGCCACGAGGATGGGCCCGAACGCGCGTCCCGGCGTCCCGGTGAACGCCCGGTCGTAGTATCCGGCCCCCCGCCCGACGCGGTGGCCACTCCGATCGACGGCGGTGCAGGGGACCAACACCGCGTCGAGGTCGGCAACCCCGATTTCGGCCCCGCTCTCCGGTTCGGCGATACCGAAGCGATTCGTGCCCCATCGTGTCGCGGCGTCGACTGCGACAAACCGCATCGTGGATCGCTGCCCGACAACCGGGAAGGCGATGGTCGCACCGAGGCGTGCCGCGTGGCTCAGCGTGGCCGAAGGGTCCAATTCGCCGTCGGTGGCGACGTAGCCGGCAAGCACCTTCGAGGTCAGATCGTCGCCTTGCCCCACGAAGGGGAACAGCGCCGCGGCGGACACCGACGCCAGTTCGTTTGCGCGGGAGCGTTGTAGGGCCGGGTCGACCGCTTGGCGGGCCGCGCGGCCCCGCTCACGGGCCGTCGCCGAATCCATCACCTTCGACATTCGACCACGGGGCCCCGGACCCCGATCCGGAGCGGTCCCCTCGCGTACCGTGGGGATTCGCACCTCGGTAAGGTGGGCCGCATGCCGGATGGAATCGAATGGGTGGTCGTCGGCCTGCTGGTGCTCTTGCTGTTCGGGGGAGCGAAGCTTCCCCAACTGGCGCGCTCGTTGGGTTCGGCGCAACGGGAGTTCAAGGCGGGGCTCAAGGATGGCGCGGCCGATCCTGGCGACGAGTCCTCCGACGAGTCGTCATCGACCGACCAACCCGGCCCAGCCGACAAGACCTGAGACAACCGACCGGAGCGAACCGTCCGCGGTCGACCTCAGGCTCCGACCGCGGTGCGGTCCCGGCCCGATCGTGCTCGGATGATGCGTCGGCGCTCCCGTTCTGAGGCCCCGCCCCACACACCGTGGTCGATGCGTTCGGCGATGGCGTACTCGAGGCACTGCACCTTCACGGGGCAGTCCACGCACACCTTCTTGGCGATCTCGACCCCGACCCCGTCGGAGGGGAAGAACATCGACGGCTCGCGGTGGGCGCAGTTGCCGTCGCTCATCCAACTGGTATCTGGATAGTCGCTGGTGCTCATGGTGGCCTCCGGTCGCCGACGGATAGGCGACGTCATCGGTACAAGGTTGGCCCGTGCGGGCCCCTGGGGCACCTGACGCTCTGAGATCCCTCTCAGCGCCCGGGCCGCGCCCAACGGGTGGCGGACTCGACGGTGACGCTTCGTACAACCGGTCGGAGCGCCGGGCTGTTCCCGCCGTCGGTCGTGGTGGTCGGACTGAACGCGATCACAGCGCGGCGCCATCACCGTCGCCCGATCGTGGCAATACTGGCCGTGGACAAGGAGTTCCAATGAGACCCGATTCCGAACTCGATCCCGATTCGACCGCCACGTCCGCTTCCGCGTCGGCGCCACCGGCTTGGGGCGTTCCCGCCACCCCTGCTGCGCCCGCACCCCCGCAGTGGGTGCCCGCTCCGCCCGTCTCCCCGACCCGGGGCGGTGCCCGCCCCGGGTCGACTCCTCCGGATCCGGCGTTGGCGCCGCCACCACTGACGGTTCCGCCGGCCCCGCCCCAGGCCTGGGTGTCACCGGACCCGACCGCGGGCGGTGTCGGGGAGGGGGCTTCGGAGTATCCGTCCGCCCCACCGCTGTACCGGCTGCCGGCCGGTGCGACACCGTCGAGTTCGGCCTTCCCCGCCGAACGTGGCGACGCCACTCCACCGACCGAATGGCCGGCGGCACCGGCGACCGGGGACCGGCGTGGTGGGCGCTGGTGGACCGTCGTGGCGGTCAGCGCGCTCGTGGGAGCGATGGTCGGCGCGTTGAGCGCGGGCGGCATCTACCTCGCGTCGGACCGCACCCACTCGACGGTCGCGACGGCGGCCTCCTCATCGAGTCGCCCGTCGAATCAGATCCGGGGCAAGCGTCTCGACGTCGGCGAACTCCTCGACAAGGTCGGACCCTCGGTGGTGTCGATCAAGATCCACGACGCGGCCGACGGCGAGGCGGCCGGTTCGGGGATCGTGGTCGACGATGAGGGAACGGTCCTCACGAACTACCACGTCGTGGCCGACGCCGTCGGAGCCGGCAGTACCATCAAGGTCGCGTTCGCGGATGGCGAGGTCCGGCCGGCGAAGCTGCTGGGCGGGTTCCCCGACGCCGACGTCGCACTCGTGCGTCCACTCGAGCCGAAGAAGTCCGTCCCCGCCGATCTCGGCAGTTCCGCCAACCTACAGGTCGGCGACGACGTGGTCGCGATCGGCAACGCGCTGAACCTCGGCGCCAAGCCCAGCGTCACCAAGGGGATCGTGTCGGCGTTGGACCGCTCCCTCGACGCCCAGGGAGAGAAGCTCGACAACCTCATCCAGACCGACGCCGCCATCAACCCGGGCAACTCCGGAGGCCCGCTGGTCAATGCGCAGGGTCAGGTGGTGGGGGTGAACACAGCCATCATCGAGAACAGCCAGAACGTAGGGTTCGCACTCGCCATCGACGGCGTCAAGGATCGGATCAAGCAGATCGAGACCCAGGGAGGCGAGGTCAGTTCGGAAACAGCGTTCCTCGGCGTGTCCACGATCGATGTCGCCGACCTCACGCCGGACGCTGTCAACCGATTCCGGGTCGAGGTCGACTCCGGTGCGTTCGTCTCCCAGGTCACCGCCGGGTCGGGTGCCCAACAGGCCGGGCTCGCACAGGGTGATGTGATCGTCGCGATCGACGGCTCTCCCGTGGAGTCCAACGCAGCTGTCGGCGCCGCGATCAGACGCCACCAGCCCGGCGACAAGCTCACGGTCACGGTCGTGCGGATGGGCGAGCGCCGTGACGTCTCGGTGACCCTGGGTCGGCGGGGAGGCTGAGGGCGCGATCGTCCCGGACCCCGCCACCTCGACCGCGTCGCGCGCAGGGGTTGGGTCTACACTCGGGCGCCATGTCCGACGTACCCGTGCACACCGAACCGCCGATCGCCGCGGTCACCGTGGTCTACCAGGGGCCGGTCGCACCTCACTGGGACGTCCGTGCCGACTTCGGCGACAAGGCGGTCGTCGACGAGTTCTTCCGTCGGCTCAACGCTCGGCTGATGCTCGTACCCCCACACGATCCGCAGTTTCGACGCAATCGCGAGCGGGTCATCCGCGATGCCGAACGGGAGAACATCGTCTTGGCATGGGACCCGCCTGAGTTGGCGGATTCCTACCTCTCGCGCTGAGCGGTGCGCCAGTAGCGCGCCATGAGGTCGCGGTCGACCGGATAGGTCAACAGGTCCGTCATGGGCTCGGAGATCCACAACAGGCGGCTGACCTCCTCATTGGGCACGAACCCGCCGGACGTGCGGACCATCGGGTAGTAGCGGACGCGCTTTCGACGCCCGCGTCGATCGAGATAGCGGGTTTCGACCGGCTCCGCCGTGACCACGGCGCACATGCCGGTCTCCTCCCACACCTCGCGCAGTGCCGCGTCGAGCGACGACTCTCCGGGATCGGGGTGGCCCTTGGGCAGCGACCAGTCGTCGCGGTGGGGTCGGTACACGATCACGACGCGGCCGCGATGGTCCGTGACGATCCCACCCGCGGCCTCGACGTCGACTTCCGAGTCGTCGAACGACTCGGTTGCCGTCACAGGGGTGACCCCGGCCGGGTGGGCACCGTGGCGCGATGGAGTTCGATGTGGGCCTCGAACGGTCGATCGGGGTGAGGGCCGGGGCCCTCCCCGGTCCACGTCGCCACATCCGCGTCGAGGTCGCCCGCCTCGGGGGGTGCGTCGGGGGTGGGCACCTTGTGCCAGGTGCGGTCCTCGAGCGTCCAGGCCCGCACGTTGTCGCGGTGCAGTGCCTCGACAATCCCGTCGAGACGTCCGATCAGAGCGTCGTTGGTGATCTTCACCAGGGCCTCGACCCTGCGGTCGAGATTGCGCGGCATCAGATCGGCCGAGCCCACGGCGACCAGTACACCTCCGCGGGGTCCTCCGTGTGCGAAGCGGTAGATGCGACTGTGCTCGAGGTATCGGCCGACGATTGAGCGGACCGTGACGGTCTCGGAGAGGCCCGGTACCTGCGGACGGAGACAGCAGATGCCGCGCACGATCAAGTCGATCCGGACGCCGTCGCCCGCCGCGGCGTACAGGTCGTCGATCAACCGGGGGTCGACCAGGTTGTTCAACTTCATGACGATGTGTCCCTCGCCCCTTGGCGTGGTACCCACGGGTTCGGGTCGCTCGTTGGCGATGAGCGCGGCGATCTCGGTCCGCATGTGGTCGGGCGCCACGATGAGGCGTTGGTACTCGACCCCTCGGCTGTATCCGGTGAGGAAGTTGAAGAGGTGGTGCACGTCCGCAGCGACGGCGGGATCGGACGTGAACAGACCGATGTCCTCGTACGTTCGCGCCGTCCGCGGGTGGTAGTTGCCGGTACCGATGTGGCAGTACGACCGCACCTCGCCGCCTTCCGAACGGGAGATGATCGCGATCTTCGTGTGGGTCTTCAGGCCGACGACGCCGTAGACGACGTGCACTCCCGCGTGCTCGAGGTCCCGGGCCCAGGCGATGTTGTTGGTCTCGTCGAAGCGGGCCTGCAACTCGACCAGGGCGACCACCTGGATCCCCGCTTCTGCAGCGCGGATCAGCGACGACACGATCACCCCGTCTCCCGTGGTGCGGTACAGGGTGATCTTGATCGCGCGGACCCGGCGGTCCACCGACGCCTGACGGATGAACTCCTCGACCGACGACGAGAAGTTGTCGTAGGGGTGCTGAACCAGCACATCGCCCCTCCGCAGGGTGGCGAAGACGCTCGACGCGGAGTTGGTCGCGCTCTGGAAGCCGCGGGTGTCGGACTGGGCGAGCGTGGGAAACTTCAGGTCGGCGACGTCGAGCGTGTAGAGGGACCAGAGGCCTCCGAGGTCCACCGGCGCGGCGCTTCGCTGCACGAGGCCCGGTTCGAGGTCGAGTTCGCGTTCCAGCAGGTCGACGACCTCCTCGCTCATCGTGTCGGGGACCTCGAGGCGCACGGGGGTGCCGAAACGTCGGCGGCGCACCTCGACCTCGACCGCCTCCAGCAGATCTTCGGCCTCGCCTTCCTCGAGGTCGAGATCGGCGTTGCGCGTCACCCGGAACACCGCGCACTCGCCGATGTCGAAGCCGATGAAAAGGCGCCCGAGCTGTGCGGCCACGAGGTGCTCCAGCGCGACGAGTCGCCGGCGTCGTGTCGTGACGAGATAGCGCGGTAGTGACGGCGGCAACTTGAGGCGCGCGAAGCGACGAGTGGGATCGTCGGGCGAGTTGACGAGCACCGCCAGGTTGAGCGAAAGGTTGGAGATTTCGGGGAACGGGTGTGCGGGGTCGACCGCGAGCGGGGTGAGCAGTGGGAAGATGCGGCGATTGAAGACGTCGGTCAACTCGGCCCGCTCCCCCTCGTCGAGCTGGTCCCATGTGGCGAACTCGAGGCCGGCCGCCGCGAGGGACGGCTTGACCTGCCGTTCGAAGATGCGCGCGGCCCGGCTGGTCAGCACGTTGACCTGCCGGGTGACCAGGTCGAGCTGTTGGGCCGGGGTGAGCCCGTCGGGACTCTGGTCGGCAACTCCCGATGCGATCTGGTCGTACAGCCCGGCGACTCTGACCTGGTAGAACTCGTCGAGGTTCCCCGAGAAGATCGCCAGGAACTTCGCACGTTCGAGCGCGGGTGTCGACGGATCCTCGGCGAGCGCGAGGACCCGTTCGTCGAAGTCGAGCCAGCTCAGCTCCCTGTTGACGAAGCGAGTGGGGTCGGCGCTCACCGGCGTGATGGTACCGACCGGTGGGCGGACATCAGCGGGAGCCCCTCGGCCGAAGCCGGTGGTGGCGTTCGCCGACTGTTCACCGCAGGTTCATCCCCGCGGTGGATCGGGTTCGCGCATCGGCCCTACCGTGACGCGCGTCCCGTCACCGGCGGCCGCCGAGGGCGCCGAACTCACCCGCTCGCCGTGGGCGACCGGCAATCGAGGTGGTCACATCCATGACGATCAACGAACAGCGACTCGCCGACCCGGCGAATGCGGTTCGGGCCACGCCCGTGGTCGACGTTCCCCACGAGGAGATCCCCGAGGTGCTCACCGAGGCCGTGTTCGAGACCGAGGAACTGTCGGTGCTCTATTCGACGTTCCGGGCCGTGCGAGACGTCAACCTGACGATCCGTCGGGGCGAGATCACCGCCTTCATCGGCTCGTCGGGATGCGGCAAGTCCACCGTGCTGCGGTGCTTCAACCGAATGAACGACCTCATCGAGGGTGCCCGGATCGAGGGCCGCGTCGGATATCGCGGCGTCGACCTCTACGACCCGGCGGTGAATCCCGTCGAGGTGCGTCGTCGTATCGGCATGGTGTTCCAGAAGCCCAACCCGTTCCCGAAGTCGATCTACGACAACATCGCGTACGGGCCGAGGATCGGCGGAGTGAAGCGTCGATCCGAGCTCGACGACATCGTCGAACGGTCGCTGCGACGTGCCGCGTTGTGGGACGAGGTTCGCGATCGCCTCGACCGCTCGGCCATGGGAATGTCGGGCGGCCAGCAGCAGCGCCTCTGCATCGCCCGCGCGATCGCGTCCGAGCCCGAGGTGCTGCTGATGGACGAACCGTGTTCCGCCCTCGATCCGATCGCCACCGCCCGCGTCGAGGATCTGATGCGCGAGTTGCGCGAGGACTACACGATCGTGATCGTGACCCACAACATGCAACAGGCCGCCCGCGTCTCGGACGTGACCGCGTTCTTCGGGGTGGAGGTCAGCGACACCGGGGACCGACGGACCGGAATGCTCGTGGAGTGCGACCGGACCGAGACCATCTTCAGCACGCCGGCCGACGAACGGACCGAGAACTACATCACCGGCCGGGTGGGTTGACCGTGGCGGGAAACCTACGCGTCGAGTTCCACGAATCCCTCGATGACCTGCGCAACGAGATCGTCCGTCTGGGTGCACTCGTGGTCGAGACGATCGGCCGTGGAACAGCGGCGGTGCTCGACCGCGACCTCCAGCTCGCACAGCGGATGATCGACGACGACGACATCCTCGACGTAGCGGCGGTCTCCATCGAGGAGAGCTGCTACCGCCTCCTCGCGTTGCAACAGCCGATGGCCCGGGACCTCCGCTTCGTGGTGTGCTCCCTGCACATGGCGAACGAGCTCGAACGTTCGGGCGACCTGATGGTCAACATCTGCAAGTCGTTTCGCCGGGTCTACGACTCGCCGATGCCACCGGTGGTTCGCAGCCTGATCGAGGACATGAGCATCGAGGCGGCGTCGCTCACGCGCAAGGCGCTCGATGCGTTCGTCGACGAGGACGGGGGTCTCGCCGCGGCGCTCGACGACATCGACGATCGGCTCGACGACCTCCAGACCGACTTCGTCGAAGCCGTGTTCCGGTCCGACGTCAGCGACAACACGAGGATGGCCGTGCAGATGGCGCTGATCGGCCGGTATTACGAGCGGATCGGCGATCATGCCGTGAACATGGGTGAGCGGATCAACTTCATGGTCACCGGCTGGCTCCCCGAACATGCGGCACTCGCGCGGGTCGAGGCCCGTCATCGCCGAGCCGTTCCCGTCGCCGACGGGGAGACACGCATCGGCGGGTCGGCGTCCCCGTCGGGGATCGACGGCGGGACTGGAACGGGTCCGGCAGGGCCGGTCCCGGGCTAGGGCCGACCCGCGATGCACACCGTTCTCACCGTCGCGCTCGGGGTCGTCGTGATGGTGTTGGCCGTCGCGCTCCTGGCGCAGCGACGCCGACTGGACCACCTCCGATCGGATCGGTCCGATCCGTTCCCGACGAACGATCCCGTGGGTTCGGACAGCGACGAGTTGGGCCGGCTCATCGCGGCGCTCGATGCCATCGACCTGGGTGTCGTCATCGCCGGTCCCGACCGCCGCGTGGAGTTCCGCAACCGCGTCGCCGCCCGCATCCTCGGGGCCGACGACGAGTCTCGGCCGGTCACGGCCGACCCCCCACGGGTGGGCGATCCCCTCGTGCGTCACGCGATGATCGAGAGCCTCGCGGAGGCGCTCGACGGTCGACCCAACGAGCGGGAGGTCGATTTCGTCGGACCGCCGCCGGTCACCTACCGCATCCGGACGGCACCGCTGGTGCTCGCTCGCGAGCACGGTGCGCCGGCCGAGGGGGTCGCAGGGGTTGCGGTCGTGGAGGACATCACCGCGCGTCGTCGGATCGATCGGATCCGTCGCGACTTCGTGTCGAACATCAGCCATGAGCTGAAGACCCCCGTCGGAGCGCTCGGTCTGCTCACCGACACGATCGCCGAGGGTTCGGATCCCGAGACGATGACCCGCCTCGCCGAGCGCTTGGGTGTGGAGGTGCGGCGGCTCGCGTGCACGATCGATGATCTGCTCGAGTTGAGTCGTATCGAGTTCGCGAACGACCTGGTTCCCGGTTCCATCCCCGTCGATCGGCTGTTCGAGGAGGTGCGGGGGCGATTCGAGGCGGCGGCGGGGGCGCGGCGGATCGTCATCCGCGCCGAGGTCGAGGACGGCCTGAGCGTGTACGGCGACCGTCGCCAGCTCCTGAGCGGGCTCGGGAACCTGGTCGACAACGCCGTCAAGTACAGCCACGCGCACAGCGAGGTTCGCCTGTCGGCGCGCCTCGCCGGCGATCGTGCCGAGTTGGAGGTCTCCGACGACGGCGACGGCATTCCGACGAGGGATCTCGACCGAGTGTTCGAACGCTTCTTCCGGGTCGACAGGGCGCGTAGTCGCGACACGGGAGGGACCGGACTCGGCCTGGCGATCGTCCGTCACGTCGCGCAGAACCACGGAGGGTCGGTCTCGGTGCGCTCCGCGAGGGCGTGGGCAGCACCTTCACGTTGTCCCTCCCCCTGGCTGCCGCAGAGGCGGGAGGGCGGGGCGCGGATGAGGGACTCCTCCTACAGGGCGGTCGCGGAGTGGGCGAGCGGCGGATCGGCGAGGTGCGATGAGGCCCCAGCCGGTGTTGATGCTGGTCGAGGACGAGGAGTCCTACGTCGAGGCGTTGCAGGTCGGCCTCGGGCGTGAAGGGTTCACGCTGGAGGTGTGCCGGACCGGTGTGGAGGCCGTGCAACGGTTCGACGCGATCGACCCGGACCTGGTGATCCTCGACGTCATGCTTCCGGAAATGTCGGGGATCGACGTCTGTCGCGAGCTGAGGAAGCGCTCGCGGGTACCGATCGTCATGGTCACGGCCCGAAGTTCGGAGGTCGACACCGTGGTGGGACTGGAGGTCGGGGCGGACGACTACGTCACCAAGCCCTACCGCCTCCGCGAGCTCGTCGCCCGGGTACGAGGCCTGTTGCGCCGTCGTGCCGAATGGGCGGACAGTGCCGCCGGAACCGGGGTGGACACGGTCGAGGTGGGCGACGTGCGCATCGACGTCGACAGTCGGGAGGTGCACCGCGGCGAGAACCTGGTCGCCATGCCGCTCAAGGAGTTCGAACTGCTCCTGCTACTGATGGAGAACACCCCCCGGGTGATGTCGCGTGCGACGTTGATCGCGCAGGTCTGGGGTCACGACTACGTGGGCGACACGAAGACGTTGGACGTCCACGTCAAGCGGCTGCGCTCCAAGATCGAGGTCGACCCGGCGTCACCCAAACGGATCATCACCGTCAGAGGGGTGGGATACAAGTACGTCGCCGAACGTTCCGCGGTGCAGCCGGGTCCCTAGCATCGCTCGACGTGGACGTGGCCTCGCCGACGCAACGATGGCCGGCACGGGTCCTGTCGGGTATCGATTGGGACGCCCCGTTCAGTCGCCTCGCGCTGTGCCATGTGCTCACCGTCGCGGGGGAGACCCTCGTGGTCATCAGCCTCGCCGGCTCGTTCTTCTTCAAGGTCGACCCGGCGCAGGGCCGCGAGAAGGTCATCCTCGGTCTCTGCTTCACGATGGCCCCGTTCGCGATGGTTGGCCCGTTCATCGGCCCGATGGTCGATCGCATCCGCGGGGGGCACCGTGCCGCGATCCGGCTCACGAACGCCGTTCGCGTGGTGGTCGCCCTCGCCATGACCATCGCCGTGATCAACCGCAGCCTCGCCCTGTACGTCGAGGCGTTCGCGATGCTCGTGGGAGCGAAGACGTATCAGGTCGCCCGTGCCGCGGTGGTGCCCACCACCGTGGTCGGCGAGGTCGAGCTGGTCGAGGCGAACTCGCGGCTACAGGTTCTGGCCGCGCTCGCCGCGATCGTCGCCGGTCCCGTCGGTGGCCTTGCGTTGCTCGTGGGACCCGAGTGGGTTCTCGCCGTCACCACCCTGACCTTCGTCGCCGCGACCGTCGCGGCGATTCGCCTGCATCCCTCCACACAGGGCGCACTCGACGAGCACACCGCATCGCATCCGGCGATCGATCCCGTGCCCTACACGTCGTCGCCCCCGTCGGAGGGTCCCGACGGCGAGGCCGCGCGACGGGGGTTGATCGGCCACGGCCTCGCTGTCTCGCAGTTCGCGATGGCGCTACTTCGCGGCGTCGTCGGGTTCGTGACCCTCCTGTTGGCCTTCGAGTTGCGCGGCGGGGTGGGAGTGAGTGACGCCGATCGGGCCGCCTTCACCGCCGCGCGCATCTACTCGCACTTCGACGTCCGGGTGAACGTCGACCCGCCGGGGGCGGCGCCGCCGCCGTGGTGGTTCGGTGTGGTGATCACCGTGACCGTGCTGGGTGGCCTGGTCGGCGCCGCCGCGGCAAGCGCATTGCGCCGACGGTTCCCCGAGGAGCGGCTGTTGGGGATCGCCGGCGCGACGGCCATGCTCACCGGGGTCGTTGCGTTCCTCGGCTCGGGCCTTGCGGCGTTCACGGTACTGAGCTTCGGTGTCGCCGTCGCCGCAGCGCTGGGCAAGCAGGCATTCGACGCTTCGGTGCAGCGGGAGATCCCCGAGATCGCACGCTGCCGCGTGTTCGCTCGAGCGGAGTCGATCTTCCAGGTCGTGTGGGTGGTGGGGGCGCTGACGACCTCGATCCTCGTCGTTCCGGCCCGCGTCGGCGCGGCGGTGGTGATCGTCGTGGCGGGTATGGCCGTTGCCGCGATCGTGACGTCCTCGAAGCCGACCGTCGTGCTGCGACGCGGCGACGGGCTCGGTGTGCGCGTCTACTTGTCGAGATCGGGGAAGTCGGGTACCTCGAACGAGCCGTCCAACTCGGGCAGGACCTGATCGGCGTCGAGGCCCACCCTCGCCATCCAGAGCCCGGGTGCAGCCAGTTCGGCGGGGGTTGGCAGGGACTCGAGGTCCGACCACAGCTTCGCGACCGCCGCGTCACCGCCGCGCGCCGCGATCCCCGAGATGAAGCCGACGCCGGCGTCGAGTGTGTCCTGGGTGAGTTCGAGACCGAAGAGTCGTTCGACGAAGCGGCCGGCGGCGGTGATCTCGACCCGCCGGCGTCGGAACGCCTCCGCGACCCGGGCGTGCTCGCTCAACAACGGCGCACCGATCGAGTCGAGCAGCCATTCGGTGAAACCCTCCACGCAGGCGACGAGGGTCGCGATCTGCGGGAGCAGCTCGCGCTGGCGGTCGGACCGGATCACGTTGAGCATCTGCTCGGGATCGTTCATCCGCTGCATGAACGATCCGAGGGCCTCGGGATCCTCGGGGTCGATGTCATCGAGGGACGACGCGAGGCGTTCGGGGTCGGCCTCGAACGCGTCCGCATGGGCTCCGAGCAACGAACGGAGCCGCTCGGCGACGTGGGGTTGGCTGAGGACCGCGTGGTGGGCGAGTTCGTGGAGGCACTGGTAGAGCCGCACGTCGTCCGCCGGGAGGCTCCAATCGGCGCCGAAGCCGTCCACGGCGGTCAGCACGACCATCGGGAGCTCGTCGGCGGGACGGGGGATCGGAAGGTCGAACGAACCGAAGGCGCGGCGACCGAGCTGGCCGACCACCGACCCGGCGAGGGTCATCAACATCGTCGGACCGAACATCGACGACGCGGCGGCGAGCATCGCTCCGAGGTCGAAGCCCGGGGGCAGGAACGACTGCAACTCCTCGATCTCGGGAGCGTCGAGGTCCTCCTCCCGGAGCTCGTCGAGTTGTGCTCGCATCATCGTCGCGAGCGCCCCGGACAGCCGTTCGAACAGGGTCCGATACGAGTCCACCGTGTTCGAGGCCCACTCGGGACGGTTGACGGCACGGACCCCGACCTCCGGTACCGAGTGGGCCAGGAGTGGCCCCGCATGCCGTGCGATCTGCAGTTGGGCGACGCGGACGAGCTGCTCGAAATGCAGGCGGACGATGGGATCGACGTTGCCCTCGCCGGCCCCGTCGGTGGCGATGGCCCCGGCCGCCTGCCGGGCATGGTCCCACCCCGCCGAGCCTCCGAGCACCGGAGCTCCGCCCGACATCGCCGACAGCATCGGTCCGAGCTGTTCGAGCAGCGATGCGAGGAGATCCTCGGGATCGGATCCGTCGGGATCGGGTCCTTCGCCCTCGCCATGGTCCCAGGGCGGCTCGTGGCCCGTCATCGGGTACACCTCGTGAGTGCGGCATCGGGTGATGGCCCGAGGCGGTCGGTCGTGGGGGGCACGCTCGCCGGGTCCGCCGCGAGCACCTGGGCGATGGTGTGGGTCGATGCTCCGTCCGCCAACGTGACGAAGACCTGATCGCCCGGGAAGCGACCCTCGAGGAGCGCTGCGAGCGAGGCGCTGTCGTCGACGGTTCGGTGGTCGACGGCGAGGAGGCGACTCGTGCCCGAGTTCACGTCCGCCATGAGGCCGTCGGGACTCTCGGTGACGCCGAAGGGCAACCGGCCCGGAATGAGGTCACGGCCCGAGGCGATCCGTTGTCCGACCCTTCGGGCCGTCGTCGCGGGGACGACGACAGCGGTCGTACCCCCGACCGTCCCCGTCGGCACGACGAGCGCGACGATCGCGGATCGGTCGCGGTCGACCACGACCGATCCGGTCGCTCCTCGCGGTTGGGAGAGTTGAGCGGTGCCTCCGGGGCATGCCGACCGTGGCGAACCGACCGGGAGATCGAGCGTCACCGTGTCGCCGAGGGTCGAGGTCGGCGAGTAGTCGACGAGTTGGCCACCGTCGTCGTCGAGTTGGCGGACCCGGTCGGCCGAGGTGTTCGCGAGTTGAGGCACCCTCACTACCGTCAGGCCGAGCTTCGAGTAGGACCCGACGTAGGTGGCGTCGACCCAACGGCCTGACTCGTTCGAGGCTCGCGAGGCGACGTTGAGGGTCGACCCGGCCGGTTTGGACCCGGACCGGACCCAGACCTGCAGCCGTGTGCTCGGAGCGCGGATCGCCGTGACGACCACCCCCGACCCCAACCGGATGCCACCACCCACCGTCGGTGTCCCTGCCGACTCGGACGCCGGAGCAACACGGACGGGTATGCCGACATCGCCGGACCACCCCTCTGCGACCGCTGTCGTGGGGTCGTCGCCCATCGTCCACAACGCCGCGACCACACCGAGGGTCGTGAACGCTCCCAACCCGCACGCCAACACGACCGAGCCGAGGGAGAAGCGGTGCGACCGGCGTCGCACATGCATTGTCGGAGTGGGCGGCCGAGGTGCGGACGAGGACATCTCCGACGGGTGGCGCCACACCCGATCCTCCGGTGGAGGGGCTGCTCCCGACCAGTCGTGGGGATCGCCCGGCTCCATTTGCCTCAATGTACCGACCGGGATGCCTTCGCCGGACGCGGCCCGTACTCTGTCGAGCGTGCTGGCGCCCGATGGTGACAACTGGCTGTCGCTGACCGACGAGATCCTCGATCCCACATCCGCGGCGGAGTGGGTGTGCCGGCCCGATTGTGGGGCCGTCGTCTGCTTCACCGGGTACGTACGTGACCACCACGGGGAACGCCTCGGAGTGGAGCGCCTGACCTATGAGGCCTATTCCCGCTTCGTCGTCGCGGTGTTCGCCGAGATCGTCGACGAGGTCCGAGGGCGTTGGCCCGCTCTCGGACGGATCGCCGTCGTCCATCGGACGGGCGTTCTGACGGTCGGTGAGGCTGCGGTGACCGTGGCCGTGTCGGCGCCCCATCGCGTCGACGCATTCGCCGCGGCCTGCCACACGATCGACGCGGTGAAGGCGCGTGCTCCCGTATGGAAGTGCGAGGAGTGGTCCCGCGGTAGGGAGTGGGTGGGGGCCGAGTGAACGACGCGTTGGTCTTCCTGGGCGTCGCGTTCGTCGTCGCCGTGGTCGGGGGGCTCGTGGTCACGGTCATACATCGCTCCAACGCACCCGAATCGACAGAGGGGATCGACGGGTTCGCCCGGGTGATGGACGCCCTGAAGCCGACGGGCGAGGCGCTGACCGACGACGGCCGGCCGATCGCTCGTGCACCCGTTCCCGCACCTCCCGCTCTGGCATCGGTCAACCTCCTGGTCCCCCCACGAGAACCCGAGACGTCGCCTCCGGGTACCTCGGTCGATGACGGGCTGCCCCCGCTGTTCATCGGCCCGCTTCTTCCGGGCGGCACAGTTCCGACTCCACCGTGCACCGCCGAGGAGGAGGTCGAGGTGGCCGAGGCCGTGCCGGTCGCGGAGACGGACGACGGCGAGGTCGAGGTGGTCGAGGCCGTGCCGGTCGCGGAGGTCGACGACGAGGTCGAGGTGGTCGAGGCCGTGCCGGTCGCGGAGGTCGACGACGAGGTCGTGATCGACCTGACCGACGCGGCGATGGTCCGTGCCGGGCGTCCGCGCTGGGCGACGACCGATGAGTTGGACGATCTCGGCTTCTTCGACGAGGACGACGCGCCCGCGCGGCCCCCTCGGGATGTTCCTCCCGCCCGTCCCACCGACGACCGGGCGGGTGACCTCGCCGGGACCGAGGCGGGTCGGCGCTGAATGGCCCGGGATCTCGCCATCGACCTCGGCACCGCGAACACCCTCGTGTACGCACGCGGCGAGGGGATCGTGCTGAACGAGCCGTCCGTCATCGCGCTCAACAGCCGCAATCGCGAGGTCCTGGCGATGGGTCGCGAGGCCTGGCAGATGATCGGGCGGACGCCCAGCTTCATCGTCGCCGAGCGTCCGCTCCGGCACGGTGCGATCACCGACTTCGGGGTTACCCAGGAGATGATCCGCCTCCTGCTCAAGCGCGCAGGGGTGAACCGGTTCAACCGTCCGAGGGTGGCGATCTGTGTTCCCTCCGCGATCACCCACGTGGAGCGGCGTGCGGTGATCGAGGCTGCCAAGCGAGCCGGTGCCGCCGAGGCTCACCTCCTCGAACAACCGCTCGCGGCGGCGATCGGCGCAGGGCTTCCGATCCACAACCCGATTGCGAACATGGTCGTCGACGTTGGCGGTGGAACGTCGGAGACCGCGCTCATCTCCCTCGGGGGAATCGTGTCCCTGCAGGCGGTTCGCGTGGGCTCGTTCGACTTCGACGCGTCGATCATCTCCTACATCCGCCGCGAGCACGGCATCGCCATCGGCGAGCAGACGGCCGAGCAGGTGAAGATGACGATCGGATCGGCGGAGGTGACCGACGGTGAGATGTCCGCGGAGATCCGCGGGCGGAACCTCGTCACCGGATTGCCGCAGACGGTGGTGCTCACCCCCCACGAGGTCCGCGACGCCATCTCCGAACCGGTCGGCACCATCGTCGAGTCGGTGCTCGTATGCCTGAGCGAGGCTCCCCCCGAGCTCGCCCAAGACCTCATCGGTCAGGGCATCAACCTCGTCGGCGGCGGCGCGCTGCTGAAGGGACTCGACATTCGGATCGCGAACGAGTCAGGGGTGAAGGTCCAGATCGTCCAGGAGCCGCTCGAGGCCGTCGTGTTGGGCGCGGCCCGGGTGATCGAGAGCTACGACGCGCTCAAGACGATGTTCATGGATGCCCGGACGTGACGTCGTCGGCGAATCCGGCCGTGAGATCCTCGGCCGCCTGACGGACCTGCCAGTCGCGGTCCTCGAGCAACACGCCCAGCATCGCGTCGACGTCGTCACCGTCGAGGGCGGCGAGAGCGAGGACCGCCCGCCGGCGCACCGTTGCCTTGTCCGAGCAGGCGGCGAGGATGGCGGCCCGGGCGGCGCGTCGCAGGTCGCTGCGGGTCGACTCGATCCCGCGTCGCCACCCGCCGCCTCCGTGACGGCCTCGCGGTCGTCGGGTTCCGCGGCCTCGATCGCCCCGAGCGCAGCGACCGCACTCGCGGCAGAGTGCGTCCTCGTGTCCGATCGCCACCTCCACGAGTCGTCGATGGGTGGGTGAATCGACGGGTGTGAGTTCTCCGCGGTGAACGCGAGTTCGACGACCATGGAGTCGGGGTCGTCGAGCGCCGCCAACCGCTCGGCCCTTGCGAACTGGGGGTCGGCCCCTCGGCGCACAGCCGCAGCGCCTCCATGCGGACGAGTGGTGAGGTATCCGCGAATCCCTGCAGCACCTCCGCGATACTGGAGCCACGCAGGCGCGCCATTGCGGTCAGCGCCTTCGCACGAACCGACCCATCGGGGTGATCCAGCAGCCGCTCGGCGGTTGCCTCGTCTCCCGACCATCCTGCGACCACCGCGAATCTTTTCGAGGGTTCCTCTGGACGCAGCAGCACCGCGAGCCTAAACTCGGCGGCACTTCCCCGCGCACCAAGGAGACGTGCTCATGTCGCACATGGTCATCTTCCAGACCCCTGATGGACAACCCGGCTACAACCAGTTCGAGACGGTGGACGACGCCGTCAAGTTCGTGGAGGATCTCCGCAACGACCAGGACGTGACCGTCGCCCGCATCTTCAAGCTGGACGAGGTCAAGTTCGAGTTCAAGCCGTACTTCAAGGTCCTCCTCGGTGCACTCGGTGCGGGTGCTCCAAGCGCGCCGGCTCCCGCCCCCACCGGTGCACCCTCGCCCGCGGCTCCCCCTCAGCGGCTCCCGCCCCCGCGGCCGCCGCACCAGCGGCTGCCGCCCCCACCGGTGCACCCTCGCCCGCCGCGCCGCCCGCCCCGACCGCTCCTGCAGCGGCACCGGCCGGAACGTTCGCCCCGCCCAGTGCACCCGCCGCGGCGCCTGCGGCGGGCCAGGCCGCACCGACCAACCTCGACTCGCCTGTCGGCCGTCCCGGCGGTGCACCCGCCCCCGGTACACCCGCCCCGGTCGCTGCGCAGCCCAACGGCTCACCCTTCGCCGGCGCCCCCGGCGAGGAGCGCGGCCGTCGCGGTCTGTTCGGTCGCTGACCCGGCCGACCTCGACGGGGCGTCGCCGAATCGTCGGCGACGCCCTCCCAACACGAAGATCCTTCCCCAACCGTGCGACGGTCATCCCCGAGGTGACCGTCGCACCGGTTTTCCGACGCACAACGAGTTGGCGACGACGCGAGTCGCTCGCCTGCCGTCGGCTTCCCGCCCGCCGACCCATTCGGCGGCGACGGGTCGTCGGCGTCAGTGAATCTTCGTCGACACGAGAAGCACCACGAGTCCAACCGCCGACGCGATGATCGTCGCGAGGCCCGTCGTGAGCAGGATGAGCAACAGCAGCGATCCCACTCGTCGACGGATTCCGGGTCGGATGTCGTGGGACGGTCGTGCCCACTCCGGTCCTGCCCATGCCCCGAGCGCTCCGGCGCCCTCGACAGGGGCGGATGGCCCCGTCGTGGAGTTTCCGCCGACCGCAGGACGGTCCTGTCGGGGCGGTAGCGTCGCGGTGTCCGTCGTGGTCGTCACAGGGGTCCGTGGTTGTCCGAACAAGGTGAACGCACCGACGAGGGTGCCGACGGCAATCGTGGCGACGCCGACGAGGAACATGGTGAACATGGCGGTGCCAGCCTAGAAGGGGAGCGCCACGAACCAGCGCACACGCCCGGCCGCAACCGGCGCCGTATCTGGCCATGGTTCGTCGGGCTCGTCGCGGCGGCGGTGGTCGTCGCCTTCGCCGTGCCGCTCCCCTACTACACCGTCTCCCCGGGCCCCGCTCGATCGACCGAGGGCCATATCACGGTCAAAGGCCATCGCTCGTACTCCTCCAAAGGAGAGGTGCTGTACACGACCGTCTCGTCACGCCAGGCGACCGCCGCGCTCCTGTTGCAGGCGGCGCTGGACCGGAGCATCGACGTGATCGGCGAGAAGGAGGCGAACCCCACCGGTGACCGCGAGGCGGAGGTCAAGGTGGAGCGTGCCGAGATGGACCAGTCGAAGTTGGCGGCGTTGGTGGTGGCGCTCGATCGCATCGGCCAACCTGCCACGATCACCTCGACGGGCGCGCGGATCGTCGAGGTGGCATCAGATGTGCCGGCTGCGCGCGTGCTCCGGACCGACGACGTGATCGTGTCGATCGACGGCCGGGCGATCGGCGTCCTCGACGAGATCGCGACGGTGGTCGCAGGGCACCGTCCCGGTGAACGTGTCACGATGACGATCCGGCGCGGTCAACGGACCGTCGAGGTCGGGGTCCCGTTGGCATCCGACCCCGACGACCCGTCGCGTGCCCGTATCGGTGTGCACTTGACCCCGGAGAACCAGAAGGTCGCACTTCCCTTCGACGTGGACCTCGATTCGGGCCAGGTGGGCGGGCCCTCTGCGGGCCTCGCCTGGACACTCGGAGTGATCGACCGACTGACCCCTGGCGACCTGACGGGTGGGAAGGTGGTCGCGGTGACCGGAACGATCGACTCCGCGGGCCGAGTCGGGCCGATCGGTGGAATCGCACAGAAGGCGGTGGGCGCAAAGAGGGTGGGAGCGACCGAGTTCGTCTACCCCAAGGCCACCTCGCCGGCCGATGTCGCCAGGCTACGGTCGGTCGCCGACGGGCTCCGGTTGATTCCCGTCGCAACCGTCGACGACGCGTTGAAGGCGCTGGACCCCACCGGGTCCAGACACTGAGCCCCCCGCCGGGGCTCCGCGAGGCCCCGACGAGGAGCCGACTCCGATTCCGTGGGACGACCTGACCGAATTGGCCTCGGTGACACGTGACACGTCATAGCATCACGCCATGACCGGCCCGTCGGACTCATCGCTCGACCTGGACAACGCCGCGACGCGTGAGTTCACCCGACATCGCAAGGGTTTCGACCCCACCGAGGTGAGGGTCCACATCACGCGGCTCACCGAGGAGATCCGTCGACTCCGTTCGGTGGAGACCGATCTCCGCGAGGCGCTTCGATCCTCGGCGGAGACTCCGGCGGAGCCCGATCACCTCGACGCTGCGGCGGTGAGTCGTGCGCTCGGAGAGGAGACCGTCCGGGTGCTCGACGCGGCACGGGCCGCAGCGGACGATATCCGGGCGAAGGCCGAGGAGAACGCGCACCGGGTCGTCCAGGACGCGCAGGAGCGGGCGAACCTGTTGATGTCGGAGGCCTCCGAGGCGCGCGAGCACGCCGCGTCGGAGGCGGAGCGGATGACCTCCACGGCCCGCGACGAGGTCGAGTCGATGCTGGCCGTGGCCCGTGAGCGGAGCGCAGCCACCATCGAGACCGCTCGCGCCGAGGCCGCCGAGGTCCTCGATGCGGCCACCCGCGAGGCCGAACAGCAGCGTTCCGACGCGGCCGGCCGCCTCGAGGAGGCCGAGGAGGCTGCGACCGGCATGGTCGAGGATGCCCGTCGGGAGGTCGCCGAGATTCGCTCCGCCGGCGAACGCGACGCGGCCGATCGCTCCGCGGAGGCCGAAAAGGCGGCGGAGGCGCTGATCGAGCAGGCGCGGGAGGATGGCCGGGCGATGGTGCTCGAGGCCAAGGAGGCGCGGGCGCGGATGATCCGCGACATGGCCGATCGACGGGTGGCATCGCGCCGTCAACTCGAGGCGCTCCGCGCCGGCCGCGAACGCCTGATTGAGTCGTTCCGTACGGCGCGTGCGGCACTCGACGAAGCGACCGAGGGCCTGATCGATGCGCTCCCGCGCGCGCGGACGATGCCGACCACGCGGCCCGCCGAGTGCCCGACGACTCCGATCAGGCGGTGGATGAACTCGACCGCCTCGTCTCCGCGGGTGCGCCTGTCGAGTCCTTGAGCGATCTGCGGCCCGCGCGCAGCGGTGTCCGGAGGACCCGCGGAACGGGCAGTGCCGAACAGAGTTCGGAAACTGCCGATGCCGCGGCTTCGAGCGGTGCGACCGCAGGGTCCGACGGGACGGTCGAGCCCGACCTGACGGACGAGCCCGCCGAGGACGACGTGGCCGGCGCAGGTCCCGCGGTAGCCGATCAACCGGCCGACGCCGTCGTGTCGACCGACGCCGCGGATCCGGTCCCCTCCGCCCCGACCCCTTCGGGGTCTGGCCTCGACGAGGTGGGTGGTCCTCGTGACGACGAGTTGGAGGAGATCGAGGCCGCCGAGCAACGTCATGGGGCGGTCGACGGAGGCGACGCGGACGGACAGGACGCGGTCGACGGAGGTGACGCGGACGGACAGGACGCGGTCGACCGCGACACTGCGTCCGTCGAGGTCGACGCCACCGCCACGGTCACGGCGGACGACTCCGGCGAGGTGGGATCACGGCTCCGGCTGGTCAGCTCCCACGACGGATCCCCCAATCCGGTGGGCCTCGATGCCCTCGTCGACGACGATGAGGGTCCCGACGGAGAGCCCGAAGCTATAGCGGGCGATACCACCGCAAACCTGTTCGCGCTGCTTCGCGCCTCACAGGAGCACGACGACGAGGACGACGAGGACCTCGACGAGGACGACGAGTTCGATCCCGACGAGTCCCCGGTGACGCACCGGGGTCGCGCGTCGTTGCGACCTGTGGGTCCGTCGTCGGAGGACGGCGACCCTCAACCGTCCACCGGCGATGCGGTCGTGATCGACCTCGCCTCGGCGGCTGTCGGGACCGGGTCCGACTCGGCCGACGCCCTCGACCGGGACGACGGAGACGACCTCGACGAGCAACAGATGCTGCTCGACCGGCGCGACACGCTCCTGGAGCCCCTCGCCGACACGCTGGCGAGGCGCGTCCGGCGGGTCGTCACGGATCAGGAGAACGCCGTGCTCGACCTCGTCCGTCGGAGCCGCAAGTCCATCGCCGCCGCCGACGTCGTCCCCGACGTCGACGCCCAGGTCGACACCTATCGCGACGCGTTGGGCGATCACGTCGAGCGAATCGTCGCGGCGGGCGCCGAGTTCGTCGGGGACGACGCCGCGGCACCCGACACCGAGACCGTAGGTCAGGTGGTCGCGGAGGTCTTCGAGCGGTTGGTCACCTGGGTGGTCGAACCGATGCACACCCGGATGGTCGAGCTCGTCGACGGCTCGGGGGACCAACCCGTCGACCAGGCGGAGCTGGCAGACCGGTTGCGGATCGCCTACCGGGAGTGGCGGAGCGACAAGGCGAACGAGGCTTCCGGTGACCTCGCGACGCTCGCCTTCTCGCGAGGTGTGATGGCGGGAAGCCCGCGCGGGGCTCGGCTGGTGTGGATCGTCGACGACGGAGGCCTGCCGTGCCCCGACGGCGAGGACAACCAACTCGCCGGTCCGGTGGTCGCGGGTGAGGAGTATCCCACCGGCCACCGTTGTCCGCCGGCACACGCCGGATGCCGCTGCCTCCTGGTGCCCGCGTCGCTGGTCGGCAATCCGTAGCAACCTCGCCGCGATCCGGCGCCGACGGGGCATCGTCGAGGGTCGCCGGTAGGCTCGCCGCCGTGGCATCGGAGGCGCGCGGCGGTGGGCTCCGACGCGGGAGGGTGCCCCGGGTACGTGCACCGGGTTCATGGCGAAGGCGCGCGCTGATCGTCGTCGTCGCGCTGATCTCGCTACTCGTGCTCGGCCGGATCGTCGCGCAGTTGTACACCGACCTGCTCTGGTTCGGGTCGATCGGCGACCGCTTCCGCACCGCATGGTTCCGTCGGATCAAGTACCAGGTGGCGATGGGGGCGACTGCTGCGACGGCGTTCTTCGCGTTCGCCGGCATCAACTTCGCGGTCGCAAACCGCCTCGCGCCGTCGGTGCTCCTCCAACGCAACAGCACCGACGTGATCGAGCACTACCGGCGCCTGAGCGAACACCGCCGCCGAACCCTCTGGGTCGGGATCAGCGCTCTCGGTGGTCTCATGTTCGGTTCGTTGCTCGCGGCGCAGTGGCAGCAACTGATCCTGTTCCGCTATTCGACACCGTTCGGGTCGACCGATCCGCAGTTCGGCATCGACCTCGGCTTCTACCTGACTCAGCTCCCGTTGCTCACCACGTTGGTCGGCGCCGCGTTCGCCGCGGTGCTCCTCACCACCGCTCTGGTGGTGCTCGCCGACGTGTTGAACGGGTCGTTGCGCCCTCCGGGTTCGGGGCCGATGCTCGCCCGCAATGCGAGGATCCACCTTTCACTGCTCCTCGCCATACTCGCCTTGGTCAAGGGTGCGGACTACTGGCTCGACCGCTACCGAACCGTGACGTCCGTTCGAGCAGGGCTCACCGGTGCCTTCTACACCGATGTGCACGCGTTGATCCCCGCACTGACGTTGCTGGCGCTCGTCGCGGTCTTCGCGGCGGTCGCGTTCGTCGCGGGCGGTACCCGCCAAGGGTGGAGCCTTCCGACCATCACGTGCGTCGTCTGGACGGTGTTGGCCCTTGTCGCAGGTGTCGCATATCCGGCCGTCGTGCAGGGGCTGCGCGTTCGGCCGAAGCAGTCGACCCTGGAGAGCCGCTTCATCGAGGCGAACATCAACGGCACCAGGTTGGCCTTCGGCCTCGACCAGACGTCGCGTTCGACGATCGACTACTCCCCAAGACCCGCCGACCCCACGCTGCGATCGGCGACGGGCACCCTCGGAAACATCCGCGTACTGGATCCGAGGGTCAGCAAGGACACCTTCACCGCCCTCCAGGCCAAACTGGGCTATCTCACGTTCGGCGACCTCGACGTCGACCGCTACCGGGTCGGCGACCGCGAACGACAGGTGGTGATCGGTACCCGTGACCTCGATCCGTCGGCCATCCCCACTCGAACCTGGGAGGGAGTCCACCTTCGGTACACCCACGGCTACGGGGTCGCGATGGCGCCGTCCAACGGCGTGGATCCCGACGGTGAGCCGCGATTCATCGTCGGGGGGCTTCCCGCCGCGGTCGACGGCACCGAACTCAACGCGACCGAGGTTCGCCTCGACCATCCACAGCTCTACTACGGGGAGGGCTTCGACGGCATTCCCGGGGAGGGTTATGCGATCGTCGGCACCTCGGTGAGCGAGGAGGGCCTGTTCAAGGGCGAACGCGGGTCCGAACCTCCGGGGGGCGTGCCGGTCGGTGACACGGTGCAGCGGCTCGCTTTCGCACTCCGCTTCGGCGATCTCGAGGTCCTCACCTCCTCCTACCTCGGGAGCAAGTCCACGGTCCTTTTCCGTCGCGGTATCGACGAGCGGCTCACGGCCGTAGCGCCGTTCGTGGTCTGGGACGGGGATCCCTACCCCGTGCTCCTCGACGGGCGGATCCAGTACGTGGTGGACGGCTACACCATCAGCGATTCGATGCCGTTCAGTCAGCACGTCGTCGGTGTCGACACCCAGGGCCGAGCCGGCACAGGGCTCTCGGGGCGCCGGTTCAACTACGTCGTCAACTCGGTGAAGGCGACCGTCGACGCCTACGACGGCGCGGTGCACCTGTATCGAACCGACGATCTGTACCCGGCGAAGCAGGGACGACGTCGTGATCCGATCATCGAAGCCTACGCGAGGGCGTTTCCCGGCCTGTTCGAGCGCTCCAAGGACATGACCCGCGAACTGCGCTCACACCTCCGCTATCCCGAGCAACTCTTCGCAGTGCAGACCGAGTTGTGGGGCCGCTACCACCTGGACTCGGTACCCGACTTCTACAGCCAGGCCGACGGCTGGGACGTGTCGATTCGACCACCGGACTCGGCGAATCCGTCCGCGGTGTCCTCCGACGCCCCGACCGCGCCCGCGTACCTCCAGATGCAGCTCCCCGGCAACACCGACGCCGAGTTCGTGCTGTTCCGGCCGTTCGCACCCCATTCGGCGACGGGAGCTCAACCGAGAAAGCAGCTCAACGCGTTCATGATCGCGCGGTGTGATCCCGGCCACTACGGCGAGTTGCTCACCTACGAGATGACCGAGGAACCCGTCAAGGGTGCATCGGCGCCGGCCCGGAACCGTCAGGTCAACGGCCCGATCACCGCGCACGAGCTGATGGTCACCGACACCGACTCGGACCTGTCCGAGCAGCTCACCCAGCTCAACGGCATCGGCGGGTCTTCCAAGGTGGTGTTCGGTGCGATGGTGATCGTGCCGATCGAGCGGTCGATCCTGTACGTCCGGCCGATATACGTCTCGGGAGAGGGCTCGGGGTCGGCACACCAGCTCAGGATCGTGGTCGTCGCCGTGGACGGTGACGTGGCCGTGGGCTCGAACCTCCCCGAGGCCCTGGCCAAGCTGTTCCCCGAAGCGGACCTCGCCAGCATCGCCGTCGCCTCGGGCTCGCAACCTCCACAGCAGACCGCGGGCCCGAGCGGTACACCTTCGGTTGCCGCCCTGTTGGAGCAGGCCGTGCGCTACTTCGACCAGGCCGACGCGCTGTTGAAATCCGGCGGCACCGCCAAGATGGCGGACGCACAGGACCTCACGACCAAGGCGGAGGACCTGGTCCGCAAGGCACTTGCCGCCGCCGCCGACTCGCCCGATACGGCGGTACCGTCCGCCGAGCCCGCGGCCACGGCGGCCCCCGGGGCTGAACGGGGGCCGAACTCGCCGTTCGGTACGCTCTCGCCCCGTGCTGACGATGATCGCCCTCCTCGACGCGTTGAAGCCCGAGACGTTGCTGAGCAAGGGCGGTTACATCCTCCTGTTCATCATCATCTTCGCCGAGTCGGGGCTGCTCGTCGGCTTCTTCCTGCCGGGGGACTCCCTGCTCTTCACGGCGGGTGCCGTCGCGGCCGGTGCACTCCACGAGGCGATCCCCACCGTGCATTTCAACATCTGGATCCTGTCACTCGGGTGTGGTCTCGCCGCCGTGTTGGGGGACCAGGTGGGCTATCTCATCGGCCGATCGGCCGGGCCGAAGGTCTTCCAACGCGAGGACTCCCGCCTGTTCAAGCGGGCCTACGTCGACAAGGGAACCGAGTTCTTCGAGAAGCACGGCGGAGTGGCCATCGTGCTCGCCCGATTCGTCCCGATCGTACGAACCTTCGTGCCGACGATTGCCGGTGTGTCGAACATGCACTACAGCACCTTCGTGCGCTTCAACGTGATCGGCGGAGCGTTGTGGGGGGTCGGGATCACTTGGCTCGGGTACCTGTTCGGCAACATTTCTTTCGTCAAGAACAACATCGAGATCGCCCTGGTCGGCATCGTGGTGGTGTCGGTGGTACCCATGGCGATCGAGTTCCTCCGTCATCGGCGAAGGACGACCCGTGAGGCCGTCGTCGCCGGCTCCGACTGAACAACGCGAACGGCACGCTGAGTGCGGGCTCAGGGAGACGCCGTCTCCTGACGTGGCGAACGGGTCGACGACGCCCCATGCTGTGCGGACGACGAGACCGTGGACGCGACGCACGGCGCGAAAGGTGGATGCGATGCGAAGGCAGCTTGCGATCGGAGCACTGGCGCTTGCCATGATCGGCGGAGGTGGCGCGGTGGCCGCGGCGGCGACCGGTTCGGGTTCCGGGGCGGCTCCTTCCACGACCGCCCCGTCCACGACCGCCCCGTCGCATGCCGATCGGTTGGATCGGGTGGAGGCCCGACTGCGGGAGCGACTCGACCCGCTCGTCAAGGACGGTACGTTGACCCAGGCGCAGCAGGACAAGGTGGTCGCTGCGCTCGCCACGGCGCCGCACGACCGTGACGGCGCCCCTCGGGGTCGCTTCGGTCCGAGGGGCATCCTCGGCGAGGGTGCAAAGGTGGCGGCCGACGCGATCGGTATCACCCCAGAGGAGCTTCGGACCGGGCTCCGCAGCGGGACCTCGATCGCCGACGTCGCGAAGGCCCACGGTGTCGACCCCTCCAAGGTGGTCTCGGCACTTCAGGGTGCCCTCGACGAGCGGCTTGACGATGCGGTGGCCAAGGGCAGGATCACCCGGGAGCGGGCCGACACCTTGAAGGCGGACGCCGCCAAGCGGATGACCGACATGGTGAACGCGACACCCCCGATCAGACCGGATCGCGGCACCTTCGGTCCCGGCCACGGCATGCCTCACCGTCCTTCCGGGGAGTGAGCGTGCCGTAACGGCCGAGAAGTCGAGAGGATCTGCTTCAGTTCCGGTCGCGACGTGCCGACACCTCGGAGATGTCGACGTCCTTGGACAGGTGGGCGTCGTGGCTGGCGCGGAGGATCCGCCGTGGCAGCCGCAACTCTTCCGCTTCCTGCTGCGCTCGCGGGGGCCGTGGTTCGTCGCCATGTCCACGGCGATTCTGCTCACCGTCGACACGGGCTCGGAACTGCCGTGGCTGTTGGGCCTGCTCGCGGCGACCGGCGCGGTGAACCTCGCCACCTACCGACGGGTGGTCTCCCGTACCCGCGTTCCCGAGTGGGTCGGACTCGTCGACACCGTCAGTCCGATGCTGTTGACGGTGTGGATCCCCGAACTCGTCTTCGCCGCACTCATGGTGTCGGTGATGGCGGCGGCGCTCGCGACTCACGTACGGCCCGCGGATGGCGGCGGTGGGGGTCGCCATCGTGGCCGGCTGGGCCTCGGTGATCGACGCGGTCCATCCGATGCCGTGGTTGAAGGTGGCGATCGCGTTCTACCTCATCACGGCCACCCGGGCGGTGATCGGCCTCGGCGTCCTCACGCGCGCGAGATGAGGGTCGCCGAGCGCCTCCGTGAACTGGTGGTCCGTGACGACCTGACGGGACTGTTCAATCGGGCATCACTCCTCACCCGTCTCGGCGAACACATCGACGCGGCCGAGGGTGGCCGATCGGTGGGCCTCATCTACCTCGATCTCGACCGCTTCAAGGAGGTCAACGACGGGTTGGGGCACCACCACGGTGATCTGCTGCTGGTGGAGATCGCCCGACGCCTTTCTGCGACCCTTCCGGATGCAACGGTCGCCCGGATGGGAGGCGACGAGTTCGCGGCGATCCTCGACGTCGCGGACGTCGCCGAGGTGGTCATGTGGGCGGAGCTCGTCCAGCGCGCGTTGGCCGAGCCGATCACGCTCGACTCGTTGCCCCTGACCGTCGGCGCGAGTATCGGCATCGCGATCGCCCCGGAGCACTCCGAGGACCCGGCGACTCTGATCAAGCAGGCGGATACCGCGATGTACCGGTCCAAGGTCGACCGAGGGACCGTGACGGTGTACGGGCCGGGTGACGAGCGCGAGCCGGTGGCGCGCCTGCAGGTACTCAGCGGGCTCCGCGAGGCGGTCGCCGAGGATCGGCTGTGCCTCGCCTACCAACCCGTCGTCGACCTGCATACGGGCACGATCCGTGCGTATGAGGCGTTGGTGAGATGGGACCATCCTCAGCTGGGGTTGTTGGCTCCGGCGGCGTTCCTCGAGTCCGCGCGGATGACCGGTGCGATCTCCGACATCACCCGATGGGTGTTGGGTCGGGCGATCGGCGACGCGGCTCGGTGGCGGCGCGGGGGCCATGACATCGGAGTATCGGTCAATCTGTCGACGGTCGACCTCCGGCGCGAGTGGCTCGGCGCCGATCTCGACCGCGAACTCGACCGGCACGGGTTGGACCCGTCCGCGTTGACGCTCGAGCTGACCGAAGCGGTGGCGAGCCGGCACCTGGAGGCCGTCGCGTCGCTGCTCCGCGGTCTTGCCGATCGCGGCGTGCGGATCTCCCTCGACGACTTCGGCGCGAGGCACACGTCGTTGAGCTCGTTGCGCGAGTTCCCGCTCACGCAGGTGAAGCTGGACCCCTCACTCGTCTCGCGTCTGGACGAGCCGATGTCGCGTGAGCTCGTCACCTCGCTCGTCGGACTCGGGGAACGTGCCGGACTCGACATCGTCGCGGAGGGTCTGCACGACGCGACCGTGGTCCGCCAGGTCGTCGATCTCGGCTGCGGCCTCGGTCAGGGACACCATCTCGGGATGCCGGTGCCGTGGAGCGCACTGGTCTATTCCTGCGGGGGCCGGGTCGTCGAAGCCACCGGTCGAGCCGCGCTCGCCGATCCCGTCGCCCCTCCCGACGGGGTGTGAGTCGACCTCTCGACGCCGTGTGAGCCGGCGGGGTGGATGCTCAGGTGGACCCGGTCGGGCATGCGATACCGGTCGCGTGCAACGGGCAGTAGCCCCCGGGTTCTTCGCCAGATACTGCTGGTGGTAGTCCTCGGCGTAGTAGAAGGGACCGGCTTCGGCGATCTCGGTGGTGACGGGGCCGTAGCGGGCGGCGGCGAGCGCCGCGGCGAACGCGTCCCTGGTGTCGAATGCGGCGTCGCGTTGTTCGGCGGTGGTCCAGTAGATGCAGGACCGGTACTGGGTGCCGACGTCGTTGCCTTGGCGGAACCCCTGGGTGGGGTCGTGGTCCTCCCAGAAGGCGGCGAGAACCTCGCGAACGGTGATGAGCGACGGTTGGAACACCACCCGCACCACCTCGGCATGACCGGTCCGCCCCGAACACACCTCCTCATAGGTGGGGTTCGGCGTGAACCCACCCGAATAGCCGACAGCGGTGACCCACACGCCGTCGAGCTCCCAGAAGCGCCGTTCGGCCCCCAGAAGCAGCCCATCCCCACCACGATCGCCGTCGCGTCGTCGGGATACGGGCCGTCGAGTGCCCGTCCCGACACGGCATGGAGCCCCGGCGACATGACGGGGTCGCCGCGGCCGGCAAGCGCGTCGGCCTCGGCGACCATGCCGGAGGGTCTGCCGAACCGCACGGTCACATCAGTTTCGTGGTGGCCGACACGTCGTGGCGGTCGAGCGCACTCGACGTGACCATGGGACCGACGGTGGTGAGGAACTCGGCCATGTGCGCGGATGCCATGTGCGCGTCGAGCGAGTCGGCGTCTCGCCAGCGTTCGACGACGGCGAGAAGGGTGGGCTCGTTCGGCGACTGCCAGAAGCCGTACTCGAGGCAACCGTCCTCCTCGCGGGTCCGTGCCTCGAGCGTCGCGATGGCGGACAGGGCCGCGCCGAGCGAGTCGGCGGCCACACCGATGGTGCCGGTGATCACGATCATCAGGTTCCCCCGGGTTGCGAGAGCGGACCCGTCGGGCCGCTGCTGAGAGTGCTCCGACCTTACCGGCGCGCGACGCTTCAGCAGGCTGCGTACTCTGCACGCCGTGACCATGCCCCATGGCTCCCAGCCGCACCCGGGTTGGGACCGGCCCTACGGACAGGGGTGGTGGCAGGCCTCCAACGGACGGTGGTATCCGGGCGAATGGCTGCCGGGGCGATCAGTGCCGCCGCCCACACATCCGATGCTCTCGACGTCGCCGACGCCTCCGTGGTCGCCCACGGCGTCCACCCCGCCGCCGGGCACGTGGTCGGCCGATCCCCGCCCACAGCCGCGTCCCTGGCCGGCCGGCCCCAGCGGTCCATACGGTGGGCCGTCTCCTGCCGGATTGCCGGGCGTCATCCCCGGCCTCCCTACCGGAGCGCCCCCGTCCGCGACGTCGGCTCGCCCACGACGTGCGCTTCTGCTCGGTGGCGTGGCGGTCCTGGTCGCGCTCGGGTTGATCGTCGTGATCCTGGTCGTCCGGCTGGGCGATCGTACCGACGGGCGGCGGGCATCGGGGACGTCCATCACCGACGTGGCGAACGATCGCTCCGCTCCCGGCGCCGGGGGTCTTCGGGCCGGTGCACCGGTCCCTGAGATCTCCGTCCACGGTGATTCGGCGAGCCCGGAGGACCGAGTGGTGAAGTCTGCCATCGCCGACGTGCAGGCCTTCTGGGTCGAGGAGTTTCCCCAGCGGTTCGGTCGTCCCTACCAGCCCGTCTCCGGAGGCTTCTACGCCGTGACCCCGCAGTCGCCGGTTCCGCCGTGCGCGAACTCCACCCGCATGGTGGAGGGAAACGCGTACTACTGCAGCGCTGCCGACGTCGTGGTGTGGGATGCACGGGATCTCGTCCCGACGATGGCACGGACCTACGGGGATCTGTCGGTCGCCATCGTGTTCGCTCACGAACTGGGCCACGCCGTCCAGGTCCGGACGGGTTTCCAGGCCGCGACCGTCACGATGGAGCAGCAGGCCGACTGCTACGCCGGAGCGTGGGTGCGGAGGGTGCGCGACGGCGATTCCCCGTACTTCCAGGCCGGAGGGGATTCGCTGCAGGAGGCGTTGGCGGGGTTCCTCGCCCTCGGCGACGAGCCCGGGGTATCAGGCGGCAGCGCGAACGCGCACGGGTCGGCGTTCGACCGCATCACCGCATTCTCCGAAGGTGTCGACCAGGGCACCGCTCGCTGCGCGCAGTACGACGACAACCTGATCGGTGGCCGCCTCGTCGAACTGCCGTTCAACAGCGCCGCCGACGCCGCGTCGGGTGGGAACATGGCCTACGGGGATCTGGTGTCGGCGACCTCGGCGAGCCTCGACGCGTACTGGTCGACCACGAGCCCCACGTCGGCCCGGGTGTCGTGGCACAAGCCCAACCGCGACCGGCCGTTCGACGCTTCGAAGGTGGGTGACACCCCGCGATGCGACGGTACCGACACCAAGGGTCTCACCGTCTTCTACTGCCCTGCCCAGCGCTACATCGCCTACGACAACGCCGGGCTGTTCCCCAACGTCTACGACAAGATCGGTGACTTCGCCGTCTCGATGCTCTACGCGGAGGAGTACTCGGTGGCGGTGATGCAGCATTACGACATCGTGCCGTCGAGCCGGAAGGCCCAGGCGTTGCAATCGACGTGTCTCACCGGATCGTGGGCAGGGGCGTTGCTGCGCGGCAAGGTGGACGTGCAGTTCTCGTTGTCGCCCGGCGATCTCGACGAGGCCGTCACCCTGTTGTTGGCGATGAGCAGCACCAAGGGCTCCGGCCTCGAGGGCTCCGGGTTCGACGTGGTGGCCGCGTTCCGCTCCGGTGTGACCGACGGGGTCACCGCCTGCGGTTGACCCCGGGCGAGGTCTCGGCGCGTCGGAGACACGCGTCGACGAAACGCCGGGCGGCCCCCTCCGACGTCGCCAGGAACAGGGACGGCTCGAACAGCTCGGCCTCGAGCACCGCCGGCTCGCCATCGTCGAGGAACACCACGTCGATGCGCGCGTACAACAGGTGTCGGCCCGTCGGTAGCCAACCGCGTCGGTGGGCGACGTGCTCCGCCGCTCGTACCGCCGCGGCCGCGACGTCGTTCCCGGCCGTGTCACGGGCCGCTCCGTGACACGGGGTGATGATCTCGGAGTACCCGCCGCCGATGAGGCCCCCGCCCGAGGCGAGGATCGGCCCCTTTCGCACCTGGTGGGAGTGCGCTCCGTCGAGCAGGATCCAGGCGATCTCACCGGCCGTCGCAACCGACGTGACCGCGGGTTGGACCATCACCGAGCCACCTCGGCGCAGGATCGCCGTGCCCAACTCGGACGCCCCCCGGTCGGAGGGGTCGAACCGGCCGGTGTCGCGGCTCCCCGCGGAGACGCGCGGCTTGACGACGACCTCGGCGGCGCCCTTCTCGGCGACCCACGTCAACGCGGCCCGCACCTCGGCGGGCGTGTCGGCGTATCGCGTGGGAACCACGGGGACACCCATGTTCTGAAGGTCGGCGAGGTATCCCTTGTCGAGGTTCCAGCGGAGCAGGCCGGCCGGGTTGTGCAACCGGCCGGGCGCGACGTGCTCGATGTGGTCGAGCCACGCGTCGAACTCCGTGAGGTGGTCGCAGTAGTCCCATGGCGAGCGGATGACCGCGAGGTCGAAGGCCGCCCAGTCGACGGAGCGGTCACGCCAGGCCGCCACGGTACAGGCGACGCCGATCCGGGCGAACGCCGCGGTGAGCAGCGGGAGGTCGGCGTCGGGCGCCGGTAGCGCCTCGGGAGCGGTGCTCACCAACACGACGTTCATTGATCGATCTCGAGGTGTCTCCACTTCGGGATGAACGGAGTCTGGGTTTCGTAGAGCCCGCGATGGGTACTTGCGACGTAGGAGATGACGCAACCGATCGCGGCCGGGACGATGACGCCCCGGCCGAAGACCTCCGCCGCCATGATCGTGCACGCCAGCGGCGAATTTGCCGCACCGGCGAAGACCGCCACGAAACCCACGCCGGCGACCACGGGCACGGGGAGGCCGAGCAAGTGCCCCATCGCCGCCCCGAGCGTCGACCCGATCACGAAGAGGGGCGTCACCTCGCCGCCCGGGAAGGCCGTGCCGAGAGCGACGGTGGTGAACAGGAGCTTCAACGCGGGGATCGCGAGGGACGTGTCGTGGCCGCGGAAGGCTTCGCCGACCAGAGGCACCGACAGGCCCAGATATTGGCGACCGAACAGGAGGGCGAGACCGATGGTTGCGATGCCCCCGAGCACGGTGCGCAACGGCGGGAAGCGGATGTGGCGGGCGAGCCGCCGGAAACGATCGGTCAACTCGATGAACACCGTGCTGGCGAGCCCGAAGACGACGCCCGCGACCGCGAGGCGTAACGCGAACCACGGGGACACCGACGCCGAGAGCTGTGGCAGGACCTCGTGTGGCCGGCCCAGCGCGGACCACCTCGTCGCCGGTGACCGAGGCGGCGAGCGCGGGGACCAGCGCGTCGTAGCGGAGGCGGCCGACGACCTGCACCTCGAGGGCGAACACCGCGCCGGCGAGGGGTACGCCGAACACCGCCCCGAAGCCACCCGCGATCGCGGCGATCAACAGGATCCGCCGATCGCGAGGTCGCAGGCGAATCAGGCGTGCGAACCCGTCGGAGAGGCTTCCGGAGATCTGGATCGCACTTCCCTCGCGGCCGACCGACGCACCGAACAGATGGCTGGTCACCGTCCCGGCGAAGACCATCGGCGCCATACGACGCGGCACCCAGTCGGTGGGGTGGTGGATCTCCTCGATCAGCAACTCGTTGCCGTGAGCCGCCCGCCCCGCCAGGTAGTGGTAGGCGAGGCCGATCACGAGGCCCGCGACCGGGAGGAACCACAACACCGCACCGTGTCGAACGCGGAAGTCGGTGACCCGGTCGAGTGTCTCGAGCAGGACGAACGACGCGATTCCCGCCATCGCCCCCGACACGATGCCGAGCGCGATCCAGCGCGAGATGTACAGAGCGGGAGCGAGCGAACCGGCGACGGTTGCCGGAGCGCCCGGCTCGTCGCGCGCCGACGGCGTCTCGTCGTCGGTGGGGTCGTCCGACGGGGTCGCGTTACCGGGATCGGACGGCTCGGCCATTCGGACGACCGTAGCGGCGCGGCGACACGGCCCGTTCAGGCGAGGTCGGAGAGCAAACCCAGCAGTTCGTCGAGTCCGGTGGTTCGAGCACGCTCCGCACGATCCGGGCGAGGCGTGTCCGGTGCGTCGTCCGGTTGGTGGGTTCGATGGACGACGGCCGCCGCCGCGTTCGCGAGGGCATCGAGATCGAAGGGTAGTCGGGTCGTTTCCGCATCGCGATCGACGAGGCCGAGTACGGGAACCCCCAGCCGCTCCCACAGGCCGTCGGAGCGGTCGGTGGTGTGGAGGCCGGTCTCGACGACCGCGGCGATGTCGGTGGTGGAGGCGTCCATGGAGGACACGATGGTGACGCCACCGGACTCGCCGTCGCGGACTCGGTCACGGTCCCGAAGCCCGAACCGGTCGAGGTCGTAGGTGGCGGTCCAACGCGAGACCCGGTCCCAGACGACCCACTCGATGCGCGCGTCGGGCACGGCCGAACGCAGCGCGCCGGCGACGAGTGCGGTCATCGAGAAGTCCTCGAATGGATCGGACGGGCCGATGAGGAGGAAGGTCGGCCAGTGAGCGGTCCTGCTCGGCAACAGCAGGTCGACCGGAGGAAGGCACACGGCACGCCTGCCCTCGGCGACCATCAGATCGCGCGCCGAGCCCTCCTCGCAGAGCCATACGGTCCGGAGGTGCTCACGGGGCCCGGCGACGACCGCTCTCATCCGTACACCATCGCGGGCGCGGTCGCGCCAGGTCGCGAAGACGTCCGGTGCGATGCCCACCGCCGCCGACGGCTCCATCAACACGCACGGAGCACCGCCGAGCCCCGCGTACCAACGGCGCAGTGCGAGGCGGCGGAGCGCGACCCGGCCCGGTCGGGGGAGTGCGAGGTTCGTGAGGGAAGCGACCGGTCCGAGTGGCGCCGAGGTGGCCGTCCGGACTCGGACCGCGGCGCCGGCGAATCGGATCGGCTCGTCCAGGAGTTCCTCATGTGGGCGTAGTGACATGACGTCCACCTCGATTCCGGCGGCGCTGAGGCATGCGGCGACGCGGATCGCGGCCCAGAACCCGTCGAAGCCCGCGGTGCCGTCGGTGACGATCCCGACGCGACCGAGGTCACGGGCGGGTGCGCCGTCGGGGGGGGAGCCTCCCGCCGGGACGGTCGGGTCGCTCACGGCCGTGCTCCCCAACCGCGGTGTCGAGGAGGACGCGGCGGCTCGGGCGGGGCGAGGAAGGAGTCGCGGCGTGTGCCCCGGGCCGCTTCCTCGATCGTCGCACGGGTGCTCGCCCAGAGCCGTGGTGCCGCCACGTCGACGGTGAGTTCGCGTCGCGCGAACTCCCGTCCCCGATCGCCGAGACGGCGTGAGCGGTCGCGATCGAGGGCGAGGTCGACGATCGCCCGGGCCATGGCGTCCACGTCGGGGAACCCGACGACGGTTCCGCATCCCGAGGCGTGCACGAGGTCCGCGGCGCCGCCGTTGTCGAACGTGACGATCGGCGTCGCGGCGGAGGCGGCCTCGACGCACACCAGGGGGAATGCGTCCTCGCGGGCCGGGAGGACGAACAGGTCCGCCGCCGCGATCCACGCCATCGCGTCGGGTTGGTGGGGGACGAAGACCACGGAGCCCGCCAGCGGGGAGCGGCCGAGCGCGTCGTCGAGGCCGGGTGTGTCGCCTCCGCCGAGCCAGACGAAACGCCATCGCACGTCGGGTCGTCGCCGGATGACCCCGGCGGCGACCGCGACGAACAACTCGGGGGCCTTCCGCCAGTTGCGCACCCCTGAGGAGAGCACCACGACGTCGTCGTCGTCCCACCCGAGCGTCCGGCGATCGACCCGCTGGGGGATTCGCTCGGGGTCGACGAAACCCCACTGGCGTTCGACGCGCTCGGGTTCGACGTCGAATCGACCGAGGAACTCGTCGCGAACGCCGTCGGCGACGGCGACGTAGCGGTCGGCGACGGTGACGTAGCGGCGCGCCGTCGGTCCCAGGTGCAGGTCCTGTCCGACGCTCAGTTCGTGGAGGTGCCCGAGGATCGGTCCGGGCGGCAGCGCCGGTACGACCTTGAACGAACCGGCGCAGTGGACGTGGGTCAACGAGACGGGACCGTGTGCTCCCAGGAGCCGTCTCAGGCGGAGCCGGCGCGAATGCCACACCGCCGCGCGGATTCGTGCGTGGGGTTTGCGCCACGGAGCCTTGGTCCCGGCGACCAGGGTGGGTCCGAGCTCCGCGAAATCCGGCTCGATCGGTCCGCCCGTGTCGAGGAAGACGGTGGAGAAGCGGACGCCGGGTTCGTGTGTGGCCAACCACCGGAGGTACTGCAACGCGAACATCGGAGGCCCCGACCGCTCGGCCGCGTGCAGCACCGTCAGCAGGTGGGTGGGGGGCATCGTTCCATTCTCTCCGCGGTCGTCGGCGTACGCGCGCCGTGACGATCGGTAGGGTCGGCGGATGGCCGAGACGACGACTGATCCAGCGGCGCCGACGGGGCGGGGCGGAGAGCGTGACGGGTGGCGCCGACAAGCCGAACGGATCGTCGATTCGCTCGACCGTCGGGCGAGGGTCCGGTTGTTGTCGGGCTCGGACTTCTGGCACCTCGAGTCCCTGCCCGACCACGGGATCACTTCCATCATGGTCACCGACGGGCCGCACGGTCTTCGCCGACAGCCCGACAGCGGCGACCATCTGGGACTCGCGGGTTCGCTGCCCGCCACCTGCTATCCCACCGCTGCCACGCTCGGCTCCACCTGGGACCGTGAGGTCCTCGAACGCGTGGGCCGTGCAATCGGCGTCGAGGCCGTCCAGCAGGGGGTGGCGGTGGTCCTCGGTCCGGGGCTCAACATCAAGCGGCACCCCGCCGGCGGGCGTTGCTTCGAGTACCTGTCGGAGGATCCCCACCTGAGCGGCCACTTGGCCGCCGCGATGGTGCGCGGCGTGCAGTCGACGGGTACGGGCGCGTGCCTCAAGCACTTTGCGGCGAACAACCAGGAGTCGTTCCGACTGGTGGTCGACACGCTCGTGGACGAGCGGACGCTTCGCGAGCTGTACCTCACCGGCTTCGAGATCGCGGTCACGGAGTCGGCGCCGGAGACCGTGATGTGCTCGTACAACCTGGTCAACGGCGTCTACGCCTCCGAGCACCACGAGTTGCTGACGACCATCCTTCGCGAGGAGTGGGGCTTCGACGGTCTGGTGATGTCGGACTGGGGTGCGGTGAACGACCGATCGGCGGGGATCGCGGCGGGCCTCGACCTGGAGATGCCCGGTAGCAGAGGTGCGTGTGACCCCGAAGTGATCGAGGCGCTCGAGTCGGGGCGGCTCGACGACGAGGCCGTCCGGGTCTGTGCCCGGCGCGTCGTCGAGTTGTCCCTTGCCCACCAACACCGCGGCCCGTCGGTGGAGTTCGATCCGGACGCCCATCACCAGGTGGCTCGGCAGGCGGCGGTGGCGGGCAGCGTCCTGCTGCGCAACACCGGCGTGCTTCCGCTGCGCGACGATCGCCGGATCGCGGTGATCGGTTCGTTCGCGACGATGCCGCGCTACCAGGGTGCGGGGAGTTCCCAGGTGCGCCCGACACGTCTGGACACCGCGTGGGATGCGATCCGGGTGCGGTGTGCGGCAGGGGTGGCAGACGGTCGGGTCCGCTTCGCCGACGGATACGCCGCCGACACCGGGGAGACCGATGCCGAACGCCTCGAGGAGGCCCTCGAGGCAGCGGCTTCGGCGGACGTCACGGTCCTGTTCGCCGGGCTCCCGGCCCGAGCCGAGTCCGAGGGTTTCGACCGCACGACCCTCGACCTCCCGGTGGGTCAACGCCGGCTGCTCGAGGCGTTGGCGGCGACGGAGACACCACTGGTGGTGGTGCTCAACAACGGTGGGGTCGTGCACCTCGACTGGGCCGAGCGGGTGGACGGTCTGCTCGAGTGCTGGCTGGGCGGCCAGGCGGGCGGATCCGCGGTCGTCGACGTGTTGTTCGGCGACGCCGAGCCGGGGGGGCGCCTCGCCGAGAGCGTGCCGTGTCACGTCACCCAGTTGCCGGCCGACCGCAACTTTCCGGGGCTGCCGAGGCAGGTCCAATACCGTGAAGGGTTCCACGTCGGATACCGCTTCCACGACACCGCCGGTGTGCCGGCACGGTTCCCCTTCGGATTCGGGCTCGGGTACACCACCTTCGACTGGTCCGAGGCTGCCCTCGACGTGGCGGGTGGCGACACCGAGGTGACGGTCCGCGTGAAGGTACTCAACACCGGGGAGCGCCGCGGGAGCGACGTCGTCCAGGTGTACGTCCGCGACGTGGTGTCGACCGTGGCCCGGCCCGACAAGGAGCTGAAGGGCTTCGCGAAGGTCCATCTCGATCCCGGCGAATCGACCACGGCGACGATCCGGCTCGACCGGCGGGCCTTCGCCCACTGGGATCCCGCCGCGCACGAGTGGGTGGTGGAGCCCGGCGACTTCGAGATCGTGGTCGCCCGCAACAGCGCAGACCCCGTCGCGACGCTCTCGCATCGGGTGGCTCCGGCCGACCCCGTCGCACGGACCGATCGTGCCGCCGCTCCCCGACGGAGCACCGGGACCGTGGCGGGCACCGCCGAGTTAGAAGCGATGATGGGCGGGCCGATCCCCGAGCCGATCGGGGCACGGCCCTTCCATCGGAACTCGACCCTCGCCGACATCGAGTCCACCCAGGCCGGACGGCTGCTCGCGGCCGCGGTCATGCGTGAGGGGGTCCGCCGCGCGGCCAAGGAGTTCCCCGATCCGGACGAGGCGACGTTGCACATGGTGCGTGCGGCGCTGCGGGAGGGGCCGTTGCGGGGTCTGGTGCTGATGGGTGGGGGAGTGATGTCGTTCGCAACCCTCGACTCGTTGATCGCGACGTTCAACGGTGGGATCGCCGGCGAGGCATCCAAGGCCGTCAGGCGTCTTGGTCGACGTGTCGCGGGTCTCCGGCGGGATCGTTCACCCCGGGAGGGCGCCCGGTGACGGCCGGGAGCTCTCCGCCGCCTCGGTCCGTGGGAGCCGAGGCCGGACGACTCCGGTTCGTGCTCGCTCTGCCGATGATCCCCGCGGAGCGCCTCGTTCCCCTCGCGCGGCCGAGGAGTCGGGTTGGGGACGCGGTGGCGCTTCCCGACTCGGTCTTCTACCCCGAGCAGGTGTCGGGGGCCTACCCGTTCACCGCGGACGGACAACGGTTCTGGGCTCCCGGCGCGCCATGGATCGAGCCGTTCGTCGGGATGGCGGCAATCGCCGCGTCGACCGAGCGGGTCTCCCTGCTCACCAACGTCCTGAAGGCGACCCTACGGGAACCCCTGCTCGTCGCGAAGTCGCTCGGCTCGCTCGCGGCGATGTTCCCTGGTCGGATCGAACTCGGAGTGGGCTTGTCGTGGATGCCCGAGGAGTACCGGTTCCTCCGCCAGGACAAGTCGACGCGCGGCGCGCGTCTCGACGAACTGATCGACATAGTCCGCTCGCTGCTCGCAGGAGGATTCGTCGAGTTCCACGGTGCGCACTACGACTTCGACCGGTTGCGGATGGATCCGGTGCCGCCTCCGCAAGCCCAGGTGCCGATCCACGTCGGTGGTCACAGCGGTGCCGCGATGCGACGGGCGGCGCGGCGGGGCGACGGGTGGATCGGCGCCCAGACGACCCTGGCGGATCTGGACGGCCTCTCCCGACGGCTGGCACTCGCGCGCGCGGAGGTCGCCGAAGCGGATGGTTGCCGTCTCGAACCGGACGATCCGTCGTTCTCGGTGATGGTGACGCCGTTGGTCGCCCCCACGCCCGCGGCGATGACGTCGGTCGCCGAACGTGGCGTCACCCATGTGATCACCGCGCCGTGGTACTTCTCGGGTGGCGATCCGCTCGACGAGTTGGTTCAGGTCGACTCGGTCGGCTGGTTTGCCGAGCGGGTCATCGATCCCCTACGAAAGTGAGCAGCCGATGCGGGCCTCCGAGATGACACCCGAACCGGTTGCACGCGCCGTCTCGATCCGGTCGGTCGAGGCGGTCGAGGCCGGTGATCGCGAGGCATGGCTTGCGCTGTTCGGCGACGACGCGGTCGTGGAGGACCCCATCGGCCCGTCGCCCTTCGACCCCACCGGTGAGGGCCATCGGGGCATCGGCGCGATCAGACGCTTCTACGACACGGTGATCGCTCCCAACTCGGTGCGCTTCGACATCCACTCCTCCCACGCCGGAGGTGACGAGGTGGCCAACGTGTGCACCATCACCACCACCATGGCCGACGGCTCCAAGGCGATCGTCGACGCGGTGTCCACCTACCGGGTCGACGCAGCCGGCCGCTTGGTGGCTCTGCGTGCCTACTGGGAGATGGGTGCCATGCGGTTCGAGCCGTCGGACGGCTGATCGATCCACGGACGGTACCCGCTTCGGTTCAGCCGTGCGGGGTGAGGATCGCGGACGCCTCGATCTCGAGGGTGACCTTCTCGCCGACGAGGAGGCCCCCGGCGTCGAGCGGTACGTCGAAGGCGATTCCGAAGTCTCGGCGGTTGACCGTGGTCGACGCCTCGATGCCGATGCGGTCGTTGCCGAACGGGTCGCGGGCGCTGCCGTCGACCGAGCCGGCAAAGGTGACCGGTTTGGTGACGCCGCGGACGGTGAGATCTCCGCTGATGCGGATGTCGTCGTCGTCCTGCTCGACGGCGGTGCTCGTGAACGTGATGGTCGGGTGGTTCTCCATGTCGAAGAACTCGTTGGTACGAAGGTGGGCGTCGCGATCCGCGTTGCGGGTGTCGATACTGTCCGCGGCGATCTCGACGTGCAGGCTGGTGGCCGACGGGTTGCTCGAGTCGTACGTGCCCGAACCGGCGAACTCGGTGAAGTCGCCACGGACCTTGGTGACCATGGCGTGACGGGCCACGAACCCGATGCGGGTGTGGGCGGGATCGAGGGTGTAGGTGCCGGAGGGGATGATCGTGCTCATGGTCGGTCCTTCTGTGAGAGGTTTGGTTGATGTGTCACCAGTATAGGACACAAAGTTGAGATGTCAACCAGTCGTCCCGCCGTCCGGTACCATCGAGCACCATGACAGCCAGTGGGTCGATGCGAGCGACTTCGGCCGGGAGCGCCCCGTCGAGCCCGCCCGAGCCCCGTTGGCTCGACGAGCGTGAGGCGCGGGCGTGGCGGAACCTCCAGATGATGAACGGGCTCATCGAAACGGCACTCGCTCGTCGTCTCGGCTTGCGCCACGGGCTCTCCTACCCCGACTACCGGGTTCTGGTCCCCCTTTCGATGGTCGAGGACGGGCGGATGCGGGTGTTCGAACTGTGCGAGGTCACGGGGTGGGAGAAGAGTCGGATGTCCCACCACCTCCACCGGATGGGGTTGCGGGGCCTCGTCGAGACGGTGCGTTGTGACACCGATCGCCGGGGTGCATGGATCGGCATCACCGCCGATGGCCGCCGCGCCATCGAGGCGGCCGCACCCTCGCACGTCGCGGACGTGCGCGAACTGTTCGTCGACCTGCTCACGGGCGAGCAACTCGACGCGATCGCGGATGCGGCCGAGGTCGTGCTGCTGAACCTCGGCGCGTCGCCGCTGCCCGGCCCAAGGGCCGGGGATCGTCGATGACCACCGGCACCCACCGGCGCCCCGAGGCGGGTGGTGCCGTGAGGGTGGACGACGTCGAGCGTGTCCGGGTGGTCACGATGTGCCGCCCGGATCGGCGCAACGCCGTCGACGGCCCCATGGCCGCCGAGTTGCACGAGGCGTTCGTCGACTTCGACGCGGACGACCACCTCGACGTGGCGGTCCTCACGGGGAGGGTCGTCGTTCTGTGCCGGGGCCGACCTCGGGGCGATCGGCTCGGGCCGGGCCAACCGGGTCGATGACGACATGTCCAAACCGGGGCCGATGGGCTGTACCCGCCTCACCCTCGACAAGCCGGTGGTCGCGGCGGTGGAGGGCTTCGCCGTCGCCGGTGGCCTCGAGCTCGCGTTGTGGTGTGATCTGCGCGTCGCCGCGAGCGACGCCACCTTTGGCGTGTTCTGCCGTCGCTGGGGTGTGCCACTGGTGGACGGCGGGACGGTTCGCCTGCCGCGGGTGGTCGGGCACGGTCGCGCAATGGACATGATCCTCACCGGACGCGGTCGGTGCAGTCGAGGCCGAACGCTGGGGGCTGGTGAACCGGGTGTGCGATCCCGGTTCGGCGCGCGCCGTGGCCGTCGAACTCGCGCTCGGGCTCTGCGCCCATCCGACATTGACGATGCGGACCGACCGACGATCGGCGATCGAGCAGTGGTCGTTGTCCCACGATGACGCTCTGGCAAACGAGACGGCACTCGGGCTCGTCCCGCTGCGTGCGGGCGAGGCCCTACGGGGAGCATCACGCTTCGTCGACGGAGCCGGCCGCCACGGCGCGTAGCCGTCGCAGAGCGTGGTCGTCGCGGCATCGGTGCGGTCGGGACGGCACGGGGTTCGGGACGCGTAGCGTGGGATCATGGCGAAACGGAAGGCCACCGCGACACCGCCCGCTCCCGCGAAGCGCCTGGTGCGAATGGGTGACGTCGCCCCCGACCTCTCCTCCGAAGGGGTCGAAGGCTTCGTGACGGCCAACGCAACGGACGCCGCGGGCGAGTCGTTGGTCAGCGCGGTCCGCGACGTGCTCAAGCAGGCCCGGCCCGACGAGCAGGCGATGATCGCGGACTGGCTCGCGCGGTACTCGCCGGCACCTCGCCCGACGACCTGACCCATGTCCGGCATCTGTTGCTGCCCACCGACGAACTCGTCTACGGGACGATCCCGCTGGACGACGACGACGAGCTGGTCGACGCCTGGGCCTCGGGCGCCTACCCCTACCGCAACCTCATGTCCCGCAAGGCGTACGAGCGCCAGAAGTTCCAACTCCAGGTCGAACTGCTGAAACTCCAGGCCTGGGTGAAGGACACCGGACAACGCATCGTGATCCTGTTCGAGGGTCGCGACGCCGCCGGCAAGGGTGGCACGATCAAACGGTTCCACGAGCACCTCAACCCACGGGGTGCCCGGGTCGTGGCCCTCGACAAGCCCACCGAGGTCGAACGGGGTCAGTGGTACTTCCAGCGATACGTCGAGCACCTGCCGACCGCGGGTGAGATCGTGTTCTTCGACCGCTCCTGGTACAACCGCGCCGGGGTCGAACGTGTGATGGGCTTCTGCTCCGACGAGGAGCACACCGAGTTCCTCCGTCAGGCGCCACAGTTCGAGCGGAGTCTCGCCCGCAGCGGGATCCACCTCGTGAAGTTCTGGTTCTCCGTGAGCCGTGACGAACAGCGCCGCCGCTTCACCGAACGTCGGAACCATCCGCTCAAGCAGTGGAAGCTCTCCTCGATCGACCTCGCGTCGTTGGACAAGTGGGATGCCTACACCGAGGCCAAAGAGGAGATGTTCGCCCGTACCGACACCGACGAGGCGCCATGGACGGTGGTCAAGTCCGATTGCAAGAAGCGAGCACGGCTCAACGCGATGCGCTACGTGCTGCACCGGATGCCCTATGACGACAAGGACCCCGAACGGATAGGAAAGCTCGACCCGCTGTTGGTCGGTCGTCCTCGAGACGTCTACGAACTGGAGGAGTGGCCGGGCATCGAACGTGCCGGTCGGTGAGGGTCGGACCCTCGGTCGTTCGACCCGGCCGATCGTCGGGCTGCGCTCAGTGGACGAGGCCGGCCATCACGTTGATCGTCGTGCCGATGATCGCGGTGCCGAACATGAACGAGATCAGCGAGTGCCGCAGCACGGCACGGCGGATCGTGCGGGCATGGATGTCGGTGTCGGACACCTGGAACGTCATGCCGACGCTGAACGCGAGGTACGCGAAGTCGTAGTAGTCGGGGTGCTCGCCGTCGTCGAGGTTGAAGTCGATCCCGCCGGGCTCCCCCTCGAAGTACAGGCGCGCGTAGCGGAGCGTGTAGATCGTGTGCACCAACAGCCAGGCCAACACGACCGTCGCGACGGCCAACGTCGTCATCGCGGCCTTCTGGCCCCCGGCGAGGTGCTGGGCCTTGATGAGGCCGAGCACGACGGCGACCAGTGCCGAGACGCTCGCGCCGAGCACGGCGATGCTCGCGCCCGCTGCGGTGTCGTCCGCCCGTTCGGCCATCTCGCGACTCTCCTCACCGGAGGTCGCGAGGACCGAGGACCACACCAGAAGCAACAACATCAGGGCGGAGGCGCAGAATCCCGCCATGAGCGTCGCCTGCCACGGGGCGCGGAGGACGAACACCGCCACGGTCGCCCCACCGACCAGCGCGGCGGACAGCACACGGTTGCGGAGGGTCATCGTGGGCCATCTCAGCACACGTCGAGCGTCGCGTCCGGGATCGGACATCGACAGGTATGGCCCGTGGCGCACCCCGTTGAACATGTGTTCCGCTCGGGAGTAGCGTGACGGTCCGACCGGCGTTTCTCGGGGTCCGCAACGGACGTCGGCGACGTCATGGGAGGATCCGACATGACCACCCGCCACCTCGCCGTGACCTCGCCGCTCGGACCGATCGTCCTCGCCGCGGACGACCAGGGCCTGGTCGGGGTGTGGTTCGAGGGCCAACAGCACTTCCCCGAATGGGCGGATCTCGGCGAGGCCACCGACCTCGACGACTCGCTGCTCGCCACGGCCGAGCGGCAACTCGACGAGTACTTCGCCGGGGATCGCACGTCGTTCGATCTGCCGTTGCACCGTCGGGGCACCGACCTCCAGATGCAGGTGTGGGAACGGCTCGACACCATCCCCTACGGCCGCACGACGACCTACGGTGCCATCGCCGCGGCGCTGGGTGACCCGAACCTGGCGCAGGCGGTGGGCGGTGCCGTCGGGCACAACCCCTTGTCCATCGTGGTGCCGTGTCACCGGGTGGTCGGTGCCAACGGTTCGCTCACCGGCTACGCCGGGGGCCTCGACCGCAAGACGGCGCTCCTGCGCCTCGAGGGCATACTCCAGGGCGAGCCGCAGACACTGTTCGAGATGGCCCGAGGGTGACGGCTCGATGACCCTGCGTCATGTCGTGGTGATGAGGTTTCGGGAGGGGACCTCGCCGGAGGCGGTGCGGGCGCTGACCGACGGGCTGCGATCGCTGCCCGCTTCGATCCCCGAGATCCTCGACTACCGGGTCGGACCCGACCTGGGGCTGGCCGAGGGCTCCTGGGACTTCGCGGTGAGTGCCGACTTCGCGTCGACCGGGGACTTCGCCGTCTACCGGCGCCACCCCGACCACCTCGCGGTGATCGACGAGCTCATCACCCCTCATGTGGTGGAGCGACACTCGGTGCAGTTCGCGACCTAGTGTCGCCGGCATGACGATTCCCACACCGGCTCCCGACCTCACCGCGATCGTCACCGGCGCGTCGTCGGGTATCGGCGAGGCGCTCGCGCTCGAGTTGGCCGGCCGCGGCTACGGAGTCACGCTCGTCGCCCGGAGCGCGGATCGACTCGTCGCGCTCGCCGAACGACTCCGTGCGACCGGGGTCCGGGCCGACGCGCTGCCGTGCGACCTGGCTGACCGGTCGGCACGGGCCGAGTTGCCGGGGCGCGTCGAGGCCCTCGGCCTCACCGCCGGCATCGTCGTCAACAACGCCGGCCTCTCGACGATGGGTCCGGTGTCGTCGGCCGACGTCGACGCCGAGTTGAACATGGTCGAGGTCGACGTGGCCGCGGTCGCCCACCTCTGCACGATGTTCGTGGTACCGATGGTCGAGCGCGGCACCGGTGGGATCCTCAATGTCGCGTCCACCGCGGCGTTCCAGCCGTTGCCGGGCCAGGCCGGTTACGGGGCGGCCAAGGCGTTCGTCCTGAGCTACAGCCGTGCGCTCCGCGAGGAGTGCGGCGGACAGGGCGTCCACGTGACCGCCCTGTGTCCCGGACCGGTCGAGACCGGTTTTGCCGACGCGGCGGGTATCAGCAGGGAGGAGGCCCAGGACTCCCTACCCGGGTTCATGTGGGAGTCACCCGAAGCGGTGGCGCGCTGCGGCGTCGACGGTCTCGCGGCCAACCGTGCCGTCGCGATCCCCGGCCTCGCCAACAGGGTCGGCGCGTATGCCGGATATCTGACGCCGCGTGCACTGCTGTTGCCGTTGTTGCGCAGGCGTCATCCGCGGATGACCTGAGCCCGTCGGACGGGACCGGTGCTGCGCTCAGGTCGGTGGGGCGTCGAGCGCGGCGGCGAACACCGCCAGCACCCCGTCACGGAAGCGGTCGATGCTGCGGGGACCGAACTGCAACACCCCCATCAACAGGGCGATGAGAATGGTGATGATGCCCGACGCGATGGGTTCGGGGTCGATGTCGGGGCGTACCAGGCCGAGCTGTTGTTCGTGGCGCAGCCGCTCCGCGACCGCCGCGGTGAGACGGTCCAGCGCTCCCAGGTCGAGCACCCGGTCGGTCACCCGCGGTTCCAGTCCCGACAGGACGCGCTCGGCGAGCGGGTGACCTTCGATCACCGTCACGAGTGTCAGGGCGAGCTGTTCGCGCCAGTCGGCCGGGTTGGCATCGGGGGCGATCGACAACAGCGCGCGTTGCATCACCTCGCCGGCGTCCTGGTCGAGTGCCGCCAGGAACAGGGCCTCCTTGCTGGGGAAGTACGAGAACACGGCTGGTGCACCGACCCCGACCGCCCGCGCGATCTCGGCCACCGAAACCGCGCGGTAACCGGCTCGGCCGAATCGCTCGATCGCGGTCTCGAGGATGGTGGCGCGGGTCTGTTCGCCCTTCGAACGCGCCTCGACGGGGTCGGTACCGACGGATCCCGAACCGAGCATCACCGAGAGGAGGATACTCAGAAGTGATGATTTGAGCAAAGGCATCAATTCATCTATACTCACCTCATCAGGGCTAGAGCGTCGAGGAGTCATCCGTGAGCGTCGAAATCAGCAAGCCGGCGTCCCAGACCAGTGACGAGACCGTCGAAGTCCCGGTTCGGCGGATCTCCTTCGGTGATGGGATGGCGGCGCTGGACCGCCATTTCGCGGGTGGGGGCGATCTGCTGACCAGCCACCTGCTGGCCGCGCTCAGCTCGTTGTTCCCCGATGGCGAGGACTTCTTCGTGCGTTCGGTCCGGCACTACCGCGACCGCGTGACCGATCCCCACCTTCGTCGTCAGGTGAAGGGCTTCATCGGCCAGGAGGCGCTCCACGGGCGTGAGCACCGGATCTTCAACGAGCGCCTGGCCGAGCTCGGCTATCCCACGCGGGCGGTGGGGCGGATCGTGAAGACCAGCGGTGAGCTGCGGACCCGTCGCGCCCCGGCAATCGCCAACCTGGCGATCACCGCCGCTCTCGAGCACTTCACCGCAACCCTGGCGGAGGTGGTGCTCCAGTCCCCCGAGCTGCGCGACACGGGCGGAGCGCAGGTGGTCACCGATCTGTTCACCTGGCACGCGCTCGAGGAGGCCGAGCACAAGGCGGTCGCCTTCGACGTCTACCGGGCGGTCGGTGGAAGCGAGAGGCTTCGCATCTGGACGATGCGGACGATCCGCCCGGGGCTCACCGCGTTCGTCGCACTCATCATGTCGGTATCGCTCGCCCGGGATCCCGCCGCGAGGCGGCCGACGAGGCTCCGGGAGAGCTGGCGGTACTTTCGTGAGAACCCGCTGATCACCCGCGAGGTGTGGAAGCGGCTCAAGGACTACGACCGCCGGGGCTTCCATCCCGACGACCACGACACGACCGCCCTGGTCTCGGAGTGGCGCGACCGCCTGTTCGGTTCCGACGGGGAACTCAATACGCGGCTCGCCGCCTGACGGCCGGCGCGACCGGCACGGACCGCATCACCCCGCCGCGACAGACTGGGCGTGCTCGTCCGACTCGACAGGGGGGTCTCATCGATGGATCGATTCACGGGAAAGGTCGTCGCGATCACCGGTGCCGGATCGGGGATCGGCCGTGCGTTGGCGACCGAGCTCTCGCGACGTGGCGCGCATCTCGCCCTGTCCGACGTCGACGAGGTGGGACTGGAGCAGACCCGGGACCGCTGTGGCCGCGTCGGCGTGAATGTCGGAGCCGACCTCGTCGACGTGGCCGACCGCACTGCCGTGGAGCGGTGGGCGGCCTCGGTCGTCGCCGAGCACGGGCGCTGCAACATCATCGTCAACAATGCCGGAGTGGCCTTGGGAGCCACGGTCGAATCCATGTCCTATGAGGACCTCGACTGGTTGATGTCGATCAACTTCTGGGGTGTGGTGCACGGCACCAAGGCGTTCCTCCCCCACCTCAAGGCGACCGGGGACGGTCACGTCGTGAACGTGTCGAGCGTGTTCGGCTTCATCGGCATCCCGACGCAGTCGGCCTACAACGCCGCCAAGTTCGCGGTGCGGGGGTTCACCGAGTCGTTGCGCATCGAGCTCGACGCCGAGCGGTGTGGTGTGTCGGCGACCTGTGTCCACCCGGGTGGGATCAAGACCAACATCGCCCGCTCGGCACGAATGGACGAGAGCGTTGCCGAACTGCGAGCCGACACCGACATCGGTTCGGAGTTCGAGCGGGTCGCGCTCACGACCCCCGACCGTGCAGCGCGATCCATCCTGCACGCGGTCGAGCGAAACCGCCGGCGTGCGTTGATCGGGCCCGACGCCGTGGTCTTCGACGCCGTGGCGCACCTGCCGGCGGCGGTCGGCCAGCGACTCATCGGACTCGGTGCGCGGAGGTTGTTCGCCGCCACCTCCAAGTCGCGCGCCTCGGGGTCCTCCGGAGCCGCTACGGCCGGCGCCTCCACCCCGGCGGCCGGCGCCGCCCGGGCGGGTGGGGGACCCGATGCGGCAGGTCGGGCGGGTCGTCCGCATGGAGGTTGACCTCGGCGCGCAGCCGATCGCCGATCACCGAGGCGAGACGACCGACCTCTGCTGATTCGATGCGGCGTGGACGCGCGAGTTCGACGTCGAAGGTCGCGACGATCCGGCCGGGCCGTGAGCTCAACAACACGACGCGGTCGCCGAGGCGGACCGCTTCGCGCACGTTGTGGGTGACGAACACCACCGCGAGGTCGCGATCGGCACAAACCCGTTCGAGCTCGTCGTGCATCAGATCGCGGGTCATCGCGTCGAGGGCGGCGAACGGCTCGTCCATCAGCAGGACGTCGGCATCGGTCGCGAGCGTCCGCGCCAGAGCGATCCGTTGGCGCATTCCTCCGGACAGTTCGTGGGGACGACGGTGTGCGAACTCCTCGAGCCGTACCGTTGCCAGGAGCTCACGAACGCGCGCCGCCCGGGTCCGGCGAGCCACACCGGCGAGGCGCAGCGCGAGTTCGACGTTGCCGTGGACCGTGAGCCACGGGAACAACGCGTCCTGTTGGAACATCACGCTGACCCGCCCGAACGTCTCCACACGGCCCGCGCTGGGCCGGTCGAGGCCGGCCGCAAGGGACAGGAGGGTCGACTTCCCACATCCCGATGCGCCGACCATGCATACGAACTCGCCCGGTGCGACCTCGAGATCGACCCCTTCGAGAGCGGTGACGGCCTCGGGGCCGTGGCCGTAGACGCGCTCGACGCGGTGCAAACGCAGTGCCGGGTTTGCGGCCCGGCCCGCGGTGGCGGGCATCGGGTGCGGGACGACCGGTCGGGCCGGGGCGGCGAGTGGATCGATCAGGGTGGGGGAGGAACTGGTCATCGGTCACACTTCTGCGGGATGGAGGATGAGGCCGGCCCCGTAGCCGGTTGGGGCGGCCGTGACGGACCAGTGTCCGCTGTCTCCCTCGAGACACTGAGACTCTAGGGATGGAAACATGACTAAAGCAATCATATTTACTAGCAAATTCGTTGGTTCGCGGTAGCTCGAACTCGGGTGCGCCGATCCGGCAGCGTGGTTTCACCGGACGATTCAGTGGTGGGAGAATGGATCCGTGGTCGGGAACCCTGAGCGGCGCAGCATGTGCCGCCGGACCGCGCCGGTCCGGTGAGTTCCGCGCGCGAGGCCTTCGTCGCCGCTGGTCGGTTCGTGGGACCGGGCGAAGCCGACGGCGGGATGTCGCTTCGTGAGTTCGTCGCCCGTCGGGGTGCTCTCGGCGATCCGGCCGCCGTCGCACTCGCCGCCGCGGTCCGCGATGCCATGGTCGACGGCGCCGTCGAGTCGATCAACCCGTCGTCGGTGATGCTCTCCGGGAGTGGGCTCGACGGTGCATCCGCCGTGGCGGACGGGGCCGGTGCCTTCGCGGACGTCGGTTTCGTCGGTCCGACCGGAGACGGCGGGCCCGGTTCCGCGGTGGGAGCCCTCGCCGACGACACCGTCCTGTTCTCCGCGCCGGAGGTGCTTCGAGGCGCGCGGGGCGACGACCGCTCCGCCGTCTACTCGTTGGGCCTGACGTTGTGGTTCGCGATGGTGGGTCGCTACCCCTATCTCCGCGCGGGCGAGTCCGATGCCGTCACCCTCGGGCTCGACACGGTCATCGCCCGGATCTGTTCGGGTGAGGTCGTCGAACCACGGGAGCTGGGGGTCTCGGCCCCGTTGTCGAGGGTGTTCGCGAAGGCGATCGCTCTCGACCCCGCCGCACGGTATGGCTCGGTCGACGAACTGGTCGGCCAACTGCTCGACGCACTGCCCGCGTCGGTGGGGCGCGCCCGTACGAGGACGTCGGAGACCGGCCTGCGCGGCCCGCGGTGGGCACTCACGTCCCGGGTGCTGCACTCGGTCGTCTGGATCCTCGTCTGGGCGGTCCTCGTGGTCGGCATCGTGTTGCTGTGGCGTGACAACACCCGTGTCGAACACACCGGGGGGGCGGTCCCGGGCACATCGGTGCCGCGCCGGTAGCGCCGGCGGACGACCTCTCCGAACCTGTGCTCCGTCGTCTCAGATGGTCCGGCCGGCAGCGGCCCAGTACTCGTCCTTGAGGAGCCGTTTGTAGAGCTTTCCCGTCGGATGGCGGGGTAGCTCCTCGCGGAAGTCGACCGAGCGCGGGCACTTTACATCCGCGAGGTGCTGACGGCAGTAGTCGAGCAGGGTCCGTTCGAGCTCCGGTCCCGCGGCGAGCCCGTCGACGGGTTGCACGACCGCCTTGACCTGCTCGCCGAAATCGTCGTCGGGGATGCCGAACACCGCCACATCGGCGACCGCCGGATGCATCGCCAACAGGTTCTCGGCCTCCTGGGGATAGACGTTCACGCCACCGGTGATGATCATGTAGGCCTTGCGGTCGGTGAGGTAGAGGAAGCCGTCCTCGTCGACGCGGCCGACGTCACCGAGGGTCGACCAGCCCCGGCCGAGCGGATCGCGGCTCGACGCGGTCTTGTCGGGGTCGTGGTGGTATTCGAACGTCGACGCGGCCTCTCCCTCGAAGTAGACGGTGCCGATCTCGCCGGTGGGCAACTCCCGACCGTCCTCGCCGACGATGTGCAGGATCCCGATGAGAGCCTTGCCGACGCTGCCGGGGTGGGCGAGCCAGTCCTCGCTGTTGGTGTACACGAAGCCGTTTCCCTCGGTGCCCGCGTAGTACTCGTGCAGGACCGGACCCCACCAGTCGATCATCGCCTGCTTCACCTCGACCGGGCACGGTGCCGCCGCGTGAACGACGGTGCGGAGCGACGAGACGTCGTAGCGCCCGCGGACGGCGTCGGGCAGCTTGAGCATCCGGATGAACATCGTGGGAACGGTCTGGGAGAACGTGATCCGGTGCTGCTCGACCAGGGCGAGGTAGCGCTCGGGGTCGAAGTGCTCCATCACGACGACCGTGCCGCCGGTGCGGTTCACCGCACGACAGAAGCGCAGGGGAGCCGCGTGGTACAACGGCGCGGGCGACAGGTACATGGTGTCGGGGGCGGCACCGAACAGCATCTGGGCGAGCATCGTCACGCCGTCGTTGCCCTCCCCGAGTGGAGCGTCCAGCATCGCGACCTTGACGCCCTTGGGGCGTCCGGTGGTGCCGGAGCTGTACAACATGTCCTGTCCCTCGACCCGGTCCTCGTCGATGGGTGTCGGGTCCTGTGCGGCGATCGCACGGTCGTAGTCGTCGTACCCGTCCACGACGCCGTAGCGGTCGCCATCCACCATCAGGCGCAGCGACACGCCGTCCATGAGATCGCGTAGCTCGGCCGCCTGATCGGCCTTGTGGTGGGAGGTGACGAAAGCCTTCGCCTCGCAGTCCCCGATGATGTAGGCCATCTCCTCGGTGGTGAGCCGGCTGCTCATGGCCGTGTAGTAGAGGCCGGCGTAATGGGCACCCCACATGATCGGCAGGAACCTCACATGGTTCTCCATGCAGAACGCCATGTGGTCGCCCGGCTGGAGGCCGGCGGCGCGGAGCACCCGCGCGAAGCGGTTTGCCTCGGCATCGAGTTGGGCGTAGGTCAGGACCTCGCCGGAGTCGGCCATCACGATCGCGGCCTTGTCGGGCGTGGTCCGTGCGAAATCACCTGGGAACATCGCGTCACCATACGGCTAACGGCTGCCGCTGGGGGAGGCTGGTGGGGGCATCGGGAATCGACGTGGTCGGAGGTGGATAATGAAGGCCGATGGCTGCGACGCTGCTGCCCCGTGAACGCGAGGACCTCGCGCCGGACGCCGTGTGGATGCCCGACCATCTGAGCCTCGGTGACCAGCGCCGACTCGTCGGGGCCTGGCACGAGTGGCGCTCCGGGCCCGCGGGCGCTCGCCGCCTCACGATGCCCAACGGCGCCACCATGTCGATCGACACGGTGAGCCTCGGCTGGCACTGGTCGCCGTATCGCTATTCACGCACGGTGGACGGGATCACGCCGGTGCGCGAACTACCTCGTTGGCTGGTGTGTCAGGCCCGAGCGGCTCTCGTGGCAGCCTGGGGCGAGGACGCCGCGGCGGACTATCGGCCCGACGTGGCGCTCGTCAACTTCTACGGGCCCGGGTCGAAGCTCGGCCTTCACCGTGACGCCGACGAAGGGTGCGACGCGCCGATCGTGTCGTTCAGCGTGGGCGATCGCGGGCGATTCCGCTTCGGCAACACCGAGACGCGCGGTCGGCCGTGGCGCGACGTCGACCTCGAGTCGGGCGACGTCGTGGTGTTCGGCGGGGCATCGCGCTACGCGTATCACGGGGTGACCCGCATCTTCCCCGGCACGGCCACGGCCGAGACGGGGCTGGGAACCGGCCGTCTGAACATCACCCTCCGAACGACGGGACGGTGAGCGGCGACCCGACCCGGACTTGCAGTCCCTGTTAGGCATGCTTACACTCTCGAAGGTTCGGCATACCTAACAACATCGCCGAACGATTGATCCGATCGTGCAGAGCCGGCGCGATCGGGCGTGTGTCGACGCGCACGTTCATCCGGGAGGTCCGTTTCGTCGTGTTCGCCAACTTCCTCATCGGGCTTCGCGAGGGACTCGAGGCCGCGTTGGTCGTGGGGATCCTCGTCGCGTACCTGCTCAAGACCGGACGGCGCGACCTGCTCCGCTACGTGTGGGTGGGCACCGCCGTGGCGGTGGTCGTGTCGCTGGCTGCCGGTGCAGCGCTGACGTTCGGCCCGAAGGGTCTCAGCTTCGAGGCGCAGGAGGCGATCGGCGGCAGCCTCTCGTTGGTGGCGGTGGCGTTCGTCACCTGGATGATCGTGTGGATGGCGCGCACCTCGGCCCATCTCAAGGGCGACCTCGAGCACGCGCTCGACGACGCTGTGACCGCCGGCCGGTGGAGCATCGTCTCGCTCGCCCTGCTGGCCGTCGGCCGTGAGGGATTGGAGACGGCGCTGTTCCTGTGGGCGGCCACGAAGGCCACCGGTTCGGGCGCCCAACCGCTGATCGGTGCCGCGCTCGGCATAGCGCTCGCGGTCGCGCTGGGCGTCGCCATCACGAAGGGTGCGGTGCGGATCGACCTCGCCAAGTTCTTCACCTGGACGGCGGCCGCGCTGATCCTCGTCGCCGCAGGCGTGCTGGCCTACGGGATCCACGACCTCCAGGAGGCGAACATCCTGCCGGGCCTCGGCAACCTCGCCTTCGACGTCAGCAACCAGATCCCGCCCACGAGCTGGTACGGCACCCTCCTCAAGGGCACGGTCAACTTCTCACCGGCGACCACCTGGCTGGAGGCCATCGCATGGCTTGCCTACATGGTCGTCGTGGTCCCGCTGTTCGTGTGGGCGAAGCGCTCCGCCCGCCCTCAACCCCGCCCACCGATCCACACGATCCCCCACCTGGAAGGAACCCTGTGACCCACCCCCGACCCGTCGCGGCCCTCGTTCACGAGCCGCCTCGCTGCTGACCGCTGCGGCGGTGGTGGCGACCGCCGCCGCGTGCACCGACAACTCCACCGGATCGAACGGCGACGACTCCCGCTCGATCGCGGTCGAGAGTTCGGCGACGACGTGCAAGCTCTCAGCGACCAGCGCACCGGCCGGCACGTTGCGCTTCAACGTGCGCAACACCGGGAGCGACGTGACCGAGTTCTATCTCCTGGCCAAGAACAAGACCCGCATCATCGGCGAGATCGAGAACGTCGGCCCGGGCATCACGAGGAACCTCGTCGTCCGCGCCGCCACCGACACCTACTTCACGCGTTGCGTACCCGGGATGAAGGGCGACGGCATCACCGCCAAGTTCACCGTCACCAAGACCGACGGCCCCCAGCCCGTCCTCGCCAATGCCGCGTTGCTGGACACCGCGATGGTCACCTACAAGAAGTACGTGAACGACCAGGTCGAAGCACTGACGCCGGCGACCCGCCGGTTCGCCGCCGCGGTCATCGCCCGCGACGACGACGCCGCCCGGGCCCAGTACGCGTCGGCGCGGATGCACTGGGAGGCGATCGAACCGGTCGCGGAGTCCTTCGGCGACCTCGACCCGCGCCTCGACCTGCGCGAGGCCGACCTGGAGAAGGGCCAGGAGTGGACCGGTTGGCACCGTCTCGAGAAGGACCTCTGGCCACCGGCGCCAGAGGCCAACGACGGCAAGACCTACGTGCCGTTGACCGACGCCGAACGCAAGGACCTGGCCGACCGTCTCGTCGACGACACCGTCGAGCTCGAACAACGGGTCAAGGCGCTCGTGTTGAGCCCCGACCAACTGGGCAACGGCGCCAAGGAACTCCTCGACGAGGTCGCGACCGGCAAGGTCACCGGTGAGGAGGAGATCTGGTCCCACACCGACCTGTGGGACTTCCAGGCGAACGTCGAGGGTGCTCGTGAGGCCTTCACGGCGCTCACGCCGGTGCTCAAGGTCACCAAGCCGGCGTTGATCCCGACGCTGGACGAGCGATTCGCGAAGGTGCAGGCGCTCCTCGACTCGCACAAGGTCGGGGACGGCTGGAAGTACTACGACGAGTTGGACAAGGACCAGATCAAGGCCCTCGCCGACGCCGTCAACGCCCTCGGCGAACCGCTCTCGGAGTTGACCGCCGCAACGGTGTCCTGATCCGGTGGGCGCCGACATCTCCCGACGGGCACTGCTCGGCACGGCGGCCGGTGCCGCGGCACTCGGCGCGACGCCGGCGGTACTGGCAGCGGCCACCGGCTCGGCGGACGGGTCCGGGGGGGAGGTGTCGGCGTACGGGGGCGGATCCCCGTCCTCCGGATCGGGCGCGGCGGGTTCCGGTGTCGTCGCGTTCGAGGGCCGTCACCAGGCGGGGATCGTCACCCCCGCCCAGGACCGCCTCCACTTCGCCTCCTTCGACCTGCTGACCGATTCACGCGGTCGGGTCGTCGACCTGCTGCGTCGCTGGACGGACGCGGCGCGGGAAATGACCGCCGGGAGGCCCGTGGGAGCCTCGGGCGCGCTCGACGGCCCCGCCGACGCCCCGCCGGAGGACACGGGAGAGGCACTCGACCTCGACCCGTCCCGGCTCACCATCACCTTCGGGTTTGGTGCGGGCCTGTGGAATCGAGACGGCCGCGACCGCTACGGGATGGGTGCGCCGCCGTCCAAGTTGATCGACCTCCCGCACTTCCCCGGGGACAAGCTCGATCCCGCATTGACGGGGGGCGACCTGTGCGTTCAGGCATGTGCCAACGATCCCCAGGTCGCGGTCCACGCGGTGCGCAACCTCGCCCGGATCGCGATGGGCACCGCCGGAGTCCGCTGGTCCCAACTCGGATTCGGTCGAACCTCCTCGACCTCCACCAGTCAGGCCACACCCCGCAACCTGTTCGGCTTCAAGGACGGGACGGCGAACATCAAGGCCGAGGAGCGTGAGGCGCTGGACCGTCATGTCTGGGTGCGGCCCGGCGACGGCGATCCCGCGATGGTGGACGGCACCTACATGGTGACGCGGCGGATCAACATGCACATCGAGATCTGGGACCGCACCTCTCTGGGCGAGCAGGAGAACCTCGTCGGCCGCCAGAAGGGTTCGGGCTCGCCCCTGTCGGGAGGCGACGAGTTCACCCCACTGAACCTCTCCATGAAGGGGTTCGGTGGCGCGCCGATCATTCCGGTGGACAGCCACGTCCGTGCGGCGCATCCCGATCTCAACGGTGGGGCACGGCTCCTGCGTCGGGGCTACAACTTCACCGACGGTTCCGACGGTCTCGGACGGCTCGACGCCGGTCTCTTCTTCATCGCGTTCATCCGGGATCCCGCCGAGCAGTACGTCCCGATGCAGACGCGGATGGCCACAACGGACCGGATGTCGGTGGAATACCTCCAACACACGGGATCCGGGTTGTTCGCCGTGCCTCCCGGCGCCGACGGTCCTCGTGACTTCGTGGGCCGCCGGTTCTTCGACTGATCGGTTCGCATCGCGGGTTGCTCGGTCGCCGGACTTGAACAATTTGGTCCGAATGACTCAATCGCCGGTTGATTCGGCCGACAACAGCACCGATGGAAGAGATCACCGGGGCCGTCAGCGATCGGTGTGCCGCGGATGTCATCGTCGTGGAGTCGGCTCTCGCCGTCGGCGCCGGTGACCGCGACTACCTGATCGCACAGTCCGACCTGGTCGAGGTGCTCTCGTTCGGCGGCGACACCGACGTGAGCGTCGAGACGAGTGCCGGCGGCCCCGTCGAGGAGATCGCCGGCACGCCGGTGCTCCGCCTCGCCGATGAGATCGTTCCGATCGTGACGCTGGTGGATCTGCTCGAACCCGGGCGGGGCCCCTCGTCGGCGGGAACCCGTTTGGTGGTGGTCGAGGCCGACGGTCGGCGGCTCGGCCTGCGCGTCGCGCGGATCGGCGGTCTCGAGGACGTTGCCGTACAGCCCGTGAACACCCGCCTGGTGGGGGGTGGACACTTCTCCGGTTGCGCGGTGCGTGACGACGGATCGCTGTCGTTGATGCTCGACGTCGGCGTCCTCCTCGGTCGGGTTGCGCTCGATCCTGCACCGACCAGCCGGCGGGCGACCGCTCCTGCGAACGGTGTGGCGAAGGGTTCGACGAACGGATCACCGGTCAGGATCGTGGCCGTCGACGGACGACCCGTCGGTGCCGGCGACTCCGGTGTCGCCACGTACGCCACCTTCGACGTCGGTGGATGCCGCTACGGCATCGACGCCGCCGACGTGTGCGAGATCGTGCCCGGCCGGGAGATCTCGCCGGTGCCCATGTCTGCCCCCGGCGTGGCGGGCCTCGTGAACGCGCAGGGCCGGGCCACCGTGGCGATCGACCTCCGCATCCTGCTCGGGGTCGATCCGGACACGAATGCAGGCGGATCGACGGAGATCGTGCTCGACGGGATACACGGACCGGTCGCCCTGATCGTCGACCGGATCGACGATGTGCTCGACGCGGAGCGCTCGAGGTTGGCGCAGCGACCCGCGACGTTGCCGACCCCGATCCGCGACCTGGTCGCCGCCGTGCAACGGTTCGATTCGGGCCTGTTGCCGGTCATCGACCTCGGCATGGTCACCGGGGCGGTGGCCCGATGAACCTCGGTCATCCCACGAGCCGACCGCCGCTCGATCCGCCGTCGACGACACCGCCGCCCTATGACCCGTCGATCCGCCCGTACCCGGCCGAGCCGGCGATGCGGGTCGACGTGGCCGATCCCGCACCAACCCGCCCCCTCGAGGAGATGTCCATGCTTGCCTCCGGCCCCCCGACCAGATCCACCGACGACCCGAGCGGATGGAGCATCGACAACACGTCGCCGATCGCCATGGTGCTCGCGGACGAGACCGGCCGCATCCGGGCGATGAACGCCGCGGCGTTGAACCTGCTCGAAGCGCTGGCGGACGTCGGCTCGACCGATCCTCGCTTCCTGGTGGGCGAGCCGATCAGTTCGTTGTCGTTCTACCGCCCGGTCACGGAGGCCCACAGCGCCATCCGGCCCGTCGGGGGACATCGCCTCAAGGTGACCCAGCTTCCTCAACAGGGCGGCACCACCGTGCTCGTCGAGGACGTCACGGCCGACATGGCCGAGCGCGACGACCTCGAACGGCGGATGGCGGAACTCGCCCAGCTCGCGGCCGACGCGGTGGCGACGGCCCCCGTCGCCCAGGACGCGCATTCGCACATGGACGAGATCGCCACCACCACCGCAGCGGTTGCAGAGGTGGCCGCCCACTCACTCGATGCCGTCACGGCGACCAAGGGGACGACCCTGAGGATCGTCGAGTCGACGGGTGAGCTGACCAGGGTCGTCCGGCTGCTCGGCGGCATCGCGCAGCAGGCCAACCTGCTGGCGATCAACGCGACCATCGAGGCATCCCGGACGGGCGAGGCGGCCGCCGGCTTCGCTGCGGTGGCCCGTGAGGTCAAGGAGATGGCGAAGGCCACCGCCGGCGCGGTCGAGGAGTTGGCACGACACAGCGACGACGTCGGCCGCGATGCGGGCGACCTCGTCGAGGGGATCGGCCTGGCAGAGAAGGTGTTCGAGCAGGTGGTTGCGATGCAGTCCGACCTCGCCGCACTCGCCGCATCCCAGAGGGAGACGACCGACGATCTGGTGCGCGAGGTGCGCGGTACCGCTGACGCGTTGTCCCGGATCGCAGAGGGTGTCTCACCGGTGACCGACCTCACCGTCGGCGCGGATCTCGCGTCACCGGTCTCCACCCGGCACTGATCGGACTCCCGCACGGAATATCGTCCCCGGAGGACCGGAATCACCGCGACGGGTGGTCCGAACCGGGAGGTCAAGGCAGTGACGTTCGTCCCCGTCGGTTCACCCGACACCGATCCCCGCGCGCTCGGGGTGATCTCGCCGTTGGCCTACACCGACATGGAGAGCTGGCACCGGGCGCTCGCGGAGCTCCGCCGCGACGACCCGATCCCACGGGTCGAGGCGGAGACGTGGCCGCCGTTCTGGGCCGTCACCCGTCACGCGGACGTGTTCGAGGTGAGTCGCCGTAGCGACGTGTTCTGGAACACCGAACGGTCCGCCCCCGGGCCCGACCTCCAGTACGACCTGATGGAGGCGATGGGCATCGACCCGCCCAGGACCCTGGTGCACATCCACGGCGATCTGCACAACAAGTACCGCAAGGTCACCAATGACTGGTTCAAACCCGCCGCGGTCAAACGTCTCCAACCCGAGATCGACCGGATCGCCGACTCCTATGTCGCGCGGCTCGAGGCCCTCGGCGGCCGGTGCGACCTGGCCGCCGACCTGGCGGTGCCGTTCACCATCCACGTGATCATGAGCCTGTTCGGGGTGCCGGCCGAGGACGAGCCGTTCATGTTGCAGCTCACACAGGGCATGTTCGGTGCGGGTGATCCCGAGTACATGGGCGACTTCTCCAACCCGCTCGAGCTGGTCACGTCTACCATCCGCGGTTTCCAGGAGTACTTCGACGCGCTGAGTGAAGCCCGACTCGCCGATCCCACCGACGACCTGGCGACCGTGATCGCGAACGGCACCGTCGACGGCAAACCCATGGGCGACGTCGAGCGGCTCTGGTACTACATCATCGTCGCCACCGCAGGACACGACACCACCTCGTTCGCGATCTCCGGCGGGTGGGAGCAGTTGCTGCGCCATCCCGAGCAACTCGAACGGCTGCGCTCCCAACCCGAACTCGACACCAACGCGGCGGAGGAGATGATTCGCTGGACGGCACCGGTGCGCAGCTTCTTCCGCTGGGCACAGGAGGACGTGGAACTCGGTGGCCGGCTCATCCGCAAGGGTGACGTGGTGCTCACCTCCTACCCCTCGGCCAACCGCGACGAGGACGTGTTCGAACGGTCGATGGAGTTCGACATCACCCGGTCCGATGCCGACAAGACGCTGTCGTTCGGTCTGGGCATGCACTACTGCCTCGGCAGCCAGGTCGCCCGCCGTGAGGTGAGAACACTCACCCGGAAGATCCTCGAGCGGGTCGACACCATCGAGCTCGACGGGACGCCGGAGTGGTCCGCCGCCCATTTCGTCAGCGGGGTCAAGCACCTCCCGGTGCGGTACACCCTGAGGTAGTCGATCAGACTGGCGGCTCGGCCCGCCCGACGGTGCGCGGGGGAGCCGCCCGCCGCGGGTCGACGGTCAGCGTTCGGATCGGTCCTCCGATCGGGTGCCGCGTTCCCATTGCGATCGCTCCAGCGCCATCGCCTGGAACTCGACCGGCTCGCCGTTGATGTGCTCGAAGAAGGTCGACTCTCGCCTCGTGAATCCCGCACGCTCGTACATCCCCACCCGGTACTCCGGGAGCGGGCGGACCTTCAGGTGGACCCGACGCACCGCCGGGTCGGAGAATGCCGCGTCGACGGTCCAGTGGGTGAGCCTGCTCCCGTAGCGATGGTTGGGCGGGTTCCTCGGATCATGGGTCCGGCCCGGACGGACGGCTACGTACAGCTCCCGGTCGTCACCGCTGCCGATCAGCATCGAAAAGCCGACGGCCTCGCCACTCCCGTCGTATGCGCCGTAGACCAGCGTGCCGTCGAGCGTCCCGAACTTGGAGAGCCACCCCACCCCGGCCCGGAGCGCGTAGTCCATGTTCGCATACTGATCCCGATAGCCGTGGTTCCTCTCGTCTCTCCACTCGTCGACCTCTTTGGCGAACAAGGTCACATCGCGAACCCGAAGGAAATGAACCGTCGACCGCGTTCTGATCTCACTCGCCCGTTTGTAGAGCTCTCGGAAGAATCGTTCGTAGTGGCTGAGGGTCTCCCTGCCGAACTCCACCGACCCACCGATCGGCCTACGTTGATCATCCAAGTCCCATACCAGTACGCGCTCTCCATCAAAGAATCCGAAGTCTCTTGATCGAATATTCCCACTCAATCGGGAGAGTTCCGCATCATTGTCGATCTCGGAGTTGAGGATGTACTGAACCTTGATTCCGATCTGACGTTGTTTCTCCATTGCATGGGAGAACTTGATGAGCTCTTCCTCGTCGTCGAAGATGAGAACCTTTCTTATCTCCGTCGACGTCTCGTCGAGCTTCTTCGCCGCTTGGACGGCCAGTGCAGCCTTTGCCCAGTCGTTGTGGTAGATGTCGGAGATGTAGTTCGTCGCACAGTAGTCGGACTTCATTCGATAGAGCAGATAGAGCCAGGCGCGATAGACGTCGGTCGGTGACGAGAGCTCATGCTTCCCATCGGTGAGGAGCCATGGATAGGTGATAGCCGGTTCGAAATGCTCAAAGAGGCGTGTGAGTACCGTCTCGAACTTGGAATTGATCGAAGCGATCGTGTCCTTTGCTCTACGCTGGGACTCGCGGGCTATAAACAGCATCTTCACAATAAGAGAGGTTAGGAACCCGGCAATAGCGAAGAGGATCTTCTCCCGAATGTTCGAGCTGATTGGCAGGAGGCTGAACACCAGGAACAGAACGGCGATACTCACCGAAATGAGAAGATCACGCGAGACCTGGGGTGGTTCCGGAGTCTGCGTCGAGGTCGTGGGAGAGTTCATCGGTGTCCCGTCAGAGGTCGTTGGCGGTCGGCACACGATACGATGCGGGCCGGGCGGCCTCCAGGACCCTCCTCGCGCTGTCCTCTAGTCGGGAAACACCATCCCGATCTCGGCGGCCTTCTTCGCGGCCTCGGCGGGAAACACGTTCTTGACGATGAACGGGTCCGCCGTGATGGAGTAGTCCGGTGCCAGGAACTTGGTGTACCGATCGATGTACAGCAACTGCTTTGCGATCAGCACCAGTTCCTGGGGCACCTGGGTCTTGTAGGCCTTGAGCATCTGCAGGGACTGGCCCACGAGCTGGGCGATGTCGATGGACGCGAAGCCGTCGGTGAGCATCGGCCCGAGCACTCCGTTGAGGAAGCCCGCGAGCACCGCGTCGTCCATGTCCGGAGGGATGGCACCGACCTTGCGGTAGGCCGTGGCCACCCGGGTGAAGTCGAGGTCGAAGGCGCAGGTGTAGAAGAGGTCCTTCAGTAGTTGCTGCCAGTCGTCGGTGAGCTCGCCCATGATCCCGAAGTCCAGGAAGCAACCCCGTCCGTCGTCGAGCACCCAGATGTTGCCGGCGTGCATGTCGCCGTGGAACGGACCGTGGAGCATCGCGGCCTCGGCCCACACCTTCGCGCCCATGCGGAGGATCTCCTGGCCGTCCACACCCCGTGCCGCGATCTCCTCGTAGTGGTCCATCGACAGGCCCCACGCGTTCCATGCAGATCACATGGGCCCCGCAGTAGTTCCAGTACACCTCGGGGGCGGTGATCTGCCTGTTGTCGCCGAATGCGCCGATCCGCTCACGGAAGCGGTGCTGTTGGACGGCTTCCCGCACGGGGTTCAGCTCCTGGAAGGTGACGGCGTGCAGATCGGCGATGACGTTGGTCGCGCCGCTCGTGCGACCCCACGGCGTCCGTTCGATCAGGCGCGATCCGATAGCCGTTGCGAAGGTCGGTCGCCATGGTCTCGCGGATGCCGGGTCGCTGCACCTTGACCACCGCGTCGCGGCCGTCGTGCAGCGTGCATGCGTGGACCTGGCCGATGGACGCCGCGCTGAGCGGGCGGTCCTCGAAGCGGGCGAAGAGCCGATCCACCGGTATCCCGAGATCCGCCTCGATGGCGGCGCGCGCCTGCTCGCCGGGAAACGACGGAACCGAGTCGAGGCATCGGCGAGCCGAGGTGACGAGTACCTCGGGGAACATCACACCGGAACTGGCGATGATCTGGCCGGCCTTCACGAACGTCGGACCGAGGTGGATGAAGCCGTCGACCAGGCCGTCACACGCGGTGGCCACCACCGGGGTGTCGCGGCGACCGAGCAGCCGTGCGGCCAGCGCACGGAGCACCCACACGCCGAGCACGAACGCGACCACGACGAGGCGACTGAGGTCGGCCAGGTGGAACTCCTGCAACGGCGGTGCGGTGGTGTCGGGTGGCTCGGTCGGTGGACCGTCGGCGAAGGGACCTCGGAACGTCGTCACCATCGCGGCGACCCTATCCCGGGTCTCGGGACGCTCCGAAGTCCGGTGGTAGCGGCCGGCGGAAGGGTTGGCGAAGCGGCGAGCGGCTGCGAAGCTGTCGGCATGGCGAGTGTCACACATCGGGTACCAGAGGTCGCCGCGTCGTTGCCGTTGAGCCGGCGCTCGGTCACCTGGCGCGTCAATTCGGAACCGACCGTGTTCCTCGGAGGGGCAGGGCACTCCTCATGCAGGTCGCGCATCCCGCTGTCGGCGCGGGAGTCGAACAGCATTCCAGCTATGCCAAGGACCCGTGGGGTCGCTTCTTCCGAACCGTGGACGTGATGATGAAGCTCGCGTTCGCCCCGCCGGAGGTGAGCCAACGCCAGCAGCGGATGTTGGACCGTGTGCACCGCCGCGCCGTGGGCACGACCGACGACGGAGCGCGCTATTCGGCACACGATCCCGCACTGCAACTCTGGGTGTGGGCAACCCTGGTCGAGACCGCGGCGGAGATGTACCAGCGATGCGTTGGATCGTTGTCGGTGCGCGACCGTGAGCGCTACTACCAGGAGTCCAAGCTGGTCGCGTACGGGTGCGGTGTTCCCGAGGGTGCGTGCCCGACCGATTGGGCGTCCTTTGAGGCCTACATCGACGGCGTGGTCGAGAACGACCTGCGGGTCACACCGTCCGCGCGGGCCGTCGCCACCGCGGCGCTCGTCCCCCCGCTGCCGTTCGGTCTGTCGGCGCCCGCCGCGATTCCCCAGCGTCTCGTGACCGTCGGCCTCCTGCCCCCGAAGGTCCGCGACGACTTCGGGTTCGACTGGTCCACCGGGGACCAGCATCGCCTCGACCATCTCTTCACGACGCTGCGGATGGCCTCGCGCCTGTCGCTGGCCCCGCTCCGTCGCCTCCCTGCGGAATGGACCATCCGTCAGGATCGTCCACTGCGCATCCCATGGCTCCAACGGCGCGGAGGTGAGCTGACCACGGCTCGTCTGGCCGAGGCCGGGTACCGGAAGTGACGGATCTCCCGACCCCTCCGGTGCCACCACGTGACCTCGACGAGTTCACCACCGCGGCGCGGGCGTTCCTCGACGGCCATGCCCGACCGCGCGCCGCCGACCGCGGGTTCGTGTGGGGTGAGGGCGACGACTTCGTCGGCATCGTCGAGGAGGGCGATCCCGACACCGAGCGTGCGGCGGTGGAGGCCGCTCGTGCATGGGCGGCCGTCCGTTACGACGCCGGTTTCGGTTGGCTGACCGGGCCCGTCGATGCGGGTGGAGCGGGGTTGGGCGCGGAGCACCTCCGCGTCTACCGGACACTCGAAGCGGGCTACGACGTGGCCGACCAATCGATCTTCACCATCGGGTTGGGCATGGTTGCACCGACCATCGCCGCACACGGCATCGAGGAGATCCGTCGGCGCTTCCTCGTCCCCCTTCACCGGGGTGACGTCATCGCCTGCCAGCTCTTCAGCGAGCCGGGTGCCGGGTCGGACCTGGCGTCGTTGTCGACCTCCGCCGTGCGCGACGGGGACTCCTGGGTGGTCAACGGCCAGAAGGTGTGGACCTCCAACGCACACCACGCGCAGATCGGCGAGATCATCTGTCGGACCGATCCCGCCGCGGCGAAGCATGCGGGGATGACCGGCTTCCTGGTCGACATGGACGCACCGGGCGTGGAGGTACGGCCACTTCGCCAGATGACCGGAGGTGCGGGTTTCAACGAGGTGTACTTCGACGACGTCCGCATCCCCGATGCGTACCGTCTGGGGGAGGTCGGCGCGGGTTGGAGTGTCGCGTTGACCACGTTGATGAACGAGCGTGCCTCGATCGGTAGCGGGATGGGGCTCGCGCGGGGTCCCGGGCCGTTCGAACGACTCGTCGAGCTGGTCCGGGTGTCCGGCCTCGACGAGGACCGCATCATCCGCGACCGTCTCGCCCGGCTCTACGTGGAGCAGCGGGTCATCGCGGCGACGTCCAAGCGTGCCCAGGCGTCCATGCGTGCAGGGAGACTGCCGGGCCCCGAGTTGAGCATCCTGAAACTCGCCGGTACCCGACATCTCCTGCACATCGCCGACTTCGTCGCGGAGGTGCTCGGGCCGAAGCTCTGTGCCGATGTCGGCGAGTGGGGCACCTTCGCGTGGACCAAGCTCGTGTGCGGTGTCCCCGGTGCCCGCCTCGGCGGCGGCACCGACGAGATCATCGCCAACATCATCGGGGAACGGGTGTTGGGCCTCCCGCGGGAGCCGAAGCCGAACCCCTGAGCCGGCCGGACCCTCAGGGAGCCTCCGGCCGTTCGTCGCCGTCGTTCGACGTCGTGGCCGAACCGTCGTCGGGGCTGCTGCCGTCGTGCTCGGTCGGAAGGTGGTTCCTCCTCGCCCGTAGCGCGAGGATCAGCCCGCCGACGGCGAGCACGGCGACCACGACGACGAACGCCGGGGTGCCCGCGCTCGAATCCTTCTCGATCCGGGCGGTGTCGTCGGTCGAGCCGATGGGATCCGCCGACGACTGGTCCGCGGTTCGTGGGTCCGACGTCGCCGTGCTGTTCGCCGTGGTCGGCACGGCGGGTTCGGTCGTCGACGGTGTCGAGGTCGGGGTGGGTGAGGAGGTGCCCACGGGACCCGGTGACTCGTACTCGCCGTCGATGGTGACGGCCGGCTGCACCGACGTGTAGCGGATCGTGTACGTACCGGCCTCGGGTGTGGGAACGGTCGCCGAGTACGTCCCCGGCGTGGAGGTCTCGGTCATCACCACCGGATCCTCGGCCCCTCCCGAGGGACCGGTCAGGACCATCGTCACCACGCCGTCCTCGACGGGATCGCCGTCCTCGACGAAGTTGAGACGGACGGCGAACGTGGTGCCGCGGTCACCGTCGACCTTCGGGGGTAGAGGGGTGAGCTTGCCGGGACCGCCGTGGGCCGACGCCGGTGATGCCGTGGTGAGCGCCCAGACGGCGGCGAGAACCGCGACGATCGCGATGCGGGCAAGGGATCGGCGGAGCGATGTGGTCACGTTCGGTCCTCGGGGTATGGCGACGGTCATGGTCGGGCCGACACGGTGGTCCTTCAGGATCGGATCCGCACCGTGGTGGTGGCGCGGCTCTCGACACCACGTCTCACCATAACCACCGTGAGCGTCCACCGGCCGCCCACCGAGAACAGGACGTCGTGGTTCGTCCACTGGCTCCCCGAGGCCGGCTGGAGCGCGACCAGGGTCGTCTCGACCCTGTCGGCACCGACCTCCAGTGTGGCCGCGTCCACCGGGGTGGCCGCCCCCTCGGCGTCCAGCGCCTCGACCCTGACCGACGCAGGACCCCGCTTCGGCGGGTCGACCGTCACCCGGGCGCGCAGTGTCGGCGACAGGGTGAGGACCTTCGACAGCGGTTTGACCGTGTCGGAGGACTCGAACGTCGAACCCGGTGCGTTGGCGACGAGCGCCATCGTGACACCGAGGACCACCAGGGCGACGAGGGCCTCGAGGCGGACCCGACGCACCGTCGCCGGGACCCGCGCGGCGAGCGCTCCGAGTTGGGAGCGGTTGGCCCACCCCAGGGCACCCATCAACGCGACGAGTGCCACCTTGGTGCACAGGAGTCGGCCGTAGGCGGTGTTCCAGAGATCCGGGAAGGACGGGACCTGGGCGACCGCGGCAGCGGCTCCGGTCACGGCGAGGGTGCCCACGCTCAACGTCGCGAGCGCCGACCACCAGTCGAGATCGCGTCCGCTGCGCTCGACATTGCCGACCAGCAGCATCGCCACACCTCCCACCCATGTCGCGGCCGCGAGCAGGTGCACCACGTCGAGGGCGATCGTGGCCGCGGCGACGGGGGTGACCGCGGCGTGGCCCGACATCGAGGTCATCACGAACGCGGCGAGTGCCGCAACAGCGATCGATCCCCACACCAGAGCCTGGCCGGGCTCCCGCGGACGGGTCGCCGCCGATCCCGTCGGGTCGTCCTGCTCGCCCCTCGGCGCCCGACGTGGCACCACGGTGGCGACGGCCAGCAGGGTGAGTGAGACCAACGCGGTGAGCGGGGCGAGGCGCAACAGGTCGAGGCGGGCGGGCCGGCTCACGCCGACGAGGTCGGCCATACGTCCGAGCGCCGAGCCCAGGCCTACGTCGTTGGCCGCTGCCGTACGGCACCACAGCACCCCGAACCCGCCGACCAGGGCGACGGCGGCGGCCACCACGGACAGCCGCACGACTCGTGTCGATCCGTGGGCCAGGCGACGTCCCACCGTCGCGACGGCGAACACCGCGAAGATCCCGACGACGAACAGCATCCGTGACACCCAGGCTGCGACGGAGACGAACGTGGACCCCGGCGTCGTGGTCACCGCTCCCGGGCGGGAGGGTCGCACCACGTCGAACGTCCACGTTCCCGAGATGGTGTGGCCGTCGTCGGAGGTGACCCGCCACGACACGGTGTAGGTGCCCGCCGGCGAGCGCGTGCCCACCAGGTCGGCGCGCAGGGCGAGGGTGAGGACGGTGCCGGAACGGTTCAGCGACGCGGCGCCCTGTGACGCCGTCGAACCGTCCGGCGCGATGACGTGTACCGCGCCGGGTAGCACCGCGACACCTTCGCTGAACCGCATCGTGATACCGCGGGGGATCGACTCGACCGTTTCGCCGGTGGACGGCGTGGTCGCCTCCACGGTCGCATGGGCCGACGCGCTCGGCGCGGCGAGGCCCAGGCCCACGAGGAGCACTCCGCCCACGACGACGACCGTCGCGAGGATCCGCCGAATCATGAGGTCGACCGTAGCGGTGTGACGTTCGAGACCACGCGATCAGCGGGGAAGGCGGGCGACCCGGGCGCTGTGGGGAGCGACGTTGCCGAGGTCGAGCAGCGGACCGTGGAGGACGACCTGTTCGGCCGTCCAGTACTCGTGCAGCGCGATCCCAGAGTCGGGGGGCGTCACGTCGAGACGTGCGAGGTCGACCACGCCGGGTCGCGGTCGGTCCGACAGGTTGACCAGCGCCACGTCGACGTGGTCGTCGTGGCGGCTGAGCAGCACCTCCGGGAACGTCCGGTCGAACAGGTCGACGACCTCGCATCGGCCGCCCGCGAGCGACCTGGCTCGGGCGACCAGAGCACGTCGTTCGTCGGACAGCGCGGTGAGATCGTCGGACAGCACGATCATCCCGTCGGTCATGCCGAACACGGTGCACATGAGACGGACCTCGTCGAGAGCGAGGGTGGTGTCGGTGTCGCGGACCATGAGGCAGTCGGGGTCGTTGGCGAACCAGGCCCCGTCGAGCGCGGCTCTGGTGAGGGTGTTGAGCAGCGCGTTGCGGGTGGAGAGCGCGTGACGGCCCCGTCCGACGGTACGGGCGATGCCGGTGTCCCACGACGGGGTGACGTCCGCCCCGATGCGCATCGCGTCCACGATTCCCACGGCGGGACCGAGCGGGCATCCGCAACCGAGGACGAACGCATCCTCGCCGGCACCGCGTCGAACCGCTTCGAGTCCTCGTCGCAACGCCTGCGCACGCGTGGCGGCGCGGTCGTGACGGCGGCCCCGGAGCGCGGCGGCGTAGCAGAAGTCGATCTTCTGGATCCGGTACCCCCACGAGTGGGTGATCGTGGCGGCGACCTCCTCGATGTGATCGAGGACCTCGGGCCGGGTGGTGTCCAGAGCCCACATCGGTGTGGTGAGCCCCCAACCCGGGTTGAGCAGCGCGAGGACCGGTCGCCCACGGTCGCCGCGCACGAACCAGTCGGGATGCTCGGCGGCGACCTTCGAGCGGGACGACGCGATGAACGGCGCCCACCAGAGGCCGGCGTCGAAGCCGGCCGAGGTGATGTCGGCGGCGACCTGTCGCATCCCCGACGGAAACTTCTCGTTGGTGTCGAGCCAGTCTCCGATCGCCCGTTGGTGCCCGTCGTCGACCATGGCGTATTCCGCGCCGAACACGGGCCCTCGGGTTCCGTCCTCGGCCAGGACCGCAAGGTTGGCGGCGACGTCGGCCTCGGTCACCTTCGTGAAGTAGTAGTACCAGGAGCACCATCCCGCCGGGTGGTGCCCGTCGGGGTCGCGTCGTGCCGCGGACGCGTCGCCGGTGATCCGCGCGAGATCGCGAAGCACCGCGTCGCCACGCCCTCCGGCGAGCACCACGATCTCGAACCACGGCGTCGCGTCGCCCGGCCCGAGCAGTGTGTCGTCGAGGTCCACCCAGCAGTCCAGCGATTCCACCATGCCACCCGGCGCGATGATCTCGACGAAGGCGAATGCATCGGTGAGGGTGGTGAACCCGAGTCCGAGGGCGTCGACGCTGTGGGGTTCGGCGATCACGCCCAACGAATCGGAACGGACGTGGCCGCGGCCCGACGGTGAGGGGTGGCGGCCGTCGGTCACACCGTTGCGTCCGAAGCGGGTGGGCACGTCGCGGTCGGACTCGTCGGTACCGATGGTCCAGGTACCGGCCCAGGACTGGTAGCCGTTGCGGTAGGTCCGCCATCGTCGGGGGTCCTCGCCGACACGCACGAGATGGGTGGCGAGCAACGACAGCCGAGCCAGACGTACCGGCGCGCCTGTCCCGTTGACGACCCGGCCCCCGAGTCGTGGCACGGGCCCGGTACCGATCGCAGCTTCGCTCATGGTGCGGTCGACGAGTTCGACGTGGACGTCGTCGTCGGTGCCGGCGATCCAGCCCTGCCCGACCGGGCGGAGCACGGTGGGCCGCAGCACACGGGTTTCGCGGTGCCCCGCACGCGGATCGTGATCAGCGCTCAGTTGCACCCATGGCAGCGCCGCGTCGAACGCGACCCGGTGATCGCCCGAGTCGAAACCGACCCCGGAGGAGGTGATCGTCAACGAGCCCATGATGCTCTTTAGCACGAGCCGTCGCGGCGCGGCCGTGCCGCGCCGGACTATTGGAGCAGGGTCTGCGGCCCGATCACCACAGCCTGGAACAGGACGTAAACCACCGCCACCACGGCGCCGAGGAATCCCCCCGCGACCGCATAGCCGAGGAACGCGCTGGACCGCTTGGACAGCCCGTACAACAGGCCGATGCCGAGGCCCACGAGTGCGGGGATCAGGGCGTGGCGCGCCGCCGTGGAAGTGGCTGCCGCGCTGAACGAGTCCGGTCGCGACAATGCCGTGTCCCTCTGTTTGACGATTGCCGCGTTGCTCGCGCCGATGGGCCGCCCCCCCATGTTCGGTGCAGCCATCAGGACGGTGAGGACCTTGCCCTCGGAATCGATCACCGGGGTGCCGACATAGGTCTCCGATGCGATGGATGCTCCACCCTGGGGGCCGACGTTGAAGTCGAACTGGAGGTGGTTCTCGCCCATGAAGAGGAAGGCGTTGTTGGTCACGGTCCCGGCCACGGGTTCGATCGCGGGGTACACGAGACGGAACGAGGTCACGGGGGTCCCGGTCATGGGATAGCGGCGCTCGATCTCCAACGGCTTGAGCTTGTCGGTCGGGCATCGGAGCGCGGCAAGGCGTTGCCGCTCGTTCATCGACGCGACGTAGCAGTTGACGCTGTTGCTGGAGCCGGCGGGGGTGTACTTGACCGACTCGCCGATGGGCAGGTCCTCCTGGGTGCCCGTCATCACCACCCCGGGAGCGGCGACCCAACCGATGGTGAAGTCCTCCCGCCACTCGATGACGCCCAGGGAATCGTTGGTCGCGGTGACGGTGGGGACGTCGACCCCGCGAACGGTGGCCCCGGTCGGCGCGTCGCGCGGGGGCACCCACGCGACGCAGACGGCGACGGCGGCCATCGCCGCAAGGATCGGTCCGACTCGGTCGCGAATTCCGGGGAAGGCCACGCGCACCGCGGCAATCTAGGTCACGACGACGGTCGGTGCCGAGAAGCTCGCACGCATCGCGGGATCGACGATGCTCATCAACGCCCTCTTGGGGAGCCCGAGCGAGCGGACCTCGTCCGCGATCGGATGTCCGTAGCCGACGGTGACGGTGCAGCCTCCGGGCCGGGCGAACGTCGGGCCGTCCCCCTCGGAGCGCCATTCGGTACGTCGCAGCACACCTTCGTCGAAGGTGAACGACACCATGTCCAACGCCCGGCGCGGGAGGCGGATGGGCCCGCGGCGAACCGTCACGTCGAGAATCGTCCCGTCGGGACCGAGGAGTGCTCCGTGGGCGTCGGTCCCGACCGTGACATCGAGGTCGGCCTCCCACTTGGGAAATCCCCAGATGCCACGGCCGGCGACACATGTGAAGTGTTCACTGACGGGCAGCCGGTGGATGTAGGTCGACACGACGCCGCGCGGTGGTTTGGCGACCGTCGGATCGTCGACGACGACCGCGAGCGCCAACTCGTCGTAGGTGCCGAGGTCGTTGTCGAGATACTCGACCACGGCCAACGAGGCGATCGAGAACCGGCCACGACGTGACGCCCTCAGCCCGGTGTGCTCGACCAACCGTTGAGCGGTGCCGAACGGCACGACGAAGGTGGCGGCGGCCTGGCGGGCGCGGCGCACCTGCACCGGCATCGTGACGGTGTGACCTTCGATCTCGTAGCTTCCGGCGGAGTCGGCGCCTTGCGCGCGAGCGGTGCCGACGGAGTCCGCGGAGGTGTCGGTCCGGTCCACGATGGATCTCCTGGTCGGTTCAGTCACCGGCGGGCGTCTGCTCGCGGACGAGCTTGTTGGCCCACGGGTAGTCGGGTTTGCCGCTGGGGGATCGGACGATCTCCTCGACGACGTGGAGGCGGCGGGGCACCTTGTAGCCGGCGACGACCTTGCGGGCATGGTCGGCCAGGTCGGTCAGGCCGACCTCCTGACCCGCGCGGAACTGGACGATCGCGGTGACGGTCTGGCCCCATCGCTCGTCGGGTGCGCCCACCACGAGGCAGTCGAACACGGCCGGATGGCCCTTCAACGCTGCCTCGACCTCCTCGGGGTGGATCTTCTCGCCGCCGGAGTTGATGGTCGTGGAACCGCGGCCCAGGAGTGTGAGCAGACCGCCCTCCTCCCACTGACCCCAATCGCCCGACACGGCGTAACGGTTTCCGTCGGACGCGACCACGAACGTCTCCGCGGTCTTCTTCTCGTCGTTGAAGTAGCCGAGGGGGATGTTTCCACCGCGCCCGATCTTGCCCTTGACCGCCACCCGATCCTTGGGGATCAGCGCGAGGTCGTCGTCGAGTAGTACGACGTCGGAACCGGGAGTGATGGTCGGCCCGCCGGCGCTGACCTGCGCCTGGTCCTTCCCCACGACCCGAAGTCCGTTGAACCCGCCTTCGGAGGAACCGATCGAGTCGGTGATGACGAGGTTGGGGAAGCGCTCCAGGAACTGATCCTTTACCGTGGGGCTGAACACGGCGGCCGACGAGCTGAGTGCCAGCAGCGAAGTGGCCTGGTAGCGGTCGTGGTTTGCCAGGAGCTCCTCGATCATCGGGCGGCCCATGGCGTCGCCTGTGATGACCATCGTGTTGATGGACTCGGCGTCGACGAGTTCCCACACGGCTCTGGCGCTGAAGCGCGGGAGGAGCACGATGGTGTTGCCCTGCAACATCTGACCGAGAGTTCCCCATTGAGCGGCACCGTGCATCAGTGGAGGGATCACCAGGAGCACGAGCCCTCCACCACCGGCCGCGGCTCGCTCGGCCATGGTGAACTCGGTGTCGACCCGCTCGCCGGTCATCGCGTCGATGCCTTGGCCGAGCGCGAAGTACACGTCCTCCTGGCGCCACATCACACCCTTGGGAAGCCCGGTGGTGCCGCCGGTGTACAGCACGTAGAGGTCGTCACCCGAACGACCCTCGGGGAGCCCCTCACGCGAGTCGGACGCCTCGGCCACCGCGTCGTCGAAGGACTCCGAACCGAGCGATTCGATCGCTGCGTCCACCGCTGCGGGATCCTCGATGGTCGAATCGGGGTTCTCGCAGTGCAGCAGCACCTTCAGACCGGGCGCGGTGTCGCGGATCTCCAGGACGGTCGGCGCGTACTCGCGGTCGTAGACGAGCGCCGCCAACTCGGCGTTGTTGAAGATGTGGGACAGCTCGTCGCGCACATAGCGGAAGTTGACGTTGATGGGCACAGCGCGGATCTTGAAGCAGCCCAACATCGTTTCGATCCACTCGTGGGAGTTCTGCGCGTAGACGCCGACGTGGTCGCCGGGGCCGACGCCACGTTCCGCGAGGGCGTGAGCGATGCGGTTCGACGCGGCGTCGAGCTGAGCGAACGTCTGACGGGACCTGCGGTCGACCAGCGCGATCCGGTCGGGCACCGCATCGGTGATGTGCTCGTACAGGTCCGCGATGTTGTAGGCCATGCCCGAAATCTAGAACATGTTCTCGTTGGCCGTTCAGGTGGCCGGGGCCTTCTTCGCGGCCGCCTTCCTCGCGGGGGCCTTCTTGGTGGGGGCCTTCGCGGTCGCCTTCCTCGCGGGGGCCTTCTTGGTGGGGCCTTCGCGGTCGCCTTCTTCGCCGGGGTCGCAGCAGGCGATCGCGTCGGGCGACGTACGCGGCGGCGCGGGCTTCGCTCGTTCCTCGAGCACCTCCTTCGCGGTGCTGCGACGGAGCATCGGCTTGGAGGACTCGTCGATCCGCTCGTGGTCTTTCGCGCCGGCGGCCCCCTCGATCCCCGACCTTTCGATCCCCGGCTCGATGCGGACCGGCGTTGCGTCGACGTCGACGCCGAGCGATCCTCGGCGATCTCGCCGAGCCCCGCAGCCACCAGCAACTCGTCGAAGGCCACCCGGACATGGTCGGCGAGGGACCAGACGTCGGGCACGAGATGCGGATCGACCATGAAGCCGAAGTCCACCGAGTCCCGGTAGCTCAGCACCGTGACGTTGAGGCCGACACCCTCCATGATCGGACCCATCGGATACGCCGCGACGAGTTCGGCACCGGCCAGATACAGCGGGAAGGGGGGTCCGGGCACGTTGGAGATGACGAGGTTGTGGATCGGCCGGTGGTGGTCGGCCAGGTTCATCCCCGAGTACAGCCGTGACGCGATGGCGAACGTCCGCGGCGCCGCATACTCACCCCAGTCGGTGAGCATCCGTGCGCCGAGCGCGTTGTGCTCGACCTTGGCCCCCGCCGTCGACGCGGCGATGGTCCGCAACCGCTCGAGCGGGTCGTCCACGTCGGTGGCGAGCGACGTGAACATCGCCGACACCCGGTTGCCGAGCTGGCCGGACTCCTCGTCGGTGCGAACCGAGACCGGGCACACCGAGATCAGCGAATCGTCGGGGAGCGCGTCCTGTGAGTCGAGGTAGCGCCGCAACGTGCCCGAGGTGATCGCAAGGATCACGTCGTTGACCTTTACGTCGAGGGTCTTGGCCAGCCTCTTGACGTCGGCAAGCGGCAGCCGGGCGAACGACACCTTTCGGGCGCCGGAGATCGCGCCGTTCCACGGCGCCCGCGGGGCGGTGAGCGGCGTCGCACCGACCTTCCCCTCGGGGTTGCGGCGATTGTTGATCACCGTTGCGACGCTCTGCGCCGTACGCGCCACCAGGGGGACCATGTCCCGTCCGCGTCGGAGTTTGGACAACAGGGCGTAGCCGACGAGTTCGACGTCACTCGGGACGGCCTCGGCCTCGCTGGGCTCGATCGGAGGACGGGGCGGTGGTGACGGTTCGAGGTCGTACAACTCGGTCATGATCTCGGCCCCCGACGCACCGTCGATGGCCGAGTGATGGACCTTTGCCACGAAGCCGATCCGGTTCTGCTTCAGTCCCTCGATGACCCAGACCTCCCACAGCGGGCGTGTCCGGTCGAGGGGGATCGACGCGATCCGTGCCGCGACCTCGGCCAGTTCGCGTCGCCCGCCGGGGGCGGGGGCCGCGATGTGGCGGATGTGGTAGTCGGCTTCGAAGTGGGGGTCCTCGATCCACACCGGATGGTTGAGTTGGAAGGGCACCTCCGCGAGACGGCGGGTGAACGCCGGGATTCGATGGAACCGGCTCATGATGTGGTCTCGGAAGGCCTCGAACGAGTAGCCGTCCGGCATCGTCGAGGTGTCGTAGATCCCGGTCATCGCGACGTGCATGTGTGCCGTCGGCGTCTCCAGGTACAGAAATGTGGCGTCCACGCCCGACAGTCGCTGCATGGTTCCTCCTCGCCACCACCATCACGGCGGTTTCGTTGCGCACCGTACCCGCGGCGTCACAGGATGGTCCCATGAAGTCGAACCTCATCTGGTCGCTCGTCCGGCTCGGGGTCGTGGGAAATGCACGAAAGCCGGCGATCCGGAACCGTGCGCTCACGATTCCGTCGTTCTTCGCCGGCTGGATCGCGACCGAGGGCGCCGTCCCGCTCGCCGTACTCCACGCCGCACGCTCCGTTCGCAACGCTCGCCGAGGTGCATACCGTGGCCGGGAGGGCCGGGTTGCCGCGGCCACCGACCTCGTGACCCTCGGCGGGCTCTCCAAGCTCGTGTTGGACGCACGACGGACCGACGACGAGTTCGTCGAGGCGCTCTCGCCGTACCTCGGTGCGGAGGAGCTGGCCGAACGGCCCCGTACCGTGCGCTACGGGGCTGCGTTGCCCGTCGTGACCGGCGGCCGGACCACCGTTCGGGAGCGTCGGATCGGCTACGTGCCCGACGCTCATTGGCGCAACATGTTGGACGTCTACCTGCCCAAGGCGTCACCTGCCCCGACCGGTGCAGACGGCACCCCGCTCCGCCGCCCGGCGATCGTGGAGATCCACGGTGGCGGTTGGGTCGTGGGCAACAAGGACCAGCAGGGCGTGCCGTTGTTGCACCACATGGTTCGGCAGGGTTGGGTCGGCTTCAACATCAACTACCGGCTTGCGCCCCGGTCGCGGTTTCCGACCCAGCTCGTCGATTGCAAGCGGGCCCTCGCCTACATACGGGCCAACGCCGACCGCTTCGGCATCGATCCGGATTTCGTCTGCGTCACCGGCGGCTCCGCGGGAGGCCACCTCTGCGCGCTCGTGGCACTCACCGCCAACGATCCCGAGTTCCAACCGGGCTTCGAGGACGCCGACACCACCGTCGCCGCGGCCGTGCCCTTCTACGGCGTGTACGACCTGGCCGACGAGGAGGGGGTGATGGTCGATGGTTTCGTCAAGTTCATCGAGCAGGTCGTCGTCGGGTCGAAGTTCGCGGGTGACGAGGAGCGGTGGCGCCGCTACTCACCGGTCAACCGGGTTCGGGCCGATGCGCCGCCGACGATGATCGTCCATGGGTCCGTCGACACGCTCGTACCCGTCGAGCAGGGCCGCACGTTCGCGAGGCGGATGGCCGAGACGTCCGAGCACGCGGTGGTCTACGCGGAACTGGCCGGCGCGAACCATGCCTTCGACATCTTCCCGTCCACCCGCTCGCTCCGTACCGTCGAGTACGTGGAGCGCTTCCTCACGGGGGTGCGCGAGGGTCGGATCAAGTGAGCGACGATCCACTCTGGACGCCGTCTCCCGATGTCGCGACATCCTGCGCGATGGGTCGGCTCATCGATGAGAGCGGCCTGGACGGCTACCCGGCGCTTCATCGATGGTCGGTGGAGCACCCCGACCGGTTCTGGGCCGAGGTGTGGGACCGCTGCGGAGTACTCGGCGACCGCGGCACGGTGATCCTCGACGGGTCGGGCGGCGTCGACTGGACCGACGTGCGCTTCTTCCCCGACGCCCGGCTCAACGTCGCCGAGAACATCCTCGACGGCCGTGGTGCCGACGACGACACCATGTTCGTCGAGGTGGGTGAACCACGCGACGGCGGTACGACTCCCGTGGTGCGCGAGTTCACCCGTGGTGAGGTGCGGCGCGAGGTCGCCGCGTTCGCACGGGCCCTGACCGGCGTGGGGGTGGCTGCGGGCGACCGCGTCGCCGCGTGGATGCCCAACGTCGCGGAGACGGCCATCGCCATGTTGGGGGCGGCGGCGATCGGCGCGGTGTTCGTATCGACGTCGCCCGATTTCGGGGTCGACGGGGTGCTCGACCGCTTCGGCCAGGTCGAACCGGTGGTGCTGGTCGTGGCCGACGGCTACCGCTACGGCGGTAAGCGGCTCGATTGCCTCGACCGCCTCGAAGCCATCCGGCCGGAGTTGGCGTCGCTGCGACGGGTGGTGCTTGTGGGTGACCTCGACGGCCGGGGAGCGCCACCACAAGGCGTCGACCGGATCGCCGACGCCCGGAGCTGGGACGACTTCGTCGGCCCACATCGTGGTGGTGCCCTCGCCTCCTTCGAGCGCTTCGGGTTCGACCATCCCTGGTACGTGCTGTTCAGCTCGGGGACCACCGGCGTGCCCAAGTGCATCGTGCACCGCGCCGGAGGGGTGCTGCTCCAACACCTCAAGGAGCACCAGTTCCACTGCGACATCCGACGTGGTGACCGGGTCGCCTACTACACGACGTGTGGCTGGATGATGTGGAACTGGCTGATGTCGGTGCCGGCGTCGGGCGCCGCGGCGGTCCTGTACGACGGCTCCCCGTTCCACCCCGGCCCCGAGGTCTTGCCGAGCCTGGTCGACCGGCTGGGCATCACGTTCCTGGGGATCTCCGCGAAGTACCTCGACTCGCTTCGCAAGGCCGGGGTGTGCGCCCGGGAGGTCGCGCCGATGCCCACGCTCCGCTCGATGGCCTCCACCGGTTCGCCGCTGTCGCCGGAGACCAACGAATGGGCGGTGCGAACCTGGCCCGAGGGCACACACCTCGCGTCGATCTCGGGCGGCACCGATCTGTGCTCATGCTTCGTGCTGGGAGATCCGACGTCGCCGGCCTATCCCGGCGAGCTGCAACGACCGGGCCTGGGCATGGCGGTCGAGGTGGTCGGACCCGACGGCACACCGGTGGGGGTGGGCGAGCGAGGTGAGTTGGTGTGCACCCGACCGTTCCCCTCCCGGCCGCTCGGGTTCTGGGGTGACGACGACGGGTCGCGCTATCGCGGTGCCTACTTCGACAAGTGGCCGGGGGTATGGGCACACGGCGACTTCGCGTCGTGGACCCCCCACGGCGGCATGGTCCTCCACGGTCGCAGCGACACGACGCTGAACCCCGGTGGGGTGCGCATCGGCACAGCGGAGATCTACCGTCGAGTCGAAGAGATCCCCGAGGTGGTCGAGAGCCTGGTGTTCGGCCAAGAGGTCGACGACGACACCCGGATCGTGCTGTTGGTCCGGCTCGCGGACGGGGCCACCCTCGACGACGACCTGGTCGAGCGCGTCAAGCGGACCATCCGCCTGGGCTGCACACCGCGGCACGTCCCCGCAGTGGTGGCGGCGGTCGCCGACCTGCCGAGGACGCGCTCGGGCAAGTTGGCCGAGTTGGCGGTCAGCGACGCGGTCAACGGCAGGCCGGTGCGCAACACCTCCGCGCTTGCCAACGCCGAGGTGCTCGACGACATCGCCGCATTGGCCGCACTCCGCGTCTGATCGATCCCGGTGTCGGGACAGCGGTCGGTCGGCCGGTTGGCCGTCGGGGCGCGGTCGGGCCCCTCGGCACAGCACTGCTCGGGTGACGGGTGATCGGGGGCTCGGGGGGCTGGTGATCGATGGCCGGTTGCGGGGTCAGGGTCCGGCTCGCTGTGGATCGGTTGGTAGTCGGCCGTGTTGTTGGCCGGTGAGGGTGTGGCCGTGTGGTGTGGTGATGGTGGTCCGGCCGTGGGTGTCGATGGTGGTGCCCGAGCCGTGTCGGTGGATGACTCCGTGGTGGTGTCGGCAGAACAGTGCCATGTGCGCGACGTCGGTACGGCCCAGATCGCGGGTCCAGTGATCGATGTGGTGTGCGTCGCAGTGTTGGGGTGGCCGGTCGCATCCTGGGAAGCAGCATCCGCCGTCGCGTAACGCCAGGGCGCGGCGTTGCGCCTGGTTCGCCAAGCGGATCTGTCGTCCCATGTCGAGGGGCACACCCAGCGAGTTGACGATCACGGGATGCAACCGGAGATCACACGCCAGCGCACCCGGATCGCGGCGAGTCCCGTACCGGTCCGCCACGACTTCTGCTTCTTCGGCGGGGATGACCAGCGTTGCCTCCGCGCCCGGCGACGGTGCGTCGGGTTCGGGATTGCCCGCAGCTCGTCGGCAGATCTCGACGAGCGCCAAGGCGCAATGTCGCCCGCGACGGGATGTCGACCGCGCCGTCGGTCGCGGTGTGGTCGTCGCGGTAGCGCCGCCAGAGTTCGTCGGTCACCGACTCGATGACATGTTCGGTGACGAGACCGTGTTCCCCGCAGAGTTGCCCGTCGAAGAACACGTTGTCACCCGTCGAGCGCATCCGGAGCCGGTTGGTTTCGATGTCGTCGGCGGGGTTGTGGCCGCCGTCCTGGTCCAACAGGTCGGCGATCGCGAAGACCTCGCGGCGCCACCGGTCGAACACCATCACCGGCACCAGGCTCAACAACATCTCTTGCATCTCGGCGAACGCGGTTTCGATCCGAGGGTTGCACGCTCTCGCCATGACCTGGGCGTGGTCGAACCCGATCCGCCCGTCCGCCAACGCCGCCGCGGTTTGATCGAGCACCCGCCGCAACGTGCACGCGACCGACACGCGCATTCCAGCGGTATGCGGTGACACGCCCGCTTCACGCGACAGCCAGCCTTTGGTGCGCAACCCGTGGTGACGGTCGGTCGCGTCACGGGAGTGCAGTTCGGCCAACAGGGCGCACTCCGCCGCGTCCAGCCTCGCCCGCGCCTGTTCGAGGCCCACCACCCCGTCGAACAGTTCGGCGTCGCTCAACGACGACGCGTCGAGCGCCGCAACATGGGAGGCTTGCTCCGCCAACAGCACCGAATCGAACATGCGTTCATCATCCCACGGACCCCTGACAGTCGGAATCGATCGCACTGCTCGGAGCCTTGGTCGGTGGCCGCCGACGGCGGTCCGGCAGGGCTACTCCGAGCGTCGCGCCGTGATCGCGGCGCGGGCGTCGTCGGGGTCCTCGAGGCGGCCGGCACGGTTCTCCTCGAGGAGCCAGCGCAGCAGTCGACCCATCTCGGGTCCACGGGGTACGCCCAACTCGGCCAGGTCGTTGCCGTCGAGCACGGGTCGCTCGGCGCGGCGGGCGTCCTCGATCAGCAGGTCGTCACTGCGGGTCGTGAGCGCGTCGACGGCCTGGTGCACCCGGCGGTGCACATGCGCGTGCTTCGACGTGACGTCGGAATGTGCCAGACGAATCGCACCATCCCAGCGGTCGCCGGCATCGTGGCGGATACGACGGACCGACGAATCGGTCCAGGAGTCGTCATAGGACTGCGCCCGCGCCGCGACGAAGATCGTGGTGACGATCGGTTCGGGGTCGATGCCCCACTCCTTGCAGCGACGGCGTACCAGACGCGCCCCGACGACCTCGTGGCCGTGGAAGCTCACCTGGCCGCGGTCCACCCGGCGGGTCGTCGGCTTGCCCACGTCGTGGAACAGGGCGGCCAACAGTGTCGTGTCGTCGGTCTCACCGCACTGGTCGATCACCTTCACGGTGTGGACGAAGTTGTCCTTGTGGAGATCGCCCATGGGATCGTCCGACAGGGCCTTCAACGCCCACACCTCCGGAAGCGCCTCGCGATGCTCCTCCAGAAACGTCGTCAACGGTCCGGGCCCGCTTCGGAGGGCGACCACCAACCCGTCGAGAACGGGATCGATGCGGTCGGGTTCGCCGCCGGGGATGCTGCCGGTGTTCGCGGAGGTCACGGTCGTCGTCTCTGGTGGGGTTCGCCTGACGGGGGTGACGGCGGAGGCGACATTGTTCAACGGCTTGCCGGTCCGGGTCCATTCGGCCCTCGGGGACGGTCTAGCCGCTCGAGAAGCGTCGGGAGTTCGGTGGGGTGTTCGATGGCCGCCCACCGTGCACCCACCGACGCCGCGAAGGCCTCTGCGTCCTCGGTGTCCCCCTTCGGTGCGAGCACGACAAGATCGGCGATGGCGGCCAGTCGTGTCGCTGCCTCGGCCGGGTCGGGTCCACTGGTCGACCGGCAGTCCGACAACAACAGCACCCGACGATCCCTCGCCGTCGAACGACCCAGCTGCCGGTAGGCCTCACCGAGCGCTGCGGAAAGGTCGGTGGTCCCGTGGCGCGCAGCGACAGTAGAGCGCCGGTGACGGCGTCGCCGATCCCGCCCTGGGGGCGCAGCACCATCACCTCCCGCGAAGGCGAGCACCGACGAGTCGGTCGGAGCCCGAGAGGCCACTGCGGCCGCGGCGATCGCGGCGGTGGCGACCCGGTTGCCCGACATCGACCCCGACCGGTCGACCAGCAGGCACCATGCGGTCGATGCACCGCGCCAACGCTCGACCACCAGCTCTTCGATGTCCGGTGCCCGACCCCGGGCGTGCCGACAACACCGCATCGAGACTGGCATCGAGGTCCACGTCGCCCTCGCCGCGGCCGCGGGTCAGGTGGTCGACGCGTCGCCGGTGCCGGGGGCGTGGTGCGTGAGCCGGAGCACCAGACGCGCGGCGAGACGCCGGGCGAGCGCGGCGAGCACCGGGTCGGTCGCGTTGGCGGCCTCCGCAAGCAGTTCGAGCAGCGTGTCGGGATCGTCGTCGAACGACTGCTCGACGGCGTCGGGATCGAGCTCGCCGACCTCGGGGCTCAGGCGGCCGAACGTCGGGTTGCGTTCGAGTTCCTTGCGCGAGACCGTTCGACGCCCCGCCTCGGCGACGGCCCGGACCACGTCGTCGCCTTCGAGGACGTCGGGTGTGCCGCCCGGAGGCGTCAGCCATATCCCGGATCGTCCTCCCCGGACGCACCGGGTGCGGTCCCGTCCTCTTCGTCGGAGGGGTGCCCGTCCGGACCGCCGAACCATCGCCACCACAACTCGTCGACCACGTCGGCTCCGCTGCGGCCACATCCGTCACGCACGCCGACCCGACCCGACAGGGCGAGCTGTGCGGCGTCACGGGTGACCGACGGCTCGGTCGGTGCGCAGTCGCGCAACACCGCCAGCTCCGCGGCGACCATCACGAGGTCGATCGCTCCGCGTACCGACGAACCGGTTGCCAGGTCGGGATGCTCGCGCGTCGCGCGCACCATCGACGTGGCCGACAGGACGAACCCCGGTCCGAGGGTGCGGGCCGCGTCGGTGGCCTGGCGTGCAACCACCGCGAGCTCGTCGTCGAGGCTCTGATAGTCCACGGCGAGCCGGCACACCCGGTCGTAGACCGCGCCGGCGATTCGGGCGGTGCCCACCGCGTCGAACGGGTTCATCGCCGCGACAAGCCGGAAGCCGTCCGAGGCGCGCACCGATCCGAGGCGGGGGACCTCGATCGCCGCCTCGCTCATCACCGAGATCAGGACGTTCAACGTCTCCTCGGGGATGCGGTTGAGCTCCTCCACATACAGCAGCGCCCCGTCGCGGAGGGCCCGGACGAGGGGGCCGTCGAGGAAGGTCGCGGCGGAATACCCGCGCTCGATCACCGCGGAGGGGTCGAAGGTGCCGACGAGCCGGCCGGGGGTCAGCTCGGCATTTCCCTCGACGAACACGAATCCCCGACCCGACGCGGTCGCGACCGCGCGCAGCAAGGTCGACTTTCCGGTACCGGGAGGACCCTCCAGTACGAGGTGTCGACCCGCGGCGAGCGCGGCGACGACCTGCTCGATCTCGGCGCGTCGCCCGACGACGGTTCGACCGAGCGCGTCGACGAGATCGGCTGAGGTCAAGGATCCGCTGAAGGGGTGGACGGGGGGGCTCGGCGGTGGTCAGTCGAACGTGATGACGCCGCGGATGTTCTTGCCGTCGCGCATGTCCTGGTAGCCCTCGTTCACCTGGTCGAGGGTGTAGGTCCTGGTGACGAGTTCGTCGAGCTTCAGCTTGCCGTCGCGGTACAGGTTCAGGAGGGCCGGGATGTCGACGCGGGGGTTGCCGGATCCGAACAGGCAGCCCTTCAGTTCCTTGTTGAGCATCGTGAACATGAACGGGTTCATGGTCACCTCGTTGTCGAGCATGTTCGCCACCGCGGTCATCACACAGGTGCCGCCCTTGGCGGTGATGGTGAGGGCCGGTTCGACCATGTCGCCCTTCATCACACCGGGGGTGAGGATGACCTTGTCGCACATCTCGCCCCAGGTGAGCGCACCGATCTCGCCGATGGCCTCCTCGGTGGACGCGAATGTGTGCGTCGCCCCGAACTCCATCGCCTTCTCCCGCTTGAACTCGACGGGGTCGATGGCGATGACGCGCCGGGCACCCGACAGTGCGGCACCCTGGATGGCGTTCATACCGAGTCCACCACAACCGATGACCGCGACGGTGTCGCCGGCTTTCACCTCGGCGCGGTGCACCGCGGACCCGTAGCCGGTGGCGACGCCGCACGACACGAGGGCCACCGCGTTCCACGGCAGGTCGGGGTCGACCTTGACCACGGCCGCCTCGGCCACGAGGAGGTGCTCGGCGAACGTGCCGAGCTGGCACATGCGGGCGAGGTCCCGGTCACCCACGTGATGGGCGACCCGACCGTCGGTCATCATGCCGAGGTCGAAGAGCTTGGCGCCGAGGTCGCACAGGTTGGAATGGCCCGACACGCACCACTTGCAGCGGCCGCACGACGGGATGAACGACATCGACACGTGGTCGCCCGGAGCGACCGACGTGACACCCGGGCCGACCGCGAGCACCTCGGCGGCACCCTCGTGGCCGCCGATGCACGGGAGGTGGGGCAGCAGCATGTCGCCGGTGACGGCGTGCTCGTCGGAGTGGCACATCCCCGCGGCCTTGGTCTGCAGGAGCACCTCGCCGGGACCGGGATCGTCGATGGTGACGTCCTCGATCTTCCACGGCTCGTTGAGCCCCCACAACACCGCGGCACGTGACTGCACCATCGTCGACCCCCTGGTCTGCCATCGGGCGTCGGTCAGCCCGTCTGTGCGACAGTTCTACTACCGGTACCGGCGGTGGCACGATACGAGGATGCAAGCGGAGCCGGCTTCGCCCCACGACGACCTCGACGGGGAGCAGATCCGTCGCATCCACAGGATCGTCGGGCTGGCGCCTCCGACGCTGCGCCGCGACGACGTCGCCGCCAGAGGTGGCGTCGACCTCGACTCGATCATGCACTGGTGGAGGGCGATGGGCTTCCCCGAGGTGGACGAGTCGACCGTCATGTTCAACGCGGCCGACGTCGACATGGTGGCCCGATTGGTGGAGTATCTCGAGGCGGGGCTCTTCACCGACGAGGGGATCCTGCGCGTGACCCGGCTGTTGGGCGCGTCGATGCAGCGGATCGCCGAGTCCCAGGTGGAGTCCGCAGTGGACTTCGTCGATCGTGCGGTCGAGCCGGGCGTCGATACGGACGGCGACGACCCGATCGTCGACCTCCTGGGTGACGGCGCGCTCGCGTTGATACCGATGATGGAGAGTGCGCTGCTGTACGTGTGGCGACGACATCTGCTGGCGGCGATCGGTCACCGACTCAGCGCGCCGATGGACTCGCCCGATCGGGCGGTGGGGTTCGCGGACCTGTCCGGGTTCACCAAGTTGTCCAAGCAACTCTCGCCGGACGATCTCGCCTCCCTGGTCGACGCGTTCGAGGCCACCGCGTTCGACGTGGCCAGCGGCCTGGACGCACGGGTGGTGAAGTTGATCGGTGACGAGGTGATGTTCGTCGCGGCGGATCTGCCCACTGCGGCGAGGGTCGCCCTGATCCTGGGCGAGCAACTCGCGAGGATTCCCGACATGCCCCCGGTCCACTGCGGTCTCGCCTTCGGCCCCACCGTCAACGTCGGCGGCGACGTCTTCGGCAACACCGTCAACCTCGCCGCCCGCCTGACCACCATCGCGAGGCGCGGTTCGGTGGTGATCCCGCGGTCGCAGGCGGTGCTGTTGGCCGACCAGGCCGACCTGACGGTGCGCACGATGCGCCGGGTGCAGTTCCTGAAGGGGATCGGCGACACCGCGACGTCGGTCGTCCGCCTCGCCGAGCCACCCCCCGGACCGGATCCGGTCGACCCGGACGGGGATCCGCGGACGAGCGAACCGGTCGGGGCGTAAGGTCCGCTCCATGTCGGGCACGCTCGCCAACTTCGACCCGCACAACAAGACGTCGACCTTCGTGCACGATCGTGCACACGTGTTCCACTCGTGGTCCGCGCAGGCGCACATCAACCCCCTGCCGGTGGCCGGCGCGGAGGGATCGTGGTTCTGGGACTACGACGGCAACCGCTACCTCGACTTCTCCTCGCAGTTGATGAACGTCAACGTCGGCCATCAACACCCGGTGCTGGTGGCCGCCATCCAGGAGGCCGCCGGCCGCTTGTGCACGATCGCGCCGTTCCACGCCAATGCCGATCGCTCCGAGGCGGCACGGCGGATCGCGGATGTGGCGCCGGCGGGGCTCGACAAGGTGTTCTTCACCAACGGGGGGGCGGAGGCCACCGAGAACGCGATCCGGATGGCCCGCCGACACACCGGCCGCCACAAGGTGTTGGCCGCCTATCGCAGCTATCACGGCGCCACCCACGGGGCCATCTCGGCGACGGGCGACCCACGCCGTTGGGCCTCGGAACCCGCGATCCCGGGGATCGTGCGATTCCTCGGACCCTACCCGTACCGGTCGTCGTTCCACGCGACCTCGACCACCCAGGAATGCGAGCGCGCGCTGGCCCACCTCGACGAGTTGGTGATGTTCGAGGGCGCCCACACGATCGCAGCGATCATCCTCGAACCCGTCGTGGGCACCAATGGCGTCCTCGTACCGCCCGACGGCTATCTGGCCGGAGTGCGGGAACTCTGCGACCGTCACGGCATCGTGATGATCGCCGACGAGGTGATGGCGGGGTTCGGGCGGTGCGGGCAGTGGTTCGCCGCCGACCACTGGGGGGTGGTCCCCGATCTGATCTGCTTCGCCAAGGGGGTCAACTCCGGGTACGTACCGCTGGGCGGGGTGATCATCGGAGAGGAGATCGCCGCGACGTTCGACGACGCGGTGTATCCGGGTGGGCTCACGTACTCGGGTCATCCACTCGCGTGCGCGGCGGCGGTCGCGTCGATCCAGGTGTTCCACGACGACGACGTGTGCGGACGGGCGCGGCGGTTGGGCGAGGAGGTGTTGGGACCCGGCTTGGCCGCGATCGCCGAACGTCACCCCGCGGTCGGCGAGGTCCGGGGTTTGGGTGCTCTGTGGGCGGTCGAGTTGGTCCGTGACCCTCGAACGCGCGAGATGCTGGTGCCGTTCAACGCGACGGGTGACGCGGCGAAGCCCATGGCCGAGATCGCCGCGGCGTGCCGGGCCGAGGGTGTGTGGGTCTTCACCCACTTCAACCGGGTGCACGTCGCCCCGCCGTGCAACATCGACGACACCGATGCCCGGACCGGCCTCGCCGTGTTGGACCGGGCGCTCACGATCGCGGACTCCCTCGTCGGCCGCTGAGATCTACGCTCGGGCGTGGAGGTGCTTCATGAAGAACGACACGGTCGTGGAGACGGGTGCCTGGCTGTTGGAGCACGGCCATCGCCTGCTGTTGAAGGTCAGCGGCGGACGGTTCCCCCGGCGTGTCCTGGGGATGCAACCGGTCGAACTGTTCACCACCGGCCGGAAGTCGGGGCTCCGCCGCGGCACCATGCTCACCGCTCCGGTCGTGGAGGGCGAGCGGGTGATCCTCGTCGCGTCCAAGGGTGGTCACAGCAGCAATCCGGCCTGGTATCTCAACCTCGTCGCGAACCCCGAGGTCGACCTCACGATGGGTGGCACCGAACGGGCCATGCTCGCACGCACGGCGACCCCCGAGGAGAAGGCCGAGCTGTGGCCTCGTATCGTGAGGTCCTACAAGGGCTACGCCGCGTACCAGAGGAGCACCGACCGTGACATCCCCGTGGTGATCTGCGAACCGCGCCCCTGAGGGGCGTCGCGCCACAGGGCCGGTCCGACGAGGGCCTTGTTCCGTTGCCGCAGTGTGGGGCCGGGCTTTCGTTTGGAGGCTGCCGGGAACGCGATGACCCGGCAGGACATGGTCGGAAGCGTTCCCGTCGACGACGGGCGAGCCGGTACCGTGTCGTGCGGCATCGACCCGGCCGGGTCGGCCGTCCCTCACCCGATAGGAGCCACCCATGAGCCTCGACATCGTCGACCGGAACTCCGACATCGTCGACCACGACCCCGCCGCCGTCATCGCCGACGGACCGTCGCTCGGGGCGGACGACGCGACCGCTGTCGACGGCACCTTCGTCGAGGACGAGTTCCTCGTCGAGGAGATCTCCATCGACGGGATGTGCGGGGTCTACTGAGCCGTTCGACGCCGCGCACCCCGGCCAACAACGATCGGACCCCGATGTCGATCCTGCTCGACGACGCCTACGAGCTACACCCACAGGTCTCGCTCCGCGACGAGCCGTTCGGCGCGCTTGCCTACCACTTCGGCAACCGTCGCCTCAGCTTCCTTCGCTCCCACGAGATGGTCCGTGTCGTCACCGAGCTCGCCGACTCGCCCGACGTCACGACCGCCTTCGACCGGGCGGGGATCGAAACGGCGCGCCGTCCCTCGTTCGTGCGGGCACTCGAGCGCCTGGCCGCGGGTGACATGATCCGGCCGCGCCGGGCCGACACCGCGGAGCCGGCGTGATGACGGTGGCCGTCGGGTCGGTACCGGTGGAGCCCACCTCCCGTTCCACCCGTCGTGAAGGTGCGCCGGTGCATTCGGTGCAGCCACCCGCGCCGCGTCGGTCGACGCTGGTCGAGGACATGAAGCGAGGTCTCGACGCGCCGATCTGTCTCACGTGGGAGCTGACCTACGCATGCAACCTGGCGTGTACGCACTGCCTCAGCTCGTCGGGCCGACGCGATCCCCGCGAGCTCGACACCGACGAGTGCCTCGCATTGATCGACGACCTGGAGCGGATGCAGGTCTTCTACGTCAACCTCGGTGGTGGCGAGCCGATGCTGCGGCGCGACTTCTTCGACATCGTCGAATACGCGACCGCTCACCGGGTGGGGGTGAAGTTCTCGACCAATGGCACTTACCTCGACGCCGCCAACGCGGCGCGCCTCGCGTCGATGGACTACCTCGACGTGCAGGTCTCCATCGACGGTGCCGACGCTTCGGTCAACGACGCGGTGCGCGGCACCGGCTCGTTCGCGGCGGCCCGCACTGCGATGGAGCACCTCGCGAACGCGGCGTTCGGACCGTTCAAGATCAGCATCGTGGCGACGCGCCACAACGTCGACCAACTCGACGCGTTCAAGGCCATCGCCGACTCCTACGGTGCCCAACTCCGGATCACCCGCCTGCGGCCGTCGGGGCGCGGTGCGGGCACGTGGAACGAGTTGCATCCCACCGCGGAGCAGCAACGCCGCCTGTACGACTGGCTCATCGACCGCCCCGACGTGTTGACGGGTGACTCCTTCTTCCACCTGTCCGCCTTCGGCGAGGCGCTCCCCGGTCTCAACCTGTGTGGCGCCGGCCGGGTGGTGTGCCTGATCGACCCGGTCGGCGACGTCTACGCGTGCCCCTTCGTCATCCACGACGAGTTCCTCGCCGGCAACGTCCGTGGTCCCGGGGGATTCGCGGCGGTGTGGCGAGAGTCGGACCTGTTCCGCGAGCTGCGCGAACCGACCTCGGCCGGTGCGTGCGCCTCCTGTGGCAGCTACGACGCGTGTCAGGGCGGCTGCATGGCCTCCAAGTTCTTCGTGGGCCTCGACCGCTCCGACCCCGACCCCGAATGTGTGCACGGCCACGCCGAGGGTCTGCTCGCCACCGTCGACCCGTCGAAGGTGCCCGTCTCCGGTGTCGACCATTCGCGTCCGGCGGCCGTCGCGGTGTCGATCGGCTCGGCCCCTCCGAACCGGTGAAACTCGTCGAGCCGATCGTCGTCGGTTCGCGCACGGCGCCGAGCCGTGTGCTGTTCGGTCCTCACGAGACGAACCTCGGCGACGGCCGATCCATTGGCGAACGCCACGCCGCGTACTACGGGCGCCGTGCCGCGGGCGGTGCGGGGGTGATCGTCACCGAGATCGCGTCGGTTCACCCGAGCGACTGGCCCTACGAGCGTGCGCCGCTCGCCACCGAGTGTCGGCAGGGTTGGGCCGCGGTGGTGCGGGAGTGCCGTCCCCACGGTGCGCTCGTGATCGCCGGGTTGGGCCACGCAGGGGGTCAGGGCTCGAGCGCGTACAGCCAACGCGAGCTCTGGGCGCCGTCGGGTGTCCCCGAGGTCAACACCCGTGAGGTGCCCAAGGTGATGGAGGACGACGACATCGCCGCGGTCATCGCCGGTTTCGCCGAGGGGGCGGCCGCCGCGATCGCGGCGGGATGTGACGGCGTGGAGCTCAACGCGGGGCAGCACTCGCTGATCCGCCAGTTCCTGTCGGGCCTCACGAACCAGCGCGGCGACGGCTGGGCGGACCGCACCCGCTTCGCCGAGGAGGTGCTCGCCGCGACCGTCACCGCGGCCCGGGCGGTCGATCCCGCCGCCGTGGTCGGGCTGCGGCTGAGCGGCGACGAACTGGCTCCGTGGGCGGGGATCACCCCCGATGACGCCCCCCCGCTGGCGGCGACGCTCGCCCGCCACATCGACTACCTGGTGGTCGTCCGGGGATCGATCTTCTCGGTACCCGCCACGCGCCCCGACTCCCACGTCGAGACGGGCTTCAACCTCGCATTGTGCGGTTCGATCCGCGACGCCGTTCGAGCCGGGCACGGCGACCGGGTCGCGGTCTTCGCACAGGGCTCGATCGTCGAGGTCGCCCAGGCCGAGGCCGCGATCGTCGAGGGGGTCTGCGACGGCGTCGAGATGACCCGGGCCCAACTCGCCGACGCCTCGCTCGTGGCCAAGGTCCGCGCCGGCCGGGCCGATCGGGTGCGGCCCTGTGTGCTGTGCAACCAGACGTGCATGGTGCGCGATGCACGCAATCCGGTGGTCACCTGCGTGGTCGATCCTCGGACCGGACACGAACGCCGCGACCCCGAGGTGGACCCGGCGGTGTCTTCGTCGTCGCCGGTCGATCGGCGATCGGCCGACGGTGCGCCGGTCGTCGTGGTGGGTGCAGGTGTCGCCGGGCTCGAGGCGGCGCGCGTCGCCGCTATTCGAGGCCATCGGGTGACGGTCCTGGAACGCTCGGCCCACCCCGGAGGGATGGTGCGTGTCGCGTCGGCCGGCTCGGGGCGTGCCCGCCTGGCCGTGTTCGTCGACTGGCTGGTGGGCGAATGCGAGAATCTCGGGGTCGAGTTCCGCTACCACACCTCGCTCGACCGGGCCGAGGACGTCCCGCCCGGTTCGGCGGTCGTGGTGGCCACCGGATCGACCGAGGGGCTCGCCGACTACACCCGCACGAAGGCGGCCGTCGTGCTCGGGCCCGCGGCGGTGCTCGACGCGCTCGAAGAAGCGGCAATACCGGCCGGTCGTGTACTGGTGTGGGACCCGATCGGCGGACCGATCGGCGTCTCGTCGGCCGAGACGCTGGCCGAAAGGGGGCGCGACGTCGTGCTGGCGACCCCGGACCAGTTGGCGGGCAACGAGTTGAGCCGTACGGGGGACCTGGCACCGGCGAACGGCCGACTCCAACAGCGGGGGATCGTGATCGAACGGCGCGTGGTGCTGCGGGCGGTCCGCAAGGGCAGTGCCGAAGTCGAGGACCGGTTCTCGGGCCGGCGACGGACCATCCGGTGTGCGGTGGTGGTCGACGCGGGCCACCGGCTCCCCGACGACGCGTTGTTCCACACGCTCGCCGGCGAGGGTGGCGACAGTCGTCAGGACGCGTTCGTCGTGCGGGCGGGCGACTCGGTGGCCCCGCGCACCATCCTCGAGGCGGTGCGCGAAGGGCGCGCCGCGGCCATCGCGCTCGACGGGGGGATCCGGCTCAGTGACGGGGTGCCGATGGGCACCGGCGCCATACCCGGAGTGGGGATGACGCGGTGAGCGAACAGTTGTTGTGGTCGCCGTTGCGCATCGGACCCGTCACCGTGCGGAACCGTGTGGTGTTCTCGGCTCATCTCACCAACTACGCCACCCAGGATGGGCTGGCCTCGCCGCAGCACGCCGCCTACTACGCCGAACGCGCACGTGGTGGCGCCGGGCTGATCATCACCGAGGAGCACTCGACCCATCTCACCGACTGGCCCTACGAGAAGCTGATCCACGGCTTCCGGCCCGAGGTGGTCGAGGGCTACCGGGCGATCACCGAGGCGGTGCACCGGCATCGGACGCCGATCTTCGCTCAGATCAACCACAACGGGGGGCAGGCCTCGTCGATGTTCAGCCGCCTGCCCGTGTGGGCGCCTTCGGCGGTGGCCGACCCGTTGTTCCGGGAGGTTCCAAAGGCGGTGAGCGCGTCGGAGATCGACGAGATCGTTGCCGGTTACGCGCTCGTCGCCGCGCACTGCCGGGAGGGCGGCTTCGACGGGATCGAACTCCAGTGCAGCCACAGTTCGATCGTGCGCGGATTCCTGTCGCCGGCCACCAACCGGAGGACCGACGACTACGGCGGGCCGATCGAGGCGAGGGCACGGTTACTGGTCGAGATCGTCTCGGCGGTCCGAGAGGCGATCGGTCCGGGCCTCGCCCTGGGGGTCCGCCTGTGCGGTGACGAACTGATCGACGGTGGCACCACAATCGCCGACGCGGTCGCCACCGCTCGCATCGTCGAGGCGACCGGGCACGTCGACTACATCAACACCTCCATCGGGGTGGCGACCGCGTCGCTGTTCATGATCGAGGCGTCGATGCACATCCCTCCCAACTACGCGATGTTCATCCCCTCCGCCCTGCGCGCCGCGGTGGAACTCCCCGTCGTCGGGGTGGGTCGTTTCAAGGATCCGCTCCAGGCGGACCGGGCGCTCCGTGAGGGCCTGTGCGACCTCGTGGGAGTGGTGCGCGGCCAGATCGCCGACGCGGACTTCGTCCGCAAGGCCCGGGCCGGTCGCGCCGAAGACGTGCGGTTGTGCCTGTCGTGCAACCAGGAGTGCGTCGGCCGAATGGGCCTCAACCGTTGGCTCGGCTGCATCGAGAACCCGAGGACCGGTCGCGAGTCACAGGGGGTCGGGCTGGCGGCGCCGGTCGCCCGTCGCCGCCGGGTCCTGGTCGTCGGCGCGGGTCCCGCGGGTATGCAGGCGGCGATCGCAGCGGCCCGCAACGGACATCACGTCACGGTGCTCGAACGCGAACGCGAGGTCGGCGGGCAGCTTCGGATCGCCGCGACGGTGCCCAACCGCGCGGAGCTGGGCGACCTGGTGCGCAACCAGCTCGCCGAATGCGGGCGCCTCGGCGTGGTCGTCGAGACGGATGTGGACGCGACCGTCGAAGGGGTGCGGGCGCACGGGGCCGACGAGGTCGTCGTCGCGACCGGCGCCGTGCCTGCACGGCCGTGGTGGGCGCCCGAAGAGGCCGACTGGATCGTCGACGTGCGCGACGTCCTCGAAGGCCGTGCGCATCCCCAGGGCGACGTCGTCGTGCTCGACGAGGTCGGCTTCCACCACGCCACCTCGGTGGCCGAGCTCCTCGCCGACCGAGGTTGTCGGGTCGAGGTCGTCACCCCGGCATGGTCGTCGGCCAGGACCTCGGGATCACGTTGGACATGGAGAACTGGTGGATCCGGGCGACGGCCAAGGGGATCGTCCAGACGATCGAACTCGTGCCGATGGGCGTCGACGCGGCGACCCGCACGGTCGCGTTCCAACATCATCCGACCGGCCGGGACGTGCAGCGCACGGTGGATGCGATGGTGTTGGCGGTGCCCGCTTCGCCGGCGGACTCCCTCTACTTCGCGTTGAAGGAGGCGGGTGTCGCGGTGCAACGGGTGGGCGACTGCGTCGCACCGAGGCGCGCGCATGCGGCGGTGATCGACGGTGAACGGGTCGGCTCGGCAATCGGCAGCCGTCTGGCGGGCAGGCCTCCCATGTTGCGGCGCTCTATGCGTCGTCGTTGACCGATGCCGAACTGTTCGACGGGGCGGTCGCTCTCGAACAGGCGCGGGCCCGGCTCGACGCGGCGGTAGTTCCGGCCTCAGCCGAGTCCGACGTCGCTGACGACGATGAAACCGGCGTTGAACGAGGTGACGTCGTCGGTGCCGGTGGCGCTGCTCGTGCAGTCGACACCCGCGACCAGTGCCCGGTCGGTCGGGGAGAGGGCGGGAGGCTCCTCGACCGTGCCCCTCACCTTGCCCGAAGCGCAACTCGGTGCGTTGATGTTGGCCACGGTGGCCTTCTGCAACGATCCGGCGTGTTCGTCGAGCCATGCCATGGCCGCCTGCACCGCTGCGGAATAGTCGATCTCGGTGCCGCCGGCGGGTAGTCCCTGGCTGATCGCCACCGCCGGCAGGCCGCGCCGCGCCGCGGCTCGGGCCGCGCCGACGGTCCCCGAGATCGACAGAACCGGTCCGAGGTTCTGACCGAGGTTCACACCGCTCATGACCAGATCCGGCGGAGTCCCGGCCAGCACGGTGTCGAGCCCGTAGACGACCGAGTCCGCGGGTGTTCCCTTCACCGCCACCGCGGCAAGCCCACCGGCAGTGGCCGTGTCCGTCGCGGTCGGTGACGGTGTCGTGGAGTCGCCCTTGCCGCTCTGGTTCTCGGCCGGGGCGACGATTACGACACGCGAGACGTCGGCGCGGCCGGACAGTGCACGGGTGAGCTGGTCGATTCCCTCGGCGTGCACCCCGTCGTCGTTGCTCACCAGTACGACCAGCCCTCTCGCCGGGGTGTTCGTGCTGGTCGTCGTCCTCGCAGCATCGAGCGTCGTCGGGCCCGAGGCGTTCCCGTCGCCACCGCACCCCGTCGTCGAGGCCGCAAGGGCGAGGGTTACGAGCAGGATCGTGTTCACCGATCGTCGCATCGCCGCACGATATCGAGTCGAACCCCGATGGCGACGGTGTTCGACTCACTCGAACTCGGCCGGCAACTCCCAGGGGGCGGTCGGTAGTGGATCGCCCGTCTCCAGGAAGGTCTTCAGGTTGGACAGGGCGGCCGGCCAGCCATGCTCGGCGGCCGTCCGGGTCGATCCCTCCAGTCCTTCGTGCAGCACCGTGAGACGGGTGACCGTCGTGAAGTCGTCGAGTCGGTAGGTGACCCGCGACGGTGGGGTTTCCGGTCCGGTTCGCTCCTCCCATGTCGTGACAAGGCGCTTCGGCCGTGTCGCCTCCAGGACCTCGCCGTCGACGACGGTCGCCCCCGCACCGTCGTCGTGTCGGTTGCGCCACCGCGACCCCACTTCCCATGACGACTCGTTGCGACGGCCCCACCACGCGGCCGTGAGGTCCCCGTCGGTCAGCGCAGCCCACACGTCGTCGGCCGAGGCGCCCAGGTACAGCACGACCTGCAACGGCAGCGCGTCCGCGCCACGGTCCACGGTGGGTGCCACATCGACCGCGCCCGCCGGGTGGGTGGAGAGGTCAACGGGTCCGAGGGCGTGGATCCATCGGGTGTCGTGCTCGCCGGGTCTGCGGTCGAGTGGTCGCACGAGTGGATCGGTCCGTACGGCCATGGACTCGAGCGCGGCGTCGACGGCGCCGCGGTCGGCGAAGGGGTGGAGCCGCTCGGATCTGGTCTTCAGCTCACCGGCGGACTGGGGGCCGCGCAACAGCAACAACGTCACGATCGCCCGTTCGGCGTCGTCGATCCCGATTCGCTCGTCGAGCACCTGCCGGAATTTCACCGCCCGGGCACCGCCTGACGCGTAGACGATCCGTGCGAGGCCACGGGCCTTCAGGCGGTCGATCGCCTCGGTCACCGTCCGGTCGTCGAAGTCGACGACCGGGTCCCGGCTGTTCTTCTGGTTGCACGCCGTGCGTAGAGCGTTGAGCGTCATCGGGTACGTGTCGGGAACGGTGCGCTGCTTCTCCATCAGCGCCCCGATCACCCGTTGCTCGACGGTGTCGAGTTCGGGAAGGCCGTCGGATGGCTCCATCGACCAGACGCTATTGCCCGTGCCGTCGACCTGCGGCGGGCCGTTCGCCGGTAGTGGATACAGTCCGCTCATGACCATCACCGATGACGACATCACCGCCGGCCCCGCGGACGAAGAGCTCACGACGCTGACACTCGGCGACTCCGACGCCTCCGACGGCGGCGACAGTGACGGCACCGACGGCGGCGACTCCGACGGGTCCGACGGGGGCGACAGTGACGGCACCGACGGCGGCGACTCCGACGGGTCCGACGGGGGCGACAGTGACGGCACCGACGGCGGCGACTCCGACGGGTCCGACGCCTGAACGACCGAGTTCCTCCCGAGCAGGACGAGTCGGCCCTGTTCGATTCCGAAGCGCACTGGCAGGTCCGGCGCGTCCTCCATCGGGACGCGCCGGACCTCGCCGCGCTCGTCGACGACGCCGCGACGTTCCGTTCGATCGACCTGTTCACCCGGCCCCGGGCATTTCCCGCACCGACCGGATCCGGCACGCCTGCTCTCACCTTCACCGACCCCGATCGCCTGTGGGACGACTTCTTGGGGCGCGGCACTCGTCGGCCCGCGTTCCGTCTGGTGGAGAACGGAGTCAACCTCGTGGCGTCCACCGTCACCCGTCGTGTGGGGATGGGCAATCGATCCCTCGACGACGTGGTCGATCCCGCGGCCGTGGTTCGCCGCTACCGGGACGGGGCGACCGTCTCGCTACAAGGCCTGCAGCACACCGACCCGGAGCTGGCCCGGCTGGCCAACAACCTCGCACTCGAACTCGATCACCGCACCCAGGTCAACGCGTACCTGTCGCCCTCGAATGCCCGGGGCCTCGACCTCCACCTCGACTTCCACGACGTGTTCGTGGTGCAGGTGCGCGGTGTCAAGCGGTGGCGCGTCTGGGACCCGCTCCCCGATGTCCGCCATCCTGTGAAGGGTCTGCACCGCGCGACGGGCCCGACACTCGACGAACTCGGCGATCCGTCCCTCGACCTGACGATGCGGCCCGGTGACCGCCTCTACCTGCCACGGGGCTTCCTCCACGCCGCCGAGACGATCGACGTCGCATCGGAGCACCTCACCGTCGGGCTCGTGCCGCTCCGCTGGGATCGGGTGCTGCACCGCTGCATCGACGCCGAGGTCGCGGGCGGGCGTTTCGCCGAGTCGCTTCCCGCCGGGCTGCTGTCGCCGGGCGCGGTCGCCGCACTCGGGTCCGCGGTCGCGTTCCCCTCGCTGCCGGCCGACGCGGTGGCGCGATGGGCGGGCTCGTCACTACAGCGGTGGATGGTCACCGAGATATGGCGTCGGCAACCGCTGACCCGCGTCCCGCCGCGGGATCTTCCCAGACCGGGCGACGGGGCGCCGTTGCACTGGACGCCCGGCCCACTGATCTGGCTGACCACAGAAGGCGGTCGCGCACGGCTCGGCTTCGGCGACCGGCGACTCGACCTGCCGATCGGTGCACTCGGATACCTGTCGTCACTGGTGGCCGCCGACCCGGCGGTCGACCTCGCATCGATCGAAGCCGACCTCGATGCGTCGTCCAGAGGTGTCGTCCTCCGGCGGATGTTGGGCGAGGGGCTCGTCGCGCATGACTGAACGCTCCGCACCGCGCTTCGAGTGTGCCCCGGCGTCGTGCGCGCGGGCCGAGCCGCTCGACGCCACCGCAAGCAGGGTGCCTTCGTGGCTGTTGATCGAGGTGCACGGCGCGTGGGGGGCCGCGGCGATCGAGCAGAGCGCGTTGGGAGAGCACCTGCCACCGGGTTGGCGAGCCGAGTTGAAACGGCACGGCATCCGCCCTGTTTGCATCCGCCGCCCGCGCCGCCCGCCCGCGTCGGACGACACGTCGGCGGCGACGGTGTTCCACGTGCGGCCGCGCCGCCCCGGCGAGGGACGCTCCGAGGTGTGGACGGCCACGGTCGGAGGACTCGACGCGATCGCCGGGCTCTCTGCCGCGATCGTGGCCGGGCTCGGCGCGCCCGATGCGGGACCGGGGCCACCATGGACACCGACGACCGATCCGATCGCGCTGATCTGCACCAACGGTCGTCACGATCCGTGCTGCGCGAACTTCGGCCGCCCGCTTGTCCGTGCCCTCGCGGAGGGTCCGTGGGCGGACCGATTGTGGGAGTGCTCCCACATCGGCGGCGACCGGTTCGCGCCCAACATGGTGTTGCTCCCCGAGGGCCTGTACTTCGGTCGGCTCGATCCGCGATCAGCGGTGGAGGCGTTGCACGCGTACGCGGCGGGGACGATTTCACCGACGCACTTCCGCGGACGGTCCACGTTCCGGCTCCTCGAACAGGCCGCGGAGATCGCCGTGCGCCGACGATTGGCCGATCGCGGCCAGTTTCCGGGGATCGACGACGTGCAGGTCGAGTTGCGGGGGGTCCTCGACTCGGTCGCCGAGTTGGTGGTGACGGCTTGCCGGGTGCGGCATCTGGTACGGGTGCGGTGCTCGACCGAGCAGGTAAGTGAACCACTCACCTGCAAGGGCCCGGGAGACCAACGTGCTCCCCGCTTCGAGGTGCTGGAGATCGCGGCCCGCTGATCCCGACCGGCGATTCGCGAGCGTGTCAGGCGACCTCGAAGCCTTTGATCATGCCCACCATCACGTGGGCGGGTGCGTTCTCGGGGGGCGCTCCGGCTCCGGTGTAGCCCACGGGACGCGGGCAGAGGATCACGTAGGTGCCCCTCGTCAGCCGTGCGGTCACGCTGCCGGTCCCTCCGGGAGTGGTGAACGCTCCGTCCACGACGTCCTTGCCGACCTTCGTCAGAGCCTCGAACGGATCTCCCGTGGCGTTCTTGATCGCATCGGTCACCGCCTTCACCGGGTCGCCGCGCACGTCCTTGTTGAGACGGATGAGCACGATCATGTGGGCGTTCTGACCCTGCGACGTTCCCTTGAACGACACCGGACCTTCGGGGAGCGTTGCGGGCATCCCCTCGTATGCGTAGTCACGGAAGGTCAGATCGACCTTGGTGAACCCGCAGTGGTCGTGCACCCAGTTCCCGAGGGTGCTGAAGGCGACGGTCGGCGAATCCGCCTCGAGTTGGGACGTGTCGCCTCCCGCTGCCACCGCGGCGAGCGCGGAGGTGAGTGTGCCGAGCGGCGCCGTGAGCTCGGTCGGCGGGTCCTGGTCACGGGTGAGGAGCGCGTTCATCCGGAGAGCGTCGGCTTTGATCTCGTTGGGTGGCGTGCTCTCGTCGAAGATCTGCGATGCCACCTTGTCGACATCTATCCACGCGTCGCACAGCTCCCGATGGCCGCTCGTGACCCGCTTCGCGGTGGTCCCCGAGCCGGCGCGTCCGGAGGTCGTGGCGCTCCCGCTCGCGACGGAGCTCTTGGAGTCGGTCTTGGCGCATGCCGGCATCAGGAGGACGGCGGCGGCGAGCACGGTCGCGGGGATGAGCCCTCGATGTTGCCGGTGGCGCGGAGGTGAGGAGTGTTCGGTGCGCATGAGCGAATCCTCCTCGACCGTGCCCGCCGAGGCGAGGGTGTCAGCCGTCGGAGATCGGTGGTGCCAGCACCCCCGCGCCGTCGCCTGCGGCGGGCTCACACCGGTTCGAGCGCCCGTTCGATCACCTCTGCGACGTCCTCCACGAGGGTGATGACCAGTCGGTCGCGCACCGTTGCGGGGATGTCGTCGAGGTCGGCCTCGTTGCCCTTCGGAAGGATGACCTCGGTGATCCCCGCGCGGTGCGCCGCCAGCACCTTCTGCTTCACCCCGCCGATCGGAAGGACGCGCCCTTGCAACGTGACCTCGCCCGTCATGGCCACCTCGGCCCGTACGGCGCGGCCCGTCAGCAGGCTGGTGAGCGCGGTGGTCATCGTGATGCCCGCGGATGGTCCGTCCTTGGGGATCGCGCCCGCGGGGAAGTGCACGTGGATCGGGCGACGGTCCGCCCCCGGCGCGATGCCGAGTCGATCACGGTGCGCCCGCACGTAGGTGAGCGCGATCGTCGCCGACTCCTTCATCACGTCACCGAGTTGACCGGTGACCGTCAGGGGGCCGGGGGCACCGGCCGACGTGTTCGGGCGAGGTCCGAAGGCGTCTTCACTCCGCCACTCGGCGTCCTGTACGAGGGGAGCGTCGTCGGTGGGCAGCGCGGTCGTCTCGACGAACAGCACGTCGCCACCCGCGCCGGTCACCGCGAGCCCGGTTGCGACCCCGGGGGTCGAGACGCGGTCGCGGACGTCGTCGGAGTGGAACCGTGCGCGACCCAACACACCGGCAACGTCGTCCGAATCGATGCGCACCGTCGGTCCGGGTGATCCGCTCCCCCCGACCGGAGGCTCGGTTGCCGCCGGTTGCGAGGCGACGGTCGTCGCCGTCTTGCGCAACAGCTTGGCGAGCGTGCGCTCCAGGGAGCGGACCCCGGCCTCGCGGGTGTAGTCGGCGACGACCCGGTGCAGCGCCTCGTCGGTCACTTCGACCTCGCCGGGGCGGAGACCGATCCGGTTGCCGAGCCGCGCCAGGAGGTGGTCACGTGCGATGGCGACCTTCTCGTCGATGGTGTAACCGTCGAGGGTGACCACCTCCATGCGGTCGAGCAGCGGCCCGGGGATGGTGTCGAGTTGGTTCGCGGTCGCCAGGAAGATCACGTCGCTGAGGTCGAGGTCGAACTCCAGGTAGTGATCCCGGAACGAGTGGTTCTGCGCGGGGTCGAGGACCTCGAGCAGTGCCGACGCGGGGTCGCCCCGCCAGTCGGTGCCCACCTTGTCGATCTCGTCGAGCAGGAAGACGGGGTTCATCGTCTTGGCCTCGATGAGGGCGCGCACGATCCGGCCTGGCCGCGCGCCGACGTAGGTGCGTCGATGACCTCGGACCTCCGCCTCGTCGCGGACGCCACCCAACGCGACACGCACGAACGTGCGGCCGAGTGCCCGGGCGATCGACTCGCCGAGCGATGTCTTGCCCACCCCGGGAGGGCCGACCAGTGTCAACACCGTTCCGTACCGCCGGTCGGCCGGCGCCAGAGACGTCGGGGGTGCCTTCGTCGGGGTGCTCGCCGCGCTCGATGCGGAGCTTGCGGACCGCGAGCTCCTCGACGATGCGGTCCTTCACGTCGCCGAGCCCGTAGTGGTCGGCGTCGAGCACCTCGCGCGCCGCGGAGAGGTCGAGGTGATCCTTGGAGCGTTCGCCCCACGGCAGTTCGAGGACGGTGTCGACCCAGGTTCGGATCCAGCTCACCTCGGGTGATTGATCGCTGCTGCGTTCGAGGCGCGACAGCTCGCGTTCGGCCGCGTCGCGCACCGCCTCGGGGAGGTCGCGTGCGTCCAGCCGCCGGCGATACGAGACAGGGCTGTCGTCATCGCTGCCGTCGTCACCGAGCTCCTTGCGGATAGCGGCGAGCTGTTGGCGCAGCATGAACTCGCGCTGGGTCTTCTCCAGTCCCTCACTGACCTCGGTACGGATCCTGCGTGTCAGCTCGACCTCGGCCAGTGCCTCCTTGACCCAACCGAGGACCAACTCGAGGCGGTCGGTCAGCCCGAGCGTCTCGAGGAGTTCGACCTTGCGCTCGACGGCGAGGTCGGGCCACCAGCCCGCTGCGTCGACGAGGGCCGCGGGGTCGTCGAGGCCCCGCAGCACACCGTCGAGACGCGGGCCGAACTGTTCGAACAACGCACGGAACGCCGCCCGCAGCTCCACTGCGAGTGAACGGTCGTGCTCGGTCGGTTCGGTCTCGTTGACAACCTCGGCCTGGAGCCACAGGGTGCTACCCGTGCCGGCCACGCCCGAGCGCAGCCGTGCCCGGCCGAGCGCCCGTACCACCAACGCCGGCGTGCCGGAGGGGAGCGTCCCTGTCGACTCGATCTTGGCGAGCGTGCCGACCGCAGCGTGGCGGCCGTCGATCCTGGGGACGAGCAGCAGCCGGTCGTCCTCGCCGGTGGCTTCCACCGCGGCGCGCGCGTCGTCGGTCTCGAGGGCGATCGTCAGGACCATGCCGGGGAGGACCACCCCGTCGGGTAGGGGCAATACGGGCAGGGTCAGGGTGTCCGGGGCGGCGCCGGCGTCGCCGAGGCGGGCTGAATCGGTGTCGGTGGTGTCGGGCATCGGGCGTCCTCCGGCGTCGGGGCAAGGTCCGTTCGGCGGCAGGGACCTACCGCTCAGGTACGAACAACCAGCGCAATGAACCTGCTATTCCAACGCTCAAGTACCGGTATGACCGGAGGAGACCGCGATGCCGACGAGCGAATCGTCCACCGATGCGGGCGGTCGGGCGCGGAGCCGTCCTCGGTGATGCCGGTGACGACAGGTGGTGGGTACTGTCTGGCCCTGACGACGCCACCACAGGGGGAGCGATGACCGATCCGACACGGGGGACGAACCGATGAGTAGCGCAGCGGCCGGCGAGGCGGGTACGGCGATGGTGGACGCACCGACGTTGTGGGATCTGGTGGAGCGCAGGGCTGCGGCCACCCCCGACGCCGTGCTGCTCATCGGCGCGGACGACCGCACACTCACCTGCAAGGAGTTCCGCGACCGCGCCGAGCGGGTTGCGGCCGGGTTCGCCGAGCGCGGTGTCAAGGCCGGGACCCGCGTCACCTGGGAACTGCCCAACCGCTTCGAGACGGTGCTGGCAAGCTTCGCGCTCGCACGGCTCGGCGCGATCCAGAACCCCATCCTGCACTTCTACCGTCACAAGGAGGTGGGGTACGCGATCCGGGCGACGACCGCGGAGTTCGTGTTGGTGCCGGGCACCTGGGGCGGGTTCGACTTCGGCGGCATGGTCGACGAACTCGTGGCCGATGTTCCCGAGGCCGAACGCCCGACGGTGATCGACGTGTTCGCCGACCTCCCCGATGCGGACCCCGCGGGCCTGCCGACGGCGCCGACCGACGGCGACGAGATCCGCTGGATCTACTTCACGTCCGGCACGACGTCGGATCCCAAGGGTGTGCGCCACAGTGACCGCACTCTCATCACCGGTGCCAACGGCCTCGCGGTCGCCCTCGACATGTCCTCCGACGACGTCGGATCGATCGCGTTCCCCTTCAGCCACATCGCCGGCCCCGACTACTTCGGCTCGATGCTGATCGGTGGGTTCGCCGCGGTGCTGTTCGAGACCTTCGTCCCCACCGACGCGATCCCCGTCCTCGCGCGGCACGGCGTCACGATGGTCGGCGGCGGTCCGGCGTTCTACTCCATGTACCTCGCCGAGCAGCGCAAGACGCCCGACGTGCCCGTCATCCCCACGCTGCGGAAGATGTCGGGCGGCGGGGCGCCGATGCCACCCGAGCAGTACGACGAGATCCAGCGCGAGTTCGGGGTGAAGACCTGCCACGGCTACGGCATGACCGAGTGCCCGATGATCTGTGAGGGGTCACCCCACGACACCGACGAGCAGCTCAAGAACACCGTCGGCAAGCCGGTGGTCGGTCTCGACATGCGCGTGGTCGACGAGCACGGCGCCGAATGCGGTCCCGGAGCCGACGGCGAGATCCGCCTCAAGGGACCGATGGTGTTCCGCGGCTACACCGACCCCGCAGCCACCGCGGAGGCGTTCGACGGCGAGGGCTGGTTCCGCACCGGCGATCTCGGACACCGCCGTCCCGACGGCCACGTTGTGCTCACAGGCCGGCTCAAGGACGTGATCATCCGCAAGGGTGAGAACATCTCGGCCAAGGAGATAGAGGACGTCCTGTACTCGCACCCCAAGGTCGGCGACGTGGCGGTGATCGGCCTGCCCGACGCCGAGCGTGGCGAGCGGGTGTGCGCGGTGGTCGAGCGGGCCGAAGGCGCCGACGACCTCACCTTCGACGAGATGACCGAGACACTCCGCGACGCCCAACTCATGCGCCAGAAGTTCCCCGAACAACTCGAGGTGGTCGACGCGCTGCCCCGCAACGAGACGTTGCGCAAGGTGTTGAAGTTCAAGCTTCGCGAGGAGTACGGCGCCAAGCCGTGGCCATGACCCCTCCCGCCCTGGTGGTGATCCCGGTTCGCGACGGTTTGGCGCCCACCGGGTCGCTCGACGCTGTCGCGCAGGCATCACGGCTCGGCGAGGTCCGGACGGTGCTCGTCGGTTCGCGCCCGGCCGGTGCGGTCGACGCGCTCGGCGCGATCGCGGCACCCGGCTCCGCCGTCGAACTGATCGAGGCAGGCGACTTCGCGCCCGCGGCGTGGGCCTCGGCGCTCGCGCCGCTCGTCGCGGAGTCGGGGGCGGTGGTCTTGCCCGGTTCACCCGACGGCCGTGATCTCGCCGCACGGCTCGCTGCCGTGACGGCCAGGCCGCTCCTGTCCAATGTGTTGTCGATCGCATCCGCCTCGGCGGGACCGGCGAACGATGGCGTGGAGGGCGGTGGGGGCATCGAGTTCGTCGTCGCCCACCACGGCGGACGGCTCGAGTCGGTGGTGCACGCGCACGCACGCGTCGTCGCGACCGTCCAACCGGGACTCCACGCCGCGGTGGGCGCCTCCGAGCCCACGACCCGCGTCGCGACGAAGGTGCTCGACCTCGGGATCGGGAGTACGTCCGGGCCCCGATTCGACACCGCCGATCCACGGGTGGTGGCGATCGACCCTCCCGATGCCGCGACGATGGATCTCGCCGACGCGACGCGCCTGGTGGGCGGGGGAGCGGGTCTGCTCGATCGCGACGGCGACGATTCACCCCGGCGTTTCGAGCGTCTGAAGGCCGTCGGCGAGGCACTCGGTGCGGCGATGGGTGCGACCCGGGTGGTCACCGACGCGGGGTTCGTCGGCCATGATCGCCAGATCGGCACGACGGGGGTGGTGGTCGACCCCGACCTGTACCTGGCGTTCGGCATCAGCGGCGCGGTGCAGCACACCGCGGGCCTCGGATCGCCCGCGCATGTGATCTCGGTGAACACCGATCCCCACTGTCCGATGATGGCGATGTCGAACCTGGCGATCGTGGCCGACGCCGATGCGACCGTCGTCGCACTGGCACGACGGCTGGGCGTCGACCCCGCTCCGACCGATCGGCCCGACCGGTGAGCGATCCCGACGCGATCGTCGTCGGCGCCGGGCCGGCAGGCAGTGCGGCGGCCATCGCCCTCGCACGGGCGGGTCGTTCAGTGGTGCTGTTGGAACGCGGCCCGTTCCCGGGTTCGAAGAACATGTACGGCGGCGTGATCTACGGCCGCATCCTCGACGGTCTCATTCCTCGGTGGTGGGAGGAGGCGCCGATCCAACGATGGGTCACCCGCCGGAGCACCATGACGATGACGCCGACCCAGGCGCTCACCGTCGACTACCGCAGCGAGGCCTGGGGGCGCCGCCCTACAACGGCGCGACCGCCTACCGCCCCGATTTCGACCACTGGCTGGCGGGCCACGCGGTCGATGCCGGTGCGGAGTTGATCTGTTCGACCACCGCGACGGGTCTGCTGCGAGACGGTGACAGGGTGGTGGGAGTCCGCACCGACCGCCCCGACGGCGATCTGTGTGCGGAGATCGTGATCGCGTGCGATGGGGTCAACTCATTCCTCGCGAAGGAGGCGGGGATGTATCCCCACGCCGATCCCGCGCACTTCACGGTCGGGGTCAAGGAGACGCTGCACGTCGGTCGCGACGTGATCGACCAGCGCTTCGGTGTGCGGGGCCGCGACGGGGTGGACATCGAGATCCTCGGGGCGACCGAGGGCATTCCGGGTGGCGGGTTCCTCTACACCAATCTCGACACGATCGCGATCGGCCTGGTCCTGGGTGTGACGGCTCTGGGCGCGCAGCAGCGGCGACCCGAGGAGTTGATCGGAAGGTTGAAGGCGCACCCGGCGATCGCACCGCTCGTCGAGGGTGGTGAGGTGGTGGAGTACAGCGCGCACCTCATCCCCGAGGGAGGCTTCGCCCACATGCCCGAACTGGTCGGCGACGGGATGTTGGTCGCGGGCGATGCCGCGGCGATGTGCCTTGCGGCGGGGATCTGGCTCGAAGGGGTGAACTTCGCGATCGGCTCGGGGCTCGCGGCGGGTCATGCGGCGGTCGAGGCGCTGCGACTCGGCGACACGTCCGCCGCAGGCCTGTCGGGATACCGTCGCCGCCTCGACCACGGCTTCGTCCTCGCGGATCACCGGAAGCTGGCCGCGGTCCCCGACCTGATCCTGGGCGAGCGAGTCCAACGTCGGTACCCACAGGTGGCGTGCAACGTCGCCGAGCGGATCTTCACCGTGCAGAACCCACGGCCCAAACCCGGCTTCGGGGCGATCGTCCGCTCCGAGATCAAGGCCGCCGGACTGAAGGCCCGCGACGTCACCCGCGACGCCGTCGCCGGACTGAAGGCCTTCGGATGAGCGACAGCGAGCTTCCGATGACGGACCTGTATCCCGAGATCGGCTTCGAGCGGAGGATGGACACCGTCGAGTTCCGGGTTGGCGAACGCGCCCACATCACCGTCGACGGCGACACGTGTCGGGGATGCACCACCAGGGCGTGCGTGGTGGCCTGCCCGGCCAACCTGTTCGTCCCCACCGCCGACGGCGGCATCCTGTTCAACTACGAGCAGTGCTTCGAATGCGGCACCTGCTACATGGTGTGCAACGACGAAGGCGCCATCACCTGGACCTACCCCGACGGTGGTCAGGGCGTCGTGTTCCGGAGCACGTGAGCGCGCCGTGACCGTCGTCGTCTGCGCGAACTGGGTCGACCTGCACCCGAAGCTCGATCCCCTCACCGGGGAGGTTTCCACCGACCCTCGGCGGGGTGGCTTCTCCGATGCCGATCACGCCGCGCTCGCCGTCGCGCTCGATCTGGCCGCACCGACGGCCACCTCGGTGGTGGTGATGAGCGTTGCTCCCGAGGTGGCCGCCCCTTCGATCGCGGCGTTCGCCGCGCGAGGTGCGGATCGTGGAGTCCACCTGGTGGCGGACTCGCCGCTCGATCCGATCACCGCGGCGGGTGTCCTCGTCGAGGCGCTCACCGCGATGGACGACCTGACATGGGTGCTGTGCGGCGATCTGTCGCCGGACTGGGGCTCCGGCGCCGTCCCGCGCTGGTCGCGGCCGGTCTCGGCGCGGCGCAGGCGTTGGGCCTCGTCGAGGTTGCCAACGCCACGAGTGGGCGAGGCGCCGGCGCCGAGGTGGTCGTGGCGGTGCGGCGCCTGGACGGAGGTCGGCGGGAGCGGCTGGAGGTTCGGGCCCCTGCGGTGCTGTCGGTGGAGGGTTCGGTCGCCCGGCCCGGCCGTGCACCGTTGTCGGCATTGCGGGCGGCCACCGACCGCATCGAGTCGCGGGCCGTCCGGGTCGCCCGGCCAGCCGCGGGGCTGCACTGGGGATCGCCGCGGCCGATCCGGCCGCCGACGACCGGTCTCGAGCCGCCCGAAGGTGACGCGCGTTCGGCCGGATCGTGTCGCTGACGGGTGCGCTGGTCGAGCGCACCCCACCCCGTCGGGTCGACGCGACCCCGAGGAGGCCGCCGAGCTCATCGTCGATCAGCTCGGCGTGTGGGGCTACGACCTCGGCTGATGGCGGCGATCCGGCCCCTGCTCGCGTTGGGCGATCGCACCTGGACCGAGCTCGGCGAGCGGGCCTGGTTGATCGTGCCGCTGGGTTCGACCGAACAGCACGGGCCGCATCTCCCGTTGGACACCGACACGCGCATCGCGGTGGCGATCGCCGAGCGCCTGGCGGCCAACTTGAGCGACAGTCCCGGGAGGTCGGCGGCGAGGGAGGTGCTGGTGGCCCCCGCGATGGCGATCGGTGCGTCGGGTGAGCACGCCGGTTTCGCCGGCACGCTCTCGGTGGGGACCTCGGTGTTGGAGGAGGTCGTCGTGGAGATCGGCCGTTCCGCCGACCGTTTCGCCGGGGTCGTGTGGTGCAACGCGCACGGCGGCAACGCGGCCGCCTTGGAGCGGGCCCATCGCCGCCTCGTCGAGGAAGGCCGTCGGTCGCGGTGCGTGCACGTGGCGTTCGACGGCGATCTGCACGCCGGGCGTACCGAGACCTCGGTGATGCTGGCGATCGCACCGGAGACCGTCCGCGTCGACCGGATGCAACCGGGTGTGACCGGGCCGTGGTCCGAGATCGGCGAGCGGATACGTCGCCGAGGCGTCGCCGCGGTCAGCCGAAACGGTGTCCTCGGCGACCCCACCGGTGCGTCGGCGGCCGAGGGTGAGCGCCTCATCGGGGACCTCGTCGCCCGCCTCGCCACCGATCTCGCGGCCGGGCCCGAGACCATCTGATCCGCGCCGCACGGCGGTATCACACGAACCGACACCCCGCAGGCCGATAGCGCTGGGAGGCGGATGGAACGACCCTGGTTCGCGTCGGCCACCTAGGGTTCGGCCATGGCAACGTCGCAGCCCTCCGGCGCCATCACCGAGGACGTCGACGCGCCCGTCGCGCTGATCACCGGTGCCGCCCGCGGGATCGGGGCGGCGACCGCCGTGCGGCTCGCCGCCGACGGCTGGCGGGTGGCCGCGGCGGACATCTGCGCCGACATCGACGTGCTGCGCTACCACCTGGGAACCCGGGCCGATCTCGACGCCACCGTCGCCGCGTGTGCCGAGCGGGGGACCGAGGCGATCGGTCTGGTGGCCGACGTTCGCGACCAGTCGCAGGTCGACCATGCCGTCCTGGAAGCGGTGGCACGGTTCGGGCGGATCGACGCGGTGGTGGCCGCGGCGGGAGTGATCACCGGTGGTGACCCGGCCTGGGAGATCGACGAGGAGGTGTTCACGACCAACGTCGACGTCAACCTCACCGGTGTCTGGCGCACCTTCAAGGCGGCCGTCCCCCACCTGCTCGCGACCCCCCGCCCGCGGCACGGTCGGCTGGTCGCCATCGCGTCTGCGGCGGGGATGCGGGGCAACCCGACCATCGCCGACTACACGGTCGCCAAACACGGTGTCGTCGGTCTGGTTCGTTCGCTTGCACTGGAACTGGGTCGCCGAGGGATCACCGTCAACGCGGTGGCGCCGGGCTCGACCACCACGGCGATCCTGGACGCCACGGCGGAGTTGTACCACCTCGACGACGTCGGGGAGTTCGCCGTGCACCACACCATCGGCCGCAATCTCGATCCGTCCGAGATCGCGGCCGGGGTCGCGTGGCTCGTCTCACCCGAGCGCGACGGTGTGACCGGGATCGTCCTACCCGTCGACGGGGGGATGACGATCTGATCGGCCGCCCGTGTCCGTCACCGGTTCGACGATGAGGTTGCGCTATCGCCTCGACCACGACGTCGTGGTGCTCGACGACGGCGCGACCCTCCTGGGCGGCTTCCCGTGGCGGATCCTGCGGCTCGGTGCCGCGGGCACACGGATCGTCGAACAAGCCGCCTCGCGGGAGGGGCTGTCGCCCGGTCACGACGCCGGCGGGACCTCCGGAGACGGACGGCGAGACATGTCCGGGGCGCCGCGGTTCGTGCATCGACTGGTCGATGCGTCGGTCCTTCATCCCGTACCCGAACCGGCCACCGGCAATGACGTCCGCGCCGTGGGAGGCTCCGAGGACTCCCGGCCCGAAGCGGCCGACGTGGTGGTGGTCGTGCCGGTGAAGGACCGGCCCGACGCGCTCGACCGCTGCCTCTCGGCCCTGGTGGCCTCGGGACTCGATCGCCTCGTAGTGGTCGACGACGGATCGATCGATTCCGACTCGCATCGCCGGGTCGCCCAGCGTTACGGCGCCGACCTCGTCGCTCATGACCGTTCCCGCGGCCCGGCCGCCGCCCGAAACACGGGTGCCCGTCACGGCGTGCGCGTCGCGCACCTCCGCCCCGACGAGCCTCCACCACGGTTGTCGCCACCCACGGCGATCGCGTTCGTGGACTCCGACGTCGAGGTCCCGTCCGGGTGGATCGAACCGTTGTCGGCCCACCTCGGGGACCCCGGTGTGGGGTTCGTCGCGCCGAGGCTCGTGCATCTCCGGACCAGCACCGGCGCACCGCCCCCGAGCGCGACCCGCGTCGCTTCTCGACGGCCCAGGGGTGACTCCCGGCTCGACCGCTACGAGGCGGCCGCGTCCCCGCTCGACCTCGGCCGACGCCGCAGCCCGATCGGTCGCGGTCATCGTGTCACCTACGTTCCCGCGGCGGCCCTGCTGGTGCGGACCGAGGCGTTCGAGGAGGTCGGTGGCTTCGACGAGTCGATGTCCACCGGGGAGGACGTCGACCTGGTCTGGCGGTTGCGCGACGCGCGGTGGCGGGGACGCTACGAGCCCGACTCATGGGCAGGCCACCGCGGCGACCGCGCGTGGCCCGCCCTTCTGGGTCGCCGCTACGCGTACGGTCGGGCCGCGGCCGTTCTGGATCGCGCGCACCCCGGGTCGGTCGCACCGGTGGTGCTCGGCCCGCGTGGAGCGCTGATCGCCGGTGCCACGCTGTGGGCCGGGCCGCCGGCCGCGCTGGCCGGCTGGGCTCTCGATGCGGCCGCGTTGTGGCGACGGCTGAACACGCCATCGACCGGACCGGTGAGGCGGACGGTGACGCCGGGTCGCGTGGCGGGCATCGTCGCGCGCGGCCACCTCCAGGCGCTGGGCCAGGTCGCCAGGGCGATGGTGCGCCCGTACCTTCCGGTCACGCTTGCCGCGTGCCTCATCTCGCGTCGCGTCAGGCGGATCGTCCTCGTGTCGACCTTGGTCGAACGGCTCGCGCGCCGGCCGACCGGAGCGGAGAGGGTCGAGCCGCTCACCTGGCTGTGCGCCTCACTCGCCGACGACATCGCCTACAGCGCAGGTGTTTGGGCGGGTTGTATAGCGGAATGCAGCCCCGGTGCGCTGTTGCCCGCGACTCCCCGAGGAACCGCCGGGTCAGGACAAAACTAGAATCTGTTCTATATTCGCTCTGCCCTCTCCGAACCGTCGGACGGAACGGGCACCACCCATCGACGCGACGGCAAGGGGATCACGTGGCCACTGCGCCTCCACCGGGAGGGGATCTGCTGCAGGCGGACCTCATCATCGAGTACCCGTTCAACCGCACCACGGGGCCGGTCATCGGCGCCTTCTTCACCGGCCTGATCAACCGCCGGATCCTCGGCATCCGTGGTGTGGACGGCCGGGTGATCTGCCCACCGGTCGAATACGACCCCGTCACGGGTGAATCGCTCACCGAACTGGTACCCGTGGCCGACGCCGGTGTCGTCGAGTCGTGGACGTGGGTGTCGACCCCGAGGCCCACCGAACCGTTCGACGGACCCTACGCGTTGGCACTGATCCGCCTCGACGGGGCCGACACCGCGATGTTGCACGGCGTCGTCGCCCCCGCTCCCGACTCGGTGCGCACCGGTTCACGGGTGAGGGCCCGTTGGGCCGACGAACGCACCGGTGCGATCACCGACATCGTCGCATTCGATCTCGTCGAGGCGCCGACCTCCGGAGGTGCAACCCGATGAGTGACGATCGAACCATCACCCCTCTGCCCACCGGGTTGTGGAGTCAACCCACCGTCGACACCTCCGCGGTCGCCGACGCCCTCGACGGGACCGAGACGGTCCAGCGGGTCCGGCAGCCCGCGTCGATCCGCTACGACTTCGTTCCCGGCGTGGCGACCACGAGGTTCCTCAAGGGCCTCGCCAACAAGCAGATCTTCGGTGAGCGGGATCCCCTCACCGGCGACGTGTACGTCCCGCCCCGGGGTGTATGCCCGGTCTCGGCCCAACCCACCACCGAACAGGTCGAGCTCTCCCACAAGGGGTCGGTCTCCTCGTTCTGCGTGGTGCACATCGGCTTCGGCACCAACGCACCGCCGACTCCGTTCTGCTCTGCGCTGATCCTGTTGGACGGTGCGGTCATCTCCCTGTACGGACCGATCCAGGAGATCCCCTACGACCAGGTGCGCATCGGCATGCGGGTGGAGGCCGTGTGGGCCGACGACGCCGACCTGTCGCCCAGCTTCGAGTCGATCAAATGGTGGCGGCCCATCGACGAACCCGACGTCGCGGCCGAGACCCTGAAAGGACACATGTGATGGCGGGTGGTTCCGCAGGATCGCGCGACGTCGCGATCGTCAGCGTCGCGCAGAGCACCCACGAGCGGGCGAAGGTCGCGACCAACGAGGTCGAGCTCATCCAGCCGGTCATCCAGCAGGCACTCGAGCAGATCGGAGCCACGATCGCCGACATCGGCTTCGTGTGCTCGGGCAGCACCGACTACCTCGCCGGGCAGGCCTTCTCCTTCGTGATGACCCTCGACGCGGTGGGCGCGTGGCCTCCGATCGCCGAGTCCCACGTGGAGATGGACGGCGCGTGGGCGCTGTACGAGGCGTGGGTGAAGATCCAGGCCGGCCACGCCGACACGGCGCTGGTGTTCAGCTACGGCAAGAGCTCGCCGGGCGATCTCCCCAACGTCTTGAGCCGCCAGCTCGACCCGTACTACTACCAGCCGCTGTGGCCGTCCTCGGTGGGCCTGGCCGGTATCCAGGCGAGGGCGATGATCGACGGTGGTGCGATCACCGAGCGCCGGATGGCCGAGATCGCGTACGCCTCGCGTACCGCTGCGGCGAACAATCCGTTCGCACAGCTCCGCTCCTCGGCAGCGGTCGACGACCTGCTGGCCGAGCCCTATCTCTCCGATCCGTTGCGGCGCCACGACTGCGCTCCCATCAGCGACGGCGGGGTCGCGGTGGTGTTGGCAACCGGCGACGCCGCGGCGCGTTGGGCCGATCGTCCGGCGTGGATACGGGGGATCGACCATCGCGTCGACGGCCACAACTTCGGAGCCCGTGACCTCACCGTCGCGCCCTCGGCCGCACTCGCCGGGCAACGCGCCGGGGTGGGTGACGACAAGGTGGACGTGGCCGAGTTGCACGCTCCGTTCACCCACCAGCACCAGATGCTGGTCGACGCGTTCGGTCTCGGCGACGGTACCGACGTCAACCCCTCGGGCGGGGCGCTCGCCGCCAATCCGATGATGGCCGCCGGGTTGTTGCGGCTCGGCGAGGTGGCCGGTCGCATCATGTCCGGTGCGGCCGACCGCGGGGTCGCGCATGCGACCAGCGGACACCTGTTGCAGCAGAACCTCGTTGCCGTCCTGGAAGGAGCCTGAAATGGCCGGACAGCTCGCCGGCGTCGTCGGCATCGGACAGACCCGCCACGCCGCCATCCGCGGCGACGTCTCGGTCGCGGGCCTCATCCGTGAGGCGGTCTTCCGTGCGTTGGACGACGCGCACATGACCATGGCCGACATCGACGCCGTCGTGATCGGCAAGGCCCCCGACTTCTTCGAGGGCATGATGATGCCCGAGACCTACCTCGCCGATGCCATCGGCGCGGTGGGAAAGCCGTTGCTGCGAGTGCACACCGCCGGGTCGGTGGGCGGATCCACGGCCATCGTGGCGACCAGTCACGTCGAGGCCGGGGTGGCCGAGCGGGTGCTCACCATCGCCTGGGAACAGCAGTCCTGTTCAGAGGCGATGTGGGCGCTGTCGTTCCCCATCCCGTTCCAACAGCAGCTCGTGGCAGGTGCGGGCGGCTATTTCGCTCCGTTCATCCGCGAGTACATGCGCCGGAGCGGTGCGCCCGAGGACATCGGGATCCTGGTCGCGTTGAAGGACCGGCTCAACGCATTGAAGAACCCCTACGCACATCTCCACGAACCCGACATCACCTACGACTCGGTGAAGGAGTCGTTCATGCTGTGGGAGCCCATCCGCTACTCCGAGACGTGCCCGTCGAGCGACGGTGCGATCGCGATGGTGATCGCCGGCGAGCAGGCGGCGGAGGCGTCGGCCGCGGCCTCGGGCAATCGTCCGGCCTGGATCCGTGGAACGTCCATGCGGTCCGAGCCGGCCATGGCCAACGGTCGCGATCAGGTGTCACCACAGGCGGGCAAGGACTGCGCGGCCGACGTGTACCGCCAGGCGGGGATCACCGATCCCCGGGGACAGATCGACGTCGTCGAGATGTACGTGCCGTTCAGCTGGTACGAGCCGATGTGGTTGGAGAACCTCGGCTTCGCACCCGAGGGCGAGGGCTGGAGGCTCACCGAGCAGGGTGTCACCCAGATGGACGGCGACCTGCCCGTGAACTGTTCGGGCGGGGTGTTGTCGACCAACCCGATCGGGGCGTCGGGAATGTTGCGTTTCGGCGAGGCCGCCATGCAGGTCCGCGGAACCGCGGGTGACCATCAGATCGACGGTGCCCGCACCGCGCTCGGCCAGGCCTACGGCGGTGCGGCACAGTTCTTCGCGACCTGGGTCGTCAGCGCCGACAAGCCCTGAGGACCAGGCGTAACAAGCCCGCGGGTCGCCGATCAGGCGATCGGCTTGGAGCCGTACGTCTGGCTCGCGGAAGGAGCCAACTCCTCGACCTCGCTCAGCTCGTCAGGCGGGTACAGGTCGGTGGTCACCTCGACCCCCTCGGCGTAGAACTGTGAGGCCCAGCGCCGGAACTTGGTGAACGGACCGTCGGTGTCGGCCAGTGCGGGTCGGGGAGGAACGCCTTGTTCTCCCAGATCGGACGATCCTCACGGACCTGTCGGTCGATCTCGGCCACGAAGGCGTCGCCGACCGTGGAGTTGATCGAGTCGTCACCCAGTTTGCGGACGCTGAAGCTGAACCGCATCTCGCAGTGCTGGTCGTCGATGGGTGTGTTGCAGCCCATGAGCACCGTGTCGACGATGCCGCCGAAGTGGATCACCGAGAAGCCGGGGCCGTACGAGTCGGCGAAGATGTGCCCGTCCACCACACCGCGCGGCGTCGGGAACTTCTGGATCGAGCGCATCCGGGCGATGGGGCCGTCGGTGTCGTAGCCGGTGAGCTCGGGCACCTCCTCGGTGTTGTGCACGTAGCGGAAATGTGCGGAGTCGACCCCGTTCTCGGCCAGTTCCTGCCACGGCGCCTTCACGTCGTAGCGACGGGTCACCATCGGGGTGAACTGCTCGTCGCCGTTGAACTCGGGGACCTCGGGGACCTCCCACTGCGGCGGTCCGTCGGTGGGGTGGTACCAGGCCATCATCAGGCCGTTGCGCTCGATCAGCGGATAGGTGCGCAGGCGCCCCTTGGCGTTGGTGCGCTTGGAGTAGGGAATGAGGGTGTTGGTGCCCTCGCAGTCGAAGCGCCAGCCGTGGAAGGGCGCGCAGCTCACAACCAACCACTTTGCCGCCCACGCCGAGGTGTGCGCCCATGTGGGGGCAGAACGTCCTGGAGGTGAGCGGTGCCCTCCTCGTCGCGCCACAGGACCAGGTGGCGTCCGAAGTACTGGAGGGGCTTGGACTCGCCGACCGCGACGTCGCCCGGCCAGCCGATCTGGAACCAGCCGAACGGTACGGGAAACGGTGACCTTGCCATTGGATTCCTCCGAGGACGACAAACTAGAACGTGTTCTCGTTCAGCCTAGGCGCTGGCCTCCGACCATGTGGTTGGGTCGGGCGGCGGCGAGCCCGACAGGTGCCGGACCACGACCCGGCGCACCGTGAGGCGCCGGGTCAGTCCTCCCGCCGCCAGGCGAGCGTCATCGACCCGACGAGTGGCTCACCCGGAAGCACCACACGGGGTGAACGGTTCGGTTCGTCGGGGGCACCACTCTCGGGCTCGACGCACAGGGCGTGCTCGGGCTCGGTGAACACGACCCAATGGTCGAAAGTGGACGACAGGCTCAGCGTCAACACGCCCGGCCAACGGATGGTGGGATCGTGGTCGAGGCCGACGAAGCAGGCGTCCCACGGCCCGGGCGGCACTGGTTCCGTCTCGCCGGTGGGGATGGCGTCCTCGTCGACGGCGTACACGGAGCCCCCGGAGACGGTGAGCTCGGCCGGTCCACCGCGGCCCAACTCACGACGGAACCACGGGTGCCAGCCCGCCATCGCCGGCATCGGACGCTCACCCGCGTGGACCTCGACGGTGACCTTCAGGCGGTTGCTGCTCAACTCGAAGCGTTGTACGACGTGGCCTCCGAACGGCCACGCCGCGCCCGGTGAACCCGCCCCACCCAACCCGGTCCTGATCGTCGCCGCCGTGGCATCGGCATCGACCACGGTCCAGGGTTGAAGGTGAGCGAAACCGTGATTCGCGTGGGGAGGGCTCGTCAGCGGAAAGTCATAGGTCGCGCCGTCGAAGTCGAGCCGGCCCCCACGCAGCCGACCACACCACGGGACCATCGGGAACGAACCCCAACGGGCCGGTCTCGATCCTTCGGTGACGAGCAACTCGATCCCGTCCGCGGCGAGGAGGAGAGCCGACCGCCGAACAGATCGACGGTGGCGGTATCGTCGCCCGAGTTCAGTCGCATCGCAACGGCCGGGAGGATCGGCGGCACCCCATCCTCAGAGGCGCAACAGGCGCACCGCGTTGTGCCGGAGGAACTTGGGCCACACGTCGTCGTGGAAGCCGACGTCGGGCAACTCGCCGAAGATCCGGTCCAGTGACAGGCCCATCGGGAAGTAGCCGGCGTACATCACCTTGTCCGCCCCGCGGGTGTTGGCGTAGCGGACGATCGACTCGGGGTAGTAGCGCGGCGAGAACGCGGACGTCGAGTAGTAGAGGTTGGGCCACTTGATCATCAGCTTCACGGCGAGGTCGGTCCACGGTTCGGCCCCGTGGCGCATCACGAACTTCAACTCCGGGAAGAACCAGCACACCTCGTCGACCGCCTCGACGTGCTGGCAGCGCATGGGAACCCGCGGACCCGGAACCCCCACGCAACAGAACACGGGGATGTCGAGCTCGCACGCCTTGGCGTAGATCGGGTACATCCGCTTGTCGTCGATGGGCACCTGGGGGGAGTATCCGGCGGGAAACAGGGTTATCGCCTTCAGGTCGAGCGAGTCGTGGGCCTCGACGATCTTGTGGATCGCCTTCATGCCCTCGTTGGGGTCGACCGACAGCGCCGCCATGAAGCGGTCCGGGTGCCGGAGCGCCGCGTCGTACTGGATGCCGCCGCCCAGCTTCACCCCGATGAGCGAACGCTCGATCCCGAAGGTGTCCATCTGCTCGATGGTGTAGGCGACCATGTCGTCGGTGTCGGGGTCCTCCGGTACCTCTTTGAACATGTACTCCGCCGGGAACTTGAACGTCGCGCTCTCGGGGTCGCGGAGGTTGGGCTTCAGGAAGTCGTACCACGACTCCTTCTTCCCGGGATCGGGGATCCCCATCATGAGGTCGATGACACCGATGTCGCGAGGCATGCCCATGGGCGACCAAACTAGAACACGTTCCACCCGCCGATCGAAGGCTCTACGGTGGGACCCATCCCCCCCCGGCAACAGGCCGCGGGTCCGCGTCCGCCCGCTCGTCGGGCAGAGGGAGGCTCACATGAAGATCGTGGTCGACTATGACCTCTGCGAGTCCAACGCCATCTGCATGGGCATCTCACCGGAGGTCTTCGAGGTTCGTGACGACGACCTCCTGTACATCCTCCAGGAGCACCCCGACGAGTCGCTCCGCGACAAGATGGAGGAGGCGGTCCGCCGCTGCCCCAAGCAGGCCCTCTCCATCGAGGAGGACTGAGCCCGGCGGCGCGTTCCCCGATCGGTAACAGCCGTTCGACGTGCTCGACGGTCTCGAGTCACTCGGCCCCCCACGTCGGATCGCCGTCGTGGGAGCCTCGGTCGCCGGCGTCTGCGCGGCCGCCGAGCTTCGGCGGGCGGGCTTCGAGGGTGATCTGTTGCTCCTCGACCGTTCGCCGACGGCTCCGGCCGACCCCCCGCCACTGTCCAAGGAGCATCTCGCCGGCACGATGTCGTCGGGGCAGGCCGTCGCCCGGTTGTGGGACCGCCTCGACGGGATCGAGGTGAGCCTGCGCCTCGGCACCACCGCCACCGGCTTGCGGATCCCCTTCCGCGGCGATGCCCACGCCGCCGCGGGTGGCCCGGTGCCTCCGGTCGACGCGGCGCACGACGGTCGGTCGATCGAGCTCGACGTCCTCGACGCCGACGGATCCGCCCGGACCGTCGTGCTCGACGGAGTCGTGATCGCGACGGGCTCCTCACCCCGGTGGCCCGAGGGCATGGCACCGACGAGCCGGCCGTCGGGGGTGCACGTGATCCGCGAGCTCGCCGACTCGGTCCGCCTCCGCGAGGATCTCGAGCACGGACCCCGCCACGTAGTGGTGGTGGGCGCCGGCTTCATCGGGGCGGAGGTCGCGGCAACCGCCCGCGCCGGAGGCCACGAGGTGACCATGGTCGAAGCCGCACCGCTGCCGATGAGCCGCGCGGTCGGTCCGTTGGTGGGTCGCTGGGTCGCCGACCTTCACCGTGAACAAGGGGTCGACGTCCGCCTGGGGGTGACGGTGCTCGACGTCGAGGTTGACTCCGGCGGCGCGCTGTGCGCGGTCGTCCTGAGCGACGGCACCCGCATCGACGCGACCGTCGCGGTGTTCGGGTTGGGCGCCGCCCCCGAGTTGGGGTGGCTGAACGGGTCCGGTTTGGTCGTACGCGACGGCGTGGTCTGTGACGAGACGCTCTCCGCAGCCCACGGTGTGGTCGCCGCGGGGGATGTCGCGCGATGGCAACATCGGCTCTTCGGGGAGGAGATGCGCGTGGAGCACTGGGAGAACGCCATCGAGCAGGGTGAGCACGCGGCCCGCCGCCTGTTGGGTCGTACCGAACCGTTCACGTCGGTGCCGTGGTTCTGGTCGGACCAGTACGGACACAAGATCCAACTGGCGGGCCGCCCCAGAGGTGACGACCAGGTGCAGGTGATCCGCGGTGACCCGACGTCGCGACGGTTCTGTGTGGCCTTCCGGCGAGGCGATCGTTGTACCGGGGTGTTCGGCGTCGATCAACCGGTCCCGGTGGTACGGGCACGGACCAAGATGGCGTCCTCGCTCGACTGGTCCGACGTCTGGCCGTCCGAGGGGGGCGAGAAATGAGCGCCGTCCAACTCGTCACCGGAGTGATCGAGGCGCGGGGCCTCGGGATCGGGGTGTGGGTGTTGTTCGCCGTCGCGGCCGTCCTGGCGCTGACCGACTGGTGGGCGGTGGCGGGCGAACATCGACCCGTCGAACTGTTCGCGAAGCCCGCGACGATGCTGCCGCTCATCGTGTCCGCAGCGGCGATGCCGACGTCGGAGACGGTGCTGCGCGGGTGGTTCGTCGTCGGCCTCGTGTGCTCCCTGGTGGGCGACGTGTTCCTGATGTCGCAACCTCCGGAGAGGTGGTTCGTTCCCGGACTGGCGGCCTTCCTCGTCGGTCACCTCGCGTACATCGTCGGTCTGTTGGCCGGCGGCGTCGACCGCGTCGCGGTCGTAATCGGCGCCGTCATGGTGGTGGCAGCGGTGTTCGTGCTCGGACCGAAGGTGTTGGCGGGAGCGCGGAGAGAGGACCCACGGCTCGTCTCGCCGGTCGCCGCGTACATCGGGGTCATCTCGGTGATGGTCGTGTGTGCGATCGGCTCGACCGTGTGGTTGGCCATCCTCGGCGCGGTGCTGTTCTACCTGTCCGACCTGTGCATCGGATGGTCGAGTTTCGTCGGACCGTTCCGTCACTCCCGCCTCGTGATCATCACCACCTATCACCTGGCTCAGGCGCTGCTCGTCGCGTCGATCCACCTCTCGCGCTGAACACGAGGTCGGCCACGTCGGGGGTGCGGCCGACCTCAGCCGGCGTCCAACACCGTGGCGATCCCGCCCAGTCGTCTCCTGGCCGCCGCGTTGACCCGGGTTCGTTCGAGGTGCTGTGCAACGGTGAGGGCTCCGTGCTCCACGGGGTGCGCAGCGAAGAACCCGCTGATCTCGGCGACGAGGTCCTCCCCGGCGAACGCCCTGATGCCACCGGCCATTCGCGCGATGCTCGACGACGGGAAGCGCTCGACGAGTTCGTCCCAGCGTGCCGAGACGAATCGCCACACGTCGGTGCCGCACACGGGGTTGCCCATCGCGGCGGCGAGCGTGAACGGGGCGTTCTGGGTTCGTACCTGGGTACGACACAGCTCGCACAGGCGGGCGACCAGGACCGGATCGGTGAAAAGCGTCAGGCTGTTCAGCGCACGCATCTCCTCCTGTGGGGTGGAGGCGGCGAGGAAGCGGCTTTCGAGGACGTCGAACTCGTCGGTCCCACCGTGTCGGGCGACCACGTCGGGTACCGCGGCGGCGAGGTCGGGGTCGGTCGCGTCGAGTGCCGCATCGTCGGTGAACAGGTGGCGGGCCCGTTCGACCACCGCGTCGACTCCGCCACGGATCCCGGCCAGTCGGAACAGCACCGCCCGTAGGTCGCGCCGTTCGGGGTCGTCGCCCCCGAGCGGTTCGCCCGAGAACTCCAGCCCCAGGCGCTGCGCCGCGGCCAGGGTCGTCGCGGCGACCCATCGGTACAGCGCCGGACGGTCCGACGGTTCGATCAGGAGTTCGAGCTCACCGGTGAGCGACGCGATCCGTCGCCAGGTCGCCGGGCCGGTCGCCACTCCCGCGACGCGTCCGACGGTGGACACGAGACCGACCGGGTCCAGGCGGTCTCCGAGGAACGCCGCCCAGGCGTCGTCGATCAGGGCATAGCGATCGATCTCGTCGAGGCGCCCGGCAGCGAGGCCGAGTGCCTCACGTAGCTCCGGCGAGTACGCGCTGCGGTAGAAGCCGTTGAACCCGTCGTTGACGTTGACCCATTCCGGAGCCCCCCCGAGGTCGACCTCGAGCTCGGAGCCGTCCAACAGGACATGGTGGCTGGTGGTCGCCTCGCCGTTCCCCGCGGTGATCTGGATCGGGACCACCCAACGGTGCGACGCGACGGGGTCGGCACCGGCGAACGATGCCGGGGTCTGGCGGAGCCGCACCCCCCGGTCGGTGCGCTCGACGCCGATGACGGGGTGGCCGCCCTGCAGTATCCACGTGTCCATCACCGTTCCGACGTCGACGCCGGTCGCGGCCGAGAGTGCACGCCATAGATCCGCGGTGTCGGTGTTGGCGTGGGAGTGCTCCTTGAGATAGCGGTGGATGCCGTCGCGGAACCGGTCGCTCCCCACCCAGGTATCGAACATCCGCAGCACGGAGGCGCCCTTCTCGTAGGTGAGGATGTCGAACATCGCCTCGGCATCCGCGGGGGTGGGTACCTCGAACTCGATCGGTCGGGTGCTCGCCAGCGCGTCGGTGTCGAACGCCATGGACTTCGAGAGGCCGAACGAGCTCCACACCCGCCAGTCGGGTCGGAAGGCGTCGATGCAGGAGAACTCCATGAAGGTGGCGAACGCCTCGTTGAGCCAGATGCCGTTCCACCAGCGCATGGTGACGAGATCACCGAACCACATGTGCGCGATCTCATGCGCGATCACCGTCGCCGAGCGTTCGAGCTCCGATCGGTTCGCATCGTGCTCGTCGACCAACAGGATCGACTCGCGGAACGTGACGCAGCCGAGGTTCTCCATCGCTCCGAACGCGAAGTCGGGGATCGCGATCAGGTCGAGTTTGTCGCCCGGATACGCGATGCCGTAGTAGTCCTCGAACCACTCGATCGAATGCGCCGCGACCTCCAGGGCGAACGCCGCGAGGTTGCCGTGCCCGGGGCGGTGCAGCACCCGGATGTCGATCCCGCGCGCCACGACGGTCTCGGACGCCTCGAGGTCGCCGATCACCCACGCGACGAGATAGGTCGACATCGACATGGTGGGCGCGAAGTCCACGAGCACCCGACCGTCGGCCAGCGTGGTGCGCGACCGCTCCGCACCGTTGGACACCGCGGCGAGTCCCGCGTCGCACACCACCGATATCTGGAACACCGCCTTGAACTCGGGTTCGTCCCAGCAGGGAAACGCCATGCGGGCGTAGGGCGCCTCGAACTGCGTGACGCCGATGCGCCGGTCGCTCCCGTCGTGGTGGTAGTCGGAGGTGTAGAAGCCCACGAGCCCTTCGCCGTAGGTGCCGTGGTATTCGAGTTGGATCCGGATGTCGGACGGTGACAGCGGGGTCGCCGGGTCGATGTACAGCAACTCGGCATCGTGGTCGTAGCGAACGGTGGCCGCCGTTGTCACCCCTCGCGAATCGAGGGTGACCGAATCGATCGTGAGCCCCTTGGCGTTGCAGACGATCGTGTCGACGGGCTGCACGACCCGGGCGTCGATCGTGACCGATCCGCGGAAGCGTTCGTCGTCGAGCGACGCGTCGACCACCAACTCGTAGCGGGACGGGACGACGTCGTGTGGAAGGCGGTGCGGGTCGGTGCTCATGGCGGCGGTACGGTCCTCGGGTCGAGCGGGTGTGCTCCCACGGTACGCTCACCGCCGTACCCCTCGACGACGGACCGACCGGCTCGATCGGGCGGGGGAGGTTGGGAGGATGGCGATGACGACCACGCTGGAGGTTTCCCACGAGGGGCCGGTCGCCCACGTCCGTCTGTGCCGTCCCGACGAGCTGAACACGATGAACGCGGCCTTCTGGTCCGAACTTCCCGAGGTGGTCGACGAGATCGACCGGACCGGTGAGACCCGGGCCATGGTCCTGTCCTCGACCGGGCGCCACTTCTCCGCGGGGATGGACCTCGGGGTGTTCTCCGGATCGTCGGTGGGGGTCCTCCCGTCCGATGCCGTCGCCGAAGAGGGGCGCCGTCGCGCCCAGATCTGGATGCTCGTGCAGCACCTCCAGGAGAGCTTCAACTGCCTGGAGCGGGCACGGTTCCCGGTGCTCGCGGCGATCCAGGGTGGCTGCATCGGCGGTGCGGTCGACATGGTCTGCGCGGCCGACATGCGCTACGCCACGGCCGACGCGTTCTTCTGCATCCAGGAGATCAACATCGGCATGACGGCCGATCTCGGGACGCTCCAACGCCTGCCCAAGCTGGTCCCCGAAGGCCTCGCGCGTGAGCTTGCCTACACCGGAGATCGGATGCCCGCCTCCCGGGCGCGGGAGATCGGCCTCGTCAACGAGGTGTTCACCGACCACGACGAGATGCTCGGCAAGGTGATGGACGTCGCGGAGCGAATCGCCAAGCGCTCACCGCTGGCGATCTGGGGAACCAAGGAGATGGTCAACTTCGGCCGCGACCACGGGGTGGGCGACTCGCTCCGCTACATGGCCGCGTGGCAGAGCGGAATGTTCCAACCGGGCGACATGATGGAGGAGTTCGGCGCCAGGGCCGAGCGCCGTGATCCCTCCTTCGAGCGCAATCCCCGCCGCGTCTGATCCCGCCCGATCTCAGTCGTCGTCGGGGGGCAGGTGCTCCATCGACAGGTCGCCCAGCTTCACGAGCACCGCGCTGATCCATCCCCCGAGCGCGGCGAAGTGTCCGTCGAGCTCGTCCCCGTCGGCGAGGACGTTCTCGTCGAGTTCGTAGGAGCCGTCGTAGGTGACCTCGATCGCGTGCCGGGCGCTCGTGAGGTCGTCCTCGTACTGGATCTCGACCATCGGCAACGTACGCGTCAACCGCTCCTCGCCGACCGGCGGTGACTCCTCGGGGAGCACGGCGAGCACCTTCGCCGGATCGGGTGGTTCGGCGAGCCGTTGCACTCGGAGCACCACCTCGATGTCGATCCGTGGTGGCTCGTCGAACTCGTCGCCGATGTACCACGAGCGGTACGCGGTCTGCGACCAGGTCGGCCACTGCAGGGTCAGGTCGCAACGCGTCCGCGGCGGCTCTCCTTCGCCGGGCAGCGAGTAGGAGGTCTCCCACGTGAGGTCGCCCAGCAGGACGTCGGCGTTGAAGCGCTCCTCGACGGCCTGGCGTTCGAGCATCGCCTGTTCGAGCGCGGCGCGCAGTGCGCCGATGGCGTCGGTGAAGACGTGGTCCAACATGTCGTTGCTGGGAGGCTAACGGCGGTGGGTGAGGGTCAGGCGCTCGCGAGTTGCTCGGGTGACAGGGCGAACAGGTCCGACGCGCCTGCTGTCACCGAGGCGGCCATTCCCGCGACGCGGGGAACGAGCTGGGTGATGAAGAATCGAGCCGAGGTCACCCGGGCGGCCAGGTAGTCGGGGTCGTCGATTCCGGCGGCGAGGTCGGCCCGGGCGCCGAGCGCGAGGAGCGCCTGCATCCAGCCTCCGGTGACGGTGCCGAACATCGTCAGGTACGGCGTGGCACCGGCCAGTGCTTCGCGGGGATCCGCGAGGCCGTGTTCGAAGATCCAGTTGGTGACGTTCTCCAACTCGTCGAGCGCAGCGCCGAGCGGGCCGCCCAGCGGGGCGAGCTCGGCATCGGCCTCGAGATCCTTGATCGTCTCGCGGATACGAGCGAAGTGCTCCTGGGCCACCGCTCCCATGCGCATGGGCAGCTTCCGGCCGACGAGGTCCATCGCCTGGATGCCGTTGGTGCCCTCGTAGATGGGTGCGATCCGCATGTCCCGGAAGTGCTGGGCGACCCCGGACTCCTCGATGTAGCCCATTCCGCCGAACACCTGGATGGCGTCGGAGGTGACGGCCATCCCGACGTCGGTGCACCACGCCTTGCTCACCGGGGTCAGCAGTTCGGCGATCTCCTCCCACTTCTCCCGCTCTGCCGGGTCGGCGAGGCTGCGGCTGAAGTCGATGGCCGACGCGTTGTACACGACCAACGCCCGCATCGCGTCGACCTGGCTGCGCATCGACAGGAGCATGCGTCGAACGTCGGGGTGGGCGATGATGAACGCCGGTTCGTGGCCGGTGCCGCCGATTTCCTTGCCCTGGCGTCGCTCCTGGCTGTAGGCGAGCGCCTTCTGGTAGGCGGCGTCGCCGAGCGCGAAGCCCTGGATGCCGACGGCGAGGCGGGCGCTGTTCATCATGGTGAACATCGCCCGCATGCCCTGGCCCTCCTCGCCCACGAGGTAGCCGACCGCGCCGCCCCTGTCTCCGTAGCTGAGCACGCAGGTGGGCGATGCGTGGATACCCATCTTGTGTTCGATGGACACGCAGGTGACGTCGTTGCGTTCGCCGAGGGTGCCATCCGCGTTCACGAGGTACTTCGGCACGATGAACAGCGAGATGCCCTTGGTGCCGGGGGGTGATCCCGGTACGCGGGCCAGCACCAGGTGGATGATGTTCTCGGCCATGTCGTGCTCGCCGAAGCTGATGAAGATCTTGGTCCCCGAGATCCGGTACGTACCGTCGTCGTGAGGCTCGGCCTTGGTGGTGCACAGGCCGACGTCGGAGCCGGCCTGTGGTTCGGTGAGGTTCATGGTGCCGGTCCACTCGCCGGTGACGAGGCGCCGGAGGTACACCTCCTTCTGCTCTTCGGTGCCCCAGTGCTGGAGGCACTCGATCGCACCCGTGGTCAGCCCCGGACACATCGTGAGTGCCCCGTTCGCCGCGGTCATGAACTCTGCGGCGATCGCGAACACGGCCTCGGGAAATCCGGCCCCGCCGTACTCCTGAGTGGCGTTGAAACCCTGCCATCCGGCCTCGACGAACTTGGAGTACGCCTCTTTGAACCCGGTCGGCGTCGTGACGACACCACCGTCGAGACGCAGGCCCTCGATGTCGCCGGAGCGGTTCAGCGGCCCGAAAACCTCCTGCATGAACCGTCCGTGTTCCTCGAGGCACGCCGTCACCGTGTCGATGTCGGCGTGTGCGTACCGGTCGGTCGCCGCCAATTCGCCGATGCCGCCAACGTGGCGAAGTGCGAACAGGCCGTCGTGGATGGGGGCACGGTATTCGGACATCCTCAAATGTTACCGGTGGGTAACTTCGGTCGCCACCCGCTCGGCACCGTGTTCGGTGTCGGTCGCCGCAGCACGCGCGAGGGCCCGGGTCATGCTGACCCGGGCCCTCGTCGGTGATGAACGGGGTCGGAGCGACCCCGGCTATCAGGTGATCAGGCGGCTGCCGCGACCGGCCCCGCGTTGAAGTTCCAGGTGTGGCTACCACCGCAGCACGACCATTGCTGACCGTTGAAGTCCTTCGACGTCGTGGTCGTGTAGAAGCCGCCACGGGTGATGTCCGGTGGAAGGTCCACCGCCGGGATCGAAAGGTTCGGGAACGGAGTCGAGGCGATGGAGTTGTTGACGATGTCCGCCAGGCCGCCCTTGGCCGCGATTCCGACGTACATGCCGCCGCCCATCACGTCGTCGCCCAAGCCGAACAGCGGGATGTTCTGGGCCAGGATCACGATGGCCGAGCCCAGGTTCGAGGTGATCAGGCTCAGCAGCTGGTTGGTGTCCGAAGGAACCGAACCCTTCGCGATGGTGTCGTTCAGGGCGTCCTTCAGCACCGAGGCGGTCTTGTCCGCGGCGGCTCCGACGCCCACCGTGTCCTCCTCCATGGCCCAGACGTAGCTGCCCGTGATCTCGAGGTGGTTGTTGGTGTCGAGCAGGTCGAGCACGTCGAGCGGCACGACGTTGTTGAAGTTGGCGGTCGCCTGGGCGTTGCCGGTCACCGCGCGGGTCGAGCCGGCCCCCATGCTGCTCTGCGAATACGAGCGACTGCCGGTCACCCACGTCTGCGCCGAATCGGCCTCGCCGATCTTCACGCGGAAGTTGATCATCAGCACGTACGGCTCGTCGCTGCAGCCGGTCAGGCTGATGCAGGTGCCGAAGATGGGATCGCGGATCTCGTCCTGGCTGCTGTTGACGGTGACCTGGGTCGCCTTGAACGCGAAGTTCACGGACTCGGGCGGCTGGGCCGGACAGGCCGTGGCCAGCAGGCTCGTCGTGGCGAGGACGCCGACGAGGACGCCCCTGCGAACGGTTTTCTTCATGTCCCTCCTCAGGTCATCCGCCCCGACCGTTCGGCCCGCCGGCGGATCCGTACCGCGCAGGTGACGCGGTCGTTCACGAAAGGTATCCAAAATTGTCGACCAAGGCAACGTTCTCGGAACGGGATTCTCCGGATCGGACGCTACGAGACGCGATGTCGTGCCGTCAGGACCGTCACCGGGAGTGAGATTCCGAGCGCTGATCGTCGAAGGCTGAGGATCTCCCGGCCCTCCTGTACGGCCGGTCGAGGCGGGCAGCACCGCTCGCCGAACCACGCCCGAGTAGCGACGAGATCGGGGCTGGAGAAGGCGAGTCCCCACACGACGGTGTCGGTCCCCAACGGAGCGACGGCGGCGGAGTCCGGGTCGGGCAGCATCGCGGTGAACGGGTGCTCCATCGGGATGGTCGCGTCGGCCGGGGCGACGCATTCCAGCAGCGTCGCACCGGCGGGGGCGAACAACTGCACGACGGCCACGCCGGCCATCTCGGTCGAGCGTTCCCGGCGGACGGCCAATCCCTTCCCTGCCAGGGCCGAACGCATCGAATCGGCGGAGCGACCGCAGATCACGATGTGGTCCAACACGTCGATCCCGTTCGGGTGACGGTCGCCACGACCGGATTCGGCGCCGACGGCCGTGACATCGGTGGGGTCCGCGAGGGCGAGGCGCGGCGGTCGGCTGTCACCCGCGAGCTCGATCCGCAACCCGGCGAGCCGGACGCTCGGAGGGTCCCCGGGATCGTTCCTCACGACGAAGCCGGCGCCGTACCCCGGTCCGGCGCCGTCGCCGAGACGGACCGAGGTCACCCCCACGCGTCGCCCGCGGGCGGGTTCGGTCGGGTCGGCGGCGGCCACGTCGGGGGAGCGTAGGTTGTGCCGGATGCAATCGGGCGACGACGCCGTCATGCGATGGGCGCTCCTGTCGACGGCGGCCTACATCGGAGCGTCGCTGGTCGCGAACGTGATGTCCCTGCGCATCGTCAAGCTCGTCGGGGTGTCGATCGACGCGGGCACCATCCTCTATCCGATCACCTTCACCGTGAGGGACCTGCTGCACCGCAGCGCCGGCAAGCGCGCCGCGCAGACCGTCGTGGTGGCAACGGCCGCCGCCAACGGGCTGATGGTGCTGGCGTTCTGGGCCGCAGCGGCGTTGCCCGCCGATCCTGCGGTCGGTGCCCAGCGAGGGTTCGGCGATGTGCTGTTGGTGACGTGGCGCATCGTCGCCGCGTCGGTGGCCGCCCAGTTGCTGAGCGAGTTGACCGACACCGAGGTGTATCAACGCATCGCGGATCGGATGGGCACGCGGCGGATGATCCTTCGGGTTCTGGGCTCGAACGCGGTGTCCATCCCGATCGACTCGATCGTGTTCACCGTGGTTGCGTTTGCGGGGAGCGTCCCGTTCGGTTCGATGGTGTCGATCGTCGTCGCGAACATCGCCCTCAAGGGCCTCTGCTCGGTGGTGCTGGCTCCGATGATCTACGCGGTACCGACACCGCGGTCGCCACCCCACCCCGACCCGGGCGGTGCGGACGTGGTGGTCGCGTGAACGGCCCGAGCGGTGGGTCCGGTCGTCGTCCGGTGGTCAGCTGTTGCGGCCGGCGTTGGGCTTGCGGCCGTGGTTGGCCTTCTTGCGGCGAACGTTCGCCTTCTTCTTGCTGGTCCGCTTCGACATAGGGGCGACAGCCTACCCGCACCCCGAGATCGGGATCGAGCCGTGATCGGTTCCGGTCGGGGAGCCCGATACTCCGGCGCCACCGGGACCGCGGCGGTAGCTTCGCCGCCGTGTCCGGACTCGATGGCTACAAGGAGCGGTTCGACGCGGTGCAGCGGGAGCGGCCGATCCTGGCAATCCCCTTCGCCGTGGTGAAGAAGTACGGCGACGACAAGGGCTCACATCTCAGCGCGCTCCTCGCCTACTACGGCTTCTTCTCCCTGTTCCCGATGTTGCTGGCGGGCTTCACGATCCTCGGCTTCGTATTGCACGGGAACCCGTCGTTACGCCACGACATCGGCGACACGTTGCGCGAGCGACTCCCGTTGCCGGGCATCGACGTGTCGACGATGAAGGGCTCGGGTCTCGCTCTCGTCGTCGGGCTCGTGTTGGCGGTGTGGTCGGGGCTCGGCGCGACCCAGGTCGCGCAGGACGCCTTGAACACGGTGTGGGACGTCCCCCGTAAGGACCGTCCGACGTTCGTACGCAAACGGCTCAAGGGTCTCGCGATGTTGGCGATCATCGGCACCGGGATCGTCGGGGCGACCGTCGCGGCATCCGCCGCGGCATTCCTCGGTCCGGCGGCCGGTCTCGGGGGAGCGGTGCTGTCGGTCCTCGTCAACGCGGCCGTGATCGCGACGCTCTTCCGACTGATGGTCGAACGTCCGCTGGGGTGGGGTGAGGTGCGCATCGGCGCTCTGTTCGGCGGTATCGGCTGGACCGTGCTGCAACTGGTGGGCGGTTGGTACACCGGTCGCCTGGTCGACAACGCCGACAAGACCTACGGAACCTTCGCGGTCGTCATCGGCCTGCTGTCGTGGATCTTCCTGCAGTCCCAGGTGCTGGTGTACGCGGCGGAGGTCGCGTCGGTGACGAGTCGTCGCCTGTGGCCGCGTTCGCTCGACCCAGGACGTCCCACCGACGCCGACGGTCGCGTCGCCGAGGCGATGGTCGCCCGGGTGTTGCCGCCGGACGCGGTCGGTGGGTAAGCGGCGACTATCCGAGCGCTGCGAGCAGATCGTCCGCCGAGCGCGTGTTGAGGATGCGTTCGGGCGCGATGCCGTGCGCCACCGCCTTGTCGCACCCCGACGCCTGCCACTCGAGGTGGCCGGGCGCGTGTGCATCGGTGTCGATCGTCACCCGGCAGTCCCATTCGAGCGCGATCGCCAGCAGGTCGTCGGGTGGGTCCTGGCGTTCGGGGCGGCAGTTGATCTCGACCGCCGTACCGAAACGGGCGCACGCTGCGAAGACCATGTCGGCATCGAAGCGCGACGGAGCCCGGCCCGTGCCCACGATCTGGCGTCCGGTGCAGTGGCCGAGGATGTCGACGTGAGGGTTCGCGACCGCCCGGACCATCCGCGGGGTCATCTCCGCTGACGGCATCGCCAGTTTGGAGTGCACCGACGCGACCACCACGTCCAGGTCGGCGAGGATGTCGTCGGGCAGGTCGAGCGAACCGTCCTCGAGGATGTCCACCTCGGTCCCCCTCAGGATGCGGATGTCGGGGAGCTCGGCCTGGACGCGGTCGATCTCCTCGCGTTGTTGGCGGAGACGTTCGGGGCTGAGGCCGTGAGCGACGGTGAGCCGGGGCGAGTGGTCGGTGATGACGAGGTACTCATGGCCCAACGACCGTGCGGATACGGCCATCTCACGGATCGAGGCTCCCCCGTCCGACCATGTCGTGTGCAGGTGGCAGTCGCCTCGGAGCATCGGCCGGAGCGTCGCACCTTCGCCGATGGTGACCGTCGTCGCGGTGTCGAGCCGATCGAGGTAGCCACCCGTCGCACGGGTCACCGCGTCGATGATCACCGAGCCGGTGGACCGTCCGATCCCTTCCAGCGACGTGACCGACCCGGCCGATACCAGGCCGTCCAGGGTCGCGTCGTCGAGGTCGGCGATGACGGTGCGGGCGGTGCGGAACGCCTTGATCTTGGGCCTCGGGGCCAGGCTGCGGTCCAGGCAGTAGACGGCACGATCGAGCGCGTCGGTCGCTCGTCGTACCGCGCCGGACGGACCGGGCGCAGCGGTCACGACCCCTGCCGACCCGTCGTCGGAGTCGAGGTACCGGCACCGGAGCTCCGGACCACCCGACCGACTCCCGACATGGACCGCGATGTTAGGAGCCCCGTACCGTGGAGGGATGCCTACCCCCGCTTCCCCTCACTCCGTGTCATCGACGACCCACTCCTCGCGTCGACGCTCCCGAAGGCTCACCGGTCTCGCGGCCATCGTGCTCGTGACCGTCACGGCGGCCTCGTGTATCCCCCCCGCACCCGCCACAGGTCGGGGCACCAACGTGCGGCGCGTCGAGCTGATGGGCGACTCGCTGAGCTGGGGACTCTTCGGGACCACGCCCCGGGTTGATCCGGTGTTGCAGGAACTGCTTGCTCCGGCGGGGATCACCTTGACGATGGACGGAGGTCCTGGCGACAACCCCTACACGCTATGGCCGTGGGCGACCCATGCCCGGTGGGCGGATCAGCTGCGTTCGCGGATTGCGACCACCGATCCCGACATGGTGATCATCCAATCGGTGCTGTTCCCCGGTGGGACCGATCCGGCCAACCAGCAGCGGTACCGGGCCGCATTCACGGAGTTGGTGGACATCGCGCAGTCGCGGGGTGCACACGTGTACGTCGTGGCGCACCACCGTCCCAACAGCGAACCGGCGCGCACCGAGGCCGACATCGCCGAGCGGATCCAAGGTGAGGTGATCGCCGATCGTGGTGTCGCGGTCATCCCGCTCAACTGGTGGCTCGACCGTTGCAAGTCGGCGTACACGACCGGCGGATGGCACCTGGCCAAGAACGGTGTCAACTGCTGGGCGGCGGCCGCGAACGCGGCGGTCAACCAACTCCGCAACGCTGTGGGCTGATCCCCGCGGTTCCTCCCCGGTTCTGTCGCGCGAAAGTCGCGCCGTGGACGCGACGATCGCGCGACAAAACGGGTGAGACGGTCGGCGGTGGGACGGTCAGGGGGTGGTCGTCGAGGTGGCGGCGGGGCTGGTTATCGGCGCGGAGTCGTCACCCTCCGTTGCGGTGGTCTTGTGGCCCAGGGCGGCCTCGGCGAGTCGCTTCACCTCGGCCTCGGTCATCTCGCCGCTGCCGCGTAGTGCGACCTTTCCGTCCTTGGTGACCGCGACGATGGTGGGGAATCCGGCGACGCCCATCGCGTTGAGCCCCTTGGTGTCGGCCGAGTCGACCAGCGTGTCGTTCTTCCAGTCGTCCTTGGCCAGCCACGAAGCGGGCGGAAAGTTGCCCCGGGACTCGTCCGCCGCCGTCGAGATCCCCACGACCTTGACGGACTTGGGGATGGTTCCCGAGGCCTGCCACTCGACCACCAGCGGCACCTCCTTCTGGCAGTGGGGGCACCAGTGGGCGATAACCGCGATCAACATCGGCTCGCCCGGTCTGATGGTGAGCGCGTCGCCGTCGAAGTTCTTGCCCGTGAGAGTCGGGATGGTCTGGCCGATCGCCGGGTCCGAGGAGGGGATGGCGGTCGCCGCGTCGGCGGGGAACGCCGCGAGCGGGGTGCCGGTCACCGTCACGCTGGAGTAAGCGGTGTAGTTGACCCCCTTGTTCTCACCCTGGTCCTTGACGGCGAACACGGCCACCGTGATCAGGGCGATCAGCACGAGCGCGGCGATCCCGACCTTGAGGGCCATCGACGGTCCGTCGCCGGCCGAGTCGGGGGTCCGACCGCCGTTGGGTCCGCCGTACTGGATCTTTGGTTGCTTGGCCACGTCATGCCTCCGGGGTTGATCGGTCGATGGGTTCGTCGGGACGCTCGATCGTCGGGCCGGGCGCCGCCGTTTCGCGCCGAGCGAGCGCGTGCAGGCCGAGACCGATGATGAACACGAAGCAGCAGAGGGCCCCCACCTGGATGGTCGACCACCCGTGGTCGAAGCCCTTCCAGCGCAGCGTGCACGGGTTCGAGGGATCACATGATCCGGGGTCGCTGATCGCGCCGACGTCGATGAGGATGTGATATGTGCTGATCGCGGCACCGACGGTGGCGAGGGTGAGCGCCGGGGCCCACGCACCTCGATCGCGATGGCGGAGCCCCACCCGAGGACCACGACGAGCGGATACGCACAGATCCGTTGGAACCAACAGAGCCTGCACGGCAGGTAGTGGAGCCCTTCGGACAGGTAGAGGCTCGCCGCGGTCATCAACGTGGCGCAGATGACCGCGAACACCATCTCCTGGTCGGCGACGGCCCGGCGAACGACGCCGACGCCCCCGGCAGTACCCGCAGGACGACCAATGCAATGCCCGTGGCACCAGCGACGTAGGCGGCCACGAGGATCAGCGTGCGCATCAGTTCAGCCACCGTGGCGTCCTTCCGGGGTGTCGCGAGGCCTCGACCCGTCCCGACCGGCCGGGACCGAACCCGTCGGCGTGGAGGTCGGCAAATTCTCGGTCATCTCGATGTCGGGCGGGTGTACCGGCTGTGAGCGTTCAAAGGCGCGCTCGAGCGCGGGTTCCGAGCCGAGACACTACGACGTCGACCGGTAGCGTGAGCGGACCATGGAACGCTTCGGGTTCGTCGGACTCCCCAATGCCGGCAAGTCGTCGCTGTACAACGCGTTGGCCGGTGGTGGCGTTGGCCGCGCCGTGCGCGTTTGCGACGGTCGACCCCAACGTGGGCGTCGCGACCGTGCCCGACCGTCGGGTCGAACGACTCGGCGAGATGTCGGGATCCAAGAGCCTGATCCACGCCACGGTGCAGTTCGTCGACATCGCGGGACTGGTCAAGGGGGCGTCTCGAGGTGAGGGCCTCGGGAACCGCTTCCTCTCCCACATCCGTGAGGTGGACGCGATCGTGTTCGTGCTGCGGGCCTTCCACGACGACGACGTGCCCGGAACCGACGATCCGGTGGACCAACTCGAGACGCTCGAACTGGAGCTCACCCTCGCCGACATCGAGACGCTCGAACGCCAACTCGACAAACGACGCAAGGCCGCGAGGTCCGATCCGTCCGTCGCCGCCGAGGTGGCCGCCACCGACGTCGCGCTCGCGTCGCTCCATGCCGGGACGCCGCTGTTCCGGGCGGGCATCGACGCGGACACCCGAGCACTGCTCCGGCCGCTGTTCCTGCTCACCAACAAACCGGCGATGGCGGTGGTCAACATCGGCGAGTCCCAACTCGATGAGGCCGACGCGATCGCCGCGTCGGTGTCGTCCGCACTCGGCGAGCAGGGCGCGGCCATCGCCGTGTGCGTGCAGGTCGAGGCCGAGGCGGTGATGCTGGACCCCCAGGACCGGGCCGAGATGCTCGACGCGTACGGTCTCGGCGAAGGAGCGTTGGCGACGTTCCTCCACGGCGCCTACCGGATGCTCGGGCTCCGGACCTACCTCACGACCGGCGAGAAGGAGACCCGGGCATGGACGTTCCGGGCCGGGGCGCGGGCACCACAGGCGGCCGGCGTGATCCACACCGACTTCGAGCGCGGCTTCATCCGCGCGGAGTGCATCCAGGCCGAGGAACTGATCGAGTGCGGGTCGTGGGCGAAGGCGCGCGAGGCCGGCACGGTGCGCGTGGAGGGCAAGGACTACGTGGTCTGCGACGGTGACGTGATGGACTTCCGCTTCAACGTGTAGAACCGGACGGTGGCCTGGTTGGTTCGCGACGGCGAGGTGCTCGCGTCGGTCGAGGTGGCCACGGGCGCGGGCGCTCGGGCGCGGGGCCTGCTGGGGCGCGACGGCCTCGACGGCGCGATGTGGCTGCCCGGAGTCAAGTCGGTGCACAGCTTCGGGATGCGATTCGATCTCGACGTGGCGTTCGTCGACGCCGACGGGCTCGTCTTCAAGACGGTGCTCCTCAGGCGGAACCGGATCTCGGCACCTCACCCCCGGGCGGGCGGGGTGCTGGAGGCGCAGGCCGGGGCCTTCCGGGAGTGGACGTTGCACGTGGGCGACGTCGTCGAGATCCGGTGAACGGGGTGGGCCCTTCGCCTCGGATCCGGCTGGTCGCCACCCCCATCGGCAACCTGGACGACCTCACCGTCCGCGCCGCGGCGGCGTTGCGGTCGGCGGACGTCGTCGCGTGTGAGGACACCCGTCGAACCGGTCTGTTGCTCCGGCACCTCGGGATCCGGGTGCCCCGGCTCGTCGTCCTGAACGATCACACCGAGCGTTCCGTCGCCGAACGGCTCGTCGCCGACGCGGCGGAAGGCCTGCAGGTGGTCGTGGTGAGCGACGCGGGAATGCCGCTCGTGAGCGATCCCGGCCACGTGCTGGTCCGTGTCGCGATCGAAGCCGGAATCCGGCTGGAGTCGATTCCCGGGCCGTCGGCGTTGTTGGCGGCGCTCGTGGTCAGTGGCCTTCCCGCCGATCGGTTCGTCTTCGAGGGCTTCCTGCCGCGAAAGGGCGCCGAGCGGCGAGGGCGGCTCGCCGCCGTCGCCGCAGAGCCGAGGACGACCGTGCTGTACGAGGCGCCACATCGCCTCGTGGCGACCATCGGCGATCTCAGCGCGGTCTGTGGGGCGTCGAGGTCGGTCGCGTTGGCACGCGAGTTGACCAAGCTCAACGAGGAGGTGTGGCGCGGAACCCTCGGTGAAGCGGTCGAACACGTCGCCGAGTCCGCACCCCGCGGCGAGTACGTCGTAGTGCTGGGAGGTGCTCCGGCGGTGGCCGCGACGACCGACGAGATCCGGCGGCGCGTCGACGAACGATCCGGCGAGGGGTTGTCGACCAGCGCGCTCGCTCGGGCGGTCGCCGAGGAGTTGGGGGTTCCCCGCCGCGAGGTGTACGACCTGGTGGTCTCCACCTCGATCGAGGACCGTACCGGCGGAGCGGCCGGCGAGGTCATCGGTGACGCGGTCGCTCCGCCGTCAGCGGATGGCGGTCATCACGACGGGGTTGGGTGAGCGCCATGGCACCGCGAAGCCCAGGCGGCGCCCCATGGCCCGGATCGACTCGATTCGGACCTCGGCGTAGCCCGCTTCGGCGGCCATTCGCCGGAGTTCCCCCGGCGAGTAGTGGTGGACCGGTACCGCCGTTCCGTCGAGCACGCTCAGATGGTCGTCGGGATCCACACGCAGGAGTCCGATCCGTCGGATCGCGCGTCGTGCCGCGAACCACAGCGCCCAATCGGGTCGTGCGTTGCGTTGCTGGAGCACCGCCATCAACACTCCGCCCGGACGAAGGAGGTGTGCCGTGTTCGCGAACGCCGCCGCCCGCCGACCGGCCGGTTGGGGGTAGCACAGCGCCGCGTTGAACGCCACGAGCATGTCGAACGGACCGCCGTCGCGAAGCTCGGCGACGTCGCCGCGCTCCGCGGAGCACCGGTCCAGGGATCGGTCGGCGATCCGCCGGCGGCAGGCGTCGACCATCGGCTCGGAGATGTCCCAACCGACGATCTCGGCGTCGGGGAGCGCGGCGTGGATCTCGGGAAGCTCCCGACCGGCACCGATGCCGACGATCCCGACGCGTCGTACGGCCGACGTTCCCCCGGCCAACGCGACGCAGTCACGGAGTCCGCGGGCTTCGTACCGGGTCATCGTGTCGCGGTCGATCAGCGAACCCACCGCCGTCTCGGTGCTCCAGAACGACTCCGCGTGGACGACTCGGGCACGACGCATCCGCCGACGTTACGAGACGGGAGGCCGGCGCGGAGGGCTCCGCTGTCAGAGGACTCCGGTTCGGGCGTGTTTGGGGTTCGCCTAGCGTGAACGCATGATCGAACCCACCGTCGACGTCGTCGGCATCGGAAACGCCCTCGTCGACGTCATCAGCCAGGAACCCTTCGAGTTCGTCGAGTCCGAGGGCCTCGTCGCCGGTTCGATGAACCTGATCGACACCGATCGACGTCATCAGCTCTACGGGGCGATGTCGGCGGGTGAGGAGCACAGCGGTGGGAGTTGCGCGAACACCACCGTCGGCGTCGGCTCCCTCGGCGGCACCGCGCACTATCTCGGACGTGTCGCGGACGACCAGCTCGGCGAGGTGTTCGCCCACGACATCCGTGCGGCGGGTGTGGGCTTCGACAACGAGCCCGCTCCCGAAGGCCCCCCCACCGGCTGCAGTCTGGTGATCGTCACCCCCGACGGTCAGCGGACGATGAACACCTACCTCGGGGCGGCAGAGCTGTTCGGCCCCGACGACGTCGCCCCCGACTCGGTTCGGACCGGTCGGGTGCTCTACCTGGAGGGCTATCTGTTCGACCGCCCCGAGGCCAAGGAGGCATTCCGGTTCGCGTCCGGCGTGGCGCACGAGGCCGGACGCTCGGTCGCTCACCCTCAGCGACCGGTTCTGCGTCGACCGCCACCGCTCGGAGTTCCTCGAGTTGGTGTCGGAACACGTCGACCTGGTCTTCGCGAACGAGAACGAGCTCCTGGCGCTGTTCGAGATCGACGACCTCGACCGCGCCCTTCAGGAACTGGCGACCGTGTGTCCGTTGGCCGCCGTCACCCGAAGTGAGCACGGTTCGGTGGTCGTGTCGGGGTCGGAGCGCACCGTCGTGGCGGCGAGGCCGGTCGCCCACGTCGTCGACACCACCGGGGCCGGCGACATGTACGCGGCCGGGTTCCTGTTCGGAATGTCCCGGGGGCGGGACCATCGGACCTGTGCCGAGATCGGTTCGATCGCGGCGGCCGAGGTGATCTCCACATCGGGGCCCGGCCCGAGGTCGAGCTCCGCACGTTGCTGTAGCAGGGTGCGGAACGCATCGGGTTCGCCACCGTGCAAACGCCTGCCGGCACGGGGCGCGGGACCGAACCGTTCGGCGGGCCGAGATCTCGAGATGGCTACCGGCTGCTGACGTCGGTGATGTGCACGACGGCTCGGCCGGCTTCGTTGCTGGCGGCAAGATCGACGAGGGCGTGGATGCGCCAATCGTGGTCGTCGGCGGGATCGTGGAGGATCTGGCGGACCGCCCAGCACCCCGGGTGCCCGACCGGATGCTCGTCGATCAACAACAGGTCATGATTGCGGGCGTCGGAGCCGATGCCGATCGTGTCGTGCTCGTCGAAGTACGGAGCCATGGCGTTCAACCATCGCTGGGCGTCCCACCCGTCGTCGCCGTCGAGTTCCTCCAACCGTTGCCACTGCCGCGTGCCGATGAACTCCACCCGCTGAAACAGGGCGTTGCGCACCAGGATCGTGAACGCCCGGCGGTTGTCGGTGAGCGCCGGTGGCGGCCGATCGACGGGTGAGGCCCCACCGGCGGGCGACACGCTCGGGTTCCGCAACTCCTCCCACTCGTCCAGCAGGCTGGAATCCACCTGGCGGACCAACTCGCCCAACCACTCGGTGAAGTCGATGAGCCCGTCGGTCTTGGCGTCCTCGGGGATCGTCCGGAGCAGCGCCTTGTAGACGTCGGACAGGTAGCGCAGGACGGTGCCCTCGGAGCGGGCGAGGTTGTAGAAGCGGATGTAGTCGCCGAAGTCCATCGCCCGTTCCCAGAGATCCCGAGCGACGGACTTGGGCGAGAGCGGGTGCTCGGCCACCCAGGGGTTGCGTTCGCGGTAGACGGCGAACATCGGCTCGAGCAACTCGGCGAGGGGCTGCGGCCAGGTGATCTCGTCGAGCGCGGCCATCCGGTCCTCGTACTCGATTCCCTCGACTTTCATGGCGGCGACGGCCTCGCCTTTCGCCTTGATCAACTGGGCGCTCAGGACCTGTCGGGGGTCGTCGAGCACGGACTCGATCACCGACACGACGTCGAGGGTGTGTGTGTCGGACTCGGGGTCGAGCAGGTCCAACGCGGCGAGCGCGAACGGCGACAGCGGCTGGTTCAGCGCGAAGGTCTGCTGGAGGTCGATGGTGACCCGGACGGTGCGTCCGAGCTCGTCGGGCTCGTCGAGTTCCTCGACCACCTCGGCGTCGAGGAGCGCGGCGAACAGCTCCTCGGCGCGGGCGACGTGGTGGGCCTGCTTGGCCGCGGTCTCGTAGTTCTCCGTCAGTAGACGGTGAAGTGCGGCTCGCCCGTCGCCGGGGCGGTCGAGCACGTTCAACAGCATCGCGTGGTTCACGGTGAACGACGACGTGAGCGGTTCGGGCGGTGCCCCGACCAGGCGGTCGAAGGTGGGCTGCCCCCAGGACACCTGGCCCGGAGGTGGCTTCTTCTTCTGGATCTTGCGGACCTTCCGGTCGAGCGCAGTCCGCGCCGCGGCCTTCGCTGCCGCCTTGTGGTTCTCGATGACGTGGTCGGGCGCGAGTGCGATGACGGTACCCGTCGTGTCGAAGCCGGCACGTCCGGCGCGGCCGCCGATCTGGTGGAACTCGCGGGCGCTGAGGATGCGAGTGGACGTGCCGTCGTACTTCGCGAGCGCGGTGAAGACCACGGTGCGGATGGGCACGTTGATGCCGACGCCGAGGGTGTCGGTGCCGCAGATGACCTTGAGGAGACCGGCCTGGGTCAGACGCTCGACCAGGCGCCGGTACTTGGGCAGCATCCCCGCGTGGTGCACGCCGATGCCGTGACGCACGAACTTGGCCAGGGTCCGGCCGAATCCCGCGGCGAAACGGAAGTCGCCGACGAGGTCGGCGATCTCCTGCTTCTCGTGACGGGACAGGAGGTTGACGCTCATCAGCGATTGTGCCCGCTCGACGGCCGATGCCTGGGTGAAGTGCACGACGTACACGGGTGCCTGGTGCGTCGCCAGCAACTCGTCGAGCACTTCGGGGAGCGGCGTCATCTCGAATCGGTGGACGAGGGGGACGGGCCGCGTCGCCGATCGGACGAGCGCGACGGGACGGCCGCTGCGTTCGGGGAGCGTGGCGATGAATCGGCTGACGTCACCGAGCGTGGCGGACATGAGGATGAACTGGGCACCGGGCAGTTCGAGGAGCGGCACCTGCCAGGCCCACCCGCGGTCGGGGTCGGCGAAGTAGTGGAACTCGTCCATGACCACTTGCCCGACATCGGCGTCCCGACCTTCGCGAAGCGCGAGGTTGGCGAGGATCTCCGCGGTGCAGCAGATGATCGGGGCATCGGCGTTGACAGAGGCGTCCCCGGTGAGCATGCCGACGTTGTCCGGCCCGAACGTGGCCGACAGATCGAAGAACTTCTCCGACACCAGGGCCTTGATCGGCGCGGTGTAGTAGCTGCGGTTTCGTTCGGCGAGGGCAGCGACGTGGGCGGCCACCGCGATCAGGCTCTTGCCGGACCCGGTGGGGGTGTCGACGATCACGTGGGCTCCGGCGGCGATCTCCAGGAGGGCCTCCTCCTGGTGGGGGTACAGGCTGAGGCCTCTGGCCTCGACCCAGCCGAGGAACGCGTCCATCGTCTCGTCGGGGCCACGTGGCGTCGCGATGACGTCGCCCAGCTCGGTCACCCGGGCAGCGTAGGAGTCCGAGCCGGGTCGTCCCGGGGCTCGTGTGGTCACACGGGTCGGTCGCACCTTCGAAGGTACCCCGGCTCCGACCGATGCCGGATCGGGTGCGTGTCAGGCTTCGACCGGATCGAGGTCGAGGTCGTCGGGAAGGTGTGCGGTGGCGTTGAAGCGTCGCAGGACCCATCGCCGTGCCTGCCCCTCGACGGGTCCGGCGACGTCGTCGGATTGGGACCGGGGGTTCACGACCAGGTGAGACAGGCTGCCGTTGGCCGCGCCGTGAAACGACGCGGCCCGGCCCCCCGAGGCAAGTGCCATCGCCTCGCCCACGACCCCACCGTGGGTGAAGACCGCTACCAGGCCACCTGCGAAGCGGTCGGCCACCCGCTCGATGCCTACGGCGACCCGTTCGGAGAACGCCTCGGGGCGTTCGGCACCCGGGATGATGTCCCACCGCTGCTCGTTCACGACCCGCATCGCGAGCGGGTCGCGTCGCGCGATCTTCAACCGCATGATCCCCGCCTCCCATTCGCCGAAGCAGTACTCGGTCAGGTCCGGCTCGACGAGCGGGGTCAGACCGGTGATCGCCGCGAGCGGCCCGGCGCTCTGGGACGTCCGCCGGAGGTTCGTCACGACGATGCCCACCAGCGGCAACGGGGCAAGGCGTCGTGCGACCGCCTCCGCCTGCAGCCGGCCGAGCTCGGTGAGCGGCGGATCGCCGCGCCCGTCGACCATCGGGAAGGGCTTGCCGTCCACTGCGGGGATGGTCTGGCCGTGGCGCACCAACAGCACCGAGGTGGCCCCCTTCGGTGGGCGGTAGGCCGCCTGTGCGACGGCGATCGCGGTCGGCGAGGCGCTCCCCGCGGAGTCGGTCCGCCGCGGGTCGGTGCTCATCGCCTGGTCGGCCGGGTGGTCATCTGCACCAACAGCTCCTCCACGCACGACGGCACGTCCTCCAGCCTCTCACAGTGGCGGAACCGCGGCTCGGCGACGGGCGGGTCGGCCTGCTCGAGCAGCCAGGTCGTGTGATAGGGGACATGCACTGCCGCTCCGCCGAGCCTCAGGACCGGCCACACGTCCGAACGCAACGAGTTGCCGACGTAGACGAACCGCGCGGGGTCGATCCCGTGTCGGCCGAGCACACCCGCGAACGTCGTCTCGTCCTTGGTGTGTACCACCTCGATCGCGTCGAAGCGGTCGGCGAGTGTGGACGCGTCGAGCTTGCGGTGCTGATCGCGCAGGTCCCCTTCGTGACGAGGAGGAGCCGGTGCGCGCCCAGCGCGTCGAGCACGTCGGTGGCGCCGTCGAGCAGCTCCACCGGATGGGACATGAGCTCCCGCGCGAGGTCGACGAATCCCTTGAGAACCCGGGTGTCGACGGTCCCACCCGTGAGCGAGACGGCGGTCTCCACCATCGCGAGCGCGCCCGCCTTCGCGCCGTAGCCGAAGAGTTCGAGGTTTCGCCGCTGGGACTCGACCAACGCCGCGACGGCGTCCTCGCGGGCGAACTCGACTCGGTGAGGTAGGGCTCGACGAGGTCTGCGAATCGTTCGTGGCTGTCGGCGTAGTAGCCCTCGGTGTGCCAGAGGGTGTCGTCCGCGTCGAAGCCGACCCAGCGGCGGGGCGTGTCGGACTCCATCGGCAACAGTGTGGCGCGGCTTTCGCGGCGCGTCGCGTTCCGCGAAGCTTGGACTGCGAGCCGCTCGGCGAGCCGATGGGAGAACGCCGTGTGGACCGATCAGCACTGTCACCTGCCTGCACAGGACCTGGAGCGTGCGGCCGGGTTGGTGGCCGAGGCGGCCGATGCCGGGGTGACGCGGCTGATCAACGTCGGCACCGACCTCGACTCGAGCAGGGCGGCCGTCGAGTCCGCTGCACGTTTCGACGGTGTGTGGGCGACCGCGGGGTGCACCCGCACGACGCCGACGGTGGGATCGACGGGCTCGATGATCTCCTGGCGGCACCCGGTGTGGTGGCGGTGGGCGAATGCGGGCTCGACTACTACTACGACCACTCCGACCGCGCCGCGCAGCGGAGGGTGTTCGCCGCCCAGATCGGCCTGGCCCACACCCACGATCTCGCCCTGGTGATCCACACCCGCGACGCATGGGACGACACGTTCGCCGTGCTGGAGAGCGAGGCCACGCCGCCGCGGACCGTGTTCCACTGTTTCACCGGTGGCCCCGCCGAGGCCGATCGATGCCTTTCGACCGGTGCATCGCTGTCGTTCAGCGGGATCGTGACGTTCCCCTCCGCGCCCGAACTGCGCGAGGCGGCCGCCGCCTGTCCGGCGGACCGGATGCTCGTCGAGACCGATGCGCCGTACCTCGCGCCGGTCCCGCATCGAGGCGGGAAGAACCGCCCGGCTCTGGTCACGGTGGTCGGCGAGGCCCTCGCCGTCACGAGGGGACAGCCCGTGGGGGAAGTCATGAAGGCCACCTGGGACAACGCGGCGCGGATCTACCGGCTCCCTGCCGGGCCGGTCACCGAGGAGAACCGGTGACCGCCACCGGGGGTGGGTGATGCGACCCTTTCCGTCGCGTCGACGACCGCGGCCGGCGGTCGTGGTGTTGTCGATCCTCACGTTGGTGGTGGTTCCCTTCGCCGTACGGGATCTGTTCGCGGGTTCGGCCCACCCGAGCTCGACGAGGGGATCGACCGGTTCGACGACGGCACCCACGGCGACCACGACCACCGGTCCCGCCGCTGCGACGGTGCCCACCGTGGAGCTCGACCCCTCGTGGATGGCGCGGGGATCGTCGCGCTACAGCGAGAGCGACGAGGTGTCGGCACGGCGAATCGCCGCGGAGGGCCTCCCGGTCCGTACCACGACGACCACCGTTCCCACTACCGCCGGTCGCGGCGTCACCCCGACGACCGGGTCCGCTGCGGTCGAGAGTCGGACCACGCTCCCGGCCGCTCGTCGTGAACGGGAACAGGTCGTCGCTCCGCCGACCTCACCCCATTCGGCGTCGCCGCCCGTCGCGGTCGTGCCGCCTTCCGATCCGGTGACGCCTCCCGCTCCTCCGACCTCGTACCCCTCCGACGGTGCCTCGGCATCGGACGGGTGAGGGGCTGTATCGGGTGCCGGACGGATCCGACTCCCCGCCCCCGGCGTTGCTGACCCGGACGACCCTGCTGTCGGTCATGCGACGTCACGGACTGGAACCCCGGCGCACGCTCGGTCAGAACTTCGTCGTCGATCCCAACACGATCCGGCGGATCGTGGCCCGCGCGGGCGTTGGCGCGGGTGATCGTGTCGTCGAGGTCGGCCCCGGTCTCGGGTCGCTCACCCTCGGCCTGCTTCATGCCGACGCGGAGGTGACCGTGGTCGAACTGGACGACAGGGTCCGCGATGCATGGACCGAGGTCACCGGCGGGCGTGCCCGGTGGGTCCACGCGGATGCGGCCGAGGTCGACTGGCACGCGCTCATGGGCGACCAACCCTGGTCCATGGTCGCGAACCTTCCATACAACGTCTCGACCCCGGTCATGCTCAACGCGCTGGAACGCTCCCGTTCCCTCTCCGGTGCGCTGGTGATGGTGCAGCGCGAGGTGGGGAGCGTTGGTGCGCGACGCCGGGTTCGCGTGCGTACGGGATCCCGAGCGTGAAGATCGCGGTTCGGGCGTCCGCCCGGCTCGCGGGGCCGGTCGCGGCGGAGGTCTTCCATCCACGGCCCAGGGTCGAGTCGGTGCTCGTGGAATTGACCCCGCGTCGAGGACCCCGCGTCGAGGTCGCCGCGGGGTCCCTCGCTGCGCTGGACCTGGTGCTCCGGGCCGGGTTCGGCCAACGCCGCAAGACGCTGCGACGGTCGCTCGCGGGGACCGTGACGCCCGAAATCCTGGTGGCGGCCGGGATCGACCCGGGGGCGAGGGCCGAGCAGGTCGACGTCGCGGAGTGGCTTCGGCTCGCGCGGCTGGTCGCCGACCAGGGTTGCCTACGGTCGTGTCCATGATCGAGTTGATGGCACCCGCGAAGTTGACGCTGTCGCTGAGGATCACCGGGGTTCGTGCCGACGGCTTCCATCTGATCGACGCGGAGATGGTCTCGTTGGACCTGTGCGATCGGCTCGTCGTGGGCGAGTCGACCGAGACCGTCGTCGAGATCTCCGGTCCTGGGGCGGGCACGCTCGCCGGGCGGACTGACGGCTCCGACCTGGTGTCGGCCGCGTTGGGCCTTGCCGGCAGGACGGCGCGGGTCGAGGTGCACAAGCGCATCCCCGCCGGCGCGGGCCTTGGCGGCGGTTCGAGTGACGCGGCGGCGATCCTGCGGTGGTGCGGATACACCGACCTCGTGGGAGCGGCCGGCATCGGGGCCGACATCGCCTATTGCATGGTCGGCGGTCGATGCCGGGTGCAGGGTATCGGCGAGCGGGTGGAATCGCTGCCCGCCGAACCGCGAACACTGACTCTGTTGACCCCGTCGATCCACTGCTCGACGCCGGCGGTGTACCGGCGTTGGGACGCGATGGGGGGACCCGTTGCGGAGGGGCCGTGGCCCAACGACCTGGAGGCGGCGGCTTTGGCCGAGTATCCGGGCATGGCACGCGCCCGCGACCTGCTCGGCGACGCCACCGGGCTCACGCCGCGCCTGGCCGGCAGCGGGTCGACCTGGTTCGTGGAGGGATCGTTCCCCGGCGACGGCCGCCTGGTGACCAGGACGATCTGATCGCGGGTGGCTACTTGCCGCGTGCCCGGCGCTGGTGACGGGTCCGACGAAGCAGTTTGCGGTGCTTCTTCTTTCGCATCCGCTTCCGGCGTTTCTTGATCAGTGAACCCATGGCGGCGCCGAGACTAGCGACGGGCGCGCCCTTGCGGCGAACGCGGCCATGGCGACGGGGTCGGTCGCGAAGTATCGTCCTCGACGAGGTCGTCGGCAGCGTCCAAGGGTCCAAAGGGGGGGTCATGTCCGGGGTGTCGAAGCGATTCCGGATCGTGTCCGGTGCCGGGTTGGCGCTCGTGCTCGGGTTCGGGCTCACCGGCTGTCCTCCGGCCGAGCCGGGTGGAGGTTCCACGACCACCACGTCGACACCCCCCGGTCAGGACTGCACGTCGGCTCCCAACATCCCCATCGACAAGTACATGGGCGAGGAGGTCTCGGAACTCCCCGTCGACACGCGAAGTGCGACGTGGATGTCGTCGATCGTGGCCACCGACCCGAACCTGAAGGTCGGCGTGTCAAGCGGGCGGAGCTATGACAACGTGTTCCGGCCACCTGGCTTTCCCGTCAACTTCGTCCCGAACGACTACCCCCTCGTCCCGTGGACGATCAACCTCGACGTACTGCGGCCGGTGCAGTATCCGTCCCTCGACGGCGTCGTCTGGCAGGGCTATCCCGACCCTTTGGCGTACCAGTACTCCGATGCGTACCTCCTCACCGTGTTCGCCGACTGCCGGTCGACCGAGCAGATCGGCGTGTCGCCCGGTCTGGGTGCGCCGAACATGTACGACGGGGTGAGGTGGGACGCCGATTACACCCCGTCGGTCGATCCGTCGACCGGACTCCTGAACGGCGTCGACGCCGCACACGTGCCGCTCACCACGGCGATCTACCGGTCGACCGAAGCCCTCAACGGGACCATCAACCACGTCGGGCACATCGCGACGACCGTGTGCAGCGGCGGGGCGCCGACGCTCGGAACGGCCTTCATCTGGCCTGCCCGGTCCACCGACTGCACCGGGACCTACAACCCGGCCAATCCCCCCTACGGCGCATGGATGCGGCTGCGCGCCGACTACCCCGTACCGTCCGACGCCCGCGCCGCCGGAATCGTCAAGGCGCTGAAGACCTACGGTGCGGTGATCGGTGACGGCGGCTCGAACCTCACGACCCCGACCATCTACGCCGAGGAGATGCCGCAGTCCACGATCACGGCGCTCGAGTCGATTCCGTGGAGCGACTTCGACTTCGTCGACGCACAGGGTCTACGCGCCGATCCGACCGCCGCGGTGGGCGACGCCGACTACTGGGACACCGCGTCGGCTCGGTGACGATCCGGCGCCGGCGCGCCGGTGAGCCGGTGAGCGGTATGTGCTCGTGTACCTGCGGGGCGCGGCCGCGTGTCTTCCCCGGCAGGGGTCGGACCGGTAGCCTGCCCGAGTCCGGCCGATCACCTGCGACGGCCGACGCCATGCGGCGGGATGGGCGAAGCCCGGTCGTCGACTCCGTTGCGTGCGCAGGTGAGCTTCCCCACCGTCGACACAAAGGGCTAACCGATGAGCGAATCGAAGGCGCTGGCGATCCTCTCGGACCCGTCGCTGGTCGAGGAGAAGAGTTCGATCAGCTTCCGGTTCAACCGCCGGACGTGGACGCTCATCGGCACCCTCTCCGCGATCGCCGCCCTCGCCGGCATGGCGTTCACCTTCGTCCTCCCCAAGCAGTACGTCGTCACGCGCACCTTCATCGTCACGTCCGGGTCCAACCCCAACGACAACGACACGCTCATCCGGGCATTCCAGGACCTGATGGGTGATGAGCAGTTCGCCGCGGCGATCAAGGCGAAGACCGAGCTCCCGATTCCCGTCGAGGACGTCAAGGGCATGATCTCGGTGGATCGCCCCCCACAGTCGGCCACGATCAAGGTCGCCGTCCGCTCGACCGACGAGGAGGACGCCTCCAAGGTGTCGGCCCAGATCGTTCCGACCCTCGACGACATCATCAACTCGGCGCAGGTCCAGCTCCCCATCGAGAACCGCATCTCGGGCCCCCTGGTGCAGGAGTACTTCGACCGGCCGTTGCGTCAGATCGAGTACGTCCCGTGGTACGTCGGCCTGCTCGGAGCGGGGGCGATGGCGTTCCTGTTGAGCTTCGTGGTCGCGGCGTTCCGGCAGTATCGGCGTCCGGTCATCGCCTCACCCCGCGACGTCGGCGAGGCGCTCGACCTGCCGGTGCTGGCGCGCATCGCCGCGGTGGGCGACGGACGCGCGGCCAACCCGCAGGACGCGGTGCTGGGAATGCTGTCCGCGGTCGAGCGGCTCGGAGCGAACGGCCCGATCCACCGCCTGGTCATCGTCGGTCCCGAGTCCGACGTCGAGCGTTCCAAGCTCGTGCTGGCCCTGGCGTGTTCGATCGCACGCAACTTCGACCAGCCGGTGGCGGTGATCGACGCGGACCTGGAGAACGCCCGGCTGACCGAGTTGGTCGGTGCCGAACGTGAGGCGGGCCTCGCCGAGTGCCTGTCGGGCGACGTGGCGGTCGACCACGCGATGTTGCGGATGGACGAGGGCTTCACCCCCGAGTTCATCGAGGGGATGGCACCCGCCGCGGGGATGATCCGGCTGATGCCGGCGGGGGTCGACCGGGGTGGATCGCTGTTGCGGATGCGTTCCAACCTCCACCAGGTGCTGGGGGCGCTGTCGGGCAAGTACGTCGTCGTGGTCGACGGGCCGCGGGTTCCCGGACAGGTGCCCTCCACACAGCTCCTGTCGATGGCCGACGCCACCATCGTCGTGGTCACCGAGAACGTCACCACCATCCGCGACGCCCGGTTCGCCGGGAACACCCTCCGATCGAACACATCCAAGCCCGTGGGTGCGGTGGTGATGCGGCGGTAGGATCGGGTGTCGGGGGTTGTCGACCCCGGATTCCGGCGGCACAATCGACACGGCATTTCGGGGGGCCTCCTTGCATGTCGATGCGACCCATGTTTGACTTCGCCCACTTCGTGCGGTACCGCGTCGGGGTCCCCCAACCGGGGGACCTGCGGCGCGATCATTCCGCCGTTCCCGGATGCCAGACGGGCCGCGACGACCAATGACGAATCCGACTCCCGCCGTTCCCCCCGACCATCCAGATGCGTCCGTCCGCGCCGACGTGGCCGGCAGGGCGCTGTTCGTGGTGCCCGACCGCGGGATCGGGTCGGGGACCTCGATTCGACCGGCCCCCGGGGGACCCGGCCTCGATCGGGGCCCGTCGGCGCGCGAACGACGCGGCATCGGCCGGGTGATGTGGGCCTTGGGCGTCGCGCTCGACGTCGTTGCGATCGGAGCGGTCACCACCTACGTCACGGTCACGGCGCCGGGCCGCCGACCCGTGGCGGTCGGCGTGCTGTTCGCGGTGCTCGCCGTGGTGATCCTGCTGCCCACGCATCGTCGTGGACGGTTGGTGCCCCGTCCGTCCGAACTGGTCCTCGAGATCCCGATCCGGATCGCCATCGCCTTCGTCGTGGCGCTCACCAGTTCCACATGGCTCGGCTCGGCCGTGCGCGTCGCGTCGCTGGTCAACATCGTCGCCGTGGCCAGCATCGCGGTCCTCGCGGGCCGGCTCGTGTCGTTCGTTGTGGTGCGCCGGGTCCGCCGACGCGGTTACGACCTCGAGGACGTCGTCATCGTCGGGGCCGGACCCGTCGGCTGCGACCTCGCGGAGGCCATCTCGCACAACCCGGACTGCGGCCTCGTCCCCGCCGGGTTCGTCGACCGCTTCGACGAGGACCTGCCGCTCCCGATGCTCGGTCGGCCGGAGCGCCTGTTGGAGATCGTCGAACGACACCAGGTCGGCCACGTCATCCTCGGCTATGGCGGTGCCTCCGAACGTGAACTGGTCGACGTCACCCGTCGTTGCGCGCACCTCCCGGTGCGCTTCTACACGATCCCCCGATTCTTCGAGCTCGGCGTCACGTCGGGCGCACGCGGCTTCGAGGTCGACGGCTACTCCGTCATGGAGATCGGCAAACCCGGTGCACAACACCTGATGTGGCCGTTCAAGCGGGCGTTCGACCTCCTGGTGTCCTCCGTCGTACTGGTGCTCACGTCGCCCGTCCTTCTCCTCTGCGCCCTCGCGGTGAAGCTGACGAGTCGGGGCCCGATCCTGTTCCGTCAGGTCCGGGTCAGCGTCGACAACATCCCCTTCGAGATCCTGAAGTTCCGGACCATGCGCTACGTCGCCGACGCGGACCTCCAGGAAGCCCTCGACCATCGGGCCCAGGCCGTGGCGCTCGACGACGACCGCATCACGCCGGTCGGCCGCCTCCTGCGGAGGACCCACCTCGACGAACTCCCCCAACTCGTCAACGTCTTGAAGGGTGACATGTCGATCGTGGGGCCCCGACCCGAACGGCCCTACTTCGTCGACCTGCACGAGGCCGAGGTCAACGGCTACGCGTTGCGGCACAGGGTGCCGGCGGGGATCACCGGGTGGGCGCAGGTGCACGGATACTGGGGCGACACCTCGATCGAGGCCCGAATCCGACTCGACAACCGTTACATCGAGAGCTGGTCGCCGTGGCGTGACCTGGTCATCGGCCTGCGCACGATCCCCACCCTGTTGGGGCGACGGCGTTGAGTGCCTCGCCCTCGGACATCGAATCCGGACCGCTCGTCAGCGTCGCAATCCCCACGCTCAACGAGCAGCCCTCGATCAGCATCTGTCTCGAGTCGGTGCTCGCGCAGACGTGGCGAAACGTCGAGGTGCTGGTCGTCGACGGTGGGTCCACCGATCGCACCCGCGACCTCGTCGAGGCGTTCGCTGCGGTCGATCCGAGGGTGCGCCTGCTCGACAACCCCCGTCGTACCCAACCCGCGGCCCTCAACCGTGCGGTCGACGAGGCGCTCGGCGAGTATCTGATCCGCATCGACGCTCACTCGACCGTGCCACCGACCTATGTCGAGGGCGTCATCGATCACTTCCTGACCGGGAGCTGGGGTGGGGTCGGTGGCCGGAAGGACGGTGTCGCCGAGACCGCCCAGGGTCATGCGATCGCCGCTGCCCTGGGTTCGCGCTTCGGCGTCGGTGGCTCTACCTACCATCACGGAACCGAGATGCAGACCGTCGACCACATCCCGTTCGGGGCGTATCCACTCGACGTGGTCCGCGAACTCGGTGGATGGGACGAGGCGATCCCGACCAACGAGGACTTCGAGTTCGACTACCGGGTGAGGGCGAGCGGACGGGAGTTGCTCTTCGATCCGTCGTTGACGATCGCGTGGCAGACCCGCGAAACGGTCGCCGGACTGTTCACCCAGTACCGCCGGTACGGACGCGCGAAGGTTCTCACCGTGCGCAAGCATCCCGATTCGGCGTCGCCGCGCCACATCCTGCCGGCGGTACTGGTCGCGGCGCTCGCCGGGTCGCTGTTGATGGCGCCGCGCCGACCCCGACCGGGGTTGGGTTTCATCCTCGCCTACCTCGCCGGCATCACCGGAGCCGGCCTGCTCACCGCGCCGGGCGTGGCCGACCCCCGGGCGCGGCGGTATCTGCCCGCGGCCTTCGCCGCCATGCACGTCGGCCACGGGATCGGCTTCTGGGAGGGTCTGCTCGGTGGTCGTCGACCCGACGCATCCGGTCTCGAATCGTGGCGGAACGGCCGGGCCTCGACTGCGACGACGTCTGCAACGGGTGACGGCACCCGCCCGCGGTACGCTCGGCGCCGCGGTCGCGGGTAGTTCAACTGGCAGAACACCGGACTTTGAATCCGGGGGTTGCAGGTTCGAGCCCTGCCCCGCGAGCCACGAGAGGGTCGACCGCCGATGCAGCCCAGGGGTGAGATGGATCACGACGACACCGACGCGGACACGGCTCCCCTCTACGCGGTGGTGCTCGCAGCCGGGGAGGGGTCCCGAATGCGTTCGGAACGACCCAAGCCGTTGCATCGGCTCTGCGGCAAACCGATGCTGGCGTACGTGCTCGAGTCGCTGGCGACGAGTCGGGTCGAGCAGGTCGCGGTCGTCGTCGGCCACAAGGCGGAGCGGGTCACCAAGGCGATCGGCGAGATGGCGGGCACCCCGCGGTTGACCTTCGTCGAACAGGAGGTCCAGCGGGGGACCGGTGACGCGGCACTGATCGGGCTCAGCGGCCTCCCCGACGATCCCGACGACGATGCAGACGTTCTGGTGCTGCCCGGCGACACCCCCCTGCTGACACCCGGGACCATCCGTCACCTGGTCGACGTCCACCGTGGGTCACCCGTCGCGGCCACCGTGCTGACGGCACGCGTCGCCGACCCCACCGGCTACGGCCGGGTCGTCCGTGGGCGTCACGGGGGGGTGACCGGGGTGGTGGAACACCGCGACGCAGACGCCGGGCAACTGCTGATCGACGAGATCAACACCTCGATCTACTGCTTCAAGCGTGCGTTGCTGGCGCCTGCGTTGCGACGCCTGCATCCCGACAACGCGCAGGGTGAGCTCTACCTGACCGACGTGGTCGCGGTGCTCGCCGAAGCCGGCCATCGCGTCGACTCGGTGGTCGCCGAGAACCCCGCCGAGGCGTCCGGGGTGAACGACCGTGTGCAACTCGCCGAGGCCGAGGCCGAGATGCGTCGCCGCACCAACACGGCGCTCCAGCGGGCGGGTGTGACGATGGTCGATCCCGCACGGACCTATGTCGACGCGACCGTGAGGCTCGGCCGGGACGTGACGCTCTTCCCCGGGGTGGTGTTGTCGGGCGGCACCGTCGTGGGCGACCACACCGAGATCGGTCCCGGATGTCGCATCGTCGACTCGGTCATCGGTGCCGAGGTCGTGGTCGACTCGACGGTGGCGACCAACGCGACCGTCGGAGACGGCGCCAGGGTGGGGCCGTTCGCCGTGTTGTCCGCCGGCGCCGACGTCCCGGCGGGCCGGGTCACCGGCCCGTTCTACAATTCGGGCGACCATCAGGTGTGAGGTCCCCAGAGGGGCTGTCACCCTCGGTCGCGAACGGTCGGCGACCCACCCTGCCCACTCACGCCGACTCCGATCCCAGGGGGACCGTCAGATGGAGCTGATCACCAAGAAGCGGCTGCACGTGGTCGCCGGGCGCAACAACCGGGCCCTCGCCGAGGAGGTCGCGCAACGGTTGGGTGTCGAGTTGGGCCATGTCAGTCTGGCGGAGTTCGCGAACGGCGAGTTGCACTGCCGGTTCGGAGAGTCCATTCGGGGTGCGGACGTCTTCATCTTCCAGGGCCACTGCTCCACCGCCGAGATGTCGATCAACGACGCGCTGATGGAGCAGCTCATCATGGTGGATGCGGCACGGCGGGCGTCCGCCAAGCGCATCACGGTGGTCGCTCCGTTCTACGGATACGGCCGGCAGGATCGAAAGGCGGAGGGTCGCGAACCGATCACCGCGAAACTCATCGCCAACATGTTCACCGCGGCCGGTGCACGGCGCATGGTGTCGGTCGACTTGCACAGCGGCCAGATCCAGGGCTTCTTCGACGGGCCGGTCGACCATCTGACCGCGATGCCGGTACTGGTCGACTGGATGTCGGCGAACCTCCCGGAGGACCTCGTCGTGGTGTCACCCGACGCCGGTCGGGTCAAGGTCGCCGAGCGATACGCCAACGTGTTGCACGCGAACATCGCGATCGTTCACAAGCGGCGCGTACGTGGCGTCAAGAACACCGTCGAGGCCAAGGACGTCGTCGGCGACGTCGAAGGCCGCGCCTGCGTGTTGATCGACGACATGATCGACACAGGTGGCACTCTCGTCGCCGCGGCCGAGCAGCTCGCCGAACGTGGCGCCTCCGCGGTGTTCGCCGCCGCGACGCACGGGGTGTTCAGTGGACCGGCGATCGACCGGATCAAGAACTCGGTACTCGAGAAGGTGGTCATCACCAACACGCTGCCCCTCCCGGCCGACAAGCAGATCGACAAGATCGAGGTGCTGTCGGCGGCGGGCATCATCGCCGACGCGATCGACGCGGTCTTCGAGGACACATCCGTGTCGGAGATCTTCGGCGGTCACAACCAGTCCTGAGCACCGGTGGCCCGCCGCGTTCGGCGGTACCGGAGTCAAGGGCCGGTTCTGACACGACCACCGGTTGTTGGTAGAGTCGCCGGTCGGTTTCCGGCCGGTCGTCGCCGATCCGTGCCCCACCCGGTGAGGTTCCGGGAGGAATCGAATCGCCCCCCGAGGTCCGAGGAGTTCTCATCATGGCTGAGGTCACGCTCACCGCATCCACCGGTCGCGAGAAGGGGTCGAGTGCGTCGCGTCGCCTGCGTGCGGCCGGTGCCGTCCCCGCGACGGTCTACGGCATGGGCAAGGATGCGGTTTCGGTGTCGGTCCAGCGGGCCGATCTTCGGCGGGCGATGACCACCGACGCCGGAGTCAACGCCCTGATCCGCCTCGAGGTGGACGGTGCCGAGACCGAGTACGCCCTCGTGAAGGAGGTGCAACGCCACACCGTGCGCCGCGACGTCATCCACATCGATCTCCTGCGCATCGACCCCCACAAGGAGATGGTGCTCGACGTACCCATCGTGTTGACGGGTGAGGCGAAGAAGGTCACGGGCGGGGGCGGTTTCGTCGACCAGCGACTCACCGCCCTCCAGGTGATCGTTCGCCCCGATTCGATCCCGACCGAGTTGGTCGCCGACATCTCCGACATGGAGGTCAACGACACGATCGCCGTGAGCGACCTGGCGTTGCCCCGGGGTGTGACCACCGACGTCGACCCGGCCACACCGGTGGTACATGCGTCGTTGACCCGCGCGGCACTCGTCGCCGCGCGAGCGGCGGCCTCCGAGGGCGGTGCCGAAGGCGGAGAGGGTGAGGCAGCGGGTGACGCGGCGGCCGGCGACGACGCCGCGGCCACCGACTCCGCCGCCGACGCCTGACCCCCGGTCCGTTCCGTCGCGGCGACAAGTCGTACGCGTCGGCGCCCTGGGACCTGCTCGTCGTCGGACTGGGCAATCCGGGTTCTCGCTACGCGCACACGCTCCACAACGTCGGTTTCGCCGCCGTCGCCCTCCTCGCGCGACGCCACGGCGTGTCGTTGAAGCACCGGTCCCGTGACCACGCCCTCGTCGCCGAGGTCCGGGAGCCGTCGCGTCGCTGGGTGCTCGCCCAGCCCCAGACGTTCATGAACGAATCGGGCCGTGCGGTCGTTCCCTTGATGCGCCATCACGGGATCGACGACGGTGAGCGCCTCGTGGTCGTGCACGACGAACTCGACCTCGAACCGGGTCGCATCAAGCTCAAGCGTGGCGGCGGACTCGCGGGCAACAACGGACTGCGATCCATCAGTTCCCATCTGCATACCCAGGACTTCCTCCGCATCCGCATCGGTGTGGGCAAACCCCCGCGAGGTGCGGCCCACGGGGCCGACCACGTCCTGTCGGTACCGCGAGCCTCCGAGCGCGAGCTGATCGGGGTGTGCGTGGAGGAGGCGGCGGACGCCGTCGAACTGATCCTCTCGGACGGTTTCGACGCGGCGATGGCGAGGTACAACCAGCGGTGAGCGATCGGGCCGTGTATCCGGATGCAGTGACACCTCCGTCGTTGCACGCGCTGCTCCGGTGCCTCCGGGAGGACCCTGCCCTCGTGGGCTCCTTGGCTCGGCGGCAGCTCAACGTCGCCGTACCGGAGCCCGCCCGGGCGCCGATCGTCGCGGCGGCGGCGCACGGTGGACGAGGCCCTCTGGTGGTGGCGGTTCCCACCGAGATCGAGGCCGAGCGACTCGTCGGGGACCTCGCACCGTTCCTCGGTGTCGAGGCGGTCGACCTGTTCCCCGCGTGGGAGACCCTGCCGTTCGAGCGGGTGAGCCCGTCGGTGGACACGATGGGGCTGCGAATGCGCACCATGTGGCGACTGGGGCGGGGGACCGCCGCGTCGGAACGTCCCGCGGTGGTGGTCGCGTCGGCGCGGGCGTTGGTGCAGCGTCTCGGTCCCCATGTCGAGGACGTCGAACCGATCGTCGTCGAGCGGGGTTCCCGGCTCGACCCGCAGGAGTTGGTGGAGGCGCTCGTCGCAGCCGGCTACCGGCGCGAATACCAGGTGGAGCACCGTGGTGAGGTGGCCGTCCGCGGCTCGATCGTCGACGTCTACCCCTCCACGGCCGACGAACCCGTTCGCGTCGACCTGTGGGGCGACGAGGTCGATCGACTGAGCACGTTCGGCGTGGACGACCAGCGGGCCAACCGCCCGATCGAGCGGGTCGAGATCTTCCCCTGTCGTGAGTTGCTGCCCACCGCCGAAGTGACGTCGCGGGCGCGCGACCTGGTGTCGGAGCGTCCATGGGGTGCCGAACAGTGGGAGCGCCTCGCCAACGGCGAGACGTTCGACGGCATGGAGTCGTGGGTGCCGTGGCTCACGGGCGACGCGGATCACGTGCTGTTCGACCTGCTCGGCGACGATGCCCTGATCGTGCTCGTCGAGCCGCGTCGCCTGCGCGACCGGGCGCGGGAGATCATCGCCGAGGAGGCCGACCTCGCGGCGACGCTCGCGGGCACGTGGGGAGTCGGTGCCGACGAGGACTTCCCGAGGCTGCACCTGGACTTCGACCGACTGCTCGCCCGGAGCCCCGCGGCGGTCTGGACGATGGGTGCGGTGGCGGACGGCCCGGGAGTCGATCTGGTCACGGCCGCCGCCTGGTATTCCCCGGCGGGTGACCCGACCCGGCTCATCCGCCAACTGGGGGACCTCACCGCCACGGGTTACCGGGTCGTGGTCGCGGCCGACAACGAGGCGTCGGCCGAGCGGTTCGAACGGCAACTCCGTGAATTCGGGGTGGGATACCGAAGACGTGAGTTGGACGCGAACGTGTTGGCCCATCCGGGCGGCTCGATCGTGGTCGCGCCGCTCAGCCGTGGCTTCATCCTCACCGGCACCCGGATAGCCGTACTCGCCGAACCGGACCTGACCGGCCGCCGGCGATCGCGTCGGCCGCCCCGTCGGCAGGGGCGTCGGGCCCAGGCGTTCTTCGACGACCTCAAGGTGGGTGGTTTCGTCGTTCACCACCACCACGGTGTCGCCCGGTTCGGCGGGATGGTCCGCCGGACCGTCGCCGGGGTCGAACGCGACTACCTGCTGCTCGAGTACCGCGGTGAGGACCGCCTGTACGTACCGTCGGACCAGATCGACTCGGTACGCCACTACACCGGAGGCGACACACCCTCGTTGTCGAGGATGGGCGGAGCCGACTTCGCGAAGACCAAGGCCCGCGTCGCCGCGGAGGTCGCCAAGGTCGCACAGGAACTCGTGGTCCTCTACCAGCGTCGCATCAACACGGTGGGGACGGCGTTCGGCCCCGACACACCGTGGCAACACGAGATGGAGGACCTGTTCCCCTTCGAGGAGACGGTCGACCAGCTCAGGGCGATCTCCGACGTGAAGGCCGACATGGAACGTCCACGGCCGATGGACCGACTCGTCATCGGCGACGTCGGCTTCGGCAAGACCGAGGTCGCGATCCGCGCCGCTTTCAAGGCGGTCCAGAACGGCACGCAGGTGGCGATCCTCGTCCCGACCACCCTGTTGGCACAGCAACACTTCGCGACCTTCGCCGAACGGTTCGCCGGCTATCCCGTTCGGGTGGAGGTGTTGTCGCGGTTCCTCACCGCGGCGCAGGCCCGAAAGGTGGTCGAGGGACTGCGCTCGGGAGAGGTGGACGTCGTCATCGGGACGCACCGGCTGCTCGGGGCCGACGTCGAGTTCAAGTGCCTCGGCCTGCTGGTGGTCGACGAGGAGCAGCGCTTCGGGGTCGGGCACAAGGAGGCCATCAAACACATCAAGACCGGCGTCGACGTGCTGACGCTCACCGCGACGCCGATCCCGCGGACGATGGAGATGTCGCTCACGGGTATACGTGACCTTTCGCTGCTGCAGACGCCGCCGGCGGAACGACAGCCCATCCTCACCTATGTCGGCGAGTACGACGAGAGGGCCGTGGCCGAGGCGATCCGCCGTGAACTGTTGCGCGAGGGTCAGGTGTTCTTCGTGCACAACCGGGTGGCCGACATCGACGCCAAGGCCGAGGAGCTCCGCGACCTCGTCCCCGAGGCGCGGATCGCCATCGCTCACGGCCAGATGGACGAGCACCTGCTGGAGCAGGTCGTCTACGACTTCTGGGAGGGTCGCTACGACGTACTCGTGTGCACGACGATCATCGAGTCGGGGATCGACATGCCCACCGTCAACACGCTCGTTGTCGAGCGCGCCGACCTGTTGGGCCTGGGCCAGCTCCATCAGCTCCGCGGCCGCGTCGGTCGGGCCGGGATGCGGGCCTACGCCTACCTCTTCTTCCCCCGGGATCGTGAGCTCACCGAGGAGGCGTACGAGCGGCTGCGCACCATCGGGGAGGCGACCGAACTGGGTTCGGGCTTCCGGATCGCGATGCGCGACCTCGAGATCCGCGGGGCGGGCAACCTGTTGGGCACCGGCCAGTCCGGCCACATCGCGGCGGTCGGATACGACCTCTACTGCACCATGGTCAACGAGGCGATCGACGAGCTCAACGGCACCGAGCGCGCCGCGCCCGCCGAGATCGTCGTCGAGCTGCCCGTCGACGCGAATCTGCCCTCCGGGTACATCGGTCGTGAGGACCTCCGTCTCGACGCCTACCGGCGACTCGCCGAGGTGCGAACCCAAGCGGAGGTGGCCGACGTCGAGGCCGAATGGACCGACCGCTTCGGGCCCGTGCCCGAGGAGGCCGCGGCGCTGCTCGACGTCGCCCGTGTCCGGGCCGAATGCGTTCGGACCGGCGTGACCGAGGTGTCGGTGGTTCGCTCCACCGGCTTCGGCGGCCCGCCGCTGGTCGCCAGGCTCAGTCCGCTCGACCTGCCGCAGTCCAAGCAGATGCGCCTCGAACGGCTGTACCGCAAGGCGCTCTACAAGCCGGAACTGCATCAACTGCACCTGCCGGTCAAGGCCGGGAGGGCGATGATCCCCACGATCCTCGGTGCGCTGGCCGACCTGGTGGATGACGCGGTCGTGGACCCGGCCGTCACCTGAGTCACGGTACGCTGGCCGGTCTGTGGCCCCCAACGAACGAGCGACCCGTCACGTGAGGTTCCCGACGATCGTCGCGGTCGCGGTGCTGTTCGTCACGTCGGCATGCGGTGTGCTGCGCGACAGCACCGTCGCGACGGTGAACGGCACCAGGATCGACGACGCCGCCGTGCTGTCGCTCGCCCGGTCGACGATCATCACCCAGAACGCCCAGGCGACCAGCAGCGGTGTGGTCGCCCGACTTCCCGGATCGGTCGGTGGCTCCAGCGCACGGCTGGCGGCCTTCGTGATGGTCCAGAAGGTCGTCCTCGAGCAGATCCTCCGCTCCGAGGGCTCGTCGGTCACCGCCGCGGACCGTTCCCAGGCCGAGGAGGACGCGTCGACGCTCTCGGATCGGAAGCAGTTCGCCGACGCCCGTGCGAAGGGAGCGTTCGTCGACGTCCGCGCCGCGCAGATCGCGGTGCAGCGCGTGATGGCGAGGCGCTATCCGGCTCCGGCGAACGCCACGTCCGACGCGGCGGTCGCCGCCTACTTCGCGGCCCATCGCGACGAGTTCCCGGACCAACGCTGCCTCGACGGTGTCGCCGTGCCGGTCGCGCAGCAGGGGACCGCCCTTGCCTCGCTCGAGGGCGGGGCGACCGTAAAGGACGTGGTCGCGAACACGGCCCTCGGTGCCCAGCCGCTCTCCCAGGACGGTGGCGAAGTGTGTGTTTCGGAGTCGCAGATGTCCAACACCTCGTTGCGCAACGCGGTCCTGGCCGCGGTTCCGGGGCGTTGGGCCGTCGTGGACGTCCGCGACGAGCAGGGCAACCAAGTCGCCGACCAGAACGGGACCGCGATGGTCGCCATCCTTCGCGTCAACCGGGTCGAGGAGCAGACCGCGCAGACCCCGGCCGTCGTCACGACCATCCGTCAGAAACTCCAGAGCCAGGCCCAACAGGGCGTCGACGCGAAGGTGAACGCCCAGCTGAAGAAGGCCTTCGAGGAGGCCGACGTCGACCTGAACCCGCGCTACGGGATCTGGGATCCGACCTCGCCCGACCTGGTGACCCCACCGGTCGGCCCCGTCGCCGCGGCGACGGACCGTCCGGCGACGTCGATACCCGCAACGCTGGGGGGATGACTCCGCGTCGGGCACCCGGCCTCACCGTCGTCGGCCTCGGCCCGGGCGGTCGTGACCTCCTCACCGTCGAGACTCAGGAGGCGCTCCGCTCCGCGGAGCACCTCCTGATCCGTACCGAGCGTCATCCCGCGGCGCTCGGTTGGGAGCGCGCGGAGTACCTCGACCGGTTCTACGAGGCGGCCACGACGATGGACGACGCGTATCGCGGGATCGTCGAGCGTGTCGTCGAGGTCGCGAGCGGGCACGGACCCGACGCAGGTGGGACCGTGTACGCCGTTCCGGGCTCACCGCTGGTGGCCGAACGGACCGTCCGGATGCTGCTCGAGGACGAGCGGATCGACGTGACGGTGCTGGGTGCGATGTCGTTCCTCGACCTCGCGTGGGTGCGACTCGGTATCGATCCGATCGACGCCGGGGTGACCGTGGTGGACGGGCACCGCTTCGCGGCCGACGCGGCCGGTGTCGCGGGCGCGGTGATGATCTGTCAGTGTGACAGTCCCATGGTGCTGGGCGACGTCAAGGTGGCCGTCGAGGACGGCCCGGCCCGGCCGGCCGTCGTGTTGCAGCGTCTCGGTTTGCACGACGAGCGGATCTTCGAGGTGCCCTGGAGCGAACTCGACCGCTCCTTCGAACCCGACCACCTGACCAGCGTGTTCGTCCACGCGATGGGTGCACCGGTCGCGGCGGAGTTGGCGTCGTTGCACCAGTTCGTCGGGGAGTTGCGCCTGGCTTGTCCCTGGGACCGTGAGCAGACCAACGCCTCGCTCCGCCCCTATGCCCTCGAGGAGTGCCACGAGTTGCTGGCGGCGGTAGACGCCTACGACCCCGACGACGGCACCGGCGCGGACGAGTTGTGTGCCGAGTTGGGCGATGTCCTCTACCAGGTGTGCTTCCATGCGGCCATCGCCGCCGAGGACGGCTGGTTCACCCTGGCGGATGTGGCCGCCGGGGTACATCGAAAGCTGCTCGATCGCCACCCGCACCTGTTCGGCCCGGTCGAAACGAGGGATCCGGGGCGCAGCGCCGCCGAACTTGCGCGCACGTGGGAGGTGGTCAAGGCGGCGTCTTCGCGACGTGGTTCGATCGGCGAGGACATCCCGCCGACGCTCGGTGCCCTGGCCCATGCCACCAAGGTGCTGCGCCGGGCGCAGGCGTTGGACCCATCGCGCGTGAACACCGCGATCGGTCTCGTCGGTGCCGGCGCCCCGATCGCCGCACCCGGCGACGCCGCCGCGTTGGGTGCCGCGCTGTTGGACCACGTGCTGGCGGCGGGGCGCGCCGACCTCGACGCCGAGGATGCGCTACGCGTCACGGTGCGCCGTCTCGTCGCCGCCCTCGACGCGGGAGGCGACACGTCACCTGACGAATTTGTGGCCCCGACATCCCTGTGATGCGATTGGTCCACCACTACCCTCGACCCATCACCCCCCGGAGTGCCCGACCATGAGCATCATCGAGTTCGTCCACGGCCGTCAGATCATCGACTCGCGCGGCAACCCGACCGTGGAGGTGGAGGTCGTGCTCCACGACGGTGCCGCCGGGCGTGCGGCCGTCCCGTCCGGTGCGTCGACCGGGCGGTTCGAGGCCGTCGAGCTTCGTGACGGCGGGAAGGCCTTCGGTGGCAAGGGTGTCGCCAAGGCCGTCGACCACGTCAACGACGAGATCGCCGGCGAGTTGGTCGGCCTCGACGTCACCGACCAACGCCAGATCGACCGGATCCTCGCCGACCTCGACGGGACGGACAACTACGCCCGTCTCGGAGCCAACGCGGTGCTGGGCGTGTCCCTCGCCGTCGCCCGGGCGGCAGCGGAGGAGGTCGGTCTGCCGTTGTTCCGCTACGTCGGCGGCGCCAACGCGCACGTCCTGCCGGTACCCATGATGAACGTGCTCAACGGAGGCGAGCACGCCGACAACAACGTCGACATCCAGGAGTTCATGATCATGCCGGTGGGCGCGGCATCGTTCTCCGAGGCCCTGCGGTGGGGGGTGGAGACCTACCACGTGCTCAAGTCGGTGTTGGGCGAACGTGGCCTCTCGACCGCCATCGGGGACGAGGGCGGTTTCGCCCCCAACCTCGCCTCCAACGAGGAGGCGGTGCAACTGCTCTGCTCGGCGATCGAGAAGGCGGGGTTCACCCCGGTGAGGACATCGCCATCGCTCTCGACGCCGCCAGTTCGGAGTTCTACAAGGACGGCAACTACGTCCTCGCCGGCGAGGGCAGGACACTGGACGCCGCGGAGTTCGCCGGCTACCTCGGGGCGCTCTGCGAGCGGTACCCGATCGTGTCGGTCGAGGACGGGATGGCCGAGGAGGACTGGGACGGTTGGGCGGCGCTCACCGGCCAGCTCGGCCCGACGGTCCAGTTGGTGGGTGACGACCTGTTCGTCACCAACACCGAGCGCCTCGCCCGGGGGATCGACGCGGGGGTGGCGAACTCGATTCTCGTCAAGGTCAACCAGATCGGGAGCCTGACCCAGACGCTCGAGGCGGTCGAGCTCGCGCATCGCAGTGCCTACACCGCGGTGATGTCTCACCGTTCGGGCGAGACGGAGGACACGACGATCAGCGACCTCGCGGTGGCGACCAACTGCGGCCAGATCAAGACGGGCGCACCCGCGCGCTCGGACCGGGTCGCCAAGTACAACCAGTTGCTGCGCATCGAGGAGTTGCTCGGCGACGACGCCCGCTTCGCCGGCCGTGCGGTCCTCGCCCGGGGCGGTGGCGCCCCCACATGACTCCCAACGGTCGCCGTCTCCGCCGCGTGCTCGCGGCGATCGCCATCGTGGTGGCCGCCGGGTTCATGATCCCCGTTCGCGTGTGGTTCGGGCAGAGCACAGCGCTGGCCGAGGCGGGTGCTCAGGAGCGGCGGCTGGTGGCGGAGCAACACGAACTTCGTACCCGCCTGAAGGCCTCCACCTCCAACGACACGATCGAGGTACAGGCCCGTGACCTGCTGTCGCTGGTGCGTCCCGGCGACGAACCGTATTCGGTGAGCCCACCGGACACGCCGGCGGTGCTGTTGCCGCCGGTCTGGCCGTTCGACCGTGTACAACGACCGCTGGCCAACTATCACGGCGGTCGCTGACCGCTGCGGGCGGGTTTGCCTGTCCGCCCGGCCCGGTAATGTCGGCCGAGCGGCCGAGTGGCCGTCCGCGGGGACTCGACGAGGGGTTATCGATGGTCGACATCGCCAGCTACGACAGTTTGTTCATCGGCGGCCGCTGGACGGCCCCATCGGGGGATCGGCGCTTTCAGGTGAACAGTCCCACCACCGGGGCTCCGGTCGGTTCGGCCCCCGAAGGGGTCGAGGCCGATATGGACGCCGCGATCGCGGCGGCGCGGCAGGCCTTCGACACCGGGCCGTGGCCGACCACGCCGGCGGCCGAACGGGCCGACGCGATGGCGCGCCTGCTCGAGCTCTTCAATGCGAACGCGCAGGAGCTCGCCGAGCTGATCACCGCCGAGATGGGTGCGCCGATCCTGTTCAGCCACTTCGGTCAGGTGGGCGCGACGGCGATGGTGTTGGACTATTTCGTCAACCTCACCCGCACCTACGACTTCGAAACGGTACGGCCCGGCATGTTGGGCCCGGCGTTGGTGCGTCACGAGGGGGTCGGCGTGTGCGCCGGGATCGTCCCGTGGAACGTCCCGTTGTTCATTGCCATGCTCAAGCTCGCTCCCGCACTTGCGTCGGGTTCGTGCATCATCCTCAAACCCGCTCCCGAGACGCCCTTGTCCGGCTTGTATCTCGCCGGGCTCATCGAGCAGGCGGGCATCCCCGAAGGTGTCGTCAGCATCGTTCCCGCGGGCCGGGAGGCCGGTGAACACCTGGTGACCGCGCCCGGCGTCGACAAGGTGAGCTTCACCGGCTCGACCGCGGCGGGCCGGCGAATCGGCTCGCTGTGCGGCGAGCGACTCCGACGGTGCACCCTCGAGTTGGGCGGCAAGTCCGCCGCGATCGTGCTCGACGACGTCGACCTCGACTCGGTCGTGCCCGCATTGTTGCCGTACGGCATCATGAACAACGGACAGGCGTGTGTCGCCCAGACCCGCATCCTCGCCCCACGGTCGCGCTACCGGGAGATGGTCGACGCCTTCACGGCCGGCGTCGAGGGATTGAAGACGGGCGATCCCGCCGAGATGGACACCGACGTCGGTCCGCTCATCGCCGAACGCCAACGGGACCGCGTCGAGGGCTACATCGCCAAGGGTGTCGGTGAAGGTGCCCGGCTCACCACCGGCGGCGGGCTCACCCAGCCCGACGGCCTCAACGGTTGGTTCGTCGAGCCGACCTTGTTCGTCGACGTCGACAACTCGATGACGATCGCCCAGGAGGAGATCTTCGGGCCCGTCCTCTCCCTGATCCCCTACGACGATGTCGACGACGCGGTGCGGATCGCCAACGACAGCGACTACGGCCTGTCCGGCTCGGTCTGGTGCGACGACGTGGGGACAGGGATCGACATCGCCCGTCGGGTTCGCACCGGCACCTACACGGTGAACGGCTTCGCCATGGAGTGGAGCGCTCCGTTCGGTGGGTTCAAGAGCTCCGGCGTCGGTCGGGAACTCGGTCCCGAAGGTCTCGAGGCCTATCTCGAGTCCAAGACGATCAACCTTCCCGCCGGCTTCGAACCGGAGCTCCGGTTCTGACCACAGCGACCGAATCCGAGCTCGATTACGTGAGGCGGTGTCTTGGGCGCGAGCCGCGGAGTCGGATCACGATCGCCGCACGGGACGCCGCAGGGCGCCCGAGCGTGATCGAGAACCCGCCACTCCTCGACGACGGGACACCCATGCCGACCCGGTACTGGCTCGTCGATCCCGGTCTGGTCCGTCGGATCGGCACCATCGAGGCCGCCGGTGGCGTGGACGAGGCCGAGGCGGCGGTCGGCCTCGCCGTCATCGCCGAGGTGCATCGACGGGCGGCCGTCTCGCGTGACGAGGCATTGCCGGCCGGGTACCGGGGACCCGTGCCGAGCGGTGGTGTCGGTGGAACGCGGGTGGGGGTGAAGTGCCTCCATGCCCATTACGCGAACCTCCTCGCAGGCGCCGACGATCCGGTGGGACGGTGGGTTCGGGAGCGCCTCGAGGCGGGCACCCCGGCATCGAGCGGTGTCGCCGAGGCGCGACGGTGACCGAGTGCCACGGGGCCGTCGACATCGGCACCAACAGTGTGCGGCTGCTGATCGGCGACGGTGTCGACACGGTCGAGCGCCGAATGCGGATCACCCGACTCGGCCGTGACGTCGACCGGACCGGGCGGCTCGACCCCGCAGGGGTCGATGCCCCCGGCTCGGTGCTCGCCGAGTACGGCCGACTCCTGGAGCACCATGGTGTGGTCGTCGCGTGCCGTCGCGACGGCGGCGGCGCGGTGCCGCCAATCGCGACGAGTTCCTCGACCGCGCCGCCGAGGCGTTGGGACACCGTCCCGAGTTGCTGAGCGGCGAGGACGAGGCGCGGTTGAGCTTCCTCGGGGCCACCGCGGAGCTCGATCCCTCCGGTGCGCCGTTCCTCGTGGTGGACATCGGTGGGGGGTCCACCGAACTCGCCTACGGTGATCGGGGCCCCGACGGATCGCTGACGTTCGGCGGAGGGATCTCCCTCGACGTCGGCTGCGTGCGGATGACCGAGCGCTATCTCCACGGTGATCCCCCCGATCCGGCCGAGCTCAGCAGTTGCCTGTCGGTCCTGCAGGCCCATTGGGACGACGTCCGCGTCGGGCTCCCGCAGGCGTTCGAGGCCCGTACCCTCGTGGGACTCGCCGGTACCGTCGTGAACATGGCCGCTGTCGAGATCGGCCTTGCCGCCTACGACCGCAAGGCGACGCATCACTTCCGCCTGACCAAGGCCGCGGCCGAGGACGTGTTCCGGACCCTGGCCACCGAACCCCTTGCCGACAGGATCCACAATCCCGGTCTCGAGGAGGCGCGCGCCGACGTGATCGTCGGGGGTGCCTGCATCCTCGTATCGCTGATGCGTCACTTCGGCTTCCGCGAGTGCCTCGTGTCCGAATCGGACCTGCTGGACGGGATCCTCCTCGACCAGCGTTCGCGTTCGGGGGGCTGATCGGTAGGCTCGCCGCCGATGTGGGGTCGACGATCGCATGGTGGGGTCGGCGCCGACGTGTCGGCCTCCGACGCTGCGATGACCCTGATCGGACGGCGTGTGGTGCTCCGGCCGATCGCCCCCTCGGACTATCCACAGTGGTATGAGGTTCGGGCCCGGTGCGCGGAGTGGCTCCTGAAGTGGGAGCCGTTGGCGCCCGAGGGCACGAACCCGCTGCTGGACGGCGCCGCGTTCACCGCACGGTGCGGCGCGCGTGCGCGGGAGTCGCAGATGGGCACGGGCTACGGGTTCGGCATCTTCGTCGACGGTGCGTTCGCCGGCGAGATCAACGTCAGCTCGGTGCATCGGGGGCCGTTCCAGAGCGCGTACGTGGGGTACTGGATCGACCAGCGGCTCGCGGGGATGGGCTACATGCCGGAGTCGGTCGTTCAGGTGTTGCGGTTCGCATTCGAGACCCTCGGCCTGCACCGGATCGAGATCGCGATCATCCCGCGGAATGCGGCGTCGCGGAGGGTGGTCGACAAGCTCGGCCTGCGTGCCGAGGGCGTGGCCCTTCGGTATCTGGAGATCAACGGGGTGTGGGAGGACCATCTCCGTCACGGCATCACATCGGAGGAGTGGTTCGCCCGTCGCGACGAGCTCACCGCGCTGTGGGGTTAGCGCAGGCGTTCCGAAGAGCGAGCCGCGCGCCGGTGACGTGGCTGATCGTGGTGGGCGTACTGGTCCGCCTGGTCGTGATCTTCACCCCGATCACCTACGAGCTCGACGCGTGGCGTCAGGCCGACACCGCGTCGATCGCCCGGAACTTCGCCCGTCATGGGATGAACCCGTGGCTGCCGCAGATCAACTGGGGTGGAGCCGGCAAGGGCTACGTCGAGTCCGAGTTCCAACTGTTGCCATATGTCACCGCGGTCCTCTACCGGATCTTCGGTGAGCACGTGTGGTTCGGACGCGCGATCTCGCTCGCGTGCTCCACCGCCACGATGCTCGCCTTCCGGGACCTCACCCGCCGGATGTTGCGGCCGAGGGTGGCGTTGTTGGCGCTGGCGGTGTTCGTCGCCGCTCCGATCTTCGTGCGTTACTCGGTGGCGTTCATGCCCGAGGCGACGATGTTCCTGGGTTACGTCGGCGCGATCGCGTTGTTCGGGCGTTGGCTCGACAGCGGTGCGCCGCGGCTGCTGTACGGCGCCGGAGCGGCGTTCACGCTCGCCGTACTCGTCAAACCGACGGCCATCCACCTCGCGCTCGTGTTGTTCATCTGGGCCCTCGTGACGCGACGCGACCGTTTGCGGTCCTGGCGGGTCGTCGTCGTCGGTGTCGCCAGCCTGGCGCCCGTCGCTGCGTGGTACGTGCACGGCCACCGGCTCTACGAGCGTTACGGCAACACGTTCGGGGTCATCTCCGGTGGCGACTCCAAGTGGGGAGCCTCCGAACCCTGGTGTCGCCGCACTTCTACCTGGGCGTGGCCCGACAGGAACTGCTCTGGGTCTCACTCGGCCTCGCTCCCTTCGTCCTCGTGGGGGTCGTGGTGTCGTGGCGGCGTCGTCAACCCGAGCTGGCACTACTGCTCGGCGGGTTCGCGACCTTGGCCGTGTACTACGTGGTCGTCGCGCGCTACGCACAGGGGGACCTCGGGACCCAGTACCACCTCTACTCCGCGGTGTATTCCTCGATCGCCGGTGCCGTGGGGCTCACGGCCGCCTGGTCGGTCGTGCGGCGACGCAACCTCGTGCGTGGCGTCGTACTCGTCGGAGCGCTGACCTTCCTCGCCGGGACGGGTCGCACCCTGTACGGCCTCGCGACCCCCGCCACCGGGGGTGAGGTCGGCTGCGGACGTTTCGTCCGGCATCTCGTGCCGCGGGGCGACCTGGTGGTGGTGTCGAGCGCGTCGTCGACCCGTGAGGGCGGTGTCGAACAACTACCAGGACCCGATCCTGTTCTTCCACGGCGACGTGTACGGCTGGTCGTTGGCCGAGGACCGCCACGACGTCGAGAACATCCGACGGTTGCACCGGGAAGGGGCTCGTTGGTTCCTCGCCACGAGCGCCCGGGTGGTCGATCGCGACGGTCTCCCCGCGTACCTCTCCGGCCGCCGCCAGATCGGCCCCGGTCTGGCGTCCGGATGTGCGATATGGGACCTCCGCGGGGGCTGAACCGAGGCGGGCGACCGGGTGGTCGTTCGTGCGGCGGCGCTGCGGCCGGTCCGACGGTCTCAGTGGATGCGCGCTTTGAGGGCGGCGAGACGCTCGGCGAACTCGGGCTGGTTGATCGACCACAGCTGTGGTGCCAGCTCCAGCTCGACCGCCTCGTCGTGCCGGTCGACCGAGGGCATCGTCGCGAGGGATTCCTTGACCCGGCGGGCGACCCCCCGCGGTGCGGCGGCGGCCCTGGCGGCCATCGCGATCGCCCGGTCCAACAACTCGTCGTCGCCGAAGGTCCGCCACACGAGCCCGACCTTCTCGGCGTCCTCGGGTCCGAGGGCCTGGCCGAACAGGATCGTCGCCGCCGCGGTCTGAGGGCCCACGATCCGCTGCATCATCCACGTGTGCCCGCCGCCGGGGTGCAGGCCGAGGTCCACGAACCGGGTGTCGAAACGGGCCGAGCGTCCCGCGAGGCGTACGTCGCACGCCAACGCGAGGTTCATCCCCGCGCCGACCGCGGCACCGTTGACGGCGGCGATCGAGGGGATGGTCGTGGCGGCCAGGCGGAGGAATCCCGAGTAGATCCGTCGGAGGCCCTCGTCCTGGGCCTCACCGAGTTGGGTGAGGTCCGCGCCGGCGCAGAACGCGGGCGGTTGGCCCGTCACGACCAACGCCCCCACGGAGTCGTCGGCTTCGAGCGAGTCGAGCGCGGCGACCATCTCGTCGCAGAGGTCGACGTTCAACGCGTTGCGACGACCCGGGTCGTCGAGGGTGAGCACCGCCACCCGGTCGTGGTGTTCGACGATGAGTTGGGACATGGGCCAAGTCTCGCACCTACCGTGTTCGCCCGTGACCCCCGCCACCGGATCGTCGAATGCGCCGCAGGCGGGGGCATGGTCGCCGAACCCGCCGCGCACCCTGTGCGTCGCGGAGACCTATCCGTGGCCGGCACGCGACGGCTACACCCTGCGCCTGTCCAACATGGTGGCGGCCCTGCGTCGTCGTGGGCCGGTCGATCTGCTGTGCCTCGACGGGTCCGGTCGACGCCGGGATCCGCCACCGGAGGGTGTGACGGTGATCGACGCGCCCGAAGGCCCCGAGGCGATGCCGCGCATCTGGATGCCGGCCTGGATCCGGTCGGGTCTTCCGCGGCGCCTCGTACGGAGGGACTTCACCGAGGCCGCACGGGTTGCCGCACTCGTCGACCGGGACCGGTACGACCTCACGTTCTTCTCCCATGTCGACTCCTGGTTCCCCACCCACGGCGCACTGGGTGGTGGCGCTTCGATCGTCGACTTCGACAACCTCGAGGATGTGCTGGCGGCCACGACCAGGACGATGGGGCCAATGCGGTCGCCCGACGCGGGGCTCGTCACGAGGGCCGCGGCGAGGGGTCGATTCGCGGTGGCGTCGTGGTTCAACCTCGTCGACGAGCGGCGATGGGCGAGGGTCCAGCGGGAGGCCGCCACCGGTGTGGATCGGGTGCTGGTATGCAGCCACCTCGACGTAACCCGGTCGGGGTGCGCCAACGCCGTGGCCGTCCCCAACGGCTACACCCTGGCCTGGGAGCCCGTCGACCACACCGAGGTGCGTGATCGGGACCGGCCCGTGTTCCTGTTCGTGGGGCTGATGGGCTATCCCCCCAACGTCGACGCGGTGAGGTGGTTCGCGACCGAGGTGTTGGGTCGGTTGCGAACGGCCGTGCCCGGTGCGGTCTTTCGGGTGGTTGGCCGTGAGGCCGACAGCGTGGCCGTGCTCGGTTCGATCGACGGGGTGGAGATCGTGGGCGAGGTCGAGAGCCTCCGTCCCGAGTTGGAGGGTGCCGACGTCGCCGTGGTGCCGTTGCGGTCGGGGGCGGGGACGCGACTCAAGGTGGTCGAGGCAATGGCGAACCGCATCCCGATCGTGTCGACGACGATCGGCACCGAGGGCATCGAGGTCCGTGACGGCGAGCACGTAGTGCTGGCCGACGGTGCCGAGGGCTTCGCCGAGGCGTGCGTTCGCGCCGTGGGCGACCCGGCACTCCGGCGACGCCTTGCCGATGCGGCGTGGGAGTGCTACGAGGAGAACTACCGCTGGTCCTCGATCGGCGACCGGTTGCTACGGATCGCCGACGAGGTCGTCGCGTCCCCCCGGGGTTTTGTCGCGCGAAACCGACGTCCCAGCCGCGACTTTCGCGCGACAAAACCGGTGAGGGAGGCCGACGGGTCAGGTGTTGTCGGTGGCCCGGTTGCGGACGATGGACGGTGAGTGTCGGAAGAAGTTCTCGACGTCGCGCTCGTAGCGGTAGTGCGGTTCCGATGCGCCGATCACACCACGGAGGCGCACCGCCTCGATGAAGGCCTTCACCGCGCCTGCGGAGGTGTAGCGGTACTCGAACCCCAACGCCTTGAGGCTCGCGTTGTCGACGCCCCGGCCGTAGCGCAACAGGTTGAGGTACTCCTCGGGGAGGTCGACCAGCCCGAGGCGGCGGAGCGGCAGGAACATTGCCTCGGAGACCAGCGGCATCAACGGGAAGGTGCGTTTGCCGCACAGTGCCGCGACCTCGCTCCAGGGGAGCAGCCCGTCACCGGCGACGTTGTAGATGCCCGACAGGTCCTGGTCGAGGACGAAGCGGATCGCCCCGATGACGTCGTCCTCGTGCACGAACTGGAATCTCGGGTCGAAACCGAAGATCGACGGCACCATCGGCAACTCGAGTGCCCTGGTGAGCGGGGTGACGATCTCGGTTCCGATCACGTTGGAGAAGCGCAGCAACGACACCGTGACATGGGGGTTGTCGAGCGCGAAGTCCCGCACGTAGTGCTCGACCTGCTCGAGGCTTCGCTCCACCGGCCGCCGCAACGGGCGTGACGGTGGTGTCTGCTCCTCGAACCACGTGGGGTCCTCGGGGGTGCAGCCGTACACGGCGGTGGCCGACTTGACGATCACGTTCCGGACCGTCGACTCGGCGGCGCCCGCGGCGGCGAACAGGTTCATCGTGCCGATCACGTTGATCTCATGCATTGCACGCTTGGAGATCTGGGACGGGTCGACCACCAGGAAGGTGTGCACGATCGTGTCGATCGCCGCCTCCTGCACGATCCGGGAGAGGATCGAGTAGTTCTGGTCGACTCGGACGTACTCGGTGCGGTTGAGCTCGACGCGCGGTTCGGTGGTGTCCAGGCCGATGATGACCTCCACGTCACCCTGGCGCTCGATCGCCTGCGCGACCCGCCCACCCCAGAACGAACCGAGACCGGTGACGAGCACCCGCTTGCCGTGCTCCCGTCCCGTCGCCGGCTCCAGGGTCGTGACGGTGCCGCTCATCCGAACAGGACGCTTTTCCGCTCGGAGATCATCGTGTGGAGCTCGGCCTGGATCGAGTCCCGGATCGCCTCGGACGCGCTCATCACCTGACTTCGTGAGTAGCGCTCCTGGTCGGGGCCGACGTCGAAGGTGACCGGGTCGAGGACGCATGCGGATCTTGGCGGGGAAGTAGGTGACGAGGCCGAGCGGACCGAACGCCAACATGTTGGCGGTGAGCGGTACGTACGGCAGGCCGAACGGGTTGAGCGCCTGGGGGAGCCGGGCGAGTGTGGGCATCGCCTCCTCCGCTCCGATCACCGCGATCGGGATGACCGGTACACCGGAGCGCATCGCGATCTCGACGAAGCCACCCCTGCCGAATCGCCGGAGTTGATAGCGCTCACCGATCAGCTTTCCGGTGCCCTTGGATCCCTCGGGAAAACGAGGACGAGCCGGCCCTGGTCGTGCAGCAGCCGGTAGGCGTTGTCGGGGTGCGCGGGTACGCCGCCGACACGGGACCACATGGTGCCGATCACCGGCATCCGCCGGAAGAGATGGTCGGCCAGCCCATACACCGGTCGGCCCAGCTCGGTCTCGATGCCGTGCATGATCGCCGGCGCGTCCGCGGGGATGGCTCCGGCGTGGTTCGCGACGAGGAGTGCTCCACCGCTCGTGGGTATCTTGTCGAGTCCTTCCCACTCGACCCGGAAGTAGCGGCGGTACAGAGGGTCGTAGAACCTGCGTGCCCAGGTGCGCATCCGTTCGGATCGGCCCCACTCGTCCACATCGCCGAGTCGGATCTCGTCGTCGGAGGGGCGGGTGTCGTTCGTTCGCTCGGCGTCCGGCACGTGGACGAGATCGGTCGAGCGCTCGAGTCGCGGGCGACCGGAGACCTCGTCGAGCCATGCCTGGTCGACCGTCGACGGCGACGTCAGGTCGCCGCGTGGGCGCCGCTGCGGTGCCGGAGGGCGGGCCTTGCGCCTCCGGGGGGTGTCGGTCGCGGGAGGCGCCGCGGATGGCCGGGGTTTCTTGGACGGCGCCATCGCCAGGAGTGTAACGGCGCGGATCCGTGATTCGGACGGCCCAGGCGGTCAGTCGTCCGGCTCATCGGCCAGGAAGGCCCGGCCCTGTTCGCAGTCGGTGAGCAAGGTGCACCAGCGGCACGCCACCGACGGGCTGCGGCGAGGCTCGCGGGCGTCGTCGCGGAGTTCGACGATCGCGGCCGCGGCGTCGACGGTCCGCCAGAGCGTGGCCTCCAGGAGTTCCTCGGTGACGGCCTCGGTGTGCAGGGTGGCCGAGTCGAGGTAGGCGGAGCACAACAGCCGCGGTGGGACGCCGAGGCGCAGTGCGTCGATGAGGGCGTAGAAGCGGAGGTCCGCGACGTGGTCGATCGAGGTACCGCCGGTCTTGAAGTCGACGATCACCTTGCCGGCCGTGGTCCCCTCGGCGCGTCCGAGGGTGAGGTCGGGCTTGCCGCGCAGCGTGATCCGGCCGTCGAACAACTCGGCCGCGATCGACGCCTCGGTCACCGGGTACCACCGCGGATCGAGCGGCGGCCAGGTCTCCGCGAGCGCGGTGACGACGTTGCGCGCGCCGCTCCGCACCTCGTCGAGGTGCTCCTCGGTGGCCTCGGCCAACCACTCGCCGATGCCACCTGGCGTTCTCGAGCCGGGCGATCGCCTCGTCGACGGCTTCGATGGGGCTCCACTCTCGTCGGCTGACCGAGATGACCTCGATGGCGCGGTGCGCCACGATCCCGCGGGCGACCGCCGGACGCCATTGGAACCCCTCCTTCTCGTCGGCGACGAACTTCGCCTCGCACCCGTGAACCGGCGCGAGCGCGTGCTTGGAGAGCACGAGCGTCGCTCCCTCGGCCATGGTCTCCACCAGTGGTGCGAGGCGCGATTCGAGCTCGCGACGCAGCGCGTCGCGTAGCCCCGGCTCGAAGGCCGGCCGGTCGGCGGGCGCCGCCCCGAGTCGTGCGAGCACCTCCCGTTGGCTGTCGTTGAGGGGCTCGGGCATCGCCGCGCAGTGTAGGATCACGAACGAATGTTCGTCGGTTCGGAGGTCGGTGCGCTCGACGGGGCTCCTCGATGGTCGCGTGGGCTCAACGACAGCCAGGATGCGGCGGTCCGTTCGGAGGCGACGTCGTTGCTGGTCGTCGCGGGGAGCCGGAACCGGCAAGACCGCGACGCTCGCCGCACGGGTCGCCCGCCTCGTCGAGGAGGGGACCGATCCCTCACGGATCCTGTTGTTGACGTTCACCCGCCGCGCGGCCGAGATGGTCAACCGTGCCGGTGCGCTCGGCGACGCCAACGCCGCGAGCCGGGTGTGGGGTGGCACCTTCCATTCCGTCGCCAACCGCCTGTTGCGCCTCTACGGCCGCGGCGTCGGCCTCGACCCGGCGTTCACCGTGCTGGACCAGGCCGACGCCTTGGAGATGTTCGGCCTGGTGCGGGCGTCGGCGGTCGACACATCGGGGACGCGGTTCCCCAAACGTGAGACCATCTCGGCGCTCTACGACCGGGTCGTGGGGACCCAACGTCCGCTGGTCGAGGTCGTGCAGGGCGAGTTCCCCTGGGTGAGCGGCCATCTCGAGGCGTTGCCGGCCCTGTTCGAGGACTACACACGTCGCAAACGTGCACGCCGGGTGCTCGACTACACCGACCTGTTGTTGTTCTGGCGGGGCATGCTCGCATCCGCCGAGGTCGGCCCCGAGGTGGCGGGACGGTTCGACCACGTGTTGGTCGACGAGTTTCAGGACACCGACCCGGTGCAGGCCGACATCGTGCACCGTCTCGGCGACCTGGGTGTCGCCGTCACCGCGGTGGGCGACGATGCCCAGTCCATCTACGGGTTCCGGGCGGCGACGGTCGAGAACATGTGGCGTTTCGCCGAGCGGCGTCCCGGTGCGGTGCAGGTGACCCTCGAGGACAACTATCGCTCGATCGGCCCGGTGCTCGACGTGGCCAACGCCGTGCTCGGACAGTCCGACCGGCACTTCACCAAGGTGCTTCGTCCGCATCGGAGCGGCACCCGTCGCCCCCGGTTGGTCACCTGTCACGACGAGGTCGCCCAGTCGACGGCGGTGGCCGATTCGATCCTCGACCTCCGCGAGGAGGGCGTGTCGTTGGCCGAGCAGGCGGTCCTTTTCCGAACCGGATACCACGCCGACCTCCTAGAGTTGGAGTTGGCCAAACGTGACATCCCCTTCGTGAAGTGGGGCGGTCTGAAGTTCCTCGAGGCCGCGCACGTGAAGGACCTCGTCTCGTTGCTGCGCATCCTCGACAATCCGTTCGACGAGCTGGCGTGGAGCCGGGTCTTGCGCAGCCTTCCCGGCGTCGGCCCCGCAACGGGCCGGCGGATCATGGAGGCGATCGGCCTCGACGGGGTCGACGGGTCGGTGGCGCCCGATCCTGCCGGTGTCGTGGCCGCCGGGGCGGTGCGTGCCACGGTCGCGAACCCCCTCGACCCCTTCCTCGACGGGGAGGTGCCGGTTCCCGCCGCCGCCCGCGAGGAGTACGCCTCGCTGGTGGAGGTCCTGGTGCAGTGCCGCGGTGCCGACGGAGCCGGCGCGCCACCGGTGGCGGTACAGGTGGAGCGGCTGGCCGATTGGAGCGAGGCGGGATTCGAGCGGCGGTACGACCGTCCCGAGATGCGTGCGGGCGATCTGCACCAGTTGCAGGTGAGCGCCACGGGTTACGAGTCGCGGTCCCGCTTCCTCACCGAGCTGATGCTCGAACCGCCCAGCGGAACGGGCGACCTGGCGGGCGAGCCGCATCTCGACGACGAGTGCCTCACGCTGTCGACGGTCCATTCGGCGAAGGGGTGCGAGTGGTCGGCGGTGCACGTGCTCCACGCCGCCGACGGCAACTTCCCCGCGGATATGGCGCTGTCGAGTCCCGACGGGCTCGAGGAGGAGCGGCGGCTCATGTACGTGGCGCTCACCCGGGCCCGTGACGTGCTCGAGGTGTACGTGCCGTTGCGCTATCACCACAAGCGCCAGGGGGTGGGTGACCGGCACAATTTCGCGCCGATCAGCCGGTTCCTGTGGCCGGTTCGGTCCTTGTTCGACGAGGTGTCACCCGACCGGGCCGGCAGGGGACCCGATGGCGAGGGGAGCATCGACATCGGGGCCACGGTGTCGGTGGCCGACGAGGTCGACGCCATCACCTCGGGACTCTGGACGCTCTGAGCGGCGCGTGGCCCGTGGGCGGGCGGCCTGGCTGGATGCCGCCCTCTCTTCGCGCCCAAGTCAGAGGAGCCGCTACTCCCACGAGACCTTGGCCGCCTCCACGCTGAAGGCCTTCGCGGCGATGAGCGCGAACGTCAGCGAGAAGCCGAGCAGCACGGCGGCCGGCGCGGCGATCTCGGCGAAGCCCCCACCGTCGACGGTCGAGCGGAAGCCGCGCATCGCCCAGTACGCGGGTGTCGCGGGGGCGAGATGCTGCGCCCAGGTCGGCAGGGTCTGGACGGGGGTGAGCGCACCGCCGAGCCCGCTCAACAGCATCGCGCCCAGGTTGGTGAGCGCGTTGAGCTGCAGGACCGAACGGCACACCGCCAGCAACATGAACCCGAGGGTCACCTCCATCACCGTGAGGAGCGCGGCGACGGTGAGGAACGCGAACCATGAGCCCGCAACCTCCAGGTCGAAGAGCAGCGTGCCGAGGCCGAGGAGCACCGCGAGCTGGAACACGAGCGTGGCCGTGGGCACGATCGACTTGCCGACCATCAGTTCGGTGGTGTCGAGCGCCGTCGCCCGGAGCCGTTCCCACGTGTGCCATCCGTGCTCACGGAATACGGCGAAGCCGAGGTTGCCGACGAGGAACCCGCTGAACAGGACCGCTCCACCCGGTACCACCTGCGCCGCACCGTTGCCGCCCGAACCCTTCGCGTCGACCAGGCCGAAGGCCCCCCTGGTGAACGCCATGTACGCGATCGGCATGATCGTGAACACCACGACGAACACGGGGTCGTTGCGGAGGATCCGCGCGTCGTGGCGAGCGATCGCCCCGATCCGCCCGAGGCGCCCGGAGCGTCGAGGCCACCGTCGCCGAGAGGTACCCGGGACGACCGTACTCACGGGGTCGCCCCGGGGTCGTCCGCGTCCGTCTCCTCGTCGGTGTAAGGGCGGCCGGTGAGAGCGGTGAAGACCTGCTCGAGGTTGGGGGTGGCCACGTCCACGTCGCGCACGCGGTCGGCGAGAGGCCCCAACGCGGTGACGACCTCGGCGATGGCCCGGCCCGGTAGCTGGCCGCGGACGGTCAGCCGGCAGCCGCCGTCGGTCCGGGCGACGGTCGCCGCCGTCGTCGTCGTCCCGGGGGATCCGGTGAGCGAGGTGGCCTCGAATCCGTTCGCGGCGAGTTGCGCCTCGTCGAGGCCGAGGTGGAACTCCACGACGCTGTCGCCGTACCGCTCGACCAACTCGGCGGCGTGACCGCTGGTGACCACCTCGCCGTGGTCGATGATGACGACCGACGCGTCGAGTTGTTCGATCTCGTGCAGGTAGTGGGTGGAGTACAGGACCGCGGCACCTCGATCGGCCGCCAGCCGTCGCACCTCGGCCAGCAGGTGGTTGCGGGTGGTGACGTCCACGCCGGTGGTCGGTTCGTCCATCAGCACGACCGCGGGATGGTGCATCAGTGCCATCGCGGTGTGGACGCGACGTCGCTCACCACCGGACAGGTCGTGTGCCGGTCGCGTGAGCAGGTGGGCAAGGTCCAGCGAGCCGGCGACCTCGTCGATGCGCGCCGCGCGGAGCGGGCCGCGCAGTCCGGCGAGGTCGGCGAAGAGCACGAGGTTCTCCCACACGGTGATCGTGGGGTACACAGCGGTCTCCTGACCGGCGAGACCCACTTTGGATCGTGTGGTGCGCCCACCCTGTTCGACGTCGACACCGTCGACCCGCACCGTGCCCGAATCCGCCCGGAGCAACGACGCGACGATCGACACCAGCGTGGTCTTGCCCGCACCGTTGGGGCCCAGCAGGCCGCACACCTCACCGGAGGCCACGTCGAAGGAAACTCCGCGGAGCGCCCGGTGCGACCCGTACGACTTGTGCACCGAGTCGATCTCGAGCATGGCCACCATGGGTCGGAGCCTCCCAGAACCGCGCCGACGATGTCGAGGACGTCCGTCTCGGGCCACTCAGCGGGTGGTGACCGTCACGTCGTCGGACCCGGTCTCGGGGCGGTCCGCGCTGCCGTTGTCGGGGTCGGCGGTGGTCGCGGTCGAGTCCACCTCGTCGGCGGTGGTGGTCGTGACTCCGGTCCCCTCCTCTATGGGTTCGTCCAGGAAGTCGGCGGGGCGCAGGCGAGAGGGATCCGACACGGTGTGGCGTCGGATCACGAGGTCGCCGCGGGTGCCGATCACCTCCAGTTCGTCGATCGTCATCAGGTGTCCGTTCCGGAAGCGCAACAACGCGGCGGAGGACGGAAGGTCCGCCTCGACGAGCAGCGATCCCAGACCGGTGGCCCCTGTCGAGCCGACCATCCACGCGACCGTGTCGTCGCGTACGCCGAGGCGTGTCCGGTGTCCGTGCCCGGCCACCGCGGCCTTCACCCTCCCGGCGACCGCACCGATCATGAAGGGATCGTGCACGGCCACGAGATCGGGGTGTTCGGCCGCGACGATCCTGCGCAGAGCCGGGAACGCGTTCCGTTGGCGACGGTTTCGTTGGGTGAGGGTGACCGGCTCGGCCTGGGTGATCACGGGGTCGTCGAAGCCTACGATCCGAACCGAACCCACGGTCACCTCGGTCCGGTCGAGAGCGAGCACCCCCGGCTTGGACTTGATCGCCGTCCGGTTCTCGTCGGTGTCGTGGTTGCCGGCGACGTAGAGGTAGGGCACGCCGAAGTCGGCGAGCTGGTCGGCGAACACCCCTTCGAACCGCGTGCCGAACGACGTGGTGTCACCGGTGTCCAACACTGCATCGACGTCGAAGTCCGCCGCGAGGCGACGTGCGAGTTGCGCGCCCAACGGGTTGAGGTGCAGATCGGAGATGTGCAGGATCACCGTGTCGGCCTCGGAGTCGGCGATCCTGTCCGACAATGCGACCGAGTACAGCGACGACACCTTCTCGGCCAGGACCGACGCTCGTTCGGCGATCGGCCCGGCGCTCCCCGACACCGCTGCGAGCATCTGGCGACCCGAGGTGATCGGTCCCGAGTACGTGAGCTCGTCGAATGCCTTGGGGTCGAAGCCGACCGCGGTCGAGCCGGCGAGTGCTCCGCCGATCACGGCACCTCCCAGCAGGCCGATCAGCGCGGTCCGTGGACGGCGGCGGAACAGGGCGAGCGACGCGACCAGGCCGACGAGCGCGGCGGTCAGGACGAGCCGTACGGCCGCGTGGGTGAGCGCCGGTGTGAGATCGCGGCGGACCGAGTCGCCGATGGCGTCGCGGTCGATGGTGCCCGTCTTCGTGAACAGGCTCTCGACGCGCAGGGAGCGGAGTTCGAGGGAGACCTGGACCGGTCCGCGGTGCGTGGCCGCGGAGGCCGTGCCGATGGGTGGGAGCGCAAGGACGGTCCGACCGGACGTGGCGGGTTCGAACCGGATGGCGAGCGAACCGGGCCCGACCGTCTCGGTGGCGGTGCCCAGGCGCGGCGCGAGAAGGAGCACGGCCGTTCCCAGCACCGCGACCCGAACGACCATGAACAGGGCACGGAGCGCCGTTGCGGGCAGGTGCCGCGTCGGTTCCGGTGTCGCGTCCGGCACCGGGTCGTCGCTCACACGCGCCACCCTAGGAGGGTGCGCCGGGGACGGGCCGCGTCGTCGTACGGCCCATCCGAGGTCGCTTCCGGGCAGGGGTAGGCCGGAATCGCGGCCTCAGACCGTCGGGTACGGCCCCACACCGGTGGATCGAGACCGGGCAGGTCCCGGCTCAACTCGCACCGGCGAGGCGGCGGATCCGGCGTTCGATCCGCACGGCGCTGACCGGGGTCGCGGTGCCGAGGTGCTGTGCGAACGTAGCGACGCGCAGTTCCTCCAGGCTCCACGCGAGGGCCTCGACCTCGGGCGACCACGGCACCGTCTCGCACAGCCGATCGTATGCGGCTTCGACCGACCGGCAGGTGTGCGTCCGGCGACCGTCGCGGGCGATGTCGTTGCCGGCGGTTGCCAGCCGGTGCTCCAACGCCGTCAGATAGCGCGTGAGGTCGGCCAGGCGCTCGTGACCGACGGCCGTGAGATATCCCTCGAACACCAACCGGTCGAGATGTTCGGTCGCGTCACGGACGGTCGTATCCAGGCGTTCGGAGTACATGGACGCGAGCCGTGTGCGGATCGCGGCGATCGCCTCGAGGTGCCGTACCGCGTGGCGGCCGATCTCCGCGATCAGGCCTCCGAGCCGGTCGGCGACCTCGGCCCGGAGGCGGTCGAAGTCCTCGGCGTCGGTCGGAAGAGGACCGTGAGCGGTCATCACCGCGTCGAGTGCGCAGTGCACGACGTCGTGATACCAGTCGACCTTGCGTTGCACCCCCGTGGTGTCCATCAGGCGTCGGTCCCGGTCGGTCAACGCCGCGTCGACGGCGCGGGCAGGGGCGTGTGCCCCCAGCCGCAGGAGGCGCCGGATCCCGTCCCAGTTGGTGGTCGCCTGCTCCCCTACGGTCGCACACATCACCACGTCGACTCGACCGTCCCGGTCGGCCAGCGCCGGATAGGCCCGTCCAACACCGGTCGAGTCGCTCACTACCGCCGGCAGTGGCGGCGAGGGCCACGTCGTCAGGCCCTCGCGCATCAGATCGGCGCCCAGCGCCGCGGAATCCGAACGCGACACGTCGGCGAAGCGGGCGGCGAGCCCTGCCAGGTCCGGGCCCGACCCGAGCTCGGATCCCGCGGCATCGACGACCCGAAAGGTCGGTCGCAGCCGGGCGGGCAACCGCTCGATCGCCAGGGCATCGGGGGGCAGCGGATCGCTGAGCATCGCGTTCAAGGCTGCCCGCACCCCGACCACCGGACCGGTGCCCGAGGTCGGGTCGAGTGTCGCGGCGACCTCTGCGGCGACTTCGGGGATCGGGACGAACAGCCGCCGGAGAGGCTTGGGCATCGTGCGCAGCAGCGCCTCGACCAACTCGACGCGCAGCCCCGGCACGAGCCAGTCGAACTCGTCCTGGGAGAGACGGGCGATCGCGGCGACCGGGACGGTGATCACGACCCCGTCGCGCTCGTCGACGGGGTCGTACTCGTAGTCGACCCCAAGCCGCAGACCCGCGGTCTCCCAGGTTTCGGGGAACCCGGTCGTGTCGAGGTCCGCCTCGACGTCGGCGTCGACCAGATCGCGTACCGACAGGCACAGCAGGTCGGGATGTTCGGTCCGCGCCTGCTGCCACCACTTGTCGAATGCCGCGGCGGAGGTGACGTGTGGGGGAATCCGCTCGTCGAACCAGTCGTACAGGCGATCCCTTTCGACGAGCAGGTCGCCGCGACGGGTGCGAGCAACCAGGCGCTCGGCCTCGGCGCGGACCTCCCGGTTGTGCTCGACGAAGCGGTGGTGGGTGTCCCAGTCGTCGAGCACCAGCGCGTGGTGCACGAACATCTCTCGCGCGCCGGTCGGGTCGATGCGGGCGAGCCCGACCCGTCGCCGTGGCTCCAGCACGACGCCGTAGAGGGTGATCCGCTCGAGGGTGTGCGCGGCACCGCGGGCGCGGTCCCATTCCGGTTCGCTGTGGCTGCGCCGCACCAGGTGCGCGCCGACGCGTTCGATCCAGCGGACCTGTACCGGTGCCACGGTGTGTGCCCACATGCGGTTGGTCTCCACGAGCTCCGCGGCCATCACCCACGGTGGCGGCGCCTTGGAGGTGACCGAGTCGCGGCCGATCGCGAACGTCGCCTGTCGCGCCCCCCGGTACTCGCGAACGCCGCGTCGGTGCCGGTCGGCGTCGCCCCTGGCCCCTCGTCCGGAGGGGGACCCCGGGACGCCGGCACGCTCGCGGTCGTCGCGTTCGCCGATGTGGGACAGCAGACCGGCCAACAACGCCCGGTGGATCGAGTCCTCCGACGCGGCGACGGTGTTCGGGCGTTCGCCGAGGTCGCGCATCGCGGACAGGAGTTGGCCGTGCAGGTCCTGCCATTCCCTCACCCGGACCGGGTTGAGGAACTCGTCGCGGCACATCCGCCGGAACCGGTTGCCCGAGTGTTCGGCCCGTCGCACCTCGAGATGACGCCAGAGATTCAGCAGGGAGAGGAAGTCCGAGGAAGGGTGTGCGTGCACCGCGTGTGCCTGACGTGCGGCGTCACGGCGATCCGCCGGGCTTTCGCGGGGTCGGGGATGGAGAGTGCCGCGACGATGACCGAGACCTCCGCCAGTGCCCTCCGCGGCCGCGGCGAGCAGCATGCGGCCGAGTCGCGGATCGATCGGCAGGCGGGCAAGGCGACGTCCGATGGGCGTGACCCATCCCCGGGCGGTGCTCGGCAGCGACGGGTCGACGGCCCCCAACTCCTCGAGCAGCGCGATGCCGTCGCGGACGTTGCGATCGGGTGGAGGGTCGATGAAGGGGAATCCCCTGACCTCGCCGAGACGGAGCGTCGCCATCTGCAGGACCACGGCCGCGAGGTTGGTCCGCTGTACCTCCGGCTGGGTGAACTCGGGCCGGGCGTCGAAGTCGTCGAGGGAGTAGAGCCGGATGCACACACCCGGTCCGGTTCGGCCGCACCGTCCGGCGCGTTGGTTGGCCGACGCCTGGCTGACGGGTTCTACGGGGAGGCGTTGCACCTTGGTGCGGGCGCTGTAGCGGGAGACGCGCGCGGTCCCCACGTCGATCACGGCGTCGATGCCCGGCACGGTGATCGAGGTCTCCGCGACGTTGGTTGCGATCACGATGCGGCGACCACGGTGGGCCTGGAACACGCGTTGCTGTTCGGCATTGGAGAGTCGGGCGAACAACGGGAACACCTCGGTGTCGGCGAGGCCGAGGTCCCCGATCGCCGCGGCGGCGTCGCGGATCTCCCGTTCGCCGCTGCAGAAGACCAACATGTCACCGCGGTGCTCGCGATGCAGTTCGCGTACCGCGTCGCAGATGGCGGTGTTCTGATCGCGCGGCGCGACGTCATCTGCGTGGTCGGTCGGAGTGCCGCCGGGGTCGAGGGGGCGGTAGCGGATCTCGACGGGGTGGCTGCGGCCCTCCACCTCGATCACGGGTGCGTCGTCGAAGTGGGCAGCGAAGCGCGCGGTGTCGATGGTCGCCGAGGTGACGATCACGTGAAGGTCGGGCCGGCGGGGGAGCAGACCCTTGAGGTAGCCCAGCAGGAAGTCGACGTTGAGCGAGCGCTCATGCGCTTCGTCGACGATCAACGTGTCGTAGCGGCGGAGCTCGCGATCGCGACGGATCTCCGACAACAGGATGCCGTCGGTCATCACCTTCACCCGAGTCGGGGGCGCCACCTCCCCGGTGAAGCGGACCTTGACGCCGACCCGTCCCTCCCACGCGGGGCCCAATTCGTCGGCGAGCCGTGCGCCGATCGCCCGCGCGGCGATGCGTCGGGGCTGGGTGTGACCGATCCAGCGGTGTCGGCCGTTCCGTTCGTCGAGTGAGCCCCGGCCCGCTTCCAGGCACAACTTGGGCAACTGGGTGCTCTTTCCCGATCCCGTCGCGCCCGCCACCACCAGCACCTGATGGTGGGTGATCGCCTCGATCAACTCGTCGCGTCGCGCGGTGATGGGCAGGTCCGGATAGCCGATGGCCTGTGCCGCGTCGACGGGTCCGGGTGTGGCGGCCATCTCGAAAGGCTACGGGTGCGCCTTCGCCGGCATTCGGGTGGGCTCACATCCTCCCGGCGCCTGCCGAGGGGCGATGCGGGCGCGGTTGGCTGCTGCCTGTCACCCCTCGTCCGTAAGGTCCCGCCGATGGAGACGTTCCTGTTGATCGTGTCGGTGGCGTTGGCGTTTGCCGTTGCCGCGTGCGTGGTGCTGATCGGGCGCCTGAGCGGTGTCGGAGCGGGGCCCGGCGGCGGCCCCGAGTCGCTCGAACGGGCCGTGGGTATGGCGCTCGACGGGCAGGGTGAGGCGCTGGTGCGTCTGGCCGATGTCCGCTATTCCGCCCTGCAGGAGCGTTCCGACGCGACGTTGGCGCAGCATTCGCAGTCGGTGCACCGCGACCTTGCCGAGATGGCGGAGCGGCTCGCGGCGCTCGAACGGCAGCGACAGGCCGATTCGGACGGCCTGCGGGCGGTGGTGGCCGACCTCGCGGACGCGCATCGCCTCACCCGCGACGAGACGGCACGCCTGGCCACGGCCATGCGTGATCACCGGGTCCGCGGCACCTGGGGTGAGGTGCAGCTCCGCCGCGTGCTCGAGTTGTCGGGGATGGCCGCACACGCCGACTTCGTCGAACAGGCGGCATTCGCCGGTGGCGCCGCCCGCCCCGATGTGCTCGTACGGCTCCCCAACTCCCGCGCCGCCGTCGTCGACGCGAAGGCGCCCCTCGACGCGTACCTCGCCGCCTCTGCGGTCGACGACATCGATGAGCGGGACCGCCTGCATCGTGACCACGCCAAGGCCGTGGGCGCGCATGTCACGGCGTTGGCCGGTCGGCGATACACCGAGATCGTCCCCGACGCGGTCGAGTTGGTGTTGCTGTTCCTCCCCGGCGACCACTTCCTGGCCACCGCGCTCGACGCGGATGCCGCACTGTTCGACCGTGCGGCGCGCGTCGGGGTGCTGCTCGTCACCCCGACGTCGTTGTTGGCCGTACTGCGCGCCGTTGCGGTGGGGTGGCGTGAGCAGCGGGCAGCCGACACGGCGCTGGAGATCGTGGAACTCGGTCGCGAACTGCACGAACGGCTCGGCGTGTTCGCCGAGCACCTCGGCTCGGTCGGCACCCACCTCGACCGTGCGGTCACCGGCTACAACCGGGCGGTGGGATCGTTCGACAGCCGGGTCGCGTGCACGGCGCGCAAGCTCGCCGAACGGGGTGTCATGTCGGGGCGTGGCGAGGTCGCCGTGGCGATGGTCGACTCCCGATCCCGGCCGCTGCTCAGCGCACCGTGACCAGGCGGCGGACCTCGTCGATCACGCCCAGGGTCAGCGCGGCGCCGACGCAGATGCCCCATTGGCCGAGCGTCAGATCCGACGTCTCGAACAGCCGACGAAGCGGTGGCACCTCCACGACCAGCACCTGCAGCACCGCGACGGCGCCGAGCGCCACCCACAGCACGCGGTTGCGCAGGGTCTCGGCCGAGAACAGCGTCCGTCGCACCCGCACGTTGAGGGCGTTGACCACCTGGCAGAACACGAAGGCGCAGAACGCCATGGTGGTGGCGACCCCGGTTCCGTAGCGGGGTCTGGCCCACGCCAGCAGGCCCAGGGAAATTGCCGCCATCACGGAGCCGTGCAACAGCAGTACCCGGAGTCGGTGAGCGTTGAGGATCGACGCCCCGGCCGGCCGCGGGGGATCGTCCATCACGTCGGCGCGGGGAGGGTCGCTGCCCAGTGCCATCGCGGGTGGGCCGTCCATGATGATGTTGATCCACAGCAGCTGGATCGCCGCGAACGGCTGGGGCAACCCGGCGAGCTGGCTCCCGACCAGTGTGATGATGGCACCCACGTTGGTGGCCACCTGGAAGCGCACGAAGCGCACGATGTTGTCGTAGATCGAGCGGCCCTGGCTCACCCCGCCGACGATCGAGGCGAGCTGGTCGTCGGCGAGCACCACGTCGGCGGCCTGTTTGGACACCTCGGTCCCGGTGATGCCCATCGCGACGCCGACGTCGGCCTGCTTCAGCGATGGAGCGTCGTTGACCCCGTCACCGGTCATCGCCGTCACGTGACCGCGATGCTGCAACGCCCGGACGATCCGGATCTTGTGCTCGGGTGACACCCGCGCGAACACGCCGGTCTGCTCCACCCGCTCGTCGAGCGTCGCCTCGTCCCACTCGTCGAGGGTGGTACCGCTGACCGTATCGCCACCGATACCTAGCTCACGGGCGATCGCGGTCGCGGTCGTCGGGTGGTCGCCGGTGATCATCTTGACGTCGATACCGGCATGCAACGCTCGGCCGATCGCCTCGGCGGCCTCGGGCCTCGGCGGGTCTGCGAGGCCGATGAGCCCGATCAGCTCGAGGCCGCCGAGCATGTCCAGCAACTCCTGTTGGGTGGGCGGCTCCGCGGTGTCCAGCGTCACGGGGCGACGGGCGACGGCGCGAGCATGCGCCGGCCCTCCGAGGCCGCCGCGTCGACCCATTCGTCGATCTGTCGACGGTGACCTTCGTCCAAGGGCACGGACGCGTCGGAGGTCGCGACCGTGCTGCAACGGTCGACCAGCCGGTCCACCGCTCCCTTCACCAGCAACTCCTGCCGGCCTTCCCCGGCGTCGACGACCACCACCATGAACTTGCGGGCCGAGTCGAACGGCACCTCGGCGATGCGGGCGTGCTCGACGCGTAGGGCGCGATGTCGAGGTGCTGGTCGGCGGCGAGCTCGACGATGCCGACCTCGGTCGGGTCGCCGACGCTGACGCGATCGGGCCCCGAATCGTCCACCACGGCGTCCGACGCCAGCGACGCCGCCTCGATCAGTCGTTGCCACGGGGTGCCCCTCAGGTCGTGACCCGCGACGGGGTCGAGCCGCTCGCCGAAGCCCTGCAGTTCCACCGCCGTCATGCGGTTCATCGTGAGCGTGCCCGTCTTGTCCGAACAGATGGTCGAGGTCGAGCCGAGGGTCTCGACGCTGGCGAGGTTCTTCACCACCGCACCACGCTTGGCGACGTGGTGCACCCCGAGCGACAGGGTCACGGTCACGACGGCCGGCAACCCTTCGGGAACCGCCGCGACCGCGAGCCCGATGGCCGAGCCGATCATCTCCCTGAACGTCTCCCCGCGCAGCATGCCCACGCCCAGGTAGGCGAGCATTGCCGCCCCGGCGACCATCGCGAGCCGCTTTCCGAGTCCATCCAACTGCTTGGCGAGCGGCGTCTCGACGTCGTCGGCGGACGCGAGCAGCGCAGCGATGCGGCCCATCTCCGTGGACATGCCGGTGGCGGTCACCACGATCTCGGCGCGGCCGCGGGTGAGCGTGGTGTTCATCCACAGCATCGAACTCCGGTCTCCGAGCGCGGTGCCGGACTCGACCGGTTCGGTGAACTTGTGGACGGCCATCGACTCGCCGGTGAGGGATGACTCGTCGGCGGATACGTCGTAGGCGACCACCACGCGTCCGTCGGCCGGGACGCGGTCGCCGGCCTCCAACAACACCACGTCGCCGGGTACGAGCAGCGTCGCGTCCACTTCGCGGATCTTGCCGTCGCGCCGCACCTTGGCGGTGGGGGTGAGCATCGAACGGAGCGCGTCGAGGGACCGTTCGGCCCGCGATTCCTGGACGACGCCGAGCATGGCGTTGATGACCAGGACGACCGTGATCACGATCGCGTCCTTGATGTCGCCGACCGCCGCCGCGCCGGCGGCGCCGAGCACGAGCAGGCCGATCAGCACCGATCGGAACTGGTCGACGAAGCGCCGCCACAGCGGGGTGGGTGGTTGGGCGGTGAGTTCGTTGGGGCCGTGACGGTCGAGTAGCGCCTCCACCTGGGCCGTGCTGCGCCCGGCGCCGGTGGTCCCCGCCGCCGAGAGCACCTCGTCGGCCCCGATGGACCACGGTGTGTCGATAACGGCGCCGGCCGCGTCGTCGAGGGGACGGTGCTGCGGAACCGGCATGGTGTCGGGGTTGGACGGGGGCATGGGCATTCCTTCGGATCGTCGGACGAACCGAAGGTCTTCCCCACCGCCTCGATACCGGACCCGCAGGCGGCGACGATTCGCGGTGCCGGCACCGGGGCTGGACGCTCCGTGATGACGATGCCGGACTTGTGGGGTACTCCCCTTCGTGACTCGGTTGTGGTGACCACGCTAACCCGCCCGGGCCACGCGACGGCGCCAGGTCGGTGTCGTCGCCGTCGTGTGGCCCGACTGTCACCCCTCGCCGCGACGATGTCTCCCATGGGATCCACGTCGTTGCACTTCGCCGATTCGGTCCGGGCTGTCTCTCGCGCCGCACGTGGGTTCGGGCTGATGGTCCCGGTGATTCGCACTGCGTCCGCGGTGGGAGGTCCTCGGGGTGCGGACCCCGCCGACCGCACCATCCGCCGCGTCGAGGGCCATGTGCCGGTGATTGCGATCCGGGTCGCCGGCCGGCCGTCCGCTGCCGTCCAGTCGGACCTCATCGACGGGTTCCTCGTCGCCAACACTCCCACCCACGGCGCACCCGGCCCCCCGATGTCCCGAGCCGACGAACAGCGGTTCCGTCGGGTCTGTTGGGCCGCACTCGAGCGGGACGGGTTGCTCGTCGCTCGTGTTACGGACCACCTCCCCGTCGGTCGTCGGGATCCCGCCGCTTCGCCGCGGGCGCTCGCCGCATAGCGGAGCGTGTCGTATCGCACAGGCGACCGTGGCGGAAACCGACCGGCGGCATGACAGACTGGCCCAATGAGGGACGTCCCTCGCATCGACCTGGACGATTCCGAGGATCGTCTCGTCGACGCGCTCGATGACGCATGTAGCGGCGCCGGCTGCTTCGTCGTGGACGGGTCTCCCGTTCCTCTCGCGTCGTTGTCACGCCTCCTCTCGGAGTCCGCGACCTTCTTCGCGTTGCCGGAGCCCGAGAAGGCGGCCGTCGCCATGCAGCACTCCGGCGCCGCGTGGCGGGGGTGGTTTCCCGTCGGCGGGGAACTGACCTCCGGAGCGGCCGACCACAAGGAGGGGCTGTACTTCGGCACCGACGACGAGACCGTCGCCGACGATGTGGTCGTGGGCGACGGACGGGGTGCCGCTCGGGCGACGGTGCCGCCCATGCACGGACGAAACCTGTATCCCGCGGTCCCCGCGTCGATGGCCTCCACCGTGCCGAGTGTCCTCGCCGGGTTGTCCGGCCTCGGACGTTCCCTCGTGGACTTCCTCGATCGCGGGCTCGGTGTCTCAGGACGTCTGCTCGCCCTCGTCGAGGATCCGCTCGTCCTCCTGCGGGTGTTCCACTATCCGGCCCGGGAGCGTGCCCGGACCGGTGGTCCCGACGGTGCGTTCGGCGTCGGCGAACACACGGACTACGGCCTGTTGACCATGCTGTACACCGACGGACCGGGTCTGCAGGTCTACGCCGGTGGTCGGTGGGTCGACGTCGACCCCGGTGCCGGTTTGTTCTGCAACATCGGCGACATGCTCGAGCGCGCCACCGGCGGGCGCTATCGGGCGACCCGACACCGTGTGCTGACGACGTCGAATGGGAAGCGCTCCATTGCGTGCTTCTTCGACCCGGGCTGGTATGCCCGGGTCCCCAATCTGCTCGGCGACGCCGTGGCCGGGAGGCCGGCGGGCGCCGCTGACGCGGCGGGCACCCGGTGGGACGGTGTCGATCCCCATCTGTTCGACGGTCCGTACGGTTCCTACGTGTGGTCCAAGGTCTCGAAGGTGTTCCCCGATCTGGCCGCGTCCGGCTCCGCCGCGATCCCCGCGTCCGCCCCCGGGGACGGTGTGGCCTCGGCGGGAGGGCGTTGACATCCATGGACGGGGTCGACGAAGCGGCGGCCACCTGGCCCTCCGAAGGCCTTCGTGAGGCCCGGATGGAGTTCGCCTACGAGGTCGTGTCACCGCGGGTCGCCCGTCGCTTCGTGGCGTCCACCGCTCGAAGCTGGGGACTCGGCGACGTGGGAGCGGTCGCGGAGCTCCTGGTGAGCGAGGTCGTCACCAACGCGGTCGAGCACGGTGCATCGGGTGGGGTGGTGGAGGTCGTCGCCCTTCCTGCCGGACTTCGCGTTGCAGTGTCGGACAACTCCGACGGTGAACCGGTGGTGTGCTCGCCGGACATGGGCGAACCGACCGGGCGCGGCCTCGCGATCGTCGAGAACCTCAGCCGCCGCTGGGGTGTGGTGCCGACCGCGCCGCGCGGCAAGATCGTGTGGTTCGAACTCGACGATGACGCCGTCTGGTGACGTCCTCGGTCGATCCGCGAAGCGGCCGCTTCTGGTAGGACGGGACCGATGAAGACCTCGACGTCAACGTTCAACCCGGCGTCCGAACGGGTTCGGTCCGGTGCCGTCCACACGATCGACTGGGCGCCCGACGGTGCGGCGGTCGCGGACCTGGTGCTCGTGCACGGCTATGCCGAACACTCCGCTCGGTACGAACCGGTCGCGCGGCGCCTGACCGCCGCCGGGTTGCGCGTGGCATCGCTCGACCTGCCCGGCCACGGTCGCTCCGCCGGCCCGAAGGGCGTGGTGGAGGACTTCGAAGGCCTCGTCGACGTGGTGGCCCAGTACGTCGACGAGGTCCACGGCGACCGTCCCTTGTTCCTCTACGGACATTCGATGGGTGGTCTGGCCGTCGTCCGGCTCGCCGAGCGTGACGATTCGGCTTTCGCGGGCATGGTGATCGCGAGCGCGGCGCTCGCCGCGGCCGGTTCCATCCCTGCGCCGTTGGTGGCGATGGCCAACGTCCTCGGCAGGCTCGCACCGAGGCTTCCCACCATCGTGTTGGACGGGACGGCGATCTCGCGGGACCACGACGTCAGGGCCGACTACGAGCACGACCCCCTGAACTACCGGGGAAGGATGAGCGCTGGCACCGGACGCCAACTCTCCGTGGCGATGGCCGCCGCGCACTCCGACGCGGCGAGGATCACCCGGCCGGTGCTGATCCTGCACGGTGAGGCCGACCGCCTGACCGCACCCGACGGCTCGGAGCGCTTGTTCCGGGAGGTCTCCTCGGCCGACAAGACCCTCCGGACATGGCCGGGTGCCTTCCACGAGCTCCACCACGAGCCCGAGCGCGACGAGGTGCTCGACGTGGTCGTCAGCTGGATCGACGAGCACCTCCGCCCGACGGTCCCGGACTGAACGACGCGGCGTGTCGGGGTGTTCGCGCTCCGATAGCCTCAGGGCGATGCCTCTCGAGACGAGCGACCTTCGCGTCACCGTGGAGCAGGTCGAGGGGGCGGTGCTGTTGCGGGCCGCGGGCGAGATCGACCTGTCCACCTCGCCGACGCTCGCCACTGCCGTCGATGAGGCGTGTACCGGGGCCGAGACCGACCTGAGGATGGATCTCACCGAGGTGACCTTCATCGACTCGACGGGCCTGCGTGAGGTGATCGGAGCCAAGACGAGGGTGGCCGAGCGGGGCCGTCGGTTCTCGATCGTGGGAGCGAGCCGGGTCGTGCAGCGGCTGCTCGACGTCACCGGCCTCACCGACTTCCTCGGATGATCGCCGGGCCTTCACGCGGGGGTTCCTCCGCCGCCGTCACCGTACGCTCCGGGGCCCACGTCGTCGTCGAGGCCGAGGTCCCCGCAGCCCACATCGATCTCAAGGTGCCCCGGGCACCGCGGTGGCTGCGCACCATCCGGATGACCTCCGGTGCCATGGCCGCCGCGCTCGACTTCGATCCCGAGATCGTCGAGGACGTCCGTACCAACGCGTCCGAGGTGAGTTCGGCGTTGATCGAGGTCGGCACCGGCGACGTCCTCAACCTCGAGTTGAGCGCCGGAGACGGTTGGTTCAGCATGAGGGCCGAGACGTCGCTGGACGATCCCTCCACCGTGCAGCGCGATCGCCTCGAACAGCACGAGAAGGTGCTCGCCGCCCTCTCGGATCATTTCGGATTCGACGTCTCCGACGGCCGCGTGTCGGGTTCGTTCCGACGCGAGTTCCGGATCGATCCGATGGCACCTCGCGGTTAGTACGCGCTCGGGCGGACATCGTCGCCTGCCGGGGCCGCGGGCGGCGACCGCTCGGCCGGGGTTCGCTGTCGGGGCTCGCAAATAGTGTGGCCGGTATGGACAGCCCGCCCGATCCGGAGGTGGTCGGCCGTGTGCTCGGCACCGACGACGCCACCCCGCTCGAGTTCTGGGTGGCGGTCGCCCCCGGTGCCAGCCTCCAACTCGACGACGTCGTCGCCATCCGGCGTGTACTGCCCACGGGTGAGCCGATCATGTTGTACGGGATGGTCACCCAGGTGCGCGCCCGACACGAGGGTGCACAGTTCCAGAGCGACGTGTTCCTCATCGTCGACGGGGTGCTACCCGCCGAGGTGTCGGAGGCCGCGCTGGTGCAGCTCACCCGTGTCGTGCCCGAGACGTTCGTCCCTCCACTGCCCGGTGCGGAGGTCCGGCGCGCGGTGGGGGCCCAACGCGACGAGGCGCTCGACCTCGCGGACGTCGAGCGGCGGCTGCCCGCAGGGCTCACCCGCGACGGGGAGCCCACGTTCCTCGACCTCGACTTCGTCGACGGCACCAAGGGCGCGCACATCAACATCTCGGGTATCTCGGGTGTCGCAACCAAGACGAGCTTCGCGACGTTCCTGCTCTATTCGTTGTTCACGTCGGGTGCGCTCGGCGCCGAGGTGGCCAACACCAAGGGGGTCGTCTTCAACGTCAAGGGCGAGGACCTGCTGTTCCTCGACCACTCCAACCGCCGCCTCGACGCGGCCGAGCGGGCGAAGTACGAGCGGCTCGGCCTCGTCCCCGGTCCCTTCCCCGACGTCGGGGTGTTCGCCCCGCCTCGCAAGGGTGCCGCCGACGGCACCCCCGACACCGGTTCGCGGCTGTCGGGCGTGTTTCCCTACCTGTGGACCATCGCGGATTTCTGTCGCCTGCGACTGCTGCCGTTCCTGTTCGCCGACCTCGAGGACGAGCGCCAGCAGTACTCCATCGTCGTGCAGTCGGTGACCGCGCGGCTCGCCGAGGCGATGCGCGACGACCGCGTCGGCGACGGGTCGGCCCGCATCGAGGGGCGTACGTGCCGGACGTTCCCGCAGTTGGTCGACGCGGTCACCGACCAGCTCATCCCTCCCGACGGGTCCGACCCCAACCAGCGATGGACGGGGCGAGCCATCGGTGCGGGCACGATCAATGCGTTCGTACGTCGCCTCGACGCCTCGGTCCGCCACGTCGAGCACCTGATCCGGGCCGACATCGCCGACGCGCGCCGCTACCGACTCGACCTCGATTCCTCACAGCTCACCGTGGTCGACATCCACAACCTGCACGACCGTGCCAAGCGGTTCGTGGTGGGTGTGGTGCTGCGACAGGCATTCGAGGCGAAGGAGGCCACGGGCACTGCGTCGCCGTTGCAGTTCATCCTGTTGGACGAGCTCAACAAGTACGCACCCCGCGAAGGGATGAGCCCCATCAAGGAGATCCTGCTCGACGTCGCCGAGCGGGGTCGCTCGCTGGGCATCATCCTCATCGGCGCCCAGCAGACCGCGTCGGAGGTCGAGCGGCGGATCGTGTCCAACAGCGCCATCCGCGTGGTCGGACGGCTCGACACGGCCGAGGCCGCCCGCGACCAGTACGGCTTCCTGCCCTCGGTACAACGTCAGCGCTCCACCATCCTGAAGCCCGGATCGATGTATCTCAGCCAACCGCGCCTCCCGGTGCCCATGCTCGTGGAGTTCCCGTTCCCCGCGTGGGCCACCCGACCGTCGGAGGCCGATCGCACGGCACCGACCACGGGTCCGGTCGGCGGTTCCGGAGGTGCCGCCGGACACGCTTCCGGTGCCCCGCCGGCGATCGGCGCGTTCGCCGGGCTCGACGGCCCGTGAGGCTGCTGCACACCAGCGACTGGCACGTCGGGCGGACACTCCGTGGGCGAAGCCGCGTCTCCGAGCACGAGGCCGTACTCGCCGAGATCCACGACATCGCCGTCGCCGAACAGGTCGACGTGGTCGTCGTCGCGGGCGACCTGTTCGAATCGGCCGCACCGACCGCCGAATCCGAGGAGGTGGTGTACCGGGCGTTGACCAGGTTCGGGGCGACCGGGGCGCGTACCTTCGTCGTCGCCGGCAATCACGACAATCCTCGACGACTGCGGGCGGTGTCGTTGCCGTTCGCGGCGGGTGGGGTCGAGGTGCTGGCCTACCCGTCGCGCCCCGATGCCGGCGGGTTGGTCGAGGGGATCACGGCCGCGGGGGAGCGCTACCGCATCGCGCTGTTGCCCTTCGTCACCCAGCGGGCGATCGTGCGGATCGACCACATCATGGACTCCCCGGCCTTCGAGCACGCCCAGGCCTACGCGGAGCGGTTCGCCCTCCTCGTCGAGGGTCTCGCCTCCGGCTTCGACGTCGATGCCGTCAACGTGGTGGTCGCGCACGCATTCGTCGCCGGCGGCACCGCGGGAGGGGGTGAGCGGCCCGCGCATCTGGCCGCGGAGTACGTCGTGCCCTCCACCGTGTTTCCCGCAGCGGCGGGCTACGTCGCGCTCGGTCACCTGCACCGACCCCAGCAGGTCCCTGGCCCGGCGGCGCTGCACTACTGCGGATCGCCGCTGCAACTCGACTTCGGCGAGGCCGACCAGACCAAGAGTGTGAACGTCGTCGACCTCGCGCCCGGCCTTCCCGCGAAGGTCCGCCGTGTCGGGCTCACCGGAGGCCTTCCGCTGCGGACCGTCCGGGGGACCGTGGCCGAGTTGATCGAGTTGGATCCCGGCGCGGCCCCGCTCGGTGACGGTTGGCTGAAGGTGGTCCTCGAGGAGGTGCCCTCGCCCGGCGCCGTCGACCGGCTTCGTGAGCACCTCGGCGATCGCCTGGTGCACGTCGAGGTCGATCCGGCGCACCGACCTCGAAGGGAGGCCTTCGTGAGTCGTCGGGGTCGCTCGCCCGCCGAGTTGTTCGACGCGTACTGCCACGAGGAGGGCGCGGTGGACCCTGCCGTGTCCACGCTGTTCTCCGAACTGCTCGAGGAGTGCACGATCCCCGACACCGACGTGCCGGCCGCCGGCGAGCGTCCGGGTGAGGCTCCCTGATGCGTCCCCGTCGCCTCGAGGTGGAGGGTTTCGCGGCGTTCCGCGAGCGTGTCGTGCTCGACTTCGACGGTGTCGAGGTGGCCGCGTTGGTCGGGCCCACCGGCGCGGGCAAGTCCTCGCTCATCGACGCCGTCACGTTCGCGCTCTACGGCGGGATCAGCCGTTACGACAACACCCGTTCCAAGGCACCGGCCATCAACGTTCGCTCCGTGGAGGCAAGGGTCCGCTTCGACTTCGAGGTCGACGGCGTGGGGTACTCGGTCGCCCGGCGGATGGTGCGCAACAAGGCGGGCGCCTCGGTCCGTGACGCCCGCCTCGAACGCGGCGAGACGGTGCTCGGGGGAAGCGTCGGCGAGGTCGACGCGGCGGTCGAGTCGTTGTTGGGCATGCGCTTCGAGGACTTCACCCGCACGGTGGTACTCCCCCAGGGTCAGTTCGCGCGCCTGTTGCACGAGTCGGGGGCCGAGCGGCGGGGGATGTTCGTGCGGTTGCTGGGCGCGGGCGTCTATTCGCGGATCGGCACCATGGCACGTGACCGGTCGGCGGGGTTCGGGGCCGAGGCCGATGGTCGCAGCCGCGCGGTCGAGGCCCTCGGTGTGGTGTCGGATCCCGACGTCGACGCGGCAAAGGCGGTCGTCTCGCGTCTGCTCGCTCTGCGCGACGAAGTGCAGGCCGTCGCCGACCGACACGATCGCGCCGCTCGGGACCTGGCCGGGCACGACGCATGGATCACCGAGACCCGCACCATGGTCGAGCGACTCTCGTCGGTCGATCGGGTCGGCGAGGAACCCATCGCGGCGGACGGTGCCGGCTCGGGTGGGGGGATCGCGGAGGTCATGGCGTCCGTGTCGGGGGCCGAGGCCGCCCTCGCAAGTTCCGAGACGGCGGAGCAGGCCGCGCGGCGAGGTCTGGCCGAGGCCAGGGAACGTCGTGACGCGGCCCCGGCGCTCGATCGCCTCACCGCACTGATCGGCGCGGGCGAGGAGCGGGATCGACTCGTCGAGAGGGTCCGCCGCGACGAGGCAGACCTCGTCGCGGCGCGACGCGCGGCGGTCGTCGCGGCCGAGCAGGTGGGGGCGCACGAGGCCCGACTCGCTGCCGCCCGCGAGCAGTTCGAGCGTTGTCGTGTCGCGCTCGACGCCGCCAACGCGGCGACGGCCGCACTGCCGTCGGAGGCCGTGCTCGTCGAGTGGCGGCGCCTCGACGAGGATCTCGCCGACCTGGGGTCACGCTTGGCCGAAGCCGATGCCGTGTGCGAGGAGGCGACGGTTCGGGCACGGGCGGCGGAGGCGGCGCGGAGCGATGCGGAGCATCGGGTCGAACACGCCCGGCTGGCCGTCGACGCCGCCATGCGTGCCGACGCGGCGGCCGACCTCGCCGCGCCTCCGGCCCGGGGACGACTGTCCGGTGTGTGGTCACGAGGTGGCCGAACCGCCCGACCGGGCCGGGGCGTCCGGCGGTGTGGCCGGGGCGCGGGCGGTCCTGGAGAGCACCGAGGAGGCCCATCGCGCGACCGTCGGGCCGGCCCGTGACGCGGCGAGGGCGTCCGACGTCGCCACCGCGACCCGTCGGGGCATCGCGGAACGGATCTCGACGATCCGCTCCCGTCGTGAGGAGGTGCCCGACGACCTGGACGCGCTGGCCCGCATGGTCGCGGATGCCGCTCGGCGGCTCGAACTCGCCCGGGATGAGTTCACCGGGGCGCGGGCTGCGGCGCTGGCGCTGGAGGACGATCCCGACGCGGTCGAAGCGCGCGAGGCGCGGGCTGCGGCGGATGGCGAGGTGACCCGGATGGAAGCGGGGCTGGCCGGACGCCGGGAGCGTCTGGCAGAGGTCGAGGCGATGCTCGTCGATGCACCCGCGCTCGACCGGCTGCGGGCCACCCTCGCGGAGGTGGAGGCCCTCGACACGGCGTCGCGGGAGGCCGAGCAGGCCCTCCGCGTCGCGGGGGAAGAGGTCGTCGCGGCGCGTGCGGCGCTCTCCGAACATCGGGAGCGGGTGCGGGAGATGTCGGAGCGGCTGACCGGGATCCGCGATTCGGTGGCATCGCTCGGGCCGCCGGTGCTCCGGGTCGACGATCTCGCCGCGGGATGGTTGCGGTTCCGCGCCTGGGCCGAGGAGACGTCCGCGTCGCTCGAAACGGAGGTACTGGAGCGGACACGGCAGCGCGCCGCCACCTCCGACGCCCTCACCGGTCACCTGGAGGCGCTCGCCGCACTCGTGGGCGAGGTCCGTCGAATCGGCTCCCATGGATCCTCGGTCGAGCCCGGGCCCGATTCGGGATCCGATTCGGGGGTCGATCCCGCCGGCGACCCCGTTGTCGGTCCCGAGGACGCGGTTCGCATCGTCGGTGCCGCCACCGCCCGCGCGGAGGAGCGTTTCGACCAGCTCCGGCACCGACGCGACGAGCAGGTCGCCGAGCTCGCCCGCATCGAGGCGTTGCGTGCCGATGCCGCGGTGGCCGGTCGCCTCGGTGACCTGATGCGCTCCAACCGGTTCGAGGAGTGGTTCCTCGCCGAGGCCGTGCACGACCTCGCGGTAACCGCCACCGACCACCTGCTGGGTCTGTCCGCGGGGAGGTTCTCCCTCGAAGCCCAGGGCACCGACGTCGTCGTGCGCGACCACGCCAACGCGGACGAGGCCCGCAGCATCCGTTCGCTCTCGGGGGGCGAGACGTTCCTCGCGTCGTTGGCGTTCGCGTTGGCACTGTCCGACCATGTCGCCGAGTTGGCCGTGGAGCACCCGCCCAAGGTCGACTCCATCTTCTTGGACGAGGGCTTCGGCACCCTCGACCCCGACCGGCTCGACGTGGTCGCCTCCGCGTTGGAGGAGCTCGCCTCGTCGGGTCGCATGGTGCTCGTGGTCAGCCACGTGCGCGAGCTGGCCGAGCGGTTGCCGGTGCGTTTCGAGGTCGCGTCGGATCCTTCGGGCAGCACCGTCCGGCGGGTCGAGGAGTAGGGGAGTGGTCCTGTGATCTTCGCGGTCGATTCGTGGAACCCCGACTACGGGACCTCCGTGGACGGGGGCGAGCTGGAGGACGCGCATGACGATGTCGATTGCGACGTCGAGCTGCCGGCGTCGCAGTGGCGTCCCCTCACTCCCCGGCCTGCCTCGGTGCCCGACAGGGTGGCGTTCGTCGACGGGGTGCGACGGGTGGATGCGCGGGTGTGGATCACCGACGGTGCGACGGCGCGGGCCGGCGTGTGCGCGTCGATCGCCGCGGGCGCGGTGGTCGCGACGCGGGGGAGTGCCCGGCTCGCCGATGCCGAGGTGCGTCGGATCCTGGTCGCCCCCGCACAGGCGGCGACCGCCGACATCGCCACCGGCCACGGCACCTACGTGTGCACCCCGTCGCGCAGCGAGGCGGCCGAGGACCTGTACCACGCGATCCACTCCGCGATGACCGGGCTCGAAGTCGACCTGGTGCTCGACGACGTCGGCACCGTCGTCTACGACGGTCCGCTGAGAGGCCGCAGCGATCCGCGGGGGGTCGGCTTCGTGAAGACCCACAACGTGCGCTACCTGCCCGTCGAGCTCGAAACGGTGCAGACCGGTCTTGCGGCCGGTCAGCGGACTCCGCTGTTCCTCATCGGCTCACGCGGCTTCGTCCGTTGGAGCTGGTATCTGCGCCTCGTCGGGCCGGTCACCCACCCGCTCGCGGGGATCGTCCGCCTCGAGTTGGACGGTCGTGGGACGACCGCCGAGCGGACCGCGGACGCCGACGCCCTGAGCTGGATGCTGCAACGCTTCGCGTCGCATCCCCACAAGGACTCCCGCGCACCGCAGAACCTCTACCCGATCGCCGGGCTCGAACGTGAGCTGCGACACCGCCTCGGCGACCGTGCCGTTCTCGAACGCGGACTACGCCGGGCCGCGACGACCGGTGCCGAGGATCCCTCACCGGCGGGAACCTGATTCCCGGGCGGGCGGCTCAGGTGGGCACCCTGCAGCGCTCGCACCAACCGACGAGGTCCAGTTGATGGTGTGACACCTCGAAGCGGTGACGGTCGCCGATCCGGTCGGCCGAGTGATCGATGGCCGATTCGAGCTCGGCCGGCAACTCGACGTCGCTCACCTCTCCGCACCCACGACACACCAGGTGATGGTGGTGGTGCCCGCTGACCTCCTCGGTCAGCTCGAAGCGCGCGAACCCCTCGTGGGTGGTCACCCTCTTCACCACTCCCGCACCCTCGAGTACGGCGAGGTTGCGGTACAGAGAGCTCTGCGGCATCGAGCGGTCGGCGGCGAGCAGTTCCTGGGAGGATCGTGGTCCGTCCAGCCGTGCCAGTGTCTCCACGATCGCCCGCCGGGACGCCGTGTAGCGAAGGTCCGCCGCGTCCATCATCTCGGTCGCGGCGTGGTGTGCGGCCCCGGCCTCGAGCGGTCCCGCTGCTCCCTCGGAACGACCCCGGGCCGCCTTGGTCCGCGACGCCCTCGTGCCCGAGCTGCAGGAGCCCGGCGAGGTCACGACCGTCCCTTCGTGCGTGTGGCCAACGTCGAGGCACACCATCCAACGACCAGCAGGCCGACGATCGGCACGCTGGGGGGTAGGTCGAACATCGCCGAGACGGCGAGACCTCCGAGGACGCCGGCGACCCCAATCGCGATGCTCGCGCACCTCGCGGGTGCGGCACGGCCCGTCCAGGCGAACGCCGTCGCGGACGGGGTGACCACCAGCGCGAACAACAGCAGCGTGCCGACCACCTGGATCGCCATCGTGACGACCAGCGCCAGCGTCATGACGAAGCCCATCGACAGCGCCGAAGTCGGTACGCCGCGGGCTGCGGCGACGTCGGGGCTGACCGTGGAGAACAGCAAGGGTCGTCCGACGAACGCGATCACCACCCCCACGATCACCGTGCCCGCGGCGAAACCGACGAGCTGATCGGTGGAGATCGACGTGAGGTTGCCGAACAGCGTGGCGGTCACCAGCACCGTGCCGTGGGCGGCGAACGAGCTGAGCAGTACCCCCAGGGCGGTCGCCGCGGCGAGCACCGTGCCGGTGGCGATGTCACGTTCCTCGGGGCGGCGGCCCAACCCACCGATCGCCAGACCCGACAGCCCGCACGCGAGCGCCACCCCGATCGACGTCGGCCATCCCACCAGCGCGGCGCCGATCGCGCCGGGAAAGCCGACGTGGGCCATCGTGTGGGTGGCGAAGCCCTCGTTGCGGAGGTGAACGAACGGTCCCACCAGACCAGCGGCGATGGCCACCAGCACCCCGCCCAGGAGACCCCGCAACATCAGATCCGAGGTGAGCACCGCCCACCAGTCGCTCTGGAAGCCGAGTGCCGCCGTCACCGCCCGGCCCCCCCGCCGTGGTTGTGCCCGTGCCGGCCGTCGCGGTCGACGTCGGGTGCGAACAGGTCGCCCTGGGGGGTGCGGACCACGCGTACCCGGCCGCCGTACAGGTGGGTGAGGAGCGCCGGGTCCACGTTGTCGAGCAGGTCGTGGTGCGCGTGGCCGTCCAACAGGTACACGGCACCGTGCAGCACGGGTAGCAGCGGCCCCAGATCGTGGGCGACGACCACTGCGGTGAGGCCCCGCTCGCCCACGAGACGCTCCAGCAGCCCGACGAGTTCGGCCCGGGCGTCGGGATCGAGGTTCGCGAGCGGTTCGTCCAACAGCAACATCTCCGGATCTCCGACGAGCGCCTGCGCGATCGCGACCCGTTGTTGCTGACCACCCGAGATCGCCGACCACCGGCGGTCCGCGATGTCCGAAACCCCCACCGCGTCGAGTGCGTCGCCGACGACACGTCGCCGTCGGCGAAGCTCGCGCCACCAACCTCCGCCCTTGGTACCCGGCCGTGCCCGGGAGACGGCGACGGCCACCAGATCCCGGCACGTGAGCGTGGCGGCCTCACGGACGGCGAAGTCCTGGGCGACGTAGCCGATCCTCGGGTCGCCGCGGTGCGGCACCCGGCCCAGCACCTTCACCGACCCGGCCGCCACCGGGTGCAGTCCCAACAGGACCCGCAGCAACGTCGTCTTTCCCGACCCGTTGGGTCCGATCACCCCGGTGATCGTGCCGACCGGAAGGTCGAAGGTGCCGTCGCTCCATACGATCCGGCCGTCGCGCGCCGCGGCGAGCCCGACCGCTTCGACCGCATTCGCCCCGTCGCCGCATCCCTCAGGCATCGTCGCCCCGTTTCACGGCCCCCACGAGGTCGCGCAGTTCCGAGCTCATCCACTCGTAGAACGCCGCGTTCGCAGGAGGCCCCTCGGTGACCGACACGACGGCGACGCCACCCGCCTTCGCCGCAGCGACGAGGTGACCGGTCGATGCCCCCTCGGACTGGCGGTTCAGCACGAGTGCCCGGGGGATGCCCGCTTCGAGGATCCGGGTGGTCGCCCGAACCGCGGAGGGGGAGGGCTCGCTCTCGTTGGCCGTAGCGGTCGCGTATGCGGCCGGGGTCACGTCGCGGAGCCCGACGGCGTCGAGGAGATACCGCGCCACCGGTTCGCTCGAGACCACCTCGCTTCCGTCGACCGCGGCGCGCGCCGCGCGCACCCGCGCGGCGAAGCGGCGTTGCAAACGTGTCCAACGCGTGATCCCCCGTTCGACGACTTCTCGTGTGCCGGGGGAGTGCTGCACCAGGGCGCGCCCCAGGGCGTCGCCGACCTTGGCGGGCACCGAGGGGTCGTACCAGACGTGGGGGTCGTCGATCGAACCGTCCGCCGAGGTCGTAGCGGTGAGGACCCGCGGGGCTCGGGTAGCGCCTCGATGGTTCGGGTCGCCCCGCGTCGTAGCCACCGCCGTTGACGAGCACCACGTCGGCGCTGCAGGACCAGGCCGTCACGGGGACGCGGCTCGTAGTCGTGGGGGTCGGCTGCGCTGCCGGCGATCACGGTCACCACCGACGCACAGGGACCGCCGACCGTCGCCGCGAGGTCGCGCCACGCCTCGATCGTCACCGCGACGCGCACCGGCCGTACCGGGCACTCGCCTGGGCCGACCCTTCCGGACCAGCCCCCCGGAGCGCACGCGGCCAGCGCCACGAGGGTCGCCGTCGCGGCCGGCAACAACGCGGTGCGGAGTGTCCTCCACCGGTGAGGGGTCATGTTCGGGGCCGATCGGTAGTGCCGCGAAGGGACCGGAGGGAGTGGTCCCGCGAGGTGGGCAGAGAATGGGAATGAGAAACGTTCTCATTCTATTCACCGAGTTCGGCCCCTCCCCCAGAGGGGTACCGTGAACCCGATGACCGGCACCACCGCCGAAGCGATCGACGCGACGCTCACACCCGACGCGCGCGACCTTCCCGACGTGTTGCCGACCGCCGACCTCGGCTCCGGTGGTCGTCCCCTCGGCGCCTTGCGTGAGCGGTTGTACCGTCGTCACGACCTGCGCAACGCGTGCAACGTCGTCTCGGTATGGGTGCAGACCCTCGGGGTGGTGGTCGTCGCGTTGTGGCTGCACCATCCGCTCGCATGGGTGGCCGCGTTCGTCCTGATGTCCCGGGGTTCGCTGTTCGCGATCCTCACCCACGAGGCGGCACACCGGCTGCTGTTCTCCAACCGGCGCCTCAACGACTTCGTCGGCACCTATCTGTTGGGCGCGCCCGGTTTCGTCCCGCTCGACGCCTATCGCCGGGGGCACATGGCGCACCATCGCGAGGAGTTCGGACCGACCGAACCCGACATGAGCCTGTACGTCGGCTATCCGGTGACCAGGGCGTCGTGGCACCGCAAGCTTCGCCGCGATGCCTTCGGCCCGTCGGGATGGAAGCTGCTCAAGGGCCTGCTCCACGCGCTGGGCAAGCGGTCGTCGCGGCCGGTCGCGGTTCGACTCGTCGGGGCGCAGCTGGTGCTGGCCGTGGGGTTCGCGGTGGTCGGGTACCCGCTCGCCTGGCCACTGCTGTGGCTGGCCCCGTGGATGACCGGCTGGCGTGTCATCAACCGCTTGCGTGCCGTTGCCGAACACGGCGGCGCCCAACGTTCACCCGACCGTCGTCTCACCACGCACCACGTCGAGCAGTCGTGGTCGGCGCGGTTCTGGATCGTCCCGTTCAACACCGGCTGGCATCTCGCCCACCACGTCGACATCGGGGTGCCGTTCCAGAACCTGCCGAGGCTGCACCACGAACTGGTCGCCGCGGGGTGGGTGACGCCGGGCTACGTGTACCCGAGCTATCGGTCGTTCTGGAAGGCGGCGTCGTCACGGGCGGAGGGAGCTGCGTCGTGACCGACGGCGCACCCGGCTATCTCCACGGCCATCATGCCTCGGTGCTGCGCAGCCACCGATGGCGGACTGCGGAGAACTCCGCGGCGTTCCTGCTCCCGCGGTTGCGCCAGGGGATGCGCCTGCTCGACGTGGGGTGCGGCCCGGCGACGATCACCGACGAGCTCGACCGACGCCTCGGCCGTGGTGGGGTCAGTGGGATCGACGCGGATCAGGGCGTGATCGCCGCGGCCCGGGCCGAGTACCCCCACTTGGACCTCGCGGTCGGTGACGTGATGGACCTCACCTTCGACGACGGCACGTTCGACGTCGTGTACGCGCACCAGGTCCTCCAACACCTCGCCGACCCCGTCGGCGCGCTCCGCGAGATGTATCGGGTGCTGCGCCCCTCGGGAACCGTGGCGGTGCGCGACTCGATCTACGCGTCCAAGGCATGGGCCCCCGACGACGACCTGCTCGTCCGCTGGAACCGGCTCTACCACGACGTCGCCCGGCACGCGGGCGGCGAACCCGATGCGGGCCGCTATCTGTTGGACTGGGTCACGACTGCGGGTTTCGTCGAACCGGTGGTGACGTCGTCCACCTGGACCTTCGCCGACGACGAGACCCGGCGTTGGTGGGGTGGCCTGTGGGCCGAACGTGTCGTCGACTCGGCCTTCGCAACACGGGCGGTCGATGCCGGCCTGTCGAATCGCGTCGAGTTGGAGGCGATCGCTGGCGCCTTCCGCCGGTGGGCCGACTCGCCCACCGGCGTGTTCATCGTGGTCCTGGGCGAGGTGCTGGCGCTTCGCCCCTCGTAGGGGTCCGTAGGCTCGCTCATCGTGATCAAACGCCTTGCGCTGCATCTCGCGATCTCCACCGGCGCCCTGTTGTTGCTCCCGAAGGTCGTCGATGGCATCACCGTGCACGACTGGAAGTCCGCAGTGGGCGCCTCGTTGGTCATCGGCGTCATCAACGTCACGATCGGGCCGCTGCTCCGACTGCTGTCGTTGCCCGTCCGCTGGCTGACCCTGGGACTGTTCACCGTCGTGCTGAACGGGTTCCTCCTGTGGATCGTCCCAAGGTTCGTGGAGGGCTTCACGATCGACACGTTCTGGCACGCGGTGCTGGCGTCGCTGGTGTACGGCGCCGTGAACTGGCTCGCCGGGCTGATCCTCATCCGGGACTGACCCGGCCCGGCAGCGCGTCGGGCGGCGTGGGGCCTCACCGCGGTGATCTCCGGTCCGCGGAGGCCGTGGCAGGATGTCGGGATGCGCGGCAACGACACGTCCGGCGACGAACCGCCACGCGGCTTTCGGGTGCCGGCCGCGCTGATCACATCCCGGCCGTTCCGTGCGATCGGCCCCCGGCTGATCCCCAGGGTCCACCGGGTGGTCTCCCGGCTCAGCGGAGGGCGGGTGTTCGACACCGGGGCGCAGCCGATGGGCATGCTCGTTCACACGGGAGCCAGGACCGGCGCCCGGCGCGAGACGCCGATGGCCGTGGTCCCCTACGGGAGTCACTACCTGGTGGTGGGCAGCAACTTCGCCAAGGAGCGGCATCCGGCGTGGAGCACGAACCTGCTCGCGAATCCCCGCGCCGAACTGCACTTCCGCGGCCGGCGGCTCGTGGTGACGGCGCGTCGGCTCGAGGGTGACGAACGTCGCGACGCGTGGAACCACGCGGTGCGCTGGTACCCCAACTGGGTGGGTTACGCGCGGATCACGAGCCGCGAGCTTCGGCTTTTCGAACTCGTTCCCGACCGCTCGGCCCCGGCGGTCCCGCTGCACGGTCAGCCCCCGGCAGGGTAGGGGTCGCCCCACCCGTGGCGCGCCGCACTGCTGTGCCCTCTGCGACCGCGTCGAGCAGTCCGCGTCGGGCTATGCGTCCCTCGAACCACACCGTGGCGATCGGTGGTGCCGAGGCCAACAACGCCAGGAGCGTCGTGGTGGGCCGCCACCGCAGCACGTTGGCCGCGTGCAGCGTCGCGGCGGCGTAGACCAGCGCGATCATCCCGTGGACGAGTCCCATGAATCGCACCCCGGTCTCGTTTCCGCTGCCCAGGTACTTGACCGACATCGCGACCAGCAACGCGACCCAGGTGACCGCCTCGGCGACCGCGGCCCGCTCGAACCACCGTGAGGCCATCGGCCAACGGGTGAGTTCGGGGCGGCTCTGGGTGGGCACCCGCCACAGGATCCACGCGATCCCGAAAGCGCCCACCGCCAGGATCACATAGCGCATCGTGCCGGGATCGAAGCGCACGAACGCGCTCACCCCGGCGAAGAGTTCGATCATCAGGATCGCGGTCACCTTGGCACGGCGCGGCATACCGAGGCCCGCCCGGTAGTCGCGGACCAGGGGCCCCACCCCGGGTCGTGAGAGCACCCACCGCTCGAAGCGGGGGCTGCTCCGCGAGAAGCACCGCGGCGGCCACGAAGAAGCCGGTGGAGGGGAGCCCGGGCAGGACGATGCCGATCGTCCCCACGCCTACGGCCAGCCAGCCGAGCACGATCCAGGCGCCCCTGCCCACCCGGCTGGTGCTGACCTGTGCCTCCGACATCCACCGAGCCTAGGGTGATCCGCCGGTATGACGGCATCGGTCGCGCCCGCTCCCGGACCCCGGACCGCTCCCGGCACGCCGTGATGCCCACCCCGTCGCTGCGTTCGTTCAGCTCGTTCCGCTCGTCGCTCACCCGACGCCGCCCGGGCGTGGTCGACCTGGTCGTGCTGATCGCGGTGGTCGTCGCCCTGTACGGCATCGTCCGGGTCGGCCGGGGCGCGACGGTGTCGTTCGCCCCGACCGATGTCACCACCATCGACACGGCGCCGTCGAACCTCCCCTACGACGTGGCCCGCAGCCTGTTGAGGATGTTCGTCGCGCTGGGGATCTCGACGGTGTTCACCTTCGTCTACGGCTATGTGGCCGGACACAGCCGCCGCGCCGAGAAGGTGCTCATCCCGCTGCTCGACATCTTGCAGTCGGTGCCGATCCTCGGGTTCCTCAGCATCACGGTCTCGGCGTTCATCGCGCTCGCGCCCGGGTCGCTGCTGGGCCTCGAGATGGCGTCGGTGTTCGCGATCTTCACGTCCCAGGCCTGGAACATGACCTTCAGCTTCTACCACTCGGTGGCGACCTTGCCCCGTGAGCTCGACGAGCTGTCCCGCAACATGGGCTTCACGCGTTGGATGCGGTTCTGGAAGATCGAGGTCCCCCACGCGGCGATCGGGCTCACCTGGAACGCGATGATGAGCATGGGTGGCGGCTGGTTCTTCCTGTCGGCGGCCGAGGCGATCAGTGTCGTGAACGCCCACCATGCCCTCCCCGGGATCGGCTCCTACGCCGCGGCCGCGATCGATGCGGGCGACATGGGCCGCGTCGGTCTCGCGATCGCGACGATGGTCGTGGTCGTGCTGGCGGTGAACTTCCTGTTCTGGCGGCCACTCATCGCTTTCGCCGAGCGCTACAAGCTGGAACTGGCCGAGGCCTCCGACGCGCCACGGTCGCGGTTCTTGGACTTCCTCCGCGGCACACGCTGGCCGCGGCTGATGGGCACCGTCCGTCGTGGCCTGGCCGAGCGTTTGGGCAGGGCGATGGCGGTGTTCGGTACCGACTCGCGGCCGTTGCGGATCGACCCGGTCCGGCGCCGCACCGGCGACGTGGCCTTCGCGTTGCCGGTCGGGGGTCTGATCGTGTGGGGCGTCTACAGCCTCGTCGACTACACGGTCCGGCGCGCCGGCCTGGGCATCTACGTCACCGCCTCCTGGCTGGGATTTCTCACACTGTTGCGCGTCGTGGTGCTGGTGGTGGTCGCAACGGTGGTGTGGGTGCCGATCGGGGTGAAGATCGGGCTTTCGCAACGCTGGTCGCGCCTGGCGCAACCGGTGGTGCAGATCCTCGCGAGCTTCCCGGCCAACTTCCTGTTCCCGTTCGCGACGCTCGCGTTCATCCACTTCGGCATCAGCCTGAACTACGGGGGCGTCGTGCTGATGAGCCTGGGGGCGCAGTGGTACATCCTGTTCAACGTCATCGCAGGTGCCCAGGCCATCCCCACCGACCTTCGCGAGGCGATGGACGATCTCGGTGTGAGGGGCTGGCAGCGTTGGAAGCGGCTGATCCTGCCGGCGGTGATGTCGAGCTACGTGACCGGTGCGATCACCGCCTCGGGTGGCGCGTGGAACGCGTCGATCGTCGCCGAGATCGTGACCTACGGTGGAACGACCCTCACCGCCTCGGGTCTGGGCGCGTACATCGCGTTGGCCAGCGAGAACGGTCAGTTCGCCAAGATCCTCGCCGGGGTCGCGGTGATGGCGGTGTACGTGGTCGGTATCAACCGCCTGGTCTGGCGACGCCTCTACCGGGTCGCCGAACGTCGATACTCCCTGAGCTGAACGGAACCGATGATGCCTCAGCACTCGCACACGCCGATCCGGCTCACCCACCCCGGCGCGCCGGTGGTGGCGAGGGGACGAGGCCGCCCGGCGCCGCCGATCATCACGGTCGAGGGGGTGACCAAGACCTTCGACGGGCTCGACGGACCGTTGCCGGTGTTGGAGGGGATCGACCTCGAGGTCCGTGCCGGGGAGATCGTCGCGCTGCTCGGCAAGTCGGGATCGGGTAAGTCGACACTGCTCCGCTGCATCGGCGGTCTGATCGAACCCACGACCGGGGAGATCCGCTACCGCGGCAAACCCGTCGACGGCCCCAACCCGGGGACCGCGCTCGTGTTCCAGACGTTCGCGCTGTTGCCGTGGTTGACCGTGCAGCAGAACGTGGAGGTCGGCCTCGAGGCGAGGGGCATCCCCGCCGAGGAGCGTGCCGAACGCGCCGAGCGGGCCATCGACCTCATCGGTCTCGACGGCTTCGAGACGGCCTATCCCAAGGAGCTCTCCGGCGGGATGCGCCAGCGGGTCGGGTTCGCCCGCGCCCTGGTGGTCGAGCCGGACGTGTTGTTGATGGACGAGCCGTTCAGCGCGCTCGACGTGCTCACCGCGGAGAACCTTCGTGGTGAGCTGCTGGAGCTGTGGGACACCCAGGACGTCCCGACGAAGGCGATCGTGATCGTCACCCACAACATCGAGGAGGCGGTGCTGTTGGCCGACCGGGTCGTGATCCTCGGTTCGAACCCGGGCCGGATCCGCACCACGATGGACGTTCCGTTCGAGCGGCCGAGGGACCGCCACGACGCGGCGTTCGACGCGCTGGTCGACCAGATCTACCGGATCATGACCGGTCACGACACCGCCGATCGTGTCGAAACCGACTCGACCCGAATGGCCGGTGCCGGAACTCCCGGGGAGTCGCCGCTGCCCGACGCAACCGTCGACGGCCTGTCGGGTCTGGCCGAGATCCTCGTACAACTCGGTGGCGACGTGGACCTGGCCGAGCTCGCCGACGAGCTGGTCCTCGACGTGGACGACCTGTTGCCGTTGGTCGACGCGCTCGAACTGTTGGGTTTCGTCGCCGTGGCGGGTGGGAGCGTCCGCCTCACCGACGAGGGTGTCGGCTTCGCGGGGGCCGACATCCAGGCCTCCAAGACGATCTTCGCGACGGCTGCACTCGCCAAGGCACCCCTGGTGGCGACCATCACCCGGGGACTCGAGCGCAGCGCCGGTCAGGCGCTCCCCGCCGGGTTCTACATCGACGTGTTGCGTCGGAGCTTCAGCGAGAAGGAGGCCCAGCGCCAACTCGACACGGCGGTCGACTGGGGTCGCTACGCCGAGCTGTACGACTACAGCACCACTCGGGACGAACTGCGCCTCGACGACGACCGCGCCGGCGATGCACCGGTCGACTGAGGACCCGGGCCACGGCCGTCCGTGCGTGACGCCCTGGTTTCCGACGTGTTGGAGTTCGATGCCGTCCTAACCTGGACTGCGGGCTTCGCGAGCGGCTCGAAGCTCGGCGCTCGAACGGGGAGGGCATCGATGTCGATGACGAAGTCAGGGTTGTTTGTCCGGTCCGCGGTGATCGTGCTGATGGTCACGGCAGGGGCGTGCACACCTCCGTCGGGTGGTGGGACGACCACGACGACCACCACGACTCTTCCACCCGGTGCGGGGGTGTGCGCGCAGCTCCAGCAGGCGACGGCGGGTTCGACCTTCACGCTGGACCCGGGCACCTACGTGCTCGACGGCGACCCGGCGACGGCGGGGGAGCAGCGCTGTGTCGTCAGCGGTGCGGCACGGTCCGGCGTGACCGTCCGGGCCGCCTCCACCGGGACGGTCACTCTCCTGGGTGCGTTGCAATGCAGGGGTTGCGACGGCTGGGCCTTCGACAAGGTCGGCGTCGCCGGGATCGGAGCGGACGGCGGCGAGGGTGTCGTGCAGATGATCGGTGGTACCGGCTGGTCGTGGACCGACTGTTCGGTGACGCAGTTCGTCGGCGACTACGTCGACTCGTCGGGTGCGACCCGAACGATCCCGACGAGGAGCGGGTCCTACGGCCTGTTCAATGTCGGGGTCGCCTGGACGACCCCGAGCGTCGAGTTTGCTCCCAGCGGCTTCCCGAAGGACTGGCGGGTCGGCGACTGCACGATCACGGGCAACGGCCTGTATGCCGGCCACGACGCAAACCAGGATCACGCCGTCTACGCCGCCACTTCCAACCCGTGGGGCTACTCCACCAACGGGGTCGTCGAGGACTCCCGGGTGGGCGACACCGCTGGGGGTTCGCCGATCAAGATCGGTTTCGGCAACAGCAACGGGTCGAACGGCGGGACGGTGGGTATGACGGTTCGACGGACCGTCGTGTCCGGCGGACACTCGTCCGACGGTGTGTGCGGCATTCTCGTCGCGGGAAAGAGCAGCCACACCCTGTTGCAGGACAACGACATCACCTGTCCGGGTGACGCCATCGGCACCCGACAGGGGATCTGGTTCGGCAGTTGGCCGGAGGACGGCATCGATGCGGTGGTCGACTCGAACCGGGTGCACGGTGCGAGCAACCCCGGAGGCAACACTGTCTGCGGCGTACCGTCCACACCACCTCCCACACCGGACTTCGCGATCGCTGGTCAGCAGCACACGCTGCTGTTCGGGGACCACTGGCTGTACCTTCCGTTGACCGGTTGCTCCACCCTCGGCATCACGCTGACGAACAACACCTCGGACTGACTCCGCTCGGGCGTGCCCGAGCGCGCGACGGAGCGGCCGGGCGGCCCGGGTCCCGATGGTCCGGACCGTCCGGATGGTCCGGAGTGCTCAGTTGGTAGTGGGTCGTCATGCGGGGCTCGTTCACGGTCCGGCTCGTGGTGGTCCGGCGACCGGTGGATCGGTTGGTAGTCGGCCGTGTTGCTGGCCGGCGAGGGTGTGGCCGTGCGGTGTGGTGATGGTGGTCTGGCCGTCGGTGTCGATGGTGGCACCCCAACCTCGGCGGTGGATGACGCCGTGGTGATGGCGGCAGAACAGAGCCATGTGGGCGACGTCGGTGCGTCCGAGGTCGCGGGTCCAGTGATCGATGTGGTGTGCGTCGCAGTGTTGGGGTGGCCGGTCACATCCTGGGAAGCAACAGCCGCCGTCGCGCAACGCCAGGGCGAGACGCTGTGCCTGGTTGGCGAGGCGGATCTGTCGTCCCATGTCGAGGGGCACTCCCAGCGAGTTGACGACCACCGGATGCAACCGAAGGTCACACGCGAGGGATCCGGGGTCGCGACGGGTGCCGTAGCGGTCCACCGTGACCTCGGGTTCCTCGGCGGGGATCACCAGGGTCGCCTCGGCACCGACAGAGGGTGCGTCGGGTTCGCGGTTGCCGCTGGCGCGGCGGCATATCTCGACGAGCGCCATCGCCCGCAGCGCCGCCCGAGAGGGAATCTCGACCGCTCCGTCGGTTGCTTGGTGGTCGTCGCGGTAGCGGCGCCAGAGTTCGTCGGTGACCTGTTCGATCACATGCTCGGCGACGAGGCCGTGTTCGCCGCAGAGGCGTCCGTCGAAGAACAAACTGTCACCGGTCGAACGCAGGCAAAGCCGGTTCGACTCCACATCGTCGGAGGGTTTGTGGCCGCCGTCCTGGTCCAACAGGTCGGCGATCGCGAAGACCTCGCGGCGCCACCGGTCGAACACCATCACCGGCACCAAGCCCAAGAGCATCGTCTGCATCTCGGCGAACTCGGTTTCGATGCGCGGGTTGCACGCCCTCGCCATGACCTGGGCGTGGTCGAACCCGATCCGACCGTCGGTCAACGCCGCGGCGGTCTCATCGAGCACCCGCCGCAAGGTGACCCCGACCGACACCCGCGCACCGGCGGTATGGGGCGACACGCGGCCTTCACGCGAGAGCCAGCCTTTGGTGCGCAGTCCGTGGTGGCGGTCGGTCGCGTCGCGGGCGTTCAGCTCGGCCAACGCGGCGCATTCGGCGGCGTCGAGCCGAGCGCGTACCTGTTCGAGGCCGATGACCCAGTCGAGCAACTCGCCATCGGGCGACGACGACGCGTCGGGGCCCCCGGCCTGAGCGACCTGCTCCAACAACGTCGAATCGAACATGCGTTCATTCTGATGGCAACCCATGACAGTCGGAATGAGGAGTCACCATGTCCCAGGGAACCGCTGGGTTCGGGTCTGCTTTCGGCCGCAAGGAGTCTGCCGGTTACGTCCGTGAGTCCCACGCCGGTCCGGCCGGGTCGTTATGGTCGGCGGAGGAGGTTGTCGCGGTGGCGCCGACCACTCCGATGGGTTCGACCCGTCCGCATCCCATAACCGCCGGACCGTCCGGGGCCGAACAGCGTGAACGGTCGCGCCTGGGGGTGCCGTCGAGCGCAACCGAGGTGGTGCTCGTCTGCGAGTCGACCCATTGGGACCCGAACTGGCTGGTCGACTCCAATCGGTACTACCGGTCCTTCGTCCGGCCGACCCTCGACCGTGTGCTCACCGAGCTCACGGCCGAGCCGCGGCGCGTCTTCGATCTCGAATGCGTGTTCTTCGTGGAGCGGTACTGGCGGGACCGGCCAGGTCGTCGTGACGAGTTCGCCGCGCTCGTCAACGAAGGTCGTCTCCGCTTCACCGGCTGCGGCGTGACCACCCCCGACACGCTCCTACCCGAGGACGAGTCGTTGCTGCGTGATCTGCTGATCGGCCAGGAATGGCTACGCGCACGCGGGATGGAGACCGAGCCCCGTTTGCTGTACCTGCCGGACAGCTTCGGCCACTCCCCGGGGCTGCCGGCCCTCATGGGCGCCGCAGGCGTCGAGTACGCGGCGATCTGTCGTATCGACGGGATGCGTTTCCCCGGCGCCGATCTCGAACCGGCCCGCAACAATCCCCGACCCGGCACCAGCGCCGCCCGCCTGATCGCGGCCGGGACCGCGGATTTCGTGTGGCGCGCACCGGACGGCAGCGAGGTCCTCACGCACTGGATGTCGCACGGCTACGGCCACGGCGACATGATCGCAAGCGGCGGTATCAGCCGGGCGTTGGGACTGCCGGTGTCGTGGCCGGACCGCCGGCCCCGCAATGTGGATCGTCGCGTCGAGGGCTACCTCGCCGACCTCGCGCCGCTGGGCATGACGCCGTACCGGCTGCTCGCGATCGGGTTCGACTTCGTGCGGCCGGTGCCCCGGTTGGTCGAACTGTTGGACGCGTGGAACGACCGTCACCACGAGGCCAGCGGGGTGTGGCTGGTCAACGCCGGACTCGACGACTACTTCGAGCTGATCGCTGGACACCGGGAGCGGCTGCCGACGATCGAGCTCGATCCCAACCCCTACTGGATGGGCTTCTATGCCGGCCGCCCCGATCTGAAGACCATGGCACGGGACCTGGGACGTCGACTCGTCGCCGTCGGCGCGGCGACCGCGCTCGAAGCACACGTCGGCCGGGGCCCGCACGACGCCCCCGACCCCGCCGTGGCACGATCCGAACCACCGTCGAGTCGGGTCGAGTGGTGGACCGCGGCGACCTCCAACCACCATGATTTCGTCACCGGTACCGCTCCGGACCGGGTGGCAAACGGGGAGCAGTCCGCCTCACTTGCCGCAGCCATCGGGACGACCCCCTGGCCCGATCGCGACCCGGATTACCCCGACACCGCCGCCGGAGGCGAACCGCTTGAGGTGCGCGACGACGGCGGATTGGTGGTCGTCGTCGCACCGTGGGGTTCGGTGACCTTCGATCCGCGCCGTGGCGGCGCACTCGTCGGCTTCACCGACTCCGGCGGCGAGGAACGGCTCGCCGCGCCGAGCCTCGAGCTCCGCAGCTACACCGACAGTGGCGGACTGTGGCGCCTCGGCAACGAGCTGCACGGCGGCCGCTGGGCGTTGACCGACTCGAGTGCACGGCACCCGCGTCGGTGCGGATCGTCCGCGACGGCGGCCTCGTCCACGTCGAGGTCGACGTGATCGTCGCCGGGCGGACGAGCAGGCTCCGTCACACGATCCGCACCGAGGACCCGGCGATCCTCACCCGGACAACCGTCGACGTCCCCGGCGGCGGACCGTCACCCTTGCAATGCATCCTCGGCAACCTGCGGCGGGGATCACGATGCATCAGCCCGGCGGTGTGGTCGAGCGACCGCTGCAGCGCTGGTACCGCCCCACCTTCTGGCCGTTGCACTCCTTCGCCGTGGCACACCCCGGCGGGCGCGGCGTCCTCATCCGCGTCGGCGCGCTCGCCGACAGCGGGGACTGCCGCGCAGACGGGCACCGGCGTCGCGCTCGGGGTCGGGGTTGGGACGCCGACCGGCGTGCACGTCGGGTCCGGCGGCTCCACCGAGGTCATCGTCGCTCGTACCGCCGTCAAGGAGGTCGCGTTCGGTGTGGTGCCGGTCATGGCACCGGCATGGGGGTGGAGATGGGGTACCCAACACGCCGTCTCGGTCTGGGGATGGCAGGAGCCCGATCGCTTCACGGACGTCGTCGACCTCGGTCGGCACCTTGTCGGTTGTGCCGACCGTGCCGTGGGATGGCCTCGGTTCTCCACGGTCTTGGAGGTCGACGATCACCGGGTCGAGGTGATCGCGGTCAAGCCGGCCGACCGGGGGGACGGGATCGTGGCGCGGCTCCGCAACTGGGCACCATCGAGCACCCCGCGGACGGTGACCGTGTCCCCGTCGTCACGCGCCGAGTTCGCCTTCGTCGGAGCGTGTGTGAGCGACGCCCGTGAACGCGACATCGGCCCACTCGCCGTCGTCGACGGTCGGGTGGAGGTGCCGGTGGCGCGGCATCTCACCACCATCCGCCTCCACACCCGATCTCGACGGTGAGGACCTCGGTCCGCGCCGCGGTCGGCGAGGTTGGTCGCGTGGGCCGGGTCAACCCATCCGGGTCACGTACACCGGTTGGTCCTTCTCGTAGATGCTCGCATAGGTGAACGCCACGACGCCGTCGTCGCTGATGGTGTCCACGTAGCCAACCTTCGGGCTGCCGTCGCCCTGCTCGGTGGTCACCAGGATCTCGGAGCCGTCCGCGCTGATCCATTGAGGCCACACCGTCCCCGCAGGTCGCCTTGGGTTCTGCTGTCGAGAGTCGCGATTGTCAGCGAACTCTGTGCTCGGGTGCGGGGCTGTTCCCGGGTTCGGATCGGACGATCCGTCGTGACATCCACCACGCAATCGACGATTGCGAGAACCAAGGAGACCCAGATGCCCAGCCGAACAACCAGACTCGCCGCCGGCGCGGCAGTGGTCGGAGCCCTGATGCTCGGTGGTGGCACCGCCATCGCGTCCGCCCAAGGTGCGACCGATGCCACCGCAACCACCGTCGCCGAGAACCCCACCTCCACGACTGCTCAGGGCAACGGCGCTACCCGGGACAGAACCGCCGACAACGGTGCCGCCGACAACGGCACGGCCAGAGACGGCCGACGCGACGGATGTGCCGGGCACGGAGCCGACGGACCGAGTGGCGCCTCCGGGGAGGCAGGCGCCACGTCGAGCGGGACTCCGACCTCGTAGCGCCACCAACGCCACGCAACATCGGCCCCGGCGGGGCCCGGCCGTCCGCAGGTCGGGCCCCGCCGTTGACCCCGGCCTCGCGTTGACAGTTGCCTGGGCTCCGCCGGCCCGGCGGCAGCCTGCTCAGTCGCTCGCTTCCCAGAGGCGTGGGTAGTGCTCCTCGACCTCGGCGAGCAGTTGTTCGTTGGTGAATCGCGGCCGGTTGATCGGGATCCACTCGGCCTCGGACGGTGCTTGCGGGTCGACGAGGCGAACACGGGCGAACTTGTCGGCGACGCCGCCGCTGACGGTGCGCCGCGTGTAGTGGAGGATGCCGCAGTTCGGGATGTCGTGGGCGTCGTCATCGTGGTCCTCGAGCCACTTCTGCACCGTCGGCTTCTCGAGCCGGTAGCGGAACGCCCACATCACGTCCTCATGGGTGACGCACACGACGCGGCGGCCCGCCATCTCCCGGGCGAGCGAGGCGAGCACCTCCCGGACGCGCATGTCGAGATCCGGTGTGTTCTCACCACCCTCGGGCCGCCACAAGAACCTGTCCCGCTTCTTCTGCTCACTCGACAGCGGGAAGCACCTGGCAACGTCGGCGCGGTCTCGGCCGGCCCACAGACCGAAGTCCCGTTCGCGTAGCAACGACTCCAACTGCCACTGCGCTCCGTCGAGGCCGAGCAGTCCGGCGGTCTCACGGGTGCGGACAAACGGTGAGCAGTAGAGGCGGTCGAACGCCGCAACCCCGTGACGGGCCTGCCACTCGCGGATCCAACGTCCTGCTGCTCGGGCCTGAGCGTCTCCACGGTCGGTGAGCCGGTAGTCCGAAGCGTTCCGCCGGCGGAACTCCTCGGTCATCAACGACAGGTCCTGCTTCTTCGCGGCATCGAGAGCACGGTTGCCTTCGCTGTGGCCGTGCCGAACGAGGAACAGGTCCAACGGCATCGCCGCACCGTCAGGCTCGCTCACGTCGGATCCCTCTGGGTTCACGGTCGCCCCCCCTCGCCGGTACGTCGCAGCGCGGACCCGACGGTTGATCCTTGCGCCACGCACGAGATGTTCAAGCTTACGGGGCGTCTGCTCACGGACTTCGACGGCTACGCGCCAAACGGTTCCGGCCGAACGGTTCGGGGCCGAGAGATTCGGGCTGGAAGTCGAGCCCGGACGCTGCCGCCGTGTCCGTTCAATGGACGTCGGCGCGAGTTGTCGGGCCGGACCTGGCGAACTCGTATCAGCGGTTGTGAGCCTTGACGACCGCTGCCTTCTGCTTTGGCGTGTCAGAGCGACCAGGAACTCCAAGCCCGCAGGCTCAGGCAACCGTCAACGAGACCCCAGGGTTGGTGGCAGCACCTCAGCGCCCTCTTCTTCACGTCGGGGAGACTCGTCCGGTATCTGGGGGAACCTCGACATCCAAGATGTGGTCGACCCGCGCCTCGACTTCACGACCAACGAGATCTGCCACGGTGAGCCAGAACAGCAGAACCATCCCCCCGGCGTCCGGGCCCGGAGTGACCGCCGCACGCCCACAAAGCTGCTGGATTGCGGTGACGATTTCTGACGGTGGTATGGCGAGCCCCGGCCGCAGCCATTCGCTCAGGTCGTCGGCGTACTCCTCGAGACGCTCGAGATCGAGATCGTCGCCGAACCGCTCTCGGTAGACGAATGAGCCGATCGCGCGACGAGGTCGAGGACACCGGGTGATGCGAGGTCATCGGGTTCGAGTCGATCGATCAGCACATCGAGGCGGTGGTCCGACGGGTCACGTGCAAGGCGGAGGCCGTTGCACACCGCGACGCGGAGTCGCTCGGCGTCTTGAGAACTAGGAGCTGCCACGCCCGCCTCGCCACTCTTTGACCTTCTCCCGCGAGTACTGCACACCTTCCTTCGCTGCCCCGCGATCGTCCCTGCGACAATCGTTGCGGCCACGAAACCCTGGTCAACGAGTGGCATCGATTCGGTCCCTGGCGCGTCGGACGGGCCCGATACCGGCTGTTCGGTGAGGGTCCGCACCTCGTTGACCGCGGCCTCCATGCCATCGAATGCCCGTTCGCGCTGCTCCGTCCCGAACTGCCACTCCTTGGCGGTGTCGATCCGGGTCGCCTCTGTCTTGTCAGCGACTTCGGTCCGGTCGATCCACTCCTCTCGGGGTGAGGGCGTGATCGGGTCGCCGGGGTTCTGCTCGTCCGTCACCTCGGTGTCCTGGACGTAGGCCACGTACCGGCCATCGACCAGTGCGATATCGGGGTCGTCCGCCGCGACGGTATCGACGGTCTGGCCGCCCGACGCCTCGTCACTGAAGTCCACCGGAGCGGGACCCTGTACTTCCCGTGGGCCCTCGAGCTCATCCGATGCTCCGGCCGCGGAGGACTCCTGCTGGAGTGGGACTTCGGTGGGTTGGAGGTCGGTGTGGTTTTCGGCGTCGGGTTGGTCGGGTGGTTGGTCGGCCGGCGTGTTGTCGGTGGCATCGAGGTCGGTGTGGTGCGTCGCGTCGGAGTCTCCGGCGGACACTCCCTGTTGCGGTCCCTCCGGAGGGACGTCCGTACTCTCCTGAGGAGTGACCTCAGACGTTTCCACCGACATGTTGTCGCTGGTCTCGACCGGCGAGGTCGCGGCCTCGTCCCACGAGCTCCCCGAATCGTCCCATGCCGCGACCTCGCCGAATGCTTCGTGCGGTGAGACGTCATCTGCGGCGATGTTGACCCCCTGGTCTGTCATTTCAGACGGTTCCACCGACATGTTGTCGCCGGTCTCGGCCGGCGCGGTCGCGGCCTCGTCCCACGAGCTCCCCGAATCGTCCCATGCCGCGACCGCACGCTCATCGGGTACCTCCGATGACGCGCCAGCCACGTCGGCCACGTGTGGATCGACGTGGTACGTCTCCGGGTGGGGGCTGTTCTCCATCGTCATTTGGGCGAAGTCGACCTTGCTCGTCCAGCGACCACCGCCTGACGCCAGCGATCCACCGCCTTCCAGGCCGTGTTGCGATCGGTGATGAGGCCCAGGTCGGTGAGTAGGGTGATCGCCTCACGGGCGCGTTCGCGAGTCAACCTCTTGGCCTTGTCGTTCAGCACAGCGCTCACGAGCTCGGGGAGCGACGCGACGTCTGTCGAGTGTCCCTGGATGTCCACAATGCGCCTTGAGGTGACCATCCCCGCTACGGCGGCACCGTGGAGTGGGGTCAAACCGAGCACGACCTCCGCTCGGGTCCGCAAGAGCGCCGCCAGAGCGGCCTGCCGCGGGGCGCCGAGTGCCGGCCGGATGCTCACACGGTTCCACGCCAGTTCTGCCGCGATCGCGGCGGGCGGAGTGGCTGGGCGGTGCGTGGCGACGAGTCCCGCAAACCGATCCAGTGCTGCGGGTGTCGCGTCTGTCAAGCGCCCGACTTCGGTGAGACCGGCCAGCGCGACGATCTCCACCCAGAGTTCAAGTTCTGGATGCGCTGACACGAAGCGCCGTGCTGCGGCGATCTGGCGAGCCGAGCGTCGAGCGAGAAGGTGGTCGGCCATCGCGGAACCCGCTTGGTGAGCATCACGTAGGAGGAACGGCAACGATACGGCGTCCTGGTGCCCCGGCTCGCGCTCACGCGCGGTGCCACCGCCGATCGCCACGAGCGCGGGGTGGTCCATTCCCTCTGAGAAGACGGCAGCGCGGCCCGGTTGCAGTGCCACGACCGCCTCGCTCTGCTGCTCCGACAGGTTCATTGAGGCGCCGACCAGCTCACGGTCGTCCCCCGCAGGAAGTCGGTGGACGATACGCAATGCGGTGTTCTTCACGACGTCGGGGATCACCTTCGTGGGAATCTGCTCTGCTATGACCAGGCCCTCGCCGTAGGCGCGCACCTCGGCGAGCATGGCGGCAAACGTTTCGACCGCGTGACTCTCTCCCTCGCGGGGACGACGCAGAAGCCGATGCGCCTCCTCGATCACGGTGAGATGACGGAGTGTAGCTATCCGACCCCGATGTGACCGGTCCTCGATGTGCCGGGCCGCTTCCTGCTCGATGCGGGCCCGGACGCTGAGGTGTTCGTAGATGCGCAGGAGCAGCACCCCCATCACGAACGCCTTGTCCTGGTCGCTGCCGACCCGGTCGATCTCGAACACGACGTCGTGCTCGAGGAGTGCGCCCAGGTCGATGGGGTGCCCTCCCTCGAAGAACCGACCCGAACTGCCAAGGCGAAGACTGCCCAGCCGGACCTTCATGAAGCCGGCAACGTTGCCGCGGACCTCCGCGCCGTAGCCGACCTCCTCGACCACCCGTGCTGCCGCTCGATCGAGGTCGAGGAGGCTCGGATAAGTGCGCTCTCCTCGCTCGTGCTCCCCGGTGTCAAGGTGCCAGCCGTGTTCGAGGTAGGCGGCACGCAGCGCGCTCGCGAGCACCTGGGGGAACGGCTCGACAGCTTCGAACGCAGTGAGGAAGAGCGCCTCCACCAACTCGATGTGCGCTTGAAGGTCGAATCCCGGCTCCGGTTCGAGCGGGTTGAGCATGGCGGGCGGGACGTCGAGGTCGCCGATGCGGATGACGTGGACGGCACCGCGCTCCGGTCCGACCGCGCGCCGTCGCGAGGCCATCGCCGCGCCGTACTCAGCCTTCGCCGGCTCGATGACCAGCCATGGCCGCTGCTGGGCCGACAGCTCATCCAGTAGCCCGCGAACGGTCTGGGATTTCCCCCCGCCGGTTGCGCCACAGACGAAGGTGTGCCGGACGAGTGTGCTGTCCGTCACGGTGAACGGCGACACCGCCACGCCGCCGACGTCGAGGACCGCTCCCATGCAGTAGGGCCGCGAATCGTCGTCGTCGGAAGGCGGCGGCTGCTCGAAGCTCACGTCGAAGGGGTTGGGCGCCTCAAGGCGCCATCCAGGCAACTCGCGCTCGGGAACTCGAGCGACGAGGTCGAGGAAGGAGGTCGGTGCCACGAACGGCGCTTGCAGTTCGTGGACGACGAACGGATCGACCGACTCGATGGCCGGAGGTACGGAGAGCGCGAGGTCGAGTGTCAGCCGGCGCCCGGTGGGTGCGACCTGGTAGTGCGCCGAGGACACTGCCACGGCGGCGGCGAGGACCTGCTCGTACTCGGCAAGGTGCTCCTCGTCCGTCGCTCCGACGAGAAGGTGAATCGACCATAAACCCTGGCTCTTCGCCAACTCGATCTCCCGAAAGCGCCGGCGCCAACCGCGAGTCATCCAGTCGCTGTCGAGGCGGTCCTCGACGACACTGCCGGCCAGCACCCGAGCAGCGTCCAGCGCGGAGTCGAGCCTGGCACGACCGATCGGCCGGGCGACCACGAGCCAACCCAACTCTCCGCCGACCATGTGACCCAACACATCCTCGAGGCCCGCCAGGTCGCTAACCGGCGAAGCACTTGCCTCGACCTCTGCCTCGTGGTCTCGCTCGGCGCCGGCCAGGTTCGTCCATACCGGCAAGTCGACCAACGCGGAGAGAGCATCCACCGAAAGATCGGTCCCCGATGCGCCGGGCGGCTGCACTACCGCGCTACCGGCACGGGTCGGGAACCGCCCGGTGCTACCCAGCACGATCGACCACCGGTGGAAGCCGTCGACGCGGTGCCTCAGCCAGGCCGATATCACCACGTCGTCCTGGTGGTACGCGGCGACGAGACCCGTCTGACAAGCTGGACCATCCGCGGGCGTTCGTCGGGGTTGTCGCCCACAAGACGGGGACCGGCGTTCATGAGGACAATGGACCGAAGCGCCCCGAGAAGACCGGAGGGCGCGGCGCCTGGTGCCACGAGGTCTAGGGTCACCGCTCTAGCCGCGGTGCGCTGTCTGCCTGCTCCGCTCCTCCGAGTTCGCCGACGGGACCGGAGAACACCGGACGCGCTCGATCCTGTGGCAGCCAGGCCTCGGAAAACTCCGATTCCGAAAGCGCCGGATTGGCGTTGCCCCACACGATTGGGGGCAACTGCGAACTCTCGGTGAGCGCACCGGTGGGCGAGTGACGGAACAGGAACTGCATGGGCCCGAGGTGCTGGATGAGCTCGGACTCACCTTCGGCTCGCGGACGCGGCCCATCGTGCGCGTTTCGTTGGCTGATTCGCTCCAGGTGCGTGACCAGGAAGTGTCGCTACTCGACCCCGTGGTAACGCCCGAAGACGTGCCCCGGGTTCGCTGCATCGGCCACGCATAGGTACGCGACTCGTTGGTTCCGTTTGTGCTGCTGAAGGTCTGTCCGGCGGATGTGCCGTGGGTTTCACTCACGCCCTTACCCTCCTGGTCAGCCCAACTCTCGAGCACGTAGCTCGTCTCATTGCCCAGGTGCCGCGACGCGGCTTCGGCGTCGTCGCGGCCCGGCAACCAAAGGAAGAGGGTGTCGCTGCCACGACTCACGACCTGCTGGGCCGACGAGGTGAATCGGCGGTGCATGAGTACCAGCCGCACGTCGTCCCCGCTGCACGTTGCGTGGCCGCCGCCTCGACCAGGCGCATGACGGTGTGCTCGGCCAGTCCTTCGGCGCCGGCGATCACGATGTCGCGACCTGTCGAAGAACCCCGACGAAGATCCTGCACCAGGCGCGCAAAGAAGTGCGCCGATCGGATCGACGAGGTCCCCCGGGCATCGGCGAGTCGACAGCAGTTGCAGACCTGCGCGGTGTTCGCCGAACACGGCCTCCGTCGCGCCCTGCCCCGCGTTCAGCCCCCGGATTCGATCCGCCCTCCAGAGCCGCCAAGAGCCTTTCCAACGCCGAACGCAGCGTGGTGAGTTCGGCTGGGATGGTGCGCACCTGGGTCTGGATCAGCGGGTGCTCCTGAATTGCCTGCAGCACCGCCAGCCTGGAGAGGTGCTCTCGAACGCGCGAGGGGTCGGCGCCGTGGAGCGCGAGGTCGAGGGCGACAAGCAGTTCGTTCGGGGTGGTCGCCGCCGCATGGTCGACCAGCACCGACCACAGCGCGCCGATGAACTGCCGGTTCGACATCGTCGCGGTTCCGCCGGCACCGGGCCGACCCCGTCACTACCGCCCGTCGCCTGCTCGACAGCTGTGGCAAGTGCGTCGGAAACGTCCTCCGCCGTGGCGCCGGAAAACAGGTCGCCCCCGACGGGAGGCAAGGGCAGGTGATGCTGGCGCACCGGCAAGCCCAGTCCAAACTCGGCGATGTCAAGAAGCTCCCCGGCAACAGCGTCGCTCGTCAGGTCGAGGACCACAACCTCGCGGCCGGCGAGAAGGGGCGGCAGCAGCATCGTCACGAGCAGCGCCGACCAGCTGAGCGGGGAGCCGCCGATGACATCGATCCGGCCATCCCTCGTACCAGCCCGGACGAGTTGCAGGCGCGGTATCGAGTCCCAGCGACGCTGCTCGGCGTTGACCCGCTCGCACTCGCGCTCCCAGGCTGCGGTCGCCGCGGCGTTGAGCTCGGCGATTCGCCGATTCTCGGCCTCGGCCCAGGCGGCCGATTCCGCATGCTTCGTCGGGTCGGAGTGCTGCTGGCCAAAGCCGAGACGGCGAGACACCCGCCGGTAGCCGACGACCGGTTGCGGCTGGACGGTCGGCAGGGGTGGAGGAGGCGACGGCAACCTCGGGCGTTCCCCCCGAACGGCCATCGCGCAGCCGACCGTGAGGCCGTCGCTCATCGCCACGACTGAGTCTCCGGGTCCCACACCGGTCCGCCACTCTCGACCAGAGAGCTGGGTTCGGCAGGAACGCCGGGCGTCGCCGGCGCGGCATCCGTCCACGTCGAGGTCAGTTCCTGCGGCCGCACGATACCGCGGGCGAAGTTGGAGCGGATCCTCGCGAGACCGGATGTCTCGTACCAGCCTCGAGCGCGGAGCTTTGCCTCGAAATCGGCTGGGATCCACCCCAGCGTCGTCAGCTGTGGGTGATGAGGCATATACAAACACGCCCACGTGAGGAACATCAGCTCAGCCCAATCGGTGATGACCCGGAAATGGGTTTCCTGACCTGCGGCGCCGACAGTCGTTATCTCGAGCACACCTTGGTCCTCGAGGTGCGCCGCCTGGATGGCATTCCAGGATATGAACGACGGTATTCGATCCCCCTGTTGCAGCAGGTAGGCTCCGTAATTCGAATAGAAGAGTTGGCCACCCATCGCCGGGGCCCAGCCGTCATAAGAGGCCTTCTTGAGGAGATCCTTCAGCTTCTCGCCGAGTATCCATGCCGGTGTGGTGTAGTACAGGAATTTCGTGAACAAACTTCGGCCGCTGCGGTCGGGTTCCCTGTAGGGCTTGAAGATGAGCGTCTGGAACGCGCCCTGCAGGTATACCTCGTCCAGGACCCCATTGGTGCCGGACTGGAGACGAAACGGCACTGGGATCAGTGGCGGGAGGTCGCCGCCAAAACGGAGCGCGTCGATCGTCTTGCACGTGTACAGCAGGACTGTGTCGTCCTCGCTCCACGTATCCTGTGGTGCGTTCACGGTTCCCTGACCTCCTTGACCAGGTCTTGAGTGGTGGGATCGTAAATCCGTACGACTGAGTGTTCCCCGAGGATGATGAAGTCGTCCTCCGCCTCCGTCGGCTGAGCCGACATGGCCGACAGTGCCGCACCTCCGGAAACGACCGCGGTCAACGAGCCGGCGGTGACCGTACCTCCCTGCAGTGACACCTCGGGCGGGGACAGCTCACCCTCGACCAGCCCCGGAGGGTTCCCCAGCGTCAGTGCGGCACCGAGGTCCACGAACTCGCAGTCCGCCACGAGTGCACGGACGGCACCCATGATGTTGAGCGCTACGACATTCAATCCCTGCTCGTCGGCCAGCCCGGCGGCTTGATCGACGAGGAATCGACTTCCGGCGATCTCGACCGCACCGCCAACGAAGGCGCCGATTCCGCTCGATGTCAACTCGTGTTCGACGGCGCCGTCGTCCACGGTCACGATGAACCAGGGGTCGACGGTCACGTCCCAGCGGAATGTCGAGGTGGCGACCCTCGCCGTGTCGGGCTCCACGAGCATCAACGCGGTCGCCTGACCACACCCGAACTCGGAGCCGTTGACGGTGAGGTCGCCACCCTCGACGCAGACGAGGACCCGATCTCCACGGCCGGCGCGAGCGAAAGAACACTCGTCGATATCGAGGATCGAGTCTTTCGCGTCGATGTAGCAGGGCGAACCGTCGAGCTCCGCGATTTCGTCCAGTGAAGTCGGCCGAGGTGGTGCCGGGCAGGGTGCGAACGTGCAGGCGCGAAGCAGCGCGCGACCCTCGACCACAGATATGGGCTCGCGGTCGATGATCCCGAACCGGCACCCCACCATGCGTACGTCACGGCCGTATAGATCAACCTGCTTGTCACTGAGTGCCGAGAACTCACAACTCTGTATGGTCACCGTCGGTACCGAGGCTCCGAGTGAAACAGCGGCACCGTCGGCTTCGAAAGCGGCAGGTTGGTACCGGGCCATAACTGCGGCGCTGATGCCTTGGAATCGAGAGCCGCCCACGACGAGGCCGGCGTCACCGGACAGGATCACGCCGTTTCGCCGGCACGCGCCCGCCGGTGATGTGGCGCGTTCCTTCGCGAGGTCGTCCTCGGAGATGAGGAAGCGGCTCGACCGGACCGAGACCCGCGCCGACCCCTTCGCCGTGATACCGGCCGCCAGCCGGACGCCGACGGTGGCGCGACCGCCGCCTGCGAACCACTCGAAGTGGCAGGCATCGATCTCGAGGGCGGATTGGCCGTCCACCTCGATCGCCGAGATCCGGTCGCACGCGAACGAGCATCGTTCGAGGTGCACCACCGAGTCCTTGATCCGACACGCAGCATCCGCCGTGGCCAGCTGGGGAGGGCTCACCGTGTGCTCGACCACCGGATTGATGGACGAGTCGGACATCCGAACCGTCGAGGTCTCGATCAGGACGAGGTACCGGCCCTGATCGTTGATCGTGCATCGTTCCACCGCGCAGTTCGAGGAACGGATCCGCAGTGCGTGGCCCGCGTGGCCATCGAACCGGCAGTCCCGGATCACGACATCGGCCGAGTTGTCGACGAAGACGTGCACCTCGTCCGGCCCGGCTCCCACGAACCGGCAGCCTGAGATCACCGGACGCTGCACCTCGTTGATGATCACCGAGGTGCCGGCGTCGGACTGGATGCAGACGTCCTCGAGCATCGAGCCCGACTCCAGCCCAACCGCCGGCCCTTGGGAGTAGATCATCGTCTGGTCGGGGCCGCGACCTCGAAGGCGCACACCGGCCGGCAGCAGGAAGTCGGCGTAGAAGCTTCCCGCCGTGAGCTGAATGGTGTCACCCGGCTGCGGGTCTGCCTGGGCGATCGAGCGCCTTATCTGGTCGATGGTGCCGTCCGGGGTCAGCTGCAGAACTCGACCCACCGATCTGACCCCTCCCTTTCCCGGATGTGGGGCCTGAATGTACCAGTGGCCTCGATCCCTGCAATGGTGATGCAGCCCCCGTCGAGCCGGAGCCCTGTTCGGTCTCACGGTGCGATCACACGCCGTGCGGCACTCACGGCACAGATCAGACAGACAGTGCCTCAGGGGCTCGGCGGGGCGCTGACGCCACCCTGCCGCGAAGGGCGCCCAGCTCGAGCGGCTCGGTGTTGGACCACCGCGACATCTGGAGCTCGGGTGTCGGAGGAGGTCCCTTCCCGTGCGAGCCACTGGTTTCCGATGGATCGTGTCGTGTCACGACGGCGGTCGGAGTGCGACGCCGGGGAAGTCGACGGGGATCGCGAGGGCGACGTTGATGTAGTTGGTGAACAGGTTGAGGGCTACCTGGCCGATCGCCTCGACGATGTGCTCGTCGGTCCAGCCGTGGTCGCGCAGCGCCCCGATGCGATCGGCGCTCACCTGGCCACGTTGCTCGACCAACTCGAGCGCGAAGCCGAGGAGTGCCTCGGTGCGGGGGTCATCGGACTCGCCCGTCTGCGCGGCGGCGAGGGCTTCACTGCTGAGCCCCGCCTTGCGTCCCAGCGCCGTGTGCGCGGCGAGGCAGTACTCACACGAGTTCCGGTTGGCCACCGCCACGGCGATCTGTTCGCCGAGCGCCGGGCCAAGGGCGCCGCTGCCGAATGCACCGAACGAGGCCCACATGCCGGCCAGCGCGGCCGGTGAGTTGGCGACGGCGCGGAACATCGCGGGAACGGTGCCGAACGCGGCATCGATCTGGTCGAGCTGCGCCTTCACGGCACCGGTGGCGGTGTTGGGGTCGACGAGGGGGACGTGGGACATGGTGGCTCCTTCAGGATGGGGTGTACCGCTAGGTTGACCACTCCTCCTGGACGATTCATGCCAATCCGTCTCATCTATTTACCTAATCATCTAGCCTTGTAGTGTGGATAGACCCGATCGGCTCGACGCACTCCTCGGACACTTCCGGGTCCGGACCCGCCTGTTCCACGCCGGTCCGCTCTGCGGCACGACGAACTTCCCGGCCCAACCCGGCCAGGGGCACCTGCACGTGCTGCGTCGCGGGCGATTGGAGATGGACCACCGCGACGTCGACGGGTCCCGGAATCACCGGCAGATCGACCGGCCCAGCCTGGTCTTCTACCCACGACCGCTGGAGCACGCGTTCTTCAACACTCCCGCCGACGAGTCCGACTTCGTCTGCGCGACGCTCGACGTCGACGGCGGACCGACCCACCCCCTCCTCGACGCGCTCCCGCCGGTCATCGTCCTACCGCTCGACACGGCCGCCCCCCTCGCGCCGACACTCGACCTGCTCTTCGCCGAGATCGACCGCGTCCGCTGCGGTCGGCTGGCGCTCGCGGACCGGCTCTTCGAGATCCTGCTCATCCAGTTGTTCCGCTGGTTGCTCGACCACCCCCACGACGTCACGCTTCCCGCCGGACTCGTCGCCGGACTCGCCGACGAACGGCTCGCCCGGGCGCTCACCGCGATCCACGAGTCCCCGGGCGAGCCCTGGACGCTCGCCACCATGGCCGACGCGGCAGGGATGTCGCGCAGTTCTTTCGCCGCCCACTTCAAGCAGCGGATCGGCCAGACACCGGCCGTCTACCTCGCCCGCTGGCGGGTCACACTCGCCCAGGCACAACTTCGCGCGGGGGTCTCGGTCACCCGAACCGCCACCGACCTCGGGTACTCCACCACCCCGGCCTTCTCCCGCGCCTTCACCGCCCACATCGGCTGCTCGCCACGGGCCTGGCTCGCTACCGCCCGACAGGCGGACCTGATGGGACCGACGGACTCCGGCGGTCCGGCCGACACACGACGGTGACATCGGGGGACCGCACCGTCCGTGACATTCGTTGGGACCATGAGATCGCCAACACGCTCTACAAGCAGCGGCACGACGCCTTCAGTGCCCGGGGTGGGTTTCGAACCCACACGTCCCTTGCGGGACCGAGGGGTTTAAGCCCTCTGCGTCTACCGTTCCGCCACCCGGGCCGGGTGCCGCGGCGTCGTCGCACCGTCGTCGTGGGCGACGGGCCTAGCGCCGGTGCCGCCAATACTGGCCGATGAGCATGGCTTCGATCGCCTTGCGGTGCATGATCGCGTCGTCGGGGTCGTCGGGCATCGGCGCGTCGCCGAAGTGCGCGGCGCGGCGGCTTGTCCGAGTGAACACGATCCCGTGCCGGGTAGCGGCGTACATGAGATACCAGTCCATGTCCTGGGGCGTGTACCCGGTGGCCGACTCGTACAGCGCCTCGACCTCGTCGCGGCGCAGCAGGTCGGGCATCCCCTCGTAGCCGAAGTCGACGGCGAGGTCGTCGAAGAATCGGTGCAGGAAGATCAGCCACGCCAGGTCGAGCTCACGCGGCCCCATGGTCGCCATCTCCCAGTCGAGCACGGCGACCGGACGGAACTCGCGGTACAGCACGTTGCCGATCCGTGCGTCACCCCAGTTCAACACGCTCGGTCCGGGGTTCGCCGGCCAGTTCGCCTCCAACCAGTCGAAGCACAACGACAACAGCGGCGATCCCTCACCGTCGGTCGCCCACTCCAACCACCGCTTCGATTCGTCCACGCTGCGGCGCAGGTCGTCGGGGCCGCCGTCCCCACCATCGCCGGTTTCCGGGCCTCCGTCCCCGGTGCCTCTTCCTCCTGCCGGTGACCGTAGGAAGCCGAACGCGGACCCCGGGTCGACGATCGAATGCAACGAGGCCAACACCTCGACGGTCGAGTGCACCAGTGTCCGCTGCTGTTCGGGTGTGGCGTCCGCCAGCCAGTTGTCGCCGAACGTGTAGGGCATCACGTCGGGCGGCACGGAGCCCTCGACCCGCTCCATCACGATGAACGGCGCACCCAACGCGGAGGGGTCGGGTTCGTCCCAGATCATCTCGGGCACCGGGACCGACGACCGCTCGGCCACCCGCCGGATCGTCTCGAACTGTCGCGTGAGGTCGTAGTTTTCGAACACCGGGAAGGCGTCCGCGGCCGGCGCGATGCGGGCCACGAGCCGCCGGGTCGAGGAAGGGTCGCCGCCCAACACGGCGTCGCCCGACCCCGCGTCGCCCAACAGAGCGTCGAACAGGATCGTCTCGCTCGACATGCCGTTCGCCTCGGGTACGTCGAACCGCGTGATCGTCGCGTCGGCGCCGACCCCGGGTCGTGCCCTCAACCACCGCTGCAGGTCGGCGCGCACCACGTCGTGGTCGCGCGCGGAACGCGTCACCTTCGCCGCCGGTCCACCGTCGGTGCCCGGATCGCCGTCGGTCTCGATCAACTCGCCCCCTCGCCGGCCCTCGTCCCGGCACCGTCGACACTACGTCGGCCCCGGTGTCACCGCCGCCCGCCGCTCGGCGAGCGTGCGATGACGGTCGCGGCAAGACTCGCACCCATGGTCATCGCGCTCGACGAGTTCCCGATCCACCAGACACCGTTGTCGATGGCGCACCCGGCGACGGGCGATCGCAACTTCTACGACCGCTGTTATCTGAACGCGCACGACCGCACCGGTGAGGTGTTCCTCGTCACCGGTCTGGGGATCTACCCCAACCTCGGGGTGATCGACGCCTACGCGACGGTCCGGGTCGGCGACCTCCAACACACGGTCCGCATCTCCGATGCGCTCACCGACGACCGTATGGAGCAGCGGGTCGGCCCGTACCGGATCGAGGTCGTGGAGCCACTGAGGCGCCTCCACCTGGTGTGCGACGCGGAGGACCACGGCATCGGCTTCGACCTGCACTGGACCGGTGCCTTCCCCGTCGTGCAGGAGCAGCCGCACGTGCTTCGAGTCGGTGGCCGGGTGATCCTCGACGCGAGTCGTTTCGCCCAGACCGGCCGCTGGTCGGGGACCCTGCGTGTCCACGGCCAAACCTTCGAGGTCGACCCCGCCACATGGGAGGGGACCCGCGACCGCTCCTGGGGGATCCGGCCCGTCGGCGAACCCGAGCCCCCGGGCCGACAGGCCGCGGAGTCACCCGCCGACTACGGGTTCTGGTGGACCTACCTACCGCTTCGCTTCGACGACTTCGCCGTGGTGATCATCGCCCAGGAGGACGGTCGCGGCCACCGGACCCTCAACGACGCGGTGCGGGTGTGGCCGGCCGAATCGGGTCGCGACGTCGAGCTGCTCGGATGGCCCGAGTTCCGCTACCGCTACCGGCCCGGCTCCCGGGACGCGTTGGGTGCCACCGTGGTGTGCTGCGCCGGTGACGGCACGCCAATCACCATCGTGGTCGAGTCGCTCGGCAACGTCGCACTCAACTGCGGCCCCGGCTACGGCGGCGACCCCGACTGGACACACGGCCAGTGGCGTGGCCGCAACTTCGTCGAGGGCGCCACCCTCGACATGACCGATCCCGCCGTGCTCGGACGGATCCCCTTCGGGGTGGTCGACCACGTGGGCCGGGCGGTCCTGTCCGAAGGTGGTGTCGACCGGGTCGGCTACGGGCTGTTCGAGCACGCGTGCATCGGGGCGCACCTCCCGAGCGGTTTCACCGGCTTCGCCTCGGTGTCGGACTGAAGGGAACGACCCCGTGGACCTCGGCCTTCGTGACCGGCGCGCGGCCGTCGCCGCGGCGTCGGGTGGACTCGGTTTCGCCGCGGCCGCGAGCCTCGCCCGTGAGGGTGCACGGGTGGTGGTCTGCGGACGCGACCGAGGACGGATCGACGACGCGGCCGAACGGGTCGGTCACGGTTGTGTCGGCGTCGTCGCGGACGTCGGCACCGCGGACGGCGCGACGGCGTTCGTCGAGCAGGCCACCGACGTGCTCGGCGGCCTCGACATTGTCGTACCCAACGCGGGCGGCCCCCCGGCGGGGACGTTCGAGTCGACCCCACCGGAGGAGTACCTCCCCGCGCTCGAGCTGAACTTGATGTCGGTGGTGACGATGTGCCGTGCCGCGGTCCCCGCGATGCGCCGTCAGGGATGGGGCAGGGTCGTCGCGATCACCTCGCTCGCGGTCCGTCAACCGATGGTGAACCTCATCCTGTCCAACACGGCCCGCGCCGGTGCTACCGCCTTCCTCAAGACCCTCGCCCGGGAGGTTGCGGCCGACGGGGTCACCGTCAACTCGGTGCAGCCCGGCCTGCACCACACCGCTCGGGTGAAGGCGTTGTACGGCGACGGCGAAGTCCCAGGGCCGATGGGTGATCCGGCCGACTTCGGGGAGATCGTCACCTTTCTCTGCAGCGAACAGGCCCGTTTCGTCACCGGCACGGCGCTGCACGTCGACGGTGGCGCCTACCTCGGCCTGATGTGAGGAGCCGGCGTGCACATGTCGATCCGCACCGCAGGCCCGGAATCCCCGAGATGAAGGCGTACCGTCTCCTCGAGTGGGGCCGGCCGCCCGAGCTCGTCGAGGTCGACACCCCCGCGCCGGGCCCCGGTGAGGTGCTGGTGGCCGTCGCCGGCAACGGCCTGTGCCACTCCGACCTCACGATGATGGCCATGCCGGCCGAGGTGGGCGATGCGCTCGGCTGGCGGGTGCCGTTCACGCTCGGCCACGAGGTTGCGGGTCACGTCGTCTCGTTCGGAGGACCCGGCACCGGCGACCCGCACGATGCGGAGGCCGTCGGCAGCGTCACGGGCGAAACGGTCGCCCTCGGCGACGCCGTCGCGTTGATGTCGACGAACTCGTGCGGACGCTGTAGGGCGTGTCGGGCCGGGCGGGACAGCCTGTGCGCCGAGTCGCTGGTGGGTCGCGGCTACGGGTGGGACGGCGGTCTCGCCGAGTTCGTCGTGGCGCCCCTCCGCGACTGCGTCCCGCTCGGCGACCTCGATCCCGCCACCGCGGGTGTCCTCACCGACGCGGCGGCGACCGCCTATCACGGGGTCGAGCGCGTGCTCGCACGGCTCGACTCCCTCGCGGTGCCGCGAGGCTCGGCGACCGTCGTGGTGGTCGGTGCGGGTGGAGTCGGTGGGTTCTGCGTGCAGGAACTGGTCGCGCTCGGGGTCGGGCGGGTGGTGGCGGTCGAGATCGACCCGCTACGTCGGGCCGGGGCCGTCGAGCTCGGTGCGTCGATCGCGATCGCATCCGCCGACCGCAGCGGTCGCGACGAACTGCGAGCGCTGCTCCGCGAAGGAGTCGGGTACGCGCCCGGGGCCTCTCGGGTCGAGCCGTCCGGCCACGTCGGACCGGGTTCGAGCGTCGGATCCGATCGTGCCGATGCCGTGCTCGACGTCGTCGGCACCGACGACACGATCCGCTTCGGCCTCGCGGTGCTGGCGCCCGGAGGTTCATTCGGGCTCGTCGGTGACGGCGGTGGATCGCTGGCGGCGCCGTGGTTCTCCGGGCTGCCGCGCGAGGCCGAGGTGTTCACCTTCCAGGGTTCGCGTCGTCGACACGTCGCCGAGGTGGTCCAGCTCGCGCGGCAGGGTCGTCTGTCGGTCCGGGCCGAGCAGTTCGGCCTCGACGACGTCGACCGTGCCTACGAACTACTCCGACGCTCCGCGCTCGCCGGTCGGGCCGTCGTCACCCCCCGGACGCGTCACCGGTGAGCGTCGGTGCCGGGTCGTGGTCGGCCACCCGGGGCCGTCACCCGTCGCGGATCGTGTCGAGGGCGCTCAGTCCCCCGGGGTGCACACGGTGATCCCCCGCTCCGCACGGATCCGTTCGACGCAGGTCCCGCCATGGCGCGACACCGTCTCGACGAACCCGTCCAAACCGTCGCGGCGCACGTCGGTGCGGACGAGCACGACGCGTGATGTCGCGTCCGAGACGGCGAGCGCATGCAGGGCGATGTCGGCGGTCGGGTCGAGCGTGAGCCGCCAGACCGTCCTCGGGTTCGATCGGTCGAGCCACGTGAGCTGGGGGAGCGTGCGCGCGCGGTCGAGTAACCGTGCGGTGCGTGTCTCGCCCAGGCACGCCATCACCGGGGTGATCGATGGACCGTTGGGGAACACGACGACGTCGCCTCGCCGCACGTGTCCGTCGAGGTCGGCCGCCACGTCGCACCAACGGGAGGGGGCACCGGGTGCACGATCGTGCGCGACCAGCCCACCCGCGATACAGGCGATCGCGACGACGCCGAGCAACCCGCGTCGCCACTGCCGGGCCGTGACGGCGACCGCAGCGAGGGCCAGCATCACACACGCGACGACGAGGTAGCGGGCCACGAACAACGTGACCAGCGGCACCGCCAACAGCATCGCCGTCGTCCACCCGACCGACGACACGGTTGCGGCCGCCGTAACGGTCGAACGTCGCCCGTCGAACGCGACGACGGTGGCGACACCGACGATCGTCACGACCGCCAGCACGGTGTTGGCTCCCCAGAGCAGGCTCGCGGTCTGATGCGCACCCGCGAGACCGCCCTTGACCAAGCCGTCGGCACTCTGCACCTGTACGACGTTGGCCGCCAACGCCAACAGGATTGCTCCCAACGCACCCGCCAGCCACAGCCGGCCTCGCGACCCGCGACGCCACACGAGCCACGAGGCCCACAACCAGGCGACCCCGGCGGGACCCAGACCACTGGGATGGGTGAACGCCGTGACGGCGACGAGGACCGCGACCGCGGCCGCGAGGCGACCCGTCTTCCTGCCGGGTTCGGTGCTCGTGAGGCGGCCCAACACCAACATCAGCACGACCCCGCACAGCGCCGCGGGCACCGCGGCCCTCGCGTCGACCACGGCCTCCCGGATGATCGGCGCCGTGCCGAGGGCGGCGAGCGCCAACGGTGCAGCCCACCACCGCCGGTGGCGTCGGGCGACCGTGCACACCAGGGCGATCACCGCCACAAAGAAAAGGAACGTCGCGACCCTCAGCCCCACGATCGAATCGGGTACGAGCCGTGCCCAGACGAAGGTCGCCGCGTAGTAGATCGACATCGCCGGGTCGGCCCGGCACGCGCCGGCGAGGTCGCGCAGACCCCCGTTGACCGCGAAGTAGGTGAAGGACTCATCGGTCGTGATCTGACGGTGCAGTGGCTCCCAGCTCCACCACAGCTGTGCGAGGCCGACCAGGCCCGTGAGCGCGGCGATCTCCAGCGACGCGCGGCGTTCAGCGATCTTCATTGCGAGCGGCGTTTCGCGTCGCCGCGTAGAAGAGCTCCTCGAAGTACCGCTTCGCCTGGGCCGCGAGCAGGCCGAGTGAGAAGAGCTGTGCGGCGACGAGGAAGGTGAAACCGGCGATCACGAACGTCTGGGGCCGGAGGTCCCACGCGGTGGCGAACGCCGCGGTGATGCGATGATCGAGGCTGCCGCTCTGCTGTCCGGCGAGGCTGAACACCGTGCGGAACAGCGAATAGCCGGACCACATCGAGATCGCCAACAGCACAAGGCCGGGCAGGACGAAGAAGATGATCGGCCGGAACAGGAAGCTGGCGAACATCAGCAGCTTCGACGTGGTGGTGACCCGCAGGGAGACCTTCCGTTTGGCCATCCGCTCGGCCTGGTCGCTCCAGTCGAGGTGTGCGGCGATCTCGGCGACCCGGACCCTCATGATCTGGGCCTTGTAGAGGATCTCGGTGTTGATCTCGGGCCCCATCGACTTGAGGGAGATCCCGCGGATGAAGTTCGCGTCGTAGGCGCGGACCATGCCCGTCACCGTCCGCACGTCGTACTGGCTCGCCTTGGCGAGCACCCGGTTGATCTGGCGGCTCATCAGCGCCCGGTTCCACGGCACCGCCGAGGTCCGCCCACCCCGCATGTAGGGCGAGGCCAACACGATGGCGACCTGCTGCTCCTCCATCGTGTCGAGCATGCGGCCGATGTGGTCGACCGAGTAGGACAGGTCGCTGTCGAACGCGACGATGACGTCGCCGTGCGCCGCGGCGAAGCCGTCGCGCAATGCCTGCCCGAGGCCCTGGTTGGCGTGGTGCCGGAGCATACGGACCTGGGGCCGGTCGGCGGCGAAGGCCTCGACGATCGAAGCGGTCTCGTCGGCCGAACCGTCGTCGATCACGAGCAACTCGAACGCGTAGCGCTCGGAGAGGCCTTCCATGTAGGCATACATCTCCGCGAGCGACGCCTCGATCTTCAGCGCCTCGTTGTACGCGGGCACCAACAGGGTCACCATCGGGTGTTCGTCGGTCACCGGTCCTCCTTCGCGATGGCGGTGCGTTGGGGGGACCTCGTGGGCAGGCCGCGGTCGCCGGACAACTCGGTCGCGTGTTCGCGCATCGTCACGACCCGGAACCTGCTCGAATAGAGCTCCAGGCACTGCCGGATCGTCTCTCGCTTGCGCGCACCCGTCAGCTCCATCCCGGGGAAGAAGCGCAACGAGTCCACGTCGTCGGCACCGAGGAAGTCGAGCGGGTGCATCAGGAGGCTGGGTTGTACGCCGCGAAGCGCACAGATCCGCATCGCCGTCGAGAAGTAGGCGAGGGCGGCCCTCGGCGAGGGTCCGGCGAGGTACAGCACGTAGGAGAGGTGGATCGGCACCCTCAGTAGCGGCATCGTGGTCACCGGGATCTCCACCAGTGACTGGGGACCGGCCACCCAGCGGTAGGGCTTCAGGCGTTGCAGGCCGTCGCGAGCGCTCCCGAACAGGTGCGCCCTCTCGGCGCGCTGCTCGGCGGAGAGCTTCGCGGAGCGGAAGTAGTAGCGCCGGGCCAGCGGCCCGATCACCGTGGGAAGCGTGCTGCAGTCGTACTCGTAGCCACGGTCCATGAGCACCCGGAGCACGTCGGGGCTGAGGCTGTAGCCGGGGCCGCGGAAGCCGACCGGGCGTTGGCCGGTGACGTCGACCAACGCGTCCTCGGTGCGGCCCAGCTCGTGGTGGATCTCCTCCAGGGAGTAGCGGTGGAGCCACGGCTGATGCCGGAAACTGTGGTTGCCGATCTCGTGGCCGGCGGCCGCCAGCGACTCGATCGCCGAACGGTTCCTCTCGAGTGCGGCGTCCTGACCGACGACGAAGAAGGTGATGCGCAGGCCCAGGTCGTCGAGCATCCCGAGCGAGCGTTCGGCGAGCGCGTCGAGGTAGGTGGGATAGGTGTCCCAGCCCGGGTCGCCGTGGGTCATCTGATACGCCCAGAGGTTGTCGGCGTCGAGGGACAACGACGCGGTCGTCCGCTTGTCGCGGTGCGCGGTGTCTGCATTCATGAGGCGGCCTTCTCCGTGGTCGCGGTCGTGGGTTCGAGCGGTGCCGACCGGGTCTCCTCGATGACGTCGTCCACCAGCGACAACGTGTCGTGCACGTTGAGTGTGGAGAACGGCAGGTGTGCCGATCCGGCGAGGTAGAGGCCCGGTACCGAGGTGGAGATCGACGGGTTGTCGTCGCTGAAGCCCAGCGTCGGGACCGCGAACACGTTGCGCACCTTCGACACCCGCGCCGCGACCACGTCGTCGTCGGTGAGGTCCGGGTACATCTGTGCGAGATACGCCCGGAACCCGGCGACGATCTCGTCGTCGTCCACGTCGAAGACGGGGTCGTCGGGGCTCGTGTACTTAGGGAGGTAGACGAGGGTCCGGCCGCCCATCTCCGCGGGGTCGACGAACGCGGTCATCTCGACCACGGCGGTGAACGGCGTGTCGGACTCGGTGATGTAGGTGAGGTAGTACGGCCCGAGCGGTCGGCGAAGTACCAGCGACACGCACACGACCCCGAGGTACTCGACCCGCTCGAGACGTTCGCGTTCGGCCGTCAACAGGTCCGGACAGATCGCCGCGGCGAGTCGGGAGCCCGTCGTGACGATCACACGGTCGACCTCCCGGGTCGTGTCGTCGGCCAATGACACGTCGAAGCGGTCGCCACGCTTGCGCACCTCGCGGACGGTCGCGCCGAGGACGACGTCGACGCCGGCGGTGACGAGCGCCTTGTGGAGTCGTTCGCACACGTGGGCGTAACCGCCGCCGACGTAACCGAACATCTCCTTCTTCAAGCCGCTGCGCCTGGCCTGGTAGAGCCGTTGGATGGTCGCCCAGATGAACGCCGCGGACGCGCGGGGATAGGCGTCACCGAGCTTCGCCCGCAGCAGCGGACGCCAGAACGCGTCGAACGCGCTGGTGCCGCTCCATCGGCGCAGCCACCGTTCGGCGGTCAGCCGCTCCATCCTCCGTCCGTCGCGGATCCTGGAGCCGACGACGATGGTACCGCCGAGCCGGACCTTGTCGAGCAGGCTCAGACCGGGAAGGCGGAGGAAGTCCGCCGCATCGGAGAACGGGCGCACCGTCCGGTCCGGGCCGTAGTACCCGTTGCGGGTCTCGACCCAGCGAAGGTCGGCCTCGCCGATACCCGCCGCGCGGTAGAGCGCCTGGGTTCGTGAATCGGACAGCAGTGTCACGTGGTAGTGACGGTCCCAGGTCACGTCGCCGACCTGCCAGGGCGCGGCAAGGCCCCCGAGCACCTCGCCTCCCTCCCACAGGGTCACGCGATGGCCCTCGCCCGCGAGCCGGAGTGCGAGGGACATGCCGAGCACCCCGCCGCCCACGATGCCCCAATGGAGGGGGTGCCGGTCGGGTTGGGTCTGCCCGGTCTTCGCGTTCACGAACAACAGGCTAAGGAGGGCGACCGAAAACCGACATGGGCCGATAGCCTGCCCCGATGCAGCCTTCCGGATCCCCGAGCCGGTTCCTCCGAGCACGGTGAGCGCGAGGATCCACCCCACGGCGATCGTCGAGGCGGGGGCCCGGATCGGCGAGGGAACCGCGGTGTGGCACCACGCCCACGTTCGTGAGGGGGCCGTCCTCGGGCGGGACTGCGTCGTGGGCAAGAACGTGTTCGTCGACGCGGGCGTCGTCGTCGGCGACCGGGTCAAGGTCCAGAACAACGTGAGCGTGTACCACGGGGTGTCGATCGGCGACGACGTGTTCCTCGGTCCCTCCTGTGTGTTCACCAACGACCTCTACCCGCGGGCGCCCGGCGAGTGGTCGATCGTGCCTACCCCGGTCCACGACGGGGTGTCTATCGGGGCGAATGCCACGATCGTGTGCGGCGTCGATCTCGGCGAATGGTGTGTCGTGGGCGCCGGAGCCGTGGTGACCCGCGACGTGCTCCCCTACCAACTCGTACTCGGCAATCCGGCCCGTCCGGCCGGTTGGGTGTGCCGGTGCGGCCGAGTGGTCTCGCGCGACCCCGATGCCAACGTTGTCGACACCCGGTGTCCCACCTGTATGTCCTCGGAAGGGGAAGGACCGACCTGATGACCGACCGGACGAGAATCGCGGTGGTACTGGGAACCCGCCCGGAGCTGATCAAGCTGGCGCCCGTCGTCCACCGGCTGGGTGACCGGGCGATGGTGGTGCACACGGGCCAGCACTTCGACGACAACATGAGTCGCGCGTTCCTGCAACAGCTTCGTCTCGGCGAACCGCAACTACACCTGTCGGTCGGCGGAGCCACCCGCGGCGCGCAGATCGGACGCGCGACCGAGGCGACCGAGCGCTTCCTGCTCGACGAGCGGCCCGACGCGATGGTCGTGCAGGGCGACACCAACTCGGGCCTGGCCGGTGCGCTCGCCGCCAACGCGACCGGTACGCCACTCGTGCATCTCGAAGCGGGGCTGCGCTCCTATGACCGTGCGATGCCCGAGGAGCACAACCGGGTGCTCATCGACGCCGTCTCGGATCGCTGCCTCGCCCCCCACGAACGCAACGCCGAGGCGCTGCAGGCCGAAGGCGTGCCCCGGGAGCGGATCCGGGTCACCGGCAGCACGCTGCTCGACGCGCTCGACCTGATCCGCCCAAACGCGGCGGAGCGGGCCGGGCTGCTCGATCGGTTCGGCCTCGGGGCCGGACGATTCGTCCTGGCGACGATCCACCGGGCGGAGAACGCGGACGACCCGGAGAACCTGGGGACGATCCTGCGTGAGCTCGGCGCCCTGGGCGTGCCCGTGGTGCTGCCGTTGCATCCCCGGACCCGAGCCAGGGCCGCCGAGTTCGGTCATCAGGCACTCCTCGACGCGCTCCGGATCGTCGACCCGACGCCGTACCGGGAGTTCATCGCCCTGGCGGGGGAGGCGGCCTTGATCGTCAGCGACTCGGGTGGCGTGCAGGAGGAGGCCACGATCGTGAAACGCCCGGTGCTGATCGTTCGCAACTCCACCGAGCGACCGGAGATCCTGGGCACCTTCGCCCACCTCGTGAGTCCCGGACCGCAGATCGGCGAGTTGGCGCGCGACCTACTGGCGCGCACGCCCCAGGTGCACGCCGAGCTCGAGCGACTGCCCTACCCGTACGGGTCGGACGTGACCACGAAGGTCGTGGCCGCGATCGACGAGCTCACCGCCTGACCGGGCGTCCGGCCCGCTGTCCGACCCTGTGCTCAGCAGGTCGGACAGTTCGAGATGTCCTCGGCCAGCAGGTGTGCGGGCCAGATCTGGCGCCGCTCCTCCACGTGGTCGGCGCTGCCGGCCACCAGGTCGAGGAAGTGGCCGAACTGGAGCGAGAGAGGCTCGCCCACGTGACGGACGAACGGCAACTCGACCTCGGTCGAGCTCCGGTATCCCAGCCCGCCGCCGGTCACCGACATCGCCTGACTCATGTTGCGGAAGACGGTGACGTCCTGACGCAACAGGTCCACCTCGACCATCAGTTCGAGTGTGTAGATCACGAGCGACCGGATCTTGCGCTGGCCCAACCGCGAGGCCGACAGGGTGGCCATCGCACCGTTGTCGAAGGCGATCGTACAGTCGGCGATCTCGGTCCACGCCGAGGACTCCGGCCGCACGCAGGCCGCGCCGACGACCTTGCCTTCGGCCGCGCCGAACAACCGCTGCGCGGCGTCGAGGTCGTGCAGCATGAGGTCGTGCACCACGCTCGACGCGATCCGCGTGGTCGGCGGCGAGTGCCGAACCGCCAGCAGGTGGATCGGCGGCCCGTCGAGGGCTCGGACGGCCGTCTGGAACGAGGCGTTGAAGCGTTCGACGAACCCGCACATGACCGGTACGTCCTTGTTCGTCGCCGTGGTCAGCAACTCGTCGAGTTGGTCCACGGTGGGCGCGAACGGCTTCTCCACCAGAGTTGGGATCCCCGCCTCCAACAACGGGCCGACCACCTCCATGCGGGCCGCGGTGCTGCTCGCGACCACGACCGCGTCACAGTCGGTGACCGCATCGAGGTCGTCGGCCGAGCGTGCTCCGTGCCGCGCGGCCACGCGGGCGGCCGTCTCGGCATCGAGGTCCACCACCACGTCGAGATCGGCCGCGTTGCACTCGGCGATGACCCGCGCGTGGTTGGTGCCCATCTGTCCACAGCCGACGAGGCCCACCTTCAGACGACTCACGCCACCATCCTCCGTTTCGTGTGCATACGGAATGGTTTTCGGTCGTCGACCGGACGACCCTGAGTTTCGGGAAGGGTTTCCAGAACGACGAGGATCGTCCAAAGTCGGGGGATGAGCAACCGAGGACCTGATCGACGGACGTTCCTGAGGGCGGGAGCCGGTGGTGTGGGCGTCGCCGCACTCGCAGCGGCGGGCTGTGCACCGGAATTCGTGGCCCCGCCGAACGGCACCCCCTTCACGCTCGGCGTCATGTCGGGGCTGCACTCACATGAGGCCGTCGTGTTGTGGACCCGCCTCGAACCGTCCCTCGCTCCCGGTGTCGACTCGCTCGACTGGGTGCTTTCCACCTCGTCCGACCTGACGCGCCCCGTAGCGGGAGGGACGGTTGCGGTCGGGCAGTCCGGAGACTTCACGGCCAAGGTGCTCGTCGACCGACTCGACCCCGGTCACGAGTACTGGTATCGCTTCGAGGCGACGCGCCCGCCGTCGGGTCGGGTGCTCGCCCCGAGTCCCGTCGGCCGGGCGCGGACGCTCCCGTCGCCCGGATCGTCGCCGGGTCGGGTGCGACTCGCCTTCGCGAGCTGCCAGAACTGGGGGTACGGCTGGTACAACGCGTGGGACGCGATCGCGACCGACGATCTGGATGCGGTCGTGTTCCTGGGTGACTACATCTACGAGACGACCTCGTTCGCTCTCACGTCGGTTCGCAAGGACCCTCTGGGCACAGTCAGCACACTCGACGGCTATCGCGCCAAGTACCGGCTCTACCGGTCCGATCCCTCACTCCAGGCGGGCCATGCCGCCCACCCCTTCGTCCCGATCTGGGACGACCACGAGTTCCACGACGGCTACAACCGCCTCGACGTCGAGGGTGACCCCCTGCGCGCCGCCGCCGCATACCGCGCGTGGTTCGAATACATGCCCGTGTGGCCGATCGACGGTACACGCATCTACCGGAACCTCCGTTGGGGATCGCTCGCCAACCTCTCCCTCCTCGATACCCGCCAGTACCGGGACCGTCAGGCCAACGGATTCCAAGGTCCGGGGTCGGAGCCGTTCGTGGGTGCCGGCCAGACGATCGTCGAGGCCGCGCAGCCCGGCCGTACGATCCTGGGTGCGACACAACGGGACTGGCTCTACGGACAACTCGAGGAGGCACAGGCCGCAGGAGTCCCCTGGAAACTGATCGGCAACCAGGTGATGATCGCCCCCTTGAGGGGCCTCGACTTCGACAGCCCCGACTTCCGACGCTTCTTCCCCGACGGCCCACCTCACGACGGGGTGTACTTCGGGATGGACAGTTGGCAGTCCTATCTCTGGGAACGTGACCAGGTGCTCGGGTACCTCGCCGATCGCGGGATCGAGAACGTGTCGTTCATGACCGGCGACATCCATTCCTTCTGGCAGATGACCATGCGAGCCGACATGGACGACGAACGATCGCCGCGGGTTGCCAACGAGTTCGTGACCGGGTCGATCAGCTCGCCGGGCGTCAACGTCATCGACAACGACGACCTCGCGAACCTGGTGGAGAGCGCCGCCGCGCAATGGGTGCCGGCGTTCAACTACACCGACCACCACCACAACGGCTACGGGATCGTGGATGCCCGACCGGACGCGATGAGCGTCACCTACCGCACCACGAAGGTGCGCGAACGTGGCGTCGGTGTGCGCTCCTCGATGCGCTTCGACCTCCAGGTCGGTGAACCCACCGTGACGCTGACCCGAGTGGGCTGAGCCGGACGCCGTCGGAGAAATCCTTCAAGTCGGGAGCGGTCGCCGACGAAAGAGAAACCGCGGCGGCTTGGGGACGTTGCACGGTGGGTCCGGATCGATCTCGGTCCGGACCCACCACACGTCCCGGGCCTCGGAAAGCCCTCAGGCGGGCGGCTTCTCCGGGACTGCGAGCTGTGATGCCAACAACGTCACCATCGCGGCTGCGGCACCGACGTGGGGGAGCACCCGCACCGCGACGGCCGAGTCGTCTCCGAGGAGCGCCACGGCCTCGTCGACCTGACGGGGGATGTCGACCCGCACGTGGCGGCCGGGATTCAAGAAGTACGGCAGCACGTCGATGCGGCTCGCTCCCTCCGCGGCACAGCCCGCGATCGCGGTGCCGATCCCGGGGTCGGCCAACTCGAGGAAGGCGGCCGTCACCGGTCGCCCGATCTCCTCGCCGAGGGCGCGGCACAAGCGTCGGTGCTCCTCGTTGGCCGACGTCTCCCGTGACCCGTGGGCCACGACGACGACCCGTGCCACGCCGGCGCCGGCAGAGGAGTCCGGTTTGGCGGGGGGCTCGCTCACCACAGCAAGCTACCGGCGTGCCCGATCACCCGTCCGAGCTCACCTCGCCACAGGGTCGACGCCATCTCGACACCGTCGGCGTCGGCCCGCATCCCGAGCCCTGGCCCGACGACGCCCGTCTCGACCCCGAGCTCCTGGCGCACGGCGACCGTCGAAACGTCGCGGACCGGTACCGCTACTGGCGTGTGGACGCAGTCGTCGCCGACCTCGATCTCCGACGCCACGACTTCCACGTCGCGATCGAGAACTGGGAGCACGACCTCAACATCGGGACCGTCGTGCGCAACGCGAACGCCTTCCTGGCTGCCGAGGTTCACATCGTCGGCAACCGGCGTTGGAACCGGCGAGGCGCGATGGTCACCGACAGGTATCAACACGTTCGCCATCACCCCACGATCTCGGGGTTCGTCACCTGGTGCGAGGACCACGACCTGGACGTGGTGGGGATCGACAACCTCGACGGTTCGGTCCCGCTGGAGGCGACGCGGCTCCCCCGCCGGTGCGTGCTGTTGTTCGGCCAGGAGGGTCCGGGGCTGTCGGTGGAGGCCCGTGCCGCGACCGTGACGACGTGCTCGATCACCCAGTACGGGTCCACCCGTTCGATCAACGCGGGTGTGGCGTCGGGGATCGCGATGCACACCTGGCTGACCCAACACGGTTCGGTCGGCACACCCGGGTGAGGCGTGGTCGGTCACGTCCCCACGACGACCGCCTCGACGTGCTGACCGTAGGCCACCTCGAGGTTGTGCCCGTCGGGGTCCTTGATGATGCCGTAGTAGCCCACCGGTGGCCCCGCGTCGACGGCGGGAAGAACCCGGAAACCCGCAGCGGCCGCATCGGCGAGCCGACGGTCGACCTCGTCACGGCTCGCGCAGCCGACACCGAGGTGCGCCCATCCCCCGAGGGTCGCGACGGCGTCCCGTTCGGTCGTGCCGAGGAGAACGACGATGAACGGTCGCGTGTGGTCGGAGATCCACGCGACGGCCACGTCGTCGTCGACACGGCGGTGCACCACCGACATGCCGGCGAAGCGCTCGTAGAACGCGATGCTCACGTCGACGTCGGCCACCGGAAGTGCGACGTGGGAGAGGCCGATGTCGACCGGGTCCGACTCGTTCACCGGGCCATTCTGGCCTCGATCCACCCACGAGCGACGCCCGGTAGCGTCGTCGCCGATGAACGCTGTCGACACCTCGTCCCTGTTCCGTCTCGACGGCCGGGTGGCGATCGTGACCGGCGCCTCCAGCGGCCTCGGGCATCGGTTCGCCCGGGTGCTGCACGGTGCGGGTGCGACCGTCGTCGTGGCGGCGCGGCGCGTCGAGCGGCTCGTCGACCTCGCCGAGTCGTTGGGCGACCGTGTCCACGTCGTCGCCTGTGACCTCGCGATCCCCGAATCGGTCGAGGTGCTCGCCACATCCGCCGAGGAGCTCGCGGGCCCGGTGGACGTGCTGGTCAACAACGCCGGGGTGGGATGGCCCACCCGCGCCGCGGACGAGGACATGCAGCGGTGGCGGCACACGATGGACGTCAACGTGAACTCGCTGTTCCACCTGTCCCAGCTGGTCGGTCGGTCGATGTTGGCGAGAGGATCGGGCAGCATCGTCAACATCGCGTCGGTCCTCGGTCTCGTCGCCGGAGCCCCGATCCGTCAGGCGGCCTACTGCGCCTCGAAGGGGGCGGTGGTCAACCTCACCCGAGAGCTCGGCGCGCAGTGGGGGCGCCGCGGGGTCCGGGTCAACGCAATCGCGCCGGGATGGTTCCTCTCGGAGATGACCGCCGAGGACATGTTCGGTGACGAGCGCTCGATGGCATTCGTCCAACGCAACACGCCGATGGGGCGCGCCGGGGATGAGCACGAGTTGGACGGCGCACTGCTGTTCCTCGCGTCGGACGCGTCGACGTATGTGTGCGGTCACACCCTGCCCGTCGACGGAGGATGGGTCGCCCGCTGATCCCACGCCGGAACCCCACGCCGGAACCCCGGGGGCGAACCCTGGGGCGGACCCCGCGGCGGACCCCTCCGGTTTTGTCGCGCGAAAGTCGCGCCGTAGGCGCGACTTTCGCGACAAAACGTGTGGTTGGGGGGAACCGACGATCAGGGGGCCGGGTTGGAGATCGTGCCGTTGACGATCCGGGCGACGGCTTCGACGACGGGGATCCCCACCTGGGGGCTGGGCCAACCGTCGCTGAGCACGGCGATCGAGTAGCCACCACCGATCGGGTCGGCGACATAGCCCACGCTGTTGATTCGCCACCCGCAACATCGCGACGGTGCGGACCCGTTCTTGAGCCCGACCTGCCATCGGTCGGGAACGCCCGCCGTCACACCCCATCGTTGATCGGAGCGGACGAGCCGGAGGTACAGCCAGGCAAGGCCGCGGTGCGCATGGTCGAGGATGCCGGGACCCTGCACGAGTCGTTCCGTGAACCGTGCCTGGTCCTCGGCGGTGGTGGTCGTGAGGCCCCATTTCGGGCCGACCTCGTCGGTCTGGGCCAGCCCCAATGCCCAACCGATCATCTCCATCCCGCCTTCGCCGCCGAGCCCCGACCACAGCGCGTTGGCCGACCGGTCGTCGGACACCGCCATCATCGGCACGATCCGCCGCTGCTCGGTTGCCGTCAGTGGCCGCCCTTGCAACTGAGCGCGGAGCAGGACCCCCGCCAGGATCTCGGTCTGCACCACCGACGCGGTGCTCACCCGTTCGCCGCGGCGATAGTGGTACCAGCAGCCCGTACGGTCGTCGAAGACGGCCGCGGTGAGACGGTGACCGAATCCGAGGTGGTTCAGGATGTCGACCGCGCCCGCGGTGAACGGTTGCTTGCACGGGGTGCCCGACACCGCCGGCGGCGGGGGCGGTGGTTCGCACGCTACGGCGACCAGTGCGAGCGACAGCGCGACCGCGAACGGGCGCGCTGCTCGGAGGCCGACCCTCGGCGTGGAGCGGTTCGCTCCTTCAGGCCGTGCCGGTCGGGCGGCCGAGATCCGTGCCGGCCCGCCCATCGTCGCCAGGACTCAGCCGAGCGCGGGCGTGCCGTCGTAGGCGGACGGGTCGCCCGTCGCCGGAATGTGCGGTGACTGCCACGACATCGTCTTCGCGATGTTCTCGGCGATCGGCCTCCAAGTCGCCGGGTCCCAACCCTCGGCCATCCCCAGCACCGAATGGTCCACTCCGAGATGCACCAGCGCGGGCAGCTCCTTCGCCCCCAACGCCTTGACGAACTCGCGATCGGGATCGACGAAGGTCATCGCCCGGTCGGCGAGTGGGCCGAGGAACGTTCGTGCGCCCTTCTCGTCGGCCGTGACGATCCAGGCGACCCGGCAGTCCGCGCCGGCGAACTCCGCGAGGATGCGTGCGCCGGTGTCGAGGATCCAGGCGCTCTCGTAGGTGTAGGGGTCGACGACCACGGCAACCAGGTGGAACAGTGTCACCTGCTCGTCGAGGGTGCGAGGTTCCCCGCCGAGCGGGTGGAGCACCAGGTCACCGGGCAGCGTCGTCACGGGTCGCCAAGATAGCGCCCCGGTCGCCGGTTCAGCAGATCCGCGACACCCCGCTGTCGACGCCGTCGGACCGCCCGGGTGAGGTCGTCGCGGGTGGCTACCGTCCGGGCGTGCATCCGATCGAACAGCTCCGCTACGTCGCCGGAGCCGGGCAGGCCGATCAGGTGGGCCTTGTCGCCACCGCCGCACGATCGCTGACGGCCTTCGTCGAGGAACCGGCCTCCCTGCTCACGGCGTGTCGGCGACTCCTCGCGCGTCGACCCGAGGTCGGTGGGCTTTGGTGGTTGAGTTCGCACCTGGTGTCGGCCGTCGAGCCGGCCCAGCGGCTTCGGGATCTGCTGGTCGAGTTGGACGGCGACGCGACCGTCGGCCGCGCCTCCTTCGAGATGGAGCCGGACGCGACCGTCGTCGTGAGCGCGTCGTGCACGGACTCGTTGGCGGCGTTGGCACATCGTGGTTGTGCGCGAGCGTTGGTGGTCGATCTCGACGACCGGGGTTGGGCCGCGGTCGACGCACTCGAACGCCATGACGTCGGCGCCGAACCGGTGGATCTGACGCGCCTCTCCCACGCCGTCGAACGTGCCGATCTGGTGTTGTTCGCGCGTGCGTCGCCTCGCTCGACGGTGCCCTGGCCGCGGCGGGGGTCCTGCCGTTGGCCGCCACGGCCTCGGTGCTCCGAACACCGGTGTGGATGTTGGCAGGTGTGGGCCGGATGCTGCCGACGGCGACGTGGCATGCGCTGTTGGCGGCCCGACACGTGGCCGCCGAGGCCGGTACCGACTTGGTGGCATCGGGGTTGGTCGATCGCGTGGTCGGGTCGGCCGGAGCGTTCGAGGTCGCCGACATGTTGGCGCTGTGCGACTGCCCGGTCGTTCCCGAACTGTTCGTCACCGGTCCGGCGCCGACGTAGGGTCGGCACACTCGTTGGCCGAACCGTCGACGAGGAGAGGGGAGCACCGCGACATGGCCGGACGTCGAGACCGGATCCGGATGACCCACGACGAGGGCGTCGCCTTCCTCAACGGTCGACACACGCTGAACCTCGCGAGCTTTGGTCCGGACGGAAATATCCACCTCGTGGCGATGTGGTACGGCTTCCTCGACGGCAGCGGGGTGTACGACGCGCGGGTCGACTTCGGCTCGGGCGACATCGTGATCGAGACGTTCGCGAAATCCCAGAAGGTCCAGAACCTGCGGCGTGATCCCCGTTTCACCGCGATCGTCGAGACCGGGGAGCAGTACGACCAACTCCAGGGCATGGAGATGGTCGGCCGCGCTGAGGTGATCGACGACGTGCCGGTCGTGATCGAGTCGTGCAAGGCGGTCCTCAGCCGCTACCAGCCGTTGGACGACCCCGACGACCTCCAGTTCGCGGCCGAGTTCGCGGCCCGCAAACGGGTGTGCGTCCGACTCCGCGTCGACAAAGTCGTGTCCTGGGATCATCGCAAGCTCGACGTCCCCTATTGACCGACAGGTTGCCGTCCAGGCGCCACCACACCTCAACGGCCGACAGGACGGACGGGAGCGGGCCGGTCCATCGCGCGTCGGCCGACCATGGGTCGGACCCTGGACGAGTCCGTCGAAGCCACGATGTCCGACGGCATCGACGTCGGGGGGCGGCGTTAGGGTTCGGTCATGGGCAGCATCGTGGAGTTTCCGAGCAACGGGTCGAGTGGGACGGGCTACTTCGCCCCGGCCGAAGGCGGTGGTCCCGGCGTCGTCGTCGTCCAGGAGTGGTGGGGCATCGTCGCTCACATCCGTGATGTGGTCGACCGCTTCGCCGCGGCCGGGTTCAGTGCGATCGCCCCGGACCTGTTCGGCGGGGAGACGACCCGAGAACCCGACGAGGCCGCCAAGCTGATGATGGCGCTCAACGTGGACCGTGCCGTAGCCGAGATGTCCGGTGCGGTCGACTTCCTCCTCGCGGACCAACACGTCAGTTCGAAGACCGTGGGGATCACGGGCTACTGCATGGGTGGCGGCCTCGCCCTGGTGGCCGCGTGCCGGCTCCCCGAGAAGATCTCGGCCTGCGCGCCCTTCTACGGGCTGATCCCCTGGGAGAGTGCCGAGCCCGACTGGTCTACCCTCCGGGCCAGGGTCAGTGGTCACTACGCGGAGCGCGACGAGTGGTTCGGCCCCGAGGCGGTAGCGGCCCTGTCCGAGAAGCTCGAAGCGGCGGGCAAGGACGCCACCTTCACGATCCACCCGGGCACCGACCACGCGTTCTTCAACGACACCCGGCCCGAGGTCTACGACGCTCGGGAGGCGGCCAAGGCCTGGGAGGACACCCTGACGTTCCTGCGCGACACGATCGTCTGATCGGGTCCCGCCGAGCCGTCCCCACCGCGCCGGAACCTCCACTCCCGCTGCTCCCGCCGAACCTCCGATGGAACCCGCCCCCGACGCCGCGCCACTCGCCCGCCGCTACGTCGAGCTCGGTCTCCGACTCGGTCGTCTGCACACCGACATCGTGGACGCCTACCACGGTCCACTCGCGTGGCGCGAGGCCATCGAGGCGGCACCCGCTTCCTCGGCGGGTGCGCTCGTCGACGAGGCCCGTCACCTGCTGGCCGACCTCGACGGCGACGGTGACCTCGACGGGCAACGCCGGCGGTGGCTCCGTCGCCAGTGCGTCGGCCTCGAGACCGTCGCTCGCAAGCTCCGTGGCGACGACATCGCCTACCTCGACGAGGTCGAGGCGTGTTACGGCGTGCGACCCGAACGGATCGAACCCGACGAGGTCGGCGAATGCCTGCACCGTCTGGACACGACCCTTCGGGAGGTCGTTCCCGGGTCGGGCAATCGCCCGCTGCACGAGCTCACCGCCGATCTCCGGGCGCGCCACACGATCGCGGTCGAACGGCTCCGCGACGCGATCGACATCCTGGCCGGGGACTTCCGGGCGCGCACGGCCGCGATGTTCGGCCTTCCCGACGGTGAGGAGGTCGCCTTCGAGCTGGTGACGGACAAGCCGTACTCCGGGTTCAACTTCTACCGGGGGGACTTCCGCAGCCTGGTCACGATCAACACCGACCTGCCCGTCCTCTCGACGGCCATCGCGCACCTCGTCGCGCACGAGGCCTATCCCGGTCATCACACCGAGGGATGCCACAAGGAGCAGGGCCTCCTCCGGCGGCAGGGACGGGTCGAGCAGACCATTGCGCTCATCGGGACGCCGTCGTGCCTGCTCGCCGAGGGCCTCGCCGACCTGGGCCTGGAGGTGCTGGTGGGGGAGCACCCTCTCCGACGGTGGCGTCGCTGCTCAGCTCGGTCGGCGTCGTGATGGAGGTGGAAGCGGCGGAGGCGATGGCTGCATTCGGCGAGATGATGGCCGCGCGCGGGGCACGCTCGCGATCATGTTGCACGCCGACGGGGCGTCCGTCGACGAGGTCGTCGCCACCGCGCGGCGCTGGTTCGTCGTGGACCACGCCCGAGCGACCCAGATGGTCCGCTTCCTCACCGATCCCACCTGGCGGGCGTACGTGTTCTGCTATGCGGAGGGCTACCGACTGTGTCGACACTTCGTCGGCGGTGACCCGGAGCGGTTCGCCCGTCTGCTCGACGAACCGCTGACCCCCGCCGATCTCGCGGTCTGACCCCTGTCGTCCGTGCCTGTACCGATGACGGGCCAAGCGGTCGAAACGCATCGTGGCCCGGGCGGCGAACGCCGCCGCCGAGGCTCGGTCGCCGTCCCGAGATGGTCGGGAGTCGCTGCTCAGCCGTGCTGCCAGAACAGGCGGTTGAGAGGTGTTTCCTTGCCGAGGAGTGCGGCCTCGTCGAGGGTACGGAGCTCGGCGGCACCCAACTCCCAGCCGAGTGCTCCGGCGTTCTGGGCGGCCTGTTTCGCGTTCTTCGCGCCGGGGATCGGGACCAACCCGTGATGGATGAGCCATCGCAGCGCGGTCTGTCCGGGCGTCCGGTCGTGGGCGTCCCCGACCTCGCGGAGCACCGAGACCGCCTTCTCGACCGATGCCATGGGATGCGCCGAGAACCTCCGTCTGCCCGGGGGCGGGTCGGCGACCGTGTACTTGCCGGTGAGCCGACCCTGGCCGAGCGGTGAGTAGGCGAGGGGTGTGACGCCGAGGCTGCGGCAGGTACCGAGGAGCCCTTGGGTGATGGGCCTGCTCCTCAAGAGCGAGCACTCGATCTGATTGGTTGCCAGGGCGACGCCGCGGGCGGCGAGTTCACGGTGGATGGCGCGGGTCTCCCCCGCCGAGTAGTTGGACACGCCGACGGCGCCCGCGAGTCCCGCCTCGACCACGGCCGCGAGCGCGTCGGCGCGCGAGCCCGGCCGGCTCAGGTGGATCGGACCGTGCAGCTGATACAGGTCTACCCGGTCCAGGCCGAGCCGTCCCAGCGACGCCTCCAACGCCTCCCGCGTGGCGCGCACCACGTCGAGCTTCTGTGGCAACGGCAGGAACTGGGTTGCGACCACGAGCCGGTCACGCACGCCCGGGTTGGCCGCGATCAGGCGGCCGAGGATTCGTTCGCTCTCACCATCGCCGTACACCTCGGCGGTGTCGAACAACGTCACCCCTGCGTCGAGCGACGCCTCGAACGCCTCGGCGATCGTCGCCTCGGTGGTGGCGGTGTCGTAACCGCCAACCCCCCAGGTGGCCCGGTCGCCCCACGCCCAGCAGCCGACCCCCATCTCCGGGAGCCTCAGTGGATGGACGTCCTCGACCACGGGGCGAGCCTATTGAAGGGAGCGCCGATCGTCACCGCCGGCCCGGGACGGCCCGATCGGCATCGGCCCCTGGTGGGGTGTCGGGTCGGGACCGGGCATCTCAACGGCGGATCACGCTGAGCTTCTCCTGCACGTGATAGGGGGTGGTGGTCGTGCGGTCGAGCGTGCCGAGGTCACCGCCGTCGCCGTTCGTCGCCGACCACCGGAGGCGCCACGTCGACGTCGTGTCGATCGTGATGTCACGGGTGGGCGCGGCAAACCGATGGGTGCAGGGGGAGCGCTGCCCGCCGTCCGCCACGTCGGTCCGGTAGGGCGTCGACGCGGCGCACCTCAGTGTGGTGTGGTCGTGGGGTGAGGGGCGACCGGTCGCCGCGCCGATCTCATAGGAGGTCCCGGTCCGGACGGCCGTGACCGTGACGGTGACACCGCCGGCGCTCGCTGACCGCGATTGGTCGGGCGGGTCGAGGGTCCAGAACCATGTGTCGACGTTGGGGATCGAGCCTCCCGGTGGGGAGAGACGGGTCTGGGGCAGGTCGATGTCGAGGTCCGTGAGCGCCTCCTCGACGAGGAGCTCCTGGAGTGTCGGGCCGCCGGCGGGGGAGCCTCCCGGAGTGGACGCCCGGGTCGTGTACGGGGTGACCTCGGCGGGTGCGTCGCTCCCGCCGGTGCACGACCTCCACACCATGGTCCCCTCGGGCACTCCACCCAGGGATACCTCCGCGCCGAGGGCACCGAGCCCCTCGACCGAATGGAAGGTGCACGTGACGCTCGGTCGTCCGCGGCCGCGGTGTGGGGAGCGTCCGCTCCGCGGGATTACCGACTGTGTCCCCGCCGACACCGACACCCCCGCCGTCGCACCCGAGTCGGTACGGCCTGCATGGGTCGAGGTCCCGCGCCCACCCGTCCATGGACCGTCGTCGGCCCGGACCACCGCGTGAGTCGTGCCCAGCGTCGCCGCGACGACGGCGAACAGCACCGCGAGAGTTGCCGACGGGTGCCTGCCAGGCGCGTGTCGACGTGGTCCTATCGCATAGCGCAGTCGCTGAACGTGCTCGACGGATCGATCCATTCGCGCGCGGTCCACTTCCATCCGTCTCCGTACTTCCAGAACGTCTCGATGAGGCGTTGAGGTCGGTCTTCGAGCGATGTGAGCCGGGTGCCGTCCGCCGCGAACGTGTCGCTCGGATCGAGCACGCACACCTCCAGGTCCACCACCTCGTGCGGCCGGACCGTCATCGCCTCCACTCGCCGCCACTGTCCGCCCGGGTCGGGTTCGACTCGCCGACCCTGTTCACGGAGGTGGCGGATCGCGTTCCGGAAGGAACCGAGTTGAGGTTCCGCAAGGTGGCGGCCGAGGTCGGGGTTCTGCTCGTCGAGTGTCGCGACCGCCTCGTTGAGATCCGCCCAGGCGGCGTCGTACACCGCGGTGATCTCGTCGAGCAGCGCACTCGGTGGTGCCGTCACCGCGGGACGCACGACCCAGGTCGTGTCGGGCGCGGCGACGGCGTCGGGCCGGGCCGGGGGCTGGGTGAGCGCCGGGACGGTGTTCGCCGGGGTCGACGCACCGCGTTCGGTCGCCGGAGCCGGGCCGGGCCGTATCGGGACGGCGGTCGGATCGATCGCGACGACCCGTCGGGGCGTCCCCAGGGCGGTGTCGGGGCTCGAACAGGCGACGAGCACCGCCGTCGTCGCCAGGGTTGTCGCCGTCAGCATCACCGCACCGCGGCGGGGCCTCGGAGCAGAGGGGCGGGTCGGCACCGTGGAGACGGTAAGAACGCGACCCTCCCGCGGCAAGGCCCATTCGTCGCGGCCGTGTGCGACGCCGCGACTCAGCCCTTCTGATGTCGCGCGACGAGTTGACGTGCGATCACCTTCAGGCAGAGCGTCTCGTCGGCCCCCTCGAAGATCGACAGCACCCGGGCGTCGACGAAGTAGCGGCTGACGTCGTACTCCTCGGCGTAGCCCATCCCACCGTGGATCTGCATCGCCTCGCGGGTCACCCACTCGGCTGCCTTGCAGACGTAGGCCTTGATGAGCGATGCCTCCAACGTGCCCTCACCGTTGGCCATGAGGCGGGCCACGTCGTAGGCGAACTGACGGGACCCCTGGATGAGTGCCGCCATGCGGGCGAGCTTGGCCTGCGTGAGCTGATACTCGGCGATCGTGCGGCCGAACACCTTGCGCTCGTCCGCATAGGCCTTCGCCGCCTCGTACGCCGCCTGCATCACCCCGATCGCCCGGGCCGCGGTCTGCAGTCGGCCGTTCTCGAAGCCGGCCATCTGGTAGTAGAAGCCCCGTCCCTTACCCCCGTCGAGACCGATGAGGTTGGTGGCCGGCACGAACCAGTCGTCGAGCGCGATCTCATAGGAGTGCATTCCGCGATAGCCGATGGTGTCGATGGGCTGGCCCTCCATCCGCCCCGTACCGGGTCCGTCCATGTCGGCCTGGTCGACGGTGAAGCCGTGTCCGTCGCCGCGGAGCTTGGGCACGATGAACATCGAGAGGCCACGGTGGCCGATCGAGCGGTCGGGATCGGTGCGCGCGAGCACCATCAGCACGTCGGCGCGGGCACCGAAGGTGCACCAGGTCTTCACCCCGCTGATGGAGTAGCCCTCTACGCCGTCGACGGTCGCCGGGGTCGCCATCACGCTGACGCCTGCGACGTCGGAGCCGTAGTCGGGCTCGGTCACAGCCACCGCGTTCATCACCTCGGCGGCCGCCAGCTTTGGAAGCCACTCCTGCTTCTGCTCCTCGGTGCCCCCCGCTTCGAGGGCGCGGGCCAGGATCTCGGGCCGGGTGATGAGCGAGCCGCCCGCGCCCAGCGACCCCGTGACAGTTCCTCGGTGGCGACGACCATGCCGATGTAGTCGGCGTCGGTTCCCGAGGCAAAGCCGCCGTACTCCTCGGCGATCGACAGGCCGAACGCCCCCATCTCGGCGAGGCCCGAGATGATGTCCTCGGGGATGTCGCCGTTGGTCCGGTGTATGTGCTCCGCGACCGGCTTGAGCTTCTGTTCGGCGAAGCGGCGGAACGTGTCCTGCACCATCTCGAAGTCGTCGTCGAGGTGACGGGGACCGTCGACGCCGGCGAGCGACGCCACGAACTCCGGTGAGCGGTACCTCGCCAGGTATTCGCGTGTCGCGTCGAGTGCATCGGCTGACACACCCCACTCGGCCTCCCGTCCGAACACCTTGCCGGCGATCTCGGCAACGGCGTCGGCGACGAACAGGTGGGTGATCCGTGCCTCTGCGTCACCCTTGGCGCCGTATGTGACGAGGCTCCGCCCGGTCCGCACGGCCGCCGCGGCATGGGCGACGTCGTAGGCGAGAACCTGGTTGTCGTCGAGGCCGAGTTCGGCGAGGCGTCCGATCGCCGAGTCGAGCACCGCCTCGGCGATGTCGAGTACCGCGGAGGCGGCGGTGAGGTTGGCCGTGACGTCGTCGGTGAGCGTGGTCATGGCGGCCGATGTTACCTATGGGTAACAACGTGGTCCCAAGGTGCGATCGGTGCGCGACGCCGCCTCCGGCACACGGGTGCTCCGGTGGGTACGATCCGCTCCATGAGCACCGAGTGGGGTCCCCTGGCAGGTCTGATCGGCACATGGGAGGGCGACGGTGGCCTCGACACGGCCTTCTCGCACACCCGCAACGAGGTCCTGGGGACCCCCTATCGCGAGCGCGCGACGTTCAGCCCGTTCGGGCCGGTCGACAACGGTCGTCAGAGCCTGTACGGCCTCGACTACCGGTCCTCCATGTGGCGGGGTGACGAGACGCTGCCCTTCCACACCGAGGTCGGCTATTGGCTCTGGGACGGGGCGACCGGCGAGGTCATGCGTTGCTTCGTCGTACCCCGGGGCATCACCACGTTCGCGGGAGGTACGTGCGAGCCGGACGCGACCACGTTCACGATCGCGGCCAGGCAGGGCGATCCCCAGTACTCCATCGGCGAGAACAAGTACCTCGCGCAACACGCGTCCACGGTCGCCTACGAGGCGACCGTTACCGTCGGGGACGGGACCTGGTCCTACGACGAGACCACCACGCTGCAGATGGACGAGATCCCCGATCTCTTCGCCCACACCGACCACAACACCCTGCACCGAGTCGACGGGTCCTGACCGCGGCGACGCTCCCCGGCTCGAACGATCAGGTCGGGACCTCGAACACCTCGTAGGTGACGTCGGTCCGCGAGGTCCGGGCGATCGTCGCGTAGTCGCGGGCCGCGTAGCGCCAACACCGCCCGTCGTGTCGGTAGCGGTCGCGGTAGACGCCGACGGCTTCGCTCCACACCCCGTCACGGTCCTGGCGGAGCTCGCGGATGTACACCCGACCGATGGCCTCACGGGCTCCGCCGTGATCGACCTCGACGGTCGAGTTGAGGATCGTGAACACGAACAACTCGAAGCGTTCCAGGGCCCCGGTCAGCATGGTCGCCAGATCCCCGGCGCCGACCAGATCCACGGTCCTTCCACCCCGGAGGTCGAGGTGGATCGGGCACGTGGGCTCGAACAGGTCGGCGAGCTCCGACCACGCACGTCGGGTCACCACGTCGCCATAGCGGCGTTGCAGTCGTTCGACCGCGGCGAGGTCCGCGCCGGTCCCGGTGGCGGGATCCACCGTCACGGTCGTCGCCGGTCGCCCGGCTGGGGCCGCCCCTGGCGCCAGTAGCCGCGAACGTGGGTGTGGTGTCTCGGAACGCCGCTTTCGGCGAACAGGGTCCGGAGGCGCTGGATCGAGGCCGCCTCGCCGGCCGCCCACCATCGGGTGGTGATGGCATCGGGACGTGCCGGTCCATGACCGTCGACCGAGGCGAGGAGTGTCCGGACCCGGTCGACGAGTGCCGAACCGGGTGGGGCGCCGTCGCGGGGGTCGAGCCACTCGACATCGTCGCGGTGCCGCATCGTGTCCGGTGCGTTGGCAGCGCTGCACTCGACCAGCGTCCGCACCTCACACCCCGCCGGGGCCCGCTCGATGACGTCGTGGACCGCGGCCGCGGCGGCCAGGTCACCCAGGACGACGAGGTGCTGAGTCCCGTGGTCCACCCTGTACCCGCTGCCGGGACCGGAGATGGCGACCTCCTCCCCGGAGGTGACGTCGGAGGCCCATCGGGCGAGCGTGCCGTCGTGACCGCGGACGAGCCATACGGTGAGCCGCCCCTCCGCAGGGTCGACGTCGAGGGGTGTCAAGGTCCGTACGGCGGGTCGCTCGCCGTCGTCGAACAGGTACTCGTTGCCACGCCACGTCGGCAGTTCGAGCGGTGATCCGGCACCTGATCGCGGCAACACCATTCGGAGGCTGGCACCGGGTTCGGGTCGGTCGAAGCCGACGAGGCCGGCTCCGGCCAGCACGACCTCGATCAGTGCGTGGCTCAGCTCACGTTTGGATTCGACGGACGCGAGGCGCAACGGAGGAGGTGGACGTCGCCTCCTGCCGGTGTCGGGCACATCTCCTGTGGACTCGCCTCCCATCCCACATCCAGTCTCGCCCCACTCCCGGGTTTTGTCGCGCGAAAGTCGCGGCTGGGGCGCGATTTTTCGCGCGACAGAACTGGATGGGGTGGGCGGCGGGGCAACTACCGTCGGCGGGGTGACAGTTCACGAACGCCCCTTCGGTCGCTACCTCGAGGACTTCGAGATCGGCGACGTCTACAAGCACTGGCCCGGCAAGACCATCACCGAGTTCGACGATCATCTGTTCTGCATGATGACGATGAACCACCACCCACTGCACACCAACGAGTGGTTCGCCCAGAACGAGACGGTCCACGGTCGCAACGTCGTCGTCGGCAACCTCGTCTACTCGCTGGTTCTGGGGATGAGCGTCCCCGACGTGTCGGGCGCCGCGATCGCCAACCTCGAGATCGAGTCGCTCAAGCACAAGAACCCGACGTTCCACGGCGACACGATCTATGCCGAGACCAAGGTGCTCGACAAGCGTGAGTCCTCCAAGGGCGATCGTGGCATCGTGACCGTCGAGACGAAGGCGTTCAACCAGGAGGGCGTCGAGGTCTGCTACTTCCGGCGCAACGTGATGGTGTGGAAGGCCGACGCCGCACCGAAGCGCAAGCGTCCCTACGACGGCCAGGACGTCTGGGCGGAGTCGGACTGACCGACCCGCCGGACCTGCCCTCGCGTCCCGCCGCCAACGTGGCCGACCGGCTTGGGCCGGGGCTGCTGCGCTGGGGTGCGGCCCATCATCGAGACCTGCCGTGGCGGCGCACACGTGACCCCTGGGCCGTGCTCGTCAGCGAGGTGATGACCCAGCAGACCCAGGTCGCAAGGGTCGTCCCCAGGTACGAGGCGTTCCTGGAGCGTTGGCCCACACCGGCCGCGTGTGCGGCGGCCTCCTTGGCCGAAGTGCTCACGCTGTGGTCGGGCCTGGGGTATCCGCGCCGGGCGCGGTCGTTGTGGTCGGCCGCGTCGGTGATCGTCGAGCAACACGAGGGGCGCGCACCGGACCGACTCGACCTCCTGCTCGCTCTGCCGGGAGTGGGTGACTACACGGCGCGGGCGGTCCTGGCGTTCGCGTTCGAGCGCGACGTCGGCGTCGTGGACACCAACATCGCCCGGGTGCTCGCCCGTTGTGCGGGTCGTCCACTGACCCGCAGCGACGCGCAACGGCGAGCCGACGAGATGGTGGGGGAGGGGACCGGCTGGGCCCACAACCAGGCGCTCATGGACCTTGGTGCCGAACTGTGCCGACCCTTACCGCGCTGTGGAGACTGTCCGCTCCGGACCGGGTGCCGGTGGTTCGTGGCCGGTCGACCCGAGCCCGATCCGGCCGGAGGGAGCCACGGTGTGTCCAGGCGCCAGCCGCCCTTCGAAGGGTCGGATCGTCAGGTCCGCGGGCGGATCCTGCGGATGTTGACCCACGGTGGCGTCGCGAGGTTGGAGCCGGCGGGGGACCTCGGTGGAATCGATCCGTCCCGGGTGCGACGTCTCGCGGAATCCCTCGTCGAGGACGGCCTCGCTTCCTGGAGCGATTCGGGTGAGCTCACCCTGCCTGCGTCGAGGGTCGATCCGTCGTGAGTCGATCCGCGGCCGTGACCCGACGCGGTGAGCGGGTTGGGCGTGGGTGTCGGGGGCGCCGGGTTCAGATTCGGCAGGCCTGGATGGCGGTGACGACGATCGCCCGGGCACCGAGGTCGTAGAGCTCGTCCATCACCCCGTTCGTGTGAGCCCTCGGGACCATCGCGCGCACCGCCACCCATCCGGGGTTGTCGAGCGGCGACACCGTCGGCGACTCGAGACCGGGCGTGATCCGGACGGCCTGGCCCACGAAGTTGGTCTCGATGTCGTATTCGATCATCACGTACAGGCGTGCGGCCAGTACGCCGTCGAGCCGTCGTCGTAGGACCTTCGCCGCGGGGGCTTCCTCGCCGGGGCGACCGATGAGGATCGCCTCGCTTTCCATGAGAGGCTCGCCGAAGGTGACGAGCCCCTGGTTGCGCAGCGTCGTCCCGGTCTGGACCACATCGGCGATTGCGTCGGCGACGCCCAACATGATCGCCGTCTCGACCGCACCGTCGAGGCGGACCACCGTCGCCGTGATCCCCGCACCGGCGAGGTGGTGTTCGACCAGGGTCGGATAGCTCGTGGCGATCCGCTTGCCGGTGAGCGCCGTCAACGAGGTGGGGCCGCCCGGAAGTGCCGCGAAGCGGAAGGTCGACTCGCCGAAACCCAATCGGGCCAACTCGATCGCGTCGCTCGCCGAGTCGATCAACAGGTCCCGCCCCGTCACGCCCAGGTCGACGGTGCCCGAGCCCACGTACACCGCTACGTCGCGAGGTCGCAGGTAGAAGATCTCCACACCGTTGTCGTCGTCGCGGACGACCAGTTCCTTGCCGTCTCGGCGGGTCCGGTAGCCCGCCTCGCGCAGCATCTCGTCGGTGGTGGCGGCGAGTGATCCCTTGTTGGGTACCGCTATCCGAAGGGAGGTCACGACGGCACGTCCTTGCGGTTCACAGGTGCGAGTACACGTCGTCGAGGTCGAGGTCGAGCGCGAGCATCATCACCTGGAGGTGATACAGCAACTGGCTGATCTCCTCGGCCGCGCGGGCACCCGATTCGTGTTCGGCGGCCATCCAGACCTCGGCGGCCTCCTCGACGATCTTCTTGCCGATCCCGTGGACCCCGCGGTGAGCGCCGCCACCGTCCCCGAGCCGGGTGGTCGCTCGACGGCCTTGGCCGAGAGCTCCTCGAACAGCTGGTCGAAGGTCTTCACGCGGCTCGACGGTACTGCGCGGCGTGGGTCGTCACGATGTCCGTTCCGCCCGTTCCGGTGATCGTCGGGCGGTGCTGATCGTGAGGCACACGGCCACCAACCAGATCTGGAACGGGGTGTTCGCGTGCCGTAGCGATTCGACCCCGTCGAGATGCCATGCCAGAAGCGTCGCGACCATCGCCGCCACCACCACCGGTTCTGTCGCGCGAAAGTCGCGCCGCAGGCGCGACTTTCGCGCGACAAAACGGCGGGCGGGGGCGGGGGCGGGAGCGGGAGCGAGCGCGGAAGCGAGGGTGGAAGCCAGGGCCAGGGCGATCATTGCCAGCGTGAGGACCGCGAGGGTGATGGGCAGTACCCGTCGGGTTGCCGACCACACCAGGTCGAGCCCGTGCAGGGCGGGGCGGGCCTGTTCGGTGTAGGTGTCGAGCAGGGATCGGTCGAAGCCCACCCTTGCTCGTGCAACAGCGGCCAGGTGAGCAGCGCCCCGGGATGGTGGGCCAACCACTCCAGCGTGAGCGCGTACCCCGGCGCTCGGCGACGGCGACCTTCGCCCGATCCTTCAGGTAGTCGGGTACCACCCCCGGTGGCCGGTAGTCGGGTGGAACGTGGACGCCGTGTGTCCGTAGGTAGGCCGGGTCCGCCACCGCGATACGGCGCCAGAGGACGTTGGCGTTGCGGAAGCCCGAAGCGGTCGTCGTCGCGTAGCCGACGTCGTAGCGGTGGTTGCCGAGTTCCACCACCTGCACCCCGAGGACACCGGTTGCCAGGAAGCCGAGGGCAGCCACGATCGCGACCGCGACGCGCAGAGGTCGGACGTGGTGGGGCCGACGGTCGTCGACGTCTTCGTCGCCCCGGTCTTCGTCGCCGTCGGAGCGCGCCCGCCCGACGATCATGACGACGGCGATCACCGCCGTGAGCGCCGCGGCCGGGACGATGAGGGTCTCGCGCAGGGCCGCCGCAGCCACGGCCCCCACGACCGACGCGACGAGCCACCCGGCACGACGCGGACGGTCCGCGGGCCCGCCATCGCCCCGGCCCCACCCGAGCGCGAGGCACGCCACCGCCGCGATACCCGTGCTGATGGCGAGCGATTCGGGGAGCACCACGCCATCCCACACCCGCAGACCGCTCCCCGCGCTCCAGCCCAGTAGGATCAGGGCGGCGCCGCACCGCACCAACCGGCTACCGCCACCGGCGAGCACGGCCGCCAACACGAGTCCCACCGCCAGTGAGCCGAGCACCGCGAACGACACTGCTCGGAACCGGTCGTTGCCAAACGCACTCATCACCAGCACTGCGAAGGGGGGTTTGGTGTGGTTCGGTCCGCGGCCCAGATACTCCGCGGAGTCGAACAGGTGCAACGGGGTCGCACCGGCCGCTGCGGCGATCCGGGCCACAGAGGACCATGCCCAGAGCACGGCCGCGACCGCCCACTCCGGTCGGGCCTTCACGCGACGACGCCGAGGGCGCGGAGCGCGTCGATCTCCGGCGTGCCGTAGCCGACCTCGGCCAGCACCTCGTCGGTGTCCGCTCCGATCGCGACGCGGCCCGGATGGCGGATGGCTCCGGGGGTGGCCGACATCCGCCACATGGGCCCGGTCATCCTCAGTGGCCCGAGGTCGGGGTCCTGCACCGTGGGGATCATGTCGAGGGCCAGGACCTGTGGGTCGCTCAACAGTTGCTCGGCGTCGAGGATCGGAGCGATTGCCGCATCGGCCCGCTCGAACGCGGCGACGACCTCCGATTCTGTGCGAGCGGCGATCCACTCCGCGACGGCCGAGTCGATCTCGTCGCCGTGCTCGCCACGTCCGGCCGCGAGCGCGAACCAGTCGGCATCGGCGAGATCGTCGCGACCGATCATCCGCATGACCCGGTCGGCCACCGGAGTCGCCGCGGTGGAGACCGCGAGCCAGGTGCCGTCCGCCGTCCGGTAGGTGTTGCGTGGTGCCTGGTCGAGCGAACGGTTCCCCATCCGCTGCTGCAGGACCCCCAACTGGTCGAACCAGGTTGGACCCGGCCCCATCGTCGCGAGGATCGGCTCGATCAGCGAGACGTCGATCATCTGGCCCTCACCGGATCCTCCGAGTCGGTCCCGGTGCCACAAGGCCATCATCGTCGCGGTCGCCGCCGCGATCCCCGCGATCGAGTCGGCCATGGCGTTGGACGGCAGGATCGGATCGCCGTCCGCCGGTCCCGTGATGGCGGCGAAGCCGGACATGGCCTCGGCGAGGGTTCCGAAACCGGGTCGTGTCGAGTAGGGGCCCTGCTGGCCGAAGCCGCTCACCCGTGTCATCACGAGTCGCGGGTTCACGTGGTGGAGGTCCTCCCAGCCGAGTCCCCACCGCTCCATGGTGCCGGGTCGGAAGTTCTCGACGACCACGTCCGCGCCGGCGGCGAGTCGACGTAGCACGTCAGCACCCTCGGTGACCGAGAGCTTCAATCCGACGCACCGCTTGTTGCGGCTGACGACCCGCCACCACAGGCCGGTGCCGGCCTTCTGGTGCCCGTGCCCGCGGAAGGGGTCACCCACCTGGGGATGCTCGACCTTCACGACGTCGGCCCCGTAGTCCGCGAGCAACTGGGCCGTGGTCGGCCCGGCGAGGACGGTCGAGAGGTCGAGGACCCGCAGCGGTTCGAGTGGACCCTGTCGGGCCGGGGAAGGTGCGGTCACGACTCCGTGAGGAAGTCGACCACCAGGCGGTTGACCTGGGCCGGTCGTTCGAGGTGCAGGAAGTGGCCGGCATCGTCGACCAGTTGCACGCGACTCGGAGGGCTGAGGTGTTCGGCCGCGACGTCCGCGAGCATCGGATGCAGGCAGCCGTCGTTGCGCCCGTGGAGATACAACAGTGGTTGGGAGGGGATCTCGAACACGGCGCTCTGCGCGGAGGCCAGTTCGGGAAGCTGACGTTCGGGCTGGACCGTCTGGCGGTAGTACTCCAGCGCGGCGGTCACGCGTTCGGGTCGGTCCATCGCGGCGATGAAGTGGTCGACGTCAATGACCTCGTCGTAGCCGGCGCGACCAGTCCCGCCACAGCTTGGTGACGTACTCGAAGTCATCAGCGGGTACGACCATGTCCGCCAGTGGGGTGAGCTGGAAGAAGATGTACCAGCTCAGCTTGAGTTGCTGGTACTGGAAGAACGCGCCGAGCATCGCGGGCCCGGGCGGTACGGCCGCGGTGACGACTCGACGCCATCTGTCCGGTTCGAGCCCGGCTGCCGCGTAGGCGCCCATCGCGCCGTAGTCGTGGCCGATCACCACCGCGTCACCGTCGCCGCGGAGCACGTCGTGTAGGGCGTTGGCATCGACGCCGAGCACACCGGACTGGTACGCGCCGTCGGGCGCGAGGCCGGTGGGGGCGTAGCCGCGGTTGAACGGCGCCACCGCTCGATAGCCGGCGTCGGCCAATGCCGGCAGGAGGTAGCGCCAGGTGTGGGCGGTGTCGGGGTAGCCGTGCAGGCACAGGGCGAGCGGACCGTCACCGGCGCTCAGGTAGGCGAACTCGATGCCGTTGGCGGTGACCGTGGAGGTCGACAGGTCGCTCATCGCCGTCGAGGCTAGGCGGCCCGAACCGGCGTCCGGGTGGCTCTGCGGCGAAGGGCGAGCGGATGAAACCCGTCACAGTCTCTACGGCTCGGCGAGACCCGGCACGTATGCTCGGGCCGAGTCGATTTGGTCGCGCGGACGGCGCGAGTTGGAGGGGGCGGGTCCGCTGGAGGTCACGTTTTACGGCGTTCGAGGGTCGACACCCTGTGCGTGTGATGCCAACGCGGGGATCGGCGGCAACACGGCGTGTGTCGTCGTCACCGGCGACGGGTTCGCTCCGTTCACCTTCGACCTCGGCACCGGGTTGCGGTTCTGGGCGGATGCCATGGGGAGTTCGGCCGTCGCGGAGCCGTTCATCGCCACGGCGTTGGTCAGCCACCTGCATTGGGATCACGTGCAGGGGTTGCCGTTCTTCTTCCCGCTGCACGAGTTCGGCGCCTCGTTGCACATCGTCGGGCCGCACCAGGACGACGGACGCAGCCTCCGTGAGAGCTTCGACTCGTTCATGACGCCGCCCTACTTTCCGGTGGGACTGGACCAACTCGCCGCCGACTTCACGTTCCAGGAGGTCACCGACGACCTGCTGCACTTCGGCACCGCGACGGTGCGGGCGATGCCGATCCCCCATGTGGGAGCCACGGTGGGCTATCGGGTCGAGCACGACGGCCGGTCGGTGGTCTACGTGAGCGACCACCAGCAACCCGGTTGTGGAGCGACCGACGTGGCCGCGGCGGTGCTCGACCTCTGTCGGGATGCGGACCTGTTGATCCACGACGCGCAGTACACCGAGGAGGAGTTCGCGAAGCGCTACACGTGGGGCCACTGCACGCCGGCCTACGCGGTCGAGGTGGCCGTGCAGTCCGGCGCGAAGCGCCTGGCACTGTTCCACCACGATCCAGCGCACGACGACGAACAGGTCCTCCGTCTCGCGGACGAGGCGGCGAAGCTCGTCGCCGGCCGCGGTGACGTCGAGGTGTTCGCGGCGCGAGGGCCTCACCGTCTCTCCGGACTGCGACCTCCGAACCCCGGCGACGCTCCCACGGGTAGTGTCGGCACTCGCGACAACGTCGGCACCCGCGGGGGATCGGCCGGGAAGTGAGCGAGAGGACGAGTAGGTGAGCGAGGAGCCGGTGGCGTTCGATTCGGCGGAGTTTCGGAGGGTGCTGGGGCACTTCCCCACCGGTGTGACGGTGGTGGCGGCGGTGGTGGACGGAAGGCCGGCCGGGCTGGCGGTCGGTTCGTTCTTCTCGGTGTCGCTCGACCCGCCGCTGGTCGGCTTCTGCGTGGGCAAGGCGTCCACGTCGTGGGCGCGAATCAAACCGGCCGGGCACTTCGTCGTCAACGTCCTGGCCGACAGTCAGGTACCGGTATCGGGTCGGATGTCCTCGAAGGTGGACGACAAGTTCGAGGGCCTCGACTGGACCCCCGCGGTCGCGACGGGCGGTCCGAGGCTGGACGGCTGCATCGCGCACGTCGACTGCACGCTGGAGACCACCTACGACGGCGGTGACCACGACATCGTGATCGGCCGCGTCCGCGGACTGTCGGTGGACGACGCCGAGGGTGGACCCTTGCTGTTCTTCAAGGGTCGTTACGGCCGGCTCGATCCTCTGGGCTGAGGGCGGAAGGTTCGCGGTGCCGATCTACGCGTTGGGTGACCAGGTCCCGCAGATCCATCCCGACGCGTACGTGCATCCCGACGCGGTCGTGATCGGTTCGGTCACGATCGGCGCCGGCTCGTCGGTGTGGCCGACCGCCGTGTTGCGGGGGGACGATGGCCGGATCGACGTCGGGGAGCGGTCCTCTGTCCAGGACGGGACGATCGTGCACACGACGCCGTTCCACCCCACGATCATCGGCAACGAGTGCACGATCGGCCACAACGTCCACCTCGAGGGGTGTCGGATCGAGGACAAGGCGCTGGTCGGCAGCGGTGCGGTGGTCCTGCACGAGGTCGTGGTCGGGCGCGAGGCGCTGGTCGGGGCGTGTGCGATGGTGCCCAACCGCACGGTGATCCCACCGCTTGCCAGGGCGCTCGGAGTGCCGGTGACGATCACGGAGGACGCGGTCGTCCCGGGGTGGTTCGACCTCGGGTGGCAGTCCTACGTACATCGCGCCGAGCGGTTCCGCCGGGAGTTGCACCAACTCGCGTAACGCCCGGTGTTAACGGAAGTTGACAACTACTAGGAATAGCCCTAGACATTCGTAGATGTTCGGCATGCCTAACGCCCGCGTCATCGCGGGTGCCCTGGCGTCGATGCTGTTGCTGCTCGGGGCATGTACCCGGGGCGCGGCCTCGGGTGCGGAGGGCTCTGAGGCCGGAGGCTGGCGTTGCCCCGGTCCGGTGACGGCGGAGTCGGGTGCGACCTTCCGGTCGTTGGATCCGCCGCCGGTTCCGTCGCTGCCGGTCGTGGTCACCGACAAGTCGGGCGAGCAGGTGAGGATCACCGACGCGAGCCGGATCCTCGCTCTCGACACCTACGGAACGCTCGCGACGACCGTGTACGCGTTGGGTCTCGGCGACCGTCTCGTCGGCCGAGACATCTCCACTGCCGTCCCGCGCTCGGGTCGTTGCCGGTCGTGACGGCCAACGGGCACAACCTCAATGCCGAGGCGATCCTCGCCCTGGCACCCACCGTGATCCTGACCGACTACACGATCGGGCCGGTCGAGGTGCAGATGCAACTGCGCGACGCCGGGATCCCCGTGGTCGTGCTCGACGACCGCCGTACCGCCGACACCGTCACCTCCCAGATCCACGAGGTCTCCGAGGCGCTCGGCGTCCCCGAGGCGGGTGAGCAGCTCGCCGAGCGGACCGCGAAGGAGATCCCGGCCGCCCGGCAGCGGGTCGACCGGCTCCGCTCCGTCAACGGGCAGCGCTCCCCACGTGCGGTCTTCCTCTATCTGCGTGGACGATCCGGAACCTACGACTGGTTCGGCAAGGACACGGGTGCCGACGACCTCATCGCGGCCCTCGGGGCGACCGATGTTGCCACCGCCTCGGGGGTGAAGGGCTACCAGCCCCTCAATGCCGAGGCGCTGGCCGCCGCCGCGCCGGACGTCGTACTCGTGATGACCGATGGGCTGGCTTCGGTCGGCGGTGTCGACGGTCTGCTGGGCCTACCCGGGGTCGCGGAGACCCCCGCGGGCCGGACGAGGTGCGTGATCGACATGGCCGATACCGAGATCCTCTCGTTCGGAACCCGGTTCGCGCCGACCATCGACGCGTTGGGTGACGCTCTGTACCGGAGCGGTGCCGTCGCCGAACAGGCGGCGCGACGGTGACCGTCACGTACCGCGCCGTCGAGCCCCCGACGTTGCCGGCGCCCAGGACGTCGAGGTCGGTTCCGGTGATCACCGTGCTCGGTGTCGCGGTCGTGATCGGTGTCGTCGTGTCCGCGGGGACCGGTCAGTACGCTCTCGGCCTCGATCGCGTCGTCTCGTCGCTGATCGCGCGCATCTCCCGCACGGGGAGCGGAGGCCTCGACGCGGCCGCCGAGTCCGTGCTGTGGGACGTTCGGATGCCGCGGCTCGTGATGGCGGTGCTGGTCGGAGCCGCGCTCGGGGTGGCCGGCGCCCTGATGCAGGGCCTGTTCCGCAACCCGTTGGCGGAGCCCGCCGTCGTCGGCGTCTCCTCCGGAGCGGCGGTGGGCGCCTGTGTCGCGATCGTCTCGGGTATCAACCTGATGGGCTCCCTGACGGCGCCGGTCGCCGCGTTCGCGGGAGCGGTCACCGCGACCGCCGCGGTCTATCTGCTCTCGCGTTCGACCGGTCACGCCGATACCTCCGGTGTCGTGCTCATGGGTGTGGCCGTCAACGCGATCGCTGCCGCCGGCATCGGCGTCGCGGTGGTGGCGGCAGGGCCGCGCGCACGGCAGGACATCCTGTTCTGGCAACTCGGCTCGCTCAACGGCACCCGCTGGGTCGCGGTCGGCGCGGCGCTTCCGCTGCTCGTCGTCGGCCTCGTGGCCGCGGTGCTGTTGTCGCGTTCGTTGGACCTGTTGTCGCTGGGCGAGTCGACGGCCCGCCACCTCGGCGTCGACGTCGAGCGCAGCCAGGTTGCCGCGATCGCCACGGTGGCACTGCTCGTCGGTCCGGCCACCGCATTCTGCGGGATCATCGGCTTCGTCGGCCTGGTGGTCGCCCACGCCCTCCGGATTGTGCTGGGCCCGCGGCACCGCCCCCTGATCATCGGCAGCGCGCTCGGTGGTGCCCTCGTGATGGTGGTCGCGGACACCGCAGCACGAACCGCCGTGGCCCATGCCGAGCTCCCTGTCGGAATGCTCACCGCTCTGGTCGGCGGACCCGTCTTCCTTCTGCTGTTGCGCCGGCGCAAGACGCTGGGGGTACCACGGTGAGAACCCGATCGAGGACCGCGACCCGTTCGGGCTGGCGCACCCTGCTGTCACCGGGGGCCGGGGCGCGAGTGCCGGAGGTTTCCCTACCCGGGGTCGAGCGGATCTCCGCACGGCATCTGACCGTCACCAGCGGCCACACCGTCCTGCTCGACGACGTGGACGTGCGGGTGCTGGCCGGTGAGGTCCTCGTCGTGGTCGGTCCCAACGGGGCGGGCAAGTCGACGCTGCTCGCCGCCCTCGCCGGCGACATCCCCAACGGCGCGCACCGCGAGGGAGACGTCCTCCTCGGGGGGCGTCCGATCGAGGACTGGAGCGCCGTGGAACAGGCGATGCGGCGGGCCGTACTGCCCCAGGCGCACACGGTCGGCTTCGGATTCGATGCCCGCGATGTCGTGGCGATGGGCCGCGCTCCGTGGCGCGACCACCTCGGCGACGATGACGACGCGGTCGTCGCGGACGCGATGGCGCGGACCGAGACCACCCATCTGGCGCACCGCGACGTCACGTCGTTGTCGGGGGGCGAGCGCGCTCGGGTGGCCTTCGCGCGGTGTCTCGCGCAGGCGACGGGGGTGCTCCTGTTGGACGAGCCCATCGCGGCGCTCGACCTTCGTCATCAGGTCGCGTTGCTCGATCAGGTGGACGCCGCGGCGAAGGCGGGTGCAGGCGTCGTGGTGGTGATGCACGACCTGGGCCTCGCGGCGCGGATCGCGACGAAGGTGCTCGTCCTCGCGGACGGCCGCGTGCGTGCCGTCGGCACGCCTTCGGAGGTGTTCACAGAGGCGTTGCTCGCCGAGGTCTACGGCTGTGCCGTCGACGTGTTCGGCAGCCCACGGGACGGATCGCCGGTGATCCTGCCCGCAACCGACAGGAGGTCCGATGTCGTCCGTTCCTGAGCACACCCCGCGGCTCCGATCCGCGGTGGGGATGATGCTGTGCGGCGCGGCGCTCACCGCGTGGCTCGGTCTGTCGCCGGCCGTCGCGGGTGCGGCAACGCCTTCGCTGGTGGTGACGCCAACCGCGGTGTCCGCCACCGGCCCGACGACGGTGACCGTGCGTGGGTCCGACTATCTGGTCCCTCCGCACGCGGAGGGCACCAACGTCGCGGGCGGGGTCTACGTCCTGTTCGGCTGGGTGGCCTCCAACGTCGCGTGGGGACCGAGCGCCAGGAACGCTGTCGACTCCAACGGGCAGTTCGGTGTGACGTACAGCTATCCGGGCGAGGGGGGCTCGGGTGAGACCCGCGACGACGGGAGCGGCAGCAATCGTTTCGTCTCCTTCACCAACGGGGGTGTCTCGGGGAGCTCGACCGCGTTCCACATGGATGCGAAGGGGAACTGGTCGACCACCATCACGATCGCCGGCCCCGTCTACCAGTGGACCGATCCGGGAACCGGCCGCACGGCGACCGTGGACTGCCGGGTCGTGCAGTGCGGCATCTACACCTTCGGTGCACACGGCCGTGAGCCCCACCAATGAGCGTTGCGCCCCGGTCGTGTTCACGGGCGCCCCCGCGGCGCCGACGACCCGTGCTCCCGCGGCGTCCTCGAATGCGTCATCGGGCGCGTCGAGTTCGTCAGCGGCCGGCTCCGTCCCCTCCGCGGGGTCGACCGCGACCGCGGGGACCGCGTCGAGGTCCGGGGCGACAACCCCGGCAAGGGCCGGAGCGACATCCGGTGCGGCGACCGCGGGCACCATCGCCACCGCTGGTGCCTCGTCGGAGGGTACGGGTGATCCCGCGGTCGGCGCGGCGACGGCCACCGCAGAGTCGGGGGAGGCCGCATCGACGGACCCGTCGGCACCCGACACGACCGGCGATCCCACCTCCGATTCCTCCGAGGTGGGATCGACAGCCCGCACCGCCCGCACGGGCCGGCGTGTCGATCCCGACGAGGCCAGGCTCGCCGCGTCGCGGGCCGGGACCGGTGTGAACAGTTCCACGAGCGCGGCCCGCACTGCGGGATGGCTGCTCGCAGTCCTCGGCACGGCCCTCATCGCAGGGTCGGCCGTGTGGGTCCGTCGTCGCGGTGCGACCCGGACCGCAACCAACCAACCAACCAGAATCCGTAAGGAGCCAACTCGATGATCACACGTGACCGCCTTCGCCCAACGGTGCGACGGCTCGCCACCCTCACCCTCTCGGCGGGGCTCGTCGCCACGGCGTGCGCCCCCGAGGAACCCGGGCCGACGACCACCACCACAACCACGGCACCGTCGACGGTTCGTACGCTGACCGACGCCACCTTCGAGTGGACCGTCAGCCGGGAGACCGACCACGGGACCTTCGCGCCCGGTGAGGTCAACTACTGGTCGGCGGGTCAGTCCGACAGCACCGAGGCGACCTACAAGGCGACCGACGGCAACGCGACCGTTCTGAAGCGCAACGCGTCGGGAACCTACGTGCCCATCGCCAGTGAGCCCTCCGTGAGCTGGGCGAACCGCACCCGCAGCGGCGACGGGACGCCCGTCACCGCGACGAGTGCCAACTATCTCGGTCAGAAGGTCCGCTTCACCGGTGGGACCGGAACGCTGGATCGGGCCACCGGCGCATCGACGATCCAATGGACGGGGTCGTTCAGTATCAACTTCTACGGCCGCTACGTGCCGTTCTGGATCACCAACCCGAAGCTGGTGGTGGATGCATCCGGTCACGGCACGATCACCGCGTCCGTCGCAGGGTTCGCATCCAGCCTCGACAACCCCGACGTCCGAACGCCCCTGCCGTCGACCCAGGTCGTGATCGCGGACCTTCCCTCCGTGGCCGGCAACAACGACACCGGCTTCACCGCCGCGACCGGCTATCTCGGCAACGTCGTGACACCTCCCGCCCCGGCGGGACCGCAGGTCGCCAAGACGGCGGCCAACAGCGCGTGGTGGGGAGCCTGGCCGCAGAGCTTCGTCGACTTCCAGGCGGCGACCGGCCTCGGCGCCTACTGGTACACGAGCGGCGGTTTCACCGACATCAAGAAGCCGCAGGAGCCCGTCACTGTCGCCTACAACCTGGGCGCTTCGTGACGATCGCAGAGGTCTCGGAGGCGTCGGGCCTTGCCCGGCGCCTCCGAGACGCCACCGCCGCCGCGCACCGCTCCGCGTCGCGGGGCGGGCTCAACGACCGGATCATGTCCGGCACGATCACCGTCGAGGAGTACACGGCGATGCTCGGACAGCTCTGGCACGTGTATCACGTCCTGGAGTTGGCAACGGACGTTCTCGGCGACGATCCGGTCGCCGCCCAATTCGTCGACCGGCGTCTCGACCGCGCCCCGTTGCTGGAGGCCGACCTCGACGCCCTGGGCATGGACCGCTCCCGACCGCCGGCACCGTTGCCGGAGACCGAGCCCTACCTCGACCGGCTCGCTTCGGTCGCGGCCACGGATCCGGTTGCGTTCGTCGCCCATCACTACACGCGGTACCTGGGCGACCTGTCCGGTGGCCAGTACATGGGTCGGCGGGTGGAGGAACATCTCGACCTCGGGCCCGAGAGCGGTACGGGCTGGTATCACTTCGAGGCGATCTCGGACCCCGATGCCTACAAGGCGGAGTACCGGGCACGTCTGGATCGCGTCGAGCTCGGCGACGTCGGTGAGCGCAGGCTGGTGGAGGAGGTGCTCGTCGCGTACGAGCTGAACCAGCGAATGCTCGACGGGATCGATCGGCTGGGCCGCGGAGCGTGAGCGCCGTGTCCTCGTGGCTGTCGAGTGACGTGATCGAGGCCATCACCTCACACATGAACTCCGAGCACGTCGACGACAGCCTGATCATCGTCCGGAGCCACGGAGGAGTCCCCGATGCGACCGGGGCGCTCGTGGCCCACCTCGACGAGCGTTCGATCACCTTCAGCGTCGACAGGCCGGACGGACCGGCGGGGACGGTGGTCGTGCCGTGGCCCGCGCCCGTGGCCGAGCGCGCCGACATCCGTCGGGAACTGGTCGCACTCGTCGAGTCGGCGGGAGGTCGTTGACCGGCTCCTAGGATGCGTCGATGGCCGAGTGGCATCCTGCGGCGGAGGAGTACTGCGAGGCCATCTTCGAGTTGGGCGAGGACCACATCGACGTGGTGCAGGCCCGGATCGCCGAGCGCGTGGGGGTGTCTCGGGCAGCGGTGTCCCTGATGGTGCGTCGTCTCGACCGTGACGGTCTCGTCGAGATCGAAGAGGGCCGGATCTCCCTCAGTGCCGACGGGCTCGCGCTGGCGGAGCGGGTCGTCCGTCGTCACCGCCTCGCCGAGCGGCTGCTCACCGACATGTTGGGGCTCACCTGGGCAGAGGCGCACCACGAGGCGGGCAAGTGGGAGCACGTGATCAGCCCGCGCGTCGAACGCGCGATGGCCGAACTGCTCGGTGACCCGACCACCTGCCCCCACGGCAATCCAATCCCCGGATCCGGTTACGCGCCCCCCGACGTGCGGGCCCTCACCGACATCGAGGTCGGAGGTCGGTTCGTGGTCGAGCGGATCACCGAGACGTTGGAGTCCACCGAGGGTCTGCTCGACTTCCTCGAGACGGCCGGCATCAAGCCCGGTAGGCCCGGGACCGTGACGGCCCACTCTCCCGACGGCACCGTGACCGTCGCGCTCGGCGACCGGACGGTCGGGGTCGGCGTGTTCGCCGCGGATCGGATCCTCGTGGCCGACGGGTCGGAGCGATCCGTCGGTTGAGGCCGGCGGCCGTGTGGTCCGATGACGTCACCGGTCACGTCGACCGCGGGTCCGGTCCGCGAGGGCGGCGCGTTCGACGGGTTGACCCGACAACGATGGTAGGTATGCTTAACCCTCGTGGGTGTGCAGCGGCGTCTCCAGGAGCCTGGTCCGGCGTCGGGAGCGGGTGGCCGACGATGATCGTGTGCCATTGTCATCGGCTCAACGACCGCGACATCGCTGCGGCGGTGTCGGACGGGGCCAACGACCTCGACGATCTGGGAAGGGCATGCCGCGCGGGTACCGACTGCGGTGGTTGCCTCGACCGCCTCGAGGCGATCATGGCGGAGGTGGCGGTCACCCTCCTGCCCCGAGCGTCGTAAGGTTCGGACCCTGGACGACCGCACCACGCGGTGCAGGGGAGGAACGGCAATGGATGGATCACCCGCGGTGGTCGAGGTGCTCAACGAGATCCTCACCGCAGAGCTCACGGCCATCAACCAGTACTTCGTCCACTCGAAGTTGTGCGAGTCGTGGGGCTACTCCGCTCTGGCCTCCAAGGCACGGGAGGAGTCGATCGACGAGATGCACGACGCCGACCGGATCATCGAGCGGATCCTCTTCCTCGGCGGCGTCCCGAACCTGCAGCGTCTCGGTTCGGTCGGGGTCGGCGAGTCGGTGCCCGAGCAGTTCGCCCTGGACCTCGAGGTCGAGCGCGCCGCCATCGAGCGGTACAACCGCGCGATCGCCCTCGCGGTCGAATCCGGCGACAACGGCACCCGCGAACTTCTCGAACGCCACCTCGTCGGCGAGGAACGCCACGCGGACTGGGTCGAGACCCAGATCGGTGTGATCGGCCAGATCGGCCTGGAGAACTATCTCGCCCAACAGCTCGGTTGATCCGCACTCGGGCGGCCGCGCCCGGGATCGAGGTTGTTACTATCCCGATAGGAGAAATCCAGCGATCGCCGGCGGCGCGGTCGAGTCTCCGGGAGCGCCATGACCAGCATCGACCTCGACCTCGGCAAGTACCAGCTCGGCTGGTCCGACGACGTCGACTACGTCTTCAAGCCCAAGAAGGGCCTCGACGAGCAGCTCGTCCGCGAGATGTCGCAGATGAAGCACGAGCCGCAGTGGATGCTCAAGCGCCGGCTGAAGTCGCTCGGCGCTTTCGAGCGCCGGCCCATGCCGCGTTGGGGTGGCGACATGTCCGAGATCTACTTCGACGACATCTACTACTACATCAAGCCCACCGAGGCGCAGGTTGACAGCTGGGACGACCTGCCCGACGCGATCAAGCAGACCTACGAGAAGCTGGGAATCCCCGAGGCGGAGCGCAAGTATCTCGCGGGGGTGACCGCGCAGTTCGAGTCCGAGGTGGTGTTCCACCGCAATCGTGAGGACCTCGAGAGACTCGGGATCGTCTTTTGTGACATGGACACGGCGTTGCGCGACTATCCCGACCTGGTCAAGCAGTACTTCGGCACGGTCATCCCACTCAACGACAACAAGTTCGCGTCGCTCAACACGGCCGTGTGGTCGGGCGGTTCGTTCATCTACGTGCCACCCGGTGTGAAGTGCCCGATGCCGCTTCAGGCGTACTTCCGGATCAACCAGGAGAACATGGGCCAGTTCGAGCGGACGCTGATCATCGCCGACGAGGGCGCCGAGGTGCACTACATCGAGGGTTGCTCCGCTCCCGTGTACACCTCCGACTCGTTGCACTCCGCGGTCGTGGAGATCGTCGTGAGGCCGTCGGCCCGCGTGACGTACACGACCATCCAGAACTGGTCGAGCAACGTGTTCAACCTGGTGACCAAGCGAGCCCGGGTCGAGGCCGAGGGCCACATGGAGTGGATCGACGGCAACATCGGATCGCGTCTGACGATGAAGTACCCGGGATGCACCCTCGTCGGTCCGAAGGCCTCCGGCGAGGTGCTGTCGGTTGCCTACGCCGGTCCCGGTCAGCACCAGGACACCGGGGCGAAGATGGTGCATGCCGCGTCGGAGACCACCTCGAAGGTGGTGTCCAAGTCGATCTCCAAGGACGGGGGACGCACCTCATACCGGGGGCTCGTCCACGTCGACCACGAGGCCTCCGGATGCCGTGCACATGTGCAGTGCGACGCGTTGATCCTCGACGACATCTCGGTGAGTGACACCTATCCCTATATCGAGGCGGGTTCGAAGGACGCGGTGATCGGCCACGAGGCCACCGTGTCGAAGGTCGCCGACGAACAGCTCTTCTACCTCCAGTCCCGCGGGCTCACCGAGGAACAGGCGATGTCGATGGTGGTCAACGGCTTCATCGAACCGATCACCCGCACGCTGCCCATGGAATACGCCATCGAATGGTCCCGCCTCATCGAACTCCAAATGGAAGGGAGCGTCGGCTGACGGAGGAGGCCGACACCTGCACGGGTGGTGTGGGTGGGTGGGAGCGTCGGCTGATCTAGGAGGCCGACACCTGCACGGGTGGTGTGGGTGGGTGGGAGCGTCGGCTGACGGAGGAGGCCGACACTCCGTTGCTGTGAGGTCGCGCAGGCGGGCGGTGCCGCGTCGGTGGGTGCACCCGGCAGACTGTCCGCCATGCCCATGCGCGAGGAGTGCAAGTTCTTCGAGAGCCGTACCTATCCGTCCGGCGAATCGGTGAGGAAATGCGACCTCGACCTGGCACCGGAGGCGCCGTGGCGCTGCCCCGACGGTTGCAAGGCGTTCCAACCGAGGCTGGCGGACGTGAACTGGTCCCACGGCACCCTGATCACCCCCCCGACACCGCCCGAGCCGCGCAGCGTCGGTCACGACGACAGCATCGGCGCACTGCTCGACGAAGCCGAGGACATCGTGAACGCCGTGGTGGATCGTACGCGGGCGGAGGTCGAGGCCGATCGCCGTCGCCAACGCGCCGGGGGCGACTCCGGCCGGCGCGGCTGGCGACGCTTCTTCCGCTGAGCGGCGGTCACCGCGGCTGCGGTGGCAAACTAGAGTTTCTCCTATCCGCGTCGGAGTAATCCCGTGCGGCTGCGACCGACCACGTCGCCCTTTCCGGCCGTGCGGCAGACCACCGGTCTCGTCGCGACGGTCTTCGCCCCTTCGAGGAGACCAGGTTGGAGTTCGGCTCCCTCAACCCGTCACGGGCCACGGTGGAGGGCTTTCCCGAGTGGTTGTGCTCCCAACGCGTCGGTGCGGCGCAGCGGCTCGCCGCCGCCGAGCGGCCGGATCCCACCTTGGAGGAGTGGCGCTACAGCGAGATCGACCGGCTCGACCCGGAGTCGTTGGACACGGGTCCTCGGCCGGTACCGGGGACCGGGAACGAGCACCTCGACCGTGCGGCAATGCGTTCGACGCTCCTCGGCGAGGCCGCGGGCCGAATCCTCTCGGTGGACGGCCGGGTCGGGTCGGTGCACCTCGACGCAGTGGTTGCCGCCCGCGGTGTGCGTTTCGGGCTGCTGGCCGACGAGCCCCAACCGGTCGGCGGTCATCACGTCGAGGTCACGGTGGGGAGTAGCGAGGCGACGTCGTCGGTCGATCCGTTCTCGCTGCTCAACCTTGCCTACGGCGACGATCCCCTGGTGCTGCGGGTACCACGCGGCGAGGTGGTGGAGCATCCACTGCACGTCGTGCACCGGGTCGTGGGTCGCGACGTGCTGATCGCCCCCCGCCTGGTCGTCGAGGTGGGCGAGCAGGCCGAGGTCCACGTCGTGGAGTGGTTGGCGGGTCCGGGCGACGGTTCGCTGGTCGTTCCGCGCCACGAGATCGTGCTCGGCCGCGGGGCCAGGCTGAAGTTGGTGACGGTCAACGTCCTGGGTCAGGGTGTCGACCTCTTGGGCGAGACCGCGTTCGACGTCGGTCAGGAGGCGACGGTGCAGCACCATCACATCGCGCTCGGGGGTCGATATGCCCGCACCCGGGTCGACTGTCGGCTCACCGGTCGCGGTGCTGGGGCGAAGCTCTCTGCCCTGTATGTCGGCGACGAGCATCAGATGCACGATCTCCGGACGTTCCAGACGCACGAGGCCCCCGACACCACCTCCGAGTTGCGCTTCAAGGGGGTCCTCGACGACGCGGCGCACGCCGTCTACACGGGCACGATCCGGGTGGATCCGGAGGGCCGGGGCTCCAACGCCGAGCAGTCGAACCGGGTGATCAAGTTGTCGCCCGACACCTGGGCCGAATCGGTGCCCAACCTCGAGATCCACCACAACGACGTCCGCTGTGCGCATGCCACCGCGGTGGGCCCGATCGACGCGGACCAACGCTTCTATCTGGAGAGTCGCGGCGTGGACCCCGCAACGGCCGAGCGCCTCGTGGTCAACGGGTTTTTCGAGGACGTCGTGTCGGGGATCGACCTCGGCAACGTGGCGACCGAGATCGCGCCGTTGATCGCCGCGAAGCTGGGGGCCGGGTCGTGACCGAACCGGGCGATCCCCCCTGCTGGCGCGAGGAGTTCGACGAGAGCCCCCGCGGTGTCGCCGACGGTCTCCCGGATGGCCTCGTCGATCTGGGCGCGTTGGCCGACCTGGTCGACGGTGCGGCGACGAGGGTGGTCCTGGGTGATCGGGAACTTGCGGTCGTGCGCCTGGGCACCGACGTGTACGTCATCGCCGACCGGTGCAGTCATGCGGACGTCCTGCTCTCGGAGGGCGAGGTCGACGACGACGAGGATCCACCGGTGATCGAATGTCCCAAGCACGGCTCGGCGTTCGACCTGCGCACCGGCCGGCCGCTGGCGCTCCCGGCCACGCGGCCGGTTCCCGTCTACGACGCACGGGTGGTCGAAGGCCGGGTGCTCGTGTCGAGCGAGCCGGTACGGGAGGCGGACCGATGACCGGAACCCACGAGTTGGTGATCGCGGACCTGCGGGCGGAGGTCGAGGACCGCGAGATCCTGAAGGGCGTGTCGTTCACGGTTCGTTCCGGCGAGGTCCACGCGATCATGGGCCCCAACGGCTCGGGCAAGTCGACGCTCTCACACGTACTGATGGGCAGGGCGGGCTATCGGGTTACGGGTGGTTCGGTGAGCCTCGACGGGGTCGAGATGTTGGGCCTCGCCCCGCACGAACGGGCACGGGCGGGGTTGTTCCTCGCGATGCAGTACCCCATCGAGGTACCGGGGGTGTCGATCGCCGACGTGGTCTCGGCGTCGGGTGCGGGAGCGGTCGCGGGTCTCGGTGCCGCCGATCTGACGCCCGCGCTGCGCGCCGAGGCGGACCGGGTCGGCCTGGACGGTGCACTGGTGGAGCGGTCGCTCAACGTCGACTTCTCCGGTGGCGAGAAGAAGCGCAACGAGACGGTGCAGTTGGCCATGCTGCGACCCAGGTTCGCCATCCTCGACGAGATCGACTCCGGGCTCGACGTCGACGCGCTCGAACAGGTTTCCCAGCGCGTCGAGGACGCCACGTCCGAATGGGGCCTCGGCGTGATAGCGGTCACGCACTACAACCGGTTGCTCGAACGGCTCCACGCGGACGTGGTGCACATCTTCGCCGACGGTGCGATCCGCGAGTCCGGTGGGCCCGAGTTGGCCACCGAGTTGGAGTCGAGCGGGTACGCACGCCGGTCGGCCGGCAGCACGGAAAGCTGAGAGTTCCACCGTCGCGGCCGCCCGTGGCGTCCGTCCCGTGACCCGGCGGAGGCGCTTCGGGGAACTTTTCGTCGCGCTGCCTCGTCCAACCATCCGTCGGACGGGAAGTGCCCGGTTCCGGCCTCCACGAGGTGAACAGTGCTCCAGAATCGCTCCACTACGGCCGCGCGCCGTTTCCTCACGGCGTCAGCGGTTGCCGCCGCGCTCCTCGCGTCGACGGCGTGCGGGCAGAGGGCTCCGGTCGTGAACGTCTCCTCGTCGGGCGCGGCCGGATCGGCGACCGGTTCGAACGGCATCGTGGTCAGCGGGACCGGCAAGGTGTCGGGTACCCCCGACACGGTCACGTTGACGATGGGCGTGTCGGTGAAGCGGGCGTCCGCCCCCGACGCCATCGCCGCGGGAGCGCAGTCGGCCCGGAAGGTGATCGATGCGCTCGAAGCGGCGGGTGTCTCCGAGAAGGACATCCAGACGACCAACTACTCGATCGGCCAGGAGTTCACCTACCCCAGCGGACGGCCGCCGGTGCCCGACGGCTTCCGGGTCTCCAACGACGTGGCCGCCAAGGTCCGCGCCGTCGACGAGGTGGGTGCGGTGATCGACGCCGCGACCGCGGCGGGTGGATCCGACGTCCGCATGCAGGGGCTGTCCTTCAGTCTCGACGACGACACAGCGGCGCTCGCGGGCGCACGCGACAAGGCGTTCGCGGAGGCCAAGGCCAAGGCGGAGCAGTTCGCGAGGCTCAGCGGTCGCAGGCTCGGCTCGGTGCAGTCGATCGTGCAGTCCGATGTGGCACCGCCGACGAGCGTGGCACTGGGCGCCTCGCGCGAGACGGCCGACCAGGTGGCTGCGACCCCGATCCAGCCCGGTGAGGTGTCGACCAGCGTCACCGTCGAGGTCCGCTGGGCCTTCTCCGACTGACCTCAGGCGATGGGCGGGGTGGGCGTGATCTGCAGCAGGTAGAAGGTGGTGATCTCCGTCTCGGAGTCGTCGAGGGACACCTTGAGGTCGTGTGGTCCGAACGCCGACACCGGCATCGGACCGACGGGGCATGCGAAGGGGATGTGGAGGCTCTCACCGGGGAACATCCCCTCGTTGGTGCGATTGGTCTGGATCTGCAGATGCGAGTGCCAGATCGTGGTCGAGGTGTCGACCACGTTCACCTTGACGTCGACGTTGTGGACCAGGTCGGCCTCGTGCGCCATCACCTCGATCTCGCCCGCGACGTAGAACTGCACCGCCGAGCCGAGGGTCGGTGCCGCGATACGGGTGATGCCGCCGGAACTGACGAACAGCAGGCCCTCACGCACCTGCGCGAAGTCGCACAGGATCACCGAGCGAACGTGGGCCATCGGCGCGACGATACGCGGCCCGGCGACGTGTCGGCAGCGGTCGAGACCGCGGCCCCGGTCGGGCCGATGGTCGGCCGCGTGCAGGGCGGCGGTTCAGTCTCCCGTCAGCGCGGCCGAGTCGGACAGTGCCTGGTCAAGCGTGTTCCACGAGAGGGTGGCGCACTTGATTCGCACCGGGAACTTCACCACCCCCCGGAGCGCGGCGAGGTCGCCGAGGCCCTTCTCCGCATCGGCGTCGAGAACGGCCTCGATGTCGTCGGCGGTGGTGTACTCGGCGTTCGCCTCGGCCGGGGCCTCGGGGTCATCGCCGTCGAGGGTGTGCTCGTGGATCGACATCATCGCCTTGAACGACCGCATCAGCGTGCGAACCTCCGACACGGTCCTGCCCGTCACCGCGGAGGACATCATCGACGCGGAGGCCTGGCTGATCGAACAACCCTGGCCGCCGATGCGGATCGCCTCGACGACGCGGTCCTCGGGTAACTCGGCACCCGAGGGGTCGGCGAGTTGCAGGTACACGACGATCTCGTCGCCGCACAACGGGTTGAAGCCCTCGGCGCGCGTCGCGGGAGGTGAGTCGAGCTCGCCACGGTTCCGCGGTGAGCGGTAGTGGTCGAGGATGATCTCGCGGTAGAGGTCTTCGAGGTCGGCCATGAGGACTCCTGATCAGAACGCGAAATAGGAACGCGCGTGTTCGAGCGCATCGGCGAGGGCGTCGACGTCGGACTCGTCGTTGTACACGTACACCGACGCCCGGGCGGTCGCCCCGACGCCGAGGACCTTCATCAACGGCTTGGCGCAGTGGTGCCCGGCACGGACGCACACACCGTGCTGGTCGAGTACCTGGGACAGGTCGTGGGGATGAACTCCGTCGAGCTCGAGGGAGAACACGCCCCCACGGGCCTCCGGTTCGGCGGGGCCGTGGATTCGCAGCGCGTCGCCGAAGCGTTCGCCGAGCGACCTCAGCGCGTACTCGGCGAGGTGAACCTCGTGCGCCCGCACGACGTCCATCCCGATCGCGGACAGGTAGTCGATCGCCGCCCCCATCCCGACGATCTCCGCGATCGGTGGCGTGCCCGCCTCGAACTTGTGCGGGACCTCTGCGGGGGTGAAGCCGTCCTGGGTGACATTGGTGATCATGCCGCCCCCACCCAGGAAGCAGGGCATCTCCTCGAGCAGGGCCCGACGCGCCCACAGCACCCCGACACCGGTAGGTCCGCACATCTTGTGCGAGGAGAACGACACGAAGTCGGCACCCATCGCCCCGACGTCAGTGGGAAGGTGCGGGACGAACTGGCAGGCGTCCACGCTCACCAGCGCGCCGGCGGCGTGCGCCGCCGCGCAGATGTCGGCTACGGGGGTCAATGTGCCGGTCACGTTGGACATGGCGGTGAGCCCCACGAGCCTGGTGCCGTCGAGGAGACGATCGAGATGGCCCAGGTCGAGGCGTCCCGTGCCGTCGATCTCGATCCATCGGATGTCGAATCCGCGTTCGGCGGCGAGGATCTGCCAGGGGACGATGTTCGCGTGGTGTTCGAGTTGTGTGAGCAGCACGGCGTCGCCCGGGCCGAGGTTCGCCCGTCCCCACGATCCCGCGACGAGGTTGAGGCTTTCGGTGGCGTTCTTCGTGAAGACGATCTCGGCGGTGGCGGTGGCCCCGATGAATCGGGCGACCTTTCGCCGGGCGGCCTCCATCGCGTTGGTCGAGGCCTCGGCGAGCGCGTAGACACCGCGCGCCACGTTGGCGTTGGTGCTGCGGTAGTAGTGGTCGACCGCATCGATGACGGACTGTGGTTTCTGTGAGGTCGCGGCGGAGTCGAGGTAGACGATCGGCCGCCGGTCCTTGCCGGCGGCGACCTCCTCCAGCAGTGGGAAGTCCTTCTTGACGGTGGCACCGTCGAGGGTGTCGGAGGTGATCGGTCCGTTCATGCCGCGACCTCCAGCCACGGGGCGAACCCTTCCCTCTCTATGCGACGCGGGATTTCGTCCCCGCCGCTTTCGACGATCCGACCCCCGACGAGGACGTGCACGACGTCGGGTCGGAGGTGGTCCAACAGGCGTTGGTAGTGCGTGATCACGACGACGCCCATGTCGGGACGCTCCCGTCGTACCTCGTTGACCCCCGTCGCAACCACGCCGAGGGCGTCGATGTCGAGGCCCGAGTCGGTTTCGTCGAGGATCGCGAGGTCGGGCTCGAGCATCGCCATCTGCAGGACCTCGTTGCGCTTCTTCTCTCCGCCCGAGAAACCCTCGTTCAGCATCCGATCGGCGAACGCCGGGTCCATGTCGAGGCGTTGCATCCACTCCATCAGGGCGACGCGAACCTCGAGCACCGACATGTCGGCGATGCCGGTCCGTTGGGCCATCGCCTGTCGGAGGAACGCGCGGACCGGCACGCCCGCGACCTCCTGTGGGTACTGGAACGCCAGGAACATGCCCGCTTTCGCGCGTTCGTCAACCGGCCACGACGTGACGTCGTCGCCGTGGAGACGGATGACGCCGTCGGTGACGACGTACTCGGGGCTTCCCATCAACGTGGTCGCGAGCGTCGACTTGCCCGAGCCGTTCGGCCCCATCACCGCGTGGACCTCGCCGGGGCGGACCACCAGGTCGAGGCCGCGGAGGATCGCCGGTTCGCCGTCGGGGGCGACGCCGACGTGCAGGTTGGACACCTCGAACAGCGGTTCGCTCACGCTTCGACTCTATTTCGCCTACGCGCGTAGTGGAAATAGTGGCCGACCGCGCGGGTGCGCTCCCGTCGGGCGCGGCGCCGCCCCGTGCCGAGGCCGCGATGATGGTGGACAATGCCCGCGACGTTTCCCGCGCACCAGGCGCCCGTGCTGCCGTTGAAGATGTGGTACCCGGACCGCTGGGACGGCCTCGCACTCGTCGTCGGGTCGATCATGCCCGATCTGTGGTACGTCACCGTGGGCTGGCGTGGCTACGTCGGGTTCGGCCAGCCCAAGTGGGTCGACGGTCACCAGATCGCGATGATCCTGCAGTGCTGCCTGTTGCCCGGGATGCTGCTGACCGTCGTGCTGCGCCGTGTCGTCGCCCCGGTCGTGCCCGCGGTGCTGCCGGGGCTCGGGATGCTTCGCCTTCGCGACCACCGGCTCACCGCGTTGTCACGGCATCGACTGCTCGTCACCTTCTACAGCGTGCTCGTGGGCACGCTCAGCCATCTCGTGTTGGACGCGTTCACCCACCGCGACGGCGTGTTCGTCAACGGTGGACCGTTGAGCGGCGTGGTGGCGACGATCGCCGGTGTGGACGTCACCGGCTACCGCCTCCTGCAGTTCGTGGGCCACGTCGTGGGCTCGATCGCCGCGCTGGCAATGCTGGTGGTCATCGCCCGTCGACGGCTGATGTGGCGTTGGCACGGGTTCGAGGCTCGGCCGCCCGACCAGCGTGTGAGCCTGCTCGGCCGGGTCGCGGTGATCTCGACCTTGTGCCTGGGCGCGGTGGTGGCGGTGGCCTACGGCGCGTCGCGGACCCACGACGGTGGGGTGGTCGGCTTCATCGCCGGGGTGGATGTGATGCTCGTCGTGTCGATCGTGGCCGGACTGGTGGGGCGGCCCCTGGTGGGGCCGGTGGAGGCGCCGACCACCGCGGCGAACTCACCAGCCTCGTTCGATCCACTCGTCGAGTGAGGGTCGTTCGGCGCCGATCGTGGTGTCGGATCCATGGCCGGGCATGACGATCGTGTCCGCGTCGAGGCGCGCGAACAGCAGACGGTCGATCGAGCCGATGATCGTGTCGAAGTCGCCACCGGGCAGCGTCGTGTTCCCGGGGCCTCCCGGAAACAGGGTGTCCCCGCTGAACAGCAGTGGTTTGCCCTCGACCTCGAAACACACCGATCCGGGTGTGTGCCCGGGGGTCTCGATGGCCCGTAGGCGCAGATCGCCGACGCCGATCACCGAGTCGTGGACGACGATCTCGTCGTAGCTCGGCAGCATCGCCGCGTCCGCCGCGGTGACCCCCACGGCATATCCGGCGTCGCGCAGTTGTGGGATCGCCTGGATGTGGTCCCAGTGCCCGTGGGTTTCCAGGACCCGCCGGACACCCAGCGAACGGGCGAGGTCGAGTAGCCGCTCGTGTTCGTTCGCCGCGTCGATCAGGACCGCCTCGCCGGTGTGTCGGCATCGCAGCACGAACACGTTGTTCTCGAACGGTCCGACGACCACCTTGTGGATCTCGAGGTCGGTGTCGCGGTGGTGGAGCGTGTCGTCCATGTGGTTGGTCCTCGCGGCGATGGGCCTCGAATCGGGGAGGCATCCTGCCGAATAGTGTGGCCGCATGGGTCAGACCGCAGCACACAATCTCCTGCTCGTCGTGCACGTCCTCGCCGTAGCGATGTGGCTCGGCACCAACATCGCACTCGGTGTGGCGGCGGCGCGGCCCTCGCCGAACGCGGAGACCGAGGCGTGGTGGGCCGAGACGAAGGGCTTCATCGCCGCGACCGTCAAGAACACCGCCTTCCTCCTGCTGCTGCTCAGCGGGATCGGGATGATCGTCGAAGGCAACGGGATCAAGTTCAGCGCACCGTTCGTGTCGGTGGGATTCCTCGTCGTGATCGTCGGTGGCGCCCTTACCGGTGCCGTGTTCATGCCGGGTGCCCGCAAACTCGCCGAGGCACATCGAGGGGGCGACAAGGAAGCCGCCGCGAGGGAGAGCGGCCGGCTCGGCATGATCGGCGCTGCGGAGACCCTTCTGGTGGTCGTGGCGCTGCTGTTCATGGTGTTCCAGTGGGGCGGTCTCGGAAGCTGACCACGGACCGTCGACCTCGACGCTCAGTCGGGGGTGACGGGAGCCGGCCCCTCGGTCCACGGAGGTTGTGCCTCCTTGTAGAGCAGGCAGGTCTCCAACAACAGCGCGTCGAGGTCGGTGGTCATGAAGCAGCGGTAGGCGTCCTGAGCGGTGGCGACGATCGGTTCGCCGCGGACGTTGAAGCTGGTGTTGAGCAGAACCGGACAGTCGGTGAGTTCGTGGAACGCCGTGAGGATGCGATGCAGCTCGGGGGACCGCTCCGCGGTGACGGTCTGGACGCGGGCGGACCCGTCGACGTGTGTGACGGCGGGGATGGGTGACTCGACGAGAGCGAGCCGGTCGGTCAGGTTGTCGGCCCGGCTCCGCTGCGCCGCTACGGTGTCGACGTTGCGGACCGGTGCGACGAGGGTCATGTAGGGCGACGGAGCGTCGAGGTCGAACCAGTCCGAGGTGTGCTCCGCCAGCACCGCGGGGGCGAACGGTCGGAAGGACTCGCGTCGTTTGATCCTCCGGTTGAGGCGGCGTTGGGTGTCGGCACCGCGGGGGTCGGCCAGGATGGAGCGGGCCCCGAGCGCGCGAGGGCCGAACTCCATCGGTCCGTGGAGGACGGCGACAGCCTTGCCGTCGGCCAGCAGGCCGGCGACCCTGCGGGCCCGTTCGCCGGGGTCGTCGAGTCGTTCGTAGGGTCGGACCTGTTCGGTGAGCTCCGCCGCGACCGCGTCGGGGTCGCATCGTGGGCCGAGCAGCGAACCGTGCATCCCGTCGGGTGTCGCCGGGGTCCGGTCGTTCGCGAACACGTCGTGATACGCCCACAGGGCGGCCCCGATGGCCGACCCGGCGTCACCCGCGGCCGGTTGGACCCAGATCTGGTCGAAGGGGCCGTGCCTGAGGAGTCGTCCGTTCGCGACGCAGTTGAGCGCGACGCCACCCGCGAGCGCGACCCTGGGTTCCCCGGTGAGTTCGTGGGCGTGCGCGGCGATGGCCAAGACGATGGTCTCGGTGACGTCCTGGATGGAGCGGGCGAGGTCGCACTCGCGTTGGGTGATCGGTTCGTCGGGGTCGCGGGCGGGTCCGCCGAAGAGCCGGTCGAAGCGACGGTTCGTCATCCGCCGCCCGGCGAGGAAGTCGAAGTACGCCATGTCGAGGGTGAACGAACCGTCGGGGCGGAGCTCGACCAGATGTTCGAGGATGGCCTCGACGTAGGTGGGCTCTCCGAAGGGGGCGAGGCCCATGAGCTTGTATTCGCCGGAGTTGGCCCGGAAGCCCGCAGCGACGGTGAACGCTGAGTACAACAAGCCCAGGGAATGGGGGAACCGCAACTCCTTGACGAGTTCGATTCGCCGTCCGCGCCCGACGCCGATGGAACCGGTCGCCCATTCGCCGACCCCGTCCAGGGTGAGGATGCACGCCGAGTCGAACGGCGACGGATGGAACGCCGCCGCGGCGTGGCTGACGTGGTGCTCGGCGAAGAGGCGGTGCTCGGGTCGCGGGCAGCCGAGGGAGCGGAGCGCCTTGTCGATGTCGTAGGCGATCCAGAGCTTGCGCCGGAGCATCTCGTCCATCGCCCTGGGAAAGGCCCGGAACCCACGAGGGCCTGCCGCGGTGAACGACTTCAGCACCCGATCGAGGCTGGTGAGGGGCTTCTCGTAATACGCGACCGCATCGAGGCGTTCACCGGACAGTCCGGCGGTCTCGAGGCAGTAGCGCACGGCGTCGATCGGGAAGTCGGCGTCGTGTTTGCGACGACTGAAGCGCTCCTGTTGTGCCGCGGCGACGACGACCCCGTCGAGCACCAGCGCGGCCGCCGAGTCGTGGTAGTACGCGCTGACACCGAGGATGGCGGTCAACGGGGTCGTCCGGTGCGATCGGCCATCGGATCCTCAGGATCGGCTGGGTGGGAGGAACGCAGCGTGCCCGCGTCGGTCAGAACAGGGTGTACACGGTATAGGGGAGCACCGTGTGGGTCGTCGCCACGACCAGCAGTCCGACGGCGACGAGCGGGATCACGAGCAACATCCACCAGGCGCGGTTCAGCTTCGCGAAGTAGGCGACCTCCCCCAGCAGCCACAGTGCATGCCGTACCCGTAGCATCGATGCGATGATACGGGCGGCGCGCTCGTGGGGGGCTGCCCGGCCGCCCCGACGCGGGATTGGCGGACCGGCCCCGCGCCGGCGACCGTCGCGGGCGATGATCGTCGTGGGTGGGGTGCTCCTCGGAGGGTCGGGTGCGCTCGCACGTGCGTTGTCGGCAGGCGTGCCGTCCGGTTCGATCCTGGTGATCCTCTCCTCCTCGGTGGTCGCCGCCACGGGGGCGGTCGTGCTGCAACCCCGCGCCGACGGGCGCCGGGTGCCCTCGGCTGACCCTCGTCGGGTCGGCGCCACCATCGGGGCCGTCGCTGCGTGGCTCGGGTTGGGCGGTGCGGCGCTCGGGGTCGGGGGCGTCGCGCTCGCGACCTCGACGGTCAAGCCGACGGTGATGGCTGCCGTGTGGAGCGCGGTGGCCTCGGTCGCGATCGGAGGTGCCGCCCGTCTCGGCGAGCGGTTCGACCAGCCGATGCCCGGTGCCGTCGTTCCCCTCGTGCTCGCGCAGGTCGCGTGGCTTCGCGCGCCGGCGGAGCGGACCCAACTGCTCTGGTCGTGTGTGGCGGCGTGCCTCGTCGGGTTGCACGTCGCCGAGCCGAGCCTCACACCCTGGCTGGGCCGAGTGGTCTCACTCGTTGCGACGTGGACGATCACGTCCGCGAGGTGGACGGTGCAGCGGGTCTGGTGGTCGGTGCGGCGCGTCCTGGGACCGGTGCGTCGGCTGGGCGAGGGTGTGGCACTGCTCGTCTCGAACGGGCTCGCCCGGTCGTTCGCGGCGACGGCATGGGCCCTCGGGGTGCTCCCGGTGTGGGCTGCGTCGCGGGCAGCGCGGGTGGACCCGTTGTCCCTCGGCGGGGAGACGCGGGCCACGGTGTGGACCCGGGTGCCGACCGGATCGGGTACCGCCGTCGACGGCGACGACCGGGGACCGTCGAGAGCGGGTTCGGGACCCGTCCCCGTCGGTACCCGCATCCGGCGTGGCCGTCGTCGGCGACGTGCGCTCGTTCTCGTCGTCGTTCTCGTCGTCCCGGCCGTGACGTACTCCGTGATGTTCGGATGGGGAGGGTTCCTTCGTACCCTGCGGGGTCCCCACGCGCTGCCGGCGACGACATACGGTCACGAGAGCGAGCCGTGGTTTACCGATTACCTGCCGGAACTCGAACGAGCGATGGCGAACGGGCACGCCGACCTGTCGTTCGGGACCCGGCTGGGGACCTCCCGCGGACGGTACGTGAACGTGGTGGACGGCATCCGTGTGGGCTACACACCGACGAACCCGACCCTCACGGTCTGGTACTTCGGTGGGTCCACCATGTTCGGTACGGGCCAGCGCGACGGCCACACGATCCCGTCGGTCGTGGCACGCCTGGCCGAACGCGACGGGATCCGGATCCGATCGGTCAACTTCGGCGTGCCGGCGCAGGTGAACTGGATCGAGACGCTCCGTTTCGCGGAGGCGCTTCATTCGCGGGCTCCGAAGCCCGATCTCGTCGTGTTCTACGACGGCGTGAACGACGCCGGAACCACCTACGAGCGGACCGAGTTCGGCAACCCCGACCCCGACCAGTCGGTACGGCAGGCGATCTCCGATCGAGAACGGCGAGCCCTGGGGAGGACGTTCCGGAGCGAGCACCGCCGTGTCGTCCCCGCCGCGATGCGGGTGCCGCTCGCTGCCGGCCAGTACCGACGGGGTGTCGAACTCGCCCGATGGTTGGCCGCGTCGGAAGGTGTTCCGGTTCGCCACTTCTGGCAGCCGGAACTCGCGACCAAGCGCCTGAGCGAGGCCGACGGGATCCTGTTGCGCGACTCGGGGATCCGAGCAGTGGATCTCCACGGGATCGCCGCGGAGTACCGCTCGATCATGACCCGATCGGGCGTCGATCCGATCGATCTGACCCGCGCGCTCGACCACGAGACGGTCCCGATCTACCTCGACTGGGGCCACACGAACGAGCGCGGCGCCCGGGTGGTCGCCGAGGCGCTGTACCGAGCACTCCGCGGCGAGCTCAAACTCCTCGAGTTTGCGAAACGCCGATGACAGCGGGATCCGGAAGGCCCGCCGTCCGGTCGCTCGTGCCGTTGCTCGGAGCGGTCGGTCCGCTTGCCCGTGTGCTGTCGCAGGGGGGTCCGTGGTGGCCGTCGACGCTGGTCGCCGTGGTGTGGGTGTCCGCGGCGTGGGTAGCCGTCGGGGTCCGTCCGCCCCGGTGGCCGCCACGTCTTCCCCGGCGTGTTCCGTTACTGCTCGCCCCGGTCGTGGCCGCCCAGATCGGATGGTTCGAGCGGCCACGGTGGCGCGGGCAAGTGCTCCTCGGCCTGCTCGCCTCGCTCGTCCTTGCCGGTGAACTCGGGTGGCCCGGGTCCGGCGGCAGGGTCGTCCGTGCCGCGCAGCGACTCGGCCGGGTGGCGTCCGATCGGCTGGCCCGGCTCCTCGCGGCGGTGGGCTGGTTGGCGATCGTGATGCCGGTCTGGTGGAGCGGTCGTGTCGCCGGCTTCACGCCTTTGGGCGCCTCCTGGCAGCGGGGCTCGTCGGCCTGGCACCCCGTCGACACGTTGCGCCTCCGAACCGTGGCCGACGACGCGCGTGACCCGGACCGCCTGGGAGCGTCCGGTTCGACGGTCGTCCCGCGGAGGCTTCGTTGGGCGCGCCGTCGATCGACAGCGGTGTTGGTGATGGTCTCGGCGGCCGTGATCGCGGTCGTCGGTGCGGTGGTGGGTGCCGACGGATCCGGGCGCCCGGCGGTCTCGGTGTCGGACTCGCCGGGGTCTCACGTACTGCCCGACGACGGCTACGGACACGACGACGAGCCGTGGTTCGCCGACTACCTCGAAGAGATCGACGAGGGCACGCGGGCCGGACGTCTCGACCTGATACTGGGGTTCCGACCCACCGGCTATGCGGGAACGATGGTGAACGTCGCCGACGGCCGACGGGTCACCTATGAGCCCGCCGACCCACAGCTGACGGTGTGGTACTTCGGTGGCTCCGCCATGTTCGGCGTCGGTCAACGCGACGAGGCCACGATCCCGTCGGTAGTGACGAAGTCCTCCGAGGCCGACGGGATCCGGATCCGGTCGCTCAACTTCGGCGTCGTCACCGACGTCAACTGGGTGGAGACCATCCGATTCGCCGAGGCGATCCAGACGCCGCTCCAACGCCCGGACCTGGTCGTCTTCTACGACGGCCGCAACGACTGGAAACTCGCGATGCAGCGGATCGGGTCGGGCGCCACCGATCGGGATCACCTGGAGCGGATGCCGGTCTCGGAGGAGGAACGTCAGGAGGTGCAGTACCCCGGCGACGGCGAGACGGGACCGGGAAACCGCGCGCTCGCAGACATCGCGCGCCTCGCCGCGACGCAGTACGGACGGGGTGTGTCGGTCGCCCGGGCGATTGCGGGTCGGCTGGGGATCCCCGTCGTCCACTTCTGGCAACCGGTGCTCCAGAGCAAGCGGCTGTCGCCCGCCGACCAGGCGCGGGCCCGCCTCGCCTACGCGCGGCGCGGATCGACAGTGGTGTCCTACCGACCGATCTGTCGAGTGAACTCGACAGCGGGACCGAGCCCGTGTTCCTCGACGACGCCAATACGAACGAGCGTGGCGCACGACGTGTGGCCGAGGCGATGTACCGATCGTTGAAGCCACAGCTCGAGGCGCTCCTCGCGGCGAAGCGTCGCTGAGCACGCAGACCCCTTACCGTGTCGCGCTCCCCGGGGGTGGCGCGCCACGGGGTCCGGGCTCAGCTCGGGAGCGATACGACCTCGAAGCCGAGCGCCGTGGCGACGGGGATCTGCGCGGGATCGAAGGTCGCGAACCTCACCGGACCGGGCAGGCGATCGGCCGCGGCGAGGTGGATCGCGTCCACCGTCCGGACGGGGTGCGTGCGACCGAACTCGGCGGCGATCCTCAGGCACTCGGTGTCGACCGGTACGACGTGTATGCACTCCCAGTCGTCGCGCAGCCGGCGACGGAGCTCGGCACCTCGCCGCCGGTCGTCGCCGATTCGCTCGGCCAGCATCAGCGCCTCGGCGAGCACCAACTCCGAGGCACACCAGTCGCGCTCGGCGTCCATCGCGTCGAGGACGACCGAGCGGAAGGGACCATCGAGGTAGCGGCCGAGATATGCGGTCGTGTCGAGCGCGAGCGTCATCGGTGGCGTGTCGTCGGCTCAGCGGCCTCGGACGTCGCGGAGGATGCGATCCAGGCGGACCCCGGCCCAGGTCGGCATCACGAAGTCCGGCCGCTCCCGCTCCACCCTCGTCGCTGGTCGGATCATGCCCCGCGCGGCGAGCCTCGCCACCGTCGGTTCCCCCGCTGCCGCCTCGACGGGACAGAGCGCGGCGACCGCCGTGCCGTCGACGGTGACCAGCGTCGTCCGCCCGGCTCCCGCCGCGCGCACTCGGGAGGCGAGATCGCCCCGCAGGGCACGAATTCCGATCGTCTCGGCACCCGCGAAGGTCCGGCGCGGTGCCGGTTCGTCTTCGACGCCCGGCTCCTCGTCCCGGTCGGCCATCCGCTCAGGCTAGCGGGGCAACCTTGGGTGTGTACGCATGCGTACTCATCGTGGTTTGTGGAGGGTTCGGGGAGCGGCCACGATGTGGCCCATGAACTTCGCCTTCTCCGAGGAACAGGAGGAGCTCCGCAAGGTCGTGCGGGACTTCCTCAACGCCAAGTCGTCCGAGGCCACCGTCCGTGAGCTGATGGAGACCGAACAGGGCTACGACCTCGCGGTCTGGTCCCAGATGGGTGAGCAGATGGGGCTCCAGGGGCTGATCATCCCCGAGGAGTTCGGGGGATCCGGTTACGGCTACGTCGAACTGATCGTCGTCCTCGAGGAGATGGGACGTCGACTGCTCTGCGCCCCCTACTTCGCCACGGTCGCGTTGGCGGCCAACACCCTGCTGCACAGTGGCGACGAGGCGGCGAAGGCCGCACACCTCCCGGGCATCGCCTCCGGTGAGACCATCGCGACGCTTGCCTTCACCGAGCAGAACGGTCGTTGGGACGAGACCGGGATCACCGTCGAGGCCACGGCCTCCGGCGACGGCTACACGATCTCGGGCGAGAAGATGTACGTCCTGGACGGGACGATCGCCAACCTCGTGCTGGTCGCCGCGCGGACCGCCGCCGGTGTGGGCATCTTTGCCGTCAAGGGCGACGCGGCGGGCCTCACCGCCGAGTCGTTGTCCACGATGGACCAGACGCGAAAGCAGGCCCGCTTGACATTCGACAAGGTACCGGCAGAGCTGGTGGGCGAGGAGGGCAAGGGTTGGGACGTGCTGTCGCGGGTGCTCGACCTCGCTGCGGTCGCGCTCGCGGCCGAGCAGGTCGGCGGTGCCCAGGAGTGCCTCGAGATGGCCGTCCAGTACGCGAAGGACCGCGTTCAGTTCGGTCGGCCGATCGGCTCCTTCCAGGCCATCAAGCACAAGTGCGCCGACATGTTGTTGGAGGTCGAGTCCGCGAAGTCCGCCGCGTACTACGCGGGATGGTGCGCGTCGGAACTCAACGACGAACTCCCCTCCGTGGCCTGCCTGGCCAAGAGCTACTGCTCCGAGGCGTACTTCCACACGACGGCCGAGAACATCCAGATCCACGGTGGTATCGGCTTCACCTGGGAACACCCCGCTCACCTCTACTTCAAGCGGGCGAAGAGCTCGGAGCTGTTCCTCGGCGACCCGACCTATCACCGCGAGTTGCTCGCACAGCGCATCGGAATCTGAGCGGCCGTTCGCGGTCGCGTCGTCGGACCGCCCGGTGGCACCGGTCGGGGGCGGTCAGCCGTCGGCCTGGCCGACCCCGTCGCGTGCGGTCGGCGAGGCCCCATCGGCCGGCTCGCCCACCGGTCGGCCGGGATGTGGCGCACCGGTGACCGGCCGCTCCTCCTCGTCGGAGCCGTGGAGGTGGCGATGGCGCTGCGGGTTGGGAGCGGTGTGCACCGGCATGTCGTCGATGTGGGGAACGGCTCGGCGGTCCTTCCCCGCGGTGAGGTAGGCCGCGACTCCGGCGATCGCCGTCGCCATCGCCACGACGAACCACATCAGCGACGCGTCGGTGCGTCGATACAGGCTCGGCGACACCAGGGCGGCGGTCATCGAGCCGATCGCGTAGATCGCCTCATACGCTCCCTGCCCCGCCCCGGTGAGACCCAGCGGCAGGGTCCCGGCGGCGACCCCGGCCTGGCCCGCCGTGTACACGACGGCGAAGCAGATCGCGGCGATCGCACCCAACGCGGCGATCCCCACGAGGTTCCGCGTGAGGCCGAAGCCGACGACGACGACTGCCCCCGCCAGGAGGGCCGTGCTGCCGCAGCGGATGGGCCCCAGCCGGTCGACGAGCCTGCCGGCGGATGGCATGGCCAGTACGAGGGGGACGAACAACACCCCCATCACCAGCATGATCGCCCCTTCCCGGCCACCGAGGTCGCGGATGAAGCGCGACGCGATCGCGTCGAAGGTGCCGATCAGTGCGGCGAACCCGAGGCCTACGAGGATCCCGGCCCGCGCCAGCGGGATCCGGAGTACGGCTCGCACCTCGGCGGTGCCCGGGTGCGACTCGTGGACGTCGGGTTCCTTGATGAGGGTGGCGATGGGGCCCACCACGAGCAGGAGGAGGGCGAACACGAGGAACGGGAAGTGCGGCGCCCGGATGGCGTCGTGCAGCACGTCGCTGCCGACACCGACCGGTCGACCGTCGCCGTAGGCGTCGAGGATGCGGAACGAATGCGGCGGTGACACCAGCCACTTGATGCCGAGCGCGATCGGCATGCCGATCAGGAAGCCACCGATGTCCGCAGCCCCCGCAAGTGAGATGGCGGCGCCGGGGTTGGACGGGTTGTTCGACAGGATCGCCCGTCGCGCGGACGGGATGAAGGTGCCGGATCCGAGGCCGACGAACGCCCGTGCGGTAATGAATTCCCACAACGTGGTCGAGCGCCAGAACCAGATCATGCCGAAGGCGGCGGTAGGAGCCCGAACCACAGCAACTTCCGTGTGTGGCCGCGGTCGGCGAAGCGCGACAGGCCGAGTTGGCCCACCAACGCCGCCGGGAAGGCGGCGGCGGCGATGAAGCCGAGTTGGCTGTCGGTGATCTGCGGATGCGACGCCTGGAGGTCGGCCAGGAGGCCGAGAATGGCTCCGTATCCCATCGACTCCGCGGCGATCGCGACGAGAAGCGGCGCGTTCGTCCGGGACTTCACAGGCCCATGACTCTAGGAGGAGACTCGTGTCGCCGAGGTGCGCCGCTCGGCCGCCGGCGACCGACCCTGGGGCAGGGCGCCCACCGGCGCGGCGGTAGCGTCGAGCCGTGATCTGGATGTGGGTGGTGCTGTGCGCCGTCGCCGACTTCGTCATCGCGGCCGTGGCCGTGGGCGCTGTCGTCGCGAAGCAGTCTCGCAAGGCGCTCCCCGCGATGTACGACCTGAACGACGCGGTCGACTTCGTGGCGGACCGGCTGCCGCCGGAGGACGCGGCCCTGTTGACCTATGACGACGTGCGGCAGGTGTTGTTGTGGCATCTGGAGTTCCTGCAGCGTGAGGGGATCGCGAGCTACGCGGCGGATCAGCCTCGTGCCGAGAACCTCGTCGTGGTGAGCGACGACAAGCCCCTCGGCTACCTGCTGGGGAAGGTCGACGACTCCGAGATGGACCTCACCGACGAGCAGATCGCGGCCATCCTCGACCGGGAGCGGGAGTACTACCGTCGAATCGGGGCGTTCGGACCGGTGGTGCGCTGATCCGTCCGGCGATGGGGAGGAGGATGCCGAGGACCGGTGCCGAGGGCCGGTTCCGGGGCCCGTCCTCGAAGGCTTCTAACATCGGGGCATGCATCGCTTGGGAAAGTTCGAGCACAACCGGTTCGTCGGTGACAAGCGCTCGCAGGTCGTCTACGACATCGACGAACTCGATGAGCAGTACCAGCCCTTGATCGACGACCTTCTGGCGGCCGAGACGTACCTGTGCTTCGGTCCCGACACACTCGCCGAGGCCCGCAACCGTGGCTATCGGCTGTTCGCACCGCAGCGCCCGAAGGTCGTGGCCGACTGAGCCCCCGACTCCGTCGACGCGCGCTCGGCCCGTTCGGGGGGGACGGTTAGGTGGCGCCCTCGCCCGCGACCCCGTCGATGACCGAGCTCGTCGACGTGGGTGGCTATCGCCTCGGCACCCATCTGGCACACCCGGACCTGCTGTTGGACAGCCGGCCGGGAGTGGTCCTTTGCCACGGCTTTCCCGTTCGTGGGCGCGAGTCGCCCGCGTCGGGATTGTCGTTTCCCGAGCTTGCCGACCGCATCGCACGAGATCTCGGATGGACGGCGTTGGCCTTCAACTTTCGTGGCTGTGGACTGTCCGACGGTGACTTCTCGGTCGACGCATGGTGGGCCGACATCGTCGCGGCCGCACGTCACGTCCTGGCCCAGGGTGCCCGACGGGTGTGGCTCGTCGGTTTTGGAACCGGAGGCCTGCTCGCGTTGCGCGCCGCCGTCGAGATGAAGGAGGTCCAGGGGGTCGCCAGCGCTGCCGCACCCGCCGACCTGAGGGACTGGGCACGTCACCCGCGACAGCTCCTCGACGAGTCGCGGCGTGTCGGCGTCGTGAAGACCGAGGGCTTTCCGGCGCGCTTCGGCGACTGGGCCGCCGAGTTGGCGATCGACGCCGCCGACGCGGCGCAACTGCTCGCACCGCGTCCACTCCTGGTGCTCCACGGCGAGATGGACGACCTGGTCCCCAACTTCGACGGGCGGACCATCGCGGACGCCCACGGCGATGCGGAGTTGAGGATCCTTCCGGGTGGTGGCCACGAGCTGCGCCACGATCCGCGGGCGGTCGCGATCCTCATGGGTTGGCTCAGCCGGATGAACGACGACGCCACCCTGGCGCAGTTCACGGACTGAGCGAGGTGGAGTCCACCCCGGGTGCAGCGCCGCCGCGCAGGGCTTCGGTCCTGAGTGACGGCCGGGAGTTGACGATGCTTCCTCCCGATCGCCACGCGGACGGATCCGTCGCGGTGCCCCGTGCGTTCGAGGCGGCCGTGTGGCGCAGCGGTGAGCGAGCCGGGGTGTGGCCCCCCCTCGCACCCGGCGCGGCGCGCATGGAGTCGGCGACCGACGCGGTCGAGGTGGCGGTCGTGTGTGACAGCGGTGGGCCGACCACCGTCGACGCGACGAGGATGCCGATCGCCCGTGTGATCGAGCCTCTCCTCGCGCCACCCGATCGGGATCGGGGGAGCAGGGCGTTGAGCGTGAGCGCCGACGCATGGCGTCGGCTGCTCGAGTGGACGCTCGAGCAGATCGCCCACGGACGGATCGAACCGACGACCACCACCGAGGGGATGGACCGGTGGTCGCTGACGGCTGTCGAGGGCCGCGAACGCCACACTCGTGATCGCCTGGTCGCAGATCTTCCATTGCCCGCATACGCCGTGGTGCTGGCCGGGGTGCCGTCGCGGGTACCCACGGCGGGCCAGGCCGCCCGCTGGTTCGTCGATGGAGTCGTGGACTCATTCGTTCGGACCGCTGCCGCACCGCTCGTGCTCGGCCACGACGCCTACGCCGGCCAGACGCCGGTGATCGTCACCGGTTGGGGATTCGGCCGGCCGGCCGACGACCTCGGCGTGCAACCGGCCGTGGGCCTGCGGATCGTTCCTCCCCGCCTCGCGGGTGGGCTTGCCGAAGCCGTGGTACAGCTCCGCGACCCGGCCTCGTCGGCGGGCTCGATGACCGCGCGTGAGTTGTGGTCCGCTCTGGGCGCTCGTGACGCTCTGCCGGACTGGCTCGGCCGCGATCCGGCGGCGGCGCTGTTGGGCGTCCTGCACCGATCGGTGGGGGTGTGGCCGGGCCTGGCGGTCCTGCTCGAACAGCGGGAGCCGTCGTCGATGACTCTGGCCGACACCGAGGTGGTGGCGTTGCTGGGGCCGCTCGGCGCCGAACTCGCTTCGGTGGGATTGGAGGTACTGGTTCCCGATGGCTGGCTGAGACGGTGGACCATGTCGGCGACCGTCGACGGTCTCGCCGGTGCCGCCATCAACCCGTTGACAGCGGCGAACCCTCCGACGGTTGGCCCGCGTATGGACCTGTCGAGCGTCGCGACGCTGACGTGGCGTGCCGAACTGGACGGTGAGCCCCTCACCGACGAGGAGTTGGACGTACTCGCGGAGGCGGCCCGTCCGCTGGTCCGGCTCCGGGGTCGTTGGGCGGTCGTGGACCGACGATTGTTCGATCGGCTGGGCCGATCCGACGAGTTGTCGTTGGCCGACGCACTGGGAGCCGCGCTCAGCGGTTCGATCGTGATCGACGACCGACCCACCCGCGTCGATCTTGCGGAGTCGATCGACGCGCTCGCCCGACGGCTCCGCGACCTCGCTCGGTCGACCGCGGACCGGGGAGCCGGGCGCCCCGAGGACGGCGAGCTCGCTCGGTGGGCGGTTCCGGCGTCGCTGGAGGCGACGCTCCGGCCCTACCAGCGACGGGGTGCCGGGTGGCTCGATGAGCTCACGCGTCTGGGCTTCGGCGCCCTGCTGGCCGACGACATGGGTCTCGGGAAGACGATCCAGGTGCTCGCACTCGTCCTGGCATGGCGCGAGCGCGAGCGATCGCTCCCGCCGGTTCTCGTCGTGTGCCCCACCTCGGTGGTGGAGAACTGGCGCCGCGAGGTGGCGCGGTTCGCTCCGAGTCTTCCCGTCCGCACCTACGTGGGGCCCGACCGCGAGCTCAGTGGGCTCGCCCCGGCCGAGATCGTGGTCACGAGCTACGGGATCGCACGTCGTGACGTCACCCGCCTTGCGGCCGTGGAGTGGTCGCTCGTCGTCGCCGACGAGGCACAGAACATCAAGAACCACGAGTCGGTCACCGCGCGGGCCATGCGTCGCATCGGCCCCGGTGCGTCGAGGGTCGCGTTGACCGGTACCCCGGTGCAGAACCGTCTCGCCGACCTGTGGTCGTTGCTGGACTGGACCTCGCCCGGGCTCCTCGGTCCTCTGGGCCGATTCCAACGCGACGTCGCGATCCCGATCGAGCGTGACGGCGACGACATGGTCGCAGCTCGGCTCGCCGCGATGGTCAGCCCCTTCGTGATGCGACGTCACAAGGACGACCCCGAGGTCGCGCCCGATCTCCCGCCCAAGACCGAGACGGACCACTTCACCGCCCTGACCGCCGAGCAGGCCGGGCTCTACCGCGAGGCGTCCCGCTCCATAATGGGCGAGGTCGCCGACGCATCGGGGATCGCCCGCCGTGGGCTGGTCCTCAAGTTGATCACCGCCCTCAAGCAGATCTGCAACCACCCGGCGCACTACCTGGGCGACGACGGTCGACTCTCGGGGCGCTCGGGCAAGTTGGAGGCGTTCGACGAGCTGATCACCGCCATCACCGAGGCCGGCGACTCGACCCTGGTGTTCACCCAGTACGTGGCGATGGCCCGTTTGCTCGAACGTCGGCTCGCCGAGCTCGGGATCGACTCGGGACTACTGCTCGGCGAGACGCCGCACCGTCGAAGGAGCGTGCTGGTCGACCGATTCCAGGAGGGCGCCTTCCCGGTGTTCGTCATCTCGCTCCACGCCGGTGGGACCGGGCTCAACCTGGTGCGGGCGACCCATGTCGTCCACTACGACCGATGGTGGAATCCGGCGGTCGAGCAACAGGCGTCCGATCGTGCGTGGCGCATCGGTCAGGACCGTCCGGTGCAGATCCACCGGCTCGTCGCGGAGGGAACCCTCGAAGAGCGGATCGGTGACCTTCTGGCGGCGAAGGCACGACTCGCGCAGTCGGTGGTCGGCGGTGCCGAGTCGTGGGCCGGCGAACTCACCGACGACGAGCTCCGCGAACTGATCTCTTTGGGCGGGGCCCGCTGATGGTGTCCTCCGCGTTCACCGGGACCTGGTGGGGGAGAGCATGGATCGAGGCGGTCGAGCGGTTGGGAGCCGACGACGAGGATCGCCTGGCGCAGGGACGAGTGATCGCGAGGACCGGACGTGTCGAGGGCCTGCGGGTCGCGGTCGGCCGAGTCACCGCCGCGATCCACGTCGACGAGTCGGGTCGGGCCACGACCCCGAACCGGACGGGGGCGGACGGTTCTGCTGCCGCCTCGGGGCGACTGGAGCCGGCGTGGGAGGTGGCGACGCTCGACGAACCCACATGGCAACGGTTCTTCGCGGCGTGGGCGGAACACGGGACCCATGCGGCAGCTTTGTCGGTGGGCGAGCTCGATCCCAGGTTGATCTCCGACATGGCGACCGAGGGGGTATCGGTGGTTCCGTCGGCGGCGGATCTGGTAGCGGTGTGCCCGTGCGGGGACTCCGCGGCGGTGTGCAGCCACGCGGCAGCGGTTGCGTACGCGCTGGCCGCTCGACTGGATCGTGACCCTCTCGTCCTCTCCGAGCTCCGTGGCCTCGGGCGCGACGTCGCCCGTTCGCGCCTGCTGCCGTCGGGTCGCTCCGCATCGGTCGATGACGACATCGAGACCGTGACCGTGGACGAGCTCCTCGACTCCCTGGCCGGTGGCTCGACCGAACCTCCTGCCGCTGTCGATGGTCGGCGATCCGCGGTCGGAATCCCCGAGGTGACCGCGGACGGCGACACCTGGCGGCCGAGCCACACCCGACCCGGTCGTCTCGGGGTCCCGGCCGGTGCGCGGCGGTGGCGTGCGGGTTCGGACACCTGGCCCGTCGAGCAGGCCCCGGGTGGACCGTCCTTGCGCCTGCTCGAGGCGATGATCGACGACGCCGCCGAGCGCGCGTGGGCGACGCTGCACGACGGAGCGTCCAGCGGGCTCGCCGCCGACGTCCGGGGCGACCTCGCGCGTCGAGCGGCCGGAGCGGACCGGGACGCCGTCGAGTGGCTGGCCGAGCGATCCGGGCAGTCACCCGACGCGTTGCACCGATGGGCGCGGGCTTGGAGGATCGGTGGTGACGATGCCGTCGCGGTCGTCGCCGACGAGGACTCGTGGGTGCTCGACCAGGACCGCCTCGCCGCCGGCCGCGACGAGTTGGTCGACGCGGGGATCGCCAAACGGTCGATCGCCCTCAGCTACGACAGCCTCGGGATGCCGGGCGACGTGAAGGTCGTGATCGGCCCGGACGGTCGTTGGTACCGGTTGCGGATGCTCCTCACCCGGGGCGCGACGCGGCGACACTTCGAACTCCTGGGCGCCCCGTCGCCGGACATCGCGGACGTGGTCGAGCTCGACACGATTCCCTGAGGTGGTCCGTCGGCGCCGGCTCGGTCGGTGTGACGTTCAGGGCTGGTCGCGCTTGGTCTTCCTGGCGGCCTTCATCGCCTTCTTCCAATCACGAACGGCCTGAAGGCTCAGCTCGTCGGCGACGTCGGCGACGGATCGGGGTTGTGCGTCCCCGAAGGGATCGGCGGCCTCCTCCCAACCAGCGGGTCGCACTCCGAGGCGTTTGCCGAGGATCGCCACGAAGATCCGGGCCTTTTCGTCGCCGTAGCCGGGGATCTCCCGGAGGCGCCGGTACACCTCGGCGCCGGTGCGGACGCGTTTCCAGATCCTGGAGGCGTCGCCGCCGTAGTGCTCCTCGACGTGGGCGCACGCGTCCCAGATCCGTCGTCCCATCGAGGCGGGAAATCGATGGATAGCGGGCTTCGTGCAACACAGCGCGACGAAGGCGTCGCGGTCCATCGCCGCGATCGCACCGGCGTCGAGCCGGCCGTCCGCGGTGGCAGGTAGGCGGTCCCGCAGGGTGGCGGGGCCCCTGAACGCCCATTCCATCGGTACCTGCTGGTCCAGCAGCATGCCGATGAGTAGTGCGAGAGGGTCACGGACCAGGAGACGGTCGGCGTCGAGGTCGCCGGTGATCGGGATGCGCTTGGTCGCCGTGGCCATGCGAGCAGTCTTGCCGCGTCGGCCCGTGCTCACACGTGCCAGGGTGGCGGGGCCTCGGTGTCGATGCCGAGCGACGCGATCGCGTCCGAGACCGTCGACGCCTTGATCTCCCCGTCGGATGCCAGCGCGGCCAGCACCGTCGCCACGATCGCCGCGGCGTCGACCTCGAAGTAGCGTCGGAGCGCGGTGCGGTCGTCGGAATGGCCGAACCCGTCGGTGCCCAGGGACGTCCATCGCCGCGGAACCCACCTCGACACCTGGTCGGGAACCGCCCGGAGGAAGTCGGTCACCGCGATGACCGGGCCGTCGGCATCGTCCAACAACGCCGTCACCCGGGGGACCCGTGGGGCCCGATCGGGGTGAAGCAGGTTCCAGCGTTCGGTCTCGAGCGCCTGTTCGCGCAGCGCCTTGTAGCTCGTCGCGGACCACAGGCTCGCCCGGACGCCGAAGTCACGGGCGAGGACCTCCGCCGCCTCGGTTGCCGGTTGCCACATCGGACCGGAGAACAGGATGGTCGCCTCGGGTCCGTCCCCTGCGGGGCGGGTGCGTGTCGGTACAACCCCTCGACGACCCCGGCGGCGACCGCGTCGACCGCGGCGACGTCGGTCGGATCGGCGGGTACGGCCGGCATGGGGTAGTTCTCGTTGTACAGGGTGAGGTAGTACGAGCAGTCCTCGTCACGCCCGTACATGGCCTCGATCCCGTGCCGGACGATCAGGGCCGTCTCGTACGCGAACGCCGGGTCGTAACAGCGCATGGACGGGACGGTCGACGCGAGGAGCTGGCTGTGTCCGTCCGTGTGCTGGAGGCCCTCTCCCGGCAGGGTGGTTCGGCCCGCCGTGGCGCCGAGGAGGAAGCCCCGTGCGCGGGCGTCCGACGCCGCCCAGATGAGGTCACCCACCCGCTGGAAGCCGAACATCGAATAGAAGGTGAAGAACGGGATCATCGGCACGCCCCGTGTGGCGTAGCTGGTGGCGGCGGCGGTCCACGATGCGGTGGAGCCGGCCTCGGTGATGCCCTCCTCGAGGATCTGGCCGTCGACGGCCTCGGCGTAGCTCAACAGCAGGTGGTGGTCGACCGGCTCGTACTTCTGGCCCTGTGACGCGTAGATGCCGAGTTCCCGGAAGAGCGCGTCCATCCCGAAGGTGCGGGCCTCGTCGGGCACGATCGGCACGACCCGTCGGCCGATGTTCGGGTCGCGGGTGAGGTTCCGCAGGAGCCTGGTGAAGGCGACGGTCGTCGACACCGGTTGGTTGCCCGAACCGCGTAGGAGTTCCACGAACGCGTCGTGTTCGGGCATCGCGAGGGGGCGGCGGACCGTCGTGGTCCGTCTGGGGAGCGACCCGCCGAGGGCTCGACGTCGCTCCAGGAGGTAGGTGATCTCGGGCGAGTCGGGAGCGGGTCGGATGTAGGGCGGGTCGCCCCCTGCGAGGTCCCGATCGTCGATGAGATCGTCCAGATGCAGTCGGTCGCGCAACCCGAGCAGTTGTTCGGCGGTCATCTTCTTGATCTGGTGGGTCGCGTTACGGCCTTCGACCTCGCTGCCAAGTGCCCACCCCTTGATGGTCTTCGCAAGGATCGCGGTGGGCCGGCCGGTGTCGTTGTGGGTCGCGAAGTGATACGCCGCGTACAGCTTCGGGTAGTCGTGGCCACCGCGGGGCAGCGCCTGGATCTGCTCGTCGGTGAGGTGCTCGACCATCTTTCGCAACCGGGGGTCGGGTCCGAAGAAGTGCTCCCGCGCGTAGCTGCCGTCCTCGACCGCGTAGCGCTGGAACTCACCGTCGACGGTGGTGTTCATCTTGTCGAGAAGCACCCCGTCGACGTCACGTTCGATCAACTCGTCCCAGGCGGTACCCCAGATGACCTTGACGACGTTCCACCCGGCGCCCCGAAAGACGCCTTCGAGTTCCTGGATGATCTTTCCGTTTCCGCGGACCGGACCGTCGAGTCGCTGGAGGTTGCAGTTGACCACCCAGGTGAGGTTGTCGAGATGCTCCCGGCCGGCGAGGGCGATCGCTCCCAGCGTCTCGGGCTCGTCGCATTCGCCGTCGCCGACGAAGCACCAGATCCGTGACCCGTCGGTGTCGTCGATGCGGCGGTGATGCAAGTACCGGTTGAATCGGGCGTGGTAGATCGAGTTGATCGGGCCCAAACCCATCGACACGGTGGGAAACTCCCAGAACCCCGGCATCGACCGCGGATGCGGATACGAGGACAATCCGCCGCCGCCGATCTCGCGTCGGAACCGCTCGAGTTGGTCCTCCTCGAGTCGACCCTCCAGGAACGCTCGCGAATAGAGACCGGGGGCCGCGTGGCCCTGGATGTACAGGTGGTCTCCGGGGTTGCCGTCGTCCTTGCCTCTGAAGAAGTGGTGGAACCCGATGTCGTACAACGCCGCGGAACTCGCGAACGTGGAGAGGTGCCCGCCGATGCCGGCCGCCCGGTGGTTGGCGCGCACCACCATCGCGACCGCGTTCCAGCGGATCATCGCCCGGATGCGCTTCTCTATCGCCTCGTCGCCGGGGAACCAGGGTTGGTCGGCGGGGGCGATCGAGTTGAGGTAGGGGGTGGTGACGACACCGGAGTTGTCGATGCCCAGTTCGGCGGCGCGTGCCTCGACGCGGCTCAACAGGAAGCTCGCCCTCGGCTTGCCGCGTGTGGCGGTGACGAGGTCGAGGGACTCGACCCACTCGGCGGTCTCGGCGGGGTCGATGTCGTGGATCTGTTGCGGGTGGAGCCCGTCGGTCATGAGAGCACCCCTTGGGGCTGGGGAACCCTGCCGAGTCTACGGAGGCGTCCGGGGGCTCGGACCGCGACAGCTAGCGTCGCCGACCGTGTCCGAGCATCCCACCCGTCGCGTCGTCTACACGGACGGCGCGTGCCGTGGGAACCCCGGACCGGGTGGATGGGCGTGGGCGCTCGACAGGCAGCGATGGGCGCACGGGCACGATCCCGATACGACCAATCAGCGCATGGAGATCGTCGCGGCGTACGAGGCGGTGAGGGCGTTGGAGGGGCCGATCGAGGTCCGGAGCGATTCGACCTATGTGGTCAAGTGCTTCAACGATCGCTGGTACCGCGGCTGGCGGAGCCGGGGCTGGAAGAACTCCAAACGTGAACCGGTCGCCAACCGGGACCTGTGGGAACCCTTCATCGACCTGGTGTTGCGCCGCGGCGACGTGACGTTCTCGTGGGTGAAGGGCCATTCGACCGACCGGATGAACCAGTTCGTCGACGAGCTCGCGGTCGAGGCCGCGTTGCGACCGCCCCGGCACTGACCGGGGCGGCGGTCGCTCGCCCGCACCGGTGACTGCGGTGCCCCCCGGGTCGGGCCGGGTCTATCGCCCGTAGTAGATGCGCAGCTCGGCGTAGGCGCCGTTGATCCGCTTCGATTCGAGGACCGCCGCTTCGACCTGGTCGCTCGGATGACCGACGAGCCGGTCGGGATGGTGGAGCTTCGCGAGGCGCCGGTGTGCCGCCACGATCTCCTCTCATTCCTGGTCGGGCGTCACGCCGAGAATGTCGAACGCGGCGCTGTAGACGTCGCCCGCCTCATCCGGTTCGTCGAACAGCGATTCGGTCGAGAAGTACTCGTCGAATCCCGAGCGGGGTTCGTCCGTGACCAGGTGTTCACCGTTCGAGCGGAGGAATGCCGAGGGGACGAAGTCGACCGACGGCCCCGTCGCGTTGCGGACTCCCCGAGACGGGGTAGCCGCACCGCGCCACCGGGAAAGTTCCGCTCCCGCTGCTGGGCTTCCATGGGTGTTGGGTCGAGGCCGGATCCCGCCGTCATGGGGGTTGTATCGGCAGTCCCGTCGGCCACTTCAACAATTGGTGGGCGTTGGGTCGCTCCTGCGGGCGTGTCGGCAGCCCCGAACGGCGGGCTCGTGTCGAGGCGCCGTGCCCGGGTGTGAACGCGGGGTCGGCGTTGCCCTATCGTCGGGCGCCATGGAGATCACTGGAGCATCAGCCGTCGTCACCGGCGGAGCATCGGGACTGGGTGAAGCCACCTGTCGCCTGCTCGCCGCCAAGGGCATGAAGGTCGTCGTCATGGACCTCGACCGCCAACAGGAAAAGGGCGACGCGCTCGCCAAGGAGATCGGTGGCCTGTTCGCTGCGGCGGACGTCACCGACACCGGCCAGGTCCAGGCGGGGATCGACGCCGCGGTCGAGATGGGTCCGTTGAAGGCCCTCGTCAACTGCGCCGGGATCGGTTGGGCCACGCGCACGATCGGCAAGAACGGCGAGCCGCACGACCTCGAGGTCTTCAAGAAGGTCATCGACATCAACCTCGTCGGCACCTTCAACTGCATTCGCCTCGCCGCGTCGGCGATGAACTCCAACGAGGGCGACGCCGACGGTGCCAAGGGTGCGATCGTCAACACCGCGTCGGTCGCCGCGTACGACGGCCAGATCGGCCAGGCCGCCTACTCGGCCTCCAAGGGCGGGGTCGTCGGGATGACCCTCACGATCGCCCGCGACCTCGCGGCGGCCGGCATTCGGGTCAACACCATCGCCCCCGGGCTGATCGACACCCCGATCTACGGTGAGGGCGAGGCATCGGAGGCGTTCAAGGCGGCGCTCGGTCAGTCGGTGCTGTTCCCTCATCGCCTCGGTGTCGCCGACGAGTATGCGTCCCTGGCGCTCGAGCTCATCACCAACAGCTACATGAACGCCCAGGACATCCGAATCGACGGCGGGATCCGGATGCCCCCCAAGTCCTGAGCAGCGGTCGGTCTCCGGGGTCGACGGCGAGCGGTCGGCCCCGGAGACCGATGCGTCCCGACCGGCTCCGGAGGGCCGATTCCGATCAGGCCCGGCGGGAGCGCCGACCCACCCAACGGGGGTGGTCCGCCATGGCGAGCAGTTCGCTGTCACCGTCGCTGTCGCCGTACGCCCACAGCTCGACTGACGTGCCCGCAGGAGTGGTCTCGTCGAGCCATGCACGGAGGCGTACCGCCTTCTCGCCCTTGCGGACGTTGGTACCCACCAGGGTGCCCGTGAGCCGACCGTCCGAACCCTCCTCCATCGTGACGCAGATCAGGTGGTCGATCCCGAGATCGGCCGCGATCGGCCGGAGGTAGAAGTCGATCGACGCGCTGACGATCACCAGGTCCGCTCCATCCGCCCGGCGTTGTTCGATCGCGTCCAGGGTGTCTCGTCGGAACAGTCGCGGGAGGTCGGCCGCGTAGCGGCGTCCGTGTTCGCGCATCTCCTCGGCGACGCGGCCGCGCAGCAGCGACCGCAGGACCACCTCCTTGGCGGTGTCACGATGCCGGGGCGAGCGCAGCCCCGCCACGAGGCGTGGTGACGCGCCGATGACCGCCGCCGCGAGGCGGGCCGGTCCCGCGGCTCGGTACAGGAACGGTACGAGGGTGTCGCGTCTGGTGATCGTGCCGTCGAAGTCGAACACGGCCACCTTCCGGACCGGTCCGGAGACGTCGAGGTCCTCTGAAGAGGGCGCCGGGGTGTCGTGTTCCGGTTCGCCGGAGTTCACAAACCCGAGCCTCGGTTCACCACGAACGCGTCGAGGCGCTCGAGTGTGCGCCGCATCGAGGCGGGATGGCGACGGGGGTAGCCGACCAACTCGATGACCTTCGGGGCGATGGCCGTCGACCAGTCGAACGTCTCGGTGACCCGCGTTCGCGGTGCGCCGTCGACATCGTCGAGTGGTTCGAGTTCGTAGCGCCAGCGGTGCTTCCCGAAATGTGCCCACGCGATACGGCGATCCTGGTCGAACTCGACCACGGTGTTGGCGATCACGTACGGGATGCCGTACTGCATGCGCATCCCGAATCGGGAGCCCATTGCCAGCCGCTCGACGCGCCCGGCCGCCTTCCGCACCGTTCCGGATCCGTCGATCACCGGGTGCAACGACGCGTCGGACAGCACCGCGAAGATCTCGCTGGGCGATGCCGCGATCACTCGGCGTACCGACACCGTCCGGTCGCCGAGGATCGTCGCCTCGGGGTCGGTGATCTCGGATTCGGGGGTGACGTCGCCGTCGGCCATGGGCATGTCCCTTCGAGGTGGTGGGTGGACGTCAGCGGTTGGAGGCGAGGCGCCACAGCGGGTGGGGAAGGTGCCGCAGGACCGTGAACACCCAGCGGAGCATGGGCGGCGACCATACGATGCGCGCGCCCGAGTCGAGGCCGCTCACGATGTCGGCGGCGACCTTGTCGGGGGTGGTGGGGAACGGCGCCGGATCCAGCCCCTCGGTCATCGACGTGTGCACGAAGCCGGGGCGTACGATCATGACGTCGACGCCGGTTCCCGCGAGGCGGTCGCCGAGGCCTTGTGCGAAGCCGTCGAGTCCGGCCTTGGTCGCGCCGTACACCGCGTTGTCCTTGCGGACGCGTTCACCTGCGACCGAGCTCAGCACGACGATCGTGCCGTGTCCCTGACGCTTCATCGCCGCGGCGGTGGCGGTCAGCGCCGAGATCTGCCCGGCCAGGTTGACGGTGACGAGGTTGGCCGCGGCGACGGGGTCGTCGTCGAAGCGGTCCTGGTTGCCGAGCTGACCGAACGCAGAGATGGCGACGTCGATGTCGCCACCCGCGAAGATCGAGTCGATCGCCTTCTCGTGGCTCGCCGGATCGGCGCCGTCGAAGGTCACCACCTCGACGGACAGGCCCTCGGCCTCGTGGCGGGCGACCAGTTCGGTCACCTTCGACGGATCGCGAACGGCGAGGACGACCCGGCGGAGGCGCCGCGACGCCAGCCGGGTGACGGTCTCGTTGGCGATATCGGACCCACCGCCCAACACGAGCAGCGAATCGAGGTTGCCGACGGCGTCACGCATGGTGGGGGTTCCTTCGGTGTTCGAGGGGACTCGGGTCCGTTCGTCGGGGACCGCCTCCGCACCGTAGTCTCCGGCCCGTGAGCGCACGACGGGCGACCGGGTCGTTGGCCGGGAGGACGGGGCGTTGAGCACGCGACTGCTCATCGGTCTCGCGGTCGTGTGCGCCGTGCTGATCCTCGCGGCGGCGGTCGTGCAGTTCACGATGTCACGCTGACCCGCCACCGCCGGTGGCATCGGTAGGATCGGCCTCGCTCCGGCGATCGTGACGGCTCTGGACGGCGTGCCGACACCACGGGTCCTGCGCGCCCCCGAACGACGCGGTCAGGACCGTCCCGGTGCGATCATCCCCCCGCCTACTCCACAAAGGACGATCGTGGACCTCAACAACCCCACCCCGTACGACGTCGTGATCATCGGCGGGGGACCGGGCGGCTATGCCGCCGCGTTGTACGGGGCGAGCGCCGGCCTGAGGGTCGCGCTCGTCGAGAAGGACAAGGTCGGCGGGACGTGTCTCCACCGCGGGTGCATCCCCGCGAAGGAACTCCTCGAGTCGGCTGCGGTGAGGCGCACCTTCGACCACGCGGCAGACTTCGGTATCAACGCACCCGAGCCCACCGTCGACTGGGGGGTGACGGTGGACCGCAAGCGGCGGGTGGTGGACCAGCTGTTCGGTGGGCTGAGCCAACTGTTGAAGGGTCGCAAGGTCGACGTGTTCGCGGGGCGTGGCACGCTCGGCCCCGACCATCAGGTGCATGTCGCCGGCAACGACGGTACCGAGACGATGCTGGTGGGCGATGCGGTCATCCTGGCGACGGGCTCGGTGCCGCGCACCATCCCCGGCTTCGATCCCGACGGCGTGCACGTCTTCACCAGCGACGAGTTCCTCGACCTGCGCACTCTGCCCGCCAGGGCCGCGGTGATCGGTGGAGGGGCGATCGGCTGTGAGTTCGCCTCGACCCTCGCCGACATGGGTTCCGAGGTGACGATCCTCGAAGGGCTCGACAAGATCCTTCCGGGCTGCGACAAGGACGTGGCCAACGTCGTCGAGCGCGCCTTCAAGAAGAAGGGCATCTCCATCCGTACCGGCGTGAAGGTGACGGGTCACGAGCCGGCCCCGGCGGGAGTGTCGGTGACCTTCGCCGAAGGCGATCCACTCGAGGTCGACGTGGTGGTCGTGTCGGTCGGCAGGGCACCGGTCACGGGAGGAGTGACGGCGCGGGGGCTCGGGGTGACGGTCACCGAGCGTGGCTTCTTCGACGTCGACGACCACTGCCGCACCGGCGAGCCCGGCGTGTGGGCGATCGGCGACTGCATCGCGACCCCCCAACTCGCCCACGTGGGGTTCATCGAGGGAATCAACGCGATCAAGGACGTCCTCGACGAGCACCCGACGCCGGTCGACTACGGCAAGGTCCCGTGGGCGATCTACTGCCAACCCGAGGTCGCGTTCGTGGGTTACGGCGAGGCCGACGCGAAGGCCGCCGGTTTCGACGTCGTGACCGACAAGCACCGATTCGTCGGGAACAGTCGGGCGGTGATCCTGGGCGAGACCGACGGGATGGTGAAGGTGATAGCCGAGAAGGGACCCGACGGTCGTGCAGGCCGCCTGCTCGGTGTGCACATGGTGGGCCCCTGGGCGACCGAACAGCTCGGCCAGGGGTATCTCGCCGTCAATTGGGATGCCACCGTCGACGAGGTCGCGTCGCTCATCCAGCCGCATCCGACGCTCAGCGAGCTGTTCGGTGAGACCATGCTCGCCCTCACCGGTCGTTCCCTCCACTGAACCTGTCCGTCGGCGGTCCCGGCGGCTCCCCCCGGCGCCTCCCGGCGTGGGTCGGCACCGCGGGAAGGCGCTCGGCGCGCCGCTAGCGTGAAGGGCGGAACGCGCGCCCATCGCGATCGGAAGGGACCAACCAATGGCTGACGTGTCGATGCCGCAACTCGGGGAATCGGTCACCGAGGGGACGATCACCAAGTGGTTCAAGCAGGTTGGTGACCACGTCGACGAGGACGAGGCGTTGTTCGAGGTGTCCACCGACAAGGTCGACTCGGAGGTCCCGTCGCCGTCATCCGGTTTCGTGAGCGAGATACTGGTGCCCGAGGGCGAGACGGTCGACGTCGGCACCCTCCTGGTCCGGCTGTCCGACTCGGCGCCCACCGGCCCTTCGGGCGAGGTCGACGGTGCGCCCGAAGCGCCGACCACGCCGTCGGGGGCGACCGCCGAGGACGGGTCGTCGGCACCGTCGCCGGCCGCATCCGCACAGTCGGCCTCGGCCGGGGCGATCCCGGCGGCTCCCGCTGCCGCCGCGCCGGAACCCGCCGCGCCGGTGCCCGCGCCGGCACCGGCTGCGCCGTCGACCGCCACCCGTTCGGGCGTCCTGTTGTCGCCGCTCGTCCGTCGGCTCGTCGAGGAGAACGGCCTCGACGCGTCCACGATCACCGGCACCGGTGTCGGTGGGCGCATCACCCGGGAGGACGTGCTCGACGCCCTCGACGCCAGAGCCGGAACGACGGCCGGAGCCGCCATCACGTCCCTACCCCCCGCTGCGGCTGCACCCGCCGCGGCACCCGCCGCGGCTGCTCCCCCCGTCCCGGGCGTTGCGCGTCCTGCTGCGGTCGCCGGCCAGGGGGACACGTCGGTGCGGCTCACCAACATCCGCCTCCGAACCGGCGAGCACATGGTCCGGAGCCTCCAGACCTCCCCGCACGTCATCACCGCGATCGAAGTCGACTACGAGGCCGTCGAGCGTGCACGTACTCCCGCTCGCGAGCAGTTCGCTGCCGACGAGGGCTTCTCCCTGACGTACATGCCCTTCGTCTCCCGGGCGGTCATCGACGCGATCGCGGAGTTCCCCCACCTCAACGCCTCGGTCGGCGAGGGCACGTTGATCGTGCACCAGGCCGTCAACCTGGCGATCGCCGTCGACCTCGATTTCCAAGGCCTGCTGGCGCCGGTCATCGAGGCCGCCGACGGGATGCGCCTGCGGGCCATCGCCCGCGCGGTCCACGACGTCGCCGACCGTGCCCGCAACAAGCAGCTCAGCCCCGACGACCTCGAGAACGGAACCTTCACCATCTCGAACTCGGGCAAGTTCGGAACGTTGTTCGTCGCGCCCATCATCAACCAGCCGCAGGTGGCGATCCTCTCGACCGACGGGGTCACCAGGCGTCCCGTCGTCGTGGCCCTCCCCGACGGCAGCGAGTCGATCGCCATCCACTCGATGGGCAACCTCACGTTGAGTTGGGATCATCGGGCCTTCGACGGCGCCTACGCCGCGGCATTCCTCGCCAAGGTGAAGGAGATCATCGAGACCCGGGACTGGGCCGCCGAGCTGTGACCACGGCGGTCTCCGCCACCGACGTGGCCCCGGATCCGGGCGCGATCCGCGACCCGGATCACGTGGTGGCCGACGCGACGACGAGGCGCGACGCACTGCACATCCGGTGGTTGGGTCGCGTCGACTATCGCGACGCACTCGGCCTTCAGCACGCACTGTTCGACCACGGCACCGACGACCACCTGCTCCTCCTGGAGCATCCACACACCTACACGATGGGGGTCCGTGCCGACGCGGCCAACGTGTTGGTCGACCCCGCCGAGGTGGGTGCCGACCTCGTACGGGCCGACCGTGGTGGCGACGTCACCTACCACGGCCCGGGCCAACTCGTCGGCTATCCCATCCTCACCCTCGCCGACCACGACGCGGGTGAGATGGCGTCGACCCGGGCTCACGTCACCGCGATCGAGGAGTTGTTGATCGCGGTGCTCGACCGGTTCGGCATCGGCGGGGCGAAGGTGGTCGAGGGGTGTCCCGGAGTGTGGCTCGGTGCCGACGGGCCCCGTCCCCGCAAGATCGCCGCGGTGGGCGTTCGTCTGAGCCGTGGCCGGACGATGCACGGTTTCGCCCTGAACGTCGACACCGACGCCACGATGTTCGACCACATCGTGGCGTGTGGCCTGTCCGACAAGGGTGTGACCTCGATGCGGGCCGAGGGCTGTGCCGCGACGATGCGCGACGTGGTCGAGGCCGTCGGCGAGCGTGCCGGGGCCTTTCTCGGGCGCCCCGACCGACTACCCCGCTCCGTGGACCGGGCAGCGGCCACGTGGCGGAGCACCGCCGACGACCGCGACCTCACCGCCTTCAGCCGTGGTGAGGGGCCGGGTGCCGTGGTCCGGTACACGACCCGGCGACCCGAAGCGGGCGGGACCGGTGTGCGGCTGCTCGGCCGTCTGGCCGATGCAGGGGTCGACACCTCGGCGGCCGTGCCGATCACCGACGCGAAGCCGGCGCACATGCGTGCACCCCTGCGTCTCGGTGGCGAGGTGCTCGCGCTCCGGCGCACCGTCCGCGATCTCGGTCTCGTCACCGTGTGCGAGGAGGCGGGCTGCCCCAACCTGTCCGAGTGCTGGTCCGACGGTACGGCCACGTTCATGCTGTGCGGTGAACGCTGTACCAGGGCCTGCGGCTTCTGCCTGGTCGACACATCCAAGCCACTGCCCCTCGATCCGACCGAGCCCGACCGGGTTGCGGCGGCGGTCGAGCGGACGGGGCTGCGCTTCGCCGTGTTGACCATGGTCGCCCGGGACGACCTCGACGACGGTGGCGCTGCACATGTCGCCGCGACCGTCCGCGCGATCCACGAACGGGTCCGGGGCGCGTCGGTCGAGGTGCTCGTCAGCGACCTCCGCGGCGAGGATCGATCGCTTCGGACCGTGTTCGACTCCCGGCCGGAGGTGTTCAACCACAACATCGAGACCGTGTTGCGCCTGCAACGCGCCGTCCGACCCTCGGCCTCCTATGCAAGGAGTCTTTCGGTGCTCGGACGTGCGCGCCGGGCGGGCCTCGTGACCAAGTCGAGCCTCGTGGTCGGCATGGGTGAGCGCGACGACGAGATCCTCCAGACGCTGGGCGACCTGGCGGAGGTAGGGGTCCGAATCGTGACGATCGGCCAGTACCTGCGTCCCACCACCCATCATCTGCCGGTGGAGCGCTGGTGGGAGCCTGCCGATTTCGAACGCTGGAAGCACCTCGGCGAGCGGATGGGGATCGACCACGTCGAGTCGTCGCCGTTGACCCGGTCGAGCTACCACGCCCGCACCGCTGCCGACACCGCGGCCGCAGCGGCGGCGCCTCGGGCCGATCGACCTGCCGTCCGTGTCGGCGGTCCCCGTACCATCGACCAGCCCCCACCTTCCGGATCGGCGAACTGATGGCTCGGGACTACCCCGCGATCGACGACCACCATCGTGAGTTCATCGCCGCCCAGCACCTCTTCTTCGTGGCCACCGCCCCCAGCGGTCCCGACGGCCATGTCAACGTGTCACCGAAGGGCTACGACACGTTCCGCGTGCTCGGACCGAACCGGGTCGCCTACCTCGACCTCACGGGTTCGGGGGTGGAGACCATCGCCCACCTGCACCAGAACGGTCGTATCACCATCATGTTCTGCGCGTTCGAGGGACGCCCCAAGGTCCTGCGCCTGTACGGCACCGGCCGCACCGTCTACGTGGGAGCCCCCGAGTTCGACGCGCTCGTCGGCGCAGACGCGCCGATGCCCGGGCTCCGGGCGGTCATCGTCGTCGACGTCGACCTGGTCCGAACGTCGTGCGGCTACGCGGTGCCGCTCATGGAGTTCCGGGCCGAACGCGAGACGCTCGTCGAATGGGCCGAACGAAAGGGCGACGACGGCATCGCCGCCTACTGGCGGGACAAGAACGCCCGGTCCGTCGACGGCCTCGTCGGCATCCCCGACGCGGCGACGGATCCGAACGCGTGAGCGCACCCTCACGCGATCCGGTGGCGTCGCCGACATCGCCGTTCCCGGCGCGTGTCGCCCGGGTAATCGACGCGATGGCCGAGCGCGACGTCGACGCACTCTGCCTGTCGGTGGGTGCCGACCTGCCGTGGCTCACCGGCTACGAGGCCATGCCGCTCGAACGGCTCACCATGGCCGTGCTCGACCGGGACGGGGCGATGACCCTCGTCGTCCCCGAACTCGAAGCCCTGCGCGTGGTCGAGCGCGACCACTTCCGGATCGTCCCGTGGGGTGAGACATCCGATCCCTTCGATGCCGTACTCGACGCGCTGGGCGGACACCGTGCGGTGTCGCGCATCGCCGTCGGTGACCGAACCTGGTCCCGGTTCACCCGCGCTGGGCGAGCGGGTACCCGCTGCGACGATGGTGAACGCCTCGCTGGTCACAGCGCCGTTGCGGGCCCGGAAGGACCCTCACGAGATCGACATGTTGACCCGCGGCCCGAGCGGTCGACGCGATCGCCGAGCAACTCCAGTTGGGCGCGATCGAATTGGTGGGCCGTACCGAGGCCGAGGTGTCCACCGATCTGGCGCGTCGGATCGTGGCTGGGGGCCACACCCGTGTGAACTTCGCGATCGTCGCGGCCGGCGCCAACTCGGCGAGCCCCCATCACGAGCCGTCCGATCGGGTTGTCGGCCCGGGCGAGCCGGTGCTCTGCGACTTCGGCGGGACGATGCACGACGAGTGGGGAGTCGGCTACTGCAGCGACATCACCCGCTGCGTGTGGACCGGGGACGTGCCGGCCGATGCGGCCGAGATCTACGACGTGCTGGAACTGGCCCAACGCGCCGGGGTGGACGCGGGCATCGTCGGGAGTTCCTGCGAATCGGTGGACCGGGCCTGTCGTGAGGTCCTCGACGCCCACGGTCTGGGGGAGTACTTCATCCATCGGACCGGGCACGGGATCGGTGTCGAGGAGCACGAGGACCCCTACATCGTCGACGGCAACACGCAGGTCCTCGAAGCGGGTCACTGCTACTCGGTCGAGCCCGGCGTCTACCTTCCGGGGCGATTCGGCTTCCGCCTCGAGGACATCGTGGTCGCCACACCCGACGGTCCGGTCGCCCTCAACACCGCCGATCGCCGCCTCGCCGGGCTCCGCGATCGGGTCGGCGGTGCGGGCCGATCCCGGGAGCCCGGTCCGTGCTGAGACTCGACCTCGCGACGGTCCTGTTGCAGTGGGCGGTTGGCGGACTGTTGTTCCTGTGGGTCACCACAAGGGCCCGTGAGGTGGGCATCGGTTACGGCTGGTTGTTGCGCGCGGTGTTCGGTGTGATGGCCGTCCTCGCCGCCGTCGCGGGCTTCCGCTACCACCGGGTGTGGGTCCGCGATCTGTCGGCGATCGCGGTTGCGGTCGGCGTGCTCCCGGCGTTGGCCGTGAGCTGGACGCGTCGTCGCGCCGGCGTGCGCCGACAGCGGGAGCAGGTCCAGCGACGATCCGACCGGATCGCGGAGATGACGGGGATCGACCGGGAGGTGCAGCGCTTCGACGACACGGCACCCGAGTTCCCCCCTGCACTCGACCTCGTGGCGCCCGTGCTCGGCCTTCCCGGGCTCGTGGCCGCCGGGATCGCGGCGGGATCGCCTGCGTGGGTACAGGTCTTGCGGGTCCTGGTGGGAGCGGCGTTCCTCGGTTGCGTCACCGACGGGATGCTCCTCGGGCACTGGTATCTGACCCAGCCGGGACTGCCGCGTCGTCCACTGTTGGAGCAGGTGCGGTGGCTCACGTGGATCTGGCCGTTGGAGGTCGCGGTGATGCTGCTGCCGACCGGCATGGTCTCGGTGCTCACCGGAGGGATCTCCGACGGATGGGGTGGCATGTTGGGATGGTTCTGGGTCGCGTGTGCCGTCACGACCATCGTGTTGACGCGGGTGACACGCGCGGCGTTGCGTGAACGCGAGTACTCCGCGGTGATGGCGGCGACGGGGCTGCTCTACCTGGCGATCCTCACCGGGTTCGGACAGGACCTCGTCGCACGCCTCGTCCTCAACGGCTGAGCACGACGGCGGCGAGCGGTCGGCACACGAGCCGCCGACCCGACCGTCAGCTGAACGGGGAGGGCACGATCGCGGCGGCACAGGAGGTGTCGACACGGTTCAGCTCATCGAACCACTTGTCCATGATCCCCTGGGTGCAGGGTGTATCCGGTCCGGGACCGTGCCCGCCGTGGGGGACCGAGATGAACTCGGCGTCGGACAGCGCGTTGGCGACGGCCTTCGAATCCGAGGGCGGGGTGATCGGGTCGTATTCGCCCGAGATCACCAGTGTGGGGATCGACGAGTGGACGACGTCCCCGAACGACTTCGGCTCGGTCGTGACCGGCCAGTCCCGACACACGAGGTTCCAACTCGCCAGGAGCGGCAACGATGCCCGCCCGGGATCCGATCGCAGGGCGTCCACGTCGGACCGCCGGACCCGTGCCCCGTTGTCGGCGCATTCGGTGGACAGGAACGCGCCTTCGGTCATGTCGTTCACGAACGGGATCGCCTCTTGTGCGATCAGCGGGATCAGGCCCCGTCCGCCGTTGGCCATGTCGTGGATGGCCGAGGGGAGTTGTGGGATGAGATCGGTGTCGTACAGCGCGTTGAAGAGCCCACCGACCGCGTCGTTGCCGTCGAGGTGGAGCGTCTCGGACACCCCGGTGGTCGGGTCGGTGTAGTCCATCGCGAACGGGTGGGTATCGAGCTCCGCTGCGAGGCGTTCGACGTCACCCTTGAGGTCCGGGTACTTCGCGTGGCATTTGGGGTCGGTCGCGCATCCGTTCGCGAGCGCGTCGAACGCGCGGGTTCCCGAGTCGACGTTGGAGCGGGCGGACGCGGTGCTCGGTGGGTACACCGAGTCGAGGATCACGGAGCGGACCCCTTGCGGGTGGTTGCGCATCACGACGAGCGCGAGACGGGTTCCGTACGACACGCCGTAGAGGTTCCACTTCGCGATCCCGAGAGCGGTCCGCAGATCCGCGATGTCGGCGGCGTTGTTCGTCGTGTTGTACCGGCCAAGGTCGATCCCCTCGCCGCTGAGGCGGTCGTAGCACTGTCGGGTAGCGGTGTCGAACATCGCGAGCTGTCCCTTGAAGTCGTTCGGCATCGCCAAGGCCTTCATGAAGGCGCGCTCGCGTTCGGGGCACTCCAGGGACGGTTCGGAGCGGCCGACGCCGCGTTGGTCCAACACGATGATGTCTCGCCGTTCCAGCCACCGACTGCGCGTCCATCTCGACAGCCCGTTCCGGAGGGTGCCCGACCCGGGTCCGCCGTGGAGGTAGACGATGGGATCGGCCTCGGGCCTGGCGGAGAGGGAGTGCAGTCGGACGACCGCGAGTTTCACCTGCCGGCCTGCGGGTTTGGAGCGGTTCTCGGGCACGGTGAGGGTGCCGCAGGTGACCTTCAGGCCGTCGGGCACCGCGGTCGCACACGGTCCGTCGGTCCACGCGGGTGTGTAGCCCCTCGCGGAGGTGGGCGACGTGGGGTCGTCGGTGGATGTGGACGAGGACTTGCTGCACGCACCGCTGACGAGCACCGTCGCCAGGAGCGCGACGCCGACGACACCGCGGGTTCGCATCCCCCTCTGTGTAGCCGACCAGGCCATCACCCCCGTCACCCGTTTCGTCGCGCGAACATCGCGTCCTGGCGCGACTTTCGCGCGACAAAACCGGTGGGAACGGGGGATGGGGAGCCCAGGCCGGGTCAGCGGGCGACGAAGTACTTGGCCCTGGGGTGGTGGCAGATCAGCGCCGAGGTGGACTGTTCGGGGTGGTACTGCCAGCCGGTGTCCTCGGACACCTCCACGCCGATCCGCGCTCCGTCCAACAGGTCGAAGATGGTGCCGTTGTCCTCGATGGTCGGACAGGCGGGATATCCGCTGGAGTAGCGGCCACCTCGGTACTGCTGGCGGAACAGACCACCGATCGACGGTCCGTCCTCGTCGACGAATCCCCACTCGGTGCGGATCCGGTGGTGCCAGAACTCCGCGAGTGCCTCGGCCATCTCCACTCCGACGCCGTGCAGCATCAGGTACTCCTGGTACCGATCCTCGGCGAACAGGCGCTTGGTCTCCTCGGAGACCTTCGTGCCCATGGTCACGATCTGGAACGCGGCGTAGTCGAGGTCGCCCGCTCCTCCGTCGTAGGGGCGGAAGAAGTCGGCGATGCACAGGTACGGCTCCACGTTCTGGCGTGGATAGCGGAACCGTGCCAGTTCGGTCGTACGGCTCTCGTCGGAGAACACGACCAGGTCGTTCCCGTCGCCGTTCGCGACGAAGAAGCCGTACACCACCTGCGGTACCAACAGCCCCTGTTCGCGAACCAACGACAGCATCCGCCGGAACTCCGGCTCGAGGCGCTCCTTGAACGCCGCGTCGTCCTCGCCCTTCTCGGGGCGGTACTGCCACTGGTTGCGGAACAGACCGGTCCGGTTGAGGTAAGGGGCGATGTCGTCGATGGACAGCCCCTTGACCACGCGGTGGCCGAGGAACGGAGGGGTGAACACCTTGTTGTCCGTCGCCACCTCCGGTGAGCGGGCCGGGATGGTCGACGGGTCGACCTCGACCTTCTCGCGCTTGGGCAGGTTGCGGCCACCGAGCACCACACCGAAGTCGTCGTCGACCAAGTCGCCGCGCCGGATCTGGCCGAGCCTGTCCATCACGTGAAGGCCCTCGAACGCGTCCTTGCCGTAGAAGAGTCGCCCGTTGTAGATGTCGCGTAGATCCCGTTCGACGTAGGTCCGGGTCAACGCGGCGCCGCCCAGCAGCACCGGGATGCGGCTCAGCTCACGGGCGTTCAGTTCCTCGACGTTGTCACGCATGATCAGTGTCGACTTCACCAGGAGGCCCGACATGCCGATCGCGTCGGCGTCGACCTCGACGGCCTTCTCGATCATCTCGGCGATCGACACCTTGATCCCGAGGTTGTGCACCTCATAGCCGTTGTTGGTGAGGATGATGTCGACGAGGTTCTTGCCGATGTCGTGCACATCGCCCTTCACGGTGGCCAGCACGATCGACCCCTTCCCGGCACCGGCCGCGGAGCTGTCCATGTGCGGTTCGAGGTGGGCGACGGCCCGCTTCATCGTCTCGGCGGACTGCAACACGAAGGGAAGTTGCATCTCGCCGCGGCCGAACAGGTCGCCGACGGTCTTCATCCCGTCCAACAGGATGTCGTTGATGATCGTCAGCGGCGCCATCCCCGCCGCCATGGCCTCGTCGAGGTCGTCGGTGAGGCCCTCGCGGTCCCCGTCGATGATGCGCGTCGAGAGCCGTCGCTCGAGGCTCCAGTCGCTGCGGTCCTCGGCGACGACCTCGGTGTGCTCGACGTCGCTGAACAGGTCGAGCAGCTTGTGGAGTGGGTCGTATTCCGCGTCGCCGTCGGAGAGGGCACCGGCCGTGCCGCGGCGGTCCCAGATGAGGTCGAGGCACACGTCGCGTTGGTCGTCGGGGATCCGCGACAGCGGGATGATCTTGGACGCGTGCACGATGGCCGAGGTCAGACCGGCCGAGATGCACTCCGACAGGAACACCGAGTTGAGCACGTGGCGTGCCGCGGGTGAGAGGCCGAAGCTGACGTTGGACACGCCCAGGGTCGTGTAGGCGCCGGGGAGTTCGGTGCTGATGCGCCGGATCGCCTCGATGGTCGCGGCCGCGTCGCCGCGCAGGTCCTCGTCGCCGGTGGACAGCGGGAAGGTCAGCGCATCGAAGATGAGGTCGCCCGATTCGAGGCCGTACCGGTTGACGGCGAGGTCGTGGATTCGGTGCGCGATTCGCACCTTCCACTCGACGTCGCGGGCCTGGCCCGTCTCGTCGATGAGCAGGCAGATCACAGCGGCGCCGTACTCGCGGGCCAGCTTGAAGACCTTGTCGAGTCGTGAGCCCTCCGCCTCCCCGTCCTCGAGGTTGGCGGAGTTGAGGATCGCGCGGCCACCCAGCCACTGCAGGCCGGCCTCCATCACCGGGGGCTCGGTGGAGTCCAGGACCAGTGGCACCGTCGACTGGGTCGCCAGCCGTTGTACGACCTGGTCCATGTCCACCGTTCCGTCACGGCCCACGTAGTCGACGCACACGTCGAGGATGTGCGAACCGTCGCGGATCTGATCCTTGGCGGTCTGGGTCGTCTGGTCCCAGTCCTCGGCGAGGATCGCCTCGCGGAAGGCCTTCGAGCCGTTGGCGTTGGTCCGCTCGCCGATCATCACGAACGCGGTCGCGGCGTTGTCGCCCTCCTCGGCGCCGAACGGCTGGAAGCTGTAGATGGAGGTCGCACCGTCGCGGTGTCGGGCGAGCGTCGGACCCGGTTCGACGCCGTGTACGGCTTCGGCGAGCTGTGCGATGAACTCGGGTGTGGTGCCGCAGCATCCGCCCACGACCCGCACGCCGAACTCCCGGACGAAGCGAACCAGGTACTCGGTGAACGCGTCGGCGGTGAGGTCGTAGTGCATCTTGCCGTCCACCACCGAGGGCAGCCCCGCGTTGGGCAGAACCGAGATCGGGATGCGGCTGTGTTGGGACAGGTAGCGGAGGTGCTCGCCCATCTCGGACGGCCCTGTGGCGCAGTTGAGACCGATGACGTCGGGCCGCATCGGGTCGAGAGCGGCGAGCGCGGCGCCGATCTCGGTCCCGGGCAGCATCCTGCCGGTGAGCTCGATGGTGACCTGGGTCTGGATCGGCACCGAGCGGCCGACGTCGGCCATCGCGCGGCGCACCCCGTTCATCGCCGCCTTGAGGCCCAGCAGGTCGAACTGGGTCTCGATGATGAACAGGTCGACCCCGCCCTCGAGGAGCCCGATGCCCTGTTCGTGGTAGTGGTCGCGTAGCTGTGCGTAGGACACCTGACCGAGGGTGGCGAACTTGGTGCCCGGGCCCATCGAACCCGCGACGAACCGCGGTCGATCAGGGGTCGACATGTCGTCGGCGACCGCACGGGCGATCTGCGCGGCCTTCAGGTTGAGCTCGTGGACGGTCCTGCAGGTCGTACTCGCCGAGCGGGATGGCGAATGCCCCGAAGCTGTTGGTCTCCACGACGTCGGCACCGGCTTCGAAGTAGTCGCGGTGCATCTGCGCGATGAGGTCGGGCCGGGTGGCGACGAGCAGGTCGGTGCAACCTTCGAGCGCTTCGCCACCGAAGTCGTCGGCCGTGAGATCGAGGCGTTGCAGGTACGTCCCGGTCGCGCCGTCGTAGACGACGACACGTTCGCGGACGAGGTCGAGATAGTCGGACACGGTGGAGTCCTTCTTGCTGAGCGATGCCCGATCGGGCACCGGAAACGATGGTCATGCGGAGTGACCGACGGGGTGGGTGCCGCGATCACTCCACGAGCCGGGGCCTCACGCCCTTCCCCATCGGGTCAGCTCAGTGGACCCAGCATACCCGGCGATGTCACCGGGGAGGGCGTAGCGTCCGTGCAGTGTTCGAGGTGCGGCTGACGCGGAATGGCCTCGCCGCGGGCCAGGAGTTCGTCGAGAGCGTGCACCGGGCCGCGGCGTGCATGATCGATATCGACGGAGTGGTGCAGCGCGAGGCGACGCCGGGCGATGCGGCATCGCGGTCCTTCATGCGGTCGGCGGCCAAGCCGTTTCAGGCGGCGGCCGCGGTCGCGGACGGTGTGCTCGAAGCCTTCGGCCTCGACGACGGCCACCTTGCCGTCGCCTGCGGCTCACACGACGGGGGTAATGAGGCGGTGGCTCTCGTCACCGAACTCCTCGACCTCGCGGGGCTGACCGGCGACCGCGTGATGGCCGGTGACGACGGCCGGGGTGGAGGACTCCGCCACCAGTGCTCGGGCAACCACGCGCTCGCCCTCGCGTGGTGCGTACACCGCGGTTGGCCCCTGGACGGCTACCTGGATCCCGGTCATCCGGTCCAGAATGCGATGGCCCGTGTGCTGGCGACCGTGCTGCGCGAAACACCCGAGACTGCCCCCGACAACTGTGGGATGCTCGCCTACCGGGCGACGCTCGGTTCCATCGCCAGGGCGTTCGCGCTGATGGCTGCCGCCCCCGAGGTTGCCGCGGCTCCCGGGGTGGCTGCGGTGCCCGGGTTGGGTCGCGTCGCGGCGGCGATGAGGTCCCACCCCCGGCTGGTGGGTGGTGTCGGCTGTGTCGACACCACCCTGATGGAGGCCGTTCCCGGTGTCGTCGCGAAGTCCGGGGCCGAGGCCATCCTCGGGATCGGTTCCCGCGACGGCCTGGGTGTAGTGGTCCGCGTCTCGGACGGCTCGATGAGGGCGCTGGGCGCGGCGGCGTTCGCGGTCGCCGACCGGTGGCTGGGTATCGACGTGGTTCCGTCAGCGGATGCGGGGATCGCAACGGTCGTGGGCGCCGGCGTGGAGGTGCCGGTTCGCGACGGTCGGGGTCGGGTCATCGGTGCACTCCGGCCCCACGGCGACCTCGACGCCACGGCTCGGACCTGAGGCCCCCGCACCGGAGGACCGGCCGACTCGATGTGAGCTCAGCGTCGTCGATGGCGTGGCGCCGCCCGGCGTGCGCGGCTCCGAACCGGAGCCCAGCTGCCCAGCAGCGAGTTGCAGATCGGCGCCGCGCCGATCGTCATGTTGCGTGAACGTGCGACACCGCACACGAACTTCACGAAGATGATGAAACGGTAGAACGCCGTGATCTGCTCGGGGGTGGGACCCGTCGATGGCGCCGGTGCGGCGGTGGGTGCGGGTGCGGGAGGTGCGACACCGGGTGGCGACGAGTTGGGAGGTACCACCGCGATCGTGGCCGGCGGCGGTCCGTAACCCGACAACCCACTCGACACCTGGCCTGAGGAGCTGGCGGTGGCGGACCGTCCGGCGCGTTGCATCGTGACGTGGACGAAATAGGCACCTGCCCCGACCCCCGCGCCGTTCCAGGTGAACGTGTTCTGCCCGGGCTGGACCGTGATGCCGCTCGCGATCGGGGTGCCGAGGCCGTCCGCTGTCGAGCGATTGGTGTCCACATAGATCGTCGCGGTCGTCCCCGGTGCGTAGGAGTCGTCACGGAAGCCGATGTCGAAGGTGGGCGACACGGTCTCGTCGCGCAGCAGCTTGACGTCGTCGATCTGCCAGCTCCGCCCGCCCGGGTCCTCGTGCGGATCGATCCGCAACATGTCCACGAAGGTCGTCCAGCCGTGGCCCCAGCCGATGAACTCGCTGTTGCCGGCTGGATCGACGAGCGCCGCAGCGGGGTTGGTGCGCAGGTCGATCACGTAGGTGTGTCGTCCGGGCAGCACCACGAAGGGGTAGCTCACCTGCTGGTGGTTGCCGTCGAAGCCCCGCCAGATGATGCGTCCGACGAGCCCCCCGCCCGGTGCGTCCTCGAGGCCGAACGGTCCGTCGTAGCTCGCCGTGAACACGACCTTGTGGTACAGGGTCGCGTCGATCTGGCGGGCGCCGAGGTCCATGACCACGACGGGATCGTTGGGGTTCCCGCCGATCGCTCCGAAGAGTTGCCCGTCGTGCACCGACGCGGTGGTGTTGAAGGTCGCGGCGACGTCGGTGTTCTCGTTCATGTCCCACGGGTTGGAACGGACCTCGGTCGCGAAGTCGCCACCGCCGGTGTCGCTCGGGGAGGTGAGCACCGGCTCGGGTGTGCGTGCCCGGTCGAGGGCGACGTTCGCACTGGGAGCGAAGCGGTCGCCGCTGACCGAGACGTAGAAGCGGTTGGTGGATCCGCGCAGCACTCCCTGGGGTATGTGCACGACCGAGCCTCCCTGGAAGGTCCCGACGAAGTTCCCCGTACTCGACGCCCCCACGGCGGTGTAGCCGTCGTCCGCGGTGTTGCCGTTGAGGTCCTGCCACAGTTCGACGTCGCCGGTTCCGCCGACGGTGACCGCGACCGAGTCGTCGGGGTGGTACAGCGACACGTCGTCGAAGGTGAGCGTGGGCTTGTCGGACTCGTTGAACGCCGGCGCGAGGTACAACAAGGTGACACCACCACCCCACGCGGGTCCGCGAAGCGGGGAGGCCTGCCGGGACCGCTTCGAGGTCGCCCGAGCCCACCATGTCGAGGTCGTAGTTGTGCCAACCCCTTCGGATCTGGAAGTAGCGGTAGCCGTCGGAGCAGTGGTCGCACGATCGAAAGCCGACCGCTCCGACCGCGCCACGGTCGGAGTTCATCCGGAACGCGAGGTGCGTGTAGTACCCGGTGTCGACGGGCCGGGCGCGGATCGCGCAGTGCCGTCGTGGGGATGCCGCCCGGTTCGCCACGCATGAGGAACACCTGTGCGGCGTTCGTCACCCGGAGCATCCCGTCCTCGTAGGACGGCTGGCCGACGACGTGCAACGGGGTGGGGAACACGTCTTCGGGATTCGTGAAGTCGAGACGGTCCTGCCACTGGTTCGCGAAGTAGTCGGTCGGCGCGGCGACCGAGGTGCTGTCCACCGACGTCGTGGTCGAGGTCGCCGATGCGGGTGACTCCACGATGACCGTGGCGATCAGGGCGGCGGTCGCGGCGACGGCGATCGTCCGCACGCGATGCTTCGTTCGCGGTCGACGGGTCGGGGCAGCGTGCATTGGTCCTTCCTGGCGCCACACGGCGTTCGACGCGGGCATCGCTGCGTTATCGGCGCGGCACGGCTCCAACCTGAGCGCGCCCGGCGGGTGTCGTGCATGGGTGGATCCCGGTCCCCTCGCCGCGTTCCGCTGTCGGAGGGGGGACATCCCCCGTGGAGACCGGCCGATCGGGCGTCGTACCGTTCGGCTCCTCCCCTCCGCACACGTCGACGCGACGGGATCCGATCGATGTCCACCAACACTTCTCCGGTGTCCGCCCCTACCCGCGCCCACCCCGGAACGTACGGCGAATCCGCGTCCGACGTAGGGTCCGGCTCGACCCAATCCGCGCCCGGGATCGAGGCCGGGTTCCCCCGCAGGCTGGAGGTGGTCGGCTGGGTCGACCCGGCGCTCACCGAGGAGGGGGTCGGACCGTTGTCCTCCTACGCCGAGAGGTTTTGGCTGCCGCTGCTCGGCCCGTCGACCATGTGGCTCCTCCGCCGGTTCGCCCGCGGTCTGGAGGTGTACCCCGAAGGGTTTCGCCTCGACCTGGTCGACACCGGCAGGGCGCTGGGCCTCGGTGAGAGCATGGCGCGGTCGTCGTCGATTCAGCGCAGCCTCGTGCGAGCGTGTCAGTTCCAGATGGCGGCGAGGGTGACCACCGAGCGACTCGCGGTGCGCACCCTGATGCCGTTCCTCAGTCGCCGACAGCTCTCGCGGCTGACGCCGACCCTGCAGGACGCGCATCGAGAGTGGATCTCCTCACGGTCCGATCCCGACACCGTCCGGTTGGTCGCCGCCGCGGCCGACGGGTTGTTGCGGGCCGGTGAGGAGCCCGAGGATCTTGCCTCGGCCCTGCGCGAATGGGGATGCGACCCCCTGGCGATCCGAGTCGCGTTGGCCTCGACGCGGGGATGGTGAGCGCGGTGCGGACGGCCGAAGGTGTCCGGGTGGCGGTATTAGCGGCCTGGTGATCGTCCACCCAGCCAGGCGAGGAGGGTGCGGACCCCGAATCCGGTTCCACCGCGGCTGACCTCCGCGCCGGCGGCCTCGGTGAACGCGGGGCCGGCGATGTCGAGATGTGCCCAGGCGACGTCCTCGCCCACGAACTCCTTGAGGAACAGCCCGCGGTGAGCGTGCCGCCGTATCGGCCACCGATGTTCTTGAGGTCGGCGATCGGGGAGTCCAACAACGTGCGGTACTCGGTGGGAAGCGGTAGGGGCCACACCTTCTCTCCCGCGTTGTCCGCTGCGGTGCGCAACTCCTCGATCAGGTCGTCGTCGTTGCCCATCAGCCCCGCGATCCGGTCGCCGAGTGCCACCATGCACGCACCGGTGAGGGTGGCGAGGTCCACGATCGTGCCGTGGCCGTCACCCGACGCCATGTCGAGCGCGTCGGCGAGTACGAGGCGACCCTCCGCGTCGGTGTTGAGGACCTCCACGGTGGTGCCGTTGCGATAGGTGAGCACGTCGCCGGGTCGGGTGGCGTCGGGGCCGGGCATGTTGTCGGTCATCGGGGTGTAGCTGGTGACCGGTACCCGCACCCCCAACTCGCCGAGGGCGCACATGGTGGCCACCACCGCGGCGGCGCCGCCCATGTCGCACTTCATCGTCATCATCGACTCGGCCGGTTTGAGGCTGAGCCCGCCGGAGTCGAAGGTGATTCCCTTGCCGACGAGGGCGATCGAGTCGGAGCCCTTCGCCCCGGCTCGACGCCTGGTGCCTCGGCCGGCGTCCCCGGCCTTTGATGTGGAGGGCGTGTACTCCATCTTCACGAAGCGGACGTCCTGGGCCGATCCGCGGCCCACGCCCAACAGCCCGCCGAGGCCCTTCGACAGGGCCTTGGTGCCGTCGAGGACGCTCACCTTGAGGCCGGCCTCGCGGCCCCGTGTCCGGGCGATCTCGGCGAAGCGCGACGGGGTGAGCGAACCCCCGGCTCGTTGACGAGATCGCGGGCGAGGCATACGCGCCGGCGACCACCGTCGCGGTGCGCAGCCCGGCGCGGCCGCCGCCGGGGTGAGCGATCGTCACGGCCCCGACGTGGCGACGGGTCGCCTTCGTCGACGACTTGGCGGAGCGGAACCGGTCGTCGCGGTAGGAACCCAACGCGGCACCTTCGGCGATCGCCTGGACGGCGGCATCGGCATCGACGTCGGTGTCGTCACCGACGAGGGTCGAGGCGTCGATGCAAACCGCCGGGTGGGTATCGAGTTCGCGCACGGCGATCGCGGCCGCCCGTCGAAGGATCGTCGTGCTGACCTCGGTGGAGGGTCCGATGCCCACCAGGAGCGTCACCCGCGAGGGCTCCCCGGTGAAGATCTGGGTGGAACCGACTGCTCCCTCGAAGGAGAATCGGGACAGGAGTTCCTTGCCGATACCACCGTCGCCGAGGCGGTCCGACGCGACGAGTACCGCGGTCACGGCCGCGTTGTTGGGTCGCTTCCGTACGAGTTTCAGGTCGATCACGGAGGTTCCTCGTTTCTGCGGGTGTCGTCGGTGGCCGGGTGTGAAACGGGCTTCGGCACCGACCGCACCGCCACGGACTCACCGCCTTCGGCCCAGCGGGCGACGGCCCACACCAGGTCCGACAGGCGGTTGAGGTAGGCGCCGGCGAGGGAGGACTGGTCGCCGATCGCCACGACGGAGCGCTCGGCCCGGCGAACGACCGTACGGGCGACGTCGAGCGCGGCCGCGGTGGGATTGGCGCCGGGGACGACGAACTCGGTGGGCATCGCAAACCGTCCCGTGACATCGTCGATGAGCGATTCGAGGCGGTCGATCATCGGCTGGTCGACCCGGGTCGCCCCGTCGGTGAGCTTGGCCCGACTGTCGGGGCCGGTGGCGAGATCGGCCATCACGACCCACAGGTCGCGCTGGACACCGATCAGGATGTCGTCGAGGTAGGGAACGATCCCGGCCTCGGGACCGGTCGCCTGCCCGGCCACGGCTCGTGCGAATCCGAGTGAGGACTGCGCCTCGTCGACGTCGCCGTAGGCGGAGGGACGGGGGGAGTGCTTGGGTTCACGCCCACCGAAGTAGAGGCCGGTCGTGCCGTCGTCGCCTTTGCGCGTATACAGCTTCATCGGACCACCCGGCTCACCGCTCCGTTCCACATGTGACGGTTCGACCCTATCGGTCCGCGGCGACCGGTCCGACGGCTGCGGCGACATGGCGGAGGGTCACAACTCGGGGAATGGGCGGGCCTTGGTGAATGTTGACCAAGTCAGTAGGGTTTTGCGTCGCCCGTCCGGGCTTCTGCGACCGGACAATCCGAGAGAGGTCGAGCAAGTCGTCATGTCGTCGTTCCGTGATCTGTTGAACACCACCAAGGCGGATATCGCCGAGGTCAGCACCGCCGAAGCCGAGGCGTTGCGCGAGCGGGGTGCCGTCGTGCTGGACGTCCGCGAGGCGGACGAGTTCGAGCAGGGGGCCATCCCCGGCGCGATCTTCATTCCCCGCGGTCGCCTCGAGACCCAGGTCGAAGGCCGCATCCCCGACAAGGCGGCCAAGGTGGTCGTGCACTGCGCCAGTGGCGTCCGCTCGGCGTTTGCCGCCAAGACGCTGTCCGAGCTCGGCTATTCCGACGTCGCGTCGATGGCCGGAGGCTTCAACAAGTGGAAGGACGAGGGCCGCGACTGGAAGGCGCCTCGCGTGCTCTCCCCCGATCAGCGGAACCGCTACCAACGGCATCTGCTGGTTCCCGAGGTCGGCGAGGAGGGTCAGCAGAAGCTGCTCGACGCCAAGGTGCTGCTGTTGGGCGCGGGTGGTCTCGGCTCGCCCTCCGCGCTGTACCTCGCCGCCGCGGGTGTGGGCACCATCGGGATCGTGGACATGGACGTGGTCGACGCGTCCAACCTCCAACGCCAGATCCTGCACGGCATCGACCGCATCGGCGACCGCAAGGTCGACTCCGCCAAGAAGACCCTCACCGCGCTCAACCCCGACGTCGACGTCGTCACCTTCGACCGCCGCCTCGACGCGTCCAACATCGAGGAGATCATCTCCGGGTTCGACCTGGTGGTCGACGGCGCGGACAACTTCCCCGTCCGTTACATGCTGAACGACGCGTCGGTGAAGCTCGGCATCCCGGTCATCCACGGGTCGATCTTCCGCTTCGAGGGCCAGGTCACGGTCTTCGATCCGAAGTCGGGCCCGACCTACCGCGACATGCTGCCCGAACCTCCTCCACCGGAGATGGCGCCGAGCTGCGCCGAGGCAGGCGTGCTGGGCGCGCTTCCCGGCATCATCGGCACGCTCCAGGCGATCGAGGCGCTGAAGCTGATCCTCGGGGTGGGGACGCCGTTGGTCGGGCGGTATCTCACGTTCGACGCGCTCGAGATGGAGTTCCGCGAGTACCGCCTGCGAATCGATCCGCGCAACGAGATCACCTACGCCAACCGCGACCAGATCGTGGTGACCGAGCTCGAAGGGCAGTGCTCGCCGGCACCCTTGCAGGCGCCCGCTGCCTGACGGGCGCGGCGGCCCGACCTCGGCGCCGGCCGGTGGTGCCGGGCTCTCAGCGGCGGACCGAACGGCAGCCGAGCGGTGACGCGGGCCGGCCCGGTCCGACGTTCAGCGCGAACGCGCAAACCGTCGACCGCCCGCGGGGCACGGTGACCGTGGCCCGAAAGCCGTGGTCGTCGCCGTAGCCGGGGAAGAACATCCCGACACCGAACCGACCACGGTTCGCCCCGACGAGCAAGGTCATCCGGTTGTTGACGAAGAGCAGCACGCCGATTCCACCGCTCGTGTCACGGTCGAGTGCCCAACCGTCGAGTTGCACCTGCGATCCGCGGCGCGACACGGCGTCGGTGCCCCCCAGGGGATTCGGGTCGTACGGCACGTCGCGGCAACCGAGCGAGGTGTCGGTCCCGGCCCCGACGTTGACGGCGTCGACACACACCCGGTTCGGTCCGGCGTCCAGCGCGAACCACACCTTGAAGCCGTGGGCGTCGCCCGCTCCGGGGTTGACGGCAGCCACGTCGGGACGCGACTCGGCGGCCACCGCGCCGGTGACCACCCGACGGCCGTTGACGCTCACGTGCACGGCGATCGGTGCCGAGGTGTCGGGGTCGATCGCCCAACCGGTGACCGATCCGAGCCGGGCCCAGGCGAACGTCGAGTCGAACGATCCGATGGGCGAGGACCCCGGCGCGGTCGAGGGGGTCGATGCCGGTCCCGATGCGACCGTGACCGACGTGCAGCCCAGGATGGTGAGCGCACCGTAGGACAGTTCGGCAGCCGCGACACATACCGTGTGCGAACCGGTGCCCGCCCGCCCGGCGGTCGAATAGCCGGTCGTGCCGGGCGCGCCGGCGACCGCCGTCGCGACGTCGGGGCGCGGGGCCGAGGCGGTGCTCGACGCGACCGCCCGCCCGTCGACGAGTAGTCGGATCCCGACCGCCTCCGAGGATCGACGATCGAACGCCCATCCGGACGCGCCGAGGGAGCCGTCCGGTGACGCGGTGAGGCGATCGACCACACCGGTCACGTAGGGGGCGCGCTGCGCGGCCTTGGCGCGGATCTGGTCCAGCACGGCCTCGACCCGGCCCGGGCAGTCGGTCTGGCCGACGTCACGGTGTCCGACCACCGTGGGGATCGTGACGGTCTGCCCGGTCGGGAACTTGTTGTCGGTGGTACCCAACACGGTGGTCGTTCCCCGGGGGTTCACGCCGGACAGGGCGAGCTTCCAACCGACGACCGACGCGGTGGCGTCGATCATCGCCTGTGGTGGGTCGCTCGACGAGAAGTCACCCATCAGCGAGACGCCGACGGTGCCGGTGTTGAACCCCGCAGCGTGGGCGCCGACCACCGGTGCGCCGATGTCGCCGTCCCGACCCTGCCAGATGCCGCCCCAACGGTCGATCAGGAAGTTGTAGGCGATGTCGTTCCAGCCGCGACTGTTCTGGTGGAACGCCTGGATGCCTCGGAGGATCGCGGGTACGTCACCCGGGCCGTAGTCGTTCGTGCCGGCGGTGTGATGGACGACCGCGAACCGGATCGACGTCGCCACCGAGTTGGCGGCCTTGGGAGGTGCGGCCCCCCAACTCCCACGGGAGTTGATCGACGGTCCGTCGTGGGCGACCGACGCTCCCGCTGCGGGCAGCGCAGTGGCGAGGACCCGCTCGCTCGACGAGCGGATGAGGTGTACCCGGACGTCGCCGGCCTTCGGGGCGGTCACCCGGTAGCCGTCCGCATCGCCAACCCAGACGGGCTCGCCGAAGTTGCGGTCCCCCACCGATCGCCGCGCTTCGCGGGATGAGTCGTCGGGTCCCGCGTCGGGCTCCGGTGCGTCCGACGCGACCGACGTCCAGGTGCCGTGGCGGTGGACCTTGATCGTGGGGAGCGCCGCAGGGTCGCCGCGCCAGCTCACGGCGATCATGTCGAAGGGGTCGACGTCGATCACGGGAGCGTCGTCGTGCACCGCTCGGACATCGACCACAGCGGTGGGGACCTCGGCGAACGCGGGGGAGGGGAGGAGCGTCGCGGCCAGGGCGAGGGCAACGAGCACGATCCATCGGGGGTGGCATCGCATCGGTTCGAGGGTACCGACGGGCCAGGCGATCCCGACCTCGCGGTCGGGAGGTGCGGATGTCGGAAGGAGGAGAACGGCGATCGGTTTGATAGACATCCGCCGATGAAGGGTCTCATCCTCTCCGGCGGTGCGGGAACGCGCCTTCGGCCGATCACTCACACCAAGGCCAAGCAGCTCGTACCCGTGGCGAACCAGCCGATCCTGTTCTACGGGTTGCGGGACATGGTCGAGGCGGGGATCACCGAGATCGGCATCATCACCGGCGAGACCGGGGCCGAGGTCCGTGAAGCGGTGGGCGACGGCAGCCGGTTCGGGGCCGAGGTCACCTACATTCCCCAGGACGCTCCCCTCGGACTCGCCCACTGTGTGGTGATCGCGCGGGAGTTCCTCGGCGACGACGACTTCGTCATGTACCTGGGCGACAACATGTTGCAGCAGGGCCTCGTCGACTTCGTGGCCGCCTTCGAGGACGAGACCCACCGCAGCAACACCCCCACGCTCCATGACGATCACGAGGCCCCGTCCGCTCAGATCCTCCTGAGCGAGGTACCCGATCCGCACCGCTTCGGGATCGCGGAGGTCGACGGCGACGGACGGGTCCTGCACCTCGTCGAGAAGCCCGAGGATCCACCGTCGAACCTGGCACTCGTCGGCGTGTACCTGTTCACCAAGGCGATCCACGAAGCGGTCGCGTCGATCGAGCCGTCACCGCGCGGGGAACTGGAGATCACCGACGCCATCCAATGGTTGATCGACCACGGACACCGGGTGCGACACGACGTGCTCACCGGCTGGTGGCTCGACACCGGCAAGAAGGACCCGCTGCTGGAGTCCAACCGGCGGGTGCTGGAGGAGATCGAGCCGCGGATCGACGGGACCGTCGACGAGGAGTCCGAGGTGGACGGTCGTGTCGTGATCGAGGAAGGTGCCCAACTCGTGCGGAGCCACGTGCGCGGGCCGGCGATCATCGGTGCTCGGACCAGGTTGGTCGACGCGTTCGTGGGCCCCTTCACCTCCGTCGCGTCGGACTGCACGATCACCGCGTCGGAGATCGAGAACTCGGTAGTGCTGCACCACGCGACGATCGACGGTGTACCTCGGCTGGTCGACTCCCTGATCGGGCGTGACACGATGGTGGTGCGGTCGGGTCAGAGACCCAAGGCCACGCGCCTGATGATCGGCGACGACTGCAACGTCGACCTCGTCTGAGGATCCATCCGCGAGACTGTCGAAGGGCCGACACGGGGGTCCCCCCGACGACCCGAACCCCACCCTGCCCGGGTGGGCCGACCCACGAACCGACCAACAGGACCCGAGGTGGACCACGACATGGCAACCGTGACCGAACGACCCGAGATCGCGGGTGTGTACCAGGTGGAACCCCAGCGCTTCGGCGACGACCGGGGCTACTTCGTCGAGACCTACCGTCGGGAGTGGTTTCCCAATGGCCGCGAGATGCTCCAGGGCAACCGCGGCAACCGCATCGCCGGGTGCATCGTCGGCCTTCACTACCACCTGCACCAGGCCGACTACTGGTACGTCCCCTTCGGTCACGCGCGGGTGGTGCTGCACGACCTGCGCCAGGGGTCGCCGACCGACGGTGCCACCCTGTCCCTGGACATGGGCGAGGTCGACGGCGGGGAGAACAACCACATCGGGCTCTTCATCCCCCCCGGCGTCGCACACGGATTCGCATCGCTCACCGACATGGCGATCACCTACCTGGTGGACAACTACTACAACCCCGCCGACGAACGCGGGGTTGCGTGGGACGATCCGGCCGTCGAGGCCGATTGGGGTCTCGCCGATCCGATCCTGTCCGACCGAGACCGCACCAACCCGCGTCGGGACGCCCTCGACCCGATGTTCCAGCCGCACTTCAGCCTGCGCACCTGAGCAGGTCGCCGATGCCCCGCCGAAACCGGCCCATCGCGGTCCTCGCGGTGTTCGTGGCCCTGGTGGTCGGTGTCGCCGCCTGCGGTGACGATTCAACGCCCCGGTCGACGGCGTCGTCGCGTCCGACGACGTCCCGGCCGACCTCCGCACCCACGACCGTCGATGCCGTGTCGACGTCGACGACGCTCGGCACACCGACCACGCGGCCGTTGACCGCCGTCGAGGCGGCGCTCGCAGGTGTGCTCTACATCGACTCATGCGGTTCGCCAGTACGTGAGCCCGGACACCTCGTGGTCGCCTGTGGTGACGGCTCCGCGGCGCTCCCCGGGCTCCGGTGGTCCATGTGGGGGGCCGAAGGAGCGTGGTCCGCCGGCTAGATGGAGATCGACGACTGCGATCCCACCTGCGTCGGCGGTCATAAGCGCTACTACACCGTCCTCGTGACGGCATCGGGTATCGACGTCGGCGAGGCCTCCGCCCGGTACACCCGGTTGCGGATCGACTTCACCGGAGCGGTTCCGCCGGGTCGCGAACGCAGCGAGGTGCTCGACCTGCCACCGCACCCCGACCACGCGGGTGACACAGCGTCCTAGTGTGACCGCCATGTCCGACGCCGACTCGTTCCTCGACTCGCTCTATCCGTACCGCAGGCGCTTCCAAACCCACCGCCGCCTCCCACCCACCGGGGTCCCTCGCGCCGAGATCCTGAGCGAACTCGAGGTGATGGCGTCGGAGGAGGACGCGAAGGGCGACAAGGGCATGGTGTCGGGGTCGATCTACCACGGTGACCACGACCACTACCACTTCCTCACCGAGGCGTTCGAGGCCTTCGCGCACGCCAACGTGTTGCAGCGTGACATGTATCCCAGCTCGACCAAGCTCGAGGGCGAGATCGTGTCGATGACCCTCGGCATGTTCGGCGGCGACGGCGCCCCCGAGGCGTGTGGAGTGTTGACCTCGGGTGGGTCGGAGTCGTTGATGACCGCCGTGTACACCTACCGGGAGTGGGCCCGGGAGACCAAGGGGATCACCGAACCCGAGATGATCTGGCCGGTCACGGCCCACTGTGCACTCGACAAGGGCGCTCACTACTTCGGGGTGAAGGTGCTCCATGCCCCGGTCACCGACGACTTCCGTGCCGACGTCGACTGGATCCGCGACCACATCGGTCCCAACACGATCGCCGTCGCGGCCTCCGCCGGCACCTACCCCCACGGTGTCGTTGATCCGATCGCCGAGATCGGCGCGGTGTGCGCCGACGCGGGGATCGGCTTCCACGTGGACGGATGCCTCGGCGGATTCATCCTGGCGTGGGCTTCCAGGTGCGGCGTCGAGGTCCCCGCGTTCGACTTCGGGGTTCGAGGCGTCACGTCACTGTCCGCCGACACCCACAAGTTCGGCTACGCGCTCAAGGGAACCTCGGTGCTCATGTACGCGAACAAGGAGCTGCGCGCGCACCAGTACTTCACCGCCGGTGGCTGGCCCGGCGGCATCTACCTGTCGCCCGGAATGGCGGGCAGCCGGTCGGGCGGCCTGATCGCGGCGACCTGGGCGGCCATGGTCAACCTGGGGGAACAGGGTTACCTCGACATCGCGAAGGGGATCTTCGACACGGCGGCCACGTTGCGTGACGGTATCGACGCGATCCCCGAACTGCGGGTGCTCGGCAAGCCGTACTTCCTGGTCGCGTTCTCCGGGGCACTCGGATCGGACGGCGCGCCCGTCGTCGACATCTACCACGTCAACGACGCGCTCGCGAAGCGGGGCTGGCGGATGAACGGGCTCCAGTTCCCCGACGCGGTCCACTTCTGCATCACCCGTCCCAACACCGCGCCCGGCCTGATCGAGCAGTTCCTCGACGACCTCCAGGAGTCGGTCGACGACGCCATGAAGGTGCCGGAGGGTCAGGCACCCGAGAGCGGCGCGCTCTACGGTCTGTCGGGCACCGGACCCGACGGGGTGAAGATGGTCGAGGACATGCTCGCGGGCGCGCTCGACGCGTTCTACGCCGTTCCCGACCAGGTCTGAGCCGTCGTGTCGGGCATCGGGACGAACCGATCCGCGGCCGGGCCGACCGTGGACGGAGCGGATCTGCGAGCGGTACGCGACGAGCGTTACGTCCTCGCCGTCGACTTCGGTACCGGCGGCCCCAAGGTCGGGGTGGTGTCACTCACCGGCAAGGTGGCCCACCAGGTGGTGCACACCGTCGAAACGACCTATTTGCCGGGTGGCGGCGCGACGCAGGATCCGGTGCAGTGGTGGGATCTGGTGCGCACCGCGGCGACCGACGTCCTCGACGCGTCGGGCATCGAGCGTGGCCATGTCGTCGCGGTCAGCGTCACCGGGCAGTGGGCTTCGACGGTCCCCGTCGACGAGGCCGGCATCCCGGTGGGGCCGGTGGTGATGTGGATGGACAGCCGCGGCGGCCCCGAGGTTCGGCGACGGGTCGGGGGGCCGGTGGCGGGCTACAAGCCCCGTCCGATCGCCGAGTTCATCCGGCGTTCCGGGGGAGCGCCGTCCCTCGACGGAGCCGATCCGATCGGCCATCGTCTCCACCTCAAGACCGGTGAGCCCGCCGTTTGGGCCGCCGCCCGTTGGATGCTCGAACCCGTCGACTACCTGTCGATGTGCTTCACCGGCCGCGCGGTCGCGTCACCGGCGTCGATGACCGGATCGTGGTTGGTCGACACCCGCAACCCCGCCTCGACGGCCTACGACCCGGTGCTCGTCGCGCTCGGCGGCACGGGTGAGGAGAAGCTCCCGCCGCTCGTACCGTTCGGTTCGATCATCGGTACCGTGCGCGAGCCGGTGGCGAACGAACTGGGTCTCGGCGACGACGTCGTCGTCGTCACGGGCTCACCCGACCTGCACACCGCTGCCCTGGGCACCGGAGCGGTGGGACGCGGCGAGGCGAACATGGCGGTCAGTACTACTGGATGGATCAGCCTTGTCACCGGCCGCAAGAAGACCGACATCATTCGTCAGGTCGCCACGGTGCCCGGGCTCGACACCTCCGGCTACCTGGTCGCCAACAACCACGAGACGGCCGGGATGTGCCTCGCCTGGTTGCGGGGCGTGCTCGGGGGCGAGCCGTCATTCGACGAGCTGACCGATTTGGCAGCGGGGAGCGAGGCGGGCGCCGGAGGGGTGCTGTTCACCCCCTGGCTCAAGGGTGAGCGCTCGCCGATTGCCGACGGTCGTGCACGGGCCGGTTTCCACAACCTGTCGTTGGGCACGACACGGGCCGACCTCGTCAGGGCGGTCATGGAGGGTGTGGCCTACAACAACCGTTGGCTCCACGACGCGGTCGAGCGGTTCGTGGGTGGACGGCTCGACAACCTTCGCTTCTTCGGTGGCGGCGCACAGTCCTCGCTGTGGTGCCAGATCCATGCGGATGTCATGGATCGGACCATCGAGCAGGTGGCCGATCCGCTCTACTGCGGCCTTCGCGGCGCCGCGCTGCTCGCCTCTCGGTCGTTGGGGGCGGTCGACCGCTCCGAGCTGCGCTCCCTCGTCGAGGTCGCGCAGGTGTACACGCCGGACCCCGCGAACCGGGCCGTGTACGACCGGTTGTTCGCCGAGTTCCCGGGCCTGTACGGGGCACAGAAGAAGATGTTCCATCGGCTGAACGGGTGAACGACCGAGTGGCCGCCGACCCCCAGCCCCATCCCGTCGGCCACACGCCGGAAGGGGCGGCGATCGCCACCGCACTCGATCGCTTCGAAGGTCGGGCGTCGGGGCGCATCCACTTCTCGGTACGTCACCGAGCCCGGACGCGGCCTCACGTCGACGGCTTGCTGGCCGGCGCGGCGCGGTGTGACATCACCCCACCGCCGGGAATGCCGAAGGCCGGCTACTCGTCCAACGCTCACGACGGCTCGGGGTTCCGCACACGCCTGCGCGCGAGCGTCCTGTACCTGCGTTCGGGCACGACGGCCATCGCGTTGGTGCAGTGCGATCTGTTGGGTGGGTCGTCGGTACTCCAGCACTGCATCGCCGACGCGGTCGCCCCCCACACCGACGTCGATCTCTCGGGGCTCATGATCGGGGCCACCCACACCCATGCCGGGCCCGGCCAGTTCTCCGGAACCGACTTCTACAACCGCTTCGCCTCGAACCGGAGCGGTTTCGATCCGGCATGGACGCAGTTCCTCGTGCGGCGTATTGCCGAGGCGGTCGTCGAGGCCTATCGCGCCCGCCGACCGGCTCTTCTCGCGGTCGGCACCACCGAGGTGTGGGGTGCTACCCGAAACCGCTCCCTCGACCCCCACCTGTGCAACGAGACGGTTCCCGACAAGCGGGCCGACGCGCAACGGAAGTTCTTCAACATCAATCCGGCGCTCCATCTCCTCCGAGTGGACGACGCGCACAGCGGCGAGCCCCTCGGCACCGCGGTGGTGTTCAGCGTGCACGGCACCGGCATTTCCCAGCACGCCCGCGAGTACAACGCCGATCTGTGGAGCTATCTGGTCGACGAACTCGGCCACCACGTCGAGTCGACACGTGGTCGCGCCGGAGTGATCGGCGCGATGCAGGGAACCCATGCCGACATGGCCCCGGCGTTGCAGCCGGGTCGGGCCGGACACCCCGAGGCCAAGCGGATCGGGCGAAGGGTGGGCCGCGCGGCCGCCGACCTGTACGACCGGCTCGGATCCTCCTTGTCCGGCTCGGTGGCGCTGGGCGCGGCGTTCCGTGAGATCGACCTGCACGGCGGTGCCTCGATCGACGGGGTGACGTTGCCCGACCGACCGGCGGTCGGGGCCGCGCTGGTCGCGGGGGCCGCGGAGAACCTCACGCCGGTCGTCAACCATCTCCCTCCGTTCAGGGCGGGGTTCCCGAAGCCGTTCGCGAGCCACGGCCCCCAGGGCGAGAAGTGGGTGCTCGGAGGCCGGCTCCAGCGGTACGTCCTACCGCTGGAGGCCTTCCCGCGCACATTGCCGTTGCAGATCCTCCGGGTGGGCGACACCGCGATAGTCGGCGTGCCGTTCGAGGCGACGCTCGAGTCGGGCCGCCGCCTCGCGTCGGCCGCGGGCCGCGCCATGGAGGGGGTGGCCGAACGGATCGTCGTGTCGTCGGTTGCCAACGAGTACTGCGGCTACGTCGCGACCGCCGAGGAGTACCGCCGTCAGTTCTACGAGGGCGGCCACACGATCTACGGACCCAACACCCAACGCTTCCTCGCAGCGCACGTCGGCGACCTCGCCGCCCGGCTTGCGGCGGCCCCGACCTCGATGGTCGTCGACGCGCCCGAGGAGCGGCACTGGAGCCTTCACGTGCATCGCTACCTCGCCCTTCCGGAGGCCGCCGGAACCGGCGAGACCCGGTCCGGTCGCGATGGCAGGCGGTCCACCGGACGGACGGGAGGGAGGGTCGGCAGGAGTTCGCTGGGAGCGCCGCGCTATGTCGATGCGACCTCCGACGAGCAGGGCTACTGGGAGTTCCGTTGGCGGGACGCGGCCCCTGGCGACCTGGTGTGGCACGAGCCGATCGTCCGGCTGGAGCAGCGACAAGTCGCCCGTCGGGCGGCGCCCGCCGCGCCGGGAACTCCCGATCCCGTGCTCGTCGATGGCTCCGTCGCCTCGGGGTCCGGCGGGTGGGTTCCCGCCGTGCACGACGGACGAACCGTCGACGATCAGGGAACCGACGTGGAGGTCCGCCTCCTGGGCACCGATCGCCTGTGCTGGACCTACGCGGCCCGGTGGCACGATCCGCCCTTCGTCGACGGTGTGCAGCACCGGTTCGTCGTGGTTGGGTCGGGTGCGGCCGAGTTGACGTCACCCGCGTTCGACTGAACCCGACCCCTCCCCGGGTGAGGTCACGGCGGCTCCCGGTCCGACGTGCTCCACCTGCTACACCGTTCCGATGCTCGACGTGCACCAGGAGCAACGACTCCGGATCCTCACACTCCGCCGGCCCGAAGCGCTCAACGCGTTCGACGAGGCTCTCTACGACGCGCTCGCCGGCGCGCTCGCCGCGGCCGCGGCCGACGACTCGGTCGCGGTGGTCGTGCTCACCGGCGAGGGTCGGGCGTTCTCGGCGGGCCAGGACCTGGTCGAGATGGGGGAGCGGATCGCCAACCCCGACTTCGAACCGGGCGAGTACGGGTTTCCCGGCCTGATCGACGAGCTCGCCGCGTTCCCCAAGCCGCTGGTGCTGGCGGTCAACGGCCTGGGTCTAGGGCTCGGTGCCACGATCCTCGGTTTCGGGGACCTCGTGTTCATGGCGGAGGGCGCGCGCCTGAAGTGTCCGTTCACCTCCCTCGGGGTCGCGCCCGAGGCGGCGTCGAGCCTGTTGTTCGCGCGGCTGGTCGGTCACCAACAGGCGGCGTGGGTGCTGATGAGCTCGGAGTGGATCTCATCGGAGGAGGCCGCCGCGATGGGTCTGGTGTTCAAGGTCGTGCCCGACGACGATCTGCTCGACGTGACCTTGGCACATGCTCGGCTCCTTGCCTCCAAGCCGATCAGTTCGCTGATGGCCGTGAAGGAGACGATGACCGCGGGCAGGATCGAGGCCACCCGTGCGGCCCGCGACCACGAGGACGCGGCGTTCCAACGCCTGATGGGCGGGCCGGCCAATATGGAGGCGCTCGCCGCCTTCGCCGAAGGTCGACCCGCCGACTTCACGAACCTTCCACCAGGGTGGTAGCGGCGAGGCGGGTTCGGTCAGCCGGTGATGGGCCCGGTGGCCGGTCCGCTCAACCCTCGGTGTAGCGGGTCGGGAACCGGTCGAGCGTGCGGAGCGACGGGAACAGCATCCGCCAGAGACCTGCGACGAGCAGGGTCATCACGCCGCCGAGCACGACGACGGGTCCGGTGCCGAGCGCATGGCCCAGAAGGCCCGATTCCGCCGCCCCGAGCTCGTTGGACGCACCGATGAACACCTGTTCCACCGCGGCCACGCGGCCTCGCACCCGGTCGGGGGTGACCAGGGGAACGATGGTCGAACGGATGAAGACCGACACCGAGTCGGCGGCGGACAACACGAACAGGGCGAGCGCGGCGATGCCGTAACGGATCGCGCTGAAGTGATCGCCCTCGATCACGCCCAACACGATCGTCGCCGCGCCGAACACGCCCACCACGGCGAACAGGGCCGATCCGACGTGGCGACGTATCGGGCGCACGGCCAGCCACGCGGTCGTTCCGGCCGCGCCGATTCCGGAGACGGCCTTCAACCAACCGAACGCGATCGAACCGGCGTGCAGGCGCTCGGCGGCGATCACGGGAAGGAGGGCGACCGCGCCGCCGAACAGCACCGCGAACAGGTCCAGGGATATCGCGCCCAGCAGGATCGGGGTTCCGCGGATGAAACGGAACCCCTCGACCGCCGCGTGCAACCTGGTCTCGGCGACGGTCGACGGTCGCTGCTGGGGGAGTGGGCGAACCAGGAGGAGCAGCGGCGCAGCAGTGGCGAAACCGGCGACGCTGAGGGCGAAGGGCCAGGTGGGGCCGACGGCGTAGAGGAATCCGCCGAGTACGGGACCGATGATGATGCCCATCTGGAAGGCCCAGATGAACAGGCTGTTGAGCCGAGGCAACTCCGAGGGAGCGACCATCGTCGGAGCGAGCGAGCGCAGCGCAGGGTTGAGGAACGCCCGTGGGACGCTGTACGCGAACGCGAGTGCCAGTACCGCCCCGATCACGAAGTTTCGGTGCGTGACGACGACGGTGAGCCCGACCGAGGCGACGGCCTCCACCGTCAATGCGGTGGCGCCGACGCGGCGTCTGTCGAAGCGATCCGCGACCGAACCCGCGACGATCACCAACAGCGCGACGGGGACGAACTCGGCGAGGCCGACGAGTCCAAGGTTGAGGTCGATGCGACCTCGCTCGGTCACCGTCGCGATCCGCCACCCCAGGGCCGTGAACTGCGCACTCACCGCCACCTGGATGAGGAACGTCGCCAACAGGAACGCCCACACGCCCGGGCGTCGGGCGATGTCGCCGACGCTCGGGATCGTTCGGGCGCCACCGCGGGTTTGGTCCTGCGTCTCGGGCGGTCCCGGCGAGGCGAGGTCGGGGTCGCGCCGGTTGTCGCCCCGGGTCCACCCCACTTCGGGGCGCTCAGCCGCCATAGCGGTAGACCACGAAGCGGCCGGTCTGAGGTGGGATGCACAGTACGCGGAGGGCCCCCAACAACCAGGTCGCAACCTCCGTGGTCGTGGCGTCGATCGACGGTCGGACGACCACGCCACGTCGCGGATGATCCGACGCGACGGTCCAGGTGGGCGACGGCGCGGCAGCGTGTTCGGCGAGCGCGTCGATACCACGCCTGGCCGCTCCGTGCTGGATCCCCACTTCGCTCGGCTCGACCCTGCCACCGCGGCCGGCCGATGGGGCGGTCCAGGTGCCGAGTGGAACGAACGGGCCTCTCTTGGAGAAGATCGCCAGTGCGTTGGGGGTGAGTGGCACCTCGACCCCGTCGGGGATCTCGGGCATCACGTTCACCCAGCCTCGGCCCGCAGCGGTCAGGTCGTCGAACAGTTCGGCGAGCGGCACCGGCGAGGTGATCGCCTCGGGTACGGGAGGAGTGCGCGGCACGGGACCCGAGCCTACGGGTCGCCACTGCCACGCCCGACCGCCGCCCAAATACCACCCCGTGGCGTTCCCCACCGGTTTTGTCGCGCGAAAGTCGCGTCTACGCCGCGACTTTCGCGCGACAAAACCGGTGCCTCGGGGGCACGGATCCGGCCCTACGGTGCTCCAGGGTGGCCGGAAGTGGGCAGGAGTGGGTGAGCGACGGAGCCCGGGTGATCCGGATCGACGATCCGTCGGACCCACGGGTCGCGGACTTCGTGGGGCTGCGCGACCGAGACCTCCGCCTTCCTTCGCGTGCGACCTCGGCCGATCCCGAGCCGAGACCCTCGGTCTTCGTGGCGGAGGGTGACCTTGTGGTGGAACGGGCGGTCCGGGCGGGTTACGAGATGGTGGCGTTGCTTGTCGACGCCACCCGCACCGCACCACTACCCCCGGCGATCGGTGATTCCGCGCCCGTCGTCTACGGAGCGGGACCGGAGGTCCTGGAGGCGATCACCGGCCTCGGTGTGCACCGTGGCTGCATCGCCGTGATGTTGCGGCGTCCCATTTCCGCGGCGGAGGAGGTGGTCGCCGGTGCCCGGCGGCTCCTGGTGTTGGAACGGGTCGTCAACCCCATCAACCTTGGGGTGATCTGCCGGACCGCGGTCGCGCTCGGGATGGACGCGATGCTGCTCGATGACGCGACCGTCGATCCGCTCTACCGTCGGGCGTCGAGGGTCGCGATGGGTGAGGTGTTCGACTTCCCCTACGCCCGGATCCCACCTCTCCCCGAGGGGTTCGGGGTACTGAGGGACCGCGGATTCCAGATCGTGGCACTGACGCCGTCCCCGGACGCGGTGTCGCTCGACGGGTTCCGACCCGCCGCGGACCGACCCGTGGCCCTGGTACTCGGGTCCGAGGGTCCTGGCCTGCGGGTCGAGACCGTGGGGGCGTGTGACGTGGCCGTGCGGATCCCGCTGAGCGGTCGGGTTGACTCGCTCAACGTCGGCGCCGCGGCGGCCGTGGCCTGCTGGGCACTCCGAGCTTGCGACTGACAACCGCCGTCACACCGGTTTTGTCGCGCGAAAGTCGCGCGCTCGACGCGACTTTCGCGCGACAAAACCGGTGATGAGGCGGGGGTCGGTGAGTTGTTGGGATGGGGCGGAACGCTCGTGGTTCAGACGCGTTCGATGACGGTGGCCGAACCCATGCCACCGGCGGCGCACATGGCGACCGCACCCCACTGGGAGTCGGTGCGCTCCAGTTCGTTCATCATCGTGACGAGCATCCGGGCACCGGTACAGCCGATGGGGTGACCGAGCGAGCAACCCGAGCCGTTCTGATTGACGATGCCCTCGTCGAGGCCGAGCGCCCGGGTCGCGGCCACCGCGACCGAGGCAAAGGCCTCGTTGATCTCCACGGCCTCGAGATCGGTGACGTCGATTCCCGCCTTGGCGAGCGCCTTGCGCATCGCCGGCGCGGGGTGAGCCCCGTCTCCTCGGGGACGAGGGCCACCGACGCCCAGCCGCGCACCACCGCCCGGGGCGTCAGTCCGTGCGCGGTGGCATAGTCGCGGCTCACCAGGGTCAAGGCCGCCGCGGCGTCGTTGAGACCCGAGGAGTTGCCGGCGGTCGTGGTCGCCCAGTCGAGTTGGGGGTTGAGCAGCGGGAGCGACGCGAGTTTCTCCATGGTGGAGCCGCGGCGGGGATGCTCGTCGGTGGTGAACTCGCCCCCACCGGGCAGTGCCACGGGCACGATCTCGTTGTCGAAGCGACCCTCGTCGATGGCGCGGACCGCCTTCTGGTGGGATTCGAACGCCCAACGGTCCGCATCCTCCCGGGTAACGCCGGCGATCCGCGCGGCGTTGTCACCCACGCCGAGCGCGGTGTTGAACGGTGGTGCGGTCTCGGTCGGCTCGTTCGCCGGTGACATCCAGAACTCGGGTTGGCCCTCGGCGTTCGGCTTGGACCCCGACGGTGCGGTCGACATGGACTCGACACCGCCGGCGAGGCCGACGTCGATCATGCCCGCGGTGATGTTCGCGGCGATCCACTGCACCCCAGCCATCCCCGATGCACACCAGCGTTGGGTGGCGACTCCCGGGAGGTCGGCGAGCCCGGCCCGGATGGCGGCGTTGCGGCCGATGTTCCCGCCGCCCTGGAACGACTCGCCGAAGCCCATGTCCTCGAAGTCGCCCACCGGGATTCCGGATCGCTTCACGGCCTCGGCGATCACGGTCTCTGCGAGGGTGAACGCGTCCACCGCGCCCAACGAACCCTTGTAGGCGGTGGCGATCGGGGTACGGACTCCGCTGACGATGACGATGTCGGTGGACATGGATGCTCCGGGTGTCGAGAGGTCGGTCAAGGCGCCGCGCACGCCGAGTAGGCCTGGGCGAACCTTGTCGGGTCGGCCGCATCGGGCGGTCGCTCCCGGTCGACGGTAGCGCCCCACGGTGCGGCGTACGTAGCGTGAGGCGATGGCGATCAAACGCAACGGGATCGTTCCCGAGGACCTCGCGCGCTACGTGGCCGAGCATTCCGAGACCCCCGACGACGTGCTCGTCGCTCTCTCGGAGGTCACCGAGCGGGAGACCGGGAGTGCCGCCGGCATGCAGATCGGCAGTGACCAGGGCGTATTGCTGGAGATGCTGGTCCGAGCGACCGGGCGCGCCGGGCGGTCGAACTGGGAACCTTCACCGGCTATTCGTCGATTCACATCGCGCGGGCTCGGCGAGCACGGCACCCTCCTGTGCTGTGACCTGAGCGAGGAATGGACCACGATCGCCCGCGAGTACTGGCGTCGTGCAGGGGTGGAGGACCGGATCGAACTCCGGTTGGGTCCGGCCCTTCGGACGCTGTCGTCGTTGGGTGACGACGACCAGTTCGACTTCGCGTTCGTCGACGCCCACAAACCCGAGTACGCCGCGTACATCGAAGCCCTGCACCCCCACCTCCGTCCCGGGGCGCTGGTCGCGGTCGACAACACGTTGTGGTCGGGGCGGGTCCTCTCCCCGCCGTCGGACGCCGCGACCGACCCCGACACGGCGGCGATTGCCGCGTTCAACGATTCGATGGCGGCCGGCGCGAGGTTCATGACCGTCGTCCTAGCGATCGGCGACGGGTTGACGCTGCTCCAACGGCGATAGGCGCTACCCGGAGGGAGCGAGGGATACGCTGGAGGCTGTCGAATCGCACCCCGAAACGGGGTCGAGGCGAAGGAGTGCTGTGGACAGCTCGCCTGCGATGAGGGTGCTGCGCGACATCTCGAACGTCGTCGGACGCGATGCAGCGTGCGGTGGTCATCTGGGACCTGCACGGCCAGGTGCTCGTGTGGAGCCACCATGCGGAGGAACTCTACGGATGGCCGGCCGGCCAGGTGCTGGGCCGTCACGTCGCCGAGGTGCTGTTGCCCGTCGAGGACGTCGAAGCAATGTTGCAGGTGGGCCGCAGCGTGGAGGCGGGCGAGCCGTGGTCGGGCGACATCCGCATCCACAAGGCCGACGGCGCGCTCATCCACCTCTACCTGTCGCTGATGCCGTTGCGGGACGGCCACGACGGGCCCGTCGTGGGTACCGTCGCGAGCGCGGAGGATCTCGCCCAGCGCCTCAGGGCCGAGGAACGGGCGGTCGTGCTCACCGACCACCTCTTGAACGCGCTCGCCGGGGGCGACCTCGGAACGGCCAGGTGGGACCAGGAGACCGACACCCTGGTCTGGGACGAGCGTCAGGCCGCGATCTACGGGTACTCCTGGGAGGATCGGCCCCGGACGAACGCCGACTGGATCCGATGCGTCCATCCCGACGACCGTGAGGCCACCAGGACTCTCGTCAACGAGCAGTACCTACGTGGCGGTCCGATCGACGTCGAACACCGGATCGTGTGGCCCGACGGGTCGGTCCACTGGGTCGAGAGCCGGGCCATGGTCCTCACGCGCCTCGACGGAATCGCGCGGGGCACGATCGGTATCGCCGGCGATATCACACGTCGGAAGGTGGCCGAGCTGGAGCTCTCACGCCGCGCCGTCGAGGCCGAGACGATGCTGGAGGAACAGCGCCGTCAGCGCGACCGGCTGGACTTCCTCGCGTCGATCAACGACCTGGCCCTCCGTTCGAGCGACCACCGACAGTTCATGCGCGACGTCACCGAGGCGGCGGTCCCCCGGCTGGGCGACTTCTGTTCCGTTCACTTCCTGCGCGACGCGGTCATCGGTACCCGTCCGGAGATCGTCGTCGCACACGAGGACCCCGCGAAGGTCGAGTGGATCCACTCGATGCTCCTGAACCAGCCCTACGACCCCGACGCCCACTTCGGGCCGGCGGCCGCGATCCGCACCGGGCAGACCCAGTTCCATCCGGACCTGCGCAACGCGCTGGGTGGCGAGCGTGACGACTCCACCGATCATGCGGATCGGGTGTCGGCCCGTCGCCGAGCGGAGTCCTCCGGTTCACCGATGAGCGAGATCGTCGAAGCGATCGACGCGACGAGCCTCATCGTCGTCCCCCTCAAGGCGCGTCGGGGGGTGATCGGGGCCATCCAGTTCTGCACGGCGGGTTCGGGTCGGGTGCTCGGCGTCGACGATCTGTCGCTCGCCGAGACCGCCGCCGGCAGGATCGCCGAGTCGTTGGACGCCCAATGGTTGAACGAGAGCCTTCGTGAGGTTGCGACGGTGCTCCAGGCCTCGCTGTTGCCGGGAGGGTTGCCCGACATCGACGAACTGGGCATTGCCGTGCGCTATTGGGCGGCGGGTGCGGCCAGCGAGGTCGGCGGTGACTTCTACGACGTGTTCCCGATCGGGTGGCCCGAGGTCTCCCGGCCCGACGGCGCGGCCGGGGTGGCGGCCCGGCTCGACCGTCGCGGTGGTGCGACGGTCGAATCGCGTACGGCGACGCCACCGGCGGGGGGGCGCTGGGCGGTCGTCATCGGCGACGTCTGCGGTACCGGACCCAACGCAGCGGCCCTGCTGGCCACCGCTCGTCACACGATCCGGGCAGCCGCCCGGCACGGCTACGACCACGTCGAGGTGATGGAGTGGCTCAACGAAGCGGTGCTCGCCGCGGACACCGACCGCTTCTGCACGGTGGTGTACGGGACGTTGGAGCCCCTCGGCGAGGGTCGTTGGAGGTTCCGCTTCGTCGTCGCCGGGCACCCTCTGCCGCTGCTCGCCCGTGCCGACGGCACGACGGCCCACGTCGGCCGGACCGGCACGCTCATCGGGGTGCTGCCGACCCTACGCCTCTCACCGGTGGAGATCGTGCTCGAACCCGGTGATTCGTTGTTGTTGCACACCGACGGGATCACCGACGTGCCCGAGCCGTACGGGATCGACGACGACCGTCTCGTGTCGCTGGTGGCCGAGGCGGCGGCATCGGCCACCAGCGCGGACGACCTCGTGGACCTGACCGGTGAGGCCGTCCGACGGGTGCTGCCCATCGAGGATCGCGACGACGACATCGCGATGGTCGTCCTCCGGGCGGGCTCGCCGACAACGGGTGAGCCCGACGACGGTCCGCCCGGGGGGGAGGTGGTGTCGAGCGCGGCGCGGCGCTTCGACCTTACGTCGTCCTCGCTCGCCGGTGCCCGAGCGTTCGTCGCCGACGAACTGGGCGATCCCGCGTTGGCCGATGTGGTGCGGCTGATCGTGTCCGAGTTGGCGACCAACGCGGTGATCCACGCGCGAACCCCCTTCGAGGTTCGGTTGGTCAGGTACCGCGGGTGGGTCCGTGTCGAGGTCACCGACGAGGCCGAGGGCGTGCCCCAACGTCAGCCCCACGCACCTCACGCCATCTCGGGTCGGGGAATCGAGATCGTCGAGGCGCTGTCGGTCGACTGGGGTGTCGATCGCCGACCGGTCGGAAAGACCGTGTGGTGCGTCGTGCCCACCGACGCCGTCGGGAAGCGGCAGTATCTGCGCCACCGCTTCGCCGAACGACTCGTGTAGCGGTCGACGGGTGTCCCGTCCGCGAGCAGCGAACGGGGATGGTGCCCTCGGGTCTCAGCGGTGGACGTCGGGATCGTCCTGGTGGACCCGGAGGCGAACGGTGAACACCGAATCGCCCGAGAGCACCGCACCGCGGCCCAGCAGTCGGCCCGTCTGCCAGTTGCTGAGGCCGAGTTCGGGTCGGTCCAACGCGTATTGGCCGTCCACCCACCGGGTGAAGCCGTCACCCACGAAGGGCGCGTCGACGCGTTGGTAGAAGGACTCCACCCGTTCGGGGTCCTCCGAGATCAGCGACACCACGAAACGGGGGCTGTGGCGGTTGAACAGGTCGACGGCGGTGTCGGTGTCCTCCACGACGGCGATGGACAACTCCGGAGACTGCTCCCATTCCCACTCGGTGCCGAGATCGGTGGTGGCGATCGGTTCGCAACCGGCTTCGACCGAGATGCCCGCCGCACGGGTGATGTCGACGGGTGCGAACCGCATCTCCGGAACGAACGCCTCGGTACCCGGTGTGAGGTGGAACTTCGCGTTGGTGCCTCGCTGTGCCGCCGCGGTCCGCTGCGGCCAACACGACCGGGACGAGCGTGGCGGCGACCGCGGTGGGGATGCACACGACGTTGACCGTGTTGCACACCTTGCGGTCCAGCGAACGGTGCACCGCGGCGGAGAGCCGGTCGGGATCGGCATCGGTATCGGCGACGATCCACGCACCGCCGGTACCGTGAAGGCTCACCGGCACCCCGCGGCGCGGGCCATCGCGCCGAGTTGGCGGACCGCTCGTCCCGAGCCGCGTGCGACGGCCAGCGCAAGCCGCGTATCGGAGAACATCGCCCAACCCGCGGCATGTGCGGCCGAACCGATCAAGGATGCCGCACCGCCCGGGAGCCCGGCCTCGGCGAGTGCCGGGGTGAGCGCGTGCTCCATGATCGCGCGGGCCGTTCCCAGCGCGTCCGAACCGATTCGGAACACCACGGTGTTGCCGCTGCGGATGACTCCGCATGCGTCGGCGAACACGTTCGGCCGCCCCTCGAACACGAAGCCGACGACTCCGAGTCCGGCCCGCCGGGCCTCGACCCGCCAGCCTTCGTGCGCGAGCGAGTCGACGACCCGTCCCCGCCCGCTCGGTGCGGCGGCCCAGGAACGCAGGCCCGCGACCATGTCCGAGCGCATCGTCGGGCTCAGCACCAGGCGGGTTGTGGAGCGTCCTCTGGCGGATGCCGCCGCGACGTCGGCATCGTTCGCGTCGGCGATCGGGCTGAACACGGCGTCGTCCTCGAGTCGGGAGGCGAACTGTTCGAAGAACGCGGTGATCTGCTCATCGGTGACGGCGCCCATCGACGCGAACGCCTCGGCCGCCGCTCCGACGGCCTCGGCGGCGATCGCCGCGTCGGTGGCACCGATACGCAACACCTCGTCGTCGGCGACGACGAGGCGATCCCCCGGCTGGAACGCCGTTGCCATCTCCTCGTCGACCACGAGTACCCGGTCGCCTCCGACGAGGATCAACGTGCCGGGTTGCAGGGAGGCGAGCGGGGTGGCGCTCGCCCGCCGATGTGGGAACGGGTCGGTGGTCACGTGGTTGGAACGTAGTGCCGCCCGCCGGGTAGAACATCGGCGACCGATCGTGGGGGAGGAGTCGGATGGGTCTGCACACATCCGCGGCGGACGTCGAGGCGGCACCACGGGCACCGGTCCCCGCCGACCTGCTCGACGCGCTCGGCGGGATCGTGGGTGGCGCTCACGTGCGTTCGGCGGACGACGCGGAGACGACTTCTCCCACGACGAGTCGTTGCATGCGGAGTGGTCCCGGCCCGGCGCGGTGGTTCTGCCGGGTTCGACCGGGGAGGTGTCCGCGATCCTCCGCTACGCCGACGAACACCGTGTCCCCGTCACCGGTCGCGGCGCGGGTACCGGCCTGTCGGGTGGATGTGTGCCGCGCCGAGGCGGCATCGTGGTCGCGTTCGACCGGATGGACCGGGTACTCGAGATCGACCGCGACAACCACGTGGCCGTCGTCCAGCCGGGTGTGACCCTGGACCGGCTCGACGAGCAACTCGCCCCGTTGGGCCTCGTGTACCCGGTGTTCCCCGGCGAGTACTCGGCCAGCCTGGGAGGCAACGTCAGCACCAACGCCGGCGGGATGCGCGCCGTGAAGTACGGCGTCACCCGTCACAACGTGTCGGGTATCGAAGCGGTGCTCCCCACCGGCGAGGTGATCCGCTCCGGCGGGAAGGTCGCGAAGATCTCGACCGGTTACGACCTGACCCAACTGGTGATCGGTTCGGAGGGCACGCTCGCACTGGTCACGGAGGCGACGTTGCGCCTCCAGCCGCGCCTCGCCCACGCGACGACGTTGCTGGTGCCTTTCGCGACCCTCGACGAGGTGACCACCGCGGTGCCCCGCGTGGTCGATTCCGGCCTCGGGCCGCAGATCCTCGAGTACATCGACATGTTGACGATGGCGGCGATGACCGCGTCGGGCGAGCTCGACCTCGGTATTCCCCGTGACGTGAAGGATTCGGCGCTCGCCTACCTGGTCGTCGTCCTCGAGAACGCGGACGCCGACCGCCTCGACGCCGACGTCGAGCGCGCCGGGGAGATGTTGGCCGGCCTCGGAGCCGTCGACGTGTACGTATTGCCCGCGGGTGCGGCGTCGAAGCTCATCGAGGCCAGGGAGAAGGCGTTCTGGTTGGCGAAGGCCAACGGTGCGAACGAGGTCGTGGACGTCGTCGTTCCCGCGCGGCGATCCCCGCGCTGATGGAGCGGGTGAGCGCGCTCGGCGCCGAGACCGGCTCGTGGATCGCCGGATGCGGCCACGCCGGTGACGGGAACGTCCACATGGGAATCTTCCAGGCCGATCCGGAGGTGCGACACACCGTCATGACCAGGCTCTACCGGGAGGCCATGGAGTTGGGCGGAGCGATCTCGGGTGAGCACGGGCTGGGCACCGACAAGCGGGGCTACTTCCTCGCGTTGGAGGACCCCGCCAAGATCGACCTGATGCGGCGGATCAAGGTCGCCTTCGACCCGAACGGCATCCTCAATCCCGGCGCCGTCTTCTGACCGTGTCCACGACCTCGGACCCTTCGGCCCGGACCGTGCCCGCACCCGACAAACCGCCACCCGGCCCGACGGCCGAGCCACCACCCCAAGGACCGACATGAACGGAGCCCGTGCACTTATCGAAACCCTCGCGGACGCCGGCGTGGAGGTGTGCTTCACCAATCCCGGCACCTCCGAGATGCACTTCGTCGCGGCGCTCGACGAGGTCGAACCGATGCGGGGGATCCTCTGCCTGTTCGAGGGCGGTGCGACCGGTGCGGCCGACGGCTACGCACGGATGGCTGATCGCCCCGCGGCGACCCTGCTGCACCTGGGTCCCGGACTGGGCAACGGATTCGCCAACCTGCACAATGCCCGGAGGGCGGCAACCCCGGTTGTGAACATCGTGGGGGACCACGCGACCTACCACAAGCGCTACGACGCGCCCCTCGAGAGCGACATCGACTCGGTGGCATCGGCCTGCTCCACCTTCGTGCGCCGATCGACCACTACCGCGGACGTCGCCCGCGACGCCGCCGACACCGTCGCCGCGGCGATGGGTTCACCTCGGCAGGTCGCGACGTTGATACTTCCCGCCGACGTCTGCTGGTCCGACGCACCCGGTCCGGTGGAGCCGACCCCGCCGGTGCCGCCGGGCGCGGTGGCCGATTCATTGGTGGCCGAGGTGTGCTCGGCCCTGTCGACACCGGGAGCGGTGCTGCTCGTCGGCGGGCGGACGATGCGCGAGGCGGGGCTGGTGGCCGCGGCCCGCGTCGTGGCGGCCACCGGTGCGCGGTTGTTCTCGGAGACCTTTCCCGCCCGGCACGAACGCGGTGCCGGCCTGCCGTCGGTCGAGCGTCTCGCCTACCTCGCCGAGTTCGCGCAGATGCAGCTCGACGGCGCGACCCACCTCGTGGCCGTCGACACGCCCGCTCCGGTGTCGTTCTTCGCCTATCCCGACAAGGCGTCGGTGCTCACCCCGGAGGGTTGCGAGGTGACCACGGTCGACACGACCGTCGATCCGGTGGCCTTGTTGGAGGCGGTGGCGACGGCCCTGGACGCTCCGGGTGATGTGGCCGTGGCGTCGCCGGCCCGACCCGACCGACCCACCGGCGAGCTCACGTCCGAGTCGGTCGCGCAGGCGATCGCCGCACAGCTTCCCGATCGTGCCATCGTCGTGGACGAGGCCAATACGTCGGGGCTCTTCCTTCCCGGTGCCACGGCCGGTGGCCCGCGTCACGACTGGCTGTGCCTCACCGGCGGCGCGATCGGCATCGGGATGCCGCTCGCCACCGGTGCGGCGGTCGCGTGTCCCGACCGCAAGGTGTTGTCGTTGGAGGCGGACGGCTCGGCCATGTACACGATGCAGTGCCTGTGGACCCAGGCACGCGAGCGTCGCGACGTGGTGACCGTGGTGTTCGCCAACCACAGCTACGCGGTGCTGAACATGGAGCTCAACCGGGTGGGTGCCGAGACGATCGGCCCGAAGGCGCGTCGCATGCTCGACCTCACGGGGCCGGACCTCGACTTCGTGGCGCTCGCCCGAGGGATGGGTGTCAAGGCGTCGCGTGCACTCACGGCCGAGGACTTCAACGAGCAGTTGGAGGCCGCGCTCGCAGAGCGGGGCCCGGTGCTGATCGAGGCGGTGATCCCGCCGCTCGGGCTGTAGCGCGTCGTATCGCACATGACGGGCGAATGGGTCGAGCGACTGCTCGGTGCGCCGACCGAGGGAATCGGGGAGGAGCCCGGCTCGCCCGACGGCACGATCGAGCCGCTGTTCCCCCTCGACGAGTCGTTGAGTGCGGCGGTCGTGCAACTCGACCGGCACCCACTGCTGGTCGTGTGGTGTCGATTCGACCATGCAGCCGGGACGTTGGGGCGAGTGGCCGCCGACCGCTTCGTCGCGGCGCTCGACCACGCGGTGACGTCGCGCCTACCGGTGCTGGCGATCGCGAACTCCGGCGGGGTGCGGATGCAGGAGGGGCCGGCTGCCTTCGTCCGGATGCTCGACCTCGTCGCGGCGCGGCGCCGCCTCGCCGCGGCGCACCTGCCGTTCGTCGTCTACCTCGCCCACCCCGCGACCGGCGGTGTGTTGGCGTCATGGGGATCCCTGGGCGACGTCACCTGGGCGGAGCCCGGCGCGCTCGTCGGGTTCACCGGGCCGCGGGTCGCCGAACAACTCGGCGAACCGATCCTCCCACCCGAATCCCAACGTGCCGAGTCGTTGTATCGACACGGGATCCTCGACGCCATCGTCGCCCCCGAGGACCTGGCCGCCCGAACCTCGAAGCTCCTGTCACTGCTGGCCCGTGACTCCGGTGACGAGGCGGCCGACGTGGACACCGCGTCGGCCGGCGTCGATGGCGTGGGGGACTCCACCGGGTTGCGCGGTTGGGAGGCCGTGACCGCCGCGCGTGGTCCCCGGGACCGCGCGGTGGTGGACGGGCTGCTCGGACAGTCCTTCGTCGAGCTGTCCGGTGACAAGGCCGGTTCGGCCGCCACCGACGTGGTGGTGGGGATCTGCCGGATCGGCACCGAGGCCGCGGTCGTGCTGGGTCACCGGTTGGGTGCGAGGCCCGGCGTCGCGGACCTCCGGGTGGCGCGCCGTGGTTTCGAGGTGGCCGAGTCGCTCGACCTCGCGGTGGTCGCGGTGATCGATACCGCCGGAGCGCGGTTGTCGGGCCTGGAGGAGTCGTCCGGATTCGCGGCGGAGCTGGCTCGCTCGGCCGACCGGTTCGCCGCGCTGTCCGTACCGACGGTCACGGTGCTCGGTGGTCAGGGGAGCGGGGGCGCGGCGATGGCATGGTTCGGTGGACGGGCACGCCTGGCATTGCCCGGTAGCTGGTTCGGGCCGATCGCCCCCGAGGCGGGGTCGCTGATCGTGCATCGGGACACGGACCACGCGCCGGAGATCGCGACGATCCAACGAGTCGGCTCCGCGGAACTCCTCGAGGCGGGGCTCATCGATCGGATCGTGGATGAACCCTCACTCGGCTCCGCGGTGGCCGGGGCCATCGCCCGGCAGCGCCGCTGAGGAGCGAACGATGGGCGTCCTGGCCGCGTCGCCCGGCCGTCTCCCCTGATCCGGAGCGAAACCCCTCAGCAGGTACCGCCCGCTCCGAAGTCCTGGGTCCAGTAGAGCGTGCCGTTGCCGGCGGCGGCCCGACCGAGCCCCACGTGGGTGAACGTCGCGTTCAGCAGGTTGGCCCGATGACCCGAGCTGTTCATCCAGGCGTTCATCACCTGGGTGACCGACGTCTGCCCGGCGGCGACGTTCTCGCCCAACCAGCTCCAGCCGACATACCCCGCCCGTTCGGCACGGACCGCGATGTCCGATCCGTCCGAACCGGTGTGGCTCATGTTGTTGGTGGCGGCCTGGTCGGCGGAGTGGGCGACCGCGGCGTTCTGGAGGTTGCGACACGACGACAGCGGGGCGACACCTGCCGTCGCGCGGTTCGCGTTGATCGATGCGAGCATGTCCTGCTGCCACGTCGAGGACGGAATGGTCGTGGTCGTCGTCGTGGTGGTGGTCGTCGTCGTCGCCACCGTCGTGGGAGTCGTGGTGCCGGGGTCGGCGGGGCACGCGGTCGCCACGAACGGGACTGTCAACAGGGCACCGAGGGCAAGGGAGCGCAGACGCATGGGGCGCAACGCTAGTCGGCTCGGGCCGACCGCCCTCCGACCGGTGGCACGGTGGCGAAGTCGACGGTGGGGGTGTCGTCGAGTGTCGATCTCCGACCTTCGATCAGGTCGAAGGGAGGCTCCAGCGATGCTCCGCGAAGCGATCGCGGAGGTCCTTCTTCGAGAACTTCCCCACCGAGGTCTTGGGGATCTCCTCGACGAACACCACGTCGTCGGGGAGCCACCACTTGGCGACCAGAGGGGTGAGGTGTGCGATCACCTCGTCGGCCGTGATCTCGGCGCCCTCGCGAGGCACGACGCACGCCAGAGGGCGTTCGCCCCACTTCTCGTGTGGCACACCGATCACCGCCGCCTCGGCCACGTCGGGGTGCGACATGATCTCGTTCTCGAGCTCAACCGAGCTGATCCACTCACCGCCCGACTTGACCAGGTCCTTCGTCCGGTCGACGAGCTTGATGTAGCCCTCCTCGTCGACGGTCGCCACATCGCCGGTGCGGAGCCAGCCGTCGGCCGTGAAGCCGTCCTTGGAGCGGTCGTCGTTGTAGTAGCGGCCTGTGATCCAGGGCCCCCGTACCTGGAGCTCACCGCTGGACTCGCCGTCCCAGGCCAGTACGTCGGTGGTCTCGGGTGCGACGGTGCGAAACTCGACGCCGGGGACGACGATACCCACCGTCGCCCGGCGCTCGGGCGTGTCGTCGAGATAGCTCTTGATGGTGCCCACCGCGGCCACCGGTGAGGTCTCGGTCATCCCCCAGGCTTGGAAGATCGGCAGGCCGATCTTGGCCCGGAAGCCCTCCGACAGCGACGGCGGCACCGCCGACCCTCCGCACGCAACCAGGCGCAAGGACGAGACGTCCCGCCCGTCGAGCTCGCCCAGCACACCCATCCAGATGGTGGGCACCCCTGCGGTGAAGGTGACGCGGAACCGCTCCATAAGATCGACCAGCGTCCTGGGCGACAGGTCGGGACCGGGCATCACCAGTGTCGCACCCGTAGCGACCGCCGCATGCGCGAAGCCCCACGCGTTGGCATGGAACATCGGCACCACGGGCAACAGAACGTCGTGCTCGCTCACGGCCGCGCTGTCGGCCATCATCACGCCGAAGGTGTGCAGCACCATCGAGCGGTGCGTATACACCACACCCTTGGGATGGCCCGTGGTTCCCGACGTGTACATCATCGCGGCGGCCGAGTGCTCGTCGTCGACGTGGAACTCCCGCGGTGAGGCGGTCGCGAGCAGTTCCTCGTAGTCGTGCACCGTGACGTGCGAGGGAGCTCCCTCCGGGGCCGGTGCGCCGGTGTCGTTCATCACCACGACGTGTCGAACGGTCTTCATGTTGGCGAGGCGGGGCCACAGCAGGGGAGCGACCGAGTTGTCGACGAACAGCACCTCGTCCTCGGCGTGGTCGACGATGTAGTCGAGCTGTTCGGGGAACAGGCGGAGGTTGATCGTGTGGCACACCCGTCCGGTGCAACCCGGCGCGAAGTACAGCTCGAGGTGCCGGTCCGTGTTCCACGCGAAGGTCCCGACGCGACCGTCCGCGGCGATGCCCAGATCGTCGAGCACCGAGCCCAGTCTTCGGGTCCGATCGGCCCACGATCCGTAGGTCGTGGTCTGCACACCGTGGGGGGTGTTGGTGTGGATCTCCTTCCTCGGAAAGAGGCGCTCGGCCCTGTCGAGCAGGTGCGTGAGCGTGAGCGGGAAATCCATCATGGTGCCGCGCATGTCATGTCCCCCTTGTGCGGTGGCGGTGTGGATCGCGTCGGCCGGACGCGACGGGTGTGGCGATGTCAGGAGTCGGTCGGGGCCGCGGCCGGGGAGGGAGCGTTCGATGCCGCGGCCGGCTCGGATCCCCGTCGAGGCCGTCGGCGATCGCGGCGTCCACGACGGCGTCACCGAAGTCGGGGGCATCGGTGTCGAGGTGTCGGCGGTGAAGTTCGAGGCCGCCGAGGACCTTGGCACCCTTGGACTCGAGCAGCGTGCGGAACGGCTTCAGTACGTTGCCCGCCCGCACCGCGTAGGTGACGAAGGAGAAGGTGGGTTTGTCCCACAGGTCCGGCAGGTTCCGGGCGAGTGCGCCGCCGCTCCCCGGACGCTGACCGAACAGGATCGCACCGTCGGTCCAGGTGCCGACGACGACCACATCGGCTTCGGCGAGCGCCTTGAGGTCGATCGAATCGGTGGCGGAGAGGGCGACGGCATGGCCCCGCTCCGCGATTCGTTGCGCGATGAGCCCTGCGGCCTTCGCCGTGTTGCCCGTACGGCTCTCGTAGATGACCGACACCTTCATGGGGGAGATCCTGTCCCACGAGAGCGGTGTGGCGCCAGCACCGCCGAGCATGATCGCTGCCCGACGCCCCGGCGTCGTCTGGGGCCGATCGGTCTCGCCGGTTAGTCGGTGGCGTCCCGGGTGGGAGGTTGCATCGTCACCGACGGTCCTTACGCTCGACCTGATGGCACGGGATCTCGTCGGTGGGCAGGCCTTGATCGACGGGGTGATGATGCGTCGTGGTTCCACCTGGGCGGCCGCCGCCCGCCGTGCCGACGGGTCGATCGCGTCGTTTCGTGCGGAGGCCACTCCCGCCTTGGCCCGTTGGCGAGGGGTCCCGGTGCTTCGAGGTACGGGCGCGCTGGTCGACTCCGTTCGGATCGGGATGCGGGCGATGCGTTGGTCCCGTGAGCAGGGGACGCCGAATGGTTCGTCGCACGGTGGTCCGGTCACGTCGATCCGCGAACGGGCGGTGGTCGTCACGGTGGTCGGTACCGTCGTCGCCGCGTTCCTGTTCGTCCCCCTCGGTATCGCGACGGGGTTCGGTCGTCTGCTCGGTGGTCCCGTGGGGATCGCCGTGGTCGAGGGGCTCGCCCGCCTCGGACTGTTCGTCGCGTACCTCGCGATGCTGTCGAGGCTGCCGGGTGTGCGGGAGACCCTGGAGTATCACGGTGCGGAGCACATGGTGGTGGCCGCGTACGAGGCCGGCGGACCGGTGGACGTCCCGGCGGCGCGGAACCACAGCACCCGTCATCCACGTTGTGGCACCGACTTCTTCGGGTTGATCTTCGCGGTGTCGATCGTCGTGTTCTCCGTGGTGGGTTCGCTCCCGGCACCGGCAATGGTGCTGTCGAGGGTGTTGCTGGCACCGGTCGTGGTCGGCATCTCCTATGAGGTGATGCGTGCCGCCGGCACCTCGGCGCATACCGTGTCGGGACGCCTGTTCGCCGCCCCCGGGCTGTGGCTCCAGCGCTTCACGACCGCCGAGCCCACCGATGCGCAGGTCGACGTCGCGATCGCCGCGCTCGACGCTCTCCTCGCCCCCGCGGCGCGGGAGTCGACCGGGGCTCTGGTACAAACCACTCCATGACCCCGAGTCAGTTCCCGGACGAATCGCTCGAAGGGTCGGTTGCCGTCGTCACGGGCGCGGGCAGCCCCGATGGAATCGGTTTCGCCGTCGCTCGTCGGCTGGCCATCGCCGGATGCACCGTCGCGATCGGCGCGACCGGTGAGCGGATCCACGATCGTGTCGCATCGCTCCTCGACGAGGACTTCGACGCCGTGGGGTTCATCGGCGACCTGATCGATCCGTTGGTGTGCGATCGGCTCGTCGAGGCGATCGAGGAACGTTTCGGGCGCCTCGACGTGCTGGTGAACTCCGCGGGGATGACCGTCGACAACGCGGCACCACGTTCCGCACCACTCGAGTTGGTGACCGACGCGATGTGGCACGACGCACTCGACCGCAACCTCACGACCGCCTTCAACATGACCCGCGCCGTCGTCCCGTTGATGCGCGGGTCGGGAAGCGGTCGGATCGTCAACGTCTCATCCCTGAGCGGCACCGCGATGGCCTTCGAGGGAGAGGTCGGGTATCACGCCGCCAAGGCCGGGATCGCCGGTCTCACCCGGGCCGCCGCGGTCGAGCTCTCACGACACGGGATCATCGTCAACGCCGTGGCACCGGGGTGGATGGCGACCGGCTCGTCCACCGACGCCGAGACCACCGCGGCGGCCTCGACGCCCCTGGGCAGAGCGGGTACACCGGGCGAGATCGCCGCGGTCGTCGAGATGCTGGCACGCCCGGGTGGGTACATGTGCGGACAGGTGCTGGTCGTCGACGGGGGGAACAGTCTCGTGGAGAACCGGCGCGGTACTGACACAATGGCGTCCTGACCGCGTCGCGGTCGGTCGCTTCCTGGGTGGTGCCGTGAGTCGAACCCCCGTCGATCTGGACGAGATCGACCGTCACATCGTCGCCGAGCTGCAACACGACGGCCGGGTGAGCTATGCGGACCTCGGCTCCCGGGTCGGGCTCTCCGCGACGGCGGTCCGCCCCCGGGTCCAACGCCTCGTCGACTCCGGTCTGGTCCGGGTCGTCGGGGTCACCGATCCCCAGGCGCTGGGCTACCCGGTCATGGCGATGCTGGGCATCGAGGTGGACGGCGACCCCGAACGTGTCGCGGACGAGTTGTCGATGCTCGACCAGGTGATCTACATCGTGGTGACCGCCGGCGGGTTCGACCTGTTCGTCGAGGTGATCGCTCACGACGCCGACGCACTGCTGCACCTCGTGAGTCGGAGGGTCAAGGCGGTGAAGGGGGTCCGGCGGGTGGAGAGCTTCCTGTACTTCGGCATCCACACCCATCGCTTCGAGTGGGGCACTCCGTGACGGAGTCCGAGAGCCCTGCGCGATCACGCGCACGAGCCGCGGCGCGGATGGTGGTTCGCTCGTCGCTGTTGCGCCCGGACCGCGGGCCCTCGTTGGAGGAGGTCGGTGGGGAGTACCGGGTCCGCCGAGTCGAGGACCCGGCCCGGCCGTCGACACTCGTACCCGTGCCGTTGGTGAGGGCTTCGCAATGGTCCGGTCGCCTCCTGGTGGTCGCGGCGGCCCTGGCGGTCGCGATCTGGGGGCTCTCCTACATCTCGTTGATCGTGATCCCGCTCATCGTCGGCACCGTCATCGCAGCGCTCCTCGAACCGGTGCGGCGTGGCCTGATCGATCGGGGTTGGTCACACGGAAGGGCCTGGCCGGTGGCGTTCCTGTTCGGGGTGGCGGTCGTCACCTCCATCGCGGTGCTCGCCGTCAGCCAGTTCTCCGCTAACTGGGACACGTTGACGCATCAGGCGGGGAGCGGTCTCGACCACCTCAACGACTGGTTGCACCGCGGGCCGCTGCACATGCGGCCCGGTCAGCTCGAGGAAGCGTTCAACAAGGCGATCAGCGGCGCGAGGAAGGACCCCAGCAAGATCGTCGACGGTACGTTGTCGGCCTTGAGCACCGGGGCCAGCATGCTCGCAGCCGGGCTGCTCACTCTCATTACCACGCTGTTCGTGATGAAGGACCGGTCGCTGATGTGGACCTGGTTCTGTCGGGCCTTCCCCCCGCCGGGGAGGGCCAGGGTCGACTCGGCGGGCCGGATCGGCTGGAACACGCTCGTGAACTACACGCGGGTGACCCTCACCTCGGCGGTGGTCGATTCGGTCTGCATCGGCACCGCCGCGGCGATCGCCGGGCTCCCGGTCGCGTTCGCGTTGGCGACGATCGTGTTCCTGGTGGCGTTCATCCCCATGGTCGGGGCGATCTTCTCGGGAGCGCTGGTCGTGCTGGTGGCACTCGTTTCCAAGGGAGTGGGAACCGCGCTGATCATGGCATTGGTGGTGCTGGTGGTGCAGCAGCTCGACGCGAACGTCATGTACCCGTACCTCGCGTCGAGGCACCTGGCGCTGCATCCGCTCGCGTCGCTGCTGCTCGTCGCCGGTGGAGGGGTCGCCGCGGGGGTCTTCGGGGCGTTCGTGGCCGTCCCGATCGCCGCGATGACGGTGTCGGTCGTCGGTGACCTCCGCCGGACCTCGCCGCACGCGTCGTCCGTGGAGTCGCTCCGGCCGGACGAGCAGGACGAGCCGGACGAGCCGGACCTGTCCGGCGGCGGGCGACGGACCCGTCCGGCTGAGCGGTCGGAGGCGAGGACGTGCCGGCTCCCGCTGCAGGGCCGGCACACGGCATTCGCCCTCGCGAGCGGCGCGACGTCGGGGTGTGCAACGATGCAGCGATGGATGACCTGCTCACCGCCCGGCTCGTCGCTGCAGGCCGACTTCTCGTCGGCCTCCTGTGCTTGGGAGCCCCGAACGTCGTGCTCAAGCTGGCGGGACCGGAGTCCTCGCCGATGCTGCGGTGGATGACTCGCCTGTTCGGCATCCGCGACACGGTCCTGGGTGCCGGGGCGTTGGTATCGCTCAACCGCGAACAACCGGAGGTGGACTGGGTACGGATGGGCGCGGTCGCCGACACGGCCGACGCGGCCATCGCGGTGGTGTGCCGGGAGGAGCTGGGCACGAAGGGGATGGCCGGGACCCTCGGCGTGGCCGTGCCCGCCGCGGCACTCGGCTGGAAGGCCTCGTTCGGCATCGCCCGGGACCGGTGATGGCGGTCAGGATCCGAGCCTGGTTGTCACGTCTGGCACTGAGTTTGTGGCGCTGGAAGGCGGTGGGTCGACCACCGTCGGTGGGGTCGGTGATCGTGTGTGCTCCGCACACCTCCAACGTCGACTACCTGTTGATGATCTTCGTCGCGTGGTCCAACGGTATGACGCTGTCGTGGCTGGGCAAGGAGGAGCTGTTCAAGCCGCCCGTGTTGGGTCCGCTGCTGCGCGCCACCGGAGGGATCGCGGTCGACCGGAGCGCGCCGAGTGGGCTGGTCGGGCAGATGGCGGACGAGTTTCGCAGGAACCCCGGCCTGATGCTGGCGATCCCCCCGGAGGGGACGCGTAGCCGCACCGAACACTGGAAGAGCGGCTTCTACCGGATCGCCGAACGGGCCGGGGTCCCGATCTCCCTCGCGTTCATCGACAAGTCCCGGCGCCGCGTCGGATTCGGCATCGAGTTGACGCCATCGGGTGACATCGACGCCGACATGGCCCTGATCGCCGAGTTCTACGACGGAAAGGTCGGGCTCAAGCACGAGAACTTCGGCCCGGTCCGTCTCAAGCCGGCCGAGCCTCCGGAGGATGGTGCTGCAGCGGCGCACCCTTGATCGTGCGGGCGACACCGACGCCGACGATCCACAACGCACCCAGGTAGACGATCGCCTGCATGATCCGCTCGTCGGTCCCCAGGCAGCTCACCGCACAGAACTCGGTCCGATGCTTGAGGATCCACGTCAGTCGAACCAGGGCGGCGAGCCAGATCACGAGCACCGGGAGCGTGATCGACCGGAGGTCGCGCACCCGCACCGGGTGGATGAACCGGACCGGCACGATCGTGAAGACCGTCAACACGACCACGATCACCGCGTTGACCATCCTCGGGCTCTGGAGCACGAACATCACGTTCACGACCAGGTTCCACATCGCCGGGAAGCCGCGGAAGTAGTGGTCCTCGGTCATGATGTCGGTGAGGGAGAACAGGTAGAGGGCACTCAGCAACATCAGCGAGACACCCAGCAGGCCGAAGCCCTTGGGGAGCAGGCCGAACTCGTGGATGAAGAACGCGGGCGCAACGACCGTGGTCACGTAGTCGATGATGAGGTCCATGACATGTCCGTCGATGTGGGGGAGCACCGCGGAGATCTCGTAGCGACGGGCGATCGGCCCGTCCAGCCCGTCGATGACCATCGCGACCATCATCCATGTCAGCGAGGCGCGGGGACTGCCGTCCAAGGCGGACAGGAGGGCGAGGAAGCCGGCGATGATCCCGACGGCGGTGAACACGTGGATCGCCCACGCGATCTGCGGCCGGCTCAGATCGGGTGGGGACATGGCTGAGGAGGCTACGGCGATCCGGCGCCTCTATGTGCACGTGCCCTTCTGCCCGTCGATCTGTCCGTGGTGCAACTTCCACGTCACACTCCGTCGTGACGACGGAGTGGAGGACTTCCTGCGGCGTCTCGACGAGGAACTCGCCGACGCGTCACAGCGGACGGCCTTCGCCCTCGACTCGCTTTACCTCGGTGGGGGGACGCCGTCGGGGTTGCGGATCGACGAGTTGGAGCGCCTTCTGGCGTCGGTACGACGGCACACCGGGTGGTGTCCCGGCGACGATGCGGAGGTGACGTTGGAGGTGCATCCCTCCACCGCCGACCCCGACGCGGCCTCGGCATGGGCCGGTTTGGGTGTGAACCGATTCAGCATCGGCGCGCAGTCCTTCGACGATTCGGTGTTGGGATGGCTCGAACGGCCCCACGACGCGACCCGGGCCCGGCTCGCGGTCGAGTGTTGTGTCGAGGTCGCCGAGGCCCGTGTTCCGTCCGGGGTGGTGGCGGTGGACATCATGGGCGCCCTTGCCGGCCAGCGGCTCGCCGACGACCTGACGGTCGCGGTCGACTCCGGCGCGCGGCACGTGTCGATGTACGTCCTCACGATCGAGGAGCGCACCGCGTGGGCGCGCCGTGCGATGAGGGTGGACGACGACGACGCCGCGCAGGCGATCGACGTGGCGTCGTCGGTGCTCGGCGGACGGGGCTTCGAGCGCTACGAGGTCTCGAACCATGCGCGTCCCGATTCGCGATGCCGTCACAACCTGGGCTACTGGCGCCACGAGCCCTTCCTGGGGGTCGGTCCCGGCGCCGCCTCGTTGAGGGTCGAGGCGCCGAGGTCGCCCGGCGGTCCACCGTCGGTGTCCCGGGTACACAACCCGACGCTCCGGGCTTGGCTCGCAGGCGACGAGCCCGAGGTCGCAGAAGTGGTCGGGGCGGACCTGGTGACCGACGTCGTGCTCTGTGGCCTGAGGGTTCGTGAGGGGCTCCGCTGGGGCGAGGTCATGGAGCGCACGGGAGCGCCGCTTCCCTCCGTCGTGGTCGCCGCGGCGTGCAGTGCGGCGCGGGCGGGTCTGCTGGAGGTGGACGAGCTGGGGTTCCGGGCGACGGTGGCGGGGTTCGCTCGTCTCGACTCGGTGGTCGCGTCGTTGTGTGAGCACCTCCAATGACCGGGCAGGGGAGGTGCTCGGCCCGCTATCGCCGCAGTGACACCGGTGTCGTGACCTCGGCGTAGAAATCGTTGCCCTTGTCGTCGACCACGATGAACGCGGGGAAGTCCTCGACCTCGATCCGCCAGACCGCCTCCATCCCCAGCTCGGGATAGTCGAGGACTTCCACGTGGCGAATGCAGTCCCGCGCGAGCTTGGCGGCGGGCCCCCCGATCGATCCGAGATAGAAGCCGCCGTGAGCCTTGCACGAGTCGGTGACCGCCTTGGAGCGGTTGCCCTTTGCGAGCATCACGAACGAACCGCCGGCAGCCTGGAACTTCTCGACGTAGCCGTCCATCCGCCCCGCGGTCGTCGGTCCGAACGAACCCGACGGCATTCCTTCGGGGGTCTTGGCCGGGCCTGCGTAGTACACGGCGTGGTCGCGGAAGTAGTCGGGGAGTGGATCACCCGCGTCGAGGCGCTCGGAGATCCTCGCATGAGCGATGTCGCGGGCCACGATCATCGTCCCGTTCAGGGCGAGGCGGGTCTTGACGGGGTAGCGGCTCAGCTCGGCGCGCACGTCGTCCATGGGGCGATTCAGGTCGATCGCGACGACGTCGCCACCGAGGTGGCGGTCGGTCACGTCGGGCAGGAACCGCGCCGGATCGGTCTCGAGTTGCTCGAGGAAGACCCCTTCCGCGGTGATCTTGGCAAGCGCCTGGCGGTCGGCCGAACAGGACAGGGCGATGCCCACGGGGCACGACGCTCCGTGGCGGGGCAGCCGGATCACCCGAACGTCATGACAGAAGTACTTTCCGCCGAACTGCGCGCCGATACCGAAGCCACGGGTCATCTCGAGGACCTCGGCCTCCATGTCGAGGTCGCGGAAGCCGTGTGCGGACATGTCCCCGGTGGTGGGCATCGAGTCGAGGTAGCGGGTCGACGCGAGCTTGGCCGTCTCGAGGCAGAACTCCGCGGAGGTACCGCCGATGACGATCGACAGGTGATAGGGCGGGCAGGCGGACGTACCGATGTAGCGGAGGTTGCGGTCGAAGAACTCACGCATCGACGCGGGGTTGAGCAGCGCCTTGGTCTCCTGGAAGAGGTAGCTCTTGTTGGCCGACCCACCTCCCTTCGCGATGAACAGGAACTTGTACTCGGCGCCGTCGATCGAGGAGATCTTGATCTCGGCCGGGAGGTTGTTGCCGGTGTTGCGCTCCTCCCACATGGTGAGGGGTGCCATCTGGGAGTAGCGCAGGTTCGACGTGAGATAGGTGTCGTACACGCCCCGGGCCAGGTGTCGTTCGTCTTCGCCCCCGGGCACGACCACGAACTGGCCCTTCTTGGCCTTGACGATCGCGGTACCGGTGTCCTGGCACATCGGCAGCACGCCACCCGCGGCGATCGCCGCCGTCTGGAGGAGGTACATCGCGACGAACAGGTCGGTCGAGCTGGCCTCGGGGTCGGACAGGATGTTGCGGAGCTGCTGGAGGTGGCCGGGCCGCAGGAGGTGGGCGATGTCGCGCATCGCACGAGCGGTCAGCGAGGTGAGCACCTCCGGCTCGACGCGGAGGAACGTGTCGCCTCCTGCCTCGAAGGTTGACACCCCGTCGGTGCTCACGAGGGTGTACGGCGTCTCGTCGGGGCCCAACGGAAGGAGTTCGGAGAAGTCGAAGTCGGCCATGGGGCCAACCTACGTCGCTGCATCATGGGGTTGCGAGCGCGGGTGCGGAGTTGCGAACCCCCGGGGCCCGAGTGTCAGCCGAGGCCGGGATCGAGTGGGGGTGGCAGGGCGACCAGCGCGATGGTGTCGTCGGTGCTGACGCGTGCCGCCGGTATGTCGCCGCCGTGGCGCAGGGCGTCGACCGCGCGCTCCTTGTCGCTGCCCGTGACGAGGAACAGGCGCTGCCGTGCGCGGTTGACGCAGCGCACCGTGAGGGTCATTCGTACGAACCCCGCGTAGAGCCCGCTGACCGCGACGTCACGGTCGGCGACGTCGAGCACGGGGTCTCCGGGGGGCCAACTCGCCGTATGGCCGTCTGCTCCGAGCCCGAGGTGCACGATGTCGAGCACGCCTCCACACGCGTGGTCCAACTCGTCGGCATACGCCATCGCCGCGGAGTCGAGGTCGGGTTCGGTGACGTTCATGAGGTGCACGTTTGAGTCGGCGATGGGAGCGATCGCGAGGAGTGAGGTCTTCAGCCCCACGCTGTTGCGGTCGACGTCGCGGTCCGGTGCGACCCGCTCGTCGACCTGCCACAGGTGCAGCCTGCTCCACGGAAGGTCGAACCGTGCGAGCTCGCCGAACAACGCCCACGGGGCGCGACCGCCCGACACGGCGAGGTGGCACACGTCGCGTCGGTCGATCACGTCGCGGACCAGGGCGGCCATCAGTTCGGCGCCCTGGGTCGCGAACTGGTCCGGGTCGATGGTGCGGAAGTCGATCATCGTTCCTCGTCTATCCCGGGTCGGTGGTCTCGGGTCGGGGCCGTGTGTGAGGGGTGCGGTCGGCATCGGAGCGGCCGCCCACCGGATCGGTCGGTCGGGTAGGTCAACCCGGTGGGGTGGGGGTGAGCCATCCCACCGAGCCTACGAGCCCGCTCGCCACTTCGGGACCCCACGTGCCGCGGGTATAGCGCTGTGCGGGTCGGGGGTTGTCCAAGGCCGGTTGCACGACCCGCCACGTCTCCTCCACCACGTCGTAACGGCCGAAGCGCCGGTGGTTGCCGTCGAGCGCGTCGTCGAGCAGGCGGGCATAGGCGTCCCACCGTTCTCCGAGCGCCTTGGCGAAGTCGACCGACAGGTCGACCGGCTGGGTGTCGAGCTCCCTACCCGGTTCCTTGGCGTTGACGGTCATCGTGACCCCGTCGTTGCTACCGAGCCGGAAGCGGATGAGGTTGGTCGCCGGCCATGGCGGTCCGGCCTCGTCGAACAGCATCGCCGGCGGCTGGCGGAGGGAGACGACGGCCTCGGTGGCGTTGTAGGGGAGCGCCTTGCCGGCGCGGACGTTGAACGGCACCCCTGCCCATCGCCACGAGTCGATCTCGAACTGCGCGGCGACGTAGGTCTCGACACCGGAGCCCGGCGCCACCCCCGGCTCGTCGAGGTAGCCGTCGTATTGGCCGCGGACCACCTTGGACGGGTCGAGGCTTCGCATCGCGGAGAAGACCTTGAGCTTCTCGTCGGTGAGGAAGCGGCTCTGGTTGCCGACCGGAGGCTCCATCGCCAGGAGAGCGACGACCTGCAGGAGGTGGTTCTGCACGACGTCCCGTAGGCAGCCGACCGAGTCGTAGAACGCACCGCGCCCCTCCACGTCGATGGACTCGGCCATGGTGATCTGGACCGATTCCACGTAGTTGCGGTTCCACACCGGTTCGAGGAACGTGTTGGCGAAGCGGAACACGAGCAGGTTCTCAACAGGCTCCTTCCCGAGGTAGTGGTCGATCCGGAAGATCTGATCCTCGTTGAAGTAGCGGTGCAGCACCGAGTTGAGTTCCTTCGCCGAGAGCAGGTCACGTCCGAAGGGCTTCTCGACGACGAGTCGGGAGTTGCCGTTGAGGCCGACGTTGGCGAGCGAGGTCACCACGGTCTCGAACATGGACGGTGGGATCGCCAGATAGTGGACGGGGAGTCGGGCACCCAGGGTCCCCAGGTAGTCGCGCAGCGTCGAGAAGAGTCCCGGGTCCGCGTAGTCCCCCGTCACCAGGTGAAGGTGGTCGACGAGGTGGTGGAGGACCTTCGGATCGGGCTGGTCGACCGCTGCCTCGACCGCCTGGACGGCATGGTCGCGGAACGCGTCGTCGTTCCATGTGCTGCGGGCGACGCCGACGATCGGCAGGTCGAAGTCATCCCGGGAGGCCAGCTGGTACAGCGAGGGGAACAGCTTGCGGCGTGAGAGGTCGCCGGTGGCGCCGAACAGCACCAGCGCGTCGGCCCGCCCTTGGGGGGCCGAGCCCAGCACGACGTTGGGTGTGGCGATCTCGACCGGGGAAGGGTCCGGTGGTGCACCGTCACCGGATCCGGCCGTGCTCCGGAGGACGCCCGGGTCGGCCGGGCCGCTCATCGAGCAGCCCCGTCGGCCGGCTTCTCCACGTGACCGCCGAACTGGTGTCGCATCGCCGACAGCACCTTGTCGCCGAAGTCGGCCTCGCCGCGGCTGGTGAATCGCGCGAAGAGGCTCGTCGCCAGCACCGGTGCGGGCGCACCGGCCTGCACCGCCGCCTCGACGGTCCATCGGCCCTCCCCCGAGTCGCTGACGCGGCCGGCGAAGCCGTCGAGTCGCGGGTCGTCGCCGAACGCGGCGGCGGTCAGGTCCAACAACCACGATGCCACCACCGACCCTCGTCGCCACACTTCGGTGACCGCTGCGAGGTCGAGGTCGTACAGGAAGTGCTCGGGGTGACGCAGCGGGGTCGTCTCCGCATCGTGGGTCTGGGCCTGCGTGCCGACGTTCGCGTGGGCGAGGATGTTGAGACCCTCGCCGTACGCCGCCATCATCCCGTACTCGATGCCGTTGTGGACCATCTTCACGAAGTGGCCGGCCCCCGCAGCGCCACAGTGCAGCCAACCCTGCTCCGCGGTGGATGGCTCCCCGGTGCGCCCCGGGGTGCGCGGCGCAGCGTCCACCCCCGGCGCGAGCGCCTCGAACACCGGTGTCAGTGTCGCGACCGCCTCCGCGTCGCCGCCGACCATGAGGCAGTAGCCGCGTTCCCGGCCGAACACCCCGCCGGACGTGCCGACATCGAGGTAGCGGATGGAGCGCTCGGCCAGCGATGCCGACCGCGCGATGTCGTCGTGGTAGTGACTGTTCCCACCGTCGATCACGATGTCGCCGGGATCGAGCAGCGCGCTGAGCCGGGCGATCGTGTCGTCGACGAACGCGGCCGGCACCATCAACCACACGGCGCGGGGTGTCCGAAGCCGTCCGACGAGGTCCTCGAGGTCGGAGGCACCGATCGCACCGGTCGCGGCGCTTCGCCGGACCGCGTCGGCGTCGACGTCGAAGACGACGCATCGATGACCGGCCTCCATGATCCGCTCGACCATCGCCGCACCCATGCGCCCCAGGCCGATCATTCCCAACGTGAACGGTTCTGTCATCGATCGGATCCTTCGTCGTCGTCGTCGATGCCACCGTAGGCCCGCGAGTGCGGTACGAGGCGACCGCACCCGGCGGGTCTCGCGTTGCGGCCCGCCCGCCGAACGATCGTCGGCCGGGCCGGATCGTCAGGTGACGGTGATCCGGACCGAGGTCGCCGTGGCCTGGTCGTAGAGCTTGGGGGCGGCGGTGGTTCCTGCGTGGACCTTGGGTTGTGGCCGCGTGTACGTGACGAGCCCCCCGATCATCGTTGCCGTGTCCCCCGACACGACCACCGCCGCATCGGATCGTGTCGTGGGCAAGCGTCCCGCGAAGGAGGCGACCCCGACCGTCGGGACCGGGGTGACGACGGCATCGGTGGTCGGCGCGGCGCCGGGCGCGGTTTCGACCACCGGGGGAGGGGCGGTGCGGGTGTCGAGGTGAAGGATCTCGTTCGACCGCCCCGACGTCGTGCGTCCCCCGGCGACGAACACCGATCCTCCGGCGACGAACACCGACGCGGCCGAGAGTGCCTGAGGCAACGGTGCGCCCTCCACGGTGGTCCCGCTCGACAGGTCGACCCGCTGGACGAAGGCCTGCGGTATGCCGTCGACCTCGCCGCCGACGACCCAGACCGCGCCGTCCGCGACGACGACGCCCGGGTGCTCCACGGGGTGGAGGAGCCGGCCGATCGTCTCGAAGGTCCTGCCGTCGACGGTCCTCAACACGTCGATGCTCGGCCCGTTGCGTTGTCGTCCACCGGCGAGCACTGCGAACGAACCGTCGGCCGCCGACGCCGCGCCGGCCCCCGCACGGGCATGGGGGAGTCGACCCTGCTCGAAGACTCTCCCGCGCCCGTCGACGGCGTAGGTCGCTCCGTAGATCCTGTTGCGGAATGCGCCACCCATCACGAGGGCGCGGCCGCGGAGCGTCGTCACCGCCGTGTCGTGCATGGCCCGGGGGAGCCGGCCGACGACGGTGGAGCGCCCGGTCCTGAGGTCGACCCGCGCGATGTTGGGAATCGAAGCCCGCAACGGGTCGAGGCCGCCGACCAGCAACGCGATGTCCCCGACCGTGGCCGCGCCCGCCTGGGACGTGGCACCGCGGGCGAGCGCGGGGTTCGGGTCGTCCTCGGAGTCGCCCTGCACCGATTCGGTCTGGAGGCGACCCGGGAGTGTCGCGGCGGTCGCGGTGGCGGCGGGAGCGGAGAACGATGCACCGCGGGGTTCGGGTGTGGAGGTGGTGGTCGGTGCGCTACCTCCTCCGAACGCGGACGATGCGAGCCAACCGACGCACAACGCCACCAGCAACGCGGACGTCAAGACGAGTCGCCGCCACGACCTCACGTGCAGTCGGATCCTCCGCGGTCGACGTCTTCGCACGGGGCCGCGGGCCGCCGATGGGTTCCGCGTCCGCGGCGACGGGGCCGACCGAGGTGCGGATCGGCCCGTTCGGGGTGAGGCGGACCTCGGGGTACGACCCGGCGGCCGGGGCCCGCGGCGGGTCGGAGCCGATCGGGTCGAGTTGGTCCGTGGGGAGCGACGGTCTGCGGGGAGCGGTGCGCGCCGAGTCGTACTCGGGCCGGGGGAACGCCTGGGTGGGGCGCGGCGGCGAGGCCATTGCACGATTCTCGCGCCATGAGCCCCCGACAGCGCGCCATAGCGGCGCCGCGCCCGTCCGGGTGGGCCGTTCGGCGGGTCGAGCGGCCCTCCGGAGGAAATCTCGGGAGTCGTCGGTACGGTCGACGAGGATGGGGATCACCAGGTGGAAACGCATCTCCGGGCTCGTCGCCGCGGTGGTGTTGACGTCGTCGGCCCTCGTGGGAGGAGGGCCCGTCGCCGCGGCCGGTGCGCAGAGCGGCGACGGCGTGATCGTGTTCGACGGCGGGGGATGGGGCCATGGCGTGGGGATGAGCCAGTACGGCGCCAAGGGCCGGGCGCTCGCGGGTCAGAGTGCGGCGCAGATCCTCGACTTCTACTACCCCGGTGCACCCTTGGAGACGAGGTCCCTCGGGGGGCCGCGCGTGGGCCTCGGTGAGCCGACCGCCGTCGAGCTGACGGTCCGCGGCGGCAGCTTGAGAGTCGGGCCGGTGGGCGGTGCATCCCGGGTCATCGCTGGGGACGGCCAGGCGGTTCGCGTGCAGCCGTTCTCGACGGCGGTGATCTTCCAGCAGATCTCGCCGACGGTCGGCAACTTCGAGGCGGCCGCCACAGGTCCGGCCGCGTTCTCGTGGAGCCCGGGAGCGACGGTAACGGTTTCGACGACGGGCCGTGCCTACACGTTCGGTACGTTGCGGGCCATCCCGGTCTCGGGCTCGCTTCGCGTGGTGCTCGCCGACCTTTCGATGGACCAGTACCTCTATGGCCTGGGAGAGGTCCCGGCGTCGTGGCCGACCGAGGCGTTGCGAAGCCAGGCGATCGCCGGGCGGAGCTTCGCCGCGTACCGGCTGGCGCACCCTCGCAACGGTGATTTCGACCTGTATGCGTCGGTGTCCGACCAGGCCTACGTGGGCACCACCCAGACGGCGGGTCCGTCGGGTGCCAACTGGATCGCCGCGGTCGACTCCACGTCGGGGCAGGTGCTCACGAGCGGGGGTTCGGTGATCCAGGCGTTCTATTCGTCGAGCAACGGGGGGTACACGGCGCGCAGTGACTACGTCTGGTCCGCCACCCTGCCGTACCTGATCGCCCGGCCCGATCCCTTCGACCAGGTCGACGGCAACAACAACTTCTCGTGGCGGCGCGGCTACACGCCCGACCAACTCGGGAACTGGCTGCGAGCCGCGGGTCGCGGCACGGTCGGTTCGGTGACCTCGGTGTCGATCGGCGGGAACGTCGGTACGTCCGGACGGACCGACCGTGCGACCGTCACGGTCGTGGGCACCGCGGGACGGGCGACGATGACGGGCAACCAGTTCCGCGCGGCGGTCAATGCGGGAGCACCTTCGGCGACGGAGTTGCCGAGCACGAAGTTCGCCATCGGCCAATCCGACTCCGCAACGGCACCGCCACCGCCTCCGAGGGACACGACGGCACCGAGGATCGCAGTGCTCAGCGGGAATCCGATGCGTTACGGGTCGGTCGGTCGGGTGTGTGGTTTCGTCGTCTCCGACGAGACGGCGATCACCGCGATCGCGGTCCGTATCGGCCGTACCGACCTCCGGAGCCCCGTCGGCGGGGTCTTTCCGGATCGCCCCGCACTGTTGTGCGTGGAGATTCCCCGAAGGCTCCGTGGATCGCGCACCACCGGTGTCACGCTGATCGGTGCGGCGATCGACGCCTCCGCGAACCTGTCGTTCGCCCTCCGTCCCGCGTCGATCGCACGCTGAGGCCGTCAGCCTCCCGATCCCGGAGCCTCCGCGCCGTCGGCCAACGCGTCGTCGCTGTCGGCCAGGTCGTACCAGCCGTCGGGAAGGCTGACCGGGCGCGGACCCTGCTGGTGGCCTCGCTTGGCCCTCCGCCCCTCCGCGGTCATCGCCGTGGTGGGGTCCAACGATTCCAACGCGGCGGCCAACTGCGTGCTGCTCTCCACGACGTTGAGCGACCGCCGCAACGCGTTGCCGACGGGGTAGCCCTTGAGGTACCAGCCGGTGTGCTTGCGAAACTCCCGAACGCCCAGCCATTCGCCGGCCCATCGTTGTAGGAGATCGAGATGGGTGAGCATGGTCGCCGTGACCTCGCCCAACAGTGGGGGGTCGGGAACGGGCCTCCCGGCGAACGCGGCACCGAGGTCCCCGAACAGCCACGGCCTGCCCAGGCACCCCCGGCCGATCACGACGCCGTCACAACCCGTCTGGGCCACCATCCTGACGGCGTCCGCCGCCTCCCAGACGTCACCGTTGCCCAGCACCGGGATCTCGGGGACCGCCGCCTTCAGTTCGCCGATCGCGTCCCAATCCGCGGTGCCCGAGTAGAGCTGGGTCGCGGTACGCGCGTGCAAGGCGATGGCGGCGCATCCTGCGTCGACCGCTCGACGACCGGTCTCGAGAAACGTGAGGTGGTCGTCGTCGATCCCCATGCGGAACTTGGCGGTGACGGGGACCGCGCCGCCCGAGGCCTGCTCGGCGGCACGCACCGCGGATCGCATGATCCGTGACAGCAGGCGCCGTCGAACCGGCAGTGCCGCACCCCCGCCGTTTCGCGTGACCTTGGCCACCGGACAACCGAAGTTGAGGTCCACATGGTGCACGCCGACCTCCTCCACCAATCGCCGGACGGCCTCGCCCACCTCGGTCGGATCGATGCCGTAGAGCTGGGTGCTGCGGACCGGCTCGTCGGCGTCGAAGTGGGTCAGACGGCGCGTCTTCGCGTTGCCTTCGAGGAAGGCACGCGCGGTGATCATCTCGCTGACGTACAGGCCCGCACCGTGGGCCCGACACAATCGCCGGAACGGCGCGTTGGTCACGCCGGCCATCGGGGCCAACACCACCGGGACGTCCAGGTCGATCGGTCCGATGCTCAGCCCGGCCACGGTGGGCGCGGCGGGAGCCGTCACGGGCGCTCGCCCGTACCGGCGGCGCAGCCGGAGGTGGCGTAGGTCCGCAGGCGGTCGTGGTCGGCCGAATCCAGGAGTCGGATCACGTCGAGCACGGGAGCCCCCGGCCCGCTCATGACGGCCATCGCGGCGCGCCGCGGCGAACTCCTCGGTGGGAGTGCGGTCGTGATCACCACGAGCGGCATCGCCGTCCGCGCCGCGGTTCGGGGTCGTGTCGGGTACTCGTGGAGGACGGCGGCGGTGCCGAGCACGCGCCAGAACGTGTCGGCGCTCCGCATGCCGCTGGCACCCGACGTCAGCGACCCCGCGACCAGGAACGCCCATTCCCGCCCGGTCGAGTCGGTGGCCACCAGGTCGATGCTGACCCCCGAGGAACGTGGGCGTACGTCGGTGCGGAGGTCGACGAAGCCGCACTCCGCCAACAGCGCGGCGGCGACGGCTGTGGCGGGACGACCCTCGCGCAACGCGGTCCGAACGGGACCCACCGCGGAGGTGATGTCGATCGGCTCGGCCGACGGGTCCGACCGGGGTGTGGTGGTCACGATCGGGCGTGGCAACAGGCGCGGGCGAAGCGTCGCGAGGTCGTCGGCGGGGTACGCCGAGCGCCGTCCGCGTTCCTCGGCCACCCGCGCCACGGCGAGGTCGATGTAGGCCGGGTCGGTGTCGTAACCCACGAAATGGCGGTCGGTGCGGACCGCGGCGACGGCGGTGCTACCCGATCCCATGAAGGGATCGAGCACGACATCGCCCTCGTAGGTGTACAGCTCGATGACGCGCTGTGGGAGCTCGACGGGGAATGGGGCCGGGTGGCCGACACGTCGGGCGCTCTCGGGAGCGAGCTCCCACAGGTCGGTCGTGGCCTCCATGAACTCCTCACGGGAGATCGTGGCGGCCGAGGGCAGGCCTTCACCCCGGCGCTGCTCGGGGGTGAGCGCTCGGTCGAATCGGCCCTTGCTCGCGATCACCACCCGTTCGGTCACGTCGCGCAACACCGGGTTGGAGGGGCGTTGGAAGGTGCCCCAGGCGCAGGAGCCACCGGCGGCCCGGCCCTTCCACCAGACCACCTCGCCGCGCAGCAGCAGGCCCAGGTCCGACAGGATCGCCGTGACGTCGCCCGAGAGTGAGCGGTACGGACGGCGTCCGAGGTTGGCGACGTTGACGGCGATCCGGCCACCCGGCTCGAGGACGCGGGTGCATTCGGCGAACACGTCGCGGAGCAGGCCGAGGTACTCGAAGTAGTCGGCGGGGACCCCCCCGACGCCGAGTTCCTCCTCGTACTGCTTGCCGGCGAAGTAGGGCGGTGACGTGACCACCAACGCGACCGAGGCGGTGGGGACCGCATCCATCGAGCGTGAATCACCACGGTGGATGACGTCGAGCGCGGCGGGCGCTCCGACGGTCGACTCGGTGGAGATCGTCGGTGGCACGAAACGGTCGTAGAAGGCCGAGGCATCGTGGGCCTCGCGACGGCCCGAGCCGAAGTTGGCGGTCGAGGTCGACGTCCGTCGACGCCCTGATGCGCCGGCCGTCCGGGAGGGCCTGGCCATAGGCGCACACCCTACCGATCCCGGCCTCCGCCGGTTTTGTTACGCGAACGTCGCGTCCTGGTCGCGATGTTCGCGCGACAGAACGGGCACGGGGTACTCGGTGGCGGGGGTGCCACGGTGCTCGCGCTCGGCGAGAAGCGCGGCCTCGGCCGCGGCCTGTTCCGCGTTCATCGTGCGCATCGGGAGGTACCTCCACGCGAGCCCGACCGCCAGCAGGCAGATCGCTGCCCCGACGAACACCGCGAGCTGCATGCCGCCGACGAACGCCCGCGAGGCGGCATATTCGATCTGTCGCGCGAGCGGAGCCGGAACGCGCCTGTCGGCCGCGACGTACAGCGCCTTTCCGATGGAGTCGCGGATGGCCGCGTCGGCAACGTGGGGGAGGCCCTTCGGCGGGGTGATGAGCCCGTGGTAGCGGGCGGCGAAGATCGAGCCGATCACCGCCACGCCGAGCGCACCCCCGGCCTGTCGGGTCGTGTCGTTGACAGCGGATCCGACACCGGCCTTGTTGAGCGGCAACGACGCCATGATCGACTCGGTGGCCGGAGCCATCACGGTGCCCATCCCCAGGCCGAAGGCGAATCGCACGACGGAGCCCCACAGCACCGAGCTCATAAGGGTCTCAGAGGCGTAGGACATCAGCACGCCGGTGACGATGAACAGGCCGATCATCACCGTGTACTTCGTGCCGATCCGCTGCACGATCCTGGGTGCGTACGGCCCGGCGATCATGATGCCGATCGCGACGGGTGCGGTGAGCATGCCGGACTTGAACGGCGAGTATCCGAGGACGAACTGGAAGTACTGCGTGAGCAGGAAGGTCGAGCCGAACAGGGCGAAGAAGGTCAACGTGATGGTCGCCGACGCGGCGGTGAAGCGGGCGTCGCCGAAGAACGTCACGTCCAACATCGGGTGGGTCGCGCGGCGCTCCCACATGAAGAAGCCCACGCCGAAGGCGAGTCCGACGGCGAAGCCGACCAGGACCTTCGTGTCGGTCCATCCCTCCGCCGGTGCCTCGATGATGCCGTACAGCAACGCAGCGAGGCCGACGATCGAGAGGAGTGCACCGACGGGATCGAGGTGTGCGTCCGCATCGTCGCGTGAGTCGGGGACGACGAGGTAGCAGGCGACGAGCGCGATGATCACGATCGGTACGTTCACGAGGAAGACCGATCCCCAGAAGAAGTGCTCCACCAGCAGCCCGCCGGCGAGCGGTCCGATGGCGATGCCGAGCCCGCTGACCCCCGCCCAGATCCCGATGGCCTTGGCGCGCTCCACCCCGGTGAAGGTGTTGGTGATGACCGACAGGGTGGACGGGAAGATCAGCGCACCTCCGATGCCCATGAGCGCACGGAAGGCGATCAACCCGTTGGCGGTGGAGGCCGTCGCCGCCAATCCCGAGAACAGCCCGAACACGGCGAGCCCGGCGAGCAACGTCTTCTTCCGGCCCAGCTTGTCGCCCAATGTGCCGGCGCTGAGGAGCAGGCAGGCGAACACGATCACGTACGCGTCGACGATCCACTGGAGTTGGGAGCCCTCGGCGTGGACGCTCTCGACGATCTTGGGGAGCGCGACGTTGAGGATCGTGTTGTCGATCCCGATGATCGACAGCGCGAGGCAGAGGGCGCCGAGGGTCCACCAGCGCTTCTCGTGGGCCTGTTCGGGTGTGATCGCGAAGGACATCCCGACACACTAACTCACCATTTAGTTACTTGCGAGGGGTTACGCTGTGACACATGGCCAGGGATGCGGAGGCGACCAGGGCGAGGATCCTCGCCGCCGCGACCACGGTGTTCGCCGCGCACGGGTGGCCGGCGCTCGGGTGGACGACATCGCCGCCCATGCCGAGGTCAACAAGCGGATGCTCTACTACTACTTCGGCTCCAAGGAGGAGCTCTTCCACGAGATCCTCCGCCGCAAGCTCGAACAACGGGTCGCGGAGGGCTTCGAGCGCGTCGACCTGCCGCGGCGAACGGGTTGCACAGCGTCAGGCCGACCACATGGCCGACCTCGACCACGTCCGGCTCCTCATGTGGGAGGCGCTCGAGCACCACGGGGATCACCTCGCGGCCGAGGATCGTCGGCGTGAGGTGTACAGGAGTGGATCGAGCGGACACGCGAGCTCCAGGAGCGGGGGATCTTCCCGCAGACCTGGACCCGCGCCAGATCGTGATCAGCGAACTCGCGTTGACGCTGATGCCTGCGGCCTTCCCCCAACTCGTCGAGCTCGTCTACGACGACGAGTTCGACATGGATCGCTTCATCGCCGAACGCCAGATGTTCCTTCGCCGGCTCTTCACCCGACTCGCGGAGGTGCCGACATGAACCGGATCGACCGGGCCCACCCACCAGGTCGCGACGACGTCTCGATCGTGGAGGTCGCACCTCGCGACGGCCTCCAGTCGGACCCGACGATCCTGAGCGTCGGTGACCGGGTGGAGTTGATCACCCGGGCGGTGAAGGCGGGGGTCCGCAGGATCGAGACGGTGAGTTTCGTCAACCCCGATCGGGTTCCGCAGATGGCGGGGGCCGATCGTGTGATGGCCGCGCTGCACGAGGACGAACCGACCCGGTCCCTCGGGGCGTCCTACATCGGGTTGGTGCTCAACGAACGCGGACTTCGACAGGCGATCGACACCGGCGTGGACGAGGTCAACGCGGTGGTCGTGTGCACCGACACCTTCGGCCGGCGCAACCAGGGCCGCGACACCGAGACGCTGATCGAGGAGGCGGCCGCGGTGGTCGCGGGTGCACGCGCCGCGGGGATGCGAACCTCGGTCACCCTGTCGGCGGCCTTCGGGTGCCCCTTCGAGGGGAGGTCGCACCGGAGCGGATGGCGTGGGTACTCGAACGGGTCCTGGCCGAACCGCCCGACGAGGTCGCGCTGGCCGACTCGATCGGCGTCGCGGTGCCCACCGACGTGGTCGAGCGGCTGAGGTCGGCGCGGTCCCTCGTCGTCGCGTCGGGTGCGGAGGTGACGTTGCGGTGCCACTTCCACGACACGCGCCACACCGCTCCCGCCAACATCGCCGCAGCGCTCCTCGAAGGCGTCCGCTGCTTCGACAGCTCACTCGGCGGGATCGGCGGCTGCCCCTTCGCCCCCGCCGCCACCGGCAACGTGGCCACCGAGGACGTCGTCTACCTCCTCGAACGGATGGGCTTTCACACCGGCATCGACCTCGACGCCCTCGTCGCGGAGGTCCCCTGGGTCGAGCGGATGCTCGGCCACGGTGTGCCCGGTGCGCTCGCCAAGGCGGGCACCTGGCCCCGCCCCGCCGAGTAGGCCGGTAGGGACCGGCGCGGGGCCGTCAGTCTCCCAGCTTCGCCTGGTCGACGAAGTCGTCGGCGATGTCGTCGGCATCGTCCTTGTCGACGTCGAAGCGCTTGTTGAGCTTGGTCAACTCGGCGGTGGTGATCGCCTCGGACACCTTGTCGAGGGTCGTCCGGTAGGTGTTGATCACCTTCGGCGTGCCGACGGGAATCACGTTGTCGGCCATGAAGATGCCCTTGTCGTCGGTGAGGACGACCCAGTCCTTGGCGGCGATCGTCGAATCGGTGGAGAAGATCACGGCGACGTCGATGTCGCCGTTCTCCAGCGCCTTCTTCGTGAGCGGACCGCTCAGGTCCAGCGGTTGGAAGTTCTTGGACAGGTCGATCCCGTACTTCGACTTGAGTGCCGGCAGGCAGCCGGCATTGGTGGGGCAGTCCTGGGGCCCACCGAGGCGCAGGTCGTCGGTGAGTTGGGAGATCGTGGTGATGCCCTTGTCCTCGGAGGTCTTCTTCGTGACGACCAGCGAGTTGGTGTCGACCGCGGGCGAGGCGTCGGCGGCGTCGAGGTTCTTGGACTTCAGCGCGGCGACGAGCTTCGGGCGGGTCTCGTCGATGCTCGGTGTCGCCTCGCCGGCGTTGCCGTTGAGGAACTCGAGCGCGGATGCGGCGTAGTCGGGCAGCAGGTCGATGTCGCCGTGCTCGAGCGCCGTGTAGGACGCCTTGCGGTCCTTGAAGGACTGGTACCTGACCGTGACACCCTTGTCGGCGAGGACGTCGCCGTAGATGTGGGCGAGGATCTTCGACTCGCCGAAACCCTGGTCGCCGATGGTCACCGTCGTCTTCGTGGCGCCCTGGTCGCCCGTCGCGCCGTTGGAGCCGTCCTCGGAGTTGTCGCCGCATGCGCCGAGCACGGACGCGACGAGGAGGAGGGCGGCGGCGGCGAACACCGCCGACCGGCCGCGACGGTGCGGACGCGAGGTGCGGTCATCGCTGGACATGGGGCTCCTTGCCGGCACCGGTGGTCGTACCGTGCCTGTGAGGGGGTGCGGCCACGCTAACCGGCCACACAGGACTACGCGGGGGACTCGTCTGGGTCCGTTCGACGGCTCAACGTCGCGACCGGAGCGTCTTGGCCCATCGTTGCAAGGCGGAGTCCGCCGCGACCGCGAGCGCGACGATCACCACCACTCCGCCGTAGAGCATCCCGTCGTTGCCGTTCGCGCGACCAACCGTGATGAAGCGCCCCAGCGTGTTGTAGCCGACGAATGCGCCGAGGGTGGCCGTCGCGATCACCTGGCCCACCGCGACCCGGAGCCCCGAGACGACCAACGGCAGTGCCAGGGGGATCTCGACGGAGCGCACGACCTGCGATGCCGACATGCCCATCCCCACGGCAGCGTCGACCACCGCCGGGTCGACCTCGCTGACCCCGGTCACCGCGCCGACGAACAGCGGCGGAAGTGCCAGCGCGAACATCGCGATCCACGTCGGGACGAAGCCGATCCCCCAGCCGGCGGCGACCACGAACGCCAGGACCGCCAGCGAGGGGACTGCCCGGCTGAGGTTGGTGACGGCCACGGCCAGATCGCGACCACGCCGGGTGTGGCCAATGGCGATCCCTGTCGGCAGTGCGACCACGGCCGCCGCTCCGACCGCGAGGACCGAGACCCACAGGTGGGTCGCCAGGCGGGCCCCGATCCCGTCGTTTCCCGCCCAGTTGGCGGCGGTCGTCAGGAACTCGACAGGTCCGCTCACCGCGGCCTCCGGACGGGGCTCACGGGGACCTCCGGTCGCGATCGCGTTGCCAGGGAGCGACCGCCCGGCCGAGGACCACCCACATGAGGTCCGCTACCAGCGCGATGACGACCGATCCCACCACGCCCAACACGATCGGGGTGGAGAAGTCCCGCGACAACCCGTCGTCGATGAAGTCGCCGAACCCGCCGAGGCCGAACAGTCCGCCGACGGTCACCAGACCGACGATCGTCACCGTCGTCACCCGCAGCCCGGCCACGATCGTGGGCATCGCCAACGGGAGGTCGACGCGACGCCAACGCTGAACCGGCGTCATCCCCATCGCGGTCGCCGCCTCCAGCGTCGATGGATCGAGGTCGTCGAACGCCGCGAGCAGGAAGGGGGTGAGGACCACCAGGCTGTAGGTGCTGAGCGCGATGATCGGCACCGCGTAGCCGACCCCCAACAACGGCAGGAGGGCGGCGAACAGGGCGATCGACGGGATCGTGTAGAGGATCGTCGTGGCCGCCGTCAGTGGACCGGCGGTCCACCGCCAGCGGCGCATCACCGACGCGAGGAGCGACGCGATCGCCACGCCGATCAGCAGCGCTGCGACCGTCAGCCACAGGTGTTCGAGCGCCCGTTCCCTCAGGTCGTCGAGGTGGTGGCCCACCCATCGCCACCGGATCAACGGTTCGACCGGGCCGCTCTGCGCGGCGATCGCGGCGATCACGGTCCTTCGGCAATCCCCTACCGCAGGTGCAGTAGGTCGGTGAGCTCGGTCAGCGTGACGGTACCGAGTCGTCGGTCGCCGTCGACGACGACCGCGATCGTCCGCCCCGACTCCAACATGGCGTCCACGATGTTTCGACCGGTCATCTCGACGGGCACCTCGACCACCGTGCCGGCGGCCAGTTGGCGGTCGAGCGAGGGGCTCAACGGTCCGAGGACGAGGTCCCGGGCGTCACGGAGGGCGAGGCGACGGAGCTGGCGGTCGCCACCGAGGAAGTGCTCGACGTACGCGTCGGCCGGGTGGGCCAGCAGGTCGTCGGGGGTCGCCACCTGGGCCAGCCGGCCGGTGGTGAACACGGCCACCCGGTCGCCGAGTCGCACCGCCTCGTCGATGTCGTGGGTCACCAGAAGGATCGTCGTGCCGACCCGCTCGTGCAGGGCCAGCAGTTCGTCTTGGAGATGTGCGCGAACGACCGGGTCGACGGCGCTGTACGGCTCGTCCATCAGCAGCACCGACGGTCGCGCCGCCAGCGCGCGGGCAACCCCGACGCGTTGTTGCTGACCTCCGCTCAGGGCGGAGGGCCGCCGGCTCAGGAGTGCCCGGTCGAGGCCCACCAGGTCGGCCAACTCCTCGACACGTGTGTCGATGTCGGTGCGCGACCAGCCCAGCAGCGACGGAACCGTCGCGATGTTCTGCGCGATCGTCCGGTGAGGGAACAGCCCCGCCTGTTGGATGACGTACCCGATGTCGCGTCGCAGGCGCGCCGGGGGCACCGTCATCACATCACGTCCCGCTACCTTGACCACCCCGCCCGTAGGTTCGATCAACCGGTTGACCAGGCGCAGGCTGGTGGTCTTGCCGCACCCCGACGGGCCGACGAAGACCATCAGCTCACCGGAGCGAACGGAGAGGTCGAGACGCTCGATCGCGAAGGCGGCCCCGGCACCCTCGCCGAAGCGTTTGGACACCCCGACGAACTCGACCGCGGGTTCGTCGGGTCGGGGTGACCCGCTCGGTGTGAGGTGGAGCTCCTGCTCGGCCGGGGCGCCGGGCGCGTGAACGGCACCGGTGCCTGCCGTCGACCCCTCCGACATGGCGCTCGACCCTATTCGGGTTGCAACCCGAATGTCCCCACCGGTGTGGAAGACTCCCACGTCGATGAGTTCCCCGATCATCAGGGGCACCGGGATCGTCAAGCGGTACGGGGCCAACACCGTCCTCGACCATGCCGACGTCTCGGTAGAACGCGGCGTCACCGGCCTGCTCGGGGCCAACGGTGCGGGTAAGACCACCATGTTGGGGCTGTTCCTCGGGCTGCACCGCCCCGACCAGGGGGCCCTCGAGGTCCTGGGCCACGATCCGACCACCGCGGGACCCGACGTCCGCGCACGGATCGGCTACAGCCCCGAGCACCACACGTTGCCCCCCGACATCCCCGCAACCGACTTCGTGCGACACCTCGCCGAGGTGCACGGGATGCCCCGGTCCGAGGCGGTAGCGCGCTCGTCCGACGCGCTGTACTTCGTGGGGATGGGCGAGGAGCGGATCCGACCACTCGGAACGCTGTCCACCGGCCAGCGGCAGCGGGTGAAGCTCGCGATGGCTATCGCGCACGATCCCGAGCTGGTGATGCTCGACGAGCCCACCGACGGGCTCGACCCGACCCAGCGCGAGACCATGCTGGACCTCATCGCGAGGCTTGCGTCGGAGTTCGGGATGAACGTGCTGTTGAGCTCGCACCTGCTCGACGAGGTGGAACGGACCTGCGACCGGGTCGTGATCCTCAAGGACGGCCGGGTGACGGCGTCGGGTGACATCGGTGAGCTGAAGGGGCAGGGGCGGGGGGTGACCGTCACGGTGATGCGTGATGCCACGGCACTCGCCCAGCGCCTGGAGAGCCGCGGCCTCGACGTGACGGTCGACGCGAACCGCCTGGTCGTGACGGCGGGGGACCGGACCCCCGGAGTCGGGCAGGACGCGATCCTCAAGGCCGTCCAGGAGGACCTCGGGTTCCTCGACGTCCCGCTGCGCTCGTTGAGCGGCCGGACGGTGTCACTCGAAGAGGTCTTCATGCAGGTGGGCGCGTGAGCGTGCAACCGTCGACCGACGCGCGGATCGTCGACCGCGGCTACCGCCGCTACGACGGTGATCGCCTGGGTGTGGCCGGAGCGGTGTCCAGCGTCACCCGGTACACGATCCAACGCGTGTTCGGCATCCACCGGAAGTTCCGCTTCAAGGTGCTGCCGATCCTCTCGATCGCCATCGCGTACATCCCCCACGTCGTCTGGGTCGGCATCGTGGTGCTGACCCGCCAACTCGACGAGCAGATGGCCGGCGGTGACGGGGGGTTCGGCGCCCCACCGGGTACCGGCAGGAGGGTCGCCAACCTGCTGATCAAGGACTATCCGAGTTCCTACGGGAACGTCGTCGCCGCGATCGCGTTGTTCGCGGCGTTCGTCGCCCCGGAGGTGCTGTGTCCCGATCGGCGGACGGGGATGTTGGGTCTGTACTTCGCGTCACCCCTCAACCGCTGGACCTACCTACGGGCCAAGCTCGTCGCCGTCGTGTCGATGCTGATGTTGGTGACCCTCGGGCCGCCGCTGTTGTTGCTGATCGGCTACTCGACCCAGGGGTACGGGCCCTCGGGCCCGGCCGAATGGGCGAGCACCTTTGGCCGGGTGCTCCTCACCGGTGTCGGCATCGCCGTCTTCCACACCGCGGTCAGCCTGGCGATCAGCTCGGTCACGTCCCGACGGGCCGCGGCCTCCGCCGCCTTCGTCGTCGTGGTGATGGGCACCGGGGTGCTGATCCCGGCACTGATCTACGAGGGCGGACTGTCGATGGACTGGGGCGCATTCAACCTGTTGACCCTGCCCCTTGAGTTCGCCTACCGGGTCTTCGGTCAACCGTCGTCGCTCGTCGACCCCCGCACCTTCTACGACACGATGAGTACCCCCGTCGTGTACGGCGCGTTCGCGGGGTGGATCGTGCTGAGCGCGGTGGTGGTGTGGGACCGCTACCGCCGCATCGAGGTGACGCGGTGAGCGTGCCCACCCCCGATGTGCGCCCCCGCGCGGCAGTACCGCCGTCGCCGGTCCCTCCGGTGGCGGTCCGCAACGTGAGCATGTGGTTCAAGGGTCTCGTCGCCGTGTCCGACGTCAGCTTCGACATCTGGCCCGGGGTCACCGCGGTGCTCGGCCCCAATGGTGCGGGCAAGTCGACGCTGCTACGGATGCTGTGCGGGCTGGCGCCGCCCGACCTCGGTACGGTCCGACTGCACGGCGTCGATCCACGGGCCAGGACGGAGGTGCTCGCCACCGTCGGCCTGGTGCCCCAGCAGGAGGGCATCTTCCCAAGGATGACCGCCAGGCGTTTCGTGACACTCGCTGCGACCCTGTGCGGTCTCGACGATCCGGATGCATCCGCGCGCCGGGCGCTGGCGACCGTCGAGATGGACCCCGACGACACGCGCCCCGTGGACTCCTACTCCAAGGGGATGCGCCAGCGCGTGAAGGTCGCGCAGGCCCTCGTGAACGATCCGTCGATCATCGTCGCCGACGAGCCCCTCAACGGGCTCGACCCGCGTCAGCGGTTGCGCATGGTCGACTTGTTCCGCGCCCTCGGTGCCGAGGGTCGCACCGTCGTGGTCAGTTCCCACGTCTTGGACGAGGTCGAACGCTTCGGATCCCGCGTCCTCGTGATGGCCCAGGGTCGCCTTGCCGCGGAGGGCGACTTTCACGGGATCCGGGCGTTGATGGACGACCGCCCGCACCTCCTTCGGTTGCGTGCCGATCGCGTGCGAACTCGTCTCGACGTTGCTCGCGTGGGGGCTGGTGCGCGGAGCGACCTTGCTCGACGACCGGACCGCGCAGGTCGCGGTGGACTCCGTCGACCATTTCCGTTCCCGGATCGCGCCCACCGCCGAACAGGTCGGCGCGCTGTTGCGCGAGGTCACCCCGCTCGACGACGACCTGGAGAGCGTGTTTCGGTACCTGGTCGGTGCCGGACCGGGGTCGGGGGTCCGTTCGTGACGGAGTTGACGATCCTGTCCCGCACGATCCTGTCGGTGGTGTGCACGCGGGCCCGGATCGTCGGTTTCGTGCTCGTCGGCGTGGTCGAGGTGGTGGTGGCCGTGGTGGTGTCGAGTGGCGTCGACACCGTCGACCGCTTCGGACTGATGCTGCTCATCCCTATCGCCGCGTTGGTCTTCGGTACGGCGTCGATGGGCGACGCGATCGAGGACGGGACCTACGTCTATCTGTGGCTCCGACCGATCCGGCGTTGGCGGATAACCGTCGCGGCCTACCTGGTGACGTTGGCGATGGTCGTCCCGATGGCGGTGTTGCCCACCGTCGTGGCCGCCGGCGTCGCCGGTGACACCCGGTTGCTCGGCGCCGCGGTGCTCGCCGCGTCGGCGGCGGCCGTCGCGTACTCGGCCCTGTTCGTCCTGCTCGGTCAACTCACCCAACGGGCGTTGATCTGGGGGATCTGCTACCTGCTCATCTGGGAGCAGTTCATCGCCCGCGGTGGCAAGGGTTTGGGACTGCTGTCGGTGCACAGTCATGCCGCGTCGCTCTTGGCGCGGACGATGGGGATGACGCGGATGACCCTGGCGTACTACTCGCGGCCCGTTTCGTTTGCAGTGCTGGTGGTGGGGGCATGGTGTCTCGTGGCGTTGTCCGCGCTCCGCCAGCGCTCGATGATCGTCGCCTGACCCCCGCCACTCACCCGTTTGTCGCGCGAAAGTCGCGCCCGGGCCGCGACTTTCGCGCGACAAAACCGGTGGGATCAGGTGGTGGGGACCCACACGAGGGCGACCTGGTCGACCGTGATGTCGGTCTTCTCGAGGGGGATCGTCGCCGTCTCGATCGTCGCGGCCACGTCGTTCCAATGGGCCACGATGTCGGTGATCTCCTGGGCGAGTTGGTCGTTGAGGGCGTTGAGGTCGGCCGTCTTGTCCTCGACCCGTGCCATCGCCTGTTCCATCCGGTCCCCCGTTCGCTGGGTGCGAGCGCGGCCCGACGCGGCCCGGTTGACGGCCGAGGAGATCGAGCGGGCGCTGCGGCGCCCTCCGAACAGGGCCCCCAGCACGCTCCCACCGATGCTGAGCAGTTCGCTGTTGCGTGACGTCGCCGCCTGGGACTGCAACTGGGCGGCCTTCTGCTGTTCGGCGGTGACCGCCTGTTGGAGCTTTCCGATCCTCGCCTGGAGCTTCTGGCGGATCCGGTTCGCGTCGGCGTCCGCGTTCGCCGACGCCGAGTCGCGGCATCGCTGCGCGAACTCCTCGGGGGTCTCGCCGGGTCGGGCGACCATCTTCAACGCCCGGTTCACAGACACGGAGGTCGTGCGGTTCCGGAACAGATGGTCCTTCACGTCGGCCTCGATGTTGCGGAAGTAGGTCTTGTTGGCGATCGGTGCGGCGGGGATCACGTAGCGCACCCCTGTGGGGGCGGTCGTGCGGAGGTCGCGGTCGTCGTAGTCGACGCTGTAGGCCTTGGTCGGGTCCACGCGTGAGTCGACGAGGGGAGCGAAAATCGCTTCGATCTGTTCGGTCTCGCGCACGCCCAACGAATCGTCGTCGTACAGAAGGGTGACGCGGACGGCGATCGCCGCCTGGAGCCGGGGGCCGCCGGCCTGGGCGCCGAGCGACGCGGCCCACGGTGCGGCCGGGTCGAGGTAGCGCACCGGCGTACCCTCCGCGACGGTGGGCATCGCCGGAGTCTCGTCTTCGGCCGTTGCAGCGACCGGGGCGGTCACCGCCTCGACGTGGGTCGCCCCCGCGGCTGCTCCCGTCGCGGAGGCGACCGCGGTGGGGGTACTCACCGGTGGGGTGGCGCCTGCGGTCGGACCGCTACCCGGTACATCCGACGCGGCGGCGATGGATGGTCGGTCCATGTCGGGGAGCCGGCCGACCTGGTCCTTGGAGAGGGGGCCCGCGAGGTACGACATCGCCCAGCGGACACCGACGGTCCTCGGGGGTTTGCCACCCGTGGTGTGCAACAGGAACTCCCGCTTCGCAAGGCCCGAGATGGTGGCGGCGGTGGCTGCCATGTCGACGGTGCCGGCGGCGGAGCTCATCCCGTCGAGGAGTCGCTGCTTGTCGCGGTCGGTCTGGAGGCGGCCGATCAGCCAGGTCCCGGCATTGGAGATGGCCTTGTAGTCGAGGTCGACGGGGTTCTGGGTTGCCAGCACCACGCCGATGCCGAACGCTCTGGCCTGCTTGAACAACGTCAACAGCGGCTTCTTCGACGGCGGTGCAGCCGTCGGAGGTACGAACCCGTACACCTCGTCCATGTAGACGAGCGCCCTCAACGTGGTCGAACCCGACTGGGCGCGCATCCAAGCGACGAGCTTGGAGAGCAGTCGGGTCACGACCATCTGGCGCTCCTCGTCGGACAGGTGCGCCATGTAGATCACCGCGGCGCGTGCGGAGCCGTCGGGGTTCCACAGCATCGCCTCGATGTCGAGCGGTGCACCTTGGCCCCACGCGGCGAACGACGGTGACGCCAGCAGGCCGTTCAACTTGAGCATCAGCTCGGTGCGGTCCTTTCGGGGGAAGAACGTGTCCACCTCGATCACGCCGAGTTTGCGCATCGGCGGATCCTGGATCCGCACCAACAGGGTCGCGAGGTCCAGCGTCTCACCCGCGGCCCATGCCTGGGCGACGATGTTGGCCATCAGCACGTGCTCGCGGCCCGACATCGGATCGGAGCTGACACCGACGAGGGCCAGGAGGCCCTGGACCAGCGCTTCGATCTCGTCGTGGGTGGCCTCGGCGTCGGCCGGCGCGCCGGTGGCACCCACTGGCGGGGCGAGCGAGCCGATGAGGTCGACGGGTACGCCGGCGGTGGAACCCGGTGTATAGACCGTCATCGGGTGCTCCGCGCGGAGCGCGCCGATGTCGGTCGGATCGATGCCCCAGTCCGCAAGGCCCCGGGTCCACGTGGTCGCCGTCTCGGCGGCGTCGGCACCGGCGGGAACCCACGGCGCGAAGTCCTCCGGAAGCAGCCGCGGGAAGGTCAGCAACAGGTTGCCCATGTCGCCCTTGGGATCGATGATCAGCGTCGGGATGTCCTGTGAGAGTGCCTCCTCCAACAACACGATGCCCAGGCCGGTCTTGCCCGAGCCGGTCATCCCGACGATCACCCCGTGGGTCGTCAGGTCCGCCGGGTCGATCCCGACGGCTTCGCCCGTTCGAGTGTGGTCGGTGGGATCGGTCGTCTCTCCGACGTACAGGCCCTCGGGACGGCTCATCGGCGGCTCCTTCTCGTGGTGACGCGCCCGCACGGGTGCTCCCCGGGGCATGGTCACAATGCCACGCCGTCCCACGGTGGGTCTGAGCCACCTTCGTCGGACTCGCGCCGGCGAAGGAGGTTCTCAGGTCGGGATCGCGTCGCGTTCGTCGGATCGCGATGGTCGCGCGATGCTGTCGCGTCCGCGGGTCGAGAGTCGATGCCGCGTTACCGGAAGGACACGTGATATGGGCCTCGACGACCTCGCAAACAAGGCCAAGGCGCTCGCGGAGGAGCATGCCGACAAGGTGGACGACGGCATCGACAAGGCGGCCGAGTTCATCGACGAGAAGACCGGCGGCAAGTTCAGCGACAAGATCGACCAGGGTGCCGAGAAGCTCAAGGACATCCTCCCGGGGGGCGACGGCGGGGCGAGCTGAGCTCCGGGTCCGCTGTTCGGCGCATACGGCCCGCCCGGTAACGTGCGGGCCGTATGCGTAACCCGAAGGACTTCTTCAAACCCCTCGCGGCGGGTGCCCCCGAACCGCTGAGGGAGATCCCGTTCCCGCCGTCGCGGATGATCCACTTCTTCCCGCCGCACCTCGACAAGCTCACGGCGAAACTCCCCGAGATCGCCCGCAAGGCCGACATCGTGCTCGGCAACCTGGAGGACGCCATCCCCTCCGACGCCAAGGAGGCGGCGCGTGCGGGTCTCGTGAGGGTCGGCAAGGAGATGGACCTGGGCGACGCGCAGCTCTGGACCCGCGTCAACAGCCTCGACTCGCCGTGGGTGCTCGACGACCTCATCACCTTGGTCACCGAGATCGGCGACCGTCTCGACGTGATCATGATCCCCAAGGTCGAGGGCCCCGAGGACATCCACTACGTCGACCGGATCCTCGCCCAGCTGGAAGCCAGGGCGGGTCTCACCAAACCGTTGATGGTGCACGCGATCCTCGAGACGGCGAGGGGCATGGTCAATATCGAGGAGATCTGCGCGGCATCCCCGCGGATGCAGGGCCTGTCGTTGGGCCCGGCCGACCTCGCGGCCAGTCGTCGCATGAAGACCACCCGAGTCGGCGGGGGCCACCCCGGCTACCTCGTACGCGAGGACCACGTCGACGGCGACATCGAGGGGCCGCGGAGCACCTACCAGCAGGACCTGTGGCACTACACCATCGCCCGGATGGTCGACGCGTGCGCGTCCAACGGCATCCTGCCGTTCTACGGCCCGTTCGGCGACATCAAGGACGTCGTCGGGTGCGAGGACCAGTTCCGCAACGCGTTCCTCCTGGGCTGTGTAGGTGCATGGTCGCTTCACCCGGTGCAGATCGACATCGCCAAGAAGGTGTTCTCGCCGGACCCCGCGGACGTGGCGCACGCGTTGCACGTCATCGAAGAGATGGGTGACGGCACGGGGGCGGTGATGATCGACGGGAAGATGGAGGACGACGCCTCGGTCAAGCAGTGCCACGTGATGGTGAACCTGGCCAAGATGCTGTCACGAAAGGACCCCGAACTGGCCGACCGGTACGGCTTCGCCGCCGTCGATCTCTAGTCGGCGTTCGGCGGGAACGATCCGGCCCGGAACCGTCCGACCACCACCATCCGAAACGCTCGATCGAGGAGCAACCGATGTCCTCCGACACCATCATCCCGCGCCGCTCGGTGCTGTACATGCCCGGTGCCAACGACAAGGCGCTGGAGAAGGCGAAGACCCTTCCGACCGACGCGATCATCTTCGACACCGAGGACTCGGTCGCCCCCGACATGAAGGCGGTGGCGCGCGACAAGGTGGCCGCCGCGGTCGCCTCGGGTGCCTACGGCGACCGGGAGCTGACGATCCGGGTCAACGGTCTCGACACCGAGTGGTTCGGCGACGACGTCCGATCCGCGTCGGCCGCGGGCCCCTCGGGGATCGTCGTCCCGAAGATCAACTCGGCCGACGACGTGGCCCTCGTCGAGGCATTGATGCTCGACGCCGGCGCTCCGGACCACACGATGATCTGGGCGATGCTCGAGACACCCGCGGCGATGGAGCGGGCGGTCGAGATCGCCACCGCCTCCGAGCGGCTCGCGGTGCTGGTCATGGGTACCAACGACCTGGCCAAGGAGTTGCGTGCGGGGCTGGTCCCGGGACGGGCTCCGTTGCTCTGGGGCCTCGGTCGCTGTATCAACGCCGCGCGGTTCGCCGGCAAGGTGATCCTCGACGGTGTCTTCAACGACGTGAAGGACCCCGATGGGTTCGCCGCGGAGTGTGGTCAGGGGGCCGAGATGGTCTTCGACGGCAAGACACTCATCCATCCGAGCCAGGTCGAACCCTGCAACGAGGCGTTCTCGCCGTCAGCGGGCGAGGTCGAGTACTCGCGGCGCGTGATCGATGCCTTCGAGGAGGGGATCGCCGAGGGAAAGGGCGTCATCACCGTCGACGGGCGCATGATCGAGAACCTCCATGTGGACAACGCCCGCCGGGCCCTCGCGATCGCCAACGCGATTGCCGATCGGGCTTGAGGGGGACGAGCCCTCCACCGATTCGTCGCCCGGTCCGGTTACGGTCCGGTCCATGAGCGATCCGAATGCGCCCTTACCCGCCGCGCCCGCCTCGCCGCCGAACTGGTATCCGGACCCGTGGGGTCGGCACGAGCACCGCTGGTTCGACGGTGCACAGTGGACCGATCAGGTGTCGAGCCACGGTCGTCAGTCGACCGACCCGCCGGTCGGTGCCGCCCACGTACCCACCGTCGACCGCGGCGCGGACAAGGTCCAGCGCGACGTGCGGCGCGCCGGCATCGAGGGTGTGCAGACCGGTGGCGGAGGCAGCCTGTTCACCGAATCGATCCTCGTCGTCAACCAGACGGCGAAGTTGATCGAGGTCAACAGCGAATATGCGATCTTCGACGCCAACGGCCGCCAGATCGGGGCCGCACGACAGGTGGGTCAGAGCGCGGCGAAGAAGGCGCTGCGGGTGCTCAGCAACCTCGACCAGTTCATGACGCACAAGCTCCAGATCGTCGACGCCGACGGCCGGGTGGCGTTGTCGCTGACACGACCGGGAGCGGTGTTCAAGTCGAAGGTGTTGGTCGAGGGCGGTGATGGGCGGCCGGTCGGGGCGATCGTGCAACAGAACATCCTCGGCAAGATCCGCTTCGCCCTCGAGGCCGCGGACGGCCAGGTCGTCGGTTCGCTCAACGGTGAGAACTGGCGCTCCTGGGACTTCAACATCCGCGACTCGGCCGAACGCGAGGTCGCGCGGGTGACCAAGACGTGGGAGGGCCTCGCGAAGGCGATGTTCACGTCTGCGGACAACTACGTCGTGAAGATCCACGAGCAGCTTCCCCAGCCGTTGCACTCGTTGGTGGTCGCGTCGGCGGTCGCGATCGACACGGCCCTGAAGCAGTCGAGCAACTGAGGTGGTCCCGGTGAACTCCGACAGCGTCCGAGCCGGGACCGGCGCCGACCCGTCCGAGCGGATCGAGGCTCGTCGAGCGATCGCTGCGACCCCTTCGGAGATCTTCCCGGTCCTCACCAGTCCTCAGGGTCATGTGGCCATCGACGCATCGGGCATGTTGCAGTCGGCCTCGGGTGAGCCCGTCGGTGCTGTGGGCGACTCGTTCACCGTCCACATGGACCGTGAGGCCCTCAACGACTATCCGTTGGGCCTGTACGACGTGACCGTGAACATCGTCGCCTTCGAGCAGGATCGTGAGATCGCCTGGCGCGTCGGGGGCCAACTCGAGCTCGGCCACGTGTACGGCTATCGGCTCGAGCCGATCGATGATGCCACGATGGTCACGTCGTACTGCGACTGGTCGACGGTCGAGGACTCGTGGAAGCCGATCTTCCCGGTCATCTCGGTGACGAACCTGCAGGCGACGCTCGGGATCCTCGCCCGCACGGTCGCCCCGGGAAGGGCGCGGCCCGGCGCCTGACACGACGCGTCGGCCCCTGACCCGCGTCGCCCGGCCGCCCGCGCCGGACATCGAGGGAGGTCACCCGACCGGTGCACGATCTCGTTCAGGTGCTTCCGCGCCGCATCTAGGCTCGAGAGTGTCGTGAGGGTGATGCAGCCTGGAGAGGAACGGCGACATGAGTGGGTGGTGGGACGAGGGTCCGAACGGGGCGGCGGGATCCCAGCCTTGGGCCGGTCAATGGCAGGCCCAGTCGTCGATGGCGCCGGCCGGCCCGAGTGGTCCACCCGCGGGTTGGTTCCCCGACCCCGAGGTTCCCGGTGGTCAGCGGTATTGGGACGGCGGCATGTGGACCGAGCACCGCGTCGCGCCGTCGCCCGTCGTGAGGGCGGTCCCGGCTCCGCTCCCGTCACCTGCATACGGCCATCAGTACGCCGGATACCCGCAATATGGGCAGCCCGTCGTCTCTCCGAAGACGCCCGCACTCTCCTTGATCGTCTCGTTCTTCATCCCCGGGGTCGGCAGCATGATCAACGGCGATGTCGGCCTCGGGGTCGGGATCCTCATCGGCTTCTGCATCTCGTGGCTGTTCTCCCTGATCCTGATCGGTCTCCCGTTCCTCTTCGGCTTCTGGGTGTGGGGGATGGTGGACGCCTACCAGGGCGCGGTCCGCTGGAACGCACGCCACGGCATCGTCTCGTAGCCTTCGCGTCGGAGGTCAGGCGAAGCGACGGACGAGCCAGTCCACGAGTAGGCGGTTGACCTCGTCGGGACGTTCCTGTTGCACCCAATGGCCCGCACCCTCGATGACATGGGTCTCGAGGTCGCCGCAGAGTTCCCCCATTCCGGCGGCGAGTGACGGGGGCAGCGCCGGATCGAGCTCGGCGCACAGCATCAGCGTCGGGACGTCGATTCGGGCGGTTCCGATCTCGGGATGGCGCGCGGCGTTGGCGTCGATGTTGCGATACCAGTTGATCCCGCCGCGATAGCCGGTCCTGGCGAACGTGTCGGCATAGTGGCGGCGTTCGGCCTCGGTTCCCAGGAGCTCGCCACCCGGGTCGAGGTCGTCGATCCCCAGGAACGGGTTGGCGGCGAGGGTCCGCGGTTCGGCCGCGGAGGAGCGGTCGAACATGGTGCCCACGTCGACGCCGCCACGGAACAACTTGTCCACCACGAGCCGCTCCCGGCCGCGCAGGAACTCCTCGGCGACTCCCTCCTCCTGGAACCAGAGCATGTACAACGCCTCGTCGGGTTGCCCGGCGAACAGTGCGCAGGAGGTCGGTGGTCGGGAAGGCCATATAGGGCGTGCACACGCCGACGACTCCGGCCACCCGCTCGGGGTACAGCACCGCCGTCGCCCAGACGACGAAACCACCCCAGTCGTGGCCGACCAGCACCGCCCGGTCTTCGCCGAGTGCATCGAGCAGGCCGACCACGTCGCCACACAGCGCGTCGACGCCGTAGGCCTCGACGTCCTCGGGGGCGGTGGAGTCGCCGTAGCCCCGCTGGTCGGGGGCGATTGCCCGGAATCCGGCGTTGGCGGTGGCCGGGAGTTGATGGCGCCACGAGTAGGCCAGCTCGGGGAAACCGTGGAGGAAGAGCACCGGCGGCCGGTCGGCGCGACCGGCGGTGGACGGCTCCACCCCCGTCGTGGTGGGGGTGGAGCCCGGACCCATGTCGTGCACCGACAGGGTGATCGGAGTGTCGTGGACCTTGGCGAGGGTGACGGGCCTGCCCGGAGGCCACCCGTCGGGGTCGCCGTGACGATCCGAACCCGATGTGTCGGTCGATGAAGTCATGTCGGTCCCCCTCGTGAAGCCGGCGGCCTTCGCAGTGTCGTCGCGACCGAGGAACGGCCCCCGTCGATCATCGAAGGATCCATGATCGCGCGATCCACGCCATCGGTGCCCCTCGGAGTCGGCTCCATCGATGTGTGCCCGCGTTCGTCGGTGGGCACAATGGCCCTGTGCCGGGAACTCCGCGGGTGCGCCTCCGTCGAACGACGTCGGTGGGGTGTGCGGGCTCGGGCATCACGTGGAGGTCGCTCGTACCGATCGTCGTTGCGACGTCGGTGGCGATCGTCGTGGGGTTGCGGGGCCATCCACTCCGGGCGTCGGTACTGGGGGCGATCGCCGTCGCGGCCCTCGGCGCGCTGGTCGTCGGATTTCCGATCGGCCGCTGTGTGGCGCGTCTGGGAGCGATCGCCGCGCGCGGGATGGGTCGGGTAGGCGCCACGCTCCTCGGCGTGGTCGTGGCCGTCGTCGGAGGGGTGGCGCGGCTGTTGCGAATGGATCCGTTGACGCCTCGTCGGCTCCGAGGCGACCGTTGGCACCGCACTACGGGTTGCGTACCTTCCGTCCAAGAGTTCGCGACCTCCTCGTTCGGCCATGAACCGGGGCGTGCCGTGATGGGGTCGACCGGCCACCGGTTCGGTCGGCTCCCAACGGCCCTCGGCGGGGTGCTCGTCGGGGTGTTGGCGACCGTCCTCGCCGTTCGCGTCGGACCTCTCGCACGCGACCGGGGTGGAGCGAGGGACTGGGCTCCCGGAGTGCTCGCCCCCGCGCGGATCGACCCGACGCTCGAACGATTCGTCGGGTCGTACGCGATGGACGACGCGACCTGGTTCCCGACCTTCCTGAGAGCGAGAGATCGAATGAAGGCCGTCCGCGACCCGGTGCTCGGGTGGCGAATCGGACGGGGTGTGCGGAGCGGCCCGTTGAACGTCGTCGGGGGCCGTCGCGTCGGCTATCAACCCGAGGACGCGGCGCTCACCGTCTGGTGGTTCGGTGGCTCGACGATGTTCGGGCTGGTTCAACGCGACGACCACACGATCCCCTCGGTCGTCGCACGGCTCGGCGGAGCAGGACGGCATCAGGATCCGTTCGGTGAACTTCGGGGTCGAGAGCTACAACGCGGCCCAGGAGTCACTCCGGTTCGGGCGGGCGTTGTCCGAGTTGGGCGACGGGGCCGAGCGGCCCGATCTCGCTGTGTTCTACGACGGCGCGAACGGGCTCGCGACGGCCGTCGAGCGGGTTGAGGTGGGCCGGACCGACCCCGACGAGACGTACTTCCAGGCGGTGAGCAACGCGGAGCGCGCGGCGCGGGGGACCTCCCGGAGAACGGCTGCGATGACCGGAACCGAGCGTGCCGAGTTGGCGGTCGAGCTCGGCGCGGCCCAATACCGGCGTGCCGTGAGGTTGTCGGACGATCTCGGTCGGGGTGCGGGAGTTCACACGGTCCACCTGTGGCAGCCACTTCTGGCCACGACACCACGTCGGGTGTTCGAGGGGCCTCTCCTCGCCGAGCTACACACGGATGACACGGCGCTTGACCGGGTGCGGACGATGTATGAGGACATGAGGGTGTCGTCGAGGGTCGATCCGGTCGACCTGTCCGATGCTCTCGCCGGCGCGACCGGTCCGACGTTCTTCGACTTCGAGCACACCAACGAACGCGGAGCCGCGCTCATCGCCGAGCACGTCTACCACGCGATCCGCCCCCTTCTGCTGGCCCGCATGGCCGGCCGTTGACCGAGGTGCGACAGGTCGCGGTGCCTTTGCTAGAACCGCGTGATGGACGAAGGTTCGGATCCGCAGTGGGCGCTGTGCGCGGTCGTCACGGAGGACGTCCTCAACCGGCTCGCCGATCACGGGATCGGTGACGGTCTCACGTCGGGAGAGATCCGTCGCCGCTTCGAGTTGCCGATGCTCGGCGCGGTCGACCTCGGCCTCGTCATGACCATCGTGGGCGTGCGTTTCGAGATGTCGTCACGCCACGGCGACCGGCTCGCGGCCACGATCCGAGCGACCGGTGCGGTGAGCTTCCACGGCGACACCGCGATGCCGGAGATGCCGGGGCTCGCACGGGTGCGGGGTGAGGTGTTGGTACGACCGGTCGTCGAGCTCGACGAGGACGGCTCGTTCCGCGCGGTGCTCGATCTCGCCAACAGCGAGCTGGTCGGTGTCGTGCTCGAGGGTATCGACGGGTCCGATGCCGACTCCCAGACACAGGAGATGATGGGCCAGATGCTGTTCGCCGCGGTCGGGGGCGAACTGTTCGGGGCGCTGGCCTCCCAGCTCGACTCGGTGGGGCTCGAACTCGATCCGGACCAGGGCCGTCACCTTTCGGAGATGGGCGTGGCACCCGGAGCCGCCGACGTCGTGGTGGGCGACGCGGTGATGACCGTTGGGCTTCGCGCCGTTCCGGGCCTCGACGGTGTGGCGACGGCGACCCCCGTCGACGGTCGCCGGATCGGGGTCGGCGTCGCGGCCGGCGCGCTCACCTCACTCGTCAACCGCCTGGTCGCCGACGCGATGGGTTCGCCGTTGCCGTTCGAGTGCGACGTCATCGCCCGAGAATCGCGGGTGGGCACCCGAATCCGCAACCGCCGTCTGGTGGACCTTCCCTATCTGCCGGACCTCCGTCCGGGGCTTCGCTCGACCATCCGTCCAGAGCTCTCGCACGGTCGGCTCCACCTGCGTCTCCGCGAGGCATGGGTCGAGCTGCCATGGGTGCCGGCACCCGTCAACCGCTTCAACCGCATGCTGGGCGGGGCTGCGGCCGTCACCGACCTTGGCATCACGCTGCCCGCCCGCATCGCGTTGCCGGCCCGACAGGGGAGCGAGGTGATGGTGGACGCGGAGGTGGTGGAGCTCGACGTCGGTCGCGACGGAGTGCAACTGGTGGTGGAGCTCGACGTCGAACGTCCGGTTGACGGGGAGTGATGACGCCGCCCGTCTGGCACCACGAAGTCCCCGGTGCGTTCAACCTGCGCGAGCTCGGCGGATATCCGGTGGGCCGAGGTGAGATCGCACCCGGGCGCGTGTATCGCTGCGATCTGTTGCACCGGGTCGACCCCGCAGCGGCGACCGACTGGCTGCAGCGTCGGAGGATCACCCGGCTCGTCGACCTTCGCACCGTCGGTGAGCGGGAGGGCGACGGCTTCGTCGAAGCCCGCGACGGGCTCGACGTCGTCCATCTGGGTCTGCTCGACGAGGTATGGAGTTGGAGGACCGAAAGGGATGAGGACCGCGACGACTTCCTTCGGGACCGCACCGTGGAGATCCTCGACACGTTCGCCGATCGGATCGGCGCGGTTCTCGGGCTGATCGCGGACGCACCGGACGGAGTCCTGTTCCACTGCACCGCCGGGAAGGACCGCACCGGCGTGGTGGCCGCGTCCCTGCTGGGCATGTTGGGGGCGGAGCGGTCGGTGATCATCGAGGACTATGCCCAGAGCCGAACCGCCATGCTCGGCATCGTCGACTGGTACCGCTCCAGGATGGATCCACCGCCGGAGGATCCACCCGACGAGGCCGAACTCACGCGCCTCGTCGAGCGCTCGGCCTCTCCGGCCACCATGGCGGGGGTTCTCGACGAGATCGATCGCCGGCACGGCGGGTTCGTGGGTTGGGCGAACGATCACGGCCTCGACGACACGCTGCCCGAGCGCCTCGTCGACAAGCTGGTCGTACCACGGACGGCACCTCGATCGGGCATCATCATCGATCGAGAAGGGGGCTGACCTCGTGCAACTTCCGGCTGAACCGCTCGACCTGCTCGACGGCGCCTACTACGCGGCCGATCCCGGGCCGCTGTACGCCGCGTTGCGGGCCGACGCTCCCGTGTACCGGGACGCCAACGGCCTGGTGGCGATCAGTCGCTACCGTGATCTCGTCGACGTCGAGCGGGACCCCGCGCGGTACTCCAGCCGTAACGCCTTCCGTCCGCTGATGATGGACCTCCACGACGACCAGTCGATGATCGCCCACGACGATCCCCTCCACGGTCGTCGGCGACGGTTGGTCGCCCGTCGCTTCACACCCCGGGCCGTCACCGGCCACACCGAGGAGATCCGCGCCGTCGTCGCCGGGCTCATCGACGGGGCGCTCGAGGAGGGTACCGTCGACGCGGTCGAGGCGCTGGCCGCCCCGCTACCGGCGATGATGATCGCGAAGTACCTCGGATTCGGTATCGACCGTTGGCGCGAGATCAAACGGTGGTCCACCGAGACGATCCCGTTGGGCGGTGGCCCCGCCTATCAGAACGACGTCGGCATCACCGCGGCGTTCGAGTTCGCTGCCGCCTGCGCCGAGCTGATCGAACACAAGCGGGCGAACCCCGGTGACGACATGGTGTCGGTGTGGTGCAACGCCACCGTCGACGGCGAGCCCATGACCGACGACATGATCATCGCCGAATGCCTTCTCCTGGTCGACGGTGGTGCAGAGACCACCCGCACGGTGCTCGCGTCGTCCCTGTGGGATCTCCTGGAGCATCCCGACCAACTGGATGCGCTGCGCGCCGATCCGTCCCTGTTGTCGGGGCCCGCCGTGGAGGAGCTCATCCGATGGGTCTCCCCGGTCCTCAACATGTGCCGAGTCGTCACCGAGGACCACGAGTTGCACGGCGAGCGGCTGGCCCGTGGTGACCAGGTGCTGTTGATGTACAGCTCGGCCAACCGTGACCCCGACGCCTTCGTCGATCCCGACCGTTTCGACGTCACCCGGTCCGACAACCACCACGTGGCCTTCGGGTTCGGCACCCACTTCTGCCTCGGGTCGAGCCTCGCCCGCCTCGAGATCCGCCTGTTCTTCGAGGAGTTCCTCGCGCGAGTGCGCCAATACCGGATCGCACCCGGCACCGAGCCGCGGCGGATCCCCGGTGCATTCGTACGGGGGGTCGACGGCCTGGTGCTGGAAGTTCGTTGATCCCGCCGGAGGACCGACGTGACGGGCCCGCGGCGGGACCGTCGGCAGGCCGTGGCACCGGTGCCGGCACCGATCCCGAGGTACCGGCCTTCGGTCGACTGGCGATGCGGGTGCCGCTCGATCCGTTCGACTCGATCGACCGGGCGCGCTCGGGCGATCCGTCCCCCTGGGTGTCGAACCTGGACGGCGAGTGGGGTTCGACCTCTTCGACACTCCCGGCTCACCCGGGGTGAACCGCTGCGTGGTGGTTGGTTCGGACCCACCGGAGCACACGATCGTGGTGCCGGGAAGCTGGGTGCTGCAAGGCGACGGGCGGTTCGGGTCGCCTGCGTACACCAACGTGGTGATGCCCTTCGAGGCCGATCCGCCCGACGTGCCGGCCGACAACCCGACCGGTGTGTACCGACGGCGCGTCACGGTGCCGGCGGCCTGGCGGGGCGGCGGGTTCACCTGGAGGTGGGCTCGGCGGAGAGCGTGGTGCGCGCCTTCGTCGACGGTGTCGAGGTCGGGTTCGGCACCGACAGCCGCCTGTCGTCGACCTTCGACATCACCCACCTGGTCCGCTGGCACCCCGACGGCGTCGCGGACAGCGACACCGGCGCGTCGAGCAAGCCGTTCGAGCTCTGTTTGGTGGTCTCGCAGTGGTCGGCGGGCACATGGCTGGAGGACCAGGACCAATGGTGGTTGCCGGGGCTGCACCGCAGTGTCCGCCTGGTGTCGCCGCCGAGGGTGTCGCTCGGCCAGGTCGCGCTGGTGCCGTCGCTGCGCGCCGACCCGCGACGGGATCCGTCGACGACGTGGGGCTGCTCGATGTCGAGGTGGGCGTGGACGCCGCGGACGGTACTCGCCTCTCGGCCGGATGGACCGTGTTGGTGACCGTCGGGACGCTCCGGGGTCGGGAACTCGCCCGGATGGGTCCGGTAGAGGTCGCACGTTTCGAACACGGCGACCAGGTCGGCGAGTTGTTGTCGGGCACGTTCTTCGAGGGCCAGTGCGTCCGTGGCCGGATCGAGGTAGCCCGGATCGATGCGTGGAGCCACGAGCATCCCGTCCGCTACGCGGTCGAGGTCCAACTGTTCGCACCGTCGGGGGAGGTCGTCGACGTCCGCCGTCAGCTCACCGGCTTCCGCTCGGTGCAGGTGCGTCGGAACCAACTGCTCATCAACGGCGCCCCGGTGACCGTCGTCGGCGTCAATCGTCACGAGTTCGATCCGGTGCGGGGCCGCGCGGTCGACGAGGCGTCGATGCGGCGGGACGTCGAGTTGATGAAGGCACACCACATCAACGCAGTGCGCTGCGCCCACTACCCCAACGATCCCGGGTTCTACGACCTGTGCGACGAGTACGGGCTCTACGTGATCGACGAGGCCGATGTCGAGAGCCATGCCCGCCAGGCCTCGCTGTGCCACGATCCGCGTTTCGAGTCGGCGATCCTGTCGCGATGCACCCGAATGGTGAGGCGCGACCTCAACCATCCGTGTGTGATCGCCTGGTCGCTCGGCAACGAATCGGGCTACGGCGCGGTCCACGACGCGGCGGCCGCCTGGATCCGTCGTGTCGATCCCACCCGCGTCCTGCACTACGAGGGTCCCTTCATGCACGACCTCGATGCCGCCGCGCCCGTGAGCGACCTGGTGTGTCCGATGTACACCCCGGTCGAGCGGCTCGTGCAATGGTCCCGTGAGCGCACGAGGGGACCGGTGGCAACCCGCGATCGGCGTCCGCTCGTGTTGTGCGAGTACGGCCACGCGATGGGCAATGCAGGAGGGCTCGCCGATTATGCAGCGGCGTTCGAGGCGCATCGCGGCCTGCAAGGTGGTTTCATCTGGGAGTGGTGCGACCATGCGATCGCGCTCGGGACCCCGGCCCGGCTGCGCTACGGCGGCGACTTCGGAGAGACCCGCCACGACGGCAACTTCTGTTGTGACGGGCTGGTGGGGGCCGATCGCGAGGTCCATCCGTTGCTCGAGGAGTACGCGGCCCTGCATCAGCCGATATCGGTGCAACGGGACGGCGCCTCACTCCGCATCGGGAATCGTCAGTGGTTCACCGACCTCGGCCACCTGCGGCTGTGGTGGGAGTTGTTCCGCGACGGCGACCCGGTCGGTGGTGGGCCGTTGGCGGTGCCGCCGTGTGCCCCGCGCCACGGTGTCGGTTCCCCTGCCTCGGGAGGTCGTGGGCGCGACGGCGGAGACCCCGGTGTCGGCGGAGTGGCATTTGACCGTGACCGCCTTCGATCGGCGACATCGGTCGTGGCCGGTCGAGGGCCGCCCGTTCGCCCAGGTCCAGGTGGATGTGGGCCCCGGACCCGTCGGGCGAGGCGCTACAGCCCGCCGGGGCCGCCCGTCCTCACCCGCCCGATCCGACACGGCATCGGTCGTCGGGATCTGGGCCGACCCTGCGGACGGGTCGATCCACGTCGAGCGTCGTCACTCGGGTGGTGCACCGTTGAGGATCGCCGCACCCGAACTGTGCCTGTGGCGTCCCCCCACCGACAACGACGGCATCTCGGTGGGTCCGCTCGTCGGGCTCGGGGTCCGCCGACAGTGGCTCGAATGGGGGCTCGACTCGCTCCGGCTCATCGACCACGAGGTTCGCACCCGGCGCGGTTCGATCCGGCTCGACTCGAACTGGGTTGGCGCCGATCCCGCGGCCGTCGTCTCGCACCGCCGGGTGATCACAGTCGGGAACGGTTCGTTCGTGCGAATGGCCGAGACGGTCGACGTTCCGGCGCACTTCGCCGACCTACCCCGGATCGGGATGCGTTTCGACCTTCCCGACACGTTCGACCAGCTCGAATGGTTCGGCCTCGGACCCGGCGACTCCTACCCCGACCGCCACGCAGCGACCCGGGTCGGCCGGTGGCACACGACGGTGGAGGAAACCCACGTCCGGTCGGTCATGCCTCAGGAGTTCGGCCACCGTCACGACACCCGTTGGCTGGAATTGCTCGACCGTCATGCCGCAGTCGGGGATCCTCGTTCACACACCGACCTCCGGATCACCGCGTCACGGCGGTTCGGCTTCAACGTCTCGCACTACGGCATCACCCAGTTGACCGACGCCGTCCATGCCGACGAGCTCGTGCCCACCGGGCGAACCGAGGTGATCGTCGACGTCGCCCATCGCGGGCTGGGCTCGGCCGCCTGCGGGCCCGACACCCATCCGCGTCACCTGGTGGGACCTGGTCGGTTCCGCTGGACGTGGACGCTCGCCGCGTCGCGGCGCTGAGGAGCCCGCACCCGGGCTCGGGGTGTTCACGGCAGGGGGAGCCGCAAAGGAGCTCCGGTCGATGCGCGCCGCCGGAGGAGCGGGCCACGCGATACTCCCGGCATGTGGTTCACCCCTGCCGACGCCACCGACGGAGAGCGACTCGTCGCCGCGTTGTTGCACATCGGTGTCATCGTCGTGTTGGCCGTCGTGCTGCGATGGCTGATCCAGCGCATCCTGTCGTCATTCCTGGGACGGATGAGCGTCCGCCTGGCGGCAACCACCCGGGCGAATGGGAGTCGCCACGAGGTCGGGCAACGCCTCGACGCGCGGACCGGCGCGGTGGCGGCGATGGGTCGATCGCTCGTCACCTGGGTCGTCGTGGTGGTCGCCGCCCTGATGATCCTCGATCGGCTCGACGTGAACGTCGCCCCGCTCCTCGCGGGGGCCGGCATCGTCGGCATCGCGGTGGGCTTCGGTGCGCAGTCCCTCGTCCGTGACGTGTTGGCCGGGGTGTTCATCGTGTTGGAGGACCAGTTCGGCGTCGGCGACGTCATCGACGCCGGGCCGGCGACGGGCACCGTGGAGCGCATCACTCTGCGCTCCACCCAGCTCCGCGACCAGGCCGGGACCGTCTGGCACATCCCCAACGGCTCGATCCAACGGGTCGGGAACAAGACCCAGCACTGGGCGCGGGCGGTCGTGGAGGTCGTGGTCGCCCACAGCGCGGATCTGCGTGCGGCCCGTGCGGCCATGGGCGAGGTGGCCCAGGCGATGGTGGCCGAGCCGCGTTGGGCGGAGGCGATGCGCCTGGATCGTGACGTCGACGAGCAGGGTGTCTCCCAGATGGGGCCGACCGGCATCACGCTGAGGATCGTCGTGGACACCGAACCGCGTTCGCAGTGGGCGGTCGAACGCGAGTTGCGGTTCCGCATCAAGGAGGCCTTCGACGAGGGCGGCATCCCCCTCGCGGGCGGGACCTGATCCGCCGTCGTCGCGTCGATCGTCGGTCGCCCGACGATCGGACATCCGCGAACGGGCCTCCGGGGGCTTCTAACGTCGCGACGTGGCCGGAACCGTTCCCCTGGCCCGTGGTGGCAGTAGACGAGGTACCCGGAGTTCCCGCCCCCTCGCGAAGCGGGCGGTGATCGTCGTCGTGCTCGTGGTCGTTGCGGCACTGGTACTCGTCTGGAGGGACCCGACGGGGATCGCCGACGCGTTGCGCGCCGGCGCCTCCTCCGTCGGCGACTTCGTGGTCGACACCTGGCACCGTTTCGAGGCGTTCGTCACGCGACTGGTGGGGGCGACGACCGCGACCGGCCTTTTCGGATGATCCGCCGTGACGGGGACGGCCGCCGTTGGGTGGTGCGCCCGGGAGATCTCGCCCGTCAGGCGATTCCCGTCGAGGAGGAGATCCTCTACGACTGTGCTCCCAACATGACGAGTTGGGTGTGGGAGCAGTGGCTTCAACTGATCGTGATGGGCGCGCTGGTGACGATGGTGGCGCTCGCTCACACCAAACCGGTGACCGTGGTGGGTGGTGCGGGTTTGGTGCTCCTGATCGGTGATCTGGTCGCGCGCGGCCTTCGCAAGCTGTACACCCGCTACGTGGTGACCGAGCATCGGGTCGTGCGCATCAGCGGCCCGGTGCGCCTCGACTTCGAGTGGATCGGGTTCAACAAGGTCACCGAGGTGTCGGTGACACAGTCGGTCTTCAACCGCATCCTGGGAACCGCCAGCGTGACCGTCCACAGCGCCCGTGACGAATCCGCGTTCCGGACGATGAGCGAGGTGCCGAGTCCCGTGGAGTTCACCAGCCTGATCGTCACCCGCATCGGACCTCCGGACTGAGCGCGGCCGACCTCGACCGAGCAGACTCCACACCCATGACGCACCCCCGAAGGTTCCGTTTCGGTGCCCAACTCCGCGAGCCGCTGCACGGACGAAGCTGGGCGGAGACGGCTCGTCAGGTCGAGGAGTGGGGCTACTCGACGTTGTTCGTGCCCGACCACCTCCAGGAGCATCACGGGCCGATCGCGGTGATGTCGGCGGTCGCAGCCGCCACCGAGCGACTCCGCGTGGGTTCGCTGGTGTTCGACAACGACTTCCGCCATCCGATGCTCTTGGCCAAGGAGCTCGCCACCATCGACGCGATGAGCGGTGGTCGCGTCGAGCTCGGCATCGGGGCGGGATGGAAGCGGGAGGACTACGACCAGTCCGGGATCCCGATGGACCCGCCGGGGGTGCGGGTCGACCGTCTGATCGAGGCCGTCGAGGTGATCCGACGTTGCTTCACCGGTGAGCCGTTCGACTTCGAGGGCGAGCACTACACCATCCGTGGCGCGACAGGCCACCCGGCGCCGGCGACGGCGGGCGGCCCCCCGTTGATCGTGGCCGGTGGAGGTCCGCGGATGCTGCGCTTCGCGGGAAGGGTCGCGTCGATCGTCGGGGTCAATCCGTCGATCCATTCCGGCGTCGTCGATACCGCGGCGGCACGCGACGGGCTCGCCGCCGCGATGGACGCAAAGTTCGGCTGGGTTCGCGAGGGGGCGGGAGACCGCTTCGACGAACTCGAGCTGAACGCCTGGGTCGACGTCTGCTCGGTCACCGACGACGCCGCAGGGTTCGCGTCGGCGGCCGCGTCGGCGTTCGGACTGGCGCCCGAGGAGGCGGCGATGGCCCTGGAGTCCCCGATGGTGCTGGTGGGGACCGTCGACGAGCTCTGCGAGCGGATCGAGATGCGTCGGGACCGGTGGGGCTTCAGCTACCACGTCATCGGCAACGGCGGGATCGAGGCCTTCGCTCCGATCGCCGCCGCGATGACCGGTCGGTGAGCGCGGAGCGTCCGGTGGGATCCCTCGTCGTCGGGATCGATCGGCTCCGCGGATGGGTCGACGCCGTGTTCGACCGCGCCCTCGCCCCCTTCGACGGGGCGGTCGTCGCCGTGAAGACCGGACTCGCGCCGCTGCGTGAGCGGATGGACCGGTGGCCGTGGTTGCGGCGTCGCCTGCCGTTCGCGTTGACGGTCGCGTTGTGCCTCTCCTATTTCGTCGTCTTCGAGCAGCTCGTGTGGCTCCGTCACTCCCACTACGGAACCTTCGACTACGACCTCGGGATGTACGACCAGGGGATCTGGCAGCTAGCGCACGGCCGCGGGTTCATGACGGTGCGGGGAATGCACGTCTTCGGCCACCACGCGAACCTCGGTTACCTGCTGTTCGTCCCCTTCTACTGGGTGGGGATCGGCGGACCGCAGTTCCTCGACTTCGTCAACACCGCGGCGGTGGTGGCCGTGGCCGTCCCCGTGTACGCGCTGGCGCGCCGTCACCTTCGTTCCTCGTGGGCGGGCCTGGGCCTGGTCGTGGCCTACCTCTTCCATTTCGCGCCGCAGTGGAAGATCCAGGAGACCTTCCACCCCGAGAGCCTCGCGGCGCCGCTGATAGGGGGTGCGATCTACTTCGCATCGGTCCGCCGGTGGCGGCCCTACGCACTTTGCCTACTGGGGGCGATCATCTGGAAGGAGGACGTCGCGATCGTCGTCGCGATGATCGGGTTGGCCGTGTTGGTGGGTTTACGCGACTGGAAGGTCGGCCTGGCGACGGTGCTGGGCGGCACCGCGTGGTTCCTGGTGGCCACGAAGCTCTTCATGCCGTACTTCGCCGATGGCGCCGCCGTATTCGACAGCCTGTTCGGGCCACTCGGGTCGAACGCCACCGAGGTGGTCCGGAACTCGGTGGCCCACCCGTCGCGCCTGGTCACGACCGTGCAGTGTCACGGCTTCTTCGACGGTCGCCTCGAGTCGCTGCGAACACCTCGAACCGGTGTCCTCTGTCCAACGCTCATCGACGTCGCCGCGCGTGCCGACGCATTGGCGAGGGGCGAGCGGGTCGAACCGTACGGGCTGACGACGATGATGCGACCCTACGGGTACCTCGCGTTCGGAAACCCGATGACCCTGTTGACCGGGCTTCCCCAACACGTCGTGAACTCGGCGACCACCGCGAACTTCACCTGGAATCTGCGCTGGCACTACGCGATGTTTCCGTACCTCGGCGTGCTGTTCGGTTCAGTCCTCACCGTCGTCCGACGACGGCGACGGTTGTTCGCGTACGCGATGGTGGTCGTGATGCTGGTGTTCACGGCGACGGGCCGGGCCGAGGGAGTCGGTCCGTGGACCGACAACTACCGGGCCGGCTATTGGCCGCTCCAGGAGACCGCCTACCAGCGTGAGCTCACTCGGGCGATCGCGGGCATCGGTGACGAGGAGCGCGTGAGTGCGTCGTATTTCCTCGTGCCACACCTGGCACACCGCCGCTACATCTACACGTTCCCCAACCCCTGGCACGGATCCAACTACGGAGCCGGGGGCACCCGGGTGGAACTGCCGGATCAGAATACGATTGACGTGCTCGTCGTCAACCGGCTTGCGCTCAACGACCAGGACCGAACGTTGCTCGACGCGATCATGGCCTCGGGCCAGTTCACCGTGGGATGGCGCTCCCAGCGGGCGGCGAGCGCGACCACCGGCGCCTACGACATCATCCGACTCCAACGCATCCGGAAGGGCCCACCGATCTCGTGACGCTGACGACGACGCCCGGCGTCGCGACGATCGACCGGTCGGACGACCCGTCCGGCGACCGTCCCGCGTCGCAGGCCACCGCCGTCCGCGAGGCCGAACCGGTCCGTCGGGTCCGGCGTCGGAGGCCCGACCTGGCCTTCCATCCCGCGGTCGACGGGTTGCGGGCGGTGGCCATCGCCGGTGTCATCGCCAACCATCTGGGATGGATGTCGGGGGGCTTCCTCGGGGTCGACCTGTTCTTCCTGCTGTCGGGGTTCCTGATCACCAGGATCATCATGCACACGACCATCCCGACCGGTGTGGGCGGCTTCAAGACGTTCTGGTCGCGTCGTGCCGCGCGTCTGGTCCCGGCGATGGCGGTCCTGTGGGTGGCGGTCGTCGGCTACCTCGCGTTCGCGCCGCCGTCCCAACGCCCCGAAGGGATCGGCCGGCAGTTCGTCGGTGCCCTCACCTGGACCTCGAACTGGGAGCAACTGCTCGGAAGCGGCTACTGGTCCGGCTTCGGGGCTGCATCACCGCTTCGCCACCTGTGGTCGCTCGCGATCGAGGAGCAGTTCTACCTGGTGTTCCCGATCGTGCTGACGGTCGTCGTGGCCTCGTGCCGGCGGCGGACGGCGCGCGTGGCCACCGTGTTGGCACTCGGTGCTGCGGCGTCGACGGCGTGGGCGATCCGGCTCGTCGCGTCCGGTGCGTCGGCCGACCGCGTCTACCTGGGCACCGACACCCGGTTGGCGCCGCTGCTCCTCGGCGGTGCGTTGGCCGCATGGACGTTGCGTCGTAGGCCGTCGGCCACCTATCGCCGAGTGGTGACGACGGCGGCGCTCCCGGCGGCGGTGATCGTCGCGGTGCTCTGGACGCTGATGACCGTGGCGGCACCGAGTGCGGGCGTGTGGTCGGGCTTCCCCCTCAGCGAGGTTGCGAGCCTGGTGGTGCTCGCCGCGTGCGTCCTACCTCCCGGAGGGGGACTCAACCCGATCGCCGCGGTGCTCTCGGTGAGGCCGTTGCGGTGGATCGGCCGCCTTTCCTACAGCATCTACCTGTTCCACTGGCCGATCCACCTCTGGCTCGCTGCCGCGGCACCCGATATGGCCCGGCCCGCGCACACCGCGGTCGTCGTCGTTGCGGCGGTGGCGGTGTCGGCGGCGGTGACCCGCTGGGTGGAGTTGCCGATCCGGTCGAGTCGGACCCTCACGCGGGCACGGTTGCTCGGGGTGGCGTCGGTGACGGTGGTCGTGGTCGCGTCGGCCATGGTGCTCGCTGCGGCCACCACCCCGGTCGGCCTACGATCCACCGGGTCGGTGCCCGGGGAGACCACCGCCGCCCGAGCGGCTTCGACGGCCTCGCGCGTCCGGGGCGCCACCGGTGTCGACGGCCTCTCGCGGCGCGGAGCGATCGCAGGTGCGGCGACGACCACGACGGCTCCGGCGACGACCACCACACCGGCGGGGACCGGGCCGGTCCGGATGCTGGTGTTGGGCGACTCGGTCGCCAAGGAGTTGGGCGGTGCACTCCGGGCGGCATCGACCGCGACCTTCCAGATCGGCGACCGTGCGGAGATCGGGTGCGGGCCGTTCACCACCACGCCGGTGCGCCGCACCAACCATGCACCGATCGAGATCCCGGAGCGCTGCCGGACGTGGCGTCGGTCCTGGGATTCGCTGCTCATGCTCGCCCGGCCCACCACGACGATGCTGATGACATCGGTCGCGAGCTATGCCGAGGCCCGAATCGACGGCACCTGGCGCGCGTGCAGCCCCGAGTACGGACGCTGGTACGCCGATCTGCTGAACCGCGACATCGCCGACATCGTGCGCCACGGCAGCACGGTTCAGTTGCCGACGATGGCGCTCAACCGGAGCAACCTGCTCAGCACCGCGCCTCCCGACGTGGTGGCGCTCGATGATCGGAACACCGACTGCGTCAACTCGGTGGTGCGCTTCGTCGCCGCGGCACATCCCGACACCGTGCACCTTCTCGATCTGCGGCGTTGGGTCTGCCCGAACGACTGCGAGACCTGGGATCGAACCCTGCGGCCCGACGGCCTGCACTTCCAGGGCCCGGGGGCGACGCGGGCCGTGTCCTGGCTCCTCGCCGGGATCGAGGCGGGCGGTCTCGCCGCCGGACCGGCGTCCTCCTGAAACCCGGGCCGGAGCGCAGCGGTTGGTCGTGTTCGAGAACGAGGGTGCCGACCTGCGGTTGCACTCGGTCGACGGCGCTCACCTGCTCGTGTTGGGAGGGACGCCGTTGCGTGAGCCGATCGTCTCCCACGGGCCGTTCGTGACGAACACGCCCGAGCAGATCGTCGAGGCCTTCGACGACTTCAAGGCGGGCCGTTTCGGACGCCTCGACCGATCGTCAGGGCCGGGCCGTCCGGTGGTCGTCGACGGCCTCGGCGAAGGTCACGGTCACCGAGAAGGAGTCGCCGTCCACGATGTCGAGCTCGTTGACGCGACCGGCGTCGCGGACGTCATGGGCTATCCGTGCCAGTGCCTCGCGGCGCTCCTGTTCGTCGACGACGGTCGCCAGGTCGATCGGGGCCTTCATGTTGCGCTTCGCCTCGGACTTCGCACGGCGGAGCTCCCGAAGGACGTCGGAGGCCACGCTCATCACGAACGGGTTCCACGATCCTGCGGCTTCGCGCAGGGTGACGGCGTCGGGCCACGCGGCCAAGTGGATCGACCCTTCCATCCACCACGACCACACCTCCTCGGTCGAGAACGGGAGGAACGGTGCGAACAGACGCTGCAAGGTGGACAGTGCTCGGGCCAGCGCGTTGGTGGCCGAGGTCGCCGCGGGGCCGTCGCCGTAGGCGCGCAGCTTCACCAGCTCCAGGTAGTCGTCGCAGAACCACCAGAAGAACGCTTCGGTCCGCTCCAGCGCGCGGGCGTAGTCGAAGCCCTCGAATGCCGCCGTCGCGTCGTCGACCAGCGCCGCAAGGTCGGCGAGCATCGCCGAGTCGAGCGGCTCGTGCACCGCCCCGTCGGGGTCGCCCCCGAAGCCCAGGGCGAACTTCGACGCGTTCAACAGTTTGATCGCGAGCCGCCGGCCGACCTTCATCTCCTTCTCGTCGAAAGCGGTGTCGGTGCCCGGCCGACCCTGTGCGGCCCAGTAGCGGACGCCGTCGGATCCGTAGGTGTCGAGCAGGCCCATCGGGGTGACGACGTTCCCGCGGGACTTCGACATCTTCTTGCGGTCGGGGTCGAGGATCCATCCCGACAACGCGGCGTGGCGCCACGGCACGGCTCCGAACTCGGACCGGCTGCGGACCATCGTCGAGAAGAGCCACGTCCGGATGATGTCGTGGCCCTGCGGGCGCATGTCCATCGGGAAGGTCCGGGCGAACAGGTCGTCGTCGACCCCCCAACCGCAGGCGATCTGAGGGGTGAGCGAACTCGTGGCCCAGGTGTCCATCACGTCGGGGTCGCCGACGAATCCCCCGGGTCGTCCACGCTGGGACTCGTCGAAGCCGGTGGGACGGTCGATCGCCGGGTCCACGGGGAGCCGGTCGGCCTCCGGCACCAGGACGTCGTCGGGAACGGGCAGCCCCTCGTCGTCGAGACGGTGCCACACCGGGATCGGCACGCCGAAATAGCGCTGGCGGCTCACGAGCCAGTCTCCGTTGAGGCCGTTGACCCAGTCGGTGAACCGGGTCTGCATGTAGGGGGGGTGCCAGGCGATGTCCTCGCCGCGCCGCACCAGGTCGTCGCGAACCAGGTCGTCGCGGCCACCGTTGCGGATGTACCACTGACGTGACTGCACGATCTCGAGGGGTTTGTCGCCCTTCTCGTAGAACTTCACCGGGTGGGTCACCGGCTTCGGGTCGCCGATGAGGTTCCCCGATTCGCGCAGCATGTCCACCATGACATGGCGTGCGCCACCGGCGGCTTTGTGGGCGATCCGTGCGTAGGCGGTCCGTGCGGCCTCGTCGTCGAGCCACTCTGGTGGATCGGCGGCGAAGCGGCCGTCACGGCCGATGACCGCGCGGGCGGGAAGGTCGAGCTCGCGCCACCAGGTGACGTCGGTGATGTCGCCGAACGTGCAGATCATCGCCGCGCCCGTGCCCTTGGTCGGATCGGCGAGGCGATGGGCGAGGACCGGAACCTCGACCCCGAACACCGGTGTCCGCACCGTCGTACCGAACAGTGACCGGTAGCGTTCGTCGTCGGGGTGAGCGACGAGTGCGACGCAACTCACGACGAGCTCGGGCCGCGTGGTCGACACCATCAGCGCGGGTCCACCGCCGGGTGCGGGAGCCGATCCCTCCGGAGCGATCGCCGAGCCGTCGGTGAGCGGGAACACCAGGTCGTGGTAGGCGCCGGGGCGGTCGCGGTCCTCCAGTTCCGCCTGGGAGACCGCCATCTGGAATGTGACGTCCCACATGGAGGGTGCGTCCGCCGAGTAGACGTCGCCCCGCGCGAGGTCGGCCAGGAAGGCCTTCTGGGCGATCAACCGTGCCCGCTGCCCGATCGTCGAGTACATGGTCGACCAGTCGACCGACAGGCCGAGGTGTACGAAGAGGTCCTCGAAGGCCTGTTCGTCCTCGGCGGTGAGCCGCTCACACAACTCGATGAAGTTGACCCGTGACACCGCCACGTAGTCGCCGCGGTCCTTCGGCGGCTCGTCGGGCAGGTCGAGGTGCTCGACATAGGGGAGCGACGCGTCGCATCGCACACCGAAGTGGTTCTCCACCCGCCGCTCGGTCGGGACGCCGTTGTCGTCCCAGCCCATCGGGTAGAAGACCGAGCGCCCACGCATCCGCTGGAATCGTGCCACGGTGTCGGTGTGGGTGTAACTGAACACGTGGCCGACGTGCAGCGCCCCCGACACGGTGGGAGGAGGCGTGTCGATGGAGAACACCTCGGCCCGATCGGCCGATCGGTCGAACGTGTAGATGCCGTCGGCTCGCCAGCGGGCGGCCCATTTGTCCTCGAGCCCGTCGAGGACCGGTCGCTCCGGGACGTCGATTCGGCTGCGTCGGCGCGGAGCGTGGCTCATGGCCCCCACACTACGGCCCGGAGTATTCCCCCGAATCCGACGGTTCTCCGGCGGCGGTGGGCGCGGGGCGCGGGGCTGCATCGATGCCGGAGCGCGCATCGTTCACCTAACCTGGACGCGGCGGTGGCATCCTCGGAGGCGGACCCGCCGCCCGTGTCGACCATGCGTGCTTCACACCCGTCCCCGGTCTCCCCTCGTCACCCTCGTCTCTCGTTCGCGGGCCGCTCGATGATCACCGGGGTGTTGTCGGCGCTCGCGCTCTGGGGGTTGTCGGCGCGTTCAGGAGCTCGAACGCGAAGTTCACCGCGTCGACGGCGTCGGCCGGTGAGTTCGCGGGCGGAACCTGGCCACCGGTCACGTCGGGCCTGGTGTGGTGGCTCGACGCATCGCGGGGGTCCACGCTCTTCTCCGACCAGGGTTGCACGACGGCCGCAACCGCCGGGGGGAGAGGTGCGCTGCTGGCGCGACGTGCGGGCCGGCCACGACGCGGTGAGCACGGCCGGCGCCGCGGCAACCTGGACGACCACGGCGATCAACGGGCTCCCTCCGGTGCGTTTCACGGCGAACGCGGCCCTCACGGGCCCCGACCTGCTCCACGATCCCGCCGACGTGGAGATACTCGCGGTCACCCGGGAGAACGCGCGGGTGACCAATGCGCTGATCTCCCTGAACAGTGACGTGGACACCAGTCCCGGTCGTTGGTTCATGCACATGCCGTGGAGCAACGGCTGCTTCTACTTCGATCCGGGCGACCACTACGACAACCGCACCTACCGGTGCGGAGCGGCGACCGTCGGCGATCCGACGCTCGTCACCGCGTACAAGGATTCGGTCGCAGCGCGCAATGGGCTGCGGATCAATCGGGGGGCCGACGCCCTGTCCAGCGGTTATTCCATCGGCTCCACCGCCGGGGGGATCCGTTTGGGCAGGACCCAGGTCCCGCCGAACCACGACATCGCCGAGTTGCTCGTCTTCGACCGTCGCCTCACCGCCGGCGAGCAGACGCAGATGGAGGACTACCTCCAGACGAAGTGGGCCACCCCGTGACGACGTCGGGGCGTGGAAGGGTTCGAGCCATCGGAAATCGGGACTACCTCCGAGCACTGCCGTCGGGCGTCTATAGGGACGTGACGATGACGGAGGAGGCGACGACCCTGTCGCCGACTTCGCACGAAGCTCGGGTGGCGGAACACCCAGTGGGGTCCGAGGGTGAGTTGTCGGCGTGGTGCGGCCGCATGTGGCCGCGGCTCGTTCGGGTGGTCAGCCCATGGTGCAACGGACGTTGGGAGGCGGAGGACGCCGCTCAGGAGGCGCTCAGCCGTGCCGTCGCCAAGGCCGATCGCGACGGCGAAGCACCCTCGGACCCATGGGTCACCGCCGTTGCGATCAACGTCGCTCGGTCGCGGTTGCGCCGACTGCTCGTCGAGCGACGACCCAGACCCATACGCCTCGATCGCGACGAGGAGCAGCCCGAGGTGCTCTCCCACGAACTGCACGGGGCGCTCCGTCGGCTACCGCGGCGCCAGCGTGAGGCGGTCGTGTTGCGCTATCTGGCCGATCTCTCGGTGGACGGCACGGCGGAGGTGATGGGTTGCAGTCCGGGAACCGTCAAGGCCCACGTCCGCGACGCGCTGGCGCGATTGCGTGAGGACCCCGTGTTCGGTGTCGACGCCCTGCCCGCTCCGGATGTGGATCGCGTCGGCGACCCGGCGTCGGGACCGGAGGGATGGTCGTGACGGTCGAGCATCGCCTCCGCACGGAAGGTCGCCGTCGGTCCATGTCCGCACCGCCGAACCTGGAGGACCTCCGGCGGCGCGCGGCGCGTCGGGAGGCCCGCCGACGGCGGGTGGTCCTGGGTCTCGCGTCGGGAACCGTCGCCGGTGTGATGGCGGTGGCGCTGGTCCTGGCCGCCATACCCGGACACAAGGACACTGCCGCCACCGGGGGCCCATCGACGACGATCCCGACGTTCTCCGACGCCCCGACCGTCACGACCACGGTGGCGGGAGACTGGCGGGTCGGCGTCCAGGTCGGTCCCGGTGATCGCCTCGAGGGTCTCACGCGGGCGACCCTGCCGCTCGTCGCCGGCTCGGCGTGTGAGAACCATGATCTCGCCCTCATCCGCGTCACCGCCCGCGAAGGTGCCCTCGTCGACGGCCGACCGGCTCCGCAGGGCGTCACCGTCGACCACGTCACCGAGGTACCAGACGGGTCGAGGCCACGCGCGGTGAGGGCCACCGTGCACTTGGGCGAGAGCACCATGTTGTGGGTCACCATCGTCGCGGGCGTCCCCGACGGCACCACCGTCCGGACCACCTATCAGGCGTCGCCCCACGGTGGACGAATCGTCGACGGTGTGCGCGAGGCGTCCGGCGGGCCCACACAGGTGTCCGCGACGGCCCGCCGCGGTTTCGCGGTGTTGGCGGCCGAGGTTGCTCCTTCGGCTCCGTCCACGGTCAGGGTTCTGGTCGGACCGTCGGCCAACCGCGGAGCCGACCGGCCCGCTGATTCGCGCAAGCCGACATCGTCGTCGTTCATCGCGATGGACGACCCGAACCTGTCGGTGTGCGACGCGCCCACGCTGGCGGCCGCCCGGCGTGCGGACCCGACGCTGCGTCCCTCGTTCCTGGTCGATGGGGGTACCAAGGAGGATCCCGACGCCAGGCAGACGATCGAGGACCTGGTCAAGAGGGTCGTCGGGGAGCGCGACACCCTACCCAAGGGCTCGATCGACCTTGCAAGCGGCGTGCCCGGGATCGCAGCGCGCGAAGAGGAGGTGTGGAGGCGGGTCGAGGGCGCGTTCGCGGTATACCGGCAGGGCCTCGCCAAGGCACTGGCCGAGATGCAGACCCGCAATTCCATCATCGAGTTCACCTCCCCGAATCGGGCGGTGGTGTCGGTGGACCTGGGAGTCGAGTCGCCGGGCCGTCCCTGGTTGATGGCACTTCGGATCAAGGGTGTCGCGCTGCGGCGAGCCGGCGTCTGGCGCATCGCCGCGCCGTCGTTGTGCGCGGCCTACGCCGGAACCGGTGCGTACTGCCTGTCCTGAGCGAACGTCAGGTCGAGCCCCTCGTGGGACGTCTTGCGGGCGATCTGCGCTTCGGCGCGGCGGCCACACCGGCGTCCAACTCGAGGCCCTGCGCCCCTGCCAGTGACAACACGACGGAGTGGATCTGTTCCATCCGCTGCTGCATCGCCGGGACCGCGTCCAACACGCCTAGGTCGTCGCGAAGGCGACCGAGCAGCGTCTCCACGTTGGTGAGCGTGGCCTCGACCTGTTCCATCTTGTCGTCGACCGAACCCAACGTGGCGCGGACGTCGTCGAGGAGTGTCTCCACCTTCTCGAGGGTGTCGTCCACCGAGACGACGACGCCGTCGATCTTGCGGAAGACGTCGTTCGGTGTGGGGATGAACTTGGACATCGGCCCCTCCGAAGGGTTGGGTTGGATTGCGGTTCGGGGGTGCCACGGCCCGGCGTGTTCAGGCGGTGCGGCGTAGGACGAGGAGTGCGTAGTCGGCGTCGGGAACGGGGTTGCCGAGTTGATAGCCCGCGAAGTGGTGTTCGACGGTGAGGCCGGCGGCTGTGGCGTTGGCGATCGACTGTTCCGCGGAATAGGGGGGACGGTCCCCGACCCCACCGTGGGTGTGATGGCCGAGGACGATCCTGCCCTGCGGAGCCAACAGCGACGCGAGGCTCGACAGTGCACGCACCTCGGTGTCGGGAGCCAGGAAGAGGATTACGTTGCCGACCATCACGACGACGTCGAAGGGTTCGAAGTCCCCGGTGGGTCCGAAACTTGCGGGTGTGAGCGCCAACAGATCCGACTCGACCACCGCCAGCGAGGGAAATCGCTGCCGTGACTGGGCGATCAGGTCACGGTCCTTCTCGACCCCGATCACGCGGTGGCCCCTCGCCACCAGCGCTGCACCGACGCGACCCATCCCGCTGCCCGCGTCGAGGATGCGGGCATTGCGCTCCGAGAGTGCGTCGACGAAACGGGCCTCGCCGTCCACGTCCTCGCCCGCGTCGAGGAGTTCGGCGAACTTGGTGCCGTAGCCGTGATAGTCGCCCCGCGCCTTGCCCAACTCCCAACGGTTCTCGGGGATCTCCGTGTCGTCGGTGGCGGTCACGTCGGTGGTGCTCCTGAGCGGCTGTGCGCCGGTTCTACCAGAGCCCCGGGGACTCGTCGCAGTTCGGCGGCGATCAGGGGGAGGAGGTCGTGAGCGGGATGGGTCGGTCGCCAGAACATCGCGAGGCTCCGCCGGGGGACGGGTGGCTCGAACTCGACGAGGGCGATGCTCGGGGCCTCGGGTACCGGGGGAGCGACGGCTAGTCGGGGCAACAGGGTGATCCCCACGCCCGCCGCGACCATCTGGCGGAGGGTCTCGAGGCTGGTGGCCCGGAAGCCCCGGTGCTCGGCGGCCTCGGCCATCCGGCACACCGACAGTGCCTGGTCGCGGAGGCAGTGACCCTCCTCCAACAACAAGACGTCCGATCCGGCCAGCGCCGACACCGCGACACTTCGACGGGCGGCGAGGTCGTGGTCCACAGGAACCGCCAGGACGAATTCCTCGGTGAACAGTTCGTCGTGGACCAGGCCGGCGTCGTGCACCGGCTGTGCCAGTACCGCGGCGTCGATCTGACCGTCGAGCAGTCGGTCCAGCAGCGTCTCGGTCTTCTCCTCCACCAACAGGAGCTCCAGCTTGGGGAAGCGAGCGTGCAGGTGGCCGACGACGTGGGGGAGCAGGTACGGCGCGATGGTGGGGAACAGGCCCAGTCGGAGGCGACCCGATTCGGGGTCCCTGGCCTGTTGGGCGATCGCGTCGATGTTGTCGACCTCCGCGAGCATCACTCGTGCGCGCTCCACCACCCGGGCCCCCGCGTCGGTCAGCATCGCGCCGCCGCGACGTCGTTCGACCAGTTCCACCCCCAACTCGGTCTCGAGCTTGCGGATCTGGGTCGACAGCGTCGGCTGGCTGACGAAGCTCGCCTCCGCGGCACGGCCGAAGTGGCCGTGGTCCGCGAGGGCGACGAGGTACTGGAGGTCCCGAATGTTCACCGACGCTCCTTTCCGCGGGCCGCGGGTGGCGGGATCAGGAAGCGGTGGTGGCGAGCTCCCGGGCGGCATCGGCAGGGCCCGTGTCGTCGGGAGCGCTGGTGCGGATCAGATGGTCGAAGGCGCTGAGCGACGCTGTCGCCCCCGCTCCCATCGCGATCACGATCTGCTTGTACGGAACGGTGGTGCAGTCACCGGCGGCGAAGACGCCGGCGACGTCGGTCGCCCCCCGGTCGTCGATGACGATCTCCCCGCGGGGCGTGAGCGACACGGTGCCGTCCAACCATTCGGTGTTGGGCAGTAGTCCGATCTGCACGAAGATCCCGTCGAGGTCGACGGTGTGCAGGCTCTCAGTGGGGTCGTGGTCGGCCGTACGGTCGCGGTACACGAGGCCCGTGACCTTCTCTCCGTCGCCCAACACCTCGGTGCTCTGCGCGGAGACGATCACGTCGACGTTGTCGAGGCTGCGCAACTTGCGTTGCAGCACCTCGTCCGCGCGAAGTTCGTCGAGGAACTCGACCAGGGTGACGTGGCCGACGACGTTGGCGAGGTCGATCGCCGCCTCCACACCCGAGTTGCCGCCGCCGATCACCGCGACGCGCTTGCCCTTGAAGAGGGGCCCATCGCAGTGGGGACAGAATGTGACACCCTTGTTGCGGTACTCGTCCTCGCCGGGCACGCCCATGGTGCGCCAGCGGGCCCCGGTGCTCACCACCACGGTCCGGCCCCGGAGGGTTGCACCGTTGGAGAAGTGCACGGTGTGGAGGCCACCCGGCTCGGACGCGGGTTCGAGCGCGGTGGCGGTCATCAGCGACATCACGTCGACCTCGTAGTCGCGGACGTGCTGCTCCAGCGCCGACGCCAGCTTCGGTCCCTCGGTGTAGGGGACCGAGATGAAGTTCTCGATCGCCATGGTGTCGAGCACCTGGCCGCCGAAGCGCTCCGCCGCCACCCCGGTCGCGATTCCCTTGCGGGCCGCGTACACCGCGGCGGCCGCACCCGCGGGCCCACCCCCACGACGAGCACGTCGAAGGGCTCCTTGGCGGTGACCGCCTGTGCCTGGCGTGCACCGGCGCCGCTGTCGATCTTGTTGAGGATCTGCTCGAAGCTCATGCGCCCGGTGTCGAAGGGTTCGCCGTTGAGCCACACGTTGGGCACGGCGAGCACCTGACGTTCCTCGACCTCCGCGGGGTACAGCGCCCCGTCGATCGCGGTATGGGTGATGTTGGCGTTGAGCGTGGCCATCGTGTTGAGTGCCTGCACCACGTCGGGGCAGTTCTGGCACGACAGCGAGAAGTACGTCTCGAACCGGTACTCGCCCGGCAGGTTGCGCACCGCGTCCTGGGCCTCCGCGGCCACGGTGGAGGGGTGCCCGCCCACCTGGAGCAGCGCGAGCACGAACGAGGTGAGCTCGTGGCCGAGGGGAATCCCGCGAAGCACACCTGGACGTCGGTACCGGCTCGGCGGATCAGGAAGGCCGGGCGACGACCGCCTGTCGGGGTGGTGTCGGGTCCGCCGTCGAGGACGGTCACCTTGTCGGACAGGTCGGCGACCTTGGACAGCAGTTCGGCCATCTCGGCCGACTTCGCGCCGTCGTCGAGGTAGGTGACGAGCTCGACGGGCTCGACCAACTTCTCCAGGTAGGTGGTCAGTTGTGCGGTGAGGGTTGCGTCCAACATGGCGTTGCTCCGGAGGTGGTGGGTCGAATGTGGTCGATGAGCGCGGTGTGGTCCGGTGAAGGTGGAGCGCACCTCGGCGGCACAGGAGTATCCGAGGTGCTCCTGTGCCGCCGAGGTGGGGGTGCCTCGCGTCAGATCTTGCCGACGAGGTCGAGACCGGGTTGCAGGGTCTCCGCACCCTCCTCCCACTTCGCGGGGCACACCTCGTTGGGGTGTTCGCGCACGTACTGGGCGGCCTTCACCTTGCGGACGAGTTCGGTCGCGTTGCGGCCGACACCGCCGGCGTTGATCTCGATGATCTGGATCACGCCGTCGGGGTCGATCACGAACGTACCGCGATCGGCGAGGCCGTCCTCTTTGATGAGGACCTTGAAGTTGGCGCTGATGCGGGTGGTCGGATCGCCGACCATGAAGTAGTCGATCTTCTTGATCGTCTCGGAGGAGTCGTGCCACGCCTTGTGGGTGAAGTGCGTATCGGTGGAAACCGAGTACACCTCGACGCCGAGCTTCTGCAGCTCGGGGTACTGCTCGGCGAGGTCGCCGAGCTCGGTGGGACACACGAAGGTGAAGTCCGCCGGATAGAAGAAGACGATCGACCACTTGCCCTTGAGGTCTTCGTCGCTCACGTCGACGAACTCGCCCTTGTGGAACGCGGTTGCCGTGAACGGTTTGATGGTCTTGCCGATGAGCGACATGTCGGGGGTCCTTTCCCTGAATCGGAGTGATCTTGCTCGATCGGCACCCTATATCGTCATAAAGTCATTCGATAGTCATCGGTGATCGTTTCTCTCGATCGTCGAGATAGGTGTCCTCTATCGGGCGGCTCGTCCGGTGCCGGTCGTTCGAAAGGAAGTGGATGTGCCCGCGTTCGCCCCCTCCCGTTTTGTCGCGCGAAAGTCGCGCTCCTGACGCGACTTTCGCGCGACAAAACGGGGGGGTGGATGACCGGGTGGGTGGCTGGGCTTCAGTCCCCGCGGCGCATGCGCTCTGCCGCCGACAACACGGCCTGGAGTGAGGCGGTCGTGATGTTCGGATGACGGCCGATGCCCCAGCGGACGACGTGGTCCGGATCGGTCGTCTCGACGTACGCGATCGCCGTCGCGTCCGCGCCGCGACCCGCCGCGTGCTCGTGGTAGTCGACCACGTCGAAGTCGAGCCCGATCGTCGCCAGCGCCGTCACGAACGCGGCGATCGGACCGTTGCCCGAACCGCTGACGCTGGTCGGCTCCCCGTCCACGATGAGCTGCGCGGTGATGGTGGTCGTCTCGTCCTCGTCGGTGCGCATCTCGTGGGACCGCAACACGAGCGCCGGATCCTCGGGCAGGTAGATCGTCTGGAACTCCTGCCACATCTGGGTCGGAGTGATCTCGGTACCGGTGTCCTCCGCCACCGTCTGGATCGCCTTGGAGAACTCGACCTGGAGCCGTCGCGGCAGGGTGAAACCGTGCTCGGTCTCCATGATGTAGGCCACCCCGCCCTTGCCGGATTGGCTGTTCACCCGGATGACCGCCTCGTAGCTGCGCCCCACGTGCGCGGGATCGATCGGCAGGTACGGCACCGCCCACGTCTCGTAGTCGTCGGGTTTGCGCCCCGCCGCCACCGCCTCGGCGTGGATCGCGGCCAGCCCTTTCTTGATCGCGTCCTGATGTGAACCGCTGAACGCGGTGTACACCAGATCGCCGACGTAGGGGTGACGCTCGTGCAGTGGCAGACGGTTGCAGTACTCGAACGTGCGGCGCAACGCGCCGATATCGCTGATGTCCAGTTCGGGGTCGATCCCCTGGCTCATCAGGTTCAGTGCCATCGTCACCAGGTCGACATTGCCCGTACGCTCGCCGTTGCCGAACAGGCATCCCTCCACCCGGTCGGCCCCCGCCAGTAGGCCCAGCTCGGCCGCGGCGACCGCGCACCCCCGGTCGTTGTGGGGGTGCAGCGACAGGATCACCGATTCGCGGTTGCGGAGTTGCCGAAGGAACCACTCGATCGTGTCGGCATAGAGGTTGGGTGTGTACATCTCCACGGTCGCCGGCAGGTTCAACACCAACGGCCGTTCGGCGGTGGGCTCGATGACCTCGGCGACCGCCTCGCAGATCTCCACCGCGAAGTCGAGTTCGGTGCCCGTATACGACTCCGGCGAGTACTCGTAGACGACCTCGGTGCCGGGGATCGTCTGTTCGAACTTGCGGCACAGGCGCGCCGCGTTCGTGGCGATGTCGACGATGCCGGCACGGTCGAGGCCGAACACGACCTTGCGTTGCAGGGTCGAGGTGGAGTTGTAGAAGTGCACCATCGCCCGGCGGATACCCGCGAGGGACTCGTAGGTGCGCTCGATCAGGTCCTCGCGGCACTGCACCAGCACCTGCACGGTGACGTCGTCGGGGATGAGGTCCTCCTCCACGAGCACGCGCAGGAACTCGTAGTCGGTGCGGCTGGCCGAGGGGAAGCCGACCTCGATCTCCTTGAAGCCCATGTCGACGAGCGTCGTGAACATCCGTCGCTTGCGTTCGGGGTCCATCGGGTCGATCAGGGCCTGATTGCCGTCGCGCAGGTCGACGGCACACCATCGGGGCGCCTTGGCCAGCTTGGCGTCGGGCCAGGTGCGGTCCGGGAGCTCGAGCGGCACGAACGGCTGATACTTCTCGAAGGGCATCTGCTTGGGTTGTGCGGGTTTCGCCATGGTGTCGCTCACTTGTGGAATCGGTCGGGATCGCTTCGGTCCCGTGGGATGGTGACCGGCCGGTCGTCGCCGCCCAAAACGGAAGAAGCTCCCGAGCCCGTGGGCACGAGAGCTTCGGCGAGCACCGGAGGTGGTGCTCGCCTACATGAGGAGGAGGGTCGCCGGGCGGGTCACGGCCTCCACTATAGGCCCGTGCCTCCGCGACGCGTCGACGGGTTGGCGCGCCGTTGTCGCGGGTACGATCCGCGCCATGACCTCCTCCGACGACTCGACGTCGGTCGACGCGATCTTCCGCGACGGCCTCGACTACTTCGGATCGGTGGTCGAGCGTCTCGAGGACGATCGTTGGGACCGACCGTCCCGCTGTGAGGGCTGGACCAATCTCGACGTCCTGTGCCACGTCGGTGCGGTCCTCGACATGGCGACCGACGTCGCGGGCGGCCGACAGCACCAGTTTCGGTCGGTCGACCGACCGGCGGAGCACGTGGCAGGGTCACCCCGTGCCTACTGGTCGGCGCAGGCGGCCAAGGCCCGGGCGGCCGTCGCCGATGCCGATCTCCAGCGCGAGTGCTCGACCGAGATGGGCACGATGACGATCGGCCAGCGGTTGGGCTTCCCGGCCATCGACCTGCACGTACACGCCTGGGACATCGGCAAGGACGAGGGCATCGACCTCACGATCCCCGTCGAGGTCGTCGCCCTCTCCGAGCGCTCTCTGGGGCGATTCCCCGAGGACGTCGTGCGCTCCATGGGGGTGTTCGGTCCGCGGGTCGAACTGGCCGAGGACGCGTCGTCAAGCGATCGCTTCCTGGCGTTCACCGGCCGCGACCCCCGTTAGCCCCGACGCCGTCGCGACACGTCGGCGATCCAAGGGGCGCCCACCGATGCTGCTGCACGACGTGGTGGATTTCGCCGCCCGGCGAACACCCCACGAGACAGCCCTCGTGGCGGAAGGTCGACGCTGGAGCTTCGAGGAGTTGTCGGACCGCATCGAGTTCGCCGCGGAGTCGATCGCCGCGACGGTGCGGCCGGGTGAGGTGGTGGCGGTCGTGTCGGACAATCGGCCCGACATGGTCGTGGCGATGTACGCGATCCCCAGGGCGGGAGCGGTGGCGGCCTTCGTCAACACCCGCCTCGCTCCTCCCGAGATCGGTGCGCTACTCGCCGATGTCGGGGCGACCCGGGTGCTGCGCGGCGAGGATGCCGACCGCTGGTGGGAACGCGACGCCACCGTCCCCCAGGTCGGGCCGCTCGGTCCGGGGGGCCACACCGCGCGGCCCGACGACACCGCGTGGATCATCCACACGAGCGGGACGACCGGCACACCAAAGGGCGCGCGGCTCACGCACCGCAGCCTGTTGGCCGGGGTGACCCAGACGGCGTTGATGCGTCCGCTGGGCGACGGCGACACCTACCTGTTCCCGTTCCCGCTGTTCCACGTCGCCTCCTACAACGTGATCCATGCGCACCTGCGGGGCCGGCCCGTCGTGCTGGTCCCCAAGTTCGACGCGGTCGAGGTGATGACGGCGATCGAACGGCACCGGGTCACCCACCTGTCCCTCGCCCCGACGATGATCGCAATGCTGCTCGACCACCCCGACCGGGGACGTTTCGACCTGACTTCGCTCCGCCACCTCTACTACGGGGCGTCCGCGATACCCCTCGAGGTGCTGCGTCGGGCGATCGACGCCTTCGGCTGCGGGTTCGGGCAGGGCTACGGCATGACCGAGTTGTCCGGCAACGTCACGTTCCTCGATGCAGAGGCCCATCGCAGAGCGCTCGGCGGAGAGGAGCACCTGCTCGCCGCGGCCGGGCGCCCGGGCCCTCTGGCGTCGTTGAGGATCGTCCACGACGATGACGGCGGCGTCCGTGACGTGGAGCCGGGCGAGCCGGGCGAGATCCTCGTCCGCGGCGACCAGGTGATCCCCGGCTACTGGAACCGTCCCGGCGCCGACGCTTTCGTCGACGGATGGTTCCGCACCGGTGACATCGGTCGGGTCGATCACGAGGGGTTCGTGTTCATCGTCGACCGCCGCAAGGACATCATCGTCAGCGGTGGGGAGAACGTCAGCTCCCTCGAAGTGGAGAGCACCCTGAGCGGGCACCCGGCGGTCGCGGCGGCAGCGGTGGTGGGACTGGCCGACGACCGCTGGGGCGAGCGGGTCGTCGCGGTCGCAGTCCGCTCGTCGGGTGACACGACCGAGGCCGGGGAGGTTCTGGAGTGGTGCCGTGGTCGGATCGCCGGTTTCAAACGTCCACGGCAACTGCTGTGGGTCGACGAGTTGCCGCAGAACGCCTCGGGCAAGGTGCTCAAGGCGGAGGTACGTGACCTCGTCAGGCGGCGGCTCGGGGAGCGGTGACCCTCGCTCCCGCCTCAGCCGCTCCTCCGATCGCAGGTGGCGCCCGCCGCGGCGACGAGTGCCCCGGCGATGTCGTCAACCTCCGCGGCGGTGCACACGTAGGGCGGCATCGTGTACAGGAGGTTGCGGAACGGCCGGATCCAGACTCCGTGGGATACGGCGGCTTCGGTGGCGGCCGCGACGTCGACGGTCGACTCGGTCTCGATCACCCCGATTCCCCCGAGCACGCGGACGTCGCGAACGCCCGGGATCCGGGCCGCCGCCGCCAGCCCCCGCCGGAGACCGTCGCCGATCCCCGTAACCATCGAGGGCCATTCGCCACGGTCGAACAGGTCGAGCGACGCGTTGGCCACCGCACACGCCAGAGGGTTACCCATGAAGGTCGGCCCGTGCGCGAGCACCGGAACCTCACCCGCCGAGATGCCCTCGGCGACCCGGCCGGTGCACAGCGTCGCGCCGAGCGTTGCCATCCCACCGGTCAGCGCCTTGCCCACGCACATCACGTCGGGCACGACCCCGACATGATCCGCCGCGAACATCGTTCCGGTGCGGCCGAAGCCGGTCGCGATCTCGTCGAGCACCAACAAGACGTCGGCCTCGTCGCACAACCCGCGCCACATCGACACCAGCGCGGGCGAGTGGAAGCGCATCCCTCCGGCACCTTGGACGACGGGTTCCACGATGACCGCCGCGACCTCGTCGATGTGTGCGTGCAGCATGGTCTGGCACTGCTCGGCGTAGGAGGGGTCGACAGGCGTCTCGACCCCGTCGGCGGGTCGTTCGACGAACACTTGCGATGCGACGACGTCGCTCCACAGACGGTGCATTCCCCCCTCGGGGTCGCACACCGACATCGCGCCGAACGTGTCGCCGTGGTAGCCGCCGCGCCAGGTCAGGAGCCGGTGCTTCGATGTCCGCCCACGGCTCCGCCAGAACTGGAGGCACATCTTGATGGCGACCTCCACCGCGATCGATCCCGAGTCCGACAGGAACACGTGGTCGAGGCCGGCGGGCGTCGCGGCCACCAGTCGCTCGCAGAGGTCGATCGCCGGCGCGTGGGTGAGTCCGCCGAACATCACATGGCTGAGGTCGTGGGCCTGACGCCGTACCGCGTCGACCAGTACCGGATGGCGGTATCCCCACACCGCCGCCCACCACGAGCTCATGGCGTCGATCAGTTCGATCGCGCCGCCGTCGCGGTGCCGCACTCGGAGGCGAGCCCCTTCGGCCGACTCGACCAGACGGCACGGATCGACGGAGGGCATCGAGTCGTAGGGATGCCAGACGTGTCGCGCGTCGGCGTCGAGCAGTCTCGCGACGACGGGGTCGTACCCGGTCGAGGGTGTTGGGGTGGGCGGTGCCGTCACGGGAGCGAACCGCCGGTCGCGCGGCTCAGAGCACCTTGCCGAGCACGCCCACCGGCATCGACAGGCGGTCCAGCATGTCGAGGTCCTCGTCGGGGGAACGGCCGAGCGTCGTGAGGTCGTTGCCGACGATCAGGGCGTTGATGCCCGCGGTCATACCGGCCTCCTGGAGATCGCCGAGGGTGATCTCGCGCCCGCCGGCGTAGCGGAGGATGACCTCGGGCAGTGCGAGCCGGAACAACGCGATCCACTTGAGAGCGTCCTTGGCCGGGGTCACCGGACGGAGTTCGAGAGGGGTTCCGGGTCGCGGGTTCAGGAAGTTGACCGGCACCTCCTCGGGATGAAGCTCCTGGAGGTGACCCAGCAGTTCGAGGCGCTGCTCGTCGGACTCGCCCATGCCCAAGAGCACCCCACAGCACAGTTCCATGCCGTTGGCCTTGACCAGCTCACAGGTGCGGACCCGCTCGTCGAAGTCGTGGGTGGTCACGACGGTGGGGAAGTACGAGCGTGCCGTTTCGAGGTTGTGGTTGTAGCGGTGGACGCCACCCTCGGCGAGGCGTCGTGCCTGTTCCTCGTCGAGGATGCCCGCGGAGACCGCGAGGTTGAGGCCCGTCTCGTCGCGGATGATCGGCACCAGCTCCAGGATCCGGGTCATCGTCCGCTCGTCCGGTCCGCGGACGGCGAGGACGATGCAGAACTCACTCGCGCCCAGCGCGGCGGTCTCCCGTGCCGCGGCGAGCACCTCGTCGGTGTCCAGGAACGGCGTGGCCGCGACCGGTGAGTCGAACTGTGCCGACTGGCTACAGAAGTGGCAGTCCTCGGGGCAGCCTCCGGTCTTGACCGAGAGGATCCCCTCCACCTCGACGGTGTCACCGACGCGGGCGACGCGGACGTCGTGAGCCAACGCGGTCAGCTCCCCCAGATGGGATGCGGGCAGCGCCGCGAGTTCCGCCACCTCCTCGATCCGGAGTGACGAGTGCTCCGCGATCAATCGCCGCCGCGCCGACCCGATGAGTGGGTGTTCTTCGCGATCGGGCGTTGCGACGCGGTCCGCCGTCGCCTCGGCCGGGTCCGAACCGCGTGGGGGGGTGGTCCCGACGGTGGTGCCGGTGTCGATGTCGGTCATGTCGTCCCCCTGCGGGTACGGTCGATCGGGTGCCGCGACCGTACCGGGCCGACCCCGCTGGCTCCGAACCCGGCGTGTGGGAGTCCTATGCCCACGCGGCCGTGGAGGAGCTGTCGGCGTCCGACCAGCGACGTGTGGTTCGCTCCGTGGGACGCTCGGGTGTCCACACGACGCGTGATGGACGGGAGTTCGTGCACTTCGCCTCCAACGACTACTTCGGCCTGTCGACCCATCCGGCGGTCGTCGCCGCGGCGATGGCGGCAGCCCGGGAGTGGGGCGCGGGCAGTGCTGCATCGCGCCTCGTCGTCGGCTCGCGTCCGCCGTTCGACGAGCTCGAGGCCGCTGGCCGGTTGGAAGGGGCGGAGGACGCGCGCTCGTCTTCTCCACCGGCTATCAGGCGAACCTGGGGGTGTTGGTCGCTATGGCACGGCTCTGCACCACCGACGGCAACGAGATGGGGCTCGTCAGCGGCGCGCTGAACCACGCGTCGATCATCGACGGGGCACGTCTGGCGGGCGCGCCGACCACCGTGGTGCCCCACGTCGACGTCGACGCGGTGATCACCGCGGTCGCCCGGCATCGCGAGGCCGGGCGGCGGCCGGTGATCGTGACCGACTCGATCTTCTCGATGGACGGCGACGCGGCACCGGTCGCCGCACTGGCGGGTCGCCGCCGGGGCCGAGGCGCTGTTGATCGTCGACGGCGCGCACGCCGTGTTCGGTCACACACGGGTCGGCGACCTCGACTGCGGCGCGCTCGTCGTGGGAACCCTGTCCAAGTCGCTGGGCAGCCAGGGGGCTTCGTCGCGGGTCCTCGCTCGCTGATCGACTGGATCCGCAACACCGCTCGTTCGTTCGTGTTCACCACCGCGCCGACCCCTTCGGCGGTGGGGGCCGCGTCGGCGGCGTTGGGGGTCCTGTGCAGCGGCGAGGGAGCGGACCTGGTCGACCGGCTCCGGACCCACGTGAAGTGGTTGTCGCCCCGCTCGCCGAGTGCGGTCGTCCCGCTCGTGGTGGGCACGTCCACCGCCGCGCTCGCGTTGTCCGAGGCGCTCGAGTCGCGGGGCCTGTTGATTCCCGCCATCCGCCCGCCGTCGGTGCCGGTCGGTACCGCGCGGCTCCGGATCGCCTTGTCCGCCGCGCATGCACCCGAGGACGTGACCCGCCTTCGAGTGGCGCTCGACGAACTGGGTGTCGCGCCGTGAACGCACGTCCGCGGATGCTGATCGCGGTAGTCGGGACGGGCACCGACGTCGGCAAGACCTGGGCGGGCGCTCGGTTGTGCGCAGCGCTCGTCGAAGCCGGTTGGAGCGTCGCGGTCCGCAAACCGGCGCAATCGGGTGATCCCGGCGACCCGGGCGATGCCACCGTCCTGGCCGCGGCCACTGGGGAGCCGCCCGAGATCGTATGCCCCCCACATCGCCGCTACCCGGTGGCCATGGCCCCGCCGATGGCCGCCGAGATCGCCTCCATGGCGGCTCCAACCGTCGCCGATCTCGTCGCCGAGGTCGAGGCGTCCTGGCCGGATCCGGCTCCCGATGTCGGTGTGGTCGAGACGGCCGGCGGGGTGGCGTCACCCATGGGCGCCGCCACCCCGCGATCGCTCGACCTGGCCGCCTCCGGCCCGAACGACGACGCCGCTGCCCTGTGTGCGCTGTTGGACCCCGACGTGGTGCTCCTGGTCGCAGATGCCGGACTCGGCACCCTGTCGGCGACGCGGACGGCGATCGCCTACCTGCGGAACGGGCTCGGCGTCGCCGCGGTGGGCGACGCCGAGCCCGTCCGTCCGCCGTCGCTCCGTCGCTGCGGGGGTCCTCGGGGAGCGGGTGATCGTCGTGTTGAACCGCTATGAAGCACAGGACCCGTTGCACGTGGCCAACCGTGCCCGCCTCGTCGGGGACGGCCTCTCGGTGGTGACCACCGAGGGCCTGCCAGAGGAGATGATGGGACGCGTCACGGCCGTGCTGAGGCACTGCGCACATTGCGGTCGTCCCCTCGACGAGTGCGACGGCGCCTGTCGCCGGCCCTTGGATCCCGAACGGTTCTGCCGGCGATGCGGACGGCGGCTGTATGTGGCGATCTCCCCGGCGGGTCACTCCGCGAGATGCAAGGTGCACGGCCCGGTCGGGACCGGGTGAACGTGGCGGCCCGGTCGGGACCGGGTGAATGTGGCGGGCGGGCCGGGCCGGCCGAGCGCTCAGCGCGACCCGTCGTACAAGGGGTGGTCGTTGCCGTGGCCGTGCCGGACGACGCGGTTGCCGCCGGCGCGTTTGGCCGTCGCGAGCGCGTCGTCTGCGGCTTCGAGGAGGTGCTGGACCGTCGCGGCGCCCCGGGAGTCGACGAGTCCGACACTCGAGGTGAACGGCGCGATGCCTTCCGCCCTGAGTCGGAGTGCCAGTGCCTCGCGCACCCGCTCCATCGCCCCGGTGGCCCCCGCCGCGGGGCAGCCCGGAAGGAGGGCGATGAATCGGTCCCCGCCGAGTCGAGCGATCAGGTCGCCGGGGCGAAGCGAGTCCGACAACAACTCGGCGTACAACCGTAGGGCGTCGTCGCCGGCGGGTCTTCCGAACTCGGAGTTGTAGGCGGCGAACCCGTCGAGGTCGCACATCGCGACCGAGAAGACGGCATCGGCCCGGTCGAGTTCGGCGAGGCGCTGCACCATCGCGACGCGCCCGGTGAGGCCGGTCAGGTCGTCGATCGGATCGGCCTCACCGTCGTGTTCGGTCACCGGGTCGCCTCGAAGGACGGCGATCGTCTGGCCGAGCCGCCTCGCGACGGTCTCGAGGACGCGGCGCTCCTCGGGAGTGGGCAGGTCGCCGACCGCACCCATCGAGGTGACGACACCCAGGTGTCGGTTGCCCATGCGGATCGGTACACAGGTGGAGGAGGAGTCGAACGCGGCCTCCGCATCGGGTGCGTCGGGAGGCTCCCGATCCATTGTGATCGGGGTACCGACGAGCGTCATGTCGACGGGGTTCGTGGCGCGCAGGTGCGGGCAGGTGTCGAGTGAGCGCGTCGAGCGGACCTCCACGGTGTGGCGGTACGCCAGCGCGTTGCACCGGTGGGGCTCGAACGAATCGGGAATCCCGATCCCCGACCGTTCGACGGGCAGTCGCCACTGCACCAGCGACGACGTCGGCGCTGCCAACAGGATCGAATGGTCCCGATCCACGATCGCCGTGGCGAGCGCCCTGGCGGCGAGGTCGAGTGCCTCCTCCTCGGTGTCGGCGAGTTCCATCGCGTCGGCGAAGCGATCCAGGATCTCGTGTCGCGAGGCGCTTCCGGCGAGCTCGCGTACCCGGTCCCGGTGGCACTCCCGTTCGTGGCGGAGCGTCGAGTCAGCCGGTCGGTCGAAGCCGCACCGCCCGATCAACGTCACGAGGATTCCGAGAGCGGTTCCCGTCGCCAGGGCGAGTGGGAGGGACGACCTGGGGGCGACGGCGGCCAGCGCGGCGGCGATCGACGCGGACGCGATCGCCGCGACGGTCACGGTGACCCGCACGCGTTCGCTGCCTGGCGATATCTCCACGTCGTCGCATCGGCATGTTCCGGTGTCACCCTGAGAATTGTGCGGACCGCTCCGGGGCGGGTGGCGCGCGTCGGGAATCGGAGGGCCGAGAGGGTGCGGGGTGCCGCCCGTAAGCTCGCCGGCGTGTCGGATCTCGGGATTCCCACCGCCTACGGAGCATGGGCACTGGCGTCGCTGCGGATCGCGTCGGAGACGATCCTCGCCGAGGAGATCGGTGAACGTCTCGGTCTGCGGCCCACGTCGTGGCGCCAGTCCGAAGGTGAGCCGGCGTTCGTCGTGTGGATCTTCGAGTCGGGGATGGCCCCCTCCGCACCTCTCGAAGACCACCTCTACATCCTCATGGAGCGGCTCGCGGAACGCCGCGACGCTCTGATGGCGCTGGTCGACGACGCCACGGTCGAGATCTGGCTCAGCTTCTCGACCGGGTCCAACTCGCGAACAGCCGTGCTCAATGCCGACCTCCTGTCGCGGGTCAGCGCGGCGGGGATCGACCTCGTGCTCGATCCCTACCCTCAGGCTTCGGCGCGGCGGCCACGACCGGACGAAACGGATGACCCCGACGGTGATCCCCGCGGGGACCGCCCGTAGTGCGGCGACGATCGGCGTCCCGGCCGCCCTCAGGCGTCGACCGTCCGATCGCCGCGGCTCTTCGTGGTGCGGGCTCGTGGGGTGCTCTTCGGGCTCTTGGTGCCGTTGTGGGTCCTCGGCCCCGCCGTCGGGCGTTTGGCCGCCTTCGAGGGTGCGGCCGGGGTGGAGGGCCATTGTTCACGGATGTCGTCGAGCACGTGGGCCGGGGTGGTGTAGCCCGCGAAATGACCGCGCCCCTCGTAGGTGCGCAGTCGCGCGTCCGTCACGCGCTCGCTCTGGCGCTCGGCGTGGAGGTAGGGAACGATCACGTCGCTGTTGCCGCCGTAGAACACGATCGGCACCTTGATACGCCGGAGTTCGAAACCCCAATAGCGACCGAACAGGATCAGGTCGTCCACGACCGCCCCGATGCCCGACCGATGGTTCGCATCGATCAGGTCGGCGGTGAACTGTCGCCGGTCGAGGGGGCGCTCGCTGAAGTGGCCGCGGTCGCCCGGCATGAGGTTGAAGAACAGGTCGACCGCCTGGTCGGCGAGCGGGGTGGCGAGGTGGACGAGGGAGCTCAGGCCCTTCGCTAGGGGAACGCGGAGGAATCGGAGCACCGGAGCAGCGGGCACCAGCAGCATGGTGTGGCTGACGATCGAGTCGATGCCCCGGGTGGGGCCGATGCCACCGAGGACCACCCCCACGATCGTGCGACGGGGAAGCTCGTGTGCGACGGCGAGGACGAACGGTCCGCCTCCCGACAGGCCGACCACGGCGAACTCGTGGACCCCGAGGTCGTCGGCGACCTGGAGGAAGTCGTCGACGAAGTCCACCACCCGGTCGTAGTGGTGTGAGGTCGAACTGCCGGTACCCGGTCGTTCGATGGTGATGATGCGCAGGCCCCGCTCGGTTGCGAGTTCGGCGGCGTCGTGGGGGAGCTGGTGGCGGGCGCCGGGAGTCCCGTGGAACCAGAACACGGGGTCGCCGTCGGCCGGCCCGAAGACGGCCCAGCCGATGGATCGGCCGTCGGAGAGCCGTGTGGTCCCCGTCCGGTGCGGTACGAGCGGAGTGGTCATACGGGGCCGATTGTGACCGACGGCACCGTTGTGTGTCGATCCCGGTGCCGAGCGGTCCGGGTGAGCCCACGGCCCGGCGCGTGCGATGCGTCCGTCGAGAGGCGGGTTCGGAGGGCGCCCACGGAAGCGGGATGGGAGGCCGTCGTGTCGCTACGGTCGGTGGCCATGCTGTCGCTGTTCGACACCGCCGCCGGCGCCGTCCGCCCCCTGGTCCCGCGCGACGAGGGTCGCGTGTCGATGTACGTCTGCGGTCCCACCGTGTACGGCCCACCCCACCTGGGGCACGGTCGGTTCTCGCTCGTGTTCGACGTGTTGCGCCGCTACCTGCGCTGGAGCGGCCTCGAGGTGACCTATGTGTCGAACATCACCGACATCGACGACGCCATCATCAAGCGCTCCAACGAGGAGCGGCGTGATTGGCGTGAGATCACCGCCGAGTGCGAGGCATTGTGGTGGGAGGCGATGGACGCGATCGGTGTGATGCGCCCCGACCACACCCCCCACGCGACCGGGTTCGTTGACCGAATGGTCGAGTTCACCGGCGATCTGCTCGGGCGGGGGGCGGCCCACGAACGCGACGACGGGGTCGAGGTCCGGTCGACGGTGGTCGACGCCTACGGGCTGTTGTCCCGTCAGAGTCGCGAATCGCTCCAGGCGGGGGCACGGATCGAGGTGATCGAGGGTAAGGAGTCCCCGACCGACTTCGTGCTGTGGAAGAAGGCCAAACCCGGTGAGCCGTCCTGGCCCTCTCCCTGGGGTGAGGGCCGGCCCGGGTGGCACACCGAGTGCGTGGTGATGTCGCTCGACCTGCTCGGGGAGGGCTTCGACCTGCACGGTGGAGGCCAGGACCTGGCGTTCCCCCACCACGAGAACGAGCGGGCACAGGCGCTGGCCGCCGGGTCCCGCTCGGCCTCGATGTGGGTGCACAACGGGTTCGTCGAGGTGGCGGGGGAGAAGATGGCCAAGTCGCTCGGCAACTTCACGAACCTGATCGACCTGGTCGAGCGGGTCGATCCGCGTTCGTACCGCCTGCTGTGCCTCCAGGCGCACTACCGATCACCGATCGACGTCAACGAGTCGACCACGGCGCAGGCTTCGGCGGCCCTCGACCGTTTGGACGCCCTCGGCCGTCGCATCGTCGACATAGGCCTCGAGGCCGAACCCGACGCGGCCACGTTGGCCCGCTTTCGTGAGCGGATGGACGACGACCTCAACACGGCGGGGGCGATGGCCGTCGTCGCCGACACCGTCACCAGGATCAACCGCCTTCTCGACGCCGGCGACACGCGGGCGGCCGAGGGCCCGGCTTCGGCGTTGCGCTCGATGCTGACTGCGGTCGGCCTCGAACTCCGCACCGACGGCAACGACGTCCCGGCCGATGTCGCGGATCGTTGCGCGGCACGCGACGCCGCGAGGGGGGCGAGGGACTGGGCGGCCGCCGATGCCATTCGTGACGAACTGGTCGCCCTCGGGTGGGTGGTGGAGGACACGCCCACGGGCACCGCGGTCCGTCGGGCCTGACCCGCCGGGGTCGGCTCGCGGTGGGCGCAATCGTCGGTCCCGGGCCGTCGGTCCCACCACTGGCGTCCCAGGTTACCGACGGGTAACTTAGGGGGGTCTCGTAGCCGACGCCGCCCACGGCGAGCGTGGTGCCCGCCTCCACCCACAAGGGGATGTCATGGCCGATTTCAGCCTTTCGCTCAACGACGACCAACTCGGCCTGAAGGAGTGGATCCACGGTTTCGCGAAGGACGTGATGCGACCCGCCGCCGAGGAGTGGGACGAGCGGGAGGAGTTCCCGTGGCCGATCATCCAGGAGGCGGCGAAGATCGGCCTGTACGGCATGGACTTCATGGCGCAGGGGATCTCGGACCCGACGGGGCTCACCATGCCCGTCGCGATCGAGGAGCTGTTCTGGGGTGACGCCGGAATCGGACTGTCGTTGATGGGGTCGGGTCTCGCGGCGGCGGCCATCGCCTCCAATGGGACACCTGAGCAACTCTTCGAGTGGGTGCCTCAGTGCTACGGCACGGCCGACAAGGTGCAACTCGGTGCGTTCTGTGCCTCCGAGCCCGACGCGGGCTCCGACGTGGGCGGATTCCGCACACGCGCGGTGTACGACGAGGCCAACGACGAGTGGACCCTCAACGGCACGAAGGCATGGATCACCAACGGGGGAATCGCCGACATCCACGTGGTGGTGGCCGTGGTCGAGCCCGGCATCGGCTCGCGAGGTCACGCAAGCTTCGTGATCCCTCCCAACACACCGGGGCTCAGCCAGGGTCAGAAGTACAAGAAGCACGGGATCCGGGCGAGCCACACCGCCGAGGTCGTACTCGACGACGTGAAGATCCCCGGATCGTGCCTGTTGGGCACCAAGGAGCGGCTCGACAACAAGATCGCCAAGGCGAAGGACAACCAGAGGACCGGCGAGAAGCAGCCCGCGATGGCGACATTCGAGGCAACGCGGCCAACCGTCGGCGCGATGGCCGTCGGCATCGCCCGGGCTGCCTACGAGTACGCGCTCGAGTACGCCAAGGATCGTCAGGCGTTCGGCGAACCGATCATCATGAAGCAGGGCATCGCCTTCAAGCTGGCCGACATGGCCACCGAGATCGACGCCTCCCGTCTGCTGGTGTGGCGTGCTGCGTGGATGGCGGCCACCAAGGTTCCCTTCGTGCAGGGCGAGGGCTCGATGTCCAAGCTCAAGGCGTCGGAGGTCGCGGTGAAGGCCACCGAGGACGCGATCCAGATCCTCGGCGGTTACGGCTACACCCGCGAGTATCCGGTCGAGCGCTGGCACCGTGACTCCAAGATCATGACCATCTTCGAGGGACCCTCGGAGATCCAGCGCCTCGTCATCGCCCGTGCGGCGTCGGGGATCCGCATCCCCTGACCGTCGCTGCTCCGGGCGGTACCCCAAAATATCGTGCCGCCCGGGTGGGTTTTGCGGATCCGTCGGTACGGTGGCGGGCCACGTCGGGCCGGTCTCGGCCTCGCTGTCCCCCCGAGGAGGATCATGAAGTTCCGCAAGACCGCGCTATTGCTGGCGCCCGCAGCGATGGCCCTGGCATCGTGCCAGGTACCCGTCACGATGTGGGGTAGCTGCCAGAACGCCGCCGACGGCAACCCGACCGGCACCGACAACCAGTACGTGCTCGTCTGCAAGGACGGCGTCTGGACGCCGATCATGACCGTGGGCGAGTTCGCCCAGCTCTCCCAGGGCAAGACGGTCACGATCGCCTCGCTGCCGACGCAGCCGACGACCACGACCACCACGACCGCGGCGCCGACGACGACGTCGACGACCACGACCACGGTCCCGCTCGCTCCTCCGACGGTAACCGGCACGGCCGATGCCGAGGGGCCCCTGGCGGGCGGCAACGAATTCACCGTCTTGGGCACCAACTTCACCGGCACGACCGGGGTGACGGTGGACGGTACCTCCGCGACGTTCGTCGTCGTCAACAACTCGACCCTCACGGTGACCGCACCCGCCCACGCCGCGGGGCCTGCGGCGATCATCGTCACCAACGCGGACGGGACCAGCGATGAGGTCCCCGAGGGCACCTACCACTACCGCGCGGTGCCGACGGCGGACTCCCTGAGCCCGACGACGGCCGACGTCGGTGACACCATCACCATCACCGGCACCGGTTACGGCGGCGGCGTCTGGGTCGAGGTCGGCACTACGCCGGCACCGAACTCCGCGTCGGTCGACGGCACGAGTGCCACCTTCGAGGTACCGGCCGTTGGTGCCGGAACCTATGACGTGGTGATCCACACGGCCGGTGGCAGCGTCACCGTGACGAACGGACTCACCGTCAACTGATCCTTCCGGATCGACAAACGCGATGGTGGCCGGGCCCTGTGCCCGGCCACCATCGCGTTTTCGGTGGATCCGGCGGCACCCGACCCCCGCTGGTTTTGTCGCGCGAAAGTCGCGGCGACGCCGCGACTTTCGCGCGACAAAACCGGTGAGAGTGGTGCGGGAGGAGGGTGGCTCAGCCGACGCGGCCCAACTTGTCGTACAGGTCGGGGAACAGCGTGCGGATCGAGCTTGGCGCGCGCCGCTGCATAGGCAGGCCAGTCGTAGGTTCGCCAGAACGTTTCCCTGTCGAAGTGGTTCCGGCCGATCAACGTCTTGATCCCACCGAGGGCGAGGGTCTCGGTTTCGAGCAGCTCGGAGTAGTCCCGGCCGGCCTCGTTGTTGGACTTGCCGTACACGGCGAAGTCGATGCACAGCTCGCCCGCGCGCATCGTCTCCGACGGCACCGGACCGAGCCACGGATACTGCGATCGCGCTCGATAGGGGACGACCCACAACGGCCAGAAGTCGAACACCCGCGTGTACCACGCCCAGAAGTCGCCGAACCGGGTCTCCGGAACGAAGACGTCGCAGACCACCTCCGGTCGGCGGCGGAGGTGGCGGATGATCGGTGCCAGACGGTTGGACCAGCCGATGAGATTGGTGGAGCCCAGGACGTGGCGGCCCACGAGACGACGGACCCATCCCCACTGCAGGGGTGGGATCGTGGCGGTCATCCAGTGGCACTCGCTGTCGTAGCGAAAGCAGTACTCCTCGGTCGAGAGCACGTCCCGGCGTCGCTCAGCGGTGGATCGCCAGTAGATCGCGCCGGTGGAGTAGACGCTCGCACCGGTGCCGGGGCGGTCCACGAAACGCCCCTCGCACAGGGTGAGGTGGTTGGGCGCGTGCACGATCCCGTCAACGAAGTCGGGGCCGTCGTCGCGGTCGAGATCGCATGCCTCGACGATCGCCGCCCGATACTCGTCGGCACGGTGGAAGTGTCGGTAGGTGACTTCGACGAAGGGTTTGGCCGGAACCAGCTCGAAGGTCACCGCCGTGACGATGCCGAGCGTGCCGTAGCTCCCGTGCACCATGTCGAACAGCGCCCGGTCGCGCTCGCGCGACAGTGTCCGCACCGTCCCCGTGCCGTCGACCACCTCATAGGCGAGACACGAGTCGTGGAATCCGCCGTGGCGGAACGACATCGACTCGACCGAGCAGCCCGCCACGGCGCCGCCGAGGGTGATCCCGCGCAGCTCGGGGACCACCGTGGGGATGAGCCCGTGCTCGAGGGTGACGCGCAGGATCGCCTCGAAGGTCACCCCCGCCTCGGCGACACAGGTGCGGCCGAGCGGATCGAGTTCGATGACGTGGGTCAACGCGGAGGTGTCGATGGAGCGCGACGTGAACCGCCGGTCCGTCGCGAGCGGGACCACGTGATGCACCCCGCCCTTGTCGATATGCGCTGTCTCGGCCGACGAAGCAGCCTCTCGCACGGCCGCCGCGATCGTCGCGACTCGATGTTGGTGGGCTGCCTTCCCGGCATCGGCTGCCCCCGGCGGCCGGGTCGTGGCGATCTGTGGGGTGTCGGCGGTCGCGGTGCTCATCGGACCGATTCTTCCATGCCGCGGGTCGCCGTGCGCGAGACTCGGGTCGTGCCCTCGGCGACCTCCGATTTCACGTGTCCCCGTTGCGGCGCCGACGTGTCCGAGTCCTTCTACGGACCGTGCTCGTCGTGTCGGCAGTGGCTGAGGGCGAACCTCGGTGGTGAGCAGAGCGACGTCGAGGTCGAGGCCTACGTCCCCAAGATGAACGTCACCCCGAACGCCGTGGCGCTCAAGGAGGACTGACCGCTCAGCCGGCGCCGCGGAGACCCGCCCAGGCGAGTCGGGACACCTGCGCAGCGAGCTCCGACGCGTCGACGTCGACCTCGTGCTCGAGCCACGATCGGCAGGCTGCCTCGACCATGCCCACGATGCCGTTGCCCAATAGGAGCCGGTGCTCCCAGTTGAGGCTGGGGATGTCGATGTGCTCGGCGACGAGCTCGGCCATGGAGCGTTCCACCCGGCGGGCGGCGTCGGCGAACTCGGGGTCCCGTCGGGTGCTGTCGCCGAAGAGGACCTTGAACGCGTCCTCGTGTTGGGCCACCCACGCGAAGTACGCCTCGATGCCGAGGCTGATCTGCTCACGCGGTCCTGCCGCGTTGCTGGTGACCTTGGCGATCGAGTCGCGCAACTCGGCGCCCAACTCCGACAGGAGCTCCTTGTAGAGCGAACGTTTCGAGCGGAAGTGCTGGTAGAGCACCGGTTTCGTCACCCCTGCGGCATCCGCGATGTCGTTCATCGAGGTGCCGTAGAAGCCCTGACGGGCGAACGTCGCGACGGCGACCCTCACCAGTTGGGAACGCCGCTCCGACGCCGCCATGCGCATGGTTCGACGGTACCAGAGGGGTCCGGAGGTGCCGCAGGACCGGCGACGCGAACGGCCGCGCTCAATAGCGGAACGGCTCGCCCCGCTCCTCGCGCTCGGCCGCCTTGATCCCGTAGCCGAAGATCATCGCCGGGATCATCGTGACGGCACCCACGGCGAGAAGCAGGACCACGATCACCACGATCGCGGGTGGAAAGGAGTTGAAGAACCCGACGACGAAGAAGAACACCGACAGCCCGACCGAGGCCCAGCCGATGCGATTGCCGAGAGCGCACCACCTCGCGAGCCGTTCACGTCGCTGTTCGACTCCCTCGTCGGTCCGATCACGTCGTGTCATGGTCGCCGCCCCCGTCGTCCGTCGGGGTGTGCGGAGCCTCGGTCCATCCCGGAGCCCGCGGGCGTCCGGAAGGTCCGGACGTTGTCGGCGACGGTGTCGTCGTAACGCCGGCGGTCGGTGTCCTCCGGCAGAGTGCGGACCGCGGGTCCGCTCCGGGTCATGGGTCCCCTACCCAAGGGCGCGACGAGCGAACGGTAGGAGCGGTCCATCCCTTGGCGGAGGATCCGTGCACGTACGATCGCATGGGCAACCAGTGCGATACCGACGAGCAGGACGATGTCGCCGAACGACATCACCACACCTCCCGGCATTGCGATGGTCTCTCCCAGGAAGGTCAGCCGGTCCTCGTCGGTGGCCGGATGACGGGGTCCGGACAACGAGATCCGGCCCGGATCGCCCTTGGCCTGGGCGGCGGTGATCCGCCCCGCATCCGCGAGCGCCGCGACGCTGGTGGGCGTACCCCAGTTGAGCACCGTCGGGACGAGGTTCAGCGACAAGGCGACGATCACGACGACGACTCCGCCGACCCGGATGTTGAAGACGAGGAACGCGACGATCATCAGAGTGGCGACGATGTCGAGGAGGCTTGCCCATCCGTTGCCCCAGCCCGTCGACCACAGGATCGCCTCGATCGCGATACCGGCGGCACCGAGCGGCCAGGCCTCGGGCCGGAACCGGAGGATCCGGTCGGGGATGCCACCGTTGGCGAGCCCGACTCCGAGGCCGATCGCGATCGCAAGGACGGGATACAGCCACACCATTGCGCTGGAGCGTAGAGCGCCCGGCATCGCCCCTCGGCTCGCACCGCGGGATTCGTGGGCTTGCACCGTGAGCGGTCACCCCGCCGCCCTCGCACCGGCGAGGCACTTTCCCCCGGACCGGGGTGTCGGTCCTAGCCTCCGGGCGTGTCGAATCCCCAGAACCACCGTGAACCAGATCCGGTGGCCGTCGAAGCCGCCATCGCGCCCGTCGGCCCGACCGATCCGACCGCTCCCTGGAGTGACGGACAGATCGCGGAATCGTTGCCGTCGGGTTGGATCCATGTCGAGGGCGCTCTCGCAGTGACCTATCGCACCGGCGACTTCTCCGCCGGCGTCGCGTTCGTCGACGCCGTGGCGGCCGCGGCCGAGGGGCGCAACCACCATCCCGATGTCGGGCTCACCTACGGCGCGGTATCGATCACGCTGTCGAGCCACGACGTGGGTGCGGTGACCGTGCGCGATCTCGGCCTCGCCCGTGAGATCGCCGGCCTCGCGGCGGCCGCGGGCCTGTTGCCCGAGCCTGCGCCGGCTCCGCCGTCGGTCCGCTCCGAGAGCGGGGGTATCCGAAGCGCAGCACGCGACAACCCGGCGATCGCGACCGAGGAGTTGCTGGTAGAGGTGGACGGCGGGGTGATGACCCTCACGATCAACCGACCCGAGCGCCGCAACGCACTGTCGTGGGACGTCGTGTCGGGCCTCCGTCGTGCCGTGCGGGCCGCCCGTGACGACGACACCGTCGGCGCCATCGTGATCACCGGGGCGGGCGACCGCGCGTTCTCCGCCGGCGCGGACCTCGGTGGGATGGCCGACGGAGCGTCGGTGTCCGATCTCCACCGTGCACGCGGCGACCTCGCAGCGTTGTTCGCGGACCTGTACGGATGCGGTAAGCCGACGATCGCCAAGGTTCGCGGGTACTGCCTGGCCGGCGGTTTCGGGCTCGCGCTCGCGTGCGACCTCGTCGTGGCGTCGTCCGACGCGACGTTCGGGACACCCGAGATCAACGTCGGTCTCTGGCCCTACATGATCACGGTGCCGCTCACCCGCTCGATGCCCCCGAAGAAGGCGCTCGAGCTGATGATGACCGGACGGAGGATCGATGCGGCCGAGGCTGACCGGCTCGGTCTGCTCACGGCCGTCGTGGATCCCGATGCGCTGGACGCTGCGGTGGCGGAGACCGCGGCGACTCTCGCCTCGAAGTCGCCGACGGTCATGGCGCTCGGGCGGGACTCGTTCTATTCGGTGTGGGGGCGCCCGGCGTCGGAGGCCCTGGCGCAGCTGCACCCTCTGCTGAGCCTCAACGCGTCGCTGGAGGATGCCGCTGAGGGCATCGGTGCATTCCTCGACAAGCGCGAACCGCGTTGGCGGGGTCGCTGACGCCACGTCGGGATCCTCCGGAACGGAACCTGCGGTCGGTCCGAGAGCGCGTCTCGGGTGGATCGTCCGACCCGGCCCGGCCCGGCCCGGTCGGTCGGGCCGGGTCGGCGTTAGCCTGCTGCGCTCGGGAAGTCGATGACGACGAGGAGTTCCATGGACCAACCGGCAGCGACCACTCGGGACGTGTCGGAGCCGTCGACTCCGGAGGAGCCGCCGGTCCGCGTCGAGATCCGCGGCGCGGTCGCCCTGCTGACGATCGACCGTCCGAAGCGTCGCAACGCGCTCAACCCGACGGCGCTCGATGCGCTCGCCGCGGCGTTCCGCGACGCGGCGGCCGACCCGAGTGTCCGCTGCATCGTGCTCCAAGGGGCCGGCGGTCACTTCTGTGCCGGGGCCGACCTCAAGGAGATGGAGGACAGCGCGTTCGACGCTCGGATCGCCGCGACGCTCGACGACCTCTCGACGCTGCCGACCCCGACGGTCGCGGCGATCTCGGGGGCATGTCGAGGCCTGGGGATGCAGTTGGCGCTCGCGTGCGACCTCCGCGTGGTCGACGACGATGCCACCTTCGCCATCCCGTCCGCCAGGTTGGGCCTGGCGGTCAACCATTGGACGGTGCACCGTCTCGCCCTCACGCTCGGTACCGGAACCGCCCGGCACCTCCTGCTGGCCGCCGCGGTCCTCGATTCCGACGACATGTACCGATTGGGCTTCACCCAGGTCCGCGGCGGTTTGGACGCCGCGATGGGCCTGGCTCACGAGATCGCCTCGTTGGCACCGTTGGCACAGGCCGCGGCCAAGGTCGGACTGGCCGAACTCGAGCGGGAACCGCACGGCCCCGAGTATGCGGCGGCCTATGACGCCGCGTGGGCGAGCGAGGACTTCGCGGAAGGGACCAAGGCGTTCACCGACCGGCGCGCCCCGACCTTCCGCGGGCGTTGAACGCACTCGACTGAGTGGAGGGGGGGCTACTTCCCGGAGCCGGAGATCGACCCCTCGGTGGTTCCGCCGTCGTATCGGAACGCTCCGCAGGTGACGGTCCGGTCACCTCGATCGGTCCACGAGGCGCCCGAGGGCCACCACGCCTGGAAGTCGTAGTCGCTGTCGGACCACGCCGTACCGACATATCCGGCGAAGGCGTCGACGCACTGTTGCTCGGCCTGGTTGGCGACGGCGAGCTCACCCGGATATTCGGCGTCCGCGCCGGGGGGCTTGGCGCCACCGATGGCGCCTCGGTAGAAGATCTCGTACAGGTGTGGCTCTCCGCAGGGCACGACCAGCACTGCGTACGGCCGCTGCTCGGCCGACGGCAGGTCCTTCACGCATTGCCGCACGTCGAGCTTCGAGGTGGGCACGACCAGGCCCCGCATCGGGTCGGGCGCCGTGGTGGTGGTCGTGGAGCCCGGTGTGGCCGTCGCGGCCCGGCCGCCCGAACACGACGTGACCGCCGCCGCTGCGGACAACGCCGCCACCAAGAGCGTCATCGCGTACCGATGTCGCCACCGGTGATGCGTCGTGGCACCCGAGGGGCGGGTGGTGGCGGAACCGGGACGGGTTCGTGAGTCGCCCGACACGGACCGCGACGGTAGTCCCGGGCCGGGGTCAGTACGCGGGCAGGAAGCGGTCGAGGTGCACGAAGCACAACCACAACGGAAACGCGCTCAGGACCGCGGCGCCCACGTAGACGGGCCACCCACGGTGCGAACCCCGTCGGCGCAGTGCGGCGACTCCGATCGCCGCGAGCCACACGGCGACTACGAGTGCCCCCCAGAGGCTCGCCGGGACCTTCTCGCCCGGGTCGCCCGAGATCATCGAGGACTCGTTGCCGGGCTTCTCCGACACGGTCTGGCCCGGGTCGGACTCCCCACCGCCGCCGGCCGTCTCCGCCGGCGGGGCCGCGGGTTCGGCGACGAGTTCGGCCTGGACGATGATGCGGAGCCTGGCCGAGTACTTCGGATGGCAGGCCGTCAGGGTCAGGCGATTGTCGCCCATCTGGTCGAGCACCGACACGTCGCGTGGTGGAACCGCGAACCATCCCTGCCCCCAGTTCTTGTTCTCGGGTCCGGCCCGCCGCTCCGGCGGTGACGGCATCACCTCGTACACGAAGCGGCCCTGGGACGTGTAGGTGTACACGCGGTCGCCGGGCACCAGTTCGTCGATCCGGTTGAACGGTGCGCCGTAGGTGGTGCGGTGACCGGCGATTCCCGCATTGCCGGGGTTGCCGGGAAACGGGGTACCGACGTAGTGGCCGGGCCCCTTGCGGAGGTCCGCTTTGGCGACGCCCTGGACGAACGCCTTGCGGACACCGATCTTGGGGATCTCGATGATGCCGACCGGCTGGCCCTCCGCCGGCGCCACCAGTGGAGGTGCGGTCTTGGGGTTCACCGCCGCGAGCCGCTTCGCGAGGCCCTCCTCGGTGGGGGTCGCGGATATCCCCACTCCCAGCGACCTGGTGATGGTCTTCGAGAACGCGGCGGCCAATTCGGTCTGGTGATGCTGCTCGTCCAGCCCCGTGCCCCAGAGTTGATAGGCCACGAACAACAACAGCACCGCGCCGCACCAGATCAGCAGCCGGCCGAGCCCGCCCATCAGTCGATGCAGCATCGGATCCACGGTAGCGGCGGGGTGGACGATCGGCGTGTCGACGCCCGGCGAGGGTTTACGCTGGACGAGCCCATGTCTCCGGTGTTGGATCTTCGCGACGTGGTCGCGGTCGTCGACAACGGGTTCCCCGTGCTCGCGGGCCTGGACCTGACCGTGGACGCCTCCGAACGGCTCCTCGTCGTCGGACCGAACGGCGCGGGCAAGACGTCGTTGTTGCGGACCGTCGCCGGGCTCGTCCCGGTGGTCGCCGGCGTCGCGACGGTGCTCGGGCACGATCTCCGGACCGACCGACGACGTGTCCGCCCCCACCTGGGTCTCCTCGGGCATACGACCGGGTTGTACGACGACCTCACACCTGTCGAGAACGTCGCCTTCGGGGCCGCAGTGGCGGGTATTGCGCCCCACGGGATCGACCGGGCCCTCGATCGCGTGGCGCTCGCGGCCCGGCTGCGCGGCAGGGCGACCGGATCGTTGTCGGTGGGACAACGTCGCCGGGTCGCGCTGGCCTCGCTCCTGGTCCGTCGCCCGAGGATCTGGTTGCTGGACGAACCGCACGCCGGCTTCGACGCGAGAGGCCGGGACCTGGTTGACGAGTTGGTGCTCGACGCCGCCGCCGCGGGGGCGACCGTCGTGTTCGCGTCCCACGACGTCGACCGCTCCGAGGCGATCGCGTCGCGCATCGTGCATCTCGCGGGTGGGGTAATCGCGGTCGACGAATCGCTCGAGGGATCACCGGGGGAACGGGGGTGATCCGCGCCGCAGCCGTCGTGTGCCGCAAGGACCTCCGCATCGAGTGGCGAAGTCGGGTCACGGTCACGCAGGTCGTCCCGTTCGTGCTGACCGTGGTGATGCTGTTCGCGTTCGCGCTCGACGGCAACTCACCAGTGCTCGGCGCCGCGGCACCCGGATTGTTCTGGGTGACCGTGCTCTTCGCGGCCAACCTCGTGTCGGGTCGTGCCGCAGCGCTCGATCGCGCCGACGGGTTGCGTGACGCGCTCGCCCTCAGCGGGATCGCCCCGGCCGCGCTCATCGTCGGCCGTTCGTGGTCGATCTTCGTCCAGTTGTCTGTCATCGAGGTGGTCCTCGCCGCCGCGATGCTGCTCACCTACGACGTGGAGGTGTCCGGCGTCGGGTTGGTCCTCACGGCGATCCCGCTCGGCACCTACGCCATCGCCACGGTCGGTGCCGCCTACGGGGCGTTGGCGTCGGGCGGAGGGGGCCGAGACGCCCTCCTCCCGCTGCTGACGCTGCCGGTCCTGGCGCCGGTGCTGCTCGCCGGGACCAATGCGATGCGTGTGGCATTCGGCTCAGCAGTCGGTCCCGGCTGGCGGTGGGTGGTGATGTTGGGCATGCTGTCGGGGATCTATGTGGGTGCGGCGGTCGCCGCAGCGCCCGCGATCCTCGAGGATTCCTGATCCCCGCCGCCTCCCACCAACGAGCCGCGTATGACCGATTCCGCAGCACCTCCCCGCGCAGGCGCGCCCGACCCGCTGGTCACTCCCGGCGCGTCGGGTGGAAACGGCCGACTCGTGACCGCTGCCGAGGGCCCGGCGAACACTTCGTCGCGAGGTACCCGCGTGTTGGGTGTCGCCTCGGCGGTATCGGTCGTCGCGTTGGTCGCCTACGCGTTCGGAATCTCCAAGCCCGACACCGAACTGGGCGAGACGGTGAGGATCCTGTACCTGCACGTCCCGACCGTGTCGATCGCGTACCTCTGGCTGATCGTCAACGCCGTAGCGAGCGCGGTGTTCCTTTTCCGCCGTGGCCGCTTTGCGGATCAGCTCGCAGCCTCCACCGGTGAGGTGGGCACGATCCTTTTGGGCCTCACCCTCGTGACGGGGATGTTCTGGGGGCGGCCGACGTGGGGCACGTACTGGGAGTGGGACGACCCCAGGCTCACCTCGGTGCTGCTGATGTTCCTGATGTATCTCGGTTACAACACGGTCCGTTCGCTCAGCGGGACCTTCGAGCAGCGCGGGGTCCGCTCGGCCGTCGTCGGCGTCGTGTCGGCGTTCATGATCGTGCCCGTCAAGATGTCGACGGAGTGGTGGAGTTCGCTGCACCAGGACCGGACTGTCTTCGCGCCGGGTGACTCGAAGATCCACGGTGCACAGGAGTTCTCGCTGTACCTCGGCTTCGTGGCGTTCCTCCTGCTGGCCACCTGGATCACCGTGCACCGGTTCCGTGTCGGGTGGCTCGCCGACGAGGCGGCATCGGACGACCTGGACCTTCGCCTTGCCGAGCGCCGCGCCGAGGCCGCCGACGCGGATCCGGCCTCGGCACCCGAGTCACCGAAGGGCGCACCGAGATGAGTACGACGACGATGCTGGCCGCACAGATCCGCCATGAATGGGACTACGTGATCGCGGCCTGGGTGATCACCACGATCGTGCTCGGTGCCTACGCGGTCATGCTCGTCCGACGCGGAAGGCGTCTCGCCAGGCGGGTTCCGCCGGACCGCCGCCGGTGGATGTGATGGGGTCGGCGGCGGGGTTCGACGTCGACGATCCCGAGTCGCGCGACTCCTGCGACCTGTCGCCACGTCTCGATGCCGATGACATCGCACCACGTCGGCGGTCGCGGCTCCGACGGTGGGTTCCCGTCGCCGTCGGCATCGTGATCGTCGCCGCCATCGCCGTGGTGGCCTCGTCCCTCGCCGACGCGACGACCTACTTCTACAACGTGGACAAGGCGGTCGCGCAACGTGCCGAGATCGGTGACCGTCGCGTCCGGCTTCAGGGCAACGTGATCAAGGGTTCGGTTCGCCACACCGCCACCGGGTTGAACTTCACCATCGCCTACAACGGTGTCCACCTCCCCGTACGCCACACCGGCGACGTCCCCGACCTGTTCGGGCCCGCTATCCCCATAGTCATCGAGGGACGCTTCCGCGGTCGCGAGTTCGCCAGCGACCGCGTGCTCGTGAAACACGATGCCACCTACGACGAGGACAACGGCGGGCGGATCCGCGACGCACGTCGAGACGCCGATCGCAACGCCACCCGAGACGCCGGAGCCCCCGCCGGCGCGAACACGGGAGGCTGATCGGCCGGTGGCCGTAGCCTCGGGAAACGCGGCGCTCGCGTTGAGTCTCGCATGCTGCCTCGCCGGTGTCGGGGTCGGATTGTGGTCCCGTAAGACTCGTCGGCCGCTGATGATGTGGTGGGCGCGTCCCTTGGCGTTGGTCGCGCTACTCGGCGTGTTCGTCGCGGTGGTGGTCATGCAGATCGCGCTGCTGACCAACGACACGAGCGTGCGCTATGTGGCGGAGAAGGGCTCCTCGAAGACCCCGTTCCCCTTCAGCGCCGCGACGATGTGGTCGGCGTTGGAGGGATCGATCCTGTTGTGGGGTCTCGTGCTGATGGGCCTGACCCTGGCCGTGGTGCACAAGTTCCGTCGGCGCCTCGACGACCCGCTCGTGGTGTGGGCGTCGGTGGTGATGTTCGCGGTCGCGACGTTCTTCTGCATGTTGATGCTGTGGGTCGCGCCGGTGTTCCGCGGATTCGCCGCCCCCCCGGGTTACGACGGACCGGGCCCCAACCCGTTGTTGCAGAACCACATCCTGGTCGCATTCCACCCCCCGATGCTCTACCTCGGGTATGTCGGGTTCACGGTGCCGTTCGCGTTCGCCGTCGCGGCGCTCGTCACCGGTCGGGTGGGGGAGGGTTGGTTGGCCGAGACGCGTCGCTGGACGTTGTTCAGTTGGGGTCTGCTCACCGCGGGCATCGTGCTGGGGGCGTGGTGGAGCTACGAGGTCTCCGGCTGGGGCGGCTACTGGGCATGGGATCCCGTCGAGAACGCATCGTTCCTGCCGTGGTTGACCGCGACCGCGTACCTCCACTCGGTGATGGTGCAGGAGCGGCGCGGGCTGTTGCGCGTGTGGAACCTGTCCCTCGTGGTCGCGACCTTCGCGTTGACGATCCTCGGCACCTTCCTCGCCCGTTCGGGGGTCATCCAGTCCGTTCACGCGTTCTCCAACGGTTCGGTCGGGCCGGTGTTGTTGGGGTTCTTCGCTGTGATCGTGCTGGGTTCGGTCGCTCTGATCGTGTGGCGTGCCGATCGATTGCGCTCGGTGGGCGCCATCGACACCGCGTTGTCGCGCGAGGGCGCGTTCATGGCCAACAACCTCCTGTTCGGTGCGTTCGCGTTCATCGTGTTGTTGGGTACGGTCTTCCCGTTGATCGTCGAGGCGGTCAACGACGACCGGGTGTCGGTGGGGGCGCCGTTCTTCGACGCCATGACGATGCCGATCGGCCTGGTCATGCTGTTCCTAATGGCGGTCGCACCGGTGTTGCCGTGGCGAGCGGCCAACGTCGAGCTGTTGTCGAAGCGCCTCTGGTGGCCGCTGTGGACGTCGCTGCTCGCGCTCGTGGTCGCGGTGGTCGCTGGCGCTCGGGGCCTCACCCCGTTGGTGGGCTTCTGGTGGGCCGGGTTCGCCGCCGGTTCGGTCGTCCGCCAGTGCGTGGGCGCGACCCGGCGACCGGGGTGGCGGGGCATGGTGGGGCGTGCCAACGGGGGGATGGTCGTGCACCTCGGCGTCCTGGTGATCGCTGTGGCTCTCGTCGCCAGCCAGTCCTACGTGCGCCAGGGTGAGTTCACCCTCCGCAAGGGTGAGACCGCAACGGTGGGTGGGCATCGTTTCACCTACGAGGGCAGCTACGTCGCCGATCTCGCCAATCGCCGCGAGATCAGGAGCCGGATCCGTATCGACGGTGGGCAGATCTTCGAGCCCTCGATGAACCAGTACCTTTCGACCGGCCAGACGATCCCCCGCCCCTCGGTCAAGGTGACGCCGACGCGTGACCTCTACCTCAATCTCACCTCGGTTCCGTCGGCCGACGAACCGGCGATCTCGCTGCGCATCGTGATCGAACCGATGATCATGTGGCTGTGGGTCGGTGGGCTCGTGATGCTCGCCGGAACGGGCCTCGCCGCGTTCCCGGGTCGACGGCGCAAGCCGACCAGCGCGGTCTCCGCGCCGGTTGCAACCGCGCGCGCCGGCGACGGGGACCGCCTGCGCGGAGCGGGGACGACCTCGTCCGGCGAACTCGCCGGGGTCGGCGACGAGCGATGACCGAGCAGACGGCGCAAGGACCGGGTCCCCGTCGAGGGCGCCGCCTCAGCCGCGACCGGCTGACCGCGATCGGAGTCGGCATCGTGGCGGCAGGCCTGATCGCGTTGTTCGTCACCTCGGGTACCGCGACCGACCCCCGGGCAACCGACACCAACCGGATCGTGGGCCGCACCGCCCCCGACATCTCCGCCACCGACACCCTTGGGCGACCGTTCCGGGTGCAGGACTACCGGGGGCAGTGGCTGTTGTTGAACTTCTTCGCCACATGGTGCACACCGTGCAAGGTCGAGCATCCCGAGTTGCTGGCATTCAGCGAGGAGCACAAGGTGCGTGGCGACGCCGCGGTCGCCAGCGTCGCCTACAACGACCGACCCGGGGCGGTGCAGGAGTTCTTCGCCGAGAACGGTGGGGACTGGGCGGTCGTGGCGGACGGAGAGTCCAACTTCTCCATCGAGTACGCGGTCCTGGCCCTTCCCGAGTCCTACCTCATCGACCCGAACGGTCGGGTCGTGCACAAGTTCACGGGTGGTATCCGTCGTGGCGAGGTCGACGCGGAGATCGCGAAGCGATCATGAAGGGCGTCCTGTCGGTGAACGGTCCGTCGTCACGGTGGGCGAGGGTGTTCGGCTGGGTGCTGGCGCTGGTCGTCGTGGCAGCCCTGGTGGGGTTGAACGCGACTCGGACGCCAACGACGGGTCAGTCCGAGGACCGCGTCTATTCCCTCGCCGGGCGGTTGAAGTGCCTCCAGTGCGCGGGTGAGTCGGTTGCCGGCTCGCAGGCGGACATCGCGGTGAAGATGCGAACCGAGATCCGTTCGCTGATGCGCAAGGGGAGACCGACGACGAGATCCTCAGCTACTTCGCGGACCGCTACGGGAGCCGTGTGCTGCTCACGCCGGGCGCGACCGGGGTCGCCGCGCTGGTGTGGATCCTGCCCGTGCTGGTCGGGGGTCTGGCGCTGCTGGGCTTCGGGGCGATGTGGCGCCGATCCGCGGCAACCCGACGTGAGGCGGCCGATGAGGTGGTCTCCGACGAGGATCGCTCGCTGGTCGAGGACGCGCCCGGAGCGTCGGCACCGATGGGAACTCCGTGTGAGCCGGCCCGACGATCCACCCGCGACGATCGAGGACGACGTCGCCCCCGAGCCGACGGCCCGCTTGAATCCCGACGACCTGGCCCGCCTCGAGGAGGAACGCGACTTCCTGTTGCGGTCGATCGGCGATCTCGACCGCGAGCACGAGGTCGGCGACGTGAGCGACGAGGACTACGCGGAGTTGCGCGACGGGTACGTCGCGCGTGCCGTGGCGACGTTGCACCTGATCGAGGGCGACGTGGCCGCACGGCGTGAGACGCCCGCCGGACGAGGCGGCACCCGCCGGATCGCGGTGGCCGTGGTGGGGGTGGTGTTGCTGTGCGCGGTCGCGGGGGTCCTTTTGGCCAAGGCGTTGGGATCGCGCGGCGAGGGCACCATCACCGGGTCCGGCTCCAACCCCAACGATCGCCGGGCACATTGCCGGACGGTCAGCTTCCAGCGTCCCGCGGAAGGGGTCACCTGTTATGCGGCCATCCTGCGGTCGAGTCCCGACGACGTGGAGTCGCTCACTTACGGGGGCTGGGCGAAGGTCCGCGCCGGCGACACCTCCGGCGGACGGGGTGATTTCGACCCGCGCTGGTGCTCGATCCGACCTACCCCGATGTGCGGGTGTTCCGTGCCGCGACCGACAAGCGGGAGGGGCGGTTCGTCGAGGCGCAACGGGAACTGGGCGCGCTCTACTCGCTCGACCCGTCCCCGGCGCTCACGGCGACCTTGCGCCAGATGGGGCTCGACCTCGCGGTCGCCGAGGGCCTGATGGCCTCCGACACCGCCGCGTGCTGGACCCGGGAGAAGGCTGCGCTCGCGGTGGTCGAGTCGGCGTCGCGCCGTAGCAGTCCCACCGAACAGGACCGGAGTGACCTGGCCTCCGCGCTCACCGATCTCGCCAAGTCGATGCAGTGCCTCGAACCCGTGCTCGACGCCCGTCCGACCGATGTCGCGCGCTGCGGTTGCGGTCCCTCGGGATGGGTACGTTGAGCCTGCTCGATCCGGGTCTTCTGCCCCGAGCCGTGCAGGCGGCCGACGCGGCCCTCGTCGCGGTTCCCGCCGATCCGGCCGCGGTGTTGATGAGGGCGGTGTGGGCCAGCCGGGACGGCGACGTCGCCACGGCATCGAAGGACCTGGGGGAGATCGGCGATCGGGTCGTGTGGGCGCCGGTGGCACGCTTCTTGGATGTCGGCTCCGCGGTCGCGGAGGTCAAGGCGGTCGAGTCCCGGAGCGCGACGTCGTCGGTTGAGACGACGTCGACGACGTCACCGTGAGCGCTCGCGTCGGGGTCGCGTCCGGAGGTTGCCCGTAGAGTCTCACCATGCGGCTCATGGTGATCGGTGCCGGTGGTGTGGGGGCTGCATTCGCCCGGATCGTCCGGCGTCGCGACTTCTTCGAGCGACTCGTGTTGGCCGACCTCGACCTCGCCGTCGCGAGACGGGCGGCCGACGCCGCCGACGATCCGCGAGTGACGGCGATCGCGCTCGACGCCTCGTCCTCCGACGACGTGGCCGCGGCGATCGAGGCGGGCGGAATCACCGCCGTGCTCAATCTGGTCGACCCCCGCTTCGTCCGCCCGATCTTCGAGTCGTGTCTTGCGGTGGGCGTCACCTACGTGGACCTGGCGATGTCGATGTCGCGCCCACATCCCACCGAGCCCTTCGTCCGAACGGGCCTCAAGCTCGGTGAGAAGCAGTTCCTGCTGTCGGCGTCGTGGGAACGCAGGGGCGCGCTCGCCTTGGTAGGGATGGGCAACAGCCCCGGGCTCACCGACGTGTTCGCTCGGTACGCGGCCGACCACCTGTTCGACGAGGTCCACGAGGTCGGCGTGCGACGCGGCGGGGACCTGGTCGTGCACGGTCACGAGTTCGCGCCCACTTCCTCCATGTGGAGCATGGTCGAGCAGTGCCTCAATCCACCGGTGATCTGGGAGCGCGGTCGGGGTTGGTACACCACCGAACCGTTCTCCGGCCCCGAGTTCTTCACCTTCCCCGAGGGCATCGGTCCGCGTCGATGCGTCAATGCCGAGCACGAGGAGGTCATGTTGATTCCCCGTTGGGTCGACTGTCGGCGCGTCACCTTCAAACACGGGATCAGCGAGGAGCTCCTCGATGTGCTCGCCACCGTGCGCAAGCTCGGCCTCGACTCGGTCGAGCCGGTGGAGGTGCGCGGCGGCGTGGTTGCCCCACGTGACGTGTTGACGGCCTCCCTGCCCGATCCGGCGACCCTCACCGGAAACATCGAGGGCCACACGTGCGTCGGAACGTGGGTGAGCGGGGTCGGTCACCACGGCGAGGACAAGGAGGTCTTCCTCTATCACGTTGCGGAGAACGCGGCGACCGTCGGTCGTGACGGGGTGCAGGCCGTGCTCTGGCAGGCCGCGCTGTTCGCTTCCGTCGCGCTCGAACTACTGGCCTCGGGTGTGTGGAGTGGCTCGGGGGTGCGTGGCGCCGAGTCGTTCGACCCGGTGCCGTTCCTCGACCTCGTGAAGGACGGCCACGACGCCGCGTGGGGGATGGAGTTGCGGCGGGGGGATGCAGCATGACGGTGCGGATCGGTGGGGCGCAGGGCTTCTACGGCGACGGACACCTTCCGGTGGCCGCGCTCGTCGCGGACGGCGTCGACTATCTGGTGTGTGAGGCGCTCGCGGAGCTCACGTTGGCCATCCTCCAGAAGGACCGTCAACGCGACGAGTCGCTGGGCTACACCCGTGACCTTCCGCTCTACGTCGCCGCGGCGATCGAGCCGATCATGGCCGGGCGCACCAAGCTGATCACCAACGCGGGTGGGATCAACCCGATCGGTGCGGCGCGTGCGGTGGTCGACGCCCTCCGCTCGTTCGGCCTCGGAGGGGTGAAGGTCGCCACCGTCGTGGGCGACGACGTGCGCCCGCACGGAGAATTGCTCGGGCTCCCCGACGACGCGGTGTTCGCCAATGCGTATCTCGGTGCCGGGCCGATCGTCGAGGCGCTGGATCGGGGTGCCGACATCGTCGTGTGCGGGCGGGTCGCCGACGCGTCGCTGTTCCTCGCGCCCCTCGTCGCCGAGTTCGGATGGGCGGACGACGACTGGGACCGTCTGGCGTGTGGGGTCGTGGGCGGACACCTGCTGGAGTGCTCCGGCCAGGTGAGTGGCGGCAACTATTCGGGTGACTGGTGGAACGAACTCGACCTCGAAGGTTCGCTCGTCGGGTTTCCGATCGGCGAGTTCGAGCCCGGCGGTGAGTTCGTCCTCACCAAGGCCGCCGGCACCGGTGGGCGGATCTCCTTCGACACCGTGCGCGAGCAACTCCTGTACGAGGTGCACGACCCGGGCGCCTACCTCAACCCCGACGTCACCGTCGACATGACCACTGTTCGACTCGATGACCTCGGTGGCGACAGGGTTCGGGTCACCGGGGCGACGGGAGCACCGGCGCCGACGACCTACAAGGCCCTCGTCTGCCGTCCGGCCGGATACTCGTGTGAGCTTCGCGCCGCCTACGGCTGGCCCGACGCCGAGGCCAAGGCGCGCGCCGCGGTCCGGTTCCTGCGAAACCGCGCCGAGTCGTTGGGCATCGCGGTGCAGGAGTGGTGCGAGGAGTACTTCGGCGCGGGTGCCTTCGGCGGCCCGACGGTTCCGCGGCCGCCCGACGGCTGGGAACCACCCGAGGTCGTGGCGCGGCTCGCGTGGCGCTGCGACACACGTGAGGAGGCCGGTCGTCTCGGTCGCGAGGCCGGGCTGTTGGGGCTGTCCGGGCCGCCGATGATCGCCACCCCGGGCCGGGCCCGTGACGGACGGCCCACCCAACTCTTCACCCTCGAGGCGCTCGCCGTCCCGCGGCCGTTGGTGGACGAACAGGTCGTCGTGGAACTCATCGACCTCTGACGTTCGATCCACCGACGTGGAGCTGATGGCAATTCACCTCCGGTCGGAGGACCTCTAGGGTCTGGAGGATCATGGCACCGCATCCCACCTCACGCCCCCGTTCGGGGTGTGCCCGCCGCGACGGTGGTGGTGGGGCCCGCGGCTCCTCGGTCGTCGCGGTCGCGCTCATGGTCGTGGCGTCGCTCCTCGGCGGATGCTCGGGTAACGACGCCGGTGAGCGCGCGGGCGCGGCGCGCGACCGCTCACCGGACGTCGTGGTGCCGCGCATAGCGTTGCCCCGCTACACCGACGACGGACCGGTCAGGCTCACGATGAGTGCGACGCGGCCCCTGTTCCTCTACAACGTGTACGTCGGCGACGGACCGAAGGTGGTCGACGAGGTCGTCGCCCGGTGGCCGAAGGACCTCCAGGGCTATCTCGGGTTCCAGATCGTTTTTCCGGCGCACGACAAGACCCCCGAAACCGAGCGAGCGGCGGTGCTCGACAGCTTCCTGGCGCGAACCGACGCGGCGCGGATCCCGGCCATCGTGCAGACTGCCGTGTTCACCGGGGTCACCGGGCCGACCGCCGCCGAGCTCGACCGGTCGTTCACCGCACACCCGTCGCTCGTGGGTGTGGGGATCGCCGAGTTCAGCGTCGACGTCCAGACGGTCGTCTCCGGGCTGTCCGATGCGCAGAAGGACCTGATCGTCGACAACATCGGCACCGCGGTCCGCAACCACGGGCTGTTCCTCTGGGCCGACATGGGATACCTCGGTCCCCAGGTGTTCGTGAACGCCGGCGCCGACGAGCGCATCCACACGTTGATGAGCGAGCACCCCGAGAACATCGTGGTGCAGGTGAAGCAGAACGGTGCCGGGAGTCGGTTCACGTCGATGTCCGCCGCGTTCGGCTTCTACGTCGCCGGGGTGGCGGCAAACTGGGGTATCAACAGCGAGGACTGGATCTGGTACGAGGCCAGTCTCGAGCGCCTCTACGGCCCACAGGTTCCCGGCGGGATGACCGCGGCGGGGATGGTGCGCAGCCCCTACGTCAACCGGGCGCGCCGCACCTACCCGGAGGCTCTGTTCGGCACCGAGATGCTCGTCGCGGCGTCGGCCGGTGCCACGGTCTTCTCGATCGAGACACCCGAGCGCGGCACGGTCGACCCGAAGATCGAGGGGGAATCGCCCGCCGGCCCCAACGTCGTATTCCCGGTGCTACGCCGTCTGATAGCGGAGCGCCTGATCCCCGACCGCGCGACGGTGCTCGGTCGGACCCATGTGGCATACCAACCGAGGAGTGGAGCACCGGGTGCGCTGACATCGGACCTGGCGTTCTCGGGCCTGTACGGTCCCGAGGGCTGTACCGACGCCGACCGCCTGAGTTGTGCCCAGCGACAGTGGCTGCCTTCGACCGGTCGTTACGGGCTGATCCCCGTGCTCCCCGCCCTCACCGCACCCGACGTCGCGAAGCGGTTCGACGCGGTGGTCGAACCGATCGAGGGGTCCGACGGGCAACGTCGGGCCATCGTCGACCCCCTCGTTCCCGCTCCCGCGGCCCACGGCACCAGCTGGATCGCCCCCGCCGGGCCGACCGGCACCTGGTTCGTGGCCAACCCCAACGAGAACCGGGACGTCACCTCCGACGCCACGATCCCCTTGGGCCGCGGGGTCGAACTGCACGGCGTGTTCGGGCCACACACGTTCGCGATGGTCGACGCCCGCACGGGCGTGTCGGTCCTCGTCGACAACTTCCGCACCGACTCGGATCGCCTCTGGGACGACGCGCCGACCGAGGACCAACTCGCACGCATCGGTCTCGACGACGTGGGTGCCGCGCCGCCGGCCGAGACCGTCCTGGTGTTCTCCCTGCCCGATGGTGTCCGCCGCACCCTTCGTCACGAGGGCGGCGAGGTGCGCGAGGCCTGGGACTCCACCGCCCACCGCCTCACCGTCACCGTTCGGCACCGCGGCCCGGTCACACTCGAGCTCGGCTGATCGCAGGGGTCTCGGACCCACCGTCGGCGCTCTCCGATGGCTCGGTGGTTCGTGGCTCACTCGTGGTGCTCGAACGCTCCGATCGTCGGAGGTGACGCCTCGTAGTAGCCGTCGGTGAAGCGCTCCCCGTCCCATTCGAGGCGCCACACCGACCCCTTCGCGCAACCGGAGCCACCGTGACTGGTCATCCCGCGTCCACGCGCCCGGTGGATGACCTCCGGGATGAGGTCGCCGTGAGAGCACGCGACCGCGTCCCCGTCGAGGTCGGCCAAGGTCTCGAGACGTCGCCATGCGGCGCCGAGGTCCGCCCCTTCACCGATCTCGCAGAGGATCGTGACGTCGGTATCGAGCAGTCGGGCGAGGGGTGCGACCGTCTGGGTGCAGCGAAGAGCCGGGCTCGACACGATGCGTACAGGTGGTGCGGTCCTGCCGATCAGGTGGTCCGCGAGCCGTTGGGCCTGGTGACGGCCCTTGTCGTCGAGGGGGCGTTCGTCGTCGTGGCGGGTGTCGGCGTAGCGATGCCCCGCGGACGCGTGCCGGACCAGGTAGAGCGCCACAGGGGAACTCTACGGGTAACGCGAATCCGCCGACGGCGGGGCCTCGACGGAGGGTTCCCCGCGGTGCGGAAGGGTGATGTGGCCGATCGCGATGGAGGTGAGATAGGTGACCACCAGGAAGGCGGTGAAGAGAGCGCTGATGGCAGCGGCCTTGGGGCTCGACGTCAGATCGACCGACGTGCCGACGTTGTACAGAAGGTGACGGGGCCGGGTGAGGAGATCCCAGCTGTTGTGGCGTCCGAAGCGCCCCAGGTAGATGCCGAATCCGGACAGTCCCAACACGCCGAGCGCCACGACCCATCCCCAGACGGTCGCGAACGACGCACTCACGATGAGCTGCACGACCCGCAGCGATACGAAGCCCACCAACAGTCCCGCCAGACCCGCGGAGAACAACACCAGCGCGTCGAACCACACCGGTGCCTGCCCCGTCTCCCGCAGGTGGATCACATCGGTGAGCACATACGGGGCGTTGGGGAAGAACAACACCCACAGGACGAGCGGCACCAGCAGGGTCCGTCGCTTCCAATGACGGCGCCAACCGAACTCGGCGATCGCCGCGAAGCCGAGCGGCACCCAAGCCAGGAAGAGGTTCCAGAACAGGAACCGGTAGCCGATGCTCGAAGTGAGCTCGCGACGAACCGCCAGCATGGCGAGCGGGAACGCGGAGGTGGCGGCCAACAGCACCAGTACCGCGACGCGCCCGTACACCTCCTCGAATCGCTCGATGGCAACGACTCTCCCTCCGTCCATTCGGCGACCGTAGCGGGAGGCGGGTCCGCCGCGATCCCGGCGCCGGGGCGCGGTCGTGGCACGGAGGTCCCGGGGCGATACGGTGCGGGTGTGACGCTGGAACCGGCATTCGGATCGAACGGCGTCGCCGCGGTGACCCGTCGAATCACGCTTCGTGATCTGTGCGGCGTCCGCTCGGGCGACAAGGGTGATCTGAGCGATCTCACCCTCTTCGCGGACGACGACGAGGCATATGCCGTCATCGTCGACCAGGTGGATGTCGAGAGGGTCACCGCCCACTTCTCCGGGCTGGTGAGCGGTGAGGTCGTCCGCTACGAGGTGCCGAACGTGCGTGCCCTCAAGTTCGTGATGTCCGGAGCGCTCGGCGGTGGCGGCCCGCGTTCGCTCCGCTCGGACAACCTGGGCAAGACGCTCGGTGGGGCGCTGTTGCGGATGGAGATCGACGTCCCCGTCGCCGTCGCCGACGGTTCGGCGCGCCTCGGCCGTCGGGCACCACTACCCGGTTCCCGGTGACCGCGGCCGCTCCGTGGCGCGGTCAGGTTCGAAGCGATCGCAATTCGTCGAGCACCCCGGTGAGCGCTCCCAACATCGTGGTGACGTCGTCGGGTGTGGTGGACCAGCCCATCGAGATCCGCAGCGAGCGATGGGCGTCGACGCCCATCGCCGCCAGCACGGGTGAGGGTTCGAGGGCCTCCGACGAGCAGGAGTTGCCGGAGTGCACGGCCACACCCGCACGGTCGAGGCCGATGAGCACCGGTTGAGGTTCGAGTCCCTCGATGGCCAGGCACACCAGATGTGGTGCGCGATCGGAGGGATCGCCCAGCACGGATATCCCCGGCGTATCGACGGCCCAGTCGATCACCGGTCGGGTGAGGTTCCGTTCACGTTCGCCGTCGGTGGACAGGGCCGCCACCGCCTCGTCCAACGCGGCCGCGAACCCGGCGATCGTAACGACGGACTCCATCCCCGCACGCCGGGCACGCTCCTGGTCGCCACCGACGATCAACGGCGTCGGCCGTACCCCCCGGCGGATGACCAACGCCCCCGAACCGGACGGTCCTCCGAACTTGTGCCCCGATATCGACACGTAGTCCGCGCCGAGGGCGCCCAGGTCGGTCGGGAGGTGGCCCACGGCCTGTGCCGCGTCGACGTGCACCGGAAGCCTCCGTTCGCGGCAGCGTTCGACCACCTCGGCCACCGGCTGGATCGTCCCGACTTCGTGGTTGGCCCACTGGAGGTGAACGATGGACGTGTCGGCGCGGGCCGCGTCGAGGAGATCGGCAGGGTCGACCCGGCCGACGCCGTCCACTCCGACGATCGTGTGTGGCCGCCGAGCCGCCCACGATCGGACAGCGGAGTGCTCGACGGCCGCGAGGACGTGGTGGCCGATCGAGGCGTGGCCGACGGTCGCGATCGCCTCCGACGCACCTGAGCAGAACATCACCTCTCGGGGCCGCACTCCCAGCGCGGCGGCGACGCGGTCGTCGCGAGTCCTCCACGATCGCCCGGGCCGCCAAGCCCTCCGCATGGGATCGGCTCGGGTCGCCGAGGAGTGCTGCACCCGACGCCTCGAGGAGCGTCATCATCGAGCTCAGTGCGGTCGGGCGCAGTGGTGACGTGGATGCGTGGTCGAGGTAGGTGCGTCGCGTCCCGGTGTCGGTCGGTCGGGTGCTCATCGACGGCGTGTGCCGGTCTCGGTGGGTACTCCGTCCACCGAGGCGATGCAGCGGTCGTCGCCGCGTGCGAGCGAGGAGGCCAACTGGACGGGCGTCTCGCGCCACAACGCTCCCAGCATGCCCGCCACCATGCCGCGGTCGACCGCGCAGATCACGGGATGCTCGATCACCGCCTCGCCATAGGGGCAGTGTTCGCTGACGATGCGGTACTCGTCACCGCACGTCTGGGCGCGGGAGGCGAAGCCGTGCGCGGACAGCGCGTCGGCGATTGCGTGCAGGGCCGTGCGCATCGAGCGCTGTCCACCCCCGGTCCCTCGGGGACCGTCGCGTTGCTGTCCGAGCGAGCCGGCGAGGTCGCGGCCGTACTCCACTCCCACCTCCTCCGCGAGTGCGGTGGCCCGCTCCTCCCCCAGTTCCGACAGGGCCCGGCCCAACAGGGTGACGATGATGTCGTCGTGGCGCACCGGTACCTCTAAGGGCCGTTGATCGGTCGCGACCCGGTTGTGCTTGCTCGGACGTCCGGCGCCGCGGGACCGCACGGTCGACACCGTCATGTGTCCGGCGGCCGTCAACTTGTCGAGGTGATGGCGGGCGACGTTCGCGTGCAGGTCGAAGCGGACAGCGACCTCCGCAGCGGTGACACCGTCGTCGTGCTCGCGGGTGAACAGGTATATGTCGCGTCGGGTGGGGTCTCCGAACGCCGAGGTGATCGCTCCGACCGCAGACGCGAACTCGGTGGCGCTGAACGCGGGTGTCGCAGCGTCGCCGACGGTGGCCGTGGTGCTGGGGGAGGGGTCCGCCGAGGTCCTCGCTGACATGGGCCAAGGCTACCGGCGACTGCCGCGTCGGCCCGATCGCGGAGGGGTCCTTTGGGGGCGCCGGCCGGCCCGTGCCCATAATGGCGGGTATGGCCAATCCACCCGCCCCCCTGTCGGCCGACACCGTCCTCGCCGCTCTGCGCGAGGTCGAGGAACCCGAGTTGCGACGCTCCGTCGTCGGGTTGGGAATGGTGCGCGACCTGGTCGTCGAGGGATCCACGGTCGGGCTCACCGTCGTGTTGACCGTACCGGGCTATCCCATGAGGGCCGAACTGCAGCAACGCGTCGGGGCGGCACTCGGCGCCTTGGGCGTGACCGACGTGGACCTGACCTGGGACGTGATGACCGACGCCGAACGGGCAGCGCTCCGCCACCAGCTCAACGGTGATCCCGCTGCCACGGCCGGGTCGCAACCGGTGCAGGGCCACTCGGAGGGTCGGAGCATTCGGTTCGCGGATCCGGGCTCCAGGACGCGGGTGCTGTTGATCGCGTCGGGAAAGGGCGGAGTCGGCAAGAGCTCGGTCACCACCAACCTCTCGGTCGCCCTTGCGGCGCGGGGCAAGCGCGTCGGCGTGCTGGACGCGGACGTGTGGGGCTTCTCGATCCCCAAGATGCTCGGTGTCGACCGCGAGCCCACCCTGATCGACCAGATGATCGTCCCGCCCGTCGCGCACGGGGTCGGCTGCATCTCCATGGGCTTCTTCGCCGAGGACGACCAGGCGATCATCTGGCGTGGCCCGATGTTGCAGAAGGCGCTCGAGCAGTTCCTCACCGACGTGTTCTGGGACGAGCCCGACTATCTGCTGATCGACCTGCCCCCGGGCACCGGCGACATCTCCATCTCCATGGCGCGGTTTTTGCCCCATGCCGAGATGTATGTCGTGACAACGCCCCAGCCGGCGGCTCAGCGTGTCGCGCAGCGGAGCGGGATCATGGCCCAGAAGGTCAACCTGAAGACCCGCGGCGTGATCGAGAACATGGCGTGGTTCACCGGTGACGACGGCACGCGTTACGAGCTGTTCGGCTCCGGCGGTGGCCGGGCGCTGGCCGAGCGGCTCGAGGTGCCCCTGTTGGCGAGCATCCCAATCGTCCCGCTGCTCCGGGAAGGCTCCGACGAGGGCCGGCCCATCGCTGCGGTCGCCCCCGAGTCGGAGGCGGGTCGGGCATTCGCCGAGCTGGCCGAGCGGATCGACGTCGAGCTCGCTCCCACCCGACGTTTCAACGCCGAACTTCGCATCACCTGAGCCGTACCGGGCGAGGGGCCCCGCCTCGGACGCGTACGATGAGCGGCCGACGCCGACCGTCCGACGCGAAGCCGCCGTGCCGGTCCAGGACCCCCGGAGACAGCAGCGTGGACGTTCGAATCGGAATCACCCAGGCGGTACGCGAGCTCGAGGTCGAGCTCGGTGACGACGCGGTGGAGGCGGACGTCCGGTCGGCCGTCGACGCGGCGCTCAACGGCGACGACAAGGTCCTGTGGTTGACCGACCGCCGGGGTCGAAGCTTCGGAGTGGCCGCCGAACGCATCGCCTACGTCGAGATCGGCACGGGCGACGACCAACGCAGCATCGGCTTCTCCATCTAGCGGGTCGTCCCGAGGTGTCCACCGCCCTGCTCGATCGGCGGCTGCTCTTCGTCACCGGCAAGGGTGGTGTCGGCAAGTCCACCGTCGCGTCGTCGTTGGCGATCCTCGCTGCGTCGCGCGGAAAGCGCACACTCGTCTGTGAGGTCGACGCGAAGGGGAACCTTGCGGATTTCTACGGCACCAATCGCCTCCGCTTCGACCCCACCCAGGTGCAGGAGCGACTCTTCGCGATGTCGATGGACACCGAGGCGTCGCTCCGTGAATACCTCAAGTTGCAGCTCCACGTCCCACTCGTGGGCCGGATCGGGCCGTTGGCCAAGGCGTTCGACTTCGTCGCCACCGCGGCACCGGGGGTCAAGGAGATCCTCACGGTCGGCAAGCTCGCGTACGAGGTTCGCGAGCGCCACTACGACCTGGTCGTGGTCGACGCGTCCGCGAGCGGCCACGTCGTCGGCCAGCTGGCCGCGTCCGACGCGATCCGGGAACTGGTGAGCGTCGGTGTGGTGCGGGCACAGACGGAGTGGATGACCGAACTTCTCACCGATGCCGCCACGACCGGTGTCGTCATCGTCGCCACACCCGAGGAGATGCCCGTCAACGAGACGCTGGAGCTCATCGATCGCGTCGACACCGAGACGGGTATCGACATCGCGGCGGTGATCGCCAACCGGGTGTTGCCCGAACTGTTCAACCGTGACGAGGAGGCCGACTTCGAGCGCCTCGACACCCCCGAGGGCCGTGCCGCGCTGGTCGGCGCCACCAACGATGGTGCGGTGCACGTCATCGACGGGGCCCGCCTCGCCGTCGACCTCCGGCGAAGCCGTGCCGAGCATCTCGACCGTCTTGCGGCAGGACTCCCCAACGGGATGCCGCTGATCCTCGTTCCGTACCTGTTCACCCGCTCCCACGGGATCCGCACGACACGGCAGGTGGCCCAGCGCCTCGGGGAGGAGCTCTGATGGCGGCGCGGCGCGGCTCCCCCTCGGTTCGCCTGGCACAGCTCACCGCTGCAAAGGAGATCCTCCTGTCCACCGGGTCGGGCGGTGTCGGCAAGACGACCACCGCGGCGGCGATCGGTGCACAGGTCGCCGCGACGGTCGATGCGAAAGTGCTCGTGCTCACGGTCGATCCGGCCAAACGCCTGGCGAACGCCATGGGCCTCAAGACGTTCGGCAACAAGGAGGTACGGATCTCGCCGGACCTGTTCCTCGACGCGGGTGTGGAGCCGGCCGGTGAGCTGTGGGCGGCGATGCTCGACACCAAGCAGAGCTGGGACGACCTGATCGCCCGTCACGCCCCCGATTCGGGGGTTCGCGACGCGATCCTCGCAAACCCCATCTACCAGAACATCTCCGCGAAGTTCGTGCAGAGCCACGACTACGTGGCAATGGAGCGACTGTACGAGATCCACACCGCTGGCAACTACGACCTGATCGTGGTGGATACGCCACCGACCCGCAACGCCGTCGACTTCCTGGATGCACCCGAGCGACTCGCGGACTTCTTCGGATCCAGGCTGCTGCGCTGGCTGATCGCGCCGTATCGCTCCCGCGTGGTGTCCGTCGCGTCGAGGCCCTTCTACAACATCGCCGACCGCATCCTGGGCACACAGTTCCTCGAGGACATCGCCGAGTTCTTCGTCCTCTTCCAGACGATGCGCCGCGACTTCACCGAACGTGCCGAGGCCGTTTCCCGTCTGTTGGGAGGCCAGGCGACGAGCTTCGTGGTGGTCTCGACACTGGAGGCGGCGCCCGTGCGCGAAGCCAGGTACTTCCTCGACCTCCTTCACGAGCGCAAGTACCACGTCGGCGCGGTGGTGCTCAACAAGGTGTTGCCGTCGACGTTGTTGGACCCCGACGCCACCGCGGCCGCCAAGTCGATGGTCGCCGAGCCCGAGACGATCGCGCCGCACCTGTTCGAGGTCCTGGACAACGACGAGCACGCGCCGCGGATGCTCGCGGAGATCGGGGCGAGCTACCTCAACTACCAGGTGGTCGCGCAACGTGAAGCGGAGCTCCGTTCCGAGCTGGGCACCCAGGCCGGCACGGTCGCGTCCGTTCCGTACTTCAGCCACGACATCGCCGACCTCGCCGGGTTGTTGGAACTGGGCGAGACCCTGTGGGAATCCTGATCCCCGGCGGTGAGCCGAGGCGTCGGTGATCGCGCCCCCGACGAAGCTCGTCACGCTCACCGAGCAGTGGTCTCTGCTCGCCGACCTGTCCTTCAGCGACCTGTTGTTGTACGTCCCGGTGGGCGAGGACGGCTTCGAGGTGCTTCGTCAGGTTCGACCGATGACCGCGCAGACCCTCTACGAGCACGACATCGTGGGCGAGCGCCGCACGGCGACGCAGCGGCCCTACATCGCGCAGGCGTACTCCTCGTGCCGCGTCCGCCACGGCGAAGTCGACTCCCCGTGGCTCGGCGAGCGCCTGCACGTGGTCGCCATCCCGGTCGCCGCGCGCCACGCGTCGCGTGATCGTGTCACCGGTGCGGTCGTCCCGTCGAAGTCGATCGCCGTGGTCGCGCGCGAGTCCGCTCCCGACGCCCGCCCCCATCCGGGGCGGCTCGAAAGGGTCTACGAGGCGGCATTCGACCGATTCGCCCAGATGATCACGACCGGACGCTTCCCATTCCCGCCCGAGGAGGAGGGCCACGGCGCCGTGCCGCGGGTCGGCGACGGGGTGCTGGTCGTCGACCGCTCGGGGGCCGTCGAGTACTCATCGCCCAACGCCACGTCGACGTTGACCCGGGCCGGGCGGGTCGACGGAGCCGGTGGGCCCGACGCGATCCTCGCCTCGCTGCGCCTCGCCGCGCTCACGCGAGCACTGCGCACCGGCTATCCCGGGGTGGAGGAGGTCGATCTCCCCGGTGACGTGACGATCGTGGTGCGGGCGTTGCCGTTCCTCGACGCGGACGGGGTGCCGACCGGTGCCATGGTGTTGTTGCGAGACGTCACCGATCTACGCCGTCGGGATCGCCTGTTGGTTTCGAAGGACGCGACCATCAGCGAGATCCACCACCGTGTGAAGAACAACCTACAGACGGTGTCCTCACTCCTTCGCCTCCAGGGATCACGACTCGTCGAGCCCACCGCCCGGGCGGCGATCGACGAGTCGGTGCGCCGCATCCGCTCCATCGCCACGGTGCACGAGACCCTTTCACGGGGTGCAGGTGACGACGTCGAGTTCGCCGACGTGCTGCGCCCGCTGGTTCGGATGGTGCACGACGGGCTCGTCTCGACCGAGCAGCCGATCCGCTTCGTGTTACGCGGTGAGGGCGGTGTCGTCTCCTCGGAGGTGGCCACGCCCCTCTCACTCGTGATCACCGAACTGCTCCAGAACGCAGTGGAGCACGCGTTCGCCGTCGAACCGTCCTCCGCCGGGGTTCCGCCGACCGAGGGTGGCTCCGACGGAGGGGGAGATGACGCCGACGGTGGGCAACCACAGGTGGCAATCACTCTGGTGCGCCTGCACGAGGCGGGGTCGGAGCGGATCCGCGTGGAGGTTCGCGACAACGGTGCGGGGCTGGATCCGGCCGAGGACCACCGTCAACGGGGCAGTCTGGGTTACTCCATCGTGCAGGCCCTGGTGGTCGACGAACTCCGTGGTGGGGTCACCTATCACTCCCATGGTCCCGGAAAGGGGACGACGGTGACGATCGAGGTTCCGGTCGACAAGTGGTGGACCGGTCACGCCGACCCCGGCTGATCGAGAGGGGCCGGTGGAGCGGTTTCCGGTCGGTCCGTCGGCCCATCAGGCGGGGCCGACGACGTCTGCGGGGGGAGGAGTGTCGTCTAGGAGGCGCGGCGGGCGGCGGCGCGGGCCCGCCGGAGCTTGCGGCGCTCCTCCTCGGAGGTACCTCCCCACACACCACTGTCCTGGTTGGTGTCCATCGCGAACTCGAGGCAGTCGATCTTGGCGTCGCAGATGTTGCAGACGGCCTTGGCCTGTTCGATCTGCTCGATCGCCGGTCCGGTCGTGCCCACCGGGAAGAAGAGGTCGGGATCGGTGTCCTGACACGCTGCGTTGACCCGCCAGTCGTCGTTGGCGAGCGAGAGTGAGCGGCTGACCGTGAGTGACACCAGGACCCTCCAGAGATGGCTGCCGACATATCGGGTTCGGCGCCGAGTCGAGAAACTTCTACCTTGTGAAATTTCGTACAAGCTCACGGTATCGGGCCGCGGTGGCCGTGGCAAGGGTTGTGCGGATCTCACCGCCGGGGTGCGATACGGTCCGCCGACGTGACGACGAACCCGACGGGGGCCAGCCGGACGCCGCACCCGTCCCCGGCCGCATATCCCCTCATCGCAGCTCATCGAGGGGCGTCGGCTGATTTCGTCGAGAACACCGTCGACGCGTTCCGGGGCGCCGTCGCCCAAGGGGCCGACTGGGTCGAACTGGACGTCCGATCGACCGCCGACGGTGTGCTGGTCGTTCATCACGACCCACTCCTGGCGGACGGGACGGCGATCGCGGCGGTGCGCCGGAGCGACCTCCCCTCCCACGTGCCCACACTGGCGGACGCCTTCGGGGCGGCGAGTCCACTCGGGGTCAACGTGGAGATCAAGAACTCCGAGGGCGAGCCGGGTTATGACCCCAGCGGAGCCCTCGCGGTTGCCGTCGTGGAGGAGATCGCCCGTTCGGCGGGCACGCGGGAGGTGCTGGTGAGCTCGTTCGACCTAGCGACGATCGACCGCGTGCTGCAGGAGGACCCGGCGATGCCGACCGGGTACCTGGTGTTCGGTCCCGACGATCCCCACGACACCGCCGCCGAGGCGGTCGAGCACGGCCACGGTGCGCTGCATCCGTGGGATCACCTCGTGACCGAGTCCTCGGTCCGGCGCTGTCGTGATCTGGGTCTCGCGCTCAACGTGTGGACCGTCGACGACCCCGGGCGCATCGCGATGCTCGCGGACTGGGGGGTCGACATGGTCATCACCAACCGTCCGGCCATGGCCCGTGCCGCCGTCCACGACGCAGCACGCGGCGACTGAGCGCCCAGCTGCGACACGAGGTGAGAGCCGCGAGGCCCGTTCGACGCGGCCGGGTTCAGGGAGCGTCGTCGCGAACCGGGACGGTGATCGTCATGTCGTCGGCCTTCTCGAAGTCGAGCGTGAGCTCGATCGGTGCGCCGACCTGTAGCGGTTTCGTGAGGTCGATCAACATGACGTGATAACCGCCGGGCCTTAGCGCGACCGCTTCACCGGCGGGCAACTCGATCCGGTCGACCGGCCTCATCGTCATGGTGCCGGCGGGGCTCGTCGGCGAGGTCTGCCCGGTCATCCCCGCTGTGGTGGTGGTCATCGTCCCCGATGCGCTGGTCGAGGTCATCGCGCCTTCGGCCTTCGTCTCGTGCAGTTCGATGCGACCGGCGATCCCTTCGGCCTTCACAGCCACGAGGGCGTCGTCGGTGCGGGCGGTGAGGGTCATGTACGCGGCCCCCTGGTCACACCCGATGGCGAGGTGCGTGCCCACTGTCCGGTCACCTTCACTTCGGCGGCCTCGGCCGCTGGCTCGGTGGTGGTGGAGGGCGACGACGAGTCGTCACCGTCGCCACAGCCGACCAGACCGATCACGGGGAGGAGCCCCAACATGACCATCCGGCGGATCCGTCGGGGCCGACCTGCCTCGGGGGAAGCGGTGAGGGTTGTCATGGTGATACCTCCATGGGTAGTCGGGTGACCGACTGCCGGTCGTTCGGTGACCATCGGGCCGAGCCTTGTTCGAGGGTGGGGACGAGACAAGTCCGGAGCGTGTGACATCGGGCGCGATCGGTGCCGACGGCTGGTTCCCCCATCGTTGGACGGACATGATGAGCCGATGGTGATCCGTCCCCGGATACGACCTCGCGCGGTCCTCCTTGTCGTCGTCGGCTGGGTGTGCGTCGTCGCCGCGGCCTGTTCCGGTCCCTCCGACGACGGCGCGTCGGGAGCCGGGTCACCCTCGACCCTGGGCGCCGTGGTACGTGACGACCCACTTCGGGTCGGCCAGGTCACCCTCCCCGAGGTGACGGGGGGCAAGACGCCGACACCGTTCGCCATGACGGCCCGGTCGGGTGGCCTGCTCGTCACCTTCTTCGGCTACACGAACTGCCCCGACGTCTGTCCCACGACGCTGGCCGGTTTGCGGACGGCATATCGCGGGCTGGGCGACGCGGCTGCGCGGATACACACGGCGATGGTGACCGTCGATCCCGACCGCGACACCCCCGAGGTGATGACGAGATACCTCGCGAGCTTCTTTCCCGCCCGCTATCACGCGTTGCGCACACTCGACGACGAGGCGTTGCGCGCTGCGGAGGGCCCGTTCCTTGCGACCTCGAGCGTCTCGCGTGGGCTCGACGGTACCGTCGAGGTGACCCACACCGGCACGACCTACGTCATCGACTCGTCGGGCACGGTGCTCGCCGAATGGCCCTTCGGCACCGATGCGGCGACCATGCGCAACGACCTCTTGCTCCTCTTGCGGCGTGTCGGGGGGGCCACGTGATGGCGGGGTGCCGGCGCGTGGGTGTGACGCTCCGCGTCGGTGTGCCGGTGCTGCTTCTCGCCGCCGTGCTGATGTCGGTCGGCGCCTCGTGCGGCGACGACCCGCCCCCACGCTCGGCGAGGACCACCCGTATCGTCATCCCCGTCGGCACGAAGGCCGCCGTCGACCGTGGCGAGGCGGTGGCGATCTTCTCCTCGGTCATGCGCTTCAAGGTGGGGGACCGCCTGATCATCCGCAACGACGACGAGGTGACACACGTCGTCGGCCCGTACACAGTCCGGGCAGGGGAGCGGATCGACGTGCGTTTCCGTCGCAAGGCGATCTATCCGGGACCCTGTTCGGCGAACGACGCGGGCCGGACCGTGATCATGGTGCAGTGATGAGGGGGGATGCGCGTCACATCGCACGCGTCCCGGGCTTGGGCCATCCCGTGCCGGTCGCACTACTTGCCGTCGCGCTGGTGCTCGTCGGTCCCTCCTGTTCGGGTGTCGACTCGACGGCGTCGAAGGCCGGCGTCGATCGAAGGAGTGCGCCCGGCCTCGACGGTGGCCGCGTCGAGCTCACGACGCCCGGCAGGCCCACGGTGGTCGCCTATATCGCTTCGTGGTGTGCCCCGTGCCGCAAGGAACTGCCCGAGCTCGAGGCGCTCGTCCGCCGACGCGCCGGAGCGGTCCGCGTCGTCGGTGTCGCGATGCAGGAGGAAGCGTCGAGCACCCGCGGTCTGGTCGCGGAGACGGGGATCACGTTCGAGGTCGCTCGCGATCCCGACGGTGAGCGATTCGCGGCGGACGGATTCGTAGCGATGCCCGGTACCGTCCTCTACGACCGCGACGGTCGGGCGGTACACCGCTACCGGGGCCCGATCGATTTCGCCGATCTCGACCGGCGGCTCGACGCCCTCACGAGGTAGTTGACCGGGCCGACCCGCGCGACCGCGGTCCCTCGAGCGGTTGGACCACGTCGGGCGATCGCGTGCGCCGCCGCGACGGCCTCCCCCAGGGCGGCCATCGCCAACATCGCCACGGCGACACGAAGCTCGGTTCCGGCCGTCGAGTGCCTGCGGTGGACCTGACGATGGCCACACGCCCACGCGAGTGCGAAACACCGAGTCGGCATGATCGTCCTGGTGGTCGACCCGATCAGCCTCGCCACCCGGTCGCGGATCGGGTGCGGGGGCAACCGTCGATGGACTGCCCGACCGACCACCAGGCCCGAGACTCGGGCGATCGTGGGGGACCGCGGGAGTTGGGCGACCGCGCGGAGGTAGCGCGTCTCGTCACGCAGTATGCGGCGAGCCCACCAGGCGATGGCGGCGGTGGACCCGACCAGGACGATCCCCCACTCCGGCGCTACCACGCTCAGTGACATCGCGGGCACTCTAGGAGAAGTGGTGGGGTTGATGGTAGGGTCCCGGTGCTCGACCGGCGACGCGATACATCGCCGATGTCGAAGAGCAGGGGACCACTCGCGATCACGACCACGAGGGCCGTCGCGGCCTTCGACGGGTTCGCGGAGGGAGAGTGATGACCGATTGGTTGGCAACGCACTACGGCGAGGCGGTGGCGACGTCTCGGATGCTGCACCGACTGCGTTGGGAACTGAACGGCGCGATGACCGCCGCGCAGTCGACATCGGCAGGCGGCTCCGTAGCGGTGGGGTTCCTGGTGAAGTACGCGAACACGAACGGCGACTTCCAGTTGCCGCTCGAGCATTTCGTCGCATGGGCACTCGCCGACAAGGACGCGACACCGCTCGCACCGCGACTCAAAGCGGTTGCCGAGGCCCTCGTCGCCGTCGACTGCTACATCGAGGAGCGCGAAGAGGCCACCGGCCTCGAGTCGTTGCGCCTGCGATACGTGACCTACCGGGACTCGCAGCCGATCTCGACGCTCATCGCCCTCCTGAAGGAGGCCTGCCGACTGCTCGACGGACTGATCGACGACCTGATCGTCGAACGGCTGGGCGTGACGCCCGCGGCCCCGTGATCCGCCTTCCGTTGGTCCGACCCGGTTGAGCGCTCCGCGACGACGGTTGTGCTCGGGCCGTCAGGGGACGTCGGTGTCGGGAGGGTTTCCCCGTCGGTGTCGCCACCCACGGGGTCCCCGGCACTCGGTTCCACCTCCTCGGACGATACGCGCCCGCGACGGAGGGTGGTCCGATGCTGCTGTATCCACGCGAACACGATCGTCGCGGCCACCACGGCGATCGCCGCGACGACGTCATGGGCTCCCAGCACCGCCAGCACCGAGCCGGCGAGGGCGACCACCCCGCTCACCCCTGGTAGCCGATCGGCACGACGAGCCTCAATGCGTCCGGCCGGTGACGGAACTCCAGGTGTGACGTGTCACCGAGTTCGTCGCCGTCCACCTGGTACGGCGTCGGCTCGTACATCTCGACGGTCATCGACGTGACCTCGGGGCGGTAGTCGACGATGCGACTATTGGCCATCGCATCCCGGGTGCGCAGGGTGGCCGACATCAGGCGGAGGAAGCTGGGCGTGCGCAGTTCGGTGAGGGTCATGGCACAGAGCGGCCCGGCGAGGGTGACGTCCTCGGAGAGGTTGAAGGGGCGTTTGCCGACATAGGTGTAGGGGTTCGTGTTCTGTACCACCGTGAACATCGCATCGGGGGTCTCGCTCCCGTCGGCGTAGCGGACCGCGAAATGCGGACGGCTCCGGTCGTACAGGCGCGTCCAGGTTCGCAGGCCGGCGATGACGAAGAGGCCGTGGCCGAGTCGCCGTTTCCAGCGTTGGTGTTCCTCCACGTAACGGACGAGGCGGGCGTCCCAGCCGATGCCGGTGTGGAACAGGAAGCAGCGGCCGTTCACCTCCCCGACGCCGATCCGGCGCACCGAACCCGAACTCAGGGCCGTCAACAGAGTCCGGAGCGCGGCCACGGGATGGTCGTCGAGCCCGAGGGTTCGTGCGAAAACGTTGGTGGAGCCACCCGGCAACGGGGCGAGCACCGCGTTGGAGCCGACCATGCCGTTCGCGGCCTCGTTGAGCGTGCCGTCCCCGCCCAGCACGACCACGAGCTCCACCCCGGCGGCCACCGCGGAGCGCACCAGCTGGGTGGCGTGGTCCCGGTGACGGGTCTCGGCCATGCGCACGTCGTGGGCGGCCGACAGCAGTCGATGGACCCCGATCTCACGTCGTGGAGTGACCGATGACGCCCGCGGGTTGACGATCAACAGGGCCTTCATGTCTGGGTGTCACCGTAGCGGTGGGTGACGTCGCCGGATTGGCCGCGTGCTTTTCGACTTGGCAGACTGTCGCCCCATGAACGTCGTTGTATGCGTGAAGCAGATCCCCGATCCGGCCGATCCGGGTGCGCTGGATCCCGAGACCAAGACCCTCAAGCGGGACGGCAAGCTGATCCTCGACGAGTCCGACAGCTACGGCGTCGAGATGGCGCTACAGCTCGTGGGCGACTCCGGAGAGGTCACGCTCGTGTCGATGGCGCCCAACGGCGAGGTCTCCGGACTTCGCACCGCGCTGGCGATGGGCGCCGCGAAGGCGGTCCTGGTCAGCGACGACGCATTGAAGGGCTCCGACGCCCTCGGCACGGCGAAGGTCCTCGCAAAGGCGATCGGGCGTGCGGGCGACTACGACCTGGTGTTGGCTGCGACCGAGTCCTCCGACGGCTACACCGGCACGGTCCCCGAGCAGATCGCCGCGGTACTCGGCCTTCCGTCGGTCACGTTCGCCAAGGCCGTGACGGTCGACGGCTCCACCGTCAAGGTCGACCGTCAGACCGAGGCGGGCTACGACGAGGTCACGTGTCCGCTCCCCGCGGTCGTGTCGGTGACCGCCGGTGTGGTCGAGCCCCGCTACCCCTCGTTCAAGGGGATCATGGCCGCCAAGTCCAAGCCGGTCGACCAGGTCACGATCGGCGATCTGGGTCTCGACGCCTCCCAGGTCGGTTGGGCCGGCGCCGGTCAGGAGATCGTCGAGGTCGCCCAGGCCGCACAGCGCGAGGCGGGCGAGATCATCGAGGACGACGGCGAGGCATTCACCAAGGTCGTCGACTTCCTTTCCAATCTCAAGGTCATCTGAGGAGAACCATCATGGCTGCAGTTTCCAAGATCTGGGTCCTCGCGGAGGCCGCGGGCGGCGAGGTCGCCCCGATCACTCTCGAGATGCTCACCAAGGCGCGTGAGCTCGCCGACACCGTCGAGGCCGTCTACGGCGGTGACGCCGCCGGTATCGCCGAACAGCTCGGCCGCTACGGTGCCACCGCCGTGCACGCAACGGGCGATCTGGGCGGTTCGCTGCTCGGGGTGCCGCTGGCGGCGGCGATCGCGGCGAGCGACGCCAAGCCCGACGCGATTCTTCTCGGGACCACCCAGGACGGCCGCGACGTCGCCGGTCGGTTGTCGGTGGCGCTCGACGCACCGGTCATCACCAACGTCACCGATCTGGTGGAGCGCGACGGTGCCCTGACGGGGGTCGAGCCGATCTTCGGCGGTACCCAGGACGTCTACACGAAGTTCACCGGCGACGCAGCGAAGATCTTCCTCGTCCGTCCGAAGTCGTTCGCCGCGGAGGAGTCGGGCGGTGGAGCCGCAGCGGTCCAGTCCCTGGCGGTACCCGACACGGGTGCGACCGGCACGGCACAGGTCGTCAACCGGCACGTCGAGGAGCGTTCGGGTCCCCAACTCGACGCGGCACCCGTGGTGGTCGCCGGCGGTCGTGGGCTGGGCGAGGCGGCGAACTACCAGATCATCGAGGACCTGGCGAAGGCGTTGAACGGCGCGCCCGGGGCCAGCCGTGCGATCGTCGATGCCGGGTGGGTCCCCTACAGCTATCAGGTGGGCCAGACCGGCAAAGTGGTTAAGCCCACGGTCTACATCGCGGCCGGAATCTCGGGCGCGACCCAGCACCTGGTGGGGATGAAGGGCTCCAAGAACATCATCGCCATCAACAAGGATCCCGAAGCACCGATCTTCGGGGTCGCCGACCTCGGGATCGTCGGCGATGTGCACAAGGTGCTCCCCCAGCTGTTGGAGGCACTGCAGAACCGTTGAGGTTCGCAGCCATAGCACTGCAGAACCGTTGAGGTTCGCAGGTTCAGACCAGGGGCCAGGGGATCCGGCGGCCTGTGGGGTCGTGCGGGAACCTCGTCGCGCCGACGAGGCGGTGGATTCGTCCGACGGTGGCCTCGACCTCCTCGGTGGTCAGAAGTTCGCCGAGTTCGCTCTGGCCGGATCGCTCGGTCCAGGCGTGCAGGTCGTCGGCCGTGTCGGCGTCGAGGGCATCGCCGGCAAAGTCCCAGATGACGGTGCGCAGCTTGAGATCCCGGTGGAACGAGAGGCCGTGGTCGATCGCCCATATCCGATCGTCGTCACCCAGCAGGACGTGACCGCCTTTGCGGTCGGCGTTGTTGGCGACGACGTCGAACGCGCACAACCGGCGGAACACGGCGTCGAATCCGCCGCGGTCACGCAACGAGAAGTAGTGCTCGTCGAAGCGTGATGGGACGAAATACTGCAACGAACCGGGCCCGAGCGGACCGTCCCGCCCCTCGGTCGGCGGCACCAGGTCCCATCCGAGTTCGGCTGAAAGGCGGTGCGCTGCGATCTCGCGGCGCCACAGCCCGGGGGGGAAGTCGTGCAGGGGTCGCTCCCCGCGCTCGGGTTTGTAGATCGCCTGGCAGCGTTGGTCGTCCTCTGTGACGTCGACGAGAAACGTCGCGTTCGAACTCCATTGCAACCTGCCGATCACTTCGATGCGGCCACCGCGTAGCAACGCCGGCACGGCGGGGTCATCGACGTCGACGGTGGCATCCAGGAAGTCATCGACCGTCGGGTCGCGATCGTCCATCAGTTCAGGCGGGGGCAGAAGTGGCCTTCGGCGCTGAGCGGATTGCCGCAGAGAGGGCAGGGCGGTCGCCCTCCGGCGACCGCGGCGTTCGCCGCGACCACGAAGGTCGCCTGTTGGCGCGGTGTGAGCGTGAAGGTGACGCTGCGGCCGGTGGGGGCGGCGTCGGGATCGGCGTCGTCGTCAGGGAAGGCGAGTTCCTCGAGCACGATGGCGAGCAGTCCCGTGTCGGGGTCTGGACCGAGGCCGATGTCTCCGACTATCCAGGCGTCGGCGGGCACGAACCTCAGACCGTCGGGTTCGTCGGGTTCGACCAGGGTCGGACGGGACGAGAGAAATCGCTGGACATGCTCGGCGAGCAGAGCCACCTGCTGCTTCTCGAGGCGGACGCTCGTGACGTCGTCGTCTCGGACGATCTGGAGGTAGAAGACCCGGTGGCCCGGCTCGCCGTCGGTACCGACGATGAAGCGGTCCGCCGGGAGCAGCGGTTCGTCGCCGGTCACGACGGTGCCAGGTTCGAGAGGTCGTCGCCCGTGGAGTTCACGGCCAACACCAGCGGCCGGTCGTGTCCGATCTCGACGACGCTGAGTGAGCACGGTGAGATGACGGTTCGTTGGAAGAGGTCGAGGTGCACACCCTGAAGGTGGGTGACGAACGCCTTGATCGGATCGGCATGGGACACGCACACGATGCGTTCGCCCCGGTGGTGTGCGGCCAGCGTCGTGACCGTGTCGACGATGCGGTGCTGCATCTCCGCGAAGGACTCGCCGCCGGGGAACCGAAACGCCGAGGGCGAACTCTGAACCGCCCGCCACTCGGGGGAGCGGGTCAGATCGGAAAGCCTCCGGCCGGTCCATTCCCCGAAGTCGCATTCGAGCAGGCCTGCGCGGACCCTGGTCCGAAGGCCGATGGCACGGGCGATGGGCGCGGCCGTCTCCCGGGTGCGTTCGAGTGGCGACGCGTACACGGCCGCCACACCGCCGAGCTTGGCGACGCGCCGCTGCATGCTCGGCGTCACGGCGGCCCTCCGTCGACAGGTGAAGGCCCGGTGATCGTCCCGGGAGCACCGAGCCGGTGGTCGCCGTGCGACCGTGACGGACCATGATCACCGTCGTGGTCGAGGGTCTGGACCTTCGTCGGGCCATCGGACGAATGTACGCGACCGTCCGGGGTGCGGGTGATCGCTCGGACCGCGTCTCGGCCGTCGGCTGGCCCTCGGCGACCGCGTTCGCGGTGGGTGGACGCCGAGGTCGGGGATTGGTCGACCTGATTGGGGTAGATCGGGGCGCAGCACTAGCTTTTCGGGGCCGCCCCTCGAACCCCGGAGTGTCCCCGGTGCGCCGACCGCACGACCCTGCCCGAGCCTCCGACGTCGGAGCCCGCCTGACCACGAGGCCGCGTCGCGCCCGATGGCGCGTCGCGATCGCCGCGGTGGCGTTGGCGGCGGTGGCCGGAGGCTGCTACCGCTCACCCGACCCGCGTGGATGGTCCGAGCCCGCGGCCAAGGCCAACTTCATGAAGGGCTGCACGACGGTCAAGTCGGCGGATCGAGGGACGACGACCACGAGCATGTTGGCGCCGAAGGACACCTGTGAGTGCATCTACGAGGCGATGGTGACGAAGTACTCGCTCAAGTGGGACGACATGAAGGCCTATGAGTCGAAGCAGGCCGATGCGAAGCCCGGCGACACCCCACCCACGCCACCGAAGGCATTGACCAAGGCGATCGCCGACTGCACGCGGGTGGGGCCCTCTGTCGAGTCGCGCTGACGGCGGAACGCGCCGAGCGGTCAGGTCCGCCGCTTCGGGTCGGGGAGGCCGATCCGAACCGACTCTTCGGCAGTGGTCGGCCAACGTTCGCGTGACTTCTCGGCGAGTTTGCGCATCAGCGTGATCGCGCCCGGATCGCTGTCACCCGGTCTCGACAGGATCGACCCGTCGGCGATCATGCGGCCGACGATCTCGCGCCCGAGGTCGGTTCGCACGATCGTCAGCGTCCAGTCGTTGTCCTTGCCGATGCCGCCGGTGGAGATGTCGGCGTGTTCGGCGGCGAAGTCCGGGCAGTGGACACAGCCTTCGCGGGTCCACGCGTGACACTCCTTGAGGTTGACCTCGTGGTAGGAGCCGTCACGCATCCAGAGCTGGAACACGCCCTTGATGTTCATCTTCACGATGTCGGATCGCCGGATGCGGTACTTGGTCTCGAACAACTCCTCGAAGATCGCGTCGTCGAAGGTCTTGGAGCACAGGAGCCCGATGTTGAAGACGATCGGCTTTCCGATCTTGCCGACCCTTCGGGACCACATGGTGGGTGGTGCGGAGCTCTGACAGCTCATCCCGACCAGAGCGAGGCGTGTGAAGCCCTTGTCGAGTGCCTCGTCGATGGCGAGGGTGTTGGCCGAGTAGGTGTAGCGGCTTCCGGCCGCGGCCAGGATCTCCTCGCGTGTGGAGGCGACACCCGGCACGGGTTTCCAGGATCCGGCATCGCCGCCCTCGAGGTACGACACGAGCGCCGCATCGACGTAGTCGTGCTCGACCGCCCACAACAGGATGGCTGACACCAGGCCGCCGTCCTGGCCCATGCGGTGCACCATGTCGTCGGAGGCCCTCGTCAGCAGGATGTCCTGGTAGATGCCGGCGACCTCGTCGGGGCGACGGTCGCGGTCGAACAGGTGCTCGTTGGCCTGGTGCTCCCAGAGACGGAACCTCGGGCAGGCGCGCGTGCAACTGGTGCACCCCTTCAGGCCGTGGATGCAGTTGTCCGGCCCCAACTCCTCTTCGAGGTGGAACGGGGTGTAGCCACCGGACTCGTGGCGGTAGCCGAGGACGTCGTGTGGACAGGCGATCACGCATGCGGCGCACCCCGTACACAGACCGGTGTCGACGACCTCGGCCTTCAGTTCGAGCCACTGGTTGGTCCAGCGCCCACCGTTGGACGACGGTCCTGCCGTGTCCTCGACCACGATCGACATACGCGGAAGAATACTGCCGTGATGTCGGAGGACCACCGGGTGCTCACGGGCGTCGCGTCGTTCGGGGTGCGGCGCGCGGGGACGCCGTGGGTGGCCGCAGCCGCCGCCGCGTGCGCGTGTGCCGCGGTCTCGTTGGTGGACCCCACCCGCACCGCCATGTCGCCCCCGTGCCCCTTCAAGGTCGTCACGGGATGGTGGTGCCCGTTCTGTGGCGCAACCCGTTCGGCGTCCCGCCTGTTCCGTGGCGACCTCGCGGGGGCCTGGCACTTCAATGCGCTGTTCGTCGTCACGATCCCGTTCGTGGTACTCGCATGGTTCGAGTGGGCACAGCCCGGCCGGATCGGGCTGCTCGACCGGACGAGACGACTTCTCGGGCGACGGCGGGCCGGTGTGATCACGTCGATGCTCGTCGGAGCCGCGGCGTGGGTGCTGCTGCGGAACGTCGGACCGGGGGCCGCGTGGTTCCGCTATCCGGGTTCGTGATCCTGCACTCCGCCGTGAATCGGGCTCGGACTCACACGTAATCGAGGACTCGGGCCCAGCCGCCTTCGCCAGCGGGCGGGATGAGGTGGTCGGCTCGATCCAGCGCGTCGGCGTCGGCGTCGGTGGGCACGAGCGCGAGCGCAGCGCGTTCGAGGAGTTCGAGGTCGTTGGAACCGTCGGCGAGGGCGACGACCCGCGTGTGGTCGAGTCCGTGCGAGCGGCAGAACGCCTCCACTCCGTCCCACTTGGAGAGTCCTGCCGGGGCGACGGTCAGGGTGGCGAGCCCGGCGAAATCCCTCGACCTCCCGAGGTGGGTCTCCGCCGCGCCGCCGATGGACACTGCCGCCGCCCGTGCGTCGTGTTCGGCGATCCCGATGAGGCTGAACGCGAGGACCGGACGATCCACGACGATCCGGTCGAGGTCGTCGATGCGCGCGAGTGGCGCCATCGAGGCGGCGTGATCCGGGTGGGTCGAGGTGGTCGGCGACATGAACGCCGTCGGTTCGACGGCTTCGTCGGGGTCCGCGACGTGCACCACCGGTGACAGGCCGACCCGGTGGAATCCCGCGAGCACCGCGGCCGCCTCGTCCTCGCGGAACGTCATGGTGTGGAACCGCGTGCCGGTGTCGAGGTGGAGACCGATCGCACCGTTGAGCACGACCGCGGGCGGGGCGAGGCCGATCCGGGCGAGCGGTTCGCGGGTGGAGGCGATGCGGCGGCCCGTGGCCACCAGCAACGGAACGCCGCGGCGTCGGAGTTCGCGTACGGCGGCGAGCGTGGTCGCGGGAACGTGGTCGTCGGTGTCCCAGAGCGTGCCGTCGAGATCGGTGACCACCAGCGAGGTCGTCGGCGGCGGGGAGGGAGTGGGGTGGGTCGGGGGCATCGTAGGAGTCTGACGGTTCGGGGTGGGGTGTCGTGGCAGCCCGAAGTGGCGCGGCTGGACCGTCCGGTCAAGAATGGATCGATGGACCTGACCTATCCCCCCGAGGCCGAGCAGTTCCGCGTCGAGATCCGCGCCTGGCTCGAGGAGAACCTTCCGGACGGGTGGTTCGAGGAGGGCTTCTCGATGGCCCCCGAGGAGAAGAAGGCCTTCAACGAGGAATGGACCCGGAAGCTGTTCGACGGCGGATGGATCTGCGCGACCTGGCCCAGGGAATACGGCGGCAAGGGCCTGAGCACCATCGAGGGTGTGGTGCTCAGCGAGGAGTTCGCGCGGGCGCGGGCACCGATGCGTGCCGACTTCTTCGGGGACACCCTCGTGGGACCGACGATCCTGATGAACGGGACCGAGGAGCAGAAGAAGTACTTCCTGCCGCGGATACTCGACGGCTCCATGCGCTGGTGTCAGGGATTCTCCGAACCGAACTCGGGCTCGGACCTGGCGTCGCTGACGACCGCCGCGGTGCTCGACGGTGACGAATGGGTGATCACCGGACAGAAGGTCTGGACCACCCAGGCGCAGTTCGCCGACTACTGCTTCGTCCTCGCCCGGACCGATCCGGACGTGAAGATCCAGGCGGGCATCTCCTACCTGCTGGTGCCGATGCGCCAGCCCGGCGTCGAGGTCCGGCCGATCGTGCAACCCGACGGCACCGCGGAGTTCAACGAGGTGTTCTTCGACGGTGCGCGCTGCCCGGTCGGCAACGTGGTCGGCGGACTCAACAACGGCTGGAAGGTGGCGAACGACACGTTGGGCTTCGAGCGGGGGATGTCCGCGACGACCGGTCATCGCCGGTTCGAGGAGGAGTATCGCCGTATGGTGCGTGCCGCGTCCGCGAACGGGGCCATCGAGGACCCACTCGTGCGGCAGCGCCTCATGAGGTACTGGTCCAAGATCCAGATCCTGCGGATCAACGGGCTGCGCAACCTGACGGCCGCCCTCACCGGAAAGCGCGATGCGGGGACGATCGCGTTGGGCGCGACGAACAAGATGTTCTGGTCCGAGATGCACCAGGAGGCGATGAACCTCGCTCTCGACATCTTCGGGCCGGCGTCGATGCTGGTGAGCACCGGGGCCGAGGACGGTTGGCCGGGCAAGGTGGTGGTCGACCCTCGTGACGACTATGTCGTCTCGCCGATGATGTCGGCCTTCTTCTTCAGTCGTTCCGAGACGATCTGGGGTGGAACCAGCCAGATCCAGCGAAACATCGTGGGGGAACGGGTGTTGGGCCTCCCCCGCGAACCGAAGGTGGCGCCGAAGGGCTGAGCGCACCGCACTCCCGCGTGCGAGGGGCGTCGCGGCCACCGGTTCGTGCCGGGCGGCGTTCGGCTCCGGAGAATGGGGGTGTCCACGGGGGGCGCGATCAGGTCGGGTAGCCTCGACCACCGTGCCCGTCCCGCCTCGCGACCGCGATCCGCGGCGGCCCCACCCCGTGGGCCCCGGGCGGCGAGTCCCGACACCGGCCGAACGCGGTGAGCGTCCTCGCTGGGCGGTGGAGCCTCGGGGAGCGACGAGCGGGCCGGTGATCGACCGCGATCCTCCTCCCCGGGTCGAGGACGGGCCGAGGACGAGCCGCGCGGGCACCGGGGCCGGGTCCGGGAGTCGCGGTCGGGGTCGACCGTCGGGTCGTGACGTTCGACGCGTCGAAGGAGGATCGCCTGCGGCAACCCCCGCCGCGGCGCGGCTTGCCGCACGGCGGCGTCGCGGACGAGTCGCCGCGGCGATCTTCGGGGTGGTCGCCCTCGTCGCCGGCGGGCTGCTCGCGTACGGTGTCTACCGCTTCAACAGCATTCGTCGCGTCGACGTCGACCTTCAGTCCGCGGTGCTCACGAAACCACAGAACTTTCTGATCGTGGGCAGCGACACCCGCGACCTGGCCGATCGGTCCACCTCCGACGCCGGCAACATCTTCGGCCGGGGTGGGAGCGATGTTCCCGATGGCCAGCGTGCCGACACGATCATGGTCGCTCGGATCGACCCGAGGACAGCGACGGTCGAGACGCTCTCGCTGCCGCGCGACCTGTGGGTCGACGTCGGGAGTCGACAGGGTCGGTTGAACAGCGCGTACAGCAGCGGTGTGCAGACCTTGGTGGACACCATCCAGAACGACTTCGGTATTCCGATCCACCACTACGTCGAGGTCAACTTCACCGGATTCAAAGGTCTCGTCGACGCGCTCCGCGGCGTGATGCTGTACTTCGACCGTCCCGTCCGTGATCGCAACAGCGGTCTCTACATTCCGAAGAAGGGGTGCTACAACCTCAACGGCCAACAGGCCCTCGCCTTCGCCCGGTCGCGCCATCTCCAGTTCTCCAACGGGGTGCGCTGGGTGTCCGACGGCTCCGGTGACATGGGTCGGATCACCCGTCAACAGGTGTTCATCCGTCACGCGATGAAGAAGGTTGCAGGACTCGGGTTGGGCGACGTCGGCACCCTGCAGGTGCTCAGTTCCATCGCGGCGGACAACCTCGTGATCGACAACACGTTGGGCGTGTCGGACATGTTCACGTTGGCCAAGCGCTTCAAGAACTTCGATCCGGCGAAGATGGTCGTGCATCGCCTCCCGACGACGCCGTTCCAGACCGCCAGCGGAAGCTCCGTGTTGCGGGTCAACGCGGAGGCCTCCAAGGAGGTGCTCGACCTCTTCGGTGGTCGGGCCCGCACCACGTCGACTCCGACGACGACGGCCCCGGCCCCGGACCCGAGGTCGATCACCGTCGACGTCCTGAACACCACCTCGACGGCCGGTCTCGCGCGGAGGAGTGCGGACGAACTGAGGCGGGCCGGTTTCACCATCGGTACGACCGGCAACGCGACGAGGGTGCCGAAGACGGTCGTCGCCTACGGTCGTGGTGCCGAGGCCGCCGCGGGGGTCGTCGCGAAGTCCATGGAGGGCTCGGTGGCGACCGCCTCGGACCCGGCGTTGTCGACGGGTGCCGTGGTGGTGCACCTGGCGGGACCGATCCGAGTCACCGACGCCGCGTTGCGCGCGGCGATTCAGCCCTCGGACTCCTCCACCCCGAAGACCTCCGCGCCGGTCGATCCGACCCAGGTCGACATCGGCGTGCGACTCGGCGACCCTCCTCCCGGTATCACCTGCGGCTGATCACCCACCGGCCTCGGGACGGTCAGGGTTCGAGACGGACTGCGTGACGCTTGCCGCGCTGGAGCACCGATCCGGCGACCGACTCCGGATCGAGTGGGCCGTCGGCCTCCACCCGTGTGCCGTCGAGGCGAACCGCGCCCGAGGCGATCATGCGTCGTGCCTCACCTCTCGACGCGCACAGACCCGACGCGACCAACACATCCACCACCGAAGGGTGCCCGTCGGTCGACATGGCCGATCGCATCGTGAACGCGGGTACCGATCCGGTGTCGATCTCACGGCGGCGGAACCTGCGGTCGAATGCCTCCGCGGCGGCGTCGGCCGCCTCGGACCCGTGATACAGCTCGACCACGCGATGTGCGACGGCGCGTTTGGCGGCGAACGGATCGGTCTGCACCAGACTCCCGGAGGCCTCCAGCTCTGCCGCCGACCAGCCGCAGCACAGCGCCGCGTACTCCTCCACGAGGTCGTCGGAGATCGACAGGATCTTGCCGTACTGCTCGTCGGGTGGGTCGCCGATCGCGATGTAGTTGCCGAGCGACTTACCCATCTTCTCGGCCCCGTCGGTGCCGCGCAGCAGTGGGACGGTCATCACGATCTGGGCCGGCTTGCCGAGCGCGCTCTGGAGCTGGCGTCCCATCAGGTTGTTGTAGGTCTGGTCGGTGCCACCCAACTCGACGTCGGAATCGACGAACACCGAGTCGAGGCCCTGCATGAGCGGGTACATGAACTCCATCAACGAGATCGGCCGACCGGCCTTGTAGCGCTTGGCGAAGTCGTCCCGCTCCAACAACCGGGCGACGGTGACCAGACGCGAGTATCGGAGGATCTCGGAGAAGTCCATCGTCGCGAGCCACTCGGAGTTGTGTCGCACCTCGAGGCGGTCATCGCGAAGGATCGTCCGGACCTGGTCGAGATAGGTGGCGGCGTTGGCCAACGTCTGCTCGCCGTCGAGCACCCGGCGGACCTCGTTGCGGCCGGTCGGGTCCCCGACGCGTCCCGGTGAAGTCACCGACGATCAACACGGCGGTGTGGCCAAGGTCCTGGAAACGACGCAGCTTTCGCAGGACGACCGCGTCCGAGCGTCAACTCGGTTCCCGACGGGTCGATTCCGAGCTTCACCCGCAGTGGTCGGTGCTGGTCCGAGGCGGTGCGCAACCGCTCACCGAGCTCGTCACGGGGAAGGACGTCCGCGGTACCCGCGCAGAGATCGTCGAGTGCTTCGGCAAGATCGGCGGGCAGGGGCAGGGACATGGTTGGGATGTCCGGCGGCGGACCGGTGGCCGGTGGGCCGACGGGTCCACGTTCGGGGACGTCGGGTGGTTGACGTTCGGGCGGGAAGTGCCCTCGGCGCGATTCGAACGCGCGCACACGCCTCCGGAGGGCGATGCTCTATCCCCTGAGCTACGAGGGCGGGCCGCCACACGTTAGCGGCCGCAGAGCCGACCCGGGAGAGCCTCGGCCGCAACGGCATCGGGGTGCGGACCCGCGACGATCTAGTGTCGCCCGCCGACGGAACGACTTTCGAATGATGGAGGCGGTCGGGTGATTCGCGCCCAGCTACAGGACGCGTTGGCGGCCCAACTCGGTGCGTTGGGCGTCGAGGTGGACGGTCCGGTCCACCTCGAGGTGCCCGCCAACCGAAGCCACGGCGACTGGTCCTCCAACGTCGCTATGGCCAACGCCCGCCGACTCGGACGGGCACCGCGGGAGCTCGCCGCGGAGCTCGCCGCGGCGCTCAATGCGTCGCCGCACGACCACGTCGAGTCGGTCGAGGTGGCGGGACCCGGCTTCGTCAACTTCCGGCTTCGTCCGACGTGGCTGCACGAGGTGCTCCGCGAGGTGATCCTTCACGGGATCGACGGCTTCGCCCGGCCCGACGTCGGCAAGGGCACCAAGGCGTTGGTCGAGTTCGTGTCCGCGAATCCGACCGGTCCGCTGCACGCCGGCCACGCCCGCGGGGCGGTCTACGGCGATGCCGTCGCCCGTCTGCTCGAGCGGGTCGGGTACGTGGTGGAACGGGAGTTCTACATCAACGACCGAGGCGTGCAGATGCGCGCGATGGGTGAGTCGATGCTGGCCCGTGCCCGTGGTCGCGAGGTTCCCGAAAGTGGATATGCCGGGGAGTACATCGCCGACTGGGCGGCGTTGCTCCCACCCGAGGTGGTCGACTCCGAGGACGACACCACCGCCGTCGCCGCCGCGGTGGAGGTGGGGTACGCCGCCGCGCTGGCCGACCAGCGGGACGTGCTGGCGGCGTTGGGTATCGCCTTCGACACATGGTTCAGCGAACGGGAGCTCGCGGCGTCGGGTGAGGTGGAGGCCGCGCTGTCGGACCTCCGCGGGAAGGGTGTCATCGACGACCACGACGGCGCGGTGTGGCTGCGCTCGACCGCGTTCGGCGACGACAAGGACCGGGTCCTCGTCAAGAGCGACGGCTCCTGGACCTACCTGCTGCCCGACATCGCGTATCACCGCGACAAGTTCGAGCGCGGCTTCGAACTGCTCGTCGACGTGTGGGGAGCCGATCACCACGGTTACGTACCCCGGATGAAGGCCGCGGTCGAGGCGCTCGGCCATCCACCCGAACAGCTCGACGTGCGGATCACCCAACTGGTCAGGTTGTTGCGGGACGGCGCGGAGGTGAGGATCTCCAAGCGCACCGGCAACATCGTGGAGTTGCGTGACGTCCTCGACGAGATCGGCCCCGACGCCACGCGCCTCGTCTACCTCATGCAGTCCGTCGACACTCCCCAGACGGTGGATCTCGGCGTGATCGCGGCACAGTCGATGGACAATCCCGTCTTCTACATCCAGATGGCGCACGCACGGCTCTGCTCGATCGAGGGGAAGGCCGCCGAACAGGGGGTCGACGTGGTACCCCTCGTCGGCGTCGACCTTTCGCCGCTCGTACACGACCGCGAGTTGGAGGTGTTGCGGTGTCTGTCGGGCCTGGAGGTCGTGGTCGAACTCGCCGCCCGCGATCGGGCGCCGCACCGGGTCACCGCATGGCTCCGGACGCTCGCGGCGGAGATCCACGGCTTCTACCACGATTGCCCGATCCTCCACTCCGACACCGACGACGCAACCCGCCAGGCGCGTCTGTGGCTGGCCCGTGCGGCACTGGTCGGCCTGCGCACTGGTCTGTCCCTGTTGGGAGCCTCGGCACCCGAACGCATGGCGAATCTCGACCCGGTCGCGACCGGCGCCGGCACGGCCGACGACGAGACGATCTGAGCGGCGTCGTGAGCGCGATCCCCTTCGACCTCTTGCCCGACTCCTCGGCGGTCGACGGTGACGGCGGCCTCACCGTCGCCGGACTCGCTCTGACCGAACTCGCCGAGCGTTTCGGCACGCCGCTGTTCGTGTACGACGAGGAACATCTGCGTGCTCGGTGCCGCGAGGCGGTGGCGGCGTTCGGTGACGGTGTCGCATACGCGTCCAAGGCGTTCCTCTGCACGGCGATGGCGGCGCTCGCGGCGGAGGAGGGTATGCGCATCGACGTCGCGTCGGGCGGTGAGTTCCACGTCGTGACCTCGGCGGGTGTCCCGGCCGCTCGCTGTGTGTTCCACGGCAACAACAAGTCGGTGGACGAACTCGCGACGGCGCTTCGTGCCGGAGTCGGTCGGATCGTCGTGGACAGCTTCGACGAACTCGATCGGTTGGACGCGCTGCTCCATGGCAGCGGACCGTTGTCGGGTGTGGTGGGACGGGTGGACGGCGTCGGCGGACCCGCGCCGGTGATGATCCGGGTGACACCCGGAATCGAGGTGCACACGTTCGAAGAGGTCCGGACCGGCCAGGAGGACTCCAAGTTCGGCTTCGGTTGGAGTTCGGGTGCCGCCCACGCCGCGGTCGAACGCTGCCGGCGATCGCCATGGCTCTCGCTCGTCGGCCTGCACGTCCACATCGGCTCCCAGGTGTTCTCGGTCGACAACTTCGCTCACGCCATCGCGTTGGTGGCCCCGCTGGCCAACGAGCTCGGCCTCGACGAGTTCTGTGTGGGCGGAGGGCTCGGGGTCGCCTATGTGGTGGGCGAGGAGGCGCCGACGATCTCACAGTGGGCAAAGGCGACCATCGACGCATGCCGGGCACACGGGATCGACTCGACCATCACGGCGGAGCCCGGGCGTTCCATCGTCGGGTCGGCAGGGGTCACGTTGTACCGGGTCGGCACGATCAAGGACATCCCCGACGTGCGGACCTATGTGTCGGTCGACGGGGGGATGAGCGACAACCCCCGGCCGGTGTTGTACGGATCGGGCTACGAGACCTTCGCGCCGCGCGCCGTGCTGGCCGACCGGACACGGCGCGTACGGGTGGTGGGGATGCACTGCGAGTCAGGCGACATCGTCGTCCGCGACGGGCGGGTTCCCGAGGACCTCGCGGTGGGTGATGTGTTGTGCACCCCGGTCACGGGCGCGTACGGCCATTCGATGGGCTCCAACTACAACAAGGCCCTTCGGCCCGCCGTCGTGTTCGTCCGCGACGGCGCGGCGCGGTTGGTGGTGCGGCGCGAGACCTACGAGGACCTGGTGCGCAACGACCTCTGAGCCGGGTCGTGTCGGTCGTCGCGGGTTGCGGTGATGAGTTGCGCGATGCCGACCGACAGGAGGCGTCGCTCGACGCCGGCGAAACCCACACCGCGGAGCTGGTCGAGCAACTCATCGGCCTCCGGAAGGTAGGCGACCGACCGGGGGAGGTAGCGGTACGCCTCGCGATCCGACAGCAGGGCACCGATACGGGGCACGACCTTGTGGAAGTAGACGTGGTGTCCCGCGCGCAGTAGTCGGTTGGGTGGTTCGGCCACTTCCAGCAACGCGATTCGTCCGCCCGGTCGTACCACCCTGCCGAGCTCCTCGAAGAACGGCGGTAGTGACGCGAAGTTGCGCAGGGCGAATCCGCACGTCGCCCCGTCGACCGACGCGTCCGGCAATGGGAGGCGCAACGCGTCGGCCTGGACTCGCGGAAACGGCCGAGGCGCGGCGGCGAGCATGCCGTGTGAACGGTCGACGCCGAGTACCCGAAAGCCGTTGTCGGCGAGTTCGTGACAGAAGTCGCCGGTTCCACACGCGAGATCGACGAGGAACGAGCCCGGTCGGAGGCCGAGGGCGGCGATCGCCCGTCGTCGCCAGCCCACGTCCATCCGGAACGTCATCACGCGGTTGACGAGGTCGTAGCGGGGGGCGATCGTGTCGAACATCGACTGGACGGCCACGACCTTCTCGGTCCCAAGTGGAAGGTCGGCTTCTCCCTCCCGGCGGGTGGATCCCCTCACGGCCATGTGCGCCACACTAGGAGGCCCGGCCCGATGCCGATCGGGCTCGGTTCGTGTCCGGTTGCGCCGTCAGGGCCCTTCCAGCACGAACAGGCCCACTGCCAACAGCACGCCGTAGACCAACTGGGTACGACCCGTCGCGCCGAGGACGTCGATGAGGTCGCGTCCCCGCGCCCCGCCCAGCACCTTCTGCAACGGCTTGGTGCCCACGAGGATCGCGACGAATGCGAGTGATCCGAGTGGACGTCCGGAGAGGCCGGCGACGAAGGGGAGCACCACGAATGGCACCAACATGAGCAACGCGTAGAGCACGCGGGTGGATGGGTCGCCGATCCGCACGGCGAGCGTTCGCTTGCCCGATGCGGTGTCGCCGGGTATGTCCCGGAGGTTGTTCACCACGAGCATCGCGGTGGCGAGTGCTCCGACGCCTATCGACGCCCCCAGGCTGAGCGCGCTCGCGGCTCGGGTCTGCACGTAGGTCGAGCCCACGGTCGCGACCACTCCGAAGAACACGAACACGAACGCTTCGCCGAAACCCGCGTACCCGTACGGCCGGGGGCCGCCTGTGTAGAGGTAGCCGGCGGCGACCGCGGCGACCCCGACCGGCACGAGCTCCCATCCGACCAGGAGCACCAGCGTGAACCCGGCGGCGACCGCGGTGCCGAACGCCGACACCATCGCCCACCGCACCGCGTCGGCGCTCGCCAGGCCGTTGCCCACCAGGCGCGGCGGGCCGACCCGTTTCGTCGGGTCGTCGGTGCCGCGACGACCGTCCGAGAGATCGTTGGCGTAGTTGGTTCCGACCTGGAGGGCCAACGCGACCACCATCGCCAACGCGGCACGGCCCCAACTCACCGAACCGACGGCGAGTTCGAATCCACGGTGGCCGGTCGTAGGTGTGGCCGCCGCCGCGGTGCCCACCAGGACCGGCACGACCGCGGCGGGGAGTGTGCGTGGTCGCGCGCCGAGCAACCAGACCCGCCAGCCCGGTTCGGACGTGTGCGCGGCCCGCCCGGTGCCTCCTACGCCCATGGTGCAGCGGACAGTAGCGGTCGACGGGCGCGCGAGTCGCCGCCCGGGTCACTCCCCGCGGAGAGGACCATCCCCGATTTCGTGTGAGGCGCTGCTTAGGCTGCGGACGCCGCCGACGTCGCGGTCGCCACCCGGCTCCGGGGGGTGTGGAGCAACGGAGGTACCGGTGACGTCGATCGCCGACACGGTGACCCAGGTCGTGGCGGCAATGCCGCACGCGGCCGCCGTCGTCGACACCTCCGGCGTCCCCCAAGCGGTCAATGCCGGCTGGCCGATCGTCATCGACGACCTGATCGACATGATCGCCGCCGACGAGGCGGCGCCGCTGCGCGCGGCGATCACAGACGATCCCGGCGGCGCGTCGGACGACGGCGATGACGCCGACACACGGGGACACGACTCGCCCGAGCGGACCGCCCAACCGGTTCCCGCCGTGGCGATGACCGTGTTGCTGCCGGCCGTCGAACGATCGCCGCGAGGCGAGGTAGTCGCCGGTGAGCGGATCGCCACCACCGTCCGGGTCGCCCGGTTGGCCGCCGATTCCCCGTTGCGGTTGGTCACCTGTGAGCCGCTGGGTGGACGTGACCTCGACGGTCCCGACCGGGTCGCTCCTCCCGCGCGCACCGCCCGTTCGGGCGAGCCCACGATCGACCTGACCGTGGACGGCGCCTCCGGTCGATCCGGCCGACCCTCTCGGGTGGAGCCTTCCGTCGGAGACCCGGTGGCCGGCAGAGCGGCAACGGCCCCGGCGTTGCCGGGTTCGTCGGGCCGGGCGATTCCCGGTCGACGGATGGGGCTGCCCGACGTCGCGTTGTTCACCGAGTTGCTCGCTCATTCGATGACCTTGTCGGAGCGTCACCGCTTCCTCCCGTCGGTACTCGCCGTGGGCTTCTCGGGCCTCGACGAGGTGGAGGAGCAGTTCGGACACGCGGCCCGGCGCGGAGTTGCGCAGGAGGCGATCTCCCGTTTGCGGAGTGGCCTGCGACCGGGCGACGTCATCGCCGTGACCGACGATCCTGAGTCCCTGCTCGTCCTGCTCCCCGACATCGACGGCGAGTATCTCGCCGAGGCCGTCTCGCACCGCCTCGGCGCGGAGATCGGCCGACCGTACCGGGTGTTGTCCTCACGCCCGAAGATAGGTCTGCTGGTCGGTGTCGCCGTGTCCGGCGAGGACCGGGCTCCCCAGGCGGTCGTCGCGTCGGCCATCCGTGCGCTCGCCCAGGCTCGCGGACGGGTCGATGACCCGGTGTTCGGGGCGCGGGTCATGCTCGCCAACGACGGCGGTGTCGCAGAGTCCACCTCGGGCCGTCCCGACCTCGACCTCGCCGATCTCCGCGACGACGAACTCGTGGCGTACTTCCAACCCATCGTCGACATGCACTCCGGTGCAGCGGTCGCCGCTGAGGCGTTGGCCCGTTGGCGGCATCCGCATTACGGCATGTTGTCGGCGGGCGAGTTCCTCAACCTTCCGGTCAACACCGAGTCGCTCAACCTCATCTGTGACCAGGCGTTGGTGCGTGCGGTCGAGTCATGGGCCGACGTCCGCGACGGGTTCGTGGGACCGCCCCCGAAGTTGTTCGTCAACCTCCGTCCGGACCAACTCCTCGGACGCGGTGCGATCGAGCGGATCTACCACTTGTTGGTCGCCAACGGGGTCAACCCGACCGACACGGTCGTCGAGGTCACGGAGGAAGCGGTGGTGGCCCGTTTCGAGGACATGGTCGAGGCGTTGCGTCATCTTCGCCGCCTGGGGATGAGGGTGGCGCTCGACGACTTCGGGAGTGGGCACTCCTCGCTCGGCCGATTGGCGTCGATCCCACTCGACGTGTTGAAGATCGACAAGTCGCTGGTCAGCGGCTGCGATACCGACCACCGGGGACGGCAGGTGTTGTCGGCCGTGTCGATGATGTCGCGGGCCCTCGACCTGGATTGCGTCGTCGAGGGCATCGAGACTGCGGCGGAGGCGGCGATCGTCGGAGAACTCGGCTTCCGGTACGCCCAGGGCTATTACTACGCGTGTCCCGACGCGCCGGAGCGGTTCGTCGACCTCACCACCGTGGCGGCCCAGAAGGTGCGTGCCGATCTCGCCGCGGCCTCCGCACGCGTCCACGGGTCCTGAACGACCGCCACCGGGTCCGTGTAGCGAACTCTCCGATCCGGAGCGACGTCGACTCAGGCCCGGACCCGCGACTCGGCGGGTATCGGCAGCGTGACGACCACCTCCAACCCCCCGAGGACACCGTGGCCGTGCACCGAGACGTGCGCCCCCAGCGCGGTGGCGAGTTCGCGGACGATCGCCAGTCCGAGACCCAGTCGTTGGGTGTCGCCGCCGCGGTCGCCGCTGACATAGGGGTCGAAGAGTCGTGCCGCGTCGGCGTCGGCCACACCGTCACCGTCGTCGGCGACGCTCACCCAGGCATGGTCCTCCTCGCGGCGGCACGTCAGCGTCACGCGATGGCGCGTGGCGTACGGCATTGTCGAGGAGGTTGCCCAGCAACTGCCGGAGCCGCTCCGCGTCGCTCGTCACCTCCACCGGCCGGTCGGGGAGCGAGAGGTCGAGTGAGACCGAGCGATCGAGGGCGGCGGGACGCCCGCGGCAGTCGACTGGCGGCACACGGTGGAGAGGTCGACCCGCACCGCCTGCACGGTGAAGCCGTCGCGTCGGATGTTCGCAAGGTCCAACAGATCCCCGACCATGCGCTGCAGTCGTCGTGCCTCGGTCCCGATCACTTGGCCGTGTGCCGCGCGCCGCCGTGCCCGTCGACGATCGCCTCGGCGTAACCGCTGATGGAGGTGAGTGGAGTGCGGAGGTCGTGCGACACCGACTGGAGGAACCGGCGCTCGGTGTCGGCACCCGCCCGGAGCGCCGCCGCCATCGTGTTGATCGATGCGGCGAGGCTGACGAGCTCGTCCCCGGGGCTCCCCGTCACGGGGAGCGGTGGGGATGGCGTCCCGCCGCGATCTCCCCGGCCGCGGTCGATGCGGCGCGGACCGGTGCGGTGAGGCGACGCCCCAACCACACGGCGATCGCGGCCGCACCGGCCATCACGAGGGTCGCCGCCGCAATCAACCAACCGAACATCGCCCCGACCCCGTTGGTCACCGGTCGGAGGCCGACCACCAGCGCTCGCACGCGGCCTGCGGGTCCGAGCACCGGTGCGATCGCCCATGCTTCGCGGCGGCCTACCCCCGAGCGAACCCCCTCGCCCCGAAGTGCTGCCGGATCGATCGCGGCGACGACGTCGCGAATCCGCTCCGGGAGGTCGGCGTCGTCGTCGGGGCGCCCGTCCGCCCGGACGCGGACGACCTGGAGTTCGTCGAGGTCGACGAGCCGCGCCAGGGTGGCGAGGGCCGGCACCCGGTTCGCTCGGGTGGTCGATCGTGCCGCACGGGCCAGACCCTGTTCGTACAGGGTCGCCAACTCGACGGTCTGGCGGCGTACCTCCAGCAGCGTCGCGTTCCGCGCACGCCATTGGCCGATGAGGACCGTTCCGAGCCCCGCCAACAGCAGTGCCGCACCGGCGAGACCGACCATGGCCAGGATCAGACGTCGCGTCATCGTGTTGGCCGTCCCCTCGTCCGGAGCGTCGTGCGGCTGACGGTCGTCACGGTGCTCAGTCGAGCCGGTAGCCGGTGCCGCGGACGGTGGTCAGGGTGAGTGCGCCCGCCAGCTTCCTGCGGAGCTGTGCGACGTGGACGTCGACGGTCCGCTCGTCGCCGTACCAGTCGTCACCCCATGCCCCGTCCAGGAGTTGTCGGCGGCTCAGTGCCAGGCCCCGCTGCAGCACGAGGTAGGCGAGCAGGTCGAACTCCCGGTGCGTCAAGACCAACACCTCGCCGTCGAGGGTCACCTCCCGGCGCCCACGGTCGAGCACGAGTCGGTCGTTGAGCACCTCGGCGCCGCTCGTCCTGTCGCCCGGCGCCCCCGTGCGGTCGCCGCCGGAGCGGTGCGCGCCGTCCCCGCGGGTATGGCCTCGGCGCGTCGGAGCACGGCGCGTACTCGGGCCACGAGCTCGCGCGGGCTGAACGGCTTGACGATGTAGTCGTCCGCGCCGAGCTCGAGGCCGAGGACCCTGTCGAACTCGTCGCCGCGGGCGGTGACCACGAGCACCGGTGCGCTCGAACGGGTACGGACCGCACGGAGGACGTCGGTCCCGTCCATGTCCGGAAGACCAAGGTCCAACACGACGGCCGACGGTGCGAACTCGTCGACCGATGCGATGCCGTGTGCCCCGGTCGCGGCACGTCGCACCGTGAACCCGGCGTCACCCAGGTACAGGCCGACCCGGTCCGCGATGTGATCGTCGTCCTCCACCACCACGACCGTCCTGGCCCCCTCCCGGGCGGGCGACGGATCGGTCCCGAGGACGTCTCCACCGGCGTCGGTCGGGTCGTCGTTCAGCAGTGCTCGCCGATCCACGTCCTCAGTCTGTCGGTCCGGGTCGCGATTCGCTCCTGCATCTCGCCGGCCTTGGTCATCCGCTCACCGATGCGCTTCGCCGCCACGGGGTGCTCGGTCGCCGCTGCGGCCGCTTGCTCCAGGAGCGCCATCCGGTCCTTCAGGAGTTGTGTGCGCCGGGTGGCGAGGTCTTCGATCTCGTCGCGGTGAGCGCACACGAAGGCGGCGCGTGCACCCCGATGATCCGGCCCACCCCCAGGGGAGGACGACGAGGTCGTCGCCGTGGAAGGCGCCGTACTCGGCGGAGCGGTCGAGGTGGCCGCCCCCGCCGCGGCACCGACGCCGCCGACCAGCGTGGCGGCGATGCCGAGGGAGGCTATGACTTCTCGTGTCGTGTTCATGGCGTACATGGTCGGGCCGCCAGGTGACCGGCCTGTCATGGGATCGTGAGGGCGTCGCCAGGGGATGAGGAGGGCGTCGTCACCGTCCCGACCGCCGCCGATAGCGTGACCGGCCGTGACCGACGCGCCCGACCCGCCCCCGTTCGCATCCACTCCAAAGCCCGGCGTGATCCCGGGGATCCGGACCACCACCTCGCCGGTGACGGTGCGGATCGGCCTGTTGGGTTGTGGCAACGTCGGCGCCGCCCTCGCCGAACTGATCGACGACGGCGTCGACGAGATCGCCGCGCGAACAGGAGTACGACTCGAGATCGTCCGGGTGGCGGTCCGCTCGTTGTCCAAGGAGCGCGGGGTCGCCTTCGTCGACGGCGTCCTGACCACCGATGCCGCATCGGTCGCCTCCGATCCCGGGGTTGATCTCGTCGTCGAGGTGCTCGGCGGGATCGAACCGGCGCGCAGCTACATCGAGGCGGCGATCCAGTCGGGCAAACCCGTGGTCACCGCCAACAAGGAGTTGCTCGCGAACTGCGGACACGAATTGAGCGAGCTCGCAGAACGGGCGGGGGTCGACCTGCTGTTCGAGGCGGCGGTCGCCGGAGCGATCCCGCTCATCCGCCCGCTCCGGGAGTCCCTGGTGGGTGAGCGCATCTCCCGAGTGATGGGCATCGTCAACGGTACGACGAACTACATCCTGACGCAGATGTCGGTGCACGGGTCGAGCTATGCGGAGGCGCTGGCCGGGGCCCAGAGCCTCGGGTTCGCCGAGCGTGACCCCACCGCCGACGTGGAGGGGTACGACGCCGGAGCCAAGGCGGCGATCATCGCCACGATCGCGTTCGGCACGCTGGTGCTCGCCGGCGACGTCTATCACGAGGGCATCTCCTCGGTCACCGACCATGACATCGCGCACGCGGCGAAGATGGGTTACGTCGTCAAGCTGCTCGCGATCGCCGAGCGTTTCGACGACGGCACCGTCGCCGTACGCGTCCATCCCGCGATGCTGCCCGACACCCATCCACTGGCCTCGGTGTCGGGCAGTTTCAATGCCGTGTTCGTCGAAGGTGCGTCGGTTGGCGAGTTGATGTTCTACGGACGCGGGGCGGGAGGGAAGCCCACCGCTGCGGCGGTGCTGGGTGACGTGTTGGATGCGGCGCAGAACCTGGTGCGCGGTACGCACGCGTCCATCGGCTCGATCGGGCCGTCGAGGCTCCGGCCCGTGGACGAACTGGAGTCCGCCTTCTACGTGAACGTCGAAGTCACCGATCAGCCCGGCGTCCTCGCGGAGGTGGCCGGCGTGTTCGGCCGGCACGGTGTCTCGATCCGCTCGATGGAGCAGGTCGGTCTCGCCGACACGGCCCGGTTGGTGTTCATCACCCACGAGGCGACCGAGGCTTCGCTGCGGGCGACGCTGCGCGACCTCGGTTCCCTCACGGCGGTGCGAAGCGTCAACTCGGTGCTTCGGGTCATCGGAAACGAGGCCTGATGCGCTATCTCTCCACCCGGTCCGCCGCCGCGGAGTTGCCGTTTGCGGACGTGTTGCTGGAGGGCCTCGCGACCGACGGCGGCCTGTACGTACCCGACCACTGGCCCTCGCTTCCCGAACGTGCCGTTCTGGCGACGGACTCCCCGGGGTCGGGTACATCGGTCGGTTATGTGGATACGGCCATCGAGGTCATGTGGCCCTTCGTCAGTGGCTCGATCGAACGGGGGCCGTTCGAGGCGATGGTCGCCGACGCCTACGCGACGTTCGAGCCGCCGTCGGGCACCGCCCCCGACGTCGTACCGGTACGTCGGCTCCACGACAACCTGTGGATGGCCGAGCTCTTCTGGGGGCCCACGCTCGCCTTCAAGGACATCGCCCTCCAGCTCGTCGGTCGCCTCTTCGACTACGAGCTGTCCCGCCGCGGGACCCGCACCACCATCGTCGGAGCGACCTCGGGCGACACGGGCTCGGCGGCGATCGAGGCGTGCAGGGACCGTCACAACCTCGACATCGTGATCCTCCACCCGGAGGGCCGGACCTCGGAGGTGCAGCGTCGACAGATGACCACGGTGCTGTCGCCGAACGTGCACAACGTGGCGGTGGCGGGAACCTTCGACGACTGTCAGGACCTGGTGAAGGCGCTGTTCGCCGACGAGGTCTTCCGGCGCGAGATGTCGCTCTCCGCGGTCAACTCGATCAACTGGGCACGGGTGATGGCCCAGATCGTCTACTACGTGACCAGCGTGCGCGAGATCAACCGGCGCCTGGGCCGCGGCTCCGACGCTCCGGTCGACGTGTGCGTGCCGACGGGCAACTTCGGCAACATCTTCGCGGGGTACGGGGCGATGCGGATGGGGGTCCCGATCGGCCGGCTGGTCGTCGCCTCGAACAGCAACGACATCCTGACCCGCTTCTTCACGACCGGCACGATGGACGTGCGTGAGGTGCATCCGACGCTGAGCCCGTCGATGGACATACAGGTGTCGTCCAACCTCGAACGGTTGCTCTTCGAGATGAACGGTCGTGACGGTGTGGCCGTCGCGGAGATGATGACCGAGTTCCGCAACGAGGGCCGGGTGTCGGTCGAGCTCGATTCGCTGACGTGGCTGGGGGAGCGCTTCGAGGCGGGACGGATCGACGACGACGAGTGCCTGGCGGTGATGTCGCGGGTCCATGCCGACCTCGGTGTGACGGTCGATCCGCACACCGCCGTCGCGCTCGGGGTGGGCGAGCGGTTCGCAACCGATCCGACCGTTCCGCTGCTGTGCCTCGCGACGGCTCATCCGGCGAAGTTCCCCGACGCCGTCGCTGCGGCGACCGGGGTTCGTCCCCGGCTTCCGGGTCATCTCGCGGACCTGCTCGACCGGCCCGAGCGGTGCGATCACCTGCCCGTGGACGTCGAGGCCCTCAAGGTCTACGTGCGCGGTCACCGGAGCGCAGGGTGAGCGCCGGACCCACCCGGCCCGTCGTGCACTCCCTACGATCGGGCCGGTGAAGTACGTCCTCTGCGTCCCCGACGGCTGTGCCGACGAGCCCTGCGACGACCTCGACGGTCGTACCCCGTTGGAGGCCGCGGACATGCCGGTGTTGTCGGCGCTCGCGAAGCGCTCCGAGATCGGTCGGGCGGCGGTCATACCCGAGGGTTTCGCACCGGGCAGTGACGTGGGCAACATGTCCATCCTCGGCTACGACCCGGCGGTGTTCCACACCGGCCGGGCGCCGATCGAGGCGGCGGCACTCGGCCTGCGGCTCCCCGACGACCGTCTGGCGTTCCGCACCAACCTCGTGACACTCGGCGCGGACGGCACCATGGTCGATTTCGCGGGTGGCCACCCCCGCACCGAGGTCGCAGCCGAGGTGGTCGCTGCGCTCGACGCGGAACTGGGTGCCGGCGGGGACCTCGGGCTGGAGTTCCATCCCGGAGTGCAGTACCGCCACATCATGGTCGCGCCGGCGGACTGGGCCGAAGCCGAGTGCACCCCTCCCCACGACCTCACCGGTCGTGACGCGGTCTGGCCGACCGGCCCGGCGGCGGCGGGGCTCCGTAGGGTCATGGACGCGAGCCGCCGGATCCTCGCTCGCTTCGACGGCGTCGCGGCGAACTCGGTCTGGCTGTGGGGTCAGGGCTTCCAACCCCGGATGACCCCGTTCGCGCAACGTCACGGCGTTCACGCCGGGATGGTGACGGCGGTCGACCTCGTCCGTGGCCTCGGCGTGCTCACCGGCATGGACATCGTCGAGGTGCCGGGGGCCACCGGGTGGTACGACACCGATTACGAGGGCAAGCGTGACGCCGCCCTCGCCGGTCTCCGCGACGGGGCGGACCTCTTCGTCATCCACGTCGAAGCCACCGACGAGGCCGGTCACGCCGGTGACGCGACCGAGAAGGTGCGGGCACTGGAGAATTGGGATTCGCGCATCCTCGCGGGCCTCGTCGAGGGGATGGCGTCGATGGGGGAGTGGCGGATGCTGTTGATGCCCGACCATGCCACACCGTTGCGATTGCGGACCCACACGTCCGATCCGGTGCCCTATCTGCTCTTCGACTCGCGGGTCGACGCTGCGGGCGGCCTCTACACCGAGGCGGGGGCCGCGGCGGCTCCGGCGACGCCCGGCCACCAACTCATGGCGCGCCTGCTGGGCCGATCCTGACCCCTCCGATCACACGTCGCTGATCCGTCGCACCGCTCCTCGGTGACGCGACGACCCGGCGCCCACGGGTCGAATCCGGCAGGGAGGTCGGTTCGGGCGGCCGTGCGACGCTACGATGCCGCCAAGCGACGAGGTCCGGCGATCAGCCACCTCCAAACGGTCCCCCCGTACGGGTCGCCATCCACGCGACGACCGCATCGCATCCACCGGCGATCATCCGGTGCGGATGCGCCGGGTCGTCGTGGCGCCGGTGGTCCCATCGCGACAGAGAGGCTTCAACATGACCGGATCCCCCCAGGACGAGCGCGCCACCCTCGAACGTAAGGATCGAGGTGAGTTGGTAGCGCTCGCCAACGCGCTGGAGGTGAGGATTCCGTCGAGGGCGAAGAAGGCGGAGATGGTCGACCTTCTCCTGGCCGCGATCAATGACACCGGCGCCGGCACCGGCGAAGACGGTGGGTCGATCGACGCCGATGTCGCTCGCCCGGCCCCGGCTGCCGAAACCGATGACGGCGGAGCCGGACCCGATGACGGATCCGACGGGTCGGACCCGGAAGCGGCCTCCGGGGAGGTGGTCGCCCACCAGGCGTCGTCCGCCTCGGGTTCGCGGCGATCGCACCCCCGGACCGGGCCGTCGGGTGGCGGTGAGCAGGAGGCTCCCACACCCTCCGAGCAGGACCACGAAGGAGCGGGCACGACGGCGACCCCCGGGCAGACGGGTGACGACGGCGGTGGGTCCACCGACGAGCACGGCGACGGGCAGGGTGAGGGCTCCACACGGGGACGCCGCCGGCGTCGACGCAACCGCGACCGCGACGGCGAGGCCGGCGGAGGCGAGTTCGACGGTGAGCCGGTTGCCGTCAGCGGACTGCTCGATCTGCGCGAGGACGGCTACGGCTTCCTCCGGGTGAACGGCTTCGCGCCGGGGCGCGATGACGTGTACGTCTCGGTCAAGCAGATTCGCCAACTCGGACTGCGGCGGGGCGACCACCTCTCCGGTTTCGCCCGGCCCGCCACGCACAAGGAGCGGAACCCCGCGCTCATCCGGGTCGAGTCGGTCAACGGCCTCGACCCCGAGCAGGCCGGTGACCGTCCCCGCTTCGACGACCTCACCCCCTTGTTCCCCGACGAGCGGCTTCACCTCGAGGGCGGGACGATCGTCGGCGATCCCACCGGGCGTGTCATCGACCTGATCGCACCGATCGGCAAGGGTCAGCGCGGGCTCATCGTGTCGCCGCCGAAGGCCGGCAAGACCACCATCATGAAGACGATCGCGAAGGCGATCGAACGGAACCACCCGGATGTGCAGCTGATCGTGCTGCTCATCGACGAGCGGCCCGAGGAGGTGACCGACTTCCGGCGATCGCTCAAGGACGGCGAGGTGGTGGCATCGACGTTCGACCGTCCCGCCGAGGAGCACATCGCGGTCGCCGAACTGACGATCGAACACGCCAAGCGGTTGGTCGAGTACGGGCGCGACGTGGTCGTGATCCTCGACGGGATCACCCGGTTGGCCCGTGCCTACAACCTCGCCTCACCGGGAACGGGGCGTGCCATGTCGGGCGGCCTCGACAGCGGCGCCCTGTATCCGCCGAAGCGCTTCTTCGGCGCCGCACGCAACTTGGAGGAGGGCGGATCGCTCACGATCGTCGCCACCGCGCTCGTCGAGACCGGGTCCGCGATGGACAACGTCATCTTCGAGGAGTTCAAGGGCACCGGCAACATGGAGCTTCGACTCGACCGCAAGGCGGCCGAGCAACGGCTCTATCCGGCCATCGCGCTCGACGCCAGCTCGACGCGTCATGAGGAACTGTTGTTCTCCAAGCCTCAGGCCGCGCAGGTCACGAAACTCCGTCGGGTGATCGGGGGGCTCGCACAGGACGGCCAACCGCTCAAGGCGCTGGAGATGCTGCTCGGTCGCCTCGGGGAGTTCCGCTCCAACGACGAGTTCCTCTCGGAGATGTCCAACGCCCGGAACGGCTGACCGTCGACCGGACACGTGGCCGTACGCGCTCGGACCGCGAAACGTTGCGGGTCGGCCGCCTCGACTCCCCTTGGACCCCGATATGAAGGCCGACATCCATCCCAACTATCGCCATGTCGTGTTCCAGGACACCTCCTCGGGCGATCGCATCCTCACCCGTTCCACCGTCGAGACCGACGAGACGGTCCTGTGGGAGGACGGGAACGAATACCCGCTGGCGAAGGTCGAGATCTCCGCGTTCACGCATCCGTTCTTCACCGGCCAGATGAAGATCATCGACACCGCCGGCCGGGTCGAGCGCTTCGAGAAGCGCTACGGACGCCGCACGCGAAAGGGCGCAGCGGTCGCGGCATCAGCGGCCGAGCAGTCGGACTCCGCCGCGGAGTAGATGGGTTCGCCGACGGCGCGTCCCCCACAGCCGTCGTGGCGTCGACGCTCGGATCCGAGCAACTCGGTCGTCTTCGCCTCGCCGCGCTCGGCGCGCACCTGAAGCGGACCCGGCCCGGCGACGACCGAGTCGTCGCCGAGGTCGTCACCGCGTCGGGTGCCCACGTGATGACGGCCTCCCGCCACGTGGTCGCCCTCGTCGAGCAACCTACCCGGCGCTCCTTCGGGGGGCCGCTCACATGGGCACTTCGGGGGGCGGCGGGCAGCCTCGAGTTGGTCGTCGGGTTCGGTCCCGGGGCCGTCGACGAGGACGAGGTCGCCGGTCACCTGGCGCGCCTCGCCACCGGTTTCGGGATCGAGACGGCGGTCCTCCGCCGTCTCGGTGCCGCCGCGACCCTCGAATCGCTCGAACCCGTCGCACCCGCGCCGCTCCCGCTCCGAGGAGTCCTCGCCGAGTCCGAGCCGGCCGACCCGACGATCGAGTCCGCCGTCGCGAGCGTTCGTGCGGCGGGGTTCGACGTCGAGTGGATCGACGAATGGGGTGTTCGACGCGTCGAGTTGCGCGGGCTGGAGGTCGCCCGGGTCGTGCGTGGGGCGAGGGGTCCGACGGGCACCGCTCCGCACGCTCAACGATTGGAGGTCGGCGTCGGGCGTGTCGATCGCGAGATCGCGTCGATGGCCGTCGGGACCCGTCCCGACGAGGAGGTGCTGGTGAGGGCGGTGGAGCTGGTCGATCGCGTCAGGAGGCCGGGGGCACCGCCGCACCCCCTTCGAGACCTCGTACCGGCCCGGTGGCTGCGAGCGACGCTGCTCGGCGACCCCACCGTGGTCGGAGCGACGGATCTCTCACCGATCGGCACGACCGTCCGCTTCGACGGCCTCCGCGAGATCCAACCGGCCGCCGCCGCCGGAACCGCGCTCGACGGTGCCCCACTGGTGGTGGTGTGCACTGCCGGTGTCGACCTCGACGTCGTGCCCCTGGCGCTCGACACCGCCGCATCGTTCGACCAAGCTGGTGGGCACCACGCGCCCGCGACCCTGGTGATTTGCGGACCATCCCGGTCGCTGCTCGACGCCACCCGCATCGTGGCCGCAGCCGCCGATCGGCCGATCCGGTTCGAGGCGCTCGAACTGCCGTACTGATCCGCCGCCCGGCATCGGACGGCTCCGCGGTAGCGTCGGAGGTCGTGTTGGAGCGACTGTCGACCTTCGAGGGCGAACTCCGTGACGTCGACGCGATGCTTGCCGATCCCGCGGTGGTGGGTGACCACGAGCGCCTCGTCTCCCTGTCGCGACGTCGCAAGGAGTTGGAGCCGATCGTGGAATGCGCCGCGCGGCTTCGACAGGCGCGTGACGACCTGGCGACCGCGACCGAGTTGATGGCGGGGCTGGACGGTGCCGACCGTGACGACATGCGCGCCGAGGTCGACGATGCCCAGACCCGGATCGAGGCACTGGAGGCACATGCACGGATACTTCTGCTGCCGCGCGATCCCAACGACGACCGCAACGTGATCGTCGAGGTCCGCGGTGCCGAAGGGGGCGAGGAGGCGAACCTCTTCGCCCGGGACCTCTTCGAGATGTATCGGGCGTTCGCCGCACGTCGGGGATGGCGCTTCGAGGTGTTGGGCTCCTCGCCGTCGGATCTCGGTGGGTTCAGCGAGATCACATTCCGGCTCGACGGTGACGCGGTGTGGTCGCGGATGCAGTTCGAGGCCGGGCCCCACCGGGTCCAGCGGGTACCGGTGACCGAATCCCAGGGCCGGGTCCACACCTCCTCGGCGACGGTGACGGTGTTGCCCGAAGCCGAGGAGGTGGACGTCACGATCGACCCCAACGACCTGGTCATCGACACCTTCCGTTCGTCGGGCCCCGGGGGACAGTCGGTCAACACCACCGACTCGGCGGTTCGAATCACCCACAAGCCGACAGGGCTCGTCGTGTCGATGCAGGACGAGAAGAGCCAGATCCAGAATCGTGCACGGGCGCTGGTGATCCTGCGGAGCCGGCTGTTGAAGCTGGAGCAGGACCGTCAGGCGGCCGAGCAGTCCTCGGCGCGCCGCAACCAGGTCGGCGGTGGGGGTCGAAGTGAGAAGGTCCGGACCTACAACTTCAAGGAGAACCGGGTGTCGGACCATCGCATCGGCTTCACCGCCTACAACCTCGACAAGGTGCTGGCCGGTGAGCTCGACGAGGTGAGTGACGCCCTCGTGCACGATCTCCGAACGCGTCAGCTGGCGGACCTCGACCCGTGACGGGCACGCTGACCTGGCGTGACCTTCGGGCCGAAGCGGAGCGACGTCTCGGCGGCTTCGTCCCAGTCGCGTCGCGTGAGGCGTCGTGGATCGTGGAGGAACTCGGCTCGTTCGGCCGCGCCGAGTTGAGCCTGCGCGGGGGTGAGTCGGTCACGGTGGGCACGGTCGCGCGCTTCGAGGACATGATCGAGCGTCGCCGAGGGGGAGAGCCCCTCCAGTACGTGCTCGGTCACTGGGCGTTCCGCAGGCTGGACCTCATGGTCGACCGTCGGGTGCTGATTCCCAGGCCCGAGACCGAGGTGTTGGTCGAGGTCGCGTTGGAGCGACTCGATGCCGTCGCGGAACGACCGCCGGACCCGGGCCCGGAGCCTGCGCCGGCCCGGCGTCGTCTGGCCGTGGACCTGGGTACGGGGTCCGGAGCGATCGCCTTGTCGATCGCCGTCGAGCGTCGGGACGTCGAGGTGATCGGGACCGACGTGTCGCCCGACGCGTTGGCGGTCGCGCGAGCCAACCTCGCGGGGGTCGGCCGCGCCGGTAGTCGGGTGCACTTCTCCGAGGGAAGTTGGTTCGACGCCCTCGATCCGGCAATCGCCGGTGCAGTCGACCTGATCGTGTCGAATCCCCCCTATGTCGCCACCACCGGGGAGGTCGAGGACCAGGTGCGGGACTGGGAGCCGTCCGGAGCCCTGTTCGCCGGAGCCGAGGGGCTCGACGCGTTGGATCTCGTGGTGGACCGGGTTCCGAGGTGGCTCGCTCCCGGCGGTGCATGCGTGGTGGAGTGCGCGCCGACCCAGACCGAGGTCGTGGCGGCCCGGATGGAGTCGAGAGGGCTGCTCGACGTGGCGATCACCGCCGACCTCGCCGGACGTGATCGGGTGGTCGCCGGGCGTGTCGCTCGACGCTGAGGTGTCCCGGTGAACCGATGCTCGTTCGCCCCGGGTCTCAGGAATGCGGACCGGGGTGGAACGTCCGGACCAGGCGCCGGTGTAGCGCCGGGTCGTCGCCCCCGAGGACGAACGTGGTCGCGACGTAGAGTCGCCCCTCGCGAACGCTCGCCGTCGCGCGGACGGTCCCCTGTCCGGCGGGATCGGGCCAACCGATGAAGTGGCCCGACATCGTGTAGGTGGCGTCGAAGGGATCGCCCGGTCGGTGGTCCGAGGCGCCGAGCGTGGCCCCGTCGATCGTGGATCCGGGGCCCATGGCGCTGACGATCGCGGGAAGCGTCGTGGCGATGTCGGCCGGGAGCGGCCCCGACGCCACCGAGATCAGCCCCTCGGCGTCGCGTCGGGCCTGCATGCTCGCTCCACTCGACTGGGTGTCGGCATCGAGCACGGCGTTCCACTGACTGTCCACCCACACCGACCTCGCACGGAAGCCCGCGGCCGTGCCGTCGAGATCGAGGATCATCGGCTCACCGGGGAGGTCGACGACGAAGTCGGGCGCGTCACGTCGTTCGGCCCAGGAGAAGCCACGCTCCAACGGGACCGGGATGTGAGCCCAGTCGGGGCCCTTCTTGAAGTAGAGGTAGTTCGCTCCCAGTGCGAGGATCGCGATCAATGCGATCCCGAGCGCGGGATTGGTCTTACGGCGCTCGACGACGGTCGTGTTCACCGGCGTCGACCAGAGGGCCTCGTCGTACAGTGCCGCCGACGCCAGAGGACGTTCGTCGCCCCGGTCGGGCAGCGGTCGGGTGCAGATGTGGCAACGCTGCACCGTCGAATCGTTCTTCGTGCCGCACAACGGGCAGCGCGTCTTCCTGGAGATCGCGACCGGCATCCTCACCATCCGTGGACGGGCGTGGCCGGCAGGGCCCGGCGACGCGGTGTCGTTCTCTCATCGGCACGAGGTCGGTCGCGATGAAGCAGCGGGTGTCGCGTTACGGTCGGGGTATGTCCGGCTCGACCCGGTCCCGGCGGGTGACGACGATCGACGAGGTGGTCGAGGTACTCGACGGCGGCGGCTGTGCCGGCCTTCCCACCGACACCGTCTACGGGATCGCCGCCCGGATCGACCGTCCCGCGGCGGTACGGGCCTTGTTCGGGGCGAAGGGCCGTGAGCGCGCGAAGGCGATGGCGGTCCTGGTGGCGGATCTCGATCAGGCGGTGACCCTCGGCGTTCTCGACGACGCGGCGCGGCGGCTGCTCGACCGTCACTGGCCCGGTCCGCTCACCGTGGTGGTGCAGAGGGCACCGGGCGTAGAGGTCGACCTCGGCGGTGAGGTCACCTCGATCGGTATCCGATGCCCCGCCCATTCCGACCTGTTGAAGATCCTCCGGCGCACCGGCCCCCTGGTCACGAGCTCGGCCAATCGCTCCGGTGACGATCCGCTGCGCGACGCCGCGGCCATCAGGAGGACCTTCGATGGTTTCGTCGACGTCGTCCTCGACGGCGGGGCGGTGGAGGGACGCCCTTCGACGGTGGTCGATCTGCGCGGTGATCGCCCCTCACTCCTTCGTGAGGGTCCCGTCAAGTGGCGCGCGGTGACATCCGCGCTGGGCTACGCCGGCGGCCGTTAGATTCCGGTATTGCCCGCGTCGGGCATCGGATCCCGGTCCGCGCCGGGGGATCGAGGGGGTTGGGGTGACGTTCTGGAAGCAGAGCACCGAAAGCATCGCGTGGTTGGGCCGGGTCGACTTCTTCAGTGGTTTCGGCGAGGAGCAGTTGCAGCGTGTCGCCGACCTCTCCTCGGAGGTGACGATGCCGGCGGGTACCGTGATCATCGACCAGGGTGACGCCGGCGTCGACTGCTTCGTCATCGTCGAGGGTGAGGCGTCGGTCTATACGGGTGGGAAGTTCGTCACCACGCTCCGGGCAGGGACCGTGGTGGGGGAGATGGCGCTGGTCGACCACCGGCCTCGGACGGCCACGGTCGTCACCGACACCGAGTGCAAGTTGTTGCGGTTCCACGCCAGGCAGTTCCGTGCACTGCTCGACGAGATGCCCAAGGCATCGGAGCGGGTGATGGCACTCCTCGCTCAACGGCTCGACGCGAACCGCTGAGGCCGGTCGACATCCCGTTCCGATCAGCCGAGTTGGAGGGTGGAGTCCGCCTCGACGGTCGCCGTGGTACCGATTCGATCGCTCTCCTCCAGGGCGGCGCCGACGGTGGGGTCGATCGAGACCGCCCACCGCCTCCGACCACTCGGTGCTCGGAGCACGGCGTGTGCGCGGCCGATCGAGCCGTCGCGTTCGTGCATCACCGTCCAGGCCTCGATCGTCGCGGGCCCCGCGTAGTTCGGGTCGGTGTCGACCCAGGCCTCGGCATCGACCGCCGACTGAGGGCGGGGCGCCGTGAAGGGGGCTTTCGGCGGCGACGTGGAGTACACCCCGAAGCTGTGCTTCTGGAGGTTTCCACCGTTGGCGGTGATGAGCCCGAACGTGCCGGGGTCGTCGCGCAGCACGTCGATCATGGAGGCGATGGCATGCCCCACAGGGTTGTTCCACGGGCCTCCGGCGAAACACAGCCCTCCGTAGGTGGTGAGGGTGCGGTTGGTCCCGACGCCGAGTTCCCGACAGGCGATCTGTACGGCGGAAGGGAAGCACGAGTACACGTCGATGTGGGCGATGTCGTCGACTCCGATACCCGCGGCGTCGATGGCCGCCGTGCCCGCGCGGCGGATGGCCGCGGAGGTGGTGAACGAGGGCCGTTCCGAGAGTTGGGGATCGGCGGCATCGGCGCCGGCGTGCACGAATACCCACCGGTCGGGGTCGATGCCGTCGTCGGCTGCGGCACGGGCGGACATGATGATCGCGGCGCTGGCCATGTCGACGTCGGGGTTGGACACCATGTGCTTCGTGTAGGGGAAGCCGACGATGCGGTTCTCTGCGGTGACGTCGGCGATCTCCACGGCGGTGTAGGGGGTGCGGTCCCACGCGAACGGGTTGGTCGACGCGACCCTCGCGTAGCCCTCCCACAGTTCGCCGCACCGGAGTTGCTGTTCCGATGCGGTCCTCCCGGCCTCGTGGGCGAGGGCGTTCTCGAACAGTGGGTAGCACTGCGTCGGCATCATGATGCCGAGTGCGAGCTCGTCTGGGTGACCCATCGCGAACTCGCCCGGTTCGGTCCACGTCGGTTGCAGCGCGAGGTCCTCGTGGGGCCACGTGAGGGTGACGCCGTTGCGCTTCGCGCGCATCCGTGTCCGGTAGGCCTCGGCGCCACACAACAACGCCCGGTCGAGCTGACCCACCCCGATCCGCTCGGCGAGGCGGTTGAGGAGCATCTGGGGGGTGTTGCCCCCGACGTGTGGATACATGGTCAACGCGGGGCCGGCGCCGAGTTCGGCCGCGAGTCTGCGGCCCGGATCGCCGTAACGCCAACTGACGATCGGGACGACGGCGATCGCGTCCACGCGACCCGGTAACGAGTCGACGCCGCAATCCCGGGCCGCGCGCCGGACGGCCTCGATCGCGAGGGTAAGGGGATCCAGCCCGAGGCTGTCGTCGCGGTTGAGGAACTGGCCGACCCCGACCACGACGGGGGTCCGGGGATCGATCGAGGCCGGAAGCGTTGCCATCGTCGAAGGCTAGGAGCGTCACCGCGTCCGAGGCGCGAAGGGTCCGAAATCACCGGGAGTAGGGTCGGAGGTATGACGCGTTTCGCGGTCGGGTCGGACCACGCCGGTTTCGAGATGAAGGAGCGGCTCGCCGAGCACCTCCGCAGCGCGGGCCATGAGGTCCTCGACCTCGGTACCCACGGCACCGATCGGGTCGACTACCCCGACTTCGGTGCAGCGGTTGCCCGTGCGGTGGTGAAAGGAGAGGCCGACCTCGGGCTGTGCGTCTGCGGCAGCGGGATCGGTATCGGCATCGCCGCGAACAAGGTGCCCGGCGCCCGCGCCGCCACCGTGCACGACGTCACCTCGGCACGACTCAGTCGTCAACACAACGACGCCAACATCATCTGCCTCGGCGAGCGTCTCGTCGGCCCGCAGGAGGCACTGGACGCTCTCGACGCGTTCGTCGCCGCCTCCTTCGACGGCGGTCGCCACACGGCCCGAGTGCACAAGATCGACGCGCTGCTCCCGCGCTGACCGCGTCCGACGCCGATCGTCCCGTCCACCGACAGTCCACGACCCCGAGAGGTTCCCATGCCCTGGCCGACCGTACGCGACACCGAACTCTTCGACCTCGTCGAGCGGGAGGTGGTCCGCCAGAACACCGGCCTGCAGCTGATCGCCTCGGAGAACTTCTCGTCACCGGCGGTAATCGCGGCCACGGGGACGCCGCTCACCAACAAGTACGCCGAGGGCTACCCCCACAGCAGGTACTACGGCGGCAACGCCGTGATCGACGAGATCGAACAGCTCGCGATCGACCGTGTGTGCCGGCTCTTCGGCGCCGAGTTCGCCAACGTGCAGCCGCATTCGGGCTCCAACGCGAACCTGGGCGTATATCTCGCCCTGCTCGACGCCGGCGACACGGTGCTCGGGATGAGCCTCGACCACGGCGGCCACCTGACCCATGGGAGCCCGGTCAACGTCTCGGGGCGTTTCTACCACTTCGTCCCCTACAAGGTGACCCCGTCGGACGAGCGGATCGACTACGACCAGATCCGCGACCTCGCCCGTGAGCACCGGCCCAAGATGATCGTGGCGGGCGCCACGGCCTACCCGCGGATCATCGACCCGGAGCCCTTGCGGGAGATCGCGGACGACGTCGGCGCGCTCTTCCTCTTCGACGCCGCACACATCGCCGGCCTCATCGCCGGTGGTGTCCATCCGAACCCCGTTCCCTTCGCCGACGTCGTCACCTTCACCACCCACAAAACCCTCCGCGGCCCTCGTGGAGCGGCGATCCTCGCCCGTAAGGAACTCGGTCCCGCCATCAACAAGGCGATCTTCCCGGGACTGCAGGGCGGACCGCTCGAGCACGTGATCGCGGCCAAGGCGGTCGCGTTCGGCGAGGCACTCGATCCCTCCTTCAAGGACTATGCCCGGGGCATCGTCGACAACGCCGCCGCCCTGGCCGAGGCGTTGTCGCGCGAAGGGTTTCGTCTCGTGTCGGGAGGGACCGACAACCACCTGATGTTGGTCGACCTCCGCCCTTTCGACGCGGAGCTCACCGGCAAGGACGCACAACTCATCCTCGACGATGCGTCGATCACGCTCAATCGCAACACCATCCCCGACGATCCGCGTTCGCCGTTCGTCACGTCCGGCCTCCGGATCGGCACACCTGCCGTCACGACTCAGGGGATGGGAGTGGAGGAGATGGGCGCGATCGCCGGGTTCATCGCCCGGGTGCTTCGCGAGCGGAACGACGAGACGGTGGTCGCGGAGGTCGCCGAACAGGTGCGGGAACTGTGCCGGCGGTTTCCGCTCTACCAAACCACGACCTTCGGTCCCTGACCCCCGGCCGACCTCTCCGGGGGGGGGCGGGTCGCCCCGGGGTCACCGGGATCGCTCGGTAGGGTAGGGCGGTGATCGGCGCGTATCTGCTCGTGCTGTTGGTGTCGGCAGGCACCACGGCTGCGCTGATCCCCGTCGCGTTGCGGGTGGCGCGCCGTGTCGGTGCCATCGCGATGCCCAACGACCGCAAGGTCCACGATCGCCCCACCCCGCAGTTCGGGGGTCCGGCGATGATGGTCGGGGTGATGGCCGGCGTCGGGACGGCCGCGTTCCTCGGCCAGTTCCGGGCGATGTTCGAGTCGCCCGCCAACATCGTCGGGGTGTTGGTCTCGGCGATGATGATCGTCGCGGTGGGTGCCATCGACGACATCCGTGAGGTTTCCGCACCCGCGAAGGTCGCCGGCATCGTGTTGGCGGGTTCGGTCCTGGTGCTCTCGGGGCTTTCGATCGTCAACCTGCCTCTGCCCATCCTCGGTTTCACCGTGCTGTCCCCGGACATGGCTGCGTTGGTCACGGTGTTGCTCATCCTGGTCGTCACCAACGCCGTCAACCTGGCCGACGGCCTCGACGGGCTGGCCTCGGGGATGATGGCCATCGCCTCGGGGGCCTTCCTCCTCTACGCGGTCAAGCTCGACGACTCGGGAGCACTCACCAGGGGCAACGTCGGTCCGCTCATCGCCGTGGTGACCCTCGGGGTATGCCTGGGCTTCCTCGTGTGGAACTTCCACCCCGCCAAGATCTTCATGGGTGACAGCGGCGCGTTGCTCCTCGGGCTGTTGATGGCGTCCGCGTCGGTCGCCGTCGGCGGACAGAGCGACGACAGTTTCACCGGCCAGTCCTGGTTCTTCTTCGCCCCCATCGTCATACCGCTGCTCATCCTCGGGGTGCCGCTCGTCGACATGACGTTCGCGATCGTCCGGCGAACCACCAGCGGTGTCGGGTTCGCCACTCGCGACAAGGACCACCTTCACCACCGGCTGTTGCGTCTCGGCCACGGATATCGCCAGACCGTGGTGTTGTTGTGGGCATGGACGGCGTTGTTGTGTGCGTTCGCGCTCTATCCGGCGATCACCGGCAAGTCGACGTTGATGATCCCCATCGCGGCCGCGGCGGGTGCACTGGCGTTGTTCACGATGCTCGCACCGCTGGTGAACCGGCGGGCCCGGGAGGTCGATCGGGAGTTGGACGAGGAGATCGACCGCAAGCGGGTCGAGTACGAGATCCGGCGGTCCGGCTCCGTACCGGTGGTGGACTCGGCACAGGTCGCCGAGGCCGGGTGCGCCGACCAAGGGGTGGGCCGCGTCGATAGCGACGCCGATCCCGGCCCGCGGGCCCAGATGATGGTGCCGGTCACCCGCGTCCCGGCCGGCCGCGAGGTCGGAGACCTCCGTCCACGATGGGCCTCCGGCCACGACCGCCCGGCCGGCGAGCGGCCATCGGCTCCCGCAGGGCGGTAGCCGGGCACCGGGAGCCGATGCAGGGTTGGCGTCGTGCTCAGGTGAGCGACACGGTCACCGTGTCACGTCCGGATCGGAGGACCGTTCCCGGTCGACGATCGGTGACGACCCCGTCGACGACGGTCCGGACCCCCGACCAAGACGTGGTGTACCCCGATCGCGTCCGCCACGAGGCGGCTCGCCCCACCGGGCAGATCCGACACGAGTTCGACCGGGCCGGCGTCGACGGTCTCGGGGTCGAACAACACGAGGTCGGCGACGGCGCCCTCGGTGATGACCCCGGTCCTTCAGGCCGAACAGGGTGGCCGGCGCCTGGGTCATGTGCTGCACCGCGCGTTCCATGGTGGTCAGGCGCCGACCGCGAATGCAGTCGGCCAACCACTGCGTGGTGTAGGGGGCACCCGCCATCCTGTCGAGGTGCGCGCCCGCGTCCGAGCCACCGATCATCACCGCCGGGTGCTCCCATGCCTCGGCGCGGAGTGCCCACGATTCGTCGTCGTCGTCGGTCGGTCCCGGCCAGAGCACGGTCCGGAGGTCGTCGGCCAACACGACGTCCAACAGCGTGTCGAAGGGGGCGGTGCCGCGTTCGCTCGCGATGTCGGCAACCGTCCGTCCACTCAGACCCTCGTTCGCGCCGGAGTAGGTCTGGCCGATGATGTAGCGGTCCCAACCGGTGAGGCGGCCGAACACGCCGGCCTCGGGCGATGCAGCGCGCTCTGCCATGAACGCCCGGACCTCCGGGTCGCGAAGGCAGGCCTTGCGAGCCACCGGGGGCAGGGCGAGGATCGGTCCCCATTCGGGGAGCATGTTGAGCGCGCAGTAGTTGAGGAAGCTCATGTTCATCCCCACGAGCACCGGCATGGTGAGGGCGACGACCCGGGCGCCGTCGGCCGCGCACTGGTCCATCGCGTCGAGTTGTCCCGTGTAGCGCTCCGGCGCGTGGGAGTCGACGGTCAGCACGTTCCAGTTGAGCGGTCGGTTGGCGGCCTTGGAGAACTCTGTCATGAAGGTCACGTCGTCGGCGTCGAAGCCGTCGAGGCACCCATCCGACGCATACTCCAGCGTCGTGCCCTCGTGGCGACCGGCCTCGGTCGCCAGGGCCAGGAGTTCGGCGCGGCTGGCCCAGCGTGACGCCACCGGCCGACCGTCGCCGTCGGAGTGGGTCCGGGCCAGTGTGGTGGAGAACCCGAGGCCACCCGCCTCGATCGCCTCCGCGAGCAGGCGTCGCATCTCGGCGATCTGGGCGTCGTCGGCCTCGTTGCCGACCGCGGCGGTGCCCATCGCCCGGCGGCGGAGTGCGCAATGACCGACGAGGAACCCGCGTTGACGGCAAGCGTTCCGTCGAGGCGGTCGAGGTATTCGCCGAAGGTCGACCAGGACCAATCGACCCCGTCCTCGAGTGCCTCCAATGGCATGCCCTCGACCTTCGCCATCATCCGTCGCGTGTAGTCGGCGTCGCCCTCGGCGAGTGGCGCGAGGGTGAAGCCGCAGTTGCCGGCGATGACCGTGGTCACCCCGTGGACGTTGGACGGCGTCGCGAACGGGTCCCACATGAGTTGCGCGTCGTAGTGGGTGTGCGGGTCGATGAACCCGGGGGCGAGCACGAGACCCTCGGCGTCGATCACCTCCGCCGCCTCCACCCCGGCCGCCGTCGGTTCGTCGAGGACCTCCGCGATCCGACCATCCCGGATGCCGATGGCACCCGGGCGCCCGGGTGCGCCGGTACCGTCGACGATCGTCGCGTTGCGGATCACTGTGTCGTGCATCGGTGCTCCCTCGTCGAGGTTGGCGGGTCCCGTTCTCCCGGGACTCCGGCGGTGGCCACGTTTCTGACGGACCGTCAGAAACGATAACCGGCGCCGGGTCGGCGGGTCGGTCCGGACTGCCGGGGGCCTCGGTGGCCCCGACATGAGCGGCGTTGCACCGGGACCGGGATGGGCGGTGGCACCCTGGGGCGCCGCTCGACCGGATCGTTTGCACGCACCCGGTCGGTTCTGTTTGGATGGCCGCCACATCGAACCCGGGGGGATGATGAGTCGTCGAATTGGTGCCGTGGCAATCGTCGCGGGATTTGCGCTTCTTGTGGGCTGTGCGGCCAAGGGAGCCGATGAGGCCGGTCGGAACCAGCGCTCCGCGTCGACCACTGCGGCGGATGCGACCTCTCCCTCGACGCCCGCGGGCAGCGGCGAGCCGGTGAAGTTCGGCACTCTCGCGTCGCCGTGTGGCCACGGTGACGCCAAGGTCTCGGCGGCCGATGCCGGCAAGGGGACCGACAAGCTCTACATCGGTGTCGCGAACGACCGAGGCAGCACCATCGTTCCGGGCCTGTTGAAGGAGCTGTGGGACGGCTCCACGGCGTTCGTCAAGTGGTGCAACGAGCAGGGCGGGATCAACGGCCTGCCGCTCGAGGCGGTCGACCTCGACGGCAAGGTGCTCAACGTGGCGGATGCGATGGCCACCGCATGCACCGGCGTGTTCGCCATCGTCGGTGGCGGCTGGGCCCAGGACCAGAACATGTTCACCGGCAAGGAGGGCAGCGACTTCCACAAGTGCGGCCTCATCGCCTTCCCGGGCTTCGCCGTCTCCACCGACTTCTCCGAGGCGTCCGACCAGGTGCAGGCCCAGCCGAACCCGGCCCACGACAAGGTGAGCGCCGGGTTCGAGGCGCTGGCGAAGCTGTATCCCAAGGAGGCGAAGAAGTTCGGGACCGTCTACGGCGAACTCGACGCACTCAAGCAGAACAACCAGCAGATCATCGGTGTCGCCAAGGAGACCAAGGGCTTTGCCGGTTTCGAGGAGATCTCCTACAAGTACATCGGCAACGACTGGGCCGTGACCGCCAAGCAGGTGATCGACTCGGGGATGAAGATGATCAGCTTCGTGGGCGAGCCGGCGAACATGTCCAAGTTCTCACAGGCGCTCAAGGACCAGAACTGGGAGGGCGTCATCTCCGCGGACGGCAACCAGTACGACCAGCGGCTGATCGAGCAGTCCGGACCCGCGGCCGTCGAGGGTGTCGCCATCCGCCAGACCTGGCTCATGTTCGAGGACGCCGCCCGCAAGCCGGCGATGAAGCAACTCGTCGGGATCCTCGACAAGGAGGTGCCGGACTGGACCCATGCCGGGCTCGCGATTCAGGCCTTCTCCGCGTCGCTGTTGTTCGCCACCGCGGCGAAGGCCTGTGCCGACGAGGGCGAGATCACCCGCAAGTGCGTCCTGCAGAAGGGTCTCGATACCCACAAGTGGGACGGCGGTGGGCTCCACGGCACCACCGATCCGGGCCGCAACGAGTCGAGCACCTGTCAGATGCTTTCGACGGTGCGCAACGGCAAGTTCGTCCGGTTGTTCCCCAAGCTCGGGAGCAAGGACGATGCGGGCAACGGCCTGTACTGCAACAAGGCGCTCGTCCACCTCGAAGGTGACTACGGCCAGGGCAACAAGACCTCGTCGATCCTCGGCTGAGCCACCATGCTCGCCGCCTCGGGCTTCAACGACTTCCTCACGTACACGGTCCTCGGCATCGCGACCGCGGGGATCTACGCCATTGCCGCGGCGGGCCTGGTCGTCACCTACACGACGTCGGGCATCTTCAACTTCGCCCACGGTGCGGTGGGGATGTTCTCGGCGTACGTGTACTGGCAGGCACACACACCCACCGCGATGGGTGGCTGGGGATGGCCGACCTGGGTTGCCCTGCTGTTCGTCCTCGGCGTGACCGCCCCGTTGCTGGGCGCGGTCATCGAGCGGCTCATCATGCGCGGCCTCGATGACGCGCCCGAGGTCGTGCGTGTCGTGGTCACGGTCAGCCTCCTGCTGGCGATGATCGGGATCGTCAACTGGATCTGGCCCGGGACGGTCACCCGGTCGATGCCGCGCTTCTTTGAGGGCAGCTCGGTGCACATCGGCAACCTCAACGTGCCGTACCACCGAATCGCGATCCTCGTCGCTGCGATCGTCGTGGCGGTGGTGTTGCGGCTGTTGCTCTACGGGACGCGCCTGGGCGTCGCGATGCGCGCGGTGGTGGACGACCGGACCCTGGCCCGACTCAACGGCATCCGACCCGACCGCGTGTCGATGTACTCATGGGCCCTCGGGTCGACCCTCGCGGCGCTGGCCGCGATCTTCGTGGCGTCGCTTGGCTCATTCGATCCGCTGACCCTCACGCTCATCGTCGTCAACGCGTTCGCCGTCGCCGTGGTGGGTCGCCTGCGGAGCCTGCCGCTCACCTTCCTCGGTGCGGTGATCCTGGGTCTCGCCGAGGCGTACGTCTCGTTGATCATCGTCAAGCACCAGTCGATTGCGGGGGTGAACCTGGCCGACATCCGCTACGCGTTGCCCGCCATCCTCCTGACCGTCGCCATGCTGTTGCAGCCTCACGAGCGGTTGCGCGCCGGCGGGGTCCGGCGTGTCCGTGAACGGTGGCGCGTCCCGACCATGCGTGAAGCGGGCTGGGGTGCGGTCGCCATCGTCGTCGTGGTGGCCGGCATCGTCTCGCTCATCGAAAGGGATTCGGGCGTGCGGCCGGTGATCGTCGCCTTGTACTTCGCGATCATCTGTCTCTCCCTCGTGCCGCTCACGGGTTACGCGGGGCAGATCTCCCTCGCCCAGATGAGCTTCGTGGGGCTCGGTGCCGTGGTCATGAACAAGATCGGGACCAACGGTGCCACGGCCGGCGCGTTGATCGTGGCCTTGGCGGTGTGCGCGGTGGTCGGAGCGGTGGTCGCGTTGCCGGCTCTTCGCCTCCGTGGCCTGTATCTCGCACTCGCCACCGCGGCATTCGCGTTGTTCATGTCGAACGTCGTGTTCCGCCAGCCGAAGCTGATCCGCAGCGGCAATGTCAACGTGCCTGCGCTCGACCTCGGGGTGTTCACCCCCATGTCGAACCGTGGTGACGCCATGTTGCTGGCGGTCGTCTTCGCAGGGGTCGGGCTGTTCGTCGTCTGGCTTCGTCGCGGTCCGTGGGGCCGCCGCCTGATCGCCATGAAGGACAGCCAGGTCGCGTGCGCCACGCTCGGGCTCGATCTCACTCGCACCAAGATCGGCGTGTTCGCACTGTCGGCGTCCATCGCCGGGCTCGCCGGAGCACTGGCCAACCGCCAGCTCGCGGACAGCGATTTCGGGTTGCTGCCGTCGATGTCGGTCACCACGCTCGCCGTGGTCGGTGGCATCGGAGCCGTCGGAGGCGCCTTGTTGGGCGGCTCGATCCTCGGGACGTTCAACTCCTTCATCCCGACTTTGCTGAGCCGCAACGCGCTTGGGGTGTTCGACTACGTCCGGGTCTCGATGGAGAACGTCATCGGGGTCACACCCGGTTTCATGGGTATCAGCCTCGGCCGAGACCCCTCCGGTGCGGTGCCGGCGATCGGCGACGCGTATCGCAGGGTCTTCCAGGAGCCGGTCGCCCGGGGCCTGAGTATCTTCGGGGTCGTCGCGCTGTGGCTGCTGGCGAAGAGCGGGGCGATCGACAACTGGACCTTCGTCGCCACCATCGTCGTGCTGGTCTTCGCGATCATGCCGTTGCTCCCGGTGCTGTTGGATCCGATTCCCGGCGGTCGGGCCGAGTTGGCGGGAGCGATCCTGGTGGCGGGCCTGGTCGCGGTGGGTGCGATCGACTGGGGAACGGCCCTGCACAACAACGGCATGCGGATCCTCTTCATGCTGATCGCGGCTGCCGTGACGGCGGTGCTCGCGGCACTGGTCCACGGCAAGGTGCAGCTCGATGTCGTCGAGATGCCGTCACCGGACATGGTGGGTGTCGACAGACCCATCACGCGCAGCGACGTGATGGCGGCCGACCGTGCGCTGCGCGTCACCGAGGCGGAACTCCATGGCACTGCTTGAGACCCGCGGCCTGTCGGTGCGCTTCGGCGGCAACCTGGCGGTGAGTTCGGTCGACCTCGACGTCGACGCCGGCCACGTCACCGGCCTCATCGGCCCCAACGGTGCGGGCAAGACCACGACCTTCAACATGATCTGCGGGGTGCTGGCACCCTCGTCCGGCACCGTGTCCCTCGACGGGATCGACATCTCGAGGCTCGGGACCCACCATCGTGCGCGACGAGGCATCGGTCGGACGTTTCAGCGACTCGAGGTGTTCTCCTCGATGACGGTCCGCGAGAACGTGCTCGTCGGTGGCGAGATCCGCCAGGGTTGGTCGCGCAACTCACCGGCCGGATCCCAGCTCCTGTCACCGGAGAACGAGCCCGCGACGGTGGACGACGAGACCGACCTCATCCTCGAGCGACTCGGTTTGACCGACGTGGCCGACGTGCGGGTGGGCACGTTGTCGACCGGGAGGGCGCGCCTGGTCGAGTTGGGACGGGCGCTGGCGATCCGTCCGCGGGTGCTGCTGTTGGACGAACCGGCCTCGGGACTCGACGACACCGAAACCGAGAGCTTCGGCGATCTGCTCCGCGAACTGGCCTCGGCCGGCCTTGCGATCCTGCTCGTCGAACACGACGTGCCGTTGGTGATGCAGACCTGTGACCGGATCTTCGTGCTGGACTTCGGTCGGATCATCGCGTCGGGTGAGCCCGAGGACGTCCAGCGGAACCAGGCGGTGCTCGACGCATATCTGGGAGCTGCGGGATGACTTCGCCCGACGGCGTGGACGCGCGCTCGGCGTCGGTTCGGCCGCTCTTGGAGTTGGAGGCGATCCGAGCCGCCTACGACACGATCGAGGTGCTGCACGGCGTCGATCTCGCGGTGCGCCCGGGTGAGGTGATGGCCCTGCTGGGGCCCAACGGTGCGGGCAAGACCACCACCTTGAGCGTCGCGTCCGGGGTGATCGTGCCCACGGGTGGCCGGGTCGTGGTGGCGGGCCGAGACGTGACAGGTGTGGCCCCCGAGGAGTTGTCGCGGCGAGGTCTCGTCACCATTCCCGAGGGGCGTGGTGTGTTCCCGAACCTCACCGTCAAGGAGAACCTCCGCATGGCGACCTATGCCGGTCGTCCACTGGCAGAGGTCGAGGCGATGACCTACGAGCGGTTCGAGCGGCTCGGTCATCGGCGGAACCAGGTCGTGGGCACCATGTCGGGAGGGGAGCAGCAGATGCTCGCGATGGCCCGGGGGCTCGCGTCGGACCCCGCGGTGATGTTGCTCGACGAGTTGTCCATGGGCCTCGCCCCGTTGGTGGTGAAGGACCTGTACGAGGTCGTCGGCCAGATCGCGGCGTCGGGTGTGTCGATCCTGGTCGTCGAGCAGTTCGCCCGCACCGTCTTGGGGATCGCCACGACCGCGGCGATCATGTCCCACGGCCGCATCGTGGCGGTGGGTCCGCCCGAGGAGATCGAAGAGAAGCTGTCGGCCGCCTACCTGGGCGGGGAGAGGGAAGCAAACCGATGAACGAGAGCCCTGATCGGGTCCAACAGTTCCAGATCGAGATCGAGTCGATGAAGGCCAAAGCCACGAACGGCGCGAACGAGACCAGACTGCTGGTGCTCGGGGTCGTGGTTTCGTTGGCCGGCCTGGTGTTGGCCCTGGTGGGCGGGATCGGTGTCCAACAGCATTCCAACGAGTTCAACCAGCGGTCGTTCATGGCGACGGGCAGCTTCTTGGGCATCGCGTTGCTCATCGCCGGAGCGGCTCTGTTCATCCGCTACTCGTTGGCGCGGTACCTGCGCTTCTGGCTCATTCGATTGATCCACGAGAGTCACGCGAACACCGACCGCATCGTCGAGGCGATCGAGCGCGCCGCCGAGGTGCCGCCCCGGTAGGTCTCCTTCGGAACTTGCGACGGCAACCGACCGACCCTAGACTTTGAGAACAGATTCACAAGCGTGCTCGACATGGCATGTCGAGCACGCAGCCGTTCGGGGTCCCGCCTGCGTCAGGGGCCCATGGTTTCGACGACGGATCGCCGAGACCCGACACGGTTCGAACCGACGCTCGCCGCTGGATCCCAGGCCTTGAACGAACCCGAGCAGCGCACCCTCGCAGCGCAGATGAACACGTCGCACGGCAGCTTCGAGCTGGTGATGTCGCCGTTGTTGCTCGCCGCCCTCGGCTGGTGGCTCGACGGTCGATTCGGTACCCGTCCGTGGTGGACGATCGGGCTCGGGGTGTTCGGGTTGGTCGGTGCCGTCACCAAGGTCCTGCTGGACTACCGGATGAAGATGGCCGAGGTCGGCAGGGACGCGGCCGAGCGTCGCCTCGATCGCCAGGCGGCCCGCGACACCCGTCTGGCCGGGGCCGCCGCCCGGCGCGCAGCCGAGACCGAGCGGCTCGCGGGTGAACTGGCCGCCGCCGAGCAGCGATCGGTGTTGACCGCGCCGGCCGACCGGGCAGGCCGTGCCGCGGTGGCCGAGGCCCGACCGTGAGTCCCGCCGCTCTCGCCAACCCGTTGGCGGCGAAGGTCGACAGTGCCCCGGCGATGGAGATCGCGCTCGACATGGCAAGGCGTGCCAAGTGGCTGGTTCCGGTGGCCGCCGTGATCGGCGGCTTCTGGGGTGTGCAGGGTGTGGTCTCGTCGGGTTATGCGTTGGTGATCGTCGTGGTCAACTTCGTGCTCGCCGCCTACATGCTCACGGCCGCCGGCCGTGTCTCGGTCGCCCTCATGGCCGGTGCCGCGTTGTTCGGATACCTCTTGCGTCTCGGCTTGATCTTCGTGGCGGTGGTGCTGGTGAAGGACGCCTCGTGGATGCGGCTGGTGCCGTTGGGTATCACCCTGATCGTCACCCACCTCGGCCTGTTGTTCTGGGAGCTCCGGTTCGTCTCGGGCTCCATGGCCTTTCCCGGTCTCAAACCCACCCCCGTCCAACGCCGTGAGACCCCCCGCTCCGACAGCACGACGTCGTCGTCGGGTGTCGAAGCGGCCTAGGCCGGCGTCCCCTCCTCGCCCCGAACCCCCTTTCCGAGGAGCCCACCGTGATCGCCGAGCTGCACTTTCCCGGCATCGAAGAGATGGTCCAATGGCCGGCCGCGTTCTTCAAGGACACACCGTTCGCGTTCAACAAGATCGCCGTGTTGTCGTTGTTGGCCGCGGCCATTCCGATCGTGTGGTTCCTCGTCGCCGGATCCAAGTCCAAATCGGCTCTCGCCCCTACGGGAGCGCAGAACCTGGCCGAGAGCGTGGTGGAGTTCATCCAGAAGCAGGTCATCGGTCAGGCGATCGGACCCGACGGGATGCGCTACCTGCCGCTGTTGATCTCGATCTTCGTGTTCATCGTCTTCGGCAACCTGTTCACCATCATCCCCACGGCCCAGTTCGCCGCAAACGCCCGGATGGCCAATCCGCTGATCATGGCGGTGTTGTCCTGGCTGGTCTTCATCGGCGTGGGATTGCGCCATCACGGGCTTCGCTACTTCAAGGACGCCCTCTTCCCGCCCGGTGTGCCAAAGGCGCTCTACCTGCTGGTGACGCCGATCGAGTTCATCTCGACGTTCCTGGTTCGGCCCTTCTCGTTGGCGGTCCGGCTCTTCGCGAACTCGCTCGCCGGTGACATCCTGCTCATCACCTTCGGTGTGCTCACGGCGACGTTGTGGTCGTTGAGTCCGCTCGTCGCCGCCGCCCCGTTCTCGTTCTTCATGCTGGTCGCCTTCACCGGCTTCGAGATCCTCGTGGCGGTGCTCCAGGCCTACATCTTCTCGCTGCTGACCGCCGTCTACATCGGCGGCGCGCTGCACCCCGCCCACTGATCGCCCACCGAGCCACACGTTCGCGTCGCCCGACTGCGACGCACCCGACCTGACCACCGCCGTCGGACCTCCACGGCACTCACAGGAGACACCCAACCACCATGAGCACCCTGTCCCACCTTGCCCACGCCGTGGCCGAGCAGGCTTCCAGCCTCAACGCCGATGAGCAGAAGAGCGTCGCAGGCGCCACGGGCGCCGGGCTGGCCTACGGCCTCGGCGCCATCGGCCCCGGTATCGGCATCGGCTACCTCGTCGGCCAGTCCGTGCAGGCGATGGCCCGCCAACCCGAGGCCGCCGGCCAGGTGCAGACCACCATGTTCCTCGGCATCGCCTTCACCGAGGCGCTCGCCCTCATCGGCTTCGTCGTCTTCATCCTCTTGAAGTTCGTCTGACGCCGGCACTCCGGCCCGGTTCTCGACCGGTCCGGAGCGGGTGTCGAATCGGGTCGGCCGTGTGTGGGCCGACGGGTGGAGACCGCTCCCCGTCGGCGAACACCGGCCAGACCCCGATCCGCATCCACCCACCCTTCGGCCTCGACATCGTCGGGACCGCGTTCACGTCATCTCCGGTCCGCACGAGCGAACCGGAGCCCGATTCCGTCACCGACCGCCACCGGAGTACCCATGTTGGCCTTGCTGAGCATCCTCGCCGAAGGCGGGGAGAAGGCGAAAGAGACCGTCAACCCCGTCATCCCCGACAACGCGGAGATGGTGTGGGGTGCGATCGCGTTCTTCGCGCTGCTCCTCCTCATGCGTTATGTGTTGTTGCCGCCGATCCAGGCGGGCATCAAGCGTCGTGAGGAGACGATCCGCGGCGACGAGGAGGCGGCCGAACGCGCCTCGGTCGAGGCCACCCAGGTTCGGCGTGACTACGACGCGACCATCGCCGAGGCACGCGCCGAGGCCAACCGCATCGTCGAGAAGGCCCGTCGTGAGGCCGAGGAGAGCCGCTCCGCCAAGGTTCGTGAGGCCGAGGACGAGGTGGCCGCCGCACGACAACGGGCGCTCGCCGACCTGGGCGCGGGGCGCAGTTCCGCGTTGGCGTCGCTCAAGGGCGACGTCGGAGGCATTGCCGTGACCGCAGCGGGAAAGGTGCTGGGCCGTCCGCTCGACGTCGGCGCCAACCGTTCGACCGTCGACGCTCACGTCGACAGCACAGGAGCCTGACATGAGCCTGCTTGCACTCCTCGGGTCCGAAGGCGGCAACGGCTTCTGGTCCCCGCCGCTCAACGAAGTCATCTGGCAGTCGATCGCATTCGTGATCGTGGTCGGAGGCCTCGCCTGGAAGGCGGGGCCCGCGCTCAGGAAGATGATCGCGGCGCGGCCCGAGCGGATACGCAACGAGCTTGCCGCCGCCGCCGACGCGCGCAGCGAGGCCGAGGCTTCGGTGGCAGAGGTCAAGGCGGCACTGGCGGATTCCGACAAGGAGGCCCAGCGCATCATCGCCGAGGCCAACGAGACCGCGACCCGCCTCCGTGCCGACATCGCCGCCCGTGCCGATGCCGACGCCGACGCGATCCGCGCGCGTGGCGAGGCGGAACTCGCCGCTGCCCGACGTCAGGCCGAAGCAGATCTTCAAGGTGAGGTCGCCCGCCTTGCGTTGGGTGCCGCCGAGAAGGTCGTGCATGCCAACCTCTCCACCGAGACCCAACAGGACCTGATCGAGCGGTACATCGCTCAGGTCGGCGTCAACTGACACGAGGCCCGAGGATCGCCATGACCGAAATGCAAAACACCGCCTACGCCGACGCGATCCTGTTGATCGCCGGTGCCGAGGGCGTCGACGACATCGAGGACCGGCTCGGTGCATTCCGCGGCGCGTTGTCGGGAGCCCCCGAGCTGGCGACGACCCTCGGTGATCCGGGGATCCCCGTTGCCCGCCGGCTCCAGATCGTCGAGGACCTTCTCGGCGACCGTTCCGCCCCCGCCGTCGCCTCGATCGCGTCGTTGCTGGTGTCCAACGGTCGTCTCGACGACCTCAGTGCGATCGCCGACGCAGTCGTCGAGCAGAAGGCGGCCGCCCGCGGCGAGTCGGTGGCCGAGGTGCGCAGCGCCGTCGCGCTCACCGCGGACCAGATCGACCGCCTGGCCGAGGCGCTCACCCGGCGCACCGGCCGCCCGGTCACCGTCCGCAACGTCGTCGACCCGTCCGTGGTCGGGGGCGTCGTCACCGAGATTGGTGACACGCTCATCGACGGCTCGGTCCGCAGCCGTCTCACCCAACTTCGCGAAGCCTTCTGAGGAGCCCGAACCCATGGCCGAGTTGACCATCGACATCGCCGACATCACGGCAGCCATCAACAAGAACCTCGAGGGCTTCAGCCCCGAGGTCAGCATCGACCAGGTGGGTCGCGTCGCCGAGGTCGGCGACGGCATCGCCCGGGTGACCGGCCTTCCCGACGCCACCGTGAACGAGATCCTCGAGTTCGAATCCGGCACCGTGGGGCTGGCGCTCAACCTCGACGAGGACTCGATCGGAGCGGTCGTGTTGGGAGAGGTCGACGACATCGAGGAGGGACAGTCCGTCAAGGCCACGGGCCAGATCCTCTCGGTGCCGGTCGGCGACGGCCTGCTGGGGCGGGTCGTCAACATGTTGGGCGAGCCCATCGACGGCAAAGGCCCCTTGACCGGCGTCACCCAGCGTCGCGTCGAGGTCCAGGCGCCGGGCATCATCGGGCGCCAGCCGGTGAGCGAACCCATGCAGACCGGCATCAAGTCGATCGACTCGTTGATCCCGATCGGCCGCGGCCAGCGGGAGTTGATCATCGGCGACCGCAAGACCGGCAAGACCACCGTCGCGATCGACACGATCCTGAACCAGCGTGGCCTCGACGTGAAGTGCATCTACGTCGCCATCGGCCAGAAGGCGTCGACGGTCGCGCAGACCGTCGCCCGTCTGGAGGCGGCCGGTGCGATGGACTACACGGTCGTCGTCGTCGCCCCGGCCTCGGACCCGGCACCGTTCAAGTACCTGGCGCCTTACACGGGGTGCGCGATGGGTCAGCACTGGATGGAGTCGGGCGATCACGCGCTGGCCGTCTATGACGACCTGTCGAAGCAGGCGGAGGCATACCGTCAGGTGTCGCTCCTGCTGCGCCGCCCGCCGGGTCGTGAGGCCTATCCCGGCGACGTGTTCTACCTGCACTCCCGGCTCTTGGAGCGCGCCGCGAAGCTCTCCGACGAGCTCGGCGCCGGATCGCTCACGGCGCTGCCGGTCATCGAGACCAAGGCCGGCGACGTCTCCGCCTACATCCCCACCAACGTGATCTCCATCACCGACGGCCAGATCTTCCTCCAGGACGATCTGTTCAAGTCCGGTGTCCGCCCCGCGATCGACGTCGGCATCTCGGTGTCACGCGTCGGCTCGGCCGCCCAGATCAAGGCCATGAAGACCGCTGTCGGCACGCTCAAGTCGGACCTCCAGCAGTTCCGAGAGCTCGAGGCGTTCGCCTCGTTGGGGTCCGACCTAGACGCCGTGTCCAAGGCGCAACTCGAACGCGGCTACCGCCTCACCGAGTTGTTGAAGCAGGGCGTCGGCGAGCCGATGCCGGTGGAGGAGCAGGTCGTGGTGCTCTATGCGGGTACTCACGGCCACCTCGACGAGGTCGCGGTGACGGACGTGGCGCGCTACGAGACCGAGTTGGTCGAGTGGGTGCGCTCCCGCAACGGCGCACTGCTCTCCTCGATCCGTGACACCGGCAAGGTGGACGAGGACGAGTTGGCCACGGTGATCGGTGCGTTCGGCGAACAGTTCGTCGCGAGCACGACGAAGCCCGGCACGGAGCCCGACGAGGAGGCCGCCGAGGTGCACACCGGTCGTGTCGTCGCCACCAACCATCTACCCGAGGACGAGACGGTGCTCGTCGGCGCAGACGACGAGGCCGAGCCCCGCTGAGGGCACGTTCTCGCTGCACCGTGCGAGTCGCACCACTGAGCCGGAGCTGATCCCATGCCAGGAGCACAAGAGCGGGTACTCCGCCGCCGAATCGGCGCCATCCAGAACATCAAGAAGATCACCCGCGCGATGGAGATGATCGCGGCCACCCGCGTCGTAAAAGCGCAGCAGGCGGCCAACGACGCCCGCCCGTACAGCGAGCAGATCACCTCGGTCATCACCAACCTCGCAGCCGGTGGTACGGCGATCAGCCATCCTCTCCTGCGCCAGGCCGACGAGATCGCCGTGGTCGGGGTCGTGATCCTGAGTTCGGACCGTGGGCTCGCGGGCGCGTACAACTCGACGGTCATCCGCGCGGCGGAGCGCGAGATCCTCGCGGCGAAGGAGGCCGGGCGCGACTACCGGCTCGTGACGATCGGCCGCAAGGCCGAGGGCTACTTCCGGTTCCGCAACTACCGCATCGAGGCGGCGTTCGGCGGGATGAGCGACAAGCCGACCTACGAGAACGCCCGGGAGGTCGCGGCGACCGTCGCCGACCTGTTCGCGAACACGGTCGACGTGGTCGAGTTGGTGTACACCCAGTTCATCACCATGGGTAACCAGAAGGCCGTCGTTCGACGGTTCCTGCCACTCGACACGTCCGGTGCCGCCGACACCGGCGGAGGGAACGACGGTCCGGCCGCCGAGTTCGAGTTCGACCCGTCACCGGGAGCGGTGTTGCAGTCGTTGCTTCCCCGCTACGTCGAGAGCCGGTTGTTCGCCGCGTTGCTCGACTCGGCGGCGTCGGAGCACGCGGGCCGACAGCGTGCGATGAAGGCCGCCACCGACAACGCCGAGGACCTCATCGTCCGCCTCCAGCGCAAGATGAACCAGGCACGCCAAGACGCGATCACCACCGAGATCATGGAGATCATCGGTGGGGCAGAGGCCCTCTCCGCCGACAAGGGCTCCCCCGAGGACCTGTTGTTGGACCACCTCTCCACCGACCCCTTCCGGGAACTGGGTGCCGGCCTGACCCACCCCACCCGTGAGGACCATCGTCGACACTGATCGCACCGCCCTTCGAGGGCATTCGACCAGATCCCTCTCCCACCCATCCGTACTTCGCCCGCACCAGAACAGGACACCGCAATGACGGCTACCGAAACCCCCACCAAAGACGGTCGCATCGTCGCCATCGCCGGCCCGGTGGTGGACGTCGAGTTCCCGCCGGACTCGCTGCCTCAGATCAACGAGGCGTTGACGTTCACCATCACCGTCGACGGCACCGAGGTGCCCGTGATGGCCGAGGTCGCCCAACAGATCGGCGACAGTCGGGTCCGTGCCATCTCGATGAAGCCGACCGACGGGTTGCGTCGCGGCACTCCGGTGCGCAACACCGGTCGTGGCATCAACGTCCCGGTCGGCGACGTCACCCTCGGCCACGTGTTCAACGTGATCGGCGAGCCGCTCGACGTACCGGCGGACAGCCTTGAGATCACCGAGCGTTGGGACATCCACCGCCCACCGCCCTCGTTCGACTCGCTCGAGCCGAAGGCACAGATGTTCGAGACGGGTGTGAAGGTGCTCGACCTGCTCACCCCCTACCTCCAGGGTGGCAAGATCGGCCTGTTCGGCGGTGCCGGTGTGGGCAAGACGGTGCTCATCACCGAGATGATCAACCGGGTGGCGTCCAACCACGGTGGTGTCTCCGTGTTCGCCGGCGTGGGTGAGCGGACCCGTGAGGGAACCGACCTGTTCATCGAGATGGGCGAGACGATGATGGGCGGCACCGACCAGTCGGTGCTCACCAAGGCAGCACTGACCTTCGGTCAGATGGACGAGCCGCCCGGCGTCCGGCTGCGCGTCGCTCTGTCGGCGCTCACCATGGCCGAGTACTTCCGGGACGTGCAGGGCCAGGACGTGTTGTTGTTCATCGACAACATCTTCCGGTTCACACAGGCCGGGTCGGAGGTGTCGACCCTGCTCGGTCGTATGCCGTCGGCCGTGGGCTACCAGCCGACCCTTGCCGACGAGATGGGTGCCCTCCAGGAGCGGATCACGTCGACGGGTGGCAAGTCGATCACCTCACTCCAGGCGGTCTACGTACCCGCGGACGACTACACCGACCCGGCGCCGTTCACCTCGTTCACCCACTTCGACGGCACCACCGAGTTGAGCCGCGACATCGCGGCGCTGGGCATCTACCCGGCTGTCGATCCGCTCGCCTCGACCTCCACCATCCTGGCTCCCGAGGTCGTGGGTGACCGTCACTACAACGTGGCCCGTCGCACCCAGGAGGTGCTGCAGCGCTACAAGGAACTGCAGGACATCATCGCCATCCTCGGTCTCGATGAGCTGTCCGACGAGGACCGCATCACCGTGGACCGTGCCCGCAAGGTCCAGAAGTTCCTGGCCCAACCGATGTTCGTCGCCGAGGTGTTCACCGGCCTCCCGGGCATCTTCACGCCGGTCGCGGAGACCATCGAGAGCTTCGAGATGTTGCTCAACGGTGACATGGACGACCTACCCGAGCAGGCCTTCTACAACGTGGGCGGCGCCGAGGACGTGCACCGCAAGGCCAAGGAACTCGAGAAGAGCGCCTGATGTCGCTGCGAGTCGAGCTCGTCTCGCCGGAGCGGGTCGCCTACTCGGGTGAGGCCAAGATGGTCATCGCCCGCGTAGCGAGCGGCGACATCGCGTTCCTCGATGGCCACATCCCGTTCGTCGGGGTGTTGCAGACCCACCCGTTGCGCATCGTCGCCGACGACGGTGCCGAGACCGTGATCGCGGTGCACCAGGGTTTTGTCCAGGTCGCCGACGACGTCGTGACGATCCTGTCCGACGTGTGCGAGCTGGCCGACGACATCGACGTCGCCCGCGCCGAGCGTGCCCGCGACGCCGCCGAGGCGGCGCTCAGGGCCGACGCCGCCGACGAGGATGCGGTCGCCGGGCTCCTGCGCGCCCGGGTCCGCCTCGACGTGGCCGGAGCCACGGCGGGAGTTTCCCGCGCGCACTGAGCGGTCGAGCCCAACCGTCGAACCGACCCGCGGTCATCGGCGAGAGCGGCCCGTGAAGTTGGCCAGTCGCTCAATGGGGCTGGCGTCGGTGGCGGGCTCCACGGCTGCCTCGAAGGTCCGTCCGTCACGGAGAGTATCGATCGTCTCCTCTTCGAACGCCTCTGCACGAACTCCTCAACTCGATCAACGGTCAGGATGAGCTCTCCCAACACCACTGTCGCAACAAGCGTCCACGCGCCAGCGGGATCGGGTGCGACACCAAGTTGACCGGTGAAGGCGCGCCACAACGATCGGCCGACGACCACCCCGAGCGGCGTGGCGATCGTCACCGCGGCGAGCATCGCCACGAGCGACTGGACGCGACCGACGTGTGCACCTGCGCGCTGCTGAACCCGAACGTCCGTAGAACCGCCAACTCGCGTCGTTGACGCCGGACCGCCGCCCAGGTAGCGGCGAGCAGTGCTGCCGCGGAGATCACCGCGAACCCGACGCTGACCGAGATGGGCACGGCAAGGGTGGAGCGTCCCGTCCGATGGACTGTCGACGACCGCGTGGCCGGCATGTGGACCACGTCATGTACCGGAGCCAGCCTGTTGAACCGTGCTAACCCACCTTTCGCATGGTGCTAGCACCTGGGGAGCCCTTGGTCCCAGCACGCTTGCCCCGAACGGGTGGATGTGGCTGTGTTAGCAGCATGAGCAGGGTCGACGAACAGGCCGGACCTTCTGCTGCCCGTGATCGCGGGGCGCCTACGGCTGCGCGGCAACACACCACCTTCGGTGCCGTGCGGTACCGGGTCGGGCGCTGGTTGCATCGCCATGTTGGAACGACCGCGATCGTCACGGTGCTCGTGGCGGTTGTGCTCGCACCGGTGTTGAGCCTGTGGGCCGGTGCGCGGCGCACGGCGACCCTCGTCGATCGCCACGTGGCCGCCCATTCGAGCGAGTTCGATTTCGACTTCCAGCAGGAATGGGGCGCGTCGCGCACCGCCGAGGTGGAGGCGCTTCCGGGTGTGGAGCGAGCGATCGGCATCGGGTTCGTGTTCGGAGTCCTCGTTCCGGTCGGTGTCGACGCGCCGGTGGAGGCGATCATGTTCGCCGGTGACGCCGAGCTGTGGGTCGACTCGATCGTCGCCGGGCGTCTCGCCGACCCGGCGGTCCCCACCGAGTTCGTTGCGACGCGAGAGTTCGCGGCGCTCGGACCGTACGCGCCCGGCGACAAGTTCACGTTGAAGACGTTCTCGGCCGAGGCTGCCGCTGCCGGTGGGTTCGCTGCCATGGGCGGCGAACCGGACGGTCCTACGGCAGAGGTGACGTTGGTTGGAGTCATCTCTGCCCCGGCGGCGGTGGAATTGGACGACCGACAGCCGATTGCGCTCTTCCCGAACGCTCTGTTCGAACTCGGGTCGATCGGGGTGGCGGCCACGATCGGCGCGATCGCGACGGCTGACGGTGTGGACGCCGCCGAGTTGCGGCGCGAACTCGATACGCTCGAGGGCGGATCGAACTTTCAGGCGTCCCCGCGGAGGTTGTCAGCGGTGGGATACGCGACGCGATCCGAACACGGGCGGCCGGGTACAGCATTCTGGCCGCGATCGTCACCGCGGCAGCGCTCATCGCTCTCGCTCAAGTCCTGGTCCGTCAGTACCGCCTCGCGGCGGGTGACCATCCCGGCCTCACGGCTCTCGGGTATGGGCGCCTCGCGATGCGGGCCGAGTCGGTCGGGTGCGCGATGCCCGCCGTCTTGGCAGGAGCAGTGGGTGCAGCCTGGTTGGCGTGGGCGTTGTCCGGCTGGTTCCCCCACGGCTACGGCCGCAGTCTCGAACCGCAGCCTGGGCGACGGTTCGATCCGGCCGTGCACCTCGGGGTGACAGTCCTCGTCGTCGGCGTACTCCTCGGAGTGCTGGCGGCTCTGGCCGTGGGCCGGGCGTCGCGGCGCACCCCGTCGCGCCCACTGGACCGGATCGCGGCGCGAGCACCGTCGGTTGCTTCGGCGATGGGGCTGCGGATGGCGTTCGGTCGGGGCCGACGATTCGCGTCGACGAACGCTGTCCTTGCCGGCGTCGCGGTCCTCCTGTCCGTCACCGTGGCCGCCGGGACCGTCGACAGCAGCCTCAGCGCGCTGCTCGGTGACCGCGCCCGGTGGGGAGACCGCGCCGACTTGAGCTTTGGGTTGGGCGGCGAGGAGTTGCCACCCGAGGTCGTACCCGGACTCGTGAAGTCGCCCCTCGTTCGAGCCGTCACCTTGTTCGGCCAGACCGCCGTGGCAGTCGGCAGCGATTCGCTCAAAGTCGTCGGGTTCGAGCCGGTCAAAGGCGCCGAGGTCCCCGACGTGCTCCGTGGTCGGCTCCCGGCAGCGGCCGGTGAGATCGCCGTCAGCACCCCCGCAGCGCGGCACTTCGAGCTCGACATTGGCGACGCCCTCTCGATCACGGGGCCCACCGGGCCACTCGACCTGTCCGTTGTCGGGGTCGCGGTGGTCCCCGGCGTCGATGGCGCCGAGAACGGCGAACCGCTCGTGCTGGTCAACAGCGCCGGATTCAGGCAGGTCATACCCGACGGTGGCATGACTCTCGCCACGATCTACGTGGTCGACGGCGCCCCAGAGGACGCCGCCGCGCAGATCGGTGAGGCGATAGGACAGGAGGATCTGAGCGTCGGCTGGTCGGATCTCCCACCGCGCGTCCAGAACTTCCGGCGCGTCGCCGACATGCCCCGCGTGATCACGGTTGTCGTTGGAATCCTGGCTCTGCTCTCACTCGGCCACGTTGTCGTGGCGGCGATCCGGCGGCGACGCATGGATCTGGCTGTGCTGCGGGCGCTCGGGGCGACGCCGGGCTGGCTGCGTCGCGTCGTCCACTGGCAGACGTCACTGCTAGTCGTTGCAGCGCTGGCGGCGGGCACGCTTGCGGGCGTGATGATCGGAAGGGCGGCCTTTCGGCCGTTCCCCGAACAGATCGGTGCAAGTCCCGGTGCTGCCATACCGTGGGGGCTTCTCGCCGGTACCGCGGCCGGCCTGCTCGTGGTGGCCAACCTGGTCGCATGGTCGTTCGCTTCGGTACTCGCACGGCAGCGGCGTCGCGACAACCGTGATCTGCGACCGGAGTAGCCCACCCTCTCGCCCGTCGGTGGCCTTCCTCACGCGGACGATTCGGACTCGCGCATGGTTGAGAGCGAATCGGATCTCAACACCGAGATCCTTGAGTTCACGATCGCGGCATCTTGACGATCTGTGTCTGGATGGTCTTCGCGACCAGTTGGCCGTCGCACGTGAGCTCGGTCTCGACGACGATGATCCTCGAACCGACCTGGAGGGGCCGTGCGGTGGCGGTGACCACGCCCGCGGTCACCGCGCCGAGCATGTTCGTCTTGGACTCGATCGTCGCCGTGCCCGCCGCCCCTTCGGGCAGGTTCAGGAAGGCGCACATCGCGCCGGCGGAGTCGGCGAGCGCCATCAGCGCGCCGCCGTGCATCAGGCCGCCCGCGGTGCAAAGCGTCTCGTCGTAGTCGAGTTGCAACACCACCTCACCGGCGTCGGTTGAAACCGCAATCATCCCGAGCGTCCGGCAAAGGGGCATGCTCGATTGGAGGATGGCGGTGAGGGCGTCGTCGTGGCTTCCCATGCCCACATGTTGGACCATCCGAGAAGACCCGGTGCTGAACCATTGGACCGGGTCAGCGTGACAGTGTGTCGTTGGGGCTCCCCACCCGGGTTTCCCTCCATCCGAGAGGACACGACGCGTGGAGCTCCGAGCCGGCGCCCACTGCCGGCCTCCAAGCGCGGTGGTGGCTCAGATGAACTTGTCGGGGCGGTGACGGGCGTCGATCAGCCGGACCGTGCCCGAACGTGAACGCATCACCAGCGACTGTGACGTCGCGCCGTTGCGGTCGAAGCGCACGCCCTTGACGAGCTCGCCGTCGGTGATGCCGGTGGCGCTGAAGAAGCAGTTGTCACCCGACACCAGGATGTCGGTGGTGAGCACCGCGTCGAGGTCGTAACCCTGTTCGATCGCCGCGTTGCGTTCGGTGTCGTTTCGGGGCCACAGCTTTCCCTGGATCGCGCCGCCCATGCACTTGAGGGCCGCCGCAGCGATGACCCCCTCGGGAGTGCCACCGATGCCGAACATCACATCCGCGCCCGACTCCGGCCAGGCGGTGGAGATCGCACCGGCGACGTCGCCGTCGGGGATGAGCCGGATGCGGGCACCCGCCGAGCGGACCTCGGCGATGAGGTCCTTGTGGCGGTCGCGGTCGAGGATCACCGCCGTGAGGTCACGCACCTTCGATCCCTTCGCCTCGGCGACGCGGTGGAGGTTCTCGGTCGGGGTGGCGGCGATGTCGATGGCCGACGCGGCCTCGGGGCCGGTGGCGATCTTGTCCATGTACACGCAGGGACCCGGGTCGAACATGGTGCCCCGTTCGCTGACCGCGATGACGGCGATGGCGTTGTTGCGTCCCAGGGACGTGAGGGTGGTCCCGTCGATCGGGTCGACCGCGATGTCGCACGCGAAGCCGGTACCGTCGCCCACGACCTCGCCGTTGAACAGCATCGGGGCCTCGTCCTTCTCTCCCTCGCCGATGATGACCGTGCCCTTCATGGCCACGGTGGTCAACATGTGTCGCATCGCGTCCACCGCCGCGCCGTCGGCCTTCAGCTTGTCGCCGGCGCCGACCCAACGAGCCGCGGCGAGCGCGGCGGCCTCGGTGACGCGGGCGAGCTCCATGGCCAGGTTGCGGTCGGGGGCAGGCATGTTCTCCATGCCGAGACGCTACCGAAGGGTGTGATCGCCCCGCTATACGGGAGATGAGCCCGCGAAACGGAGGCGGTGGATGCGACCGCGATCGCGCCGGAGGGGCATGCACCGGTCGGTGTCGGTGACATCTTCCGGTCTGACAGGATGGCGAGCGTGAACGACGTGACCGACACCGCGCCCGACGACGATGACGCTGCCGAGGTGACCGAGTTGGTGACCCGTACAGGTGACCTCGTCGAGATCGAGATCCCCGATTTCGGGTCGTCGCAGCGCACGACCCTGGACGGCATGCTGGTCGAAGTCGGCGTGACGCACTCCTGGCAGGGCGCGACCCTCCTGGTGCCGGTCGATCAGGAGGGTGAGGCGAACCGCTTGATCGAGGAGGTCGCCGAGACCGGCGGACATGGGCTCGACCCGTCCCGCTCCCGGGTCGTCTACGAGGTGGCCGCATGGTCCGCCGCGATGCAGACATCGCTCGGCGACGCCCTCACCGTGGCGGGCATCGAGTTCGAGTGGGACACCGAGGGCGATCTCGTCGCATACGAGGACGACGAGGAGGAGATCGAGGAGATCCTCGACGCAATGCCCGACCCCGACGATCCCGATGCGGAGGACGCAGACGGTCTGGACGTGCAGGAAGTGATCGGCGGTTTGTGGATGAGCACCACGCGGCTCGAGAAGCGTTCCCGGGACCACGACGCGGTCCTGACGGTCGTGGACCTTGCCGACCGAATAGAGCGGATGAGCCTCCCGTTCGGTTTCGAGCCCCGGGTGTGGCGCGGTATCGTCGCTGACGCGACCGCGCTGCGTGACCTGCTCGAACTCGACGAGGGTCTCGACCCGGCTGAGGCGCGTGACGAGCACGTCCCCGGGGACCGAGTCGACGACGACGACCGCGACCCGGAGGGGCGGGAGGCCGTCGAGGAGGACGGAGGAGAGGAACGAGGAGAGGCAGGGGGAGATGACGATGCGGCGACCGGGCCTCGGCTCGGGGATCAGGGCGGGGAGGCTCCGGACCTGGACGACCGGATCCGCGAACTCGCCGGGTCCGTTCACCGCCGGCTCCACCCTTACGTCGGATGACCGTCCCAGCGGTTCCGGGCGGGTTCGCTCCCGCCGCGGGGTGCCGGTCACCGGGGTGTCGCTGACCCGTGGTGCCACAAAGGGAGATCCTGGCCTCGTTCGAGGGCTACTTCTCCCGCCCGATCGCGCCGACCCGGCGCATTGCGCTCGGCACGATGGTGTTGCCCACCGAGGGTGATCCCCCATGGGGTCCGGTCCTGTTGGGAGGGATCGTCGCCCGGTTCGCACCCATGCTCGACGAGGACACCGACGAGGAGGTCGACCTGTTGATCGACGACCTCGACGAGGGGCGGCACGTGGGCCAGCCGAGGGTGCGGCACCGACTGCAGTTCGACCGCATCGGCCTGTCCTCGTGTCGGCATCGCCTGGTCCGATCCGGCTCGTTGCACTTCGAGTTCAATGCCGACCGCGCGACTCCGTCCCAGCAGGTGCTCGGCGCGGTGTATGCGGCAGCAACCCTGCGTTCGGTGGGAATGCGGGCGCACGTGACGTCGGATCCCGACCGTTCCGCCCGCTCCGCGGCGTTCTCGGCGATCCGCAAGGGGATGGACTGGGTCGGCGGGATCGACGCGGCGCTCATCCGATATCTTGCCGAGGGCCGCGACGTGATCGTCAACGCGCACGACGACCCGGTGGGTTGGGCCCGACGTCGGCTCGGGATCGTGGGTGCGGGCGGCGATAGCGGCAGTGGCGACGACTTCCATCGGGTGGTTTCGCGTTCGTTCCGCCTTCGACTCGTGGAGGCCCATCCCGATCACGGTGGATCGATCGAGTTCGCGGCCGAGCGCATCGCAGAACTGCGTGAGGCGAGACGGATCCTGTTGGATGTGAACCTGCACCGAACAGCGGCCGGCACCGGTGCGGAGGGCCCCCCATGAAGGCGGGGCGCCGGCGGCGGGTGGACGCCGTGTTGCTCACCCACGGCGCGGGTTCGGACCGACCATCCGGTGAACCTCGCGATCGAACGACTCGCCGCACCACTGCCCGTGTGGCGCATGAACTTCCCATACCGTGACCGCGGTTCGAAGGGTCCGCCCGATCGCGAGGTGGTGCTACTCGAATCCCTCGACGACGCGTTCACCCGGTTGTGTCGTGATCTTGCGACGGTCCCGTCGCGGGTGGTGATCGGCGGTCGATCGCTCGGAGGGCGGATGTGCTCGATGGCGGTGGCCCGCGGCCTCGGAGCAGCCGGCCTCGTCGCGTTGAGCTATCCGCTGCATCCGCCGGGACGACCCGATCGGCTCCGGCTCGATCATCTCTCCGAAATCGCCGTCCCGTGCCTGTTCGTCTCCGGCCGGCGCGACCCCTTCGGAAGCCCCGAGGAACTCGAGGCGGCGACGGCCACGATTCCTGGGCGGGTGACGCACCGGTGGGTCGAGGGCGGCCACGATCCCAAGGGCGTCGACGAGGAGATCGCGACGCAGGTGCGGGACTGGCTGAGCACGACCTTCGTCACGACACCTCGACGGGTTTCGAGCGCTGCCCCCCGTCGCCCCACCAGCTTGGGCCCCTAGCGCTCCGAGGAATCCGGGGAGACGGATGCACTCGGATCGAGGGTGCCGAACACCGGCCCGAGCGAGGTTGGGGTCATCGACGGCATCGTGGTGGTCGTGGTCGTCGTGGAGGTGGTGGTGGGCGTCTCGAACCGGGTGGGGATCAGGGGTTCGTCGCCCCCGCAACCGGCCGACGTCCACGACAAGGTCGACAGCACGGCCACCAACAGGGTCAGTGGGATGCGGCGCACGTGTTCACGCTACCGGGGACGGGGGGTGTTCCCAGAAGAGGTGCTCGGGTCGCCCGACGGGCAGGGGAGGGGTCGCGTGGAGTCCGCGGCGGGTCGTCCGGCCCCTGGGATCGCATCGTCGTTGAGGGCTTCCAACGACGCGCCCGCCGATTCGGGCAACGCCATCAGTGCCGCCGCTCCGAGGATTGGTGCCAGGGCGAGGGGGAGGATCACCGACCGGTAGTCGGTTCCCCCGATGTTCGTCCCGACGACCAACAGGCCGACCGCTCCTCCGACCACCGCGACGGCGTTGAGGATCCCGTTGGACACGCCGCGTCGGAGCGTGGCGAAGAGTTCGGGCATGGCCGCTCCGATCGAGGGGATCACCAACGCACCGAGGAGCGATCCGAGCAGCGACGCGACCCACATCGGCGCACCCCCCGTCGCGAACATCGCACCGTTGCCGATCGCCAGGCCGATCAGTCCGGCGGCGGCGGTCAGGCGACGGCTCCTGCGGTCGGCCATCACCGCACCCGCCGCGACGCCCAGGAAGCCCCAGGTGTTGGTCCCGATCATGAACAGCGCCAGTTTCAGGCCGGAGTAGTGGTGCACGACCCGGAGGTAGTCGGCCTGGAGTTGTTGGGTGGGGCCGACGAAGACGTTCAGCAGGAAGAGCACCGCGCCCAATGCAATCAGGCGACCGAGGTGGAGATGCGTGCGTCGTGGCAGGACCGCGCCGGCTTCGGCGTGGTGAACGAACAAATCCGTCTCGCCCACCCCGCGGAGCGTCCCCAACGCGATTACGCCGGCGACGGCACAACCGGCGTATTCGAGACGCCACACCCAGGGGGCGGCGTCGAGGAACGGTACGAACCACAAGACGATGCCCACACCCAACCCGCCGGCGAGGCTCATGAGGCCGATGGCCCATGCCCGGGTCGCCGCAGGGAGTTGTTCGGTGCACATGATGGCGATGAGCAGGGCGGCACCGCCGACCAGGCCCCTCGAGAGGAGCTGTAGTGCACCGACCGCTGCCACGGCGGGCGCCAGTGCCGTGAGCGCACCGCTCAGGGCGGCACCGAGCAGACTCGCACGGAGCGCGTCGCCGCCCGACGCGATCGGCCGCAGCGAGCACGACGAACGTGACCAGGGCCGCGAGCCGGATCGCCGCCAACCAGTTCGCCTGAACCGCGGAGCGGTCGGCGGGTGCTACGCCCATGGTGGGATCCGACGCGATGTAGGTGAACGTGTTGGCAATGAGCCCGCCGACGAATCCGGCGACCACCGACAGCGTCGCGCACCGCCCGAGCAGCACCGCATGAGTCGCGTCGAGTCGAGCCGAAGGCGCCCACGGGGGCCGTTCATGAGGCCGCAGGCCCCGTCGCAGTGGACGCCGCACCGCGATGTCGACCAGGCGGCCCCACACCGGTGCCGCACACCGGTACTCGATCGTCTCGGTCCAGCGCCCTTCGGCATGGTCCCGGTGAAGGGTGCGGGTCCATTCCGAGAACGGTCCCTCGGCCAACGCGAAGGTGACCGTGTCGTCGTCGTCGGCGGCGGTCCTGCGCTCCTGGAGCACGACGTCGTCGCGGGGTTCGAACCGCGGGCTGGTCACGCTGGTTCGCAACACGGCCATGACGTCGCGTCCGAGCATACTGGGCCTCCATGCAGGAGTTGCTGGTGCGGCCCTCGGGTCCGGTCGAGGGTGAGATCCCGATCTCGGGAGCGAAGAACAGCGTGTTGAAGCTGATGATCGCTCCGGTGCTCGCGCCCGGTCGGTTCCGGCTGCGCAACGTGCCGCGCATCAACGACGTCGAATGGATGGCGGAGGCGCTGCGGGGGATAGGCCTCGAGGTCGAGTGGACCGACGACCACGAGCTGACGATCGTCTCGGAGGGGCCCATCACCCCCGAGGCGTCGTATCGGGTGGTCGAGCAGATGCGTGCCTCGACGGCGTTGCTCGGGGCGCTGTTGGCGCGTTGCGGCGAGGCGCACATCGCCATGCCCGGTGGCGACGACTTCGGCAACCGGCCGATCGACATGCACCTCGCCGCGCTCGAGCGGCTCGGTGCGGCGATCGAGTTGCGCCACGGAACGATCGTCGCGACGGCTCCGAAGGGATTGGTCGGTACCCGGGTGGTCTTGGAGTACCCGAGTGTCGGTGCAACCGAGAACGTGTTGTTGGCGGCGACCACCGCGAGGGGCGTGACCACCATCGAGAACGCGGCACGTGAGCCCGAGATCGCCGACCTCGCGGCGTTCGTCAACCGGATGGGCGCCGAGGTGCTCGGGGCGGGAAGCCCCACTATCACGGTTACCGGCAGCGACTCGCTTCGGGCGGTGACCCACGATGCGATCCCCGACCGGGTGGAGGCGGCGACGTTCCTGGCGGCACTCGGTGCGGCCGGCGGGGAGTTGTTGCTGCGCGGTGCCCGTGCCGGGGACCTGCGGCAACTGGTGGCGTTGCTGGGCGAGGCGGGCCTGCGGATCTCACCCGACGCGGCCGGCCTGTGGGCGATGTCGGCGGGACGCCCCAAGGCCGTGACCGTCGCGACCCTGCCCTACCCGGGTATCGCGACCGACTACCTGCCGATGCTCGCCGCGATGCTGTCGACCGCGGATGGGACGAGCTTCGCCACCGAGAACCTCTACCAGGGACGGTTCCGCTACGTGGGCGAGTTGATCCGTATGGGCGCGAACATCCGTATCGAGGGTCATCACGTTGCGATCCGCGGGTGGAGCGCTTGTCGGGGGCGCCGGTCCGGGCATTCGACATCCGCGCCGGGGCGGCGCTGGTCGTCGCGGCGTTGGCGGCGGACGGTCCGACCCAGATCCACGATGCGCACCACCTCGACCGAGGCTATGAGGCACTTGTGGACAAGCTCTCCGCCGTCGGCGTCGACCTCACGGTCCTCGCCTGACTCCCCGACCCACCGGACACGGGCCTGTGACGCGACGGTGTACCCGGTTCAGCGGCAGGCGGGGGACCCCACCGGGTCGACGACGAACGCGATGCTCGCCGGCGGCACCGTCACGCTCCCGGTGACCCGTCGGGGGGCGAGCGGGGGAGGCGAGCCGTCGGCATTCGCGTGGAGTGCCGCGCCGTTCAGGGACGCCACCTTCGAGTCGAGGTTGGCTGCGGTGAGGAGGGAGACCTTCGCCCGGCCCGACGGGGTTGCGACGGTGTGGGCGGTCGCGATCGAGGTGTTCAACACCGCGTACGCCACTCCGGGCCGGGTGGTCGCGCAGTGTGCGTACACGGTGAGATCGGGCGTCGCCTCACGGGTGGCGGCCGTCGGCTGGAGGACCTTCCGCCCCATCATGCGGTGCCACAGTACGGCGGCCCAGTAGTCAGGTCGCGGTTGGAGGCCGATTTCGTCGAGGAGTCCGTAGTCGCTTGCCGCGAGGGTGTTGTGGAACACGACGCTGCCGTCCCGATCGGCGAGCCGACCCAGGGTGTCGACGTAGCGGAACACGTCACGAAACGTGGCGGCCCAACGATCGCCGCCGCAGCCTGCCTCCGCCGTCTCGGTCACCCAGATCGGAACCTTCGGCGTGTATCGGTCGTGTAGGTCCTCGTAGAACGCCTTGACCCTGTCGATTCGGTCGAGGAACTCGCCGTCCAGCGCGATCTCGGGCCCTTCGGTGGACCCGCACCGCTCGGAGAGCTTCGGATAGAAGTGGTAGCTGAACACGTCGAGCCTCCCGCCCGACGCGGCGACCAGGTCGCCGGCGGCGAGGGCGGGCGTGATCCCCATGTAGCCGTCGTCCGCGGTGGCGCTCGGTCCCACGATTCTGAGGTCGGGTGAGACCTTCGCGACGAGATCCGCGAACGTGGCGAAGTCCCGCCCGTAGAACGCCGCGTCATAGCCGGGTGGGGTTCCCGCCGGCAGGCTCGGCTCGTTGAACAGTTCCGCCGCGACCACCGGAACGCCGTGGGTCCTGCTGAACGTCAGAAGGGCTCGTGCCTGGTCGTCGCGCCACGCGCCGTCGGGGCCGCGGACGCCCGCACCCGAGGCGAACGAGGTCACGACCCTGCCGTCGACGGCGCGGGCGAACGCCCCGACCCCGCTCCACTGATCACGCGTGAGCACCGCACCGAATCCGGCGGGGGCCACTCCGCCGGAGGTTCCGTCGACGTCGAAGTACGTCGAGTTCGCCCACGATCCGCTGACGCGGATGTACGCGGGGCCGAGCGCCCGCGCCAGGTTTCGCAGTCGCTTCGAGGAGAGGTCGATGGGGGTGCGGCGTACCTTGCCCGGCCCCGAGTCGTACGGCTCCCAGAACTCGCCGCCGGTGACCTCGACCATCTCGATGTTGTAGGACTGGAACCTCTCGTCCACCGTCGCGACGACTGCGCCGGTGGTCGCGAGGGTCACGTCGGCATCGGGCACGGGGGAGACCGACGTGGAAGTAGGGAGTGGACCCGGGTCGGTACCTCGGCCGGCGACGGCCCGCCCGGTACCCGAGCATGCGCTGCCGATCAACACGACCACCACGAGAGCGGCCCCCGACGTGATCGCGCGGGAGTGTCGCAGACCGTGCCGCATGGGCGGCACCGTAGCGCGGAGCCCTTCCGAGACGATCGGTGGTCTCGCACGGCAGCGACGAGGAATCGAGAATACTTCGTACTGCGATGTAAAATGGCGGGCGTGTCGCACTCTTCCCCGTCCACCAGGAACTCGAAGTGGGCGCTGCTCCCCGGCTTCGGCAGTATGCGTCTCCGAGCGGGGCTCGCGATCCCCGTCGCCGTCGTCGGGATCGGAAGCGGCCTGATCGGGGCCGCGTACCTCGCGGTACTGCGCTTCGTCACCCACTGGATCGGCCCCAAGCACCATCCGGTCATGACCCAGGCCGTCATCATGGTCTCGGTCGGCCTTGCGGTCACCCTGATCACCAAGTGGCTGGGTGACAGTGGCAACGTCGAACTGCTGGTCGACAACATCCACGTGCTCGGAGGTGCCGAGGATCTCCGTCAGGTGCGCCCGCTGATCCCGACGTCACTGTTGTGCGTCGGCGCGGGCGGCGCGATGGGTCCCGAGGCCCCCCTCGTCCAGGCGAGCGGTTCGTTCGGGACGTGGGTCGCCGAATGGTTCGACCTCGACGCGCACGACATGCGCACCCTCACCATCACCGGCATGGCGGCCGGCTTCAGCGTCCTGTTCGGCGCGCCCATCGGCGCGGCGTTGTTCGCCCTGGAGATCCTGCACAAGCGCGGCCTGCAGTATTACGAGGCTCTCGTTCCCTCGTTGGTGGGCGCGCTGATCGGCTATGCCCTCAACTTCGCCGTCACCGGCTTGGGTCTCGTCCCGGTGTGGAAGCTGCCCGACGTCGGCAAGGTGGCCGGTACCGATCTCCTCTGGGGTGTCGGGTGCGGCGTCTTGGGCGCGATCGGAGCGCTTGCGTTCACCGCCGCGGTGCAGGTGAGCCACCGGCTGATCGCCAGGGTCCCACCGTCGGCGTTGCCCGTCGGAGGCGGTGTGCTGCTGGCACTGCTGTTCTGGTGGTCGCCGTTCGCGCTCACCAACGGCGAGTTGCAGGTGGAGGCAATCGCGGTCGGCACGATGACCGCCGGCGCGCTCGCGGTCGTGATCGCGGCGAAGTTCGTCGCCGTGATCGTCACCATCTCGGGTCGTTGGAAGGGCGGCTTCATCATCCCGCTGTTCTTCATTGGAATCGTCGCCGGAGAACTGATCCACCGGCTCATCCCCACGACGAACACCACCGTGTTGATGGTGAGCCTGGCCGTGGCGCTCTGCGTAGGCGTCACCAAGACGCCGCTGGGCTCCACGCTGGTCGTCACGGAGATGGCGGGCCTTGCCCTGTTGCCCATGGCACTGACGGCCGCGGTGATCGCGTTGGTGTTCACCAGTCACGCGACGGTGATCGAGACCCAGCGCGCTCGGACCCCGGTCCCTCACGGAGAGCGATGAGGGGACGGGACGAGAACGACCTTCCCGACCGCGACTACGAAAGACTCGCGGCGTTCCGTCATGCGCTACGACATTTCATGCGCTTCTCGGAGGAGGCATCGCGGGCCGAGGGTCTGACGCCCAACCAACATCAGCTCCTGCTGGCCGTCCGCGGATGGCCCTATCCGACGAGCCCGACGATCTCGGAGCTGGCCGACCAGCTCGAACTGCGGGTGCACTCCACGAGCGAGCGCGTCCGCCGAGCGGGCGCGTCGGGTCTGGTGTCGCTGGTACCGGACCCGCAGGACCACCGTCGACAGCACGTCCGGCTCACCGCGGAAGGCGACGCGAAGCTGCGGTCGCTGTCGGTGATGCACCGTGAGGAACTGCGACGCATTCGAGCCAACCTCGCCGACCTGCTCGACAGCATCGACGACACATCCGGCGGAGGAATCGGCTGAGGCCGGGGCAGCGAGCCACTACATTCCGCGACGTCGATCCCGTGTCCAAGGAGTGCGCAGGTGGAACGCTCGAACCGGCCAATGGTCCGGGGTGCCGTGACACCTCGGGATCGTCGTGACACCTGTGGCGGTCAACCCGGCCGCATCGGTCCCACGCGTCGGGCGCGACTCGTATTCGGGGTGGTCACGACCGTGGCAGCACTCGCCGCGTCGATGGTGGGGTGCAGCAGCGACAGATCAGCGACGGAGTCGACCACGACCGTGCGGGCCGCCGACAGCGACGGCTATCGCGCCGAGATCCGTAGAACCACCGACGGCGTGCCCCACATCACGGCGTCGGACCTCGGGTCGGTCGTATTCGGTCAGGGGTGGGCGAGCGGCGAGGACTACTCGTGCACGCTCGCCGACCAGATCCTCAAGGTCACGTCGACCCGAGCCAAGTGGCTCGGCCCCGGCGAGGGTGACGAGAACGTCGACAGCGACTTCGCGTGGAAGGCGCTGCGCCTCGAGGAGATCGCCACCAAGGAGTGGACCGAGGTGGATTCCCGGGTCCGAGATCTGATGGATGCCTTCACCGCGGGTTGGAACGCGCATCTTGCCCGGGTTGGGGCCGACGGTGTGAAGGGTTGGTGTGCCGGAGCCGCGTGGTTGCAGCCGATCACCCCGTTTCAGCTCTTCACCTATGCGAAGTCGATCGCACTGGCGGCCAGCGGGGCGCAACTCGCCCGCTTCGTCGGAAAGGTGCAACCGCCCTCCACCGGTGACGGTGCGGGAGCGCCTTCGAGTACCTCCGCGAAGCCGGCGGCCCTCCACTCCGGGGGAGCGGCCGATTCGCCGGCGTCGGGCATCGGTGGCGGGGAGCCGTCGGGGAGCGGGCTCGCCTCCAACGCGTGGGCGTTGGGCAGTGAGCGCAGCTCCGGCGGTGGAGGAATGCTCATGGCGAACCCCCACTTCCCGTGGGAGGGGCCGCTTCGCTTCTGGGAGGTCCAGCTCACCGTCCCCGGGCAACTGAACATCTACGGTGCGATGCTCACGGGCCTTCCCGCGGTCGGCATCGGCTTTAACGAACACATCGCCTGGAGCCACACCGTCTCGGCCGGCAATCGCTTCACGGCATACAGGCTCACCCTCGCGCCGGGCGACCCCACCTCCTATGTGAAGGACGCCAAGCCCGTCGCGATGCGGCACCGGGACGTCACCATCGAGGTCGCCGGTGCGGCGCCGGTCACCCGAACGCTCTGGTGGTCCGAGTACGGTCCGATCCTCGACTTCCCCGGTGTCGGCTGGAGCCGGACATCGACGCTCACGTTCCGCGACGCCAACTCGACGAACGACGAGTTGTTCGACCAGTTCCTCGCGATGGACCGGGCCACCTCGATGGCCGAGTTCAAGAAGGCCCACCGGCGGTACCAGGGGATACCCCTCTTCAACACCATCGCGGCATCCTCCGACGGCCAGGCCTGGTACGCCGACACGTCGGCCACGCCCAACCTGTCGCCCGCCGCCGAGGCGGCGTTCAAGGACCGTCTGAAGTCCGATCCACTGACCAAGACCGCCTACGACAACGGCGCGGTGCTGTTGGACGGCTCGACGTCGCGTGACGACTGGGTCGACGAGAAGGGTGCCCGGGATCCGGGACTCGTTCCCTATTCGAGGATGCCCCAGATCACCCGTCGTGACTACGTGTTCAACGCCAACGACAGCTACTGGCTGGCGAACGGAAAGAAGTTGCTCACCGGTGACTATTCGATCCTGCACGGTGCCCAGGACACGGAGCGTTCGGCGCGCACCCGCGAGAACCTCGCCGTACTCTCCGACGTGGGCAAGTCGTCGCCGGCGGGCGCCGACGGCAGGTTCACCCTCGACGAGTTGGGATCGGCGGCTCTGCGCAACGGCGGTTTCCTCTCACGTGAGTTGAGATCGGAGGTCGTGGAGCGTTGCCGGAAGGTCACCACGGTGGATCTGGCACCTCGCCCGGCTGCGGTAGGCCAGATCGCGTTGCCCGGGGGGTCGGTCGACCTGACCAAGGCGTGTCAGGTGTTGGACGAGTGGAACGGTCGCTACGACGTCGACAGTCGGGGTGCCGCACTCTTCCGCGAGTTCCTCGGCCAGTTCGACCGCGATGCCGTCTGGGCGGACCCGTTCGATCCCGACCATCCCCTCACGACCCCCAAGGGGCTGGTGGCCGCGCCGACCGACGGTTCACCCGACCCGGTGTTGCAGGCACTCGCCACCGCCGCTCAGACACTCGCCGCCGCCGGCTTCGAGTTGTCGGTACCGCTCGGTGAGGTGCAGATCGACGGTCGGGGCTCCAAACTCGCGGTGCCGGGCGGGACGAACACGGAGGGCGCCACCAACATCGTCACCTGGAACCCGGGGCTCAACAAGGCCGCGCAGGGCGAGGGGGCGCCGGTCCCGCCGGAGAGGCTGAGCACGGCAACCGGTCTCACTTCGTCGGGTTGGCTCGTCGACTACGGCACCAGCTTCCTGATGGTGGTGGACTTCACCAGAGGTGGGCCGAAGGCCCGGAGCATCCTCACCTACGGCGAGACCGAAGACCGAGACGACCCACGGTTCACCTCCCAGACCAGACGCTTCGCCGAGAAGCGTTGGAAGGACGTCGCCTTCACCCCTGCGCAGATCGCGGCACAGGCGGTTGGCAAGGCGTATACGGTCGGCGCCCCGCGTCGCTGAGACGGGCGCGGGCACCCTCGAGTCGGAGTGGTCTGGGCGATCAGCGCGGGCTCGACCGCTGGTCGACCGGGTTGAAGGTCGGGGGCGTGGGAACGCATCGCTGGGCCGTGGACGCCGCTGGATCGAGGAAGTTGCTCACCAGGTCGTAGGCGACCGGGTCGAACACGATCGACAGGTGATCGGCGCCGTCGAGCGGACAGACGTCCTGCACGGTCATGTTGGTGACGGCCGGGTCGTCGATGAAGCCGAACCGGTACGGGACCAGGAAGTTGTCGAACTCGGTGGCCAGCATGAGGTAACGGACACCCGGTTGGGTCGGTCCGGTGAAGAGTTCGCCTGGTTGCGGATCGCGGGAGTTGAGCCGATCGAGGAACGAGGATCCCGCGACGAGTTGCTCACACGCACCACAGCCGTTCTGTTGCATTGTCGCGATGCTCTGCGCGAAGAAGGGGATCGAGCGGATCTGCGACGCGAAGCCGTCGAGGTCGGCGCCGCGGCCTGCGGGTCCGATACCGACGAAGGTCGCGATCTTGGGGGTTCCGTCGGCGTGTACCGACGGGCCGAACCGCATCCACCAACGTGGCATCACCGATCCCTCGGAGTGACCCACGACGTCGACCTGTCGGGCGCCGGTCCGGGCCAGCACTAGGTCGACGAATGGACCGAACTCGGTGAGCGAAGAGTGTCCGATGTCGTCGGTCCCGCCGAATATCGAACCGGTCGGCGCGCCGTAGTTCAACGCGAAGACGCAGTAGCCCTCGTTCGCCAGGAAGGTCGACAGGCCGCTGAGGCTGTCGGCCATGTTGGCGGCGAAGCCGTGGACGAGCACGACCGGTCGACGATGCGCCGGGCTCGGCGTGCAGTGGTCGAGGTTGGCGCCGGGGGCGGGCCCGAAAGGTCCGACAGGGCCGACAGGAGTCCCTCGCCGAAGTCGGCCGGCACCCGATAGCGCTGTCCCGGCAGCGGTCCGGGCAGGCACGCGGTCATGGCCGACATCAACGCGAGGGCGGTGGCGCAGACCGCCGCTCGCGGGTATCGGGTGGAGCGACGATGCCGCACCCGGACCTTCGGTGACGTCGATCGAAACCTTCGAATCATCGGTCCTCCCCTGCGGAGGCGAGCGGCCGCCCCGCGTCGTCACCCCTGGTGTCGGGACGGTATCACCGAGAGTGGCCCGCCCGGGCGCCCGGCGTGGGGGCCGGTCCGGCGTCGCCCGACGACGCGTGGGTCAGGCGTGGTGGGAGGGATGGCTCGGTGTGCCGAAGCGGCGTCCGCTGATCACGTCGGTGGCGATGGCGACGTAGTGGGTGGCGTGACGGATCGCCCACGGTCGGAGGGGTAGTGCCGCCGCCCAGTGGTGCTCGGGGCCTTCGAGGACCCGAGCGTCGCCCTGGACCAGCACGCTCCAGCCGCTGTGGGGAAAGGCGTCGTACTCGTCGGTCTCGAACGCCATGGCCGATCCCCTCGCGGCCGCGCCCAGCTTGATGCCGTCGGTGCCTGCGATGACCACCGACGGTTCGATCTCCTCCGGCGGGTTCGCCAGCACGAAGTTCACCGGCAGGATCACGGGCGTGTCGTTGACGACGAGGCCGACCCGTCCGACGTGGACCGAGGTCAGGAGATGGAGGCACTCGGGTCGTGCAAGGACCTGCATGCCGTTGTGGTCGAGGGTCGCGGCGGTGAGATCGACGTGCATGGCCATCCTGGTCCCCTTCGCGCCGGCCCCGAGTGTTGAACGGACCGTCCGCGCCTGTCCATCATCGTCCTCCCCCGAGCGTGGGGGAAGCGCGCGGTCGTTTCTTACAGCAGCCCGAGCTGGAGCCTCGCGGACTCCGACATCCGGTCCATCGTCCAAGGGGGGTCCCACACCACGTTGACCTCGACCTCGTCGACGCCGGGTACGGCGAGCACCGCCCGCTCGGCGTCCACCCGCAACACGTCGCCCATTCCGCAGCCGGGGGCGGTCATCGACATGTCGATCTCGATCCGGCGCGTCCCGTCGTCGGTCGGATGTTCCTCGCAGCGGTATACGAGGCCGAGCTCGACGATGTCGACGGGGATCTCGGGGTCGTACACCTGGCCGAGTGCCGCGAGCACGCGGTCCATCTCGAATGTCTCCGGTGTCGCAGCGTCTGCGGGGGCGCGACGGAACCTTCGGATCCGGCGTCGAGGTCGATGCCGAGCGCGTCGGCGTCGGTACCGTCGATCCGCAGCAGTGTGCCGAACTGGGTTCGCACCGTGATGCTGCCGCCGAGCTGCTGGGCGATCTCGACCTCCCCGCCTTCGGAGAGCATCACGACCTGCCCGGCGGGCACGGTCGTCGCCCGGCAGTCGCGGGTGAGGGTGATCGGGTTCCACGAGCGGCTCACGGCACGACCTCCGCGACGAGGCCGTGGAGCGAGCCGAGGAGCCGCTCGCGCAGCGACGGGGGTTCGATTCCGTCGAGGATCTCGGTGGCGAACGCGGCCACCAACATCGACCGTGCGGTGGCTGCGGGGATCCCCCGGCTGCGGAGGTAGAACAGGGCGTCGTCGTCGAGCCGTCCGACGGTGGCACCGTGGGTGCACGCGACGTCGTCGGCGAAGATCTCGAGCCAAGGCCGCGTATCGGCCTGTGCGCTGGGGGAGAGCACGAGGTTGGGGTTGGACTGGCTCGCGTCGTTGCCGACGGTCCCGTGTCGCACGATGACGTGGCCGCTGAAGGATCCCCGGCCGTGGTCGTCGACAATGCCCTTGAACCGTTGCGTACTGGTCCCGTGTGACGCCGCGTGGTCGACGGTCACGACGTTGTCGTAGCGCCGTCGCGCGACCGGCAGGTACAGGCCCCGCAAGTTCGAACGGGCGCCGTCGCCGACCAGTCGGTCGTCGATGCCGGTGCGGACGATCGAACCGGCGGTGATCGTCGCGGTGGCGTCGAGGGTCGAGCGGGCAGCCTGGACGACCCCGACCCGCCCGACGTGGACCGCCTCGTCGGGACCGTCCACCACCCGGTGGTACTGCAGCGTGGCGTCCTCGCCCACCAGTAGGCGGGTGGACGAGTTCACCACCGGTGCGCCCCCGGCCCCGACCAACGACTCGATCACCGTGGCGCGACTGCGCGGTCCGAGACGGACGACCGTGCGGGGGTGCATCGCGGTGACACCGTCGCCGGAGACGGCCAGGTGGACGATGTGGACCGGGGTGTCGAGTTGGGCGTCGGGTTCGACGATGACGGCGGCGACGTCGGTCCCGGCCGCCCAGTTGAGCGCGTGGAAGCCGTCGGCGGGCTCGTCCTCGGGCGCGGTCGCACCCGGTGGGCGTCGAGGGGCGAGGTCCTCGCTCCCTCCGAGCCACACACCCTTCGCATCGTGGTCGGAGTCGGACAACTCCCGGGCGAGCGATCCGTTGACGAAGACGACTCGCGGACCGCCGTGCTCGCCCGCGAGTTCGTCGACGGTGTGGCGGTCGATCGAGGAGGTCTTCGAGTCGTCGAGGGGGGCGGGCCGGGCGCTCTCCAGTGCGGCCACGATGTCGGCCACCGGCGTGTATCGCCACGCCTCGTGATGGTGGTCGGGCAGGCCGTGGGCGTGGAGGAACGCCCGGCCCCGCTCCGCTCTCGCTCCCGATGCGGCGACGGGTGCGAGGCGGTCGAGGAGGCGGTCGGCCGTTGCCGCGGAGGTGGGGGCGCTGCTCACGGCGTCGCTCACGAAGCCGCGTTCGCCGCGACCGGTGCGTAACCGTGTGCCTCCAACTCGAGCGCGAGGGTGTGGTCACCGGAGCGGGTGATCCTGCCGTCGGTCAGTACGTGGACGCGGTCCGGTCGGACGTATTCGAGGAGTCGCGGGTAGTGGGTGATGATCAGCATCGAGCGCTCGGGGGAGCGCAACGCCTCGATCCCGGTCGCCACGATGCGCAGGGCGTCGATGTCGAGGCCCGAGTCGATCTCGTCGAGGATCACCAGTCGCGGCTCGAGGAGCGCCATCTGGAGCACCTCGTTGCGCTTGCGTTCCCCACCCGAGAAGCCCTCGTTAACCGAGCGGCTGAGGAAGGCGGGGTCCATCTCCAGCGACGCCATCTGTTCCTTGGCCCGGGCGAGGAAGTCGACGGCGCCGACCTCGGCCTGGCCGCGTTCTCGGCGCAGGGCGTTGAGCGCGGTACGGAGGAAGTACATGTTGCCCACACCGGGGATCTCGGTGGGGTACTGGAACGCGAGGAACAGGCCGGCGGCGGCGCGCTGCTCGGGTTCGAGGTCGAGCAGGTCGACCCCGTCGAGTGTGGCCTCGCCCGAGACCTCGTAGCCGTCACGGCCGGCCAGTACGTTCGACAGGGTCGACTTGCCGGCACCGTTGGGTCCCATGACGGCGTGGACCTCGCCGGTGGGCAGTTCGAGGTCGAGACCGTCGAGGATGGTCGTACCGGCGACCGCGGCGGTGAGGGAACGGATCGACAACATCAGCCCACCGCCCCTTCGAGGCTGACCCGCATGAGCGCCTGGGCTTCCACGGCGTACTCCATGGGCAGCTCGTCGAACACCTCCCGACAGAAGCCGTTGACGATCATCGACGTTGCATCCTCCTCGGTCAGGCCGCGTTGGCGGCAGTAGAAGAGCTGGTCCTCGTCGATCTTCGAGGTCGACGCCTCGTGCTCCACCTGGGCGGTGTCGTTCTTGACCTCGACGTAGGGAAACGTGTGAGCGCCGCAGTCCGAGCCGATGAGCAGCGAGTCGCAGCGAGTGTGGTTGCGAGCCCCCGTCGCCGAGCGCAGCACCTTGACGAGACCCCGGTAGGTGTTCTGCGCTCGGCCTGCCGAGATGCCCTTCGAGACGATGGTGCTGGTGGTGTTGCGCCCGACGTGGATCATCTTGGTGCCAGTGTCGGCCTGCTGGAGATTGGTGGTGACGGCCACCGAGTAGAACTCGCCGACCGAGTCGTCGCCCTGGAGGATCACGCTGGGGTACTTCCAGGTGATCGCCGAGCCGGTCTCGACCTGGGTCCAGGAGATCTTCGCCCGTGCCCCGGCGCGCCCGCGCTTGGTGACGAAGTTGTAGATGCCGCCCCGTCCCTCGGCGTCACCGGGGTACCAGTTCTGCACGGTCGAGTACTTGATGGAGGAGTCGTCCAATGCCACGAGTTCGACGACCGCGGCGTGGAGTTGGTTCTCGTCGCGCATCGGAGCGGTGCAGCCTTCGAGGTAGCTGACGCTGGCACCCTCCTCGGCGATGATGAGGGTGCGCTCGAACTGGCCGGTCTGGGCGGCGTTGATGCGGAAGTACGTGGACAGTTCCATGGGGCACGCGACCCCGGCGGGGACGAAGCAGAACGATCCGTCGGTGAACACCGCCGAGTTGAGCGCCGCGAAGAAGTTGTCGCGGGGCGGGACGATCGTGCCGAGGTACTTGCGGACGAGGTCGGGGTGGTCGCGGACCGCGTCGGAGAACGAGCAGAAGATCACGCCGACCTCGGCGAGCTTCGCCTTGAAGGTGGTCGCCACCGACACCGAGTCGATGATCGCGTCGACGGCCACACCGGAGAGGCGCTCCTGTTCCGCGAGGGAGATGCCCAGCTTGTCGAACGTGGCGCGGATCTCGGGGTCGACCTCGTCGAGGCTCTTGGGCGCGGGGCCCTTCGGCTTCGGAGCCGCCCAGTAGTAGATGTCCTGGTAGTCGATCGGGGGGTGCTGGACCTTGGGCCAGGTCGGCTCCTCGAGGGTGAGGAAGTGCCGCAGTGCGGCGAGTCGCCATTCCAGCAGCCACTCGGGTTCGTCCTTCTTGGCCGAGATCAACCGGATGACGTCCTCGTTAAGCCCCTTGGGTGCGAGCTCGGTTTCGATGTCGCTGTGGAAACCGAACGCGTAGGGTCGCTCGACGAGACGGTCGATCACGTCGGTCATGGGTGCTCCTTGTGCTGATGACGATGCCTGCTGCTCTTTAGTTCTACTCTATACTAGAGAAAAGCAGAGTGAAAGCCCGGGTGGTCCGCAGGCCGCACGGCACACGACGGAGGATGCCTCATGCGGGACGTGCCGCGACCCGAACCCACACGAGATCTTGACACACCCGAGGAGATTGCGGAGCTCGTCAAGCGGTTCTACGCCGATGTCGCCCAGGACGACCTGTTGGGGCCCATGTTCAACGACGTCGCCCGGGTCGACTGGTCCGAGCATCTTCCCAAGCTCACCGCGTTCTGGTGTCGTGCCCTGTTGGGCCTGCCCGGCTACATGGGCAACCCGTTCCGCGCGCACGCGCTGGTGCACGATCAGGCCCCCTTCACGCCCTCGCACTTCCGGCGATGGCTGACGTTGTTCCACGAGACCGTCGAGCTGGGTTGGGTGGGTCCGTGCGCGGAGCGGGCGCTGATGCTGGCCGACAACGTCGCCCGCGTGCACAGCGGCCAGCTCATCGGCGAGACGGTCGAGCTCGAACCGGCCGGTGAGGGCTCGGCTAGCCCGAGCCCCGTTGGCGACGTCGTCGCGAAGGGCCGACGGCGCGCATCACCCTAGGGTCGTCGTATGACGCTGGACCTGCGCACGAGACGCGACGACGAGGCTCGTGAGCGGATCGCCCCCGACTCGTTCTTCGGCGAGACGCTGCCGAGCCTTCTGAGGGCGCATGCCGATCTGATCCCATCCGCGGACGAGTTCGACCTGCGGCCGCTGGTACTGCGCGTGGACGGTCGGGCGTGGCGGTTGCACCGCGACGGTGACGGGTCTCCCGCGGCGATGCCGATCGGTGACGACGACACCGTCGCCGCAACCGCCGATGGGCCGCCCGTCGCCGAGGTGCGGTTGACGGCCGAACAGTTCGACGACCTCCTCGCGGACCAGGTGACCCCGATCGGGCTGATGACCGCCGGCACACTCGACCAACCGCACGGCCGTATCGGCGGAGTGCTCGACTGGTGGCTGGTGTTGCGGGCGGTGCTAGACCGCCGGCGGATCCACCGGCGTGGCGACGTGGACGTGCCGGTGGACCTCGGTCGTCGCTTCACTCTCGACGACGATCCCGACGAGATCCTCGCGTTCCTCGGCACCGCGGGGTTCGTGCATCTCCGCGGTGTCTTCACCGCCGCGGAGATGGCGGGCGTCAGCGACGACATGGACCGCGCCGTACCGAACTACATGCCCGGTGACGGTGACAGTTGGTGGGCAACCCTCGCCGACGGATCGGAACAGGTCGTGAGGATGCAGCGCTTCGAACGACACTCCGCGACCGTGTCGTCGATCCTCGAGGATCCCCGGCTCCTTCGCGTCGCGGAGATCGCGCGATGCGGCCATACCACCGAGTGGGCCACCGACAACCGGGTCGAGGCGCTGTTCAAACCCATCGGTGTGGTATCGGGGATCTCCGACATCCCCTGGCACAAGGACTGCAGCCTCGGCCGGCACAGTTATGAATGCTGCGGGCTCACCGTGGGCGTCTCGGTGACCGGCGCCGGGCCGACGTCGGGTCAGCTCCGGGTGATCGCCGGCTCGCATCGGGCCCTGCTCTGGCCCGCGCTCCTCGACACCGGCGCGCTCGACCTCCCCGACGTGGCGTTGGCGACCGACGTCGGCGACGTCACCGTGCACCTGAGCTGCACGCTGCACATGGCACAGGCGCCGACGGAGACCCCGCGGCGCGTGCTCTACACGGGGTTTCGCCTGCCTCCGACGGGCGACGACGAGTCGCGGTCGGCCAACCGCAGGAAGCTGAAGGCGTCCCGCGAAGGGGCGCCGCGCAACACGTCCCAGCCGCCCGCCCGTTGAGTCGTTCGGGATCCGCCATGCTCGAGGCCGCTATTCGGGGTCGTAGGTCCAGTCGGGTCGTTTGCGGGCGAACGCGGCGTCGTAGACCGCCTCGCCGTCGGTGAGGTCGACCAGCTTCGGGGTGGGACGCTCCGACGGGAGCGGACAGGAGCCGGTTTCGATGTGTCGGGCGAACTCCTCGGGGAAGGCGCGGAGCATGCTCGACACGAGACGCTGCTCCTCGGTCGCCAGGAAGCATCGGCTTCCGTCGGTGACCCGCTCGAGCCAACCCGCGATCGTCGAGACGTCGCGATCGGTGCCCGATCCGCCCTCGATCCGCGCGAGCGCGGCGGTGATCTCGCCCGAGCCGAGCTTGCACGGTGGGCACTGTCCACACGACTCGATCGACAAGAAGCGTGAGAAGCGGTGCGTCGCCGCGACCATGCACGCGGTGTCGTCGTACACCACGAAGCCCGCGGCACCCATGCCGCTGCCGATCGCGGCGAAGCCCTCGTAGCTGACGGGGGCGTCGAGGTCCGCCGAGGTGATCACCGGGTTGGAGACGCCGGAGAACACGGCCTTCACGCTGCGGCCGCGCCCGACCCCTCCTCCCACGGCGTCGATCACCGTCGCGAGCGGGGTGCCCAATTCGACCTCACCGACGCCCGGCGCTGCGACGTCGCCTACGACCGTGGCCACGACGTTGCCGGGCGACTCCGCGGTGCCCATGGAGCGGAACCAGTCCGCGCCGTTGGCCAGGATGTGCGCGACGTTGGCGAGGGTCTCGACGTTGTTGACGAGGGTCGGATTGGATTCGTCGGTACGGCGATCCGGACCGTGCGGCCCGGCCTCCCACCCTTCCTGCGGCGCGGCGGCGAACAGGCCGTGCTCGTAGGGCGGGAACCATCGCGGTAGCGGCGGTTTGCCCTCGATGACCTCGAGCATGGCCTTCTCCTCGCCGAACAGGTATTCGTCGGGTCCCGCGACGATGTTCACGATGCAGTCGGCGCAGATGCCGCCGGTCTGGAACTCCTGTACCGCCCGGGTGAGCGCCTCGATCTCGCGTTCGAAGGATGCCTTGAGGCACACATAGGTCTCGGTTGCACCTACGGCGAAGGCGGCGATGATCAGGCCCTCGACCACCTGGTAGGGGTTGGTGCGGAGCAGCCACCGATCCTTGAACGTGCCCGGCTCGCCCTCGGCACCGTTGCACACGAGGTAGCGGCGGGCCCCGGCCTGTGCGGCGATACCCGCCCACTTGCGCCCGGTCGGGAATCCTCCACCACCTCTCCCGCGGAGCCCGGACGCGGTGACCAGATCGATCGTTGCGGCAGGCCCCATTCGCTGTGCCGCCGCGACGCCCTCGCCTCCGACGTCGGTGGCCAGGTAGTCCTCCAGGGAGGTGATCGGCGTCGGCGGCAGCAGGAACGTGCTCATATCACTCCTCGGAGTTGGGTGGTTGCTCGTCGGGTCGGGGCGCACGGGTGGTCCCGACCCTTATCGCCCGCGCTGCGCCGTCGAGGACCCACACGGCGATCGCGGCGGCGGCGACGGGCATGTACGAGCCTGCCATGGCGAAGCCGGCCACGTTGGCGGCGAGCAGTCCCGGCCACGACCTGGTGGTGGCGAAACCTTCGCTCAGCCGCTCGTGGCCGCCGCCGCGCAGCATCGGTAGGAGATACGCGAGGGACCCCCACACGATCTGTCCGTACGCGGAGATTGCGAGCACGAGCAGCCACCGCCCACCGAACGCGGTGCGACCGGCCGCGGTGTCGACCGCGGTGGCGACGAGGGCGGTGCACCACCAGGCGCACCCTGCCCACAGTGCCACCAGCCGTGGCCCTGCCCAGGCGAGTTGGCGTCGCGTCGGTGGTGGCATCCACACACCGACGGCGACGATGCCGACGGCGTAGCCGCAGAGTGCTGCGGCCGCCGACGATGCGGCGTCGGCGGCGAGCGCGGCGACGCCCGCCGCGACCATGCACACCTGCCACCCGAAGGTCACCACCAGCCGCCGGGCGGTCGTTCGCTTGGCCATGCGCGCCCGGACGACCGTCGCCGCGAAGAAGGGCAGCGTGGCACCGATCGTGAGCCCGACGAGGCCCAACAGGTTGGCCGTCACATGCGCTCCGCGCAGCGAGGGCGATGGCGTACCGAGTGCCATGGTGAGGCCGAGACCACTGCCGGCGATGCCCGCCGTGATGGCGCACATGTAGGCGCCGACGGCGGCATCGAATCGCCGCTCGGTGCCGCGGCGGATGGTCCGGGCCAACAGGAGACCGAGGGTGAGAAGGCCCAGGACGTATACCGACCCGGACACTCCCACCACGGCCACGGGCAACCCGGCGTTTCGCCCGACGGCGAGCCCTGCCGCACCGAGGACGACACACCAGCGTTGGACGGCGACCCACCGGTCCGGTGGTGCGGGTGCCGCCGACCAGGTCACGGTCAACATGAGGGTGCCGGCACTGATCGCCGTGACGAATCCTCCGGCCAGCAGCAGGTGCAGCGCCAACCATCGGTGACCGGGCCACGCGGCGGCGAGTGCCGAAGCCCCGAGGAAGCACAACGCCAGTCGCAGCGTCGAGCGGGTCTGGGCGTGGGAGCGACGAACCCGGTCGGCGGCACCCCGCGTCGAGGCGTGCGGCTTGGCACGTCGCTGGGCGGCTTGGCTCGGCTGGCCTGGGGCGGAGGTCACCGGGGTTCCTCCCGGGGCTGGTGGCGATGCGTTCGGGTTCGGAGACGAGGATCCTTGGCATCAGGATCTATTTTATCTACCATAGACTAGAAGTTGTGGGTTCGGTAGGGTCCGTGCACCGGGGTCCTTCGAGCGTCTCGGCCGACCTCGTCCGATCGACGGGTACCCGTCCCGAACACTGCAACCGGGCCTCACGAAGGGTCGGCACGACAGCACTCCGGGAAACGACGATGACCACACTGCAACAACAGGCCCGAGCGCTCGGTGACCCGACCCGGCACGCGATCTTCTCCAGCATCGCGGAGCTGGGACGCCCGATGGGCGTGAGCGAGCTCACCCAACGGTTCGCGCTCAATCACAACGCGATCCGTCAACATCTGGCCCGGCTCGTCTCGGCCGGCCTCGTGGTGGAGCGGAAGGCACCGGCATCCGGCCGTGGCCGCCCGCCGTTCGAGTACGTGGTCGACCCCGTGGCAGAGGGGCGATGGGGGAGCAACGGTCCCTACGAGCAACTGAGCGGACTGCTGGCCGAGGTCATCACGACCGGTCTGTCCCCCGGCGAGGTCGGCAGGCGGGCGGGTGAGCGGATGCGGGTTCCGGTGCCGTCGGGTGATGCCGTCGCCGACATCGGTGCGGCGATGGCCCGCCAGGGGTTCGACCCGGAGGTTCGAGAGGTCGAAGGTGGTGCCGACATGATCCTGCACCGCTGTCCGTTTGCGTCGACCGCGGTCGATGCCCGTGAGGCGGTGTGCTCATTGCACCTCGGGCTGGCCGAGGGTCTCCTCGGCGGAGTCGACGGTGAGTCCGGGGGTGGAGGTATGCGTATCGCCGAGCTCGTCGCGCAGGAGCCCGAACGTGCGGAGTGCTGTCTCCGGATCCGTGAACTCCCACCCGATGGCGTCCCGGCGGACGCGCGGGCGATGCTGACGTTCCGTGGCGGATCCCCGTCGTCGGGCCGAACGTGAGGTTTCGGCGGCCCGGTCGGGTCAGCCGTGGCGGAGCCAGGCGAGGATCAGGCCGACCGGTGTGCTGAGCAGTACCAGCGCGACGAGTCCCTGGTAGAGCACGCGGACCCAACGCGGGTTCGCGGTGCTGTGCAGGACCTCGCGGAGGAACAGGCCGAGGGCGAGCACCACCGGAATCGCCGACAGTGTCGTGACCAGCGGGAGGGAGGCGATACTGCCCACCGCGGTACCGACCAGGCCGAGATTGAACGACGCCAGTTCGATCTGCACGGTGTCGGGACGCGGTGGCTCGTCGGCCAACCACGCCTGACCCGCACCGAAGCCGATCTGCGCCACTCCGGCCACGAGCACCAAGAACGCGGCCAACCACGATCCCATCTCGAAGCCGGTGGGCCGTGCCACCGCCGCCACCAAGCCCCCGGCGACGATCGACACCGCGCCGACTGCGACGAACGGGACGGCGGAGGACCACCGCTGCACCATTCGGCGAACCGCTGCCCGTGTCACCACTCGTCCTTCGCCGGGCGTCGAGGGGGTGGCGGTCCCTGCGGTCGAGAAGTCGACGGGCGCGGGGCCTGATCCGGCGGTGGCCATGGCCGCGGTCATGGTCGCCTTCACCGGTAGGTCACCGGCATCGACTTGATGCCGTTGAGCCAGCCCGAGCGGAGCCGACGCTGTGGACCGTCGGGGGCGATGTCGGGGACCAGGTCGGCGATCGCGTTGAACATGAGGTTGATCTCCAGCTTGGCCAGGTGCGAGCCCGGGCAGAAGTGGACCCCGCCACCGCCGAAGCCGACATGGGGATTGGGGTCCCGCATGATGTCGAAGCGTTCGGGATGGTCGAAGACCGTCTCGTCGTAGTTTGCCGACCCGTACAGCAGTCCGACCCGCTGGCCCGCGGCGATCTCCTGGCCTCCGATCACGGCGTCCTCCATCGCCGTGCGCTGGAACATCTGGACCGGTGTTCCCCAGCGGACCACCTCGTCGGCCATGGTCGTCGGTCGCTCGGCCTTGTAGCGCTCCCACTGGTCGGGATTGTCGAAGAACCCCTGCATTCCGTGGCTGATCGCGTTGCGGGTGGTCTCGTTGCCCGCGACCGCGAGGAGCAGGACGAAGAATGCGAACTCCTCCGAGGAGACCACCTCGTCGTCGGCGGCGGCGACCAGCCGTGTGACGATGTCGGCCTTGGGGTGTTGTTTGCGATCCTCGCCCATCTCGGCGGCGTAGCCGAGGATCTCCGCGGCCGCCTGGGCCGGGTCGACGTCGAAGTCGGGGTCGTCGTAGGCCATCATCTGGTTGGACCAGTCGAAGATCCTTCGGCGGTCCTCCTGGGGGAACCCCACGAGATCGGCGATTGCCTGGAGCGGCAGTTCGCAGGCGATGTCGTCGACGAAGTCACCCGACCCCTTGTCGCGCGCGGCCAGGACGATCTGCTGTGCGCGTTCCTCCAGCACCTTCTCGAGTTGCGCCACGCCCCGCGGGGTGAACACTCCGCGGGACACGACTCCGCGGACTCGGGTGTGCCGCGGTTCGTCCATGTTGAGCATCATCCCCTTCTGGATGTGACGCTCCTGGTAGCCGACGGTCTTGCCATCGAACTTGACGATGGCCGTGTTCTCCTCGCTCGACCATCCCGTGCGGGCACACGACACGGCCTTGACGTCGGCGTGACGAGACAGGACCCAGAGGCCGCCGTCCTCGAAACTGGAGTTCTCGACGGTCTGTTCGTTCCAGAAGGCGGGTGCCGAACGGCGGAGCCATGCGAACTCCGCCAGTGGAACGGCCTCCGCATAGATGTCGGGGTTGGTCAGGTCGTAACCGGCCGGTACGGGAACGGGCATCGGTGCCTCCAGTCGACGCGCCTACGCGAGCGCGCTGTTCTTCTAGCAAAACCTAGAAAATATGGCAACGGGTCATAGGTCATGGCCGAACGGGATCGCCATGCCCTCATCCTGTCGCGTCGCCGCGGGTCCGACACGCGCACCCTCGGTAGGGTCGCGCCGGTGTTCACGCTCGCCAAGGTGGAGGAGTTGGCGATGTCGTTCCCCGGAGTGACCGAGGGCCGACGCTGGGGCAACACCACCTGGTCGGTCGACGGCAAGGCCTTCGTCTGGGAGCGCCCCTTCACCAAGGCCGACATCAGGCGTTTCGGCGACTCGCCGCTCCGCTCGGGGGACATCGTCGCGGTGGCGACCGACGGCCTCGACGAGAAGGCGGCCGTTCTCCAGTCGGGGGTGCAGGGTGTGTTCACCATCGCGCACTTCGACGGCTACGCCGCCGTGCTCGTCCAACTTTCGGTCGTACCCGCGGCCGCCATGCGCGATCTCCTCCTCGACGCATGGCTCGCGTGCGCGAAGCCGGTCCGGGCGACGGAGTACCTCGCCCGACGGCAAATCGGCTGATGTCTCGGCGTGGATTGCTCTGTCTTCCACTAGAAGAATTGCTCTGCTAGAAGGGTGTGGTCCGAGAACCCTGCCGAGACATACCGGAGACGTCGATGGCCAGAACCGCCTATCCCGTCGATCCGCTGCTGTTGTTGCAGAGCCGTGCACTGGGGGATCCGACCCGCCACGCGATCTTCGCCCGCATCCGTGACGCCGCGCGGCCGGTCGGGGTGGCCGAGCTGACCGAACTGTTCCGACTCAACCACAACGCGATCCGTCAGCACCTCGCGAAGTTGTGCGAGGCGTCCCTCGTGATCGAGGAGCGCGATCGGCCGTCGGGGCCGGGGCGCCCGCGATTGCGCTACCGGCCGATGCCGGGGGCGATCGAGCGGTGGGGTGGAACGGGTCCCTTCGAGGCGCTATCGACGATGCTGCTCGAACTGCTCCGGGGCGACGGCGACGCTCGGGACGTGGGGCGCCGGGCAGGGCGCCGCCTCGCGGTGGAGTACGGCCCTGACGCCGACACCGTCGAGATACTCGACGCAGTCGGTCGCCGTCTCGGCTTCGAACCCCAGGTTTACAACACGTCTTCGGGGATCGACGTGGTCCTCGGTCGCTGTCCCTTCGTGGGTCCCGCGACGGTGGCACCCGAGATCGTCTGTGAGTTGCACCGCGGAATTGCCGAGGGAGTCGCCGACGCGTCGGCGGACGGTTCGTCGGTCACCGACCTCGTCGTCGGGCCGCCGGAGCGGGCGGGATGCAGGATCAGAGTGGCGATGGAGACCGAGGGAGGCATCTCATGAGCGAGGACGACACACTGGCCGCGGCGATGATCCGATTGCGGGGAGCGGGCTACACCGCGGACCTCGTAGCCACCGAGGATGGCCAACTGTCCTGCGGGAGTTGCGGAGCGGTGGAGGATCCTGCGGCGATGCGGGTCGACACGACCTTGCGCTTCGAGGGGTCGAGCGATCCCGGCGACGAGGCGATCCTGCTGGCGGTGTCGTGTGAATGTGGCCGGATGGCGCTGTATAGCGCGGCGTACGGCCCCGCCGCTTCCTCCGCCGACGGCGCCGTGTTGCGTCGCTTCGCGACCCGGCAGCACACGTGAGCAGGCCGGCGGGCTCGGTGTCCGCCCGCGGCGCCCCTGCACCGTGACGATCGGGGCGCCGCCGAAATAGAGGTGCGGCCGGGGGTCTACCGCGTTCTAGTGTCGCCTGACGCGGTGCCGTCGCAGGGACGGCACCCCGCCCACGCCACACGGAGGTCGGTCGATGACCAGTTCCAAGGCCGTCGAAGCCGTCGGCCTCGTCAAGCGATTCGGCGACAAGACCGCGCTCGGCGGCGTCGATCTCGTGGTGGAGACCGGAACGGTCCCGGCCGTGTTGGGACCCAATGGAGCGGGGAAGACCACCGCGGTGCGCATCCTCACCACGCTGACCGCACCCGACGAGGGCAGTGCCCGGGTCGCCGGGTTCGACGTCGTCGGGCATCCGGGTGAGGTCCGCCGTCGCATCGGGCTCGCGGCGCAGGACGCGACGGTGGATCCGCTGCTCACGGGGTTCGAGAACCTCGTGATGATCGGTGAACTGCACCAGATGCGGCGCGCCGACGCCAAGGCGCGTGCCGCCGAGTTGCTCGACGAGTTCGATCTCGCCGATGCGGCGGGGAAGGTGAGCGGGTCGTACTCGGGCGGGATGCGACGTCGTCTCGACCTGGCCGCAACCCTGGTCGCGAGACCCCAGGTCTTGTTCCTCGACGAACCCACCACGGGCCTCGACCCCCGGGCCCGCAACGACTTGTGGGAGGTGTTGGAGCAACTGGTCCATCGCGGTGTCTCGATCCTGCTGACGACCCAGTACCTGGAGGAGGCGGACCGCCTTGCCGACGACATCGTGGTCGTCGATCACGGGCGTGTGATCGCGCGGGGCGATGCCCGGAGCCTCAAACGGCAGGTGGGCGGTGACAACATCGGCGTCACGGTCTCGAGTGCGGGGAGCCTCGACGAGGTTGCGTCGCTGCTGGGCGCCGTCACCGGTACCGCGGCACTCGTCGATCGTGCGGCACGAACGGCCACCTCCCCGACGGGGCACGGTGTCGTCGGCCTTGCCGAGGTTGCCAACGCACTCGCGGCCGCAGGGGTGGAGGTCGAGGACCTGAGCCTCCGTCAACCCACACTCGACGAGGTGTTCCTCACCCTCACCGGGGCACCGGCCGATGCCGGCGACCAACTCGACGCCGCCCCCGGAGCGGTCGCCCTATGACCGCCGTCACGACCCTCGGAGGCACCGAAGTGCTGGACCAGCGGACCGATCCCCATCCACCGAGGGGTGTGCTCCACGACGTCTGGGTCATCGCCCGGCGAGGCCTGGTGCACATGAAGCGACAACCGGAGGCGCTGAGCGACGCGACGATCCAGCCGATCATGTTCGTCGTGCTGTTCGCCTACGTGTTCGGCGGCGCGATCAAGGTGGGTGCGAACGGGACCGCCCAGCAGTACCGCGAGTTCCTGATGGGCGGCATCATCGCCCAGACCATCGTGTTCAGTGCGTTCGGCGTCGCGATGGGGATCGCCAACGACCGGAAGAATCAGGCGGTCGACCGGTTCCGGTCGATGCCCATTTCCCGCGGAGCGGTGCTCGGTGGTCACGCCGTCGCCAACCTCATCAAGGCAGCGCTGCCGATCGTGTTGATGTCGATCACCGGCTACATCGTCGGATGGCGGATCCGAGGTGGTTGGATCGACACTCTGGGCGCCTACGGCCTCACCTTCGCGTTCGCCTTCGCGATGATCTGGATCGGGGTGTTGTTGGGCAGCGTCGTCGCCACCCCCGAGGGTGTGACGGGCATCGCGTTCGCCGCGCTGTTCCCCATCACCTTCGTCGCCTCCACGTTCGTTCCGCTCGGTTCGATGCCGACCGCGTTGCGCACCATCGCGACCTGGAACCCCGCCACCACGTTGTCCGATGGGCTCCGGCGTCTGTTCGGCAACCCCCACAGCACGGCGGCAGCGGACAGCGCGTGGCCGCTGCGCCATCCGGTGGCGTACACGTGGCTGTGGATCGCGGGGATCATCGTCATCTGCGCGCCGCTGGCCGTGCGTGCCTACCAGCGCTCCATCGACAACTGAGCGGGGTCGGCGCGGCGGATTTAGCCGTGACCGTGACGACGGACACCGCCGTACTTCATCCGCGTGTCGGAGTTGTTCGCCGCCCGCGGCTCGTCGTCACGGAGTGCCAGATCGACCACCTCCCCGACGAAGAGGGTGTGGCTGCCGAGCGGAAGGGTGTGAGCCACCGCGCAGTCGAACCACGCGAGCGCCTCGTCGAACACGGGGGCTCCCGTGGTCGCTTCGTGGACCGGTCGGCCGTTGAGGGTCCCCGCCTCGTAGGCCGCGGGTTTGGAGAACTTGACGAACACCCTCGTGTCGTCGGCGGTCCACAGGTTGACGGTGAAGGCGCCACTGTCGGTGATGAGCCGATGGGTGAGTGCCGCCGTGTCGACGGACACGCCCAGTAGCACCGGCTCCATCGACAACTGGCTGACCCATGTGGTGGTCATCGCGTTGCGCTCGTCGCCCGATCTCGACCCCACGAGGGTGAGTGCGTTGGGGATCCTCCAACACGCCCGGTTCACGAGCTCGTCGTCGAGGGCCATGACGGCGAGGCTATGCCACGCGTCGGTTACACCTCGGTGTTCACGCGCTCGGCGACGAGCGCGACGGCCGAGAGGTGGTCCGACCAGCGGGTGAAGCAACGGCGCATCTCGTTGACGCGTCGTCGAGCCGCACCGTCGCGGGCGACGTTGGTGCAGAACCGGGCGGTTGCGAGCAGCCCTTCGTCCGCGACGATCCGTGCCGGTGACAACAAGGCCATCGGTGCGTGGAGTTCCCGGCGGACCACGAACCCGTTGTTCTCGAGCAACTCCCGCCACGCAGAGGTGCGAAGCGGCCGGGCCCCGACGTGGATCGTGTGGGAGAGATCGTCCCATATCTGCTGCTCGACAGCGTCGTCGAGGTCCTCGGGAACGACGGAGAGCTCGTGGATCGCGTATCGACCTCCCGGTGCGAGCAGGCGGGCCGCCTCGCGGACGACGGCGAGCTTGTTGTCGTCGCTCTGCATGGTCAGCATCGCCTCGCCGACGACGACCGTTGCCGTGCCGTCGTCCATGGGCACATGTTGTGCATGTGCGGTCAACACGGTCCCCCCGGCGGATCCCACCGCCGTGCCGGTGGCCGCGACGGCGTCCTCGTTCGGGTCGACCGCCGTATAGGACGCCGGGCCACGGGCCACGATCAGCTTCGCCGTGGCGCCGATTCCGGGAGCGAACTCGACGACGCGGTCGGTGCTGGTGACGTCGACCGCGTCGAGCATGGTGGAGGTGAGCTTGCGGCCGCCCGGTCGGAGCACGGTCTTGCCGAGCCTGGCCAACAACCAGTGGCCCTGGATCTTCTCGGTCGGCGCGGTGCTGGTGATGGTCATATCGAACTCCTCAACGTTGTTAGGGATACCTTACATCCGGAGTTCGCGGTCTTCCATGAAATCAACCACATTCCACGGCAAACTGCCCCGATGACGCCTGAACGCCTCGTCGAATTGGCGTCGCTTCGTCGGGCGCGCGACCTCATGGATCGTGAGTTCGCCGAGCCGCTCGAGGTGGCCGTCCTCGCGCGTGCCGCCGACATGTCGCCGGCGCACTTCTCCCGCCGATTTCGCGAGGCGTACGGCGAGACCCCCTATGCGTATCTCATGACCCGTCGGATCGAGCGGGCAAAGGACCTGCTGCGCCACGGAGCATCGGTGACCGAGGCGTGTATGGCGGTCGGCTGCACGTCGCTCGGGTCGTTCAGTGCCCGCTTCACGGAGATCGTCGGTACCACCCCGTCGCGCTACCGCGGGCTCGACCACGGCGGATGGGAGGAGATGTCGTCATGTGTCCGCAAGCTCGCCACCCGTCCCCTGCGCCATCGCGACGACGAGACGGTGCGGGCCGTGGTCTGAACCGAGTCGTATCGGGATCGGCACGAACGGTGGCAGCGCCCACGATGCACCTGGGGGTCGGCGATCCTGTTCCGACCGCGAACCGAGCAGGATCGGAGAAGCCCCGGTCGGGGCGGCTTCGTAGGGTCAAACCATGACCATCACCGTCTCCACCATGTTCATCACCGTCAACGACCCGGAGGAGGCGCTCGGCTTCTACCGCGACGCCCTCGGGTTGGAGGTCCGCAACGACGTCTCCGCCAACGGATTCCGCTGGGTCACCCTCGGTGCCCCGGGTCAGGACGTCTCGATCGTGTTGTCTCAACCACACGGCGGTCGGTCGCCGGTGGAGGGCGACGCCCTGGCCGAGCTCGTCACCAAGGGGTCGATGCAGGCGGCGATCTTCCGCGCCGGGGATCTCGACGCCGTGTTCGAGCGGGTCGCCGCGTCGGGTGCCGAGGTCCTGGAGGAGCCGACCGAGCAGCCGTGGGGCGTGCGTGACTGCGCGTTCCGGGACCCGTCGGGGAACCTCGTCCGCATCGCGCAGGCGTGATGGGTCGCGTCGTCGGTCCGATCGAGAGCGGGGATTGCTATTCTTCGACTTTGCACTAGAGAAATGCGGGGTGTCGTCATGGGCTGTCGCCGTCGTCGGAGTTGGGATCACTGCGGGGTGCCACGTCGCGTGTTGCTCCGGTGGGTCCGGCCGTGACGGCCCGCAAACCCGACGGGGTGAGCGAATCGCTGCTCGTGAAGGCGCATCCCGGTCTGTGCGAGGGGTGGGGCAACTGCCACCGTTGGGCGCCGGACGTGTATCCGCTCGACTCCGAGGGGATCATCGACGTGCACATGTTGGAGGTTCCCCCCGACCGTGCCGTCGATGCCTGGAACGCTGCGATGGCGTGTCCGGCCGGAGTGATCTCGATCGTTGACGTCGTCCGTCGCGAGGGCGCACCGGTCGCCTGACCGGCCACCCAATCCACTCCTAGCACCTGTTTTGTCGCGCGAAAGTCGCGCGTACGCCGCGACTTTCGCGCGACAAAACAGGTGGGAGGGGGAAGGTGGGGGGCGGGGGCGCTCGGGGGGGGGGTCAGTCCTCGGCGGCGCCGGCCATCCGGAGCGCTGCGGGGAACAGCACGTGGTTCTCCTTGTGGACGTGCAGGTGGGTGTCGGCCTCTATGTCGGCCAGCCGCTGGTACAGCGACTGGTAGCTCGCGCAGGCGTCGGCGGGAGCCGTGTAGTCTCCCGTCGCACTGCGGAGTGACTCGAGCAGCTCGCCCGCACCGTCGTGTTCGAGCGTCATCATGCGGATGGGGTTGGCGATCGAACCGAACGGAAACTCCGTCTGTCCCGCTGCGAGTGCGGCGATGGCGGGAAACAGGATCCGCTCCTCCTTCATGAGGTGCGGATCGAGGTCCTCGCGGAGGGCGGCCACGAGGCGGCGTACCTCGGCGAGCTCGGGGTGTCGTTCGCCGTGCACCGAGAGCACCTTCGCTGCGAGGGCGTCCAGCAGCGGCAGCTCCTCGTGCAGGTACCGGTGGTGCTGTTCGACGATGTGCTCGGCCAGCGCGGCCGGATCGAGCGTGGCCCACTCGGTGTCGCCGGCGTCCAGGACAGCGAGTTCGGACGTCACGAGATCCGGGTCGAGGCCGGCGGCCTTGGACGCCTCGACGATGCTTCGGGTGCCGTGACAGCAGTAGTCGAGGCCGAGTCGGTCGAAGACCGCGCCGCGGCGGGATTGGCAGTGACGGCATCGGCAAGCGTGGTCGCGGTCGTAGTGGCCATCGTCGTGTCCTCCGATCGAGGTGATGTTTCTCTATCAGATAGTAGAGAAAAGCAGGGTTGGCTGCACGGCATCACGTACGGGTGGGCCCGATGTCACACCGCCCGGAGCCCGGGTCCCGCCCGGTCCGGTGCTAGTCGACCAACGAACCCGGATCGTCGGGGACGTCGACTCCGTAGAGCGTCAATACGTCGAGCGGAACGATCTGGAGGGTGGCCGCGGCGGTCGAGGCCAGCACCACCGGCGCGGCTGCTCCGTCGTGGTGTGCCCGCAGCCAGTTGAGGGCGGTGACACACCATCGGTCGCCGGGCTTCAGACCGGGAAAGCGGTACTGCGGTGCCGCGGTGGTCAGATCGTTGCCGATGGATCGTTGATGTTCGAGGAACTCCGCCGTCACGACCGCGCAGATGGTGTGGCGGCCCCGGTCCTCGGGGCCTGAGCGACAGCATCCGTCGCGGAAGAAGCCGGTCATCGGCTCGGTGCCACAGGGTTCGAGGAGGCCACCCAACACGTTGTGCTCGGTGCGCTCATCTGGATCGATCGCCCTCATCGTCCGAGTCTGCCCGGTCGGTGGTTACGGTGTCAGGCCATGGCGGGACCGTCGGTGACAGGTCGGCCCGATGCCGCCGTACCCGGTGACCCGGTGGTTGCCCAGGCGGCCGATGCCCTCGTGGAACGGCTCGGCACGTGCGGCGACCCGGTGCGGGCCGCTCGACAGCAGGAATACCTCAAGAGCAGCCGCACCTTCTATGGCTGCTCCGTTCCGGCGGTCCGAGCGGTCGTCCGCGCGGTCCTGGACGAGTATGGGATCCTCGCCCGCTCGTCCCTCGTTCGGCTTGTCGAGGAGATGTGGGGCGTCGGGGTCGCGGCCCCGTTCGAGCATCGGGTTGCCGCTGCGGAGTTGCTCGCTCATCGGGTTTCCGTCCTGACCCCGGAAGATCTCGAGTGGCTCGGCGGTCGGATCGCGGACGGTGAGACGTGGGCCATCGTCGACCGGCTTGCCGTGGACGTGGCGGGTGCCGTCGTCGAGGCGGCGCCCGAGACGTGCGAGCCCGTCCTCGACCGGTGGGCGATCTCAGACGAGCTCTGGGTTCGGCGTGCTGCGATGCTCGCCCTGCTGAGGTCGCTCCGCCGCTCCGACGACCGCTGGCAACAGTTCTGCCGATACGCCGAGGCCATGATGGACGATCGCGAGTTCTTCATCCGCAAGGCGATCGGCTGGGTGGCTCGCGAGGTCGCCAAGCGTCGACCGGGAACCGCCGGGCCATGGGTCGAGCGGCATCGCGATGCGATGTCGGGGGTGACGAGGAGAGAGGCGACCCGATACCTCTCCGCGTGAGAGGTCGGTGCGCCCTCAGTCCGCCGCGAGCAACCGGTAGATCTGCTTGCGGGCTTCGTTGACGATCGCGACGGCCTGTTCGACCTGCTCTCGTGAACCGGCCATCCCTATCTGTCGTGCGGCGGCACCGAGTTGCATCATGGCCATTCGCAGGCCCCCCGAGCCGTCGCCGCCCGCCCAGGGCGGCCCTCCCGCGTCGGTCATGCGTTCGGTGGCCTCGGCGCGGCCTGCATCGGTGAGCTCGTAGACCCGCTTTCCGTCGCGCTCGTTGGGTCGGGCGAGGCCCTCGTCCTCGAGCATCTGCAGCATCGGGTACACCGAGCCCGGGCTCGGTCGCCATGCTCCGCCCGACTTCTCCTCCAACGCCTGGATGATCTCATAGCCGTGGCGGGGTTGCTCGGCGAGCACGGCGAGCACGGCCGTGCGGATGTCGCCTCGGCGCTTGCGGCGGCGACCCGAACCCGGTCCGAATCCGGGTCCGGGTCCGAACGGTGGGCCGAAGCCCGGCCCTGATTCGGTCCCTCGGCCGCGTTCCTGGTGGTCTCTCATTGCTCCTCCTGAATGATCTAGTGGGTGCGATCATGATATATCGGTACCGATCGGAATGCAACGGAACGGTATGAGGGCAAGGTCTCGGTGCGCGTGCCGAGCCGGAGCGCTCGTGCCGACATAGCGTCGATCCCATGTCGCGAAGCAACGATCCCGGTGGGGACCTCGACGGGTCGGGCCGGCCTCCGGCGGCGGACCGGACGGACAGGAGGGACGAGCCGGAGGACCGAGGGGTCAGTGGCTCGACGACCCCCGCGGGGACCACGCTGGCAATCGACATCGGTGGCACCGGGCTGAAGGCCATGGTGCTGGATTCGGCCGCAACCCCGTTGACCGACCGCGTCCGAGTGCCGACGAGCTATCCGATGACCCCCCGACGGCTGGTCGCGGCCCTGGTCGACCTGACCGCCCCGCTTCCATCCGCCGATCGTGCGGCAGTCGGCTTCCCCGGGGTGGTCCGCCGCGGGGTGATCCGTTCGGCACCGCAGTTCGATACGCCCGACGGGCCGAGCGAGCGGAGCGATCCCGGGCTCTCGGCGAAGTGGCACGGGTTCGACCTGGCGTCGGCGCTTGCCGTCGCTCTCAGCATACCCACCCGCGTCGCCAACGACGCCGACGTCCAGGGACTCGGCGCGATCACCGGGAGCGGTCTCGAATTGGTGTTGACCTTGGGAACCGGCCTTGGATCGTCGCTGTTCCGCAACGGTCGCCTGGCTGCACACCTCGAGCTGGCCCATCACCCGGCGGCGAAGGACCCCAGCTACAACCAGGCCGTGGGCGACGCCACGCGACGGAGGGTCGGGAAGAAGCGTTGGCGCAGACGCGTGGAGCGCTCCCTCGCGGATCTCGACGCGATGATCCGGCCCGATTCGATCGTGCTCGGCGGTGGGAACGCGAAGCGGGTGGACCTCGATCATCTCGCGCGCAGGTTCCCCGACACCGCGGCGAAACTCCGGGTCGTGGGCAACGAGGCCGGCCTCCGAGGTGGACTGGGCGTGTGGTTCGGTCAGGCATCGGTCGACTTCGCCTGACACGGCGTCGGTCGACGGTGTCCGTGGCGGGCGGACCTGCACCGTTACCCTCTCGGTCGACCTCGGCCGCCGCGTCGGTCCCCACCATGGAGCCCACCGCATGTCGCAACCCCACCCCGTCCCACCGACCCGCGACGTCGATCTCACCGCACGGACGGGGCATGCGCGTCGGCGTGCGGCGGCCGCGGTCGCGCTCGCGGCGGGTGCCGTCGCAGTCCTCGCGAGCCCCGCTGCAGCGGCCGTGCTCACCCGTTCGGCTGCCACGGCCGCGGGGGAGTCGCTGACGTGGCTCAAGGCCGCCGTCCTCGGCGTGGTCGAGGGGATCACCGAGTTCCTCCCGGTGTCCTCGACCGGTCATCTGGTGGTTGCGTCGAGGCTGATGGGGCTGCCGTCGAGGAAGGGCTCCGCCGGCCTCGACGCGATCAACACCTACACCATCGCGATTCAGTTCGGAGCGATCGTCGCCGTCGCCGGTGTCTTCTGGAAGCGCTTCGTGCAGATGATCGAGGGTCTGTTCGGCCGTGACGCCGAGGGGCGCCACCTGCTTTGGTGCCTCCTGGTCGCCTTCGCCCCCGCTGCGGTGCTCGGCGCGGCGTTCGACTCAAAGATCGAGGAGGTGTTGTTCGGGCCATGGCCGGTCGTGGTCGCCTGGATCCTCGGCGGGGTGGCGATCCTGGCCTTGTCGGGAGTACTCGGCGGACTCTCCGGCGACGCACCGGCTCCCCGAGACGGGGCGGTGTTCGCTCCGTTGCGTGTCGTCGGGATGGGCCCGCCTCCGGTGGGAGCGACCGGCGTCGGTGCCATCACGGTGGGCCAGGCGTTGCTGGTGGGTGTGGCGCAGTGCGTGGCGCTCTGGCCGGGCATCAGCAGATCGCTCGCGACGATCCTGGGGGCGCTCGCGGTGGGAATGTCGATGTCGGTGGCGGTCGAGTTCAGCTTCCTGCTGGGCTTCGGGACCCTCACCGCCGCGACGCTCTTCAAACTCGTCAAGGATGGCTCGAACATGGTCGACGTGTTCGGCGTCGGCCGCCCCGGGTTGGGCGCGGTGGTCGCGTTCGTCTCCGCGGTGGCCGCAGTGAAGTGGATGATCGGCTACCTGCAGCGTCACGACCTCAAGGTGTTCGCGTACTACCGGATCGGGATCGCGATCGTCACCGTCGGCTTGTTGGCGGCGGGCACGATTTGACCGTGGGGGCGTCGAGTGCCCGACACGGCGACGGAGCCGAACGCGGGCGTTTGCAAACCGGGTCGAGGCGGGAACCCGGGCCGTGGAAGCTTTGGGGACCGTACCTTCCCGAACGGCAGTGGGGCACGGTCCGCGAGGACTACAGCGAGGACGAGCGACCGTGGGCCTACTTCCCCCACGACCACGCACGCTCCCGGGCCTACCGCTGGGGTGAGGACGGCCTCGGCGCGCTCTGCGACATCGGTGCGACGATGTGCTTCGGGTGGGCGTTCTGGAACGGGGTCGATCCCATCCTGAAGGAGCGCCTGTTCGGACTGTCCGGCGATGAGGGGAACCACGGAGAGGACGCGAAGGAGTGGTGGTGGTACCTCGACTCGACGCCCACGCACAGTTGGATGCGCTGGCGCTACCTGTACCCCCGACGCGAGTTCCCCTATGGCGACCTCGTTCGCACCAACGGTGCCCGCACACGGGACGAGCCCGAGTACGAGCTCGCCGACACGGGGATCCTCGACGGGCTCGAGGTCTTCGACCTCGACTGCGTCTACGCGAAGGCCGCTCCCGACGACCTGTGCATCGCGCTGACGGTCCGGAACCTCGGATCGTCGGCGCGACGATCGACGTCCTTCCTACGTGGTGGTTTCGCAACACCTGGTCGTGGGCACCGGACCGCGACGTGCCCGTGGTGGAGTCGGTGAGCCCCGGCCCCGGCGCATCTCGTGGCGGCCCTGGAGGGTCGCGCACCGGTTGGCGCTCCGGTTCGGACGACGGTGCGACGCCCGACGTGTTGCGCCTGAGATCGTCGCATCGGACCCTGGGCGACTACGCGATGGCGGTGGAGGTTCCGGGTGGGGCGAACCGTGCCGAGGTGTTGTGCTGTGACAACGTGACCAACCACGTCCGGCTCGACGGTGGTCTCAACGAGTCGCCCTATCCCAAGGACGGCATCGGCGACCACGTCGTCGGAGGGGCGCCGACGGTCAATCCGGCGGGTCGTGGTACCAAGGCCGCCGCGCGGATCGGCTTGGTGCTCGCACCCGGCGAGGCGACGACGCTCCGCGTACGTATGTGGGCCGGATCACACTCGGATCGGACCGATCCGTTCGACGATTTCGACTCGGTGTCGGCGACCCGGCGGCGTGAGGCCGACGAGTTCTACGGCGAGGTCCTCGATGGATGTACCGACGAGGAGGCCGAGATCGCCCGACAGGCCTTCGCGGGGATGTTGTGGTCGAAGTGCTTCTACCATCTGGACGTCGAGCAATGGCTCGACGGCGATCCGGCCGGTCCGCCTCCTCCGGAGGACCGCAAACGCGGGCGAAACGCCCATTGGCGCCACCTCAACAACCGCGACGTCATGTCGATGCCCGACGCCTGGGAGTACCCCTGGTACGCGGCATGGGACCTGGCGTGTCATTGCGTGACCCTGGCCGAGATCGATCCCGAGTTCGCCAAGCACCAGCTCACCCTGTTGTGCCGTGAGTGGTTCATGCATCCCAACGGACAACTGCCGGCCTATGAATGGGCGTTCGGCGACGCCAACCCTCCACTGCACGCCTGGGCGGCTCTGCGGGTGTTCGAGGCCGATGGCGGCAGGGATCACGACTTCCTCGCATCGATCTTCCACAAGCTGCTCATCAACTTCACGTGGTGGGTCAATCGTCGGGACGCCGAGGGCAACAACGTGTTCGAGGGGGGATTCCTCGGGCTCGACAACATCGGGCCCTTCGACCGCTCCAAGGCGGTTCCCGACGGCGGGATCCTCGAACAGTCCGACGGCACCGCGTGGATGGCCATGTACGGCCTCGACCTGTTGCAGATCGCGCTGCGGCTCGCCGAGCGCGACCGCTCCTACGAGGACGTCGCCACGAAGTTCTTCGAGCACTTCGCCTACATCGCCACCGCAATGAACCGACACGGTCTGTGGGACGAGCGCCTGGGCTTCTACCGCGACGTGTTCCGCCATCCCGACGGCACGGTGATACCGATCCCGATCGTGTCGATGGTGGGCCTCGTGCCGTTGTTCGCCTCCGCGGTGGTCGAACCCGACCAGATGACACGGCATCCCGATTTCGGCACCCGGCTCCGTTGGTTCATCACCCACAAGACCGAATACTGCGAGGTGCTCGACGCCGACACCGGTAGCGGGGCGATGAGGGGCCGGCTGTTGGCGATCGTCACCGAGCACCGGCTCGGGCGCGTGCTGGCACGGGTGCTCGACGAGTCACAGATGCTGTCGCCGCACGGCCTGAGGTCGATGTCGGCCGCGCAACGCGAGCGACCGGTAGCCGTGAGGATCGGAGGCAGCGAGTACCGGGTCGGCTACGAGCCGGCCGAGTCGACCACGGGCACCTTCGGTGGCAACTCCAACTGGCGGGGCCCCGTGTGGGTCCCGTTGAACTACCTCGCGGTGGAGGCGCTTCGGCGTTATCACCGGGTTCTGGGCGACAGGTTCACCGTCGAGCACCCCACGGGATCGGGTGTGCACCGCACGCTCGATGAGGTTGCGGACGATCTGGCCGACCGGTTGATCTCGTTGTTCGAACCCGGGGCCGACGGTCGACGGCCTTCGTTACCGCTCCCCTCCGCGTTCGTCGACGAGCCCTCCCTGCGCGGCCACCTCCAGTTCTTCGAGTACTTCGACGGCGACACCGGAAGGGGACTCGGGGCGTCACACCAGACCGGATGGACCGGCCTGGTCGCGAACCTCGTCCTGGAGCGTGCCCGTGCCCGCCGGATCGGCAGCACCTGAGCGCCCGGTTCCATTGCGGCTGATCCGCGGCGCGGACGAGGGGATGATCGGAGCGTCGCGCCCCGTGCCGGAGCGGACCGTGTGCAGAGACGATCCGGGTGATGCCGTGCCGGAGGAGGCGTTGTCGGCGTTGAAGCGCCCGGTCTGCTCCTCGTGGTACTCGTCCTCGACGTTGACCTCCCAGATGTCGTTGCCGGCGTCACGGCAGATGTTCTCCACCGTCAGCATCGCCGTGAACATCGAGTGGTCCTGGTTGTTGTACTTGTGCATCCCGTTACGGCCCACCGGCCACACGTTGGACGCGTGGTGGGCGAGCCACTCACGGCCGATGTCGACGTTGCGCTGGTAGGTCTCGTCGTAGTGCGGGTAGGCCTTGCGCATCCGCACCACGTAGCCGCCCTCGATCCGCGACGGGTCCACCAGGCCGAGCTGGGCCAGCTCGCGTTTGCCGAGCTCGACCAGGTCGTCGTCGTCCATCGTCCACAGTTCGTCGCCCTCGAACACGAAGTACTCCAGGCCCAGGCAGGTGTGACCGGGCTTGACCATGTAGGGAGACCAGGAGCGGAAGTTCTGGATCCGGCCGACCTTCACCGCCGGTGAGTGGATGTAGATCCAGTTGTCGTCGAACGTGTCCTCGGTCGAGACGACGAGCGCGACGGTCAGGAAGTCCCGGAAAGACAGCCCGTCCATCGCCGTGCGCACCGCTTCGGGTGCCGGCGGGCTCATCGCCTTGAGCAACGCGGGGAACGGCATCGAGCTGATGACGTGCTCTGCCGGGTAGGTGCACACCTCGCCGTCGTGCTCGGCGACCACCTCCGTGGCCCGGCCGTCGGCGTGGCGGATCTCGAGCACGCGGGTGCGCATGCGCACCTCGTTGCCCTGCTCCTCCACGAGGTCACGGCAGCGTTCCCACATCATCCCCGGCCCGAACCGGGGGTATTGGAACTCCTCGATTAGCGACGCGATGTCCTTCTGGTTGCGGTTGGGAAGGACGGCGTTGATGATCGCCTTGCTGAGCGACAGGTTCTTGACCCGCTGGGCTGCCCAGTCGGCCGGCATCGAGCTGACGGGAACACCCCACACCTTCTCGGTGTAGGTCTTGAAGAACGTCCGGTAGAGGCGCCAACCGAACCGTGCCACCAGCCAGCCTTCGTAGTTGGTCTGGTCCCTGGGCGGGCGCAGCCGTGCCATCGCGTACGGACGCGACGCACTTGATCGCTTCGACGAGGCCGAGGTTGGAGAGCGCGTTGAACGCCTTGAGTGGATAGTCGAAGTACTTGCCGTCGTAGAAGATCCGGCTCTTACGGGGCCGCATGAGGAAGTCCTCGTCGGGCAGGATCTCGTGCCAGAGCGCTTCGACCTCGGGCACCTTGGTGAAGAAGCGGTGCCCGCCGATGTCGAAGCGCCAGCCGTCGCGCTCGACGGTACGGCTGATGCCACCGACGATGTCGTCGGCCTCGAGGACCGTGACGCTCCGATGTGCCTTGCCCAGTTGATAGGCGGCGGTGAGCCCGGCGGGGCCGGCGCCGATGACGACCGTCGTGAGCGCGTCGTCGGCGGTGGTGGGACCGTCCGTGCCGGCCGCCGGCACCTCCACGGGCGCGGGTTCGGACACACCGGTACCAGGGTCGCTCACCCGCCAGACACTAGTGAACGCAGTCGCGAACGCTCCGAACCGCGCCCGGTGCGGCCGTGCACGCCACCGCCTCGTGAAGCCGGATGAGCAGGATCTCCTCCGTGCGCACGCTCGCGAGCGGGGTGGCCCAGCAGTCGACCGTTCGGCGCGCGTTCGCCGTTCGGTAGAAGGTGGTCATCGACTTGTCGTGGGCGTAGGTGTCGGCGTCGGCGACGAGTTCGGTGGTGCGGTCTCGGAGCGTGATCTCATAACCCATGTCGACATCATCGCGACGAAGGCCTGTGGGGCGCTGCCGCATCATCATGTCGACGGCCGGGGGAGCGGCGGTGTTCCACGGTGGACGAGTGGCGTTCCACGGTGGAAGAACGGGGGAACGATGCCGGTCCGGGCATCCCGGCGGTTCGGTCGTCACCGGCCTTCAGGGGTCGCGGCGGACGAGGGCCTCCGCCCACCGATAGTCGGCCTTGCCGCTGGGGCTGCGGAGCACCCGTTCGACGAAGACGACGTCGCGGGGCGCCTTGTATGGAGCGAGGGTCTGTTTGCAGTGGTCGCGCAACGTCGCGGTGTCGACGTCCCGACCGGGTTGCAACTCCACCACGGCGACCACTTCGGAGCCCCAACGCTGCGACGGCCGGCCGCACACCACCGCGTCGCGCACCGCCGGATGTGAGGTGAGGGTGACCTCGATCTCTTCCGCGAAGACTTTCTCGCCCCCGGTGTTGATGCACACCGACTCGCGTCCCAGGAGCTCGATCGCACCGTCGTCACGCCAGCGGGCGCGGTCGCCGGCCACCGCATGTCGTACGCCGTCGATCACCGGGAACGTGGCCTCGGTCTTGGCGGGATCGCCGAGATATCCCAGGGGAACCCGACCGGTCTGGGTGAGCCATCCCACCGACGTGTCGCCGGGAGGAAGGACGGCCCGTCGATCGTCGGTGAGCAGGGCCGCGGTACTCGACGGTGTGAAGCCACCGCCCACCGAGTCTCCCGATCGTTTGGACACCGCCTGGCGACCACTCTCGGTACTGCCGAGGACGTCGACGACGGTCGGCCCGCCCTCGGGTCCCCCGGCGATGTGAACGAGCCGTTCCTTGATGGGTGCGCTGAGGATCGCTCCGCCCGACAGGATGTACCGGAGCGACGTCAGGTCGTAGGGCGTACCGTCGTCGGTCGCCCGGTCGATCTCTTCGAGAAGTGGGCGGGCGAAGCTGTCGCCGACGATCAGGAGGCTCGTCGCGCGTTCGCGTGCGACGGTGCCGAGCACGTCGGCCGCGTCGAGGTGGTCGGTGTGGTCCTGGATGAGCACGGTCCCCCCGGCGAGCCAACAACTCAACGCGTTCCAATGGGCCGCGCCGTGCATGAGCGGCGGTGCGGGCAACGCCCGCAACCGCGTCGCGGCGGTGGTGGCCACCAACTCGTCGAGCGTGGCGAAGTCCGCGCCGTCTCGGCGTCGGACGCCGAGCGCCGAGACGACGAAGTCGCCTTGTCGCCACAGCACACCCTTGGGGGCACCGGTGGTACCGCCCGTGTAGCAGATGTAGAGGTCGTCGGGGTCCGGTCGGCTGGAGCGGGGCGTCGACGGCGAGGCCGGATCGAGTGGTTCCGCCGCGGCGAGTGCCTCCTCGAAGTCGATCGCCCCGTCGAGGAGGGGGTGGCCCGAGTCGTCCGGAACCTGGAGCAACAGTGCCGGCCGGTGGTCCAGGATCGGCAGCACCTCACTCATGGCGGGGGCGAACGTCGAGGTGAACACCACAGCGCGAGCGGCACTGTCGTTGAAGAGGTACGCGAGTTCGGCGCGGGTGTAGCGGTAGTTGACGTTGACCGGTGCACAGGCGCCGGCGTAGGAGCCGACCATCGCCTCGAGGTACTCGGGTCGGTTGTGAAGGTAGAGCGCAACGTGATCCTGACCGGACATCCAACCGGCGAGCTCGGCGCGATCGCGGTGGCGACCGAGGCCGGCCGCAGCGAGGACGGCGGCGAACCGCGCGATGCGGTCGGCCGTCTCCGCCCAGGTCCGGCGCCGACGGCGCCACACCAGGGCGTCGCGGTCGGGATGTGCGTCGGCGATCGCGGCGCAGCAACTTGCGATGTTCAGCTCCACGACCGCCAGCATGGCAGGCTGACGCGATGGCCCGGTTCCGGAGCGAGATGACCGAGGCGATGGACTCACTGTGCGGTCGCGATCCCGTGCTCGACGGGCTGATCGCCCGTCACGGGGTTCCCCTTATCCCGCGGCGTGCTCCGGCGACGCGACGTTTCCACGAGCTCGCGCAGTCGATCGCCTATCAGCAGCTCCACGGCTCGGCGGCGGCCGCCATCTGGGATCGGGTGGTCGCGACGTTGGGAGGTGGGGTCGTCACCGCCGCGGCGATGTTGGCGGGGGACCCCGAGGACCTACGAGGGTGCGGGCTGTCGGGCGCCAAGACCCGGTCGATGCTGGATCTCGCCGACCGGGTCGAGACCGGGACGCTTCGTCTGGGAAGGATGGGTGCCATGGACGACGACGCGGTCATCGACGCGTTGACACCCGTCTGGGGGATCGGTCGGTGGACCGCTCAGATGTTCCTGATCTTCACGCTCGGCCGTCTCGACGTGTGGCCCGAAGGCGACTTCGGCGTACGAACCGGCTATGCGAAGGCCTGGGGCCTCGGTGCCACCCCCACCGAGGCGGAGATGGCACCGATCGGCGAACCCTTCGCAGGAGCGCGGTCCCTCGTCGCCTGGTACTGCTGGCGTGCTGCGGAGTCCGGCGACGGCGCCCGCTCGGGTTGAGCGCTCACCGCGGCGCGGTGGGGTCCCGCTCCCGGGGGGCGGATGGCCTACTCGACAGGTGCGGCCCGACCCAGGAGATCAGGCGTCACCGTGCTCACACTGTCGCGATGGAATCCCCGGCTCGCCGCCGCCAGAGGCCCGAACGCGCGTCCCGTGGTACCGGCTGCCGATGGTCGAGCTCGCCGCCGTCGTGCTGCCGTTGATGATGGTGTTGATCGGAACTGCGGACCTGGGTCACGACGCGTCACAGCGGCGCCTGTTGCAGGACTCGACCCGTCACGCGGCCCACCTGCTCGCCACCCACCCGACCATGCCGGACCCGGAGTCGACGTCCGAGCACGGGGTGGACCCGGGGTGGGAACCGTCGTGTCGGCCGATCGGTCGTCCCGGTCGACGAACCGTCAGCGACGTGCTCTGTGCGCTCGAACGAGGTGCGGGAGCGCCCCGGAACGATGTCAGGGTCGCCGTCGGCGCGACGAGTGGGGGTCGCTCGGTCGTGGTGTGTGCGATGGAGCGCCGCTCCTCGCTGTCGGGCTTCTTCGCCGACTCGTTCCGTGGCAGGGTCCATGTCAGCCGCGCCGTGGCGCGCCTGGCCCGTGGGGTGCCGGGACCGCCTCCGCTCGCCGAGACGGCGTTGCCCGGGCACCGCTGGCCGGTCGGGTGCGGGGCCGTGGGCGTCGGGAACTGAGTCTGCGCTCCCGCCCTCGGCCTCGCCGGCGGGCCTCCGTCAGCCTCGGAGCTCGACGGGTGTCTCGGTGAGCGGGAAATGACAGGCGACGAAGTGCCCGGGCGATCCGGCGACCTCTCTCATCTGAGGCTCGGCCACCGAGCACTTGTCCTGGGCGAGGGGACAGCGCGTGCGGAACCGGCACCCCGAGGGGGGGTTGAGCGGTGACGGGAGGTCGCCTTCGAGTCGCCAGCGGTGGTCGGCCTCGACGGTGGGGTCGGGGTGGGGGATCGCGGCGATGAGTGCCCGCGTGTAGGGGTGTGCCGGGGCGGAGAACAGGGAGTCGGGCGAACCGATCTCGCACAGCTTGCCGAGGTACATCACCGCGATCCGGTCCGAGATGTTCTTCACCACGGCGAGGTCGTGCGCGATGAACACCAGGGTCAGCCCGTAGCGCGCCTTCATGTCCTCGAGGAGGTTGAGCACCTGGGCCTGTACCGACACGTCGAGCGCGGAGACGGGCTCGTCACAGATGATCAGCTTGGGGTCGGTGACGACCGCCCGAGCGATGGAGATCCGCTGGCACTGGCCGCCCGAGAACTCGTGGGGATAGCGGTCCGCAGCGGCCTGCGGGTCGATCCCGACAGCGGTGAGGACCTCGTCGACCTTCGTAGCCCGTTCGGCCCGGTCGCCGCGGCCCCAGATCCTCAACGGTTCCTCGACGATCCGGGCGACCGTCCGTCGCGGGTTGAGCGAGGAGATCGGATCCTGGAAGATCATCTGGAGCCTCGGTCGCACCCGGCGGAGTTGCTCACCCTTGAGTTCGGTGAGCTCGATCCCGTCGAAACGGACCGAACCGCTCGTGGGACGCGGCAGGCAGAGGACCGCCTTGCCGGTAGTGGACTTGCCGCAGCCGGACTCGCCCACGAGCCCCAGCGTCTCGCCGTCGGTGACGTCGAAGCTGATGTTGCTCACCGCCTGCACCTTGCCCTTGGTGCCCCTCGGGGTGAACTCCATGACGAGGTTCTCGACCCGCAACAACGAGTCCTCGCGCAGGTGCGCGGTGCCGCTCCCCGCCATCAGCCGACCTCCGCTTCCGCCGGTGCGTTCGCCCGCAAGGGAAAGTGGCACGCCACCGCGTGTCCGGGGTCCTCGGGAAGTGTCAGGAGCTCGGGCCGTTCGTCGAGGCAGCGTTGTTGTGCATACTCGCATCGTGGAGCGAACGGACAACCACGAGGTGGGTCGACCAGATTGGGGGGTACACCGCCGATGGCGTCGAGACGGGTGTGGCTGGGGTCGGCGAGTCGTGGGATCGATCGCATTAACGCATGGGTGTAGGGATGGCCCATCGACGCGAACAGGGTGCGAGTCGGTGCATACTCGACGATGCGACCGGCGTACATCACCGCGATGTCGTCGGCCCGCCCGGCGACGACCCCGAGGTCGTGCGTGACCAGGATCATCGCCATGAAGCGCTCGCGCTGCTGCTCCTGGAGTAGGTCGAGGATCTGGGCCTGGACCGTGACGTCGAGCGCGGTGGTGGGTTCGTCGGCGAACAACAGTCGCGGCCCGCACGCCAGCGCCACTGCGATCACGACGCGTTGGCGCATCCCCCCCGAGAGACGTCCCGGATACTCCTTGTAACGGCGTTCCGGTGCGGGGATGTGCACCGCCGACAGCAACTCGATCGCGGTGGCCCTGGCCGTCTGGCGGTCCATGTCGGCGAGGTTCATGCGCAACGACTCGGTGATCTGGCGACCGATGCGCATCACCGGGTTGAGCGACGTCATCGGATCCTGGAAGATCATCGCCATCTCGGTGCCCCAGAACTCGCGCAACGCCGTGTCGTCGAGGCCGACCAACTCGGTTCCGTCGAAGCGCACCGACCCGCCGACGGTTCGGCCGCGGCGTGGGAGCAGTCCCATGATGGCCTTGGACATCACCGACTTTCCCGACCCGGATTCGCCGACCACGCCAAGGGTCCGGCCGCGGTGCAGGTCGAAGTCGACTCCGTTGACCGCGTGCAGCGGACCGCGAGGGGTTTCGAAGCTGACGTGTAGGTCGCGCACCTCCAACAGCAGACTGTCGAGGGGGCGGTGGTCCACGGGGGTGCCGGCTGGTGTCGGCATGGTCGGAGGCGTCGCGGGGGAAGCGGCCGGCTGGTCGGTCACAGGCCCGCCTCCTTGACGTCGAACCGACGGCGCAGCGCATCACCGAGGAAGTTGAGTGCGGCGACCGTGACGACGATGAGCACCGACGGAATGAACACGAGGTGCGGGTAGTTCGCGAAGTCGGCGGCACCCTGTGCGATCACCGCACCCCAACTCACGTCACCGGCCGGGACACCGAGCCCGATGAGTCCGAGGCCGGCCTCGGTGACGATCGCGATTCCGACCCCCAACAGCGAGATCGCCATCATCGCGGGCACGACGTTGGGGAGTACCTCGCGCACCATGATGCGCAACGGCCTCGCTCCCAGTGCCTTGGCGGCGGTGACGAACTCGCGCTCACTCCACGACAGCGTCGATACCCGGGCGATGCGCCCCAGGATCGGGGTGGCGACCACCGTGAGGGCGATGATGATGCCGGGGACCCGACGCGAGGGCGTGTTGCCGGCGAAGTTGAACACGAGCAGCATCGCCAACACCAACGGTGGATACGCGATCATCACGTCGAGCAGTGTCGAGATGACCGAGTCGGTCCGCCCTCGCAGGTAGCCCGACAACAGGCCGAGGATCCCGCCGAGCAACGTCGCGAGAACGATGGACAGGACCGAGATCAACAGTGTGGTGCGGGTGCCCAACAGCGTGCGGGACAACGCGCGCGCCCGGCGCTGTCGACACCGAGCAGATGCCGGAACTCGCCGTCCGCCTTTCCGGTTTCGGCCTGAGCGGACTTCGCGGCGATGTCGCGGCACCCGAGTGCGTCGTAGATCGGAAGCCCCGATCCGTCGCCGCAGGCCCGCAAGGTGAACCGTCCCTCGTGGCTGGGGCTGGCGCGAAGCAACGGCACGACGAACACGCTGAGCACCAACAGGCCGAGCCACCCCGCAGCGATCCGCCCCGACCAACCGAGCGAACGGCGTGCCGGTCGGTCACGCATAGCGGATCCTCGGATCCAGGACGGTGTAGAGCACGTCGACCATGAAGTTCACGACCACGAAGACGACCGCGACGACACAGATCAGGCTCTGCGCCGCGACGTACTCGCGTCCGAGTACCGCCTTCACCATCTCCAGACCCATACCGGGGATGTCGAAGATCTGCTCGATCAGCACCGCACTCGAGATGAGCGTGCCGATGTTCAGCCCGGCAACGGTCAACAAGGTCAACGACGACGGCCGCAACGTGGCGGAACAGGATCCGTCGTGGTGGAAGGCCCTTGGCGCGGGCCATCGTGACGAAGTCCTCCTGGAGGGTGGCGATCATGTCGCTGCGCAACAGGCGGTAGTAGACCGCGATCTGAGCGAGCACCAGCGACACCACCGGCAGTACGACATGGGAGAAGTGCTGTCCGACGTTCTGGGTGATCGGTACCCAGCCGCGTTCGGGGAGTAGATCCCATTTGAAGACGAAGAACTGCTTCAGCAGATACGCCAGCACGAAGGCCGGGACCGAGAGGCCTACGAACGCGACGATTCCCGACGCCTTGTCGAACAACGAGTCGGCTTTGTAGGCGGTGACCACACCGAGCGGGATGGCGATCAACAGTGCCGCCACCTGCGCGTAGAGCATCACCTGGATGGAGATCGGCAACGCCGATTTCACCTCCTCGTAGGGATTGCCCACCATCCGGTAGTACTTGCCGAGGGGGTACCGGTCGCCCGCGTGGTTCTCGATGCCGAGAAGGTCCTTGGTGGCGACGACGGGGGTCTTCGCGATCTGGCGGATCCACGACTGGTACTGCACCCAGAGCGGATCGTCCAGGTGCATGTCGTGACGGATCTTCTCTATGAGCTCGGGGTCGGCGCCGGCGCCCATGATCTTCGCGGGGTCGCCCGGGAGCAGCCGGATGGAGAAGAAGGACGCCAGGCTCAGCAGGAAGAGCACCACCACGAGTTGCAGAACCCGTCGAACCAACCAGCGCCTCATGTCCGCACCTTCTCGCGTGTCCCGAGGTTCAACCGGTTTGCACGGAGGATCACCCGCCGTGCCAACCGGTCGGAATCGCTCGGCCTACTTCTCGACCCAGGCCGCGGCGAGGGAGTGCCAGCCCCAGCGCATCCCGTAGTCGGGGCGACCGTCGGGAAGCGTGTCGCCCGCGATGTTGTGCACCTTGTCGGACATCGCGACGCCCCACTGGTTGTACCAGTTCCACTGGGCGAAGGCGCCTGCGTTCAGCTTGCGGTTGAACTCCTGGTAGATCTGCTTCCGCTTGTTCGGGTCGAGTTCGACGCGACCCTCGTCGAGCAGCCTGTCGGTTTCGGCGTTGCCGATGTGGCCGAAGTTGGCCGGTGACGTGGAGTACCACCAGTTGTATTCCGTGTCGGGGTCGAGACCCGGGTGGTTGCGGAACATGATCACGTTGTAGTCGCCGCTCAGCGCCTGGTCGATGAGGCTCGACTGGTCGATCTCGGACACGTTGACGGTCACACCGACGTCCGCCAGTTCCTGCTTCACCTCCTCGGCTATCGCCTTCACCGTCGGGTCGGTCGAGTAGTAGAGGTCGATCGAGACCTTCTTGTCCTTGAAGTACTTCTGTGCCGCGTCGGGGTCGTAGGGAACCGCGGGGATGTCCTTGACGTAGGCACTGACGTTGGTGTCGAAGGGTTGGTTGGCCTGGTCGAACTTGCCGTTCGAGTAGATCTCGAGCAGCTGTGTGCGGTCGATGGCTGCCGACAGCATCTTCCGGAGCTCGACGTCGTCGGTGGGTGCCTTCCTCACGTTCACCATGCCGTAGGCCACCTCACGGTTGCCCTTGGGCTCCAGGAGGACCTTCGTCCCCTTGAGCTCCCGCGCGGCCGCCGGCTCCTTGTATCCGGCGGAGTGGAACGCCTGGATCGTTCCGCCGCGGAGTGCGTCGACCCGGCTGGAACCACCCTCGATGTCCTTGAAGGTCAGCTTGTCGAGGTAGGGGAGTTGGCGACCCTTGGCGTCCTTGCGCCAGTAGTTGGGGTTGGCCTTGAGTTGCATCTCCTGAAGCGGCGTCCACTTCACCAACTCGAAGGGGCCGGTTCCGATGAGCTTGGACTTGCAGCCCTCGGGGCCCGCCATGAGCTGGGCCTCGGCCGCGATGCCGTTGCGTCCACCGGCCATGAACTCGGGCAACGCCGGCCACGGTCGCTTCGTGTGGAACACCACCGTGAGCGGGTCGGGAGCGTCGATCGAGGCGATGTCGCTGTAGACGAAGCGGAACAGCAACGAGGTGAGGCCGGTCTTCTTGGATGCCTCGGGCTCGGCGCGTGCGACGTCGAAGTTGAGCTTCACGACCGAGGAGGTGAGGTCGGAGCCGTCGTGGAACTTGATGCCGGGGCGTAGGTGCACGGTCATCGCCGTGTAGGTCGGGTCCCACGAGTAGTCCTTGGCCAGGAAGGGTTGGGCCTGGAGCTTGTCGTCGAGGGAGAACAGGCCGTCGTAGATCGCTCCGGCCTGGATGATCCCGCCCGCGGCCAATTGTGCGGTCGGCAGGCAGTAACCGCCCGAGGCGTCGGCCTCCGTCGCGTAGGTGAGCGACCCGCCGCGGACCGGTTCGCCCGTATCGCGTCCGGTGGTCAGGTTGGTCGCCTGTCCATTTTCCTTTGCTTGGGTTCCCCGTTGCCGTTGCCGCACGCGGTTGCCGCGAGCGTGAGGGTGAGGGCCGAGGCCGCCAGTCGGAGAGTGCGCTTGCGTCGCATCGTCGTGGTCAATGGGGAACCTCCGGTTCGGAGCTCGACGGTCCGTTGTGACCCCCGCCACATCGGTCCGCGGGACTGTAGCAAGTCGTCTCGCCCGGCAGGTCCATCGGGCACCATGTCGAGGTGCCACTCCTCGTCGCAACCGTGCTGGTGGCTCTGTTCGCGGTGGCCTTCACGGTGCGGCGCCGTCACCGGGCCGCCCGGCGCGAGGCCGCGAGAACGGTGTCGTTGACGGTGGTCGACGGTGTGGTGCGACGGACGCTCGGCGACGGGCGCACCGAGTCGGCCGTGCTCGATCGTGTGAACGTGGTGGAGTTGTACCGGACGCCCGTGCACACGGCCGACGGCGCCACCGCGTTCCTGATGTTGTCCGAGTCGATCGATCCCGACACTCCACGGGGCTGTCTGGTGCCGTTGGGTGTGGACCTGGGCGATCCGGCTCTGGAGGTGCTGATGGCGAGAGGACTGGTGCGCGCAGAGCGGCTCGACGCGGCCATGGCTCGTCGAGCTCCGTCGCGCGAGACCCTTTGGGTGCGCCCGGAGGAGTGATCGGCCGCCTGGTGCGGTGGACGGTCCGACTACCGGGTGGTAGGGCTCGCCGGAAGGGGAGCGAGTCCGGAGGGGCGCGGAACGGGAACGGTGACAGGGTCCGGTGCCGACGCGGCGGCGGGGGCCGTTGTGACGGGCGGCAGGTCGGTGGGCGCGAGCGATCCGGGTCCGGGCGGTACGGCGAGGTCGCGGTACGTGAGTGAGCGTGCGAGGACGCGTTCCACGTACGTGAGGCTGCGGTTGTACGAGAAGTACGCGGTGCGCAACCCGGCGCCGGTGGCGAGGTCCCCGCCGTCGGCGCAGAGCTTTCGGGCCGCTGCGAGTGCCGCGTCGTAGATGTTCTGGGGGTCGGCTCGGCCGTCGCCCGAGAGATCCTCGGCCCAGCGGCGCCAGGTGCCGGGGATGAACTGCATGGGTCCGACCGCGCGGTCGACCGTCGGGTCGCCGTCGAGGGTGCCGCCGTCGGTGTCGGGGATGAGGCGCGTGCCCGATGTGCCGTCGAGGGGGATGCCGACGATGGGAACGGTGGGCAGGCCGCCGGGCTGCAGCGTTCCGCCGGCATGGCGTCCGTGGTTGGACTCGGTCCGGCCCACGCCGGCGAGTGCCCACCAGCCGACGTTGCAGGTGGGCTGCTCCTCGTCGACCCGGATCGCCGCCCGCCAATAGGCGTCGAGGGCGATGGTGGGCAGGTCGCTCCCGGCGACGTCGGTCGTGGCCCGTGCGACCTTCACGGAGTCGTCCGCGTCCTCGAGATCGTCGCGTCGCTCCGCCATGTCGAGGAGTGCCTCGCGCCGCCTCGCGTCGCGGTCGGCGAGGAGCGTCACGAGTTGGTCGCGCCGTTCGGTCCGTGCTCGCAGAACGCGGACGACCTCGGAACGACGCGACCGAATGGCGCGCCAACGGCCGGTGACGGAGCGGGCGACGAACCGGTCGAGGTTGGTCTCGTCGAGCCGCGCGAGAGTTGCGTCGACATCGGTGCCCGGCGCCGGGATGAACACATCGGAGTACGCAGTGGTGAACTGATGGATCAGCAACGAGCGTTGAGCGGCATCGGCAACGCGCGCGGCGGCGCCCAGCCGCTTCCGGCGGATCTCGAGGCGGCCGATCGTCTGAACGAGTTGGTCGTGCTCGGCGGTGGCAGTGGCGATCTCGGTGTCGAGTGCAGCGAATCGGCCGGTCGCGGCGTCGAGCGCGGCGGCCACCCTGTTGCGGGCGGTGAGGACGTGTTCGTACGCCGAGCCGACCACCGGCACCGAGTCGAGCGCGTCGCTCGTGCCGACGATCACTCCGTTCGCGTTGCGCCCGTCGACGGTCGGCACCCTCTTGGGCCTGGCGCGGGTTGCCGCCGCGGTGAATGGCCGTTCCACACCGGCCGGAGCGGCAGACGTCCGCGCAGGTGCCGGTGTATCGGCGGACGCCGGTAGTGCGACGACCCCGACGATCGAGGCGACGACACCGGCGACGACGACCGGTCGCGGAACGGCCCTGGGCCTGAGGGAATGGGGGACGTTGCCGGAGCGCGGAGGTCTCGGTGTCCGCACTTGCATCGGGTCGTTTGTAGTCGCCGTCGGGCCTCCGCACCGATCACCGCTGGCGGAGCGAGCGGCGTCTGCTGCGATGATGGGAGAGTGGACAAGTGGCCCGACGACCGTCTCGTGACGGCCTTGGCCGCGGTCGTGGGCGCGGCGAACGTGCTGGTCGATCCGGTGTCGACGGCGAGGTACCGCCACGACTGGACCGGAGGTTTCGGCACCGACGAGCCGGTGGTGGTGGTACGACCGGCCGATGTCTCCGAGGTGGCGGCGGTGGTGGCGCGGTGTGCCGACTCCGGGGTGGACGTCGTCTGCCAGGGCGGCAACACCGGTCTGGTCGGCGGCTCGGTGCCGTGCCGCAGCGGTGTGGTGGTCGCCACCGAGCGGATGAGGGGCCTTTCCGATTTCGATGAGGAGTCGGGCCAACTCACCGCGGGAGCGGGGACGACGTTGGCGCAGCTGCACGAAGCCGTGTCCCACACCGGGTGGCGCTACGCGGTGGACTTCGGGGCACGCGATTCCGCGACGGTCGGCGGCATGGTGGCGACCAACGCGGGCGGCGTGCACACCTTCCGTCACGGGATGACCCGCGCGCAGGTGCTGGGCCTGGAAGTGGTGCGCCCCGACGGTGCGGTCCTGTCGCATCTGGGAGGGGTACGAAAGGACAACACCGGCTACGACCTCGCCGGGTTGTGGTGCGGGTCGGAGGGCACGCTCGGGGTGATCTGTCGTGCGCGGCTGGCGCTGATCCCACGACCGGCCGCGGTGGTCACCGCATTGGTCGGGTTCTCCTCGGTGGCCGAGGCGTTGGACGCGGCATGGCGCCTGGCACGGGAGGTCCGGGCCGTCGAGGTGATCGAGTTGATGGACCGCACGTGCCTCGCATCGGGTGGGCATTCACCGGTGGTGTCGGAGGCCGCCCTGTTGGTGGAGGTCGCGACAGAGGCCGATTCCGGCGGTGGCGGATGTCGCGACGGAAGCGACGAGGTGTCCGAGGCGCTCGACCGGGTACACCGTCGGGTGGAGGCCACGGCGACCGGGACTGCAGTGGCGACGTCGTCGGGAGAGCGCAGGGCACTGTGGGCCATTCGTGACGGAATCACTGAGGCGATGACGGCGACCGGTGCGGTGGCCAAGTACGACGTGTCGATCCCCGGACCCGCGATGCTGGCGGTCCTCGACGAGGTGCGCGTTCGTCTGGCCGTCCTGGCACCGCACGCCCGCCTGTGGGTGTTCGGCCACGTCGCAGACCACAACCTGCACCTCAACGTGACCGACCTGGACGGCGCTTCCGATGCGGACAGGAGGTCGGTCACCGCGACGGTGATGGACGCCGTGGCGCGACGGGGCGGGTCGATCAGCGCCGAGCACGGGATCGGCCGGCTGAAGCGGGACTGGCTCGACCGGTCGCGGCGAGGCCGAGATCGACACGATGCGCTCGATCAAGACCGCGCTCGATCCCGACTGGCGCTGGAATCCCGGAGTGTTGTTGGAGCGGTAGCCGTCGGGGCGCGAACCGTCCTCACGGCACGAGCGGCGGTGCTCGGGGGCTTCAGGGTCCGCGCGTGGTGGTCCGGAGCGTTGTCGGCCGTGTAGTCGGCCGTGTTGTTGGCCGGTGAGGGTGTGGCCGTGTGGTGTGGTGATGGTGGTCCGGCCGTGGGTGTCGATGGTGGCGCCCCAGCCGTGTCGGTGGATGACTCCGTGGTGGTGTCGGCAGAACAGGGCCATGTGCGCGACGTCGGTACGGCCCAGGTCGCTGGTCCAGTGATCGATGTGTGTGCGTCGCAGTGTTGGGGTGGCCGGTCGCATCCTGGGAAGCAGCATCCGCCGTCGCGTAACGCCAGGGCGCGGCGTTGTGCTTGGTTGGCGAGGCGGATTTGTCGTCCCATGTCGAGGGGCACGCCCAGCGAGTTGACGATCACGGGATGCAGGCGAAGATCACACGCCAGCGCACCCGGATCGCGGCGGGTCCCGTACCGGTCCGCCACGACTTCTGGTTCTTCGGCGGGGATCACCAGGGTCGCCTCGGCGCCGGGGACGGTGCGTCCGGTTCGGGGTTGGCGACAGCTCGTCGGCAGATCTCGACGAGCGCCAGCGCCCGTAGTGTGGCGCGTGACGGGATGTCGACCGCTCCGTCGGTGGTTTGGTGGTCGTCGCGGTAGCGGCGCCAGAGTTCGTCGGTGACCGACTCGATCACCGACTCGGTGACGAGGCCGTGTTCCCCGCAGAGTTGCCCGTCGAAGAACACGTTGTCACCCGTCGAGCGCATCCGGAGCCGGTTGGTTTCGATGTCGTCGGCGGGGTTGTGGCCGCCGTCCTGGTCCAACAGGTCGGCGATCGCGAAGACCTCGCGTCGCCACCGGTCGAACACCATCATCGGCACCAGTTCCAGCAGCGTCTCTTGCATCTCGGCGAACTGGGTTTCGATGCGCGGGTTGCACGCTCTCGCCATGACGTGTGCGTGGTCGAAGCCGATCCGGCCGTCGGCCAACGCGGCGGCGGTCACATCGAGCACCCGCCGCAGCGTGACTGCGACCGACACCCGCGTACCCGCGGTGCGGGGAGACGCGTGGCCATTGCGTGACAGCCAGCCTTTGGTGCGCAGCCCGTGGTGACGGTCGGTCGCGTCACGGGAGTGCAGTTCGGCCAACAGGGCGCACTCCGCCGCGTCCAGCCTCGCCCGCGCCTGCTCGAGGCTCACGATCCTGTCGAGTAGTTCGGCATCGGGCAACGACGCCGCATCGATGCCCGCAACATGGGAGGCCTGCCCGGCCAACAGCATCGAATCGAACATGTGTTCATCATCTCACGGACCCCTGACAGTGAAGCCACGATCGGTGGGTTCGGCGCGGGTCGCGGGTCCGACCCGACCACTGACCGGCGTGATGCCCGTTGATTGATCCGTCAGCCGGCCGCTCCGGCATCGAACACGCACGGCGACATGCGCCCAGCCAGCGCCCCCCACCTTCCTCACCCAACCCGTCGCTTGGCTCTCGCGAGGAAACGTCGCCGATTTCTCAAGCGGGTTCGAAGTCGGTCCACTCGCCCCGCTCGACGAGCAGGTCGCGCAACACTGCCGGCTCGTCGGTGATGAGTCCGTCGACGCCGAGATCCAACAACCGGATCATCTCGGAGCGTTCGTTGATCGTCCACACGTGGACCTGCAGCTCACACGCGTGGCACAGCTCCACGAAGCGCGGGGTGACGATCTCGGTGCGCTGATGTCGTACCGGCACCTGGACGACGCCGGCCGCGATCGGATGTCCGCGGCGGTACCCCGCCGCGGCGCGGGCGGCGGCACCCGACCCGAGCCGGGCGGCGGCGACCAGACGGGCGATCTGACGGGGTCCCATCGAGGTGCACAGCCGACGTCCGCACAGCTTGCGCATCGCTGCGAGGCGCTCGTCGCTGAAAGCGCCGATGCAGACGCGTTCGACCGACTCGTCGATCAGCAGCATCTCGGCGAGCGGACGCACGGTGGCATCTGACTTGGGGTCGATGTTGAACCGGTGCGACGGGAACCGTTCGAGCAGTTCCTTCATGGTGGGGATGGGCGTGGTTCCGTTGACGCGGGCGACCGACACTTCGGGCCAGGTGAGCTCGGCGATGAGGCCGATGCAGTCGGTGACCCGGTCGAGGCGGTCGTCGTGGAAGGCGACGAGCACCCCGTCGCGGGTCAGGTGGACATCGGTCTCGAGATAGCGGTATCCGAGTGCGGCCGAGGACTCGAACGCCTCGAGCGTGTTCTCCGGGAACGGACCCGCACCGCCGCGGTGCGCCATCGCGATCGGACCGCTGTTGCGGAGGACCTCGAAGCGGGCCGGTCGCGACGGGTTCATGGCGTCCAGTCTGTCGCGCCGACTCTGCGTTCTCGCGCACGCAAAGGTCGCGCTCGATCCCCTTGCTGCCGGGGGCAGCACCAGTGCCGCCGCTCCCATGACGAAGCCGGTAGCGCAGCACCCGAAGCGGGAACGTCCGCTCCAGCACCCTGATCGGGGTATTTGTCGAGTTCGTCGGCTCCCCTGACGCATCCGTGGGTGGCTGAGTAGCCCATCCGCGGGTGCACCCCGTTCTGGTTCCTACGTTTCTGGGCTGTCTGAAGGCTTCGGAGCGAAGGGCAGAACGGGGTGCGAAACGCGAGGGTATGGCAACAGGTGTTGGGGCTGGCGCGCACGGTCATCGAGGCGGTCGTGTTCGACGAGGACGTCGGAGCGGTGGTGGTCTCGGTGCGGCCGCTCAAGGGTGCTTCGCGCCGGTGTGGGCGCTGCGGGCGGCGAGGTCCGTGGTTCGACCGCGGTGAGGGTCGTCGACGGTGGCGGGCGCTGGATCTGGGCACGGTCCAGGTCTGGTTGGAGGCCGACGCGCCACGAGTCTCATGTCGGGAGCACGGTCCAACGGTGGTCCAGGTGCCGTGGGCCCGCCACGGGGTGGGCCACACCCGGGACTTCGACGACACGGTGGCGTGGCTGGCCACCCGGTGCTCCAAGACGGCGGTCACTGAGTTGATGCGGATCGCCTGGCGGACCGTGGGTGCGATCGTGTCGCGAGTGTCGGCTGACATCGACGCGGCGGTCGACCGCCTGGAGGGACTGCGACGGATCGGGATCGACGAGATCTCCTACAAGCGCGGCCATCGCTACCTCACCGTGGTCGTCGACCACGACACCGGGGCGTTGGTGTGGGCTGCTGCGGGTCGTGACGAGGCCACCCTGGGAGGGTTCTTCGACGCTCTCGGCCCGGAGCGGTCCGGGGCGTGTCAGATGGTCTGTGTAGGAGCTCCTCATCCAGTGAGGTAGTGACATGACAACCGTGATGACCAACGATGAAGTGATGGGTTCGGCCGAGCAGGAAGCGGTTTCCCAGCTTGTCGATGCTGGGCTGCTCGATGAGCTGATGGCCCAGGTCGATGCTGGCGAGCTCCAGCTGACCGGTGAGGGCGGGTTCTTGCCCGGCCTGATCAAGGCGGTGCTCGAGCGGGGCCTGGCGGCTGAGCTGACCGGGCACTTGGGCTACGAGAAGGGCGATCCGGCCGGGCGAGGCTCGCCGAACTCGCGGAACGGGTTCACACCGAAGACGATCTCGACCGAGGTCGGCGACGTTGCCTTGGAGACGCCCCGGGACCGGGCCGGCAGCTTCGAGCCCCGTCTCGTGCCCAAGGGCGCCCGGCGGGTCGGGGGCCTCGACGAGATGATCATCTCGCTCTACGCCGGTGGGATGACCGTGCGGGACATCCAGGCCCACCTGGCCCGCACGATCGGCACCGAGCTGAGCCACGAGACGATCTCGAAGATCACCGATGCCGTGTTGGAGGAGGTCAAGGCCTGGCAGTCCCGCCCGCTGGAGGAGCTCTACCCGATCGTCTACCTCGACGCCCTCGTCGTGAAGGTCCGTGATGGCCACCAGGTCCGCAACAAGGCCGCCCACATCGCCATCGGCGTCGATCTCGACGGGATCAAGCACGTGCTGGGGATCTGGGTCCAGGCCACCGAGGGCGCCAAGTTCTGGGCCGGGGTCTGCGCCGAGCTGGCCAACCGGGGCGTCAAGGACGTGCTCATCGTGTGCTGCGATGGGCTCACGGGGTTCCCCGAGGCGATCGAGGCGACCTGGCCCCGAGCCACTGTGCAGACCTGCACGGTCCATTTGATCCGGGCCTCGATGCGCTTCGTGTCCTACAAGGACCGCAAGCGCGTCGCCGCCGCCCTCAAGGCCATCTACACCGCCCCGACCGCAGACGCGGCCGAGGCTGCCCTGCTGGACTTCGCGGAGTCCGAGCTCGGGCAGCGCTACCCGGCCACGGTCTCGACCTGGACCGCCGCGTGGGAGCGGTTCATCCCGTTCCTGGAGTTCCCGCCCGAGCTGCGCCGGGTCATCTACACGACCAACGCGATCGAGTCGCTGAACTACCAGCTCCGCAAGATCATCAAGAACCGAGGGCACTTCCCCAGCGACGACGCCGTCATCAAGCTGCTCTGGCTCGCGATCCGCGACATCGAGGACAAGCGGGCCCGCCAACGAGCCGCCGAGGCCGGCAAGCCCCGCAACGAGCGCAAGGCCGCCGGCCACCTCGTCGAAGGCGCCACCACCCACGGCTGGAAAGCCGCCCTCGGCGCCCTCGCCCTCGCCTACCCCGACCGGCTCGCAGGCCGGATCTGACCAACCAACCACGAGCTACCTACACAGAAGACTTGACAGGCTCGCGGTCCGCCCAGATCACCCACGTCAGCGCGGATGCCGCCGAATGGATCGCCAAGGTCGTCGCCGAACGCTGCCCCAACGCCATCCGCTGCGCGGACGCGTTCCACGTCGTGGCGTGGGCCACCGATGCGCTCGACGAAGTCCGCCGCCAGGCCTGGAACGACGCCCGAGCCATCGCGGAGGCGAAGGCCGGCGACGACGGGGCCGACCACGCCGTGACGCACCGCCCCGCCCGGGCCACGAACGGGCCCGAGCGCTCAAGCACGCCCGCTACGCGCTCTGGAAGAACCCCGAGAACCTCACCGACCGACAACAAGAGAAGCTTGCCTGGGTGGCCAAGACCGATCCACGACTGCACCGGGCCTATCTGCTCAAAGAAGGGCTACGCCTGGTGTTCCAACTCAAGGGCGAGGCCGGCAAGGAAGCGCTCGACCGGTGGATCACCTGGGCCCGCCGATGCCGCATCCCCGCCTTTGTCGCATTGCAGAGGCGCATCGTGAAACACCGTGTCGCCATCGACGCCGCCTTGGACTCGGGCCTGTCGAACGCCCTGGTCGAATCGACCAACACCAAGATCCGACTCATCACCCGAGTCGCTTTCGGATTCCACGGCCCCGAGCCCCTCATCGCCCTCGCCATGCTCAGCCTCGGCAACCACCCACCAGCCCTCCCCGGTCGAAACTGACCCACGGATCAGTCAGGAGGGCCCGATCGGTGGCGGATTTCTCGAATGGGAGAGGACACCGACCCGCCCGCGACCTCCCGTCAGGTATCCCGCTGGCGATCCGGTTGACCACCCGGCCGCCAACCGGACACCCCCGGTGCAAGTGTGTGGATGGCGGAAGGGCTTGGACTGGGAGACCTGTTTTCCGGAGGCACCGGCGTCCGCTCGGGCCACGTATCACTCGGCCTACGCTGCGGCGCTGCGCGATGTGGCCGGTGCTGGTGGGGCCGAGGTAGCCGGGTCATTGGAGACCCCGCCACGGGTAGCTGGACAGGGACAGAGGGCCGCCCCCCGAGGACGCCCCGTAGAGCGGTTCAGGATGCCCCCGCCTCCCATCGACCGGCGTGAGGCCACGACGGCTGGACAGGAGGGCCACGTCCTTCGGGTTGTCAGTCCGATGGAGGCAGTTGAGAACCGCCTGCTGGGTCTCGGGCGTCCAGAAGATCCGCAGCTGCTCACGTGCCCGCGTGACGGCCGTGTAGAAGATGCTGTGGGTGATGTCATCCTCGTTGGCATCGGTGATCACGACCTTGACCGAGTCGTACTCGAGGCCTTGTGCCTTGTGGATCGACACCGCATACGCCACCTGGAACGGGACGGTCGTGTTCAGGGAGTCGTCATCGTCGTCGCTCGTTTCGATCTCGTAGACCGAGAATCGAACCGTCGAGCCGCCGAGCCACTCGAGCTCACTGCCGATCACGTCGAACTCACTGAGCGGCCGATCGAGTTCGACGTCGAACTGGATCCGGCCGGGTACCTGCTCGATCCCGACGATCCGTCCCTTGAGGTTGTTGTAAATCACCGGGCGGAACCGTTCGGTGTCGTTGAAGAGGACCGGATCGTCGACCTTGTAGGTGGAGACACGCCAGGTCGTCGCCGCGTTCGGGTTCGTGCTCTGCAGGAATCGATTGACGTTGTTGATGCCGTAGAGGCCGTCGTAGTTCAGGCACAGGATGATCTCATCCTGAGCTGCTGGCTCGAACAGGGACTTGTCGAGCACGGTCGAGTAGCCGTCACGGGCGATGACCTCGGCCAGGTCGTCGTCGATGCTCCGCACCTTGTCCCAGAACCCAAGCAGGGTCTTGCTCTTGGTCCTGAAAGGAGTCGTCAACTCGAAGACAGATGTGTCCGGGATGAACGAGGAGATGATGCTGAACCAGTTTCCGAACTGGATCGACTCGATCTGGTAGACGTCACCAACCAGCACGAGCAGCTTGAACGAAGTCCACTCAAGGACCTCGAGCAGGTCGGCATTGCTCACGGTGCTGCACTCGTCGATCACGAGGACGTCATATTCCGCATCTGACGCACCCCGGTAGATCTGGCTGCTGATCGTGCGGAAGGTTGAGTTCTGAGCGCTGACCCTCCGCTTCAGGTTGTCGATCGCTGGATTCGTGTGGGCCAGGAAGAGCTTCGACCTGTCGTTGAAGTAGTGCGCGACGTGGTCGACCATCGTTGACTTGCCAGTACCTGCTGCGCCGTAGACCAGAGCGACCCTCGACTTCGCGAAGAGGAGCTTCAACGCGTCCTCCTTGGCATCGTCATCGATGCCATGACGACCCTCGTCCAGCCACCGTTGAACCGCCCCCGTGTAGCCGTCGATCCCCGACGACGCGTGCTCCTGGAGCTTCTCGACAATGGCGAGAGTGTCGTCCTCGTACCCGCGGATGAAGACGTGGCCCTTGTCCAGCATCAACTGGCGTGCGGTGTGCTTGTAGTAGAGCCTGCCGTTGAAGTTCGCGATCAACTTCGTGACATCCCCGAAGTCCGCCAGATCTGCCGCGGGGGTGTAGAGCATTCCCATGCGTTCGACGTTGTTCCGCACTCGCCGAGCGAGCAACTCGTGAGTGCGGTCGGCCACATCGAGGCTCTCGACTAGGTCCCAGTAGCGCGGGTTGTGGCCCGGCAGCGAAGTGCAGAAGGGCATCTCGTCGAAGGGGATGCAGCCGTAGAGGAGCTTCAGTCCCGAGAGAGAGGCGCAGCCGTCCCGGTAGTACTGCGGCTTGAGAAGCTGGTTGTGCATCCGAAGCATGAGATAGCGGATGACGTTCTGGCCTCGGGCTTCTGTCCGCACGATCCGGCGTACCTCGTCCAGCAACGGGAAGATCTGTGGCCTCGACGTGCCAGCGATGCCGGCGACCCGGACCTCCCCGTACTGATCGTCAGGCATGTCGATGAGATCGAGCAAGCTGCCCGACGTCTCCGTCAGGCGGTGCATCAGGAAGCGATACTCACCGGAGTTGGTCCGAATCTTCGTGACGATGCCCAGGAGGCGCGCGAAGTTGTCGAACTCGCACGGGCGGATCGAGACCTCCCAGTCGCGGATGATCGTGATCGGCATCGTCTGGCCGAGAACTTCGATCGACGCGTTCTGCAAGGTCAGGTTCGCCGAGTACTTGTCGGTGATGTCGATGTCGGTGAAGGCGATGACGCGATCAAACTTGCTGATTCTGTTGACGGCCCGGTGGAAGGTCACCTCGTAGTAGATGCGTCCGTCAACGAAGAACGGGCGCGTCTTGTGGATGTAGTAGCGATCACGGATTCCGGGCCCTGAACCCATCGACGCCGGCTCGGTGATCCGATCGGCGATCTTCTCGTGGTACTCCCGCAGCGACGGGTCGAGATCGACTGGGAACGATTCGAGGTTGCCGAGCACCTCGATCCCACAGGTGTCCTTGAGCAGGGCCCGGATGCGGAGGAGGTACTCGTAGTACTTGAGCATCAGGCGCTCGGACGCGTCTCCATCCATCGTGTAGTGCGAGGCGCTCGCTTCCAGGAGCTTGTGGAACCGGCCAAGCAAGCTGTACTGGCCTCGTGCCTTCACGTGGGAAAGGGCAGGCCCGATCGCTGGGTAGTTGAACTCTGCGTCCACCGAGCCCGTGTGGAGCCGCACAGCAACTCCCTCGACCAGATTCCGAAGCTGGGCAAGTACGTTCTGAGACAGCAGATCTCGTTGGTCGGTCAGCGACTCGATGTTCTGGCAGATCGCCTCATCGGCACTCCGGATCTGTTCCCCGGCCGTCGTCACGAGAGTTCACTCCCCGCTCGCGAGTCGCCGTGTCGAGTGCGTGCTACTTCGTTCGATCTCTCGCCAGTTCGGTACGAGGGCGGTCATCATCGCCTTGAACTGCTTGCCGTGGTCGCGGTACTTGAGGTGCAGCAGCTCGTGCACGATCACGTAGTCTTGGAAGTCATCTGCCTGGGTGGCGAGATCCTCGGCGAGAGTCACGACACCGCTTGGCGCGCACGAGCCCCACTTCCCTGGCAGGCGCTTGATCTGGACCTGCTCCGGGTTGACCTTGAGCTTGACGGCCCAGCCCATAGCCCGCCGGCGCAGCTGCTGCTCGGGATAGAGCGAGGACTTGGTGGCCATCAGCTCGCCTGCTCCAGCACCTGCATGATCCGCTCGATGACGGCGGCTCGCTCCTCCTTGCCCAGCGCCAGCAGCGGCTTGTAGAGGCCAGCCCGCAGCCGGCGCTTCTCGTCCGCGTTATCCCGCCAGCTCGGGAACTTGCCGAGGAGGTTCTCGATCTCGCGTGATGCTGCCATCGCATCGAACGACGCCGTCCTGGCACCATCGTCCTGGCTGATCACCCAGTAGATGGCGAAGCCCAGATCGGTGAGCCCGCTCTCCTGGGCCCGCTTCCTCGCCGCAGCCTTCTCCTGCGCTAGCGCCTCGAGCTCGACCATGGCAGCGATGCCGTCGATCTTGCGATCCTCGAGGTTCTGCATGACACGGTCGGCGCGCTCCTTGATGTTCTGGAGTACCACAGCGCCGGCCGGGTCCTCCTCCATCTCCTTCCGAAGACCACGGAGCAGGTTGTACACCTTGCCCTCGTCGGGTCCCTCCTCGCTCCTGAGCTGCTCCAGCGTCTCGACATCGAAGTCGACCGACTTGGTGAAGCGACCGAGCCCCTCCTGCGTCGCACCGTCCTGAATGAGCTTGCGCGTCTTGTGCTCCAGGTCACCGGTGAAGCCGCCGGATTCGGAGTAGTTGGCGCGGACGGCCGCGTAGAGCTTCGAAAGGTCCTTGTAGGTCTGGATGTGGTCACGCAGATCAGGATCGGGCGAGAGGATCTCCCACAGCGCCTCGATGTCCTTGTAGGCATCGAAGAACACCTTGCGGGCAGCCGGGTCGATGAAGCGTCCGAAGACCGCCGCCTCGAGCTGCGCGTCGGCGGTCTGGCTGGCGTCGACCCGCAGATACTCAGTTGCCGCCGCCGCGATCTTCTGGTGCAGGTCAACCATGAGGATGTCGAGATCCTCGAGCGCACCCTTGACGGCACCGGCGTCGAACGTCAGCGCCTTCTTCATATCCTCGAGCACGCTGACGAAGTCGACAACGAGGCCGACCTTTTTGCTGACGTTCTCGCCGTCGATGTACGGCCGGTTGACCCGTGCCAGGGACTGGAGCAGAACGTGGTTACGCATCGGCTTGTCCAGGTACATCGCGTAGAGGACTGGGGCGTCGTAGCCGGTCAGCAGCTTGTCCGTGACGATGAGGATCTTGGGCTCTTTGTCCGCCTTCTTGAACAGCTTGCGGACCTCTTCCTCGCGCGACTCGGAGATCTGGAGCTCAGCCACGTCCGGACGCTCGACAATGTCGTTGACGTTCCGGGAGTAGACAGCCTCTGACCACTCCGGTGGCAGGTAGCGGTCGAGCGCCTTCTTGTACTTGGCGCAGGTCTCGCGGTCCACGGCCACGACGAACGCCTTGTACCCCAGTGGCAGAACGTTCTCCTGGAAGTGCTCCGAGATGAACTTGGCCACCCGGTCGACGCGGTTTTCTGCGCCGAGGAACGCGCGGAGGTTCACGGCTCGCTCGAGCACGCGGTTGAGTTCGTCGACGTCGGTGACATCCTCTTCGCCAGCCAGGGCGTAGAACTGCGCCTCGAGGTCCTCGGCCGGAAGGCGCATGCTCGACGGGGCGAGCTTGTAGCGGATCGGAAGGGTCGTCTCGTCCTCGATCGACTCGATGATCGAGTACTTGTCGAGGAATCCGGTCTCGTCGTCCCGGCCGAAGATCTTGAACGAACCCGACCCGGCCTTGGTGTCGCCGACGGGCGTGCCCGTGAAACCGATGATCGTGGCGTTCGGCACCGCCGCCATGAGGTAGGTGCCGAGGTCCGCGGCGACAGAGCGATGGGCCTCATCGATGAACACGTAGATGTTGTCCCTCGGCGACGAGTTCGCGTCGATGTCCTCGAACTTGTGGATCATCGAGACGACGAGTCCGCGGAAGTCCGAATCGAAGATGTCCTGCAGGTCGGCCTTGCTGGTGGCGCGGCGCACGGCGATGTCGCTCGCCTGCATCTCTCCGAGGAGTCGCTCGACCCAACCCTTGAGCTGGCCCTCTAGCTCGTTGCGGTCGACCAAGACGATCACCGTGGCGTTGGCGAACCGCGCCTTGTCCTCCAAGATCTGGCGGGCTGCGGTCAGGAGCGTGAACGTCTTGCCCGAGCCCTGCGTGTGCCAGATGAGGCCGCGGTTCTTGGCCGGGTCGGCGCAACGAGCGACGATCTTGTCGACGGCCGTGCGCTGGTGCTCGCGGAGGACAGACTTCCGGGTCTCGGAGTCCTCGACATAGAAGAGGATCCAGTCCTTGAGCGTTCGCAGGAACGCGTGGGGGTCGAAGAACGCCTCGACGGCGCTCTTGTACGTCTCGTCCTCGGCGTACTTCCACTTGAAGATGAAGCGGCGCGAGACGTTCCAGGTGACGCCGTACCAGTACCCGAGCATGTGGGTGACGTTGTAGAGCTGGGCCTGGGCCAACAGCTCGGGCGTTTCCTTCTCGTACCGGCGCAGCTGCTTGATGCCGCGAGTCAGCGCGTCGCCGTCCTTGGGGTTCTTGTGCTCCACGATGGTGACGGCCAGGCCGTTCGCCAGGAAGATGAGGTCCGCTCGGTTGCCCTTGCGGGCAACGGGATCAATCTTCCACTCCCAGCTGACCTGCAACTCGTTGTTGGCCGGCTCTTCGAAGTCGATCAGCTGAACCGAACGGCTTCGCTGCTCGTTCTCGTCGTACCAGTTGTGCTCGCCACGCATCCAACGCAGCACCTCCCAGTTGCCCTCGATGCTGGCCGGAAGAGCCTCGATCGTCTCGACGATCGCACGCGGCTGGTTCGGAGTCAGCCAAGGGTTGAACTCCCGCAGCTTCTCTTCCAGCACCGACGTGAAGATCATGTTCTCGCGGCCGTGGCGGAGCACCTCGGCGTCGACTGGATCGACGATGTCCCACCCGACCCCGCTGGCATGCTCGACCATTGGGAACTGGGCGGTGCGCGCCTCGCTGATCTTGAGAGTGGTCACGCGGTCACCACCCGATCGTCCAAGACGGGTGGGAGTGCCTCTAGATTGAGGTCGTCAACTCGGATCTCGCCAGACATCAGATGGTGCAGCAACGTCTCAAAGAGCTCGCCCAACAGCTGGAGCCGCGAGCGGTGGGCCTCTGCCTTGGCCTCGGCCGCATCAAGTACCTCCACGATCTCGTGCTGCTCCGTGATGTCGGACGGAACGGGAACTAGCAACGGGTCGAGGTTCTTCTTGTTGAGCTGCGGGGTCGGGCCAGGTTCGGTAATCGATCGGAGGTCGAAAGCCTGGAACCAGTGGAACAGAAACCGCTGGTCCATCCCTTGGCGAGCCTGGACACCGATCACGTTCGGGTCGAACACAGTCCACGTCGATGCAATGCGCTTCTTATTTGTAGCAATGGCAGCACCTCGCTTGGGGAAAATGATGGTGCCTGGTGCGGCGGCGTTCCGCTGTGCGACATCCGGGGCAACGTCAACCTCCAGCGCCGCGCTAACGAGTTCGACCTCGTTGCCGGGACGGTTCATGTCAGAGACCTTGATCCCGCAGACCTTCACGGCAGCGGGATCAGCCGATGGCTGCATGGACTCAAGCCGCGAGTAGGGCATGCGGGTGGAAATGACATCTGCGCACTCGTCGAGCCGCATGACGCTCCAGTCTTCCGGCAACTCACCCGCGACTGTGTCCAACTGAGGAGTTCCCCGTAGGCCACGCGAGAACACGCTCTCCATGACCGCCCGCTTCAGTTCACTCACTGCATGACCCGCCCGGCGCTCGACTTCGATTGCCCGCCACACCGAGTCCAGGACGTCGGCCACGGCCTGCTGCTCGAGTTCATCGAGTATCGGCACCGGGATTCGGTCAATCTTTGATTTGTTGAGGGTGTTGCCTTTGATCTGCCGATCTTGAAGCTGGGTGTAGTCCACCTGCGAGAGGTAGTAGCCGAGGAATCGCTGGTCGATCCCAGGCTTCGGATAGATCGAGATGATGGCCTCGTTGTGCACCGCCGGCACGCCCAGCGTGGCAACCCGGCCGATGGTGAGTTTGAAGCTCATGAGCAGCGTTCCGGCCGGCACCACCTCGCCGCGGAAGACTCGATCAAGCGCCGTAGAGTTGACGTGCTCCTTCGTTGTGCTGACGGTGCCATACGCGGACATGTCGGAGATCGTCACCCAGGGCGTGGTCTCTTTGGTCGGAGTCCAGAAAGAGGCGTTTGCTCGCGCCGGGGTCTTGCCGGTGCTGTAGTCGGCAATCTCGGAAAGCGGGAGCGTAGGCCAGTCGGCCGGTAGACGAGTCACTTCGCTACCGTCCCAAGCAGCTTGTACAGGACCCCGTTCGCCTCGGCAGTACGCTCATCGAGCACTTGGAGCTCGCTAAGGATTTCGCCGACGGTGCGGTGGCTGACGCGCTCGACCTGCGGAACCCACTTCGACAGGTTGAGATTGTAGTCGGCAGCGGCGACATCGGCAGCGTCGATGACTTCAAACTCACCCACCACGGATTCGCCGGCCTGGTAGATGTCGGCTAGGTCCACAACATCCGCATCTGCCAAGTGGTTCTTCGGGCGGCCCTTGGTGAAGCGCTGACTCGCGTTCAAGACAGCAATTTTGCCCTTGCGAGCGGCGGACTTCCGCTTGTTCAGGACGACGATGACGCCAGCGGCCTGCGTGTTGTAGAAGAGGTTGTCAGGCAGCAGGATGACGCCCTCGATGTAGTCGCGGTCGATGAACCACTTCCGGATGTTGCGCTCCTTGTCCTCGTTCTTCGAGCCCGACCCGCGCGTCAGAGCGCCGGTGTCGAGTACGACTGCGGCACGACCTCCGTCGTTCATCACTGCGAGGGTGTGCTGGAGCCACGCCCAGTCGCCCTTGCCCGAGGTGACACCACCGGCCTCGGCGAAGCGACCATACGGGTCGTCCTCGAAGATGTCCGAGGAGAACGGCTGGTTCCACATGGGGTTCGCAACCACGACGTCGAACCCCTGCAGGCCACCGGCTGGGTCGCGGAACTTGGGGTTGATCATGGTGTCGCCACGCTGAAGGTCCACGTCCATGTCGTGGATGATCGTGTTCATCCGTGCCACCGCAAAGCTCTCGGCCTGCAGCTCCTGACCGCACATCTTGAGCGGCACCTTGCTCGTCGGGTCGAGCTCGCGGGCGATGAGCTGCAGCTTGATGAGCAGGCCGCCTGAACCGCACGCATAGTCGTGACACGTCTCGCCCGGTCGGGGACGCAGGATCCGCGCCATCAGGAAGCCGACCTCGGTTGGCGTGAAGAACTCGCCAGCCGACTGTCCCGACCCTTCAGCGAACTTGCGGAGGAGGTACTCGTAGGCGCGGCCCAGGAAGTCCGGCGGCACGTCCGCGAGACCGAGGCGATAGCGGGGGTCGGAGAACGTCTCGACCACACCCCGCAACCTTGCCGGGTTCACGTCCCGCTCACCATTGCGCTCGGCGGCGAAGTCGACAACGTCGATGACTCCCGACAGGGACGGGTTGTACCGAACAACGGCACGCACCGCCCTCGTCAGATGCTCCCCGATGTCCTTCGGCGCAGTCGAGCGACCACGACTGTCTGGGGGCCACTCGTACGGCTCGCGTCCAGCGAGGACCCCCAGCGCGCCTCCTTGGGCAGGTAGAAGCGGAGTAGCTGCTTGTCCTCCTCAGCGATCTCAAGCGCAACGTCGGGGTCGCCGTACTCCTCGGCGAGACGGGCGATCTCGTCATCGAAGACATCGGACAGGCGCTTCAAGAACAGCAGCGGCAGCAGGTAGTCCTTGAACTTGGGCGCATCCTTCTCCCCACGGATCGAGCAGGCCGCATCCCAGAGCATCTGCTCCATGGGTTTGGTCGTCTTACCGTCGGCCTTGCCACGCGTGCGCCGGCCAGCGGTCACTGCAGCTCCATCACCAGGATCGGAGACGTCGACGCCTGCCTCCTCGGCCAAGGCCACGATGCTCGCCATCTTGGACTTCTGGGGCTTGGTGCTTCCGTCTCCGCCCTCCCAGCGGTTGACGGTCGCGAATGACACGCCGAGCCGCTCGGCCAGCTCCACTTGAGTGAGCCCGAGGTTCCCCCGGATGGCCCGCAGGACGTCGGGCACTGACGCTACAGATGTCATGTTTGCTATGTTTGCTATATCGTAAACATATGTCAAGCATGACCTCGACGCGAGCGGCTGCCGACCCATCCCGCCTCTCCCCGGATGAGTGCCGTCGTTGGAACACGGTACGCGAGTCTTGTGACAACGCCGGCGTGGCACGGCCAGGGGTCAGCCGCCGGAGGGCTCTGGTCGGGCATCATCGACTGATCGCGATCGGTGCCGGGGCATGGCCATGACGGACCAACAGTCCAAGCGAGTGGTGAGGCCCACGCTTCGATGCCTGCGCCAGGATCTGGCACAGGAGGTCGGGCCCGACGAACTGAGGATCGCGCTTCGCACCGTGGTCGACGACATGGCCGCTGACCCGACGTACCTGCTGCCGTGCCTTCTCGTCGACGCTGAACACGCGGTGCTCGAGAAGGCGAACCTGCTTGCCGCCGACGAAGCCGCCCATCGCGAACGGATCGAGACGCTCACGGACCGGCACGCCGTCAAGGTCAAGACCGGGGACCGGCGGGCCGCCCTCTGGCGGGACGAGGACGGGACGTGGTGGCTCCTCGCTGCTGGGCGCCGGAAGAACGACACCGCTGGTGACTTCTACCGAGAGATCGAGCGGTTCTCAGCCGACGCAACGCCCATCGCACCCACCGACGACGACTACCGCTACCAACGGCTGGAGGCAGCGTACGAGAGGGAGTGCGAAGCGGAGCGTGCCGCGCACGCCGAGGTGGTCGGCGCTGTGCTGTCAGCCGCCCGGGTACCGGACTCGATCTCGACGGTCGACGTGTTCGGTGCGGCGGTGTCCGTGAGGATCGTGCCGGACGAGGCAGGGCTCGCCGTGCTCGAGGTGAGCTGGGAGTTCGCTGAGTTCGATCAGCAAGACCGCTTCCCCATGGACGTTCTCGCGATGGTTCCCGGCCGGGACGACATCGACGCGTGGGACTACCTCCCGCCTCGAAGCAACAGCGACTCCCCTCACACCTGGTACACGTACGTCACCGCCGAATGGGCCGACCACATGGCCACCTCCGCCGAACTGGACGAGCTCCTCACCAACGGAGACGACTGGCAGCCCGTCAACCCATCCAGCGACGGCTCCGAGCACTACAGCCACCTGGCGAAGGGCTCGATCGTCACGCTCGCCTACCTGACCGGGATCGAGATCACCGCGCTGTGCGGAGCGAGCATCGTCGCTCATCGGGATTACGAACGGTTCCCGGTGTGCCCGACCTGCCAGGAGAGCCTCACGCTGCTCCGGTCGCTCAGGAACCCAGAGGGCGCCTGAGCGACCGCCGCTACAGCAGCCCCGCAGCCCGGGCAGCGCGAGCGCGGCGACGATCGTCAGCCGTTGCCGCGGCCTCACGGGCCTGGGTCTTCACACGTCCACGCTCGGTGAGGATGCGCATGACCTCGTCGGCGGGGACGCGCAGGGCGTTGCCGACGGTGAAGCTTTCGATTCGGCCCTCTTCGCAAAGGCGTGTGAGATGGGTGCGCGAAACGCCGAGGAGCTTCGCTGCTTCGGTGGAGGTCAGTGGCTTGCCGGTCGCGACGGCGGCAACGGACTCGCCGCGTGCGTAGGCATCGATCGCGAACAGGAGCTGCTCTCGCACGGCGGGAGGCAGCGAATCGAGATCGATCTTGCCGCTGGTCGTCGCGTCGTCGGCAGCGTGCTGGAGGCGCTCGCGCTCGTCGGCAGCGAGTTCGGAGGGGTCAACGACGTTCACGGGTGAGGTTCGCATGAGTCCATTCTCCTCGGGCAGGACTTAATAAGTGCCACAAGTGACATACCTGCGTCAAGTGCTAGGATACGAGCCGTGCCTGGCGACGACACCCAGAGTTCCTGTCACACCCCCTTCCTAGGGTGTCCACCGTGACGGATTCGCCGCCGGTTCCCGGAGTCGACCAGCCGAACGAGGCGACCTGGGTCCTACTGAACGAGGAACTACGGCACAGGCATGATGCCCAGCGGACCGCGTTCGCGAAGATCGAGGGCCGAGCGGCCATCCTCCTTGGTGCCTCCACCGGCGCTCTGCTGTTCGTCGCGAAGGAGGACGTCACGAGTGGTTGGCTCATCCCGGCGCTCGCTGCTTTCGCCGGCTCCATCGGGTGTGCGCTCGTCGCAGTGCTCCCAAGTCGATTCGAGGAGCTCCAAGCCCGATCCCTCATCGTCGGACTCTGGCTGAGGTCCCGAGGTAACGCCGCCGCCGAGCTTACCAACAACCGGTTGGCGGCCATCGAGCAGAACGTGACCAGGCAGGCTCGGCTTGTCACCTTTGTCCGCTGCTCGGTTGCGCTCGCCCTCGCGGGCGCTGCTCTCTCCACCATCCATCTGACCCAAGGAGACCGACCTGATGACGGACGACCCGCAGCCTGCGCCGACGCCCCCACCAGCCCCGCCAGCAACTGCGACCCCTGACCCTCCGGTCCAACCGGAACCGGCCGTGCCGACAATGCACCTCCTGGAAGGTGACACCCGCGCTCTCACCGCGAGCGCCGGGGCCCCACCCCGGCCTGATCAAGGCTCGGCACCCCAGGACAACACCAAGTGAGCCGCCGATACACAGTCGATCTTGTTGACGGCGTCGAGGGCCGGCGCTCGTCGTCACCGATCAGGGAGACCTGCCTCGTCAACATCGCGGGTCGATTCACGTGGAAGGCGTACCCGTGCGGCTCACTGGCACCCACCAAGGAAGCCTCTGGCTGCACAGCGGCGCCGAACTCGCGCTGACCGGGAGTCATCAGGGCAGCCTCCACGTCAGCGCTGGGTGCAGCGTTCTCATCGCTGGACGACAACAGGGGTCACTGCATGTGGACCGCGGAGGCGAAGTCGTCATCGACCGCGGCGGAGCCCATCAGGGAAGTACCCACAACTCCGGTCGCTACGAGGTGCGCGGGACTCGCGGTGGATCCATCGAAGGACCAGGCGAGTACATCGAGTCGGAGGGCTGCCGCGTCGTTCAGCCCAAGGTTCGGAACGGCACTACCTACTACGAGTGGTAGTTCTGAGTCGGCCCCAACCGCCGCCGCCCGGCGTCAACATACGCAAGACATCGCCGGCCTCGAGTTGGATCGTGCGCTTGTCGGCGAGGCGCTCGGCTCGGGCCTCGTCGCCGCCTGGCAGGAGCCAGTTCTCTCCGACCGCTCCCGGCCCACCACCCGCGAGTCCCCAGGGCCGCGACACTCGCCGCTCGGTGATGACCGACACCGTCGCATCCTCGAGGACCTGGAGGTCGCGCTCGATCCCCTCGCCACCTGGCGCCCAGCCGGCGCCACCGCTCCCCCGGCGGAGCCGGTACCGCAGCACCCTCAAGGGAAAGGCCCGCTCCAGCGCTTCGATGGGGGTATGCCGCGTGTTAGTCATCGCGGTGTGAATTCCCGACTGGCCGGGCCGGGGTTCGCCTGATCGGTAGTCAACTTGATCTGTGTTGGTCAACCTCGACCACGCGTCACGCCCGTTGATCGCCGGGGTCGGTCGTTCCCACCGGGCAGCGCTCGCGCAGCGCTCGAATGTCCACGAGGGCTTCTCCACACTTCAGTCTGTCGGCCCGCCTCTCTTCGACGCGATGATGTCGTCGAGGTCGGCCACCATCACCGCTTGTGCCCGCCGGGGACGACACCGCTGTCCTGACGCACCGACTCCCGTTGACGCCCGGGACAAGCGCTTGCATACTGAAAGCATGCCCAACGTGCTCGTAAGAGACATCCCGGAGGCCGTTCATGCAGTTCTGCAGCGGCGCGCGCATAACAGGGGCCAGTCGCTCCAGCAGTACCTCGCCGCTGAACTGACCAGTCTCGCTTCGCGACCGTCTGTCGAGGAGCTGTTCGATCGGGTCGAACGCCGCCGCGGCGGCCGGGTGGGATTCCGAGCCGCCGTGAACGATCTCGACGCGGAGCGGGCCGACCGGTGATGGTCGTCGACGCCTCGGTCGTCGCCAATGCTCTGGCCGATCATGGCGATGATGGCGACCTTGCGCGGCGACGCCTGGTCAGCGCGCCCGAGCTCGCCGCTCCCGACCTCGTCGACGTCGAGACCGTGTCGGTCCTCCGGCGTCGATGGCGCGCTGGCGACCTGACGGCACGCCGATTCTCCACCGCCGTCGATGACCTTGCCGACCTCAACATGGCTCGGCTCCCCACTCTGCCACTCATGCGTCGTGCGTACGAGCTCCGAGCGAACGTGACTGCGTACGACGCCACCTACGTGGCACTCGCCGAACACCTCGGCTGGGTCCTCCTCACCGCCGACGGCCGCCTGTCCCGTGCGCCCGGAATCCGCTGCACCGTCGAGGTCATCGGGATCTGAACAGCTCCGCTGACGCTGCGTGCCGGCACACCCCACCCGCCACAACCAGGCGTCAGCATCTGCACCAGCTCGCCGGACCTGACTGAATCGTGCACTTGCAGGGGGCCCGGCTCGGGCCTCGGCGCCGCCGGACAGCAGCCAGTTCTCCCCGATCGCTCCGGGCTCTCCGCCGGAGGGGCCCCACGGCTGGGAGACGCGCCGCTCGGTGGATCAGCGACATCGTTACATCCTCAAGTACCTCATTGTCGCGCTCGATCCCCTCGCCGCCCGGCACCGCCGCTGTCGCGCCGCACTCGTAACGGGAAGGCCCGATCCAGCCTCGATGGGGTATTCCGCGCGTTGGTCATCCCGGACTGGATTCCCGACTGGCCGGGCCGCGGCGCACCTGACTGGTGTCCTTCGTGGACAGTGTTGACCATCGCGTTGTGAGTTACCGACTGGAGGGGCCGCGGGCACGTGACTGGTGCCCACCGCGGACAGAGTTGGGGACGGTGGTGCCCCTCCCCACGGGGACCGACCCGTGCGCCCGGAAGCGGCCACGGCGTCACCTCCACCCGACGCAGGGTCGCCACGATCGCAGACCTCGCCGTCAGGGATGGATCGCGATGGTCGCCTCGACCTCGACGGCTATCCCCGCCGGCAGCGAGGCGACCCCCACAGCGAGCCGGGCGTGACGACCACGGTCGCCGAACACCTCGACGAACACGTCGCTGGCCGCGTCGAGCACCGCGGTGTGCTCGACGAACTCCGGCGTCGCGTGGACGACTCCGCCGACCCGAACGAACCGGTCGACGCGGCCGAGGTCGCCCAACTCGGCCTGGACGCTGGCGAGCAGGCTGAGTGCGGCGAGGCGGGCGGCATGACGACCGGCATCGAGGTCGAGCGTGTCGCCGAGCCGCCCGATCACGAGGGTCCCGTCGGCACCCAGTGGGATGTGACCCGCGGTGAACAGCAGGTCGCCGTGCACCACGGTGCTCACGTAGCTGCCGGCCGGTGGGAACACCGTCGGAAGGTCCAGTCCGGTCAGGTCGTAGTCACCCATCCGACGACGATACGGGCAGCGCTGCCGCGACGCGGGGGATCCGACCCGTCTCGACAGCCCTCCGGCCGTGGACGGGCGATGGAGGCTTGGAGGCCGGGGCCAGGCCTGTAGGGTCCCGCCCGTGGCGTCTGGGAACCTTGCCGGACGGGGGAGGGATCGATGAGCACCGTGGCCGACGACGAGCAGTCCGCTCCGACATCGGAGGACGCTGCGACGGATCCCGACGCGGCGAGGGTGGCGGACCTGGTCGCGCGTCTGCTGGACGGCCACCCGCCGAGCACCGCCGATCCGACCGAGTTCCTCGGCGCGCAGTTCGACGCCGGGTTGGCGTGGGTCCACTTTCCCGAGGGCGACGGTGGCCTCGGTGTCAATCCCCGGCTCCAGCGCGACGTGATCCGCGCGGTGGCCCGTGCCGGGGGACCGGTTGGCGGCACGCGGAACCCCATCGGCTACGGCATGTGCGGGCCCGCCGTGATGACCCACGGCACCCCCGAGCAGAAGCGCCTGTTGCGGCCCCTGTTCACCAACGAGGACATCTGGTGCCAGCTCTTCAGCGAGCCGGGAGCCGGGTCCGACGTGGCGTCGTTGGCGTGCCGTGCCGAACGGGACGGTGACGAGTGGGTCCTCAACGGGCAGAAGGTGTGGACCACGCTCGCGCATCTGTCGAACTACGGGCTGATCATCGCCCGCACCGACCCCGAGCAGGCCAAGCACCGTGGAATGACAGCGTTCATCGTCGACATGCACCTACCAGGCGTCGAGGTACGGCCCCTGCGCCAGATGACCGGCAACGCCGAGTTCAACGAGGTGTACTTCACCGACGTGCGCATCGCCGACTCGATGCGTCTCGACGAGGTGGGCCGCGGATGGGCCGTGGCGCTCACCACGTTGATGAACGAGCGGGTCTCGATCGGGGGTGGTACTCCGCCGCGCAACAGCGGACCGATCGGCCAACTGCTCAAGGTCTACCGCGACACCGCGCCACACGATCCGGTGTACCGCGACGAGTTCGTGTCATTGTGGATCCGCGCCGAGGTCAACCGGCTCACCAACCTCCGCGCCGCGGGCAATCGCCGCATGGGAACGCCCGGGCCGGAGGGGTCGATCTCGAAGCTGGCGATGGCCGAGCTGAACAAGGCGATCTACGAACTCGCCTGCTCGCTGATCGGAACCGCCGCGATGCTCTACGGCGACTACGACCACCAGATCCAACCCGAGTCGTTGTTCGGCGACGACCCGTTGGTGAACTTCCTTCGCTCGCGCCAACTCCATCGAGGGGGGCACCACCGAGGTGATGAAGAACATCCTCGGCGAGCGCGTGCTGGGACTTCCCGGCGACATCCGCATCGACAAGGACGTGCCGTGGAGTGCCGTGCCCCGTTCGTGAAACGCGGCGGCCGACGGGAGGTGGGTCGCCGATAGATTCGACCCATGAGCCGCCGTACCAAGATCATCGCCACCGTCGGGCCCGCGTCGGACGACCAGGCGATCATTCGGCAGCTCATCGAAGCCGGCGTCGACGTCTTTCGGATCGGGCTCGCTCACGGCTCGCTCTCCGAGGCGGTCGAACGGTATCGCCGCCTTCGGGCAGTGGCCGAGGAGGTCGGTCGCACCGTTGGCATCCTCGCCGACCTACCCGGCCCGAAAGTGCGTGTCTCCGCGTTCGACGCGGGCGGCGCGACCCTCGTCACCGGGACGGTGGTCGAGTTGCGCCCCGGAGCGGATCGTTCCGACGCGACCAGCCTCGGTGTCGACTACCACGATCTGTTGAACGACATCCAGCCGGGCGACGCGGTCGCGCTGGGCGACGGCACCGTCCGGCTGGTCGTCGGCTCGGTGGATGCCAACTCGGCGAAGGCCGAGGTCACCCACGGCGGCTCGGTCCAGGGCCGGCCCGGCCTGCACATCCCCTCGGACCGGCTGGGCCTCACCACGCCCACCGCGGAGGATCTGTACAAGTTGGACGCCTTCGTGGAGGAGGGCGTCGACATGGTGGCGCTCAGCTTCGTTCGAAGCGCTCACGACCTGCGGCGGGTGGGCACCGAGCCCAACCCGCGGGGCCCGCTGATCGTCGCCAAGATCGAGACCCGTGCGGCGGTCGACAACCTCGCGGGGATCATCGAGGCGTCCGGCGCGGTGATGGTCGCCCGCGGCGACCTCGGCATCGAGATGGGCATCGAGGAGCTGCCACACCTGCAGAAGCGCATCATCCGGGAATGCATCGCGTACGGCCGGCCGGTGATCACCGCGACTCAGATGCTCGAGTCGATGATCCACGCGCCCACCCCCACACGCGCCGAGGTGACCGACGTCGCCAACGCCGTTTTCGACGGCTCCTCCGCGTTGATGCTGAGCGCGGAGACCGCGATCGGCGTATCGCCGGTGGCCGCGGTCGCCGCGATGGATCGCGTGGCCGCCCGCGCCGACGCCGAGTTCGACCTCACCGCGTGGGCTCGGCAGTTGCGCGAGCTCCGCGCCTGGCACCACACCGACGAGGACGCCCGCATCACCGACGCAATGACCGGCGCGGCGTGGCGCGCCGCGTCGGAGATGGGAGCGGCGGCGATCCTGTGCATCTCGGAATCGGGCTTCACGGTGCGATCCATCGCCCGCTTCCGGCCGTCGATGCCGATCCTCGGGTTCAGTCCCAACGAACGGACCGTTCGTCAACTCACGTTGAGTTGGGGCACCGAGGTGTTGCGCGCGCCGACCCGGGTGGACAGCGTCGACCTGATGAACGAGTTGGTCGTGGCCGCCCGCGAATCCGGTCACATCAGATCCGGCGACACCGTCGCCGTCCTCGCGGGCGCGTCGCACGGATCGCGGGCGAAGGCCACCGATCTGTTGCGCCTCGTCCGGGTCCCGTGACGACGGGTCGACTCACCGCCGTTCGACGACCCCCACCGGATCGCCTGGTCGTCGACGGGTTGTCGGTCGAGCGATACGCGGCGCTCGACGGAGGGTCGACCGCCGCCGCGCCGGTCCTGTTCGTGCACGGCACCGGGGACCGCGCCGCAGGCCTCCGGCGAACGGCACGCTTCCTTCCGAATCGTCGCCTGGCGGCATACGACCGTCGTGGCTATGCGGGATCGCTCGACGCGGGCAGCGCGTCGAGCGTCGACGAGATGGTCGCCGACGCGGTGGCGGTGGCAGCGTGCCTGGACGGTCCGGTACTGCTGGTGGGCCACAGCATGGGTGGCCACATCGCGCTGCGGGCGCTCGAACGAACCGACGCGGCGGAGCATTTCGTGGGCGCGGTGGTCTGGGAGCCGCCAATGCCCGACGCCGATTGGTACGACGCGCCGATCGCCGCCGGTGGACTGCCCGCCGTCGACGAGGTCGGCGAGCGGTTCTTTCGGCTGATGGTCGGCGACGAGGTCTGGCGTCGCCTCCCCGATTCACTCCGGGCACAGCGCCGCGCGGAGGGTCCGGCGCTGTTGGCCGACCTCGTTTCGATCCGCCGGCCCGGCGCGGCCGTTCGTTACGAGCGGATCGGGCTGCCGGTCGTCGTCGGGGCGGGTACCGAGTCGCCCACACGGCATCGTCGCTCGGCCGCCGAGACCGCCGAACGCGTCGGCGTTCCGCTCACGGTGGTGACCGGAGCGGACCACGGGGTGCACCTCTCGTACCCCGCGGTGTTCGCCCGCCTGGTCGAGCAGTGGCCGTCTCATGGCGGCGCGTTCGACGCGACTCCGGTGTCGAGGCCGGCGGCGGAGCCCACGACGGAGGATGCCGTATGACTCCGGTCGCCCGAGTCCCGAGGACGGCGAGATCGACGCTGGCCTCCAAGACATCGCTCGCGCCGTTACGTGGCCGCCGCCGACGCAAGGTCGCCTTCGTCCTCGGCGGTGGGGGGAACCTCGGCGCGTTGCAGGTCGGCCAGTTGCGTGCCCTGCACGAGCGCGGAGTGCGTGCCGACCTCGTCGTCGGTTGTTCGGTCGGGGCGATGAACGGTGCGGCCTACGCCGTGCGTCCCTCGCCACTGGGCATCGGCGTCCTGGAGGATCTTTGGTTGCAACTCGCGGAGGATCCGGCGCGGACCATGCCGGGTACGTGGATGCCGAGCACGGTGTCGCTGTTTCGCCGGGGTGCCTCGATCTATCCTAGTTCGGGCCTGCGGGCGAGCATCGAGCAGTTCCTCGGCGACGCGAGGCGCTTCGACGATCTCGCGGTGCCGTTCGAATGTGTCGCCACCGACGTCGACGCCAACGCCGAGACGTGGTTCTCGGCGGGCGACCTGGTCGAGCCGATCCTTGCGTCGGCCGCTCTGCCGTCGGTGTATCCGATGGTGAGTATCGACGGTCGTCGCTACCTCGACGGCGGTGTCGTGAACAACGTGCCGATCAGTCGCGCCATCGAGGCCCGGGCGACGCGGATCTACGTGCTCCACGTGGGTCCCCATGGCACGCCCGACCGGCCCGTGCACCGGCCCATCGACGTCGCGCTCATCGCCTACTGGATCGCCCGGAACGCCCGTTTCGCCGCGGACCTCGCCAATGTTCCGAAGGGCGTCGAGGTGATCGTGCTCCCCGCCCGTCGGCGACCGGATCTGCGCTTCGACGACTTCGGCGCGTCGGCCGAGTTGATCATCGAGGGCCATCGAACGGCGACCGAGTACCTCGACGAACTCGAACGCGACGTCGAAGGGCCGGCGGGTCGTTCGGCCCGCAGGCGCGACGACCGCGACGACCGTGAGGTCGACCGCGGGGTCGACGGTGATGGCGAGGCTGAGGGTGAGGATGCGGCTGACCCGTGGGGTGAGCGGCTTGCTACGGAGTTGCGCCGGGTCGTCGAGGAGTTGCGGGGCTTCGCGTCGCGCAACGCGACGCACGAGACCGTCACGAAGCCGGGCGGACCCGATAGGTGAGCCATGCCGTGGCGAACACCTCCCCGGAGGGCGACGCCACTTCCGCCTCGCAGAACGCGATGGAACGACCTCGGCGGACGACCCATCCCTCGCACACCAGGTCGACTTCCCGCGCTGCGCTCAGATAGCGGATCTGCATGTCGATCGTCACCATCATCGGCGGTGTCTCGTAGACCGCGCCGATCGCGGGGACCACGACCGCGTCCATCATCGTGGCCATCGCACCCCCGTGGACAAGGCCTGCCGGCTGGTTCAGCTCGACGCGATACGGAAGCGACAGACGTGCGTAGTCGGTTCGCACCTCTTCGAGGACGAGGCCGACGGTACGCATGAACTGGGGGGCGGGGGGGCTGTTGAAATGACGGACCCATGCCTCGCCACGGCCCTCGGGTAGCGGCGCGAACGAGTCGCGCCGGGTGCCGCCCGACGGTCCCGTGGTGCCCGTGCCCGAATACCGTGACGCTCCTTCGACCATCCGCGCACCGTAGTTGGCACTACGTGGACCCGAACCGGGCCGGGGTCTCGAGAATCGCGAAATGCGGCCGAAACACGGCACTGACGCGCCGTTTACATCGGGGCAACCTCGTCGTAACCCCTCGGCCGTACCGTCACGCCGTGACATCAGCGGTTCATCGATTCAAAGAGGCGGAAACCCGCCGTGTCTTCGCCACGGTGCTCGTGGCGAAGCTGACCGGCGTCGGAGCGATCCTCGCTCTGATGAAGGGTGCGGCGTGGTTGGTCGGTGGTCCGGCGGGAGCCTCGCCGATGTCCGCGGCCCAGAAGGCGGCGTCGACGGTGAGTGCGATCAACACGGTGTGGGTGCTCGTTGCAGCGTTCCTCGTCTTCTTCATGCAGGCGGGTTTCATGGCGCTCGAGGCAGGGTTCGCCAGGTCACGCGAGACGATCAACATCCTGTTGGAGTGCGTGTTCGACACATGCCTGTGCGGCATCCTCTACTGGGCGATCGGGTTCGCCTTCCAGTTCGGCAGCGGTTCGAGCCTCATCGGCTCGCACTACTTCTTCCTGGGAGGGGCCAAGGCCACCTACGACTACGGGGGTCTGTTCGACACGAAGGTCGCGTTCCTGGCGTTCTTCCTGTTCCAGTTCGCATTCGCAGACACCGCGTCGACCATCACGTCGGGCGCCATGATCGGCCGCACGAGCTTCAAGGGCGACATCCTCTACTCGTTGGCGGTGTCGGGGTTCATCTACCCGATCTTCGGTCACTGGGTGTGGGGGCCAGGAGGGTGGCTCGGCAACACGATGGGGTGGTTCTCGGGTATCGCCGGTGGGACCGTGTTCCGGGATTTCGCCGGTTCCACCGTGGTGCACACCGTCGGGGGCGTGTTGGCCCTCAGTGGGGCGATCGCCCTCGGGCCGCGGCTGGGGCGCAGGTTCAAAAGAGACGGTGGTGGACCGACCCCGCCGCACGACCTCACCATCGCGGCGCTCGGCGCGGTCATCCTGTGGTTCGGCTGGTACGGCTTCAACCCCGGATCGACGTTGTCGGCCATGGACTTCGAGGGCATCGGGCGGGTCGCCGCCAACACCACCCTGGCGAGTTGCGCGGGCGGGCTCGTCGCCGTGATGTTCGTCTACCCCAGGGCGCGCAAATGGGATCTCGGTATGTCGCTCAACGGGTTCCTGGGTGGCCTCGTGGCCATCACCGCACCGTGCTACTGGGTCAACCCGCTCGGCGCGATCCTGATCGGAGCTGCGGCCGGTGTGATCGTCCCGCTCGTGGTGGACCTGCTCGAACACCTCCGAATCGACGATCCCATCGGAGCGGTACCCGTGCACCTCGCATGTGGGATCTGGGGGACGCTCAGTGTCGGCCTGTTCGCCACCGGGGCCTACGGCATCCCCGGTCCCGACGGTGCGGACCACTCCGTCTCGATCAAGGGTCTGTTCTATGGCGGGGGCGGCTCGCAGCTCGCGTCACAGCTCGTCGGTAGCCTGACCGCGGTGATCGTGATCGGTGCGGTCGGGTTGGCGCTGATGTACGCCATCCGCACGCTCCCGGGCGAGTGGAACCTTCGCGTGGCCCGCGACGGCGAGCTCGAAGGTCTCGACCTCCACGAGCACGGCACCGCCGCATACCACATGGAGTTCGGCCAGGGGATGACCTACACGACCCCGACCGGTCTCGGCATGGGCTCGCGCCCTCCGGTCGGCGTCGGGGCCGAACGGGACGAGGCGCGATGAGAGGCCGATCGCCGTCGCCCGTCTCGACCACCGTCGGATCACCCGAGCGAACACCGAACCAACGATTCCACCGGCATCCGCGCCGGAATCCCCGAAAGGGAGCCTGAACACCGTGGCCCATCTCATCACCGCCATCGTCAAACCGTTCAAGTTGGAGGAGGTGAAGGAGCGCCTCCGCTCGGTAGGCGTCTCGGGTCTCACCGTCTCGGAGGTCCAGGGCTTCGGCCGGCAGGGCGGCAAGTCCGAGACCTTCCGGGGCGCCGAGTACAAGATCGACTTCGTCCCCAAGGTTCGGGTCGAGGTCGTGGTGCCCGACGGCGACGTCGACCGGGTGTTCGACCTGATTGCCGACGCGGCACGCACCGACAAGATCGGCGACGGAAAGATCTGGGCCTACGAGCTCCGCAAGGTGATGCGAATCCGAACCGGCGAACTCGGCGACGAGGCGTTGTAGCGGCCTCCACCGACAGCGGCCCTACCACCCGAGGCGGCGCCCACCGCCCCTGCGGTGGATATGGTCGGTGGGTGATGGATCGCCGTTCCTTTCTTGCCGCACTCGGCGCCGGTGTCGTCACGGTGTCGTGCTCCACCGACGACGACCACGCCGATTCGACCACGTCGGCTGTCAAGGGAGGTGTGCGCGGAGGCCGCCTGAAGACGGTCACACCCGTGGTTCCCCGGGCCTCCACCCTCGCTGCCGGGAGCTTCGCGCTCGGGGTCGCGAGCGGCGATCCGACCGACACGTCGGTGATGCTGTGGACCCGACTGTGCTCGGCACCCACCGCCATCGACGGCGGGTCGCCCGCCGACGACGTCGAGGTCGCCGTGGACGTCGCGACGGACCCGGCATTCCGCAACGTCGTCGCGTCGACCATCGCGACGGCGACCGGGGGGCGCGCCCACTCCGTGCACGTCGACGTCACCGGGCTGCAACCCGACACCTGGTACCACTACCGCTTCCGCGCGGGCGACCAGACGAGCCCCGTCGGTCGGACCCGAACCTTCCCCGGAGCGAAGGCGTCCCCCGAGCGGCTGCGCTTCGTGTTCGCGTGTTGCCAGGATTTCCAGTGGGGGTACTACGGCGCATGGAAGCACGCCGTCGCCGAGCCGGATCTCGACATGGTCGTGTTTCTCGGCGACTACATCTACGAGACCAACCTCGGCGATCTCTCACCGAACCGCAACGGTGAACGGGTCTGGGCCAACCAGGCCGCGGTGAGCCTGGCCGACTACCGGCAGCGGTATGCGCAGACCAAGGGCGATGCCGCGCTCCAGGCGATGCACCACCTCGTTCCCTGGCTCGTGACCTGGGACGACCACGAGGTGTCCAACAACTACGCCGGCGACGTCGCACTCGGTGTCGAGCCGTCCGAGGATGCCCACCGTCGCAGGCTGGCCGCATACCAGGCGTGGTACGAGCACACACCCATCCGCCTGCACCCCGAGCCCCGAGACTTCGACTCCTTGAAGGTGCACCGTTCGGTGCAGTTCGGCGACCTTGCGACCACCTACGCGATCGAGGTGCGCCAACACGCCGCACCGGCCGCGTGCCGCGACCCCGGCACCGACGACGCACGCGCGATCCTCACCGACGACGGCCCCGACTGTCCTGCCCGTCACGATCCCGGTCGCACCAACATCGGCGCGGAACAGGAGAAGTGGCTCCTGTCCGCGATGGCCGACTCGACGACGACGTGGAACATCCTCGCCAATCCGGTGATGTTCGCCGGTCTCAACGTCGGCACACCCGAGGCCCCCGCCTACACGCGTGACATGTGGGACGGCTATCCGGTGGTCCGACAACGGATCATCGATTCGATCGTGCAGAACAAGGTCCCCAACCCCGTGATCGTCTCCGGTGACTGGCATGCCAGCTTCGTCCTCGACGTCCACCGCCGCCCGGGCGTCACGGCCGAGGAACAGGCGAGCCCAGTGGTGATGCCCGAGTTCCTCGTGTCGTCCATCACCACGCTGATCTTCCCCGACGACCATCGGCCGGCCAACCCGCACGTCCGGTTCTTCGCCACGGACAACGCCTACGCGGTCGTCACGGTGACGCCGAAGGAGTTGGTCTGCGAATTCCGGAACATCGCCGACCGCTGGGATCCGGACACGCCCCTCAAGGCGACCAACCGCTTCACCGTCACGGCAGGATCGCCACAGGTGGTCGAGACGACCGAGTAGGGGGACATCCCCCCTGGCGGGGGCGACGGGCGATCCCCATGCTGCACCGGTGCGTCTCGGATCCGACCCTTCCCAACTGGAATCGCTGGCTGCGGCGTTGCGTCGTGCCGGGCGGACCGCGGCGGCGGCCGAACGCGAGCTTGCCGACCTCGTGCGAAACGTCGCCTGGCACGGGAGCGACGCGTCGAGGTTCCGCCGGGAGTGGCGATCCGGTGCCGCCGCCCTGCACGCGGGCGCGGCACTGCTGGACGAACGTGCCGCCGACCTGCGACGTCAGGCCCACGATCAGCGGCTGGTGAGCGCGCTCGGCGAGCTCGCTCCGGCGGGTGGTGCGGCGGCCGATGACACGCCGGGCCGGCTCGCTCCGCCCGCCGACGTGGTTCGACTGATGAGTATCGCCGGGAGCGGTGGCGGCGCAATCGTCGGTTCGGCCGGATTCGACGCGATCGTCGAGGACCTTCCCGGGCCGCGCGCGAAGGTGTCGGTGCGCGAGCACGCGGGGCTGGGGGTCGGCGCGTCCGGAGGGACGGGAGCCACGCTCGGCGTGAGTGCCGGTGCCGGCAGCGTCGAGGCGTCGCTGGGCTCCGCGGTGGGTGCCGATGCCCAGGTCGTCGCCGGCGTGTCGCGGACGTGGAACGTAGATGACGACGCCGTCGACGACCTGTTGGTGCGCGTTGCACTGCACGACGCGGCCGTCGCCGGCGCGTCCGCGCTCGGACCCTTGATCGGTCCGTGGGTGTCCGCGTCGCTGGGCGACCGGGTCGGCCCGGGGATGCCCGACTCCATCGGGGTGGACGTCGGCACGGCGTTGGACGGCGGAGGGTGGGCGAGCGCGGGGTCGGTGCGATCGGTTGCCGCGGGTCTCGGTGCCGAGGGATTGGTCGGCATGGAGCGGGATCGCCGAACCGGCACCGTGACGATGGAGCTGTCCACTCACGCGGCGGGGTCGCTCAGCGCCGCCGTGGCCGGAGTGCCCGAGGGGGTCGACGGCTCGGCCGAGGTGCGGGCCAGACTGCGCTTCGACGGCCGTGGCCGTCCGAGATCGCTCGAGATCACCGAGACGTCCGTGGGAGGGGACGAGGTGACGGTGCGGCGACGGTCGGTTGACCTGAGCTCCGTGACGGGCCGGGACGTGGAGCGATTCGTGCGCGACACGCTGGATCCCGCTCCCCGTAGCCGCCGGGTCCGCTCGACGCTGCGGGCCGCGCTGGCCGACGCGGCGACACGAACCGACCGTTACCGCGTCGGTCACCGGCGCACGATCTCGGTCGGGACGACGGCGGTGGGGTTCTCGGGCGCTCAGCGGACCCTCACGCTGGTCCGCTGAGCACTCCTCTCGCGGGCACGCGGCGGACCTCCCGGTCCTATGATGCGGCCATCGGACCATTCCGGGGGGGCCATGGAGACACGGGTCGATGAGATCGCCGACGGCATCTTCAGGTTGTCCACCTTCGTGGAGGATGCCGGTCTGGCCTTCAACCAGTACCTCGTCGACGCGGAGCAGCCGCTCTTGTTCCACACGGGGCATCGACACCTCTTTCCCCTCGTCTCGGAAGCGTTCGCGCGGGTGAGACCCGTCGACACGCTCCGATGGGTGAGCTGGGGTCATCTCGAATCCGACGAGTGCGGATCGATGAACGAGTGGCTGGCCGCAGCACCCCGCTCCGAGGTGGCGGTCGGGGCACTGGCAGGGATCCTCTCGGTCAACGACCTCGCCGATCGGCCACCCCGACTGCTCGGTGACGGCGAGGTGCTCGACCTCGGCGGGAAGCGGGTGCGGTTGATCCCGACCCCCCACGTGCCACACGGCTGGGACGCCGGCGTCCTGTTCGAGGAGACGACCTCCACCCTGCTCTGTGGAGATCTGTTCACACAGCTCGGGGACGGTCCCGCACAGGGTGCGGGCGACCTGATCGGGCCGGCGATGGCTGCAGAGGACCTGTTCGGGTCGACCGCGTTGACTCCGCGGACCGCGCCGATCATCGAGGAGCTCGCGACGTTGCAACCGCAGACGCTCGCACTGATGCACGGTCCGGCCTGGAACGGGGACGGTGCCTCGGCCCTCCGCGACCTTGCCGGTGCCTATGCCAGGCGTCTCTCCGACGGGCTCTCCTGAAGCGATCGCCGCACCGTTCCCCCCGAACGCCGACCTACACTGCCGTCAGGCGTCCCAGGCGAGGTGGGGCGACACGCGAGAGGGGGTGACGTGATGGCCGATGACATCACGACCGTCCAGGTCGGCCGAACGCCGAGGAGGGTCCACTCGACGACCGACCACGAACCGGAATCGGAACTCCGCCCAGCTCCATGGGCATGGATTGCGGGCGCGGCGGCCCTCGGTGCGGGGGCCGTCCATGCAGCGGCGATCGGCGCCCACGCCGAGCACCGGGCGGTGGTCGTCACCTTCGCGGTGCTCGCCATCGCCCAGCTCGCGTGGGGTGCGACCGCATTCGCCCGCCCGAGCGCGGTGCTCGCACGACTCGGCGTGGTGTTGCACGGCGCCGCGCTCGTGGGCTGGGTACTCGCGAAGACGCGGGGTGTCGCGTTGATCGACGGCCTCGACCAGGCGGAGCCGGTGCAGTGGGCGGACGCGTTGTGTGCGGCGCTGGTGACGGTGGCGGCAGCGGCCTGTGCGTGGCGCCTGCTGGGTGCACGCCTCACGGCACCGCACGACGAGGGAGCGGCCGTCGGTGTGCGCCTCGCGTCCCGCCGGACCCTCGCGGCGATGCACAGCCTGCCGATGGTGCTGGTGGCCGCCATCGCCCTGCTCTCGGGAACCGCGATGGTCTCCGCCTCCACCCACTCCCACGCCGGATCCCACGAGGGCTCCGTGACCGGCACCCACAGCCACGGTGAGGGCGAGGCGGCCGATGACACCGGTGCGCAGGGCTCCGCAGCCGGAGGCCACCACCACACTGCTTCGGCTCTCGCGCCCAAGCCCTACGACCCCGATTCGGGGGTCGTCGACCTCGGAGGTGTGCCCGGGGTGACCGCCCAACAGCAGGCCCGTGCCGAGAGCCTCGTACGACGGACGATCGAGGATCTCCCGCAGTTCGCCGACTGGACCACCCTCGATGCCCGTGGCTACCACAGCATCGCCGACGCGATGACCGGATATGAGCACTACGTCAACTGGCAGTCGATCAACGACGGTCGAGAGCTCGACCCCGAGCATCCCGAGTCGATCGTCTTCCAGGTCGATCGATCCACCGGTACGAAGCGGCTCGTCGCCGCGATGTACATGGCCGAGGGCAACAAGACCCTCGACGAGGTGCCCGACATCGGCGGCAAGCTCACCCAGTGGCACATCCACGACGACCTCTGCTACACGACCTCCGATCCACCCCGGGTCGCCGGGCTCAAGGTCAACGGCCGGTGCGCCGACGGGCTCCGCGACTTCGGCGTCAACGTCCCCATGATCCACGTCTGGATCGTCAAGAATCCCTGTGGGCCCTTCTCGGCGCTCGACGGGATCGGTGCGGGGCAGGTCAAGGCGGGGGAGACGAAGGCCTGCGATTCGGCCCACGGCGCCTGACGGGATCAGCGACAGACCGTCCTCCGGGCGGTGGTGTCGAGTAGGAAGCCGTCGACCACACGGTCCACGCAGCGGCTGCGGCCGTAAGCGGTGTGGCCCTCACCCCGAAAGGTGAGCAGTGTCGCGTGGCGGAGTGTCCTCGCCACCCGCCTCGCATTGGCGTACGGCGTCGCCGCGTCGCCGGTGGTGCCCACCACCAGGACGTGGCGCGCACCCGGCGCTCTGACCGGACCGGCGACCGATCGGACCGGTGCCCGCCAGACGGCGCAGGGCAGCAACTCGTTCGCGATCGCGGCGCCCAACCGGGGGGACTCCGCCGCCAGCGACTCGGCGAAGCGTCGGTAGGCATCGAAGCCCTCGGGGTGCGGGGCGTCGGTGCAGATCACGGCGGCGTAGGGGCCGTACTCACCGCTGTCGCGGTACCGGGCCGCCAGCTCGGCGATCCCGTCGCCGTCACCGTGGAGGCCGTCGGCCACCGCGTCCAACAGGGTGGTCCATGCCGACGGGTCGTAGCTCGCCGTGATCGCCGCGGTCGCGAGGTCACCCGGCCCGACCGTCGTGCCACCCCGGGTGCGGATCGGGGCCGCCTCGAGTGACGCGGCGAGCCGGTCGAAGTCGGCCTCGGGGTCATCGAGGGGACACGACGGCCCGCACGTTGCGAGGACGTTGTGCAGCAGCGCGTCGATTGCGGTCGTCTGTTGGGTGAGGAGGCCGACGAGATCCTGGGTGGGATCGACGACGCCGTCGAGCACGAACGCCCGGGCGTGGGTGCCGAATCGTTCGAGGTATCGCAGGCCGATCATCGTTCCGTAGGAGAAGCCGACGTAGTTGAGACGTGGCTCACCGAGGGCCAGGCGAATGGCTTCGAGGTCTGCCGCGGTGTCGTCGGTACCGGCGTGGTCGAGCAGTCGAGGCCGACGCCGCGCAACGACTCGCCACCGTGTCGGCGGCCTCGTCGAGGGCGGCCTGCTCTGCGGCGTCGTCCGGGCTGGAATCGAGGCGTGCGAAGCGCGTCGGCCGCCGGCTGACACTCGATACGAGTGCTGGCGCCCACCCCCGAGGATCCCAGCCCACCACGTCGAAACGGTCCATGACCGTCGCGTCGAACGGACCGCCGGCGACGAAGTCGATGCCGCTGGCCCCGGGGCCGCCCGGGTTGGTGACGACGGTACCCACGCGGTCGCCCCCGGCATCGGTGCGCGCGAGCGCGAGGCGAATCGTCGGGCCGTTCGGATCGGCCCAGTCGAGTGGCACCCGCAGCGTCGCGCACCTCACCCGATCGGGTCGGGGCCGTGGGCACCGTGTCCAGTGGAGCACCGGCGCCTGCCATCCCCCGAGCTCGGTCGAACGGAGCGGGGCGGTGGGACGCGGCGCGGTCGTGCGGGACCGTGTGATCGCGAACACCACGAGGGCGACGATCGCAATGGTGAGCGCTATCACGATGGAGGCCGACGTGGCCTTGGCGAGCCGTCCGTCGTCGCGGCGGGCGAAGACACCGGGCCTCCGCGGCGGCGAGGGTGGCGGTTCGATGGGGGCGAAGCCGTCGCCCGAAGGGGACGTCACGACCGGGTCATCGCAGAGTCCCGAGGGGGGACGCGCCCGAGGGTCCGGGGTCCGAGTCCTACTCGAACATCCGGACGATGACCTCGGCGACACAGGACGGTTTGGGTGCACCCTCGACCTCGAAGGTGTACAGGTAGGTGGCCTGCACCTGCCCGGGTGCGACGTCGGTGACCTCCTTGACTTCGACGCCGAGGCGGAGTCTGGAGCCCACTGGTACCGGGCTCGGGAAGCGAACCTTTCCGCATCCGTAGTTGACGCCCATCGTGAAACCCGTGGCCTTCATCACCTGTGGGGCGAGCATCGGCCCGATGCTCAACGTGAGGTAGCCGTGTGCGATCGTGCCGCCGAAGGGCCCGTCCTTCGCGCGTTCGGGGTCGACGTGGATCCACTGGTGGTCCCCGGTCGCGTCGGCGAAGAGGTTGACGCGTTCCTGGGTGATCTCCAACCAGTCGCTGTAGCCGAGGTGGTGTCCGACCTGGGCCTTGAGCCCTTCGATTCCATGGATCTCCGTTGTCATGGCGCGGGACTCTACCGGGCGCGTAGACGCTCGCTGAGCTCCTCCAACCGACGGCGGTCGGAGGGGTCGAGGCTTTCGAGGCCACGCTCGTTGATCTTGTCCAACAAGGCGTCCATCTCGGCCTGCTCAGCCCGGTCGAGGCTCGGCTCGGGCCGGATCGGGACGACGGGTGCGGGTGAGGAGCGTCTGCGTCCGGGCCGTGCCGTCGTGGGGTGGCGTGATGAGGCGCGGTCGGCTTTGGCTCGGCGGCGATTGGCCGTCGCATAGGGATCGCCGGTCAACCATCCCGGCAACGGTGCGCGGGGTATGAACGCGTACTCGTCGGCGAGCCCGAACGACCGCATGAGCAGTGCCCCCACGGCGAGCGCGATCAACATCAGCCACAGCGACCGCCAGTCCCGACCCGCGACGAGCTGGAGGACGTCGATCGCGACGAAGACCGCTCCCAGCACCCAGAAGGGAATGTTGAAGAACGTCCTGAGGTTCGGGTGCATCGCCACCACAACCACGAAGGTGACCATCGACAGCAGTCGGATGCCACCGAAACCGTCCACGTCGATCGCCAACGCCGCAACGGTGATACCGGCGGTGAGCAGGGCGAGGAAGCGGGTGAAGCGGCTTCGGCCGAGCGTCTGCTCGATCATCCGAGCGAAGAAGAAGAAGAACGCGACGTCGATCACCGACCAGAGGCTGACCCCCTGCGCGAACGGCCAGGTCACCACCGTCCACACCCGGCCACGGGTGAGAGCGGTTCGACCGATCGCGAGGTAGCCGATGGAGTCCGGCACGACCGCCCAACAGATCATGGCGGCCGCGCACACCGCGGTGACGAGCACGGTGGTGGTGACCTCGATCGTTCCGGCGCGGAACCAGCCGTCGTCGTCGTTGCGGAAGCCGTACATGGTCTCAGTCTGGCCGGAATGCGCCGGGCGCGGCGCCAAGGAGACCGGGGTCGGGGCGTCCGCACCGTGGAGCGTACGGAGCTGACCGCACGCGGCGTCGATCGCGGTACCCCGATTCGCCCGGATCGTGGCATTGACGCCGAGCCGTTCGAGGCGCTCGCGGAACTCGGCGATACGAGCGGGTGGCGACCCGACGGCGGGATAACCGGGGGTGGGGTTGAGTGGGATGAGGTTGACGTGTCCGCGCAGCGGACGGACGAAGCGCGGCCAGCTCCTCGACGTCGCGGTCGCGGTCGTTGACCGCGTCGATCATCGCCCACTCGAAGCTGAGTCGGCGACGTTTGGTGGTGAGATACTCCCGGCAGGTACGGGCCAGGGCGGCGAGCGGATATCGGCGGTTGATCGGGACGAGCCGATCGCGCAACTCGTCGTTCGCCGCGTGGAGGGACACCGCGAGTCCGACGGGAAGATCCGTCTCGGCGAGCGCGCGATCCCCGGGAGGATGCCGACGGTGGAGATCGTCAGGTGACGCGCCGAGATCCCCACGTCGCCGTGGAGTCGTGTGACGGCGGTCCATGTGGCGTCGAAGTTCGCCAGCGGCTCACCCATCCCCATGAACACCACATTGGAGACGCGGCGGTCGGTGGCGGACGCGGCACGGACGACCTGTTCGAGGATCTCGCCGGCACTCAGATGTCGCTCGAACCCCGCCTGGCCCGTCGCGCAGAACGAACAGGCCATCGCACATCCCGCCTGGGTGGACACGCACACGGTGGCGCGGTCGCGGTACAGCATCAGGACGGTCTCGATCGTGGGTCCGTCGCGCAAGGACCAGAGGAACTTGACCGTGTCACCGCCGTCGCCGACCGAGCGCACGATCTCGGTCAGCGCGTCGGGGAGCTCGTCGGCGAGGCGTGCTCGCAACGATGCCGGGACGTTGGTGAGCCGCTCGGTGTCGCGATGCTGTCGGTACCAACCGTCCCAGATCTGCTCGACGCGGTAGGGGGGTTCGCCTTGGAGCAGCTCGCCGAGCCGGTCGCGCGACACGTCGAGCCGGGTCGTGGACCTCATGGCGCGCCGACCTCCGGAGCCGGTTCGAACGCGAGGTGGACGTGCGCGGTCTCGAAGCCGAGCCGCTCGTAGGTTCGCCGGGCGGCAGTGTTCCCGGCCTCGACGTAGAGCAGCCCGAGTCGTGGACGATGGTGTTCCCACTGCCATGCGAGGCCGGCGATCGTCAGGCCTCGACCCAATCCCCGGCCCTGGTGCGCCGGATCGACGGCGATCACGAAGATCTCACCCATGGGTGCGGAGGGCTCGCCGGAGTCGTGGCGTGCCGGCCGGTGGAACTTCGTCCAGCAGAAGCCCTCAAGACGGCGCCGAGCGTGGAGGCCCCCGCCGTCGTGCCAGGCCATTCGAAGCGCCTCCGGCTCGAACCACGGCTCGGACCGTCGTCGGTCGAAGTCGGCCGGGGTCCATCGGGACTGGTCGGGGTGCCACGAAAAGGCGGCGTTGTTGACGCGGAGCAGCTCGGCGAGTTCGTGCTCGGGGGTGTTCGTCGTGCCGAACGGATCGGTGTGTTCGGCGAGATCCGTGAGGCGGTCGGGGAGCGGGAGTGGAACGGTCATCTCGAGGAGTCGGCGCGTCGGGACGAGCCCCGCGTCGGTGGCGATCCGTCGGCGGTCCACGTCGGGGTCCGTGAGCCAGAGATAGGTCCGCGAACGTACGGTCTCGACGCGCCCGGCGACTCGCTCGGCGACATGGTGGAGGTGGTCGATCCGTCGGTCGGGGGAAGGGCGTGGGGGAAGGCTGCCGGACGGCCCGTCGATCACCGGGTCAAGGGTAGGGGGGAGCCGTCGAGAGGATCCCTGTGTTATTGAAACGTTGGAGTTGGCCGAATGTTGTGTAAACGAACAGGGTGGGTGAGGGAATTGACGAACTGGGATGTCGACGCGGGTGTGAAAGGGACTAGTTTTCGGTGCGTCGCAGATGTCCACCATCTGCGACCACGGCGAATGGGATCCCGCCACCCGATTCGCCCGATCGGTGCCCCGTCCCTCGTGGACGTGGGCGCCGATCGCTCTTTGGGTCCGTCACCCCCTGCTGCGCCATTCCTTGACGAGTCGCTCCAAACGCCTCGAGGCGGTTCTCAGTGACCGCTCGACCTCGACGAGGCCGAGCGACAGGTCCTCATGCTCGGTGCCGACGAGGTCGTCGGCGGCCAGCCCGACGCGTTGCACGAGCTGTTCGAGTGTCGATGCGGCGGAGTCCAACTCTGCAGGAGAGGTCACCCGCCACTGTCTACCCGGTCCCAACCCGTGGGGTCGGGGTGGGTGCGGGGCGGTAGCGTTGGTCGGCGTGCTGGACGTCCTCGACCTCCGTTCCGTGCGCGGTCCGGTTGTGCCGCACCTGCCACGTCCACGTCTCGACGGCGAGGAGCCGACCTCGGCGGTGCGTGCCATCCTCGACCGGGTCCGCATCGAAGGCGACGCGGCGGTGGCCGACCTGACGCGCCGATTCGACGGGGTGGAGCTCGCCACGTTCCGCGTGACAGCGGAGGAGGTGACCGCCGCGGCCGGGCGGGTCCCATCGGTCGTCGAGGCTCTCGAGGTCGCGGCGTCGCGTATCGAGGCATTCCACCGAACTCAACTCCACCCTCCGACCACCTACGACGACGGCGGGTCGATCCGCAGCTTCGCGGTTCCCGTCGAGCGTGTGGGTTGCTACGTCCCCGGTGGGCGCGCCGCCTACCCGTCGACGGTCCTGATGACCGCGATCCCCGCGAAGGTCGCCGGCGTCCGCAGCGTCGCGGTGTGCGTTCCCCCTTCAGGCGACACCGGCGCGATCGCCGACGTGACCCTGGCCGCCTGCAAGGTCGCCGGGGTCGACGAGGTGTACGCGGTGGGCGGTGCTCAGGCGATCGGTGCTCTCGCGTACGGGACCGACACCGTCGATCCGGTCGATGTGATCTGCGGACCCGGCAACCGCTATGTCGCCATCGCCCAGCGGGAGGTCTCCGGCCTCGTCGGGATCGCCTCGGCCTTTGCCGGACCGAGCGAGGTGGTGGTGATCGCCGACGACAGCGCGCCCGCCGCGTTCGCGGCGGTCGACGTGGCGGTGCAGGCCGAGCACGGCCCCGACGGTCTGGCGTGGTTGGTGTCTTGGGACGAGTCGGTGGTGCGCGACGTCGACCGCGAGCTGGAGCGGATCGTGGCCGACTCCCCGCGACGCGCGGAGATCGAGGCCACGCTCGCATCGGCCGGCCACGCGGTGTTGTGCCGCGACGACGCGCAGGCCGTCGAGGTGGCCAACGCCATCGCTCCCGAACATCTCCAGGTGATGACCCGCGAACCCCGGCAACTGGTCGCATCCGTTCGGAACGCGGGGGCGGTGTTCTGCGGACCGTGGTCGCCCGCGTCGCTCGGCGACTACGTCGCGGGCCCGTCCCACGTGCTGCCCACCGCCGGGACGGCCCGCTTCTCCTCGGCGCTCACCGTCGCCGACTTCGTCAAACACCATCACGTCATCACCTTCGACGCCGCACAGGCCGCCGCGCTCGCGCCCATAGTGGAGACCCTCGCGACGGCCGAGGGGTTGAGCACCCACGCGTTGTCGGCGCGGTTGCGCCGTGTCGCCGCCGGAGCCTCCGAATGAGCCCGGTGGAGGTCGGGGCGGGGCCGTCGCGTCGCGTGCCGCTGATCCGTGACGACCTCGCCCTCGTCGACGGTTACCACTCGCCCCAGCTCGACGTCGCGGTGCGTCTCAACACCAACGAGGCCCCCGAACCCCCGCCCGACGACTTCGTCCGCCGGTTGGCGGAGGCGGTCTCCTCGGTCGAGTTCCACCGCTATCCGTCACGTTCGGCCGAGGCGCTCCGCGGGGCGATCGGCGCGACCGAGGGCGTCGGTCCGGAGCGGGTGTTCGCCGCCAACGGGTCGAACGAGGTGTTGCAGTGCATCCTGTTGGCCTTCGGTGGGCACGGTCGTTCGGCGATGACCTTCGAGCCCACGTACGCGCTGCACTCCCACATCGCCAGGGTCACCGGTACCTCGGTGATCGAGGTCGAGCGGAACGAGGACTTCACCATCGACCTGGACGCCGCTCGTCGCGCGATCCAGGCCGACCGGCCGGCGATCGTGTTCGTGTGCTCGCCGAACAACCCGACCGGGATGATCGAGAGCGCCGCCACGGTCCACGCGCTGCTCGATTCGGTGGAGGCGGTCGGCGCGCTGTTGATCGTGGACGAGGCCTACGGCCAGTTCGCGCCATGGTCGGCGACGTCGCTGGTGGAGGAGGGCCGCTCGCTGGTCGTCACCAGGACGTACTCCAAGACGTGGTCGATGGCGGCGATGCGCCTCGGTTACGCGATCGGCCCGACGTGGCTCGTCGACGCGCTCGAAGCGGTGGTCCTGCCCTATCACCTCGACGCGATCACCCAGGCCGCCGGCGTCATCGCGCTGGACTACCTCGGCGAGATGCGTTCCCGGGTGGCGTCGTTGGTCGAAGAGCGCGGCCGCGTGGCCGCCGCGCTGGCGGGCCTCGACGTCGACGTCTGGCCGTCCGCGGCGAACTTCATCCTCTTCCGGCCCCGGTCGCGCGACGGCGCGCTCGTGTGGCAGGAACTCGTCGACCGCTCGATCCTCGTTCGCAACTGCGCGTCGTGGCCGAGGCTCGAGGGATGCCTGCGCGTCACCCTCGGCACCGAGGCCGAGGACGATGCGTTCGTCGCCGCGCTCGGTGCCGTGTTGGACGGTGCCGGGCGTCGAGGCGATCCGGACCGACCACGGGGCGACCAATGAGCACGAGCACACCGAACGATCCGATCCCGGGGCGACCGCGCGTCGCCACCCGGAAACGGGGCACCAAGGAGACCGACATCGGTGTGACCGTGTCGGTCGACGGATCGGGTCGCAACGAGATCTCCACGGGTCTCCCGTTCTTCGACCACATGCTCGACCAACTCGGTCGTCACGGCGGGATGGACCTCACGGTGAGCGCCGTGGGCGACCTGCACGTCGACGGGCATCACACCGTCGAGGACACGGCGATCCTGGTGGGCGAGACCCTGCGCGAGGCGCTCGGGGACAAGGTCGGCGTCCGGCGGTTCGCGTCGGGCCTGTATCCCCTCGACGAAGCGCTCGTAGAGGTGGCCCTCGACCTGTCGGGACGGCCGTTCCTCGTTTACGACGTCCCCTTCGGCGAGGTGCTGCCACTCGGCGATCCACCGTTCAACCCCGAGATGGTCGAGCACTTCTTCCGCTCCTTCGTCGACGCGGCCCAGATCACGCTGCACCTCACGAAGCGCCGCGGCACCAACACACACCACGTCATCGAGGCCACCTTCAAGGGGGTGGCCCGGTGCCTTCGCGACGCGGTCCGCGTCGAGTCCGACGAACTTCCCTCCACCAAGGGCGCGCTGTGACGCCCGCGGAATTCGGGCGCGCCCCGGTGCTCGCCGTCCTCGACTACGGGATCGGCAACCTCCGCTCGGCCCAGAAGGCCTTCGAGCGCGTGGGAGCCGTCGCCTCGTTGACCGCCGATCGTGCCGAGATCGAAGCCGCCGATGCGGTGGTGCTTCCCGGCGTGGGCGCGTTCGGCGCCTGTATGGATGCGCTCGACGACAGCGGTCTCAGCACGGTCGCCCGTGCGCGATCGGTGCCGGGCGGCCCTTCATGGGGATCTGCGTCGGGATGCAGATGCTGTACCGCGCCTCGGAGGAGGATCCGCGGCGCGCCGGGCTGGGCGTGTTCGACCGGACCGTCCGCCGCCTGCCCGACACCGTGAAGCGACCGCAGATGCAGTGGAACCGCCTCGACCTCGTGTCGCGGTCCCATGCGATGTTCCGTGGACTCGAAACCCTCGTCGACGACGAGGATCGTCCGGTGGAGCCCTGGGTGTACTTCGTGCACTCCTTCGCAGCGGAGCCCGGCCCCGAAGTGATAGCGACGTGCGACTACGGGGGGCCGGTGACCGCGGCCGTTGCTCGGGACCGGGTGTGGGCCACACAGTTCCATCCCGAGAAGTCCGCCGCGACGGGCCTCGCCATCCTGGCGAACTTCGTCGCCTGGGTCGCCGCCGGGGCACCCACGGTGCCACCTGCCCCCGCCGTCGCGGGCCGAGTGTGAGGATCCCGGGCGCATGGACCTGTATCCCGCGATCGACCTCCGCGAAGGCCGCTGTGTCCGCCTCTATCAGGGCGACTACGACCGCGAGACCCACTACGGCGACGATCCGGTCGCTCAGGCGCGGGCCTTCGCCGGCGCGGGTGCGGCATGGCTGCACGTGGTCGACCTGGACGCCGCCCGCTCGGGTGAAGCCACCAACCGCGACGTCGTCGCCGCGATCTGCGAGGCGGTGGACATCCCGGTGCAGTCGGGCGGCGGAGTGCGGTCGGTCGACGCGGCCGCCGCACTGGCCGACGCCGGTGTCGCGCGAGTGGTCGTCGGGACCGCGGCACTGGAGCACCCCGAACTCGTCGAGGTGGTCGCGGCCCGGCAGCCGGTGGCGGTCGGCCTCGACGCACGCGGCACCGACCTGGCGAGCCACGGGTGGGAGGTGTCGTCAGGTGTGGACCTGTTGGAGGCGGCGATCCGATTCGCCGGCGTCGGGGTCGCCGCGTTCGTGGTCACCGAGATCGCCGTGGACGGCACCTTGGCGGGCCCGGCGATCGGTCAACTCACCGCCGTGCTCGAGACGCTCGCACCGCTGGGCGATTCGGCACCGTCGGTGATTGCCTCGGGAGGGATCGGACGGGTGGACGACCTGGCTGCGTTGGCTCGGCTCCGGGTCGGTGGCCTCGGGGTCGGTGGAGCGATAACCGGCCGAGCGCTCTACGAAGGAGCGTTCACGCTGCAGCAGGCGTCGGACGCACTGGCGACCGCCGACGCCGACGCCGACGACCGGCGGGCTCGACGGTGAGGACCGTTCGGGTGATCCCGTGCCTCGACGTCGACGCGGGCCGCGTGGTGAAGGGCACGAACTTCGTGAACCTCCGCGACGCGGGCGACCCCGTCGAGCTCGCCCGTCGCTACGACGAGGAGGGTGCCGACGAGTTGGTGTTCCTCGACATCACCGCGAGTTCGGACCGGCGCGACACCACCATCGAGATGGTGCGTCACGTGGCCGAGGAGGTGTTCATTCCCTTCACCGTCGGTGGAGGTGTGCGCACCGTGGACGACGCACGGCGTCTGCTTCGGGCCGGGGCCGACAAGGTGGGGGTGAACACCGCGGCCGTCGAGCGGCCCGAGCTCGTGGGTGAGATCGCGGTGGAGTTCGGCAGCCAGTGCGTCGTCGTGGCGGTGGATTCGCGGCGCTCCGGGGCGACGGCGTCGGGTTTCGAGGTGTATGTCCACGGGGGCCGTACGCCCACCGGGGTCGACGTGGTGGAGTGGGCACGGAGGGTCACCGGTCTCGGAGCGGGTGAGCTGTTGTTGACCTCGATGGATCGTGACGGCACCAAGGACGGCTTCGACCTGGAGGTCACGGCCGAGGTGACCGGGGCGGTCGACGTTCCGGTCATCGCGTCGGGCGGGGTCGGCACCCTGGAACACCTGGTCGACGGGGTGCGCACCGGCGGTGCCGACGCGGTGCTGGCGGCGTCGATCTTCCACTTCGGCACGTACTCGGTGCGTCAGGCCAAGGAGGTGTTGTCCGACGCGGGCCTCTCGGTACGCCCCCACGCCCGTCTCCGCCGAGGGTGCCCCCCGGGTCGTGGGGAAGCTCGCTCCGGGTAGCCGGGTGGGCCGATCCCACGCCGGGCCCCGCCGGGTGCACCACTAGCGTGAGGCCGTGACCGAACCGTCGACCACTCCCGCCGCGCCCGCGAACACCTCCTCGACCTCCGCTCCGACCCCGTCGCCGGCCGAGTCGGCGGAGCGAAACGGGGCCGGGGCCGAGCGTTCCGAGACACGGCTCGGTCGCCACGACAAGCTGCCGATGAAGATGCTCCAGGACCGGTTGATGGTCCAGGTCGACACCGAGGCGGGCGAACGTAGCTCTCGCGGCGGCATCCTCATCCCCGCGACCGCCCAGATCGGCAAGCGACTGACGTGGGCCGAGGTGAAGGCCGCCGGCCCCGCGGTCCGCAACGTCGAGGTCGGCGACCAGGTTCTGTTCGACCCCTCGGACCTGTCGGAGGTGGAGGTGGGTGGCGAGATGTTCGTGATCCTGCGCGAACGGGACGTACACGCGGTGGCATCGGACCGGCTCGACGGCGCGACGACGGGGCTGTACCTGTGAACGCCGGCCCGGTGGCCGGGCGGTTCGTACCCGTCCCGATCGAGCCGACCGACGAGCAGTTGGCCTCGATCCGCTTCGACGACCGGGGGCTCGTGCCGGCGATCGTACAGGACGTGGCGACCGGAGCGGTTCTGATGATGGCGTGGATGACCGCCGACACGTTGCGGGCGAGCCTTGAGCAGGGTCGAACCGTGTTCTGGTCGCGCAGCCGTGACGAGGTGTGGCGAAAGGGGGACACCTCGGGGGATCGACAGTTCATCCGGGAGGCCTACTACGACTGTGACGGTGACACGTTGCTGTTCCGGGTGGAACAGGAGGGGCGGGGGGCGTGCCATACCGGCGCCTACTCCTGCTTCTTCCGTTCCTTCGGGTCCTCCGCCGTGAGGGGGCCGATCGTCTCCGACGACGTCGCGGGTCGATGAGCCCGTCTCCGACCGTCCCGACCCGGGAGGCGTTCGCCGGGGCGGCGCGCCGGGGCGGCGTGTTCCCCGTCCGACGCGAACTCCTCGCCGACCAGGTCACACCCGTGGCGGTGTTCCACCGCATCTGCGGTGAGGAGGCCGGGTTCCTGCTGGAGTCGGTCGACCACGGTGGCCGCTGGTCCCGTTGGTCCTTCGTCGGCCGTCGCCCGTTGGCGCGTCTGGTCGCCCGCGGGTCGACGGTGGCCACGTCGGGATCGATGCCGTGGCCACGGGCGTCGTCGCACGACCCGGCCGGGGTGCTTGCAGCCGTCGAGGCGATGCTCGACGCGTGTCGGATCGATCGCGACCCCGACCTACCTCCGTTGCACTCGGGCATCGTGGGCTACCTGGGCTACGACGTCGTCCGCGAGGTGGAGCACCTCCCCGCGGTCCCCCTCGACGACCACGGTCGGCCGGACGCGGTGCTGTCGGTGATCGGCGATCTGGTCGCATTGTACCACTGGACCCAGCGCGCCGTACTCATCGCCAACGTGTTCGTACCCGCCGGAGCCGACGACGCGACCGTTCACGCCGCCTACGACGAGGCGTGTGTCCGGCTTGACGAGCTCGCCCGAGCGGGCGCCAACGCCGGTGCGGAGCCGATGGTCAGCCCACCGGGCCGCGACGAACCGCTCCCCGAGGTCCGTCCCTCGATGGACGCTGACGCGTATCGCGACGCGGTCGAGGCGGCCAAGGAGTACATCCGGGCCGGCGACGTCTTCCAGGTGGTACTCGCCACCCGCTTCGACGTCGAGGTCGACGCGGATCCGTTCGACGTGTACCGGGTGCTGCGCCAACTCAACCCCTCCCCGTACATGTACTTCGTGCGCGAACCCGAGGTGTGCCTCGTGGGATGCTCCCCCGAACCGATGGTGCAGCTCCTCGACGGCACCGTGATCTCACGGCCGATCGCGGGGACCCGCTTCCGGGGGAGCAACGACGAGCACGATCGTCGCCTCGGCGCCGAGTTGCTCGAGCACCCGAAGGAACGCGCCGAGCACATCATGCTGGTGGACCTGGCCCGCAACGACGTGGGGCGCGTCGTCGAGTTCGGCACCTGCACCGTCGACGAGATGATGACCCTGGAGCGGTTCAGTCACGTGATGCACCTCACCTCCCAGGTGTCGGGAACGCTCGCGGCAGGTCGCAGCCCCATCGACGTGTTGCGGGCCACGATGCCCGCCGGCACCGTGTCGGGCGCCCCGAAGGTCCGGGCGATGGAGATCATCGACGAACTCGAGCCGGTCAAGCGCGGTCCCTACGCGGGGGTGGTCGGCTATCTCGACTTCTCGGGCAACATCGACACCGCCATCGGGATCCGCACGATGGTGCTGGACATGGTCGGTCCGGACGGGAATCCGGCCCGACGGCCCTTCCGTGCGAGCGTGCAGGCGGGCGCGGGGATCGTCGCCGACTCCGATCCCTTCGACGAGGAGCTGGAGACCCGCAACAAGGCGAAGGCGCTGTTGGCGGCGGTCGGCCCCGCCGAGCGGATGACCGCGGAGCGAGCCGCCGGCGGCGACGCGACCACCGCCGGCGGAGATCCGCTACAACCCTGACCGTTCGATCCACCACTCCAACAGAGCGGTCTGGCCGAAGCGGTCCAGTGCCTCGACCGGTCCCCGTCCGGTGAGCGCTCCCAGCAGTGCGATGGCCGGTCCGCGGGCCGCCACGGTGCCCTTGGTGTGGTCGTGGCCGATGTCGAAACCGTCGTCGCGCAGGGTGATCGTCCACTCCCCGGCCGTGTCGGTGGCATGCAGGTGCAGCGATCCCTCACCGCGGAGCTCGGCGACCCGATCGTGGAAGCGCCCGGATGCGGCGACGTTGGAGAGCCCCTCGTCGACCGCCTCCGCCGCCAGCGCCGGGTCCGCCTCGGGCGTTGATCCGAGGGCGAGTTCGAGGTCGAGGCGATGGACGAGGGTCTCGGCGTGTTGGCGGCGGGCCCACCAACGTGCGTTGCGACCGTCTCCCCAGGTCCACAACGATTCGTCGGGGGTGGCGTCGCGGAGCGCGTCGCGCAGGGTGTCGGCCCCGTCGCCAACCCATCGGGCGAGGGACTCCGGTCGGGGAGGGTCCACCACGAGTTCCACGAACGCCCGGCCACGCTGTGCGCGGGTCTCGACGACGTGGCACGCTCGGCGGTGCACCGATCCCACATGGGCCACCAGGTCCGCGATCGTCCATCCCGGACATGTCGGGACCGGACGGTTAAGGGCCGCGGGACCCTCGTGGGCGAGCGTGGCGGCCATGCGGGAGCCTTCCGCGGCCAGCGCGTCGATGAGGACCGCGTACGGCGTGTCGGCAGGTGTGGTTTCGGCGGTCATCACCCGAGTCTGCCTCCAGGTCAACCGAGCAGGCGGGTCATCGTGTAGATGGCGAGTCCGGCGAGGCCGCCCACGACCGAGCCGTTGATCCGGATGATCTGCAGGTCCCGACCCAGGAGGAGTTCGACCCTCGTCGAGGTCTCCGTCGCGTCCCAGCGCTGCACGGTCGACTCGACGAACTGGGCGATCTCGGCGCCGTAGCGTTGGGCACCGGTGGTCACGAGATCGAGTACCGCGCCGTCCACCCGCGCTCGTGTGGCCGGATCGGTGAGCAGTGAGTGACCCAACGCGGTCGCCGCCTGCGTGAGCCGTGCACGTAGCGGTGAGCCCGCCAGGTCCGCCTGGGTGGCGATGCTCGCGCCTATCCGGTGCCACACCTCCGTCGCCCAGCGTTCGACGGCGGGATGCTCCAACATCTCGTCGCGCAGTGCGTTGACGCGCCGTACCGTCGCCGGTGAGTCGTGGAGTCGCACGATGAACTCGGCGAGGCGCGAATCGAGGTGACGTCGCAGTTCGTGGCCCGGATCGTGTCGCACCTCGTCCACGAAGCGGGTGATCGCCGCGTAGATGCGGTCGAAGACCCTGTCGTCGACCGCCTCCGGTACCCACCACGGCGATTCCCGGTCGAATCGCCCCCTCAACGAGGCCCGCTGGTCCTCCAGCAGTTCACCGATCCCTTGCAGGGCGGCGTCCACGAGTTGATGATGGCGGCCCTCCTCGGTCATCACCGCGAGGACCTTGGCGGCGAGTGGCGCCGCGTCGATCCCCTTCAGCCTGGCCACCACCTCCGCGTTGACGAGCCGGGTGACCTCCACGTCGTCGGCCGCTTCGACCAGCATCGCTGCGACCGAGCCGGCCTTCTCCGCGGCCGTGGCGGCGTTCGAGGGGATACTCAACCACTCTCCCGCCCGCCGTGCGACGCTGATCTGGGCGAGGCGTTCGGCGAGTACGTCGGGGGAGAGGAAGCTCGACTGCACGAACGTGCCGAACGTACGGCCGAGTTGGTCCTTGCGGTTCGGGAGGATCGCAGTGTGGGGGATGGGAATCCCCATCGGATGCCGGAACAGGGCGGTCACCGCGAACCAGTCGGCGAGCCCGCCGACCATCGCCGCCTCCATCGCCGCACGGAGGTACCCCCAGCCGTCGTCGACGCGCGTCTCGAGGAGATGCGCCGCGACGAACAGGAGCGTCGCACCCAGCAACACCAGGGTCGCGGTTCGCTTGGTCGAGCGGATCTCGCCGAGACGGACCCGGTCGGCGGGCGAGAGCGCGACCCCTGTCGGCGGTGTGGACGCGTCCGGGGCGGTGGCCGCGGTGCCGGGCGGGGACGGAGGGGGTGACATGGAAGAATCGAGCCTATGAGCGACGCGATCGGTGCCTGGAGCGAACGCGAGTTGGTGAGTGTCACGGGGCCCGACGCCGAGTCGTTCCTTCAGGGGCAGCTCAGCCAGGACGTGGCCACGCTCGGTGTCGGCGGGTCGCGGTGGTCGCTGTTGTTGGAGCCGTCGGGACGCATGGTGGCCCGACTGCGGGTCCACCGGACCGGCGACGAGTCGTTCGTACTGGACGTCACGGCCGGATGGGGTGGAGTGGTCCGTTCGCGGCTCGACCGGTTCCGCCTTCGGGTGGCGTGTGAGCTCGGCGAGCCGCGTGTGGCGCGGACACTCCTGGTGCGCGGTGTGCTCGATCCGCCGCAGTCCGGTCACGGGACCCGACTCCGCGGAGTGGCCGGCACGCCGTCGATCGCGTCGACCGGGGGCGAGCCGGTCGGCCTCGTCGGCTTCGACCTCGTCGACCTCGAAGCCTCGGCCGAGTTCGCTCCACCCGACGGCCTTCGCGTGGACCCCGACCGCGTGGAGGCACTTCGGGTGGCGGCCGGCGTCCCCGAGATGGATTCGGAGATCGACGACTCGGTCATACCGGCAGAGTTGGGTCCGTGGCTCGTCGAGCAGTCCGTGAGCTGGACGAAGGGGTGCTACACCGGCCAGGAATTGGTCGCCCGCGTCGACTCGCGGGGTGGCAACGTGCCGCGGCGGCTCCGTCGCCTCCGGGTCGGTACCGTCCCCGTCACGGCGGGTACCCCGGTGTTCACTCTCGACGGCATCGAGGCGGGGCGGGTCACGTCGGTGGCGGGAGGCGTCGCGTTGGGCTTGCTGGGAAGACGGGTCGGCCACGACGACCAGGTGACGGTGATCGGCTCGATAGTGCCCGTCGAGGCGATCGAGCCGATCACCGTGGTGTCCGACGCCGACGGTGTCACCCCGGGGATCGACGGGCCCGGGCGCGCTCCCGAGGGTCGCTAGCCGCGGATCGACGAAGGAGAACGCGCGACACGATGGCAGGGCATCGCTCCCCGGACTTCTACGAGGTGCTGGGGGTGGAGCGCGACGCGCCCCGCGAGCGGATCCGTGCGGCGTTCGTCGCCGCAGCCCGTTCGGCACACCCCGACGTCGCCGGGGCGAAGGGTGAGGATCGGATGCGGAGGCTGTCGGAGGCCTGGGCCGTGCTGGGCGACCCGGCCCGCCGCGGTCGTTACGACGCTCAACTCTCACGGCTCGCTGCCGGCGACGTCCCGACATGGCGTGGCGGAACGACCAGGGGCTCGGCCGGTGAGGGGGCATCGACGGGCCCCGTGGGCGGGAACGACCCTCGGAACGCCGGGAGGAGGATTCGTGGTCGCGCCACGATCACCCCACCTGAGGACGTTCCCTTCCGCGCCCGCGGCCTCGACGAGGACGTGCCCGACCCTCGCGACGAGCCCGATGTGTTCGATCCCGCGACCGCCACGCCGTCGTGGGCGCGGTGGGGCCCGGTCGTGTTGTTGTGCGCGTCGTTCGCGGTGGGCTTCGCCGGTGCGGTACTGCGCCAGGCGCCGCTCGTCGCGTTGGCGGTGGTGTTGTTCGTGGTCGCCGTCGTCGCGTTCGTCGCCGCCCCGATGCTGATGATGGCCCGGGCCGTGGGCCACGAGCGGCGTACTCGGTAGGTTGCGGGGATGGCCGGCACCTATCTCGATCGCATCGTCGCGTTCCATCGCGCTCGGGCCGCAGCCGACCCCCGATCGTCGGCGGAGATGGCCGAGCGGCTCGCCATCGAGCGCGAGGGGGTGCCGGCACGGAGGCCGTTCGCCGCGGCCCTGCGTGCCGCCGACCGGCTGAGCGTGATCGCCGAGGTCAAACGACGCTCACCGTCCAAAGGGCTCCTGCACGAATCCCTCGACCCCGTGGGCCTCGCGACGGCCTATCGACGGGGCGGCGCGGCAGCGCTCTCGGTGCTCACCGACGAGCCGCACTTCGGGGGGTCGTCCACGGACCTCGTAGCCGCGCGCGGCGCAGTCGACCTGCCGGTGCTCCGGAAGGACTTCACGGTCGCAGCCGTCGACGTCTACGACGCGGCACTCATGGGAGCGGACGCGGTCCTGCTCATCGTGGCCGCCCTTCGCGACGACGAGCTGACGGAGCTGTCGGGACTCGCCGCCGCCGTGGGTCTGGAGGCTCTCGTCGAGACCCACGACGAGGACGAGGTCGCCCGCGCCGTCGCCGCAACGGGCTCGACCGTGATCGGCGTCAACCAGCGTGATCTGTTCACCTTCGAAGTGGACCGGGATCGGGCGGTTCGGGTCGCGGCGGCGATCCCCGAGGGCGTGGTGAAGGTGGCGGAGTCGGGGGTCGGCGGCCCCCGCGATGCCGAGGCCCTCGCCGCCGCCGGTTATGACGCCGTCCTCGTCGGCGAGCACCTGGTGACATCCGAGGACCCCGGCCAATCCATCGCACGGTTGCGGGTACCGCGCCGGTAGGTTCGGTGCCCGATGTGGGTCAAGATCTGCGGGATCACCAACGAGGAGGACGCGCTGTTGTCGGTCGCCCTCGGGGCCGACGCGGTCGGTTTCGTGTTCGCTCCCTCGCCCCGGCAGGTCACCGCGTCGACCGCGCGCGACATCGTTCGGCGCCTGCCGCCCGAGATCATGACGGTCGGGGTGTTTCGGGATCAGGACGCCCGGTTCCTCTCGAGCACGGTGCTCGAAGCGGGGTTGCAGGCGGTGCAACTCCACGGCCACGAGACCCCGGCGATGGCGGCATCGATCAACCCGCGTCCGCGCGTGCTGATCGTGGCCGCGGCGGCGGGGACCCCTGCGGTGGAACGGGCCGTCGACTTCGACGCCGACGCGATCCTGTTGGATGCCGTCGACCCGGGGGGTGGAGCGGTGTTCGACTGGGACCTGGTGGAGGGCATCGATCGTCGTCGGCGCATCATCCTGGCGGGTGGGCTCGACCCCGACAACGTCGCCACTGCGATCGGTCGGGTTCGGCCTTGGGGTGTGGACGTGTCGACGGGGGTGGAGGCGTCGCCGGGGCGCAAGGATCCTCGGAAGCTTCGATCGTTCATCCGTCGCGCGCTCGATGCCGACACGTCGGCCGGCGCGGGGGATCGACCGGGCTCGGCCCGCGGCGAGGAAGACGGCAGACCCGACGACGGCCCGTTCGACTGTGAGTACGACACGTGAACGACGACCAACACGGCCCGACCTCGTTGGGACGACCCGAGGCCGGACGGTTCGGGGACTTCGGCGGTCGCGTCGTCCCCGAGACGCTCGTCCCGGCCTGTGAGGAGTTGGAACGCGCCTTCGACGGGGCGTGGGCCGACCCGGCATTCCACGCGGAGCTCGACCATCTGCTGTCGAGCTACGCCGGCCGCCCCTCCCCGCTGACCGAATGCGAACGGTTGGGTGCGGAGTTGGGCTGTCGCGTGTGGTTGAAGCGCGAGGATCTGAACCACACGGGCTCGCACAAGATCAACAACGTGTTGGGTCAGGCGCTGCTGGCCCGGCGCATGGGCAAGACCCGCCTGGTCGCGGAGACCGGTGCGGGCCAGCACGGTGTGGCCACCGCAACCGCCGCCGCGCTGCTGGGCATGGAGTGTTGCGTCTACATGGGCGAGGTCGACATGGCCCGTCAGGAACTCAACGTGTTCCGGATGCGCCTACTCGGCGCCGAGGTGCGGCCGGCGTGTTCGGGGAGCCGAACCCTGAAGGACGCTGTCAACGAGGCGATGCGTGACTGGGTCGCGACAGTGGGCGACACCCACTACTGCCTGGGCTCCGCGATGGGACCGCATCCCTATCCGTACCTGGTTCGCGAACTGCACCGGGTGATCGGAATCGAGGCTGCTCAGCAGTTCGACGCGGCGTCGGGTGGCCCGCCCGACTACGTGGTGGCATGTGTGGGTGGCGGCTCCAACGCCATCGGCCTGTTCAGCGGCTTCGTCGACACCTCCGCCCGCCTCGTCGGAGTGGAGCCCGCCGGAGGAGCTGCGGTGGGGCGGGGCGTACCGGGCGTCGTACACGGGATGCGGTCCTACCTGATGCAGGACGAGTTCGGTCAGGTCCTGGAGGCGCACTCGATCTCCGCGGGGCTCGACTATCCCGGTGTGGGCCCCGAGCACGCCCATCTCGCTGCGACCGGTCGGGCCGTGTACGAGTCGGTGACCGACGAGGAGGTCGTCGACGCCTTCACCCTGCTGAGCCGCACCGAGGGGATCATCCCGGCACTCGAGTCGGCCCACGCCCTCGCCTGGTTGTCACGCGAACGTGATCGGGTCGCCGGTTCGACCGTGGTCGTGAACCTCTCGGGCCGCGGTGACAAGGACGTCGCACAGATGATGGAGCGGCTCGGCGTCGACGTCGGTGGCGTCGCCACGGACCCCACGGGTGCCGATCCCGCGGCACCCGATCGAGCGGCGCCCGATCCGGTGCCCGCGGATCCGACGGAGCGTCGGCGATGAGCTTCGGGCGTCTCGAAACCCAGTTGCGATCGCGTCGGATGCTCGGGGTGAAGAGCCTTGTCGTGTACCTCACCGGTGGGTTGGGCGACTGGATCCCGATGGTTCGGGCCGCCGCCGCGGCAGGGGCCGACGCGATCGAGGTGGGGATCCCGTTCAGCGATCCGGTCATGGACGGCCCGGTCATCCAGGAGGCCTCCGAACGCGCGCTGGCCGCCGGCGCGAACCCCGCGTCGATCCTCGACGGTTGCGCCCGTCTCGACGCCGGGGTTCCCGTCGCGGTGATGACCTACTACAACCTGGTGGATCACTTCGGGTTGCGACGCTTTGCGGCGACCGCGGTGTCGTCGGGCGTGAGTGCCGCGATCCTGCCCGATCTGCCGCTGGAGGAGTCTGGCCCGTGGTGTGAGGTGGCCGACGCCGAGGGGATCGAGACGGTGTTGTTGGCCGCCCCGACCGGTTCGGACGAGCGGTTGTCCAGGGTGAGCGCCAGGTCCCGTGGCTTCGTCTACGGCGTGGGGTTGCTGGGTGTCACCGGCGAGCGGGCGACGCTCGCCTCCTCGGCGACCGAGATCGCCCGCCGGCTGAAGGCGATCACCGACCGACCGGTACTCGTGGGAGTGGGTATCTCCACACCCGCGCAGGCTGCCGAGGCGTGCCGTGTCGCGGACGGCGTCGTCGTGGGATCGGCCGTGGTGCGGCGGGCGATGGAGACCGGCAGTGCAGCCGCTGTCGGCGAACTCGTCGGCGAGTTCCGCGCGGCGCTCGACGCCGACCGCTGATCGTCATCGCCGAAAACCCCGGATTTCCGCGGTTCTGTGGTTAGGGTTACACCGTTGTAACTCCCTTGCAACGAGAACGCAGCGGACCGTGTGCCGTCTGCACGACCACGGAGGCACTCCAACCATGAACAAGACCGAACTCGTCGAGACGATCGCCGTGCGGACCGATCTGTCGAAGAAGGACGTCGACGCCGTCCTCGGTGCGTTCTGGGACATCGTCGCCCAGACCGTCGCCAAGGGGAAGGACTCCGTCACGATCCCCGGCTGGATCAAGTTCGAGCGTGTCGAGCGCAGCGCCCGCACCGGTCGCAACCCTCAGACCGGCGAGACCATCAAGGTCCCCAAGTCCAAGGCGGTCAAGGTGACTGCGGGCGCGACCCTCAAGGCGATCGCGAAGGGCACCAAGCCGGCACCGAAGTGAGTCGTCGGCGTGCGGTGCGCGCCGACCTCGAAGTCGACATGTGGGGACGACCGCGACGCGGTCGTCCCCACATGTCGTTCACGGGGGCATCTCCGGGATCGCGGGACCGACGGGGCGCTACGGTCGGTCCGATGACGAATCCACCTGCGACCGGCGACCCCGCTCCCGAGATCGAACTCCTCGACCAGCACGAGGATGAGTTCTCGTTGTCGGCACAACGCGGCAACCACGTCCTCGTCTACTTCTATCCCAAGGCCGATACACCGGGCTGCACTACCCAGGCCTGCGGTCTCCGCGATATTTCGAACGAGGTCGGTGACACGTTGATCGTGGGGATCAGCCCCGATGCACCCCCCAAGCTCGCCAGGTTCGACGACAAGTACGGCCTCGGCTTCACACTGCTGTCCGATCCCGACCACGAGGTCGCCGAGCTCTACGGTGTGTGGGGCACCAAGAAGCTCTACGGCCGGGAGTACATGGGTGTCATCCGCTCGGCGTTCCTGGTCGCGCCCGACGGTTCGATTGCCGAGTCGTGGCCGAAGATCTCCCCCAAGGACACCCCCAAGAAGCTGCTCGCGGCGCTGCGGCGCTAGCCGCGACCGTGAGGTCGAGGGTGGTGCGGGGACGGTCAGGAGCGGTTCTTGGCGAATGCCCGCTCGCGGAGGTATGCGATCACCGCCACCACCGCTCCGGCCACCAGTAACCTTCCCGCCCAACGGCGAGCGGGGGAGGAGCCTGCGTCAAGGGTCATCGGCCCGACGCTACGCTGTCGCCGCGCCCGGGTGGCGGAATGGCAGACGCGGCGGACTCAAAATCCGCTGTCCGAGAGGGCGTGTGGGTTCGAATCCCACCCCGGGCACCCGCCACCGCCGACGGCTCCCGCACCGGTTGGCGGCGGTATCGCCGAACGGGCACAATGCGGCAGCGAACGTGTTCGCTGCTTCTGTCGTCGGTACCGGTGGGTGAGCTCGGGCTCGGTCGGCGACAGGGGACATCGCTGATTGGGGGCCCGTGCCGGAATCGAAGTTCGTGACCGTGTCGCGGGTGATCGACGACAAGGAAACCCGAGTCGCGGTGACGGGGGAACTCGACCATGAGGCAGGACCGCAACTGCGTCGGATTCTCGTCGCCGCGATCGTCGCGGGCCGCACCATCCGCCTCGACCTCTCGAAGGTCACCTTCGTCGATTCCGAAGGCATCAAGGCGCTCTACGATGCGGCCGACGTCGCCCTCAACTACAAGGTGCACCTGATCGTCGACCATGCCACCAGGACGGTGACGCGGCTGTTGCAGGCCTTCGGCCTAGACCGGCTGATCGACCGCGACTGACGGCTCGACCGCGACGGAGGGACGGAATCGGCGGGGACGGGCCTTCGCGCGCCTCGCGCCGGCCGCGCGACACTGCCTGCATGTCCTTCCTGCTCCAACGTCGTCTGCGATCGGTCGCCAGGCGCCTCGCCGCCGCACGGGCGGACCTTGCGGTCACCGAGGAGCAACTCGTCCAACTCGCCGAGGACGCGGACTTCTCCTCGGTGGACGCGCTCGTCCGCGACGAACCGGCCGCGGGCCTCGACGCGACGGAGGCCAGGCGTCATCATCAGGCGATGCTGGCGCACCGTCAGGACCTGACCGGGCGCATCGAAAGGCTGGAACGCCAACAGGACGAGTTGCTCGACCGTTGGAAACGGTGATGGAGCCACGGTCCGGCCGGGGTCGGATCCCCGACGACGTGTCCGCGGAGGAGGCGCGGCCGGGAGGCCCCTCCGCACCGCTGCGCGTCGTGGTCGCCGAGGACGACGCGATCATTCGTATGGACCTGTGTCAGATACTCCGCGAAGAGGGCTACGAGGTCGTCGCGGACGTCGGCCGTGGGGACCGGGCCGTAGAGACGGTCGAAGCCCTCCGACCCGACGTGGCCCTCCTCGACGTGAAGATGCCCGGTCTCGACGGCATCACGGCGGCGGCGAGGATCGGCGATGCCCGATGGTGTGCGGTCGTGCTGGTGACGGCGTTCAGTCAACGGTCGCTCATCGAGTCGGCGCGCGATGCGGGCGTGATGGGTTACGTCGTGAAGCCGTTCCAACGTGCCGACCTGGTCCCCGCGATCGAGATGGCCGTGGCCCGCTTCGAGGAGTCCCGTGCCTTGGCGAGCGAGGCCGCCGACGCCACCGAGCGGCTCGCCGTTCGCACCCTGGTCGACCGGGCGAAGGCCAGGCTCATCGCCGAACGGGGCTGGTCCGAGGCCGAGGCGTTCCACCACATCCAGCGGAGCGCGATGGACCGCAGGGTTCCCGTCAGGACCGTCGCCTCCGAGATCCTCGACGCGGACGCTCCACCCCGCCGCTGACCCGCACCGAACTCGGACACGGCCGCCTCGGAGCGACCCGGGGGTCGGTGCGGAGGTCGCTGAATAGGGTGAGGCCGTGACCGAGTCCCCGAAGCGCACGTTGATGCTCATCGACGGCAACTCCCTGACCTACCGGGCGTTCTTCGCGCTCCCCACCGACATGGCGACGGCGTCGGGACAGGTGACCAACGCGGTGTTCGGATTCGCGTCGATGCTGCTGAACCTCGTGCGCGACCACCACCCCGACCTGTTGGCCGTGGCGTTCGACCGGCCGGAGCCGACGTTCCGCCATCGCATGGTCGAGACCTACAAGGCGAACCGCGAGGCCGCCCCCGACATCCTTCGGCAGCAGGTCGGGCTGGTACATCAACTCGTCGAGGCCTTGATGATCCCCGTGATCGACAAGGTCGGCGTCGAGGCCGACGACATCATCGCGACCCTCGCCACCCGGGCGGCGGCGGAGGACATCGCCACGGTGATCGTCACGGGCGACCGCGACAGCTACCAACTCGTTGCGGACCCCTACATCAGGGTGCTCTACAACCGTCGTGGCGTCAGCGACTACGCCCTGTACGACGAGGCCGGCATCGCCGAACGCACGGGGGTGACCCCCGATCGCTATGTCGACTACGCGGCGCTCCGCGGCGACCCCTCCGACAACCTGCCCGGCATACCCGGTGTGGGCGAGAAGACCGCAGCAAGACTCGTCACCCGCTACGGCGACCTCGACGGCATCTACGAGCACCTCGACGAGCAGACGCCGAAGCTCCGTAGCAACCTCGCAGAGCACGAGACCCGGGCGCGTCGCAACGTCGAGATGATGCGGCTGGTCCGTGACGTGACGCTGCCCGTAGGCCCGTCCGACCTCGTTCGGAGCGAGTTCGACCGCGCTGCGGTCGTCGAGCTGTTCAAGTTCCTCGAGTTCACCTCGCTGCTCGGGCGTCTCGACGAGGCGTTCGGTGACGGCGCGACCGTGCCGGGTGTGCTCGACGGAGCACGAACCGTGCTGTCGGCGGAGGTGACGACCCTCGACGTCGCCGGTGCCGAGGCGCTGTTCGCCGGCCGGACCGAAGCCGGTGCCGGGAGCGTGGTCGCCCCCGGATGGGACCGCGATGATGCGGACCGGGTGCTCGCAGGGCTCGCGGTGGTCACCGACGCGGAGTCCTGTGAGGTCGCATGGATCGACGCGGCGACCCTGGCGCGTCGAGGGTCCCCTTCGGAGGTGGCTCGGTGCCTGCGAGGTCACCGGCCACGACCTCAAGGCGTGGTTCGGTCACCTCATCGCCGAAGGGATGGAGCCACCGGCCATCGCCGCGGACACCAAGATCGCCGCGTACCTGCTCGATCCGGCCGACACCCGCTACGACATCGCCGAGTTGGTGAATCGCTACACCGAGGCCGAACTGGCCCACACCGACTCCGACGCGTCGGGTCAGCTCTCCCTCGGCGACGACATCGCCCCCCTCGCCGAAGTCGCCGCGCTCGACGCGCTCGGAGTGGCGGCGGTGGCGCCGGCGCTCACCGCGGCACTGGACGCGCAGGGTCTCGTTGGGCTCGCTCGAGAGGTCGAATACCCGCTCATCGGCGTGCTCGCCCGAATGGAGCGACTCGGCGTCGTGGTCGACCGCGTCGAACTCGAGGCGTTGAACGACCACCTCACCGAGGAGGCCGAGCGGCTGCGTGGCGAGATCGTCGCCGCCGCCGGTCACGACTTCAACGTCAACTCCACCCCGCAACTCCGGACGGTGCTGTTCGAGGAGCTGGGCCTCGCCACTCAGAAGAAGACGAAGACCGGCTATTCCACCGATGCCGCATCGCTGGAGAGGATCCGCGGCACCCACCCGATCGTCGACGCGTTGTTGGCCTACCGCGAGGTCGAGAAGCTGCGTGGCACCTACGGGCAGGGGTTGTTGGCCGAGGTCGCGCCCGACGGCCGGATCCACGCAACCTTCAACCAGACGGTCGCCCGCACGGGGCGGCTCAGCTCGGACCGGCCGAACCTGCACAACATTCCGGTCCGTTCCGAGGAGGGGCGCCGCTTCCGGCGGGTGTTCGTCCCGTCGCAGGGCCGCACGTTCCTCATCGCCGACTACAACCAGATCGAGCTCCGCTGCATCGCCCACCTTGCGCAGGATCCCGGGCTGATCGAGGCCTTCACATCGGGAACGGACATCCACAACGCCACGGCGTCGCGGGTGTTCGGCGTGGCACCCGAGGCGGTGACCCTTGCGCAGCGATCGAAGGCGAAGATGGTGTCCTACGGTCTGGCCTACGGCATGGAGGCGTTCGGTCTGGGGCAACGGCTCTCGATCCCCACCAAGGAGGCCCAGGAGATCCTGGACGCCTACTTCGACGCCTTCCCCAACGTGAAGGAGTACATGGACCGCACCGTCGCTGAGGCGCGTGAGCGTGGCTACACCGAAACGCTGTTCGGGAGACGGCGACGCATCCCCGAGTTGAGCTCGAACGTGCGGAGCGTGCGGCTGGCCGGCGAGCGCCAGGCGATGAACGCGGGGATCCAGGGCCTGGCGGCCGACATCTTCAAGGTGGCGCTGGTCCGCCTCGACCGGGCGTTCGGAGCAGGGGAGGTGGACGCGAACCTCGTCCTGCAGGTGCACGACGAGGTCATCTGTGAGGTGCCACCGGCCGGGCTCGAACGGGCACGTGAGCGGGTGGTCGAGATCATGACGGGCGCCTTCGAGATGTCGGTTCCGCTGGCCGTCAACGTGTCGAGCGGCGACTCGTGGGCCGCCGCCAAGGACTGACCGTGCCGACGGGGCAGGCCGACGGGCAGGGCGCGCCGGGCCCGGACCCGGGGACCGTCGACCCCTACGCCCCGTCCACACGCCCCTCACACCACTGGTTCGAGCCGCTGGCCGACCACATGGGTGCCGCCTACCTGCGCTACTCGTTCACGCGGCGAACCTCGGCGGAGGTGGACCTGCTGGTCGAGTTGTGCGGTCTGGAACCCGGGATGAGCGTGCTGGACATCGGCTGCGGTCCGGGGCGTCATGTGGCCGAGTTCGCCCGTCGCGGCCTGGTTGCAACCGGGGTGGACATCGCCGCCAGGTTCGTCGAGGTCGGCGCGGCCGGCGCTCCATCCGGCGCGCACTTCGTCCGTGGTGATGCCCGGTGCCTCGAGGCGGTCGCCTGGGGTGAGGTCACCGGTGGGACCGTGGGTGCGGGCGCGCCGATCGGGCCGCCGTTCGACGCGGTCGTCTCGATGTGCCAGGGGGCGTTCGGCCTGGGTTCGCCCGGCCCCTTCCGCGGGGATCCCAACAACATCGCCCAGGACGAGGCGGTGCTCACCGGCGCGGCGGCGGTGTTGCGACCCGGCGGCCGGGTCGTGCTGAGCGCGTTCAGCGGCTACTTCCAGGTCCGCTGGTTGGAGACCCATGACCGCTTCGATCCGGCGACCGGTGTGAACCACGAGCCAACCGAGGTGCTCGACGCCGAGGGGACCGTCATGGCGGCCGACCTGTGGACCACCTGTTACACGCCCCGTGAGCTGCGGATGCTGTTCGAACGGGTGGGGTTCGTCGTCGAACGCATCGGGGTGGTCGATTTGGGGACCAACCGCCTGGTCGAACCGGATCTCGAACACCCCGAGCTGATGGTCGTCGCGCGGAGGCCCTGAGCGGTCATCCCGGTTACCACGCGCCCGGAACAGCCCGGGCAACGAGGTGGCGTGCCCGAACGCGACCCCCGGTCCTCCCGCGGAGGCCCTGCGCGGTCAGCCCGCGGTGGGCCCCGGTGGTAGGGGTCGGCCGACGTCGAACAGGTCGACGTCGGGTACGCGTCGAGCGACCGGGTCGGTGAGCTCGAAGTACGAGGCGTGGCGGAAGCCGCTCAGCGAGGCCACGATGCTCGAGGGGATCGTGTCGACGCGGGTGTTGTAGTCGCGCACGTTGCCGTTGTAGAAGCGTCGTGCCGCCGCGATGCGATCCTCGGTGAGGGTCAGCTCCCGTTCGAGGCTGAGGAAGCCCGTGTTGGCCGACAGGGGGGGATAGGACTCGGCCAGAGCGAGCACGGTCGTCACAGCGCGTCCGAGGGACTCCTCGAAGCCCTGTCGGACGCCGGGGCTGTCGGTGCAGTGGGCGGCCGCAGCCGTCCTCGCGGCGGCGACGCGCTCGAAGACCGCACGCTCGTGCGCCGCGTAGCCGCGGACCGTTTCTACGAGGTTGGGGATGAGGTCATGGCGTCGGGCGAGCTCGACGTCTACCTGTCGCCACGATTCCTCGATGAGGTTCCGTTGTCGGGCGAACCGGTTGTACATGGCGAGGACCGCGAGAAGGGCCGCGATCAACAACAACGCGATCACGCCGAGAACGATCGCGGCGACGGTCACCGTCGAGGGGGTCATCGGCCGACCCGCTGCCAGACATGAGCGGGGATGAGGTCGGCGAACTCGGCGAGCCAGCCGACCCGGGCGTCGAGTGCCTCCGCGGCATCGACCCAGTCGGTCACCCACAGCAGACCGTCGCCGTCGATCGCCAGGTTCATCCCGGGCTGCTGCAGCAACAGTTCCATCGCCCGGGGTGGAGGACGTCGTAGGCGAAGCGTCGGTCCTCGCAGTGCACCACGAACCTCCGGTTGAATTCCTCGGACTCGAGTTCGATGTCGCGGTCGGTGAACACGTCCGCCGCGCGGTCGAGTAGGTCCTCCCCGCTGATCTCCATGCGCGGAAACCCTGCGCCGATCTGCAGTGCCACGACCGAGGACCAGTGCGACCTGGCCCCAGGGTCGGCGAGATTGATTGCCTTCGTCGCTGTGGTGAATAGGAGTCCACGAAGCGGCCGGCGGTCGCCGCGGTAGACGTGGTCGAATGCCGCAAAGGACCATCGGCCGTACGCCCCGGTGATGATGTTGCGGGCCTGGCGGTCGACCCCGAAGCGGAAGGGTGCGACGGTGAACTGGTTGCACCAGCGGTCATCCCGGGCGCAGTAGCCCCAGCCGCGCGTCGACGCGAGACGTGAGGCCCGCGTTGCGCGCCGCCGCTCCTCCCTCCGCCGCGCGAAGTGCTGGATGGCGTAGAAGACCAGGTTGATCACAGAGGTGATGAGTGCTCCCACCGGGCCTCACCGTATCGGTCGGCGGTCTGGCGGGAGCCGGGCGACGCCGCACCTCGACTAGCCTGCAGCGTGGCCGGGACCCGTCACGTCGGTGGCGCGCGCCCCGACACTCCCATCCCTCTACTCCCTGTAGGCCTACACCGTGTCAGACGACCCCCAGACCACCACCGATCCCACCGTCACTGAGCCCGATCCCGCCACAGTCGCGGCCGCCACCGACGACAGCGACACCGCCGTCGCCACGGTCGCCGACCAGGCGCCGGCCGATGCGCCCGCCGAGGGGTCCGCTCCCGAGGCCGACCCGGTCGGCGAGGACGTCGAATACCGCCAGATCATCGAGGACGACATCTCCGACGAGCAGCTCGCGGCGATGTACGACAACTCGATGCGTGGCGTCGAGGACGGTCAGCTCGTCACCGGCAAGGTGGTCAAGGTCGACCACGACGAGGTGCTGGTGGACATCGGCTACAAGTGCGAGGGCGTCATCCCCAACCGTGAGTTGTCGATTCGCAACGACGTCGACCCCAACGAGATCGTGTCGCTGGGCGACGAGGTCGAGGCCCTCGTCCTCACCAAGGAGGACAAGGAGGGTCGGCTCATCCTCTCCAAGAAGCGCGCCCAGTACGAGCGTGCGTGGGGCCGGATCGAGGAGATCAAGGAAGCCGAAGGCATGGTCTCGGGTCCGGTCATCGAGGTCGTCAAGGGCGGCCTGATCGTCGACATCGGGCTCCGTGGCTTCCTTCCCGCCTCCCTGGTCGAGCTCCGCCGGGTCCGCGACCTCCAGCCCTATGTCGGTCAGACCCTCGACGCCAAGATCATCGAGCTCGACAAGAACCGCAACAACGTGGTGCTCAGTCGCCGCGCCTGGTTGGAGGAGACCCAAAAGGAGCAGCGCGACGAGTTCCTCACCAACCTCCGCACGGGCGAACGTCGTCGTGGTGTCGTGTCCAGCGTCGTCAACTTCGGCGCCTTCGTCGACCTCGGTGGCATGGACGGGCTCGTCCACGTCTCGGAGCTGTCCTGGAAGCACGTCGACCATCCGGGTTCGGTCGTGCAGGTGGGCGACGAGATCGAGGTGGAGGTGCTCGAGGTCGACATGAGCCGCGAGCGCATCAGCCTCTCGCTCAAGGCGACCCAGCAGGATCCCTGGCAGGAGTTCGCCTCCAACCACCAGGTGGGGGAACTGGTGTACGGCCGGGTCACCAAGCTGGTGCCGTTCGGTTCGTTCATCCAGGTCGGCGACGGCATCGAGGGTCTGGTGCACATCTCGGAGATGTCCGCGCACCACGTCGACCTTCCCGAGCAGGTCGTCAGCCCGGGCGAGGAGCTGTGGGTCAAGATCATCGACCTCGACCTGCAGCGTCGCCGGATCAGCCTGTCGATCAAGCAGGCCGCAGAGGGCGGCGTCGTCGCGGCCGAGTACCGCGAGCACTTCGGCGAGCACAACTACGACGACGAGGGCAACTACATCGGGGCTTCGACCGACTCCGACGTCGCCTCGGAGGGCCAGGAGGCATGGGAGGCGTACTACGCCGAGCAGGGCCTCGCCGCCGACGGCGTCACACCGCTGGACCAGGCCGTAGCCGCGACCGAGGACGCTTCGGGCGCCGGCGAGTAGCACACGCCACCCGGTGGCCCATCACGTCGTCCGGGGCCACTGATCGGGCCACCGTCGACCTGCTCCACGATCGGACACCACACGGCGGTGGCCGGCGGCATCACGACCGCCGGTCACCGGCGCGTTCGGGGTCATTCGGTCCATCTCCGACACGGGCTCAGGATTCTCCGCATCGTGCCGACGAACAACACAGGCCGGATGGGTTCGGCCCGTGTTGACGTCCGGCAATCGAGTGAGGTCGTGGTGAACTCCCGGAGAACAATCATCCTCGTCGGAGCGTTGGTCGCCGGCGTGTTGGCGGCATTGCTGCTGTTCCAGTACGTCGGCGGTATCGAGGATCGTGCCAATGGCGACGCACAGATGGTGAGCGTCGTGGTGGCGAAAGGTCAGATCAGCCGCGGTGCGGCGGCGAACGACCTCATCGCCGCGAAGGTGATCGACATGGGCCAGCGGCGCAAGGTGGAACTGCCCGCGAACGCGGTGGCGCGTCCCGAGGAGATCAAAGGCCAGCTCGCCCAGATCAACATCGAGCCGGGAACCATCATCACGTCCTCGATGTTCGCCTCCGAGGCGATGACCGCCAACTCGGTGAGCGCCGCGCTCAAGCCGGGGATGGTGGCCGTGACGACGTCGGTCGACCAGATCCACTCGGTGGCCGGGCTCATCACCCAGGGGGACTACGTCAACCTGACGATCCAGGGTCAGTGCACCCTCACCCAGGAGGGCGAACCGGCGGTCAAGGTCGGGGGCGACGCGTCGGGTGGCGGCGAAGGTGCCAAGCCGGACGAGGTCAAGACCTGCACCGGCTCGATGTACCAGAAGGTGCGGATCCTGGCGCTCGGTCGATCGCTCGGCAGTTCGGTGGCGACCCCCGTCGCGGCTTCGGGCGAGGCAGGTGCGGTGACGACGACGACCGCGCCCGCCTCGGACCTGATCACCTTCGAGCTTCCCCCCGAGGCCGCCCAGGCGGTCGCCGCGTCCGGTCCCGGAAGTCTGTACCTGTCGCTCGTCCGCAAGGACTACCAGCCGGTGCCGCTGCCGGTGAACGAGAACGTGCCGTTGAAGGGCGTCGCCGGCCAGACGCCCTACGGCGCAGACCCCGAAGCGTCGCCGGCCGGTCAGTGAGGTTTCGTGTGACAGGTTGGCAGCACCGTCCGAACGACGGTCATCCAGGTGGCGAACCCGACCATCGTTCGGGTGCCGAGGGGGACCTCGGTGTCGGTGGTGGTCATCGGAACGGCGGCTACGGCGACTACTCCCCGGCCTCCTACGGCCAGGACCCCTACGCCCAGGCATCCTTCGGTGCCGACGCCGACGGGCAGGACCTCTACGCCCAAGGCCACCACGCGCAGAGCCCCGCCGGGCCGGAGTACTACGCGTCGGTCGGCTCATACGGTGCCGACAGCGGTGATATGGCATACGGCTCAGGCGTGCCGGGGCCGGAGCACACCGGGTCCTTCGGCCAGTCCTCCTACGATCCCTATTCGTCGGAGTCGGGCGGATTCGACGCGTCGTCGTCGGGGCTGGCGCCGTCGACATCCGCGTCGAGCGCACACGCGTCGCCGGCGATCCGGGTGTCGGTGGCGGTCGTCGAGCCTCATGCGCCGACCCGCGAGGCGATCCTGCGCATGCTCGGCGGCGGCGGGACCCCGTTCCACTCCATCGAGGAGCTCGCCAGCCGCCTGACGGGTTCGGTACCGGTGGTGGTCGTCCTCGGACCGTCGTGTGCGACCGCCGCAGACCTGGCCATCGCCGAACGCCTCATCGGCGCCCACAGTTCCCTCGGTGCGATCCTGATGGTCGAGGAGTTGACGACCGCGTTGTTGCAGCAGGCATTGCGCGCCGGTGTCAAGGACGTGCTCACGCTCAACGGCGAGACCGATCAGCTCACCGGTGCGATCCAACGGGTGGCGGTGGCCCTCGATGCCGGTGGGCGGCGGAACGCGGGTGTCGCCGAGCAGCGGGGAGACCTCGAGGCCGAGACCGAGGGCCCCGGTGAGCTGGGCGAGGTCATCACCGTGTTCTCCACCAAGGGTGGTGCGGGCAAGTCGGTGATCGCGTCCAATCTCGCCGTCACCCTCGCTCAGCGATCGGACCGGCCCGTGTGCCTGGTCGACGCCGACCTCCAGTTCGGCGACGTTGCGGTGATGCTGAAGCTCACCCCTCACCACACCATCGTGGATGCGGTGCAGTCGCTCGACCGGATGGACGCGGCGCTCATGAACTCCCTGCTCGTCACCCACGAGGCATCGGGTCTTCGCGTACTTCCGGCACCGTTGGAGCCGGCTTTCGCCGATCAGGTCGGCGCCGCCGAGATGGTTGCGATCATCGAGCAACTCCGCCGCTTCTGCTCCTATGTGGTGGTCGACACCCCCGCGTACTTCAACGACGTCGTCTTGGGGTTGGTGGACGTGTCCGACCGGGTGATGCTCGTCGCCGGGATGGACATCCCCAACATCAAGAACGTCAAGATCGGTCTCCAGACGCTCCGTCTGCTGAACACCCCGACGGAGAAGCTGATGTTGGTGCTCAACCGCTCCAACTCCAAGGTCAAGCTCGACATCGGAGAGGTGGAGCGCACACTGCAGATCAAGGCCGGCGCGCTCGTCCCCTCCGACGTGCTCATCCCCAGTCGGTCAACAAGGGCGTCCCCGTCGTGCTGCACGCACCTCGGTCGCCCGTGGCGAAGTCGCTGCAGCAGATGGCCGACCTGTTCGCGCCCACCGCCGCGGCCAAGCGCCGCTGACCGCCTCGACCCGTCCCCGTCCACACCCGCATCGCCGCCCAGGTTGCCACCCGCCGGCCGCCTCGGGCCCCCGTCCAAGCACTCGCCCGGCACCCCAGGAGTAGTCACCGTGTCCCTCTATCAGCGACTTCACGAGGGTGGTTCCGGTACCGGTGCAGGTCCGGTCTCGTCGCCGGCGATCGGTGGCGCTGGTGCCGGCGGTGCAGCTCGCGGTCCGGCTCGGCGCGATCCGATCCTCGACGAGCTACGACAGCGGGTGCACGCGCACCTCATCGACGAACTCGGTCCGGTCCTCTACGACGACGGGCTGTCGAGCGACGAGCTGCGCCGCCGGGTCCACGAACAACTCCTCGCGATCCTCTCCCAGGAGCGCGCACCGCTGTCCGCCGCGGACAGGAACCGGCTCATCCAGGAGGTCTCCGACGACATCTTGGGCTTCGGGCCGATCGAGTCACTGCTCGCCGACGACGACGTGACCGAGGTCATGGTGAACGGCCCGTCGATGGTCTACGTCGAGCGTGGCGGGAAGGTCGAGCGCGACGACACCACCTTCCTCGACGCGGACCACCTCCGCCGCGTGATCGACAAGATCGTGTCGGCGATCGGCCGCCGCGTCGACGAGTCGACGCCGATGGTCGATGCACGGCTCCCCGACGGCTCCCGCGTCAACGCGGTGATCCCCCCGCTCGCCATCGGCGGTCCGTTCCTCACGATCCGCAAGTTCTCCCGCGAACCACTCCGGGTCGACGACCTCATCCGCTTCGGCTCGCTGAACGCGCACTCGGCCCGATTCCTCCAGGCGTGTGTCGTCGGCAAGCTCAACGTGATCGTCTCCGGTGGAACCGGCTCGGGCAAGACGACCCTGCTCAACGTGTTGAGCTCGTTCATCCCCGCCACCGAACGGATCGTGACGATCGAGGATGCCAAGGAACTGCAACTCATGCAGGACCACGTGCTGTGTCTCGAGTCCCGCCCGCCCAACGTCGAGGGTCGAGGAGAGGTCTCGATCCGCGATCTCGTCAAGAACTCCTTGCGCATGCGACCCGATCGCATCGTCATCGGCGAGTGCCGATCCGGCGAGGCACTCGACATGCTCCAGGCGATGAACACGGGCCACGACGGATCGTTGACGACGCTGCACGCGAACACCCCCCGTGACGCTCTCGCCCGTCTCGAGACGCTCGTGCTCATGTCGGGGTTCGACCTGCCCGTGCGGGCCATCCGCGAGCAGACGGCGGGAGCGGTCGACATGATCGTGCAACTCTCCCGCCTCCGTGACGGCTCGCGTCGGGTGACCCACGTGACCGAGGTCCAAGGCATGGAGGGTGACGTGATCACGCTCCAGGACATATTCCTGTTCGACTTCGCAGCGGGCATCGACGAGTACGGGAAGTTCCGTGGCCAGCTCAAGGCGACGGGTGTGCGTCCCCGATTCACCGAGAAGCTCGCCGATCAGGGAATCCGCCTGGGGCCGGAGGTGTTCGCGGTCACGGCCGACTTCGAGCGAAAGGCCGTCGGCCGGTGAGCCTCCGGCCCGCGCCTCGGGGGGCCGGGATGGTCGGCCGCGCGTTCGTGGCGCTCGCCACGATCGCGTTCGGCGCGCTCGTACTCGTCACCCCCGGCGGTGCGAGCGTCGAGGATCGGACTCCCCGTACAGCTCCGCGCCGTCGACGCCCGCGACGGTGCGCTCGGCATCGACTACCTGCTCCGGGACAAGCCGACGAGTCCCGGCGTCACGGCCACCGTCGACGGGCGTCGATACCGCGGCACTGCGACACCCCTCGCGGACACCGGGTTGTCCTCCAACGTGATGGTCGTCCTCGACTCGAGTGCGGGCGCATCCAACGGCACCGTGCAACTGGCGAAGGAGAGCCTCGCCTCGATCGAGCCCGGCAAGGGCGCAATCGCCCGGCTCGGGTTGGTCCGCACCGGTGGCGGAGCGTCGATCGTCGCGCAGCCGGCGAAGGAGCTGTCCCAGGTCGCCGCCGTCTCCGACGGAGTCCAACCGGCTGGTGAGAACGCATTGTGGGACGGCGTCACCATGGCCGCCCGGGCGATCGCCGCCGAAGGCGATGCCCAGCGCAATGTGGTGATCGTCGCGTCGTCGGCCGACAACGGGAGCGCCGCGAGCTTCTCCGAGGCGCTGGATGCGCTCCGCGGCGACGAGGCCATGGTGCACGTGATCGTCACGGCGGGGTCGACAGCGGACACCGCCGCCCTCCAGGACCTCGTCACGCGGATCGGCGGGAGCTTCCAGGTGTCGGCGGACACGGACTTCACCGAGGCGTTCACCAACGTCGCCTCGTTGCTGGCCAACCAGTATCGAGTCGAGATCCCCGGAGTGGCCGGTTCGACCGCGGAGCTTCGGTCGTTGCGCCTGAGCACTTCGGCCGGCTCGGTCGACGCGAGCTTCCGCCCGGGCGTGGTGTCGGTGGGGGCGGATCAGCTCGCCCCCACACCACTGGCCTCCGGGGTGGCTGGGTCGTTCTGGTCGAGCGACACGATGAAGTACCTCATCGTGGCCATGGTCGCGCTCGGCGTCGCGGGTGCCTGCTATGCGCTCGGCAACCTCGTGATCAAGCGGAGGGACGGGCTCGACAGCGCCCTTCGGCACTACGAGGAGGCCTATGGGCAGTCCGCCACGGCGGAGGAGAACGAGCAGGCGATCCTGAAGTCGGCACTGTTGCAGCGCGCGGTGGCCGTCACGGGCACGATTGCCGAGGAACGGGGTGTGCTGGTCCGCGTCGAGAACCTGCTCGAGCGTGCCGACCTCCCGTTGCGAGCGGCCGAGGCGTTGACCCTCTACCTGGGCGGTGCGTTGTTGAGTGTCGTGGTCACCATGTTCGTCAGCGGGTCGGTGTTGGCGACCCTCGCCGTGGTGATCCTGGCGTTGATCCTGCCGGGTTTCGTCGTCGACTTCATGGCGAAGCGCCGGAAGAAGAAGTTCAACGCCCTGCTTCCCGACATGTTGCAGCTACTCGCCGGCACCCTTCGAGCGGGCTACTCCATCGGCCAGGGCATAGAGGCGGTGTCCAAGGAGGTCGACGAGCCGATGGGCAAGGAGTTGCGTCGCGCGGTCACCGAGGCGCGCCTCGGTCGCCAACTCGACGAGGCTCTCGAGGCCGTCGCGTTCCGCATGGACTCCGAGGACTTCGAGTGGGCGGTGATGGCCATCCGGATCCAACGGGAGGTCGGAGGCAACCTGGCGGAACTGTTGATGACCGTCGCCGAGACCATGGTCCAGCGGGAGCGCCTGCGTCGTGACGTCGCCGCTCTGACGGCCGAGGGCCGTATGTCGGCCATCATCCTCGGGCTGCTCCCTCCGGGTCTCGGGGTGGCGATGTACGTGATGAACCCCGAGTACATCTCGAAGCTCTTCAGTGGGATCGGTCTGTTCCTGTTGGGCGCCTCGATCGTGATGATGCTCGTGGGGTTCGTGTGGATGAAGAAGACCATCACCATCGAGGTGTGAGATGCCGCTCGGACTGTTGATCCCCCTTCTGCTCGTCGTCGTCGCGATCGGCGGCGCCGTGTTCGCCGTCGCATCGGGTGCTCACGACCGGCAGGTCGTACGGGAGTCGCTGCGGAGCCTGGACGGGTACGACGTCGAGCAGACGTATGGGGATTCGCGCAAGGAACACCTTGCCGAGTCGCTCCACTCCCGTGCCGTCCTCCCCGCGTTGGCCAAGCTCAACGACCTCGGCCGCCGCTACACACCCTCGGGTTACGTCGACAAGGTCCGGCACAAGTTCGTCAACGCCGGCATCACGACCCCCGACTCGGTGGACCGGTTCGTGGCGGTGAAGTCGGTGATGTTCCCGCTCGGGATCGCCTTCGGTCTCGCGAACCTCGTGTTCGGGTTCCTGTTGTCGGGGATGATGGGACTCGTCGCGTCGATCGTCTTCGGTGGCGCGATCGCGTTCGGTCCCGACCTGTGGCTCAACCGCAAGGTCGACGACCGCCAGAAGAGCATCCTTCGCTCACTGCCCGACGTCTTGGACCTGCTGACGATCTCGGTGGAGGCAGGCCTCGGCTTCGAGCAGGCGCTGGACCGGGTGTGCAACTCGGTGGCCGGACCGCTCAGTGACGAGTTCGCCCGGATGCTCGGCGAGGCGCGTTCGGGGTCCTCGCGAGCCGACGCGATGCGAGCCCTCGACGAGCGTTGCAACATCCCCGAGTTGCGCTCGTTCGTGCTGGCGGTCGTCCAGGCCGACCAGTTCGGCGTGTCGATCGGGCGGGTGCTTCGGGCACAGGCCGACGAGATGCGCATCAAGCGGCGTCAACTCGCCCAGGAGAAGGCGCAGAAGGCACCCGTCAAGATGTTGATCCCGATGGTGTTCTGCATCTTCCCCGCGCTGTTCACCGTCGTACTCGGTCCCGCGGCGCTCAACATCCGCGAGAACCTCGGTTAGCCGCATCGGCGGACGCGTGACGGTCACGGTCGACTCGGCGCCCACCGCCACCGATTCCGGAGCCGAGGAGCCGCCGGCGGGCACGGCAGGGCTGCCCCCGGTCTGGTCGAGCGTGCGTGGTGGCCACTGGTGTTGTGGTGTGGCGGTTTGGCGATCGGCGCCGGTCCGCTCTCCGACAACAGCTTCCTCACCCACCTGGCGACGGGTCGCCTGATCCTCGAGCACGGTGCACCCCACCGCAACGTGCTGTCCTGGGGTTCGTACGGCGCGCCGGTCGTCGTCCAGTCCTGGTTGGCGTCGTGGGTGTACGCGGTGCTGGAGCGCGGGGTGGGCGCCGGTTCGATCCGTCTGCTGGTCGCGTGCTGCATCGCGACCCTGATGGTGCTGTTGTGGCGTCTGTCGGGTCCGCGGCGCGATCGTGGCGCGGCTCGCGCTCGTCGCGGCCGCGGTCGTCGCCGGCACCCAGTGGTGGAATGAGCGCCCGCAACTCTTCGCTTTCGTGCTGGCGGCGGCGGCGATGGTCGTCGTGGTGGAACGACGCTCGAACCGGTGGCTGGTGCCCTTGTTCGTGTTGTGGGTGAACGTGCACGCGTCGTTCCCTGTGGGAGTCGTGTTGGTTGCCGGGTTCGCCGCGCTGGCAGCGAACCCGGTGGATGCCTCGTCGTCGCCGGGGCGTCCGTTTGGCGCCTCCCCGGGCCCCGGCGCGGCGGTGGACGACCGGATCGACCGAACCGGGTCGAGTGGGGGCGATGTCGGTGGCCGGTGCGTTGGCCGGAGGCGCGGCGATGCTCGGTTGCGTGGTGGGAGCGGCCGTGAGTCCCTACGGGATGGAACTCGTGCGGTTCCCTTTGCAGATGTCGTCGCGATCCCACGCGTTGGTGCTCATCAGCGAATGGCGGCCGCTGGCCTTCGACTCGCTGGTGAACGTGGTGTTCCTCATCGAGGCGGTCGTGGTGCTGGCGCTGTTGATGTGGCGGCGAGCCTGGTGGCGGACGCTGCTCGGGGTCGTGGTCGTCGCCGCGGCGCTGATGGCGGTCCGCAACGAGGCGATCGCCGTGTTGGCGTTGGTTCCGATCGCCGCCCCGCTCCTCCCGACTCGGCCCCTCGGTCACACCGGATCGGACCCCGACGCGGGGAGGTGGCCTCCGGGGCTGGATCGGGACGGCGACCGCTGCGTACGCAGACCCTGGCGGCCGGGTGTGCGGTCGTGGTGACCGCCGTGGTCATCGCGATCACACCGACCTACGACCTGGCTCCCTACCCTGTGGCGGCGTCGCGGTGGCTACACGAACACGGCTATCTGGGTCGTGGTCACGAGCGCGACGCGCGGGTTCTGTCGTTGGACTACTTCGGCAACTACCTCGAATGGCGTGACGGTGACGAGGCGAGCGCCTGGCTCGACGATCGCGTGGAGGTCCACGATCCGGACGACATCGTCGACCACGTGCTGTTGATATCCGACAAGGGATCGCGCGTCGCGTTGCTGGGTCGACACCCCCACGACCTGATCATGTGGGACGTCCATTCCGGCTTGGCCCGGTGGCTCGAGACGTCGCCGCGATATCGGGTGCTCTACCGCGACGACGTCGCGATCATCGCCTGTCGTGTGGCGTCGTCGGCCTGCCCCGTGCCGTGACGGTGCGGGATCAGCGGAGGAAGCGGCTGCGGCGCGCGTGACGTTCGAGTGCCAGGCGGACCATCTCGTCGACGAGGCCGGAGTAGCCCAGCCCACTCGCGGCGAACATCATCGGGAACATCGAGCTCGGCGTGAACCCGGGCAGCGTGTTGACCTCGTTCACGAGGAAGCCACGGCCGTCGGATTCGTAGAACATGTCCACCCGTGCGAGGCCCTCGGCGCGCAGGGTGACGAACGTGCGGAGCGCCAGGCGCTCCATCGTCTCGACCTGTTCGGCGTCGAGGTCGGCGGGCACGACCGTACGGGCCCGCCCGTCGACGTACTTGTCGCGGTAGTCGTAGAACTCACCGGCCGCGATGACCTCGCCGGGGACCGAGCAGACCGGGTCGTCGTTGCCGAGCACGCCGATCTCGAGTTCCCGGGCGACCACTCCCTCCTCGAACACCAGCATCTCGTCGTAGCGCGCCGCCTCGAACACCGCGTCGCGGAGCTCCGTCGGCGTCGTCGCCCGGCCCACTCCCACCGAGCTTCCCATGTTGGCCGGCTTGACGAACACCGTCGGGCCGAGATCGTCGAGGATCTCGTCGAGCAGCGCCTCGTCGATCCGCTGGGCACGACCCGCGCGCCAACGAACCTGGGGAATGCCGGCAGCGTCGAGTAGGGCCTTCGACATGGCCTTGTCCATCGACACGGCCGAGCCGAGCACCCCCGCCCCGACGTAGGCGACGCCGGCGAGTTCCAGGAGACCCTGGACCGTACCGTCCTCGCCGTTGGGCCCGTGCAGCACCGGGATGACCACCGTCGGGATCTCGTCGCCCTCGCCGGCGGCCGGCACGACCACCGTCCCCTCCGAAGCCTCCGCGCTCGGCCGGGCGTCGTCGGTGCGCCGGCGCGGAGCCCCGAGTCGGGCGAGTTGGGACGCGGAGGTCGGTGTTCCCACGACCGGGAGCCCGCCCAGTGAGTCCCCGTCCCGCTCGATCGCGGTCACGCCGTCCGCCAGCAACCACTGACCGTCTCGTGTGATCGCCACCTGGTGGATCTCGTAGCGGGCGGGATCGAGCGCCGCGACGACGTTCGCCGCACTCACCCGGCTGATGTCGTGCTCCGCGGACCGACCGCCGTAGAGAACGACGGCGCGGACACGCGACGGCAGCCGGTCGGTGGAGGGGAGCGGCGATCGATCGGAGGATCGGTCCGAGGGCATCGGTCGATGCTAGGAGGGGGTGAGGGCCAGGGGGGGGAAACGGCGGCCCGGGCAGCCCTCGTCGACCTGCGAGCATGTGCGCCATGCGGTTCACGTGGGACGAACTGATCGAGGCGACCGGGGGCACGGGCCACGGGGTCGCCAGGTCGGAAGGAGGACGGCTCGGAGCGGGGCCGGCGGTGGAGGGAGCGTCGATCGACAGCCGCACAATCGTGGCGGGCCGGTTGTTCGTCGCGGTCGTCGCCGAGCGCGACGGGCACGACTTCGTCGGTGCGGCCGTTGCCGGTGGCGCGTCCGCGGCGCTCGTGGAGCATCGTGTCGACGAGCCCGTCGCCCAGGTCGTCGTGAGCGACACGGTCCGCGCGCTGGGACGGCTCGGTCGGGCTGCTCGAGCCCGGACGGTCGGCCCGGTCGTGGGCATCACCGGTTCGGTGGGGAAGACCTCCACGAAGGACCTGTTGGCCGCGGTGTGCGCGATGGCCGGGCCGACCACGGCGAGTGAGCGCTCGCTCAACAACGAGATGGGGGTACCGCTGACCCTGCTGAACGCGTCGCCCGACGCCCGTCGGACGGTCGTCGAGATGGGTGCCCGTGGAGCCGGCCACATCGCCGCGTTGTGTGACATCGCACGACCCACCGTCGGAGTCGTCACCGCGGTCGCCCCGTCGCACACCGAGCTGTTCGGTTCGATCGACGACGTCGCCAGGGCGAAGCGCGAACTGCCCGAGGCGTTGCCCGAGACCGGTGCCGCCGTGTTGAACGCGGAGGATCCCAGGGTGATGGCGATGGCCGCTCACACGGCGGCGGAGGTCGTCACCTTCGGTGCCGGCGGGGTCGTCGTCGCGGAGGGGGTGTACCTCGACGACGAACTGCGGCCGCGGTTCACCCTGCGGTCGCCGTGGGGCTCGGTCGAGGTGCGCCTGGGCGTGCGGGGTGCGCACAACGTGACCAACGCGTTGGCAGCGGCCGCCGCCGCGATGGTGACCGGGGTGCCGCCCGACCACGTCGGGGCCGGACTCGGAGCGGCCGAGCTGTCGCCGTCGAGAATGGCGTTGCACCGCCTCGACGGGGGTGGCCTGGTGATCGACGACGCCTACAACGCCAACCCGGCCTCGATGCGTGCTGCGCTGGACGCCCTCGCCGCCTTGCCGGTCCGTCGCCGGATCGCGGTGTTGGGGGTGATGGCCGAACTGGGCGAGGACATGGTCGCGGAGCACGCGGCAGTGGCCACCTACGCGCGCGAGCGTGGGATCGAATTGGTGGCGGTGGGCACCGAGTTCTACGGCGTGACACCGATCGCGGATCCCGACGCGTTGACGGCGCCCACCCCCGGTGAGGCGATATTGGTCAAGGCGAGTCGGGTTGCGGGGCTGGATCGACTCGCCCGCCGTTGGTGTGGCGAAGGTTCGCGGGCACGATGAGCCCGGCCGCGACGGCGGCACCGAACACGAGCACCACGCGGAAGGCACCGGCATCGGGGGAGTCCCCGATGATCTCGCCGGCGATGAGGCTGCCGACGGGAACGAGTCCGGCCCACGCCATCATCCACAACGCCATCACCCGCCCCCTCGACATGTCGTCCACCTCCGCTTGGACCATCGTGGCCAGCACGGTGATCACCACGAAGTAGCTGAAGCCCGTGACGAACACCGTCGGAAAGGCGGTGGCGGCTCCGGTGGAGAGCGCGAATCCGCACAGCGCGGCGGCGAAGGAGGCGAGCGACCACCTCGTCAGCCGTGTCGGATCGACCAGCCGCAGTCGGGTGCCGACCGCGATCGCACCCGAAGCCGCCCCAAGGCCGAACGTCGCGAACAACAGGCGGTACATCGACTCGTCGAAGACCAGGTGGCCGTGGCCCGCGCCGTCGGCGGTCCGCATGAAACCGAGGGCCGTTCGGGCAAAGCCCGGCATCTGGTAGATGAACACCAGCGAGCAGAGCGAGAACAGTGCGACCACGGTGAGGGAACGGCCGACGACCGGATTCGCCCGGGCCGAACGCAGCCCACCGGCGAGGTGTCGTCGCACCGACTCCCGGTGCACGCCGCGAACGGGTCGGCTGTCGAAGCTCACCACGAGCAGAGCGACCACCACGAACAGGTACGTCGCGGCGTTCACGCTGAACACGATCCACGGGGTGGTGAGGAACGGCAGCACGGCCAGGAGCGGCCCGAGCACCCGCGACGCGTTCATCTGGGCGCTGTTCAGCGAGATGGCGCCCGCGAGGTCCTCCCTGCCGACCAGCGCGGGCAGGATCGCCTGCGCGGCAGGTCCGTTGATCGCCGACGCGAGCCCGATGCCGAACACGGATCCGATGATCAACGCGCGGGAAGGGTGCGAGACCGACGATGCCCAGGCGAGTGCCAGGCTCATCGACCCCTGTACGAGCGCGGCCGAGATCATCAGCACCTTGCGGTCGATCAGGTCGGCGAGCGCGCCTCCGAACGGCGACAGGAACAGCATCGGCCCCAACTGGGCGAAGGTGACGAGCCCGACGAAGGCGGCACTGTGGGTGAGGGCGTCCGCGAAGGCCAACAACGCCACGTTCTGCATCCACGTACCGATGTTGGATGTGAACGTCCCGACGAAGATCCATCGGAACGGCTGGTGCGACCAGGCGGCACCGGGAGTTCCCGGAGCGGGGCGGCGCAACGCGCTCGGCGCCGATGTGCTCATCGAACCTCGATCCTGCGGACACAGCGGCGGTGGGCGATGGCAGACTCGAACTGCCGACCTCACGCGTGTGAAGCGTGCGCTCTAACCAACTGAGCTAAACGCCCGACGGGCGCTCAGCGTAGTGGCACGGGGAGGCCGTCGGCGCCAGTGGGTCGTGGCGCAGCCACCCGGCCCAGCGACGCCGGCCACTCGGCGCTCACACTCCGAGGATCGGCCGATCACTTCCTTCATGATCTCGGTGGTCCCGCCGTAGATCGTGCTGATCCGGGCGTCGAGATAGGCGTGGGCGATCGGGTACTCCAACATGTAGCCGTACCCCCCGTGCAGTTGAAGGCAGGTGTCGACGACCCGCTTCTGGAGTTCGGTCGTCCACCACTTGGCCATCGAGGCCTGTTCGGAGGTGAGCAGGCCCTCGCACAGCTCGAGGACGCACCGGTCGACGAAGGTCTGGCCGATCTCGAGCTCGGTGGCCATCTCCGCGAGGCGGAACCGGCTGTTCTGGAACGATCCGATCGGCCGGCCGAAGGCGGTGCGTTCCTTGGTGTAGGCCAAGGTCCGGTCGAATGCCGCCCGGGCGTGCGCGACCGCGGCGCAGGCGATGCTCAGGCGTTCCTGTGGCAGGTTGGAGACCAGTTGCACGAAACCGGCCCCCTCGGCACCCAACAGGTTCGCCGCGGGCACTTCGACGTCGGTGAAGAACAGCTCCGCGGTGTCCTGGGCGTGCAGACCGATCTTGTCGAGGTTGCGACCCCGGTCGAAGCCTGCCATCCCGGCTTCGACCACCAGGAGGCTGATGCCCTTGTGGCGCCCACCCGGGTCGGTCTTCGCCGCGACGATGACGAGGTCGGCGTTGATTCCGTTGGTGATGAAGGTCTTGGATCCGTTGAGAACGTAGTGGTCGCCGTCGCGGATGGCGGTGGTCGTCATCGACGCCAGGTCCGAACCGATGGCGGGCTCGGTCATCGCGATAGCCGTGATCGAGGTCCCCGCAGCGATGCCCGGCAGCCAACGGTCGCGTTGTTCGGGGGTGCAGTAGGCCATGAAGTAGGGGAGTGTGATGTCGTTGTGCAGCGTCATCCCCGCTCCCGCCGCCAGCACGCCGGCGTCGCACAGCTCCTCGGTGACGACGAGGTTGTAACGGAAGTCCTTCACACCGGCTCCGCCGAAGTGCTCCGGAATCTCGAAACCGAGGAAGCCCGAGCGCCCGGCGGTCTGCCAGACGTCGCGCGACACGATCCCCTCGCGCGCCCACGCCTCGGCCCGGGGGACGAGCTCGCGGTCCACGAACGAGCGGTACGCGACGCGGAACATCTCGTGCTCCTCGGTGAACAGGGTTCTGGCCATGCAGCGTGGCTAGCACAGCCGGCTCCTGGTGCCGGTACATGTGACGGAGCCCTACGCTGCACGTCATCGGATCATGCCGACCCACGGGGGCGGGTCCTGCAGGAGGTCGTCCGTCTCGGCGCGGCCGAAATCGACAAGGAGACTCCGGGTGGGCATCTTCACTGACGAGCACGACATGTTCCGAAAGACCGTCCGGGACTTCGTCGAACGGGAGATCACACCCCACACCGAGGACTGGGAACGGGTGGGCACGTTCCCGGCGCACGACCGGTTTCCCAAGATGGGCGAGCTGGGACTGTTGGGCCTGCGCTACGACCCCGAATACGGCGGTGGCGGCGCCGACGCGGGCTACACCGCGATCTTCGCGGAGGAGATGGGCCGGATGCCCTGTCTCGGTGTGGCGATGGCGATCGGCGTACAGACCGACATGGCGACCCCGTCGCTGCACCGCTTCGGGAGCCCCGAACTTATGTAGCGCTTCCTCCGTCCGGCGATCGAGGGCCGCCACGTGGCGGCGGTGGGGGTGACCGAACCCGACGCCGGCTCCGACGTCGCTGGCATCCGGACCAAGGCCGAACGCGACGGCGAGGAATGGGTGATCAACGGTTCCAAGACCTTCATCACCTCGGGCACCCAGGCGGACTGGGTGTGCCTCTTGGTGCGCACCTCCGAGGAGGGCGGATCGAAGGGCATCAGCCAGGTCATCGTCCCGACCGACACGCCGGGGTTCGCGGTGGCGAAGAAGCTGGACAAGCTGGGCATGCGCAGTTCCGACACCGCCGAACTGAGCTTCACCGACATGCGCGTGCCGGTCGCCTACACCATCGGTGAGATCGGTCGTGGTTTCCAACAACAGATGTCGCAGTTCCAGGACGAGCGCATGATCGCGGCCTACCAGATGGTGGGTGCCATGGAGTTCGCGCTCGACCGGACGGCCGACTACCTCAAGGAGCGAATGGCGTTCGGTCGGCCGCTCCTGGCCAACCAGCACCTCGCCTACGAGCTGGCCGAGTTGGCCAGCGAGGTCGACCTGTTGAAGTACTACAACTACCACGCGGCGGAGGCGCAGACCCGGGGAGAGGACATCACCCGGTTCGCGACGGTGGCGAAGCTGCGCAGCGGGCGTCTCGCCCGGCGCGTCGCCGACGTCTGTCTCCAGTACCACGGCGGCATCGGCTACATCGAGGAGACGTGGACCGCCCGGTTCTTCCGCGATACCCGCCTGTGGTCCATCGGCGGGGGAGCTGACGAGGTGATGCTGCGCACGCTCGCCCGGATGGACGGCTACTGGGTGGACTGACACCGGGCCGCGCGGCGAGGTCGTCTAGCATCGCCGGCCAGGCAGTCGAACACGGGGAGTCCGGACGTCCGGGCTGAGAGGGCGGAGTAGGCCGCCGACCCGCAACCTGATCCGGGTCATGCCGGCGGAGGGATGTTGAAGCAGCGAGCGATCCCACATGTGTCATCCCGCGTGATGCCGGACCGCGTTCGTATTCGCGGGCGGACCGGTCTCGGGCACCCCGCTCGGGCTCGCTCCCCGGCCGGCGGGCGGGTGACGGTGATCGCCGCGGACGGTGGAGCCGAACGTGCGATCGCGGCGGGGATGACCCCCGACGTCGTCGTCGGCGACCGCGACTCGGTCGATCCGGCGGTGCTGGCCGCATTGGGAGCGTCCGGTACCGAGGTGGTCGCCCATCGTCCGGACAAGGACCGCACCGACTTCGAGTTGGCCTTCGACTACGCGGTCACCACGGGAGCCACCCGGATCACCGTCGTCGGCACCCGTCACGGACGGCTCGACCATTTCCTCTCGATGCTCGCGGTGATGGTCTCCGGCTCGTCCGGCGCCGTCGAGGTCGAGGCACTGATCGACTCGGCGACCGTGGTGGTCGTCAGGGGCTTCCACCGGCGGTCGATGCCGCCGGGCACCGTGTTCTCGCTCCTGGCGTACGGCGGCCCGGCTCGGCTCAGCCTCGCAGGCGCCCGCTGGCCCCTTCGCGGCGCGGTACTCGACCCGGCCGTGTCGCTCGCGATCAGCAACGAGGTCGCCCGGGGGCACCCTCCGGACGCCCCGGACGAACATGAGGGAGAGGCTGAGGTAGAGGTGCAGATGGAGGTTCAGGTGAAGTCCGGAACGGTGATCCTGGTGGTAGACCCCGACGATCCGACGAGGCGTGAGGTGGTGGCGTGACCGCCCGTTCGAGGTCCCGTCGTCGTTGGTCCGTCGTCGTGGGTGCCGCGCTCGTGCTGTCGGCGGCCTGCTCGAGCGGATCCCAGACGGCGCCGAGGTCGTCCGTGCCGACCGTGCGCGTCGTCACCTACGACGGTTACGTGATCGACGACGGTGTTCGGCGTAGCGTCGAGCGGCAACTGGGCGTGAGGATCCGGATCGTCGCGTCCGGCGACGCCGTGGCGGCGCTGAACCGGGCGATCCTGCAACGCTCCCGGCCCGAGGGCGACATCTTCTTCGGAGTGGACAACACCACCTTCGGTCGTGCGATCGCCTCGGGGCGTTCGCTCCCGTCGCCCCCGCGACGTCCGCAACCTCGCCGCGATCCCCGATCGACTTCGCCTGGATCGTGGGCATCGGCTGTTTCCCGTCGACGTCGCGCCGGTGTGTGTCGACTACGACTCGAAGTGGTTCGCCGATCACTCGTTGGTGCCCCCGGCGACCCTCTCGGAGCTGACCGACGCCCGCTATCGGGGCCTGCTGGTGATCGAACGGCCCGACACCTCCTCGCCGGGTCTCGTATTCCTCGCCGCCACCCACGCTGCTCTCGGTGCCGGCACCGAACGCTTCTGGCGGGACCTCTTCGCCAACGACGTGGTCGTCGCGTCGGGATGGGACGACGCCTGGAACCGCCACTACACGGTGAGCGGGGGCGACCGGCCCCTCGTGGTGTCCTATGCCACCAGCCCGCCGGCGGAGGTCGTCTACTCGGAGGGCAAGGTCGACCGACCACGGACCAAGGTGGTGGAGGCGACGTGCGCCGAGCAGGTCGAGATGGCCGGTGTGCTGGCGGGAACCCGACAACACAGCCGGGCGGTCCGGGTGCTCGACGCGATGCTGGGGGCTCGTTGGCAGCGCTCCCTGCCGCTGTCGAACTTCGTCTATCCGGCCCGTACCGACGTGTCGCTGCCCGCGGTGTTCACCCGGTTCGTCCGGCGCCCGGCGGAGATGATCCGCCTCGACCCCACCGTGGTCAACCGCGAACGCGATCGTTGGCTGGAGGACTGGCGGGCCCTGGCGCCGTGAGCCCACCCGGCCGTGCCGCGGCCCGCCGGGTGGGCCCTCCCTTCGGTGTGGCGGCCGCCGTCTCGGTGTTGGGGTTCCTGTATGGGTGGCCGCTGCTCTCGATCGCGGTCCGCACCCTCGAAGGGGTTGCAGGCGGCTCGGGTTGGACCGCGGCGGGAGCCTGGCGCGTGCTCTCGGCGGAACGGACCGGCCATCTCGTCATCGTCACCGTGGCCGAGACGGTCGCATCCACGGCGGCTGTCCTGCTGGTGGGTGTACCCCTCGGATGGGCGATCGGTCGGTTCCGGTTCCCCGGCCGGCGGCTGTTCGGGGCCTTGCTCGTCACTCCGTTCGTGCTGCCGAGCGTGACGGTCGCGGGTGCGGTGCTGGCTATCTCGGGACCACCGGGAGGTGACCCCGAGCGGTTCGTGTTGATCATCGCCGCCCATGCCGTGTTCAACATCGGCTTCATGGCGCGGGCGACCGCCGCCGCGCTTGCCGGGGTGCCGCGCTCGGTCGAGGAAGCGGCCCGGATGGCCGGTCGTCGCGGCGCGGTCGCCGCGCTCGATACCACCGGGAGGGCGATCGCTCCGTCGATCGCGGCTGCCGCCGGGGTGGTTGCCGCGTTGTCGGCGTTGTCGTTCGGCGTGATCGCGGTCATCGGATCGGAGGGGATCCGCACGGTCGAAATGGAGATCTGGGCGCGTGCGGTGCAACAACTCGATCTCGCGGGTGCGGCCACCCTCGCACTTGCACAGGGAGCGCTCCTCGCGGTCCTGTTCGCCGCGCTTGGACGATGGGGGGCCGCACACGGTGCACCGGCCCTCGCGGCGGGCTCCGGTGACCCGCGACCGGCACGAACGGGAGTCGAACGGGCCGCCGTGACCGTCGCGGTGTGCGTCGGAGCGTTCGTGGTCGCGGTCCCGCTGTTGGCCACGGTGTTCGGTGCACTCCGCGGACCAGGCGGATGGACCCTGCAACGGTTCGGGTCGTTGGCCGGTGGAACCACACCGAGCGGGGTTGTCGGCGCACGTCCGGTCCTTGCGCGGGGCGAGGCTCTCACCGCGTTCGGCGACAGCCTCGCGGGCGCTGGGGTCGCCACGCTTCTCGCCTTCGCGGCCGCCGCGCTCGTGCTCGCCGCCCGCCGTGGCGCCGGATGGCTGGAGCGCCTTGCGGTCGCGCCGATGGCCGTGTCGGGGGCGACGCTCGGGTTGGGCTTCCTGCTGGCGTTCGGCTCCTCGGCACTGGACCTCCGCGGTAGTTGGATCGCGGTACCGCTGGTGCAGGGGGCGGTCGCGGCGCCGGTCGTGACCCACTTGTTGTCGGCCGCATGGCGCAACCGGGCCGCGTTGCTCTACGAGCACGCAGCGACCCTGGGTGCCGGGCCCTGGCGAAGGTTCGCTTCGGTGCTGGTGCCGAGCCTGCGGCCGGTCCTGTTCGCCGCCGGGTCGATCGCGTTCGCGATCGCGCTCGGCGAGTTCGGGGCCACGAGCTTCGTCGCCCGAAGCGACCGTCCCACGGTGCCCTTGTTGATCGCCCGGCTCTTCGGTCGCGTCGGCTCGGCCAACTACGGAGCGGCGATGGCCCTCAGCGCGGTGTTGGTGTCGGTGACCGCAGCGGTCGTATGGGTGGGGGACCGTCGCGGGTCCATTCGATGATCCGCCCGCGCAGGAGTTCGATGTTGACCCCGGTCGAGGCGCTCACCCAGGTCACGTCGCTCTCGAGCAGGCCGCAGCCGGCGGCGAGGTCGCGGCGCCGCTTCGGCCGCTTGGATGCCTTGACCTTGTCGAACTTCGTGGCGATCACGCGGAAACCGAGTTCGACGTCGCGCAACCAGTCCAGGACGGCGGTGTCCAGCGGGGTAGGGCCGATCTCGCCGTCGACCAGCACTCCGACACAGCGCAGCGAAGAGCGTTCGAGGAGGTACCGCTCGGTCATGGGCCCCCATCGCCGCCGCTCGGTCTTCGGCGCGGCCGCATAGCCGTAGCCGGGCAGGTCGACGAGGGTGTGGCCGTCGTGCAACGAGAACAGGTTGATCAACTGGGTCCTGCCCGGCGTCTTGGAGACGCGGGCGAGCTGTCGCCGGTTGGCGAGGGCGTTGACGAGCGAGGACTTGCCGACGTTGGAACGACCGACGAAGGCCATCTCGCCCTCGCTCTCGGGGAGCGTGGAGACGTCGGACGCGGAGGTCACGAACCGGAGCGGCAACGGCGGCACACCGCTCATAATGGCCGAACCGGCCCTTCCCTCCGGTTTTTGTCGCGAAAGTCGCGCCCACGGCGCGACTTTCGCGCGACAAAACCGGGCGGGGCGCAAGCGCGGGAAGTACGGGGGCGCGGGTGGGAGTAATGGGTTACATTAGAAGCCGTTCCGCCGGGGAACTCCCGGCATCGATCCGCGAACGGAGAGCGGTATGGAATTCGGACTGTTCATGAACGGCTACCTCCCGGGGCCGGCGGCACATGATCCCGAGTGCGAGCACGAGATGCTCGGCCGCGAGGTCGAGTACTCGATCCACGCGGACGGCCACAACTGGAAGTACGCCTGGTTCGGTGAGCACCACGCGCTCGTGGAATACAGCCACATGTCCGCGCCGGAGGTCGTCATCCCCTACGTCGCGGCGCGTACCGAGCGGATCCATCTCGGCTCCGCGATCATGAACCTGTCGCCGCCGGTCAACCGCCCGGTGCGCATCGCCGAGCGAGTGGCGATGCTCGACCACATCACCAACAACCGCTACGAGTGGGGAACGGGGCGGGCGCGGGTCAGCACGAGATGCAGACCTTCGACCTCAACACCAGCGACACCAAGGAGATGTGGAACGAGGTCGCTCCGGAGATCTTCCGGATGTGGGAGCAGAAGGACTACCAGTTCGACGGTCAGTTCTTCCGGGTTCCGTACCCGCACAACATCCTGCCCAAGCCCTACGGCATCGGTCACCCGCCACCTTGGGTCGGATGTGGCAACCCCGGCACCTTCACCACCGCCGGTCAACTCGGCATCGGGGCCATCGCCTTCAACTTCGAACCGATCTACAACCTCAAGGGTCGGATCGACGCCTACAAGGAGGGCATCGCCGGCTGCACCGAGCCGTTGGGCCAGTACGTCAACGACAACGTGATGATGACCAACGCGGTGGTGTGCCTCGCCGATCACCGCGTGCCCGGGAGGTCGCCATGAGCGCCGGTCGTGGCTACCTCAACACCATGGTCAACATGTACCACTCGACCATGCCCAAGCAGCCCGGCGCGGTGATCTGGCCCGATGCACCCAAGGCGATTCCCGACGAGAAGACGCTCGACTGGCTGATCGAATCGGGCTACCTCCTGTGCGGAACCCCCGAGGAGGTCAACGAGCAGATCACCAAGTACCAGGAGGTGGGCTGCGATCAACTCGTGTTCGGCATCCCCAACGAGGGGTTCGAGCACGAGGAGGTGCTCGAGATGATCGAGTTGTTCGGCGACAAGGTCATTCCCAACTTCGATCCGGATCCCGAGCACTCCACCACCCGCTATCGCCGTGAGGCGAAGAGGAATACCCCGACTTCGCCGGACCGCTCCCCGACGGTCTCGACGTCACCGTGATCCCGACCAACGCTCAAGCCACTGCCGTACTGACCGGCAACGCCACGGTCGAGGTGACCGTCGCGGCCTCTCAACCCCTCGCCGCGGCGGTCACCTCATCACACTCCCACCATGGCCCTCGACCGCACACCAGGTGACACCCGAACACGGATCCTCGACGAGGCCGAGCGGCTCTTCGCCCGTTCGACGATCTCCCGCGTCGCCACGAGAGAGATCGTCGAGGCCGCGCAACAGCGCAACACGTCGGCGGTCACCTATCACTTCGGCTCTCGTGACGGGCTCCTCGGCGCGATCCTTGTTCGGCACGGCGGACCGATCGACCGTCGTCGTGGTGAGGAGCTCGAAGGGTCCGGTGAAGCCTCGCTCCGTGACCTCGTCGCGGCGCTCGCCGTGCCGTATGCCGAGGCCCTGCGGACTGCGGGAGGCCGGAGCTACCTGCGGATCGTCGATCAGCTGCGTGACCGATTCGCCCGTTGGGACGTCGAATCGGATCTCGCGACCTCGACGAACCTCCGGCGCATCCTGTCCAGCTTGGAACTCGCCGGTGACCGGGAACCCGCGGCACAACGCGAGCGGGTCGTCGCCGTCATCATGGTGTTGTCGTCGCTGTGCGCGGAGCGGGCGAGGATCCTCGACACGGGGAGCGCCCCTCGTTGGGACACGACCGGTTCGTCGGTGAACTCATCGACATGTGCACCGGGCTTGTGAGCTGAACCACCGGCGGCCGGAAGGCAACGGACCTCCGTCCGGCCCGGCGTCGTTATCGGCCCGTGGCGATGTAGTCGTGGAGTTGTGACCGCTCGGTCTCGAGTTCGGCGACCCGCCGGGCGACAGCGTCACCGATGCTGACGATCCCCGCGAGTCGACCGTCGACCATCACCGGCAGGTGACGATTGCGAGAGTTGGTCATGGTCTCCATGACCAACTCGATGCTGTCGCCCGGCGCGCACGTCATCGGGTCGGGCGACATCACCGATCGTGCCTCGGCGTGCAGCGCGTCGCCGCCGTGGTCGGCGAGATGGCGCACGATGTCGCGCTCGGACAGGATCCCGTCCGGGGTGGTGCCGTCGCCGGAGACGACGACCGCTCCGATCCGTTGGCGACTCAAGACGGTTGCGATCTCGGCAAGAGAGGCACTCGGCGACACGGTCGTGACCGCCGTACCCTTGTGGCGAAGGACATCCGCGACGAGCATCACACACCCCCTGGTGTCGGCGGCCTCGCCGATCGGCCGATCGGCGGACCATGGCCCCGACGTGTCGGTCACCACATGGGAGCGACGGGGTCTGATGCTGTCCCGACTTTGTGGCGCCGTGTCGACGCGCTGAACTAGCGGGTGATGACCAACCCCCCGACGCCGCGGCCGGCGGTGCGCCGCCTCGCGGCACCGAGCCTCGTGGCACTGCTCCTCGCCGTCGTGTCGACGGCGTGCGGCGGCGACGCCTCCGCAACGCTGACGATCCGGGGCGCACGCGTGAGCACTCCGGCCGGATCGACGGCCGCCGCGTACTTCACCGTGACCAACGACACCGATCGGGCCGACGCCCTCACCTCGATCACGGCGGATCGCGGCCTCAGCGCCTCGCTGCACTCGACCGAGACCGACGCGTCGGGGATGAGCACCATGCACGACGAGCCGACCATGGCCGTCCCCGCACACGGGGCACTCGTACTCGAACCCGGTCATCGTCATGTGATGCTCGATGGTGCCGCGGGGCTCGAGCCGGGCGATGCGGTGCACTTCACGTTGCGGTTCCGCCATGCCGGGTCGAGGTCGATCGTGGCGAAGGTCGTCACCGACGTCCGGGAGGGGTACGGCCGGTGATCCCCCACGAACCCACGCGGTCCCTGCCCTCCGGACGGGACGAGGCCCCGACGCGCCGGGACGTGTTGCGCTCCGCGGCCCTCGGGTTCGGGTCGGCGGGTCTCGTCGCGGCGCTCGCAGCGTGTGGACGGTCGAGCGGGGCGGCGACTGCCACCGGCGACGACAACCGCGCCGAGAACCTCGGCTTCTACGGGACGGTGCTGGCCGAACCGCTCGCCAAACCCACGGTCGTGTTCACCGACACCGACGGGCGGGCCTTCGACATCGCGTCGCGGACCAGAGGCCGCCTCGCGCTGTTGCTGTTCGGCTACACCTCGTGTCCCGACGTGTGCCCGGTGCACCTGTCGACGCTGGCCGCGACGCTCAAACGGGTGGACGGTGCAGCCGCGGACACCATCGTGATGTTCGTCGGCGTCGACACCGCCCGCGACACACCTCGGGCGATCGCCGACTTCGTGCACGGTCGGGACCCGCAGTTCGTCGGTCTCACCGCCTCGCCCACCGACATCGACGCCGCCCTGAAGGAGCTCCACCTACCGTCGGTCGTCATCGGCAAGCCCGACTCGACGGGCGCCTATTCCGTGGGTCATCCGAGTCAGATCCTGGCATTCACCCCGGACGACCTCTGTCACATCGTCTATCCGTTCGGCACGTTGCAACAGCAATGGGCCACCGACCTGCCGAAGCTGTTGGACTACCGTTGGCCGGCCCAACGGCCGGCCGGTGCCGGCTAGGCCGGTCCGCGAACCAGGAGGAGACACTTCGTGCGCTGGTGGTGCTCGGCGTCGGACGCCAACTGGACCTGGGCGTGGCGGCCTTACGTCGGCTCGTGGTTGGTGGTCGCACTCGTCGCGTTCGGCTATTGGCGGGGCGGCGCCTTCGACCGGACCCGCCACCGACGCCGCAAGGCCGCGGCCGTCGTCGGCCTGGTGCTTCTGTTGGCGGCGAACGACTGGCCGCTCGCGTCGTTGGGTGCCGGCTATCTGGTATCCGCGCAGATGGTCCGTCAGGTGCTGATCGTGATGATCGCGGCGCCGCTGCTGTTGTACGGATCGCCACCCGCGCTGGGAAACTGGATCGAGGCGACCGCTCGGCGGCGTCGCGTCTTCGGTCTCGTCAGCACGCCGGTGTTCGCGATCGTGGTCTCCACAGCGTTGATCGTGTCGGTGTCGGTGCCGGTCTTCACCGACCCGATGCTGCGTACCCAGTTCGGATCGTTCGTCCTCGACTTCATGTGGATCACGGCCGGCATCCTGATCTGGTTGCCCGTACAGCCGCCGAGGCCGATGGTCCCGCGACTCTCGGGTGTCCTCGTGATCGTGTACCTGATCGTCGTGTCGGTGGCCCCCCTCCCCGTCGCCTTCTTCATGACCTGGTCGGACTTCCCGATCTACCACACCTACCAACTCGCCCCACGGGTGATCGGTGCGCTCGATGCGAACGAGGACCAGGAGCTGGCGGCCGCGATCTTCCAGGTGGCGGGCGGCCTCGTCATCTGGTTGCACATCACGGCGCGGTGGGTCCACATGAGCGGGGCGACCAGGGCGCCGAGGTTCCGCGGTCCGCTGGTGGCGGCTCAGGAGAGCCCTCGATGATCGGCCCCCGTGTCGCGGACCTGCGAGGGTGGGCCGCCGGCCTCTCGGTCGGGCTCGTGGTGGTGGCCACGGCGTGTTCGGGGGGTGGTGCGGACACGTTCACCCCGAAGTCGGCGTCTGCGGTTCGGGGTTGGGCGCTGGCCACGGACCGAGGCTGTGCGTCGTGTCATTCGGTGAACGGCGAGGAGATGACCGGTCCCTCGTGGAAGGGCCTCTGGGGATCGAAGGTGGTGCTCGAGTCGGGACAGACCGTCACGGTGGACCGTCGCTACCTGGTGACGGCGTTACGTGAACCCAACGAGCAGCGTCCGAAGGGTGCCGTCAACCAGATGCCGACCTATGGCCCCGACCGGGTGAGCGAGGCGCAGATCGACGACCTCGTCGCCGTGTTGAAGGAACTGCGCTGACGTGTCGTGACTCGGGTCAGGTGACCGGGGAGTAGTCCCCGGTGGCGGGGTCCTGGTGGTAGGAGACCGGTGCCGGCTTACCGGCGGCGAGATCGGCCACGGCGGCGAGGAACGAGTCGATCTGTTCGTCGGTGGTGGTGATGGTCGCGCTGGCGCGTACGGCGCCGGGGATGTTGCGGCGATCACCGGCGACGATGTCGGCGCGGTAGCGGGCGGTGGTCGCCGCGTCGAGACCGAGTAGCCGGACGAGATAGGGGTGGGCGCAGAAGCATCCGTGGCGCACCGCGATGCCGTACTCCGCGCTCAGGCGGGCCGCCAACAACGGATGGTCGAGTCCGGCGACGTTGAACGCCCCGACCGCGAGCATCGAGTCGTCGGCGTCGACGTCGGCGGGATCGGGTCCGAGGAGGTGCACCCCCGTGATCGACCCGAGGCCGCGGCGGAGCCGTTTCGACTGCGCCCGTTCGTGCGCGACGATGCTCTCCCATCCCGTCGCCTCGTACCATTCGATCGCGGCCGCGAGTGCGACCGCGCCGACGACGTTGGGGGATCCGGCTTCCTCACGGTCGGGCGCGTCGGCCCACACCACGTCGTCGAGGTCGACCAGGCGAACCGCGCCGCCTCCGACGATCAGCGGATCACCCTCGGCAAACAGGTCGGCCGGTCCTACGAGCGCACCCGTTCCGAACGGGGCGTACATCTTGTGGCCGCTCCAGGCGATGAGGTCCGCGGCGGTGTGCAGGGGACGGTGGGGAGCGAGTTGTGCCGCATCGAGCAGGACCCGGGCACCGAGGCGGTGTGCCGCGTCGACCGCCGGTTCGACGTCGGGCATCCAGCCCGTCACGTTGGCCGCGCCGGTGATCGCCAACAGCGCCGGTGGCGGCCCGGCTTCGAGGGCCGCGATGACGTCGTCGGGGTCGAACATCCCACGTCGATCGCATTCGACCCATCGGATCCCGATGCCGCGGTCGCGGTGCAGGCGCTGCCAGGGGAGCAGGTTCGCGTGGTGCTCCGCGACGGTGGTCACGACCGTGTCACCCGGTTTCAGGCCCAGCCGGTGTGCCGCGATGTTGATGGCTTCGGTGGTGTTGCGGCACAACACCGCCATGTCGTCGGGGCGGCCGCCGGAGAAGCGCAGCACCGCGTCGCGGGCGGCCTCGTAGCGGTCGGTCGAGAACTGCGACTTCGCCCCTGCCCCCCGGTGGACGCTGGAGTACCAGGGCAACAGGTCGAAGACGGCGGCGCCGACCACATCGAGTGCCGGCGTCGAGGCCCCGGCGTCGAGGTTGACCGACACCCGTTCGACCCCGTCGACACAGAGGACGGTGAGGTCGTCGCCGATACAGCGGGCTCCGACCGGCGTCGCCGGGGTGTCGCGGTCGCGTCGGCTCGCCGGGTCGATCACCATGCCGGGGCGTGCCGGAGGGTCATTCGTCGCCTGGCAGGGGTGCGGCCGGGGCCAGGGGTGCGCGGCCGGCGAACTCGTCGACGAAGCGGTCCGCGAGACGGAGCGACGCGTCGGGGATCCCCCAACCCCTCAACAGGTCGAGGTTGAGCATCCGCGCGACCCTCGTTCCGCCGAGGAGTTCGGGCAGCAGTGCCTCCAACAGGTCGGTCTCGAGGGCACCGCCCAGTGCCGCGGCCCACGCGATCGCGCGCTGCATGGACGACGCGGGGGTGAGCAGACCGCATTGCTCGCCGGCGTCGAGTTGGGCCGCGGCCTGTGACAACAGCACCATGGCCACGGGCAGGAGTTCCAGTCCCGTCCGTGGGTCGTCCAGGTTCGGCTGGTCCGACATGATCATCTGGAGCAGGCGAATCTCCTCCAGATGCGTTTCGTACGCGGCGCAGAACCATCGGCCGAACAGTACGAGACGAACCACGATCCGGTCTCGATCGTCGAAGCCCGCCGAGCCGTTCCTCCCTTCGGCGAGTCCTGATTCGACCGCGTCGCGGGTCAAGGCGAAGCTCTCCGACAACCGCTCGATCGCGTCGCGCTGAACAGCGGTGATCAGCGCCGCCTTCGAGGGGAAATAGCGGTACATCGCGCTCGGCACGGTGCCCAGCTCCTCGGCCAGGCGCGCCATCGTCAGCGCCGCGAGCCCCTCGGACGCGACGATGTCCAGCGAGGCATCCGCGAAACGGCGCATCTGTGCCCGCCGCTTGCGCTCGACCTTCGGGGACACGCTCATCGGCACAGTCTCGCATCCCGCGCGACGTGTCGGGAACTGCTCCTCACGCACCGTCACGGTCCTCCCACAGAGGGTGCTGGAATAGGCCGAACAACACCGGGATGTAGCCGAAGGGGCCAATGAACTCGGGCGGCAATGACACGTACCGTCACGTCATGGGCGAGGTGTCCGGGACCGCGACACGTCGGAGGCGGTGCCTCCGACGTGCCGCCGCGCTGATGGTCCTCGCAGTCGTTCCGACCTCCTCGATCTATGTCGCTCGACCCGGCGCACTCGTCGCTCCGGGTGGCGGCGGGACGGGTTCGTCGCCGGTCCACGTGCTCGGCGCGACCGAGACGAGGACGGTGACCTCCCCGGAGCCCCCTGCGACCGGTGCACAGCCGGGACGGCAGGTACCCGGTGCCGAGCTCGAGGTCGATCCGACGGGGGTCTCCCTGACCGGGCAGGTCCTGGCCCGGCCCGAGTTCGATCGCGCCGGGCTCGCCCGTGCGGTGCTCGCTCGGATCCACTTCCGGTGGCGCGAACGGCTGCCCGGCTGGCGGATCGAGTTCGTCGGGCCGCGCGACGGGTTTCGCGGATCGACCTTCCCGCGACGGAAGGTGATCGAGGTCTACCGGTACGACGGCTCTTCGCTGGAGGACTACGTCCACGTGACCGCCCACGAATTGGGCCATGCGATCGACGTCACCCTGCTCGACGACGAGATGCGGGCCGCGTTCAACGAGGCCCGTCATCGTCGTGCCGATGCGGCGTGGTGGGTCGAGGACGGTGCCTCCGACTTCGAGAGCGGTGCGGGCGACTGGGCAGAGTGCTTCGCCCGGTCGATCGATCCCCACGGCCGCTTCTACTCCCGGCTGGGGCCACCGCCCGACGCGTCGCAGCTCGCGGTGATACGGGCGATGATCGGCTGACGCTCACGTAGAGTGATCCGGCCATGGCCGACTCGCCGCCCCCGACCGGACTCCCCCGTGGCCTACTCCGGGCGTGCCGCCCCAAGCAATGGGCGAAGAACAGCCTGATCCTCGTGGCACCCGCCGCAGGGGGTCGGATCCTCTCCCACGGGGCGGACGGGATGGTGTGGCACGCACGGTCGATCGGTCACGTCGCCCTCGCGTTCGTCGCGTTCTCGATGGTCGCGTCCGCGACCTACCTCGTGAACGACTGCCTCGACGTCGACTCGGACCGTCGACATCCGGTCAAGCGAAACCGCCCGATCGCGGCCGGGATCGTCAGCGTCCCGGTTGCCTACACGAGTGCATCGGTGCTCGGTATGGGTGGCCTCGCGCTGGGCGCGTCGATCAATCGGTCGTTCTTCTGGGTCGTCCTCCTCTATGCCGTGCAGACGACCCTCTACTCCTTCTGGTTGAAGAAGGAGCCGGTGCTCGACGTCGTCGCTCTCTCGGGTGGATTCATCCTCCGCCTCCTGGGTGGCGCCTATGCGGTGCAGGTCGGGATCTCCAAGTGGTTCTTCATCATCAGTTGCTTCGGCGCGTTGTTCGTCGCCGTGGGCAAACGTCTCGCGGAGCGTCGGGAGTTGGGCGAGGGGGAGGCGGGTGCCATCCGCCGGACCCTCGGCGTCTACACCGAGCCGTACCTCCGATTCCTCCAGGCGGTCTCGGCGGGCATCGTCCTGATCGCCTACGTGCAGTGGGCGTTCGAGCGTGCCGAGGTGCGCACCGCAGGGGAGGTGTGGTTCCTCGTGTCGATCCTGCCGTTCCTCACGGCGATCCTCCGCTACGCCCTGCTGGTGGAGTCGGGTGAGGGAGCGGCACCCGAGGAGGTGTTGCTGTCGGACCGGCAGATGCAGGTGATGGGCGTGATCTGGGCGGTGCTCGTGGGGATCGGCGTCTATGTCGCGGGATGCGGGGATGGACCCGCCGCCCACACGGGGTGCTCGGGTGCATCCCCTTCGGGTATTGCGCGGCTGGGGTCGGACACGGCCGACCGCGGCGTCGGTCACGACGATGCTCGATCTCGACGACGTGCGTTCGGCGTTACGCGACAGCCGCCGAGGGGTGCTGGGCCGGGGACTGGGGCGGAGCTACGGCGACGGCGCGCAGAACTCCGGTGGGACGGTGGTCGAGGCCACCACCTCGGTGGGTGTCATCGACTTCGACCCCTCGGGCCGCGTCACCGTCAAGGCGGGAACGTCGCTCGAACAGCTCATGGAGTGGTTCGTCCCGATGGGCTTCTTCGTGCCGGTCACACCTGGGACCCGCCAGGTCACCGTCGGAGGTGCCATCGGCGCGGACATCCACGGCAAGAACCATCACCGCGGCGGATCGTGGGCCGACCATCTCGACTCGTTCCGGATCATGGTGGGAAGCGGGGAGGTGCTGGACGTCGACCGCGACGACGATCCGGACCTGTTCTGGGCGACCACCGGTGGCATGGGGCTCACCGGCCTGGTCCTCGACGCCACGTTCCGGATGAAGCCGATCGAGACGTCGAGGCTGTTGGTCGATACCGACCGCGCCGAGGACCTCGACGCCGTGATGGCGCTGATGGTCGAAGGTGATTCGGACTACGACTACTCGGTCGCGTGGATCGATGTGACCGCGACCGGCGCCCGGATGGGCCGCTCGGTCCTGGACCGAGGGCGGTTCGCCCGCCTCGACGAACTGCCCAGGGCGGCGGCGGCCGATCCGCTGCGATTCGTGTCCAACTCCCTCGCAACGGTGCCGGGCGTCGTGCCGTCGGGGTTGTTGAACCCACTGACGGTGAAGGCGTTCAACGAAAGGTGGTACCGCAAGGCGCCGGTGCGGCGACGCGATGCGATCCAGACGATCACGCAGTTCTTCCATCCCCTCGATCTGGTGAGCCAGTGGAACCGCGTGTACGGCCCTAGGGGTTTCCTGCAGTGGCAGTTCGTCGTCCCCGAACACCGCGACGACGTCGTGCGCCACAGTATCGAGGCCCTCGGAGCGGCGGACATGCCGTCGTTCCTCGCGGTGTTGAAGCGGTTCGGTCCGGGCAACGACGGGCACCTCTCGTTTCCCACCCGTGGGTGGACCCTGGCGCTCGACATCCCCGTCGGCAATCCCGAACTCGGGCCGCTGCTCGACCGGCTCGACCGTCGGGTCGTCGAGGCGGGTGGGCGGATCTACCTGGCGAAGGACTCACGTGTCGACCGTGAGCACCTGGGTTCGATGTATCCGCGCCTGGAGGAGTGGCGCGGAGTCCGGGCCCGTGTCGACCCCGACGGACGCTTTCGGAGTGATCTCGGCAGACGCCTCGGCCTGGTTTGAGTGCACCACCGCGAGTGCGGTGGTGCACTCAAACCCACTACTTCGTGGTGGCGTTGTACTTCTTCAGGGCCGCGGTCGCCGCGCCGTCGGCCGTGTCGATCGCGGACGTCACCGCTGCCGTGTCCGGCTTGCGGTCGCCCAGGACGAGGCCTTCCAGCATCGACTCGTACGCGGTGCGGACGTCCGCGTACGGACCGATGAGCGGTCCGGGAACTTGGCGTCCAGCGTCTTGAGGGCGTCGAAGGCGGTGGTGATCCAGCGGCCTCGCTGGGACTGGCCCCATTGCGGATCGTCGGCGAGCCCCTTCTGTACCGCCGCGCGCACCGGGAGGTACGAGCCGAGCCGTGTCCACGTGGTCTGGTTGTCCACCTGGTTGAAGTACTTGACGAAGTCCCAGGCCGCCGAGGTGACGGCGTCGGATCCGGTGCGGGTCAGGTAGAAGACCGATCCGGCGACCTGACCGTCCTTGGTGCCGTCGGGCCCGGGTGCCGGCGCGACGCCGACGGTGAAGTTGACCTTGAAGCCGTTGAACGCCTTGTACTTCTCCGCCGTGGCCGGGTCGAGAACCTGTGACAGGTCGAGACCGGAAGGATTGGAAGTGATCTGGTCGATGAGGGTCGCGGAGGTCGAGGTCTCGATCAGCATCGACGAGGTACCGGTCGCTACCGCTACGTAGTGGTCGATGAGGCTCGTCGAGGGATGGCGTTGAGGAGACCGTCACGCTTCATCCCGGCGAGCCAGTTCAGGATGTTCGTCAGCTTGGGGTTCTTCAGGGTCGACGCCGTCGCGCGGTTGCCGTCACGGCCGTTGTCGTGGTTGACCACCGTTTGGCCGACTGCGGAGGACATGTTCTCGATGAACCAGGGGTCGAGCTTCATCGCGAACGGTGCGCCGCCCGACACTCCCGCCGCCTTGAGCTTCTCCGCAGCGGTCCGAAGTTCGGCCAGCGTCCTGGGAGGGTTGGCCGGATCGAGCCCGGCCTTTCGGAAGTGGTCCTCGTTGAAGTAGAGCATGATCGTCGAGGCGCCGTATGCCGCCGGCCACTGAACACCCCCGACGGTGTATGCGGCCTTCACACCCGGTAGTACGTCGGAGACCTTGGCCCGCGGGTCGCTGTCGTCGTTGATGCATGCCTGAGCGGGCATCGTCAGGCCGTTGTCGATCATGTACTGCGTCCAGGTGTCCTCACCGCCCACCAACGCCGGGAGCTGCTTGGCCGTAGCGGCCGCCTCGAAGTTGCGGCGCAGCTCCTTGTAGTCCTGCCCCTGGTTCTCGAGGCGGACCCGCACCTTGCTCTGGCTCGCGTTGTAGGCGTCGACGATCTTGGTCAACGCGGCGAGGGTGTTGCCCACGTAGGAATGCCAGAACACCACCTCGGTCGTGCCCGACGCCTTCTTGAAGGCGTCGACGGGACACTTCGGCAGCGAGGAGGCGGTCACTCCACCGTTGGACTTGGAGCCGGTGTCGGTCGACTTTCCCGAACCGCACGCGGCGGTGGACATGAGGCCGACCGTCGCGACGGCGAGAATGCGTCGGGTTCGCAGGTGCATGCCGGGATCTCCTTGAGAGGGGACGAGGTGGTGGGTCTATTTGACCGCACCGGCCGTGAGGCCGCGGACGAGCTGGCGCTGGAACACCAGCAGGAGAAGCAGGATCGGGACCGACGCGATCAGGGCTGCGGCGAGTCCCCAGTTGATCTGGTTGGGGTTGTCGGTGATGAAGCCGCGGAGGGCGATCTGGATGGTCTGGTACTCGTCACGTTTGACGACGAAGCGCGGCCAAACGTACTGGTTGTAGGCGCTGAGGAACGAGATCACGAGGAACGATCCCATGACCGGGCGCGTCAGCGGGACGGCGATCCGCCAGAGGAACGCGGTGTCGCGGTAGCCGTCGAGTCGGGCCGCGTCGAGCAGGTCCTTCGGAATGCCGAGGAACCCCTGGCGGAGCAGGAACACGCCCAGTGCGGTGGCGAGGAACGGGACGACCAGCGCGGTGAGGGTGCCCAGATACGTGGGATGAACGCTGATCAGGTGCAGGTCGTACATGGTGCTCACGTTCGCGAGCAGGGTGACCTCGATGGGCAGGAGGAGGGTGCCGATCACGACCGCGAACAGCGTGCGTTTGAACGGGAACTCCAGGAAGGCGAACGCGTAGGCCGCCATGGTGGAGGTGATCGTCTGCGCCACGACGATCAACGCCGTGACGAAGAGGCTCTGCAGGATCGGGATGCCGAGGTCGCCCTTGGTGAACGCGTCGGCGAACGCTCCCCAGTCGGTGGCGACCGGCAACAGCGACGGCTTCTTCTGGAAGAGGGCGGCCGCGCCGCCCGAGATCGACCGGATGAAGGTCATGTACACGGGGAACAGCACGATCACCGCGAGCACCGTCAACAACAGATACCACCCGGCGTTCGCCAGGCCGCGGTGGCGTGAGGCACCGGGCTCCAGTTCGGGTGCGGCCCGTCGGCGAGGGCGCCAGGCCCTCGATCGGAGGCCTGGCGCCGCGCCGACGAGGCCGGGGTCGGAGGTGTCAGTCGGCATAGTGCACCCGTCGGCTCAACAAGAGGTACTGACCCGCGGACACGAGCACGGTCAGCACGAAAAGGCCGAGTGCCATCGACGCACCGGTCTGGAGATCGGTCTTGCCCTGGAGTTGCGTGATCTTGAACAGCAGCGTCTCGGTGGACTGCTGGGGTCCGCCGCGTGTGAGGATCTCGATCTGTGCGTACGCCTGGAGCGCGCTCACCACCAGGATGACGGCGAGGAACAACAGCGTGGGTGAGATCAACGGCATCGACACCTTGAAGAAGCGCCGGATCGGTCGGTAGCCGTCGAGGGTGGCCGCCTCGTTGATCTCGTCGGGGATCGCCTGCAGTCCCGCCAACACGATGATGAAGGTGAGGCCGATGTTCTGCCAGATGGAACTGAGCGCGACCCCTCGCATGGCGCCCGCCGGGGTGTCGAGGTCGAGCCAGCCGACGTTGCGGAAGAAGCCCGCCTGCTTGTTGACGAGCGTCAGGAACACCACCGAGGACACGGCGACCGACGAGGCGATCGTGGAGGAGAAGACGGTCTGGAAGATCTTGATGCCGCGGAGCCGTCGGTTGGCGACGGTCGCCAACAGCACACCGAGTACGAGGCCCGCCGGCACCGTGTAGAGCATGAACTTGACCGTGATCCACACGCCGTCGAGGAACGCGTGCGACGACAGGACCTCCCAGATGCCGCGTACTCCGACGAAGTCCTGTTGGTCGCTGTTGGAGTACTTCTGGAACAACGCGTACTGGACGATCCGCACCAACGGGTAGTACGCGAACACCGCGCCCACGGCCACCACGGGCAACAGCAGGCCGTAGGCCAGCAGTGCCTCCTTGGTCCGGCGGCTCCGGGCGACGACGGCCATCAGTTGAGCCGCTCGGTCGTCGATGAGTCGAACACGTGCACCGCCGACGGGTCGACCACGAGCGTGACGGCCTGGCCGACGTCGACGACCGGGTCGCCGTCGGTCTGGCGGATCACCCAGCGTGCGTCGCCGACAACGGCGATCACGTGGCGTTCGTGGCCGAGCAGTTCGACGTTGAGCACCGTGGCCGTCACGGTGGAGGTGACGCCGGCCGTCTGTACGTCGTGGATCGTGGCGATCCGCACGTCCTCGGGTCGGATGCCGACCGTGACGGCAGCACCGCCGGCCATGCCGATCGGATGGGCGACCGCCACGGTGCCCGCCACGGTGTGGACGGCGTTGGCTCCCTGCAGCGTTCCGGCGAGCAGGTTCATCGGCGGGCTGCCGATGAACGCCGCCACGAAGAGGTTTGCGGGGCGCTCGTATACCGCCTGAGGCTCCCCGACCTGTTGGAGGCGGCCTTCGGACATGACGGCGATCCGCGAGCCCATCGTCATCGCCTCGACCTGGTCGTGGGTGACGTAGATGAACGTGGTCGCCAGGCGCCGCCACAACTCGACCAACTCGAGGCGGGTCTGGGTCCGCAGCTTGGCGTCGAGGTTGGAGAGCGGCTCGTCCATGAGGAAGACCTCGGGGCGCCGGACGATCGCACGTGCCAGTGCCACCCGTTGGCGTTGTCCGCCGGAGAGGGCACCGGGCTTGCGGTCCAGGTATGGGCCCAGACCGAGGATCTCGGTCGCCTCCGCGACCCTGCGTGCCACCTCGCCCGCGTCGACGCGAACGCGCTTGTTGGCGCGGAGCGGGGACTCGATGTTGCGGCGTACCGTCATGTGCGGATACAGCGCGTAGCTCTGGAAGACCATCGCTATGTCGCGGTCGCTCGCGGCGAGGTCGTTGACGACGGTCCCGCCGATGGACAGCGTGCCCGAAGTGACGGTGTCGAGGCCGGCGATCATGCGCAGGGCCGTGGTCTTGCCGCAGCCCGACGGGCCGAGGAGCACCATGAACTCCCGGTCTTTGACCTCCAGGCTGAGCCGGTCGACAGCGGTGCTCTCGCCGAAGCGTTTGGTCACCTGGTCGAAGTTGACCCCGCTCATTGGTCTCCTTGGCGATGCGCCCACTCGGCTCGTCGGTCCGCCCTCCCGGCGTGGCGCGACCATAGCGACTCCATCGACGCGACCGCGCTGCTGACCGACGCCCACAGCTCACCCTCGGCGAACAGCGCGAGGTCGGCCAGCTGTTCGGCGACGCCGCGCCGGGACCCCAGCATCCAGCGCGCGAAGAACGGGGCGTCGATCCACCGGCACAGCTCGTGGGTGAGGTCGAACGGAGGGGTCGGGGATCGTGTGGCGATGGCAAGGAGCCGCTCCCACGAGATGGCGGCGTCGAAGCCGTGTGCCAACCTCGCGAGCGACGCCGGCGTGGCGCCGTCGAGGACCTCCTGGGCGTCCCGGGGCTCGAGGCACGCGACGAACGGATGGTGGGTGAGGGCATCACGCCAGGTCCGGATGCCGGCGGCGCGGCACGGGTCCGAGACGCAACGCACGAGGTCGTGCAACCACATCGCCGCGGCCAGCTCCGAAGGCGTTGAGGTGGCGGGGGTCGTGGCGACGCCGAGGGTTCTCGCCAGCAGGTCGACGTCGAAACAGGACTCCGGTACCTCCACAGCCCGCACCAGGCCCTCGTCGAGGAGGGCCGCCGCTCCGAAGCCGCCGTCGCATGCCATGTACAGGGCCGTCCTCACCGGGCGCTCACCGTCGCGGTCGCCTCCGGGCGGTGCCGCGACGAGCGCCGGGCCGGCTCCACCGATGAGGGCGGGACCACGTTCCGGGGTGCCCGTGCCGACGACGACGATCCCCACCGCCACCGGGCCGGCGAGGTGACCCAGTGCGACCTCGGGCCACGGCGCCGCGCTCACCCGGCGGACGCAATGGTCCGCGGGAGGTGCGGCGCGTCGGCCGTCGCCGTCGATCTCGTAGAGACCCGGCGTTCGATGTACGAAGGTCATCGCGAGGGCCGCGGCCCCGGGGCTGGGGTGCACCCGGGCGACCGGCGCGGCGATGGCGCGCCGTCGCCGCGGAGCGTCGGCGGGACGATCGAAGGACTCTGGGGTGTCCGGTGACATGGCGGCTCCTCGTTGGCGTCACGGCAACGGGCCGGGGACGTTTCGATGACGGGGAGCGCACCGGTGACCGGGGTACGCGACCGGTGGCCGATCGCCGTGTCCGTGGATCCGCACGGAAAGGGCCGTCAAGGCGGGGTGGGCTCGACGGGGGAGGGGGGGAAGGGGAGGTCGGCGGCACGGCGGACCGAGGGCCATCGACGGAGTGCCAGCACCCGGGTGACCTCGGCGTCGCTGCGGACGTAGCGGGCCACTTCGGTGCGGTCGAGTTCGTGGAACCGTTCGAAGTCGACCTCGACGGGGTCGAGTCCCGCGAGGCGGGCCATCCGCTTGAGACCGCACGAGATCCCGAGCCCTGCGCCGACGTCGTTGCGGTAGAGGTCGTAGAGGTCGAGATGGCGGTGGTCGTACCAACGCGCGTCCCAGCGGGGCTCCGCGTGGGCGGTGTGGACGTGCCGGCGCACCGGTACCAGGCGCAGCGCCACGGGAGTGCCGCAGTGTCGGGCGCGTGCGTCCAGGAACGGCAGGTCGAACCGTGATCCGTTCCACGTGATGATGAGGCCAGGGGGGAGCGAACCCAGGTGGTCGTCCAGGGACCGGAGCAGTTCGCTCTCGGGGCCGTCGAATGTGATGCTACGACCCTGGTACGCGAGGCCGACGGCGATCACCGGAGCGACCTCCGCGTCGAGGCCGTCGACGCTGGTGTCGGTCTCGATGTCGAGCGCATACAGACGGGCGGGGTCCATCGATGCGACCGTAACCGGGCGCGCCGACAGCCCCGAGGTGCCCCGACGCGCTCGTCGCGCCGTTACGCTCGAACGCGCCCCGTCCGCCGTCGGGACGATCCACCGGCCCGGTGGGGCTCCACCCCGAAAGGTCACGATGCCGCGCCAGCTCATCACCTCCGCGCTGCCGTACATCAACGGCGTCAAGCACCTCGGCAACCTCGTCGGGTCGATGCTGCCGGCGGATGCCTACGCCCGCTTCCTCCGGCTCCGCGGCGACGAGGTGCTGTTCGTGTGCGCGACCGACGAGCACGGGACACCCGCAGAGCTGGCGGCCCGGGCCGAGGGGATCGACGTCGCCGAGTTCTGCCGGATCAACCACGACGTCCAACGGGACCTGTGCCAACGGTTCGACCTGAGCTTCGACCACTTCGGCCGCACGTCGAGTACTGCCAACCACGAGCTCACACGGCACTTCGCACGCCGGCTCGACGAGCAGGGCTACCTCGAGGAGCGCGTGATCAGCCAGCTCTACTCGCCGACCGACGGCCGGTTCCTCCCCGATCGCTACGTCGTCGGGACCTGTCCGTACTGCGGCTATCCCAAGGCGCGGGGAGACCAGTGCGAGCACTGCACCAAGCAGCTCGATCCGACGATGTTGATCGAACCCGCGAGCACCATCTCGGGCGCAACCGACCTGGAACTCCGTGAGAGCCGGCACCTGTACCTGCTCCAGTCGAAGCTCGCGGAGCAGCTCCGCGAATGGATCACCTCCAAGCTCGACGACTGGCCGACGTTGGCGACCTCGATCGCCCTGAAGTGGCTGGACGACGGGCTCGACGACCGGGGTATCACACGGGATCTCGAATGGGGTGTGGCGGTCGACCGCCCCGGCTTCGAGCACAAGGTGTTCTACGTGTGGTTCGACGCGCCGATCGGCTACATCGCGGCCACCCGCGAGTGGGCGGAGGCGGGCTCCGCAGCCGACGGGTCCGATCGCGACTGGGAGTCGTGGTGGCGCCTCGACCGTGGCGCCGACGACGTCGTCTACACCCAGTTCATGGGCAAGGACAACGTGCCGTTCCACACGGTCGGGTTCCCGGCGACGCTCATCGGATCCGGCGAGCCGTGGCGCCTCGTCGACCGCCTGAAGAGCTTCAACTGGCTCAACTACTACGGCGGCAAGTTCTCCACCTCCGATCACCGCGGAGTGTTCATGGGGGACGCACTCGAGCTCCTGCCGGCCGACTATTGGCGGTGGTATCTGTTGTCGAACGCGCCCGAGAGCGACGACACGAGCTTCACCTGGGGCCTGTTCGCGGAGGCGGTCAACAAGGACCTGGTCGGAACCCTCGGCAACTTCGTCAACCGGACCGTCACCCAGGTCGCCCGCCACTTCGACGGCCGCGTGCCGGAGGGCGGCACACCGGCCGACGCCGAGCATGCCCTGGTGCAGCGGCTGGAGGCCCTGATCGCCGAGTACGCCGAGCGGTTCGAGGCCCTGCAGTTCCGCAAGGCGGCGCAGACACTCCGCGCGTTGTGGAGCGAGGGCAACGTGTACCTCGACGCGACCGAGCCGTGGCGGGCCGTCAAGGTCGATGAGGACGCCGCCGCGGTGGTGCTCCGGACAGCGCTCGGCATTGTCCGTCTCGCCGCTCACCTCGCGTCCCCGTTCATCCCCGCGACCGCGGGGGTCGTGGCGGCGATGTTCGCCGGTGCACCGCTCGACGGCCTGTCACCGGTCGCACTCGCCGCGTCGGTGTTGGAGCTGTCCCCGGCGCCGACGCCGCGAGCCCGGGCCTGCTGTTCGCCAAGCTCGACGACGACACCGTCCAGAACTGGATCGAGCGGTTCGGCGGCCCCGAGGAGGCCTCGGGCTAGGCACTCACCGTCGGCGGGTGCCGCGGGGTGGGACTGTTGGCCATTACGGTGTCGCCGTGCCAGAAGGACCCTCGCGATCGGCCCGGCGCGCGCGCATCGCCGGAGGCAACGCGGTTCGACTCCTGGCCCTCATCGGGTTGATCGGCGCAACCGGGGTGGGCCTCGGCGCGGCGGTTGGGATCCCCCTGTCGCGGATGGATATCGGCGGTAGCGACGGGGTCACCCTCGACCAGCCGTCCCTCGCCGGTTCGACCGACGCCGCCGACGCGACGGTGCAGATCGACGACCTTCCCAAGGGCTTCGAGGCACTCGATCCGACGACGGTCGCGACGATCAACCTCATCGGCGCCAAGTACTGCGACGAAACCGTCAAACCCGAGGGACAGGAGGGTGATCCCCTCAGGGCCGGATTCATCAAGCCCATCAACGGGGTGATCGTCTTCTCCGAGGTCGTTCGCCTCAAACAGCAGACCAACGCGTATGACTTCATGCAGCGGATCGAGGAGGTGTTCAGCGGTTGCGAGGGTGACGCCTACTACGACGCCGACGCCCCGACCGATCCCAAGCCGCGCATCCGGATCATCGACGACCGCCAGGACCCGCCGCTCGCGGCGGACTACGTCAGCCGTACCCTCGAGCCGGTCTCGGGTGGTGCCATCCGAATCGTGAGCTACTTCCAGGTCGGCAACAACATCGTGGCCATCCAGTACGCGGGTCCACGCAATCCGCCCAAGGACTTCGTGCGCAACCTCGAACTCGCCGTGCTCTACCGGGTGGCCCCACGTCAGTTCTCCAAGACGGCCACGATCAAGGGGCATCGGGCCCTTCCGTCCTCCAACTCCATCCCGGCCGAGATCGAGGCGTTGTCGCCCACGTCGAGCCCGCCGACCCTGGCTCCGGCGCCGCCCACGCGCCGCCGACCTTCGAGACCCCCACCACCACGAAGTCCACGTCGAGATCACGCAGTTCCACCACCACCGGCTCGACCGGGGACGAGGGCGACCGGTGACTCCCGACGAGGGTGGTTGCGGTCCCAACGCCAACCCACGCCCGACGCTCGCTCCGGGGTTCGTAGGACGCTGATGGGCGCCGCGGAGTTCGCTGCGCTGTGCGAGGACTGGGCGGAGGAGGTCGCCGGCCTGGACGGGCTGGTCGCCGGCCTCCCCGAACGCGATCGGCAGGGGCCCGACGGGAACTTCCCCGAACGTCATTGGGATACGCCGACCCCCTCGGCCGGATGGACCATCCGGGACCAGATCGGGCATCTGGCGGGCTTCGACGGGACGGCCACGACGGCGATCGTGTCGTCGGAGGGGTTCCTCGCCGATCTCGAACGGCGGCTCGCCGAAGGCGACGATCCGATCGAGGAGTTCACCCGCCGCGGCCGGATGATGCGGGGACCCGACGTCCTGGAGTGGTGGCGCAATGCGAGGACCGGCTTCGCGGGAGCGATCGCGACGCTCGACCCCTCCACGAGGGTGCCGTGGTACGGCCCCCCGATGAGCGCGATGTCCCATGTGAGCGCACGGCTCATGGAGGCGTGGGCGCACGGTACCGACGTGCGGGACGCGCTCGGCGTCGAAACGGCCCCGACACCGAGGCTCCGCCACGTCGCGCATCTCGGTGTGGGTGCGCGGGCGTTCTCCTTCGCCGTGCGGGGGCTCGACGTGCCGACCGAGCCGATCGACGTCGTGCTCGATGCACCCGACGGCACCGTGTGGCGCTGGGGTCCGGGCGATGCCGCCGACCGGGTGGAGGCGTCCGCACTGGACTTCTGCCTCCTGGTGACCCAACGGCGTCACCGCGACGACGTCGACGTGCGATCGGTTGGCGACGGAGCCGAACGGTGGCTCGCCGTCGCCCAGGCGTTCGCGGGTGCCCCCGGCGAGGGCCGGGCTCCGCTGTCCCGCTGAGACGCCGAGCCGCCGAGTGCCCGGTGCCGGCACCGGTTCGTTTCTCGGCGGCGCCGGGCCGGTTTCCCGGCCTCAGGCTGCCCGGTACGGCGCTGCGTTCGCTCGATTCAGCTCAGAGTTCGTCGATGAGGTGGAACGCCTCGCCCGGTCCCATGACACCGGCCCCGTCCAGCGAGGCGGCGGCCTCGACCATGCGTTGCCGCTCCCGCCGGCGGAACCCCTCCATCGGGTCGGTGCCGGACTCGTCGAGCGCGTAGAAGTGGGTCGTCTCGTGTTGGGATGCGTGTGCTTCGAGCGCAGCGAGCTTGGCGGAAGTCGCCGCCTCGTCGGTGGGTTCGAGGTGGTTGGCCTCGTCGGCCTCGAACAACAACAGCGCCGAGGGCCGGTGAGGGGGCAGTCCGTGCTCGGGGAAGAAGTGCGGATCGCGTGCCGCCACGACCGCGTCGACGGTCACGAACCCGGCGGCCCGGTGGTCGGGATGGAGGCGGTAGCGCTTCCACGGGTCGTGGCCGATGACGATGTCGGGTCGGAACTCGCGGATGATGCGAGCGACCTCGCCGACGGTCTGGCGGTCGTGGTGCAGTTCGCCGTCGACCCGCCCCAACATGAACAGGTCGCCCCGGCCCCCCAGAAGACGGTGTGCCTCGGCCTGCTCGGCCGCGCGTCGAGCGATCAGGGCCTCGATGTCGGCCGCGGCGTCCCAGGTGCCCTTCGACCCGTCGGTGAGTACGACGTGGCCGAGGACGGTATCCGAGCGTGCCCATCGGGCGACGGTGGCGCCACAGCAGAACTCGACGTCGTCGGGGTGGGCACCGATGGCGAGGGCACGGCGTGGGGGGTCGAGCGGGGTCACCGATGTTCGGCTCCGAGGTCTGCGGTCGGCTCGGGAGCGGGCACCGCGCCGTGGGGGCCGGCCGGACGGGGCCGGTCGACGAGGTCCGCGGGTGTGTCGACGTCGTGGCACAGCGGTGAGTCATCGATCACCATCACGTCGAGTCCGGCCGCCACGGCCGCGTCGACGTGGCGGCCGAGCGAGCCCGGTCCGTAGGCGAACGGGAAGGTCGGGTCCGTGGGGAGGACCGCGACGTTGGTACCGTCGCCGCGGCGGTCGGTGACGAAGGTCGCCGAACCCGTTCCGGCGACGTGCCATGTCGAGGAAGGTGCCCAGAGTGCCGGGTGCCGCGAGGTCGCCGTGCACCACCGCATAGAGCGGTGCACCGTGCTCGGAGGCCAGGCGTCGGGCGAAGCGGCCCGCCGAGTCGAGATCGCCGCGCACGCCGTTGCGGCGTGGGGAGATGCACCGCACCGACCGTTTCGCCGCCCACCCGGCCACGTCGTCGTCGTCGGACAGCACGACCGGCGACCATCGGCGTGCGGCATCGAGCACCCCTGCCGCCAACCGCGACATGAGGGCGGCGCGGTCCGCGTCTCCCAACGTCGGGGCGAGTCGCCGCTTCGCACCGGCGAAGGAGCGCACCGGTACCGCGACGAGGATCCCCGCCTCCGGGTGGTCGCCGCGCTCGTCGCCGTGGTCGTACCCGGGCATCGGACCGACAATACGCCTCCCCTGTGTTCGGCCCTTCCGGCGGTGACGTCGCGGGTGAGGCGTAGGTGTGGGTCCCGCACCCGGACCCTCAGCGGGATCCCTCGTAGAACTGCTCATACCACTTGCGGAACCCGGTGATCGGGCCGTCGCCCTTCACCAGCAGCGGGCGGTCGGAGAACACCTTGTCCCTCCAGATCGGCATGTCGGCGCGCAACCCGTGGTCGCCGACGACCCCCTCGATGACGTCGCCCGCCATCGCCTCCGCGCCGGGTGGGAAGTAGAAGTGCCACAAGAGACGGACGTGGCGGCGGTCGATCGGCGTGGTCGTCGTCAACACGGTCGCGATCCCCGGGATGCGCAGCAGCGCCACCCCCGGCCCGAAGGTGTGGCGGGTGAAGGTCAGGCCCTGCTCGGGGAAGCTCTCCGTCACCGTCGAGAACGGGCCGTCGGTGGTGAACTTCGAGGTCGACTCGTCGAGGGCGTCGCGTCCGTGCACGAAGAAGAAGTGCGTGTAGTCGACGTTGTTCTCCGCCATGTCCTGCAACGACGCGACGAACTCGGTCCGGAAGGTGTGCGGAGCCGACCAGGCCCCGTCGTGCGCCTCGTCGAACGTGGGCACCTGATAGGTCGGTTCGGCCTCCGCGGCGTGGAACCAGAACAGGATCAGACCGTCCTGCTCGCGCACCGGGAAGCTCCGCACGCAGGCCCTCGACGGGATACGGCCGTCGCTGTAGGGGATCTCCACGCACTGTCCGCCGCCGTCGAACTTCCATCCGTGGTATGCGCAGGCCAGCGTCGACCCCTTCACGGTGCCGTTCCCCAGGTGCGCGCCCATGTGAGGGCAGTACGCCGCGACCACGTGCGCCTCGCCGTCCTCACCCCTGAACAGCACCAGATGGCGCTGCACCGCAACGAACGGCATCGTCTCACCCGAGGCGACGTCCGTGCTCGCCGCGGCCGCGTACCAGCCGTTCGGCACCGGCGGCGGGTCGCTCCCGTCCACCAGGTCGTACCCGCGCTCGTCCGGCGATTCGCTCCGCCGGGGTGGAACGTATCCCTCCCGCCGCTTGGGCAGCACCAGGCGCCACGCCGCGTCGTCGGTCGCGCTCATCGCCCACCACCGGGCGGGGCGGTCCGTGTGAACGGGGCGGGTGGACGCCTGGGGGCGCCCCGGTCGCCGGGCCAGCGGGAACCACCGATGGTGTCGGAGAACGGCAGGAACGCCGTGCCGTCCAACGGACCCATCCGCTCGATCGACCGGCCCGTGTGCCGCGTGTGCCAGAGCTCGGCGACCGCCGGCCCTCTCATCGGAAGGAGCGTCGTGTAGGGGTCCCAGTCGCTGTCGCGCAGCACCAGGTCGCCCTCCAGCCGTTCGACATGGGTTCTCACACCCGACGTCCGTACCCGCACCACGTGCGGCGCGAAGTCGTAACCGTCGCCACCACCCACCGCCCGGGAGCACTTGATCCACCACTCGTCGTCGGTCCGCTCCTCCCCGTCGACCTCGCCGAAGCCGGCCGGCCGGCCGTCGAAGCTCAGGAACGTGGTCCCCCGATGTGTCGCCGACGCATGCACCGCGTCGCCCATCCGGTGGTATCGCACCTCGCACGGGAACTTCGGCTGTCCGTTCGTCTCCCGGCTCACGAAGATCGCCGACTCCTGGTCGATCCCGATGCCGAGCGAGTAGGCCCCCTCCGCTCCTCCATAGGACGCGGGCACCTTCGTGCTGATGCCGTACTCGGGCTCGCCGTGCACCGGCGCGCAGTACACGTTGATCTGCACGTTCGCGTCGTCGGTGGGATCGAGCCCCGGTGGCAGCAACGCGGCGATCGACTCCGGGTCGGTCGGATAGCGCAGGACGAGCTTCGGCAGTCCCAGCGCGTCGCCGGGTCGCGTCAACGGCCCGGTCTGGGATGGGTCGGTCATCGTGGGTCCCCCCGGTCGTGATCGGTCTCCAGCACACCGGCGACGATCGCCGCCAGCGTGGTGCGGAACATGGCGTCGACGTCACCGCGCTCACCCAGCGCGGCGAGTGTGTCGTCGCGGAGTCGCGCGTCGTCGACCGATGCCCACAACGCTTCGCGCGGTGCCCGTCGACGGGAGTGTCGTCGGTGCGCCACGCGACGATCAGGAATCCCGCGATGCACGCGAGGATCGACCGCAGCGCGTCCGCGCCGCCTCACCGTGCACTCCCGCCGCCTCGATCTCGGCTACCACGGCCACCTCCAGTGGCAGCGTGAGCAGGGTCGTCAACCCCGCCGCCGCTCGCGAGCGCGGTGACGTTGCGGTGCGCCAGGGCGTTCTCCCAGATGTTGATCGCCGCGCTCCCGATGCGCTCGGCGGCCGTCGTTCCGGTCACCACCGCCGACGCCTGTCGTTCGGCCTGTCGTCCTACGACGGCGGCGACGAGCTCGTCGCGGTTGCCGACGTGCCAGTAGATGGCCGTCGGCGCCACGCCGAGCTCGGCGGCCAACTTCCGCATCGTCAAGGCCGTACCGCCGCGGGACTCGACCAGCGCGAGCGCGGCGTCGACCACCTCGTCGCGGTCGAGCCCGGCGTGCCGCTCCGTGTCGACACGCCCGGCGCTGCTGCGCCTTGAGGCGCTGTGGCGGACGGTGGTGGATCTGGGTGCCATCGGATCGTGGAGCCTTGCGGTGGGGGACGAACTCTGTAACAGTGTTCCATACACTCTGTCACACTGTGACAGGGACTTCCACGCCGAACCGAGGGGGATCGCCAGGATGGGCCAGGGACACGGACCGCTCGACGGGGTCGACACGAGCGAGCGCGCCGTACGTGATCGTGTCCTCGGACACCCACGCCGGCCTGCAGGTCGAGGAGTACCGCCCCTACCTCGACACCCGGTTCCATCGGCAGTTCGACGACTGGGTGGCAAACCGCCACCACCATCGCCGGCTCGTCGAGGAGGTCAACGGTCCCTATGTGGAGAAGTGGGAGAAGGACAACGCGGAGGGGCTCCTCGGTGCGTTCGATCCCGCCGTCCGCGACAAGGAGCTCGACGCGGACGGAATCTCCGGCGAGGTGATCTTCGCCGATGGCGACTCGGTCACCGGTCAGGAGTCGCCCCCTTCGGTGCGGGGCTCGCGGCCGGTCAGATCACCGACCCCGCCCTCGCGTTCGCCGGCGCCCGCGCCCACAACCGATGGCTCACCGAGTTCTGCGCGACCAACCCCACCCGTCGTGCGGGGGTCGCACTCGTACCGATCATCCACGACGTCGACGAGTCCGTCCGTGAGATCGAGGCCCTCGCCGGCACCCCCGGCATCCGCGGGGTGATGATCCCCACCATGTGGCACGACAAGCCCTCCTACGGCCACCCCCGATACGAACCGGTCTGGGCCGCGTGCGCGGAGGCCGGCCTCGTCGTGCACACCCACTCCGGCGAAGGGGACTGGCCCGCCTACAACGAGAACCTCGCCCAGTTCGTCATGGAGGTGCCGTTCTGGACGCACCGGCCCCTGTGGCAACTCCTCCTGTCGGGTGCGTTCGACCGCCATCCCGGGCTCAAGTACGTACCCACCGAGTGCGGGTCGTGGTGGATCGGCGACCTGTTGTGGAAGGCGGATACGACCTTCGGTGCCAACCCCAAGGTGAAGAAGCTCAACTCGAGGACCAAGGGCCTCATCAAGCGACTGCCCTCGGAGTACTTCGGCACCAACGTGTTCATCGGCGCATCCACCATGAGCCGCGAGGAGTTGCGCCGCCGTCACCGCAACGGCATCGACGCCCTCATGTGGGGCACCGACTATCCCCACCCCGAGGGTTCGTGGCCTCACACCGTCGAGCGCCTCGAGACCGACTTCCGTGACGTCTCGGTCGAGGACACCCGGCTGCTGCTCGGGCTGAACGCCGTGCGTTGCTACGGGCTGGACCTGACCGCGCTGGAGCGGCTTGCCGCCGGGATCGGCCCGACACCCACCGAACTCCACCAGGACCTGTCGTTGCGGACGCCGCCCGACGCGATCCGCGAGGCCCGTTGGTGGTTCGAGGACTACGCGATGGCGTACCCGGGCGGCGACGCGTAGGGCGGGTCTCGGTGGGTGCCGCGGGGCGCTAGGTTCGGCGGCGTTCGGGGCGGTGGCGCCGACGGGGGAGCCGGGAGGCGACGTGAGGATCACGGTGGCGGTGATCGGCGGAGGTTCGTGGGGCACGACCGTCGCCCACCTCGCAGCGCACAACGTTCCGACCATCCTGTGGGCGCGGAGCGCCGACACGGTCGAACAGATCAATCGGGAGCACATGAACCGTCGCTATCTCGACGGCTTCGCGCTCCATCCGTCCCTCGAGGCGACCCACGACCTGGGCGAGGCCGTGGGTCGGGCCGACGTCGTGGTGATGGGCGTGCCGTCGCAGTCGTTTCGCGCCACGCTCGAGCAGGTCGGCGAGCACATCCGCGCGTGGGTGCCGATCGTGTCGTTGACCAAAGGGCTCGAGCAGGGCACGCGGCTGCGGATGAGCGAGGTCACCACCCAGGTGCTCCCCGGCCGACCCATCGCGGTGCTCACGGGTCCCAACCTCGCCAAGGAGATCCTCGCCGGCGATGCGGCGGCGTCCGTGCTGGCCACCCACGATCCGCTGGTCGCGGCGCGGCTGCAGGAGGTGTTCAGCACCCACCTGTTCCGCGTCTACACCAACCCCGACGTGGTCGGTTGTGAGCTCGCGGGTGCACTGAAGAACGTGATCGCGATCGCCTCGGGGATGGCCGACGGCCTGGGGGCGGGGGACAACACCCGCGCCGCGGTGATCACCCGGGGGCTCGCCGAGCTCAGCCGCCTCGGCGTGGCGATGGGCGGAAGCGAGCTCACCTTCTCGGGTCTGGCGGGGATGGGCGACCTGTTGGCCACCTGTATCTCCCCGCAGAGCCGCAACCGTCACGTCGGCGAACAACTCGGTCGGGGGATGCGGATCGACGAGGTGATCGCGGCGATGAACATGGTCGCCGAGGGGGTCAAGACCGCCCCGGTGGTGCTGGACCTGGCATCGGAGTTCGGCGTGGAGGTGCCCCTCTCCGCGCAGGTGCACGCGGTGTGTCACGAAGGCCGCTCGGCCGAGGAGGCCTACGAGGGTCTCCTGAGGCGGACCTCGGCGACCGAGCACCCCGCGCTCGACTACTGACGCGGGACGCTCAGATGTCGGACGGGACGATCGGCGAGGTGACGCGAACGTCGGCTGCGGGGAAGCGCACGGGGAGGACGCTCCCGTCCGACATCCGCCTGACGCGATAGCCCGTCGCGTCGCGTTCGGCGACCTCGAAGCCGCGGGCCCACGCGCGGTCGAAGCGGCATCGCACCTCGACGGGTGAGCCGGTCTCGATGCTCACGGTCGGGACGGCGGCACCGGCGAGGTCCACGATCGGGACCTGGCGGGTGTCCACACCGGTGGACGGTGGACGGTCGGATCGTGTGAGCATCGGACCCCCCTGATGCCCCGTCGGCTCCGAAGAAGAGCGCGAAGAGTGGTTGTATGACTGCTCTGAGTAGTCTATTGGGGTGGGCGCACGCCTTCCGCGGTTGTTGAGGGGTTGGTCCGAAAACAGGCCGATCGGCCCAGTGGAGTTCGCTCCGGTCGAGGTCGCCGGACCCGGGCGTCGTCGCGGCGACGTCGTAGGGTTCGGGCACATGGGTCGACGTCGCCCGCCCGGAAGCGCCATCGAGCGCTCGTATCGGGGACGCGGGGTGCGATGGATCGTCGGCGTGGACGAGGTGGGCCGCGGGGCATGGGCGGGGCCGCTCACGATCGGGGTCGCGGCGATTCCACTCGACCGACGTGTCAACGGCATCCGTGATTCCAAGCTGCTCCGCGAGGCGACCCGCGAGCGGCTCTTCGATCGCATCGTCGGCTGGTGCGAGGCCTGGTCGATCGGTCATGCCTCCCCGGCCGAATGCGATGCCCTCGGGATGTCCGAAGCCCAACGGCTCGCCACCCGGCGGGCCTTCGATGCCCTCCCGTTCGTACCCGAAGTGGCGCTCACCGACGGGAGGTGGGACTTCGTCGCCGGTGGGCCCACGGGCGCGACCGCCACGCACCTCCTGGTGGGGGGGGACGCGACCTGTCTGTCCATCGCCACCGCGTCGATTCTCGCCAAGGTCACCCGGGACCGGATCATGCGGCGGTATGCCGATGAGTTTCCCGCCCATTCGTTCGACACGAACAAGGGCTATCCGTGTCCACGGCACCGGATGGCGCTCGACGGTTACGGTCCGACGTCCATCCATCGTCGTAGTTGGGTGTTCATGGACTCGCTGATCTGGCCCGGGCTCCGTCGTCCGGCGGTCGGGAGCGCCACGTCGGCGGGTCGCCAGGGGTGCTGAGCGTGCGCCCCTCGCCGGTGGAGATCCATGTCCGCCTCGGTATGCTTGCCCCAGTCCCCTAGGTGTGAAACTATCGCGAACGTGACGGATCGGAATCCCCGCCCGGCGGCACAGAAGCGACCGAAGGTCGTGGCACCGCTCGACAACGCGCACCGCGCGGTGCGGCGCCTGTTGGCCTCCGAATCGGAGCCCGACGCCGACCTCACCGACCGGCTGCCGGTGCTCGAGTTCGGCGGTGGTGTCGATCGTCCGGTCCTCGATGCGACGTCACCGATCCCCTCGCTGTACCGCGTCTTCGCGTTCGTCGACGTGTGCGGGTTCACCGGCTTCACCGATCGCTACGGCGCTCACGCCGCCACGCACAAGCTCACCCGCTTTCGGGCGATCTGTCGCGACGTCACCGTGCGCCGGGGTGTCCGGGTGGCGAAGTGGCTCGGCGACGGCGTGATGCTCGTCGGGACGAGTGCCGGCCCCGTCATCGCGACGGTGGCCGAACTCTTCTTGCGATTCGATTCCGAGGACATCGACATCCACGCCGGGATCGCGGCGGGAACGGTACTGCTCTTCGAAGGCGACGACTACATCGGTCGCCCGGTCAACCTGGCCGCGCGCCTCTGCGAGGCCGCCGCGGCCAATGAGATCCTCGCGAGCGGGCTCGACGATGCGCTCCCCCAATGGGTCGAACGTCAGGGTTCGGTCACGGTGAGGGCCGTCGGCATCGGCGACGTCCCCGGCGTGAGCCAGCTCCGCGCCACGGCCGACGCATGGCTGGAGGTTCCGACGACTCCGACGGCGGGTCTCGCGCTGGTCGACCCCGCCGGGGACGACTGAGGAGCACCCGCCGCGACGGTCGGAAGCGGCTTTCAGCCGAGTTCGACGGAATGGATCGCCGTGGACGTAATCGCCGCGAGGTGGTGGCCGAGCATGCCGGCCGCTGCCGAGATGCCTTCGGCGTGGGCTCGGTCGGCGGCGAGGTAGTCCGCCGGGAACAGGTCGGCGGAGACGCGACCGTCGAGGTCGACGAAACACCGGACCGGGCGTGACAGCGCGTCGGCCACGGTGGGCGCGAGGGGGACCCGGGCGATCGCCATCGACGCGTTGGAGCCGTCGGGGGTGCGGAGCCGGAAGCTGTGGTACTCCTCGCCGCTCTCCTGATAGGTGATCTCGAAGCCCATCGCCGCGATCGCCATCTCGGTGAGGCCGAGCAGGTCGCGGTCGAGTTGCGCCACGCGGGCACGCTCGTCGACGAAGGCGGCCGCGCGATCGACCAGCGATCGGTAGGTGGTGTCGAGCGCGGCGGCATCGCCGAGGCGAAGCCCGTGAGCCGTCTCCGAAAGGTCGATCGGGCCGGCGACGACGTCCTCAGCCGGTGGGGCGATCCCGGTGGTGGGGACGACGGTGGCGCCTTCGGGGAGGGAGTACTCGGTAGAGGTGGGGCCGATCGCTTCGACGGGCAGCGCGACCGGCGGCTCGTCGAAGGGCTGAGCGGTGATGGGCTGAGCGGTGATGGGCTGCGCGGCCTGCACGACCGGCGCTTCGATCTCGACGAAGGGAGTCGACTCGACGGACGCGGTCTCGACGGTGTTCACGTCGTCGCGCGGGTCGTTGCCCTCGAACGGGTCGACCAGGTGCACGCGGTAGGCGACGCCGTCGCCACCGCCGACGTCGAAGGTCTCCTGGGCCGAGGCTTCCGGTGCGGACGCCACCGGGTCGATGCCGGGCTCGTCGTCGCGTGACGGCGGGACCGATCGGCCGAACAGGGACGGTGCGGTTCCCGTCGCGGCCTGCTCGACGACGGGCATCGGTCCGGTCCACGGCTCCTCGGCCGGATCGGGGGCGAGGAGTGACGGCGAGAGGTCGCGTGCGAACAGAGAGGGGACCTCGGGAGCGGCGGCCACCGCGGTCACCGTCGGGCGGGTCGCCATCGCCGCGGCGGTGAGCTCGGGATAGGAGGAGAAGAGCGCCCAGTCGTCCACGCCCTGCCACCACACCGGAGTGTCGTCGGGCAACGTCCCCGCTCCCACCTGGGTGACGACCCATGCGAGCGGATCGGGACCGTGCCGTTCGCCGACGGAGTCGATCCAGAACACGGCGGCCACGTCGGGCGCGGGAAGGGCGAGCATCGGTCAAGCCTCCCACAGCGGTCGGGTGCGGGGCAACGATCCGGGTCGCGGTACTGCCGTCATGGGTGTCGTCGCGGTACACGTCGCTCCCATCGGAGCGTGCGGGTCGCCTACGGTGCCGACTCGTCCCTCGTGGGCGTGGAGTTCGTCCACCTACGAGGATCGCCACGACGACGAGGAGGTCGCGCATGGAGTGGGATGCCAGCGAAGGTCGCTCCGACGACGTCATCGACCGGCGTGGTGCGGGGGGCGGTGGTGGAGGCCTGGGCGGTCTGGGGGGAGGTTTTCCGATCCCGATGGGTCGCCGCGGTGGCGGGGTCCTCGGGATCGTCGTGGCTCTGCTGGCGGCGTTCGTCCTGCCGGGACTCCTCGGTGGGAGTGGGGTGGAGATCACCAACGACGGGATGAACCAACTCCCGGGTGTGAGCTCGGGTCCTGCCGTCGGCGCCGGAGACCCGGCCGACGCGTCGATCCCCGCGGATCGGGACCCCGATCCCCGCCGCACCGAGTTCGCCAACGTCGTCATCACCGACACGAACAACATGTGGGAGGACGTCTTCGCCGCTTCGGGTCGTCGGTATGCCCGGACGAAGATGGTGCTCTACAGCGGTGGGGTGCAGTCGGGTTGTGGGGCGGCCTCTTCGGCGATGGGCCCGTTCTACTGCCCGGCCGACAAGCTGGTGTACATCGACCTGTCGTTCTTCGAGGAGTTGGCCGACCGGTTCGGTGCGGCCGGCGACTTCGCACAGGCGTACGTGATCGCGCACGAGGTCGGCCACCACGTCCAGGACGAGATGGGGGTCACGGCGCAGGTACGGCGCCTGGAGCAGGATGATCCTTCGCGGGGGAGCGGACCCGACGGGCTGTCGGTGCGCACCGAGCTCCAGGCCGACTGCCTGGCCGGGGTCTGGGCCCATTCGCGCTACGAGCGTGGACAGAGCGATCCGACCAAGCGTCTGGACGACGGCGACATCGACGAGGCGCTCCAGGCGGCGTCGGGGGTGGGCGACGATTCCATCCAGAGGTCGATGACCGGTTCGGTCCGCCCCGAGTCGTTCACCCACGGCACCTCCGCACAACGCAAGCGCTGGTTCGGCATCGGCTACGACAAGGGCGATGCCGGCGCCTGCGACACCTTCAACGCCGGGTCGCTGTAGCGGGGCGGGTGGGCTCTACACTGGGCCCGCTATGGGACAACCTGTGACGTCGATCGAAACGGTGTCGAAGGCGACCGGAGTGGTCCGCTACGACCTCAACCGGATACTGACGGGGACCGGCCACGAGCGGTACTTGCCGGGTACCCCGATCATCGGCGATCGTCCACCCGACGTGCTGGCCCGGCGCTTGTTCGAGCGTGGCGGCATCGACTCGATCCACGTCAACGGCTCGGTGGTCACGATCGACCCGGCCAAGGGGTCCTCCACCGACGGGATCAAGGAGATCATCGAGGATCTCTACACCTACTACCGCCCCGGGGTGGAGGTACCCGCATTCCCGGTGGAGGACGAGTCCTCCTGAGCCCGTGGCGCACGCCCCGGGGGGCGGCACGCTTCGATCACACGAGGTGAGCATGGCGGCGCTTCGTTCGCGGGTGCGGGGGAGAGTCCGCACTTGCGAGTACCGAACACATGTTCGATACTCCCAGGATGTCGGACGTCGGCCTGTCGCGAGAGCCCCTTCCCCCCGGCCTGGTGCAACGCATCGCTCCCACGGTGCTCGCCGTCGAACGGGTGCTGCCCGTCCCCGAACCTCTACGTGAACTGTTCCCAGCGGGTGGTCTGGTCCGTGGATCGCGCGTGGCGTTGCATGGCGGGGGCGCCACCTCCTTGACGATGGTCATGCTGGCGGAGGCTTCCCGAGAGGGGTCGTGGATCTCGGTCGTCGGGTCCGACGCATGGGGCTGGGGCGCCGCCGCCTGGGCGGGATGGGCCCTGGGGCGTAGCATCTCGGTGGCGTCACCTCCGCCGGGGCGATGGGCCGGAGCCGTCGCGGCACTGCTGGACGCGGTCGACGTGGTGGTGTTGGCCGACAGGGTTGCCGTCGGAGCGGCCGAGGCCCGTCGACTGAGCGCCCGGGCCCGTGAACGGGGTGTGGTACTGGTCGAAACCATTCCTCCACGACCCGATCGGGTAGCGCCCCTTCCGTCACGATGGCCCGACGGTCCCGATCTGACGGTGGAGGTCGAAGGTGTCCGTTGGGAGGGGATCGGCCATGGGCGCGCGGCGCCGACCACCCGCCGCCTTCGCGTGACCGCCGTCGGGCGCCGTGGTGCCGCGCGACCCCGGCGCCTCGTCCTCGAGTTGGACCGCGGTGCCCGTCCGCTGAAGGTCGACGTCGCGGCCGATCACCGTCCCCTCATCGGGGGTGTTCGCCACCTCCGCTCCGTGGGATCACGGTGACTCATCTCGGCACGAACGAGGAGGCCCACGGGGTCCGCACCGTCGTCCTGTGGTGCGCCGACTGGCCTGTAGCGGTGTTGGCCGACGATTCCACACAACCGTCGGTGGTGTTGTCGTCGGGTCGGGTCGTCTCGCTCGACGCCTCGGCCCGTGACATGGGTGTCGAAGTGGGGATGGGTCGCCGAGAGGCACAACGGCACTGCCCCCACGCTCGTGTGCTCGACCGCGATGTCGACCGTGAGGCCCGGGCGTTCGAGGTCGTGGTGGGGGCGCTCGATTCGGTGGTCGCCCGACTCGAAGTGCTCGTCCCGGGGTGTTGTCGCTTTCCCGCCCGTTCCGCGGAGCGGTACTTCGGCGGTGAAGAGGCGTTGTGCGACGCGGTACGCGACGTCGCGATGGGGGCCGTACCGGCGGGATGCGCCGTGGGGGTCGGGGTCGCCGACGGCGGATTTGCGGCGGGCCTGTTGGCGCGTCGTTCGGCGGAGCGTGCGGCGACGTCGGGCAGGGGTGGTGCGTGCGGTGCGGTGGCGCGGGGTGCGAGCGAGCGGTTCCTCGCAGGCCTTCCCGTCGCTTCGCTCTCGGGTTCGCCGGAGAGGGACGATCTGGTCGGGGTGCTGGAGCGTCTGGGTGTTCGTACCCTCGGCGCGTTCGCCGCGCTCGACGCCGCGGCGGTGGCCGCGCGGTTCTCGGTCGAGGGTGCGACTGCGCATCGTCTTGCACGGGGGCTCGATCCGGCACCCATGTCCCTGGGGGATCCACCGGAGGACTTCGAGGTCTCCCATGAACCGGACGAGCCGCTGGAACGGGTCGACCGGGCGTCCTTCGTCGCCAAGTCGCTGGCCGATGAGTTGCATCGCCGTCTGGCCGAGCGCGGTCTGGCGACCCCCGTCATCGTCATCGAGGCCACCACCGTCGAGGGTGTGGTCCTGCAACGGGCATGGCGGCATGAGGGGCTGTTGAGCTCGGGGGCGGTGGCCCAGCGTGTCCGTTGGCAACTCGACGGATGGCTCACGGGGGGGACCGGGTGTCCGGGACGGCCCGGTCCGTTGGCGCGCCTGTCGGTTCGGCCCTCGAACTGGTGGCCGATACGGGACGGCAACTGGGCTTTTGGGGCGGTTCGGACGAGATCTCGATACGGGCCCGACGCGGCCTCGCCAAGGTGCAGGGTGTGGTGGGTGCCGAGGCGGTGAGGGTGGCGGAGTATCGCGGCGGCAGGAGCCCGGCGGAGCGGTATCGCCTGGTTCCACTCGACACGGTGGCCGTCGGACCCGATGACGTGTTTCGGCCCCGACTCGCCGGTGACGCCCCCTGGCCGGGGAGCCTGCACGATCCGCCTCCCGCCCTGGTGTGGCCGGACCCTCCGGAGGCGGAGTTGCTGGACCGCAACGGTTCCCTGGTCCGGATCGACCGCAGGGGTACCTGCTCGGGCGAGCCCGCGACGGTGTCGATCGCCTCGGGGGCCCCGCTGGAGGTGGTGGGGTGGTCGGGGCCGTGGTTGGTCGACGAGCGTTGGTGGGACGCGGTGGCGCACCGACGTCGTGCGCGCCTACAGGTCCATACCTCCGACGGTGCGTTGCACCTGCTGACGCTCGAAGCGCAACGCTGGTGGCTCGAGGCCACCTACGACTGAGCACCGTCCCGGTCCGCTTCCCGACAGAATGGACCGGTGCATGTCCTGGTGATCGAAGACGAGGTGGCGTTGGCCGATGCGGTCGCCCGTGGTCTCGAGGCCGACGGCTTCGAGGTGACGGTGGTTCACGACGGTCGTGAGGGCTACGAGCAGGCACGGACCAAGCGGTTCGACCTGATCGTGCTGGACATCATGTTGCCGGGAATGAACGGCTATCGGGTCTGCCGTGCGTTGCGCGACGAGGAGGTGTGGACGCCCATCCTCATGCTCACCGCCAAGGACGGCGAGTACGACGAGGCCGAGGCGCTCGACACCGGTGCCGACGACTTCCTGTCCAAACCGTTCTCGTTCGTGGTGTTGACCGCCCGGCTCAAGGCGCTTGCCCGTCGGCGCAGCGACGCGAACCTTCAACCGCTGGAGTTGGGCGATCTCGTCCTCGAACCGGTGTCGCGAACCGTTCGCCGTGGCGACACCACCATTCCGCTGTCGCCACGGGAATTCTCGCTCCTGGAGGTCCTGCTGCGCGGTGCGGGCACGGTGATACCCAAGGGCGACCTGTTGGACCGGGTGTGGGGGGAGGGCTTCGAGGGGGATCCCAACGTCGCGGAGGTCTACGTCGGCTACCTCCGTCGAAAGATCGACCGCCCCTTCGGTCGCAGTGACCTCCAGACCGTCCGCGGCGAGGGGTATCGCATTGTCGATTCCTCCACCATCGGTTCCTGAGCCGGTGCCCCCCGGCGGTTCCGAGTCGATGGAAGGTTCCGATCCCCCGAGGACACCGGCCCCTCCGGTGGACCGGATCGTCAATCGCGGACCTCTGGGTTCGGCGCGGGTGCGGCTGACGCTGATGGTGACGGTCCTGTTCGGCCTCGCCTTCGGCGCGGTGACCTATCTGATGGTCTCCCGGATCGAGGCAGCGCTGGTCGCGGACATCCAGAATCGCAACGAGGGGATCGCCCAGTCCATCATCGACCTCGTCGCGGCAGGGCGAATCCATCGCGGCGACGACATCACGGTGACCGAAGGGCTGCTCTTCCAGTTGGAGGGTCTCCAACAGGCCGGCACCGTGGAGGCGAGCATCGACTGGCCGGATGGCTTTCACCAGCAGCTCTCCACTGCGTTCAGGAGGGACCGGGTCGTCGCTTCCAACGACTTCGTCAGCCGGTTCCGGGTTCAGGAGATCAACGGGAACCCCTTGGCCGGGCCGCTGGTCGTCACGGTGAAGAGCCCGCGCGAGGCGGCACTCGTCATGATGGGGAGGGTCCGAGGACCCCTCGTCGTCGGTACCGCCGCCACGGTGCTCGCGGCGGGGGTGGGCGCATGGCTTCTGGTCGGGCGCGCCCTCAAGCCGGTGTCCGACATCACCCGACAGGCCCGGGAGATCTCCCTCACGACCCTCGACCGGCGAGTCCCCGAACCGTCGACCGACGACGAGATCGGCCAGTTGGCGCGAACGGTGAACGCGATGCTCGACCGTCTCCAGGCGGCGTCGGAGCGCCAGACCAGGTTCGTGTCCGACGCCAGCCACGAGTTCCGGTCGCCGGTCTCGTCGATCCGGGTCCAGTTGGAGACGGCTCTACTCCATCCCGAGGCGGCCGACTGGCCGCGCGTCGCGCACGCGGTGCTGACCGAGTACCAACGGCTGGCGAACCTCGTCGACAACCTCCTGGCACTCGCGCGCTTGGAGGAGGGTCAGGCGCGGGTGCTGTCCGAGGTCGATCTCGACGAGTTGGTGTACGTGCAACTCCAGCGGCCGCGTCGGGTCGCTCTCGACCGCTCCGGGGTGGTGGCGGGCAGGGTGATGGGTTCGGCCGACGAGCTCACGAGCGTGGTTCGGAACCTGTTGGACAACGCGGAACGCCACGCGGCGACGAAGATGGCCGCGAAGCTTGTCACTCGCGGACCGTGGGTGCGGTTTTCGGTCGCCGACGACGGACCGGGAATCCCGGTCGACCTCCGGCTCCGGATCTTCGAGCGTTTCAGCCGCCTGCAGGAGGCGCGCAACCGCGATGCCGGTGGGTCCGGCCTGGGACTCGCGTTGACCAAGCGGATCGTCGAGAGCCACGGTGGGCGGATCTGGGTGCAGGACTCACCGCTCGGGGGTGCCGAGTTCGTCGTAGAACTCCCCTCCGCCGAACCCGAATCCGAGCCCGAGGACGTGCCGACGGCACCTGTCGCCGATCCGAACGACGAGAGCACACCCCCGGTGTCGTCGCCCTTCTGAACGGGCCGGTCGGCGGCGTCTGGGGGCCTCGAGCGCGGCCCCGGTTCGACTCAGCGGATGGTCAGCACCATCCGGTCGAGTGCCGCGGCACCTGCCTGCCCCAGTGAGTCGGGGGTGATGGCGTACAACACGATGACGTGGGTCCCGCGTACCGACGCCCACACATGGAGTGCCGATGAGCCTCTATCGGCATCGGCACGCAGCGCCGGCCCCAGGGTGGATGGCGACGGCCGCGGCGGGCCGTCGGGGTTGAATCCGGGGGGTGCGGCAACGAGGCGCTGGAGCAGTTGTCCGGTGCGGGCTGCGACGCCTTCGGGGGTCTCGCCCACGGTTGCGAGGTCGAGTTCGACCGCCACCAGACCCATGTCCAGCTTGGTGAGGTCGGCGTGGTCGCCGGTGAAGGTGATCGACGCGGTGACGGGCTGTGAGGACCCGGCGATGTCGGTGCTCTGGGTCCGACGGCCGAGCGGGCTCGACGAAGGCATCTCGAGGCTGAAGGCGCCGCCGGGCGACGGTGTTCGTTCCCACGGTCCGGCGAGCGTCTGTTGCATCGCCTGCTCGGTGTTGAGGTCGAGCGACGAGCGGTTGTCGTCCTGCCAACGGGTCCAGCCGTACCACACACCGAGGGCGGCGCCGGCCACGAGGACCAGCGTGAGCGCGATGGCGCCGATGTGACGCCAGGGGACCGGCGAGTGTTCGGTGACACGGACTCGTGTGTGGTCGGCCATGTCGTCGCTACCCCAGTACGGGGTGGCGACCGTGTCGGGGACCGTCGGCGCGGCGGTGGACAGGGGCGTCCACCCGGCGTTGGGCGGCAGGTCGACCAGGGTGGAGGTCCTCTCGATCGGGAGGGGAGGGGACGTGTCGAGGGTCCCATCCTGGGAGTGCTCCGGTGGCACCACGGAGGTTGCGAACCCCTCGGAGGGGGCCGGAGCGGTGCGCGAAGCGTGTTGGGTCGCGGAGGAGACGTGGTCGGTCCAGGACCCACCGTCCCACCATCGCATTCCGAATCCCTGTGGGTCTGCGTACCACCCGGCTTGCACCATGGCGCGATCGTACGAATCTCACGGCCGGGATCAAGCCATCGATCTCCTCAGGGGAACATACGTTCGATACGGTATCCGGGATGGGCTTCAACAATCCGGATATCCCATGGTGCGAGCTCGAACGGACTCTGAGCGATCGGCCGAAGGCCGTGTCCTCGGGCCGGCCGAAAGTCGTGCACCCCGGTGACGGCTCCGACTCACCCGCGTGGTCGCGCTCACGCCTGCCCTACGAAGCGAACGGGCGACGGGCGAGGGGCGCGGTTCCCTATGCCGAACTGCACGCCCACTCCAACTTCAGCTTCCTCGACGGTGCATCCGATCCCGAGGCGCTGGTGGAGGAGGCGGCGCGCCTGGGGTTGGAGGCGTTGGCGTTGTGCGACCACAACGGCTTCTACGGGGTGGTCCGCTTCGCCGAGGCGGCACGGGCGGTGGGGATGCCCACCGTGTTCGGCGCCGAGGTGACCGTCGACGCGCCCAAGGGCCGGACCCGCACCGGCGTGGCGGACCCGCCGGGGCGACACTTGGTGGTGCTCGCCCGCAACCCTGCGGGCTATGCCCGATTGGGTAGGGCGCTGTCGTCGGCGCAGATGGCGGGAGAGAAGAACGCACCACGCATCGGTCTCGACGAATTGGCGGTCACCCTGCGCGGCACGTCGGGAGGGTCGGGCAACGGCAGCGACGACCATCTGATCCTCACGGGGTGTCGCAAGGGTGCGGTGGTTTCGGCGTTGTACGCGGAGGGCCCCGCCGCGGCCACACGCGAACTGCGCCGCCTGTGCGATCTGTTCGGTCGGGACAACGTGGCGGTCGAACTGTGGGATCACGACGATCCCCTCGATGCGCCGCGCAACGACGCCTTGGTCGAAGTCGCCCTCGCCGTGGGTTGCGAGCCGATCGCCACCAACAACGTGCACTACGCGACCCCCGACCAGCGTCGTCTGGCCACGGCGCTGGCGGCGGTGCGGGCACGGTGCAGCCTCGACGAACTGGACGGGTGGATCCCCGGTAGCGCCACCGCGCACCTTCGTTCGGGGGTCGAGCAGGCGCGTCGCTTCGCCCGCTACGGCGGCGTCGTCGAGGCCGCGGCGCGCCTGGGGCGCGGATGTGCGTTCGACCTGGGATTGGTCGCGCCGGGGTTGCCGCCCTTCGAGTGCCCACCCGGCCCGGATGGCGCTCCGCTGAGCGAGATGGCCTATCTGCGTGTGCTGGTGGAGCAGGGCGCGACGCGGCGCTACGGCGCCGCAGGGTCCGTGCGGCAGCTGCGTTTCGAGACCATGCACGGCAAGGACCCGCGGGTCCAACTCGCCCACGAGCTCGACCTCGTCGAGCGGCTCGGCTTCGCCGGCTACTTCCTCATCGTGTGGGACATCGTCGAGTTCTGCCGTCGCAACGACATCCTCTGTCAGGGCCGTGGCTCGGCCGCGAACTCGGCGGTCTGTTACGCCCTGGGTGTCACCAACGCGGACGCGGTCGCGTTGGGGGTGCTGTTCGAACGGTTCCTGTCACCCGAACGCGACGGCCCACCCGACATCGACCTCGACATCGAGTCCAAGCGGCGTGAGGAGGTCATCCAGTACGTCTACGGGCGCTACGGGCGCACCCACGCGGCGCAGGTGGCCAACGTCATCACCTATCGGGCCAAGTCCTCCATCCGGGACATGGCGCGGGCGCTGGGCTTCGCTCCGGGCCAACAGGACGCGTGGTCCAAGGAGGCCGAGCGATGGGGTGCCCTGCCCGAGGTCGGCACCCAGCACACCCACGACATGACGGTGCCCGACGTGGTGCTGGACATGGCCCGTCAGGTGCTCGACGCGCCCCGGCACCTCGGCATCCATTCGGGAGGCATGGTGATCTGCGACCGGCCCGTCACCGAGGTGTGCCCCGTCGAATGGGGACGGATGGAGAACCGTTCGGTCCTGCAGTGGGACAAGGAGGACTGCGCCGCGATCGGCCTCGTGAAGTTCGATCTGTTGGGTCTGGGGATGCTGGGGGCCATCCACGAGACGATCGACCTCGTCGCCGAACACCACGGGGTGACGGTCGACCTGGCTCACCTCCCACAGGAGGACGCGGTCTACGACATGATCTGCGCCGCCGACACCGTGGGGGTGTTCCAGATCGAGTCGCGGGCGCAGATGGCCACCCTTCCGCGGCTGCGCCCCCGGACGTTCTACGACCTGGTGGTCGAGGTCGCCCTCATCCGTCCGGGCCCCATCCAGGGCGGTTCGGTGCACCCCTACATCCGTCGACGCAACGGCACCGAGCCGGTCACCTATCTCCACCCGTTGCTGGAACGTTCACTGGCCAAGACACTGGGCGTGCCGCTGTTCCAGGAGCAGTTGATGCAGATGGCCATCGACGTCGCCGGGTTCACCGCGGGTGAGGCCGACCGGCTCCGACAGGCGATGGGTTCCAAGCGCTCGGTGGAACGCATGGAACGGCTCCGTGAGCGTCTGTACGCGGGGATGGCCGAACGGGGGATCGTGGGGGAGGTGGCCGACCGCATCTACGACAAGCTGGTCGCGTTCGCGTCCTACGGGTTTCCCGAGAGCCATTCGGTGAGCTTCGCCTACCTGGTGTACGCATCGTCGTGGTTGAAATTCCACTATCCGGCCGCCTTCTGCGCGGGTCTGCTGCGCTCACAGCCGATGGGCTTCTATTCTCCGCACTCGCTGTGCCTCGATGCCGAACGCCACGGTGTGGTGGTGCACGGACCGTGTGTGGAGGCGTCGGGATGGCAGGCCGATCTCGAACCGTGTACCGCCTCGACCGGGGGGGTGGCGGTGCGGCTCGGTCTGCATTCGGTACGCCATGTCGGTGACGACCTGGCCCAGGAGCTCGACGCGGGTCGCCCGTACCGTGGTATCGAGGACGTGGCGCGACGCGGGTCGTCGGGGAGCGGTGGGGTACGACGGAAGGCGATGGAGGCGTTGGCCACCGCGGGGGCGTTGCGCTGCTTCGACCGTCGCGACAAGGGGTCCCTCGGGTGCGACCGTTCACAAGGGGGCGATGAGCCACCGGCGTGGTCGGTACGGCGATCGGCGCAGCGATCTGTGGGCAGCGGGGGCGGTGGCGGGTGGTGGCCCGTCGCAGTTGGAGGGAATGGTGCTGGGGGTCGATGCGCCACCGCTGCCTCCGATGAGCCCGCAGGAGGCGGCGATCGCCGACCTGTGGGCCACCGGGGTCGCCCCCGGGGCCATCCCACCCGGTTCCTCCGTGAGGAGCTTTCCCGGATGGGGGTGTTGACCGCGGCACAACTCGAGGTGGCCGAACCCGATCGCAACGTGACCGTCGCCGGGGTGGTGACGCACCGGCAGCGTCCCGCAACCGCCGGTGGGACCATGTTCGTCAACCTGGAGGACGAGACCGGCTTGATCAACGTGGTGTGCTCGCCGGGATGTTGGGCCCGCTACCGGGGTGTGGCGCGCCGGGCTCCGGCGATGCTGGTGAGGGGACGGCTCGAACGTGCCGACGGGGTCGTCAACGTCGTCGCCCATCGCCTGCAGACATTGCCGCTCGCCGTGGCTCCGGCGTCACGGGACTTCCGCTGATCCGCCGTGTCGATCCGAGGTCAACCCGTCGTAGGGAGGGCCTCGTGCTGAGGTTCGCGGAGGTCGAGGAATCGCAGGCCGCAGTAGCGGACGACGGCCTCGTCGTCGACGCCGGCAGTGTCATAGGTGCGGCCGTCGGTGAGGTCGAAGAAGCCCATCGGGGTCGAGCGTCCGTCGGTGAACAGGCGGTGCACGTACAGGCGCTGGTGGCCGTGCCCCCGCCACTGCGAAGCGACCACCACCGTCGGTGACGCGACGGAGGTGGCCGGTGGATCGCCGGCAGGTGCGCTCTGGCCGGGGTCGACGGGCGGTGATCCATCGGTGGGCGACTCACCGGCCGTGCCACGGGCGGCGAACGGAACGAGCATGTCGAGCACCGCCCGCGCGCCGTCGTCGGCGGCGTGCACGGTGTGGTCGGTCAGATCGATGTAGCCACCCTGCGTGCCGTTCTCGTCCTTGACGTAGCACCGCCGCATCGAGGCCTTGGACCACTGGGTGAGGAACAGCACGTCCTCGGCGGGCGGTGCGGCGGGAACGACGTCGATTCGTTCCCCCACCCGAGCGGGCATCGTCGCGTCGAGGACCTGTGAGCACCAGGCGACCCATTCCGGCGGCAGCACGGGAGGCAGGTTCCGCATCGACCATTCGATGGTCGCGACTCCGGTCAGGACCACTCCGCCGAGCGGCTCGGGCGAGGGGGAGGCCGCCTCGCCGGTGAAGCACAGCACCGGCCACGCGGTCAGCCCGGGCGCACCGGAGCGCGCGAGCGTCTCGGTGACCTCGGCCGCCTGCGTTCGCACACCCTCCAGTGCGTCGTCGCGTCGATGGCCGTTCTGGCGCAACGACCCGTCCTCGACGGCGAGGGTCCCCGACCAGTGCTTCGCGTCGATGGCGAACACGCCGCCGGGGCCGATGGCGATGACGTCGATGTTTCCGGTGGTGCCGGAACGGGACCGGTCTGCGAGAACCGTCCAACCGGCGGCGGTCAACGGTTCGAGGGCGGCGACCAACGCCGCCTCCCCTTCGGCTCCCTTGCGGTACTGCTCGGCCACGGCGTCGATCCGGTCGGCCCGCTCGCGGAGGCGTTCGGCGGCATCGGACATGGAAGTGGCGGTGGCGGCCGCCGACTCGCCTGCGGACATCAGGGGGCTCCTCGGGAATCGGGAATCGCACGACACTACCGGTCGCGGGGTCGCGTGCCGGGGGATCGGTGCGGCCCTGCTGCTCGTCCCGGTCCGGCCCCTAAGATCGGCCTCCCCGATCCGGACCCGAGCCCTTCTCCGACCCGATGCACTCTCCGACGATCCTGAAGTTCGCGGTCCATCGGAGCGCCGGCGACGACGCCGACCCGCACCTTCGTCGGGAGGTGGCCGACCTGCGGTCGTGGCGGGTCTACTACCTGGAGGTGGGGTCGACGCCGACCGACGAGGCGCTGTCGTCGTTGGAGGCCGTGCTGGCCGATCCGCTCACCGAGACGGTTCGCTCCGGCGACGCGGCGCTGCTCGGCCCCGGCGAGGTGCAGGTCGGCTACCGGCGGGGAATCGTCGACAACGAACACGACACGATCGTCGGCGTCGCGCGGATGGTCGGCCTCGACGCGATCGCGGCCAAGGTGTCGACGGTGTACGCCTCGGGCGATCCGCGCCTGGCCGGCTTCGTGGCGTCGGAGGCCTGCAACCCCAACATCGAGGAGTTGCACGAGACCGAACCGCACTACGACACGCTGTCGCCCGTCGGCGAGTACACACCGATGGAGACCTTCGACCTGGTCTCGATGACGCCGGCGCAACTGGCCGCGCTGGGCAGGGCCAACGGTCGCAGCCTGGACGCGTCGCAGATGGAGGTGATCCGTGGCATCCAGGTTCGCACCGGTGCGGACCACGTGAGCGACGTGCTGATCGAAGCGCTCGACGCCCGCTGGAGCGACCACTGCGACCACACCACCTGGAAGGCCCTCGGTGGGCTGCTGCAGCGCCTGATCGACGCGGCGAGGGCCACCGGCAACCCCAACATCGTGTCGATGTTCCACGACAACGCCGGAGTGTGGGACTTCACCGACGGGCATGCGATCGCGCTCAAGGCGGAGACCCACAACGGGCCCTCCGCCGTGTCGGCCTACTTCGGTCAGTTGACCAAGATCGGCGGGGTTCTGCGCGACATCCTCGGAACCGGCCTGGGTGCCGATCCGATCGGGGTCTTCGAGTACACCGCCACGGGGATCCCGGGCACCGAGTCCGTCGTTCGGGGCAGACCCGATCCGGCCCGGATCGCGGTGGAGACCGTCCGCGCGGTCAAGGAGTACGGCAACACCTTCGGCGTGCCGATGATGTGGTCGCGAATGACTTTCCATCCGGCGTACCGGGCGAAGCCGTTCGCGCTCGGTGGCAGCGTGGGCCTGATCCCCGTCGCCGACGCGGCACGGGGGGTGCCCGAACCGCACGACCTGGTGGTGCTCATCGGTGGCCTCACCGGCAACGACGGTATCCACGGTGCGTCGGCGAGTTCGGCGGGTGCGGCGGCGATGGACGCGACTTCGGTGCAGATCGGCGCCCCGCTCGAGGGCATCAAGTTCCGCGGCGCCATCGGGGACCTGCGCGACCGGGGCTGCCTTCGCGCGGTCACCGATCTCGGTGCCGCGGGGCTGAACAGCGCGGTCGGCGAAATGGGCGACCCGTGCGGGGTGTGGATCGACACCGCGCTCGTGCCGCTCAAGACCCACGGCCTCGCCATGTGGAGGATCCTGCTGTCGGAGTCCCAGGAGCGGATGCTGCTGGCGGTGCCACCCGACCGCCTCGACGAGACCCGCGCGGTGCTCGCCCTGCACGACGTGCGCGGCGCGGTCATCGGTTCGTTCACGGGGAAGGGCAGCTACCGGGTCACCCACGGTCGGGTGGGCGAGGAGGAGTTCGTGGCGGCGGCGCGCCGTGGTGTCGTCCCGACCGGGACCGACGCCCCGGGGACGTCCGGCGGAGTCGGCGGCGAACTGGGCTTCGACGTCGCCTACGACCTGCTGGAATGGAAGCCCGAGCCGCGCTCGGCAGGCCCCACGCCGGAGGTCGCGCCGCCCCGTCACGAGTGGCCGCCCGTCGATGCGACGACACCCGCGTCGGTGGCGGCCGACACCGAGGTCGCCGACCAGTCCTTCGCCGCGTTGCAGTACGACTCGAGCGTCCAGGGCCTCACCCACTACGGCCCGCTCGAGGGGCGGGGTCACGGGGTCGCCACCGGCTACTACGCGAGCCGTCCGCTCCGGGCGTCGCGGGCCGGCATCGTGTTCTCGACGGGCTTCCACCCCTACCTGTTCGACGTGGACCCCGTCGCCGCCGCTCGCCAGAGCGTGCTGAGCGCCCTGGTGACCCAGTCGCTGGCAGGTGTGGCGCGAGGCGATGTGTGCCTGTGCGACAACTTCTACACGCCGGACCGCGCCCCCTTTTCCGACGAGTGGCTGGTCGCGATGGTCGAGGAGCTCGCCGGGCTGTCGGAGTGGTTCGGCACTCCGTTCATCTCGGGCAAGGATTCCTCCGCCGGCTCCACCGACACGGCCGAGGGCGTGGTGAGCGTCCCGCCGGCCGTATTCGTGTCGGCATTGGGCAAGGTGGCCGACGTGTCGGCGCTGCGCCCCGAGCAGTGGACCAGGTCCGGCAACCATCTGGTGCTGATCGGTCCGCGCACACCGGCGTTGGCGGGTACGGCCGTCGCGGGTGACGGGTGTGGCGGCGAGTGAGGCGGGCGGTGTCGATCTCGTCGACGTGGGGTCGGCGCGGAGCGTGCTGGACGCCTGCGCCGCACTCGCGTCGGCCGTGGCACCGTCGGGTCGACGTATCGACGCCGGTGGGATGTTCGCGTCGGCACTGGCCAACTCCGAGGCGACCGGCCTCGGAGCGGTCTTCGACCCTGCCGCCGTCGGCGGGTCCGCAGGCCTGTTCGCCGAGCACCGGTGCGGGGCCTTGTTGGAGGTGCCACCCGAGCACGTCTCGTCGCTCTCCTCCGAGCTCGAACCGCTGGTGGTCGGTCGGATCACCGACGCCGGAACCGGTGTGCGTCTCGGGGCGGAGCCGTTGAGCACCGACGAGGTGGTCCTGCGTTGGCGCACCGCGTTCGAGGATGCGCTCGATCGCCGCCCCGGCGGTACCGAGGCACGCCGGTGAGCGCGCCCAGCGTGGGCATCCTGCACACTCCAGGGACCAACTCCCACGTCGAGACGGCGTTCGCATTCGAGCGTGTCGGGGCTTCGGCCCGCTACGTGATGATGGCGTCGCTCCTCGACGGGACGGATCGTCTGGACCGTTACGACGTCGTGTGTCTGCCCGGCGGCTTCAGCTACGGCGACCATCTCGGCGCGGGTGCCGTCGCAGGGGCGCGTCTGCGCTGGACGTTCGCCGATCAACTCGCCGCGTTGGCGGGCCGACCGGTCATCGCGATCTGCAACGGGTTCCAGGTCGCCGTCCGCGCCGGCCTGTTCGGTGATGGTGTCACGCTCACGACCAATCTCAACGGCACGTTCCGCAACCTTCGACACCAACCGCACGTCGTCGACCCCGCTGCCGGCTCGCCGTGGCTGGCTGGCCTGGAGGGTGCGACCCTCCGGTTCCCGTGCGCGCACGGCGAGGGCCGGTTCCTGTTCGAGAGTGCCGACGGCTGGCGCCCGGCATTGCGATATCCGCCCGGTGAGAACCCCGACGGGTCGGCCGAGGACATCGCGGGGATCGTGACCGCCGACGGGCTGACCTTCGGACTCATGGACCATCCCGAGCGTGCACCCGACGACGACACGGTGTTGGAGATCTTCCGCAACGGTGTGAGTGCGGCACGATGACCGGAGCACGACTCCGGCACCGATCGGCTTTCCGTCACACGCCTCGATCTGGGCAAATAGGCTCATTCGCCTTCATGTCCTTGTGGCTTCCCCGTCTCGAACCGACCACCACCTCATGACGTCGGTGTCGCGCTCCCCGTGGGCCGTTCGTCGCCGCTCGCGTGCGCACGGGCACGCCTGGCGGCGTGTGCTGGTGTCGACCACGGTGGTGGTGACGGTGTTGCCGGGGGTGCTCGCCGCCGCCCCCGCGTCGGCCCAAGGGGCGACGGGCGCCCCGGCGGCCACCGACCGATCCGCGTCGACGCCCTCCACGAGCGCTCCGGTGGACCGTCGGCACCGACGAGCGGCGCAGAAGGTCGACGTCGCACGTGCCGATGCCGATCAGGTGGAGGCGCTGATGGCCGACACCGCGGCGCGCGAGCAGCGGGCTCTTTCCGCGTTGGCGGCGGCTCGCGAGCTTCAAGCGGCGACGGATGCGGCGGTCGACGAGGCGAAGGCGCGTGAGCGGGTCGCCGCCGACGCCGCGGCGGTCGCCGACCGCAACATGCGACAGGCCGCGGTGGTCGCGTACATCGGTGCGGACCGTCGTTCGCCGTTGGGCATCCTGACCGCCGGCGATTCCAGCGATATGGCCTGGCGGGTCACCCTCCTCGACCGGGAGCAGAACCGGATGGCTCAACTCCTGCGGCGGCAACGCTCCGCGCATCGGGAGTTGCGGCGCCGACGTGCGGCCCTCGACGAAGCGGCCGCCGCGCGCCGGGCGGGTGACGACGCCGACCGGGAGGTGCGCACGATCGGCGCGCTGCGCGCCAACCAACAGGCGGTCCTCGTCGCCGTGAACGGGCGATTGGAGGCGGCGGTGTCGGAGGCGGACGCGTTGGCCCAGGTCGACGCCGCCGCGGCGAGGGCGCTTCGCGACCGTGAGGAGAACCTCGCGGCGACCGCCCGGAAGTACGTGCCCGTCTCGGCGCGTCGGTCGACGTCGAAGGCCCCCACCTCGGCGGTACCGGGTCGCTCGACCGCCCAACCGGTGGCGTCGGTCCCCGCGCCGTCGACCGCCTCCGCGCCCGTCACCACACCGGCGGGCTCGCCCTCGGTCCCTCCCACGACCACCTCGCCGCCGGTTGTGATCCCCGTTCCCCAACCGGTCGACACCGTCGTCGCCGCAGGTTTCGTGGTGGCCCGCGCGATCGCACCGCAGGTGAGCGCGATGGTGAGCGCGGCTGCGGTCGTCGGTCTCCGGCTGGGCGGGAGCGCCTATCGGGACGTCAACCGGCAGATCGAGTTGCGTCGCCAGCACTGCGGTACCGACGACTATTCGATCTGGTTGATGCCGTCCGGCCAGTGCCGACCGCCGACGGCCGTTCCGGGGCGTTCGATGCACGAAAAGGGTCTCGCGCTCGACATCACCTGCAATGGGACGCTCATCGGCACGAGGAGCGATCCTTGCTTCGTGTGGTTGCAGGCGAACGCGGCGTCGTTCGGGTTGCGGAACCTCCCGTCGGAGCCGTGGCACTGGAGCACGACCGGAAGCTGAGCCGTGGCGGCCCCGCGTCCGTTACGCTCGACGGACCATCTATGGACGATCGCCCTCGAAGTCTTCGCACCATGCTCTCGGAGGCGAAGGACACCTCCGAGCTCATGGTGGATCTGGCGTACGCCGCGGTGTACTTCAACGACCCGGGGATGTGCGAGGAGGTGGTCCAACTCGAGGATCGTCTCACCGGCCTGGTGCAGGACATGCGCACCGTGTGCATCCTCGCGGTCCGTCGTCCGAGCGAGGCCGAGTCGATGGCGTCGGTGTTGGGGGTCGTCTCGGCGATCGAGGCGATCGGCAACTCGGCCATCGACATCACGCGCATCGTCACGCATCGCCTGGGGATCCCCGACGAGTTGATCGCCGACCTGTCCAACGCCGAGGAGGTGTCGCACCGGGTGTGGGTGCGCGAGGGCAGCCACATGGCGAATCGTCCGGTGGCGTCGTTGGAGCTTCCGGTTGCCACCGGGTTGCGAATCATGGCGATCCGGCGCGGTCGGGACTGGGTCACCGAGATCGACGGCGATCTGGTGCTGCTTCCGGGTGACGTGTTGTTCCTCCGCGGGTCCCCTCCGGGTATCGCGCGTCTTCACGAACTGGCTGCGGCACCCACGTGGAGCCCCCCTCCGGCTCCGCCCCCCGGGGTGATCTCCGATCTCGACCGCGCGGTGGACGTTCTCGTCGAGATGAAGAACATCTCGGAGGTGGCGGTGGGTCTGGCCTATTCGGCGTTGGCGTTGCGCGACCGGGGGCTGGCGGCCGAGGTCGGCCACCTCGCATCACGTCTGGACGAGATGAAGGACCATCTGCAGCTCTGGGTGCTTCGGGCGAGCGCGTCCGACGTCGATCCGTCGTCGCTGCGCGGGCTGCTGCAGCTCTCCCACGCGACCGAGGAGTTGGGCGACCAGGCGTCGCAGATGGTCGAATTGGTCGACGGCGAGTGGGACGTGCATCCGATCGTCGCGATGGCGCTGGGTGAGAGCGACGAGGTCGTGGTGCGGATGCCGGTGGCCGACGGTGCACCACTCGCGGGCAGCCCGTTGGGCGAGGCCCAGATCGACATCGAGCCGGGGTTCCACGTCCTCGCACTGCTGCGGCGGGGCCAGTACCTGTACCGGCCGCGCTCCTATGTGGTCTTCGAGCCGGGCGACGAGGTGATCGCGTCCGGTCCTCACGAGGGGCGGAGGCGACTGGCCGAGTTGTTCGGTTGGCGTCTCCTCGAGGTCGACGACGACGAGGCGGGCAACGGCCTCGAGCTCGAACCCATTCGCGTGTCGTGAGCGGGTTGTACACCGCGGTCGGTGCGGGGCTCCGGTTGATGACGGTGCACGCGCATCCCGACGACGAGGCGTCCAAGGGCGCGGCGATGGTGGCGCACTACCGCGCGGAGGGGGTCGAGGCGACACTCGTGTGCTGCACCGGCGGCGAGCAGGGGTCGATTCTCAACCCGGCGATGGACCGTCCCGAGGTTCGGGCCAACCTGGCAGCGGTGCGCGCCGGAGAGCTCGCCCGGTCGGCTGCGATCATCGGCTTCGACCACGTCGACCTGCTCGGCTATCACGACTCCGGGATGCCCGACTCGCCGCGGCCCGACGCGGAGGGCGAGTCCGCGGCGACGGACCGGGCCGAATCGCCCGCCGAGGAGACGCCGGATCCCACTCATTTCGCGAACGCCCCCTTGGACGAGGCGGTCGGCCGGCTGGTGAAATTGATCCGGTTACGTCAGCCCCATGTGGTCGTCACCTACGGCGACGACCAGGGCTTCTACCCCCACCCCGATCACATACGGGTGCACGACGTGTGCGTGAGGGCGTTCGACCGGGCGGCGGATCCGGCGTGGTATCCCGGCGCGGGCGATCCCTGGCAGCCGTCGAAGATGTACTACTCGGTGTGGTCGTTGGGGCGTATCCGGGCGGTGCACGAGGCGATCCTGGCGCTCGGCAGGAAGTCCCCCTACGACGAGCGGTGGTTCGAGCGGGGCGACCAGGACCATCGGATCACCACGAAGGTCGACGTCGGCGCCTACCTCGGAGTGCGTGACGGCGCGCTGCGTGCCCACGCCACCCAGATCGACCCGGCCGAGCCGTTCTGGTTCGCGTTGACCCCGAGGAGACGGCGGCGGTCTACTGCTGGGACGACTACATCCTCGCCCGGTCGACCGTCGACGTCGAGCTCCCCGAGGACGACCTGTTCGCCGGGCTCCGCCAGAGCCGCGTCGGCCGGGCAGACCTGCTGCCGGACGGTCCTGACGGTGTGGCCGCAGCGTCGCTGCCGTCGCGGTCCCGGTCGTTCCCACCACGTAGGGTGCCGGAGGTGAGCACCGAGGGGACTCTGGCCGAGCGGCTCGGCTACACGGCCGAGGACCGGCTGGTGGTCGTCAACTGTGACGATCTCGGCCTCTCCCACTCGGGCAACGTCGGTTGCCTCCGAGCGATGCGCGAGGGTATCGCCACCAGCGCGACGCTGATGGTGCCGTGCCCGTGGTCCGCGCCGCGGTCGCCGAGCTGGACGGCGAGGACGTCGGCGTTCATCTCACGCTCAACGCCGAGTACGGGTCGTACCGTTGGGGTCCGATCACCCACGCCCCGTCGCTGCTCGATGGCGACGGGGGCTTCCCCCGCACGGTGGCCGACGTGTGGGATCACGCCGACCTCGACGAGGTGCGGAGGGAGTGTCAGGCACAGGTCGAGAGGGCCGGGTTGTGGGGTGTCGACGTCACCCATCTCGACAGTCACATGGGCACGCTGCAGTTGCGCCCCGAGTTCTTCGACGTCTATCTCGACCTTGCGGTGGAGTTCGGGCTTCCGCTGCGGATGGCTCCTGCGTCGGCGGAGCGGGCGGCGGGCTTTCCCTTTCGGCGGCTCGCTGCCGAGGAGGGTGTGGTGTTTCCCGACCACTTCGTGTACGTGGGCGGCGTGGGGTCTCGCGGCGCGATCGACAAGGTGGTCTCGGCGCTTCGTCCGGGGGTGACCGAGCTGTACGTCCATCCGGCGGTGGACACCGCCGAGTTGCGGGCGACCGGGACCGATTGGGAGGCCCGCGTGGACGATCTCGCGCTCGTCGCGTCCGATGGCCCACTCGCCGCGGCTCTGGCTTCCCAGGGTGCCCACCTGATCGGCTGGCGGGAGATGCGTGACCTGATGCGGGAGGGGTGAGCGGGGGCGATCGGCCGGTGCATCGGTGGGTTCGACACCGCGCGGGTGTCGGTGTCGGCGGAACGGTGGTCGCGCCTTGGTGCGGTGTTCACGACTGTTCGAGGGGGCATGCGCTCCAGAGTCCCCGGCCGGCGGCGCGTGCCTGTCGGGCGGCGTCGGCGAAGCGGGCGGTGTAGCTGACGTTGGGCGGGACGGTGAGGGTGTGTGCGTAGCCGTCGAGGACCATCTGCACGTTGACGAACAGCCCGTCCGATGCCCGAAACACGTAGGCGAGGGTCCGTCCGTAGCGGTCCTCTCGTTCGGTGTCGCGTTCGAGCCGCACACGGCTTCGGGGTGGGATGAGCGTGGCGAGGTGGCGGCTTGCCTCCTTGCCGTAGCACTGGACCGGTCGCCGCGGGTCGACGCTTTCTGGGGTGTCGAAGCCGATCATCCGGACTCTCAGCCGGGAATCACCCGCTCGTGCGACGATCGTGTCGCCGTCCACGATTCGTTCGACGATCGCGTTTGCGGTGACGGCGTCTCTGCCCCGCCGGTCGTTGTCGCCCGCCGGTGAGCGTGAGCAGCCGGTGACGAGGAGCGCCGAAACGGTGAGGGTGACGGCGAGGGCGGCCCCGAGGGCAGCCCGGCTCGGTGGTCGCGGTGGGTGCCCCGAGGTCCGCCGCTGCGGGTGCGGAGCGCTTGGAGTGGAGGGCCCGTCGGGGACCGGATCCTCAGACGCGGCGCAGGATGGTGCCGGTGCCGAGGCCGCCGCCGCAGCACATCGTGATGAGGGCATGGGTGCCGTCCGTCCGGTCGAGTTCGTGGAGGGCCTTGGTCATGAGGAACGCCCCGGTTGCGCCGAGCGGGTGTCCCAAGGCGATAGCGCCCCCGTTCGGGTTGGTGGTCGCGGGGTCGGCGTCGAGCTCGCGCATCCACGCGAGCGCGACGCTGGCGAAGGCCTCGTTGATCTCGGTGAGGTCGATGTCGGCGATGCCGAGGCCGGTGCGGTCGAACAGGTGGCGGGTGACGTCGATGGGACCGGTGAGCATGGTGGTGGGGTCGACCCCGATGAGTGCCGTGTCGAGCACGGCGGCCCGACCCACGAGCCCCAACGCGTTTGCCGCGTCGCGGTTTGCGAGCAGCACTGCCGCCGCACCGTCGGAGATCTGGCTGGCCGTGCCCGCCGTGTGGACGCCGTCGTCGCGGGCGACGGCCTGGAGCGCTCCGAGCGCTTCGAGGGTGGTGTCGCGGAGGCCTTCGTCGCGCCCGACCGTTCGGGTCTCGCCGGTGGGGGATCCCTCGTCATCGAGTACCGGCGCCTCGATCGGCACGACCTGCGTGTCGAAACGGCCTTCGGCCCATGCGGCGGCCGCCCGTCGTTGTGATTCGACGCCGAACGCATCCGCTTCGGCGCGGGTGATACCCCATCGGTCGGCGATGCGTTCGGCGCCTTCGAACTGTGAGGCGAACTCGTAGCGGGCGAAGTACGACTTGGGGATCGGTACGCCGAGGCCGAGCTTCTTCGACGAGTTGGCACCGATGGGGATGCGACTCATGGACTCGACCCCGCACGCGATCGCGACGTCGACGACACCGGCACCTACCAGCGCGGTGGCGACGTTGACCGCCTGTTGGGACGATCCGCACTGCGTGTCGACGGTGGTGGCGGCGACCTCCTTGGGAAAGCCCGCCGTGAGCCAGGCGGTGCGGGTCACGTTGAAGGACTGCTCGCCCACCTGGCTGACACAACCGCCCACCACCTGGCCGACCGCCGCGGGGTCGACCCCGGTGCGCTCGACGAGGGCACCGAGGGTGTGCGCCAGGAGGTCGGCCGGGTGTACGCCGCGGAGGCCGCCTCCGCGGCGGCCGATCGGTGTGCGGACTCCGTCGATGAGGAGGATCTCGGTCATGGGGTCACGGTACTGCCGTGACGGCCTGCCGGATCCGGTACCGCCTCGCGGCTCATGCCGCCGTGGCCCGCACCGGCCGGGCTCCGTGAACGTGAAGGCGCTCACGGGGGTCGTCGGAGAGTTCGGCACTGTCGAAGCGTCGGGTGCACGAACGGAGGGCCAACCGCGCCTGGGCGATGCCGCGGCGGGCGACCTCGAGGCGGTCCTGCCCCGCCGCGGAGGTGTCGCCGGTGCGGGGGACGTCGGTGTCGGCCACGACCTCGAGATCCTCGCCGACGAGCATGAGCTGCGTATTCATGGTTTCCATCATGAACACGACCACTGACACTCAGAATGGGATGTTGAACCGCCCTGGGTTACGTGACTGAACCGCCCCGGGTCGCGTGACTGCTCCTCCTTGAGAGGATGGAGCACATGTCAGGAGTTGGTAGAGGGAAGCGGTATCCGGCCGAGCTGCGGGAGCGGGCGGTGCGGATGGTCTTCGACCACCAGGGTGACTACCCGTCACAGTGGGCCGCGATCGGTGAGATTGCCGGGAAGCTCGGCGTGCATCGCGAGACGCTGAGGGTGTGGGTTCGCCGCGCCGAGGTCGATGGCGGACACCGGGCGGGCGTGAGGACCGAGGAGCGTGAACGGATCAAGCAGTTGGAGCGGGAGAACCGCGAGCTGCGCCGGGCGAACGAGATCCTGAAGGCGGCGTCGGCCTTCTTCGGGGCGGAGCTCGACCGCCAGTCCAAGAGGTGATCGCGTTCAACGCCGAGCGGCTCGCCGCCAACGACATCGTCGCGTCGGTCGGTTCCAAGGGTGACAGCTACGACAACGCCCTCGCCGAGAGCTTCAACGGGCTCTACAAGTGGGAGCTCATCTACCGGCACGGACCATGGCGAGGCCTCGAGGACGTCGAGTTCACGGCCATGACCTACATCGACTGGTTCAACCACCAGCGGCTCCACGGCACCATCACCGCCGACCCCGGCTACACGACCCCGGCAGCGGTCGAAGACACCTACTACCGTCAGAACCACCCAGCCACCGAGCTGGTCACCCAATAACACGAGCGGTCACGCAACCCGGGGCGGTTCAGGCCTCTTGCTGTCCAGGCCCGACTTCTAACGGGTGAGCCGCAGGGGCGCAGGGCGCGTCAGGCTTCGGGAAACGGCGTTCCCTTGTCCCAGAAGCCGAGCCCACGCATCTCCGCGTGGATGTCATTGGCCCGCTGCTTGGTGATCAACTTCTCCTGACCGGCGCGCATCAGCAGCTTCCTGATGCGCTCGTACTCGAACTCGTCCTTGCCGCAGATGCTCCGCATCACCTCCAACGCAGCGTCGTCGTCGGTGACGATTGACCAACCGCGACTTGAGGCGATGGCGACGCAGGCTGCTTCGCCCGCGCCGAGGGGCGCCCGTATCGGGTGGCGTTTGGTGACGGAGCGGCTTTGGAGCCCGGCGGCCTCGGTGAGCTCTTCGGGCGTCATGTCCACGACTCGTACAAGGCCAGCGTCATAGAGCGTGTCGACCGCGAGGACACGATCCAGATGCAGGCCGGGTGCATCGCCAGTCCGATCCGCGACTTCGTAGTGGCGCGCCGATTGGCGCATCTCCGAGAGCAGGTCCGAGTGGCGGAGTGCCTCGCTTGGGAGGTCACGGTCCTCGGGGTCGTACACAGCTCGTGGCACCTGGATGGCGCCGTCCAGGAGCTCGACGAGAAGTTCGGCTTCTCCTACCAGAAGGAAATACAGAAGGACGACGGTGTCGGTGACGTTCTCATGCTCGGGGGACGACACCACTGTCCTCGTACTCGGCGAACTCGACCTCAGTGCCCTCAGGTTCATCCGTACCCTCGAGCGGCTGACCGAGGATCTGCACGACGTCAGCGATCGACAGGCCCGAGAACGCGGCGGCTGACGGTGGAGACATCACCTCGGTCACGACGGCGTGTCGGAGCATCCGTAGGAAGGCGCGAGGGAACCGACGGATGCGCCACCGCTCGGCGTCCTGCTGGTATTCCTCAGGATCGATGCGATAACCGAGCGACCTGGCGAGCGCGACCGGACGAACCGCTCGACGTAGCTCGTGATAGGTGGCCGCGGTGATCGCATTCATCTGCTTCAGGCGGACCAGGGCAGTGGGGAAGGACACTCGGAAGTACCGCTGGATGTGGATGACGTCCACGTCCTCGGTGATCCGCGGAGGCATGCCTGCCTCCTCCATGAACCGGCGAACCCCCTCGCTTGGCATCAGGAACTCACCAGCGAACTCGTCCGCGAAGTCCTCGCGTGGCCCCCGCCCGTGAGAGATGACCCATCGCTCCTCTGAACTGTGAAAAAGAGCGTGGGCGATCTCGTGCGCGACTGTGAAGCGCCGCCTCCCTGGTGTCATGTCGAGATTGACGAGTATTGAGAAGCCGACACTGGGGTGGTTCAGGAAGGCACCCGACGGGGCCTTGCGAAGGTCTCCGCCGAGTGGCGCCCGATAGATCGTTATCCCGAGCATCTCGCAGACCGTGTCCGCGTCTGAGATCGGCCCGGCGCCGAGCCCGAGGTGGGCCCGCACCTCTTCGGCCTTCCGGCGGGCGTCGTCCTTCTGGCTGAACTTTGACCGGTAGACGTAGGGACTCTGGGTCATTCCCCTGATCGGCGTCTTGGTGAGGCGAGACAGCTCGGCGTACCGCTCGAGGAACTGGACGAACTCCTGCAGACCCGAGGCGGACTCAGGGTCCACCGCGTTGTCAGCGCGAAGAAGCATCCCGGTGAGGTCGATGCCGACAGGTTCCGCGTCGCGTCCCGCCAAGAGGTCGGAGAGCTCGACGCCATAGAGACGCGCCAAGGAGGCGAGCTGGCGGTCGTTGGGAGAACGAGATCCCGCCTCCCAGTAGCTGACCATGGCTCGGCTGACCCCCAGGGCTGCTCCCACATCGTCCTGGGAGTAGCGGGCTCGCTCCCGAGCGCGCGCCAGTAGGGGGTGCGTCTCAGCCATCGTGCCTCCGTATCCTCCTGGTCTGCGTGTTACGGATTCTGGGGCAGGTCGCGTTGCTGCGCAACTACCGATTGTTACACTCTACGCAGATATCCCCGAAATCACGCAACAGGAGGTTCCGATGTCTGCATCCCCCGGCGGGTCCGCCGCCAATCACCTCCTAGAGGACAACACCCCAAGAATCCAAGATTCCCAACTCCGCCGAACCCGGGGCAGACCACTCGCGCTATTGGGGGCACGGTCATGGATCCAGTCGGGCTACGACGATGGCCGAGAAGCGCGCGGGCAGCGCAGAGTGGCCACTACTTGCCTAGGTACCCGCGACCGAGATAAGGGAAGCCGTTGAGTTGTGCACGACATCGGTGTCCAGGGTGCGCTGTAGGTGTTCGAGCTCACCCGTGTTGCATCCGTCGAAGTAGTCGAGGACGACATGGATGTGTGCGTCCGATGACATGGATGATCCTCTCGGTTCGCTCGGCGTGGGTTCGTCGAACTCGGTTCGCGCGGAGACTGCCACAATGGGAGGTGGCCGGTTGAGAACACGCTCGCCGGGCTCGCTCCCGCTCCAGCGTCCGACGCCTACCGCGGTGCGGTGAGGGGCCAGGGCCGTTCGCGCTCGACGACGGCCGCGAGGTCCAGCAACAGGGCGTCCTCGTGGTGACGGCCGATGATCTGCATCCCCACCGGGAGTCCGTCGAGCGGCTCGATCGGCACCGAGATGGCCGGGTTGCCCACGATGTTCGCGGGAATCGTGAGCGCACCGTTGTTCTCCGGCGGCGCGGGCTTACCCGCAACCTGCTGGTTCAGCGTGACGTCCGCAGCGAAGGCGACGTCCGGGTTGGTGGCGGCGATGACGAAGTCGACCCGGTCGAACACCTCGGCCATCCGTTCGTTCGCCTCGGTTCGGGCCGCCTCGACCTTCGACATCATGTCGAGGTTGAAGTGTTCGGTCGCGATCCTCAACCCGAACCCGATCTCGAGGGTGAGGTCCGCCTCGCACTCCGGGTAGTGGTCGCCGAGGTCCCGAAGGAGTTGGCACAGGTTGGCCATCGCCCATTCGAAGCCCAGTCCGGGCAGGTGTACGTCGCAGTCGACGAGCCGGAGTCCCGCATCGCGCGCCAGCGCCTCCCCGGCCTCCACCACCCGCCGCTCGACCTCCGGGTTGACGACGGCGGAACCGAGCGTCGGCGCAATCACCGCGGTCCTGCCGCTGAGGTCGTGGGTGCCGAGGTCGCGCTCCCAACCCTGCACCTTGGGAAGGCTGTAGGGGTCACGCGGGTCGTGACCCGATGCCACGTCGTACCAGCGGCACACGTCGCGGACCGACCGTGCCATCGGGCCGAGCACCACGGTCAAGGGATGGATCTCGGTACGCGGTCCTCGGGGGATCCGTCCGGCCGTCCCCTTCATGCCCACCAGGCCGTTGAACCCTGCGGGGATGCGGATAGAACCGCCCCCGTCACCGCCGGTGGCGATCGTGACGATTCCGCCCGCGACCGCGGCGGCCGAACCGCCCGACGAGCCGCCGGCGGTTCGGCCGTGCCGCCACGGGTTGTGGGTGACGCCGTAACGCCTCGTGACCGACACGTTGAGGCCGCCGAACTCGCTCGCCGTCGTCTGCACGGCCGGCACCGCACCTGCGGCCACCAGCCGGCGGACAGCGGTGGACGTGTGTGGCGCGGTCTCGCCGACGAGTGCGTCCGAACAGCGGTCGTAGGGCCAACCCTCGACGGGCTCGAGGGACTTGACGGCCAGTGGCACGCCGCCGAAGGGGAGCGACACGTCCGCACCCGCGGCCGCCGTCCTCGCCGCCTCGGCGTCGACATGGGTGATCGCGTTCAGGTCGCTGGAGGCCACCGCGGCGAGTGTCGCCTCCAGTTCCTCGACGGGGGACCGCTCGCCCGAGCGGAACGCCTCGACCAACGAACAGGTGTCTCCGAGCCAGGGTGCGTCCATGGACGACACGTTACGGAACGCGCACGCCTCCGGTGCCCGACCATCCCGGCCGATCGCCTGGCCGGCCGGGTACGACCACGGCGCATGGCTCAGGCGGGGAGGCGGCGGGTTGCCAATAGGGTTCGCCGGATGGATGCGCTGGAAGCCGCGGTCTTCTTCGGGCTCCACCCCGCGGGTGGGTCCGAGTTCGAGGGGAGGCCGTTGCGATGGCGCCTCGAGGTGGTTCCGGGGCTCGCGACCCGCGGTCGGTTCCTCTTCGGAGGGTGCGGGTTGGGCGCCTCGATCACCGCGCTCGAGGCGGTCACCGGCCGCCCCACCGTCTGGGCGACGGCCCAGTACCTCTCCTATGCCACCCTCGGCGAGGTGGTCGACCTCGACATCGTCATCGCCACCGACGGTCACTTCACCACCCAGGGGCGCGTCGTCGGTCGTGTGGGCGACCGGGAGGTCTTCACCGTCAATGCGGCACTCGGATCGCGCCCCTTCGACGGAACGGGGCGGTGGGAGCGGCCACCCGAGGTCCCCGAACCGGAGGATTGCCCCGCCCGTGCGTCGAACTGGGACGTGAGCGGCACGGTCATGGAGCGGATGGACATGCGGCTCGCCGCCGGCAGGCAGTGGGAGGACCTCGACGGCGCACCCAGCCCCGACGGTCGCTCGGCGCTGTGGATCCGCCTTCCGGAGTTGGCCTCCAGTTCGGCGACGGTCGCCATCCTCGGGGACTACGTACCCTTCGGCATCGCGCAGGCACTCGGTCGATGGACCAACGCCAACAGCCTCGACAACACCATCCGCGTCGTGAACATCGTCGACACCGACTGGGTGCTGGTCGACGTACGCATCCACGGCGTGGAACACGGGTTCGGTCATGGGCTGGTCCACCTGTGGTCGCAGACCGGTGAACTGATGGCCGTCGCGAGCCAGTCCTCCATCGTGCGCGACGGCGAGCCGACGCCGCGCACGCGAGCCTGATCGTCGGTCGTTCCGCCGCAGGTCGAGCGGCCCCGCCGCCTCTCCGCGGCCCGTAGAGTCCCCGTGGCGCTCCGGGGTGGGGCGTACCCGTGAACCGAGGGGGAGCGAATGTCCGAGCCGTTGCGGTACGTGTTGACCGACGACGAAATGCCGACCACCTGGTACAACCTCGTCGCCGACCTGCCCGAGCCACCACCTCCCGCGCTGCATCCGGGGACGTTGGAGCCGGCGGGCCCCGACGACTTCGCACCGTTGTTTCCGATGGACCTCATCATGCAGGAGGTCACGACCGACCGGTTCGTCGACATCCCCGGCGAGGTCCTCGACATCTACCGGCTGTGGCGTGCCACACCCTTGCACCGTGCCCGGCGGCTCGAGAAGGCGCTCGGCACCCCGGCGCGCATCTACTACAAGTACGAAGGCGTGAGCCCCGCCGGGTCGCACAAGCCCAACACCGCGGTCCCGCAGGCCTACTACAACGCCAAGGCCGGGGTGACGAAGCTGACGACCGAGACCGGGGCGGGCCAATGGGGTACCGCGTTGGCGTTCGCGTGCGAGAAGTTCGGCATCGAGTGCGAGGTCTGGCAGGTGCGGGCCAGCTATGACCAGAAGCCGTACCGGCGGGCGATGATGGAGGTGTTCGGCGCGACGGTGCACCCCTCTCCGAGCGACGTCACCGAGTACGGCCGCAAGCTGCTCGAACAGGACCCCGACAATCCCGGCTCGCTCGGTATCGCCATCTCCGAGGCCGTGGAGGTCGCGGCGCAGAACCCCGAGGTGCGCTACGCACTGGGCTCGGTGCTCAACCACGTGTTGATGCACCAGACCGTGATCGGCGAGGAGGCACTCCTGCAGATGGCGAAGGCGGGCGACTCGCCCGACCTGATCGTGGGCTGCACCGGCGGCGGCTCCAACTTCGGCGGCCTCGCGTTCCCCTTCCTCCGCGAGAAGCTCGCCGGGCGGATCTCCCCCGAGATCCGGGCGACCGAACCGGCGGCGTGCCCGTCGCTCACCAAGGGTCGGTACGCCTATGACTTCGGCGACACCGCCGGCATGACCCCCTTGATGAAGATGCACACCCTCGGCCACGACTTCATCCCCGACCCCATCCACGCGGGTGGGCTCCGCTATCACGGGATGAGCCCGTTGATCAGCCACGTCTACGAACAGGGGCTGATGACCGCGACCGCCCTTCCTCAGAACGAGTGCTTCGCGGCGGGGGTCCTGTTCGCCCGGACCGAGGGGATCGTTCCCGCACCCGAGCCGACCCACGCGCTGGCCGAGGCGATCCGTGAGGCACGGCGTTGCGCCGAGACCGGTGAGGAGAAGGTGATCCTCACGGCGTTGTGCGGGCACGGGATGCTCGACATGGCGGCCTACACCAAGTACCTCGAAGGGGCGATCACCGACTACGCGTACCCCGAGGCAAAGGTCGCCGACGCTCTGTCCCATCTTCCGTCGGTGGAGGGTGCCGGGGCGTGAGTGGGCCCGTGTCGGCGACGATGCCTCGATGGGGGATGACGATCCCCTTCGACGACCTGCCGCTGCATGCGCAGGCCGAGCGGATGCGCCGGCTCGCCGACCTGGGCTACACCGACGTGTGGTCGGCCGAGGCCGACGCGACCGACGGGTTCACCCCGTTGGCGCTCGCGTCGGTGTGGGCACCCACGTTGCGGCTCGGCACGGCGATCGTGCCGGCGTACACCCGCGGCCCGGTGACGCTGCTCCAGCAGGTGGCGACGATGGCGGCAGCGGCGCCCGGCCGCTTCGTGTTCGGTGTCGGCACATCCTCCGACGTCATCGTGAACCGTTGGAACGGACTCGACTTCGACGAGCCGTACCGGCGTGTTCGTGACACCGTTCGCTTCCTTCGCGAGGGCCTCACCGGCTCGAAGACCGACGTCGACGCGACGGGTTTCTCCAGCCACGGGTACCGGCTGAAGGTCCCCGTCCCCGACCCGGCCGTGCCCATCTTCGTGGCGGCGCTACGGGAGGGCATGTTGCGCCTTGCCGGCAGGGAGGGCGACGGGGCGATCGTCAACTGGTTGTCGCCCGCCGACGCCGCACGGGTCGCGCCCATCGTGCACGCGGCTGCACCCGCGGGGGCGGTGCGGGAGGTGGCGGCGCGCGTCTTCGTCGCACCCACCACCGACCGTGAGCTCGTCCATCGGTACGGACGGCTCGCGATCGCCGCGTACCTGAACGTGCCCGTGTACGCCGCGTTCCACGAGTGGATGGGCCGCGGCGAGATGCTCGGCCCGATGTGGGCGGCATGGAAGGCCGGCGACCGGTCGGCGGCGCTGGAGGCCATCCCCGACGAGGTGGTCGACGACCTGATCGTGTGGGGCCCACCCGAGCGATGTCGTGAACGGATCGGTGAGTACGTGGCCGCCGGCGTCACCTGTCCGGTGATCGCACTCCTCCCGTTCGGCATCGATGTCGACACCGCGCTGGACGACCTGGCACCGCGTTAGCCACCGGTCGGCCGCCATCGCTGGGTCGAAATGCTCCTCGACAGGTGGGGGGTGACGCATAAGCTCGCTCATAGGGGCAGCGCCGCCCCGGTTCGGGCGGCCGTGAGGTTCAGGAGGAGCGGACGATGACCGAGACCCGTGAAGCCGAGAGCGAAGCCATCAACGAGGCTCTCGCACTGATCGATCGAGGTCTCGGCGACCTGTCGGACCGCTCGATCGTGTCGACCTCGGAGATCGCCGACCTGCTCCTCGACGTCCGGACGTTGCTGAGCCGCGTCGACGTCCTCGCCATCCAGAACTGAGTCACGTCGACGACCCCCTTCCTCTCCCGGTTTTGTCGCGAAAGTCGCGTGTACGACGCGACTTTCGCGCGACAAAACCCGTGGGTGCGGCACCGGCGCGCTCGGGTTGTGAGTGGCGTCAGGGTTTGGCGTCGAGGAGACGCCGATAGGCGCGGTTCAACTCGGTGACGAGGCGACCGGGTTCGGTGATCGCCCCGGTATCGATCACGACACCCATGTTGAGCGTTCCTCGATACGACATCGTCGTGAGGTTGAACGCCGCTCCCATGAGCGGCCCCATCGGGTAGTTCGACTCCAACAGCGCGCCGGCGATGAAGGTGTCCATCGGTGCGGCGCGGAGGTTGGACGTCACGAAGTCGATGGCGGAGGTCGCCCGGGTTGCCGTTCGGGCCACGACCGAGGTGGGCAACAGGTTGATGAGCCCCGCGAACGCGTCGACCGCAATGGCGGCCGGCTCCGCGGGTGGCGGCGAGCACCTGGTGCACTTCGTCGAGTAGGACCAGTGGCTTGGCGTCGCCGATCGGTACCACCGTCTGTGTCGGGGAGAAGGCGTTGCCACCGATGCCTCGACCGGTCCGCCGGCTGATGGGCATCGCCATCCGGAGGGCGGACGGATCGTGGTGGTGGTGCCGGTGGTACGCGCCTGCCGCCAGGCATGCGCCCGTGACGAACACGTCGTTGACGGTCACGCCGTTCGCCTTGGCCAGAGCCACCGCGTCGGCGAGGCTCACGTCGAGCGTGCCGAAGGCGCGGGTGAGGCCACGTTCGCTCCACAACGGGCTCAACGGTCGGTCACCCGCGCGGAGTTGACGGACCGCGGAGTTGGCGATCCCCGACACATACCGTGCCGTGTCCCCCAGACGGCCCGGATGCGCGGCGGTGTCGCCGATCTCTCCGAACAGCCTCCCGGCGACCCCGATCTGGCGCCGCACGACGTGCTCCGCGGCATCGGTGAGGGAGCCGACGAAACTGCCGAGGGGATGGGACTCCACGTCGGGTGCGGGTACGGGTGAACGAGGTGGGGCGTCGCGGTCGAAGTCGATGAACTCCAGCGAGAGGCGCAGCCCACCCTGCCCGTCGGTCATCGTGTGGTGAAGGCGCTGGATCATGGCCGCCTTGCCGTCGCGGAGTCCGGTGATGACGTCGAACTCCCAGAGCGGACGGGTGCGGTCGAAGGGGTCCATGAACATGGAGCACGCCAGGCGGTAGAGCTCGGCGCGTGAGGCGCGACCTCCGAGGTCGATGTGCTTGAGATGGCGCTCGATCGCGAAGTGCGGATCGGGTGACCAGCGAGGGGGCGCGATCCGCCCGAACACCGGGGCCGGCCGTTGCCTGAGGCGTGGGAAGACGACCGCGGCCCGCTCGAGGGTCGACGCGAGTGCTTCGAGATCGGGAGCCCGGTCGAGGATCGACAGGTTGGCGATGTTGGCGGAGAGACGCGGATCCTTCTCGAGGTTCCACATGAGGGCTTCGAAGTCGCTCATGTGCGACAGGTCCTGCTGCTCCTCGTCGTGTGGATCTTCCGGCACCGTCCGCGAGGCTACCGGCGCGTCGGACCCACGGGACCCTGGTCGGTCCAGGGGGGGCGCCCGGTCCTCCGGCGAAGTGAATCGGTCGCACTCGCACCGATACGACCGAGCAGTATCCCCGCCACGAGGCCACCCACCACGTCGGAGGGATGGTGGATGCGAACGTGCACCCTGCTCCAGCCGATCGTCGCTCCGAGTAGGTACCACGGCCAGGAACGACCGCCGCGGGCGGCCAGGAGGGTCGCCGCGAACATCCCCGACGACGCGTGCCCGCTGGGAAAGCTGCTGGTCCGCGGTGTTCGGAGGTGGAGGGGCCGCTCGCCTTCGACGACGGGACGGCTGCGCCGGAAGAGCAGCTTGACCGGGCCGTTGAGCACCGCGGCTTCGACGCCGATGGCCGAGGAGAACTCGACACCATCGCGCCACGATGCCCGACCGGTGAGGGCCTGGAGCACGGCGATCGCGTGCCAGACCCCGCCGTGGTCCCCGGCGGTGCTCAGCCCGTAGAACAGGCGGTCCGCCCAGGGGCGGCCGCGAAGCGTGTCCGCCCATCGTTCACCGATCTCGTCGATGCGTTCGACGATCGGCGAGTCGAGCCAGCCGGCAAGGGGCCCGGCGTCGCGCCGTGGACCGACCGTGCCGTCCCCGCCGACGGGCCCATTGCCGTGGTGCGTGCCGGGTGCCGCGGTGCCGCTCACGCGGGTACCGCGGCGGTTCTCGGGGAAAGGTCGACGAGCGCCTGCGCGGGATCGCCGCCGTAGAGCGGGCAGTAGGGCTTGAAGTTGCACACGTTGCACAACGCCGACTGCTTGGGTCGGAAGTCCTCGTGCTCGCATGCCCGCTCGATCGCGGACCAGATCGCCTCGATGCGTCGCTCGAGCCCCGCGATGGACTGGTCGGTGGGGCGTGCGACGATGACCTGTGGCTGAGGCCCCAGGTACATGAGCTGCACCCTGGTCGGCCGACGGCCGAGGATCCGTTCGCACAACAGGGCGTAGAAGTGCACACCACCGAGCCGCGCGAGTTCCTGCCGTTCGGAGGGGACGCGGCCGGTCTTGTAGTCGGTGACGACCAGTTCGCCATCGGCGTCGAGGTCGAGGCGGTCGATGATGCCTCGGAGGGTAAGCCCCCCGACCTCGGTGCTGAGCATCAACTCGACCCCGACGGGATCGAAGGTCGTGGGGTCCTCGAGTTGGAAGTAGCGGTCGACCATGAGCGACGCGTCGTCGAGGAAGGCGCTGCGTTGGTCGTGGTCGAGGTCGAGGGCTCCGAGGATGCCCTCCTCCTCGAACTCCGCGACGGCCGCATCGAGCGTCTCGGCGGCGAGAGCACGATTGCGCTCGGCGGGCCGGTGGGTGAACAGGGACTCGAGGGCACGGTGCACGATGCTGCCCTTGGTCGCAGCGGGGCTGGGGGGCTCGACCAGCTTGTCGATGGCGGAGAACCTGAACGCGAGCGCGCAGTCCTTGAATGCGGACACTTTGGAGGGTGACAGCGAGGACGGCAACGGAAGCGCCATGGCCTCACCCTAGGTGTGGGCACCGACAGTGCCGGCGAACGGGACATCCGCGCTCAACGGGGGAGCGGGCTCGACCCGTTCGACATCCGGACCGATCGCGCCATCGACTCGGGATCCTCCATCGGGCCGAAGTGCCCGAGCTCGGGATGGACCTCGACGGTACCGAGCGTGATCCGACCGGCGATCCGCTCGGCGAACATCCCCGGACCCGGTCTCGACGTATCCCCGGTGACGACCGTGACGGGGATGCTCAGCGAAGGGAGGGAGTCCCACGCGTGGTGACGCCCACCCATCCGGTAGGTCTCGGCCTCGTCCGCGGGCCGGCACGACAGTTCGACGGTGCCGTCGGGCAGGTCCCGCAGTCCCCGTTCGAGATATCCGTCGACCGAGGCGCGGTGGAACGCGGACATGGGTGGTTTCGCCGAATAGTTCCGCCGTGCCTCCTCCCGGTCCTCGAACCGGCTCCGACGGCGCAGGGCACCGAGCGCGAGCATCTCGCCCGGGTCCGGTGCGGCGTCGACGACGGCGGGAGGGAACACCACGGGTTCGTACACCCAGAGCCGATCGAAGCGGGGGGTCGTACCGGCCGTCTGCGCGAGGATCAGTGCCGCTCCGCCCATCGAGTGGCCGACCCCGGCCCACGGTGCGATTCCCTCGTCCTCGTCCACCGCGTCCGTGACGGCGGCGACGTCGGAGGCGATGGACTCCCAACGCAGTCCGCCCGGTTGCGGCCTCCCCGAGTGTCCGTGGGCCCGGAAGTCGAGTGCCCAACACTCGTACGTGTCGGACAGCGCGGCGGCCATCGGCCGGAAGACGGTGGAGCAGAAGCCGGTCGCATGGGCGAACAGCAGTCGCGTTCGGGGCCGAGACGAACGCTCCGCCGCGTCCAGCCGGCCGAAGGCGATCTCCACGCCGTCCGCGCTGCGAACCGAACCCACGGCGGCCCAGGTTAGGTGTGTCCACCCGGTCGGGAGGACGAGGCCGTCAGTGGAACCGGGGAGCGACATCCGGTTCAGCGTCGATGGTCTCGGCGTCGATCACCGCGGGACCGCTGGTCAGGGTGTGGGCGACGAGATCGTGGGGTATCACCGCGGCGGGAAGGTCGTGGTCGTCGACACCTGTGGTGCTCACACACATCGGATCGACGAACGGAACCCAGCTCATCAGCCTCGCGAGCTCGGCCCGAACCCACACGGCCGTCTCGGCCGAGCGGTGTGTTGCGCCGAGGAGGTCGCCCTCGTCCTCGGAGACGGTGAAGAGCCCGTTGGGTGACGCCGCCAGGAACACGTCGCCGACCCGGAACACCTCGATCCGATCCAGGAGCGACCGCAGGATCTCCTCGGTGGAGGCCTTGGCCAGCCGGCTCGATCGGAACATCGCTTCCTCATCGGCAGGTGACCTATCGAACCTGAGTCGAAAGTCCCGATTCGTGGTTCAGGTGGCGTTGGTGAGCCGTCCGGGGGTCGGTGGGTTCAGCGTCTCCACCTGGTCGGCCGAGGTGATGAGGCCGTCGAGCAACGTCGCTCCGTCGCTGGTGGGGCTGGCGATGCCCAGGTCGGCCCATCGCCGGCGGGCACTCGGGTTGGCGATGCCCTCGACCGCCATCGCCGAATCCCAGCAGGTGGTGTCGCTGATGACCCACCCGTACTTCCGGAAGGCGGTGGCGAAGATCCTCGCGGTACGGCGTTTGGCACCGGTGAAGCCACGGCGGTCCAACCAGGACTCGACCTGGGCGTCGGTGAGGTTCAGGCGGAATCGCATCCCTTCGGGAACCGTCTTGGCCCGCGCCTCGGGAGTGTTCGCCTGGGCGGATGCCCCGCACGAGGCGGCCGGTCCCGAATACCATTCGAGACGGGTCGCCGGAGCCTCCGCATAGCCGCAGTCCACGCCGGCCGCCGCGGTATTCACCTGCGCAGGGGTGCACGCCGGCCCGAACATGGTGCCGTAGGTCTCCATGTTCACGACGTGCTCGATCGATCCCTTCTCGATCTCGTCGAGTGTCGGCAACAGCGCGGTGGCCAGGAGGTTGCCCATTCCGCGTTGGCCCGCACCCGAGTAGCCCGACGAGTGGACGAGATCCGCGATCGAGCCGTCGGGGTTGGTTCCCAGGGACACCTGGCCCGCACACAGGTCGGTTCCGCCCCGGTAGCCGGCGAACAGGTTGCCGAGGGTGAGACACGTCGACCAATTGACCTTCTGCACCCCCCACAGGCCCCACTGGCGACCGGTCGCCCGGTCGATGATGACCATCTCCATGTCGCTACCCGCAGCGGGTTGCCAGTCGGGGTTCCAAGGGATGGAGTCGCCGTCGGAGACGTTGGAGGGCCAACCCCACGAGGCGATGTAGACCCGGATCGTGGTGGTGGCGTCGTCGGTGTAGTAGATGGGCGTCGAGTAGGCGTCGAAGGACACCGTGATTCGGCCACGCTGGGACGGATCGGTGCGGCCGGGCAGGTTGGCGTTGTCGAACCAGCGCCTGGACCACGCGGCGGAGTCGGCCCGCACGCCCAGGCACGAGGCCGGTTGGTTGAACACCGAGTCGGGTGAGAACTGCGGAGGGTTCTGGCGGGCACTCGCCTTGTCCGCCGCGCAACGCTCGCCGGGATCGTCCGGTCGGTCGGGCGAGGTGGTCGGGTTCACGTGGTCCGCGGACGGAATGGCCTCGGGTGTCACCGACGCGGTCTGTGCCGCCGGTGCCGGGACGGTCGTCGTCGTTCGCGACGGTGGCGACACCGAGTCGCACCCGGCGAGGGGGATCGGGACGAGCACGGCGGACAGCGCTCGTGCGAGAGATCGTGGTGCCATGGGGGTCCCCGGTTCGCGGACACCGGAACCCCGCTGGATCCGGTGGGCTGCAGGGGTGATCGGCCCACCGCCGGGCCACCTTGAACTTGGGCGTGGTCGCTCCGAGGTCCCGTCCGGCACAGGGGGATCGCTTGTACGCTGGGCCGTTCCATCGGCCGGCCATTCCCATGGGACAGGCCGCGGACGGACCCCGACCCGACCCCCGACGCAGCATCGAAAGTGGACCCGGTGGCAGCAGTGAGCGCGCAGCGGCAGGGTGCTTGGGTCTCACGTGCCCCCAAGCTCGGTCACGTGGCACCGTTCGACGGCATCCGCGGCTTCGGGGTGATCGGTGTGATGTTGGGCCACGCGCTGCCGCAGGGCACGTTGTCCTTCTCGGCCATCGTCGACGTCTTCTTCATCATCTCGGGGTTTCTCATCACCACGCTCCTCCTTCAGGAACACCGCCAGACCGGAGGCGTGAACGTGCGGAAGTTCTACGCACGGCGGCTCCTTCGGCTGCTGCCCGGGCTGTGGGTGATGCTCGCGGGAACCGCGGTGATCGGCCTCGTCATCAAGGCGACCGGCAACCTCGACGGCCGAACCCTCGGCGGCCTGGCGAAGGAGATCGTCGCGTCGTTCCTCTACGTCCACAACATCGTCTATCCGGTGAACAACGGACCCTGGATCGACCACCTGTGGACGTTGTCGATCGAGGAGCAGTTCTACCTGGTCATCGGCGTCGTGGCCCTGCTATCCATCGCCCGTGGCCGGGTTCGCGCGGTGACGGTCGCGTTGGTCGCGCTGGTGGTCGTCGTGCAGGGGTCGAGGCTGATCCTGGACCCCGGACCCTTCGGCACCGCGGCGGCGGCCGTCTGGCTCCAACGGCCGGATTCGCTGATGGTCGGGATGTTGGCGGCCCTGTTGTCGGCGAGCATCCCCGACCCCCTGTCAGCTCGGGCTCGCCGGATCCTGTCGACCGCCGGATGGGTCGGGATCCCGGTGCTGTTCTTCTCGGTATGGGCGTCCACCGGCGTCGCCGCCCGCCTCGGATTGCATCATCCCTATGTGCCCGCGAACCACGCCGAGCTGCTGGCCGAGGGGCTCCGCCCGCACGGTTTCTACTGGATCCAGTGGGGCAACTCCGCGGCCGACTGGGCTGCGGCCGCCATCACTCTCTGTGCGTTCCGGGTTCCCGACTGGTGGCCCAACCGATTCCTCTCGGTTCGGCTGTGGGTGTGGACCGGGGGCCTGCTGAGCTACGCGCTGTACATCTGGCACGTACCGGTGCAGGAACTGTTGCGGGCGCTGTTGCCCGCCTCGACCCCCAAGCCGCTGTGGGTCGTCCTGGCGGTCACCGTGCCCTTCGCGTTCGCCTATCCCTCGTACCGCTTCGTCGAACGCAGGGCGCTGGCCTGGAAGAACCGGTTCACGGTGACCGGTGACGCCCGGACCGCGGCGCTGCTCGGCGACGCCGCGCCGCGGACAGAGCCCACGTGAACCCCCCTGCCCCGGTCGATCCATCCGCACGCCCCGGTTTCGTCTCGCGGGCGCCTCGGCTCGGCTTCGTGCCCTCGCTCGACGGGATGCGGGGCATCGGTGTGGCGATGGTGCTGGTCGGCCACGCGCTGTTCGAGTACCTCGAATCGTGGGTGACGATCGTCGACACGTTCTTCGTGTTGAGCGCGTTCCTGATCGTCACGCTCCTGTTGCAGGAGGCCAACTCCACGGGTCGGGTACGAATCGGGCGCTTCTACCAGCGTCGGGCCCTCCGGTTGCTGCCGTCGCTCGCCCTGTTCGTCGCGACGTGGCTCGTCGTCGCGGCGATCGGCACGGTGTTCGGCGTCGAGGGCCTGTCGCTCGCGAGGTCGCGAAGGATGCCGGTGCGGCGATCGGCTACGTGTACCACGTCTTCTATCCCAACGGCCTGTACATGATCCATCCGGGGATGCAGGACAAGCGCACCATGTGGCACCTGTGGACCTTGTCGGTGGAGGAGCACTTCTACCTCGTGATCCCCGCGATCGTCTGGTTCTGCGTCCGCCGCAACATGATCCGGCTGCTCGGGGTCGGCATGGCCGCGGGTGCCGTCGCCGTCGGCGTTGCCCGCCTTCTCGCCTACACGGGTCCCGACATGTCGCCGGGGATGGTCTCGGGTGTCCGCCTGGCATTCCTGCAACGGCCGGACGCGCTGATGGTGGGGGTGGTGTTGGCAGTGGTGAACGCGCACCTCGACGAGGACACGGTGCAGCGCTACCGCGGGATGATCGTGGCCCTCGGTACCGTCGGCTTGGTCGCCTGGGCGGCGGCGCTCAACCTGTCGAGCGGACTGGTTCGCAAGGTCGGCGGTCCGTACTTCGAGTACCTGCCGGGCGGTCCGGCAACGGCCGACCACGCCCACATGGTCCAGCACTGGTATTGGTTCCGCTTCGGTCACACGCTGGGCATCGCCGGCGTGGCCCTCATGTTGTTGTGCATGGTGAGGATCCGCGGCTGGTGGTTCGCCCGCTTCCTGTCCGCGAAGCCGTTCCTGTGGATGGGACGGCTGTCCTACACCGTGTACGTCTGGCACGCGCTGCCCTACGTGCTGCTGCTCGCCGCGACGGGTGGCGACGGTGCGAGTCCGACGGTGAAGGTGTTGAGGACGCCGCTCCTGATCGCCGCGGCGATCGCCGTGTCGATGCCCGTGTTCTACAAGGTCGAGCTCCCGGTGATGCGCATGAAGCTGCGGTTCTCCTCGGAGGCGGAGACGGTGGACCTGACCACCGGCAAGGTCGTCGCGACGCCCGCTGGGATCGACACCTCCGGGGACGTGGCGGACGGCCCCTCGGGCGGTGGCGCGGGATCGTCGTGATCGGCTCGACCGGCGCGCCCGACGACGTCGAACCGGCCGGGGCCGGTTCGGACGCGCCCTTCCGCTCTGTGGCCCCCCGCCTCGGCTTCGTGCCGGGGTTCGACGGAATGCGCGGCGTCGGGGTGCTGATGGTACTGGTCGCACACCTCTTCCCCGAGCGCACCGATTCGTTCAACCCGATCGTCGACGTGTTCTTCGTGCTCAGTGCGTTCCTCATCGTCACGCTGCTCATGCAGGAGCACCGCAACAACGGCCGAGTCGACCTGCGACGTTTCTACTCCCGGCGGGCCGTCCGGCTGTTGCCCAACTCGTTCGCCTGCATGGCCGCATGGCTCGTGGTCTACGGCATCGTCAAGGTGGCGGGCATCCACGGCACCGTCGAGACGATGGATCAGGTCAACGCGATTCCCCGCCACGTCGCCGCCGCGGCGGGCTACGTCTACCATCTCGTATACCCCGTGGGGTCCAAGCCCGGTCCGCTGGTGCAGTTCTGGTCGCTGTCGATCGAGGAGCAGTTCTACCTGGTGGCCGGCTTCGCCATGGTGTTCGCGCTCGCGTCGCGCCGACGGGTTCGCGTCGCGTGCGGGCTCATGGTCGTCCTGGTCGTGTGGATCGGATGGTCCCGCTGGCGCGTCGACCTCGGCCCCTGGCCGGGACGCGAGTACTCGACCGACGCGTGGACGCGCGGGCTTCGCCTGTTGTGGTTGCAGCGACCCGACGCGCTCCTGGTCGGAGTGCTCCTCGCTGTGTTCAACGCACTGCTTCCCGATCCGCTGTCGTCGCGGGCACGGCGTTGGATCGTCGTCGCGGGCGTGCTCGGCGTGATCGGTTGGTTCTTCGTACTCACCTCCTCGCTGAGCCTGCACGCCGGGGGACAAGGCCGGATCCTTCCGTACTGGGTACCCGGTGTGCCCCGCGATCCCAGTCAGCTCGTCAACTTCCGGGGAGCGATGTGGTGCGCGCGTGAACCGGTCACCGGGGCCGTACCCATGCCGCCGCACCCGGGGTCTCCCTATCGACCGTGCACGGAGGGGCTGTGGATCTTTCGCTGGGGATTCACGGCGATAGCGCTCGCGGTCGCTCCGCTCACCCTGTGCATGGCCCGATGCAAGGACGCGTGGATCTCCCGGGCCTTCAGTTGGGCGCCTATGCGCAAGATCGGCGAGATGTCCTACTCGCTGTACGTATGGCACCTGCTCGCATTCAGCCTCGCGGGCCTCGTCGTCCCCGGGCTCGGGACGGCGGCGGCGTCGGTGGTCAAGGTGGTCGCGGCGTTCGCCGTCTCCTGGTTGGCCCATCGCTACATCGATCTCACGGTGCTCCGCGTGAAAATGCGCTTTGCGGCGGATACGGTCGTGCTCGATCGCACCACCGGCCGTGGTCGCGGTGCCGGCCACGACGACCGAGCACGGTGGGGGAGGGGACTCTCGATGAACACCCGGGCCGTGTGGCGTGACACCGCCACCCGTTGCCGTCGCGGGGGCGGTTCGACATCGCTACGACCTCGTCGCCGTGGCCGGTGTGTTCGCCGTGTCCGCGGTCCTCCTGCGCCTGGCCGATCGATGGCTGCCCATACCCGACGACCTCCGATTCCTCGGGCTCGACCCGGCTCAGGCCGGTCGGCACATGGCGATACGGGCGACCATGCTCGACCGGTCGCCGCTGCACCCGTTGTTCCCGCTGATCGCCCAGCCTCCGGTTCGGGTGCTCACGGGGCTGGGGCTGGAGCGTCTCGAGGCGATCCGGGTGACCATGGCCTCGTTCGGGGGAGTGATGGCGGCGGCGCTGTTCTGCCTGGCGCGTCAATGCCGGTGCGGTCGCCTCCGAGCCGCGGTGGTCGCCGCCGTGTCGCTGGTGTGTGGAGCGTCGCTCACCTTCTTCACCGTCCCCGGACCGTACGGAGTGGCGACCGCGGCGCTGTCGGTGTCGTTGGTGCTGTTGATGTCCGATGCCCGTGAGCCCGACCGCCTTCCGTGGCGAAGCGGGATCGGTCTACTCGTGGCAGGGTCGTGTCTGATCACCGCACTCCTGGTCCCGCTGGTCTTCGTCGCGATCACGCCGTCGCTGCGACGTCGAGTCCTTCCGATGGCCGCGATCGCGGCGTTCGTGGGAGCGATCGCCGTCGGCGTCCAGTTGATCGTCGTGGGTGCGCGGACGCCGATGGCCTACCTCGAACTTCGCCGGTCGGTCCACGCGCCACGGTGGTCCTCGCTCGGCGACGCCCTCGCGACGGCGTTCGGCCGCGCCTGGGTCCCGGATCTGCCGCGTCGGGCACACGGCAGCGAGGCGCCGGTGTTCACCTACCGCAACCTCGCCTATCTGGACGGAGGCGTCGGTCGCACGATTCTCGGACTCGTGGTGATCACCGTGGTGATCGCCGCGTGGGTGGTCCTCCTGCGCCGTCGGCGCGGACCGCTGTACGCGGCCGCCCTGATCGGCTGGGCCGCGTTCGTGGTGGTCCACGTCTTCTACGGGGTAGAGGCCATGCGATCTGCCGGGTTGCTCGTTCCCCTCGGGGCCGTCGCGTTGATCGCCGCGCTCACCGCGGCGAGGGAACCGATCCGTCGGGCGGCCACCGTGGCCGCACTCGTGGCGGTGCCGTTGTTGTCGGCGGTGAACCTCGTGGGGCTCCGCGACCTCGGTCGCCTGTTCACGGGGTCCTGATCGCCGCGTCGCACCCATCGGGGTCGCGCAGCGTCCACAACGCGTCGGCGGCGGGTGTCAACGGGGCATTGCGGCGGAGAAGTCCGATGGTACGTCGGCGGCCGGCCAGTTCGACCACCGTCACCCCCGGCGGGAGGGTCGTGGGGATGCTGGAGGTCGGGAGCACCGCGGCTCCGACCCCCGCCGCCACCAGGGGGAGCAGCGCGTCCCTCGGTTCCGCCTCCACGACGATGTCCGGCCTGATGTGTGCCTGCGCGCAGAGTTCGTCGAGGGCTCGCCGGGTCGGTGTGCCGACCGGGGGGGCGACGACGGGGACCGATCGCAGCACGGGGAGTGGTGGCTCGGGGGCGTGCGTCCGCGGCGGGAGAGCGAGCACGAACGCCTCGCCGGCGAAGCCCCGCCATCGGAGGTCCCGATGTGTGGACCGTTCCCCCACACCCAGTTCGCAGCGACCGGATGCCACGAGGTCGGCGACCGACTCGTGCTCCGTGGCACCGATCATGCGCACGGTGATCCCGGCGTGGCGCTCGCGCAGTGCCGCGACGAGCGACACGCCGACCGTCGCCGCGAGCGTCGGTTGCACCCCGAGGTCGATCCGTCCCGTCACCTCGGTGCGGGCTCCATGGTTCGCGACCGAGACCGCCGCCATCGAGCGCAGCACGTCTCGGGCGCGGGGGAGTAGGTCCTCACATGCGGCGGTCGGACGGATCGTCCGGCCGATCCGGTGGAACAACGGGGTGCCGAGCTCGCGTTCGAGGGACGCGATCGACGACGAGAGCGACGGCTGCGCGACGTGGCAACGGTGCGCCGCGGCGGTGAACGACCCTTCCTCCACCGCCGCCACGACGTACTCCAGCTGACGAACCTGCATTGGCTCAGCCTATGGATGTGGAAGGAAAGATGTCTTATGGGTATGAGTGATCCGGGACGATGATGGACGGGTGACCTCCTGGATCCCCGTCGCCGCCATCGGTGCCGGCATCGGGTTCCTCGGTGGTTTGTTCGGAAAGGGCGGATCGGCGGTCGCTTCGCCGCTGCTCGCCGTCGTCGGCCTTCCGCCCATCGCCGCGGTGGCCACACCGCTGCCCTCGACGATTCCCTCGGCGCTCGCGGCCGACCGTTACCGTCGGGCCGGGCTCCTCGACCGGAGGGTGATCCTCACCAGCCTGCTCGCGGGCGGACCGGCAACCGTCGCCGGTGCCGTCGCGACGCGCTGGATCGATCCCGCGGCGCTACTGGTCGCGACCGAACTGTTGCTCGTCGGTCTCGGGATCCGCCTGATCGTCGGGAGTCGGCGGCAGGTGGAACACGACACCGTCGCGCCGCCGCGGACACGCACGCTCGTGGGGGTCGGGGCGGCGGTCGGCCTCGCGGGCGGCCTGCTGGCGAACAGCGGAGGCTTCCTGCTGGCCCCCCTCTACCTGAGCGTCGCCCGCCTTCCCATCAAGTCCGCCTTGGGTGCGAGCCTCGCCGTCTCGGCCGTACTCGCCATCCCAGGGACCGTCGTGCACGCCGCGCTCGGCCACATCGATTGGCCGGTGGCGGCGGTGCTCGCGGTCTGCGCCGTGCCGGCGTCGCGCCTCGGGGCATCGGTGGCGATCCGCGCCGATCCGGGTCGCATGGAGCGGGCCTTCGGCGCGGCTCTGGTGGCGCTGGGGATCTTCACTCTGTTCGTGTGAGGCGGTCCGGTCCGGGCCATGCCGAACCGAACCGCCGTCGGTCCCGCTACTCCGCGGACAGCAGCCCAAGCAGCTTGGCGAGCTCGTCCTGGGGGCCTTCGGGGACGATGTAGCCGTCCTCGTTGCGGATCTGCGCGAAGTTGTCGCGCACGTCCTCGACGGTGTGGCCGTTCTTGTAGTAGCCGGGTGTGAGGCCGATGAAGAACCGCGACACCGACCCGCCTGCGACGGAGTAGATCTCGCCGGTGACCGGGCAGTCCTCGTGGGCGAGGTAGCAGACGGTCGGGGTGACCTCCTCCGCGGCGAGCTTGTCGCCGAACCCGCCCAGGAGTTCCTCGGTCATGCGGGTCTTCGCCACCGGGGCGATGGCGTTGGCCTTGATGTTGTACTTGCGACCCTCGTTGGCGAGGACGCGGGTGAAGCCGACGAGGCCCATCTTCGCGGCCCCGTAGTTCGACTGGCCGAAGTTGCCGAGGATGCCGGAGTTGGAGCTGGTGTTCACCACGCGGCCGTAGCCCTTCTCCCGCATGATGATCCACGCGGGCTGGGTGACGTAGAAGGCGCCGAGCAGGTGCACGTCGATGACCGGCGTGAGCAACTCGGGAGTCATGTTGTGGAAGGTCTTGTCCCGCAGGATCCCGGCGTTGTTGACCACGATGTCGACGGTGCCGAACGCCTCGACCGCCTGGTCGACGATGGCCTTGCCCCCTTCGGGGGTCGACACGCTGTCGGTGTTGGCGACGGCCTCTCCGCCCGCCTCGGTGATCTCGGCGACGACGCGCGCGGCCGCGCCGAGGTCGCTGCCGGAGCCGTCGACCGCGCCGCCGAGGTCGTTGACGACGATGCGGGCTCCGCGCCGGGCGAGCTCGAGTGCGTGGGAGCGGCCGAGGCCTCCGCCCGCGCCGGTGATGATGGCGACCTTGCCGTCGTAGCCCAAGTCAGCAGCCATGTGGATGGTGTCCCTTTCGTTGTGGATCTGGTCGAGGTGGATTCGAGAGAGGGGAGCGGCGATGCCCAGACGCCGATGCTCAGGCGTCGATGCCGAGTTGCTCGATCGCGTAGGCCGTGTGTCGCTTGTAGTCGACCTTGGCATTGGGGGCGCGGCCGATCGTGTCCACCACCAGTACCTCCTTGGGGGCCTTGTAGTGGGCGAGGTGCTCCTTCACGTGGCCGATCGTGGCCGAAGGGTCGACCGTGGCGCCGGGGGCCGGTTCGACCACCGCGACGATCGCCTGGCCGAACTTCTCGTTCGGCACCCCGACCACCACCGCGTCGTGGATCGAGTCGTCCAGCTTCAGGATCTCCTCCACCTCTTCGGGGAAGACCTTCTCGCCGCCGGTGTTGATGCACACCGATCCTCGCCCCAGGAGCGTGATGGTGCCGTCGGCCTCCACGGTCGCCCAGTCGCCGGGCATCGAGTAGCGGGCTCCGTCGATCGTGACGAAGGTCGCCGCGGACTTCTCGGGGTCCTTGTAGTAGCCGATGGGCGTGTGGCCGCGCACCGCCACGCGCCCCCGCTCACCCGATCCGGGCTCGACGTCACGGCCGTCTTCGGTGATGACCCGGCTGTCGGGCCCGAGGACGAACTTGGCGGTGGTCGATTCGGCACCGGCGGCGGAGACCGACTGGCCGAGCCCGATGGCCTCCGAGCTGGAGAAGACGTCGATGAGCAGCATGCCCGGATGGTGCTCGAGCAACGCGGCCTTCACCGGTTCGCTCCACATCACACCCGAACTCGTCACCAGTACCAGGGAGGAGAGGTCCCAACGGTCGGGTTCGGCGTCGAGGGCCGCGAGGATCGGCTTGGAGAACGTGTCGCCGACCAGGGTCATGGCCCCGACGCGCCGGCGCTCGATGGTGTCGAGCATCTCCTCGACGTCGAAGGACCGATTGGTGAGGGTGACGATGCTCCCCGCCTGGCACAGGTAGATGTTGGCGACGAACCAGCCGGTGCCGTGCATCAGCGGGCATGCCGGCAGACCCGGCGCGCCGGGTGCCGTGATCGATTCGAGGAGCGCGTCGTAGCCCACGTCCTCCGCCTCTTGGCCGAACAGGGCGTTGCCCGCATAGCACGTCGCGTGGATGAGGTCGTCCTGACGCCACATCACGCCCTTGGGCATCCCGGTGGTGCCGCCGGTGTAGATCATCAACAGGTCGTCACCCGAGCGTGGTTCGGAGCCCACGACCCGTTCGGCGGCGGTCGCCGCTGCGTCCTCGTACGGCATCGCCCACTCGGGGCAGGGGCCGCTGCCGTCGTCCACCCACAGCCAGAGCCGGACGCCCGGGCATCGCTCGCGGACGCGCTCGATCGTGGGGGTGAACTCGCCGTGGAACACGACCGCCATCGCGTCGGCGTTGTCCCACAGGTAGACGAGTTCGTCGTCGACGTAGCGGTAGTTGGTGTTGACCGGAACCAGCGATGCCTTGAACGCGGCGAACGCCGTCTCCATGTACTCGGGGCAGTTGTACAGGTACACCGCCACCTTGTCCTGGTGCTTCGCGCCGTGCGCGACCAGGGTGGCTGCCACTCCGTCGGCACGGCGGTCGAAGTCGCGCCAGCTGACGACCCGGTCGCCGTGGACCAGCGCCGGCGCATCGCCGAACCTGTCGGCGATGCGCTCCCAGATCTCGGCGAAGTTCCAGCCCGGCATGTGCAACCCCCGTCCGGCCGTCTGCGGCCTCCCTGTAGGTGGTGCGAGTGTAGGAGGACGAGCCGCCTCCCCCGAACCCCATCGGGGGCTACCGTCGGCGATATGGACATGGAGTTGCCCGGCGCGGACGATCCGCGACGCGTCGAGGTGCGCGACTGGCTGGACGCGAACCCCGCCCCGAGCGGTCGGTGTCTCGCCGAGGCGGGTCTTGTCGCACCGCACTGGCCGCGCCCCTGGGGCCTCGACGCGGATCCGATCCACCAACTGATCATCGACGAGGAGCTGCGCCGGGCCGGGGTGCGTCGTCCGGACAACCAGATCGGCATCGGGTGGGCCGGGCCGACCATCGTCGCGGCCGGGACGGCAGCGCAGAGGGATCGCTATCTGTTCCCGTTGCTCGCCGGCGAGGAGATCTGGTGTCAGCTCTTCAGCGAGCCGGATGCGGGGAGCGACCTCGCCGCGCTGGGCACCCGAGCGGTCCGTGACGGTGACACCTACGTCGTGAACGGATCGAAGATCTGGAACTCCCATGCCCAGTTCGCGCGGTTCGGGATTCTCATCGCCCGAACAGACCCCGACGCGCCCAAGCACCGGGGGGTGTCGTACTTCATCTGTCCGATGGACCTGCCCGGAATCGAGGTGCGGCCGGTCAGGGAGATGACCGGGGTCGCACTGTTCAACGAGGTGTTCTTCACCGACGTGCAGATCCCCGCCGCGAACCTGCTCGGGGAGGAGAACGAAGGGTGGAGTCTCGCCAAGGTCACACTCGGCAATGAGCGGGTCTCCCTGTCGGGTGGTGGCGCCCTCTGGGGGATGGGTCCGACCGCGGGAGACCTTCTGGACCTGGTGCGGGCGAGAGGGGGGGTGTCGGACCCGACGCTCCGCCAACGGATCGCGGGGTTGCACATCGAGGCGGAGATCCTTCGGCTGATCCGCCTCCGCACGGTGAGCACCGCAGTCAAGGGCGAGGCGCCCGGGCCCGAGGCGTCGATCCGCAAGCTCGCTGCCGACGAGCACGGCCAGCGCATCATGGAGCTCGCGAAGGACCTGTCGGGAACCGGCGCCATGCTCACCGACGCCGGACCACTCGGGGCCGAGGCGGACCTCTGGCATTTCGGCTACCTGTTCGCCCGGGCGCTCACGATCGGCGGAGGCACGACCCAGGTGCAGCTCAACATCATCGCCGAACGGGTCCTCGGCCTGCCGCGGGATGTCGATCCGCACGAGACGATGGGCTGGGCCGAGTCCCGCCGGGCGGAGTGACCGTGGCCTCGACGCCGGTTGAGGGGCGACCGGGCCGGAGGCCGCTGCCGTGAGGGTGTTGATCACCGGTGGATCGGGACTGTTGGGTTCGGCGTTGGTGATATCGGCACCCGTGGACCTCGACGTGGAGGCCACCCGGTACCGGCGCGAGCCCGCCGTCGAGGGACCGCGGCCGATCCGCCGCCACCGCTGCGATCTCACCCAACCCGGCGCCGCCTTCGAACTGTTGCACCGTCGCCGTCCCGACCTCGTGATCCACACGGCGTACTCCAAGACCGACGCATCGGTCACGATCGACTCGACCACCGAGGTCGCCGCGGCGTGTGCGGCGCTCGACGTCGACCTGGTCCACATCTCGACCGACGCGGTGTTCGACGGCGACCACGCCCCCTATGCCGAGGACGCGGTGCCCCGGCCGGTGCATGCCTACGGCCGGGCCAAGCGGACTGCCGAGCTGGCGGTACTCGAGCAGTGCCCGGCGGCCGCGATCGTACGGACGTCGCTCATCCTGGCGGCCGACGGGTCCGACGAGACCACCGCGTGGGCGATCGCCGCGAACCGTCGCGCCGAACGTGTCACGTTCTTCGTCGACGAGTTCCGAATGCCGATCGCGGTGCACGATCTGGCCGCTCAACTCTGGGAGCTCGTCGCGCTCGGGCGCGCCGGGAGGGCGGGGGTGTGGCATCTGGTCGGTCCCGAACGGCTGAGCCGGGCCGAGATCGGTCGGTCGATCGTGGCGCGCTTCGACCTCGATGCCTCGACGGTCGACGAGGCGTCGGCGGCGACGACGGGCACTCCGCGCCCGCGGGATCTGTCGCTCGGTTCCGTCCGAGCCCCCGGACTGCTCACCCGCCCGGGGTCGGTCCGCCTGCTCGGTGCCGGTACTGTGTCCGCCGATGCCGAAGAAGTCCGATGAACTCGACGTGAACGACCGGGTGGTGACCCTGGTCGACCTGCCCGGCGTTCCGAAGGGAACCAAGGGTCGGATCATCCTCCGCAACGGTTTCGAGTGGATCCGCTACCGCGTCTGGTTCGACACCGGCACTCCCAACGGGGTCGATGTCGGCTCCCTCGACGCCAAGGTGCTCGACCGAATCTGACCAGTCCGGTGCGGCGTCTCAGCGGCTCCGGGGACCGACCACCATCCACACACAACAGGGGGACCGATGCGCATCGGGATGCAGATGCCCTATTCGGGCGGTTTCGAGGACTCGGTCGCTCAGACCGTCGCACTCGAGAAGGCCGGCCTCGACATCGTCTACGTGGCGGAGGCCTACAGCTTCGACGCGGTCTCCGCGATGGGATTCCTCGCGGCCCGCACCGAGACGGTGCAGATCGCCGCGGGAATCCTGCCGATCTACACCCGTACCCCTTCGCTCATAGCGATGACCGCGGCCGGTGTCGACTACGTCTCGGGCGGGCGGTGCATCCTCGGCCTCGGTGCGTCGGGACCCCAGGTCATCGAGGGGTTTCACGGCGTCCCCTACGACGCGCCGCTCGGCCGCACACGCGAGATCATCGAGATCTGCCGCAGGATGTGGGCACGGGAGGACAAGCTCACCTACGACGGGCGGTACTACACGCTGCCACTGCCGCCGGAGCGGGGGACGGGCCTGGGCAAACCCCTGAAGATCATCAACCACCCGGTGCGACCGCGCATCCCGATCCAGGTGGCCGCGCTCGGTCCCAAGAACATCGCCCTCACCGCCGAGCTGGCCGACGGCTGGATGCCGATCTTCTACTACCCCGAGAAGGCCGATCTCGCGTTCGGCGACGCTCTGGCGGCGGGCAAGGCCAAACGTGACCCGTCGCTCGGCGAGCTCGACGTGGTCGCCGGGGGACTGCTCGCGGTCGGCGACGATGTGAAGGGCGTGCTGGAGTTCGCGCGGCCGCTCGTCGCTCTCTACGTCGGTGGGATGGGCGCCCGCGACCGCAACTTCTACAACGCCCTCCTGTGCCGCTACGGCTACGAGGCCGAGGCCAGGGAGATCCAGGACCTGTACCTCGACGGGCGCAAGGACGAGGCTGCGGCGAAGGTGCCCCTCGAGTTCCTCGAGGCCACCAACCTCGTCGGCCCCGAGTCCTACGTCAGGGAGCGGATCGAGGCGTTCCGCGAGTCAGGGGTGACCATCCTGAACGTCAACCCGGTGGGCGAGGACCAGCCGGCCATGGTGAGCCGCCTGAAGGAGTGGATCGCCTGAGTCGCCGTGGGTCCCGGTTCCGGCCTCGGGCCGGCCGGCTACAGCGTGCTCGCCCGGCGCAGCACCGTCTCGGCGTCACTCACGAAACGTGCGACCAGTTCGGCGGCCCCGACGAGCTCGTCGATCGAGCCCACACCCTGGCCGGCGGGGAGGAACTCCCTGTCGATCGTGACGCCCTCGGCGTCGGGGCCCAGTCCGAGGTGGTTGACGCCGTCGTTCATCGACCGGAGGAACTGTTCGGGAAACCGGGCCAGGTCGTCGGGGTGCTCGTCGAAGTGGCGGGTGTACTCGTTGGCCAGCACCCGGCACGTCTTGCCCGTGTAGGCACGTGAGATGGTCGTGGAGTCCTCGGCCGCGGCGAGAAGTTTGTCCTTGTAGCCCTGCACGCCGTACGCCTCGGGGGTGGCGATGAAGCGGGTTCCCACCCACACGCCGTCCGCCCCCAGGCTGATCGCCGCGGCGAGCCCCCGTCCGTCGACGATGCCACCCGCGGCCACCACCGGGACCCGGTCGCCGACCGCGTCCACCACCTGGGGGACGAGGGCCATCGTCGCGATCCGGCCGGTGTGCCCGCCGGCCTCTGTGCCCTGGGCGACCACGACGTCACAGCCCGCCTCGACGGCGGCGATCGCGTGTCGGACCTTGCCGCAGATGTTCACGACCAGGATCCCGGCGTCGTGGCACTTGTCGACCACGTCGGTGGGCACGCCGAGCCCCGCGGCGAACACGGTGGCACCACCCTCGATGATGAGGTCGACCTGCGCCGACATGTCACCGGGCGCCGCGGGCAGCAGGTCGACGCCGAAGGGCCGGTCGGTGTGGGAGCGGACCACGCCCATCTCGGCGACCATCCTGTCGTTGCTCATCGTGGACGCCCGAGGCAGCCGAAGCCGCCTGCTCCCGACACCGCGGCGGCCAGTTCCCCGTAGGACACGCCGCCCATCCCCGCGAGCATGACCGGGTGTTCGATACCGAGCAGGTCGGTGAGCCGCGTCCGCATGACGGCACCGTAACATCGGCCGTCCATGCCGGTACGTGACGAGGGGATCGGCCGCAAGGCCGTCGGCGGATTCCTGTGGGCGCTCGCCGGCTTCCTGATCATGCAGGTCGGCTCGTTCGCGACCTACACCTACGCCACACGGGTGCTGGGTACCGCGGGGATCGCGGTGGTCGGCACCGCGCTCACGGTGGTGTTCTGGATCGACATCCTCCTGGACCTGGGGATGGGCGCCTCGCTGATCTACGAGCAGGAGCGCGGCCAGACCCATCGGGTGGCGGTCGCCTTCACGGTCAACGTCGTGGTCGCCACGACGATCGCCGCGTTCGTCGCCCTCGGCGCCGGCCCGATCGACCGCTTCTTCAAGGTGGGCGACATCGACATCTTCCGCGTCGTCGCGTTGCTGATCGCGGTGAAGGGCCTCGGCCAGGTCCCCGACGCCCTTCTCAAACGCGACCTCGACTTCCGACGGCGCGCCGCGTCGGACCTCACTCGCTCGACGCTGCGCTTCGTGATCGCGGTCGCGCTCCTGAAGGCCGGGGTCGGTCCGATCGCCATGGTCATCGCCGTCGCCGTCGCGGAGGTGGCGGCGGTCGCGGTGACGTGGATACTGGTGCGGTTCCGGCCCCGGTTCCGCTTCGACAAGGCCGTCGCCACCGAGATGTTGCGCTTCGGGGCGGCGATGTTCGGCGCCCGACTGGTGGGGATGCTGTGGCTGAACGGGGACTACCTCGTGATCACCCATCACTTCGGCGGTCGCTCCAAGCAGTTCGGCAACTACTTCACCGCGTTCCGTCTGCCCGAACTGGTGTTGGGCAGCGTCTACAACCTCTTCTCGAACGTGGCGTTCCCGGCCTATGCGGCCGCGCGCGAACGCGGGGCGGCAACCCTCCGGACGGCCTCGTTGAAGTCGTTGCGGATGCTGTGCCTGTTCGGCTTTCCCGCCGGCTTCGGCATGTCCCTGGTCGCCCGCGACTTCATCGGTGGATGGTTCGGCGCCGAGTTCGCCGGAGCGGTGCCGGTGATGGAGTGGTTGTGTGCCGCAGCGGCATTCGTCGCGGTGGGCTACGCGTCGGGTGACCTGTATGCCGCGATCGGCAAGCCGCGCCTGGGCCTCTACTTCAACCTGGTCTTCGCGCCGGTCCTCGTGGCGGGCTTCGTCGCAGTGGTGGGTCGGGGCGTCGTAGCGATCGCGATGGTGCATCTGGCGGTGATCATCCCCTATTCGATGTTCCGCATCGAGGTTGCGAATCGCCTGCTCGGCACCACCTGGTCGCAGTCGCTGGGCGCGCTGCGACCGGCCACGGCAGCGACGCTCGGCATGGTTGCCCTGGCACTACCGGTCCGGCTGCTGCTCGCGCAGGGTTGGGCGTCGATGTTCGCGATCGTGGCCGCCGGCGCGACCGGGATGCTGGCGGGACTCGCGGTCGGTGACCGGGCGACGCTGGGGGAGTTGTTGCAAGGAGGCCGTTCGGGGCTCGCGAGGCTCGGCCTACGCTGAGCCGATGGCGACCTTGGAGGGTGTTCGTCGGCGACTCGACGAGTGGCGGCCGCGGATCCGATCGACCTTCGTGATCTATCTCACGCCACGCCCGTCGCCCATTCCGCCGGAGCGGATCGACGAGCGCTTCACCGTCGTCACGGTGACCGATCCGGCGGATCCGCTGGTCGCCTGGGCGTGCTCGTCCAAGCGGCAGCGTCGCATCGCCAGGGAGGCGATGGGCACGGGGCGTTGGCAGTTGACGGTCGCGCTCGACCCCGACGGAGAACCGGCGGGGAGGCTGTGGCAGTCGAGCGCGTCGGAACGCGACCTGGCGAACGGTGTTCCACGGATGCGCCTGTGCGACGACGAGGTCCTGATGTTCGATCTGTTCATCGAACGACGGCATCGGCGTTCGGGCCTCGCGTTCACACTGGCCGACCACTATTTCCGGCTGCTCGATCCACGGACGACCCACGTCCGGTTCGTCTACGGCTTCGTCGACTTCGAGAACGTCGCGTCGATCCTGTGGCACCACGCCGCGGAGTTCCAGATCGCCCAGACGGTGAACCTGTTGGAGGTCGGGCCGTTCGTCAAGTGGAAGCTGCCGTTCAGCGACGTGCCGCGGTTCGGCCCGATGTCTCGCCGGGGTCGTCACACCGATCCGGATCGTGACGTCTTCGGCCCCCCACTGATGCCGTGAGGTTGCGGGCGGCGCCGGTGGTGGTGCCGTGCCGAGCGGCAGGTCAGGTCGGTGGTGGGGAGCGGAACGCTCCGGGACGGCCGAGCGTGCCACGGCGCCATCGACGGGGCCGCAGCGCGATGCCGCGCTCGTAGGCCTCGAACATCCAACGCGCGAAGTTGTCGCGGGTCCACTCCGTGAGGCCGCTCAACGCCACCGCGTAGGCGGCCCCCCTCCGGTGCGACATCACCGAGACCAGCGCCCGGCACATCAGGTCGTCGGGTTCGAACTCGCGGCGAAAGTGCCGGTCGTACGCCGCGGATGCCGCGGCGGGGTCGCCCCAGTGATCGTGGATCCCCCTGGCCGCCCACGCTCCGGAGAGCAGTGCCTGGCCGATGCCCTCGCCGGTCAACAGGTCACAGGCCGCGGCGGCGTCACCGGCGAAGAGCGCCGCGCCCGCGGACGTGGGGACACGCCCGGGCCGACAGGGGATGGGCCACGACTGTGGCGTCGCCTCCGGACTGGTAGAGGGACCCAGCCAGTCGGCGATGTGCGGACGGGTGAGGATCTCACGCCAGCGTGCGGTCAATCCCTTGGTGCTCGCGCCGTCGCCCACGTGGATGCCGAAACCCATGTTCACGCGTCCATCCGGCAGGGGAAACGACCAGAAGTACCCCGGGAGGAGATCGGGCTCGAACGAGATCAGCAGTCGTCGCGCCGCGACCCCGGTCACACCGGTCGCATACTGGCGGAGGGCGTACCAGTCCCCGCGGTATCCGGGCAGAGGGTGCCCCAGCATCTTGCGCAGGGGGGACCACATGCCGTCGGCGGCCACCAGGGCAACACCGCGGTGCACGGCTCCCGACGCGGTACACACCTCGATGCCGTCCGCGATGTTGGTCACCGCGGTCACCTCGTCGCCGCTCACAAGTTGCGCCCCGCACTTGACGGCGCGGTCGACCAGCGCGGCGTCCAGTTCGTGGCGCGGCACTACCGCACCGAACATGCCGTCCCCGGGCAGGCGGTACTCGCGCTGCACGCCTCGTGGCGCCCTGATGGTGAAGGCGTCGACCCGCTGCCACGACGGCATCACCGACGGTTCCACCCCCAACGCCTCGAGGGAGCGCAACGCGGACGTGGTGATCCCGTCGCCGCAGATCTTGTCGCGGGGAAACGTCGCCTTGTCGAGTAGCAACACCTCGCGCCCGGCCTCGGCGAGTGTGATCGCAGCGGCGGTGCCGGCGGGGCCGGCTCCGACGACGATCGCGCGGTCCTCGACACCCATCGAACGCGCTCAGACGGCCATGATCTCGTCGAAGCCCTCGCGAAGCGAGTTCGTCAACAGCGCCATGTCCGGCACTGCCGCCGGGTCGGCCGCTATGCCGATGTTGAGGTCGGTGCAGTAGCTCAGCAGGGTGATGTTGAGGGCCGTCCCCGCCAGCGGTCCGAATGGGAACTGTGCCAGCAACTTCGCTCCGGCGAGGTACATCGGCACCGGGGGACCGGGGACGTTGGAGGCCGTGAAGTCGACGGCCTTGACCATCGAGCCGAAGATCGCGGTGGTGGCGGTGGCCGGAAGGCGGTTGAGGAGGCCGGCCACCGGTTCGACGAGGTCGTTGGCGGGCTCGTGGCGGGCCTCGTCGACCAGGGTGCGGACGACCTTCATGGTCTGGATCGGATCGGGGGTGTCGACGGGTATCTCGATCCGGGCGGGGACGAAGGCGTTGCCGGCGACCCCCATCTTCTCCTTGGTGCGGATGTTGATGGGGATCGACATCCGGAGCTCGTCGATGTCGATGCCGTGCGCGAGGTGGTAGCGGTACAGGCCGCGGGCGATGCCGCCGACGAAGGCGTCGTTCAGCCGCCCGCCGGCCTTCTTGGCGGCCGCCTTCATCGGCGCCATCGGCACGGTGAGGGTATCGAAGTGCACCGAGAGTGAACGGGCCGTCATCAATGGGCTGAGCGGATGGCTGGTCGGGCGGAGCACGCGGCCGACCGATCCCACCAACTCGGCTCCCGCGTTGACCGTCGCGACGGGGTTGGCCACGGCGGAGAGGGCGGTACCGACCGCCCCGGAGGCGAGGTCGCGCAGCAGCCCCAGCTGTGTGCGGGTCTGGTGGCCGAGCGCGTCCGCGAAGCGCTCGGGTTGGCTGAGGACGTGGACCTCGGGGGCATCGGGCATGTCCCGCTCCGGTGCGTCCGCCTCGAGGTCGAGGAGTTCGAGTTGCAGGCGCACGCCGCCCATCCCGTCGGTGATCGAGTGGTGAACCTTGAGCACCATCGCCGACTGCTTGTTGGGGAGGCCCTCCACCACGACGACCCGCCACAGCGGTCGTGCCCGGTCGAAGCCCGACATCGCCACCGGTTCGGCGATCGACATCAGGTCCGCCATGGTGGCCCTACCCGGTGCGCGGACCCACCAGAGGTGGAAGTGCAGGTCGAAGTTGGGGTCGATCTCCCACCGCGGCGGCGCCGCCGAGTACGGGTTGGCTCGCACACGCTGGCGGAGGCGGGGGATCACACGGGTGAGTCGTTCGAAGCGGTGCAACAACACGTCGCGGGGATCGTCCGGTCGAACAGGAAGACCGCGGTGATCGTCGATCGGAGCGCAGGGTCCTTCTCGATCGACCACATGAGCGCTTCGCTCTCGTTCATGCGGTGCTCGTAGTGCAGTTCGTCCACGCCGTCCACGTCTCCTACGCCTTCGTACGGTCGTCGCGATCGTAGGTGCCGGGGCGGCTCCGCAACGCCCCGAGGACCGGCCGGCGCGGACACCGGCACCGCGGGGAGCCGCTACTCGTGCTTGGGAGGATTGCAGCTGTAGTCGGCACGGAACTTGTCGGTGTCGGTGTGACCGTCCACGTAGAGGCGGGTCCTCGTGACGACGACGCTGCCACACCCCGAGGTCTTGTTGATCGCCGACTGGGTGGCCCCGACCCAACGGGTGGACCACATCTGAACGGTGATCGTCGTCCCCGTGTAGGTGGGCCAGATCATGACGCCGTAGGGCGTGTTGTTGCGGATCTTCAGGTCGACGCTCGGGTAGGCGAGGGTCGCCTCGCGGCCGAAGGGGTAGCGGCTGATGTAGATCGAGTGTGCCTTGTGCTCGGGGATGTCGAGGCCTGCGAAGAAGGCGGCGTTGAAGGTGGTCGTCGCCCACTGGCTCACTCCACCGCCCACGTCCTCGGAGAACTTGCCCTCCTCGATGACCGGCGCGGAGACGAAACCCTTCTCCCTGGTACGGCGGCCGACGAACTCGTTGGCCGAGAAGGTCGCACCGGGCGCGATGATCACACCGCGTCAGGTCGCTCATCCGGTGGATGTTCTTGACCCTGGGTGCACAACAGCCGTGCCGGGTGGTGAACTGGCCGATCACCTCCTTGATGCCGAGCGAGCGGGCCCATTCCACCCCTTGGGCGGCGGTGATCGTGTTGGTGCCCAGGGTGACCTCGTGGCGGTTCGCGAGCAGGGCGTCGACGATCTGTGCGGGTGCCTTGGCGTCACAGCAGATCGCGGCGTCGTGGCCCGGCACCGGGGTGGGGACGCCGTTCACGAGGTCCATGCGTACGCCGGTGGGGTTGGACGAGACGCCGGTGCGGTCGAGGAGGACTTTGCCGATGTAGTCGGTGTCGAGTGTGAGCTTGGCCGTCGCGCCGTGCACCTCCATACGGAAGCCCTTGCGGAGGACCGCGGCGTCGAGCTCGAGCTTCTGGTCGCCGAAGTGCAGGACGAGCGGTTTGCCCGTCGCCGCGTTCGCCTGGTCGACGACCGCCTTCGCGGCGGCATCGGAGAGCGTGGGCTCGATGGTCTGCAAGGGTGCGTCGATGTCGATCCGCTGACCGATGCGGCCGATTGCCAGGGGGATGTCGTCGATGATCCGTCCGGCGTCCAGGGAGGTGCCACTACGACCCTTGACGAGGCTGAAGCCCGTCTCGTCGTTTCGCATCGTCGGTTCGACCGGGTCGACGTGGCGCTTGCCCTCGAGCTTCGCCAGGGTGGCCGTGGCCTTCGCCCCGTCGACCGTGAGCGCCACCCGCACGCGGCGGTCGTTCACATAGGACTTGATCCAGCGGACGGGTCCGAGTGGACCGGGGTCGTGGCGGCCGAGTGCCATGGCCCGCGCCGCGGTCTGCTCGGTGTCGACGGTGACTCCGAGTGCGGCCGCCGTGGTGTCGAGGGAGAAGTCGCCGGCGTCGATCCGCACCGGTGTGGTGGTGAACCGCTTCGCGATCGAGTCGATCGTCCGGTCGAGCGCTGCCTGGCCCATCCCTCCGACCGGCTCTCCGGCGATCGACACGTTCGGCGCCACGGCGCTCGCCTTGTCGGCCGGTCCCGCCACGGCCCACGCCGCGGTGAGCAGCGCCGAGAGCAGCAGGGGGGTCCCCAGCACGCCGATCGCCAGCTTCCACCATCGATTCACCGTTCTAGGATGGCCGCTCCGCGGCGCCCGATCGTGTCATTGGCGCGAGACGGTCGTCACGACGTCGGTGGTTCGTCCACCGTCCACCCGTTCATCCGTTCACCATGGCGCCCGGTGTGGGCGTCAATCGTCGGGTCAGGAGTGCCATGCCCATCAACCCCGAAGCCGTCGGATCCACCTCCGAGCCCGCCGTTTCCTCCTGGACCTCGAAGGACTCCTTGCTGTACGCGCTGGGCGTGGGGTGTGGGACGGGGGACCTCCGCTTCACCACCGAGAACTCGATGAACGTCGAGCAGGCCGCGCTGCCCACCCAGGTGGTCACCCTTGCCGACGTCACCGGGGCCTTCGGCAATATCGGTACGTTCAATCCGGCGATGCTCGTCCACGGTGAACAGCGGATCACCATGCACCGCGACCTGCCGGTCGCCGGATCGGTGTCGACGGTCGCCGAGATCACGGGCATCTACGACAAGGGGAAGGGAGCGGTGGTCGAGATCACCGCCAGGTCGGTGGATACCGAATCGGGCGATCCCATGTTCGACAACGTTCTGAGCGCGTTCATACGCGGCGAGGGTGGCTGGGGTGGCGACCGTGGTCCGAGCGGTCCGCGTCACGTCCGCCCCGACACCGATCCCACCACGGTCGTCACGCTGTCGACCGGTCCCGACCAGGCGTTGCTGTACCGGCTGTCCGGCGACCGCAACCCGCTGCACTCCGATCCGTCCTTCGCCGCGTTGGCCGGCTTCGATCGCCCGATCCTGCACGGGCTGTGCACGTACGGCTTCACCGGCAGGGCGGTGCTCGCCGAGGTGTTCGGAGGCGACCCGTCGCGCTTCGGCGCCATGGAGGGGCGCTTCTCCTCGCCGGTGTTCCCCGGTGAGTCGTTGACCGTGAAGCTGTGGGTCGACGGCGGGTCGGCCGACTTCGTCACCGAAGGCGAGGACGGCCGGGTGGTCATCGACAACGGCTGGTGCACCGCCCGCTGAGGTGGCCGGCCCTGCTCGGGGTCGGTGGACCGGTCGACGGGTCGGGTCGGTTCAGAAGAGCCGGAGCACGTCGGACTCGATACCGCGGAGCTCGTCGTAGTCGACCTCCACGCAGTCGATGTCGCGCGACGCGGCGAGCACCTTCGCCTGGGGTTTGATCTGCTGGGCGACGAACATGCCGCGGACCCCGCGCAGCGTCGGCTCGCGGTCGAGCCGCTCGAGGTAGCGGGTGAGCTGCTCGACACCGTCGATCTCGCCCCGGCGCTTGACCTCCACCGCGATCGCGGTGCCGTCGGAATCGCGGCACAACAGGTCGACGGGGCCGATGTCGGTGGGGTACTCCCGGCGGACCAGCACCAGTCCTTCGGCGATGGCGTCGAGGTTCTCGGCGAGCAGAGCCTGAAGGTGCGCCTCCACACCGTCCTTTTGGAGCCCGGGGTCGATGCCGAGCTCGTGGCGGACGTCCTCGAAGACCTCCTCCATCGTGATGGTGAGGGTCTCTCCCTTCGGGTTGGTGACCGTCCACGTGCCGTCGTCCTCGACCAGGCGGTTGGGCGCGTTCATCCAGTTGAGGGGCTTGTAGGCACCGCCGTCGGAGTGGATGGCGACGCACCCGTCGGCCTTGACCATCAGGAGCCGCACCGCGGAGGGAAGGTAGGCGTCGAGGCGGCCGGCGTACTGCACCGAGCAGCGGGCGATCACGATCCGCATCGGGGCGACTCTAGGAGCGGGTCCACCCGAGTGGCCTACTCGGGCCGGTGTCGGGGTCAGGAAGCGGCTTGTTTGGCCTGCTTGGTGGCCTTGGCCCGGTCGAGAGCCGACCGCTGGACCTTGCGGAGCCGGACGCTGCGCGGGGTCACCTCGACGCACTCGTCGGCGGCGATGAACTCGAGCGCGTGCTCGAGGCTGAGGATCCTCGGTGGGATGAGGGGGATGGTGTGATCCGAGGACGAGGTGCGCATGTTGGTGAGCTTCTTCTCGCGGCAGATGTTGACGTCCATGTCCTCGCTGCGGGAGTTCTCCCCGACGATCATCCCCTCGTAGACCTCCACGCCCGGACCGACGAACAACGCGCAGCGTTCCTGGAGCGAGGTGATCGCATAGGCGGTGGTGGGACCCTGGCGGTCGGCGACCACCGAGCCGCGTTCACGGCCGCGCATCGGTCCGGCCCACGGTTCGTAGCCTTCGAACACGTGGTGAAGGATGCCCGTGCCCCGGGTCTCGGTGAGGAACTCGGTGCGGAACCCGATGAGGCCGCGGGCGGGAACGAGGTAGTCGAGGCGGACCCATCCGGTGCCGTGGTTGACCATGTTCTCCATGCGGGCCTTGCGTGGTGCCAGCAGCGAGGTGACAGCCCCCATGTGCTCCTCGGGGATGTCGACGGTGAGCCGCTCGACCGGTTCGTGGCGGACGCCGTCGATGTCGCGGGTCATCACCTCCGGCTTGCCGACGGTGAGCTCGAAGCCCTCGCGGCGCATCATCTCGATGAGCACGGCGAGTTGTAACTCGCCCCGGGCCTGGACCTCCCAGGCGTCGGGTCGGTCGGTGTCGACCACGCGCAGGCTGACGTTGCCGACGAGCTCCTGGTCGAGGCGGCTGCGCACGAGCCGGGCGGTGAGCTTGGTGCCCTCCTTGCCGTTGAGCGGGGAGGTGTTGATGCCGATCGTCATCGAAAGAGAAGGCTCGTCGACGGTGAGCACCGGGAGTGCCTCGGGTGCCTCGGGATCGGCGAGCGTCTCGCCGATCGTCACCTCCTCGAGACCGGACACCTCGACGATCTCACCCGCCTCGGCCGAGTCGACCTCCATACGGGTGTGGTTTTCGGTTACGTACAGCGAGCCGGCGCGGGCGCTCGACCGTGCCGTCGGTCCGGCACCAGGCGACGGGGGAGTTGCGCGAGATGGTGCCGTTGACGATGCGGCAGCGTGCGAGGCGGCCGACGTAGGGGTCCGACGCGAGGTTGGTCACGAGGGCCTGGAGGGGCCGGTCGACATCCGCGCCGGGTGGTGGGACGACGTCGACAAGGGTGCGGAACAGCGGTTCGAGGTCCGTGCCGGTGCCGTCGTCGGCGGTGCTCGCGGTGCCGGCCCTGGCCGAGCAGTACAGGATCGGGAACTCGATCTGGTGGTCGTGGGCGTCGAGGTCGAGGAACAGTTCGTAGACCTCGTCGATCACCTCGGCGATGCGCGCATCGGGCCGGTCGATCTTGTTGACGACCAGGATCACGGGCAGGTCGAGCGCGAGCGCCTTGCGCAGCACGAAGCGGGTCTGGGGAAGCGGGCCCTCCGGCGCGTCGACCAACAGCACGACGCCGTCGACCATGGCGAGGGCTCGTTCGACCTCGCCGCCGAAGTCGGCGTGGCCGGGGGTGTCGACGATGTTGATCTTGACCTCGCTCCCGTCGGGGCCGCTCCAACGAACCGCGGTGTTCTTGGCCGAGATGGTGATGCCCTTCTCGCGTTCGAGGTCCATCGAGTCCATGACCCGGTCGACCACCTCGGCGCCCTCGCGGAACGCTCCGGACTGGCGCAGCATCGCGTCGACCAGGGTGGTCTTACCGTGGTCGACGTGGGCGATTATGGCGATGTTGCGAATGTGCGCGTTGGTCGCAGAGGGGGCCTCGGTGGCGAGAGACATAGCGGACCATTCTGTTCGTGCTGCTCCGGCCTCCCCAAAAGGGGAACCGGACCGATCGGTGCCGCATGTGGACGCGTCGGCTATCGGGGCGTGTCCTGGAGGCGTTTGCGGATCAGGTCGCGGCGGGCGCGAAGCTCCGCGTAGGACACCCCGTCGGCCTCGGCGTCGACCACCCCGAAGCTCGCCTTGATCGCCTCGCGGTCGACGGTGAGGGCCGACGGATCGACGCCCAGTTCTGCGGTGATCTGCTCGCCGAAGTTGGCGGCCAGGTGCATCGACAGGTCCGCGATCTCGCTCACCAGGTCGAGATCCGGTGCCAGCCGCGCGATCGCCCCGTCGAGGAACACGAGGTTCTTCACGTACAGCATCAGGATCTTGGGGAGCCGAGCGCCGTAGCCCATCAGTGCCTTGACGATCTTTTGGATCTCGGCGACGAGCTGGTCCTGGTCGAGGGTGGTGGGGTCGACCGGCGCCTGGTCGAGGCCGAGGTCCCTGATGATCTCGTCCACGTCGACATCGGCGGGCAGCGCTCCCAGGTCGCGGAACGCGATCACCTGGCCGGGGATGTCACCGGCCGCTCCCAGCAGCGTGAGCCGGAGGAACGCGTTGCGTTGCAACGGGGTCATCCTGGCGGTGATCCCGTAGTCCAACAGGCCTATCCGCCCGTCGGGTAGTACCAGCAGGTTGCCACCGTGCAGATCACCGTGGAACAGCCCGTGGATCATGCACCCGGCAGTGAAGCCTCGCATCCCGACGCGGATGACCTCGTGCGTGTCGATCCCCGCCGCGCGCATGCCCTCGACGTCGTCGAGCGCGAAGCCGTCGAAGCGCTCCATCACCAGCACCCGCCGCGTCACCAGCGTGGGGTGTGGGCGCGGCACCACGTACCCGCGCTCGTCGACCGCCGCGAACACCTTGGCGAGGTCCAACATGTTCTGCGCTTCGAGCCGGAAGTCCAACTCCTCCACGATGGTCTCGCCGAACAGCTCGACGAGGGCCGGCGGGTTGGCGAGCGCCGCGATGGGGATCCGGCCGACCAGCAACGGCGCGATCGCCGACATCACCTGCAGGTCGAGTTGCACCTGTTCGCGGATGGTCGGCCGCTGCACTTTGACCACCACCGGGGTGCCGTCGGCGAGGGTCGCGCCGTGCACCTGCGCGATGGACGCCGCGGCGATGGGCTGCGCGTCGAACGTCGCGAACAGCTCCTCCAGCGGACTCCCCAGGTCGGACTCGACCACCTCGCGCACGACCTCGAACGGCTCGGCAGGGACCTTGTCGCGACAGCGCCGCATCTCGTCGACCAACTCGGCGGGGAAGAGCCCCTCACCCGAGCTGATGATCTGGCACAGCTTGATGTAGGTGGGGCCCAGGCGCTCGGCCGCCACCCGGATCCTCCGTGAAAGGCCCGCCTTGGAGTCCGAACCGCCCCGGCGCCGCTCGGTGAGCGCCCACATCGCGACCGCCAGGCCCAGCCGCGTGCTCACCGCCGCGAGCCGGGGCGGGTGGGGGACCCGCCGCGGTCGGGTGAGAATCGGCACCTGTCGTCGCGTCGCAAGGCGCAACACGTCGTTGCCCCTGCGCCATGGCATCTCGGCGGGCACCACGTCCCACGGTCCGTCCTCGGTGAACGAACCCCACTCCGTGTCGGTGTGCGCGGTCGGGTTCTTCACATCAGCCATGGTGGCAATTGTGCTGCGGCGAGGGCGGTGTCGCGGACCGTCGGATCGCAGATCAACAGGTCCGGAAGGTACGGGTCGGCGCGGTTGTAGACCAACGGCGACCCGTCGATCCGAGAACACCACAGTCCGGCGGAGCGGCACACCGCCACCGGCGCGCACGAATCCCACTCGTACTGGCCGCCCGCATGGGCATACACGTCGGCGTCACCCCGTAACACCGCCATCGCCTTCGCCCCCGCGGAGCCCATGGGCACCAACTCGGCACCCAACGCCTCGGCGATCGCGATCGACACGTTGGGGGGCCGTGTTCGGCTGGTCACCACCCGCAACCCACGCCCTGGCTCGGGTGAGTGGACGGCGGGTGTCACCGTTGCGGTGTCGAAGACGACATCGTCCGCCGGCAGGCCCACCGCTCCCGCGACCGGCTCACCGTCGATCGTCAACGCGATGTGCACCGCCCAGTCGGTCCGCTCGGGTTGGCCGAACTCGCGAGTGCCGTCGAGCGGGTCGATGATCCAGACCCGACGCGACGCCAGGCGCGCCTCGGTGGTCGCGGGACGCTCGTACTCCTCCTCGCTCAACAAGGAGTCGTCGGGGCGCGCCTCGCGCAGCGCGTCCACGAGGAACCGGTTGGCGGCCATATCGCCGGCTTGTTCCAGGACCCACCCGCGTGCGCCGTTGGCTACCGACGCCGCGCGGAGCTCGATCAGGAGGCGGCCCGCGGCACCCGCGAGGTGGGCGGCGAGGGCGTGGTCGTCCAGGTCGCGGAGGTCCCGCGGCGTCGCGGAGTCGGTGGTCATGTGGAGGTCAGTCTGTCAGGGGCCCGCGCGTGGGGGTCCCGATCGCTCTCGATCGGTTGGTAGTCGGCCGTGTTGTTGGCCGGTGAGGGTGTGGCCGTGTGGTGTGGTGATGGTGGTCCGGCCGTGGGTGTCGATGGTGGCGCCCCAGCCGTGTCGGTGGATGACTCCGTGGTGGTGTCGGCAGAACAGCGCCATGTGGGCGACGTCGGTACGGCCCAGATCGCGGGTCCAGTGATCGATGTGGTGTGCGTCGCAGTGTTGGGGTGGCCGGTCGCATCCTGGGAAGCAGCATCCGCCGTCGCGAAACGCCAGGGCGCGGCGTTGCGCCTGGTTCGCCAAGCGGATTTGTCGTCCCATGTCGAGGGGCACGCCCAGTGAGTTGACGATCACGGGATGCAACCGGAGATCACAGGCCAGGCTGCCGGGGTCGCGCCGGGTCCCGTAGCGGTCGGCGGTGATGTCGGGTTGCTCGGCGGGGATGACCAGTGTTGCTTCCGCGCCCGGCGACGGCGCGTCGGGTTCGGGATTGGCGACAGCTCGGCGGCAGATCTCGACGAGCGCCAAGGCGCGCAGTGTGGCGCGCGACGGGATGTCGATCGCGCCGTCGGTGGTTTGGTGGTCGTCGCGGTAGCGCCGCCAGAGTTCGTCGGTGACCGACTCGATCACCGACTCGGTGACGAGGCCGTGTTCGCCACAGAGTTACCCGTCGAAGAACACGTTGTCACCCGTCGAGCGCATCCGGAGCCGGTTCGACTCCACATCGTCGGAAGGGTCATGGCCACCGTCCTGCTCCAACAGGTCGGCGATCGCGAAGACCTCGCGGCGCCAACGGTCGAACACCATGACCGGCACCAGTTCCAACAGCGTCTCTTGCATCTCGGCGAACTGGGTTTCGATCCGAGGGTTGCACGCCCGGGCCATGACCTGGGCGTGGTCGAACCCGATCCGCCCCTCGGCCAACGCCGCGGCGGTCACATCGAGCACACGCCGCAGCGTGACTGCGACCGACACCCGCGTACCCGCGGTGCGGGGAGACGCGTGGCCATTGCGTGACAGCCAGCCTTTGGTGCGCAGCCCGTGGTGACGGTCGGTCGCGCCACGGGAGTGCAGTTCGGCCAACATCGCGCACTCCGCCGCGTCCAGCCTCGCCCGCGCCTGTTCGAGGCCCACCACCCCGTCGAACAGTTCGGCGTCGCTCAACGACGACGCGTCGAGCGCCGCAACATGGGAGGCTTGCTCCGCCAGTAGGACCGAATCGAACATGCGTTCATTATCCCACGGAGCCCTGACAGTGAAGTCGTGGTCGGTGTCGCTCAGGGGTCCGGTTTCCTCGGATGAGCGGTTCGGCGAGAGGCTTGCGGGTGGGTGATTCGTCCGAGTCGGCTCGGCCCGGCGATACCGTCGGACGAATGCACGTGCTGTTCGCGACCGCCGAGTTCGAACCGGTCGTCGCGACGGGTGGCCTGGGCGCGGCGTCGGCCGGTCTGGTCGCCGCGCTTCGGCGCCACGGCATTCGGGTCACGCCGGTCATCCCGGGCTTCGCTCCCTACGAACTCGAAGGGGAGGGGCGCGTCGAACTCGACGTTGCACCGTGGGCCGGGTCCGTGACGGTGCGTACCGGGCACCATGCGCAGGTCGGTCCGATCGCGGTGGTCGACGCGCCCGGTCTCGCCCGCCCCCACCCCTACACCGATCCCGCCACCGGTGGCGCCTGGCCCGACAACGACCGGCGCTTCTTCACCTTCGCTGCTGCCGTCGCCGCATTGTCGCGGCACCTCGGCCCCGACGTCGTCCATCTCCACGACTGGCATGCCGCTGCGGCGCTCGCTTTCACGGCCACCGGTGGGCCGCCGACGATGCTGTCGATCCACAACCTCGCGCACCAGGGCTGGGCCGATCCGGAGTGGATCGACGTCATGGGCCCCCGGGGCGAGGCGTTCCGGCAGCTCAACTCGGTCAACTGCCTCGCCGGGGCGATCCGCCTCGCCGACGCGGTCGTCACCGTGTCGCCCCGGTACGCCTACGAGATCACCACACCCGAAGGCGGTCACGGCCTCGACCGGCTGTTGTCCGAGCATCGCGGGAAGCTGTGGGGCATCCTCAACGGCATCGACGCCGACGAATGGAACCCGTCGATCGACGAGCACCTCCACACCCCCTACGACGCGGGTGGTTTCGGCGCCAAGGTGCACAACCAGGAGGCTCTGTGCGCTGAGTTGGGACTCGCCACCGCGCCCGGCCCACTGATCGTCGCGGTCAGCCGACTCGACTACCAGAAGGGGCTCGACCTCCTGGCGGAGGTCGCGTGGATGCTCACACGCATCCCGGCGCGCATCGCCGTGCTCGGCTCGGGTGAACCCGACCACGAGGCGGCGTGGAGATACATCGCCGCGCACGGCGACGGGCGGATCGCCTTCACGCGGGGTTACGACCTGGGCCTCGCGCACCGGATGTTCGCGGCGGGTGACCTTGCGGTGATCCCCAGCAGGTTCGAACCGTGTGGGCTCACCCAGATGCAGGCGATGCGCTACGGCACCCTGCCGATCGTCAGCGACGTCGGTGGCCTGCACGACACCGTCGTGGACGTCGACGCGGACCCCGTACACGGAACCGGCGTGCGGATGCACCAGGTGTCACCGGCCGGGATCGTCGACGGTGTGCACCGTGGCGTGCGGCTCGTCGGCAGCGCCGCGGCCGCCGCGGCGAGGCACCGCGCCATGACCCACGACTGGTCCTGGGACACGGCCGCGAAGGGGTACCTCGACCGCTACGCGGCGCTCGTCCCGGGCTGATCCTCGCGGGTTCGCGGCCGTTCGCGACGGGGCCGAAAGTGCTCCTCGCGGCGATAGGGTGACGCGACGATGGCTCCCCCGAAGGTGCTGGTGATGATCCTGGCGGGTGGCGAGGGCCGTCGCCTTCTCCCGCTCACCAACGACCGGGCCAAACCGGCGGTCCCCTTCGGCGGCAGCTACCGCCTGATCGACTTCGTCCTGTCGAACTTCGCCAACGCGCAGTACACGCGGATCGTGCTGCTCACCCAGTACAAGAGCCACAGCCTCGATCTGCACATCAGCCGTACCTGGCGCTTCTCCACCCTGTTGGGCAGCTACGTCAGCTCGGTCCCCGCGCAGATGCGCCTCGGTCCGTACTGGTTCGCCGGGTCGGCCGACGCGATCCACCAGAACCTCAACCTGGTCCACGACGAGAAGCCCGACATCGTCTGTGTGTTCGGGGCGGACCACATCTACCGGATGGACCCGGCGCAGATGGTCGAGGCGCACCGCCGGCACGGCGGTGTGACCGTCGCCGCGATCCCGGTCCGCCGTGAGGAGGCCACGGCCTTCGGGGTGATCGAGGCCGACGCCGACGGTCTGATCACGCGCTTCCACGAAAAGCCCGCAGATCCCGTCGCCATGCCCGGCCGCCCCGACCTGGCCCTCGCGTCGATGGGCAACTACGTGTTCGACGCCGACGTCCTGGTCGACGCGGTCACCCCCGGTGCGATCATCCATCAGCCCCACGACGTGGGCGGTGACGTGATGCCGGCGCTCGCGGCCAAGGGGATGGCACGTGTGTACGACTTCAGCACCAACGAGGTGCCCGGCCAGGAGGCCAACGAACGGGGCTACTGGCGGGACGTGGGGACGATCGACGCCTACTACGACGCCAACATGGACCTGGTGTCCGCGGTGCCGGTGTTCAGCCTCTACAACCGTCACTGGCCCGTGCTCACCCACTCACCGCCACGCCCGCCCGCCAAGCTGTCGCGTGGCTCGTCGGGCCTGTTGCCCGAGGTGAGCGACACCATGGTCTGTGGTGCCGCGATCGTGTCGGCGCGCACTCGTCGGGCTCGATCATCGGGCCGGACTGCTTCGTGGACGAGGCCTCGTTGCGCGGCGCGATCCTGCTCAACGGAGTGCAGGTGGGCAACGGCGCCGTCCTGCACCGCTGTGTGGTCGACAAGGAGGTGCGGATCCCGCCCGGAACCCGTGTAGGGGTCGACCACGAGGAGGACCGGGCTCGCGGCCTCGCCGTCAGCGACGCCGGGGTGACGGTGGTGCACAAGGGGTACGAGTTTCCGGATCCGTCGTGACCCCCACCGGCGGCTCGGGCTCCCCGACGATTCAGGCCGCGGCGGCACAGCGGGGAACGGGTCCACGATCGAGCCGCGGCTCGCGGCGCTTGCCGCGTGTCACGGGGTTGCGACGTCGTATATCGACGGCACCGGGCTGAGACGCCTTCCACCCGCGCCGACGATCACGGCCGTGCTCGCGGCGCTCGGTGTGGACCCCGACTCCGAGCCCGCCTCCGGCGGGTCCGCCGTGGCGAGCGGCGCCCTCGACGACACCGCCGAGGCGGTGGGGGCACCGCGACAGGCGGGCTCGGAGTGCCGCTGCCACGGGCTCTCGGCCGGCGCGGCGCTCGGTGTGTTCGCCCCCGTGTCGGCGCTGCGTCGCTCCATGGTCGACCACGGGGCGGGCAGCCTGTCGGAGCTCGCCGTGCTGGCCGATCGATCCACCGGCGCCGGCGGGTGTCGTCGCGACCCTGCCACTGGTCGCCACCGACCCCGACGAGCCCAGCCCGTACACCCCGCTCACCCGCCGCTTCTGGGACGAACGATGGGTCGACCCCGCCTGGGTCGCGCGACACCTGGGCGTTGCGGGCCCGGTCGACCGATTCCGCCCCCGCCCGATGGTCGGAACCGCCGCCGACCGTTACGACCCGGCGCCGGTGATCCACGCCGTACGCGCCGCACTCTTCGAGGTGCTGAACGCAGCGGGAGGCCCCGTGCTGCCCGAGCCCGTGCGGGCCTGGCGCTCCCGTCACCCCGAGGTCGAGCGATGGGCGCTACAAGGCGGTCGCCGGGGTCGCGGGGTTCGACATCCGTACCTGGGGAGCGCGACTGGCCGATGGCGTGCGACACGGCGGCTCCGAGGCACTGGTCGCGGTGGGTGTCGACCACGGCGCGGTCGATCGGGAGGTCTTCGCGCAGTGGGCGGTCGACACGCAGCTCCGGTGGTTGGCCGACCGTCGTCGCGGCGACGGTGGAGCGCTCTACCTGGACCTCCCGTTGGGGACCGGCCCCGGCGGGTTCGACGTCTGGGACGAGCCCGACGCCTACGTCGCCTCGATGACGATCGGTGCACCGCCAGACCGCTTCTTCCCCGACGGTCAGGAGTGGGGGCTGTGCCCTCCGCACCCGGGCAGGATGGTCGGGCCGGGATCGTGCACCGCCGGGTTCGTCGCCGCACTCGACGCACACATGTCGCACTGTTCGATCCTGCGCATCGACCACGTCATGGGCCTGGAGCGGCTCTTCTGGGTGCCTATCGGGAGACCGTCGAGCGAAGGCACCTATGTGGCGATGCCGTCGGACGCGTTGTGGCGCGTCGTCGCGGAGCGTTCACAGCGCCATGGGGTGTCGGTGGTCGGCGAGGACCTCGGTACGGTGTCGGCGGCATCGCGTGCCGCCATGGCCCGCCACGGTTCCTACGGCCTGTTCGTCGGACAGGACCACCTCGACCCGCGAGGCCGTCTGACCGAATCGCCGTCCCCGTCGTCGGTGGCCTCGCTCAACACCCACGACCTTCCCACCTTCGCCGGGCATCCCGATCTCGCCGCTCTGCCGGTCGCGGATGTCCGGGCACGTCGGGACCATGTGCTCGCCGAGATGGCCCGCTCGGACGCCGCGCTGTTGATGGTGGGCGAGGCCGATCTGCGTCTCGACCCACGGCGCTTCAACCTGCCGGGAACGGTTGGCGGCGACAACTGGCGCCTGCGATCGACGGTCACGGTCGAACAGACACCGTTGGAGGTCCTGGAGTCCGCCGGCCGGTGGCGTCGTCGACGGCTCGTCGAGTCGACCGGCTCGCCTGATCGACGCGACGACGTCGACGCCGGGTGGGGGGTCCCCCTCGACGTCGGGCCCGACGACGAGGAGGTCGACTCCTTCATGGAAGGGCATCACGTCCGGCTCGGTGACCGCTTCGGTGTGCATCCCCGCACGGTGGACGGGCTGCGCGGCGCCGATGCCGTGGTGTGGGCACCACACGGCACCGCCGTCGCCGTCGAGCGGCGCGGCGAGGACGGTACCTGGGAGCGGACGATGCTCGTCCCCCGCGGCGGTGGGGCGCGATCCGACTCGGGGCTGTGGTACGGATTCGTGCCGGGTCTGTTGGAGGATGACCGCTACCGTCTCGCGGTCACGTCCGCGTCGGGAGCGGTGCTCCACAAGACCGATCCGTTCGCTCGGGCGGCCGAGCTCCCGCCCGACAACTCCGCGGTGCTGGCGCCGTCGCGTCCCCGCATCGAATGGGGTGACGGGGTGTGGATGGATGGCCGTGCCGCGCGGCACTCACCCGATCACGTGATGTCGTTCTACGAGGTTCACCTCGGCTCGTGGCGTCGTGGGCCCGACGGAGGCGTCCTCGGCTACAGGGACGTGGCCCGACGGCTCGCGGAGTACGTCGCCGACATGGGCTTCACCCACGTCGAGCTCATGCCCGTGATGGAGCATCCCTTCGGTGGGTCGTGGGGATACCACGTCACCGGATACTTCGCCCCGACCGCCCGCTACGGGAACCCCGACGACTTCGCGGCCTTCGTGGACATCTGCCACCGGCACGGCGTCGGGGTCTGCCTCGACTGGGTGCCCGCCCATTTCCCGGACGATCCCCACGGCCTGGCCCGCTTCGACGGGGAGCCGCTCTTCGAGTACGCGGATCCCCGGATGGGTCGTCACCCCCATTGGGGCAGCAACGTGTTCGACGTGTCGAGACCGGAGGTCCGGTCGTTCCTCATGTCGTCGGCGATGTTCTGGCTGGACCACTTCCACGTCGACGCGCTGCGGGTCGACGCGGTGGCGTCGATGCTGTACCGGGACTTCGGACGCGCGCCGGGGGAGTGGCTCCCCAACGACGAGGGAGGGCGTGAGCACCACGAGGCGGTGCGCTTCTTCGAGGACCTCACGACCCTTGTCGGCCGGGACCATCCCGACGTGTTGCTGATCGCCGAGGAGTCCTCGGCCTGGCCGGCGGTCACCTGGCCGGTCGAGCGGGGCGGGCTCGGCTTCGGCCTCAAGTGGGACCTCGGCTGGATGAACGACACCTTGCGCTACTTCGCACGTGACGACGCCGGACGCCGCGGTCATCTGGAGGATCTGACGTTCCGCTCGATGTACGCACCGGCGGAGCGTTTCGTGGTGCCGCTGTCCCACGACGAGGTGGTACACGAGAAGGCTTCGTTGCTCGACAAGATGCCCGGTGACCTCGACGATCGCCTTGCCGACCTCCGTCTGCTGTTCACCCACCAGTTCACCACCACCGGCGTGCCGCTGCTGTTCATGGGCGGTGAACTGGCGATGCGGCGGGAATGGGACCACGACACCGAGTTGCCGTGGGCACTGGTCGACGATCCCGATCCCTCGAATCCGCACGCCGCGATCCGTCGGTGGGTCCGCCACCTTGCCCGGCTACAACACCGGCACCCGGCGCTGGCGGGCGACGGTCGTCACCCCGGAGGGTTCGAGTGGACCGACGACGACACGGACGATCCGGCGGTCCGGGCGTGGCTGCGTCGCAGGGACGCGTCGTCGGTCGCGGTCGTGGTCAACCACGCGCACCGCGCGTTCGCGCGGTGCGCGGTCGAGGTCGACGAGGGCGGATCCTGGAGGGTGATCGCGGATGGTGACGCCACGCACTTCGGGGGCCGCGGCCGGGTCGCCGAGGTCTTGGCCTCTCCACGGTCGCCCGCCGACGCGGCACCCGCCGTCGAAGCCGAACCGATCGTCGGCGGCTACCGCCGTTGGGCCGTCCACGTGCCCCTTCCGCCGCGTACCGCGATCGTCCTGGCCAGAGAGGAGCGACCATGAACGACCCCGCCGCCACCGACGCCGCAGCGGCTACTGCGTACCTCACGATCCACGGCCACGCCTACCAGCCGCCGCGCGAGTCGCCGCGGACCGGTGAGGTGGAGGCCCAACCGTCCGCGGCGCCCTTCCACGACTGGAACCAACGCATCGCCGCGGAATGCTACGAAGCCGTCGCGTCGGCGGCGGAGTTCGACGACGCCGGGGCGGTGGTCGGCCGCGTCAACCTGTGGGGGGCGTTGAGCTTCGACCTCGGCCCGACCCTCGGGGTCTGGTTGGACCGGCATCGGCCCGAGGTCGCGGCCGCCGTCGCTGAGGGTGCGGCTGCCGGTCACGGACACGGTGCGATGGGCCACCCGGGGGTGCATGCGATCCTGCCGCTCGCGGCGGCGGAGGACCGTCGGGTCATGCTCAGGTGGGGTCTGGCCGACTACGAGGCGCGCTTCGGAGGCCGGGCACGGTCGATGTGGCTCCCCGAGACGGCCGTCGACACCCCGTCGCTGGAGGCGTTGGTCGACGAGGGCATCGAATGGACCTTGCTGGCACCGCACCAGGTGCGCCGGATCGGTCCGGACGGATCCGACCTCGAACCCCTCCACCATCCCCTGGCCGTCACGCTCCCGTCGGGACGCGGCATCGTGGTCGTGCCCTACGAGGGCATGGTCAGCCACGGGATCGCGTTCGGCGGGCTGCTCGACGACGGTGCACGCCTCGCCGATGCGCTGCTCTCCTCGGGGTCCGCGTCGGTGGGTGAGCTCGACGGAGCCCCCACCGGTGGCGACCGGGTGGGCGACCCGTCACCTGCGCTGGTGGTCACGGCGGTCGACATGGAAACGTTCGGCCACCACCATCGCTTCGGCGAACTCGCCGTCGCCCGCTCGCTGCGTCTGCTGCAGACCCACGACCAGGTGGCCGTCATCCGGCCCCAGGAGTACCTCGACCGCTTCGGCGCTCCACGGCAGGGCAGGCTGGTGGAGCGGACGTCGTGGAGTTGCGCGCACGGCGTGGAGCGTTGGCGTTCGAACTGCGGGTGCCGCTTCGGTGACGATCAGGATCAGATGTGGCGTCGACCGCTGCGCGATCTGCTCGACGCGGTGGCCGACATCGTCGGCCGCGAGTTCACCCGGGAAGCGCCACGCGACCTTCGCGACCCGTCGGCCGCGCGCCTCGACTACGGAAGCGTGCTCACCGCCCACGGCGCGGCCCGTGACGATGCCACCCGCGGTTTCCTGACTCGGCACCTCGCGTCGGACGGTGACGCGGAACGGGCGATCGGGTGGATGGAGCTCGAACGCCTGCGCCTGGAGGCGTGGTCGAGCTGCGCCTGGTTCTTCGACTCACCCGACCGGATCGAGACTCGTCAGAGCCTCGACCAGGCCCGTGAGGCACTGGTGCGGCTCCACACCCTCACGAGCCACGACGTGACCGGCTGGTTCGACCGCCAGATCGGGGCCGGTCGACTGGGCTCAGGCGAGAGCGGGCCCGGTGACGGATGATTCCGCCGTCCAAGGCCGCGGCACGGCGTCGCTGGCCAGGCCGCTCGTTCGGCTCAGGTGGTGAGGCGGGCGAGGCCGAGGTCGGACCACCGGGGAAGCTCGGCGTGGCGGGGCACGATGCGCACGGCGTAGCCCATCGAACCCGCCCGGTCGAACGACGCCTGTGCCGAGTACAGCAACAAGTCAGGCGACCCCGGTGGACCCCCCTCACAGGCCATCGACATGAAATCACCGCCCATGATGTCGCCGTCGTTGTTGACCGGACCCACCAGACACGCCACGTCGACGTCGTCGGGGGAGAGTCCTCCCAACGCCACCACCGCACGCAAGGTGACCTTCTCGTCCACGTGGGAGTCGACCGGAGGCTCGACCTCGACGATGCGGACCGACTCCCATCCTCGGCGCACCTTGGCCTTCCAGGCGGCCACATCCTTGGCCACAGCGGCATCGTCCACGAGGTATCGACGGGATCGGCGCGCGGCGGGGACGTAGTGGCCTTCGACGTAGTCGCGGACCATCCGCCCCGCGTGGAACTGCGGTGCGAGCCACTCGATGCACGAGATCATCCGGCCGGTCCAACCCGCGGGCAGACCGCTCGGGCCGCGGTCGTAGAACAACGGCACGATCTCGTGCTCGATCAACTCGTACAGCCAGTTCGACTCCATCTCGTCGCGCTGCGCGGGATCGGTGGAGAAGTGGTCGGTGATCGGGATGGCCCAGCCGGCCTCGGGGCGGAACGCCTCGTCCCACCAGCCGTCGCGGACCGACAGGTTCAGCACGCCGTTCAACGCGGCCTTCATCCCACTCGTCCCGCATGCCTCCATCGGACGAAGGGGCGTGTTGAGCCACACGTCGACGCCACGGGTCAGTACGCGACCGGCGTCGAGGTCGTAGTCCTCGAGGAACACGACCCTCTTTCGAGTGGCGGGGTCGATCGAGAGATGGGCGACCTCGCGGAGGAACTCCTTTCCCGGTTCGTCCGCGGGATGGGCCTTGCCGGCGAACACGAGTTGCACGGGCCGTTCGTCGTCGGACAGCAGTGCCTTGAGGCGGTCGATGTCGTGGAGGAGCAGCGTCGCCCGCTTGTAGGTGGCGAAGCGCCGGGCGAAGCCGATGGTGAGCACCTCGGGGTCCAACATGTTGTCGATCCATGCGAGGTCGCCGCCGTGGTTGCGTGCCGCCACCGCACGCCGGGCCCGGTCGCGGAGGAACTCCACGAGTTGGCGGCGACCGGCGTTGCGGGCGTCCCACAGCTCCTCGGGTGACGCCGCATGGAGTGCCCGGAACTGTTCGCGGGTTGCGAGCGGCCAGTCCGGCCCGACGTTGCGAACAATGATGTCGGCGATGTCGTCGGCCATGAACGTGGGCGCGTGCACACCGTTGGTCACCGCGCCGATCGGTACGTCTCCGACGTCGAGCTCGGGCCACAGGGGTGCGAACATCGTCCGGCTGACGTGGCCGTGTAGCAGCGACACGGCGTTCGCGTCGCCGCACAACCGCAGGCTCATGTTCGCGAGGTTGAAGACTGCGGGATCGCCGCCGGGCTCCTCGCCGAGAGCCAGCAGGTCCGACATGGCGACGCCTGTGTCGCGGCACCACCAACCGAAGTAGCGCTCGACCATCTCCCGCCCGAATCGGTCGATGCCCGCGGGTACCGGGGTGTGCGTGGTGAACAGCATCGATGGTCGAATCGCCTCGATCGCCTCCGGGAACGTCAGCCCGCCCTCGATCATGGCGATCCGGATGCGCTCGAGCGTGACGAAGCCGGCGTGGCCCTCGTTGAGGTGGAACACCTCGGGCTCGATGCCCAACGCCCGCAGCGCACGCATTCCGCCGACACCCAGGAGGAGTTCCTGGCGGATCCGCTCCTCCGAGCCGCCGCCGTAGAGCCGGTCGGTCACGAGCTGATCGGGGTTGCCCTCACCGGGGATCCTCGTGTCGAGCAGGTACAGCGGATTGGGCCCCACCAGCGCCTTCCAGATGCTGGCGACGACGGGAGTCCCTCCGATATCGAGCTCGACGGTGAGGTCGTCGACCCGGGACAGCGCCACCTCGACGGGGTGCTGCACGGGGAAGCGCTCGTGTTGACGACCCTCATGGTCGATCATCTGGCGGAAGTAGCCGGACCGGTAGAACAGGCCCACCCCGACGATCGGGACGTGAAGGTCGGCAGCCGCCTTCAGGTGGTCGCCCGCGAGCACGCCGAGACCCCCCGAGTACTGCGGGACCGATGCCGCGAGCCCGAACTCCGGGGAGAGGTACGCGACGAGTGGCAGCGGCGATTCGTGAGAGGTCGCCCACGAGGGTGCATCCAGCTCGGCGGTCAACTCCGCGAGCAGTGCATCGACGCGGCGGATGAACGACGGGTCGGCCGCGAGCTCGCCGAGTCGGGTGGTGCTGCAGCGGTTCAACACGCCGAGCGGGTCGTACTGTTCGAAGCGCGACAGTTCGGGATCGACGGACTCGAACAACGTCCGAACCCGTCGGTCGAAGAGCCAGCCGAGGTTGTGGCTGATCGCGGCGAGCGAGCTCAGTTCGTCGGGAAGTCGGGGAACAACGGTGAAGGTGTGGTTCGCTTTGATCGTCTCACGCTACCGGCGCCGGTCGGCCTCCACGGGGTGCTCAGGCGAGGAGGGCCAGCGAGTAGGTGACCATGGCGTATGCCACCTTGTGGACGGGCTCGCCGTCGTGCAACGACGCCTCCACGACGGCGAGGCTTCGGCCGGCCTTGAGGACCTTGGCGTCACACACCAGGACCCCGGGTGCGGCACGGCGCACGAAGTTGATGGAGAGGTTGGTGGTCACCGCGAGTGGTTCGAGCCCGATGTGGGCCAGGATCGCCGCATACGCACCACTGTCGGCGAGCATCATCATCGTTGGCCCCGACACCGACCCGCCGGGGCGCAGGTCGTGCTCGTCGGTGGGCAGTGTGAGCTCGGCCGTGGTGCGGTCGAGCCGCGTGATGTTCCACGGCACCCGGCCGCCGAACGAGGTGTCCATGAACTCCTGGAGAGTGCTCACCGTGACCAGCGGTGGATCCGGCGTCGGACCGTCCGTCTCACCCATCCCTCGACGCTATCCGTCGGTGTCTTCTTCATGGCTCCCGCTCCGGCCCGACCAGGGTCGGTGTCCTAGCGTGAGCCCGATGGGACCAGGAGCGGGGAGGGCGGGGACGCCCTGGCGGTCGAGGTGGCGGGGCGGGAGGTGACGATCACCAGTCCGTCAAAGGTGTTCTTCGCCGAACGGGGGAGACCAAGCTCGACCTCGTCCGCTTCTACCAGGCGATCGGCGAACCGATCATGGCGACGATGGCCGGTCGACCGACGATGCTCCAACGGTTCCCTGACGGCGCGTCGGGCAAGAGCTTCTACCAGAAGCGGGTTCCCGCGGCGCCCCGTCGTGGCTGAGCACGACGACCGTGAGCACCCCGAACGGCACCGCGTCCAACGCGTTGGTGGTCGACGACCTGGCTCACCTCCTCTGGGCGGTCAACCTGGGTTGCCTCGGCTTTCACCCGTGGCCTTATCGAGCAGCCGATCCGGGTGTCACCGACGAGTTGCGCATCGACCTCGATCCGATGCCGGGCCTCACGTTCGACCACATCCGGGAGGCGGGCGCGGAGGTGAACGCCCTCATGGGCGAACTGGGTATGACGGCCTATCCGAAGACCAGCGGCAATCGCGGACTGCACGTGTACGTCCGGATCGAATCGCGTTGGGACAGCTACGACGTGCGCCGTGCGGCGGTCGCCCTCGCCCGGGAGCTGGAGAGGCGTCGACCGGACCTGATGACCGCAGCCTGGTGGAAGGAGGAGAGGGGCCAACGGGTTTTCGTCGACTACAACCAGAACGCTCCGCACAAGACGGTCTTCGGCGCATGGTCGGTCCGTGCACGCGCGGGCGCGCAGGTGTCGACTCCGTTGACCTGGGACGAGGTCGCCACCGTCGAGCCGGACACGCTCACCATCGCCACCGTGCCGGAGCGGCTTGCGACCCTGGGTGACCCCTGGTCGTCGATGCAAGCCGACCCGCAGGATCTGACCCCGTTGCTGAAGTGGTCCGAGCGCGACCGTGACCTCGGGCTCGCGGATGCGCCCTGGCCGCCCGTCTATCCGAAGATGCCCCATGAGCCCGCCCGCGTCGCTCCCAGCCGGGCGAGGACGCCGCGCGTGGGCGGGGGTGCCGAAGGCGGGGTCGCCACTGGGTCGTGACACCCATTTTCGGGAATCACTGGAGAATCCAGCCACGGGGCTCGTACGATCCTCCGGCCCGTTCCACCCCCCCCCGGGAGTCGTTCGACCGGGATTCGCGTGCTGGGAGCACTTCGTGGCCACTCACCTCGTCCTGTCACGGGTCTACGACGTCGCGTCGTTCGAACGCGAGGTCGAGGCCGGGCTGCGGCCTCGACACGTCCAGTTCGATGTCGCGGCCGAAATCGGTGCCACCTTGTGGTTCATCGGCGAGCGACACACCGGTCTCGACCGGCCGGTCGACTGGTTCGTCACCAAGCTGACCGGCACGCCCGGAATGTTCCGAACGGCCCGCCGGCTCGCGGTCCGTCTCGGCGACGACGACGTCGTGTTCTGCCCCGAGATCTTCGGCCTGTTCCTGTCGCTCCTGCTCGTCGTGCGCCGTGTCCGTCCGCACATCGTCCTCGACGTGATGGTGCCGTCGCGACCACGGTTGAAGGCGTCGTTCCGGCGCGGGTTCTTCCGGCGTCGAATCGACCAGTACTTCGTGAACAGCCAGGAGAAGGCGGAGACTCTCATGGCCTACGGGGTGGATGGGGATCGCATTGCCATTCCGCCCAGCGTCACCGACGAGCGGTTCATGTCGCCCGGCGACCACGAGCTCGATCGCGACGATCCGGTCGTCGTCAGTTCCGGGCGCGAGCAGCGCGACTACGTCACGCTCGCCGACGCCCTCGGGGATCGTCCGATGACGGTTCGCGTGTGTGCCGCGTCCGCCAACGTGACACGCAAGCAGGCGATCGCGCTACCGGATCGAGTTCCCGACAACTTCGAGATCCGCCACTTCGACTGGCCGGAGTACCGGGAGCTGTTCCGCGGCGCCGACGTGGTGGTCGTCCCGCTGCTCGAGCACGACTACTCGGCCGGGCTCACGGTGATCTACGAGGCCTTCGCGTTCGGCAAGCCGGTCATCGCAACCCAGACCCGGGGAGTCATGTCGCAATTGGTCGAGGCGGGGGCCGTCATCGGGGTGCCGGTGGGCGATGCTCCGGCACTGCGCAAGGCGGTCGAGACCGTCCTGTCCGAGCGGGACGTCCGTGAGGACCTCGCGCGCCGCGGGAACGAGTTCTTCCTCGCCCACGCGACCACCGCCGGCTTCATCGACTGGATGGTCGCGCATCTCTCCGAGCAGCGGTTCCGTGCCAAGGGGCGGCCTTCGGCCCGGCGGTTCGCCCCCACGGGCCGGCCGGTCGAGAGCGGCGCCGCGTGATTCCGCCCTGCGCTTGGCCGTAACACCGAGTTAACGCGTAAAGATGACCTAAATGGTCATCTTTAGGCTAGGCTGAGCGCCGCATGTCGCTCCTCCTCGCCCACGAACCCGCGATCTCCCATCTCGACGTCCTCGAGTCCGAGGCCATCCACATCTTCCGGGAGGTCGCCGCCGAGTTCGAACGGCCCGTCCTCCTGTTCAGTGGTGGGAAGGACTCGATCGTCATGACCCACCTTGCCGCGAAGGCGTTCGCACCGGCGCGGCTCCCGTTCCCGGTGATGCACGTCGACACCGGCCACAACTTCGCCGAGGTGATCGAGTTCCGTGACCGCAGGGTCGCCGAGCTCGGTGCACGCCTGGTGGTCGCGTCGGTGCAGGACGACATCGACGCCGGTCGGGCGATCGACGTCACGGGGCCACGGGCGACGCGCAACCGGATCCAGACGGTGACACTCCTGCGCTCGATCGCGGAGCATCGTTTCGACGCGGCATTCGGTGGAGCGCGCCGCGACGAGGAGAAGGCCCGTGCCAAGGAGCGCGTGTTCAGCTTCCGTGACGATTTCGGCCAGTGGGATCCGCGGAACCAGCGCCCCGAGGTGTGGAACCTGTTCAACGGCCGCCACCACCAGGGCGAGCACATCCGGGTGTTTCCGCTGAGCAACTGGACCGAGCTCGACATCTGGCGCTACATCGGCCGGGAGGGGATCGCCCTGCCGTCCATCTACTTCGCCCACGAGCGGGAGGTGTACCGCCGCGACGGGATGTGGCTCGCAACCAACCCCTGGTCGACGCTGCTCGACGGCGAGGTTCCCGAAATGCGCAAGGTCCGCTACCGAACGGTCGGTGACGCCACCTACACCGGTGCGGTCGACTCGGTCGCCTCCACGGTCGAGGACATCATCGACGAGATCGCCCGCACGCGAACGACCGAGCGCGGTGCCACCCGTGCCGACGACCGGGCCTCGGAGGCTGCGATGGAGGACCGTAAGCGGGAGGGCTACTTCTGATGGAGTTGGTGCGCATCGCCACGGCAGGATCGGTCGACGACGGCAAGTCGACATTGATCGGCCGCCTCCTGTACGACTCGAAGTCGATCTTCTCGGATCAGCTCGACGCGGTGGTTGCCACCAGCGAGCGGATGGGGTCCGAGCACGTCAACCTCGCGCTGCTCACCGACGGCCTTCGAGCCGAACGTGAACAGGGAATCACCATCGACGTCGCGTACCGCTACTTCTCCACCCCCCGGCGGTCGTTCATCGTGGCGGACACGCCCGGCCATGTGCAGTACACGCGCAACATGGTGACCGGCGCGTCCACTGCCGACCTCGCGGTCGTGCTGGTCGATGCACGTCGTGGCCTGGTCGAGCAGTCGCGTCGCCACACCTTTCTCGCCGCACTCCTCGGGATCCCGCATCTGGTCGTCGCGGTGAACAAGATGGATCTCGTCGACTGGTCCCGCGACCGGTACGAGGAGATCAGCGGTGAGGTCACCCACTTCCTCTCCCAACTCGATCCGTGGGCCGGTCGACGAAATGCGAGACCGGAACGCGACGGTGACTGTCCCTCCGTGACGGGCCCGCCCGACCGCGCGGACAGTCCCCCTCCGTTCGTCGACGTCGCCGTGGTTCCGGTCTCCGCGCTCCACGGTGACAACGTCGTGGACGAAAGCCGCAACTCTCCGTGGTTCGGAGGCTCGTCGCTGTTGCACCATCTGGAGGAGGTCCGGATCGACCGGACCCGCAACCTCTCAGACCTCCGCTTCCCCGTGCAGTACGTGATCCGTCCCCACACCGACGAGCACCACGACTATCGCGGGTACGCGGGCACGGTGGCAGGTGGGGTGTTGGCGGTCGGCGACGAGGTCGTGGTGTTGCCCTCGGCCATCACGTCACGGATCACGGCGATCGACGGGCCCTCAGGCGGTATCGAGGCCGCGGCACCCGGGGATGCGTGCGCGGTGCGACTCGCCGACGACCTCGATGTCGGGCGCGGTGACATGATCTGCGGGATCGCCGATCCCCCCGTCGTGAGCCGGTCGTTCGACGCGATCGTGTGCTGGATGTCCGGCGACCAACCGCTCCGGGAAGGCGCGACCCTTCTGTTGAAGCACACCACTCGAACGGTTCGGGCGAAGGTGACCGGGATTCGTGATCGTCTGGACGTGAACACGCTCGATCTCGACGAGGGGTCGACCGGCCTCGCGCTCAACGACATCGGCCGGATCACGCTGCGGACCGGCGAGGTGTTGTTCGTGGACTCGTACCGGGACAACCGCAACACGGGGTCGTTCATCCTCGTCGACGAGGTGACCAACGCGACGGTGGCGGCCGAGATGGTGTCGGACCTCGCCGACTCGCGGCCGCCGGCGACCGATCGCGTCGGGATCGCGGTGTGAATCCGCCCCGACCGACCCCGATGACCAGCCGTCCGGCGTCGCCGGGGTCCGACGTCACGTGGCATCACTCCACGGTCGGCCGCGACCAACGATGGGAGGCCTTGGGCCTTCAGGGTGCCGTGGTCTGGCTCACGGGGCTGTCGGGTTCGGGCAAGTCCACGATCGCGGTGGCGCTGGAAGCCGAGTTGTTGGAGCGACGCCGTGTCGCCGTGGTGCTCGACGGCGACAACCTCCGGCACGGGCTCAACCGGGACCTCGGCTTCGATGCCCGTGATCGAACCGAGAACGTTCGGCGTCGGCGAGGTGGCGGCGCTGTTCGCCGACACCGGCGTCGTGGCGATCGTGCCGGTGATCTCGCCGTTCCGAGCCGGTCGTGATTCGGCCCGCGTCGCCGCCGAGATCCGGGGCCTGCGCTTCATCGAGGTGTTCGTGGACACCCCGCTGGCTCTGTGCGAGCAGCGGGATCCGAAGGGCTTGTACCGGCGTGCCCGTCGGGGACCTCACCGGCCTCACGGGGATCGACGCCCTACGAGCGACCCCTCGACCCCGACGTCGTGGTCAGACCGGGTGACGGCACCGTGGCCGGGATCGCCACGAGGCTGGCTGACGAGCTGGCGCCTCGGAGCGGCTGAGCTCACCCGGCCTTGGCCGCGGCGTTGGCCTTCGCCGCTTCCTCGGCGAATCGCCTGGCCCGTTCGGCCGCGGCTGCGTTGGCTGCGGCGCGTCGGCGGTCGTCACCCGCGGTCGCGGGACCATGGGGCTCCCCCGCCTCCTTGTAGCAGTCGACGTGGTAGTGCTCGACCCGTGTCCAGCGGCCCTTCTCGTACACGTTGCAGATGACCTGCTTGTTGCGGACCTTGGCCTGGAACTTCACGCGACCACCACAGTGGGAGCAGTCGGTGGAGGATCCGGCCTCGACGTCGCGGATGACGGCCCGGCTCGTGCTCAGCGATGTGGTGGCGGTACTCGACGGGCCGGACTTGGTGGAAGCGGTGGGGGACATATCCCGGTGATCGGGTCGCCGACCGCGAGACTGCACGATTCCGTTGCCGAGTCCGTCGAATTGATCCCTTCGGCCCCTAAATCTTCAGGTTCGGGCACCGATGAGGCGCTCCGCACCGGTTCAACGAGCTGCGCCGGGCCTCACCGGTCAGCGGGCGAGGGGCTTGTACTTGATCCGGTGTGGTTCGTTCGCGTCCGCACCGAACTCCTTGCGGCGGTACGCCTCGTAGTCGCTGAAGTTGCCCTCGAACCATCGGACCACGGAGTCACCCTCGAACGCGAGGATGTGGGTGGCGACGCGGTCGAGGAACCAGCGATCGTGGCTGATCACGACGGCGCAACCGGGATAGACCTCCAGGGCCTCCTCCAGGGCGCGGAGCGTGTCGACGTCGAGGTCGTTGGTCGGCTCGTCCAGCAAGAGCACGTTGCCACCCCGGCGAAGCACCCGGGCGAGGTGGACCCGGTTGCGCTCTCCACCGGACAGCACGCCGACGAGCTTCTGCTGATCAGGCCCGTTGAAGTTGAACGACGCGCAGTAGGAGCGACCGTGGACCTCGCGGTTGCCCAGGCGGATCACGTCGTGGTCGTCGGTGATCACCTCGTAGACGGTCTTGGTGTCGTCGAGGACCTCGCGTGACTGGTCGACGTAGGCCAACTCGACCGTCGGCCCGACGGTGAGCGAACCCGTGTCGGGCTTCTCCTGGCCGGTGATCATCCGGAACAGGGTCGTCTTACCCGCGCCGTTGGGCCCGATCACCCCCACGATCCCCGCGCGGGGCAGCTTGAAGTTGAGATCCTCGACCAGGAGGCGATCGCCGAAGCCCTTGCCGACGTGGTCGGCCTCGATCACCACATCGCCGAGACGCTTTCCGGCAGGGATGACGATCTCGAGCTTGGAGTCCGTGTCGCGTGCCTCCTCGGCCTCCTTCTGCAACTCCTCGTAGTGGGCGAGGCGTGCCTTGCCCTTGGCCTGGCGCCTTGGGTGAGCTGCGGACCCATTCGAGCTCGCGCTTGAGGTTGCGCTCGCGGGCCGAGTTCTTCTTGTCCTCCAGCTCGAGACGGCGCTGCTTCTGCTCGAGCCATCCGGAATAGTTGCCCTCGAACGGATACGCCCGTCCGTGGTCGAGCTCGAGGATCCATTGGGCGACGTTGTCCAGGAAGTAGCGGTCGTGGGTGATCGCGACCACGGTCCCCGCGTAGTCGCTGAGGAATCGCTCGAGCCACGCGACCGACTCGGCGTCGAGATGGTTGGTCGGCTCGTCGAGGAGCAGGAGGTCGGGACGACTCAGGAGCAGTCGACAAAGGGCGACACGTCGCTTCTCGCCACCGGAGAGGTGCGTGACGTCCGCGTCGGCCGCCGGGCAGCGCAGTGCGTCCATCGCGATCTCGACGTTGCGCTCGAGGTTCCACGCGTCGGTGGCGGCGATCCGGTCCTCGAGCTCTGCCTGTTTGGCACCGATCTTCTCGAAGTCGGCGTCGGGATCGCCCCATTGCGTCATCAGCTCGTTGTATTCGGCCAACAGGTCCCGGATCGGACCTACGCCGTCCATCACGTTGGCGAGCACGTCCTTGGAGGCATCGAGGTGCGGTTCCTGCTCGAGGAGGCCCACGGTGTTGCCGGGCGTGAGCCGCGCGTGGCCGGTGTAGCCATCGTCGACACCGGCCATGATCTTGAGGATCGAGGACTTACCCGCGCCGTTGGCGCCGATGACTCCAATCTTGGCGCCCGGCAGGAACGAGAGCGTGACGTCGCGCAGGATCTCCCGGTCCGGAGGGTAGAACCGGTTGACCTTGTGCATGGTGAAGATGTACTGCGCGCTCATGGCGGCCGATCGTAACCGTCGCCTCGGAGCGGGCCTTCCGGCTGGTCGTCGCCGGAACGGGTTGGGTGCTCGGGCCTCGAGCGCTCAGCGCCGAGGCCCGAGCACCCAGGTGTCGACTACTTCGTAGCCTTCTTGGCGGGTGCCTTCTTGGCGGTGGTCTTGGCGGGTGCCTTCTTGGCCGGGGCCTTCTTGGCCGGGGCCTTCTTGGCGGTGGTCTTGGCCGGGGCCTTCTCTTGGCGGTGGTCTTGGCGGGTGCCTTTTTCGCCGGGGCCTTCTTGGCGGTGGTCTTGGCCGGGGCCTTCTTGGCGGTGGTCTTGGCCGGGGCCTTCTTGGCGGTGGTCTTGGCCGGGGCCTTCTTGGCGGTGGTCTTGGCCGGGGCCTTCTTGGCGGTGGTCTTGGCGGGTGCCTTCTTGGCGGGTGCCTTCTTGGCGGGTGCCTTCTTCGCCGGGGCCTTCTTGGCGGTGGTCTTGGCGGGTGCCTTCTTGGCGGGTGCCTTCTTGGCGGTGGTCTTGGCGGGTGCCTTCTTGGCTGGGGCCTTCTTCTTTGCTGGGGTGGTAGCCAACGTTGCCTCCTGGGTCGGATTGGCTGGTGTGGGAGTGTTGTCGTCCAGCCCCGAGGTCGACACCGTTGTGGCATCGGGCTCGGTGGATGGACTGGCACCGCTTCCCACATCCGACGATGCGGAGGGTTCGGCGGTTGGGAGCAGGGCGAGATCGATGCCGCGATGGACTCGATCGAATGCCTGCACCTCGAAGGGACGTCGTTCTCCGACGGTCAGCACCTCTCGGGGGCTGCGCGGAGGGGGACTTCCCATCGACTTGAGTGGCACGTAACAGCGTGCGGTACCGACCTGGACGTAGGCACCGTGGGAACTGAACTCCACGACTTCGCCGTCGACCACCGACCCGATGGCATGAGCGGCGACGAACTCGATGAACGGCAACGAATCGTTGACCGGAGGACGAGCGGTTCGCTTCGACTTGGTGTCGCTCCCCGACGAGGATCCGGGGGGTGTGGCCGACGGCTTGGTTCCGGTCGCGTTGGACGACTTCGTCCGTCGGGGCGATGGCGGAGCCGGAGGAGCCGGCGGTGGCGTGGTCGGCACGGGCATCGGTTGGGATGCCTCGGCCGAGGCGGCCGCACCTCGACGGCGACGGGTGCGCGGGGGTGGCGTCGCACCGGGCGCGTTGGACGACGAGGTCGTGTCGGGTGCCGTGCGCTTTCGTGAGGACGCTCCCGAAGCGGGCCGACGCTTCGACGCCTGGACCGCACGACGACTGGTGACACCGCGCACGGGTGCACGCTCGACGAAGACCCAGCCGATGGGTGGCACGGGCTTTCCGCCGACGAGGCGACCTTCGTCGAACAGCCACTCATAGGTTCCGTGGAACTCCTGGAAGCTGTCGTTGGAGAAGACGTTCGCTCCGGACTTGTCGGCGATCTGGAGGATGAAGGCGTCGCCCCGTCCGATCGCTCCCGCCGGGGGGGTGACGAGATCGCCGTCGAGGATCGCCTGTTCGAAGGTGGGTACCTCGCTCTGGTCGATGCGGTGCCCGAAGGTCGCGTCGACCACGACGATGACGTGGTCGTGGGGTCGTTCGACGATGAAGGCTCGGACCGCCTCGTCGAGTTGCTGGAGGCTGGGTGCGGTCCGTCCCTCGGTGGCGATGTTGGACCCGTCGACGACGAGTGTGCTCTCGGTCATGAGAGGAGGTTGTTCATGTGGTCCGTGGAGTTCGTGTGAGGGCCGAATCTCCGAAGACCCGTCCATCGCACACGTAACGTGACGTCGTGCAGGTGGAGGCGGTCTTCTTCGACTTCGGCGGAGTGATCGTGGCCTCGCCCTTCGAGGCGTTCCGAGTCTATGAACAACGGAGGGGTCTTCCACCGGATGCCGTCCGCACCGTCAACTCGACGCGTCCCGACGACAACGCCTGGGCGCGTCTCGAACGCGGCGAGATCGACCTCGACCGCTTCGTCGTCGACTTCGAGGCGGAGGCGCTGTCACTCGGCTACGAGCTGGACGGGGCCGAGGTGATCGCGTGTCTGGAAACGTCGGTGCGACCCCCGATGGTCGCCGCCGTCCGCGCCTGCCATGACCGGCTGGTCACCGCGCTGCTCACGAACAACCCCGCGGCGATGGACCCCGTCGCCCATCCGGAGCTCGCGGAGGTGCTCTCGATGTTCGACTACGTCACCGAGTCGTCGGTACTGGGCTTCCGCAAGCCAGAGCCACGATTCTACGAGCACGCGTGCCGCTTGGCCGGAGTCGACCCGGAGGCGGTCGTGTTCCTCGACGACCTTGGCGTCAACCTCAAACCCGCGGCGGCCATGGGGATGACCACGATCAAGGTGGTCGATCCGGCGACCGCCCTTGCCGAGTTGGAGGACATCGTCGGCTTCCCTCTGCGGTAAACGGGCCATGGAGTCCGCGGGTGGAGCGACCTCGAAACGGATCATCCCTTGTGACGGGATCACATCACTCTCCTCGTCACCGGTTGACGAGCGAGAAATATCGTGCGGTTCAAACACCAACGAGCTTGGGGGAGTTGGCCATGGGAATTCGTTGTCGGACGGTGGCGTTCGCGTCGGCGGTCGTTCTCGTAGGGCTGGGAGTCATCGGGTGCACACCCGATGACGGTGGTGGAACGACGACCACCACGACCCCACCGTCGGGGATCGAAGGTGACTATGCGGTCGTCGCGGCCACCGCCGGGCAGGTGACGATCGTGGGGTCGGGGTCGGGTGCGTCGGCGCAGTACACGGTGTCGGTGAAGTCGCCGTTCCGTTTGTCGGGTGCGTTGTGTTCGTTGCCGGTGGGGACGGTGGTGGCGACGTTCTCGGGTGTCGGTCCGAGCTTTGCGGCGACGAACAACACGTTCGATGCGGCGACGTGTGCGGTGACGAGTCATACGGCGGTGACGACGCCGACGTGGCTCAACGGCGACAACTCGCTCACCCTCGCGCTCAACGCGAAGGTCGGCCGCTACCTGTTGGTCAGGGCCTGACCGGCTCGGCGGATCGGCTCAGTGGAACTGGTTCCAGGCTCGGCGCGTCAGGGGCGCGAACGCCGCTTCGAGGATCTCGGCCTGCTCTTGCGCGTGGATCGCCGCCTTTCCGGTGGCCGGTGAGCCCGAGTCGTCGCGGCTGACGCGTCGAATCTCGTAGCGGTCGCCGTGCGCCTCGAAAAGGCGGCCCTTGACCGAGTTCCACGGGCCCATATTCTCGGGCTCCTCCTGCAACCAGACGACCTCGGTGCAGTTTGGGAATCGTGCGAGTTGTTCCGCTACCGCGTCGTAGGGCCATGGGAAGATCTGTTCGACGTGTGCGACCGCGATCGGTGCGCCGAGTTCGTCGCGTTTGGCCGCAGCCTCGTGCGCGACCTTGCCCGATGCGAACACCACCCGCGTCACCGATGCCGGATCGAGGTCGGCGCTGTCCATCAACAGTTCCCGGAACGACCCCTGGGTGAAGTCCTCCACCCGTGAGCGGTAGGGCTTGGCCCGGAGGCCGCTCTTTGGGGTGAACACCACGAGCGGTTTGCGGACCGAACGATGCATCTGACGCCGCAGGAGGTGGAAGTACTGGGCCGCGTTCGTCGGGTTGCACAGCTGGAGGTTGTCCTCCGCCACGAGCGTTCCGAACCGTTCGATACGTGCCGAGGAGTGTTCGGGCCCTTGGCCCTCGTAGCCATGGGGAAGGAGCAGCGTGAGTCCCGAGGTCTGGTGCCACTTGTCCTCGGCCGACGCGATGAACTGGTCGATGATGATCTGCGCACCGTTCATGAAGTCGCCGAACTGGGCCTCCCACATCACGAGCGCGTCGGGGTTGGTCACCGAGTAGCCGTACTCGAATCCGAGTGCCGCGTACTCGCTCAGCAGCGAGTCGTAGATCCACAGCTTCGTCGTACCACCGGCCAGATCGGACAGGGGTTGGTACTCCTCGCCGGTCGAGTAGTCGACCAGGGTGGAATGGCGCTGGCTGAAGGTGCCTCGTCGCGAGTCCTGGCCCGTCAGGCGGATCGAGGTTCCGTCGGTGAGCAGCGTGCCGAATGCGAACGCCTCCGCCAGTGCCCAGTCCACCTCGCCGCCCTCGTACATCGCATGGCGGTGCTCGAACTGTCGGATGAGCTTGGGGTGGACGGTGAATCCCTCCGGGACGGTGTCGAGGGCCTTGAGTACCTGGTCGAGCCGTGCCTTGGGCACCGACGTGTCGACGGCCGGGAGGACGCCGGCCGCGGGTGGATGCGGTTTCGCGATCACCGGCTGGGCCGGCGCGGACTGGCGTGTCTCCTCCAACGCGGCCTGGAGCCTGGCATTGAAGTCGCCGAGGAACTGCTCGGCCTCGTCCAGCGAGATGTCGCCCCGCCGGACCAGAGCCTCCGTGTAGAGCTTGCGAACGCTGCGACGGGCGTCGATCTGGCGGTACATCAACGGTTGGGTGTAGCTCGGGTCGTCACCCTCGTTGTGGCCGTGCCGCCGGTAGCAGACCATGTCGATCACCACGTCCTTGTGGAAGCGTTGGCGGTAGGCGTGGGCGAGGCGGGCCACGCGGACGCAGGCCTCGGGGTCGTCGCCGTTGACGTGGAAGATGGGCGCCTGCACCGTCTTGGCCACGTCGGTGCAGTACTCCGAGGAACGAGCGGCCGAGGGGGCGGTCGTGAAACCGAGTTGGTTGTTGATCACGAGGTGGACGGTGCCGCCCACCCGGTAGCCCTTGATGAGCGAGAGGTTGAGGGTCTCCGCGACCACGCCCTGGCCGGCGAAGGCGGCGTCACCGTGGATCAACACCGGCAGTACGGGGAACTCCGGTCCCTCGCCGGCGGGGATCTGGTCCATGTGTGCCCGGGCCATCCCCTCGACCACCGGGTTGACCGCCTCGAGGTGGCTCGGGTTGGCCGCCAACTCGACGGGGATCGTCGCGCCGCTGCGCGCGGTGAACGTGCCGGATTGGCCGAGGTGGTACTTGACGTCACCGGAACCCTGGATCGAGTCGGGATCGACGTAGCCCTCGAACTCCTTGAAGAGCTGCCCGTAGCTCTTGCCCACGATGTTGACCAGCACGTTGAGCCGGCCTCGGTGCGCCATCCCGAGCACGGCCGAGGACATCTGCTCGTCCGCGGAGCGGTCCAACAGGGCGTCGAGGATGACGATGGCCGATTCGGCACCCTCGAGGCCGAATCGCTTCTGGCCCATCCACTTGGTGGCGAGGAACTTTTCCAGAGCCTCCGCGGCGTTCAGGCGGTCGAGTACGTGACGTTGCTCGGCGGGGTCGATCGTGATCGGCGCACCCTCGACCTGCTCTTGGATCCAACGCTTCTCCTCGATGGAGGAGATGTGGGTGTACTCGATGCCGATCGTTCGGCAGTAGGCGTCTCGCAGGAGCCCGAGGATGTCGCCCAGCTTCATCTCGAGCCGGCCGCCGACCGGTGCGTAGGCACCCTCCTGGAATCCGGTGAGGAACGTCCGATCGAGGTCCCAGATCGTCAGTCCGTAGAACGCCGGGTCCAACTCGGGGTGCATCTTCGGCGGTTCGGTCGCGAGCGGGTCGAGATCCGCGATGAGGTGACCACGGACCCGGTACATGTTGACCAGGCTCGCCACCTTCATCTGGCGCAGGAGCCGTGAGTCGTCGCGGTCCACGGGGTTGACGTCGGCGTTCCATTCGACGGCCGTGTAGGGCACTCCGATCGACGAGAAGATCTCGTCGTAGAAGTGCTCCTTGCCCAGCAGGAGGTCCTCGACCGTCTTCAGGAACAGTCCGGACTCGGCGCCCTGGATGATGCGATGGTCGTAGGTCGAGCTGAGCGTCATGGTCTTGGAGATGCCCAGGTCCGCGATCGTTCGCGGGTCCGCCGCGGCGAAGGCCGTGGGATAGGTGAGTGAACCGACGCCGATGATCGCTCCCTGCCCGACCATCAGGCGGGGGACCGATCGCTCGGTGCCGATCGTGCCGGGATTGGTGAGCGTGACCGTCACGCCGCTGAAGTCGTCGGGTGTGAGCTTGTTGCCGGAGGCCTTGCGGACGAGGTCGTCGTAGGTGGCCACGAACGTCCGGAAGTCCATCGAATCGGCATCGCGGATGCACGGGACGATCAACGATCGCGAACCGTCGCGCTTCTCCACGTCGATGGCGAGGCCGAGCCCGATCGGTCGGTCCCGAACGACCCGCGGTTTGCCGTCGGGCCCCTCGACGAACGCACAGTTCATCTGCGGCATATGGGCGGCGATCGCGCGAACGACCGCGTAGCCGATGATGTGGGTGAAGCTGACCTTGCCGCCACGCGTCCTGCCGAGGTAGCCGTTGATGACGGTGCGGTTCACCTCGAGCAGGCGTGCGGGGACCTCCCGGAAGCTCGTCGCGGTCGGCACGTCGAGGGATCGCTCCATGTTCTCGACGATGCGCGCGGCGACCCCGCGGATCGGCTCGCCCTCCGGTTCGCCGATGCTCGGTGCGGGGCGTTCCGACGCTGCGGGTTCTCGGGCTCCCGTCGTCGTGGAGGCACTCGACGCGGTCGATCCGTTGGACGGTGGCACCGCCACCGTCCCGTCGGTGGAAACGGACGGCGCGGCACCGTTGCCCGAGGGGGGGGTCGTCGTCGGCTCGCCTCCCGAGGATCCGGGCCTGCCGACCGAGCGTGCCGCGGCGGCTGCATGGTCCTCGGCGGCGGTCTGGGAGCGCTGCGGCAGGTAGTCGGCGAAGAACTCCTGCCACGTCGTGCTCACCGACGACGGGTCGGTGAGGTAGCGGTCGTACATCTCGTCGACGAGCCATGTGTTGGGCCCAAGGTTCGCGGTGACGACGGTCCACTGGTCTTCAGACATCGCCCCTGAGCCTATGACCTGCACTCTCGCTTGCCTTGGCTCCCTGTGGGTGTCTCGCCGGTAGTGTCGCCGTCGATGTTGGTGGCGACGTGGAACGTCAACTCCCTGAAGGCGCGCATGGCGCGCGTCGAGGAATGGCTCGCGACCGTCGGACCCGACGTGGTGCTGTTGCAGGAGACCAAGCTGTCCGATGCGCAGTTCCCGGCGATGGCGTTCGAGGCGTTGGGCTACGACGCCGCACACCACGGTTTCGGCCAGTGGAACGGGGTCGCCGTCCTGTCGAGGGTCGGGCTCGACCACGTCGTCGCCGGGTTCGACGACGACCGTGATCCCGACCCCGACTCGCGCATCCTGTGGGCGACCTGTGGCGGCGTCCGAGTCGCGTCGGTGTACGTACCCAACGGGAGGCAGCTCGGCCACGACCACTACCACTACAAGCTCGACTGGTTGGCAAGGCTCCGGACCAACCTGGACCTGCACCACTCACCCGACGAGCTGCTCGTGGTCGGAGGCGATTGGAACATCGCGCCGGGCGACATCGACGTGTGGAACCCCGCAGCGTTCGCCGACAGCACCCACGTCTCACCCGCCGAGCGAGCGGCGCTCGGGGAGGTCAAGGCCTGGGGGTTGGTCGACACCTTCCGGGAGCGCTATCCCGACGGCGGTCTCTACAGCTACTGGGACTATCGCGGCGGCGACTTCCACCAGCGCCGCGGGATGCGCATCGACTACCTGCTGGCGAGCAGGGCGTTGGCGGATCGCTGCCGTAGCGACCTGGTGGACCGCAACGCACGAAAGGGCACCAAACCGTCGGACCACGCCCCTGTCCTCGCGTGGTACGCACTCGAACCACCGAACACCTCGACCGGTGCGGGCCAGGGGGTACGAGGTCCGGAGGCCAGGACGACCCAGGAGGTGACCGACGGTGAGTGATGGCGACGTCGACGGCGCGAGCGACACCGAGCCAGATGGCGGAGCCTTCCCGGGGCAGGGATTCCGAAGCCCGCGGGTCGACGGCCTCAATGCGCTCCCCGCCACCGACCGACGCGTGGCCATCCGCCGCCTGGCGGGCGCCGGCCGCGAGATGATCGAGATGATGAGCGCCACCGCGGCCACCTCCGAACAGCTCAACGAGGCCGCCGAGTCCCTCGAGCGGGTCGTCGCGATGCTCCGCGGGTACACCGACGGCAACGACTACGTCGGGATCGCCGAGCTCGCCAACGCGGGCGACCTGTTGGCGCTGCAGCGACGCCTCGCCGAGGCCGGCGATCCCGAGGCCTTCGCCCAGTTCGACTTCAGCCCCTTCATCGGTCTCGCGAACCCGATGTCGCCCCCGATGCACATGGACTATGCCGACAACCGGGTGCGAGCGGAGGTCACCTTCGGTTCCGCGTTCGAGGGGCCACCGTCGTGCGTTCACGGAGGCTACGTCGCCGCGGTGTTCGACGAGGTGCTGGGTGCCGGTCAGTCGTTGTCGGGGGAGCAGGGGATGACCGCCCGCCTCACGATCGACTACCGGACCCCGACGCCGTTGCACGAGCCGCTGGTGGTGGAGGCATGGCTCGACCACCGCGACGGTCGGAAGATCTTCGTGAAGGGTTCGATGCATGCGGGCGACCGGCTCACCGCCGAGGCGGACGGCCTGTTCATCGCGTTCGACACGGAGAAGTTCCGCAGCCTCCTGTTGGCCCGCGAACAGATGAACCAACGTCGCCGCGAGCGCCGCGGCTGAGCCGGTCAGCCGGCGGCCGAATCGCCCCGGGCCGACGGGACCTCGCCCTTCGGGTCCGAGCGGAGGATCTCCAACACGGCCGGTCCGAAGCGTTGCGCCTTGACCGGGCCGAATCCGTTGACCTGCAACAACTCCTGATGGTCGGCCGGTGCGGTGAGCACCAGCTCGACGAGGGTGGCGTCGCTGAAGATGACGAACGCCGGTGCTCCGGTGGCCTTCGCCTGGTCGCGACGCCATGCCTTCAACAGGTCGACCAGACGCTGCTGGTCCTCGTCGAGGTCGGTGCTTGCAGTGCGGCCCCCGCTGCGGCCGCGGCGCGGGGGCCGACCGCCGTCGACGGAGCGGAGCAGTGCACGTTGTCGCCTGATCGCCTCGGCGCTCACCGTGGGCGACGCGGGTGTCGATGCGTCGCGCAGGATGGACAGGGCGACCTCGACCGGTTCGAGCAGAGGCGACGAACGTCGATTCACCGACCGCGATCCGAACGACCTCCGCCGCGCCCAGCTGAGGGTCAGCCGTCGTTCGGCCCGGGTGAACGCGACGTAGAGGAGGCGGACCTCCTCGGCTTGCTGGTCGTCGGATTCGGCGAAGCGGATGGGGACGAGACCGTCCTCCAGCCCGGCCACGTGCACATCGGGCCATTCGAGTCCTTTTGCCGCGTGGAAGGTCGACAGTTCGACAGCGTCGACATCCGCGCCTCCGGCGTCGTTGCGAAGCGCCGAGGTGAGCCATTGGCGGAACTCGTCGGGCCTGCCCTCCGGTTCGAGCGAGAGGAACTCCCTTCCCAGACGGACGAGCTCGGCGACGTTGGCCGCGCGTTCGGCGGTGAGATGGGGGGCACCACGACCGGCCTGTTCCGGATCGAGCGAACGCTCGAGATCGGCGAGCTGGACGGTGAGCGGCCCGCCCTTGGCCGTGAATGCCCGGAGGGCGTCGCGGACCTCGGGTTGATCGAGCAGTCGAGCGCCACCGCGGGTGGCCACGGGGATGTTCGCGGCGCCGAGGCGCTCGGCCAACACCGCGAGCTGCGCGTTCGTGCGCACCAACACCGCGAAATCCCTCCAACGACCACCGGTCGCCTTCGCGTCGCGGATCCGTCCCGCGATGGTGGTGGCCTCGTGCTCCTCGTCGGTGCATTCGAGGACCTCGGGGACGGGGCCGTCGGGGCGGTTCGGGCGCAACTCCATGGGTCTTGCCGTGGTCTCGGTGAGCACCGCGTTGGCCAGTCCCAGGATCTGGGGGGAGGAGCGGTAGTTCTCGGTGAGCTCCACGGTCCTGACGCCGTCGAGCATGGTGTCGAGACCGTCGAGGAAGCGGGAGTCGGCTCCGTTCCACGCGTAGATGGCCTGGTTGGGGTCCCCGACGACGCACAGGTCAGGGTCGGGTCCCGTCCACGCGCCGAGGAGCCGGAACTGCAACGGGTTGACGTCTTGGAACTCGTCGACGAACAGGTGTCGAAACCGCCAGCGCCGAGCCGCGGCGTACTCGGGGTCGGCCTCGAGATCGCGGGTCGCGAGCCGCAAGAGGTCGTCGAAGTCGATCATGCGCCGCGAGCTTGTCCTCCTCGTAACGGCGGTACACGTCCGCTACCGCGTCGAGTTCGATGGGCGTGCTGCGTTGGGCTCTCGCCGCCTCGACCGGTTAGTCGGCGGCGGAGATCATCCGGGCCTTGGCCCACTCGATCTCGGCGACGACGTCGAGTGCGAGGGTCGAACCCTTGCGCGAGCGGACATGGCGGGCCACGAGGGGAACCTTGCGCGAGAGCAGTTCGGGTGGGGTGATGCCGCGCTCCTGCCATCGTTGGCGCAACTGGGTGAACGCCACCGCGTGAAAGGTGCCCGCGGTGACCGACCCCCGGATGCCCAGGGCGCCGATCCGCTGCCGGAGCTCGGACGCCGCCTTGCGGGTGAACGTCACCGCGAGCACCCGTCGGGGGTCGAGCCCGTCGGTGTCGATCCTGCGCGCGATTCTGCGGGTGAGCACCCTGGTCTTGCCGGACCCCGCGCCGGCGAGGATGCGCAGCACCGCGGCATCGGCCATGACCGCCGTGTGCTGCTGGGCGTTGAGGCCGGCGACCAAGGTCGGGGTCAGTGTTCCGGAAGGGCGGGCCGAGCGCCGCCCCGAGCCCGGGCCCCGATTCGCCCCGACATCGTCGAGCCCCTCGTCGAGGACGAGACTCGGCGACGGGATGGCGTCGAGCAACGTCGGCGTGGCGGGAGGTGATCGGTCGACCATGTCGCCCCGACCCTAACGAGGTGCACCGACAGCGAGGGCGGGCCGGGCGGGAGGGTTGCACGGCGGATACCCTCCGCGCATGGCATTTCCCCGCCGGCACCTCATCGACGGCGAACAGATCGTCCTGGACCGCCACCCCCACTGGGCGATGTTCGCTCCTCGCACGCTGCTGTTCGCCGTTGCGGTCGGACTCGGCATCTGGGCCTTGTCGCACGACTACCAGCCGGGATCCAACTACCGCAGGCCGCTTCAGTACGCCGCGGCGGTGGCCGTGGGAGTGACCCTGTTGGCATTGCTGTACAGGCTCTGGGAGTGGCGCAGCATCAGCTTCGTCGTGACCACCGAACGTTGCATCCAGCGCGTGTCGATGCTGAAGAAGGAGGGTGTCGAGGTTCCGTTGCAACGGATCACCTCGGTGTCGTTCTCCCAGAGCGTGCTCGACCGGATGCTCGGAAGAGGCGATCTCACCATCGAGTCCGATGGTGAGGGCGCGCCACGCGTGTTCGACGACATCGCCTCACCGGTCAAGGTGCAGAAGCTCATCTACCATCAGATCGACCGTGCGCAGAACCGCCGCTTCGACCGCATGGCGACGGGAGGTGCTCCCGCCGACGGGGCCTCGGGCGGCACCCCGCCGGGTGCGACGGCTTCCCTGAGCGTCGCCGAACAACTCGAAAGCTGTCCGACCTGCACGACCGGGGGTCATCACCTCGGCCGAGTACGACACCCAGCGGCGGCGGATCCTCGACGCCTAACGTGACCCGTCGCCGGGGGAGGGAGTGATGGGAGAGATCGGGTCGGAGCAGTACGCCGCGGAGATCCGTTGGACCTCTTACGGCGTCGCCCACATCCGTGCCCCGAGCCTTCCCGACGCCGTCTTCGGCCAGGCGTACGCGATCGCGGGCCATCACCTTCCGACCATCGCGGACCAGGTCCTCAAGACGCGGAGCGAGCGAGCCCGATACCAGGGCCCGGGCGAAGGCGACCGCCACGTCCATTCCGACCTCGGCTATCTCGCCATGGGCATCACCCCCTGGGCGGAGCGGATGCTCGATACCCAGCCCGAGCACATCGTCGCCGTCGTCGAGGCCTACGCCGAGGGGCTCAACCGCTGGTTGGCCGACCACGGAACGGGCGGCCTCCCGGAGTGGTGCCGCGGGGCCGAGTGGATCCGTCCCGTCGACGCGCTCGACCTGTTCCGCCTCTACGCGGACATGGCGTTGATGGCTTCGGGTCGCAATGTCGCCGAGCTCGTCGGGGCGGCGCGGCCACCCGACGACGATCCGACGGCACCGGCAGCGGCGACGTTGGTGCCCCCGGATCGTCCGGGCTCCAACGGATGGGCGCTCGGCGGCGACGCGACGGCCGACGGTCGTGGCATGGTCATGGCCAACCCCCACTTTCCGTGGTACGGCGACGGCCGGTTCTGGGAGTGTCACCTGGTGGTACCCGGCGAGCTCGACGTGTACGGCGTGTCCCTCGTGGGGGCGCCCGGGGTCCACATCGGCTTCAACAAGGACGTCGCCTGGACCCACACGTTCTCCGCCGGTCATCGCTTCAACCTCTACTCGCTGAGCCTCGATCCCGGTGACGCGACCACCTACCGCTACGGCGACGAGTTCCGGACGATGACCTCGACCCTCCACACGGTCGAGATCCTCGACGACGACGGCACGACGAGCAGTACGACCCGCCGGATGTGGCGATCGCACTACGGGCCGATACTCGCGGTGCCGATGTTGGGCTGGAGCCGTCAGATGGCGTTCTCCCTCGCCGACCTCAACCACGGCAACGACCGCTTCCTGGCCCAGTACCTCGCCATGGACGCGGCATGCGACGTCACCTCGCTTCGCGACGCCGTGCGCACGCATCAGGGTCTCCCGTGGGTCAACGTCATCGCTGCGGACCGCCATGGCGACGCCTGGTACGCCGACCCCTCCCCGACGCCGCGCCTCGCCCAGGCTGCCGAGGCGGCATTCGACGAGGCGACGAGGACCGACCCGGTCACGATGCTCTTCCACAGCCAGCGCGTCGCGATCCTCGACGGGGCCGATCCGGCCAACGAGTGGGTCGTCGACCCGCGTGCAGCGCTACGGGGAGCGGTTCCGATCGAGGATCTCCCCGAGCTCCAGACCCGCTCGGTCGTGTTCAACTCCAACGATCCGTACTGGGTGCCCCATCCCGATATCCGTCTCGACAGCGGGCCGGTGTTCTGCGGGTTGTACGGGCGGCCGCTGTCGCCGAGGACGAGGATGAACGCCGCGGTGCTCGCCGGAGAGGCACCGTCGGGGCCCACCGGTCCCGACGGTCGCTGGACGCTGCACGACGTCGAACGGGCGGTGCTGGACAACCGGTCCCTCCTCGCGGAGCAGCTGCTCGACGACGTGGTCGCCCGATGTCGCGACGCCACCGATCCCGAGATCGTGCGCGCCGCGGCGATCCTGGACCGTTGGGACCGGGCGTTCGACCTGGGATCGCGCGGCGCGGTGTTGTGGCGCGAGTTCCTCGCCTCGTTCACCGACGAGGACCTTCGCGGTGGGGGAGCGCTGTTCGCCGTTCCGTTCGACGTCTCCGAGCCGACGCGCACGCCGCGGGATCTCGCGACGGCTCCCGAGTCGGGCGACGACCCGGTGCTGCGGGCGATGCGCGTTGCGCTCGACGTCGTCGCCTCCGTCGGCATCGATCCGGACGCCCGGCTCGGCGACGTGCAGTTCGTCGAGCGTTCGGGCGAGAGGATCCCGCTGCACGGTGCGAACGAGGTGGAGGGGATCGTGAACGTCGTCGCGCCGATCGGGGCGTTCGCCCGCAGCGACCTCGAACCTCCTCCGGCGACGGGGACGCCGATCCCCGGTCGTACGGAGCGCACGGGCATCTGCTCGATCGGCTATCCGGTGACGTACGGCGCGTCGATCCTGATGACGATCGGATTCGACGAACGCGGGCCGGTCGCCCGGGGACTGCTCACCTACGGTCAGTCCGGCGACCCTTCCTCGGTGCACCACGCAGACCAGGTCCGGGAGTTCTCCGCGAAGCGGCTCCGACCGCTGCTGTTCCACGACGAGGACATCGAAGCCGACCCCGAGCTCCGGACCGAGGTCGTGTCCACTCGGCAGTAGCCGCCGTCGGCGGCGCGAGCGTCCGCCTATCGGCCTCGTCGTCCCGCCCGTTGTTGGGCCAGGCGCACCAGTCGTTGCGCGACCCGGCGTCCGTGTTCGAGTTGGGCGAACCGGCTCCGACGAAGCCAGGGAACCTCGATGGGCTCGCCGCCGTACTTCGCCTTGTAGTGCCCACCACCGCCGAAGTCGAACCGCACCGCGCCACGGTCACGCCACGTACGCATCGCGGTCCACATCAGGGCCTCGTTGGGCAGTTCCGACTGTGCGTCACGATGGCTCGCACCCATCCAGAACACCGCGGTCGAGCCCGCCATCCCGGGGAACAACCCTGTGGCGACCGGTCGTCCGTTCCGAAGGTGGGCGCGCAACAACAGGAGGCGACCGGACGGCCCGAGGTGACGGATCATCGCCTCGACGCGCTCGGGCGGGTAGGTCGGAACGAGCTTGCGCTTGGCGAAGGCCTCCTCGACCTGGCGGTAGTACTCCGCGGCGAACCCACGGTCGGTATGGGGGACCACCTCGACCTCGATGCCGTTTCGCAGGGCCCTCCGCACGTCGCGTCGACCATTCGCGGTCATCGCCCCCATCAGCGCATCGTCGTCGACGTCGATGTTCCGCTCGTAGCCGTGCAGCGCGCTCGCGACGAATCCCGGCGGGACCGCGGCCGCATCGAGGTTCCGGTCCATGACCTCGAGGTGGATGCACCCCAGGCGCGAGAAGGCCAGCCCGGGTAGGGCCGCGATGCACTCGGCCACTCGCTCCGGACGGTCGAGTGTGAAACCCATGTACGAGGTCGTCCACCCACGCATGGGGCTTCCGAGGAAGCGGAAGCCGGCCTTGCGGACCATCGCTCCGGTGAACCAGCCGATCTGCGTGTCACCGTCGGTCACGCGGGCCAACACCGGCTCGCAGCCTTGTGTCTCGGCGAGGAAGTCGAGCCAGTCACGGGTCTGGAACACGCTGCGGTCCGGGCGGCGGTCGAGTTCGTCCCACGGCACTTCCGCGGGTGCGACCCGCCGGAGGAGCACGCTCATCGGCGCACCCTCAGCAGGGTGCCGTCGACGAGGCGGTCGGCGACCCAGCGCAGTTCGATCGTGCTCCGCTCGGTGGTGGAGATCACCGTCTCGTCGTACTGGCTACGGATGTGGTCCAGCACCTCGCTCACCGGCGCGACCCACACCGATCGCTCCATGAGCCGTTCCCACGCGTCGCGGAACCGGGGGACGAGCCTGCCGCCGTCGAAGAGGCGGACCCCGAGATGGGTGTACAGGATCGAGACGCCGCCTCCCTGTTCCAGTCGGTCCAACGATGCCGGCTCGAAGTGGCGGAACAGTCGCTGCGGATTGGACGCGTCCGTCGAGGTGAACCAGTAGTTGACCATCGGGCGCGCCGGATCGTGGTACACGACGGGCCCCACACCGGACAGGTCGAGAGTGCGGAAGCAGAAGTTCCGCCAGTAGGTGATGCGGTCGCGGCAGACGTCGGCCCAGTAGTACTCGCTCGTCGGGTCGTCGCCGCTGAAGTCCGGTCGTTCCGACCGCATGAACCGTCCGGCCCGGTCGTACAACGAACCCAACGGTCCGGAAAGTCGCCTCGGTCCCCAGTACAGCGCCTCACGGTTGCCGGCGTGGTCGGCGCCGACTCGTGGGGCGTGTCCGAAGACCTCCTCGAAGCGATCGAGTGCCTCGATCGTCCTCGCCCGGTGCGATGAGCCGTCCGCCGTGTTGTGCCAGCCGATCTCGTGTCCCGCCTCCTGGAGGGAGCGCACCCATTCGAGGTAGTCCGGTTCCGCGCAGCTCGTCCCACCGACGAACGGCACCGGTGGGTCGAACATCCAGACCGACTTGGTGATCCGGACACCGAGATCGCCCAACACGTCGTAGACCGGGGGCCGTTCTCGATGGTCATCCGATCGGTGTCGTCGAACACGCTCAGCGCGAAGCGCTTCCCATGGGGCCAGCGGAGCGGTGGACGTCGCGGAAGGGCATCGGTATCCGGGGTGTCCGGGACGCCACGCCCTCGGGGCGGTGGCCGGCCGGAAGGAGGTGACGGCAGCGTACCGGCCCGGTCGTGCTTACGGGTCGGTCGGGAAGGTGGTGAGGGGGTCGCGGGCGGACGCGGCGGTATTCCGAACGCGGACGCCGGGCGGACCCTGGCGATTCGTTCATCCGGTCCGGGTCGCCCCATCGGACGCGACGACGGTCCAGCTGCGGTGCCCCGCCGGCGTCGGGTCGTGGCCGGGGCGGCACAACGCCACCACGCATCCTCCGAAGCCGGCGCCGGTGAGCCTCGCGCCGAACACGCCGTCGGATGCACACAATCGCTCGACGAGGGCGTCGAGCACTTCCGTGGACACCTCGTAGTCGTCGCGGAGACTGACGTGGCTCGCCGTCATCAGGCGCCCCGCCTCGCGTGCGTCACCGCCGGACAGGGCGTCGACGAACGCGTCGGCGCGGACGTTTTCGTCCACCACGTGTCGCGCCCTCCGTCGCAGGAGCGGATCGGTGATCGAGTCGAGATCGGCGGTGGTCGCGTCGCGCAACGGGCCGATCCGTCGAGCGGCCTCCTCGCAGGCCGCTCGACGTTGCGCGTACGCCGAGTCGGTAAGGCGCCGCGGCTGGCCGGAGTGCACGACCACGACGGCGACGTCATCCGGAACCGGCACCGGGTCGACGTGCAGGGTGTTGCAGTCGATCCGCAGTGCGCTGCCGGCGCGTCCCACGGAGGATGCGAGTTGGTCCATGATGCCGCACGGCACACCGGTCGCGGCCTGTTCGACCCTCTGAGCCGCCCGGGCGGTCGCCACCGGGTCGCTCCGGTTGCCACCCGCCACGGAGTCGTCGGGGGCGAACATCAGCGTCGCGGCCACGGACAGCGCAGCGGAGGACGAGAGCCCCGCGCCGACGGGGATCGTCGAACGGAGCGAACCGGTCCATCCGGTCGTCGCGTCCGCGCCGTGGTCGCGGGCGGCGGCGGCGATGAAGCGGCCCCACCCGGCGACACGATCGAGGTCCGGGGCGGGCAGGGTCAGTTCGACCGGAGTGTCATCGGCGTCGGAACGGAGCGACAGCACACCCGGGGTCGGGGTGAGGTCCGCCTCGATACCGAGCTGGACCGCCATCGGCACCACGATCCCGCCCGTGTAGTCGGTGTGCTCGCCGATCAGGTTCACACGGCCCGGTGCCCAGATCCTCATCGGTCTCACCGTATTGTCGTGACCCGACGACGTGACGGCCGGGAGGTATCGCGATGGGGCCACTGGCCGGAGTGAGGGTGGTGGAGATCGCGGGTATCGGCCCTGGGCCGTTCACCGCGATGATGCTCGCCGACATGGGGGCCGACGTGATCCGGGTGGACCGGGCCAACCAGGTCCGCGGGGGTGATCCCGCCATCCCGCCGGGTGATTCGTTGAATCGCGGTCGCCGCTCCGTCGGGATCGACCTCAAGTCGCCCGATGGTGTCGAGACGTTGCTCCGCCTCGTCGAGCACGCCGATGCGTTGATCGAGGGGTTCCGCCCGGGTGTCGCCGAACGGCTGGGTTTCGGGCCCGACGAATGCCTCGCTCGCAACGCCCGCCTCGTGTTCGGCCGGATGACCGGATGGGGTCAGGACGGCCCCTTGGCCCACACGGCCGGCCACGACATCAACTACATCTCGATCGCCGGGGTGCTCCACACGTTCGCCCGCGAGGGGGGCCAACCCCATCCACCGATCAACATGGTCGGGGACTTCGGCGGCGGTGGCATGTTGTTGGCGTTCGGGCTCGTGTGCGGGATCCTGTCCGCCCGAAGCACCGGTGAGGGCCAGGTGGTCGATGCCGCGATGCTCGACGGAGCGGCAACACTGATGTCGATGATCTGGGCGTTCAAGGGCATGGGGATCTGGGACTCCGACCGTCCCGGTACCAACCTGTTGGACACCGGCACCCACTTCTACGACACCTACCGGACCAGCGACGACCGGTGGATCTCGGTGGGCGCCATCGAGCCGCAGTTCTATACCGAGCTGTTGGACCGCCTCGGGCTCGCCGAGGAGGAGCTCCCACACCAGATGGACAAGAACCACTGGCCTGAACTCAAGGAGCGCTTCGCTGCGGTGATCGCAACCCGGACGCGCGACGAGTGGGCCGAAGTGTTCGAAGGATCGGACGCGTGTGTGGCACCGGTGCTCTCGATGGACGAGGCGACGCGTCATCCCCACAACGTCGAGCGCGGCGTGTTCGTCGAGCGCGACGGCATCGTGCAGCCGGCACCCTCCCCTCGCTTCTCGGCGACCCCTGGAGCGATCGGGCGCCCACCCGCACATGCCGGTCAACACACCGACGAGGTGCTCTCCGAATGGTTGTCGCTCGACGACGCCGAGATCGGCGCGCTGCGAGACTCGGGTGCCGTCGCCTGATGGCAACGGTGGTCTGCTTCCACGCTCATCCCGACGACGAGTCGATCACGACCGGCGGGCTCATCGCGAAGCTGTCGGCGGAGGGTCACCGGGTCGTACTGGTGGTCGCGACCCGTGGCGAGCGGGGCAAGGTGGTACCGGGGGTGCTCGGCGACGGCGAGCCCCTCGGGCTACGACGGATCGCCGAGACCATGGAATCCGCCGCGATCCTCGGTGTGCAACGTGTCGAGTTCCTCGGATACGTCGACTCGGGCATGGCGGGGGATGAGTCGAACGCCGCTCCCTACGTCTTTTGCGGGGCGGACGTCGACTCGGCGGCGCGTCGCCTCGCGGTGATCCTGGATGAGGAGTCGGCCGACCTCCTGACGGTCTACGACGACAACGGCAACTACGGGCATCCCGACCACATCCAGGTCCACCGCGTCGGTCGGCGGGCCGGCGAGCTCGCCCGCACCCCGAAGGTGTTGGAGGCGACGACCAACCGCGACGAGCTGCAACGGCTGTTCGCCGCCTTCCGGGCGCAGCTGTCCGACGAACAGCTGGCCGAGATGGACGCCCCCGACGGGCCACCCGAGGTGGGCGTCGCCGAGGAACGCATTACCCACTGTGTCGACGTGACGCCCTTCGTCGGGCTCAAGCGCCGGTCGATGGCCGCGCACGCGAGCCAGATCGCCCCGGACGACTTCTTCCTCTCGATGCCCGAGGACGCGTTCACCGCGGCCTTCGGTCGTGAGTGGTTCGTCGACCCGTCGGCACCTCGGGCTCGGGGGGATCGGTTCCTCGACCGGGTCCTCTGAGGATCGTCGGTGCCCGGTCAGCCCCGTGTCCTCGGCCGACGACGGTCCGCTCGAACGCTCGAGGTCCCCGACGTGGGGGACCTGCTCGCCCTCCTCGTCGGGGATCACCCTGTCGCCTGGGTTCGGCAGGGCTGTGGCATGGTCGGATGGGGCGTACATGCGACCCTTCGACACACCGGCTCGGACACGCTCGAGGTCGCCGAGCAGTGGTTCGCGGACCGGGTAGCGGGGCTCGATGTCGACGATCCGCTGGCCCGCCCCGGTACCGGACCCGTCGCGTTCGTCAGCCTCGCGTTCGATCCGCGCGACAGTGAATCCGTCGTGGTGATTCCGAGGGTCGTGGTCGGGCGGGACGCGGCCGGTTCGTGGGTCACCGTGATCGGCGACGAGGTGGGCGGTCGCGTCGACCCGGCGGCGTTCGCACCCGCCGTGGCCTTGCCGGATACGGAGGTGAGGGATCGCCGCTCCGAGTACGGTGCCGACGGAGCCGTGAGCGTGGTGGGTGGGAGCGCCGACGACGAGGGGTGGTGCTCGACCGTCGCCGCGGCGCTCGAGCGGATCCGCGCCGGTGACCTCGACAAGGTGGTGCTGGCCCGTGAGAGGATCCTCCGCAGCAGCACACCGATCGACGAGCGGACGCTGGTGCAACGTCTGGGGGCGGCGTTTCCGTCGTGTTGGACCTTCACCGTCGACGGCCTCACCGGTGCCACGCCGGAGTTGCTCGCGGGAGTGCAACGAGGGGCGTTGTTCACGAGGGTGCTCGCCGGCACCGAATGGGGCGTCGGGGCACTCGATCGGATCAACTCCCCGAAGAACCGCGCCGAGCACGACTACGCCGCCAAGTCGGTGGTGTCCGCGCTCGAGAAGGTGACCGATCGGCTCGAGGTTCCCGACGGGCCGACGGTGTTGACACTGCCGAACCTCGTGCACCTGGCCACCGAGATCCGCGGCACCCTGACCGCGGGCGTCCAGCCCTTGGGGCTCGTCGCGGCGATGCATCCGACCGCCGCGGTGGGTGGGACGCCGGCCGCTGCCGCGTCACGGGTGATCTCCGATCTCGAGCCGGTCGGCCGGGGACGGTACGCGGGTCCGGTCGGATGGTTCGATTCGGACGGCAACTGCGAGTTGGGCATCGCGCTCCGCAGTGGCCAGCTCTCCGAGGACCGTCGGAGTATCCGCGTCTTCGCGGGCTGCGGGATCGTGGCGGGGTCGGACCCGGCGGTGGAGCTCGACGAGGCGGACCGGAAGTTCGGCGCGATGCTCGACGCCCTCGGTGCCGATCAGGGAGCCGTGGCCAGCGCCGCCGCGACGGCCGACGACAGTCGCGCTCGTTCGGCACGATCGCCCTGACGGTCGAGGGCCACTTCGATCACCCGCGTCCCCCTCGTCTCACACCCGAGTTCGGCGGCCAGGCCCTCGGCGGTGTGGACCCCGACATGGCCTACGTGCACCGCAGCGCACAACGCCGACAGATCCGTGCCGTGGGGTGTGGCGAAGATCCGCTCGAACCGGTCGGCGTAGCGGCCGGCTCCCTGTTCGAGCAGGTGGAAGATGCCGCCGCCGTCGTTGTTGACGACGACGACGGTCAGGTCCGGATCGGGTTCCTCGGGGCCGCGGATCAGCCCGTTGGAGTCGTGCAGGAATGCGAGGTCGCCGAGCAATGCCACCGTCGGTCCGCCGGCGAGAGCGATTCCCGCGGCCGTGGAGACGAGGCCGTCGATCCCGGCGGCGCCACGGTTCGCCCACACCGCCGCCGGCAGCCGGCCGGGTCGGTGGCGGTCGGCGTGGCGCACGGACGTGGACGAACCGAGCAGGACGCGGTTCGCGTGTTGCAACACCGCCCGTGCCACCGCGCCCCCGCCGAAGTGCTCCGCGTCGTGCCGTTCGACGGTGGCGGTGGCGACGCGGTCGGCGCGGTCCCAACCCGCCGCCCACCGGTCGTCCACCTCGCCGACGATCTGCAACTCGTCTGCGAGGTGGACACGTCGAGCGACGAAATCCGGATCGGCCCAGTCCGGGTGGGTGTTCACCACCGACACGTTCGTCGAGGGGTGGCTGAGCAGGCGGCCGAGTGCCCGACCGAGCGTCGGACGTCCCACGACGAGCACCTCCTCGGGCCGGTTCGCCGCCACGAAGCCGTCGTCGTCGATCAGCCAGGAGCCGGCACGGAGCGATCCGGGCCAAGCCCGGGCCGCGGCGGATGCCTCCACATGGCACGGAAGTCCCCGCCGCATCGCAGAGGTCACGGCGGATCGGACCAGGGGCTCGGCGGCGGCCCCCACGACGACCAAGGTCCGCGGCGCGACGTCGAGGCGCTGCGATGTGGTCGAGGAGGTGACCGTGGTCCAGGGGTGGCGTTGTGTACGTCGGTCGGTCGCCGGCGTGTCGTCGGGATCGGGTGTGAGCGGTTCGGTGAACTCCACGTTCAGCTGGACGGGGCCGGGGACGCCCCCGTGGCCGGCGGCCGCGGCGACGAGGCGGTCGGCCCACGATCTCACGGCACCGTCCTCGTCGGTGCTGCTCAACCGTGCGGTCAGGCGGACGGCCCGACCGAAGAGGCCGTGTTGGTCGATGGTCTGGTTTGCGCCGGTTCCGACCAGCACGGCCGGGCGGTCGGCGGTGAGGATCACGAGGGGGACGCCCGACATCGCGGCCTCGACGACGGCCGGGTGCAGGTTGGCGGCAGCGGTACCGGAGGTGCATGCAACCACGGCCGGCGAGCCGGACCCCGCCGCGAGGCCCAACGCGAGGAAGGCGGCACTTCGTTCGTCGATCCTCACGTGGAGCCGTGCACGTCCTGCCTGCTCGGCCGCCAGCATCGCGAAGGAGAGAGGGCCGTTGCGGGAGCCGGGCGCGACCACGAAGTCGCGGATCCCACCGCGAACCAGTTCGTCCACCAGTGTTTCGGCGACCCGGGTGCTGCTCATCGACGTGGCGGGCCACGGTGCACGACGGCTGCGCCGTGGCCCGCCCGGCGGTCGCCGCTCACGCGGCAGCTCGTTCGGTGTCGGCCAGTCGCCGGATCCATCGTGCCCGGGTCGTGGGGTCGGCAAGGGCTCCGGACCCCGCGGACAGAAGGTCCGGGACGATCCGAGTTCCTGGAACGGTGATCGACCCGTCGACCGTACGGAGGGGTGTGGAGGTCACGTCGCCGTCGAGGAGGCGGCCGGTGCCCAGTCCGCACGCATAGGGCAGTTCGGGGAGGGCTGCGGCCAGCGCGAGTCCGGCCTGGAGGCCGATGGAGGTGTCGAGAGCGGATGACACCACCGCGGGGAGCTCGAGTCGCTCGGCCATTCGAAGAGCCGCGGACACCCCACCGAGTGGTCCGACCTTGAGCACCGCGATGTCCGCGGCCCCGCGTCGGACGACGTCGAAGGGATTCTCGGCGAGGCGGATCGACTCGTCTGCCGCGATGGGGACCGGAACCGCTCGTCGCACGGCTGCGAGGTCGTCGACGTCGGCACACGGCTGCTCCACGTACTCGATCCCCTTGGCGGCACGGTGCAGCGCGCGGATCGCCCCGATCGCGTCGGACCGTTCCCAAGCAGCGTTCGCGTCGATGCGAATTCGTCCGTCGGAGCCGATCGCATCACGCACCGCGGCGACACGATCGAGGTCGTCGCGGAGGGTCTGGCCCGCCTCGGCGACCTTCACCTTGGCCGTGCGGCAGCCGCCGGATCGCGCGACGATCGCGGCCGCTCGTTCCGGCCCGACCGCCGGAACCGTGCAGTTCACCGGCACCCGTCGACGTACCGGTGCCGGAAACGGGTGCGACGCGGCCTCCCGAGCGGCCGCGAGCCACGGAGTGCAAGCCGAGGGCGCGTAGTCGAGGAATGGCGCGAACTCCCCCCAACCCGCGGGACCCGGGACCAGCAGCCCCTCCCGGCGGGTCACACCCCGGAATCGGTTCGTCAGGTCGAGGGCGAACACGAGGATCCCGTCGTCCACCTCCTCACGCTAGCGGTGCGCCACTCCGACGGCGGGTGCCCGGAGGTCCCACACCTACACTCGGGCGGTGGGCGATGTGATGGTGTCGGAGATCTTCGACGACGCCGCGTGGGCGACCGTGCCGGGCTTCGACTTCGACGACATCACCTATCACCGCAGTGTCGGCGACGAGGCCTCCCGCTCCCGGGGGGTCGTGCGGATCGCGTTCGATCGCCCCGAGGTCCGCAACGCCTTCCGCCCTGGGACCGTCGACGAGTTGTACCGGGCGCTCGACCACGCTCGGATGAGCACCGATGTCGGCGCGGTGATCCTGACGGGGAACGGACCGTCGCCGGTCGACGGTGGTTGGGCGTTCTGCTCGGGCGGCGACCAGCGCATCCGGGGTCGCGACGGCTACAAGTACGCCACCGGCGAGACGGCGGACACCATCGACGCCGGACAGGCCGGACGGCTGCACATACTGGAGGTCCAGCGACTCATCCGAACCATGCCCAAGGTCGTTCTGTGCGTGGTGCCGGGATGGGCGGCCGGGGGCGGTCACAGCCTCCACGTCGTGTGTGATCTCACGCTGGCCAGTGCCGAGCACGGTCGTTTCAAGCAGACCGACGCCGACGTCGCGTCCTTCGATGCAGGTTACGGGTCCGCGTACCTGGCCCGGCAGGTCGGCCAGAAGCGCGCCCGGGAGATCTTCTTCCTCGGTCGGGCATATGACGCCGACGAGGCCCGGCGGATGGGGATGGTCAACGAGGTCGTCGCGCACGCGGATCTCGAGCGCGTCGCCCTCGACTGGGCTCGCGAGATCACCCGGAAGTCTCCGACCGCCCAGCGAATGTTGAAGTTCGCGTTCAACATGGTGGACGACGGCCTGATGGGACAACAGGTCTTCGCCGGCGAGGCGACCCGGCTCGGCTACATGACCGACGAGGCCGCGGAGGGTCGGGAGTCGTTCCTCGAGAAGCGTGATCCCGACTGGACCGCCTTCCCCTATCACTTCTGATGGTGCGATCGGAGCGTGGGGGCCGCCCGCGGTGAGGCGGATTCGTGCCCTGGCGGTCGACCCGGTGCCGTCGGCCGAGCAACTCGACAACCTGCGAGGGGTCCTGGTTGACCCGGTGTCCGATGTCGTCCTGCCGTTCCCTGCCGGCGATCCCCCAGCCGCGTCGCGAGCGTGCGAAGCGGCCCGTCTCGCCGAACCCCTGTCCGGCGTTGAGGACGACGCGGAGGATCCCACGGTCGTCGCGATCGCGACGACCGGGTCCACCGGCGCGCCGCGTGTGGTGCTGTTGTCGCGATCGGCGCTTCAGGCCTCGATCCGCGCGACCGAGGAGCGCCTCGGTGGCCCCGGTCACTGGCTGTTGTGCCTCGGAGTCGACCACATCGCCGGGTTGCAGGTGGTGCTGCGAGCCGCAGCGGCACGGACCGGGTTGGGCGTGATCGCACCCGGTGGTCCCGGCTTCGCGGAGGCGTTTGCCGGGGTCGGTCACGAGCCGGGGCGTCGCTACGTGTCGCTGGTGCCCACCCAGCTCCGGCGCCTGCTCGCCGACGAAGCGGCCACCGCCGCGCTGGCCGGCTACGACGCCGTCCTGGTCGGCGGTGCCGCGTCGGATCCCACGCTGTTGGCCCGGGCGCGGTCCGCCTCGGTCCGTGTGGTCACCAGCTACGGCATGACCGAGACGTGTGGTGGGTGCGTCTACGACGGTCGAGCACTGGCCCCCGTCGAGGTCTCCGTGGACGGTGCGGGTGTCATCTCCCTCGCCGGCCCGATGGTCGCCCGGGGCTATCGCGGTGGACCGGCGTTCGGCGGACGTGTCGAGACGAGCGATGTCGGTCGGTTCGTCGACGGGCGCCTCGAGGTGTTGGGTCGGGTGGACGACGTGGTCGTCACCGCCGGCCACAACGTCGCGCCGACAGAGGTGGAGGCGGCGATCAGAGCGGTGCCCGGGGTGCGTGACGCGGCCGTGTTCGGACTCCCCGATCCAGAACGGGGACGGATCGTGGCGGCACTCGTGGTCGGTGAGGTCGGTGAGGAACGGATTCGCAGCGCCCTCGCCGTCACGCTGGCCGCTCACGCCCGTCCTCGACTACTGGTGCGGGTGGAGGAGATCCCCCGGCGTGGGATCGGAAAGCTCGATCGCGCCGAGGCCGAGCGGTTGCTCCGTCGGGTCTGAGCCGCCTCGGGTCACCCTCTCGGCGTGGTGTCGCTGTTCGGCGGTGCGGTTCCGTCGGGGTCGACACCCACCTCGGCGGCCCGCCGGAACGCGACCCGGACCGTGAGGGTTCCGTTGTCGTCGCGGGTCTCCGCGACCATGACCGTGCCGTCCGTGCACCGAGCGACGTAGACCCTCGCGCCGTCGGCGGTCACGCCTCCGCGTACCTCGGCGGGATCTCCGTACTCGACGCGGAGAAATTCCTGGAGCGTCGCGAGGCTGCTGCCGAGCAGCGAGGAGGGCTCGCGCCCCAGGAATTGGGCGCCGGGGGTGGCTCCGGTGATCGCGGCGACGACCGATCCGCCGTCGAGGTGAATCGTGGTCGCGGCGTCGAGCGCAGCGAGGTCGTCGGCCGTGGGCGGTGGGAGCACCGGTTCCGGCGCCGTGGGCGGAGCCGGTGTCGAATCGTCCGGCGGGGCCGAGCCCGGTGCGTCCTCGTCGCCATGAGGATCGGTCGCCGGGTCGATCGTGGGCGGGGCGATCGCAGATGGCTCGGCGACGGGTTCGGTCGCGGGGGAGTCGACGGTGGGGTAGGGCTCGGGGAACTCGGGATTCGACCGTCGGACGTCGAGGCCGCTGACCGGTGTCTCGGCCTGCAACGCGGCCAGGTGGGAGCGGAGCTTGTCCAACTCTGCGGACCATGTCCGTCGGCTTCGTCCGAGCGTCGAACCGTACCGTCGTTCGGTCGCCTCCATCTCGGCCACGACCGTGGCGATCTCGGCCGACGTCATGCGGTAGAGGCTCAGGTGGGCCGGTTGGGTGACGGTGTTGACGTCACAACCGATTCCTCGTCGATCGGCCTCGCGGCAGAACTCGAAGAACTCGTGCCAGTTGTTCCGCATGAGGCACATCGTCACCGTGACGGTCGTACCGCGCCGGTCGGCGGCGTCGAGGAATCGGTCGAGGTTGGTCTGCACGTTGGCCCATGAGGAGCCGATCCGGATCGCCTCGTACGTGTCGGCGGTGGCCGCATCGAGCGACACCGCCACGTCGACCGGAAGTCGATCGATGATCCGCTCGACCCGGGGCGTCCACTGGGTCCCGTTGGTCGTCACGTGGACACGGCACTGCGGAGCATGGGTGGTGAGGAGGTCCATCAACCGCAGCGTCTCCGCCGCGAGGAAGGGCTCGCCCCGAGCACCTTCACCCTGCGGAGGTGCGGTACGAACTCGACGAGCTCCTCGAAGAACCGGTCGCCGTACACCGTCGGGAGGGGTTCGCGGTGTTCGCGTTGGGAGCGGATCGAGGAGGACCACTCGCCGTTGCACATCACGCACTGGAGGTTGCAGGTGTTGGAGATCGACAGCTCGAGCTGACGCGGCCACCGCGGATCGTCGGGCTCGTCGTCGTATTCGTCGAACCACCGCGCGAAAGCGAGGTCCTCACGCCCCTCGTCGACGCGCCACTTGCAGAATTCGCAGCCGACCGTCAGGTCGTGCCGTTCCACGGCGCGCCGCAGTTCGGTGAGCGCTGCGCCGTCCCAGATCTCGCGGAGCGAGCGCTCTGCGACATTGCCGAGGAGTTGGTACACGTTCATGCAACACGCGCGGGCGAAGCCGTGCTGGTCGAGGTACAGCGACGCGAACGGTGCACTGCACGAGCGCAACGCCTCGGATCGGCGCGGGACGGGACGCCGTGCCGGCGGGGTCGAGCCGATCGTCCGAACCGCGACCCGCTCGGGAGCGACGGAGCGAGGTTGCCCACGACATCGCGGCAGGATACCGCCGCACGGATGGGGTGGCCCTGCGCCGGAGCGCGGCGGTGCCGGCGTGGGGCCACCGGCGACGGGCGGCTGGTACCCTGCACCCGGCGAACCGACCGCATCGGAGCAGGGGAGGCGAGGTGGACCACGACGACTCGATCTGTCCGCTTCCCTGGCTCAACCTCTCGATCGACGTCGACGGCAGCTCCCGACCATGTTGCAAGTTCGCACATCTCCGCCCCGACAGCCCCTATCAGCTCGCGAATCTCCGTGAGCACTCCCTGGAGGAGGTCTGGAACGCCCCCGCCATGGTGCGGCTGCGAAAGGACTTCGCTGCGGGTGTCCGACCGGTCGAGTGCAGTTCGTGTTGGAACGAGGAAGCGGCGGGGATCCGCAGCTTCCGACAGACCTACCTCGACGATCGTGGTATCCGGGCCCGCCCCGACTACGGAGACTTCGGTCCGGCCCAGCCGGTCGGCCTGGACCTCAAACTCTCCAATGCATGCAACCTTCGCTGTCGTATCTGCGGTCCCACCGCATCGTCGTCCTGGCTCACCGAGGAGCTGTCCAACCCCGACCTCGCCGAATCGACCCGCGTCGAGTTGCTGGGCGCCAAGCGCTATCTGCTCTCCAACAAGCTGACCGACGATCCCCGCAACAGCGGGACGCTGCGCGCCTGGGCGGCCTCTGTCGAGCACCTCGAGCTCACCGGTGGTGAGCCGATGTTCTGCCGGGAGTACCCCGAGGTCATCGACACGATCGCGGAGCACGGTGACCTGGGCGACGTGACCATGGTGGTCACCACCAACGGCATGGTGGTCGACGAGCGCATCTTCGCCCACTTCGACGATTTCCGTTGGGTCACCATCACGGTCAGCGTGGACGACGTCGGAGCCCGTCTCGAGTACCAGAGGGCACCCGCGAAGTGGTCGACCGTTGCGGCCAACCTCGCCCGCTACGGCGCCCTCGCGTCGGAGCGCGTCCGGGTCTGGGTCAATTGCTCGGTCAGCATCTTCAACGTGTGGTACGTCCCCGAGGTCGTCGACTGGATCGAGGCGGCGTACCCCGAAGGAGCGGTGCGGATGCGGCTCAACATGGTGCACGGCCCCGAGCACTTCAACGTCCGTTCGATGCCCGTCGCCCTCAAGGAGGTCGTGGCCGACCGGTTGCGGCTGGCTGCGCGTGACCGCTCCACCGTTCACGACCTGGGGCCGCAGATGTCGGAGTTGGTCGAGTTCATGATGGAGCCCGAGCCGGAGCCGGGAGCGTGGACCAGGGGCCTCGGGGTCATTGCAGAGCGGGATCTGCTCCGCGGCGAGTCATTCGCCGACGTCGCCCCCGAGTTCGTCGAGGCCGCGCGTGGGGTCGGGGCATGGCTCGAGGAGGCCGAAGCACTCCCGACCAGGGAGCCCACGCCCACGATTCGCTCGGTGGCAACCCGCATCGCCGCTCCGACCCGGCGCCTGGCCCGGACCCTGCGCCGGTGAGGTTCCGGAGGGGGCGCCCCGTCGACGCGACGCCGCCGACGGAGCGTGAACTCGCGATCGATCGCTATCGCCGGGGACGGTCGACCTTCGAACGGGAGGCGATCTGCAACGCGCCGTTCACCAACCTGTACTTCTCCGTCGACGGCCAGGCCTCGCCGTGTTGGCTCTACTTTCCGCCCGAGGTTCCGCGCTGGAGCCCCGAGCGGTCGATCGCCGACATCTGGAACGGCCCGGAGTTCACCGCGGTGCGCGAGGCGCTCCGGCGTGACGAGTTCATCGGCCGGTGTTCGGAGTGCGAGCACGACATCCTCACCGGCAACCGACCGCTCGCCGCGGCCTACGACTTCGACCATCCCCTGGGCGAGTGGCCCTCGATGCTCGAGCTTGAACTATCCAACCAGTGCAACCTGGCATGCGTCATGTGCCATGGTGGCCTGTCGTCGCGGATTCGCCGCGAACGCGACCACCTCCCGCCGATCGTCAGCCCCTATGACGACTCGTTCGCCGACCAGGTGGCCGAACTGCTGCCGCACCTCCGTGAACTCCGGTTCAACGGTGGTGAGCCGCTGATGCAACCGATCGTGCACCGCATCCTCGAACGCGTCGCCGAGCACCGGCCGGACCTCAAGGTCACCATCGCGACGAACGGCACCGTCCTCAACGACAAGGTTCGCTCGCTGATGGAGCGCTGCTCGCTGCACTTCAACATCTCGATCGACTCCCTGGTGGCGGAGCGCTACGAGGAGATCCGTGTCCACTCCGACTTCGACACGCTGATGGCGAACTTCGAGCGGTTCCGCGCCTATTGCAAAGCCAACGATCGGACCCTGTGCGTCATGGTCAACCCGATGCGCATGAACTGGATGGAGATGGGCGACTACGTCCTGTGGTGCAACGAGCGGGACGTCCACCTGTGGTTCAACACCATTCGGGAGCCGCGCCATCTCGCGCTGCACAGCCTTTCGGGCGAGGAGCTCGCCGCCATCCACGAGGAGTTGTCGCGGTTCGACCGGTCGTCGCTCGACCCGCGACGGCTGACCGACAGGGGGCGTCACAACCTGGGCGTGTTCGAGCGCTTCGTCGATCACCAGGTGGCGACATGGCGGGACGAGGCCTATGCACGGGAGGAATCGGGTGGGGTGCCGGTAGCCTTGACCTCGACGCCGAAGACCTGAGCCTCCTTCCCGACGCTTGACAAGGACTTTGCGTTACTCTTACATTTGATGGTGCGTTTCGGCTCCCCGTCCCCGCAGGGTGCGCGCAACGGTCGAATCAGAACTCTCGGAGTTGGCGCAAGGTGAATCGACAACGATTGGCGCAGGTTGCCACGCGTATCGGGATTCGGAAGAACGCCTATTCGTTCGGTTCCGGACATCCACCCAACTGCTATGTGCTCACCCTCGAGCGCGGCGGCTGGCGCTACTACGTCAGTGACCAGGGTGAGCGTACCGAGGAGCTGTTCTTCGATACCGAGGACGAGGCCTGCGACCATCTGCTCAACGCGCTGATCCGCGATCCGTACACGCGGCAGTAGCCCCGCACCCGCTCGGCACTGCCCGGACGCGACTGCGGCCCGCCCACGCCCTCGGGCGATGAGCGGGCCGCACGGTCGGTCCGTCAGGTGTTGGGCGCCTGGCCGACGCTGAGGACCGCAGCGCCGATCCCGACGCAGTCGCCACCGCCGGCGACTTCCACCTCGAAGCTGGTCCGGCCGGCCGGCAACAGGTCGGTCACGTCGTGGATATCGGTATCCCAGAGGCTTCCGATGCTGAACGCCGGGCCCGACTGCGGGTCGCTGCCATCGAGGGTGCCGCTGGCGTCACGGTTGGTGGCCCGCGGAACTCGATGCTCTCCGATGCATTCGACTGGCCGTCCGCTCCGACCAGCAACAGGGACGCCGGTCCGCCGACGCTGGTGAAGTCGCCGAACGTCCTGAGGATCTTCGAGTCGTCGTCGGTGTTGGTGTCGAAGCTGAAGTCGCTCCTCACCTGGGCGTTGGAGCCGCCACCCACGTAGAACACCACCAGGCTCGCCCCGTCGGTGAGCGGGATGTCGCCGTAGGGGTTCTCGTCGGGTCGGGTGGACCCCCGTGGTGGGTTCGACACGGTGTAGGTGCCGTTGCCGGCGACCAACGAGGTCACGTCCGCCGCATACCCCATCGTGCCCTGGTCGTTCCAGCACAGGGTCCCGGACGGCTTCGCACTCACGTCGGCCGACACCGGTGTGCCCTGGAACGTGACGGTGTTGGGCGGGGTCGAACCGTCGTGCAGGATGCCCCACACGAGTACGGCCCGACCGACCGTGGCGCCCTCGGGAACGCCGGTCAGGGTGATCGTGCCCGACTCACGGTTGCGAAGGCCCGTGCCGGCACCGGTGACGCCGCAGGGGTTGCAGTTGGTCTCCAGTCCGATCGCCACGGTCTGGGCCGACGGTCCCGCCTGGGCCGCGTTGGTCGCGGTCGCCACGGCCGACAATGTGATGGTTCCCGAATCCGGCGCGGTCCAGTCGATCGTGGCCGAGGCGGAGGCCCCGCGGCAATCGACCCCAACGGGATGGTCAGGGTGGCACCCGGTGCCGGCGACGCCGGTGTGCCGGTCGGGCTCGACGATCCGAACGTACCCGTCGCGGGGAGTGTCGCGACGACTTCGACGCCGGTCGCCGTGGAGGTGCCCGTGTTCGTCACCTTCACCGTGAAGGGGACGTTCTGGCCCGGGAAGCCTGCGAGCGGCGCCGTCGTTGCGACGCCGAGGATCGCATCGCCCGGGTCGGGCACGGTGGTCGTCGTCGTCGTCGTGGTGGACGTCGACGTGGTCGATCCGTTCGAGATCACGACGACGACGTTGCGTGGTACCACTTGCCCCGGTAGAACGAACCCCCGTCTGCGTCGAGCGTGACCGACCAACCGCCGGAACCGTCCCGGACCACCTCGATCCGTGGTGACGTGAAGAACATCGACGGTACCCGGCCTCCGCCGTCGGCCTTCTTCACCCGGATCGATCCGATGTTGGTGTTGCCCACCGAGCGCACGTCGATGTTCAGCCGGACGGTGTCGCCGTTGTCGGCGGCGAGGTCGACCTCACCGCGAACCTTGGTGACCCCCCGTGCGTCGGCCTGCACGTCGAAGGGGGCGGGAGTCACGACCTGGTCCGCGGTCCAAGGCCGCCGACCGTCCATTCTGAGCTGGACGCGCTGGGCGTCCGGCCCCATCGGCGTACCGCTCGGCACGCATGATGCCAACAATGCCAGTGCCGTCAGTAGTAGGACCGATAACGAGATTCGGTGTCGGTGCATAACGTCGCCTCCCGGGCAATGACCGCGTACCCCTTACGGCAGTCGCTGCGGAAGCTATGGACGCGAAATATCGTGCTGCAAGAGGTGTGACAACCGTCACGACAGCAGTCCGAGATGGAAGCCTTCGAGCGCGCCGTCACCCCGGAGCACGATGCTGCGATCGATGGTCCGCACGACGGCTGCCTCACCGGCCATCTCCTCCAGGACGAGGCCGCCGTCGAGGCGGTGGCCCGTCACGACGGTCATCACGACCTGATGGACACCCCGGGCGGGCAGATCACCATCTACCGAGCGGAGCACGAGCTCCCAGTCGAGGTGAACGGACGGTGTCCCGGACACGGTTCGCTCGTGGCCGGAGGGGGCACGCTCCGCCACCTGGAGGCTTCCGTCGGCCAAGCCCAGGACCTGCCCGCCGATCGAGGCCCGGGCGACGACGAGTCGCGCCTGGCGCATCAGAGGGACCCCCGGTTGCGGGACCGATGAGCTGCCGCGCGCGGGTCACGAAATCGTCGACGGTGCGTCGATCGGTGTCCCAGGAGGTTACGAGGCGTACCACCGACCCGGCCTCGTCCCACACGTGGAACGGCGTGTGTGCCTGCAGCGCGGCGAGGGCGGTGGAGGGGAGGCGGGCGAACACCTCGTTGGCCTCGACCCGGTATGCGCGGCTGACGCCGTCGAGGGCGTCGAGCCCTCGGCGAGCCGGGTGGCCATCGAGTTGGCGTGTCGGGCGTTTCGCAGCCACAGGTCGTCGGTGAGCAGCGCCTCGAACTGCGCGGCGACGAAGCGTTGCTTCGATCCGAGTTGGGCGAGTTGCTTGGTGAGGAACCCGAGCGGTTCGGCGAGGTCGGCCCGCGCCACGATCATCTCCCCGAAGACGGCACCGTTCTTGGTGCCGCCGAAGGAGCACACGTCCACACCTGCCTCGAGCGTGAGTGCGCCCAACGGCGTGCCGAGGTGCGCTGCCGCGTTGGCGAGCCGACAACCGTCCATGTGAAGGGTCATACCCAGTGCGTGGGTCGTCTCGGCGAGAGCGCGCACCTCCTCGGCCGTGTAGCTCGTGCCGCATTCGGTCGCCTGGGCGATCGAGACGACGCACGGTTGGGTCGAGTGCACGTTGCCCACGCCGCGGTGTGCCTCGACGACGTCGCCGGGGCGGAGCTTGCCGTCGATGGTCACGACGGTGACGAGCTTCGCTCCGCAGAGGCGTTCGAGTGCGCCGCACTCGTCGACGCCGATGTGTGCGGTGGCGGGGGCGAGCACATGCCCCCAGGGCTTGAGGAGGAGTTGGAGTCCCACGACGTTCGCCCCGGTCCCGTTGAACGCGAAGCCGACGGTCGCACCGGCGCCGAATCGTGCACGGGCCAGTTCGGTCGCGCGTCCGGTCCACTCGTCGTCGCCGTAGGCCGCGGCGTGGCCGACGTTCGCCGCGAGCATCGCCGCCACGACCTCGGGATGAGCGCCGGAGTTGTTGTCGCTGGCGAGGCTCTGCACCGCCGACCGAAGCTAGCGGCGCCGCGTCCCCGTGATCCGGCGGGATCGCCCTCGCCGCAGCGGCGCAGTTAGCGTGGGCGCGTGTCGGTACGGGATCTCCACGCTGGTTGGGCGTGGTTGGTCGTGGCGACGACCGCCGTCTCCGGGACGTGGTGCACCGTCGCGCACTGGAAGTCGTCGGTGCGGGTGAGCGCGGTGTGGTGGACGGTGATCGCGGCCCAGGCGGCGGTCGCCGTGCAGGTGTTGCTGGGGGTGTACCTGCTCGGTGTCGACCGTGTGAAGGCTCCCGGCCTGCATGTCGTCTACGGCTTCGCGGCCCTCATCGCGATGATGATCATGTACGCGTACCGACATCAGATGCGGCCCCAGCTCTACCTGCTGTACGGCGTCGGCAACCTGTTCCTGACGGGCATCGCCCTCCGCGAGGTCGTACTCGCCTGACCGTGGCCTTGCCGGCCCGCCGCACCGCTATTCGGCGAGCCGTTTCTCGAGGTCGGCGAGTTCGTCGCGCATCTCGTGGGGCAGCCGCTCGCCGATGAAGGAGAAGTGACCCTCGACCAGGCCGATCTCGTCGCGCCACGCCTCAGGATCGACCGCGAGCAACTGCGCCATCGTGGTGTCGTCGATGTCGAGTCCGCTGCGATCGATCGCGCCGAGGGTCGGGACGTTGCCGATCGGCGTGCGGTGCGCATCCGCCGTACCGTCGAGACGGCCGACGATCCATTTGAGCACCCGACTGTTCTCGCCGTAGCCCGGCCACAGGAACGAGCCGTCGTCACCCTTGCGGAACCAGTTGACCCAGTAGAGCCTGGGAAGCTTCGCCGCGTCGGTCGCCTCGCCGATCTCGAGCCAGTGGCCGATGTAGTCACCGACGTTGTAGCCCATGAAGGGCAGCATCGCGAACGGATCGAAGCGTACGTCGCCCACCTTGCCGGCGGCGGCCGCGGTCTTCTCCGAACTCATGATCGAGCCGAGGAACACCCCGTGCTGCCAACTGAAGGCCTCGGTGACGAGGGGCACGTTCGTCGCCCGGCGTCCTCCGAAGAGGATGGCCGAGATGGGTACGCCCGCGGGGTCCTCCCACTCGGGTGCGATCACGGGGCACTGCGAGGCGGGGGCGGTGAAGCGGGCGTTGGGATGCGCGGCCGGCGTGTCCGCGCTCGGCGTCCAGTCGTTCCCCTTCCAGTCGACGAGGTGTGCCGGGGGTTCCGGTGTCATCTGCTCCCCCCACACGTCGTCGTCGTCGGTCTTGGCGACGTTGGTGAAGATCGTGTTGCTCGCGATCGACGCCATGGCGTTGCGGTTGGTCTCGTCGTTGGTGCCGGGTGCGACGCCGAAGAATCCGGCTTCGGGATTGATCGCGTAGAGGCGGCCGTCGGGGCCGAATTTCATCCACGCGATGTCGTCGCCGATCGTCTCCACCTTCCAACCGGGGAGGGAGGGGATGAGCATGGCCATGTTGGTCTTGCCGCAGGCGGACGGGAACGCGGCGGCGATGTAGCGCTTCTCGCCACCGTCGGGGGGGGTGAGACCGAGGATCAGCATGTGCTCGGCCATCCAGCCCTCGTCGCGAGCCATCGTCGAGGCGATGCGAAGGGCGAAGCACTTCTTGCCGAGCAGCGCGTTTCCGCCGTAGCCGGATCCGTAGGACCAGATCTCGCGGGTCTCCGGGAAGTGGCTGATGTACTTCTCGGAGTTGCACGGCCAACGGACGTCCGGACGGGTGGTTCCCTCCGCATCCACCAACGGATAGCCGACCGAGTGCACCGCGGGCACGAACTCGCCGTCGGCACCCAGGACGTCGAGGGCGCCCTGGCCCATTCGGGTCATGATCCGCATATTGACCGCGACGTAGGGGGAGTCGGACAGTTCGACGCCGATGTGGGCGATGGGTGAGCCGAGGGGACCCATCGAGAAGGGGACCACGTACATGGTCCGGCCCTTCATGCAGCCGCGGTAGCGCTCCAGCATCTCGGCGCGCAGCTCGTCGGGATCCCGCCAGTGGTTGGTGGGTCCGGCATCGATCTCCTGCTTGCAGGCGATGAACGTCCGGTCCTCGACGCGTGCCACGTCGTCGGGGTCGCTCAGCGCGAGATAGCTGTTGGGGCGCTTCGCGTCGTCGAGGCGCTCGAACACCCCCTGATCGACGAGTCCCCGGCACAGTCGCTCGTACTCCTCGGCCGATCCATCGCACCAGTACACCTCGTCGGGCTCGAAGATGCCCCGCCAGTGCTCCACCCAGTCGAGCAGCTTCTGGTTGTTCGTGGTGCCGGCCATGGATCCTCCGGGTTCGGGACAGGGCTTCCCATGTTGGGAAAGGCCCGCGGCGGATGCAACGGAAAACCCAAAACGGGGGTTCCACTGCTCGGATGTGCGAGCTGTGCCCGTCGGTCGCCCGGAGTCCACGTCTCCACGACGGGATCGGACGGTCATTCGGGGCAAGGCGTCACGCAAGTCTCCGCGAAACGGATACCTCCGCGCCAACCGGGGGTCGAGGTGGTCCCGGACCACCACGGTGGAGACGCCGGGAACGACGCACCGATGCAGGCCTCACGTCGCCGAAGCGGGAGCCGCTCTCCGCTCGCCGATCCGGAGGAATTGCTCAGTCGCCGTCGGCGACGGGGTCGGCTCCGGGAAGTTCCTCGAAGAAGCCGGGCGTACCCATGTCGACCTCGGATCCGAGCCCGATGTCGGTCACCAGGCCACGGTCATCGAGTCGGAAGACGATGCGTTGACCCTGGCGGAGCATCCGGAACATCGAGTTCTCGAGCGTGCCGGGTGCGATCTCGTAGTCGCGGAGATCGACGTCGCACATGACGACACCCGAGTCGGTGCCAGGGTCGTAGGCCTTGATGACGCCCTGCATCGATCAGGCCTTGGGGATGACCCGCGCGGTCGGCTTCTGCACCTTGCCCGACTTGAGACAGCCGGTGCAGACGTTGATCCGACGGGGCGCTCCGTCGACCACCGCTCGAACCCGCTGGATGTTCGGGTTCCACCGCCGCTTGTTGCGGCGGTGCGAATGGCTGAGCGTCATCCCGAAGGCGGGCTTCTTCTGGCAGATCTCGCAGACGGAGGACATGGTGCACCTGTGCGTTGCAATCGGGACGTGCGGCGGCTCGCAACACTAGCAGCACGAGCGGGCGAACCCGGAACGGGAGTCGGGCGGCGGTCCGACCCTCCGAACCCGAACGGCTGTCACCGTCGTTGGCCACCCCGGGCGCTACCGTCCGAACATGGCAGCGTTGAACCGGCTCGGGGCGCGGGACCTGGCGGAGGCGCTCCGTGCCGCGGCGACGGCACTTCGGGCCCATGCCCCGGCGCTCGACCGTGCGGTACCCACGGGGAGCGACGTCGTGCCGTACCGGCCCGAGCAGTCCTCGGTGGGTGAACCGATGGCCCGGACCGTCGCGGCGGTGGCTGCGGAGGTGGCGGGTGCGCCGACGTTGCACGACGTCGCGTATCGGGTCGCCTCGGGAATCCAATCCCTGGAGGGAGGGGTCGAGCCCTTGACGGCGTCCTTCCTCACCGGATTCGCCCGCCTGTGCGAGAACGCCGACGACCTGGGTCCCGACCGCGTCGCGATGGCGTTCGAAGCGGCCTCCGACGAGGTCGAGTTGCACTTCGGGCGCTTCGACCACGACGCCGAACCCGTCGTCGTGTCGGTCGTCGAGGCCTTGTCCGACGCCGCCCTGGCGGTCGCCGACGACGGCGGGCCGTTGGCGGACGTGCTGCTGGCCGCGGCGGAGGCGGGCCTCGGTCGGCTCGAGCTCGCGACCTCCGCGCGACGACGGGTCCGCCCCCGACCCATTGGCGTCGGGGATCCTCCTGCTCGTCGACTCCTTCGTCGAGGTCGTCTGTCCCGACGACGACGACGATTCCGACCGGTCCGGAGCGGCGGAGGACCTCGAGCGTCTGGAAGGTGGGCGCTTCGAGTTGCGGTTGGAGCTCGACGGCGACCCGGACACGCTCGAACTCCTGGTCGCCGGATGGCGGGCGCTCGCCGCGGACGTCCGCGTCGAACTCGTCGGTTCGACCATCACGGCGCGTTGCGCGACCGACCTGTTGGGCCCGTGCATCGAGGTCGCGATCGGCTTGGGAACGCCGCGCAACATCGACGCCGACCTGCTGTCCGCGTAGCGCCTCGGCACGCGGGCGCGCCGGATGAGGAGCAGCGGGCGGTGAACGGGCCGATCACGTTCGGCGAACTGGCCGCGATGCCGTTGGAACGGCTGCACGGGGTCGGGGTGAAGGTGGTCGAGCGGCTGGGTCTGCTCGGCGTTCACAACGTGTTGGACCTGTTGACCTACTTCCCGCGGCGCTATGTGGACCGCACCAACCAGAGCGACGTGGCCACCCTCACCCCCGGCGACGAGGCGATGGTGCTGGCGACCGTGCACTCGATGACGACCCGGCGCCTCCGAGGTGGGCGCACCATGGTCAGCGGAACCGTCGGCGATGGTTCGGGACGCCTCGGCATCACCTTCTTCAACCAGGGATGGCGCGAGCGCCAGCTTCCCCCCGGGACCGAGGCGATCTTCTTCGGAAGGGTCGAGGACTTCCGGGGCCGCCTTCAGATGACGAATCCCGTCGTCGACCTCGTCGGCAACCGAACCGGACGAATCCTCGCGGTGTACCCCCAGAGCGAGAAGGCGCGGTTGACCAGTTGGGACATCGGCGCCCTCGTCGAGCAGGTGGTCCACCGTTGCGCTCCCCGCGGACTCGCCGATCCGGTGCCGAGCGAAGTGCTCGAGCGCTTCGGCCTGGTGACGCGCCACGACGCGTTGACCTGGATCCACCTGCCGGATCGGATGTCGCGGACCGTCGAGGCACGGCGGCGCCTGGTGTTCGACGAGTTGTTGCGTCTACAGGTCGCGTTGATCGCTCGCAAGCGGCGCATTGAGTCCACGAGCCGTGGAATCGCCCACGGCGGTGACGGCTCCCTCGTCGAGCAGTACCTCGAGGGGCTCTCGTTCGGGTTGACGGGCGCCCAACGTCGTGTGATCGACGAGATCCGCGGTGACCTCGCTCGACCCTCGCCGATGCACCGCCTCCTCCAGGGCGATGTGGGCGCGGGCAAGACGATCGTCGCGGTGGCGACGATGCTGACCGCGGTCGAGGGTGGGTATCAGGCGGCGTTGATGGCTCCGACCGAGGTGCTCGCGGAGCAGCACGCCGCCGCGATGCTCGAGTCGCTCGCGCCGCTCGAGGTGCGCGGCTCGGGAGCGACCCTGTTCGACGAGCGACCCCTTCGCACCGCACTGCTTACCAACCGGGTACCGGCGGCGAGACGACGGGCCATCCTCCGTGACCTCGCCGACGGGGAGATCGACCTGATCGTGGGGACCCACTCGTTGCTGGGGGAGTCGGTCGAGTTCTCCAGGCTTGGAGTGGTGGTGATCGACGAACAACACCGCTTCGGCGTCGAGCAGCGGGCCGCCCTGCGGGACCGGAACGGCGAGACGACACCCGACGTGCTGGTCATGACCGCGACACCGATCCCCCGAACGGCGGCGATGACGGTCTACGGCGACCTCGACGTCTCGGTGATCGACGAACTGCCCGAGGGGCGGACGCCGATCACGACACGGTGGGCGTGTACACCGGCCGAGGTCGCCGAGGCGTGGGATCTCGTTCGGGGCGAGCTGGCGGCAGGGCATCAGTGCTACGTGGTCTGCCCGTTGATCGGTGAATCCCCCAAGCTCGAGGTCGCCGCGGCGACCGCGACGTTCGACCTGCTGACCCGGACCGAACTCGCCGGTCGGCGGGTGGGACTGTTGCACGGCCGCATGCCCGGAACCGAGAAGGACTCGACGATGGAGGCCTTCCGGCGAGGGGACGTCGAGGTGCTCGTCGCCACCACGGTGATCGAGGTCGGTGTCGACGTCGCCAACGCCTCGGTGATGGTGATCCTCGACGCCGACCGCTTCGGCATCGCCCAACTCCACCAACTCCGGGGGCGGGTCGGACGGGGGAGCGTCGAGTCGCACTGCGTGCTCATCGCCGAGGAGCCGTCGACCGACGGGCGGCGTCGCCTCGAGGCCCTGGTCGCCACCACCGACGGCTTCGTACTGGCCGAGACCGACCTGGACCTACGGGGGGAGGGCACGATCCTGGGCGGTCGCCAGAAGGGGAGGACCGACCTGCGCCTCGCGTCGCTGCGACGCGACCGGGAATGGGTCGGCCGCGCCAGGGAGGTCGCGTCGGCGCTCGTGGGGTCCGATGGCCGCCTCGACCGGCATCAGGCGCTGGCCGACGAACTCGATGTCGTGCTGGTCGGGTTGGACGACGACGATTCGTTCCTGTTCAAGGGGTAGGTACCCACCCGCGGGCGAATTGCCCTCTCCGACGTGGGATCGCCGCCCGCGTCGGAGCCCCGTCGTGTGTCCCGCCCGTACCGGGCTCGCGTACGGTTCGTGGAATGCGCGTGGTCGGTGGTTCGTGGCGGGGACGACGCCTCGTCGCTCCGCCGGGCACGACGACCCGGCCCACGTCGGATCGGGTTCGGGAATCGGTCTTCAACATGTTGGAATCCCTCGGCCTGGTCGCCGGCGCGCGCGTCGCCGACCTGTTCTGTGGAAGCGGCGCGTTGGGCATCGAGGCTCTCTCCCGCGGCGCGGTCCACGCGACCTTCGTCGATCGCGATCGTGCGGCGATCGAGGCGACCGTGGAGAACCTCCGCCGGTGTGGCATCGAGCCGTCGGGTTCGCCGAGGAGGTCCGCGGGGGCGGGCTCGGGGGTGCCGGTCGACGGCACGGGGGCCGCGGCGTCGGCCTCGGTCCGGAGGGTGGACCTGTCGCGCCGCGATGCCGATCCGGGCTTCGTCGACTTGGTCCTCGCCGATCCGCCGTACTCGTTCGGGAACTGGTCCGGTGTGCTGCGAGCGGTGTCCGACGCCGGGGTCGGGGCCCTGGTGGTGGAGTCCGACCGCGCGGTGGTGCTCGGTTCGGGGTGGAATGTCCTGAGGGAGCGGTCCTACGGCGGTACCGTGGTGCAGATCGCCCTCGCGCGGCAACCGGAAACCCTGACCCGACTCGCGGAGCCCCCTCACGTGCACCACAGCGCCGGACCATCGTAGGAGGACCGATGACCACCACGGTCCTGTACCCGGGTTCGTTCGACCCCATCCACAACGGTCACGTCGAGATCATCGAGACGGCCGCGAAGCTCTTCGACCGGGTCGTCGTCGCCGCGGTCCGCAATCCGCAGAAGGGCGAGCCGCTCTTCAGCCTGGAGGAACGTCAACGGCTCATCCGGGAGACGTTCTCGGGCCTCCCCAACGTCGAGGTCACGCTGTTCGGGAAGCTCGTCGTCGATCTCGCCCGCGACGTCGGTGCCGACTTCATCGTCAAGGGCCTCAGGGCCGTGTCCGATTTCGAGTCCGAACTCCAGATGGCGCAGATGAACCGCAACATCTCGGGGGTCGACACGCTGTTCATCCCCACGACCTCGTCGCACTCGTTCCTGGCGTCGAAGCTGATCCGGGAGATCGCCCGTTTCGGTGGCGATGTCAGTCCGATGGTGCCGCCGGCCGTCGCGACCAGTCTCAAGGAGCGCTTCCTCCCATGACCGATGACGTGTACGAGGACTACGAGGACTACGACGAGGCCGGGGTGGATGGTCGCGACATCGACCCCGGGTCCCTGTCGTGTGAGGAGGCGCTCAAAGCCGCCATCGAGACGATCGACCTGGCGCGGTCGATTCCCATGTCGTCATCGGTGGTGCTCAACCGCGACGCGCTCCTGGGATTGTTGGAGCACGCACTCGACTCCTTGCCCCAGGAACTGCGCGGGGCACAGTGGCTCCTTAAGGAGGGAGACCAGGTACGCGAGCGCGCCGAGCGCGACGCCGAGCGAATCGTCGAGGAGGCGGCGGCCCAGGCAGCACACCTCGTCGACCGCCAGGAGATCGTTCGGAAGTCGAAGATCGAAGCGGCGAGGATCACCGACGCCGCCCGCGACGAGGCCAACAACTACAAACGCGGTGCAGAGGACTTCTGCGACAAGGAGCTCGCGACGTTCGACATCGAGCTCGACAAGCTGAGCAACCTCCTCGATCGCCTGAAGGTCCAGGTCGCGGGCGGTCGGACCAAGCTTCGCGACACCGGGGTCGAGTTCGAGAACGGACTCCTCGTCGACGTCTTCGAGGACGACGAGGACAGCGGTGCCAGCGCGTACTTCGAGCGGGGCGCCGATTGAACGAGGCCGGGCTTCGCCCATTGGACGGGCTGCGCGTTAACGTCTCGGATCTGCGTCGTCGCGTCGGCAACCTCGAACGTCGTCGGGGCGTCGTGGAGCTGCACGGTCTCGCGTTGGACACGATGGAGCTCTCGGTGGAGCCGACGCTCGAGGTGGATGTCGAGATGGAGGCCGTCCGCGGTGGGGTGTCGTTGACCGGGACGGTTCGGGCGCGTTGGCACGGCCGCTGTCGACGTTGCCTGGGCGGCCTCGACGGCCACGCGGACGTGTCGTTGCGCGAGTTGGCCGAGGCGGAGGCCGGCGACGACGGGGAGTCCTACCGGATCGAGGGCGACGTCGTGGATCTCGAGCCGGTTCTTCGTGACGCAGTGCTGTTGGCGCTCCCGCTCTCACCGGTGTGCAGGGCCGGATGCGAGGGGCCCGATCCGGAGCACTTTCCGGTGGAGGTCGCGGACGATCCACCGGAGGCTCCCCGACCCGACCACGATCCCCGGTGGGCCGTACTGGACCAGCTCCGCGTCGACGAGGGATGAACGTCGAGGACCGACACGACACGTCGGCCGAGACCACGATCGATGGTGCGGCTCGACTATGATGCCGCCGTCCTCGCCGGCATGGGCGCGCCCAGACCGTTCGTCCCGCGGCGGGTTCCCCGCGACGCACTACACGTAACAAGCACAGGATCGACGATGGCCGTCCCCAAGAAGAAGATGTCGAAGTCCAAGACGCGCCACCGCCGCGCGTCGGCGTGGAAGCTTGAGTTGCCGTCGCGCAGCGTCTGTCCCCGCTGCGGACAGACGAAGTTGCCACACGTCGTGTGCAACAACTGTGGCTGGTATCACGGACGCCAGGCGATCGAGGTCGACTGAGCCGGCCCACGTCGGCGGGAGGAGGCGCGAGTGCCGGCCGAAACCCACACCCATTCCGCACCATTGGAGCGCGATCGCGTCACCGAGATCGTGATCGAGCGGCTCGCCGAGCTCCTGGAGATCCCCGAGTCGTCGGTCTCACCGACCGATCGTCTCGTCGACGACCTCCAGGCCGACTCGCTGGTCCTGTACCAGTTGGTCGAGATGCTCACCGAGGAGTTCGGCGAACGAACCCTCGGATCCGACGTCGAGGACGAAGACCTCGACGGGCTCGTGACGGTTGGCGACACCGTCGACTTCGTCATGGCACGACTTGGCTGATCCTGTTTCACCCGCGCCCGCCGACGGCGCCGATCCCGAGTCGCTCGACGCGCGGGTCGGCCATCGGTTCGCCGACCCCGCACTCCTCGAGCTCGCCACGCATCACCGCTCGTGGTGCGCGGAGACCCCCGGTGCCGAGTCGAACGAGCGGTTGGAGTTCCTGGGCGATGCCGTCCTCCAGCTGGTGGTCACGGAGCGGCTCTACGAGTCTGCTCCCGAAGTGTCCGAGGGCGTGCTGGCCCAGCGGCGTGCCGCGCTGGTCAACTCCCGGGCGCTCTCGGACACCGCGCGCGAGGTCCGGCTCGGTGAGGACATCCGCCTTGGCCGCGGCGAACGCTCCACGGGGGGCGCCGACAAGGAATCGATCCTCGCCGATGCAACCGAGGCCGTCATCGGTGCGGTGTACCTCGACGGTGGCTTCGACGCGGCACGACGGGTCGTCCTGCGCCTCCTGGCGACGCGCCTGCGTCACATCGAGGCGGGTGGGGACCCCGGCGACCCGAAGTCGCGGCTTCAGGAACGTGCAGCACGCGACCTCGGAAACGTGCCACGATACGACGTCTCGGGCGAGGGCCCCGATCACGCTCGTGAGTTCGAGGCGACCGTCGCCCTGGGCGACGACGTCTGGGGCCGCGGTCGCGGCTCGACCAAGAAGGAAGCCGAACAGGCAGCCGCGGCGGAAGCGTTGGGGCGACTTGTCGAGGAAGGACACCTGACCGATGACCATGGCTGAGCTGCCGGAGCTCGAGATCCTCCGTCGTGACCTCGACAAGGAGGTCGGCGGAAAGCGCATCAAGACGGTGGAGGCCCCGAGCGCCGCGACCATCAAGCGCGGGGGCCCCAAGAAGGCGCTGGTGAGCCGTCTGGAAGGCTGCAAGCTCGAGTCGGTGGCGCGCCGGGGTACATGGCTCGTACTCGGGCTCGACTCCGGCGAGTTCCTGATGATCACCCTGGGGGATCGCGCGTCGTTGCGACGCAACCAGAACAAGGACGAAACCCTCAAGGGTACGGCGGTCGTGCTGACGTTCACCCAACACGGGCAGTTGCGTCTGATCGATCCGGCGAAGTCCTCCGAGCTGTTCGTCGTGGCCGACAAGGACGCGGTCGACGAGGTGGTCGGGGCTCTCGGTCTCGACCTCGTGGACGAGCCCATCTCGTGGACCACCTTCGGCGAGATGGTCCTGCGGCGACAGGGCAACCTGAAGTCGGCGCTGATGGACCCGTCGATGTTGGTCGGTATCGGGACGATGTACTCCGACGAGATCCTGTTCGAGGCCGGCCTGCGTTGGGACCGACCCGCGTCGGGGTTGTCCACCCAGGAGATCCGTCGCCTGTACCGCGCTGCGGTCGAGATCGTCCACGACGCGGTGAAGCACGGCGGAGCCACGGCGGCACTCGACGGGATCCCGACCCTGTCCGGCCAACCGGGCGGCTACTCGCCGATGATCAACGTTTATCAGCGCGACGGCCAGATGAGCCCGCGCGCACGTGGTCCCATCGTCAAGGCGAAGTTCGGAGCAGGCTTCACCTACTTCTGCGAGCAGACCCAGATCTGATCGAGAGCGGCCGACGCAACCGGTTCCCAAACCCCGATCGGGGCTCCGGCACGGTCGGTAGGCTCGGCCTCCATGGTCGCACCGGCACCGTCGGGCTATCGGGTCGTCACGGCGAACCTGGGCGTCAAGGATTCGACACCCGACTTCTGCCTGATCGTGTCGGACCGACCTGCCGCGGCGGCCGGGGTGTACACGAAGTCGCGGTTCGCCGGCCCCAGCGTCGAACGCAGTCGGGACGTGACCGCCACCGGGGCGGCGCGTGCGATCGCCGTGATCTCCAAGAACGCCAACGTCGCGAACGGTCCGGTCGGCGACGCCGACGCCCTCGAGTTCCAGGAGTTGGCCGCGGGGCTCGCAGGGTGCCGGCCCGAGGAGGTGGTGATCGCCTCGACCGGTGTGATCGGGCGGCCCTATCCCATGGAGCGGATCCGTGACGGTCTCGCGCGGCTCGGACTCGAACCCCAGCCCCGGCCTGCCGACCACGACGGCTTCTGGTCGGCTGCCGAGGCGATCATGACCACCGACACCGTGGCCAAGCTCGCGACGGCAGAGGTGCTCGACGACGAGGGTCGGCCGTGCGCGGTCGTGTGCGGGATCGCGAAGGGTGTCGGGATGATCGAGCCCGACATGGCCACGCTGCTCGCCTTCTTCCTCACCGACGCCGCGGTCGATGCCGAGGACCTCGACAGGTGCTTTCGCCGTGTCGTCGATCGGACGTTCAACGCGCTGTCCATCGATACGGACACGTCGACCAGCGACACGGCGGTGATTCTTGCCAACGGTCCGGTCGATGGCCCGGGTCGGGTCGACATCGGCCGTCTCGAGGCTGCACTCGGAGCGGTCGCGCTCGACCTCGTGTTGATGATCGCGGCGGACGGCGAGGGCGCATCGAAGGTCATCGAGGTGACCACCGGAGGGGCGCGTGACCCCGAGCAGGCACGCCGGGTCGCCAAGTCGATCGTGAACTCCCCGCTGGTCAAGACGGCGGTGCACGGAGCCGATCCCAACTGGGGACGGATCGTGATGGCCGTCGGCAAGTGCGCCGACGACACCGACATCAACCCCGATCGGGTGACCGTGGCGATCGGCGACACGCGCCTCTATCCGATCCGGAGCGCTCCGGCCGAACAGGAGGCGGCGCTCGTGCAAGCCGCTCGACATCTCGGTGGCGACCACGTGAGACTCGTGGTGGACCTGGGGATCGGTGACGCTACGTTCGTCGCCTACGGATGCGACCTGACCGACGGGTACGTCCGTATCAACGCCGACTACACCACGTGATCGGCATCGTCGGAACGGATGCGCACATGACCCTTCCTGATCTCCAACATCATCGGGTCGAGGTGCTTTTGGAGGCGTTGCCCTACATCCAGCGCTTCCGGGGCGCCGTCGTCGTGGTGAAGTTCGGCGGCAACGCGATGACCAGCCCCGAGTTGTTCGACCGCTTCGCCAGCGACATCGCGCTCATGCACTCCGTGGGGATGCGGCCGGTGGTGGTCCACGGCGGCGGTCCCCAGATCGGTGAGTGGCTGGGGCGGATGGGCAAGGAGTCGGCTTTCGTGGACGGTCACCGCGTCACCGATGCCGAGACGCTCGAGATCGTCACCATGGTCCTGCTGGGCAAGGTCAACAGCGCCGTCGTCTCCGCGATCAACGTGCACGGCCCGATCGCGGTGGGTCTGTCGGGTCAGGATGCCGGCCTGATCGTGGCCGCGGAGCGCCACCCGGACCTGGGTTTCGTCGGCGATGTGTCCGACGTGAATCCCGAGATCGTCCAGCGACTGGTCTCGATGGACATGGTTCCCGTGGTGGCGACCGTGGGGACCGGCGAGGGAGGTCAGGCCTACAACATCAACGCGGACGCCGTCGCCGGTGCGATCGCCCAGTCGATCTCTGCCGACAAGCTGGTGTTCCTCACCGATGTCGCCGGGGTGCTCCGCGATGTCGACGACCCGGACTCGCTGATCGCGTCCCTGACGATGGCGCAGGCCTCGATGCTGGTCACCGACGGTGTGGTGGCGGGTGGGATGATCCCCAAGATCGAGGGCTGCATGCGCGCACTCGACAACGGTGTGCGCGAGGTTCACCTCGTCGATGGCCGTGTCCCTCACGCGGTGTTGCTGGAACTCTTCTCCGATGCGGGTGTCGGCACGCTCATCACCCGCGCCTGAGTCGGTGCGCGTCGGTTGCCCCCGGCCCGCCTCCGTTCGGATTGCCGGGAGATGACGGCCCGGGGTCCCAACTATCCGGTCCGGCGCGTGGTCGCGCTCGCCGTCGTCGTCACCGTCGTGGGCTTGGCGGCGGTGCTTGTGGTGTCCCTGCTCCGCACAGCGGACCCTCCGGTGCCGGATAGGCGTTCGGGTGCCGGGGCCAAGGGTGACGGAGGGCCGCCGGGATCGGCGCGACCGCGCTGTGACCGCGACGTCGGCTCCGAGGGGGTCGCCCGGTTCACGCGACCGATCATGATCGGGGTCGCCGGCGACCAGCCAGAGCGCGCCGAGGCACTGCTCACCGGTCCGAACCCCCCGGGTGGGATCTTCGTCAACAGCGACATCGTCGCCGTCGATGCGCCTCGCTGGGAGAGCCTCGCCCGTCGGCATCCCGACATGCTCCTCGCGCTCGACGAGGAGGGAGGCAGGGTCCAACGGATCGATTCGATCGCCGGTCCGTTGGCCTCCGCAGCCAGTCAGGGGACGGTCGCGCAGATCCGCGAGGTGGCGAAGAAGAGGGCCGCCGCCTTGCGGTCGATCGGGATCGGCGTCGACTTCGCTCCCGTGGTGGACCTCCGTTCGCCATCCAGCGAGGCGGTGATCGGCGACCGGTCGTACGGCGCGGACGCGTCGAGTGTCCTCCGTCGTGCCGGCGCCTTTGCACGGGGCCTTCGTGAAGGGGGCGTGTTGCCGACCTTGAAGCACTTCCCCGGCCACGGGCGTGCGGCCGGGGCAGAGGGCGGCGACTCGCACGAGTCCGCCGTCAGCACCCCGCCGTTGGACGAACTCCGAGGCGTCGACCTCGTGCCCTACCGCGAGCTGCTGAGGGACCGGCCCGTCGCGGTGATGGTCGGTCATCTGGTGGTCCCGGGGCTCACCGCCGGGAGACCGTCGTCGCTGAGCCCTGCCGCGTACCGCCTCCTCCGCTCGCCGACCCGTTCGGGTGGGCTGGGCTTCGACGGCCTCGTGTTCACCGACGACCTCGGGGACATGGCTGCGGTCAACGAGCAGTTCGGCCCCGAGTCGGCGGCCGTGAGCGCGATCGCGGCCGGGGCCGACGTCGCGCTGTTCCACGGTGAGGTGGACCTGGCTCGGATCGCCCGGGTGATCGCCTCCGCCGAGCGCAACGGCACGATCGCCGCCGGTCGGCTCGACGACTCGGCACGTCGGATCCGCGCCGCAGCAGGGTGTCGGGCAGGGCAATAGGTGTCGGCGACGCCGCCGCCGTCTCGCTACCCCGTTGGTGCGAGGGTGTCGGCCAACGCCCGGCCGAACGGTTTGCTCAACGACGCCGAGCCGTAGGCGGAGAGGTGATTCCAGTTTCTGTACCACCACCTGCCGTCGTAGTTCGTCCGACACGTCCCGCTCCGACACAGATCCCCCCACAGGTCGAGCGTCGAGGTGCCCGGCACCTCACGAACGGCCCGCTCCTCGGCGACGCGGCCGCGTCGGGCGTACTCGAGTGCCTGCGATTCGCCGATCTCGGCTCCACAGCCCTCCCGGTCGAGAAGGATCCGCAGTGGCGCGCAGAGTTCGGGATCGTTCCAATCAGGGAATCGGGGTACCGGGTGGACGACCATGACCGCGATGCCCGCTTCACGGAGGCGGCGCATCGTCCGGACCAGACCCTCCTGCCAGAGCTCGGCCTTGCGGTCCGGGTCTGTCCGCCAGGGTCCGGTCGGCGTCGCGGACAGCGCCTCGTCGCGTTGGATCCACGAATCGGACACCGACCCCATAACGACGAGCCGTGGCCGAGAGTCGACCAGCCATGCCATCCTCGACTCGTAGAACGCCCGGCAGGGCTGGTTGTATGCGGTCCGGTCGTCAGGGAAGTACAGATCGACGAATGCACAGCTGGCCCGGGTCTGTACGACCGCTGCATAGCCCTGACTCGTCGTCGACTCGATGAAGGCCTCGGAGAAGTGGCCCGCGTTGGAGTCACCGATCAGGACCACCTTCGCGGTGGCCGTCCGGTCCGCAGGTGCCCAGGTGCAGACGTCGGGGTCGCTCGGCGCGCTCGCTTCGTCGCATGGGCGGGCCTGGTAGCTGTGCATTCCGAGGTCACTCATGTAGCTCTTCACAGAGGACGGCCACCATGCTTCGAACCGTCCGGAGACGAACGCCGCGGCGAGCGGAAGGGCCACGCAGGCCAACCCGAGCCCGACGGTGGCGGCCGGTCGAAGGCTGGTGAGCCGTCGGATGGGTGTCTCCACCCATCTCAGGGAGGCGGCTGCGGGAATCAGGGAGAGGAGGGCGGCCGCCGGCTTCGCCAGGCTGGATCCCGGGAAGAGGGCCACCGCGAAGACGATCAGCGGCCAGTGCCAGAGGTACCACGAGTAGGACGCGTCGCCGATCCATTGGAACGGACGTGAGGACAGCAGGCGGTCGGTCACCACACCCGAGTCGGTACCGGCGACGAGCAGCAGCGCGGTTCCCGCGACCGGTACCGCCGCGGCGAGACCCGGGAAGAGCGTGTGGGAATCGAAGGTGGTCGTCGCGACGGCGATGAGTGCGATGCCGCACATTGCCGCCAGGTTGGCGGCCCTGCCGCGCAGTGTGGCGAGGGTCAGGGCCAGGACCGCGCCGACCACGAACTCCCAGGCGCGACTCGGCAGGGAGTAGAAGGCCAGTTGATCTGACTTCTGGGTGGAGAGGAGCGAGTTCGGTGCGAGAAGGAAGACGCTGAGGGCGAGCGAGACGACGGCCACGATGGTGAGCACCGCAGCGGTGCCACCGGTCGTCCGCCTCGCCCGGCGGGTCAGGTACCAGGCGGTCAGGAGAAGGAGCGGAAAGAGCAGGTAGAACTGCTCCTCCAACGAGAGGCTCCAGATGTGGAGGAGGGGATTTCGCCCGGCATCGGCGTCGAAGTAGTCGTGGGTCCCCTGCGCGAGGTACATGTTGGAGAGGACGAGCGCACCGAACGATCCCGTCCGCCTGGTGAGTTGACCGATGGCCGCAGGGCCGAGGAGGGGCGTCAGCACGAGGACCGACCCGAGCAGGACCGCGAGCGCGGGGAGGATCCGCCGGATCCGGCGGAGATAGAAGCTGCGCATCCGAAGTGAGTCGATGCTCACGAGTTCCCTGCGGAGCATCCGCGTGATCACGTAGCCGGAGATCACGAAGAAGACGTCGACTCCGACGAAACCCCCGGAGAGTCCGGCGACGTCGGCGTGGAACAGGACCACGATGAGGACGGCGATGGCCCGCAGTCCCTGGATGTCGGGACGGAACCCTGCGCCGTGTACGGGAGCGCCGTCCGGTGGGGTGTGCGGTGCCGCGGTCATGGAGTCGGTGCCTCGTGGGGATCTGGTCGTCCGCGGGAAGGTGACGAGGGTACCAATCAGGCTCGGCCGGTGGGTCGATCGGTCCTGTGGGCCCGCTCGCCGACGTCGGAGGAGGGGAACTTCGTGGTCAGTCGGCGTTCTCGGGCGGCACGGGGGCGGTGCAGGGTCCCTTGCACGGCGAGCGCACCGTGCCGTCCGGGCGGAGGAACTGATCCTTGACGTGCTGGGCCGCGGGGATCGACGGGGTGTCGTCGTGGGGGTCGTGCCCCTTCCGTGGCGGGGTGTTGGTGAGTGGAGACGGCGGCGAACCCGTGTCCCACAGGAAGTACACCGATCCGGTCGCGTTGTCACCGGTGAGCGTCGGCAACTTCGAGCCGATGTCGCCGAGCGGGGACCGCCCTCCGCCGGCGATGGGGCGGTGTGCGGCAGCCCCCATCGTCATCGCCTCGACACGGAGACTGAACTCGCTCACCTGGTGGTCGCCGACGGCGCCGTACAGGAGCACCGTGTGCCGCGGGGTATTCGGCAACGGGTCGGTCGTCACGTGGTTGGCGTAGCCGTTCGTCTCGGCCCGGTCCCAGAGCAACTGGACCAACGCGAGGCCGATCACGCGGTCGACCCTGGCGGGATAGGAGTTGCGCATCACCGCGAGGTATTCGTCGAAGTCCACGCTGCGGTCCAGGAGGATGCCGTAGTTCATCCCGGCCTCGCCGAGTGCGGCGCGGGTGAAGTCCTGGGCCACGGCGGTCAACGCGCCTCCGAGGATGGCGCCCTGGCTGTTTCCGTCGTAGTAGAGCGACTTGGCCTTGAGGACGGAGCGCCCATCGTGGCGGAACGCCGGATTGGCGGCGAAACCTCCGGGGTGCACGAGCAGGCGACCGAGGTACAGGAACGAGAGCATGGCCTCCTGGAGGCGATCGGGCAGTGCCCCGAAGGCGGAGAGGTCGTTGAGGGCCTTCGCCGCGGACGGTACGTCCGCCTCCGCCATCCCGTACCAGTTGGTCGCGCAATACACGATGTTGAAACGGTCCCCCATCTGCTTGGTGAGGTCGCCTTTGACCTCGTCCATCGAGCCCAGGAGGCCGTGGCCGTACAACGCGGCGCGGGCGGGTTCGGCAAGGGCCTTCGGCGGGATGTCGCAGAGGAATCGGGCGGTGAAGTCGTGGGCCTGACGGACGGGCACGCCCTCGTCGTCCAAGACGAGGCGCGAACCCACACCGCCGTCGTCGTCGAGGAAGTTGGGCACGGTGAAGCTGCCCTCGACCCTGCGTGCGACGAGCGGATCGGGGTCCTCGGTGATGGAGTCGACGGTGAATGCCGGAGCATCGTCGCCGAGTGCGTCGAACGCGGTGTCGCGCATGGCGATCATTCGTCCGGTGATCGACTCGGTGGACGCGACGGTGAAGTCCCAGGCGAGTTGTAGCGAGGCGCGGCGCATTCCGGCCTCGCCCAACGACGAGAAGATCCGGTCCATGGCCGGCCGCCGGGCCTCGAAGGTGGGATCGGTGCTTCGACGACCGTCGCGGTAGGCGGCGAACGCCGGGCTCGGGTCGATCGGTGTGCCCCGGTCGTCGAGCAGGCCCCGCATCCCGACGACGATGCGGTGTCCGTCAGCGAAGTTGCGCGCCGGGTGCATCAGTAGCAACGGGACGGTGCCCTCGTCGGCCTGTGAGTCGGCCTCCGCCCAGAACGGGACTCGACGTCGCGCGGTGGCGTCCCACAGCACGATGGGCGAGTCCGGCGCCAGTGAGGTGTCGACGTCGGTGATCGGCGGCAGTTTCGAGCGTGTGACGTCGAGGGAGGGGATCTGCGCGATGAGCGTGGACCCCGGACTCCAACCGTCGGCCCGGTTCTGGTCGGTCACGTCGATGTGGTCGCCGGCCGTGTTCGAGGGTGTGGATGTGACGTCGAGCGCGAGGCGCCGGCCCGTCGGGGTCGTCCGATCGGTCCGCGTGAAGTGGTCGTTGGGGAACGGGAGGAGGCACTGGGCGCCGCCGATGGGATCACACCGTTGTTCGGTGGCGGGGTCGACGCCGAGGGACTCGATCGCGACCGGCTGTTCGTCCGCCGCGGGCAACCGCACCGTGGCCGGGGCGGAGGTGGAGGGGAGGCTCTGGTCGCCGAGTCGTCGCTGCACGAGGTGGTCGCGAGCAGAGAGAGCGTCGTCGCGACCGAGACCCCGAGAGCGAGGACGCCCGGTCGCACCGTGGAACGGCGCGACCTCCCGGACCGGCGCGCGCCGGGGTCCTCGGTGGCGACCCAGGTCGGGTCGGGTCGTGAGTCCTTGTTCCCCCATCCCCGGCACGCTAGGTGTTGCGGAGGCCGTCGTCGTCACATCTCCGCGGCGATCCCGTCCTCGCCTCCACACAGCACCCGCGAGCTGAGGAGCGACGCGGTGCGGTGCAGGCGCGGGTAACCCCGGCCGGACTCATCAACGCATCAACATGCAAATGAATGCATGAGTATGCCTCACGGGGGCTACACTCCGGAGATGCAGTCCCCGTCGAGTGATCACACCGTAGTGATCGAGTCCCCGCACCTGATCGGCGCCTACCGCGCACCAACCGTTCGCTTCGTCCGCGGCGAGGGCTCCTATCTGTTCGACGAGGAGGACCGTCGCTACCTGGACCTGCTCTGCGGCCTCGCGGTCACCTCGTTGGGGCATGCTCATCCGGAGGTGGCCGCGACGCTCGCCGCTCAGGCGTCCCGCTTGGTCCACGTGTCGAACCTGTTCGCCAACGAGCATCAGGAGCCGCTCGCCGCCGCCATCGACTCGCTCGTCGGCCTCGATGGGGGCCGCGTCTTCTTCACCAACTCCGGCGCCGAGGCGAACGAGTGTGCGTTGAAGCTCGCGCGCAAGTTCGGTGGTCGGGGACGCCACGTCGTCCTCAGCGCGCATGGCTCCTTCCACGGTCGGACGCTCGCGACCCTGCACGCGACCGGCCAGCCCGCCAAGCACGAGGCCTTTCAACCACTACCGGAGGGATTTCGCCACGTACCGTTCGGTCGACGCGCCGGCGCTCGTGGATGCGCTCACCGCCGAGGTCGGAGCCGTGCTCCTCGAGGTCGTCCAGGGTGAGGGCGGCGTCCACCCCGTCGACGAGGCCTACCTTCGAACCGTCGAGCGGGAGTGCCGCGTCCGGGGGTGCTGCTGATGCTCGACGAGGTGCAGACAGGCCTTGGTCGTTGTGGATCGTGGTTCGCGTTCCAGCGCCTCGGGATATCGCCCGACGTCGTCACGATGGCCAAGGCGTTGGGCAACGGCGTACCGATCGGTGCGTGTTGGGCGCGGTCGGAGGTGGCCGACGTGTTCGAGCCCGGCGACCACGGCACCACCTTCGGGGGTCAACCGCTGGCGGCGGCCGCCGCGCGGACCGTGCTCGACGTCATGCAGCGCGAGGACGTGTGCGCGCGCGCCGAGACAGCGGGTTCGAGGTTCCGCTCGTCGTTGACGCTCCGCCGCGGGGTCGCCGAGGTCCGGGGCCTGGGCTTGTTGTTGGCGATCGAACTCGAGGGTGTCGATGCAGCGGAGGCGGCGGCACGGTTGCTCGATCGCGGCGTGGTGGTCAACGCGGTGTCGCCGACTGCCCTGCGGATCGCGCCGAGCCTGCTGATCACCGACGACGAGGTCGAGGAGGGAGCCGAGGCCATCGGCGGCGTCGTGGAGGCTTTGGCAGCGGCCGGGTCGTCGGACGCGAGGGCCTAGGGTGCCGGCCGTGTCCGCTCGAAAGGTTCGCCATTTCCTCGAGATCGACGACCTCGCACCCGGCGAGTTGGCCGAGGTGCTCGACCTCGCCGTCGCGGACGAACTGCCGCTCACCCTGCGTCGTCGGGGGGTGGCCCTGTTGTTCGAGAAGCCCTCCGCCCGCACACGTCATTCGATGGAGATCGCCACGGTCGAACTCGGAGGCCATCCGGTGTACGTGCGACCCGAGGAGGTCGGCCTCGACGTGAGGGAGTCGGTCGAGGACGTCACCCGGGTCCTCATGGGCTATCACGCCGTGCTCGCCGCGCGCGTCTTCGCTCATTCGACGCTCGAACGCATGGCGGCCGTGTCGGAGGTGCCGGTCGTGAACCTCCTCAGCGACGACGCCCACCCGATCCAGGTGTTGGCCGATCTGTTGACGATCCGCCGCGAGTTCGGTCGCCTCGACGGCCTGACCGTCACCTACGTCGGCGACGCGAACAACATGGCGCGGTCCTTGGCGGTGGGGCTCACCATGTGTGGGTCCTCGTTGCGGGTCGCGCACCCCGACGGTTACGGCTTCGACGCCGTGGCCACGGCGAAGCTCGCCGCCGCCGGAGCCGAGGTGGTGTCGGGTGGGGACCCGGTGGAGATGTCGAGGGGTGCCGACGTCGTCTACACCGACGCCTGGTACTCGATGGGCCAGGAGGATCAGGTCGAACGACGTCGTCGGGACTTCGCCGGCTTCCAGGTCGATGCAGCGGTGATGGCGGCCGCGGCTCGCCACGCGGTGTTCCTGCACTGCCTTCCCGCGCATCGCGGTGAGGAGGCGTCCGACGAGGTACTCGACGGCCCCCGGTCGAGGATCCTCCCCCAGGCACACGACCGGTTGCACTCGGCACGCGGTCTGCTGGCCTGGCTCACCGGTGCGAGTCCGACATGACGGCGCGGACCACCAAGGCCGCCAGACGGCACCGGATTGCCCGCCTGCTCGAGGAGCATCAGGTCACCAACCAGGGGCGGCTCGTCGAGTTGCTCGCCGCAGAGGGGATTGCGGTCAACCAGGCGACGGTCAGCCGCGATCTGGAGGAGTTGTCGGCGGTCAAGGTTCGGATGCCGGGAGGTGAGACCGCATACGCGATCCCCGAGCTGCCCTTCGACCAAGTGGCGACCGACGACCATCTCCGTCGCGTACTGGGGGAGTGGGTGGTAGGCGTGGACCGTTCCGGCGACCTCGTCGTCGTCCGGACGCCGCCCGGCTGCGCCCACGTCGTGGGTTCCGCCATCGACCGGTCGGGCGCGCCCGGGGTGAAGGGCACCGTCGCAGGTGACGACACCGTCTTGGTGATCGCGGCAGCCGGCGAGGGCGAGGACGTCGAGGCGATGATCGAACGGCTCGCAACATGAGCGCGCCGGCACCGGTCGGCGGGTCGTTCCCCGTCGCGACCCCGAGGAAAGGAGCAAGGTCCTGATGGCCAGCAAGGTCGTACTCGCCTATTCCGGAGGTCTCGACACCTCCGTCGCCGTCCGTTGGATGATCGAGCACCTCGGCTGCGAGGTCGTGTGCCTGTCGGCCAATGTCGGCCAGAGCGATTCCCTCGTCGGCAACCGTGAGAAGGCGCTCGGTGCCGGCGCGGTCGACTACTTCGAGCTCGACCTCCGCGAGGAGTTCGCCGCGGACTTCCTCGCACCGGTTGTCAAGGCCAATGCCCTCTACGAGGGGAAATACCCTCTCGTCTCGGCACTCAGCCGCCCGCTCATCGTGCGTCATCAGGTGGAGATTGCCAGGCAGGTGGGCGCGGACGGTGTGGCACACGGTTGTACCGGCAAAGGGAACGACCAGGTCCGCTTCGAGGTGTCGACGATGGCGCTCGCCCCCGACCTGGAGTTGGTCGCACCCGTGCGCAACTGGGGCTTCACCCGCGAGGACTCGATCGCGCATGCGGCCGAGCACGACATCCCGATTCGCGCGACGAAGGAGAAGCTGTACTCCATCGACGACAACCTGTGGGGAGGGCGATCGAATGCGGTGAGATGGAGGACCCGTGGGCCGAGCCACCCGAGGGCGTCTGGGAGATGACTCGACCGACGGCGACCGACCGTCGTGAGGTGACCATCGGCTTTGAACAGGGGTGCCGGTGTCACTCGACGGCACCCCGATGGCGCTGCACACGCTGATCGCCGAGCTCAACTCGACGGTGGGTGCCTACGGTTGGGGTCGTCTCGACATGGTCGAGAACCGCCGGGTCGGCATCAAGAGCCGCGAGACGTACGAGGCGCCCGGCGCCCTCGCCGTGATGATGGCTCACGCCGACCTCGAGTCCGTCACGTTGGAGCGCGACCTCCAACGCGAGAAGATCCGTCTCGAGCATCGCTACGCCGAACTGGTCTACGACGGCCTGTGGTTCAGTCCGCTGCGTGAGGCGTTGGACGCCTTCGTCGACACCTCCCAACGATTCGTCACCGGTGAGGTCCGCCTGGCGCTCGAACCGGGCCGCTGCCACGTGGTGGGGCGGCGCAGCCCGCACAGCCTCTACGACTACGGGCTCGCGACCTACGACGCCGCCGACCGATTTCGCCACGCCGACTCGGAGGGCTTCGTGCAGCTCTGGGGTCTCGGGGTCAAGACGTGGTCGTCCGTACAGGGGCCCGGCGGGGCCTGATGCACCGGCTGCGGGTTCGACGCGGGGGAACGACCTCGATCCGCTTCGGCTCAGTCCCTGTGGGGAACCGGGATCTCGGCGAGTTCCACGGCGAGGTCCGTCGCAGCGAACACCGTCCTCGCCTCGTTGAGGAGCCGATCGGGGTTGTCGTAGCGGGCACTGAAATGGGTGAGGAGGAGGTGGGCCGCCGCCGATTCGGCGGCCACGTGCGCGGCGTCGGTCGAGGTCGAGTGCATCCACCTGGCGGCGCGTCCGGCATCGGCCCGGGCGTAGGTCGCCTCGTGGACGAGCAGGTCGGCGTCACGGGCCAACACCACCGCGTTGTCACACCGAACGGTGTCGCCCATCACCGCGATCCGGCGGCCTCGGCGGGGCGGACCGATCACGTCGCCGGGCCGGACGGCTCGGCCACCGACCTCGACCGTCTCGCCGCGCTGTAACCGGCCGAGGATGGGTCCCTCGTCGATCCCGAACCCTGCGGCGGCGTCGGTGTCGAGGCGACCAGGTCGGGCCGGCTCCTCGATTCGGTAGCCGAGGCAGGGAACCCGGTGTTTCAGGGGAAGTACCCCGACTCGGACCCCGTCGTCGAGTCGGAGCACCTCGGGTGGCTCGTCGTCCATCGTCCTCGAGACCGTGGAGGGGTCGAGTTCGTGGAGATCGAGCGGAAACCCCAACTCCAACAACGGTGTCGCCGTCATGACGTCGAGCCACGCTCCGATTCCGGTCGGCCCCACCACCGTCACCGGGTGGGTTCGGTCGTCCATCGACAGGCTCGCCAGCATCCCCGGGAGCCCCAATGCGTGGTCACCGTGGAGGTGGGTGATGAGAATCGTCGACAGCTTCGACCCGCGCAGCCTCGATCGCATCACCTGGTGCTGGGTGCCCTCTCCGCAGTCGACGAGGATCCAGCGAGCTCCGAGGTCCACGCCCAGACCCGAGACGTTCCGTCGGGGAGTGGGACGGCCCGACGATGTTCCGAACGGCACGACCCGCATCCCGTGAGCCTACGGATCATCCCCACCCCGACACGCGGTGCCGGCGGTGCTGCTGACCGCTCCAGCCCGTCGGCCACGTGACGCGCCGCTAGTTTCGCCCCATGGCCGCCGATGAGCCCCACGACCACGACCACGACCGCCCCGCTCCGGCTCCGCTCTGGCACGGACGCTTCGCGACCGGTCCGTCCGAGTCGCTGTGGGAGTACACCGTGAGCCTTCCCTTCGATCGTCGACTCGCGCCGTTCGACCTCGCGGCCTCGGCCGTACACGTCCGGGGCCTCGGCGACGCCGCCATCCTCTCGGACGAGGAGGTCGAGTCGTTGCTCCGTGCCCTCGACGTGGTCGGACGCGAGATCGAGGAGGGGGCCTTCGGGTTCGAGCCGACCGACGAGGACATCCACACCGCCATCGAACGCCGTGTGACCGAGATCGCCGGTGACGCCGGCGCCCGGGTCCACACGGGTCGGAGCCGCAATGATCAGGTGGCGACGGCGTTCCGGCTCTTCTGCAAACAGGCGGCGTTCGACGTCGCCGTCGCCCTGGTGGGGCTGTGTGACGTGCTCCTCACCCGGGCCGTCGATGCCGGCGAGGCCTACCTCCCCGGTTACACCCATCTCCAGCAGGCACAGCCGGTGCTGCTGGCGCATCACTGGCTCGCGCACTTCTGGGCGTTCTCGCGCGATCTCGACCGTGTGTTGGCCACGCGGGAGCGACTCGACGTCTCACCGCTCGGTGCAGGTGCCCTTGCCGGGTCGAGTCTCCCGCTCGACCCCGCGGTCGCCGCTCGTCGCATGGGATTCTCCGCGGTCTTCGACAACTCACTCGACGCCGTCTCGGATCGCGATTTCGCAGCGGAGCTGCTCTTCGACCTCGTGATGGTCGGGGTCCACCTCAGTCGCATCGGCGAAGAGATCGTCGTGTGGTCGACCAGCGAGTTCGGATTCGTCCGCCTCGACGAGCGCTATTCGACCGGCTCATCGATGTTGCCCCAGAAGAAGAACCCCGACATCGCCGAGTTGGCTCGCGGCAAGGCAGGGCGGCTGATCGGCAACCTCACCGGCCTGCTCGCCACCCTCAAGGCGCTCCCGCTCAGCTACAACCGCGACCTCCAGGAGGACAAGGAGCCGGTGTTCGACGCGCTCGACCAGATCACCCGAGGCATCTCGGCGGTCGCCGGCATGGTCTCGACCCTGACGACCGACCTCGACGCGATGGCGTCGTCCGCGGACAATCCGGTCGCGGGCGCGACCGATCTTGCCGAGTTGTTGGTGCGGCGAGGCATCCCGTTCCGTCAGGCCCACGCGATCGTCGGCGACCTGGTCCGGCGTCATCTCGACGGCGAGGAGGACCTCGTCGCCCTCGTCCGTGCCGAACCGCGCCTGGGTGAGGAGGGTGCAGCGCTGTTGGCTCCGGGGATGGCCGTCAGACAACGGAGGACGCCGGGCGGTGGCGGGCCCGGCCCGGTCTCCGAACAGCGCCGGGCAGCGGCCGAGCGCCTCCGCAGCGACCGTGAGCGGGTCGAGGCGCTGGCCGGCACCGCGTTGCCTCCGGCGGGCGACTGACCATCCGGTGTGGTACTTCGCCGGTGACGCCGGCCTGGCCCAGAGCGCCGATCGGGCCGATGTTCTCCGGACCCTGGACTCCCTCGAGACGGGGCAGCTCCCGGGCCACGACCGCTGTCTCGATGGAACCGGGCCCTCCGGCGTCGACGCGTCGGTGTGGCGCGACAAGGTCCGCGCCGCGGTCGTGTCGGAGCCCGCCGTCGCCGAGCGAACCACCCGGCCGGGGCACCTGACCGGTTCGGCACTTGTCGTCGACGAATCGGGGGAGCGTCTGGTCGTCCTGTTCCACCGCAAGCTGCAACGCTGGCTCCAGCCCGGCGGGCACGCCGACGGCGACCACCGTCTGGCCTCGGTCGCCCTCCGCGAGGCCGCCGAGGAGACAGGGCTCGGCCGGTTGGCCGTCTGGTCCCGGCCGATCGACGTGGATGTGCATCGCGTGACCCCTCCCGGTGAGGACGGCCACGACCACTTCGACGTCCGTTTCCTCGTACTGGCGCCGGAGGGAGGCCGACTCCGGGGGAACCACGAGTCAGAGGAGATCCGGTGGATCGGCTTCGATCAGCTCGACTCGATCGACGCCGACGTCTCGCTACGACGCCTGGTCGCCGGCGGCCGGGCGACGTTCGACCGCCTCAGTGCAGCGGGTCGGCTGCCAAGGGTCTGTCGGTCCTAGCCGCGTCGAGCCGAACTCCGGTCGAGGGATGTCCCCCTTACCGGTCAGACGTCGCCAGGGGTGGCGCAGGAGTCCATCTTGTTGAGTTCGGCGAAGTGGTCGATGGAGCGCGACACCTGGGTCCCGCCTTCGGTGGTCTCGAAGAACTCCTCCCTGGCGCCACCGGTCCGCAACCGCTGCGCGAAGTCGAGGCGATCGCGGAGGTGTATCTCCCAGTGGTCGAGCCAGACCCCGATCCATTTTCCCTCGGCGGTGTCGGGGACCTCCCGTCTGAGTTGGTCGACCATCTCCTGAAGCCGTGCGGTGCTCTGTCGAATGACCGCCGCCCGTGCGTTGGGGGTCCTGGAGTCCTGCGCCGGTGGAAACGCGTCGAGGTCGGTTCGAGCAGCCTCACAGATCGGCTCGGCGGCGGTGGGGAACGAGCGGTCCTTGAGGTAGTCCGACGGTTTCGGGTCGGCAATCGCGCCGTACACGATGGCGCCGATCCACAGGAGGGCCGACGCAACGCCGAGGCCGACGAGCCCTCGCAGGCCCCATCGGGCGAGGCCCCGTCTCCGGGTGGTGGCGGGTTCGGGTGGTGTCGCTCCTTCGCGAAGGCCGACGCCCCCCGGACCGGGCTCGGGGGTCACGGTGTGGCGTCCACGGTCAGTCGGCCCGTCGGGGAGAAGGTGCCGGAGCCGGGTGTCACCGCCCAGACCGTACCCGACGGTGGCGGGGTGCCGTCCGGCATGAGGAAGGTAGGTGGCGCGGCGCTCCGGCGAACGCTCACCGTGTAACCGAGGCGGTCGAGGTTGCCGAGCGCGTCGTCGAGCGGACGGCCGAGCACGTCGGGCACCCGGATCATCGGCGGAGGGTTGCCCGGCGTGAGCTCGATGGTCACCGTGGCCCCCTTGGGGACAGCGGTTCCCGGAGCGGGAGTCTGTCCCACGGCCTGTCCGCTGAGCATTCCGGGGCCGATCGTCGCAGTGACCTGGTTCGCCACGAGGCCGGCCTTGCGTATCCGGGCCAGCGCCTCGGAGGCGCTGACGTTGACGGCGTTGGGCATCGTCACCATGTCGACGTCCGCCGGGTTCTTCATCAAGGCGGTGTCGGGTGGGGCCACGGTCGTCGTGGTGGCGGTGGGACGGGTGCTGAAGTCGAAGTCGGTGGGTGGCGTGTCGGCGAGGGCGGACTCCATGAACCGCTGCCAGACCGGGGCGGCGGCGGTGGCGCCGGCCGAACCGACCCTGCGCCGGGTGCTCTGGCTGTAGCCGGCCCACACCCCGGTCACGAGCTGGGGTGTGTAGCCGATGAACCACGCATCGGTCTCGCTCTGGGTCGTGCCCGTCTTGCCGGCCGCGGGGCGGCCGATGCCGCGGCCTTCCGCCGTCCCGCGGATCAGCACCTGCTCCATCATCCTGGTGATCGTGTCGGCCGTCTCCGGTTCGAGCACCTTGGTCTGGGAGTGCTGGTGCTCGTACAGCACCGTTCCGTTCGGGTCAACGACCTTGAGAACCATCGCCTCGGGGACGTGTAGCCCCCGATTCGCGAAGGTTGTGTACGCCTCGGTCATGTCCAACACCGTGCTGTCGTTGGTGCCCAATACGAGTGACAGCACTCGTTTGAAACCGCGTTTGGTCCGCGGGTTCCAGGGTGAGACGTTGATGCCCATCCGTCCGGCCATCTCGGTGGCGC
>JAWKIJ010000001.1:2145000-3044961 GCA_041394325.1 Microthrixaceae bacterium
AGGCTAATCCTCCCAGGGTGAGTCGGGAGCTAAGGCGAGGCCGAAAGGCGTAGTCGATGCACAACCGGTTGATATTCCGGTACCACCGTGTGCGCGCCCATTCCAATCCGAGTTTGCTAAGGGGATGTCCCGGGGTTTACCCCGGGAACGATCCGACCCAGCTCGGGGCGGACAGCTGTAGGGGGACGCAGGAAGGTAGGTGAACCCAGGCGATGGTTGTCCTGGGGTAAGCGTGTAGGGAGAGGACCAGGCAAATCCGGGCCTCACAAATCCTGAGACGCGATACCGAAGCCGTTCAGGCTAAGTCACTGATCCTATGCTGCCAAGAAAAGCCCAGCAGTGAGCAAGCACGGTGCCCGTACCCCAAACCGACACAGGTGGATAGGTAGAGAATACCAAGGCGATTGGGTGAACTGTGGTTAAGGAACTCGGCAAAATACATGCGTAACTTCGGGATAAGCATGACCTCGTTAGGGTGATAGGACTTGCTCCTGGAGCTCGAGGGGGTGGCACAGAATTCGGGGAAGCGACTGTTTACTAAAAACACAGCAGCGTGCTAAGCCGTAAGGCGATGTATACGCTGTGACGCCTGCCCGGTGCTGGAAGGTCACGGGGAAGGGTTAGCCTTTGGGCGAAGCTCTGAACCTAAGCCCCAGTAAACGGCGGCCGTAACTATAACGGTCCTAAGGTAGCGAAATTCCTTGTCGGGTAAGTTCCGACCTGCACGAATGGCGTAACGACTTCCCTACTGTCTCAACCATAGGCCCAGCGAAATTGAAGTACGAGTAAAGATGCTCGTTAGCTGTAGAAGGACGGAAAGACCCCGTGGACCTTTACTATAGCTTGATATTGAGATTTGTTATGCATTGTGTAGGATAGGTGGGAGGCTAGGAAGCGTGCACGCTAGTGTGCGTGGAGCCGTTGTTGAAATACCACCCTGTGTATGGCGAGTCTCTAACCTTGGACCATTATCTGGTTCGGGGACAGTGTCAGGTGGGTAGTTTGACTGGGGCGGTCGCCTCCTAAAGAGTAACGGAGGCGCTCAAAGGTTCCCTCAGACTGGTTGGCAATCAGTCGTTGAGTGCAATGGCATAAGGGAGCTTGACTGTGAGACGTACATGTCGAGCAGGCACGAAAGTGGGACATAGTGATCCGGCGGTTGCGTGTGGAAGCGCCGTCGCTCAACGGATAAAAGGTACCCCGGGGATAACAGGCTCATCTTCCCCAAGAGTCCATATCGACGGGAAGGTTTGGCACCTCGATGTCGGCTCATCGCATCCTGGGGCTGAAGCAGGTCCCAAGGGTTGGGCTGTTCGCCCATTAAAGCGGTACGCGAGCTGGGTTTAGAACGTCGTGAGACAGTTCGGTCCCTATCCTCTACAGCCGTAAGTGACTTGAGAAAAGCTGTCCCTAGTACGAGAGGACCGGGATGGACGTAGCTCTCGTGTGCCAGTTGTTCCGCCAGGGGCATGGCTGGTTGGCTACCTACGGAAGGGATAACCGCTGAAAGCATCTAAGTGGGAAGCTCCTTTCAAGATGAGGTCACTCACAGGGTTAACCTGGTAAGGCCCGTGGTAGACCACCACGTTGATAGGCCGGAAGTGTACGCGTGGTAACACGTTCAGCTGACCGGTACTAATCGGCCGAGGGCTTTGGTCTCTCTACAGACCTGTTCGTGCTCGCTATGAAGATCTCGAGGGTAACTTCAACCCTTTGACAACAGGTTTCGGTGGCCATAGCGAGAGGGTCACACCCGTTCCCATCCCGAACACGGAAGTTAAGCCTCTCAGCGCCGATGGTACTTGGGACGAGAGTCCCTGGGAGAGTAGGTCGCCGCCGGATTTCGCATTGAGGAGCACCCATTTCGGTGGGTGCTCCTCGTCGTTTTGCCGCGTTCCGGCTCCACCGGGGCTCCGCCGCGTGTACGGTCCCTGACATGTCGGAGCGCCGTGATCCGGGCCGGAGGGGTCGGCCCGCGAATGGAGGGCGGCGCCGGCAGGGCGGCCCGTCGGGCGAAACGGCACGCCGGGCCGCGGTACGTGGTTCGTCGGGGCCCGGTGGATCTCGTGAGCATGATCGCCCCCTGGGTCGCGGTGCGAGCTCCTCGGTCCGCCGTGACGGTGCCCCGATGCGCCGTGACGCCTCCGATGCGGTTGCACGCTCGCGGGGACCTGCGAGTGGTCGGGCCGGTGGCGGTGGGGTCCGAAGCGATCCCCGGCGTTTCGAGCCGTCCGGCCCGGCCGAGCGCTCCGAGGAGGTGTGGATCGACGAGGGACCGGTGGTCGGTGGATCCGGAGGGGGTCGGGTCGAGGCCGACGCGCAGACGCCGAGGCCCGGAGGGTCACGGCGGTCGCGTGTGGCGGTCGACGGCTCCGAGTTGATTCCACTGGTCGGAGCCCGACGTGCCGGGACGCTGACGGTGAGGCTCGGCGAGGCGGCCAGGGCGTACGCGGACGGTCGGTATTCGGAGGCTCGTCGGATCCTTCGCCCGATGGCGACCGAGGTCCCGGGTTCGCCGTCGGTGCTCGAGTTGCTCGCACTGAGCCAGTACCGACTTGGCAACTACCGTGAGGCCGCGCGCCGCCTGGAGGCGCTTCGCGAGTTGACCGGTGGCGCGGTCGACCAGCACCCCGTGCTCGCCGACTGCTATCGGGCGGTGGGTCGCCACAAGATGGTGGCATCGCTGTGGGAGGAACTCGCGGAGGCGTCCCCCTCCGCCGAGTTGGTGAACGAGGGCCGCCTGGTGATGGCGGGGTCACTCGCGGACCAGGGCGATCCCTCCGCGGCGATCCGTCTATTGGAGCGTGGCTGGAAGCTTCCGAAACGCCCCCGGCATCATCACCTCGCTCGGGGGTATGCGTTGGCGGACCTGTACGTGACCGTGGGCGACACCCCCCGCGCCAGGGCCCTGATGGGATGGGTGGCCTCGTTCGACCCCGAGTTGGGCGATGCCGCTCGGCGGGCCCGCGACCTCGCGTGACCGCCGGAGTCGGTGACTCCGCGCCGGGGGGTGCGGTACCGGCCGCCGGCCCGGCGGTCGCCTTCCCGTGGAGGGACCGTTCGGTGCCCTGGGTGCTGGACCTCGACGGCGTGGTGTGGAGGGGCGATCGGCCGATACCGGGCGCGGTTGCCGGGATCGGCCGTCTGCGGGATGCGGGCGTACGGGTGGGCTTCTGCACCAACAACGCGTCGCTCGCTCCCGAGCGGTTTGCCGCGGCACTGGTCGACATCGGTGTGCCGGCCGTGCCCGAGGACGTACTGGGATCGGCGAACGTCGCGGTCGACACATTGCAACCCACCGGCCGGGTGCTCGCCTGTGCCGGTGAGGGAGTGACCGCTGCGCTCGCGGAGCGGGGGATCGCGTTCGTCCGGGCCGACGATCCATCCCTCGACGACCCCGCCGAGGTTGCGGCGATCGACACCGTGTTGGTGGGGTTCCACGACTGGTTCGACTATGCCGCGATGCGACGGGCGACCCGCGCGGTGCTCGGGGGGGCGAGCCTCGTCGCGACGAACGACGATCCGCTGTACCCGGCCCCAGGGGGCCTCTCGCCGGGCTGCGGTTCGATTCTCGCGGCGATCGAGCGGGCCACCGGTGTGAGGGCCCCGCGGATGGGTAAGCCGCATGGCCCGATGGCCGACGCGATTCGCCGGCGGTTCGGCGACACCGGCGTCTTCGTCGGTGACACGCTCGGCACCGATGCAGCGATGGCCGAACGGCTCGGCTGGCCGTTCGGCCTCGTGCTCAGCGGCAACACCGCATCGCCCGATCTCGATCGAGCCGTGTTGGCTCCTGGTACGGAGGTGGCGCCCGACCTGGCCGGCCTTGTCGATCGGGCGCTGGCGGAGGTCCTTCCGCACAGGCCCGGCCATGAGCGCGGCGCCGTCATTCCCGGCGGTGGTACTGCCGTGGTCGAGTCGTGAGCAGGCGTCGACTGGACGTTGAGATGGTGCGCCGCTCGCTGGCGGAGAGCCGGAGCGACGCGCAGCGCCTGGTCGCGAGGGGCGTGGTCACCGTCAACGGTGCACCGGCGGGAAAGAGTTCCCGCCTGGTCGAACCCGGCGACGCGGTGCGACTCGTCGGGCCGCGCCCCCGCTATGTCAGTCGGGGTGGATTCAAGTTGGAGTCCGCGCTGACCGGCTTCGGGGTGGACCCGAAGGGACTGCGCTGCCTCGACGTCGGCAGCTCCACCGGGGGGTTCACCGACTGTCTGTTGCAGCGGGGTGCCGCGTCGGTCGTCGCCGTGGACGTCGGCACCAACCAACTGCACGAGCGGCTCCGGGTGGACCCTCGGGTACGCGTGCACGAGCGACTCCACGTGAAGGACCTCGACATGACCGAGCTCGGCGGCCCGGCCGCGCTGGTCGTCGCCGACCTGTCGTTCATCAGTCTCCGACGGGTCGTCCGACCGTTGATGGCGTCCGCCCTGCCCGGAGCCGACCTGATCCTGTTGGTCAAGCCCCAGTTCGAGGCGGGGCGAGCCGAGGCGTCCAAGGGGCGGGGCGTCATCACCGATCCGCTGGTGCGGCGGCGCACCGTGGACGAGGTCCTGGAGGCGTATTCGGACGCCGGAGCCGCCAAGATGGGCGAGATGCAGTCCCCGATCACCGGTGCCGACGGCAACGTCGAGTTCCTCGTCCACCTGCGAACCTCTACGGTCGCCGTCCCCGGTGGCGGCCTCGGGCCTCTCCCGGGTCGAATCGACGACGGTGCCGGGGAGTGGCCGTGAGAGCGTTCGGCTTCCTGCTCCACGACGACCGGCCCGAGGCGGCGACGCTTGGAGCCGAGCTCGCTCGTTGGCTCCTCGACCGCGGCCACGAGGTACGCCTCGACCGCTCCGACGCCGCACGAGTGGGGATGAGCGACGTCGGCTTCGCGCTCTCCGAACTGGCGATCGGCCTCGACCTGTTGATCGGCATCGGCGGTGACGGGACGGTACTGGCGGCCGCGTCACTCGGCGCGGATCACGGCGTACCGGTCCTGGGTGTGAACGTCGGTCGTCTGGGATATCTGACGATGGTCGAACCGGCAGCAGCACGCGCTGCCATCAAGCGCTTCCTCAGCGGGGCGTTCGAGATCGAGGAGCGCATGCGCATTGCGGCGGCGATCGAGCGGGCCGACGGCCAGGAGCCGTTGGACGTCGCGTTGAACGAGGTCCTCCTGGAGCGCGCGGAGCTCGGCCACACGGTGCGCATCGAGGTGCAACTCGACGGCGAGGCGTTCACCCCGTACGTCGCGGATGGTGTGATCGTGGCGACGCCGACCGGGTCCACCGCCTACGCGTTGAGCGCCCGCGGTCCCATCGTGGATCCACGGCACCGGGCGCAGATCCTCGTCCCGGTCTCACCTCACATGCTGTTCGACCGGGCACTGGTCCTGACACCGGAGACATCGGTTCGCCTGGTCGTGGCGGGAGGCCGTGCCGGCCACGTTTCGATCGACGGCAGGTCCGGTGGCGTGGTCGAGGTGGGTGAGGCGATTCGTTGCTGGGTCGACCCGCGCCCCGCCCGGCTCGTCCGATACGGCACCTCCACCTTCCACGGGGTGCTTAGGCGGAAGTTCCACCTCGCCGACCGGTAGCGCGCTTCGCCGCCGGTCCCGTCGGGGTGGTGTGAGGGTGCACTCCGCCGGTGCCCCGGTGCTCGCCTAACGTCTGCTGCCGTGCTGGTGGAGCTGTCGGTCCGGGATCTCGGGGTGATCGAGTCCGCGCGCCTCGACATCGGACCCGGACTGACGGTGCTCACCGGCGAGACGGGAGCCGGGAAGACGATGGTGGTCGAGGCGCTGGCACTCCTGTTGGGGGGTAAGGCCGACAACACCCGGGTCCGTCCCGGAGCGGTCGAGTCGGTGGTCGAGGGCCGCTTCGTCGGAGCGTCCGGCGAGGAGGTCGTCCTGCGGCGCGTCGTGCCGGCCTCGGGGCGCTCGAGGGCATACGTCGACGACCGGATGGCGACCGCCGCCGGACTGGCGGAGGTGGGTGGACGACTCGCGGAGATCTGTGGACAGCACGCTCATCAGCGATTGCAGTCGACGCGGGCTCAACGCTCGGCGCTGGACCGATTCGCCGGCGTCGACCTCGCCGGGTATCTCGTCGCCCGGTCACGCCGGGAGGAACTCGAGGCCGACCTTGCCGGTTTGGGGGGGGACGAGGCGGCGAGGCTTCGCGAGATGGATCTGCTCGCCTATCAACTCGACGAACTCGACGCAGCGCGCATCGTCGACCCCGACGAGGACGACCACCTCGATGTCGAGGAGGATCGACTGGCCGACGCCGTGGGCCACCTCGGTGCATCGGCTTCCGCTCTCGAGTCGCTTTCCGGCGACGGCGGAGTCGTCGACGTCCTCGCGGCCGTGGTGGCGACCCTTCGTGGCCGGTCCCCGTTCGACGGCGTCGTAGGACGTCTCGACGGGCTCCTGGCCGAGATCACCGACTCGGAAGGCGAGCTTCGCTCCGTTGCCGACGCGATCGACCCGGACCCTCAACGTCTCGACGCGGTGCGCAACCGGCGACAGCTCCTCGTCGACCTGCGTCGCAAGTACGGGTCGACCCTCGCGGACGTGATGGAGTTCCATCGGAGCGTGGCCGCTCGGCTCGCCGACCTGCGAGCGCATGAGAGCCGGGCCGCTGCCATCGAAGCGGACATCGCGAAGGCCCGCGATCGGGAGCGCGAGGCGGCCGAGGAGGTCCTCGCCGCGCGACGCCGTGCCGCTCCCGTGCTCTCGGATGCCATCGAGGCTCGGCTGGCCGAGGTCGCGCTGGACCGCGCCGGCATGGAGATCGCTGTCGACGATCCGGCGCCGGGTGACCGGGTGGAGTTTCGCATGAGCACCAATCCGGGGATGGCCCCCCAGCCGGTCGCGAAGGCAGCGTCCGGTGGCGAGCTGAGCCGAGCGATGCTGTGTCTCCACCAGGTGCTCAGCGGGGGTGCCCCGACCATGGTCTTCGACGAGGTCGACGCCGGCGTCGGCGGAACGGCGGCGACCGCCGTGGGCCGCGCGCTCGCGAGGCTGGCCCGCTCGCGTCAGGTGATCGCGGTGACACACCTCCCGCAGGTGGCCGCGTACGCGGACGTGCAACTCTCGGTCGTCAAGTCCGGTGACCGACTCGCCGTCTCGACGATCGTGCAACTCGACGACGACTCGCGGGTGGTCGAGTTGAGCCGCATGTTGTCGGGGTCGCCCGACAGCGACACCGCCCGCCGGCACGCGGAGGAGATCCTCGCCGGCGCGGCGTCGGAGCGCGCCGGAACCGCCTACCCGGGTGCCGGATCCGCTGACCCGGCGGACGTCGCCGATCGAGCCGCTCCGACGCGGGCGCGTGGTGGTTCGGGCCGGTGAGCGTCGTCACGGGGACCGCCCGAGTGGATCGTCGCACCAAGGACCTGGTGAAGCGCCTGCAACCCGGCGAGATCGCGGTGATCGACCACCGTGACCTCGACCGTGTCGCCGGGGAGAACCTGGCCGAGTCGGGGGTCGCGGCGGTACTCAACGCGGCGGCGACCAGTTCGGGTCGCTATCCGAACGAGGGACCGGTGATCCTGCTCGACGCGGGGATCGTGTTGGTCGACCAACTCGGACCCGACCTGCTCGACCTGATCGCCGACGGGGAGCAGATCGAGGTGGTCGACGACGAGGTTCGCCGGGGCGAGGAGGTGCTGGCCACGGGTGTTCGTCACGACGCCGATTCGATCCACGAGATCCACGAACGCTCGAAAGCCAATCTCGGCGCGGAGTTCGTGCGATTCGTGGAGAACACGGCCGGGTACTTCGAGTCGAACCAGGACCTCATCAGCGACGATCTCGAGGTTCCCGACGTAGGCGTCGACTTCAGAGGTCGGCACGTGCTCATGGTCGTACGGGGGCACGACTACAGGGCGGATCTCGAACTCCTACGCCAGAGTGGGTACATCAGCGACCAGCGGCCGATCCTCATCGGGGTGGACGGGGGAGCGGACGCGCTCATCGAGTTGGGGCTCACCCCCGACGTCGTCATCGGGGACTTCGACTCGGTGTCCGAACCGGCGCTCCGCAGTGGTGCAAAGCTGGTGGTCCACGCCTTCCCCGACGGGCATGCCCCCGGAGCGGAGCGCCTCGACGAGATGCACCTTCCCTACCTGCTGTTCAAGGCCTCCGGGACGAGTGAGGACATCGCCATGCTGCTGGCGTTCAACCGCGGCGCGGCACTCATCGTCGCGGTCGGGACCCATTCGTCGATGGTCGACTTCCTCGACAAGGGCAGGTCGGGTATGGCGTCGACCATCCTCACCCGGATGAAGGTCGGTCCGGTCCTGGTCGACGCGAAGGGTGTGAACCGGCTCTATCAGTCGGCGGTTCGCAAGCGTGACCTCGCCATGCTGATCGCCGCGGCACTCGTGACCATCGTGGTGATCGTCCTGGTGAGCGAACCGCTCCGCCTCGTCATCCATTCGATCTGGGCGGACCTCCGTGGGTGAGGTCGTGACGACACGGGGACGGCTCCGATGATCAACCTCCGGTTCCACATCGTGAGCATCGTCGCGGTGTTCCTCGCGCTGTCGATCGGCCTGTTCCTCGGGTCCTCGCTGCTCGACCGAGCGACGATCGGAGTGTTGAAGGACCGGCAGCGCAGTCTGGATACCCGCAACGACGCACTCAAGTCGGAGAACGCCGCCCTTCGAGCCGGTCTCGAGACCCGCGACCGCGAGGTCGCTGCCTTCGGGGACGAGGTGCTCGGGCGGACGATGACCCCCGACCTCACCGCGCACGCGGTCACCGTGCTGTCGGTCCGGGGTGTCGACGGGGGGGTGGTCAACCGTGTCGTCGCCGACCTCCGTGCCGCGGGTGCGATCGTTCGTGGTCACTGGTGGGTGGAGGCGTCGATGAACCTTCAGGCTGCCGACACCCGTACCAAGGTGGCGAACGAACTGGCCGGTCCCGGCACCGCGGCCGCTCCCGCGCGTCGCTCCACGGCCGCGGTCGCCGCGGAGCTGGGAAGGATGTTCGGTGTCATGCTCGACACCGCGGCCGACGAGCCCTCCGCGGTCACCACCACCGCCCCCGCGACCGTGGTGCCGGGAACCGACCCGGTCCCGCCGACCACCGAGGCCGTACCCGACGCAGTCACGACCGCGGCGCTGCAGTTCACCCGACTCGTCGAGTCCGGGATGTTGACCGCGACCGATGTCGGTACGGCTCCCGTGCCTGCCGACGCCGTCGTACCCGGAACCGCCGTGGTTCTGTTGGGGGGCGAAGGGGCCGTGCTCTCCACGGCCCAGTTCGTCAAGCCCCTGGCTGCGGCTGTGGCGGCCAAAACGCCCGGACTGATCGTCGGCGAGGTCCGCAACCCGCGCGGTAGTGCCGACGCGCTGACGACGAACGCGCCCGAGCGCGGCGCATATGTGAGACCGCTCCGGACCGACCCCGCGATCGGACGATCGGTCGTGACGATCGACGACGTCGACGATCCGATCGGCCGGCTGGCGTTGCTGCTGAGCGTGGAGAGGTGGCCGAACCTCCGCAGCGGTGCGTTCGGGACGGCGTCCGACGCGACCTCACCGCTCCCACCGGTCAAGTGAGCGGAACCGAGACCCGGGTGACGGGCGGGGTGCCGGTGGTGGACGACGACCGGAGCGCCCGATTGATGAGCGTGCTCGTCGCGGTCTCCCGTGCCTCCGGCCTGATTCGGATGGTCGTGGCCCTCGCCGTGCTGGGAACGTCCTCACCCCTGTCCAACGTGTACTCCTCGGCCAACACCGTGCCGACACTGCTGTTCGAGATGCTCGCTGCCGGAGCGTTGAGCGCGACCCTCGTTCCCGAACTTCGTCGACGGTTCGCCGCCGGCGACCACGACGGTGCCCGTCGGATCGAGGTCGCCGTGCTCACCTGGGCGGGTGGAGCGCTCGCTGCGGTGGTGTTGGCGGCGATACTCGCCCGCACGGCGTTGGCGTCGGTCCTACTGGACGGCGTCGAGAACCCGAGGGATCGTGCCGAGGCCGCTGCGCTGCTCGGGACGCTGCTCGTCTACTTCGCACCGCAGATCCTCGCCTACCTGCTCAACGCGGTCGCCGTGGCACACCTCCAGGCCCGTTTCCGTATTGCCGCTTCGGTGATCTGTCCGGCTGTCAACAACGTCGTCCTGGTCGCGACGTACCTCCTGTTCCGGCATCTTCGGGGAGGACGTCCGCCGAGTCTCCCGCTTCGAGGCGTCGAGGTCCTCACCCTCGGCTTGGGGACGCTCGCCGGAGTCGTCGCGATGTGTTCCGTACCCGTGATCGACGCGCTCGCCCACGGCGCAAGGCCGGCGAAACCGCTGTCGGTGCGGTCCCCCGAGATGCGCCGAATCGGGCGCGACGGGTTGTGGGCGGCGGTCTTCCTCGGGGCAGGTCAGGCGACGCTGGCCCTGGCCCTTCCGCTGACGAACGCCTACAACGGTCACGGTCTCGTCTGGATGCTGTCGTGGCAGTTGTTCCTGGTTCCCTATGCACTCCTGGCGGTGCCGGTGCTCACCGCGAGGTTTCCCTCGATGGCCGCGGCGCACGACGAGGGCAGCGTCGAGCGGCTCCGTGAGGTCACCGACGGCGGTGTTCGCTCCATCGTGACGACGGGGCTGCTGGCCGGTGCCGTGCTCTGGGGTACGGCGCCTGCGGTCGCTCGCGTGTTGTCCCTGGGAGAGGCCCATGACGCCTCCGGCCTCATGGCCCGTGCCCTCGGGGCGCTTGCCCCCGGGATCGTGGCTTACGGTCTCGTCCAGTTCTTCGCCCGGCGCAGCTATGCCGTCGGCGACACCAGGGCGCCTGCGGTGGTCGCGGTCGTCGTCGCGGCCGTCGTGGTCGGGCTGATGTTCGGCCTCGTGGGAAGCGTCTCGGTAGCCCAACGCCTGACCGTGCTCGGGGCCTCCTTCACGTTCGGCCAGTTGGTGGGGGCGGTGCTGATGTGGTGGCGACTGGGGGTCGGGGTGGGTCCGCTGCCGACCATGCTGCGTCGTGGTGGCGCGGCGGCGGTGGCGGCGGCGGCGGCGCGGTCGGTCGTCGCGTTGGGCGACGCCGCCTCCCGCCCGAGGGGGGTGACGGTCGTGATGTTGCTCGGCGCCGCCCTCGCGGGGGTGGCGGCATTCGCCGGCGTCGATCGCCTGGCCGGCGGGCCGCCCTTGCGTGTCACCCTCGCCACGCTCGGGGCTGCGGAGCGGGTGTCGTGAGCGGCGGGGTCGTCGCCATCGTGCCCGCCCGTGGTTCCTCCACGGTCGGGGCGACCGTGGAGGCACTGATCGGGACGGGGCGTGTCGACCGGGTGGTGGTGGTCGACGACGGTTCGCGTGACGATACCGGTTCGCGCGCCGCCGCGGCCGGGGCGATGGTCGTGCGGCCCGGCTGCAACCTCGGCAAGGGTGGTGCCGTGGGGGTCGGGATCGACGCGGCTCCCGACGCGCTCCGCTACCTCCTCGTCGATGCGGACCTCGGTGACACCGCGGCGGCGGTCGTCGGGTTGCTCGATCCCCTCGAGCGCGGAGACGCCGAGATGACGGTCGCCCGCTTTCCGCCCGCAGCCGGCCGCGGCGGCTTCGGGCTCATCAAGCGGGCTTCTGCGAGTCTCATCGAGTGGCTGTGCGGCGAACGCGTCACCGAGCCGCTTTCGGGTCAACGCGGTGTCGACGGGCCCCTGTTGCGTTCGTTGCGGCTCGCGCCACGTTTCGGGCTGGAGGTCGGTCTGACCGTCGACGCGGTACGGGCAGGTGCGCGCGTCGTCGAGCTCCCGCTTCCACTGGACCACGCACACACCGGCCGCACCGTCGCCGGCTTCCGGCACCGGATCCGTCAGGGCGTCGACATCGTCCGAGCGGCGTCGGTGCGAATGGGCGCGGGGAGTACCCGTGTCGTGGGGGTCGCGGCGCTCGGTGTGGTCACGGCGCTGTGCTGCGTCCTGCTCGCGCCGAGCACGCCGACGCCCAGGGTCCGCGCCGACGCGCACCGTTCGGTGGTCCTGGTGACGGTTGCGTTCACGAAGCTCGCGGATCTCGAGGAGCCGACCCTCCCCAACATGGCGGCCCTCGCCGACCGCTCCGCCGGCGCGCTTGCGCCGAGGACGCCCTCGGCGCCCGGCGACCAGGCGTCGGGCTATTCGACCATCGGTGCGGGTGCGCCGGTGGTGATGGTGTCACCCGAACAGGACGACGTGGAGATCGAGGAGATCACCGGGCTGTTGGGTGACGACGACGACACCATCGGAGCCGGCCCCGCCATCGGCGCGACGCCCGACGGGCGGGTCATCCGGGTGGTCACCCGGCTCGTGCGGAGCTCCGACTCCCGTTCGTACGGTCGGCCGGGTCTGCTCGGTGACACGTTGCGTGCGGCGGGTGTCGGACGCACCTATGTGGGCGCGCGATCGGGCGGTTCGGGACGTCACGTCCCGGCCGCACTCGCTCTCATGGACTCGCGGCACCACATCGACCACATCGAACGGGGGGCGCTCCCGTTGGCACCCGGCCCGGGTCTGGACGACGCCGTGCGGAACCGTGTCGACGCGGTTCGGACCGCGGTGCGGCGCGGTGACGTGGTCGTGCTCGATGCCGGGGGCGCTCCCCAGATGTGGCCGGCGACCAACGGACCCATGACCGATGACGATCGTGCGGCACGCGAGCATCGTCGCCTCGGCCAGATCGAGGTGACCGATGCGTTGCTCGGCGCACTGCGGCAGGCCGACCTCGACGCGACGGTGTTGGTCGTCGGCCTCGCCCCGCCAGGTGCATGGCGGCTCACCCCTGTGTTGGAGTTGGACTCCGGTGGACAGGGAAGGTCCGGTGCGCTCGGCTCCACCTCCACGCGTCACGTCGATGAGTCGCTCCTCACGGACGTCGCGCCGACACTGCTCGCTCTCAAGGGGATAGACGTTCCCCGCGACATGGTGGGTGCTCCCATCGGTCGCGCGGATGTCCCGTCGTCGCGAAGTTCGCTCACGTCCCTCTCGAACCGGGCGGAGTACCGCGACCGTGTCTACGTGCCGATGATCATGGGCTTCGTGATCGCCCAGGGCGTCGTGTACCTGCTCGCGATCGTCGGGTTGCGACGCCGACGCAAGGGCGCCCCGGGTGGCCAGGGGATCCTGGAGGTGGCCGAGCGTTTCGCGCTCGCGTTCTGCGCGTTCCCGGTCGCGACGTTCCTCTGGCGCCTGATGCCGGTCGGGCTCCAGGTCCCCTGGGTGGCCGCGGTCGGCTTCCTGTGCACGACCCTGGTACTGGCGACGCTGGCCTGGCATTGCCGGCACCATCCGCTCAGCCCCATCGTGTGGTTGGCCGGGTTGACCGTGCTGGTCGAGGTGGTGGACGCCGCGACCTCGGGTGCCTTACAGCACGTGAGCCTGCTGGGCTACACACCGGTGACGGCGGCACGGTTCTACGGCATGGGCAACATGGGCTACGCGATCCTCGGCGCGGGTGCGATACTACTCGCCGGGTCGTGGGCGGCCGCCAGACGGACGATGCCGGAGGCGCCACCGAGCGCGGAGTCCGGTCGGCGTCGTTGGACCAGGGCGGAGGGTCTCACCGCGGCCGGTGTCCTGTTCGCCGTCGTCCTGCTGGTGGAGGTGGCCCCGTCGATGGGCGCCGATTTCGGCGGGGTGCTCAGCTTCCTGCCCGTCTTTGCCGGCCTGCTGGCGTTGTGGGCCGGGGTGCGGGTGACGTGGCTGCGGGCGATCGTGGGGGGACTGCTGTGCGTCGCGGCCGTCGTCGCGTTCGTCTGGTGGGAGGGGCGCACCGGTGGCGACGGTCACGTGAGCCGATTCGCGCAGGGGGGCCTGCCGGGGATGTGGGACACGATCGTGCGAAAGGGAGCGACCAACCTTCGGGTGATGCGCATCACGTTCTGGACATGGATGGTGCCGATCATCGTCGTGTTCATCGTCGGCTCCCTGACGGCCGGTGGAGGCTGGAGACGTTGGTTCGGCAATGCACGCGAGTGGGGTGTCACGTTCTCGGGACTCCTCGCGTTCGGTGTGATCGGGGGCTGGTGAACGACTCGGGAGTGGTGATCCCCGCACTCGTCCTGGTGTACGCCGGTGCCTTCCTGTTGTTGGTGCAGAGCCGTCAGCCGTTCGCTCCGGCGGCGGTCCTCGAGCCGACCCACCCCGAGGGGCAGGAAGGACGAGCCCACGATGGGTGACGCGGTGGCGGCGTTGGTGTGGACGGTAGGTGGTGTGGTCGGGGGCGACCTCGCCTGGCGGGCCGTCTCGCCGATCTTCGAGCAGGCGATCTTCCAGCGCGAGAACTATCGGGGACACCGCATCGCCACCTCGGTCGGCATGCTGATCCCGCTGTGCCTTCTTGCCGCGATGGCGCTCTCGACCCTGCTGGCCATCGGGGGCATCCACCGGGTGACGGCGGCGACCGGCCAGGCGCTGGTCGTGGTGGCCTTCTCCCTGCTGGGCTTCCTCGACGATCTCGCGGGGGTCGGCGACAGCGGAGGCTTCCGGGGGCACCTCCGTCAACTCGCCCGCGGTCGCGTGACGACGGGCGCGGTGAAGATGCTCGGTGGCCCGGCGGTGGTGTTGGCCGCACTGAGGCCTTCGGACCTTCACGACGTCGTGCTGTTCGTGCTCATGGTGTCGTTGAGCGCGAATCTGTCCAACCTCCTCGACCGCGCCGGGGCGAGCGCTCAAGTGGTCCCTCGTCATGACGGGTGTCACGGTTGCGCTGGCGTTCGTTCCGCTCGGCGCGGTCGCCGCCTCATGGCGACCGATACCGGTGACCCTGTTCGTGGCGGGGGTTGCCGTCGCACTGCTGCGGGGCGATCTGAGCGAGCACTACATGCTCGGCGATGCCGGTTCCAACGCGTTGGGTGCCGCCATCGGGCTGGGGCTGCTCGTGACGACGTCAGGGTCCCCGACGATGGCGTGGTGTTGTGTCGCGGTGCTGGCACTGCTGAACGTCGCGTCGGAGGTGGTGTCGTTCTCGAAGGTGATCGATTCGGTGTCGTTGTTGCGGCGCTTCGACCGTTGGGGATCACCGTTCCGCTGAGAGGCATCCTCGGCGGACTGATCCCGCGGCGCCCGTGTGATCTGCCGGCGCGGGAAGGGCCGAGCGACGCGAGCTCCCACATCCGGGGAGCGATCCGGCGCGCGCCTAGTGTGGTCGGGACCAAAGGAGTGATGTGACCAAGCACATCTTCGTGACCGGAGGCGTGGCCAGCTCCCTGGGAAAGGGTCTCACCGCATCGTCGCTGGGTCGCCTGCTGAAGGCACGTGGCCTGCGGGTGACGATGCAGAAGCTCGACCCGTATCTCAACGTCGATCCGGGCACGATGAACCCTTTCGAGCACGGCGAGGTGTTCGTCACCGACGACGGTGGCGAGACCGACCTGGACCTCGGGCACTACGAGCGCTTCATCGACGAGAACCTGACGAAGGGCTCCAACGCGACCACCGGCAGCATCTACACGGAGGTGATCGGCAAGGAGCGCCGCGGCGAGTACCTCGGTCGCACGGTGCAGGTCATCCCCCACATCACCGACGAGATCAAGCGGCGGATCCGCTCGCTCGCGACCGACGACGTCGACGTGGTCATCACCGAGGTCGGCGGCACGGTCGGCGATATCGAGATCCTTCCCTTCATCGAGGCGATCCGCCAGTTCCGTCTCGACGTCGGCCCGCCGAACGTCTGCTACATCCACCTGACGCTGGTGCCCTTCATCGGGCCGGCCGAGGAGCAGAAGACCAAGCCGACCCAGCATTCGGTGACCGAGTTGCGCAGTCGCGGCATCCAACCGCACATCATCGTCTGTCGAAGCCAGCGTCCCATCAATCCGTCGCTGAAGGACAAGATCTCCGCCTTGTGCGACGTACCGGTCGCGGCGGTCGTCAACGCGTCGGATGCACGAAGCCTCTACGAGATCCCCCTCGTGCTGCACGACGAGGGACTCGACGATCAGGTGTGCGAGTTGTTGGGCCTCGACGCAGGTCAACCGGACCTGAGTGACTGGTGCGACCTCGTTCGGCGTGTCGAGGAGGCCACCTTCGCGGTCCGTGTCGGGATCATCGGCAAGTACGTCGAGCTCCCCGATGCGTATCTCTCGGTCGTGGAGGCGTTGAAGCATGCGGGCGCGCGTCATGGCGCGGACGTCCGGATCGAATGGGTGCAGTCCGACGAGCTGGACGCGGGGACCGCGGCAGCGGCGGTACGCGATCTCGACGGCATCGTGATTCCGGGCGGCTTCGGCGAGCGCGGTGTCGAGGGGAAGGTCGCCGCGGCGGCCTATTCGCGGGCACATCAGATCCCGACGTTGGGGCTGTGTCTCGGGATGCAGGTGATGACCATCGAGTTCGCTCGGAACGGGTTGGGCCTCGAATCGGCGAACTCCGCGGAGTTCGACCCCGACACCCCTCATCCGGTGATCGCGATGATGGAGAGCCAACGCGGGATCGAGGTCAAGGGCGCCACGATGCGGCTGGGTGCCTATCGGGCGCGTCTCGAACCCGGGTCCAGGGTCGCCGCGATCTACGACGCGGCCGAGGTGAGCGAACGGCATCGGCACCGTTACGAGTTCAACCCGGCGTACCGCGACAAGTTCGAGGGCTCGGCGTTGCGCTGCTCGGGCCTGTCACCGGACGGCGCGTTGGTGGAGTTCGTCGAACTCGACGACCACCCGTTCTGGATCGGGACGCAGGCGCATCCCGAGCTGAAGAGCCGGCCGACCAAACACGCACCGTTGTTCGACGCATTCGTCGCGGCAGCGAAGGCGCGGGCGGAGGGCCGGAACCCGCACCTGTTCGACGAGGAGCTCCCCGGGTGAGTGGCGTCGGCACCCACTCCGATCCGGGGTTCGTGAAGCTCGGCGAGGAGCGGATCTACGACGGGTACGTGATCGGGGTGGTCGACGCGTCGTTTCGCGCCCCCGACGGAACGGTGATCCATCGCGACGTCGTCCATCATCCGGGCGCGGTCACCGTGGTCCCGGTGACCGCGGCGGGGGAGGTGGTGTTGGTCCGCCAGTTCCGGTCCGCGATGGAGACGACTCTGCTGGAGGCCCCTGCGGGAAAGCGTGACGTGGCGGGGGAGCCCCCCGAGATCACCGCCGTTCGGGAGTTGGCCGAGGAGGTCGGTCTGGTCGCGGGGCGGCTCGAACCACTCATGGTGCTGGCTCACTCCCCGGGCTTTTGTGACGAACGGAACCATCTGTTCCTTGCGACCGACCTCACCGAGACGGAGCGGGCGGTCGACGGCCCCGAGGAGGAGCACATGACCATCGTCCGCCTGCCCTTGGTCGAGGTGTTCGACCGGATCGCCGACGGTTCGATCGTCGACGCCAAGACCGTCGTGGGGTTGTTGCTCGCGGCGCAACGGCTGGGCGTCGTCGCGTCACGTGGCTGAGACCCTCGCCGCGTCGGTCGCGCCGGGATCGTCGTCGGGGGATCCGGTGCCCTCCCCGATAGCGGAGGAGTTCCTGTTGTGGCTCACCGTCGAGAAGGGTCGCGCCGTTCGCACCCTGTCGGCGTACCGGCGTGAGCTCGTCCGCTACGAGACCTTCCTGCTCGCCCGTGGGTCGGACGTCCCCGCCGCTACGGCAGAGGACGTCGGCTGGTTCGTCCAATGGCTGCGCGACGAGGGCCTCGGGGCGGCCTCGGTCGCGCGCGCCCTGTCCACGGTGAGGGGGATGCACCGGTTCGCCGCAGCGGAGGGGTTGGTCGGCGGCGATCCGACCGCGACGGTGGACACCCCTCGACGGCCCGACGCGCTACCCAAGGCTCTCACCGAAGCCCAGGTCGGGCGCCTGTTCGAGGCAGTGGGGCAGATGGACGGGCCGGTCGGAGCCCGGGACTCCGCGTTGATGGAGGTTCTCTACGGGTCGGGGCTGCGAATCTCCGAGGCCGTCGGACTCTCGCTCGGCGACGTCGACCTCGACGGTCGTCTCATGCGGGTGCTCGGCAAGGGTTCGCGGGAGCGGATCGTGCCCGTCGGACGGGCCGCGGTGCGATCGGTCGCCCGCTGGTTGGACGAGGGGCGTCCGGTGCTCGCCGGCGCGTGTCGTCGTCGGGGCGGTCCGACCCGCGACGCCGCCGATGCGGTGTTCCTCAACCAGCGGGGGCGCGTCTCACCCGTCAAGGAGGATGGTTGATCCTCGAGGGTCATGCGCGGGCCGCCGGGCTCGCGGATGTGGTCTCCCCCCACGTGCTGCGCCATTCGTGCGCGACCCACATGTTGGAGCACGGGGCCGACGTGCGTTCGGTGCAGGAGTTGTTGGGGCACGCCACGATCTCCACCACACAGCGCTACACCCGGGTACGCGACGAGCATCTGTGGCGCGTCTACGCCGCCTCCCATCCCCGGGCCAACTCAGCCTCTACCTCTACCTCTACCTCGGGTTCAGGTTCGAGCTCGAGTGCGGGGTGGCCGGCGTGGGATGGCAGCAGCCGAGCCGGGCGATGAGCCTCGACCTCCGACACCGCGTTCCCCGCTTCTTCGAGTCCCTTCGTCCGGGACCGATCCGGCGCGGCGATCGGGAGTGGGCCGGCGAGGTGCTCGAGGTGTCGGAACGGTTGCTGTTCGACGTGATGTCGGATGCGGACCAACGGCACGCGGTGCGGGTCGCGCGTCGGGTCGAAGAGGTGTTGGACGACCGTGACGATCCCGGGGGGCCGGTCGGGGAGTGGACCGCCGGGTGGTGTTGCGGGCGGCGCTACTGCACGACGTCGGCAAGGCCCAGGCTCGCCTCGGCACCTATGGGCGGGTCGTCGCGACGTTGAGTGGGGTCGTGGGCGGCCTCGAGATGGCCGAGTTGTGGCAGACGAGGTCCGGTTTCACGCGCAAGGTCGGCCTGTACCTGCGCTACGGGATCATCGGTGCGGAACAACTCACCCTCGCCGGGAGCGACCCCGTCGTGATCGCGTGGTCCGAACAACATCACCTTCCCGAGGCGGCGTGGACCGTTCCCCTCGAGGTCGGGCGCATATTGGTGGCGGCCGACGAATAGCCCGGTTCCGCCCGGGTCACCGGAGGCCGATAGCGCGCTGCGCCCGCAGGAGCACGGGTGCCGCGAGCGCTCGGGCCCTCTCCGCCCCCGACGCCAGGATTCGCTCCAGTTCGGCGGGGTCCCCGGTCAACTCGGCGAAGCGCTCCCGAATGGGCTCCACGGTGTCGATGACGGCCGCGGCGCAGTCCGCCTTGAGCGGTCCGTACTGCGAGTAGTCCGAGGCGACCTGCGCGGCATCGCGTCGAGTGAGTGCCGCGAGGATCGACAAGAGGTTGGAGACACCGGGTTTGGCCTCCACGTCGAAGCGGACGTCCGCGTCGGAGTCGGTGACCGCGCGCTTGAACTTCCGCTCGATCGTCGACGGAGGGTCCGACAGCATCACCACACCCTGAGGGGAGTCGGTCGACTTGGACATCTTCGAGGTCGGATCCTGGAGGTCCATCACCCGTGCTCCTGCGGTGGGCGTGGAGTGCTCCGGCACCACGAACGTGTCGCCGTATCGGTGGTTGAACCGTTCCGCGGCGTCGCGGCACAGTTCGATGTGCTGCTTCTGGTCGGCACCGACGGGAACCTTCTCGGTGTCGTAGAGAAGGACGTCGGCGGCCATCAGTGCCGGATAGGTGAAGAGCCCGCCCGAGACGAACTCCTGCCGATCGGCCTTCTCCTTGAACTGGGTCATTCGGCTGAGCTCGCCGTAGCTCACGGTGCACTCGACGAGCCACGCGAGCTGGGTGTGCTCGGGGACGTGGGACTGCACGAACAGGACACACCGTTCGGGGTCGAGCCCACAGGCGACGAGCCACGCGGCCAACTCCCGGGTGCGGGCGCGGAGCAACTCGGGGTCCTGAGGGTTGGTGAGGGCGTGAAGATCGACGATGCAGTAGAGGGATTCGTCGCGGTCGAGATCGCGGACCCAGTTGGCGATCGCGCCCAGGTAGTTTCCGAGGTGCAGCGCACCGCTGGGTTGGATGCCCGAGAACACACGTGCCATGGCCGGCCACTCTAGGAACCCGCACCCCGAATGACGTTGTTGTAATTCGCGCCCTCACCGGACCTAGCATGAAGGGGTCATGGCGATCGAGGTGCAGACCGAGGTGTTCGAGGGGCCGTTCGACCTGCTCCTGCACCTCATCCTCCGCGACCGAGTCGAGCTCTACGAGATCTCGTTGACGAGGATCGTCGACGCCTACCTCCAACACCTCGACGAGATGGCTCGAGCCGCTGCACGACTCGACCTGGACGTGGCAACGGAGTTCCTGCTCATCGCGGCGACGCTGGTCGACCTCAAGGCGCGACGACTTCTGCCGGAGGACGCCGATCTCGACCTCGACGAGGAGCTGGGGATCTGGGAGGAGCGCGATCTGTTGCTGGCGCGCCTCCTGGAGTGCAAGACGTTCAAGGACGCGGCGGTCCGTCTGCGCAGGCTGCACGACGCGGGTGCCGAGTGTTTCCCGCGGGTCACCGGACCGGACGAACGCTTCGTCGACCTCACCCCCGACGCGCTGGAAGGGGTCACAGCCGATCAGGTGGCCGCGGCGTTCAGGCGCGCGATCACCCCCCAACCCCGACCGCGCGTCGACCTGTTCCACGTGGCTCCCATCAGGGCGTCGGTCGTCGACGCGGTCGCGGAGCTGATCGAGGAGCTTCCCGGCTCCGGCAGGGTGACCTTCCGGTCGCTCACCGCCTCGCTCGTCGACGCGATCGAGATCGCCGTGCGCTTCCTCGCTGTGCTCGAACTCTTCAAACAAGGACTCATCGACGTCGATCAGGCCGGCACCTTCGGTGAGATCGGGATCGTGTGGACCGGTGGTGACGTCGACGAGGCCGCCGCGACCAGGTTGGTCGACGCGTACGACGGGTGATGCCCGTGAACCAGCACCAGAACGGAGCGGCGATGGAGTCACCGAGAGAGCCGGACGCCGGGATGTCGGGCGTGCCGGCGACGGGGCCGGCAACTGGGGGCCCCGGTGCGCCCACCGCGGAGCATCGAGCGGCGATCGAGGCCATCGTGATGGTCTCGGACGTACCTGCGGACCCGCAGCTGTTGGCACAGCTCGTCGAGTTGTCGCCCGAGCAGGTCGACGAGCTGTGCCGCGGTCTGGCCGCCGAGTTCGACCAGCAGGGTCGAGGCTTCGAGCTGGTCCGGGTCGCAGGTGGCTGGCGCTTCCAGAGTCGCTCCTCGTTGTCGCCCTACGTCGAGCGTTTCGTGCTCACGGGACAGTCGGCGAGGTTGTCGGCGGCGGCCCTCGAGACGCTGTCGATCGTCGCCTACAAACAGCCCATCAGCCGTGCACAGGTGGCCGCCATCCGCGGTGTCAACGTCGACGGCGTGATGCGGACCCTTCAACAACGCGGTTACATCGGCGAGATCTCCAAGGATCCGGGCCCGGGGAACGCCTCGCTGTTCGGCACCACGCCACTGTTCCTCGAGCGGCTCGGCCTCGACAGTCTCGCCGAACTGCCGCCGTTGGGGGATTTCGTCCCGGAGGCGGCGGTGGTGGAGGCGTTGGAGGCCGGGCTGCGCGTCGAGCACGACGAGGAGGCCGGTGGTGCCGTCGTCGCTGGGGCCGCCCCCGAGGTGGAGGTGGACCGTTCGACGGTCCCCGAGGTGGACCTCGCCGATGCACCCGCGGCCGACACGCCACCCGCCGATCAGGACGTGATCGACCTGCGAGAGCGGACCGGGGGCGCGGTCGAGGCGTCACCCACCGAGGCGTCCACCATCGGGTACGAACGTGTCGAGTCGTTGGACGCGCTCGAGGTGCTGTCCGAGGAGGCCGCGCCCTGAACGATCCGACCGACACCCCGGGGAGGTCCGCTTCACCGGATCCGGCGGGCTCGGCGGCTCCCGACGACGGTGCCCGCCCCGAGGGTGAGCGGCTTCAGAAGGTCCTGGCTCGTGCCGGTGTCGCGAGTCGGCGCGTCGTCGAGGAGATGATCGTCGACGGCAGGATCTCGGTGAACGGCGTCGCCGCGGTGCTCGGTCGTCGGATCGATCCCGACCGAGACGTGGTCGAGATCGACGGTGTCCGGGTGGGGGTCCGCACCGATGCGGTGTACTACCTGCTCAACAAGCCGCTCGACGTAGTCACCACCGCGTCGGACCCACAGGGGCGCACCACGGTGGTCGACCTGATCGACACCGCGGCACGGATCGTGCCCGTCGGCCGCTTGGACGTCGACACCGAGGGCCTCCTGTTGTTGACCAACGACGGTGAGCTGGTCCACCGGCTGACCCATCCGCGTTACGGGGTCGACAAGGAGTACCTGGTCGAAGTGCGGGGCACGCCTTCGCGATCGGCGTTGCGGGCGCTTCGGGAGGGAGTCGATCTCGACGACGGTCGGACCTCGCCGGCGAAGGTGTCGCTGCTGGAGCCCCAGGTGTTGAGCCTGGTGATTCACGAGGGCCGCAACCGGCAGGTTCGACGAATGTGCGAGCACGTCGGCCATCCCGTGGTCCGCCTCGTCCGCACCCGGATCGGCCCGTTGCGTGATCCGGCGCTCGGGCCCGGTGCCTGGCGTCCGCTCACCACCGAGGAGGTTCGGGCTCTGGAACGGGCGGTCGGCGTCGCGGGTGGTGGCGGGACCCCCCGCTACGATCGCCCGATATGACGCGAAGCGTTCGGGCCGTCCGGGCCGCGACGACGTTCGAGCACGACGACGTCGACCACGTGACCGAGCGGGTGGTCGAGATGGTCACGACCACGCTCGAACGCAACGGTATCGGCCACGACGACATCGTGTCGATCCTGTTCACCGCCACCGACGACCTGACGTCGGTGTTTCCCGCGGGGGCCACTCGCACGATCGGCCTGGGTGACGTCCCCCTCATCTGTGCTCGCGAGTTGGCGATCACCGGCTCGATGCCCCGTTGCATCCGGATGATGATGCACGTCGAGACCCCACGTTCCCGTGCGGAACTGCGCCACGTCTATCTACACGAGGCGCGGTCGCTGCGCGACGACCTGCCGGAGTGAGCGGACCCAACGGCTCGGGGCCGCTCGCGCAGATCGTCGGTTGTGGGCTCGTCGGCGGGTCGGTGGCCGCGGCGCTCCGTGCCGCCGGATGGACGGTGAGCGTCGACGACGCGGACCCCGATCGGGCACGTCGGGCGGTCGACCGGGGGTTCGCCGACAATGTCGGTGTCGACGAGTCGGCGTCGCTGTGCGTCGTCGCGGTCCCGGTCGGGTCCGTCGTGGAGGTCGCGTCGTCGATGCTCGACCGCGCCGGGTGGGCCGTCACCGACGTGGGAAGCGTGAAGCGCTCCATCGTGGAGTCGCTCGACCATCCGAGATTCGTGGGTGGGCATCCGATGGCCGGTTCCGAGCAGGACGGTCTCGACGGGGCCGTGGCGACGATGTTCGACGGAGCCGCCTGGGTGCTGACGCCCACCGCCGGCACCGACGGGGAAGCGCTCGCCCTGGTCCACGGCGCCGTCGTGGCGACGGGCGCGGACGTCGTCACACTCGATGCAGCCGAACATGACCGGATCGTCGCGATGGTCTCACACGTTCCGCACCTCACCGCCGTCACGTTGATGGGTCAGGCGGCGCTTCGGGCGACCGCGGACGCGCACGAACCACTGTTGCGCCTCGCCGCCGGGGGGTTCCGGGACATGACGAGGATCGCGGCCGGACACCCCGGGATCTGGCCCGACATCTGCGCGGAGAACCGTGTCGCGGTGGTCGAGGTGCTCGACGAGTTCCTGGCCGAACTCGCCGAGGTGCGCCGAATCGTGGTCGACGAGGATCGCGAAGCGCTGCTGGACCGACTCGAGCGCGCTCGCCAGGCTCGCCTCAACCTTCCCCGCACCGTCGCTCGGCCCGATCAACTCGCGGAGTTGCGGGTCACCGTCTCGGACCGGCCGGGGGAGTTGGCCACGGTCACCTCGCTCGCCACGGCCGCGGGCGTCAACATCTACGACATCGAGATCGCGCACAGCGCCGAGGGCCCCCACGGTGTGGTGATCGCGATGGTCGACGCCCATCTTGCCGACGCGTACGCGGCGGTGCTGCGTGAGCAGGGCTATACCTGCTCGGTGCGGAGGCTCACGTGACAGAGTCGCTCCGTGTCGAGCGCCTCCCACCGGGTTTCGACGTGACGGTGCCGATCCCCGGCTCGAAGTCGATCACCAACCGGGCGCTGCTGTGCGCAGGACTCGCCTCGGGTACCTCGACCCTTCGAGGGGCATTGGATGCGGAGGACACTGCGGCGATGATCGGCGCGCTCCGCACGCTCGGCGCACGGATCGACGTCGCGGGTGACACGGTCGTGGTCGCCGGTCTCGACGGGGCGTTGCCCGACCATCCCGTCACGTTGGACGCGAATCGCTCCGGTACCACGGGCAGGTTCCTGATGGCGCTGTCGATACTCGCCCGTTCGGAGATCACGATCGTGGCCGCCCCCCAGTTGGCGGCCCGGCCGATGGAGGACGGGCTCGACGCCGTCGCACAACTGGGTGTCGGGCGGATGCCGGCTCCTGGGCCCGATCCGTTGCCCGTCACGCTCGTGCCGGCCGCGGGTGGCGGCGAAGGTCACCGGAGTGTCGTCACCGTCGGGGGGGACGTCTCGAGTCAGTTCCTGACGGCCCTGCTGCTGGCCGCGCCGTGTCGTGACGAGGGCCTGCGGATCCGCGTTCGTGGAGCGTTGCGCTCGGAGCCCTACGTCGAGTTGACCATGGCGACGATGGCCGCGTTCGGGGCGACCGTCCGACGTGAAGGGATGGAGTTCACCGTCGAAGCGGGTGGGTATCGAGCCGTCGAATACCGGATCGAACCCGACGCCTCGGCGGCGTCGTACTTCTTCGCCGCCGCGGCGGCCTGTGGCGGGCGGGTCGCGGTGGAGGGCATCGGAGCGGACAGCATCCAAGGAGACGCCCGTTTCGCGGACGTGCTCGCGGAGCGGGGAGCGATCGTGCGCCGCGGTGTCGACACCACCGTGGTGGAGGGATCGGGTCGCCTCGTCGGCGGGGTCGTCGACATGGCCGACATCTCCGACACCGCTCCGACGCTCGCCGCGATCGCGCCGCTGGCCGCCACGGCCACCGAGATCGAGGGCATCGGCTTCACGCGGGCGAAGGAGTCGAACCGTGTCGCCGCCATGGTCGCCGAGTTGGGTCGATTGGGGATCGTGGCCACAGAGGAGAGGGACGGGCTGCGCGTCGAGCCCGGTGAGCCCGTGGCGGGAACCGTACGCACCTACGACGACCACCGGATAGCGATGAGCTTCGCGGTTCTCGGGGCCGCCACCGGAGCCGTGACAGTCGACGATCCCGGCTGCGTCGTCAAGACGTTCCCCCGATTCTGGGAGACCTTTGCCATGCTCTATCCATCGGACCCGTTCGATTCGATCGGCCCCGTCGTCGCGATCGACGGACCGGCCGGATCGGGAAAGTCGACGATCTCCAAGTTGGTCGCCCAACGCCTCGGAATGGAGGTGCTCGACACCGGGGCGATGTACCGGGCGGTGACGTGCGCGGTGCTCCGCGCGGGTGGAGATCCCCACGATCCGGAGTTCGCGGCACAGGCCGCGCGCCACGCGGAGATCTCCTTCGACGGCCCGCGCGTCGAGATCGACGGCGATGACGTCACCGAGGAGATCCGTGGCGAGGAGGTCTCCGGGGCGGTCAGCATCGTGGCCACCCACGGTGGTGTGCGGGACCGGTTGCGCTCGTTGCAGCGGGACTGGTTGGCGGCGCACGGCGGGGGGGTGGCGGAGGGACGCGACATCGGGACCGTGGTCGCACCGGACGCCATGTTGAAGATCTTCCTCGTCGCGTCACCCGAGGTGCGCGCGAGGCGTCGAGCGGGCGAGGGGACGATGGACATGGCGACGGCGGTGAAGAACCTCGCCGAGCGCGACCGGATCGACTCGACACGGGACCATTCGCCGTTGCGACCGGCCCCCGACGCGATCACCGTCGACACCACCGCGATGACGATCGAGGAGGTGGTCGACGTGGTCTGTCGCGAGGCCGCGCGTCGACTCGCCGCCGGCGGACGGCCAGACCGGAGCGCGGCGGACGAGGGTACGACGGAGGGAGCGACGTTCCGATGAGCAGGGTTCGGGATCCGGTGGTCGAACCGCGTTCGGCCGCGTCGCTCGCGGCCTTCCGCGGCCTGGCCGTGGTCGCGCGCGGTGTGACCCGGATGTATTGGCGGCTCGAGGTGATCGGTGGGTCGCGGGTTCCGGCGACGGGAGCCTTCGTCGTGGCGCCGGTCCACCGGTCCAACCTCGACTTCCTGTTGGCCGGCCTCGCCGTGGGGCGACCGGTCCGCTACATGGCGAAGTCGTCGGTGTTCGTCGGCGGGATCGCCGACCGTTTCCTCCATGCGATGGGCGCCTTCCCCGTCGAGCGCGACAGTGCGGACTTCAAGGCCATCCGGCGCTGCGAGCAGATCCTCGCGGGCGGTGAGCCGGTGGTCGTGTTTCCCGAGGGGCGTCGGAAGGAGGGCCCGATCGTGAAGGACCTCTATGACGGACCGGCCTTCATGGCGGCGCGCCAACGGGTTCCGATCGTGCCGGTCGGAATCGGCGGCTCGGCGGACGCGATGCCAATCGGTCAGAAGGCGATTCTGCCGCGCAAGGTCGTGCTGGTGGTGGGTGAACCGATCTACCCGGACGTCCCGACGGAGGGCCGGATCGCGCGCTCGGCCGTCTCGGAGTTGACCGCCACGCTGCGTGACGCGGTCCAGGACGTCTACGACGACGCGCAGTGCCGGGCGGGGGCACGACACTGATCGCCCCCAGGCTCGCCCCGGATGCGGGCACCGGATGTGAGAGCGACCACGCGAGCGCGGTGATCTCAGTGCAGCAGTAGCCCCATGTACATCGCAACGATGGCGAACAGTCCCGACATCGTTCCCCCGATCGCCAAGGCGACCTTCGACTTGCCCACGATGTGGATGAACGCCCCGGCACCGGACAGCAGCACGATCAGCAACTTGACCCCGAGCAGTGTCTGGTCGAGGTTGGAGCGGGCGAGCATGTTCCAGACGCCGGTGAGGACCGTGACGCCGAACCCCGGCCATGCGACCAGGTTGAACGCGGCCGCAGCCTTCCTGGGGAGGTCCGCGTCGATCTTCCGTAGGGTCGGCACCAACCCCATCATCACGATCTGCCCGCCGACCCACACCGAAGCACCCAGGACGTGGAGGAACAGGCGGATGACCGTGACGGTGTCGTGGGAGTCGGACGCCACGGCACCGAGAACGTGAAGGTTGTTCACGTCAGCGAGTGTAGGACCACCCCGGCGGGCTCCTGACGGTCCGAGGCGCGGGTCGCCCGAGCGGGGTCCCCGCCCAGCATCGCCACCGCCGCGACGTCGACGGCCCCCAGCAGTTCGCGCAGGTTCCGCGGCGGAGGGAAGTACTCGTCCTCCTCGGTGACGTGGCGTTGTTCGACCCCGTTTCGAGGCGACAGCCTGGCGAGCACCTCCTCGACGAGTGCCTCGGGCGCGGACGCCCCGGCGGTCACCCCGACCACGCCGACGAGGTCGTCGGGGAGTTCCGACGCGTGGTTGATCCGGAATACGCGGGAGCACCCTCCTTCACGTGCGAGCTTCTCCAACGCGAGGGTGTTGGAGGAGTTGGCGGAGCCCACCACGACGAAGGCGTCGCACTCGTCGACGACCGACACGAGGGCCTGCTGGCGGTTGGTGGTGGCGAAGCACAGGTCGCTCCGGCCCGGCGTCCACACGTCCGGAAACCGATCCTTCACGGCGTCCGCGACGTCGGCCCAGTCGCGGTGCGACAACGTCGTCTGCGCCAAGAGCGCGACCGGCGCATCGAAGTCGGCGAGAGCTTCGACCTCCTCGACCGATTCCACGCGGTGGGTCGCGTGCGGAGCGACCGCCATCGCCCCGACCGCCTCCTCGTGCCCTTCGTGGCCGATGTAGACGACCTGGTAGCCGCGGTCGGTCCGGACCTTCATCTCGTGGTGGACCTTGGTGACGAGCGGGCACACCGAGTCGACGACGTAACCGCCCTTGGCCTTCGCTGCGGCCACCACCTCAGGTGCCGAACCGTGTGCCGACAACATGACCGGTCGGCCCGGCGGAACCTCGGCGATGTCGTCGACGAACACGACACCGAGGTCACGGAACTGCTGCACGACCCTCTGGTTGTGGACGATCTCGTGATAGCAGTACACCGGAGGTTCGAAGCAGCGCACCAGATAGGTGAGGGCCTTGATGGCCATCTCGACACCGGCGCAGAAGCCGCGCGGCTCGCACAGCAGTACCCGATCGACGTCCACACCCGAACGCTACCGGCGCGGTCCACCGCGGCGACCACCGCCCCTCGAAGGTCGCGCGGGTGACCCGAGCCGCACGGTGGTGGCCACGGTCGCCCCGATGGGCGATCGGTACGCTGTCGCGATGTCCCGGGCCCGAGTCGTCGCCGTCGATCCCGGCAGTCCCGCCGCGCTGGCCGGGGTGTGTGTGGGCGACGACCTCGTCGCCGTCAACGGGCGGCCGGTCCGCGACGTGATCGAGTACCAGGTCGCGACCGACGCCGCCGAGGTGCAACTCGGTCTCGACCGCGGCGGTGTGGTGCTCGACGTCGAGATCGTCAAGCCCGACGGGCGGCCCCTGGGCATCGAAGTGCAGAGCGCCGTGTTCGACCGGGTACGAACCTGTGACAACCACTGCGAGTTCTGCTTCATCTACCAGCTCCCCAAGGGGATGCGGCGAAGCCTCTACCTCAAGGACGACGACTACCGCCTGTCGTTCCTGTACGGCAACTTCACGACCCTCACCCGGTTCACGGAGGCGGACCTCGAGCGGGTGATCGACGAGCGCCTGTCGCCGTTGTTCGTGTCGATCCACGCGACCGACCCGGTGGTGCGCAACGAGATGCTGAAGAATCGGCGCGGAGCGATGAGCCTCCGGTGGCTCTCCGCGCTGCTGGAGCACGGCATCGAGGTCCACGGCCAGATCGTCGTGTGCCCCGGCCTCAACGACGGCGCCGTGCTCGAGGACTCCATGTGCGGCATCCTCGACCGCTACTCCCGGCTCGCGGATGTGGCGCTCGTCCCCCTGGGGGTCTCGAAGTTCAACACCGAGCCTCGGATGCGCCCGCACACCGCCGACGAGGCGGCCGCGGTGTGCACCCTGGTCGACGAGTGGCAGCCGATCTTCGAGCGGCTGGTGGGTCGACCGATGGTGTTCGCGGCCGACGAGTACTACCTGATGGCCGATCGCCCGTTTCCCGAGGCCGGCCGTTACGGCGATTTCGACATGTACGAGGACGGCATCGGCATGGCGAGGGCATTCGAGGCGGACTTCATGGGCCGTGCTCCCGCCGATCGACCGGACCCCGGGGGGCGGTCGGTGCAGGCCAACCCCGGCGGCGGGTTGCCGACTCCGCGGACCGGGGCGGCGCACGGCTTCTTCCACTGGGTGGACGGCGCTCCGGCGGAGGGATACCGCGCGCCGCGGGCCACTTCCGCCGCCGATCCGGTACCGCCTGTGCGGCTGCGCCGTCCGGTCCGACCCGACGCCCCCGTCGGGGTCCTGACCGCCCCGTACGGCGCGCGGGTGCTGCGCCCCTTGCTCGAGACCCTCGGCCGCCCCGACGTCAGGATCGTCGAGGTACCCAACGACTACTTCGGGGGCAACGTGGCGGTCAGCGGTCTCATGGTCGGCGCCGACCTCGCGGCAGTCCTGGCAACCCAACCCGAAGGACACCGCTACCTGTTGCCGGACGTCTGTCTCTCGGGTGGCCGTTTCCTGGACGGGACCACCGTCGAGGACCTGCCCCGCCCGGTCGAGGTGATCGCCACCGACGGAGCGACACTTCGCCGGTCACTCGATGTGTCGTCGGGTCGGGCACGGCGCGTGGAGGTGGCGTCGTGAGCGCGGCGCTGCCCGTCGTGGCGATCGTGGGCCGACCCAACGTCGGGAAGTCGACCCTACTGAACCGGATCGTCGGGCGTCGCGAGGCCATCGTCGAGGAGCGGCCGGGGGTGACGAGGGACCGCAAGGTCGTCGATGCGTCGTGGAACGGCCGGGACTTCCAACTTGTGGACACCGGTGGATGGATGCCGAAGGGAAGCGGTCTCGACGACAAGGTGTCCCGCCAATCCGAGCGTGCGATCGCCGACGCCGACGTCGCGCTCCTCGTGGCCGACGCGACCGTCGGTGTCACCGAGGACGATCGTGCGGTCGCCAAGGTCCTACGGCGCAGCGGCACTCCGGTGCTCGTCGTCGCGAACAAGGTGGACGACACCGTCCACGAGGCACGGATCTGGGATCTGCTGTCGCTCGGCATGGGTGATCCCCTTCCGGTCAGCGCGCTGCACGGACGGGGTGCGGGCGATCTGCTCGACGCCGTCGTCGCCGCGTTTCCCGAGTCCGAGGAAGCGGCTCCGGCGGTGCCCGGTCGCACGCCCATCGACGCGGCTCCGGTGGATTCCGACGGGGACGCTCCGGTGGCGCTCTTCTCGGTCGCGGTCGTGGGGCGACCGAACGTCGGCAAGTCGACGCTCTTCAATCGGATGATCGGGGAGGAGCGGTCGGTGGTGCACGACATGGCCGGCACCACCCGCGACTCGATCGACACGGTCGTCGAGACCGACCACGGAGCCGTCCGGTTCATCGACACCGCGGGGATGCGCCGGCGGAGTCGTGTCGACCGCGGCACCGAGTACTTCTCGGTGGTGCGGGCACTGCAGTCGGTCGACGCGGCCGACGCGGCGCTGCTGGTGATCGACGCCACCGAGGGGGTGACCCATCAGGACCAGCGTCTCGCCGAACGGATCGACGCGCCGGGCAGCCCCATCGTGGTGCTGTTGAACAAGTGGGAGCTCCTTGGAGCCGAGCAGCGCAACGACGTGCTGTACCAGATGGCCCAGCGGTTGCACTTCCTGGGCGACGCGGCGGTGTTGCGCATCTCCGCACTGACCGGTCGTGGCGTCCACCGCCTTGTCCCCGCGTTGGCGGACGCGATCGAGGCGTACCACCGCCGGATGCCCACCCGTCAGGTCAACGACGTGGTCCGGCGCGCCCAACAGGCACAACCGGGGCCGCACGGCGTGCGCATCCTCTATGCGACCCAGGGGGCACCGATCCGCCGACGTTCACGCTGTTCGCCAACAAGACCGTCCCACCTCACTACGTCCGATATCTCGAGCGGGCCTTGCGCGAGGCCTTCGACCTGGGGGCCACGCCGATCAAGCTGCGGGTCCGCAAGCGCGACGAATGATCGCGGTCGGTCGTCCATTCCTCCTGGCGGTGGCGCTCGGCGCGGTCGTCGGCATGCTGGCGCGGTCGCGGGCGGCGTGGATCAAGCGGCGCACGGTCAAGAAGCACTCCGGAATCGACGGCGAGCTGCCCGACCTCGTCGGTGCGGGGATCTCCTCGGACCTGACGGTTGCCGCGACGTTCGCCCTGTTGTCCGCGACGTGCCTGGTGGTGGCCCTCACGGAATCGCCGAAGGGGTGGTACCTCCTGGCCGCAATGGGGCTGCCGGTGTTGGTGGAGCTCTACATGTTGCGCTACGAGCAGCGCAACGCACGGTTGGTCGAGCAGTGGGTTCGCCGGGAGCGTCGGGCTGCGGAACTGTTGGAGCAGACCAGTTCCGCTCCCGCCCGATGGGCGCAGCGGCTCGCGCCGGAAGTGCTTCCCGATGCACGCGGCTACGACATCGGCATCGTGCACGAACCGGCCTCGGGGATGATGTCGGGTGATCTCCTCGACGTGTTCGAGTTGCCGTCCGGGCGCTTGTGCTGCGTGGTCGGCGACGTGTCGGGCCACGACGTGGAGGCGTCCATCACGGCGCTGCAGGTGAAGTTCCTGCTCCGCAGTTCGCTGCGCCGCTACCGCGACCCCGGCCAGGCGCTCGAGGAACTGAATCGCCAACTCGTCGACTACGAGCGGCCCGAGGAGTTCGTCTCGCTGTTCGTGATGGTCTTCGACGAGGAGTTGTCGACGCTCCGCTACGCGTCGGCGGGCCATCCCACGGTGTGGTGGTGTCGGGAACGCGTGTTGCAACCGCTCCGTGAGACCGGCCCCTTGCTCATGATGGACCCCGGTGCGACGTTCGGGTCGCGCGAGGTCGGATTCGGCGAGGAGACGTTGGTGGTGGTGAGCACCGACGGGCTGCTCGAGGCGCGTGACGGCAAGGAGTTGTTCGGCGACGAGGGTGCCGCGACGGTGGTGCGGCGCCTGGAGGCCGAGGCGGCCGAGAAGGTGGCGCGAGGTCTCATGGAGGCGGCCCACGAGTTCGCCTCGGTGCCCATCGCGGACGACGTGACCGTGCTTGCGGTCCGGCGACGCGGTCGGTAGATCAGGACGCCCATGCACGATCCCGCAACCTCCGGTCACGACTCGCTCTCCGACGCCCGCTCGCGGGCCGTTCGAGGCAACCTCCACAAGGAGGCCGAGAAGCTCGAACGGCAAAACAAGCTGTTCGTCCGCGACCGGATCGAGCTGTTGTGCGACGAGGGGACCTTCGTGGAGGACGGGCTCCTGGCCAACGCGTCGGCGGTCGACCTGCCGGCCGACGGCGTGGTCACCGGTGTGGGCGAGGTCGACGGCCGTGCGGTAGTGGTCGTCGCCAACGATCCGACGGTCAAGGCCGGGTCGTGGGGTGCGCGCACCGTCGAGAAGATCGTGCGCATGACCGACCTGGCGCTGCGCGACAACCTGCCGGTGTTCTGGCTGATCGACTCCGCCGGTGCCCGTATCACCGACCAGGTCGAGTTGTTCCCGGGGCGCCGGGGTGCCGGCCGGATCTTCTACAACCAGGTGCGGTTGTCGGGGAGGGTCCCCCAGATCTGTTGCCTGTTCGGGCCATCCGCCGCCGGCGGGGCCTACATCCCGTCGTTCTGCGACCTGGTGATCATGGTGGAGGGCAACGCCTCGATGTACCTCGGGTCGCCGAGGATGGCCGAGATGGTCATCGGGGAGAAGGCCTCCCTGGAGGAGACGGGCGGGGCGCGGATGCACTGCTCGGTATCGGGCTGCGGCGACAACCTCGCCCACGACGACCACGACGCGATCGAACAGGCGAAGGCGTACTTCTCCTACGTGCCGTCGTACTGGCGTGACGCTCCGCCCCGCTACGAGGCGGTCGCGCCGGTCCGCACGCTCGACGATTCGATCGTGCCCACGGCCGACACGGAGGGTTACGACGTCCACCGGGTGATCGACTGCCTCGTCGACGCCGAGAGCTTCTTCGAGGTGAAGCCGCTGTTCGCTCCCGAGTTGGTCGTCGGGTTCGGGTTGATGGACGGCTCACCGGTCGGCTTCGTCGCGAACAACCCCAGGTCAAGGGGGGTGTGCTGTTCACCGACACCGCGGACAAGGCTGCACGGTTCATCTGGTGTTGTGACGCGTTCAACGTCCCATTGGTGTTCCTGGCCGACGTGCCGGGTTTCATGATCGGTACCCAGGTGGAGCGGGAGGGGATCATCCGCCACGGGGCGAAGATGATCACCGCCGTGTCGGAGGCGACCGTGCCGAAGGTGTCGGTGATCCTGCGCAAGGCGTACGGGGCGGGGCTGTACGCGATGTCGGGTCCGGCGTTCGAGCCGGAGGCCACCATCGCGTTGCCCACGGCGAAGATCGCGGTGATGGGGCCGGAGGCGGCGGTGAATGCGGTGTTCGCCAACAAGATCGCGGCGATAGAGGACGAGGCCGAGAGGGCGGCGTTCGTGGAGGAGCAGCGCCGGATCTACGAGACCGACGTCGACCTGTTGCGCCTGGCCTCGGAGTTGGTGATCGACGCGGTGCTCGACTGGGGGGAACTTCGTGTCGAGATCATCCGGAGGTTGGGCGCGCCGCGGGCAAGACCCGTGTGTTCAGCGATCGTCGTCACGGCGTCCCACCCGTGTGAGCGTTTGGCGGAGCGATGTCCGGGGGCGTAGAAACGTCGACGATGCCCTGGTGTGAGGAGTGCTCCCGGTTCTACACACCGAGCACGCTCACCGAGGGGGCGACTGCCCCGAGGGCCATCACGTCGCCGAACCGCCCGATCCCGACGAGGAGGGTGGCAAGGTGCCCTGGCACTTCTGGCTGCTGGTGATCGCGTTGGCGATCTACCTCGGTTGGCGGTTGGTCCAGGGCATCGAGTGGCTGCTCCGGTAGCGGCTAGGGTCGTGCGGCCGTTCGGTCGGCACACGGGCTGTGGCGCAGGTTGGTAGCGCGCGTCTGACTGGGGGTCAGAAGGTCGTCGGTTCAAATCCGGCCAGCCCGACCGGCGGAACCCTTGCAATTGCAGGGGTCCGAGCTCCTTGGTGCGTGGGCCAAGAGGTCGAAGGGCAGCCAATGGGCCAGCCAACGGACGTTCACGGTGAGCCGGCGGCTCGGCCTCCGGTAGGTTCGGCTGGGTGGAGAGAGAAGTGCTCAGTGCACTCGCGAACCCGATCCTGAACTCGCCGTACCACCCGCCTGAGCGGCACTTCGAGCTTGGCCCGTCTGGCCCGACCGGGAAGATCCTGCCGGGCCGGCGGGCGAGCGAGTCCTTCATCCCCATCCCGGCGACTCGCAAGGGCAAGGGCGCAGGCGACCAGAGCACGCTCGACTTCGACGTCACCGGCGAGCGCCGTGAGCTCAACTCGCTGATCAACGACATCCGCCGCGAGGTCGAGCTGTGGCGGGCCCGCGGCTACCCGGGTGTGACTCCTTACTCGCGCAAGCTGCTCCAGCATTGGGCACCGGGTCCGCACCGCGACGACCCCGGTGCTGTTCTGCCAGCGCGAGGCAGCCGAGACCGCGATCTTCCTCCTCGAGGTGGCCGGGCGGAGCGGGTCGTCCAAGGACTTCCGCCGCCGCCTCGAACCCGAGAACGCCGCGCACAACGCCGGACTCCCGCGTGTTGCGCTGAAGATGGCGACCGGGTCCGGCAAGACCGTGGTAATGGCGATGCTCATCGCGTGGCAGACCGTCAACAAGGTGCACAGCCCTCGCGACACCCGCTTCGCGAAGCAGTTCCTCGTCGTCGCTCCGGGCATCACGATCCGCGACCGGCTCCGGGTGCTGCAGCCGGGCGCGCAGCGCGACGACAACTACTACCTGCTGCGGGACCTGGTGCCGCACGACCTGATGGGCGCTGTGTTGCAAGCGCAGGTCGTCATCACGAACTACCACTCGTTCCTGCTGCGCGACGCGAAGGAGATCCAGGGCGTCGCCGCGACGACCCGCAAGATCCTCAACGCGGGCAAGAAGGTCGATCCGTTCAAGGAGACCGAGGACCAGATGGTGTCCCGGGTGCTCGCGGACTTCGGGCGTGGCTCGGGTGGCGAGATCGTCGTGTTCAACGACGAGGCGCACCACTGCTACCAGGACCGGCCGCTCGAGGACCCCTCCGAGGCCGACAAGGAGGACAAGGACCGCAACGCAGATGCACGCGTGTGGTTCAAGGGACTACAGGCGATCCAGCGCAAGGTCGGCATCAAGGCGGTGTTCGACCTGTCCGCAACGCCGTACTACCTGAAGGGGTCCGGCTGGAACGAGGGCTACATCTTCCCGTGGACCGTCAGCGACTTCTCGCTGATGGACGCCATCGAGTGCGGCATCGTCAAGGTTCCGCGCATCCCCGTCGACGACGACGCCGCGGGGGAGCAGGTCACGTACCTGCACCTGTGGGATGCCGTCGGAAAGCAGCTGCCCAAGACCCGGGGCCGCAAGGCCAGCTCGGACACGGAGTGGGTGCCGCCCGCGGCGCTCGAAGGCGCGCTGCAGAGCCTCTACCGCAGCTACAAGTCCTCATTCGAACGGTGGTGCACCAAGCTGGAGCCGCTCGGCGAGCCGCCGCCGGTGTTCATCGTCGTGTGCCCCAACACGATCGTGTCCAAGCTCGTCTACGACTGGATCGCCGGTGTCGAGGTCGAGGGACCGGACGGTGAGGCCCGGCTCCGCGCCGGTCGGCTCCCGCTGCTGTCCAACGTCGACGAGAACGGCGAGTGGATCCGGCGCAGCCCCACGATCCTCATCGACTCCGCCCAGCTCGAATCGGGCGAGGCGATGAAGGCCGACTTCAAGGCGGCCGCCGCGAGCGAGATCGAGCACTTCAAGCGTGAACTGGTCGAGCGCGGCGAGACCGCGAAGGCGGAGAACCTCACCGACGAGGACCTGCTGCGCGAGGTGATGAACACCGTCGGCAAGAAGGACCGCATCGGCGAACACGTCCGCTGCGTGGTCTCGGTCGGCATGCTCACCGAGGGTTGGGATGCCAACACCGTCACCCACATCCTCGGCATCCGGGCGTTCCGTTCCCAGCTGCTGTGCGAACAGGTCGTCGGTCGCGGTCTGCGCCGCCGAGACTGGAGCCTCAACGACGAGGGACGTTTCGAACCCGAGTACGCCGACATCTACGGCGTGCCGTTCGCGTTCATCCCCACCGAAGACGGACCGGGGCCCGAGCCGCCACCGAAGCCGCCCGCGGTGATGGTGGAGGCGCTGCCGGAGCGTCACGAGTACCGGATCACCTTCCCGAAACTCGACGGCTACCGCGTCGAGATGCCCGACGAACGCCTCCTGGTCGACTTCGACGACGACTCGCACCTGGTGATCCGGCCCAGCGAAGTCGCCACCTGGGTCGAGCTCTCCCCGGTCGTCGGCACGAGCGTCGAGGTCGCCACCGAGGAGTACCGCACCGCACGCCCGCAACGCGTCGCGTTCGAGATCGCACGCGTGCTCATCGAGCGCCACCACCAGCCCCACCCTGACGACCGCACCCCGTGGCTGTTCGAACAACTCGTGCAGGTGTGCCGGCAGTGGCTGGCCGAGTGTGTGACCACCGAAGGCGACACACACATCGGGCTGCTGCTGATCACCGAAGCCACCCACCGCTCGGCCGAACTGGTGCACCGCGGACTGGTGAAGCAACTCGACAACCGCCGGGCGATCCTGCGCCCCATCCTGCGCCGCTTCGACCCCGAGGGCTCCACCGACGACGTCGCCTTCGCCTCACGCAAGCCGGTCTTCGCCTCCACGCGCTCGCACGTCAGCCACGTCGTGTGCGACAGCACCTGGGAGAAGGGCACGGCCGAGATCCTCGAGGGCCACAAGGACGTCGCCGCGTACGTCAAGAACGACCACCTCGACTTCCGAATCCCCTACGTCCACCGGGGGCGCAGCTACGAGTACGAGCCCGACTTCCTCATCCGCCTCGTCCCGCGCCCGGGCGACGACATCGAGCGCACCCTCATCCTCGAAGTGTCCGGCGCCCAGAAGTAGGTCCACGCACCCGGCACTACCGAGGAGAAGGCCCACACCGCACGCCGGCAGTGGTGCCCCGCGGTGAACAACCACGGCGGCTTCGGCCGCTGGGGCTACGCCGTCGTGTCCGACATGACCAACGCCGGCGGCGTCCTCAACGCCGCGATCGAGAGCCTGTACGCCGACGGTCCCGTCATCGGCGACCCCGACCCCATCGACCTGGACCAGAACTGATGCCACCTCGCAAGAAGCAGCCCGCCGGCCCCACCCCCGTCGACGCGATCGTGCACGCCGACAAGCGCACGAACCTGCCGACCGCGGACGCGCACGACTTCGTCTCCGAACAGGTCGAACAACCGGCCACCCTGCGGTACCCCCGCGACCCGTCGCTCGACCCCCAGCTCGTGTGGAAGGGCAAGGACGCACAGGACGGCGACGACCTCGTCGTCGACGCGCCGCCGATCTACATCCAGGAGAAGATCGACCCCCGCGTGCTGGTCGAGAACCTCCGCCGCACCGCCGCCAAGCCCGAGGACGAGCCCGAGCTGACGCTGTTCGAGACCTTCGACGGTCTCGACGAGATGGAGCTCGTCGACTTCTACGAGCACCAGGCCAACTGGTCGAACCGCATGATCCTCGGCGACTCCCTCCAGGTCATGGCCTCGCTCGCCGAACGCGAGGCACTGCGCGGCAAGGTCCAGATGGTCTACATAGATCCTCCCTATGGGATCTCGTTCGGTTCCAACTGGCAGGTGTCTGCTCGTTCTCGAATTGTTCGAGATGGCCACCTTGACGACGTCGCGCGCGAGGTCGAGCAGATCAAGGCGTTCCGTGACACGTGGGAGCTTGGAATCCACTCCTATCTCTCCTATCTGCGCGACCGGTTGCTGGCGGCGCGGGACGTTCTCACGCCTAGCGGAAGCTGCTTCGTGCAGATCGGAAGTCAGAACGTCCATCTTGTGGCTTCGCTGATGGCTGAGGTCTTCGGCCCAACGAACCATGTTGAGACGATCGCCTTCCGCAAGAAGACGATGCCGTTGGGTGGTCGGCTTCTGGAGGGTGCCTACGACTACTTGGTCTGGTTCGCTCGTGACAAGGAGCAGGTCAAGTACAGACGTCTCTTTCAGCCGAAGTCGGTCGAGGGCGACTCGCACTGGAACATGGCAGTGGATGGCAGTGGCCGTAGCCGGGCTCTGACCCGCCAGGAAATCGACAACCACGCGCTGTTGCCTGATGGCGACGACGTCGCCCAGCTCATAAGCCTCTACCCCGTCGGCCCCTTCGCTACTGGGATCTACGACTTCGAGTACCTAGGTCGGACGTATCACCTTCCGCCTGGCAAGTCGTGGCCGAGTCCCCGCGAGGGCATGAACCGCCTTGGCTACGCAGGGAGGCTTCAGCCGTACGACAAGGGGAACAGCCTTCGGTACCTCCTTCGACTCTCGGACTATCCCGTTACTGTCTTCAACAACGTCTGGACTGACACATCCGCTCCGGCCGGGATGTCGTATGTGGTCGAGACGAGTCCAAAGGTCGTCCAGCGCTGCATGTTGATGTGCACCGACCCAGGCGACCTTGTCGTCGATCCGACCTGCGGGTCCGGGACGACAGCGTTCGTTGCGGAGCAGTGGGGCCGCCGCTGGATCACCGTCGATTCCTCGCGGGTCGCCCTTGCACTCGCCCGGCAGAGGCTCATGGGAGCGCGATTCCCCTACTACTTACTTGCCGACACTCAGGAGGGCCGGGCGAAGGAGTCGGAGCTCGCTGCTTCGCCGCTGCCGTCCACCGAGTCGCGCGGCGACATCCGCCACGGGTTCGTGTACGAGCGCGTGCAGCACATCACCCTCAAGTCGATCGCGAACAACCCTGACATCAAGGAGGGCATGTCGCGCGAGGAGATCGACGCGGCGATTCGGCGCCACGCCGACTTCGAGCTGCTGTACGACAAGCCGTACGAGGACAAGAAGAAGGTCCGAGTCACCGGGCCATTCACGGTGGAGAGCCTGTCGCCGCACCGGTCCATCGCGTTCGCCCAGGTCGGCGAGTCTGCGTCCGAGCGGGCCGCTGCGGTCGACCCTGAGGCACCTACCTTCGAGCAGATGATCCTGGCGAACCTCCAGCAGGCCGGCATCCAGAACGGCCGCAAGAAGGAGCGCCTCGAGTTCGACGAGGTCGAGCCGCACGCCGGCACGTTCATCCAGGCCATCGGCCTCGCCGCGCCGGACGGCGATGATGACGCTCCGCGCCGTGTGGGCATTTCGGTCGGCCCCCAGTACGGCACCGTCGACCCGAAGTACATCAAAGGCGCCGCGCGGGAGGCGATGAAGGCCGACATCGACCTCGTCGCCGTGCTCGGCTTCGCGTTCGACCCGACCGCAATCGGCTCGCTCGACGACATCGCCGCCTCGGACGAGGGCTTCGCCGAGGTCGCCGGCGAGCACAAGCTCGGCAAGATGCCCGTGTTGCTCGTGCGGATGAACGCGGACCTGTCGATGGGGGAGGAGCTCAAGAAGACCGGCGCGGGCAACCTCTTCACGGTGTTCGGCGAGCCCGACATCGAGATCACCAAGGACGGCGACCAAGTGGTGGTGGAGTTGCGCGGCGTCGACGTGTACGACCCGACCACCGGCGAGGTGCGCTCGGACGAGACCGACCGCGTCGCGCTGTGGATGATCGACACCGAGTACAACGAGGAGTCGTTCTTCGTCCGGCACTGCTACTTCACCGGCGGGCAGGACCCCTACAAGCGGCTCAAGACGGCGCTGAAGGCCGACATCGACGCGGACGCGTGGGCATCGCTGTACTCGACGACGTCACGACCCTTCCCGGTTCCGAGCACCGGCAAGATCGCGGTGAAGGTCATCAACGACTATGGCGACGAGGTCCTCAAGGTGTTCGAGGTCTGAGAGGTCGCCGGCCTTCGTCACCGCCCTCAGGTGCTGGGGATCCAGTTGCCGTGGAAGCCGACGGGTGCGCGTACCGGCAGGTGCACCGTGGCGACCGGCCCTGCGGCGGGGTCCTGTGCGGCCAGGATGCACAGCTCGCTGCGATCGGTCGCCGCGTCGTGGACGAGGGTGAGATACCAGCCGTCGTCCTCGGGCGAATCGTCGGCACGCGGAACGAACACCACCTCGCCGATGGTGCGGCCCGGTCCGAAGTCGACGACGTCGGCCCGGTCGCCCCCGGTGCCGTCGCCCGACCATCCGCTCGTCGACCCGGGGGAACTCGACGGCGCGGTCGTCGAGTTGGCGTTCGGTCGTCGTCCCGGTCGCGGTGTCGAGACGCCACTGCCACAGGGTGGACGCGCCTTCGTCGGGGCCCAGGCGGTTGCGGTCGAACATCTTGGGATGTCGCACGACGTCGAGGACCACCTCGGTGCCGTCCTCGTAGGCGTTGAGCGGGTGGAACACGTAGCAGGGCTCGACCTCGAACCACCTGACCTCGTCGGCCGCGCCGTCGAGGGGCATCACCCCGACCCGGGCCCCGTAGGTGTCGTTCCACGCGTAGGGGAACGTCGCCCCCGCCATCAGTGCATCGACGTCGAAGGTGACCGGAAGGTCGTACAGCACGAAGTGGTGCTCGGTGATCGAGCAGTCGTGCACCATCGGGTTGCCCGGAACCTCGATGTCGATCGCCCGCTCGACCCGGCCGTCGGGTCCCACCGTCACGTACTCGATGAGGTTGGGGCGGGTCCAGCAGTAGTTGGCAGCGTGGAGCCGGCCGGTGCCCGGATGGCGTGTGGGATGAGCGGTGAACCCGTTGGGGAGGGTCCCGTCGAAATCGCTGAACCGGATGCTGTCGAGTTCGTCGGTCAACTCGACGGGGTTCGCTCCCGCCTCCACGATCGCGAACGTCCGACCCGCTAGCCCGATCACGTTGGTGTTGACCGCTTCCATGCCGGCGTTTCGCCTCCCCGGAACGGGGGTCTCGCCGAGGGCCTCGCTGATCGCGGTGGAGCGGACCCAGCGGTTGCGGTACCACTCGGCCTTCCCGTCGCGGAGCCGGATGCCGTGGACCATGCCGTCGCCGAGGAACCAGTAGTAGGCCGACGGGTCGGGCGGGGTGAAGGGGTTGGGACCGTTGCGGAGGTACCGGCCGTCCAGTGCGGACGGGATCGTACCGGTGACCCGGAGATCGTGGGCGGTGACCCCCCTCGTGGAACGACGCGGAGGCCCGAATAGCCTGCACCGATGGCCGAGGGACCCCGACACGAAACGAGGGCACTTCCGCTCGGCGGCAGGTCGTGAGCCGCGTCCGCGGTGGGGTCGGTGTGGGGGACCACACGGTGTTGATCACCGGCGTCACCGGCTTCATCGGTTCCCACCTGGCATCGCGGCTCGTCACAGAAGGTGTGGCGGTGTGCGGCGTCGACAAGGCGACCGACACCTACTCGTCGTCGCTTCGGCGTGCCCGACTCGACCACATAGGCGACCACGAGCGGTTTCGCTTCGTCGAGGCCGATCTCTGCGACGCGGGCACCGTGGAGGCGGTCTTCGACGGCACCCGGCCCTCGACGGTGGTCCATCTGGCCGCGTCCGCCGGGGTGCGGAAGTCGTTGGTGCATCCCGAGCAGTACTTCGCCAACAACCTCACCGCGTTCTTCAACGTCATGCAGGCGTGCCGAACCCACCGGGTCGGCCACCTGGTCTACGCGTCGTCGAGTTCGGTGTACGGGTCGACCGCGACCGCGCCCTTCCACGAGGACGCGGCGGTCGACGAACCGGTGTCGTTCTACGCCGCGACGAAGCGTTGCGACGAACTGATGGCCTATTCGTTCGCCCGCAACCACGGGCTGGCCGCAACCGGGCTGCGCTTCTTCACGGTCTACGGGCCGATGGGCCGCCCGGACATGGCGTACTACTCGTTCACCGACCGGTACTTCGCCGGTGAGCCGATCGTGGTGTTCAACGACGGGGACGCCGAACACGACCTCACCCGGGACTTCACCTACATCGACGACATCGTCGAAGGAGTGGTCCGTGTGTTGGGCCGACCCGCGACGGGGCCGACACCGCATCGGCTCTTCAACATCGGCAACAGCCGCCCGGTCCGCCTCATGGACTTCGTCGCCGAGTTGGAATCCGCGCTCAGCGGCTCGCTCGGTCGGCCGGTGACGATCCCCAAGGTGTTCGAACCGCTCCGGCCCGGTGACGTACCGGCCACCCATGCCTGCGTCGACCGACTGGCGGATGCCGTGGGCTTTCGCCCGTCGACCGCCCTCGCCGACGGCCTCCGTCGTTTCACCGACTGGTACGTCGAGTTCCACGGCATCTCCTGACGGGCGCCGGTCGACCCGCTCCCAGGTGGTCGGTTCCGGAGCCCGGGGGTACCGTCGCCGCCATGTCCACGACGATCGACCGCTCCGACGAACCGGCCGCCGAACGCGACGCCGGTGCTCGCGACCCCGCGCCCGCCACAACCCGTACGCCGGTGGCTCCCTCGGCCGATCCTCCTCCGGCCGGCGCGGCGTCCCGGTTCGATCGGACCGAGGGCGTGGCGCGCCATGGCGAGGTCGAGTTGCACTGGGAGTCGCGAAACGACTCGGCCGACGAGACCATCCTGTTGGTCATGGGCCTGGGCGCCCAGATGATCGCGTGGCGGGAGGGCTTCTGCGACCTGCTGGCGGAGCAGGGCTTCCGCGTCGTCCGCTTCGACAACCGCGACGTCGGGCTGTCCACGATGTGGGACGGCGACGAACCCACTCGTGGCGACCTGGTGTCGTTGGTCGCCGGCCGTCCGCGCCGTCGGCCCGACTACCTCCTGGCGGACATGGCCGACGATGCGGTGGCCGTGCTCGACGCGGTCGGGGTCGAACGTGCCCACGTGGTGGGCGCGTCCATGGGTGGGATGATCGCCCAGCAACTCGCGATCGACCACCCGCAGTGCTGCCGGTCGTTGACCTCGATCATGTCGCGTCCGGGTGATCGCCACAGCGGCCTGCCCACGTTGCGTGTGCTCCGTGCCGTGTTGCGACCGATCCCCGCGGATCCCGACGCGGCGATCGAGGCCGAGCTCACCCGCACCGGAACCATCTGCGGACCGTTGTTCGACCCGGTCGAACAACGCGAATTCCTCACCCGGGCCGCGGCACGCTCGGCGCGCAGGGACGGGCTCGGACGGCAGCTCATGGCCATCCTCGGTTCACCCGATCGGACCCCCGGGCTGCGGCGTCTCACCACGCCGACCCTGGTGATCCACGGTCGGCGCGACGGCCTCGTCCGGTTGAGCGGTGGGCTGGCGACCGCCGCGGCCGTCGAGGGATCCACCCTCGTCGTCCACGATCGGATGGGCCACGACCTTCCCCGGTCACTGTGGGGATCGGTGACCGACTCGATCGCCGATCACGCCCGTCGCGCATCCGCGGCCCACGGCTGAGCCCCCGACCTCGACGACCGGTCCGGAGGGATCCGGCTTCGCAGGCCTCACGCGTCCTGCAGCAGGGGCAGGTCCAGGTCGGGCCGATTCGTACGCTTGAGCTCGGAGAACCCGTCGAAGTCGACCATCGTCCGCAACGCCCGGTAGAACGCGACGCTCGTCTCGTCGTCGGGCAGTGCAGAGATGACCGGCCCGAACATCGACGATCCGTACGGTGGGTCATAGGTGATGATGGGGGTTCCGACCTCGGGGCCGGTGCGACGCAGCGCCTCGTCGGACTCCGTGGCGATCAGCACGTCGAACGCCGGGTCGTCGACGGCCGCGGCGAGTTCTCCGCCGACGTCGGCGGCCCCGAGGACCTCGCCGAGGTCGACGTGCGCGAACGCGGTGGCCATCCGCTCGCCGAAGTCCACCACGTCGATCCTCTGGGTCCAGAGCCGGTCGCCCCATGCGCGGTAAAAGGCTCCCACGGCCTCGTTGCCGGCGCGCTGACGCACGGCCGCGGCGACTCGGAGGATCCGGTGGGTTCGCCGGTGCGACGCCGCTCGGGCCGACGTCTGGTCACGGCCGTGGTTGATGTGTTGCAACGAGATGAGGCGCCAGCCGACCGAGATCCCCTCCAGCTCGACCACCCGGCGGATCCAGCGCGAGGTCTGCCAGGCGAAGGGACAGCCCGGGTCGAAGAAGAACTCGACGTCGTGTGGTCCGCCGTCGAGCTCGGCGAGGGGGGTCGGTGGGGTGTTCATGGTCGTCCTTCCGGGAACGGCGCGGTGTCGCGGTCCGTCCTCGCACCGTAGGCCCGCCCCGCCGCGCCACGGTCTCGCCCCCGGGACTCAGGTGAGGGACTCTCCGTGGTGGTCCCCGGTTGCGTCGTCGGGATCGGGGACGACGAGATACCTCCGGTACCTGCAGTCCTCACAGCGGTAGGCGACGACATCGCCGGGCAGGTCCCGCACGTGATCGGCGCACTCGGGATCGGGTACGGGTCGGTCGAGACGGTGGCATCGACCTCCGCAGTCGACGCACACGATCACTTCCGGCATCACGGGGGCATCGGGCACGGGCCCATGGTTACACCCCTGTTGCCCGCGTGTGTGAACTAGGTTCACACTTCTGGTCCGGGGGGAACCGGGCGACGACGGAGGGGGAGCGATGGTGGTTCGAGGTCGTAGGACCGTTCGTTCGTGGATCGTGACGTTGGCGGCCACGGCGGTGACCGCGTCATGTGTGGGCAACGGCCCCGCATTGCTGACCGAACCTCTCGCCCGGCACGGCCAGGAACCCACGAGCGCTGCGGCACCGAGCTCCCGGGAGGTCCTGGCCCGCGACGTCGACCATCCGCCGGCCCTCGACTGCAGCCGGCGGGGATGGCGCTACCTCGATCCCGATCCTGCGACGCTGCCCACCGACTACACCGACCACGGCGACTACGAGTTCACCTCCGAACGCACCTCCGAGGTCGCCGACTCGCCCCAGCAGCTCTGCGGGCAGCGCGGTCCGGCGGTCGACCTGGCATGGAGTGTCTCCCATGGTCGAGACGACGTGGTCATCGCCGTGTTGGACTCCGGGATCAAGTGGCGGAGCGCCTCGGACATGAGCTCGCTCGCGACGAAGGCGTTCCTCAACTCGGCCGAGTTGCCGACGCCGCGCCACGCCGACGGAACGCCGGGCCCCTACGACCTCAACGGCGACGGCCGCTTCGACGTCGAGGACTACTCGAACGATCCGCGTATCTCGGATCGCAACGACAACGGGGTGCTCGATCCCGAGGACCTGATCCTCACACCGGCGTTCAACAACGGTGTCGACGACGACCACAACGGCTACGTCGACGACATCTCCGGATGGGACTTCCTGTTCGACGACAACAACCCGCTCGACAACGTCGAGTACGGCCACGGAACGGGTGAGGCAAAGGACTCGACGGCTCTCGACGGCGACGGCGGGAGCGTCGGCACGTGTCCGCAATGTCGATTCCTGCCGGTACGGGTCGGCGACTCGTTCATCACCGACGGGGGGCGCTTCGCCGCCGGTGTGGCGTTCTCCCTCGATTCGGGTGCCGACGTCATCCAAGAGGCCTTGGGGGTGCTCAACAATCCGTCGATCGTGCGGAAGGCGATCGACTCGGCCTGGCGGCGTGACGTGCCGATCGTCGCGTCCATGGCCGACGAGGCCTCCAAGCATCCCAACCTTCCGGCGGTGCTCAACCACACCATCCCGGTCAATTCGGTAACCGGCGCACTCGGCCAGCTCCAGAAGCTGATGCCGACCGACTACCTCGCACTCAACGGCTGCACCAACTACGGCGCCGTCTCCTGGGTGGCGGTGCCGTCGAGTTCGTGTTCCTCGGGTGCCACCGGACTGGGTTCGGGCATGGTCGGTCTCATCGAGTCCGCGGCGCGTGACGCCGACGTCACGCCGGCCTCGGGCGACGACGGGCCGGGGCTGAATCGGCTCTCGGCGAACGAGGTCAAGCAACTCCTTCGGGGTACCGCCGACGACGTCGACTTCTCGACCCCTCGCGCGCCGTCGGATCCGCCCAATGCCGGCGGGCTCTTCGACAGTCGCTATCCCACCACGCCCGGTTGGGACATGACGTTCGGGTTCGGCCGTGTCAACGCGTTCGAGGCGGTACGGGCGGTACGGGCGCACGAGATCCCGCCCGAGGCCGACCTCACGAGCCCCACGATGCTCTCGGTACACGACACGCGTGGGGTCATCGCGGTCACCGGCTCGGTGGCCGCCCGGCGATCGAGCAGCTACTCCTACGAGGTGCAGTGGGCACCCGGTGCACAACCACCGCCCTACCCGGGTTCCGACGAGTGGCACACCGTCGTGCACGAGGAGCAGCGGACCGCACCGGTCGAGGGTGAGCTCGGGTCGATCGACCTCGCCGAGGTGGCCGCCGCACTGCCATCGGGGGCACGGGTGTGCCCGTCACGAACGGCAACACCGACGAGGACCGCTTCGCGGTACGCGTCCGAGTGGTCGTCACCGACGCCGAGGGCCGTCACGGCGTCGCGCTCAGTTCGATCTTCGTCCACCACGATCCCGACCTCCGAGCCAACGAGCACGTCGCGGGCGCCGGTGCGTCGTCGCCGGTGTTCGCCGACCTCGACGGTGTCAAGGGCGACGAGATGGTGCTCGCCACCGACGACGGCACGGTCCACGTCCGCGACGCCGCCGGCCGCGACCTGCCCGGATGGCCCCGCCACACGCGACCCGCGTTCTACTGGCATGCGAACTCCGCGACCGTGCTCGCCGACGGTCTGGTCACGCCCGACGCAGCGATCGGTATCGGCGCACCGGTGGTGGCGGACCTCGACGCCGACGGTGATCCAGACGTCGCGGTCACCGACGTCAACGGTGACGTGACCGCCTGGCGCCACGACGGCACACTGCTGTTCCGTTCCTCGGCGAACCCGCGTTTCTCCGAGGAGTCGGGTACCGATCGCGTCAATCGGCACATGGCCGGCTTCCTGGCGGCGCCCGCGGCCGCCGACCTCGACGGTGACGGGACCCTGGAGGTCGTCGCCGCGGCGCTCGACCGTCACGTGTACGCGTTCCACGCGGACGGCCGCGCCGTCACCGGATTCCCCGTGCTCGTGGTCGACCCGGCGCGCACCAGAGCCGTCGATCCGCTCACCCACCGGGTCACGTTCGACACCGCGAAGGACGACGAGATGAACGGTGGCGAACTGGTGGCCACCCCCGCCCTCGGCGACCTCGACGGCGACGGTCATCCCGACATCGTCGTGGGGGCACAGGAGCAGTACGGCGACGAGTCGGCCTCGGTGTTCCCGCCGTTGCAGTTCAAAGGGCTCTCGGCGAACACGCGTCTGTACGCGATCGCCTCGACCGGAACGGCGACACCCCATCGCGGCGGCGTCGACGCGGCACCGCAGCATCCCGACGAACAGGCGTACCTTCCGGGGTGGCCGGTTCGCGTGCCGATGCTCATGGGCGACGTGCTGCCGCTCATCGGCGACGGCGTCAATGCCCAGGTCGCGATCGCGAACGTCGACTACGACGCGGCTCCCGAGGTGATCGCGTCGTCCGCGGCGGGGCCGTTGATGGTCTTCGACGCCGACGGGAAGTCGGCGCTCGGACGCAACGTCGACCTACCGGTCGCGCTCGACTGGTTGGGCACCCCGTTCGGTGGGCTGGCCAACAGCCGCGACGGGGGAGTGGTGACCGCGGCCTTCGGCGGCCCCGCCGTGGGCGACCTCGACGGCGACGGCTATCCCGACGTCGCCGCGCCGACCGTCGGCCTGACCCGTGCCCTCGACCAACTCCTGCCCGGGCATCAGAACGGTGACACCCAACTCAGCGCGTGGAACCCGCGTACCGCTCACATGCTGGCCGGTTTCCCCCACAAGACCAGGGACCTGGGCTTCTTCATCACACCCGCGATCGTCGACGTCGATGGCGACGGCCATCGCGAGGTGGTCGCCGGCCATGGCGTGAGCCTCGTCGACGCGGTCGACGCGCAGGGGCGCGAACCCGCGGGATGGCCGAAGCTGACCGGTGGGTGGGTCGTCGGCACCCCCGGATTCGGCGACGTCGACGGGGACGGTCGTGCCGAGATGGCCGTGGTTCGCCGTGACGGCCATCTGATGGTGTGGTCGACCCGTGCCCCCGCGAGAGACACGGGTGCGTGGATGCGTTTCGGCCACGACGGGACCAACGACGCGAACGTCGCGTCCCCGTGACATGGTGAGGCGTCCCCACCCGTCGGGCGGAGGTCGGGCGGCGCGGACGGTACCGTGACCGGCATGGATTCGCCGCGCCCGTCCCCCCGAGCAACCTGGCAGCAGATGTTCGGCGCCGCGCCCGAGCGCGACCACGACTTCGAGACCATGTCGGGGATCCCCGTCGAGCCGGTGTACGGGCCCGACGACCACGAGCACCCAGGCCAGTACCCCTACACGCGGGGTCCGTACGCGTCGATGTACCGCTCGAAGCTGTGGACGATGCGGATGTTCGCCGGTTTCGGTACGGCGATCGACACCAACCGACGATTCAAGGACATCCTGGCCAACGGAGGTGACGGCCTGTCCACCGCCTTCGACCTTCCGTCGCTGATGGGCTGCGACTCGGACCACCCGATGAGCGTCGGCGAGGTCGGTCGATGCGGCGTTGCCGTCGACACACAGGCCGACATGGAGGACCTCTTCGCCGGCATCGACCTCGAGCACACGACCACCTCGATGACGATCAACGCACCCGCCGCTCCGATCTTCGCAATGTTCATCGCCGCCGCCGAGAAGGCCGGAGCGCGCCGCGGCGCGATCGGCGGGACGTTGCAGAACGACATCCTCAAGGAGTACCAGGCGCAGAAGGAGTACGTGTTTCCGCCGCGGCCCTCCTTGCGCCTGGTGCGCGACACGATGACGTTCTGCGCCGCCGAGATGCCGCGGTGGCATCCGATCTCGGTGTCGGGCTATCACATCCGCGAAGCGGGATCCACGGCGGCACAGGAGCTCGCGTTCACCCTCGGCAACGGCTTCGCCTACGTCGAGGAGGGAATACGCGCCGGCCTCGCGGTCGACGACTTCGCGCCGCGGCTGAGCTTCTTCTTCAACGCCCATGTCGACTTCTTCGAGGAGATCGCGAAGTACCGGGCCGCGAGGCGGATCTGGGCGCGATGGATGCGCGACCGTTACGGCGCCGTGCGGGAACGGTCGTTGCAGCTCCGTTTCCACACCCAGACGGCGGGGGTGTCGCTCACGGCACAACAGCCGGAGGTCAACATCGTCCGAACCGCGATCGAGGCACTCGCCGGGGTGATCGGGGGGACCCAGAGCCTCCACACCAACTCGATGGACGAGACCCTCGCTCTTCCGACGCAGAAGGCCGCCCGGATCGCGTTGCGCACCCAGCAGGTGATCGCGTACGAGACGAGGGTCGCCAACGTCGCCGATCCGCTCGGTGGCTCGTGGTACGTGGAGGAGCTCACCGACGAGATGGAGCGCCGGGCCGAGGCGATCTTCGCGACCATCCTGGACATGGGCGACGGGTCGATGCTCGACGGCGCGGTCAAGGGAGTCGAGGACGGTTGGTACCAGGGTGAGATCGCCGATGCCGCGTACGAGCTGGAGCGCAAGCTCAACGACGGCCGCCATGTCGTCGTCGGCGTCAATCGCTTCCTCGAAGGCAACGAGGAGCCCCAACCCGAGACGCTGTACATCGACGACGAGGTGGAGCGAATGCAGATCAAGCGCCTCGACGCCGTCCGTCAGGACCGCGATTTGAGCGCGGTCGCCCGCGCCCTCGACACCATCCGCGCCGATGCGGCCGATCCCGAGGCCAACCTGATGCCGGCGCTGATGGGGGCGTCACAGGCGATGGCGACCCTGGGCGAGATGATGGACGCGATGGGTGAGGTGTTCGGCCGCTGGGACGAGACGGCGCGGATCTGAATCGATGGACGACCCGACGATCGACGACGGCCGACTCGACCAGGACCGGGGTACCCGTGGTCGGGTGTTGGTCGCCAAGCTCGGACTGGACGGCCACGACCGTGGAGTGAAGGTGGTCGCGCGAATCCTCCGGGACGCGGGTTTCGAGGTGATCTACACGGGGTTGCGTCAGACGCCACACACGGTCGTCGCCGCCGCCGTCGACGAGGACGTCGATGCCATCGGCCTGTCGATGCTGTCCGGTGCGCATCTCGCACTCGTACCCCCGTCGTCGAGTTGCTGGCCGAACGGGAGGTGCACATACCCGTCGTGGTCGGCGGGATCATCCCCGAGCGGGATCTCCGCGGCTTCAGTCCGCCGGGGTTGCCGAGGTACTCGCACCGGGAGCGTCGGCGAGTGAGGTCGTCGCGGCTATGGAGCGTGCGATCGCCTCCGCCACAGGTAGTTGACGTTCAGGAAGTAGTTGCTGATCAGCGCCACCAGATAGCCGATGCCGTCGTCGAGCAGGCGGGTCGGCTCCGCGCCGAGGACGCCACGGCCCCATCCGTTCGACTGGAGGAACTGGTACACGGCGACGTGGATCACGACCCCGAGCAGCGACACCCCGACGAACGCGGGAAAGCCCCACCAGAGTTGGTTCGGGTGGAAGCGTTGCTCCCAGAACGTGAAATAGTTGTTGAGCGCGAAGTTGCTCACCATCGATGCCGCGATCCCGCCGATCAGGGACCATCGGACCGATCGGGAGAAGCCCACGTCGACGGCCCCCGTGCCGAGCCGTTCCAGTAGTGCGAACACCGCCAGGTTGACCACCACACCGGACGCGCCGACCAGGCTGTACAGGACGAACTGCCCTTTCACCTGGCGACCCAGGCGGAGTTCGAATACGGCGAGCAGGTAGCTGCGGATGACCGAAGGCGACATCTTCGTCTCGCCGCGGACGCGGCGGCGGAAGTGATAGCCGACCTCACGGACGCGAAGCGCCGGATCCCGTCCGATGAACTCGAGGAGGATCTTGAAGCCCTGCGGATTGACCTTGGGCGCCGCCCGGACGAACGCGTCGCGGGTCACCATGAAGAACCCCGACATGGGGTCGCTGACGCCGACGCGCAGGAACAGGCGGGCGATCAACGTCGCCACCCACGAGACCAACCGGCGTCCACGGGACCAGTCGCCGTAACTGCCACCCTCCGCGCTGCGGGTCCCCACCACCAGATCGGCGTCACCCGATTCGAGCATTGCCAGCATCGGTACCAGTGCGGCCTCGTCGTGTTGGAGGTCGGCATCGATCACCGCGAGCATCGCGCCGCGGGCTGCCTCGAAGCCCGCCATCACCGCGGAACTCAACCCGTGGTCGGAGAAGCGACGGAGCACCCGCACCTCGGGGTGTGTCGTCGCGTAGGACTCGGCGACCTGCCACGTCCGGTCCGGGGAGTCGTCGTCGACGACGATGACCTCGTAGGTGACCCCCGCGAGGGCGTTGGCGATGCCTTCCAGCAAGGGAACGACGTTGTCGGCCTCGTCGAAGGTCGGGGTCACCACCGACAGGCGCGGAGCCTCCCTGCGATCGCGACCTATGCGTCGGTCGGGTTCGTGCGCCGGCGAGTCGGCGCCGGATCGGGTGACGGCGGTTTCGGCGTGGGTGGGTGGCTCGGTGCTCTCACCCGGTCGTTCGGTGCTCACGCCCGGCGGACACTACCGATCGCCTCCGAGGCACCCGGGGACCGTCGTCGAGATGCCCGGCGACGCGGCGGGGCGCGTCCGCAATAGCGTCGGGGCATGTGCGGGCGGTTCGTGGCTGCGTCGCCACCCGAGGAGCTCGCTGCCTTCTTCGATGCGGAGAACCTGGTCGATCCCCTCGACGTCGCATCGTGCGCACGGTTCAACGTGGCACCGACCGATCCGGTGCTCGTGTGCGTCCGCGAGGGTGACGGGCGCGTACTCGACACGTACCGCTGGGGCCTCGTCCCCGGTTTCGCCCGTGATCCGCGGATCGGGAACCGGATGATCAACGCCCGGTCCGAGACGGCCGCTACGAACCGCGCGTTCCGCTATTCGTTCGAGCATCGTCGTTGTCTGGTCCCGGCAACGGGCTTCTACGAGTGGCGCCGGTCCGATCGACAGCCGTACTTCATCCACCGGGCCGACGGAGAGCCGCTCGTGTTCGCCGGGTTGTGGGCCGAATGGCACGGCCGGGTGGCGGGTGAGGAGTCGGTGCTGCGCAGCACCGCGATCCTGACGCGCGCCGCGAACGGGTTCATTTCACCGATCCATGATCGGATGCCGGTCGTCCTCGACCGCTCCCAGTGGGTGCGATGGCTCGATCCGGGGACCGACGACGGTGAGGAGCCGCTCTCCTCGATGGGCCCTCCGGCCGAGGACGTGTTGGTGATGCATCCGGTCGGCCGCGCGGTGAACAACGCACGGAACGACGGTCCGGACCTGATCGTCGCCGTCGAGGACCCGGGAGCGGGGCCGGTTCAGGGTGTGCTGCTGTAGCGCCTCGGCTACTCGGTGCGGTCGGGTCGCACGGTCGGGGCCGGGAGGTCGCGGATCGCCGCTCGGAGACGGCTCGCGGCGTCGTCGAGCGCCCCGGCCGTGGGCGACGGATCGGCGTTCGCGAAGCTCAGGTCCGCCTCGGATCGGATCGGTACGAGGTGGATGTGGCAGTGGGGAACCTCCAGTCCGGCGATGATGTAGCCGACCCTCACACAGTCGAACGCCGCCTGTTGAGCGGTTGCGATGGTCCTCGCCACCTCGTTGAGGTGGACCATCAGCGCGGGCTCGAGATCGGTCCAACGGTCGACCTCTTCGTTCGGTACCACCAGGGTGTGGCCGGGTCGGAGTGGGGCGATGGTGAGGAAGGCCACCGCGTGCTCGTCGCGCCACACGAAGCGGCCGGGAAGCTCGCCCCGGATGATCCGCGTGAACAGGGTGGGTTCCTCGGCGGGAAGGGTTTGGGGGGCGTTCATCGCCTCGCAGCGTAGGCTCGCCGCCGTGCCCACCGCCCCGGAACAGCACTCCGACCATCATCTGATCTACAGGCCGCAGGAGGAGGGCCTGGGTGAGCTCACGGTCGACCGCTTCCTCACGATCCCCAACGCCATCACGTTCGTCCGGATGCTGTGCATCCCGTTGTTCCTTTATCTGCTCTTCGGACGGCGCTCACCGGGCTGGGCCGGCTTCCTCCTGGGTTCGTTGGGGGCGACCGACTGGATCGACGGCTACGTCGCCCGTCGCTTCAATCAACGGTCGAACTTCGGCACGATGTTCGACCCGACGGTGGACCGCCTGCTGATCGTGGTCGGCATCGTCGCCGTCATCATCGACGATCAGGCCCCGGCATGGTTCTCCTGGTTGATCCTGGTCCGCGAGGTGATGTTGTCGACCTTCGTGGTCGTGATCACGGCCATGGGGGCGAAGCGGATGGATGTGACGTGGTGGGGCAAGTGCGGCACGTTCGCGATCATGGGGGCATTCCCGTCGTTCATGATCTCCAACGAGCCGACCATGGGACACACGTGGCACATCTTCTGGCAGGCGCTCGCCTACTGCTGCGCGGTGCCGGGAGTGCTGTTCTCGATCCTGGCGGCGCTCCAGTACTTCCGACGCGGCCCGGCCGCGCTGGCAGAGGGACGGGCCGACCGGATGCGGGCCCTTTCCGCGTCGGGCGCTCCCTCGCCCCCCGGGTCCCACCCCGGAAGCCGTTGACTACAGTCGACCCGATGAACGTTCCCAACGAGCTTCGCTACTCGAAGGACCACGAGTGGGTCCGAGCCGACGAGGCGAGGGTCGTCGTCGGTCTCACCGACTTCGCCCAGTCCAACCTCGGCGACGTCGTGTTCGTGCAGGCCCCCGACGTCGGATCGACGGTCGCCGCGGGCGATTCGTTCAGCGAGGTCGAGTCCACCAAGTCCGTCTCCGACGTCTACGCGCCTGTCTCCGGCGAGGTCGTCGAGGTCAACGATCGACTGGAGGCCGAGCCCGAACTGGTGAACGCCGACTGTTACGGCGAGGGTTGGATCTGCGTGATCGCCCTCTCCGATCCGAACGAGCTCGACGCGTTGCTCGACGCGGACGGCTACCGGACCCTCGTCGGCGACTGAAGCCGGAGGACTGTCGACGGTGGGCGGTTCGGAGGGTGCGACCGGGTCGAGCCGCGGCGGGGCCGCGGGCGGTCGCGAGCCGACCGGAGAGCACACGGCCTCGATCCCGACGGTCGCGTGGGGCGATGTCGATCACCGCCCCGCGCCGATGCTGGTGGTGATAAGGGGTGCGAACGCCGGCTCGCGATTCGTCATCGAGCGTGAGCTCACCACGGTCGGGCGGCATCCCGAAAGCGACGTCTTCCTCGACGACGTCACGGTGTCGCGTCGCCACGCGGTGCTTCGCCGTGAGGACGACGGGTTCGTCGTCGAGGACGTGGGTTCCCTGAACGGGACCTATCTCAACGGCGACCGGGTCAACAGCCGGGCATTGAACGAAGGTGATCAGTTGCAGATCGGAAAGTTCCGCATGGTGTTCGCGACGGGTGTGTTCCATGGGGACTGACAACGGTGCCTCCGACGGGCTCTCGCACCTGTCGATCGGCGAGGTCCTGACGCTGCTCCAGGCCGAGTTCCCCGACATCACGATCTCCAAGATCCGCTTCCTCGAGTCGCAGGGTCTGATCGATCCCGAGCGGACCCCGTCGGGATATCGGCGCTTCTACGAGGCGGACATCGCCCGGCTGCGATGGGTACTCCGCCAACAGCGGGACCACTTCCTACCGCTCAAGGTGATCAAGCAGAAGTTGGAGACCCCTGGGGCCGTCGACATCGCCGTGGGGGAGGAGCGGCTTCCCGACCGGTGGTCCGAGCCGATCTGGTCCCGTCCCGACGCGCCCGGCTCCTCGGGCGTCGCGGGCGAGGAGCCCGCGACCGCGACCGACGGCATCGCGCATGCCGGGTCGGCACGTCCCGGCGAGGCGCCGCGCGGGTCGACCATGGGCGGACACGACGTGTCCGATGCCGCCCCGGTCCCGTCCGCGGACGACGCGACGGCGGACATGTTCGCACGGCTCGCGGCCACGACCGACCCGTCGCGCCGGCGAGGTCGGGTCGATTCGTCCGCCGGGGTCTCCGAGGACGGCGACGTCGGCTCGATCGATCAGACCTCCGACACCACCGGACTCCGATTCGCGATCGCCGACGTCGCCGAGGTCACCGGGATGTCGGTGGAGCAGATCCACGACATGGTCGAGTACGGATTCGTCGTCCCGGCGACCGTCGGCGGGGAGCTCACCTTCGACGCGAGTGCCGTCGCGGTGGTCCGCGCCATCGGCGGATTCACCGCGCGGGGCATCGAGCCGCGGCACCTCAAGATGTTCAAGAACGCCGCGTCCCGCGAGGTCGGCTTCTACGAGCAGATGATCCTTCCGATGTTGCGGCAGCGCAATCCCAAGGCCCGTCAAGCCGCCGTGTCGACGCTCGCGTCGTTGATGGAGGAGGGCGAGGCGTTGAGCCGAGCATTGGTCCGGCACGGCTTGCATCCGCATCTCGACGGCTGATCGGGAGGAGTAGGGTCGCAACATGATCGAGGTGGAGGTGGACCACGTCACCGTCGACCCCACGACCAACACCCCCATGGTGTTGCTGCGCGAGACCAAGGGTCGGGGTCGCGCGATGTCGATCTTCATCGGGCACCCGGAGGCGACGGCGATCGTGTTCGCGCTCGAGCACATCGAGGCACCCCGGCCGTTGACCCATGACCTCTTGAAGGACGTGCTCGCCACGGTCGGGGTGGAGGTCGAATACGTCCTCGTGAGCGAGTTGCGCGGCTCGACGTTCTATGCGGAGTTGCACCTTCGGGGTGGCGGCGACAGTTGGTCGGTCTCGTGTCGGCCGTCCGACGCGCTGGCGTTGGCGGTCCGTGTGCAGTGCACGATCTTCGTCGTCGAGGACGTGATGGACGCGGCCCTGGTCGAGGAGGAGGGCGATTCGCCACCGCGCGGGGGGGAGGACGCCGAGGCGACCATGGAGGACTTCCGCCAGTTCATCAACACGGTGAACCCCGAGGACTTCGCGTCCTGAACCGTCGTGTCCACCCGCGATCCACGGGGTCCGACCGTTGCCGGAGAGTAATGGTATTCGCGCGATCCGCGCGAATATCATTGCTCTCCGCGCGAGGGGCCACTACGGTGACACGGCCGTAATTCTTTCGTTGGCATTTGACGTCGACGAGGGAATGCCGAACCCGGCACGGCGTGTTGTGACGACGCGAAGGTGAGCGCGAATGACCGACCTACAGGGCTTCTCCGGACGTCGAGCCGCCGAGATCGTCGGCATCTCCTACCGCCAGCTCGACTACTGGGCACGGACGGACCTGGTGCGCCCTTCGTTGACCGACGCGGCGGGCAGCGGGAGTCGACGCCAGTATTCCTACCGCGACCTGCTCGAGTTGAAGGTCATCAAGAGCCTGTTGGACGCGGGGATCAAGCTCGAGCAGGTACGCCAGGTGTTCGGCTACCTCCGCGACCAGCTCGGCAGTGACGTCGCGAGCGCCAACCTGGTCATCAGGGGCACCACCTCGGTGCTGGTCCGCTCGGGCGAGGAGCTGATCGACGTCCTGCAAGCCGGCCAGGGGGTGCTCAACGTGTTGCCCCTCGGGGGAGTCAAGGACGAACTCGACGCGAGCATCGTGCACCTTCGTCGTCGGGTCGACCCGCTCACGGTCGACACACCGGTCCACGCCGCGGCATCGGACGCGGGGCGGCCGCGCACACCGCTGTGGGTCAGTAGGCGGCGGTGACACTCCGGCACTCACCGTTGGACGGTGTCCACCGCTCGCTCGGGGCGAAGATGGTGCCCTTCGGCGGCTGGGAGATGCCGCTGCAGTACGACGCCGGCACGCTCGCGGAACACCGGGCCTGTCGGACCTCCGCCGTCGTGTTCGACGTCAGCCACCTCGGCACCATCCGCGTTCAAGGTCCGGGGCCTTCGGGCGCCTCCAGTTCGCGTTGACCAACGACCTGGGCAAGGTCGAGCCGGGGCGCTGCCAGTACACGCACTCCCTGCTCGACGACGGTTCGGTCGCGGACGACGTCATCGTGTGGTGGCGCGGTGAGGACTGCTTCGACGTCATGCCCAACGCGCCGAACACCGATCGGATCCGCGGTGCTCGACGGTGGCGAGGGCGGCGACGAGGATGCCACGGTCATCGACGTGACCCCGGAGCGGGCGATCCTCGCCGTGCAGGGCCGCGGGCACGGGCCATGATCGAGCCGGTGCTGCCCGACGCGGCAGCCGTGGGCCGCTTCCGGGTGGCCGAGTTCGAGTTCGACGGGACGACCTGCACCGCGGCCGGGACGGGCTACACGGGCGAGGACGGGGTGGAGTTGGAGGTGCCCGTCGCCGCGGCGGAGGCGGTGTGGCGTGCGGTGACGTCGATGGGGTCGAACCGGCCGGCCTGGGGGCGCGGGACACCCTGCGGTTGGAGGCCGGGTTGCCCCTGTACGGCAACGAGTTGGGCCCGGGTGTCACGCCGCTCAACGCGGGCTCGAGTGGGTCGTGTCGTGGTCGAAGGGCGACTTCATCGGTCGGGAGGCCCTGGCCGCACAGAAGGAACTGGGTGTCAGTCCGTTGCTGCGAGGGCTGTCTGTGGCCGGCAAACGTCCTCCCCGTGCCGAGATGGGGGTCCTGCACGGCGACGCCGTGATCGGCACGATCACCTCGGGGAACTTCTCGCCGATGCTCGGTCACGGGATCGCGATGGCGTACCTCCACGCCGAGATCACCGTCGGCACGTCGGTGCGGATCGACGCCCGGGGCAGGCTGCTCGACGCGACGGTGGTCGATCTTCCCTTCCTTCCCAAGGCCTGAAACGCTGAGGGTGTGTGACTCCCGTTCAGCGCTGCGGGCGCGCGGCCGCGACGAGATGGTCGAACAGGGCCTGGTTCGCCGGGTCGGTGGCGGCGGTCTCCTCGGGGTGCCACTGCACCGCCAACAACCACGACCCGGCGTCCGCTAGCTCCATCACCTCGACGACACCGTCGGCGGTGCGCCCGGTGACCACGAGGCCCTCACCCACCTCGCCCACGGCCTGATGGTGGTGGCACCGGCCCGCCGGTGAGGCCGTTCCCATCACCGCTTCGGCCAGGGACCCCGGCGACAGTTCGTAGCGGTTGGTGGCTCCGCCACCGCCGAGCGGGACTCCGTGCTCGCCGACCCCGGGCGACCCGGTGATGTGCTGGCGCATGGTGCCGCCGAACGCGACGTTGAGCAGTTGCAGACCCCGGCAGATGCACAGCACGGGCAGGCGCGCTGCAGCGCACCGCGCAACAGTTCGAGCTCGAGTTCCTCCTGGGCCTCCGGGGCGGGTTTCGTCGTCTCGTGGGGGCCTCGCCGAACCGCGACGGGTCGACGTCGAGCCCGCCCACCAGGACGAGTCCGTCCGCAGCGTCGAGCACCCGGTCGGCGGAGGCGGTCGCGTCGCCGTCGGGGAAGACGGGCCAGGGCAATCCGCCGGCCCTCCAAAGCGCGTCGAGATAGTCCGTGATGATCGCGAAGGTCGGCTCGAGCCGGAAGAACGCCGGGCGGGTGACGCTGTGCACCGAGGGCGATCAGCGGTGGACGGGTCGTGGGTTCGGTCATCGGAATCTCGCTCACAACTGCTCGAAGTTGCGGCGCAACTCCCAGTCGGTGACGTGACGGTTGAACGAATCCCACTCCTGGCGGGCGAGGTGCAGCAGGTGGAAGTGCACGTCCTCGCCGAACGCGGCCAGAGCCACCTCGCTGCGCTCGAAGCGGCCGATGGCGTCGATGAGGGTGTGGGGGATGCGGGGAAGATCCGCCGTATACCCGTTTCCGTCGAAGGGATCGGGCGGTTCGATCCGGTTGGCGATGCCGTGCAACCCTCCGGCGATCGTCGCGGCGATCGCAAGGTACGGGTTGCAGTCGGATCCGGGTATCCGGCTCTCCACCCGAAGGCCCTGCCCCGAGCCGACCACGCGGAATCCCAGGGTTCGGTTGTCGGTACCCCAACCGATGGCGGTGGGTGCCCACGAACCCGGTTGGTAGCGCTTGTAGGAGTTGACGAAGGGCGCCCAGCACAACGCGAAGTCCGCGGCCGTGTCCAACAGGCCGCCCAACCACCATCGGAAGGTGTCGCTCATCGAGCCGTCCTCGGCCGGCATCGCCGATCGCTCGTCGCCGCTCTCCCCGGGCGTGCCGGTCCACAACGACGAGTGGATGTGACAGGACGACCCGACCTCGTCCATGTCGTACTTCGCCATGAATGTGAGCGCGCGACCTGCCGCCGCGGCGATCTCCTTGGCGCCGTTCCGGTAGATCGTGTGGTTGTCGGCCATTCGCAGCGCGTCGGCGTAGCGCAGGTTCAGCTCGTGCTGGCCGCGCCCCGCCTCACCCTTGGAGTATTCGACGGGGAGCCCCGCGGCGACCATGTCGTTGCGGATCGTGCGGATCAGGTCCTCCTCGGAGGAGGTCGCGAGGATGTGGTAGTCGATGATGTGGTTGCTGCCGGGTGTCAGGCCCTGGAAGCCCTTGTCGGCGGCCTCGTCCATCGATTCCCGGAAGACGAAGAACTCGAGTTCGGTGCCCACCTTCACCGTGAAGCCGATCTCGGCGGCCGCACGGATCTGGCGCTGCGCGATCTCGCGTGGCGACACCGGGATCGGTGTGTCGTGGTGGTCGACCAGGTCGCCGATGACCAGTGCCGTTCGATCCAACCATGGCACCCGGCACAGCGTGGACATGTCCGGACGGCACACGAAGTCGCCGTAGCCGGTCTCCCAGTTGGTGAAGCGGAACCCCGCCAGCACCTCCATGTCGAGGTCCACCGCCAGGAGGTAGTCGCAGGCCTCGATCGCACCGCCGTTGACCGGCAGTTGGTCGAGGAAGAACGAGCTGACGACCCGTTTGCCCATCAGGCGGCCCTGCATGTCGGGGAACACCACCAACACGGTGTCGATCTCGCCCAGTTCGTGTAGTCGGGTCAGTTCGTCGAGCGTGAGCATGTCGGCTCCTGGGTGAGGCCCCGACCGTCGAGGCAAACGGGTGGCCGGGTGAGCGGTCGGCTCACAGGGGAGTGGTGTAGGTGGACGTGATGCCACCGTCGATCAGCAGCGACTGCCCGGTCATGAACGAACTCTCGTCGGAGGCGAGGAACAGTGCGCCGTTGACCATCTCGTCGGCCTCGCCGAATCGACCCATCGGGATGTGCACGAGCCGACGCTGCCGCTTCTCGTCGTCCGAAAGGAACTTTGCGAGCAGCGGGGTGAGCACCGGGCCGGGGCACAGGGCGTTGGCCCGGATTCCGTCGCGGGCGTAGATCGCCGCGATCTCCCTGGTCATCGCGAGGACGGCCCCCTTGGAGGAGGTGTAGGCGATCTGGGGTGTCGCGGCACCCATGTGGGCGACGAAGCTCGCGACGTTGACGATTGATCCGCCGCCCGACTCGAGCATCGCGGCGATGCCGTGGCGACAACAGAGGTGGACCCCCTTCACGTTGACGTCGAAGGTGAGGTCCCAGGTCGCCTCGGAGGTCTCCAACGGCGTGCCGTCGTCGCCGGGCGAGACCCCGGCGTTGTTGTAGAGCACGTCGAGGCGACCCCAGGTGGACAACGCGGTCGCGACCATCGCCTCGACCTGTTCGTCGCGCCGGACGTCGACCGCGACCGCCACGGCCGCGCCCCGGCGTCGGTGATGGTCTTGGCGACCGATGTTGCGGCGTCGACGTCGGTGTCTGCGACGACGACCTTCGCGCCCTCTTCGGCGAAGCGGCGACAGGCGATGGCACCCATCCCCGCAGCACCCCCGGTGATGACGGCGACCTTGTCGGTCAAGCGATCCATGTGGCTCCTCGTGGCCCCGAACTCTACGAAACCCGCCCTGTGTCGCGTCGGACCGGCCGGGCGTCCAATCTAGGAGCTGGACGCACCGGTACGATCCGCCGCATGGCCAACAGTGCACATGCTCCGGCGCTGCCCGAACACCTCGACCTGATCGTGGGCGGTCGCTCAGTTCCCTCGCTCGCGGGGGAGGCGATGGACGTCTTCGAGCCGTCCACCGGCGAACGGCTCCTGACCGTTTCCAAAGGGGCACCCGCCGACGTGGACGCCGCGGTCGCGGCGGCGCTGTCGGAGTTCGAGGACGGACGTTGGCGGCGCGCCAGTGCCACCGACCGTGGCCGGGTCCTGTTGCGGGTCGCGGCGCTGTTGCGGGAGCGGGCCGAGCAGTTCGCGGTCGCCGAAGCCCGCAACGCCGGGCACCCGATCGGCAACGCACGTTGGGAGGTAGGCGCGGCGGCCGACGTCTTCGAGTTCTTCGCGGGCGCTGCGAACAAGCACTACGGCCAGGTGATCCCCGTCCAGGATGCGGGCCTCGACGTCGCCCTTCGCGAGCCGGTGGGGGTGTGCGGCCTCATCGTGCCCTGGAACTTCCCGCTGCTGATCACGACGTGGAAGGTTGCGCCCGCCCTCGCGTGCGGCAACCCGGTGGTCGTCAAACCCGCGTCGATGACCCCCCTGACCGCCTTGTTGCTGGGCCAGGCGCTGCTCGACGCCGGGGTCGAGCCCGGGGCGGTCTCGATACTGCCGGGACCGGGCTCGACGGTCGGCAATCGTCTGGCGGGGGACCGTCGGGTCTCGAAGCTGAGCTTCACCGGCGATTCCTCGACCGGAGCGCAGATCCTGCGAACCTCCAGCGACAACATCACCCGCCTCTCGCTCGAGCTCGGCGGTAAGTCAGCGTGCATCGTCTTCGGCGACGCGTCGCTCGACCGGGTCGTCGAGGCGACACCGCTGTCGGTGTTCGACAACACCGGACAGGACTGCTGCGCCCGGAGTCGGTTCGTGGTGCAACGATCGATCTACGACGAGTTCGTCGAACGCTTCACCGACGCGTCCGCCGAGCTGGTGGTGGGCGATCCTCTCGACGAAGCGACCCAGCTCGGACCGATGATCTCCGAAGGCCAGCGCGCCACGGCCCTCGACTACGTGGCGATCGGCCGGGCCGAAGGGGCCAAGGTGACGCTGGAGGGCACCTCGGCCGGTCCCGGGTGGTACCTGGGCCCGACGGTGCTGTCGGGAGTCGACAACTCGATGCGGGTCGCCCAGGAGGAGATCTTCGGCCCGGTCGCCGCGGTGATCCCCTTCGACGACGAGGACGACGCGGTGCGCATCGCCAACGACTCCCCCTACGGGCTGTCGGGCTCGCTGTGGACGAACGACCTGGGTCGTGCCATCCGCGTCGCCAGGGCGGTGAGGACGGGTGTGATGTCGGTCAACACGAGTCGGAGCGTCCGGACCGAGGCCCCCTTCGGCGGTTTCAAGCGGTCGGGGATGGGACGGGAGTTGGGGATGGCGGCGATGGATCACTACACGGAGGTGAAGAACGTCTTCTTCAGCGAGGAGTGAACGGTCGTTCCCGCCGTCGGCCGGGGGGCGGCTTGTTGGGGTCGGCGTCGGAGCGCTCGGTAAGCTCGCACACCCGCGCATCGCGCGGTACGTGTGGCCGGTGCCACGCGTGTTCCGACTGTGAGATGGAGTGCTCGACCGATGACGGCCCCCCGAAAAGCCCTGACGGCCGCTGCGACCCTCGCTGTGATGGTCTCGCTCGGAGGCTGTCCGCGCCCCGATCCGAACCCGGCGGTCCGTGTGGCCGGCAATCGGGAGGCGGCGGTGCCCTCGACGATGCCCACCACGACGACGAGCACGACCGTCGCCCCCTCCACCACCTACTACTACGGTCCCGACGGCCCCGGCGCGGACGTCGGAAAGTAGGCCCCGGTCGCCCGTGCCGGCGCGCGAGGACCTCTTCGGTCGCCCACTTATCGAGCACGAGCAGCCGCCGCCGTATCAGTCCTATGAGATCCATCCTCGGGCGTTCACCGCACGGCAGTGCCGGCGGATCGTCGGGGCCGCCCCGGACCACGAGGTTGGCGACGCGGCGCTCGAAGGCGAGCACGGCGAATCGGTGCACGACTCGGCCATCCGTCGGTCCCGCACCGGCTGGCTGGCTCCCGACGACGAGACGTGGTGGATCTACGAGAGGTTGGCGGCCGTCGCCCGTCGAGCCAATCGCCGTTACGGTTTCGACCTGACGGGGTTCACCGAGGACCTCCAGTTCACGGTCTACGACAGTCCGGGAGCCTTCTACTCCTGGCATCAGGACGGCCTCGACTCGGGCGTCGCCGGACGAAAGCTGTCGATCGTCGTTCAACTCAGCGATCCCGGTGACTATGTGGGCGCAGAGCTCGAGTTCTTCCAGGACGTCGATGCCGGCGACGAGCGGCGCGCCTGGTTTGCCGACGTCTCGACTCCACTCGGCACCGCGGTCGTCTTTCCGTCCTTCGAGTATCACCGTGTGAGACCGTTGCGCAGCGGAATACGACGTTCGCTCGTCGCCTGGGTCGGTGGTCCACCGTTCCGTTGAGCGAGGTCCGGGTCGGTCTGGGGCAGGCGGCCCCATTTTCGTGGGGGGGCTCAACGCGGCGCGGCGCCCGACGACGGATGAACCATGGCCATGGCGTACTCCAGACGGAACGACGGGGTGGTGCCCGTCGCACGCCTGGGCTCGGCGCTGTACCGATGTCGTACCGCGGCGCGGCGCAGCGTCGAGGAGCTCTCACGCGCGAGTGGCGGATCGTGGGACGCCGCCGAGCTGACCGAGGTGGAGCGTGGCCGGCGGAGGCTGGTCGACCTGGCGGTGTGTGATCTCGTCGACCTGTACGGGCTCGCCCCCGTCTCTCCGGGTTCGGTGCCCTACATCGCGGTGCTCGACCGGTCGTCGGCCGTGGGCCGGGACCCTTTGGACCGTGGCGCGGGTGGGCCGGATCGTGGGCACGAGCACCACGCCGCCAACGAGTGGCTTGCCGTTCGATTCGCAGCGCTCAGCATGTCGATGGGGATCGACCTCACGAGCGGGCCGGTCAACCTCGACGCCGTGGCCGCGGCGATGGCGATCGGGACGCGGGAGTGCGTCGACCTGTTGATCGCGGTCATGACGGCACAATCGCGCCGTGTGATCGAGACCATGCACGGCCTGGAGTCGCGAGTCGTCGTCCCCGCGGTCGGCCTCCTCGTCGGCGACACACCCGAGGGGAGCCTGTTGCTGGTGCGCCGCGTCGGCGAGGATGCCGTGGCCCGCGAGCGGCCGGCTCCCGCCACCCCGGCCACGTGGTCGACGCTCGCGGCGATCTCGACGTTCCGCAACAGGGCGCGATGAGTCAGCGCACCGCGGCGAGCGGCCCGGTCGTGACGAACTGGAACGCCACGTCGTAGACCGACCCGAACCAGACGTGGCCCTCCGGACGTGTGACCCTCCACAGCTCGCCGGTGCCGGAGCGCCCGCAGCGGGTGACGATGCGAACGTCGACGAAGCCGATCTGTTGGGTCGCGGCGCCCCTGCACCCGAGCAGCGAGGCCCAGCGGTTGAGGTCCGCGTTGGTCGCTCCGAGCCGGTAGTCGGTCCCGTCGCGCACCTCGACCCGCGACAGGGCGAGGTCGTAGGCGGCACCGGTACCGCCCGACGGTGGGAACACCTCATCCGCGCTCCCCCGAAAGGACAGCACCGAGTCGACGGCGTCGGAGGCGCACTCCTCGGGGTGGTAGACCCCGGCGACCAGGATGAGCGCGCGGACGGTGGCGGGGTGTCGACATGCGAACGCGGCCGCCAGGTGTGCACCGGCTCCGCGTCCCGCCAGCACCACCCGGCGTGGGCTGACGCAGAACTCCTCGCCGCCGCGGCGCAGCACCTGCTCGAGGTAGGCGTCGTCGGCGGGGCCGTCGGGGCTCGCCGTAACGTTCCAGGCGGCGCGATCCGCCGGCCCGACGGTTGCCACGACCGCGTTGGCGGCGCGGGCGAAGGTGTCGAAGCTCGTCTCGGCGACGTGCTCGTCGATGCTCTGGCCGAGGTCGGGCAGGTCGACGACGAGGAGTCTCGGCGCGTCCGGTGCGCTGGGCGACCCGGCCACCCAGCGGACCGTCCGCTCCTCGCCCGAGACGTCGAGGCGGTCGACACGCGGCGGGAGGGCGGCCTGGGGGGTCCCGTCGGTGCACGCCTTGGAACGGTCGCTGCGGTTGACGAGCGCTGCGCTGGCGAGCCGCGCCTTCGCCACGGGGTGCTGTCGTGACGCGCCCTTGCCGGATCTCGCCACCATTCCCGCTATCACGAGCGTTCCCAGCACGGTGGTCACCGCGAGTGCGATACCGAGGCGACGCCGACGGAGCGCGGGATCGGTCGGTTGCGGTCGTGGACCCGTGTCTTCGGTGCGGGGATGCAGGTCGGTGCCGTCGTCGAAGCGGAGCAGCGCGTCGATCTCCCATGGCTCGCGGGCGGTGAGCGTTGCCACGTCGTCGACGCCGAGGTTGCAGAACCGGACGAGCGCGACGGTGACGCGCGCCGCGGTGGGGAGTTCGCTGAATCGGGCGAGCTCCTGGGTGTCGATGGCGGATGCCGCGCCGCGCTCGGCTCTCTCGATCCCCAGGTCACAGGCCTTCGACGCCGCCCAGGCAACGGCGTGGTCGCCGATCTCGGCGCGGTGTTCGTCGAGCCAGGCCATGACGCGGTCGTGGGCGGCCATCACCTCCTCGTCGGATTCGAGCAGGCGGCCGAGGATGTCGAGCGAGATGGCTCGCGGGTACGCGGTCGTGGCCATGGCGGTCCCGGTGAACGTGGGCGTGACGATGACGTCGGGGAAGCCGGATCCTATTGGGTGTCGTCGCGCGATCGCAGGGGCGGTCTCCGCGGCCGCGGATCGCGCCGCCGCCCGCGGAGGCGGGGACCGGGGCGCCCGGCCCGGACCGACGAGTCAGCCTCCGGCGGGCTCGTCGAGGTGATCGAGATGGTGGAGGTCGGCCTCACCGGACGGATCCGACGGCTCGCTGATCCACGCGTCGATCTCGCTGAGGAGGTTGTCGGCTCCCCCGTCGTCGAGCAGCCTCCACGCGAGCGCGATCTCACGGACGCGCTGCTCGGGCAGGCCGAGGCGGCGGGCGACGATCACGCTCGGCACCGCCACCAGGAAGTGCATCGCGAGCACCGCTCGTTCCACCTCCGGGCGGCGTCGGAGGTCGCGGCGCAACCGGGCCCGATGCTGCGCGAAGGTGACGACACCGAGGAGTTCGCCGTGGGTCCGGTCGGCGTCGACACAGATCGCCAGGGCGGCGACCATGGCCTGGAAGGGGTCCGCCTTCAGGGAGACCCGGTCGATCGCACGCCGCATCGCGTCGTAGGTGGACGCCGCGGAGAGGTCGTGGTCGCCCAGCAGCCGATAGCACGCGCGGTACACGTCGCCCTGGAGCGTCCCGGGCTCGAACTCCGAGCGGAGGTCGTCCATCGCGAACAGCGAGCGGCCCGCCGGGTCCAGCGCCGGTGCCTCGGTGGGTACGTCCCGCGACCAGGGGTCGCGTTCGGGTTGTTGCCAAATGTGCGGTGCGGGCGTCGCACCTTCGGGATGTCGAGCCGACATCGTGCCGCCTCCCGCTCGGTCGCCGCGTTCGGCCCCGTTGCGGGGGCTCCCCCGATGTTGGTTCGTGCTCGACACGCCGACCTTCCCGAGATGACCACATGGAGTGGTTGGACCACCACTCACAATGGTCGAGGGTATCGGCCGTGCCGCCGATCGGCACCCGGTTGGGTTCATGCGCGGTCGCGCGGGAGAACACGTCTCACCGGCCGGGGCTCGCCGGTGCCGGGCCCATACCCCGGCCCCGGGCCGTGGGCCGGTCAGAATGGACCGATGGCCGATATCGAGGATCCCGACCGAACGCGGCGTCCGGCACCCGAGGGTGACGTCTGGGATCGTCTTCGTGCGCTCGACGACCATGTGGGCTCCACGGTGACCTGGGGCGAGCATCCCGACTCGTCGACCGGTCCGGAGGTGCCTCGCCGCGGCGGCGTCCGCGCCCGTCCCGACGCGACCGGTACCGCTGGGTCGCACGATCCACGCCTTCCGGCCGGCCGCGTGCCGAGGCCCGCCGATCGGGAGCGGCTCCGTCGCGGGGCGACGGTCGCCCAGCCGGCGCCGCCGCCCGCCGGGAGTGGAGGAGCGGGCGCGCCATCGCCGACTCCGACCGCACGGGACGCGAGAACGCCTCGGTGGCGCCGGTGGGTGCGCCCGAAGCTCCGGTGGGTCTTCCTGTATCTGCCGCTACTGGTGATCGCGCTGATAGCGGGTGTGACCGTGTGGGCGTGGCGTACCGTCGAGGGACTGCAGCGGGTCGACCTGGCCGGTGCGGAGCGGCCGGCCGTCGGGGGCGCGGTGAACTACCTGCTCGTCGGCACCGATACGCGAGCCGGGATCACCGACGACACCCCCAATCTCGGCGCGATCGGCACGTCCAGCGAGGTGAGCGGGACCCGAACCGACACACTGATCGTTCTGCGAGTGGGACCCGACGGCGCGACGATGATGTCGATCCCCCGTGACCTCTGGGTGACCAATGTGGCAACCGGCCGCCACGGTCGCATCAACGCCGCCTACGCCGCCGGGCCGGCGAACCTGGTCAAGACGCTCACCGCGAACCTGGGCATCCCCGTCCAGCACTACGTGGAGGTCTCCTTCGTCAGCTTCGCATCGATGGTCGATGCGCTCGGCGGGATCGACGTGCACTTCGAGCACGCCGCCATGGACCCCAATTCGGGCCTCCGGATCCCCAACCCCGGCACGCACCACCTCGACGGCTCGTCCGCGCTGGCGTATGTGCGGTCACGCCACTACTACGAGTCGATCGACGGTCGTCCGGTCCTGGACCCCACGGCGGACCTGGGGCGCCAACAACGCCAACAGACCTTCATCCGTCAGGTGATCGACAAGGTCGGATCGACGAGGAACCCGCTCACGCTGGTGCGCGTCGCCGGAGCCGCCCGAAAAGGGGTGAAGGTCGACGAGGCATTGGGTTTCGGCGACTTCTTCTCGCTGGTGCGACGGTTGTCGGGCTCGATGCCGACCTCGGTGGTCCTTCCCACCCGAAACGCCCGGCGAGGCGGCGCCGACGTGTTGGACCTCGACAACGCGAAGGCGTTGTCCGTCCTCGCTCGGTTCGGTGCGGGTTCGGCATGATCCGGGCACGGTCGGTTCCCGGAGGGGCGGGGGGCCGTGAAGGTAGTGTCGCGTCGCCGCCGGTTCGATCCGGCGTCCGAACCCCGAAAGGCAACGCCAGATGACCGCCACCCCCGCACCGGCCGCCGACGGCTCCTCGGAGCGTCGAACCAAGTTCCCCGCGCCCATGCCGATGACCATCGACCCAGAGAAGAGCTATCAGGCGACGATCTCGACCTCGATGGGTGACATGGTGGCCTACCTGCACCCGGCGAAGGCGCCGCGGACGGTCAACAACTTCGTGAACCTCGCGCGGTACCACTACTACGACGGCCTCGTATTCCACCGCGTCATCAACGGCTTCATGATCCAGGGCGGGTGTCCCGAGGGAAGCGGAAGGGGCGGTCCCGGCTATCGGTTCGAGGACGAACTGCCCTCCCGCGGCGCGTACGAGATCGGCTCGCTGGCCATGGCCAACGCCGGACCGGACACCAACGGCAGTCAGTTCTTCATCGTCTCCGGTCCGTCCGGTGTGGGCCTTCCGCCGAGCTATTCGTTGTTCGGAAAGCTCATCGCCGGACTCGACGTGCTCGACGCCGTCCAGCAGGTCTCCACCGACCGACAGGACCGGCCCGACACCGACGTCGTGATCCATTCGATCACGATCGAGGAGTCCTGATGTGACGCTCCGGAGGCCGTCCCGCGGGGCAGTGTTCGGAGCGTCGGTGCTCGGCGCGGCGGCCGTCGTGGTGTGGTGGCGTGGCACACGGTCGACGATCGCGGAGACCGGCGCGCCGCGCCGCCATGTCCGTGGTGGGCGCGCCGCTCGGACGGCGGAGCTGGTGCGGCTCGGCGCGAGCGCCGGCACCGGCCTCGCGAAACTGCGGGCCGAATCGGCGCTGGCGTCGGGCGAGAGGAAGGCCGAGCTGCAGGCGCGCTACGAGCTGCGCACTGCCGAGCAGGTCGCCGAGGTGCTCGGCAACATGAAGGGCGCGGTGATGAAGCTCGGCCAGATGGCGAGCTACCTGGACGGTGGGCTTCCCGAACCGGTCCGCGAGGCGCTCGCACGGATGCAACAGGATGCGCCGCCGATGAGCTATGAGCTGGCCTCCGGTGTCGTCCGATCCGAACTCGGCGGCGATCCGGATGAGGTCTTCGCCCACTTCGAGCGCGAACCGCTCGCTGCGGCCTCCATCGGCCAGGTCCACCGTGCACGAACCCATGACGGGGTCGACGTCGCGGTCAAGGTGCAGTATCCGGGTGTCGACGAGGCGATCAGAGCCGACCTCGGCAATACCGACTTGCTCTTCGGCGCCCTCGGGGTGTTGTTCAGCGGGATGGACCCCAAGCCGATCGTCGAGGAGTTGCGAACACGCCTCGTCGAGGAACTCGACTACCGGATCGAGGCGGCGCACCAGCGCCGCTTCGCGGAGTACTACGACGATCACCCGACGATCCACGTTCCGCGGGTCGTCGACGAGCTCTCCACCACGAGGGTGCTCACCACCGAACTGGCCACCGGCGCGCGCTGGTCCGAGGTGCTCCAGTGGTCCCAGAGCGAGCGCGACCTCGCCGCGGAGACCCTTTACCGCTTCGCCTTCGGCGGCATCTACCGGCTGGGGATCTTCAACGGTGACCCCCACCCCGGCAACTACCTGTTCGAGCCGGGCGGGCGGATCACGTTCTTGGACTACGGCTTGTGCAAGGTGTTCAGCCCCGAGGAGGTCCGCCGGTTCGAGTGCATGATCAAGGCGATGGTGTTCGACGCGGACGCCGCGGAGGTGCGGCGGGTGTTCGAGGAGGTCGGGGTGGTGTCGAAGGGCTCGTATCTGACCGACGAGCAGATCCACGACTACTTCGCCCACTTCTTCGAACAGGTCATGGCCGACGGGTCGACCGAGATCACCCCCGAGTACGCGTCGACGAGCCTGCGACGCTATTTCGACCTCGGCGGCCCCTACGGCGAGGTGATGAAGTCGGTGACCCTCCCCTCGTTCATGGTGATCGTGCAACGGATCAACCTCGGCCTCTTCTCGCTGTTCGGAGAGTTGCACGCGGTGGGCAACTGGCGTCGCCTCGCGAATGAGATCTGGCCCTTCGTTGCCGGTCCGCCGTCGACCCCGATGGGTGAGCGGATCAGGGCGTGGGAGATCCGGCGAGGACATCGCGAGGAGGACCCGCCGTCGGCGCCCGTCACGAACGCGGCAGCAAGGCCGTGAGCGGCGGGGGTCGTTAGCATTCGGCGATGGGCTACGGAGAGATCGTCGGTTCGGTTCGGGCGGCCTTCGACCGCGGGGACACCCGTCCCGCAGCGTGGCGTCGTCGCCAACTCGAGGCCATGCTCACGATGCTCGACGAGGGTTCCGACGAACTCACCGGGGCGATCGTCGAGGACCTTGGCCGTAGCGCGATCGAGGCGTTCTACGCGGATGTCGGTCACGCCCGGCTTGCGATCCGCTACCTCTTGAAACACTTCGAACGCTGGTCGCGTCCGAGGCGGGTGTCGCCGGGGATGCTGGCACGTCCCGGTGTGGCGGAGCTACTGGCCGAACCACTGGGGGTCGCGTTGGTGATCGCCCCGTGGAACTACCCGGTGCAACTGCTCGTCGAGCCCATGGCGGCCGCGATCGCCGCCGGCAACGCCGTGGTCGCCAAGCCCTCGGAGTTGTCGCCACGGACCGGCGAGGTGCTGAGTCGCCTGATTCGCCGCCACCTCGACCCCGCTGCCGTCGCGGTGGTCGAAGGTGGGGTACCGGAGACGACCGCGTTGTTGGAGGAGCGATTCGACCACGTGTTCTTCACCGGCTCGACGGCGGTGGGCCGCGTCGTCATGGCGGCGGCTGCCCGTCATCTCACTCCCGTCACTCTCGAGCTCGGCGGAAAGAGCCCCGCCATCGTCGCCGCGGACGCCGACCTCGCCGTCGCGGCCCGACGGATCGCGATGGGCAAGTTCCTCAACGCAGGGCAGACCTGCATCGCCCCCGACTACGTGCTGGTCGAGCGCGCGGCCAAGGACGAGTTCCTCGACCGACTCAGCGCCGTCGTCGGCGGGTTCTACGGCCCCGACCCGTCGAGGTCACCGGACTTCGCGAGGATCGTCAACGAGCGGCACCACGACCGTCTCGTCGGACTCCTCAAGGACTGTGGAGGCCAGGTAGTCGTCGGTGGGGATTTCGACCGTGAGTCGCGCTATCTCGCACCGACCGTGGTGTCCGACCCCACCGAGTCGTCCTCGATCATGTCCGAGGAGATCTTCGGTCCGCTGTTGCCGGTCGTCGGAGTCGACTCGATCGACGAAGCGGTCCTGAAGGTGAACGCCGGTCCCAAGCCGTTGGCGTTGTACGTCTTCACCGAGTCGCCGGCGACCGCCGATGGCGTGCTCGAGCGAACCAGCTCGGGCGGAGCGTGTGTCAACCACACGGTGATGCACGTGCTGCCCGACGCGCTTCCCTTCGGTGGAGTCGGCGATTCGGGCATCGGCGCCTACCACGGCAAGGCGGGCTTCGACACGTTCACCCACTACCGCTCGGTGCTTCGAAAGCCGACCCGCCCGGATCCGCCACTGCTCTATCCGCCGATGAGTCGCATGAAGGAGCGACTGGTCCGACTCGCCTTCCGCTAACGCGCGGGTGGGGTGCGGTGCCGTCGAGCACCTCGCCGACGAAGTCGAGCACCGCGGCGGTGAACCGGTCGTTCTGGTCGCCGGCGACCATGTGGCCGGCGTCGGCGACGTCTGCGAACCTCGCATGGGGAACCATGTCGAGGAACTCCGCGCCGTCTCGAGGCTGACGAGGTCGCTGAGGCGGCCACGAACGAGCAGGGTGGGGCACCTCAGCGGCGCGGCGGCCTCGTCGAGCCTCCGGTCGGTACCGGAGCGAAGCCCACGCCGGTCGTTGAAGAGCTCGGGGTCCCAATGCCAGCGCCACCGGCCGTCGGGCCCCTGACGGAGGTTCTTGCGAAGGCCGTCGAGGTTGGATGGTCGTGGTCGCCGTGGTTGGTACGACGCGACCGCGTCGGCGGCCTCGTCGAGGTCGGCGAACCCGTCGACCACGTTGTCCATCATGAACGACACGACGCCCGACTCCTCCGGCTCCGGTCGGGGGTGATGTCGACCAGGACGAGTGCGCGGAACAGGCCGGGTGCGAGGATGCCCTCCGCCGACATCGCGGCGAGGCCACCGAGCGATGCCCCCACGACGATGGGGGCTCGTCCAAAGTCGCCGTGATCTCGGCGAGATCCTCGGCGAAACGACCCACCTCGTAGTGGGCGGTGGGGGAGCGGTCGCTCTCACCGTGGCCGCGTTGGTCGTACGCGATCGCGAGCCGGCCCGCGTCCGCGAGGGCCGTAGCGGTCGAGGACCACGAGTGGCGCGTCTGTCCACCGCCGTGGACCAACAGCACGGGAGCGGCATCGGCGCGCCCGCGGGCGTCGCCCCGGATCCGAAGCCGCCCGCTCCCGTCGAGGTCGTCCGACACCACCCAGCTCATCGCCCGGGGAGTCGCCCTCCCGGCACGCTTGGCACCGGAGCCCGCGGTGGCCCAGGTGCCAACGGCGCGAGGCTCGTGTTGCGACGATGGTTTCGGCACGACTGCTCAGGGTATGCCGCCCGTCGCCGGAGCCTGCAATGCCGCTCGAGCGCCACCGCCGGTCCGCCCGACGGCCGGGACGACTACGGCGTCGGCACCGCTCCCCTCACCGGTGCGGCTTCGAGTCCGGCGAGGAACACCGCGTACCACGTGGGATCGACGAAGTCGGCGGGGCGGTGGCCGGGAAGGAGCGCGACGAACATGTTGGGCAGTTCGGTGAACACGAAGCCGGTGCCCCAACGGCAGAGGTTCCACAGCATCGACGGCCGAACCCGCCGACCGAGGTGGACGAGGCCGACGACGGTGCCGGCGGTGGCGAACAGCGCCAACAACACCGTCGTGAAGGCGAGTGCACACATCAGGGCCGCCCGCGAACCGTACCGTTCGTCATACACGTCGACGGCTACCTGCTTGTGCTCGACCTCCTCGGCGAGATGCCACAGGTACAGGCGCGCGGCGTCGGGATCGGCACCGTCGAACAGTTCGTGGTGGTGCCGCTCGACCCACCGTGCCAACCCGTAGGCGAGCGCCTCCGACGCGGTCGAGTAGGCCATGTGGAACCGGGGTGAGCCCCACCTCGACAGCCCTCGGAATGTCCATTCCATCGCCCGGGTGAGCACACCGACGCCGCGAACCGTTCCACTCAGTCGTTCGTTGAAGTGCCGGTGTTGGGTGTGGTGGCGCGACTCCTGTTCCGCATAGCGGCGCGCCTGTTCGGCGAGCTCACCATCGAGGGCGGACAACTCGGAACGGACCGCCCGCACGACGAACGGCTCGACGTAGGGCATCATCAGCGACACGGCGTTCGCGGCGGCGGCGAACTCGGGAAGCCGGGGATGCCAGTCCGGTCGGACCGACTCGAAGCACAGCGTCGGGGTGCGGGTTCGAAGACGGGCCACCGGTGCCCATCGGCACTCACCGGCGCGTTCGTGAGGGTGCGGCGACGGTCGGCGGCCACGGTCCCCGTCGGTCGGTGGCTACGTTGCATCAATGTTCAACCGCGACCTGACCCGGCGGGGCCCCCTCGACCATCTCAGGTCGGCCGCCTATTCGGTGGCGGGGCCGTGGGTCCGCCGGGGCTGGGAACTCTTCAAATCGGTCGGTGCGATCGGCCCCGACTCCCCCGAGGGTCGCCGCTTCGGTTCGTTCGGCAGGGGCAGCATCGTGTGCTTCCCCCACGAGACGCTGCTGAACGTCGGTTCGATCCACATCGGCCGCGACACGATGGTGTCGGGGCGATGCGCGTTGAGTGCCGGTTGGGGCCCGGATCACGCGGGGCTCGGTCCCCGTGTCCTGGTGATCGGTGACCGCTGCCTCATCGGGCGCGGCAGCAGCGTGGTCGCACACCGGTCCATCGAGATCGGCGACGACGTGTGGACCGGCCACAACGTGCACATCACCGACATGAACCACGGGTATGAGGATCTCGAGGTGCCGATCTCGCGGCAGAACCAGCCGGAGGCTCCCGTGAGGATCGGGTCGGGAAGCTGGCTCGGGCACAACACCGTGGTCCTGCCCGGCGTCACCATCGGAGAGCACGTCGTCGTGGGGGCCGGATCGATCGTGACCTCGGACCTCCCGGATCGCTGTGTGGCCGTGGGTGTTCCCGCACGAGTGGTCCGCCGATGGACACCGGGGCAGGGGTGGCGATGAGCGGCCGTCGGATAGCGATCGTCGGTGCGGGCGCGGCCGGGTTGTGCATGGCGATTCGACTCCGCGACGCCGGCTTCTCCGACGTGGTCGTCTACGAGCGCTCCGACGGAGTCGGCGGAACCTGGCGCGCCAACACCTACCCGGGCGCGGCGTGTGACATTCCCTCACACCTCTACTCGTTCTCCTTCGCGCTTCGGCCCGACTGGTCGCGCCGCTTCGCCGGCCAGGCGGAGATCCTCGAGTACTTCGAGGACCTGTGTGACGCCTACGGGCTTCGACCCCTTCTGCGAACGGGGACCGAGGTTCACTCGGCGCGCTTCGACGATGCCGAGGGAACCTGGACGCTGACACTCGGCGACGGGCGAACCGACACCGTCGACGCGGTGGTGTTCGCTGTGGGCCAGCTCAACCGCCCCTTCGTCCCCGACCTCGCCGGCCTGTCCGATTTCGAGGGTGACGTGTTCCACTCGGCGCGATGGGACCACCGGGTCGACCTCGCCGGCAAGCGTGTCGGCGTCGTGGGCAACGGTGCCAGCGCCATCCAGTTCGTCCCCCCGGTGGCCGAGGTCGCGTCGTCGCTCACCGTCTTCCAACGGAGCGCCAACTGGATCCTTCCCAAGCCCGACCGGCCATACGGCCGCCTGCGCAGGCGCGCGTTCGCGGCCGTGCCGATCCTCGCCCGCCTCCACCGGAGCGCGATCTACTGGCGTTTCGAGGCGAACCATCTGTTGCTCCGGCGGTCGAGCACCTTGTCGGAACGCCTCGGCAGGCTCTTGTCCCGACGCCTCCGTCCCCTGAGCGACCGGGGGGTCGCCCGCGAGGCGGTCGTGCCCGACTATCCCCTGGGTTGCAAACGCGTCCTGTTGAGCAACGACTACTACCAGTGCCTGACGAGGCCCGACGTGCGGGTCGAGTTGCAGCATCTCACCAGGGTGCTGCCGGGGGGCGTGGAGACCGCCGACGGTGTCTTGCACCCTCTCGACGTACTGATCTTCGGAACCGGGTTCGCCGCGACGGAGTTCCTCGCACCGATGTCGGTGTTCGGTCGTGGGGGGCGGGACCTCAACGAGGTCTGGGCGGGTGGGGCGAGCGCACACCTCGGCATGACGGTGCACGGCTTCCCCAACATGTTCATCCTCTACGGGCCCAACACCAACCTGGGGCACAACTCCATCCTGTTCATGATCGAGGCGCAGACCCGCTATGTCGCCGGGGCCATCGCCCGCCTCCGCGACGACGACCTGGCCAGTCTCGAGGTACGCGCCGACGTCGCGGACCGCTTTGCGGCCGAGATCCGACGAGGGCTCGACCGCACGGTGTGGGGTGCGGGTTGTGAGAGTTGGTACAAGAACGACCAAGGTGTCATCACGAACAACTGGCCCTCGTTCACGGTCTCGTACTGGGCTCGGCTCCGCAGTCGTCGTCCCTGGGAGTTCGTCGCGCGGCCTCGTCGTGTGGAGGTTCGCACATGACCATGTCGCTCACGGAGATCCTGACGCTCACCGATCACGGACCGGACACGTTCGTCGCCGCCGGGCCGCGCTATCCATGGGGTGGTCTGTACGGCGGCCAGATCGTGGCCCAGGCCCTGCTCGCGGCGGCCGACTCGGTGCCCGAGGCGCTCCGCGTCCACTCGCTTCGGGCCTATTTCATCCGACGCGGCGACCACGAGGAACCGGTTCGATACGAGATCGACCGGATTCGCGACGGTCGCTCCTTCGCGACCCGGCGGGTCGTCGCACGTCAGGCGATCGGTGCCATTCTCAACCTCGAGGCGTCGTTTCAGCGACCCGAACCCTCCGTCGATCTGCAGGCCGGTCCCGCATGGGACGACGAGGTCGCCGCGCTCCCGCGGCCCGACCAACTCCAGGTGACGTCGTGGACCCCGGTGTTCGAACGGGCGACGGTGCCCGACCCGCCGGTCCGGCAGTTGTTCGAGGGGTCCAGCCTCCCTCACGGGCGTTCCACCGCGTGGCTGCGGACCACCGCCCCCGTCCCGGGTCCGGGCGTCGAGGCGGCCGACCTGGACGCTCCTTCGCTGCTCCTGCACTTCGCGGCGTTGGCGTTCATGTCCGACGACATGCCGACGGACGCGGTCGTCCGTGCCCATCCGGTCGGTCGTGAGCCCGAGGAGACCCGCCACACCCACCTCTTCGCGGCCAGCCTCGACCACACGATCTGGTTCCACCGGCCGGTCCGCGCGGATCGATGGCAACTCCACGACGTCATCTGCCGGTCGTTCGTCGCGGGCCGTGGATTGGTGGTGGGCCAGGTTCACGACGAGCACGGCGTGCTGGGCGCGACGATCGCGCAGGAGGTCCTCCTCCGCGACCGCAACATGGCCCACGACGGGAGTGGCGCTACGGACAGGGGCCGCTGAGCCACTCGCCGTGGCCGCCCCCCGGGGGTGGGGTCGTCCGTCGTGTGACGGTTGTCGCAAATGAATGACAATGTTGTCATTCTGCGTCGAGAATACTTGAAAGGCGTCACCGGCCTCACTAGACCGTGGAGGTCCCCCGACTGCGGCGACGGGGACAGGACGGACCGTCATGGGCCGTTCGGCACTCGACCGGACAGGACGACCTACGAGAACAGGGCTTGTAGTTCGCGGCGCGATCGGTACCGTCGAGGTCGATCGGCTCGGGCAGCCGACCAACGAGGGCTGGGGCCTTCGCAGGACACCACCGCCGGGCGCACCGATGCTCATCGGACCATGCGGCCGACGGCAGCGAAGAGGAATTCGTACATGAGACGAGAGGCTGCGAGGCAGCGGAGCAGCACCACCTATGTCGAAGGGGATGGTCCCGACATCGACGTCCTCGACGACCCCGCCCTCGCCGAGGCCGACACCGGCCCGGTGGCCCCGACCGACGCCGAGGTGGTGAAGCTCCCGGTTCGCCACGCCGACGGCCCCTTCGCCGGTGCCGAGCGGCGGACTCGTGGCTCGGCGTCGTTGCGTCACCGGCTGATCGCCTTCGACGTGTGCTCGGTGGTGGTCGGTTGGGCGCTTGCCAGCGAGATCACCTTCACGCAGCCCGTCAAGACCGAGGACACCGCGGTGGTCGGGGTCTTCGTCCTCGCGATGGCCGTGCAGTTGATCGTGATCCTGGTCCGGGGTCTCTACCAGTCCCGGGTGGCCGCACGGCGAACCACCGAGCTGAACGGCCTCGCCGTCTCCTCCGCAGCGGCGTTCGCCGTGGCCGCGATCATCGGCGGTCTCGGTCCCCGACCCCCGATCGACAACCTCCTGCTCGGAGCGGTCGTGAGCTTCGTGCTCCTCGCATCGTGCAGGACCGTCTACACGTCGTGGCTGCGGGCGCACCGCGCACGCGGTCGATACTCGCGGCGGCTACTGCTGGTGGGCACCAACGACGAGGCCCGTTCGTTGCAGGACCTGCTCGCGACCCACACCGAGCTCGGCTTCACCGTGTCGGGGATCGTCGGGGACCACGATGCCTATCAACGGCTCGGCTTCGATGCTCCCTACCTCGGTGACGTCGACTCGACCCTCGACGCCGTCGGTGCCTGCGCCGCCGACGGGGTGTTGATCGCCTCCAGCTCGGTCGACCGCCACGCGCTCAACGACCTCAGCCGGGACCTGCTCCAGCACGATGTGCACGTGCAGCTCTCCACCGGGCTGTGGGGGATCGACCACCGCCGTCTCCGCCCGCTCCCGCTCTCCCACGAGCCCCTCTTCTACCTCGAGCCCGCCAAGCGCTCGAGAATCCAACTCGCGCTCAAGCGTGCGATCGACATCGTCGTCTCCGGCGCCGCGCTGACGGTGATGTCGCCGATCCTCCTGCTGGCGGCTGTGGCCATCAAGCTCCAGGACGGCGGCCCGGTGCTGTTCAAGCAACGGCGGGTGGGCAAGGACGGCAAGGAGCTGAAGGTCTTCAAGCTCCGGACCATGGTGCCCGACGCGGAGGCGCGCCTCGCCGACGTGCTGCGCGATCGTGGCAACCAACGAGACTCGGTGCTGTTCAAGTTGCACGACGATCCACGCCGCACTCCGGTCGGCCGCATCCTCGAGGCGACCAGCATCGACGAGTTCCCACAGCTCTTCAACGTGCTCCTCGGCTCCATGAGCATCGTCGGACCCCGTCCCGCGCTGCCCCGTGAGGTGCAGTGCTTCGACGACGACCTGAAGCGCCGTTTCGAGGTCACGCCGGGGGTCACCGGCCTCTGGCAGGTCGAGGCCCGCGACAATCCGGCGTTCTCCGCCTACAAGCGCCTCGATCTGTTCTACGTCGAGAACTGGAGCCTCCTACTCGACCTGATAATCATGGTCGAGACCGTGACATCGGTCGGTGCACGCATCCTGCGGGGGGGCAAGAGCGCTCACCCGACCGCCGACGCCTCCACTGAGGCGGCTGGGCAGACGGTGGTCGAGTCGGGTCGGGCCCCCCTGGGTTCGTGAAGGTGCAGGCCTGACAGATCGCGAGGGGTGTTCACGCTAACCTGCCGCGAGGTTCGGTATCGGCCATCGGTTCGACCGTGGCTACGAACAGGGCGGACGGGACAGACACTCGGGGGTGGGTGGATGCCACAAGCAGGTGGGACGATGCCATCCCCGTCGGTGGAGCCGGTTCGTCGGGTGCGTCGCCGGATCGCGGTGCTGGTGGCCTTCGTCACATCGGCCGCGATCGCTGCCGGTGCGGCACCGGGAGCAGCGGCTCAGGCCCGGCCGTCCGTCGGCCCCCGCGGTTTCGTACCGGGCGAGGCGAAGGCCACGGCCGATTCGTTCTCGCTCAACCTGAGCTCTGACGGCTCCAATCCCTTCGTCATCCAACTCGGCGCCTCCCAGGCCGGGTATACGGACCGGACGGCCGACGCGACCGCCGCCGCGCTCAACCTCGGTGTTCTGAAGATCATGTTGGGTCCCACCGCCCAGTGCGGCACTCAGCCACCGATCATCTCGGAGGACCAACTGGCGCTCGGTGACTCCAGCACCTCCGACGACCGCGACACCACCACGTCCCCGGCCATCGTGAGGTCGCCCGGAACACCCGGCAAGCCCGGTGGGATCATCGGCACCCAGGTCGCCACCACCAGTGCGAACCCGCAGAGGGCGGCGGCGCAGACCACCAGCATGCCCCTCGACTACGTCGTCATGGACATGGACGGCGCGGCGACCTTCACGACGAGCAGCGTCGCCAAGGGCGTTCGCCGTGCCCACGGTCTCCACCGCCGACCGGATCCGGATGTTCGGTGATCTCGTCACCATCTACAAGCCCCGCTGGGAGGCCGATACGGCGTCCGGTGCAACGAACACGGCGACCGGGTCGTTCACCTTCGAGCGGGCCACACTCCTCGGGTTCGACCGGAGCGTGGCCGACTTCCCCGGAGGGTTTCAGGACCTCTCCAACTTCGTACAGGGACTCCTGGGCTTCCTCGGCCTCAAGTTGAGCTACCCCACGGTCACTCCGACCGACGGGGGTGACGGTCACCCCGTTGTCGCTCGCGCTGGACCGGCCGCCGATCGGCGCGAGTGTGATCACCCCGCTGTTGGGTCAGTTCGCCGCTCCCATCGCCGCCGCACGTGCCGCCGCCGAGCAGGAGGACTGCAACAACCGGGCGAGGTTCCAGATCCTCGACCTCGTGCTCAAGGCCCTCGAAGGCAACGGTTTCATCAGGCTGTCCTTCGGTGGCGTCACGGTCTCCACCGCAGCGACCGACTTCTCGGTCTCGGATTTCGGAGAACCCGCAGCGTTCGGTCCCGCCGACCTGTCGCCACCGCCGACCACCGTCGCGCCGTCGGTCCTGGGCTCCACGACGATCGTCACGCCGACCACCGCCGCACCGCCCGCGACCATCGCGCCACCTCCACCGCCACCTGCACCATCGCCGATCCCCGGCAAGCGGGGTGGTGCGGCGCTCGCCGTCGGGACCTCGGCGCTGGTCGGGCTCGCGTTGTTGGCGGCCCTCGATCGGCGACGGCTCCGGAGTTTCCCGAACCGACCACCCCTGGAGGGAGCCTGATGGCGGACGGTCCACGCATCGGTGAGCGCCTCTTCCGGGGCTACGGTCCGCTCATCGGCTTCGCCGCGATGTTCACGGCCATGGCGGTGTTCGTTCCCACGGTGTCGACGGAGGTGCGCACCGTGTCCGCCCCCTCGGAGCCGTACGTGACGTCCACGGCACCCGGAGGGTCCACTACCACGACCCTCTCCGGCGACCCCGCTCAGCCCCCTCCGTCCACCGGTGACCCGGCGGTCCCCGGGGCCGCGCCGGCGCAGTGCGAGGGGCGCCAGGTCAAGGGCGATGTCTACTCTCCGCCGTGCCGACGCTCCGACGGGAAGAACCCGGGCGCGACGTCGAAGGGTGTCACCGGGGACACGATCACGGTCGCCGTGCGCCTCAACTCCTTCAAGAGCGGTCTCACCGACGCGATCGCCCAGGCGGCGGGCGCCAAGATGCAGGGCGAGAACGAGGGCACCATCCGGCGCACCATCAGCGGTCTGTTCGACTTCTTCAACAAGTACTACGAGTTCTACGGTCGCAAGTTGAAGCCGGTCATCTACGACGGCCGCGGTGACGTGCTCAAGGAGCTGCTCGGCTCGGGTGTCGAAGGCGCCCAGAACGACGCGTTGAAGGTGGGCCAGGAGATCAAGGCGTTCGCGGACGTCAGCGCCATCACCCCGCCCTACATCGACGGCCTCGTGCAGCAGAAGGTCATCGCGATCGGTGCGCCCTACATGTCGCGCAAATGGATGTCGGCACGCGATCCCTTCGTGTGGAGCCCGCTGGTCGACTGCTCGTCGATCGCCGAGAACATGTCGACCTACTACCTGCGAAGGATGGCCGGCAAGGCCGCCCGCAACGCGGGCGGCGACCTGGCGGGACGTCAGCGCAAGCTGGGCATCATCGTGCCGAACTCGTCGTGGTATCAGGAGTGCCTGGACGACGGGCTCGCGGCCTTGAAGAAGGGCGGTGTCGTCCCCGCATCGGTGCAGACCTAGGTCATCGACACCAGCTCGGTGACCACCCAGTCGGTGGGCCTCGTCGCCCAACTCCGCAATGCCGGGGTCACCACCGTCGGATGCTTCTGCGATCCGCTGCTCCTCAAGGCGCTCACGGTCCAGACCAACAGCCAGCGCTACTTCCCCGAGTTCGTCAATACCGGCGTCGCGTTCGTCGACCAGGACCTCGTGGGCCAGCTCTTCGCGCCGCAGGTCTGGAAACGGGCGATCGGACCGAGCTACGCCGGCGCCACGGTGCCCGAAGGGCGTGGGCCCGGCTATCAGGCCTACCGCGCGGCGGGCAGGACCGACCAACCCTCGATCGCGGTAGACCTCATCTACTCCCAGATCCAGCTCCTGGCCATCGGGGTCCAACTCGCGGGACCGAACCTGAGGCCCGACACCTATCGGGACGGCATGTTCCAGTACCCGGAGAGCTCGGGACCCCTCGGGACCTGGAAGTTCGGACCCGACGACTACACCACCAGCCAGGACTCCCGTGAGGTGTACTGGGACCCGACCCGTAAGTCGGTGATGAACGGGGACCCGGGCTCCTACGTGGAGACACAACCCGGCAAGCGCTACCGGATCGGCGAGTACCCGGCAGGGGATGCGACCGTCCCCGGTATCGCACCGTGATCGGGGCTCCACTGCTGCGCAAGGCTGCCGGTTACGCCGGTGCCGCGGTGGTGGTGTGGCTCGCCGCACTCGCGTTCGCCCCGAACGGTGCGCCGATCGGCGCCGTCCTGCAGGGGATGGTGCTGGGCTCTGCGACCGCCCTCACCGCGGTCGGCCTCGTCCTCATATGGCGGGCGAACCGGTTCATCAACTTCGCACAACTCGCCCTCGGTGCCGCGGTCGGTCTCGGCGGGGTCCAGACCTTCATCGCATGGCATTGGCCGTGGGTGCTGTCGCTGTTGGCCGGAACCGCCGCGGGCGTGGCGGTGGGTGCCCTTACGGAGGCGCTGGTGATCCGGCGCTTCCAGCGCTCGACGCGTCTGGTGTTGACGGTCGCGAGCCTCGGTCTCGCCCAACTGCTGGGCGGCGTCGAGCTGGCCGTCGGTCGGTACGGCTTCGGCCTCCAGGGCATCATCCTGGATGCGTTCCCGACGCCTCTCTCCGCCCGGAGCACCACGATCACCGCCATCCGGTTCGACGGCAATCACCTGCTCATCGTCGCCGCCGTACCGCTGCTCGCGGGGATGCTGGCGCTCCTGTTCACCCGGACGGCCGCCGGGATCGGCATCAGGGCCGCGGCGGAGAACGCGGAGCGGGCACTCCTGTTGGGCATCCCCGTACGGCGACTGCACACGCTCGTCTGGGCGATCGCCGGGGGTTGGCGACGTTGACCTACATGCTGCGCGCCCCGATCGTCGGATCGGTGGCCAGCGCGGCGGGAGGTCCGACAGTCCTGTTGGCGGCGCTCACCGCAGCGCTGGTGGCGCGGATGGAGTCGCTGCCGATCGCGGTGTTCGCCGCGATCGGTCTGGGCGCGGCCGAACAGGTCGTCGAATGGAACTGGTCGGCGGAGCCGGTGTCGTTGTTGTATCTCGGGTGATCCTCGCGGTCCTCCTGTTCGGAAGGAAGCGCACCTCCCGCGCCGATGACGCCGGCGGCACCTGGCTCGACAGCGGTGAGGCGGTGACGATCCCGAAGGAGATCGCCGCCCTGCCGTGGGTCCGAGTGCTCCGCGTGCTGGGCTGGGTCGCCGCGGCCGGCATCGCCGCATGGGCGCTGTGGAGCTGGAGTCCGAGCGGCCTCAACGCCGCGTCGATCGCCGTGGTCTGGGCGATGGTCGCGGTCAGCCTGGTCGTCCTCACCGGGTGGGCGGGACAGATCTCACTCGGTCAGTTCGCGCTGGTGGGCGTCGGCGCGGTGATCGCCGGGAACCTGATCGCCCGATGGGACGTCGACCTGTTCGTGGCCCTGGCGGCGGCCACCGCCGGGGGGATGATCGTCGCCGCACTCATCGGAGGCCCGCGTTGAGGATCCGCGGGCCGTTCCTGGCGGTCGCGACCCTGGCGTTCGCGGTCGCGTTCGACCGATTCATCCTCAACCCGGTGAGGTTTCCCGCACTGGTCCCCGAGCTGGGTTCGGTGGAGCGGCCGGTGCTGTGGGGTCGCTTCCCGCTCCAGTCGGAGCGCTCGACACTCCTGTTGTGCCTCGGCGGTCTGGCGATGGCGTGCTTCTGTGCCCGCGGGGTGCGTCGAGCCCGCAGCGGTCGGGTGCTGATGGCGGCACGCGACAACGCCCGGGCGGTCGAGGCGATGGCGGTGTCGCCCCGGGCGGTGGCACTTCGGGGATTCGTCTTCGCGGGGGCGATCGCGGGTCTCGCCGGGGGACTCCACGTCCTGGTGGTCGGCAAGATCGGCCAGTCTGCCTACGACTCGACCATGGGGATCGATGTCTTCTCCTTCACCACCATCGGTGGTCTGGGCTCGCTCTTCGGGGCGGCGGGCACCACGGCGGGGATGCGGGCGATCCAGGGTGAGCTCGATCAGATGGGCAAGCTGTTGCTCAGCGGCATCGCCTTGCTCGTGGCCCTGTATCTCGTGCCGAACGGCATCGGTGACGCGTTGGCACGGTTGCGCAACGCCGTCCTTCGCCGCATCGCGGGTGCGCCCTCGAACGTGCACGGTACCGAGTTCCCGACGGGACCGGATCAGATCAAGCCGACGTCACCTCCCCCCACGGCCGGTATCCCCGCCGACGGTTCGGCCGTCGCCTTCGACGGTGCGCTCTCCCTTCAGGGTGTGAACGTCAGCTACGGGCCGCTGCAGGTGTTGTTCGACGTCGGGCTCCACGTCGGCGCGGGGGAGATGGTGGCGCTCCTGGGAACCAACGGAGCCGGCAAGTCGACCCTGCTCCGTGCCGTGTGTGGACTGAGCGCGTCGAAGGGCTCCATCGCCTCGTTCGGCACCTCGCTGCGCGGCCGGCGCGCCGAGACGATCGTGAACGACGGTATCGCCCTGATGCCGGGCGGGCGCAGCGTGTTCCCGACGCTGACCGTCGACGAGCACCTGCGCCTCGCGACGTGGACCTTCCGGCGCGATGCGGAGCGTGCGCGAACCGACGTCGCCGCGATGCGCGACCTGTTCCCCTCCTTGGCCCGCCTCCACGCGAGCCGCGCAGGTGATCTCTCGGGCGGCGAACAACAACAGCTCGGTCTCGCGATGACGATGCTGTTGCGACCCAGGGTGCTCCTCATCGACGAGCTCTCGCTCGGGCTGTCCCCGCTGGTGGTGGCCGACCTCCTCGGTGTGGTGCGGCGGCTGCACGCGGAGGGGATGACGATCGTTCTCGTCGAGCAGTCCGTCAACATCGCGCTCACGCTGGCGGACCGGGCGGTCTTCATGGAGAAGGGCCAGGTCCGTTTCGAGGGTCCCACCCGGGAGTTGCTCGAGCACCCCGAGATCCTGCGCGCCGTGTTCGTCCAGGGGGCCGACGCCCACCGGCAGCCCGACACCTCGGCCCCGTCGTCGGGAGGGAGCTGGAACCCCACTCAGCCGGTTGCGATGAACGAGACGGGTGCGGGACCGTACGCGGGGCCTCCCGCCTCGACCACCCTCCCCGCGGGGGTCCCGGTGTTGCGTTGTGAAGGTGTCGTCAAACGCTTCGGCGCGATCCGAGCCGTCGACGAGGTGGATCTGACGGTGATGCCCGGGCGGATCGTCGGGCTGGTCGGTCAGAACGGTGCCGGAAAGACAACCCTGTTGGACTGCATCTCGGGGTTCCACCGGATCGACGGTGGCCGGATCCTGCTGGGCGGCATCGACGTCACCGGGATGGCTCCGAACCGGAGAGCCGCCCACGGGATGGCGCGTTCGTTCCAGGAAGCGCGACTGTTCCCGTCCCTCACCGTCACCGAGACGGTCAAGGTCGCGTGCGAGCAGCATCTCGAATGCCGGTCGATGCTGGCCGACGTGACACATCAGCCGGCGAGCTTCGAGTCAGAGCTTGCCGTCCACCGCCGGGTCACCCGACTGTTGGAACTCCTGAACCTCGGTCCGCATCGGGACAAGCTCACCGCCGAGCTGTCCACGGGTATGCGCCGGATCGTCGAGCTCGCCTGCCTGCTGGCGGCCGAGCCGTCACTTCTGCTGCTCGACGAACCCTCCGCCGGGGTCGCACAGCGCGACACCGAGGCCCTCGGTCCGATGCTGAGCGACATCCGTGCCGAGACCGGTGCCGCCTTGTTGGTGATCGAGCACGACATGCCCCTGCTCTCCTCGATCTGTGACGAGATGGTCGCTCTCGAGATGGGCCACGTGATCGCCGTCGGTACCCCCGGGAGGTGCTCGCAGACGAGGCGGTCATCGCGGGCTATCTCGGGACCGATCAGAGCACGATCGCGCGCTCCGACGCCCACTGACGGTTGTAACGCAGGCCGGGTGGAGCTACGGCGTCAGGGCGTCAGCTGTTGGCGGCGATGCAACGCACCGCCCTGATGACGATCGTTCCGGCACCGGCGGCACCACCCGCACCCGACGACAGCGGTGCGAGCTGCTCAGGGCTCAACGACGCGAAGCTGTCGTAGATGCAGCCGGTCACACCCGGGGCGATGCCCTGCTCGGCGAACTGTGCGACGAGGTTGTCGCGGTTGAGGAACATCATCGGGCTGAGCGCCTGTTGGGCCGAGGGTGAGAGGGTGACCGGCTGGTTGGTGGCCGCGCTCAGCAGCGCCTGCAGGAGGACCCCGACCAGTGCCTGCACCTCGGACGGCTGGAGCGCGTCGGGCTTGATCGAGAGCTTGAGGGCCGAGAGGTTGAGACGCAGCACCTTGTCCAGTTGTTGACGCTGGGCGGTGTTGAGTCCGCTGACCAATGCCATGACCACGAGCGGTACCTGGTCGGGGCGAAGGGTGTCGAGGTCGATCCTGTCCACGTCGAGCTTCGCGAGGCGCTTGCCGATGTCCTCACCCGGCTCGCCCGGTAGGAGGCTGACGGCGGCGACGATCTGTTGGAGGAGTTGAACCTGGTCGGGGCTGAGCTTGGCGGCGATCAGAGTGACGAACTGTTGGAGGTCGGTGCCCTTCATCTGGCGGAGGAGCGACGGGTTGAGCTGTGCGAGCAGGGCCATGACAGCGGACGTCGTCGCGGGATCGACCGGGGTCGTCACCGAGGGGTCGGCGGCGAGATCGGACCCGGCGGAGGCCGGTACGCACGAGGCGAGCGACGCGGCCTTCTCGAACGCCTCGTTCTTGATCGTCGCGTCCGGGTTGCCCGACAGCAACTGGAGTGCGAGAGCGGTGAGCTCCTTGTCGTCGGCGATCCGGTCGTACACACAACCGGCCTGCGACGCGGTGAGCCCGCGGCTCGTGAGCGTGGACACGACGAGGCCCTTGGCCGGTAGGCCGTTGAGGCGTCGGCTGACCGTAGGGTCGTCGGGGATGTCGCCCACCTTCGACGTGGTGGGAACCGTGGGGATCGCGGCCCGGGCCGTCCTTACCGCATCGGTCATCCACTTCGGTGGCGGTCCGGGCGCTGCCACCACGCGGTCGGCGTCGGTGGATCGAGAACACCCCGCCAACATCGAGGCGACCACGAGCAGGCTCAGGGGCGCGAGGAGCCGACGAGGAGTCACCCGGGAATCTCACCCGATCCGGCCGGGTATTACAAGCCGGCGCCGTAGAGTTCGCGAACGTGGATGCGGCCGCCAACAGCCGAGGGCGAGTGGAGGGCCACCTTCACGAGATGCACCGTCTGCACCGCACGGGATGGCTCCGCGCCGCGGTGTTGGGGGCGAACGACGGCATCGTTTCGACGGCGTCGTTGATGATCGGAGTCTCGGCAACCGGAGCCGGATCGGGTGCGGTGTTGACGGCGGGAGTCGCCGGGCTGGCCGCGGGCGCCTTTTCCATGGCGGCGGGGGAGTACGTCTCGGTGTCCTCCCAGCGTGACACCGAGATCGCCGATACCGAGATCGAACGCGAGTCGATCCGCCGCAATCCCGAGGGCGAGCTGGACGAGCTCACGGAGATCTACGTGGGTCGGGGTCTCTCACGGCCCTTGGCCGAGCGGGTTGCCGCCGAACTGCACCGCCACGATCCACTCGAGGCTCATCTGCGCGACGAGCTGGGTCTTGTGGATTCGACCGCGGCCAGGCCGATGCAGGCGGGATTGACATCCGCGTTCGCGTTCTGCAGCGGTGCCCTGATCCCGATCCTGGTGGGGTTGGCCACGACGCGCGAATGGATCCTCGCCGTCGTGGCGCTGTTGGCGCTCGCGCTGTTGGGTGTGGTCGGGGCGAGGCTCGGCGGTGCCCGGCCGGGTGTCGCGGCGCTACGCGTCCTCGTGGGCGGTGGGCTCGCGATGGCGGCCACCGCGGGGATCGGCACGCTGTTCGGGACCTGAGGGCGCCGGCGCGCCCGCGCCGCCCGACGGACGGCAACCCGGTGTCAGTCGTGCTCGGCGAACGCCTCCACCGGTGGACACGAGCACATCAGGTTGCGGTCGCCGTATCCGTTGTCGACCCGGCCGACGGGTACCCAGTACTTGTCGCGGCGGAGTGAGGGGAGAGGATAGGCCGCCTCCTCCCGCGTGTAGGGAAGTTCCCACTTGTCCGTCATCAGGTCCTCGGCGGGGTGCGGAGCGAGGCGCAGCGGGGAGTCCGCGAGGGGCCACTCGCCGCGCTCGATCCGTCGGATCTCCTCACGTATTGCGAGCATGGCGTCGACGAATCGGTCCAGCTCCGCGGGAGACTCCGACTCGGTCGGCTCCACCATGAGTGTCCCGGGAACGGGGAACGACATGGTCGGAGCGTGGAAGCCGTAGTCGATGAGCCGCTTGGCGATGTCCTCGTTGGTGACCCCGCAGGCCTTCTCGATCGGGCGGATGTCGAACATGCACTCGTGCGCGACCAGCCCGTTCTCGCCCGAGTACAGCACCGGATAGGCGTCTCCGAGGCGAGTTGCCAGGTAGTTGGCGGCGACGATGGCGCCGGTGGTGGCCCTGGTCAGGCCGTCGGGACCCATCAGCGCGACGTAGGCCCACGAGATCGGAAGGATCGACGCGGAGCCGAACGGTGCCGCCGCCACCGCACCGATCCCGCGGCCGGGGAGGTGGGGGGCGAGGTGTGCCTTCACCCCCACCGGTCCGATTCCCGGTCCACCTCCGCCGTGTGGGATGCAGAACGTCTTGTGGAGGTTGAGGTGGCTGACGTCGGAGCCGATGTCGCCCGGGCGGGAGAGCCCCACCATCGCGTTCATGTTGGCGCCGTCGAGGTATACCTGCCCGCCGGCATCGTGCACGAGTTCGCACAGTTCCCGGATGGTCGATTCGAACACGCCGTGCGTCGAGGGGTACGTCACCATGACCGCGGCGAGCCGGTCGCGGTCGGCTTCGACGCGGGCGGCAAGATCGGCCATGTCGACGTTGCCCTCCTCGTCACATGCGACCACGACGACTCGCATCCCCGCCATCACCGCGGACGCGGCGTTGGTTCCGTGAGCCGAGGACGGGATGAGGCACACGTCGCGGATCTCGTCGCCGTTGGCGAGGTGGTAGGCCCGGATGGCGAGCAGACCGGCGAGTTCGCCCTGACTACCGGCATTGGGCTGCACCGACACCGCGTCGTAGCCGGTGATCTCGCACAGCCAGTCCTCGAGATCGGAGATCAGTGTCCGGTAGCCCTCCACCTGGTCGGCGGGAGCGAAGGGGTGCACCCGTGAGAAGCCCGGCCACGACACGGCGGTCATCTCCGTCGCCGCATTCAGCTTCATGGTGCAGCTTCCGAGCGGGATCATCGTGCGGTCCAAGGCCAGGTCACGGTCTTCCAGACGCCGGAGGTACCGCATCATCTCGGTCTCGCTGTGGTAGCGGGCGAAGACCTCGTGGGTGCAGAACGCCGTGTGACGAGGTGTCCCCAGAGTGCCGGCGCCGCCGTCCGACTCCGCGGCCAGCTCGACGCCGAACGCGTTCGCGACGTCGCGGAGGTGCTCGGTCGTCGTGACCTCGTCGCAGCTGATACCAACCCGGTCGCCGTCGATACGCCGAAGGTTGATCCCCCGGTCCGCCGCGTCCGCGACGACCTGATCGGCCCGGCCGGGGACGATCGCGCAGAGGGTGTCGAACCAGCGGTCGTGTGCCAGATCGATCCCGCCGTCGCGGAGTGACGACGCCAGCCGGTCGGCGTGTCCATGGACGCGCTCGGCGATCGCGATCAGGCCCTCCGGTCCGTGGTACGACGCGTACATCGAGGCCATCACGGCGAGCAGCACCTGTGCGGTGCAGATGTTGGAGGTGGCCTTGTCCCTGCGGATGTGCTGCTCGCGGGTCTGCAACGCAAGGCGCAGCGCAACCCGGCCCGACCGGTCGACCGACGCGCCGACCAGCCGTCCCGGTAGGGATCGACGATGGGCGTCGCGGCACGCGAGGAACCCTGCGTGGGGACCGCCGAAACCCATGGGTACGCCGAAGCGCTGCGCGGAGCCGACGACGATGTCGGCACCCTGCTCGCCGGGCGGTTCGATCACGCACAGCGCCAGCGGGTCCGCGGTGACGACCGCGACCGCGGCGTGGTCGTGCAGCGCCGCGATCGTGTCGCGGTGGTCGACGATCGCGCCCGTGGTGGTGGGCGACGCCAGCAACGCTCCGAACACCGTCGCGGCGTCGAGTGTGGCGGGGTCGCCGATGACGAGGGGAATCCCCAGCGGCTCCGCGCGCGTCGTGACGACCCCGATGGTCTGAGGATGGCAGCCCGCGTCGACGAAGAAGTGGTCGGCCCCGGACTTCGTGACCCGTCTGGCCATCGTCATCGCCTCTGCGGCCGCGGTTGCCTCGTCGAGCATGGAGGCATTGGCGAGGTCGAGTCCGCAGAGCTCCGCGATCATCGTCTGGAAGTTGATGAGCGCCTCGAGCCGTCCCTGGCTGATTTCGGGCTGATAGGGGGTGTACGCGGTGTACCACCCCGGGTTCTCGAAGAGGTTCCGTGCGATGACCGCCGGGGTGAGGGTGTCGTGGTACCCGGTGCCGATCATCGAGACCATCGGACGGTTTCGTCCGGCCAGCTCGGCGAGGCGTGCGAGTACTTCGTGCTCGTCCATGCCGTCGGGCAGGTTCAATCGCCCGTGAAAGCGGATCGAGTCGGGGACGGCGGCATCGACCAGCGCGTCCGCGGAGCCGTAGCCGACCACGCGTGCGAGCGAGTCGAGTTCGGCGCCGTCCGGGCCGAGGTGCCGGCGGGCGAAGGAGGAGGTCATGGCATTGGCCTTCCGAATGGCAGGGGATGTCGGTGGTCGTCGAGGTGTGCTTCGGCGAGTTCGCACGCGGCGAGATAGCCGCGGTCGCCGGCTTCCAGGACCGGTGCCATCGCCGCCGCGAACGCATCCTCGAAGGAACCGCGGTCGAGGATCCCCACGGTGAGCGGTCCCACCGAGGTCACGAAGTCGGGCAGCACACGCGCTCCCTCTCGATTCGCGACGGCAAGGGCGCGGGTGCTGACGGCGAGCGGAGCGGACGCGACGATCGCCGACCCGGACAGGAATGCGACGTTGTGGTGGTCGATCACCGCGTTACGCGATCCCACGATCCATACGTCAGGTGGCGGGGTGTCGGGGCGGCCGGAGGGGATCGCGGCGGTGAGCACGGTCGCCCCCGCTTCGGCGAGTCGGGCCGCGACGACGTCGCCACAGGGCGCCCCCGGCTCTACAGCGATCGTCGTGCCGGCGAGGTCGAACATCCCGGTTACGGCGGTCACGACGCCGTGGACCAGACGCTCGTCGCGTTCGGTCGTGTCGAGCCAGCCGAACCCGGCGTTCGCGAGGTCGTCGGTGGTCAACCCCTTGCCGGGGGAGAGGACGGCGTCGGGACGAAGCGCGAACAGCGCCGCCAGCGCTCCGGACACGGTGTCGTCCCTCGCGTCGCCCTCGGCGTCGATGCCCACCGAACAGCCCGTCGCGTCGACACCGATGGCCGCGAGCCCATAGGTGGCCGCCCTTGCCAGGTTCGTCGCTCCGTCGCGCAGCACCTTCCGGGCGCATCGCGCAACACCGACCATGGGGACGGAGGGCGCGTCGAGGTCGACCACGACGAATCCGGCGCCGTCGTACAGGGACGTGATCTCCACGGGGCGCATTCTGCCATGCGCCCGCACCGGAGCAGGATGGCACCGGGGGAGCGTGGCGATGACCGCCGTCAGGGCATGGCAATGGGCCGTATGAGTAGACCCCCCGAACTGCTCATACGGCCCTTGCTGTCGGGGATCTTAGCCGCAAAGCGTGACGTCTGTCACGCGTTGGTCCCCTCCGGGATGTGCCCCCGCACCGTCTCGGCATCGCCCTCGGGGGCGAACCACCCGTCGACGATGTCGTGCACGACCCCGACGGGGAGCCGCAGCATCGCCGCGATGGTCTCGGTGGGGAACGGCGCGAGGCTCAGCAGGACGGCAGCCTGTTCGATGCCCTCGCGTCGCGACAGTCGGCGCCACAGGACCAGGCGCTCGGCGAAGTCCTCGACGAGGTGCGGGCCGTTCCCTTCGGCGACGATTCGCGCGGCCCGCCGGAGCACGAGGTCGACGGCACAGGGGACGACGAGGTCGAACGCGGCGGAGGAGTGGCGGTCGATGGAGGAGAGGAGGGCGCTCCGGGCGAGTTCGCGCGCGGCCTCGTGGGAACCGACCAGGATCGTCACCACCCGCACGGCGACCGCGTAGGGGTCGAGCAGCACGACCTGGGGTTCGTCGGCGACGCTGTCCGACTCGGCCAGGTCCACCACGACCGAAGCGTGGCCGGGGGCGTCAGGAGAGACGGTGAACAGCGACATGGGCGTAACTCGACTCCCTTGGGCGCATCCGGGTCCCGAGTGGGGACGCGCGAACCATAACGACTGCCTCGTCGCACGTCGCGGACCTTGCTGCGCGGGTCGGGGCGGACGCGCGGAATCGGTAGGCCGACGGGCGAGGCCGACCGGGCCGAGGTGCTAGCAAGGACGACCGTGAACTCGGAGCGGCGTCGATCGGATCGTGGTGTGTGGGTGCACCTACACGGTCATCGTTCGTCGGCAGCGACGCTGGAGCGCCAACTCGGCTCCCACGTCCCGGACGGCTGGCGACGGACGCTCCCTGATGCCCCCGTACGCGCCGACGCGGGCGCCTTCTCCTGGTTCGGATCAGGTCCCAACGGCCCGGTTCCCGCCGAGCTCGAGCACTCGCTCGATGTGCTCGACACCCTGGTCGGGGCCGCGCACACCACCGGTGCGTGGTTGGCCGTCGGTGGGTTCTCCCAGGGTGCGTCGACGGCGTTGGCCTGGGCCATGCGGTCAGGGTCGAGGCGGAGCGGGGCGGGTTGGCCACGGATCGACGCGTTGATCCTCCAGGCCCCGTTCCTCACCGAACCGGACGGATACCCCATCGAGGGGCTCCGGGTGCAACGTGTCCTGGTGCAACACGGACGCAGCGACGACGTGGTGCCGTACTTCATGGGTTCGGATCTCGCGGCCTTGTTGGCGGGGGTCGCAGGTGTCGGCCACGTCGACCTGCTCGCCTATGACGGTGGCCACGATCCGTCCGCGATGGCCGCGGATGCCGTGGAGTGGCTCGGTGCGTCGTTCGGTACGCCGGCCGAGGGGCCCGATCGCGACCGCGGGAGCCGTGGCCGTTGAGGGCGTCGACGGATCAGCCCCGCGTGGGGGCGTCGGCGGTCGGGCGGCTCCAGATCCGACGCAGTTCGTCGACGTTGGACACGGTGCAGAGCGCCCGCAGTGACACGGCGAGGAGGTCGGCGGCGGCTTCGGGGGGTACCGCGACGACTGCGTCGGTGGGGAGCACCACCTCGTAGCCGAGGTTGACCGCCTCGATCGCGAGGCCCATCACCCCGACGTTGAGCGATGCCCCGATCCCGACGACCGTCCTCACGCCGCGACTGCGCAGGATTGCGTCGAGGTCGGTGCCCGAAAACGGGCTCACCCCGTGGCGACGGGGCGAGACCGCGTCGGATGCGGTGAAACCCAGTTCGGGGGCGAGCTCCGCAGCGGGGGACCCCTCGAGCAACTGCCCGGGCATGGACGCCGCGCGGCGCAACAGGGGCGCGTTGGACGACGAGCCGACCCGGTCCTCCCGGAACACTGCCGTCGCGTGCACGACGAACACCCCCGCGGCGCGGGCGGCGTCGAGGAGTGCGGCCGCCCGATCCAGCATGCCGGTCCGTCGTACCGCGTCGCCGAGTTCGGGGAAGCCCGCGAGGTCGCCGACGACGCCGCGCTGGCATTCCATCGTGACCACCGCGGTGGTCGAGGGTTCGACGAGGGCTGCGGACATCGGCACGAACCGAGAAGCTATCGCCGACGGTGGTGCGTGGCGGCGGCCCCTCGGGAGCCGGATGCGGGAGGGTGTGCGCCGAACCCCGGGGAGCGGCGCACACCCGGTGCTGAGAAGGGGCTGTCAGGCCTTGGACGCGTCGAAGATCGAGCCGATCGAGGTGTCGAGGGTCGCGTCGAACTCGGCGTCGCTCTGCTTGGCCGACAGGCCCTCGGTGAGCGCCCGGCTGAACGAGGCGATGATCCCGGGGTTGCGGGCCAGGCGGGCATTGGCGTCGTCGCGGGTGTAACCACCCGACAGCGCGACCACCCGGAGCACGCGGGGATGGTCGACGAGGGCCTGATAGAAGCCGTCGGTCTCGGGCAGGGTGAGCTTGAACATCACCTGCTGGTCGGCCGCCAACGCGTCGGCTCCGGCGAGGAGGGCGTCGCGGAGCAACACCTCGGCCTCGGCCTTCTCGGGGCTGTTGATGTCGATCTCGGGCTCGAGGATCGGTACGAGGCCCGCCGCGAGGATCTGACGGCCGACCTCGAACTGCTGGTCGACCACCGCCTGGATGCCCGCGGGGTTCCCGAGCTGGACGACCGAGCGCATCTTGGTGCCGAACACGCCCTTGTCGGCGGCCCGTGCGAGCAACGCGTCGAGGCCCGGCATGTCCTTCATCACCTGCGCGCCGTCACGGGCGTCGGCGAGCCCCTTGTCCACCTTCAGGAAGGGGACGACGTTCTTGACGTTCCACAGGTAGTCCGCGGTCTCGCGTCCCTCCACGGTTCGATCCATCGTCTGCTCGAACAGGATGGCCCCGAGCACCCGGTCACCGCCGAAGGCCGGGCTGCACATGATGCGGGTCCGCATGGCGTGAATCAGGTCGAACATCTGGTCGTCGCCGGAGTACTCGGACTCCTCGACGCCGTACAGGCGCAGTGCCTTGGGGGTGCTGCCACCGCTCTGGTCGAGTGCGGCGATGAAGCCGTCACCGGTCCGGACCTTGTCGAGCTGCTCCTGGTTCATGAGTCTGCGGCCTCCCTGACCGTGTCATCGAGGAGCCTGCGTCGGCGCGGACTCCCGTGGATGCGCCACCCGGGGATGGCGCACCGGTGAACGCGGGCCGGAGACGGCGACCGCTGCGGAACATCGTGACCAAAACCGTCGACGAATGCGAGTCGAACATCGCCGGGGGCCACGGGCGATGTTCGATCCGATCCGCCGATGGTCCGGGCGGACAGGGCGGAGATAGGCTCGGGTATGGCACAGGGCGACGATCTTCAGGGCACCGACCACCTCGCGTTCGAACAGCGTTTCGGGCGTGTCGGGCTGACCTTCGACGACGTGCTCCTCGTGCCGGCAGAGTCCTCGATCCTGCCTCACGAGGCGGACACCTCCACGCTGTTCACACCCGACATCGCGCTCGCGGTGCCGGTCGTTTCCGCCGCCATGGACACCGTCACCGAGGCGCGGATGGCGATCGCCCTGGCGCGCCTCGGAGGGCTGGGTGTCCTGCACCGCAACCTCAGCGTCGAGGACCAGGCCGTTCAGGTCGACCGGGTCAAGCGCTCCGAATCGGGCATGATCAGCGATCCGATCACCCTTCAGCCGCACGAACCCGTGCGTCGGGCACTCGAGTTGATGGAGCAGTTCCACATCTCCGGTGTGCCCATCACCGACGAGCGAAACCGTCTCGTGGGGATCCTCACCAACCGGGATCTCCGCTTCGAGACCGACGTCGACCGTCGGATCGAGGAGGTGATGACCAAGGAGGGCCTCAAGACCGCCCCGGTCGGTACCACCCTCGACCAGGCCCAGGAGATGTTCCGGCACATCAAGGTCGAGAAGCTCCCGGTGGTCGACGACGACGGCTTCCTCCGCGGGCTCATCACCATCAAGGACCTGCAGAAGCGCACCGAGTACCCCCAGGCGACCAAGGACGCCGACGGCCGGCTCCGGGTCGCGGCCGCGGTCGGTACCGGTGCCGACGTCGCCGACCGTGCAAAGGCGCTCGTCGACGCCGGCGTCGACGCGATCGTCGTCGACACCGCACACGGCCACGCCACCTCTGTCGCCGAGACGGTCCGTGCGTTGCGCCGGGCGTGGGACGGGCCGATCGTCGCCGGCAACGTCGCCACGGCCGAGGCGGCCGAGTCGCTCATCGACGCAGGGGCCGACGCGATCAAGGTGGGAATCGGACCGGGCTCCATCTGCACCACGCGGGTGGTCGCGGGGATCGGCGTCCCCCAGATCACCGCCGTGTTCGACTGTGCGGAGGTCGCGCGGCGCCGTGGACGGACCGTCATCGCCGACGGTGGCATCCAGTTCTCCGGTGACGTCGCCAAGGCGCTCGCCGCCGGCGCGGACTGCGCGATGTTCGGCTCGCTGCTCGCCGGTACCGACGAGAGTCCCGGCGAGACGGTCCTCTACCAGGGTGAGCGCTACAAGTCGTACCGGGGTATGGGTTCGCTGGGAGCGATGAAGGCGCGGTCCTTCTCGAAGGACCGCTACTTCCAGGAGCACGTCGTCGACGCCGACAAGCTGGTTCCCGAAGGGATCGAGGGACGCGTCCCCTATGTGGGAACCGTCGCCGCGATCGTGCACCAGCTCGTCGGTGGGTTGCAGCAGGCCATGGGATACGTCGGGGCGACGACCATCGACCGCCTGAAGGAGGCCCACTTCATCCGGATCACCGCGGCCGGGCTCAAGGAGTCGCACCCCCACGACATCACCATCACCGAACAGGCACCGAACTACCGCCGCTTCTGAGTAGGTCGTCCCTCGCAGTGGGGCGAACCGGTCACCGGAGTACGACCCGGCTGGGCCGGTCGGATCAGTTACGAGGCGCCCGGGGACCTCTACAATCGTCCGATGGATCTGAACGCCCGTGACGCGGCAACGCCGACCGACGACCGACCGGTCGTCGTCCCGGACCCCGGCGACCGCCCGTTCGTCCTCGACGACCGACCGAGCCGGAGCAATTCACCCATGTTCGAGGAGCGGCCCTGGGGTACCTACGAGGTGCTCTCCGACCAGGACACGCACAAGGTCAAGACGATCATCGTCAACCAGGGCCAGCGGCTGAGCTACCAACGGCACCGGCACCGCTCCGAGCACTGGTTCGTGATCTCCGGTGACGCGACCGTGACGCTCGACGGCACGGTGTTCGAGGTGGGCCCCGGCCACTACGCGGACATCCCCCAGGGCGTCGCCCACCGCCTCGAGAACCGGGGCGACGAGCCGCTGGTCATCATCGAGGTGCAGTACGGCGACTACTTCGGTGAGGACGACATCATCCGCCTCAGCGATGACTACGGCCGAGTCGAATAGCCCCTCGGCGCCCACGATCCCCAGGATCGTGAGCGTCGACGATCACGTCGTCGAACCTCCCCACGTCTGGCAGAGGTGGCTACCCCGGCGGTGGCGTGACGCCGGACCCCGTGGAGCGCCGTGGCATCGGCCACATGGCACACATCGGTGGGGAGCGTATGAGCAGACCTTCGACCCCGAGGGCCCGCCTGCGGACTGCTGGGTCTTCGAGGATCTCGTCTACATCCACAAGCGCCACGTGGCGGCGGTGGGCTACGACCGCGACGAGATGACGATGACCCCGATGACCTACGACGAGATGCGTCCGGGGTGTTACGAGGTGAAGGCCCGCGTCGAGGACATGTCGATGAACCACGTCGACGCGTCGTTGTGCTTTCCCACGTTTCCCCGCTTCTGCGGGCAGACCTTCACCGAGGCGGCCGACCGTGACCTGGGCCTTGCGTGCGTGGTCGCCTACAACGACTGGATGGTCGAGGAGTGGTGCGGCGAGTCCGACGGCCACCTGATCCCCCTGTGCATCGTGCCGTTGTGGGACGCCGAACTCGCGGCGGCCGAGGTGCGCCGAAACGCCGAGCGTGGCTGCCGGGCGGTGTGCTTCAGCGAGATCCCTCCGCACCTCGGCCTCCCCTCGATCCACTCCGGATACTGGGACCCGTTCTTCGCCGCATGCCAGGACACCGGCACCGTGGTCAACATGCACATCGGGTCCTCGTCGAGGATGCCGGCGACCTCACCCGACGCCCCCGTCGCGGTCGCAGCCAGCCTGAGCTTCAACAACTCGATGGCGTCGTTGTGCGACTTCCTGTTCTCCGGCGTGTTGGTCCGATTCCCCACGCTGACCCTCGCCTACAGCGAGGGCCAGATCGGGTGGCTGCCCTATGTGTTGGAGCGCGTCGACGACGTCTGGCGGGAGCACCGGGCGTGGGGAGGGGTCAAGGACATCGTCCCCGAGCCACCCTCCACGTACTACTTCCGACAGGTCTACGGGTGCTTCTTCCGCGATCGGCACGGCCTCGACAGCCTCGACGCCGTCGGTGTCGACAACATCACCTTCGAGACCGACTATCCACACACCGACACCACATGGCCGAATACGCTCCAGATCGCGACCGACATGATGGGTCACCTCCCCGCGGACGTGCAGTACAAGATCCTGCGAGGCAACGCGATTCGAATGCTGCAGCTCGACATGCTGTAGCGAGACGGGGCTGGGGCCCGAACGGGAAACGACATGGAGCTGCGGTCCAACGGCGAGCGGGTACGAGCGGGTCAACTGCTGCTGGCACGACCGGACATGGTCGACCCAAACTTCGCGCGAACGGTCGTGTATCTCATCGAGCACGATGAGAACGGTTCGCTCGGCGTCGTGTTGAACCGGCCGATGGGCGTTGCGGTCTCGGCCCACCTCGAAGCCCTCGAACCCGCGGTCAGCTATCCGGTGGTGTTCTTCGAGGGCGGCCCGGTGGCACCCGGCACCGTCGTGGGGCTCGGTGGCAGCGGGTACTCGCCCCCGGGGCTCGTCGACCTCGACGCGGTCGTGTCGGGTGACGTGCAGCTCGAGTTCCTGCGGCTGTACGCGGGATACGCGGGTTGGGCGGCAGGTCAACTGCAGGAGGAGCTGGCGAGCGGATCGTGGATCGTCGCGGCCGCCCAGCGGCGCTCCCTCGGCGCCGACGATCTGTTCTCGCCGCGGCCCGAGGAGCTGTGGCGCAGGGTGCTCTCGCGCCAGCCGTCACCGATCGCACGGATGGCCCTGTATCCCGAGGACCTCATCGCCAACTGAGCCGGCGGAGCCGGCTTCGGCCGCCGACGCGGGCGGTCGCGGGACCGTTCGCGTCCGGGGCCCTCAGAGCTGGATTGCGACCATCCGCTCCTCGGTCATCTCGCGCACGGCGTAGGCCGGCCCTTCGCGTGTGTTACCCGAGTCGGCGACACCGCCGTAGGGCTGCTGGTCGGCCCGCCAGGTGGGCGACTCGTTGACCAGCACACCCCCGAAGCGCAGTGTGTCGGCCGCGGCGAAGGCACGGCCGACGTCGCGGGTGAACACCGATGCCTGGAGGCCGTAGCGGGTGTCGTTGGCCATCGCGAGCCCCTCCTCGAAGGAGTCGTAGGAGGAGATACCGACGACGGGCCCGAACACCTCGTCGTGCCAGACCCGCATGTCCGGGGTGATCCGGTCGAGCACCGTGGCCGCGAGGACACCGTGCTCGTCGGGCTCTCCGGCCCCGGTGAGGACCTTCGCTCCCGCCTCGACGGCCTCGCCGACCCACGACGTGACCCTCTCGGTCTCGCCGCGGTCGATCAGTGAGGAGATCGTGGTGGAAGGGTCCCCGGGGTCGCCTCCGCGCAATCCGGCGGCGAGGGTCGCTACCCGTTCGGCGAACTCGTCGTGGACACGCTGCTGGACATGGACGCGCTGCACCGAGATGCAGGTCTGTCCGCTGTAGCCGAAGCCACCGGTGACGACCTTGGACGCGGCAAGTTCCAGGTCGGCGTCGTCGTGGACGACCACCGGCGCGTTGTTGCCCAGTTCGAGACAGACCCGCTTGCGGGGGGCCTTCGCCCGGATCGACCAGCCGACCGGTGGGGAGCCGGTGAAGGTGACGTAGGCGACGTCGTCATGGGTCACCAGACGGTCCGCCATCGAACCCGGACAGGTGACGACGTTGAGCCACCCGGCGGGGAGGCCGGCCTCCTCGAACAGGTGTGCCAGGCGCAAAGCCGTGAGCGGGGTGGCGGACGCGGGTTTCAGCACGACGGGGCATCCCGCGGCGATCGCTGGCGCGACCTTGTGACAGACGAGGTTCAGTGGGAAGTTGAAGGGGCTGATGGCCAACACGACCCCGACGGGTATCCGCTTGACGAAGCCGAACTTGTTGACGCCGGCCTCGCTCGCATCGAGCGCGACCGTCTCGCCGGTGAGGGTCCGGGCCTGCACCGCGGAGAACCGGAGGGTCTCGATCGCACGGTGTGCCTCGGTGTTCGCCGAGGAGACGGGTTTGGCCGCCTCCTCGGAGATAGACCGTGTGAACTGGTCGACCCTCCCTTCGAGCAGGGAGATCGCCCGGTCGAGGATCGCAGCCCGTTCGAACGCGGGGAGCGGCCCTTCCCGGTGTCGGGTGGCCGCGACCGCGATCGCCCGGTCGAGTTGGGCTCCGTCGAGCCTCGGTACCCGGCCGAGCAGTCGGCCGTCGAAGGGGGAGCGGACCTCGATATGGTCGTTCGCGTCGATCTCACGGCCGTCGATCAGCGCCGGAGTGACGGCGATTCGTTCCGACATTGCATCTCCCTGTGTCGATACGCACCCCCCCGGACTGGGCGGGCGGTCTCAGCGTGTTGTCTCGGTCAGTGGTTCCACGTCGATGACGTCGTGGTCGATGACGAATCCCGATACCGAGACCCGGCGTCCTCCTCCGGGTGTAGGCGAGGGGACGGGTCCGCCAAAGAAGCGTTCGGCGGCCTTCGCGACGTGGCGGACGATGAGGTAGTTCCCGCCGGCTCCGACGGCAGCGCCGATGCCGAACGGCAGGAGCCGGCCCAGCCGCTCCGCTCCCTGCTCGGAGGCGAAACGGGTGAGTAGTCGGGCGGCGAGGCGACGGTTGACCCCATCGAGGGCGCTTGCGGGCATCCCCTGGAGGAGGCGGGCGCCACCCTCCGCCCCGAACTTGCCGACGATGCCTTCGACGCCGACGGAATCGCGCCCTCCGATCGCCAGTACCGAGAGGACCCACGCCTTGCGCTCCTGCACGGACTCGGCGACGAACCCGTGCGCGATGCCGATCGCCAACACCATCTCGCTGAGCCGCGCGACGGTGAAGGAAAGGTCGGCGGTGGTCGCCGCGGCTGCCGTCACGGTTCCGACGCCGGGCACCGCGGCCGTGCCGCCGGCGACCGCGGAGACCGCGACGAGTTCGCGGGTGAAGCGGCGCGTCAAGGACGAGGTGCTCGCGTGTGGATCGCGGAACCCGCGCCGGGCATCCAACTCCCTCACCTGTTGCGCGGCCGCTTCGTAGCGTTCCTCGACCACGCGCCCGATGGTCGTGTCGACGATCGTCGTGACCACCTTCGACCCACGTCGTGGCATCGGGCGCACCTTTCGATAGGCGGGGGCGGATCGTCGCCCGCGATCGTTCCAGCTTTGCACGATCGAGGTCCTCGCCTTTCCGCGGGTCGCTACGGCGGTCAAATCCGGGTTCTCCTCACCTTCCTGTGGGCAGTTCGACGGTGATGCCGCCGCAGCAGAGGTAGATCATGGCGATGAGGGCGGTGGCGGTGTGGTGGCCGTAGCCGCGGTGGTTGATCAGGCGGATCTTGCTGTTGAGTCCTTCGAGCTTGCTGTTCGACAGGCCGAGTTCGACGGCGGCGAGTACCCGGTCGCGGTTGGCTCGGATGGTCCTCGACAGGGTCACGAAGGCGGGGATCCGGCTGCGGCATGCCCAGGCGAGCCACCAGTCGAGGTGCTCGGGTGCGTCCTCGACGCGGCGGAGCCGGTAGAGGTCGCGTAGGCCTTCTTTGAGCTGCCAGCACCGGTAGAGCACCGAGCGTTCGCGGCGGAGGGCGTGGAGGACTTCGAGTTGGTTGTCGTTGAGGTCGTCGGGGTCCTTGAGCAGCGCCCAGCGAGTGTGCTTGACCCACCGTGGCTTGTTCGGTGGCGCCACGGTGCCTTTCGGTGGGCGTCCTCGTGGCCGCCTCGGTGTCGGGTTCGCTCGACGTTCGAGGTTCCACGCCTGCCGGCGTGCCTTGTCGATGGCTTCGTTGGCGAGCTTGACGACGTGGAAGGGATCGACGCACTGGCGGGCCTGTGGTGCCTTGTGGTCGGTGGCGGTCTTGTAGGCGAGGCCCAGGTCCAGGCTCACCGCGTCCAGAGCAGCGCAGCCGTCCTCGCCCAGCTCGTCGTAGAACTTCTCGAGCACGGTGTGATCCCGGCCCTCGCCGGCCCAGATGACCGCACCGCCGCGGTCGTGGTCGGCGACGACGGTGAGGTAGCGGTGGCCCTTGCGCCAGGACACCTCGTCCACACCGATGCGGTAGATGTTCTCGAGTCGGCGGCCGTCGATGTGTTCGGCCACGACCCGCCCGACGATGGCGGCCACGGTCTCCCAACTGGTCCGCAGCAGCTTGGTGACCGTGGTCTTGTCGGTGTGCTGGCACAGCCATGCGACGACATCTTCGAAGTCGCGGGTGTGGCGAGCGGAGGGCCTGGCCCACGCCACGTCTTCGGTGCGGACCCGGTCGCAGCGCCGGCAGTGCAGACGGCGGATCTCGGCTTCGAGGAACAGCTTGGCGGCACCGAGGTCGAGGTGGCGCCACCGGCGCGTCGAGCGGTCATGGACGGCCCGTCCCTTCCAGCCGCACGGGCAGATCGGCCGTCGCCGACGGTGACGCAATCCGACGACTACCCCCTCGGGCGTGAAGGTCACCGACGCCACGAACGCGCCCGGGATGGCCAGCAGCTTGTTGAATGCAGTGGTGACGCGCACGTGCTCGCTCCTCGAAGGCTCGGTTGGTCTCGCAACCCCGAACCTACGAAGCGACACGTGCGCGTCGCGCTGACCCCCCGGTCACCGCACAAGCCCTGGAACTACAGGACGATCAGGCCCTCACGCCCCGGATCCGACCCACGGAAAGCCGCGGAGTCCCCAAATCCGTCCGGCATTCTCAGGGTCGAGTGGACGGTGCCGATATCGAATGGGTGCACATGCGCGCCCGTTGGCTGGACAGGATCCTCACACAGGTGATCGAGAGCCACTGGCTTCGTGGTCGCCGGATCTTCGGAGTGATCGCCGTGCTCGTCATGTTCGCCGCTTCGGCATGGGCGATGTCGCGGGCACAGGAGGCCCACGTGGCACAGAAGCGGGTCGATCGTGGCTGGGTGGAACTCACCTCGGCTCGGATCGCCGGTATCCGTTCGACGATCGAGTTGTCCGAGGACGTGAAGCGATCCGACGACGTGAACGCTGCGCTCGCGCGCTACGAGGAGCGCAATGCCCGAATCCTCGACACGCTTCGAGCGACCCGCTCCACGAGCCCGGCGTTGGCGCTCGCCACCCAGTCGTTCCAGAGGATCCTGGACAGCCACCCCGACGGGACGGTCGCGCCGACGAGAACGCAGCTCGCCGTCGAGCGAAACCTGGTGCGGCTGGATGCGGTGAGCATCGACGTTCCGCCCGAGGACGGACCCGACGTGGGAGGCCGCGCGATCCGGGATCTGATCGGGATCCACCAGGCTGCGCGGGCCGTCGAGCTGGTGAACAAGGGTGATATAGGCACCACCATGTTCGGCCAGTCGATCCTCGCCGAGTTGCTGGGCGACGGCGCGCCTCGCGCCGGCGTCGGTGTCGGCCAGGGGACGGTCGCGGCGTCGTTCACCCCGCTCGGGGAGATCTCGCGTGTGGACGGTCACGCGACCTTGGCCGCGGAGGTTCGGCGTCTCGCGGGCTCCGACGACGCGAGGGTGTTGGCCGATGCGACCGCGTGGGCCGCCTCCAAGATCGGGGTATCGAGTTCCACCATCGAGTTCGCCGCCGCGGATCCGGCCGTCGTCAATGCGGCCGGCAGCCGACTGAGCAACGGGCTGAACAGCGCGATGAAGCGGTTCCTCGATGTGGAGGGTCGCAGGCTCTCCGAGGCGGAGGCTGCCGCGCAGGCACGAGCCAATGTGTCGACGACGGTCGCCGTCGTGTTCGGTATCGTCGCCTTCGGGCTCTGTGTGCTGCTGTCGCGGCGATTGCAACGTGACGACACCTTGTTGCGGGAAGCCGCCTCGACCGACAAGTTGACCGGTCTGGGGAACCGGGCCCACCTCGACGAACGTGTTGCCGCGATGTCACAGGACTCGGCCGAGGTCGTGATCATGCACATCGACCTCGACCACTTCAAACCGGTCAACGACACCTACGGCCATGCGGTGGGTGATCGAGTGCTGCAACTCACCGCCGATCGCCTCCGCGAGAGCGCCCGACGCCATGGTGGTGCGGCCGCACGGCTGGGTGGCGACGAGTTCGCACTCGTCTTGCCCGGCGACGCCACGACGACGGCCGACGACGCTGCCACCGAACTGGTGGAGAGCCTGCGTGACTTCAGCATCGGCGGCCTCGAGGTGACGGTGGGGGCGAGCATCGGCGTCGCACGTGGTTCGGGAGGACTCGACGATCTCCTGATCAACGCCGATCTCGCGCTCTACCAGGCCAAGCGGACCGGTCGTGGCCAGGCGCAGACCTTCCGCGCCGAGGCGGCGGCCTTCGTCGGGTTCGTGCGCGAGGCGCTCACGGAGGGGCGTGTGCACTGCGTGTACCAACCGCAGATCTCCTTGGACGACGGCAGTTGCATCGGAGCGGAGGTGCTGGCCCGGCTCACCGACAAGCACGGCACGTTGATCCCCGCCAAGGAGTGGATGGGCATCGCCGAATGGATGGGAATCACCGGCGAACTGTTCGAGCACGTCGTCGGTGCCGTCTTGCGGGACCTGTCCTCGAATCCGCCGTTGCACGTTCCGTTGTGGTTCAACATGGCGCCAAACGACCTGATCCGGCCGAGAGCGGGGGAGTGGCTGATGCATCATCTCGGCCGGCTCGGCCTTCCGCCGAACAAGCTGGGAATCGAGCTCACCGAAACGGAGGCGATCAACGACTCGGAGCGACTCGCCGGGGTACTGCGCGGCGTCCGCGCCGCTGGGGTGGGGATCGCGTTGGACGACTTCGGTGCACGGAACACACCGATCGGTCACCTGGTCGATCTGCCGGTCAGCCGGGTGAAGCTCGACAAGTCGTTGACCGACGGGATCGGTGCCGACATGCCGCCGGCCTCATGGGTGGTGGCGTCCATGGCCGACCTTGCGACCCAACTCCGGATCGAGGTCATCGCCGAAGGGGTCAACGCCGGTGAGCAGATCTCGATGCTCCGCGATCTCGGTGTACACCAGGGACAGGGCTATCTCTGCGGACTTCCGGGGCCGATGAGCCGGATTCCGTCCCGTGTGGACCTGCGGGAGTTGCAGCGCTCGTCGATGCGGGCCGCCGAGGTCGGTGAGCCGGTGAGCGGCCTCGGGCCCACCCAGTACCGCGGTCCCGATCGTCGGGGACTCGGTTCGGGGCCGGCGCGAGCCATCGAGATTCGCTGAGGACCCCGACGGCGGGGGAGGGGTGGAAGGTCTCGGCCCGATACGTCGTGTGTCACGGCGATCGGCGGCAGGCGTCCTCGTCGGCTCAGGCGCCGGTGGTGGGTGTTTTCGCAGGCGCCTTCGTCGCTGTGGTTGCCGCCCGCTTGGTGGCCTTCTTGGCGGGGACCTTTGGAGCGTTTCTGACGGGGGCCTTCTTCGTGGCCTTCGCGGGAGCCTTCTTGGCGGAGGCCTTCTTGGCTGCTTTCGCGGGGGCCCTCTTGGCGGAGGCCTTCTTGGCTGCTTTCGCGGGGGCCCTCTTGGCGGAGGCCTTCTTGGCTGCTTTCGCGGGGGCCCTCTTCGCTCCCTTCGCGGGTGCCGGGCGCGCGGGGCCTCCCGTGACCCGGCGACCGAGCGTACGGCGGCAGCGGCCGAGGTCGCAGACTCCCGCACCAGATCGGTCGCGGCGACGGTCGCAGACCGTACGTCCTCGGCAAACTCGGACACGTCGTGGCGGATCGCCTGTTCGATGGCCTGTTCGATCCGCTCGACGACGGCGCGGATGTCGGACTGCATCGAATCGGCCACTCTTCGGAGGCGCTCGATCTCGCGGTTGAGAGCGGTGGATAGCTCCCTCTCCACCGAGCGGACGAGGTCGGCGACGACCTCGGGGAACGCGTCGTCGGGTTTGCGGTCGGGCATCGTCGCCTCCATCGGTCGGCTCGGCTCTACGGGCGCCAGGCTCGAACCCTACCGGGGATGGACCCGGCCAAAGGATCCATAGCCCAAATCGCTTACTGCTCCGCCCCTCCCGTGTTTTGTCGCGAAAGTCGCGTCCCCGTCGCGACTTTCGCGCGACAAAACGGGTGTTGAGGGGGGGCGTGAAGTTCGGGACTGGACTTTACATAACGTGCATTTCCGGCGTTTGGTTCGGGGAGGGGTCTCACACGCCGGCGAGCTCGGCCTCGATCCCGGCGAGGAGGCGATGGAGCACGCTCGCGGCGGAGAGTCCGTCGGCGAGGTCACGACCGGCGGAGTCGGCCAGTTGCCGGATCTCGAAAAGTCGATCCTGGAGATCATCCAGTTGGTTTCGCGTGACGACCAACTCGTCGATTCCGGCGCCGAGCTCAACGGCCCTTCGTCGGGCTTCGAATGCTCGTTGGCGACAACTGCGCCGGCAGTACCTGGCCGGACGTCCGGTCGGCTTCGGTTCGGGCAGGACTCGCGAGCACCAGCCGCAGCGACGCTCCCGCTTCCCGCGTCGTCGGTCCCGCCCGCTGGTTCCGTCACGGTGACGAAACTAGCGGAGCCATTGCTCGTCGAGGCGAACCACCGTCCCCTTCACGACGACGAGGTGGGCAGCGAGTCCGATCGCGCCCTCGACCGGAGAGCCGGCCGGGTCCGCGGAACGGTCGGCATTGGCCGCGGCAATGGCACTCACCCGGTTCCGGAGTCCGCTCAATGACGTCTGGGTCAGCCGTCCGGGATCGCTGGTCGTCGAAGGGTCCCCCGTCCCCTCCGAGGCGGTCCGTGGCGCTGGTGTGGAGGAGGTCGATCGACGCATCGGGAGCAACGTCGAGGGTCCGAAGGAGACGGCTGCGGTTGCGGACGTACGGGCGGCCGGAGAGATCGGGATCGGCGACGCCGTCGGCCACCTGCGCCACAGCGGCCCGCACACCGGCGAACAGCGTCGCGACGTCCACCTCGATCGTCGACCGTCGGGTGTCGACCCCGACGACATAGCCGAACCAGGTGCCGTCGGGCAGGGCTGTCGCTCCCCCGGCCTCGGGTGCGTCGGCGACCGGGTCGGTCGTGGTCGTGGTCGAGGTCGCTCCGCCGGCAGTCGTGCTGGACGACGCGTCCGGTGGGCCCGCGTGGTCAGCGACCGCCGTCGCCGGTGTACTCGTCGTCGATCGGCCGGCCCGCTGGGTCGTGTCCCGGGACGGTGCGGGTGCACCACTGTCCGTAGCACCGCCACACGAGGTCACCCCGAGGCAACACATCACCGCCGTCAGGCCCGCAGCGAGGCGCGAGCGGTTCGGGTTCACCGGTCGGCGAGCAGTGCCACCAGGTGCTCCCCGCTCCGGCGGTTGGATTCCTCGTCGACTTCGAGGCCGGTGGAGCGGATGCTCCGGAGGATGAACTCCGGGATGAAGGTCTCGGTGGAGGGTGTGCACTCGAAGTAGATGTCACAACCGCACCGGACCCACCGTGTGGCGTAGCCGAGTTGCGCGGTGATGCCGATTCCGGCCGCCGCTCCGTCGCGCGCGGCGACGAGGCCGGGTACGTACAGCCCGTCCGCCGGAAATCGATCGTGATCGAGCCATGGGCACAGGGAGGGGTCGTACACCAAGGGCATGAATGCGAGCGGTAGGGGTCGACCCTGCGCGTCCGTGGCCGGGGAGAGGACGAGGTCGACCGCGGACGAGGTGATCATCGTCGCGAACTCCTCGAACGTGTCCTCGAGGACGATCAGGGACTCGGCGCCGAGGCCGGACAGGCGCGATTCGTAGATCCCCCAGAGGCGTCGGACCTCTCGCTCGTCGAGGCTCGCGCCGTTGCGAACCCCGAAGCGCTCCGCTGCGGCGCCGAGCGACCGGCTCAACGGATTGGTCGCGCCGACCAGGCGAGTCCGCTCCCCTGGGATCCGTGCACGCCGGACGAACCACGGGAGCTCCTCCGTCGCGACGACCTCGAGCGGATGATCCGGAGCGGCGGCGGCCACGGCGTAGAGCAGATCCCCGAGTCGGGTTTGCGCGGTGTACGGCTCCCCCGATTCGATCTCGACGATCCACGCGCCGGCCCGTGCGGCCTCGGTCCCGGGGTGATGGCGCTCCGCGAGCGCGGTGACGAGACGCTCGTCGTCGGCTCCGCACCAGGCCACGGCGTCGAGGTGGTGCAGAGACTTCAGCAGGGGTTGGTTGTATTGCGCCAGCTCCCCCGCCGGCACCCACGTGTCACGGGTGGCCGAGGGCGCACAGCCGGGTGCGGGAAGACGGCCTCGACGCCGGAAGACACCCTTGTCGGCGACGGCGACACCGACGATGGGGTCGGGCCTGTGGTGGAGCGTCCCGGGTCGCGCCTGGGTCACGAGCGAAACCATGCGGACGGTGCCGCGCGGTCCAAGGGAGCGCTTGAAGCGGCGGAGACCCGCAATACCCAGGTCCTGCTCGAAGTTCATGTTCGGTCGGCCGTCCCTGGACGCGGAACGGGCGACCTCGACGAACAGTCGCCGACCCAGACCGTCGATACCGGGATCGGTACGGAAGTGCGGGATCAACGTCCACCCGTCGTGCGGCACGTCACGGCGGACGGCGACCCCGACGACATCGGCCTCGTCGCGTAGCACGATCGTCGTCACCGGAGAGAAGGGGCCCGAGGCGATCGCGGCGATCATCTCCTCGTGGTCGCGTCGGGCGACGGCGTCGCAACGGTCGAGGAACGCGACGAGCCGCGACCGCTCGTCGTCCTCGACCTCTCGGTACTCGCGAACCTCCAATGGGTACGCTCCGGCGTGGCGGAGGTGGCGGCGGAACGCGGAGAATCTCGCCCCCCGTGCGGCCAGCACCTCGTCGGCGTCGTAGCAGTAGTCCTGGTGGTCGGGGAGATCGACGATCGAGACCGCGCCGACCCCGGCCTCACGGACGCGCGATGCGAACGTCGGCGTGGCCAGGTCGATCCGACCGCGGTCGGCCAGTAGATCGGCGACGACCTCGAGGTCTCCGGCCGTGGGCGTGCCGAACGCACCGAGCCGTGGACCGGTGCCGAGGCCCTCGTGTGCGGGGCCGGGAACGAACGACAGCACGCACGACTGCTCGAGCAGCAGGATGCGCAGGGCGCCGTCCTGATCGAGCCAGGTCCGCATCCCGGACCAACTGAAGTCGCAGAACGGCTCGGAGCGCGCGTACCGCTCCTCGACCGCATGTCGGAGGTCTTCGGTGGGTAGTCGCCAGACGAGTCGCTCGACGTGGCCGACCGGGCCGGCAGGGCCAGGTTGGTCGAACCGGCGTCCGACTGCGGGGGACGATGAACGCGGTGCGGATTGGTGAGCGGGAGTCGACGCCGGCCGGGTCTGGGCGGCGTCGGCCTTCAACGGTCGCGGGGGTGTGAGTCGGGGAGCATTGGGGGTAAACCTAGCCCCATCACCTCATGTCCGACCCAGCGGTACCGTCAACGCCCCGGGCCAGGCATCGTGACGGCTCGGCGGGGCCTTCGCGTCGATCTCCGAGGCCGATTCCAGTGCCTGATCCGTCGGCACCGGCTTGCTGTAGAGATAGCCCTGGATGTGGTCACAGCCTAGTTGGGCGACGATGTCACGCTGTCGTTGGGTCTCCACTCCCTCGGCGATGGTGGAGACGCCCAGCGACCGGGCCATCGCGACGATTCCACCGACCATCGCGCCCGCGCGGTCGTCCACGGTGTGCAGCGGCGTGACGAATGCACGGTCGATCTTCAGCACGTCGATCGGGTACCGCTGGATGTAGGCAAGCGACGAGTAGCCCGTACCGAAGTCGTCGATCGCGATCCGCACCCCCATCGCGCTGATCTCCCGGAGGATCCGACCGACCGAGGAGTCGTCCTCGGCGAGGACCGACTCGGTCAGTTCGAGCAGCAATGCGTCACCGGGTAGGCGGGCCCGGTGGAGGCTGCTCCGAAGCACCTGTGTGAAGCCGGGATCACGAAGCTGGCGCGCCGACACGTTGACCGAGACGTACAGGTTGCGCCATCGCTCCGCGGCACCCCGCAGCGCGGCGAGGCGTTGCAGTGATTCGGCCATGATCCAGGCACCGATGACGTTGATGCTGCCGGACTCCTCGGCGACGGGGATGAAGTCGAGGGGGCTCACGAGCCCTCGCTCGGGATGCTCCCACCTCATGAGGGCCTCGAAGCCGCGAACCCGACGGGTGTCCGTACCGACGATCGGTTGGAAGTAGACGCGCATCTCGTCGCGGTCGACGGCGTGACGAAGGTCGTGCTCGATGGCCAACCACTCCGCCGCCTCGGTGAGCAGGCACGGTTCGAACTGCGATACGGCGTCACCGCCATCGCGCTTGGCACGGTGCATGGCGCTGTCGGTCTCCCTCAACACGTGTTGGGGGTCGTCGCCGGGCTCGACCTCACTGACACCCACACCGACGGTGGTCAGCAGCTCGATCCCGTCGACGTCGAACGGTGCACGCATCGCCGTGCGCAGCCGTTCACCGGCACGGACGCCCGCCTCGGGGCCCGCTTCCCTGTCGGTGATCACGGCGAACACGTCACCGCCGAGCCGGGCGACCAGGTCGTCCGGTCCGCTCAACTCCCGAAGTCGAGCGCTCACCTGCAGCAGCAGCCGGTCCCCGACGTCGTGGCCGAACGTGTCGTTGACGAGCTTGAAGCGGTCGATGCCGAGTTGTGCCACGGTGAGGGGACCGGTCGGAGCGAGGTGGTCGAGCGAGTCGAGAAGCCCCGCCCGGTTGAGGTCGCCGGTGAGTGCGTCGTGGTAGAGCATGTGGCGCAGCCGACGTTCCGAGCGCGAGCTCGCGAGGAGTGCGCGGAGAACCCGCCAGGCGGCCACCGTCGCCAGGGAGACGACGAGGCCGGCCAGGATGAGACGCGACCCGAGTGAGGCCGACGGTTCGAGGACGGCGACGAAGGCGGGCAACACCAGGGAGAGCCCGACGGTGGCGATCCGCACTCCGCTCGGTGGGGGCGTGTCCCGGCGGGTCGGGGCGCTGAGCTCGACGAAGCTCGGGTGGAGTGCGCAGAAGATGATGGCGGCGAAGGAGAACGCGTACGGCAACATGACCTTGCGCGCCGGGATGTCGACCAGCCCGGAATCGGTCAACGCGAAGATCACGTCGCCGACCAGCACCATGGCCATGGCCAGCACACTCGCGACGTGCGACCACCCGCGGGAGCGGGTGTCGCCGGCGGATGCCATCCGGCACGCCAGGACCAACAGCATGGCCGAGAACGGGATGTACGCGACCATCGAGAGCTTCGTACCGAGCGAGGTGGCGTGGGTCCCGAGTGCGGGCTGCATGACCAGCACACACAGGGTGGCCAGGGTCGCCAGGCCGGTCACGAGCGCATCCAACATCGCGTCGATCGCGCCGGCCACCCCTCGCTGGTGCCTGCGGACGAGCATCGCGAGGCCGGTGCACAACATGAGGTAGGCGGGGAAGGCGGCCATGTCGGGCACGAGAGAGCGGTCCGGGCGGAGGTCGCCCAGCGCGTGATAGCGCGAGCGGAGCGCCGCCGCTGCCAGGAAGGCAACGAGCGCGATGTCGATCAGGATCCACGGCCCCCGTGCTCCGCGCGGGAGTCGTGTGATTCCGACGACGATGGCGACGATGGCACCGATCCACACCAGGTTGAGGAGGGAGTCACCCCACGCTCCGACCGGTCCGAGAGCGATCCACAACGCCAGGATCGAAGCGGCCGAAGCCAGCGTGAAGGCCTGGCGCGCGCGATTTCGGTCTCGTGGGGCCACAGGTGCTTCTCCGGCGAGTCGGTCCTGTGGGTATCGGCGTGGCCGGCGCGCACCTTGAGGGAATTGGGTCCCCCAGCAGGGGTTCAGGTGTTCGCGGCGATGGATCGGCCGAGCCGGAGCAGCGAGGGTCGCGCCCCGCCGAGTTGCAGTTCGTGCTGTTTCGCGGCGATGAAGTGACGGTGCAGCGGATAGTCGCGGTCGACTCCGACGCCGCCGTGCAGATGTGCGGACGCGAGGGAGACGCGGTGACCGCTGTGCGCGGACCAGTACTTCGCGATCGCGACCTCGTCGGTGGCCTGCTCGCCGTTGGCGAGCCGCCACAGGGCATGCCACGCCGTCAGACGGATCGACTGCACGTCGATGAACGTGTCGGCGGCCCGGTGCCCGACGGCCTGGAAGGAGGCGATCGGGACGTCGAACTGCTTGCGTTCCTTGGTGTACTCCGCGGTGATGTCGAGTGCCGCGGCGGCCGTTCCCAGCGCTGCCGCGCACAGCGTTGCCGCACCCTGGTCGAACGCTCGCTGCAACGACGCGGCACCGCGGCCCACGACGACGCCCGTCGCCGACGCGAACTCGAGGACCGCATCGGGTGATCCCGCGGTGGTCTGCTGGTTCGTGCGGGTGACCCCTTCGGATCGCAGGTCGACGAGCGCGAGGAGCACTTCGCCGGTGGTCGAGCGGCAAGGGACCACCGCGGCGGCCGCGATCGCGCCCGCCGGCACACACACCTTGGTGCCGTCGATCGTGCATGTCGCCCTCGGCGGACACGGTCGCCGCGACATGGGGGTCGAGGGGATCGCCGACCATCTCGTGCCAGGCGGCGGTGAGGACGGCGTCGCCCGCCGCGACTCGAGCGAGCCACTCCCCGCCTCCGAGGCGCCGTCACCGTCGCCGAGGTGTGCGTCGACCAGGACGGGACAGGCCAGGCCCACGGTCTCCCAGACGGGTACCGCCGCGGCGTGCCGGGCAGCCATCTCGACGACACACGCTGCTTCGAGCAGGCCCATCCCCGCGCCGCCGAGCGTGTCGGGCAGCCCGATCCCGAGCAGACCCGCTTCGGCGAGCGCCCGCCACAGCGCGGGTCGAAACGGTCCTCGCCGGAGGTTTCGATCGCGCGGAGGGTCGCGTGGTCGGAATGGTCGGCGAGGATGCGGTCGGCGAGGCCGCGGATCTCGTCCTGCTCCTCGGTGAATCGGAAGTCCATGGTGGTGATCGTTCCTCGATGTCGTCAGCCGCGAAGCGATCGCGGGAGTCCCAGGCCGAACATGGCGATGAGGTCTCGTTGGATCTCGTTGGTGCCGCCGCCGAACGTGAGGATCACGAGCGAGCGGTAGTTCATCTCGAGACGACCCACGAGCGCGTCGGCGGCGGAGTGGCGCACCAGGTACGCCCGCGGCCCGATGATCTCCATCAACAGGCGGAACGCCTCCAGGTAGAACTCGGTGCCGAAGATCTTGGTCATCGACGCGTCGGAGATGTCCAGCGACGGGCTCGACGCGACCTTCCAGTTGATGAGGCGCAGGACGTCGAGCCCCGCTCGAACCTGTGCCAGGTTGAGTTGGACCCACTCGTGGTCGATGAGGCGGGTCCCGTCGGCCTCGGTGGTCTGCGCGGCGAAGGCGATCGTCTCCTGGAGGCTCTGCTCCAACAGTCCCGAACTGCACAGGGTGACCCGCTCGTGGTTGAGCTGGTTGGTGATGAGGCTCCAGCCCTTGTTGAGCTCGCCGACGATGTTGGTGGCGGGGACGCGGACGTCGTCGTAGTAGACGGCGTTGATGTCGTGGCTGGACAACAGGTTCAAGGGCTCGACCGTGATCCCCGGCGTGTTCTTGAGGTCGACGATGATGATCGAGATGCCCTTGTGCTTGGGTGCGTCGGGGTCGGTCCGCACGGCGAGCCAGCAGTAGTCGGCATCGGAGGCGAGCGACGTCCACATCTTCTGGCCGTTGATGACGTACTCGTCGCCGTCGAGGACAGCGCTGGTGCGGAGGGCGGCGAGGTCGGTGCCGGCCTCCGGTTCGGAGTATCCGATGGAGAAGTGCAGGTCCCCCGCGAGGATCCTCGGCAGGAAGAAGTCCTTCTGTTCGGGTGTCCCGAACTCCATCAGGGTCGGTCCGACGGTGTTGATCGTGAGCATCGGCACCGGCGCACCGGATCGCATCGACTCGTCGAAGAAGATGAACTGCTCCATCTGCGACTTGCCCTGCCCGCCGTACTCGGTGGGCCAGCCGATGCCGAGCCACCCGTCGGCCGCCATCTGCTTGACGGTCGCCCGGTTGACGGGTCCGCAGCCGTGCTCGACCGCCAGCGCCTCCCGTACGTCGGGGGTGAGCAGGCGTTCGTAGTACTCGGCGAGCTCGGCGCGGAGCGCCTCCTGCTCGGGGGTGTACGCGATGTGCATCCTCGAAACTGTAACCGGTTCTCGTTTTCGACTTCCCGGGGTGGTGCCTCCCCGTGGGCCGCCAGCGTTGGGTCGTGTGCCGAAACGTCCACCGGCGCCTCGTCAAGCCCTAGCGTGGTCGAGCCATGGACACTCCCTCCACGGCGTCGCCCTCGGGATCGCCGCGCCGACCGGTCCGGGTGTCGTACTCCTCGCTCGGCGCGCTCCGCGTGGGGGCGGCGCTGGCGGCACTCGTGCTCGTCGTCGTGCTGGTGAACCTGTTCATGGCCTCCTCGAAGGCACCGAGGCGGACCTCATACGGCTCGGGGCACGGCTCCCCGCCCGTTGACGAACGCCGCGGTCCGCGTCGTGCAGGTCACGGCGGTGGTCGGACCCCTCGCCGGCGCGATCGCGCTGCTGATTCGCCGACAGTTCCGGCGTCTGTTGGGGGCCGTGGCGCGGCGCTGGCCGGCGGCGTGATCGGACGCTGGATCATGGTCGATCTCCTCCACCTGCGTGTGGCCAGGCTCCTCGTCCCCCCGACGTTCCACCTGGACAACTCCTTCCCCGCTCCCGCGTTCCTGGCGGCCTTCGCAGCGGTGGTCGCCGCCGACGCACCGTGGATGTCGAGACGTTGGCGCCGTGGCAGCCGGGCGGCACTCGGGTTGCTCCTCGCGCTTCGGCTGTTCTCGGGGACGACGGGCCTTCGCGAGTTGATCGTCGCCGTCGCGGTCGGCTGGGTGGTCGGCAGTGTCGTGTCGTTGGTGATCGGCACGCCGGAGCGTCGACCGTCCGAGCAGGCGGTGTCCAGTGCACTCGGGCGTCTCGGGATCTCGGCGTCCGCGGTGATCCATACGCGTTCGGCCGGGGGCGTCACCTCTACCGCGCCCTGCGTCGTAGTGGCGCTCCTCTGACCGTGGAGGTCGCGGCGCGTGACGGGTGGCAGCAGATGTTGCCCGGCCGGCTCTACCGCACGCTCCGCTTCCGTGACCCGGCGGATGGGCGGCCCTTTGCCGGGGTCCGCGAGTTGAGCGAGCACGAAGCGCTTGTCGCCATGAAGGCGCGGCTCGACGGCGTGCCGACCGCGGAGGTCGTCGGCATCGGCGAGGTCGACGTGGGCAGCCATCTGATCGCCTACGAGGAGATCGACGGGACCCCGCTGTCGGAGTGCGACGATGTCGACGCTGCGATCCTCCCGGACGTCTGGCAGGTCGTCGTCCGCCTTCGTGCGGCGAGGATCGCGCACCGTTCGCTCACGCCCGCAGCGATCGTGGTGCGACCCGACGGCTCGTTGGCGGTGACCCGATTCGCCGTCGGCGATCTCACCGGCGAGGAGCGGGTCCTGGCCGGCGACGTCGCGGAGGTGTTGGCCTGGGCGTCGGACCGCTTCGGCGTGGACGAGACCGTCGACGCCGCGATCGGAGCGCTCGGCCCCGGCGTGGTGGTGCGGGCCCTGCCGCGGTTGCAGCCCCTCGCCCTCACCCCGGCCACGCGCAGCTCCATCGATCATGAGCTCCTTGAACGGGTGAGCTCGACGATCCGGGACCGGACCGGTGCCGCCGCGCCGAGCCTCGCCCCGGTCGAACGCGTGAAGCCGCGCTCGGTGTTCATGGCGGCGATGGCGGTGGTCGCCATCTACACGCTCGCGCCGCAGCTCGCGGGTTCACGAAGGTGTGGGGTGAGTTGGACCGAGCCGACTGGCGTTGGATCGTCGTGGCGCTGATCTTCTCGGCGCTGTCGTACCCGGCCGCGGCGATCTCGCTGGCCGGTTCGATCCCGGATCCGATCCCGTTCGGGCCGAACGTCGTCGCGCAGGTCGCCAGTTCCTTCGTGGGCATCGTCGCTCCCGCGCAGCTCGGAGGGGTGGCACTCAAGGGGCGGTTGTTGCAACGGAACGGTGTGGATCCCGCGGTGGCGGTTGCCGGCGTGGGCCTCAACACCGTCACCGCGTTCGTGGTACACGTCGTGATGCTGGTGACCTTCGTCTGGTGGGCCGGCACGAGCGACCTGTCCCGGGTCCGGCTCCCCGCCGCGTCCACAGTCGCCATGGTGCTCGGGGTGGCGGTCCTCCTCGTGGCGGTGTTGGCGGCGTTGCCGGCCGGGCGGCGACTGTGGTCCACGAGGGTGCGTCCGGCGATCGGAAGGGCCGCCCGTGGCATGGTCGACGTCGCGCGCAGCCCCTTGCGGTTGCTGCAACTCGTGGGCGGTTCGGCGATGGTGACGGTGAGCTACGCCGCCGCCCTGGCCGCGTCGGTCGAGGCGTTCCATGGCAACCTGCCCGTCGCCCCGGTTGCGATCGTGTATCTGTTGGGATCGGTGGTGCAGTCGGTGGTGCCCACTCCGGGCGGTCTCGGTGCCGCCGAAGCGGCCTATATCGGGGGTCTGACGGCGATCGGGTTGACGTCGGAACGCGCCGTTGCCGCCGTGCTGCTGTTCAGGCTCGTCACGTTCTGGTTACCGGTGCTCCCCGGTTGGCTCGCGATGACGTGGCTCCAGCGCGCGGACGCGGTCTGAGAGCCGTCCGTACACTCCCGACATGACTCGGTTCGGGTTGTGTCGTGCGCCGTTCGGGTCGATGTACTTCGATCAGTTCGGCCGGGTTCGGATGTGTTGTCAGAACACGGTGTCGTTGATGGGCGACATTGCGACGCAGTCGATCCGTGAGATCTGGGATTCGGGTGTGACGCGGGGGCTGCGTGACGACCTGGCGGGTGGGGTCTACCCGCCGGGTTGTGAGATCTGTGTGTGGATGGACACGACCGATGTTCCGGAGATGGTGTTTGCGCGGACGTTCGACGAGTTGGAACCGGTGGGGCCGCCGTATCGGTGGCCGGCGCAGATGGAGTTCTCGATCTCGAATGCGTGCAATTTGCAGTGTGTGATGTGTTCGGGTGAGTTCTCGAGTGCGATCCGGGCGCATCGGGAGCGTCTGCCGGCGTTGGCGATGCCCTATGGGGAGGCGTTCTTCGAGGAGTTGGTGGAGTTCCTTGCGCATCTGGACACGGTGAAGGTCCTGGGTGGTGAGCCGTTCTTGAGCGTCGAGTCGATGCGGGTGATGGAGTTGGCGATCGAGCACTCCTCGGCACAGGTCGTCGTGACCACGAACGCGACGCAGTGGAACGATCGCGTCGCCCGACTGGTGGACAGCGGCCGCCTCGAGATGGTCGTGAGCCTCGACGGGGTGAGTGCGGAGGTGTACGAGTCGATCCGGGTGGGGGCGAGCTTCGACAAGGTGCTCGCGAACGTCGACCGGATGCAGGCCGCAGCGGCGCGTCACGGAAGCCCGTTCTCCCTGGCGCATTGCCTGATGACGCACAACTGGTTCGAGTTCCCCGACTTCCTGCGCTTCGCGGAGGACCGTGACCTGCTGCTCGGCGTGAACATCGTCCAGTACCCGAACGAGTCGAGCCTGTACCAGCTCGACCGGTCCGAACTGGCAGAGGTGGTGGCCGCGTTGGGAGCGTCGACGGCGGTGCTCGAAGGCGAGCTCACCGGGGCTCGTCTCGAGGCCTGGCACGCGAACCTGCACTCGTTGGAACGCCACCTCGAGTCGCTTGCGCTGCCCGAGGAACAACGCCCGGGGCCCTCGCGGTACATGGGGCCCAGCGAAGGCCCCGACCTCGGCCCCGACATGGGGCCGAACCCGTTCGAGGCGTTCTCGTCGGCGGGGTCCGCGACGGCCTCGCGTCGAGTCGGGAACTCCTGTCCGCAGCCGTCGCAGACCGGGCGCTGGCGGTCAGCCGACTCGGGATCGACGGGGTGCCGACCTCCGATCCCGGGCCGGCCTTCGCGGCGCTGGGGGACCCCGCGGCGCTGGTCACCCACGAGTTGCAGCGCGGGTCGGACCACGTGGTGATGGGACTGCATCCCGGTGGAGGCGCACGGACCTTCCTCGGGGTGTTCGCCACCGAGCGCGACGACGACGGCAACCTGGTCGGCTTCACCGGATGGCTGTTGCAGGACTCCGACCCGGCGCCACTCGACGAGATCGCAAGCCGGCTTGCCCCGCCCGGCGCGGCAACGCCCCCCTGAACCCGTTTCGTACACTTTCGGTGATGGCTCGACTCGCGTTTCCTCGTCGTCGCGGTCGCGGCCGCTCTCTCGACGACGGGGCGGGCGCGGTCTCGGGGGGACCCATTGGGGATCGGCTCCCGGCTTCCGGTGATGCCCGGTTCGGGTTGTGTCGTGCGCCGTTCGGGTCGATGTACTTCGATCAGTTCGGCCGGGTTCGGATGTGTTGTCAGAACACGGTGTCGTTGATGGGCGACATTGCGACGCAGTCGATCCGTGAGATCTGGGATTCGGGTGTGGCGCAGGGGCTGCGTGACGACCTGGCGGGTGGGGTCTACCCGCCGGGTTGTGAGATCTGTGTGTGGATGGACACGACCGATGTTCCGGAGATGGTGTTTGCGCGGACGTTCGACGAGTTGGAACCGGTGGGGCCGCCGTATCGGTGGCCGGCGCAGATGGAGTTCTCGATCTCGAATGCGTGCAATTTGCAGTGTGTGATGTGTTCGGGTGAGTTCTCGAGTGCGATCCGGGCGCATCGGGAGCGTCTGCCGGCGTTGGCGATGCCCTATGGGGAGGCGTTCTTCGAGGAGTTGGTGGAGTTCCTTGCGCATCTGGACACGGTGAAGGTCCTGGGTGGTGAGCCGTTCTTGAGCGTCGAGTCGATGCGGGTGATGGAGTTGGCGATCGAGCACTCCTCGGCACCGGTGACCGTGACCACGAACGCGACGCAGTGGAACGATCGCGTCGCCCGACTGGTGGACAGCGGCCGCCTCGAGATGGTCGTGAGCCTCGACGGGGTGAGTGCGGAGGTGTACGAGTCGATCCGGGTGGGGGCGAGCTTCGACAAGGTGCTCGCGAACGTCGACCGGATGCAGGCCGCAGCGGCGCGTCACGGGCGCTCGTTCTGGCTGGCGCATTGCCTGATGACGCACAACTGGTTCGAGTTCCCGACTTCCTGCGCTTCGCGGAGGACCGTGACCTCGGTTTGTCCGTGAACATCGTCCAGTACCCGAACGAGTCGAGCCTGTACCAGCTCGACCGGTCCGAACTGGCAGAGGTGGTGGCCGCGTTGGGAGCGTCGACGGCGGTGCTCGAAGGCGAGCTCACCGGGGCTCGTCTCGAGGCCTGGCACGCGAACCTGCACTCGTTGGAACGCCACCTCGAGTCGCTTGCGCTGCCCGAGGAACAACGCCCGGGGCCTCCGCGCTACAAGGGTCCTGCCATGGGAATGGATCCGTTCGAGGCGTTCTCGTCGGCGGGGTCCGCGACGGCCTCGCGTCGAGTCGGGGAACTCCTGTCCGCAGCCGTCGCAGACCGGGCGCTGCTGTCGGTCCGGCTCGACGCCGACGGCCTGCCGATCTCGGACCCGGGCCCTGCGCTCGACCTCCTGGGCGACATGGCGCAGGTGGTCGCCACCGAGACGCAGCGCGGGCCTGACCACGTCGTCCTGCGCTTCGGTCGGGAGACAGGGGGGGCGGCCTTCGTCGGGGTGATCGTCACCGAGCGCGACGACGACGGCAACCTGGTCGGGTTCACCGGCCGGCTGTTGCACGAGGCCGATGCAGCGTGCCTCGACGGACTCGCCGAGCACTCCCCCGCACCGTGAACGGGTTCGACGGGCGTTCACCGGTGTTGTGCAAGGCGCCGATGGCGTCGATGTACTTCGACAACCTCGGCAAGGTGCGCGCGTGTTGTCAGAACAGCGTGTCGGTGATGGGTGACGTGACGCGCCAGAGCCTGCGACAGATCTGGGACGGAGCCGAGGCGGCCTCGTTGCGAAGCGCGCTCGGGACCGGCACCTACCCGCCCGGTTGTGAGTTGTGTCGTTGGATGGACGCGTCGGGCAACCCCGACCTGGTGTACGCGAGGAACTTCGACGACCTGTCGGCGGTCGACGACACCTGGTTCGTCCGACGCCGGCGTGTGTTGAGTCGGCGATGGCCCCAGCAGATGGAGTTCTCGATCTCCAACGCCTGCAACCTCCAGTGCGTCATGTGCTCGGGGGAGTTCTCGAGCGCGATCCGGGTACATCGGGAGCACCTCCCGGCCCTACCGACGGTGTACGGCGAGCGGTTCTTCGCCGAGCTCGCCGAGTTCCTCCCGCATCTCGACCGGGTGAAGGTTCTCGGAGGCGAACCCTTCCTGGCTCCGGAATCACTCCGGCTGCTGGATCTCCTCGCCGGTCTGGCCCGCATCCCTCGGATCTCCCTGACGACCAACGCCACTCAATGGAATGCCCGCGTCGAGTCGATCCTCGGGCGACTACCGATCGATCTGGTCGTGAGCCTCGACGGGGTACGCCCCGAGACCTACGAGGCGATCCGCGTCGGCGCCCGCCTCGACGTCGTCTTGGCGAACCTCGACCGATACCGGGCCGCGGCGACGGCTCGGGGACGTGAGTTGTGGCTCGCACACTGCCTGATGACACACAACTGGTCGGAGTTCCCCGACTTCCTCCGCTTCGCCGAGGACCGCGCGCTTCCCGTCGGGATCAACGTCGTGCAGTACCCCAACGAGTCGAGCCTGTACCAACAGGACGCGGCCTACCTGGTCGACGTGCTGGAGGTGCTCGGCACCCACGACCACCTGCTCACCTCGCAGCTGACCGGCTCCCGGCTCGACGCGTGGCGATCCCAACTCCGGGCTCTCCGAGCGCACCTCGACTCCTTCGCCCTCCCGGCCGAGCAGCGCCTGGCGCCGACCCCGTACCTCGGACCCTCCCACGGCCCTCCCGGAGACGTGCCGAACGACGATCCCACATGACGAGGCATTTCGACCTCTGTGTCATCGGTACCGGTTCGGGCAACTCGGTGGTCGACGAACGATTCGCGGATCAGTCGGTCGCGATCGTCGAGAAGGGTGTGTTCGGAGGAACGTGTCTGAACCGCGGCTGCATCCCGTCCAAGATGCTGATCGTTCCCGCCGATCTGGTGCAGGAGGCCCGACACTCGGCTCGGCTGGGGGTCGACCTGCGAGTGGACGCTGTCCGCTGGGGTGACCTGACCGGGCGCGTCTTCGGTCGGATCGATCCGATCGCCGAGAAGGGCCGTCAGTACCGCGAGGGTCTGTCCAACGTGACCGTGTTCCAGTCGGAGGCAGGTTTCACCGGCCCGATGACCCTTCGGGTCGGCGAGGAGGAGATCACCGCATCACAGTTCGTGATCGCGACCGGAGCCGAACCCGTCGTTCCCGAGATCGCGGGTCTCGACTCGGTCGCCTATGACACCTCCGACACCCTGATGAGGCGTTCGGAGGTTCCCTCGCGGATGGTGGTGGTGGGTGGCGGCTTCATCGCCGCCGAGATGAGCCATGCATTCTCCTCGTTCGGCTCGGCGGTCACCGTCGTGGTCCGGGGCGAACGGATGCTCACCGGTGAGGACGACGAGGTCTCGGCGCGCTTCACCGCGGAGTTCGGGCAGCAGGTCGACCTCCGCCTCCGGTCGACGGTCTCGTCGGTTCGTCCCGGTTCGGACGGTTGCATCGTCGCGACGGTCACAGGTGACGGTGGCACGCGGGAGATCGAGACCGACTGCCTGTTGGTCGCCGTCGGGCGCCGCCCGACGAGCGGGCCGCTCCACCTCGACCGGACCGGGGTCGACGTGGACGGCACCGGCCATGTGGTCACCGACGAGTTCCTTCGAACCACGGCCGAAGGCATCTGGGCGTTGGGCGACGTGCGGAGTCCGTTGCAACTCAAGCACCTTGCGAATCGCGACGCCCGCGTCGTGGCGCACAACCTCCTGCATCCCGACGCGCTCCACTCCATCGACGACCGCGCGGTGCCCCACGCGGTGTTCGCGAACCCCCAGATCGGTTCGGTCGGGCTCACCGAACAGGAGTGTCTCCGACAGGGCATCGACGTGGCGGTCGGTGCTCGGGACTACGGCGGGGTCGCGTACGGGTGGGCATTGGAGGACTCGACGAGTTTCGCCAAGGTGCTCGTGGACCGCCGGACCGGCCGCATCGTCGGCGCCCACGTGATGGGACCCCAGGCGGCGACCCTCGTGCAGATTCCGACCCAGGCCATGGCCCTCGGCAACACCGCCGAAGAGGTGGCGCGTTCGGTCGTCTATCCCCATCCGGCGCTCAGCGAGGTGATCGAGAACGCGCTGCTTGACGCGGTTGGCAAACTCGCGTAGGCGACGTTCGGGCGAGGACCCCGGCAGGTCTCCGTCGGGGCCGCGTTAGATTCGACGACCATGTCCTCGCGTCTCGACATCGAACTCACCAGTTCGCGCCCTGATGGGACGTGGACCTGGCGAAAGGCAGGTGCCCGCCTCCCCAAGGGTGAGCTCGCGGGGTCGCTGGTGCCGGCCGGAGTCACCACGGGCGACACGGTCCGCGCGGAGGTCGACGTCCTGATGGACGGAGTCGAGATCCTCTCGATCCTCCCGCCCAAGGCGCCACGCTCCGAGCGGTTCGAGTCAATCGAGGTTCGAGGTACCCGCGGTGACGAACCCCTCGTCACCCAGACCCTCGCGAAGCGCGGAGGTCGTGACGGTGCACGCGGGAGGCGCGCGGAGGGCCCGCGGGGGGATCGGACGCGCCGCGAGGGTCCCAGGGGTGACGGTGAACGGAAGGGTGAACGACGGGGTGAACGAGCTCCCGGTGGGGGGCGCGGACACCACGGCGGCGAGGGACGTGACCAGTCCCGTACGGACCGAGCACGTCGCGGCGACGGTGAGCGCCGTCCTCGCGGTCGCGACGGCTCGCCGCGCGGCCGGGGCGACCGACCGGCGGTCGCACAACGCCCTCGACCGAAGCGGCTTCGCCCGGCCCGGACGCATCGCAACGCGGTCCTCGACGACCTTGCTCCCGAGCACCGGCCGATCGCCGAACAGGTTCTTCTGGGGGGTGTGCCCGCGGTTCGTCAGGCCGTCGATCGGCAGAACGAACTCAACCGCGAGAAGGGCCTACCCGAGATCGGAGGCGACGAACTGGTCGCGCTCGCCGAGCGTCTCCTCCCCCGCCTTCGCTCCGCGGAGTGGCGTGACCGTGCCGACAGTGCGCTCTCGCTCCTCGACGAGGTCGACCTCCGGGACCTGCGCAGTGTCGTGGGTGCGGCAGAGACGGCTGCGTGACGACGAGGCGCGAGCACTGGCCACGACGTTGCGCGAAGGACTCGCCCGCCGTGTCGAGCACGATCATCGTGAGTGGGTCGCGGAGTTGACCGAGACGCTCGACGCCGGGCGTGTCATCCGGGCGCTGCGGCTGAGTTCGCGACCGCCGAAGGCGGGCGCACCACTCTCCCCGGAGCTGACGAGGAGGCTCACCGATGCAACGGTCGCGGCGCTGACCGACGAGACCCCCAGGATCGATGGGCGATGCTGATCGATGCGCTGGCCTTCTCTCCCGTCCGGACGGCGGTCGTGCCCGCCGCGGTGCCCGATCCCGTCGGGGACGAGTTGCGTGCCGCCGCAGAGAAGGTCGCGGCCCGGCTCCCCCGGATCGCCGAAATGCTCGGCGTGCCGAGCTCGTCGCGTCGTCGCCGGGCACCGAAGCCCGGGTCCACCGACGAGGCCCCGACCCCGAGCTCAGGCGAGTAGGTCGAGCAGGCCGGAGGGCTCGTCGAGGACGTATCCCTCGGGGTTGGATGCCCGGGTCCGAGGGTTCCAACCGGCCCAGGCGAACGCACAGCCCGCCTCCAGTGCACATCGACGGTCGTGTGCGGTATCCCCCACGAACAGCACGGCATCGGGCGAGGTGGCGGTTGCGTCCAGAACCGGGCCCAGCCGTTTGGGGCCACCGGCGAACGAGTCGGTGAACAGCGCGACCTCCGGTACCCACCCCAGCCGCTCCAACTCCGCGTGACCGGAGTCGGGGTGCTTGTTGGAGCAGACCGCCCACCGCTCGAGACCTTCGAGGAGTGTTGAGACGCCCGGATACGGCCTGACGACCGTGGTGTCGTAGAGAGCGACGTACGTGTCGAGGTCGATCCCCCATCGTCGGCATGCCTCGGCCACCGGATCCCCGAACGTGATCTCGTCACGAGACATGCCCAGGCGAACGAACGGCTCGACGAGCGCGCCGTCGGAATCGAGGAGCGTGCCGTCGAGATCGAACACGACGAGGTCATAGTTGGACATCGTGATTGTCTATCCCCTGTCGTGTGGGATCGACCGCAATCGTGGCGTACCGGCTCGACGATCCGTCCTCGTGGGGTGGTCACCGCCGCGGACCGGTACCCGCCCTAGATTGTGGCGATGATCGACTTCGAGAAGAAGGGCAACGTCGGCATCATCACGATCAACCGACCCGATGCCCGGAACGCCGTCAACAGTGCCGTCGCCACGGGGATCGAGGAGTCGATCGACGCGATAGAGGCCGACGACGACATCTGGGTTGCCATCCTGACGGGGGCCAAGACCGCGAAGGGCCACATCTTCTGCGCCGGCGCCGATCTCAAGCAGATGTCGGTGGATCCGGGAGGGATGACGACGGCCAAGGGTGGATTCGGGGGTCTCGTGCAACGGGAGCGCACCAAACCGTTGATCGCCGCAGTGGATGGGCCCGCCCTTGCCGGCGGCACCGAGCTCGTGCTCGCCTGTGACCTCGTCGTCGCCTCGCGAACCGCCGTCTTCGGTGTTCCCGAGGTGAAGCGCAACCTCGTTGCCGCGGCGGGCGGGTTGTTCCGCCTCCCGCGGAAGCTGCCCCGGAACATCGCGATGGAGTTGGTCCTCACCGGGCGCCTCGATTTCCCGGCGGAACGGGCCCACCACTTCGGTCTCGTCAACGTGCTGACCGAGGAGGGTCAGGCCTTGGCGGGAGCGGAGGCACTCGCTGCACAGATCTGCGAGGCGGCTCCATTGGCGGTGCGGGAGTCGCGCCGCATCGTGATCGCGGCAACCGATCAGCCCGACGAGGTCGGCTGGCAGATGAGCGGTGACGGCATCATGAAGATGTTCGGTACCGAGGAGTTCAACGAGGGTCTCACGGCCTTCATCGAGACGCGTCCGCCTCAGTGGAAGGGCCGCTGACCACCAACAATCGGGTGACCATCCCGTGGGCCTCGAAGAAGTTCTTGGTCGCGCGGTCCCCCGGAAGTGCGTGGGAGTCGACTCGGGCACAGCCGCAACTCGCGGCAAGGCGGCGGGCGGCGACGAGCAATTCGTGGCCGACTCCCACCCCGCGGACCAGAGGATGGACGAACAGCTCGCTGAGTTCGGCCGCCTCGTCGACCGGCTTCAGGGTGGCGAATCCGATCACGGCCTCGGCGACCTCGGCAACGATCGTGTGCGTGGTGCGGTCCGCGGAGTGGTCCGCCACTTTCGCCGCGGAACCGACGAGGCCTTCGCCTCCCCGTCGACCCAGCACCTCGGCCCGACAGGTGCGGCGGAGGCTGTCGAGCGCGGCGCTGTCGGAGTGCGCTGCGGGACGGACCACGACCACGGGGTCGGCCCCGGCTCGGGTCATCGGGTCTGGAGTTGGGCGATCCGGCTGAGGATCGTGTTTCGACCCCGTCCGTCCACCTCATAGCGGCGGATCCGCTCGAGGTCGTCGGCCCCGAGTGATTCGAGGCGAGGCACCACCTGGGAGGCTGCGAGTGTGTCGTAGCCGGGGATCGCCAAGGTGGATTCCGGACCCGCTCCGAGAGGGGCCGCCGATCGCGGAGTGACCTCGTCGCGTGGTGCCGACGCCGCCGCCGTCGTCGTCGTCGCAGGTGCCTTCTTGGCGGTCGCCTTCTTGGCTGCCGGTGTGCGCTTGGCGGGTGCCTTCTTCGCGGACGGCGCCTTCTTCGCGGCCGGTGCCTTCTTGGCTGCGGGCCGGCGGGTACCCCCCGGCACCGCGTCGGTTTCGTCGGCGGGACCGGTCAGCCCATCGATGTGGGGGTCCGAGGCGATCGCGGCGTCGATTCCGGGTCCGTCGAGCAGCGACGGTTGATGAACCGACGGCCGATCACCTGCCACCGCCATTCGGGGGCCGCGATGGCCCCCCGGGCCGGCGGGCAAGGGGTGATCCTCGGAGTCGTCGACGAACTCGTCGGCCAGCTCGACGACTTCGACCGGCCGACGCCCACGCGCCTCGGCATCACGCCGAGAGGCAAGGGGCACCACGTCGGCGAAGTGTTCGTCCTGTGCGTCGGCGGCATCTCGTTCGTCGGTCCGGTTGGCGGCACATCGAACGCGATCGAGCAGGGACAGGGCGAACAGCATCTGATCCCGTGTGCGCTCGGCCAGCCTCGGCAGCGCCCCGCCGAGTTCGGCTGCCACCTCCACGGGCAAGCGCAGCACTGCGTCGAACAAGGAGGGCGGTCGTTCCTGGGTCACGGCCGTGATTGTTGCCGCGCCGGCGGCCGGTCGCCAACCGGCCACCGGCCACCGGCCGGCGCAAGGGGTCAACCGATCTGCGCCTCCACGACGGCGATGGAAGGACAGTCCTCGTCGCCGATCGGGCAGGTCAACCGCCCCTTCCGGCCGAACTGGCGGGGATGGACGATCATGAAGCAACGCTGACAGGTGAACTCCCCTTCGCGCTTGACGATGACACCCTCGATGGCGCCGGCCTCGCTGTGCTCGGCGGGCTCCTCCTCCTCGTCCTCCTCGTCGTCGTCGCCGCTCGCCATCTTGTCCTTCAAGATGGTGTCGAGGTCTGCCTCGACGTCGTCGGCGTCGTCGAAGTTCTCCTCCTCGTCCTCCTCGGTCGCCGCTCTCGCCCTGTGGGCGGGCACCGCGGCGTCGGCGTCGTCGGGGTCGTCGTCCTCGTCGTCGACGAGCGCACCGTCCTCATCGTCGAGGGTGTCGCCCTCCCCGTCGAGGTCCCCTTCGTCGTCGAATGCCTCGTCGTCCTCGCCGTCGCCGTCGAACTCCTCGTCGGCCTCGAACTCGTCGTCAATGTCCTCGTCGTTGGCCAACGTCATCACCCCGGAGTGGATCGGTATCCCATGTGCCCTGATGGCGGAGCGTGATCATAGACAGTCGACGTGGTGGTACCGACCACCGCGTGACGTCGGGGATCCTCAGGCGGGTGTGGTGGTGCGTCGTGCCTCGGCGCGTCGCTCGGCATCGAGCCGTTCGAGGTCGGGTTCGCCGCCGTGGTCGACGTACACCATCATCTCTGCGATCGCGGTGCCCTGCGACCTCTGCGAGTTGCTCGTGCATCTGCTGGGCGACGGTCCGATAGGAGGGATGGCCCTGTGGGCTGGATCGCAGTTCGAGGAGGTGCATCGCCGATCGCGTTGAGGCGCATGCTGTAGCGGATTCGGTACGCCAACGACACGGCGTACGCGGCCTGTGCGGGAAAGGGCCCCACCAGGTCCTCGTACAACTCCCGCGACCGCTGCATCGTGTCCTCGAAGGACTGGGTGGCACCCGCCGCTTCGATCGCCTCGGGCATCACATAACCGTGCAACGGCGTCAGAGCCTGCCATTCGACGGTCATCATCCGATGACGCTGGAGGTCCCGGAAGGCGCCGTAGTCGCCCAGGACGTCGAAGTGGTAGAAGGTGCGTTCGAGCGCACGGCCGGGTTTGTGACGCCGGTTCGCCCGGTCGCCGACATAGGCCTTCATCACGCCGATCCGCTCGGCGACGGTCATCTCGCGCACCCGGGCCTCTACCTGCAACTCCGACTCGTGCGAGTAGGGGTACAGCATCGCGGCGACGACCTTGATCTCGCCCTCCGGATCGAAGTCGACCAACGTCACACTCGACTCCGAATCGGTCGCGGACTCGGCGCCGTGGCCGTCCTCGCCGAGGATGCGCTCGGTGATCGCCTCCATTGCCCGGCGGTTGTCCGACAGATAGTTGCTCCACGCCACCCCGCGGTCGGCCAGGTCGACCCGACGGAGGAACGAGGGAATCACCTTGCGAAGCTCGGTGAGCATCAGGTCCGCGTATCGATTGGCCTCGGGAAGTGCCATCGACCGCAGGCGGAGGAGCAGGGCCTCGTACGCCTGCCCCGAACCGTAGATGCCCACGTTGGAAAGGGACGCCGCAGGCAGAAGGCCGCGTAGTGCATCGAAGGCCTTGGCCCGGATCGCCTGGCGGTAGACGAAGTCGCTGTCGTCACGTTGCTTGGGGTGCAGGTCGCGGTAGAAGTCCATCATGAGCGGGACCAACTCGGCGTAGGTGTCGAACATCCGGTCCATGTCGCCGACGTAGCGCGCTCCGAATGGCGAGGACAACACCGCAGGGTCGCGGTGGAAGCGGTAACGCCCCCAGTCGGGCGTCGTACGCGATGTAGCGGGTCGACTGCTCGAGGTAGCTCATGAGGCGGCCCCACTCGAGTGCCTTCGTCAACAGGTTCGACGCCTGTTCGCACGCGAGGTGTACACCGCCGAGTTGTGCGACCGAGTCGTCGCCGTACTCGACGAACACGCGGTCGTAGAGTGCCTCGGCGTTCGAGTCCCACGGTTGCATCGACGTTCGCATCGCCGGACACGTCGAGATCGTTGACGAACTCGTCGAGGAAGAGGCGGCGGAGGGACTTGGGTGATCGCGAATAGCGGGCGAACAGGGCGCCCTTGACGACCTCGGGGAGGTTTACGAGAGCGAAGACCGGGCCGTCGAGGTTGGTGAAGTAGCGCCGCAGGATCGCCCGTTCGGTGCGGGTGAACGACTCGGCGACATAGGGGGTCACGGGCGCTCAGACTACGTTGTGTCGCCTCACTCGGAGGGGATCGTCTCGCGGGCGAAGGCCTTCCTGGTCGCCGACACCAACTCGTCGTCGGTCCAGAGGTCGAGCGCGGTGAGTGCCAACGCGATCGAGCCGTCGCGGACGGCCGAGCGCATGTCGGGGCCGGCGGCCGCGTGGGCGAACGCCTCGGTGTGGATCGCGATCCCCGACGCGCGACCTTGATCATCGGGTGCAGCGAGGGAACGACGTGCGACACGTTGCCCATGTCGGTGGAGCCGATGAAGTCGGGACGGCTGGCAGCGGGTGCGACGAGTCGGCCGAGTGTCGCCGCGTGGGCGGCGTAGCGCTCGTCGAGGGGGCCGTTTGCGATCAGGTTCTCGTAGGCCGGGCGCGGCCAGGTGGCCGACATGGTGCAGCCGGTGGCGAGGGCACCGGCCTCGAGGGCGGCGAGGACCCGCGGCTTGAGTGCTTCAAGGCTCGCACCGGTGGGTGAGCGCACGTACCACTGCGACGACGCCCGGTGCGGGACCACGTTCGGCTTGTCGCCACCGTGGGTGATGATGCCGTGAATGCGCTCGCCGGGAGCGATGTGCTGGCGGAGCGCGCCGACGTTGAGGTATCCGAGCACGGCCGCGTCCAGAGCGTTCCGGCCCAGGTGTGGTGCGGCGGCGGCATGTGCGGCCAGACCCGAGTACTCGACGTGCAACTCCTGCACGGCGATCGCGTCGAATGCGGCGAGGTCCGCATCCGCGGGGTGCACCATCATCGCCACGTCCACCCCTTCGAAGGCGCCGGCCCGGATCATCGGGATCTTGCCGCCGCCCCTTCCTCGGCGGGGGTGCCGACCACCCGGACCCGCCCTCCGTGACGGCCGGCGACGGTCGCGGCCGCGAACGCCGCACCGAGCCCCGTTGCCGCGATCACGTTGTGCCCACATGCGTGGCCGACCTCGGGCAGCGCGTCGTACTCGCACACGAACGCGACGAGGGCCCTGCCCCCGTCGGTTCACCGTCTGGTGCCGGCAGGTCGGCGACGAACGCGGTGTCGAGGCCGCACGCGGCCCGTTGGACCGTGAAGCCACGACCCTCCAGCGTGTCGCACAGCAGTGCGTGGGCGAAACGCTCCTCGTAGCAGAGCTCGGGGTGCTCCCAGATGCTGAGCGCGGCGGCACACAGCTCGTCCAGGGACGACTCCACCTCGGCGATCACGGCCGCCCGGTCGGCGTCGAGTACGCGGTCGGGGTGGTTCATGGCCGAGGTGTCCTCCGCTCCGATGCGGCTAGCGGGGCGATGTCGGGGTCGCCGTGGGTGCCGACGTGTCGCACGCCGTGATCGAGGATCACTTTGCCGAACTGGGCTCCATCGGCGAGTCGGCGGACCGCGTCGGGGTACTCGTCGTAGTCGACGATCCGGTCGATCTCGACGGGAAGCCTTCGGACATGAGGGCCGTCACCCGCGAGAACTCCTCGGCCGATCCGAGGGTCGAACCGATCAACTCGTACTGCTTGAAGAAGAGTCGGGGAAGGCTGAGCTCGACGATGCTGCCGGACGTGCCGCCGCTGGTTACCAGCCGTCCGCCCGGCGCGAGGCAGCGCATCATCTGGGGCCAGACGGCCGGACCGATCGAATCGACCACGACATCGGCGCGGACGGGGTACTCACCGGTGGAGTCGAACGAATCGGCGGCACCCATCGCGATGCTGCGTTCGCGCTTGAGTGGATCGCGCGAGGTGGTGAACACGGTGGCTCCGAGGTGCTGGGCCAGGAGCTGGCAGGCCGTGGCGAGGCCTCCGCCGGCTCCGGTGACCAGGACGGTGTCGAGCGCAGTGACGCGGCTCCGTCGGAGCATCCGGTATGCCGTGGTCATCACCACCGGATAGGCCGCGCACTCCGCCCAGGTGCGGCCCGCCGGCCGGCGCGAGCGTGGTCGGGGACGACCACCATGTCGCCGTGGGTTCCCCAACGGTGTTCGCCCAGCAACTGGAGACTCGGGTCGAAGGGACTGTCGATCCCGAGCCGGTCGATTGCCTCGGCCGATGTGACGGCGGCGTTGCACACCACCTCGTCGCCGGGTTTCCAGTCGACGACCTCCGTGCCGGTGGAGTCCACGATGCCGGCACCATCGGCCCCCGGGACGTGGGGGAAGCGCTTCGGCCTGGGAAGCCCTCGCGTCACCCAGGTGTCGTTGTGGTTGCGCGCGCTCGCCACGCCCCGTCCCGCGCCGGCGCGGGGGCCGACGGCGGGTTCGGGGACGCTCCCCAGGCGATATTCACCGGGGGAGTCTTCGAGGTACCACGCGCGCATCGAGGTCGATCGTAGGTGGGTCGCCGGCACCCGTACGGCGTCAGGTGGCCGGTACGGTGAGGACGACCGCTCCCGCGTCCGGGCGGGCCGTCACCCTGAGCGAGACGATCCGTCCGAACGGAACGGCGTCGATCGACAACGACCGCGGCCGGTCGAACACGACCTCGACACTCCGTCGCCGCTCGGTTCGCAACGCCGGATGGGGAACGTGCGCTCCGGCCGGGGCGAGGCGACGGGCCTTGAGGCGATCGCCCCATGACAGCGAGCCGACGGTGAGGTCGACGAGGCCGTCGTTCGGATGGGCCTTGGGCCCGAGGTTCCAGGGGCCGAACTGTGTCGCGCCCATGGCCACGGCGAAGGTGCCCGACCAATACCGTGAGCGTGCCACCGCGTGTGCGACGCCGACGGCGGTGACCACACTGCCGTCGGGGCGGGTCGCCACTACGTCGAGTAGATCGATCGGCAGGGAGATCGTCGCCGCGTCGGGGTCGATGGGTGCGCCGCCCAACGACGTGAACAGGTCGCCGCCGTCGAGTCGTACCGTGATGCCGGGCCGGCGGTCCAGGATCGAGGCGAGTTCGGCGTCTCCGTGTGCGATCGGCTCGCCGCCGGTCAGCTCGACGGCGCTCCCCCAAACCGCGCCCTTGCGAATCATCGCGCGCCGTCCGAGGTGCCGGCGGGTTGGTCCGTGCCGGTCCGAGCCCGTACCTCGTGAGGCCCGTCTCCGGATTCTGCCACCGGTCCGGTCTCCGCCACCACCCCGCGGCGCATCCGCTCCACCGCGTCGCGTGCGGCCCTCCGTGTCGCCGCCGACGGCGCCACGTGGGCGAGTTGGTCGACGACGTCGGTGACGATCCGCGTGGTGCGAACGAAGTCGCCACCGGTGAGGTCCGAGTCGACCAGGTCGCCCAACTCGTCGCCGCTCGCCCACCGGTACATCGTGGTCATGAAGCCCGGGTCGGGGGCTCGCGTGCGTGTCAGTCCATGGGCCTTCTCGTCGGTCGACAATGCATCGGACATCCGGCGAAGCAGTGCCAGTCGCCGGCGCAGTTCGGGCGTCGGGGCCCCGGTGGTCGCGCGCCCGGGTCGGCGCTCCTCGTAGACGAGCGCCGATACGAGGGACGCGAGGGAAGGTGGATCGATGTCGTCGAACACGCCGGCCGACAGTGCCTCGGCGAGCAGCAGATCGCACTCGTGGTAGATGCGCGCCAGGCGTGCGCCGGCCTCGGTGAGGCGCCACTGCCCCGCGGTTCGGTCCACGTACCCGCGGTGGGTCAGGAGCGCCACCACCCGGGTGAACCGTCCGGTGACGGCGTCGGTTCGTCGGGTGAGACGTTCTCGGACCCGCTCCAGGTCCGCTTCGACCTCGCCGCGCTCCGACAGCGCCGCCAGGTGCAGGTCCCGGTCGGGGCAGTCCGCGACGGGATGGGAGTCGCGTGCCGCGATGGCCCGCTGCCAGCGACGCGACGTGGCCGACGCCGAGGTCCGGGCGGGTTCGATGGCGATCTCGCCGAGCATCGCCGCGACCGCGTCGAGAAAGTCGGGGTGACGTGGTGCGTACGGCTCGGGCAGGTCGATCGTCGAGATCCGCCGGGGCGGTTCGGCGAGGTCACGGCCGCGTATGCCGATCACCGCGCCCGAGGTGTCGACCCCGTGCACGCGGCGATCGTTCCGGGAGCGGTCGGCGACCGAGACGACCGCGATCCGATGGCGTTCCGCCTCGGGTGCGACGACGAGATCCAACACGTCTCCGGGGCGGACCAGGTCGAGGGAGCGTTGCACTGCCGCACGCCCCGTCGGTCGATGCGAGGCCAGCCTGTCCACCTGTGCGATGAGGCGCGCGTAGGCACGCACGTCGCCGCGACTGCAGACGACCTCCTCGTCGAGCGCCGCGATCCGTTCCGTGTCGCCGACGATCCGTCGCTGGAGCCCGACCACGGCCGCGTCCGCCTGGAACTGGGCGAAGGACTGGTTGAGCACCGCCGTCGCCTCGTCGGGGGTGTAGCGACGGACGAGGTTTGCGGCCATGTTGTATGTCGCCCTGAACGAGGACGTGAGGGGGAAGTCCCGACTCGCGGCCAGTGTCGCGACCTGGGAGAACGAGACGAACGGCGACCACAGGACGATCGAGTCCCCGTGGTCGTCGATCCCTCGTCGCCCGGCGCGACCGGTGAGTTGGGTGAACTGGGCGGGTGTCAGGAACTCGTGGGTGTCGCCGTTGAACTTGGACAGCTTCTCGATCACCACGCTGCGCGCCGGCATGTTGATACCGAGAGCCAGCGTCTCCGTGGCGAACACCACCTTGACGAGCCCCCGGACGAAGCATCGCTCGACGGCTTCCTTGAACGCCGGGATCAGCCCGGCATGGTGCGACGCGATGCCCTGTTCGAGCGCTTGCAACCACCCGTCGTAGCCGAGGGCGTCGAGGTCGGCGTCGCCGATTCCGTCGGTGGAGGCCCCCACGAGGCGGCGGATCTCGCGGCGCTCGGCGGGGCTGGTGAAACGCATCCCCGAGTCGCGGACCGCGGCGAGAGCGTCGTCACATGCCGCACGGCTGAAGATGAAGTAGATCGTGGGAAGCAGGTCCTCGTCGGCCAACCGTTCCACCACGTCGAGTCGTCGAGGGGTGTGGTAGCGGGCGCGGCCGCGGCCGCCGGTGCCCCGAAAGCGCAGTCGGGGATCCCGGTCGAAACGGCCGGCCTCGGGGTTGGGCGAGCCGTCGACGAGAACCGGGAGGAGGTGGTCGACCGGTGAACTCCGGTCGCCGACGAGGTACAAGTGGTCCAACAGGACCGGTCGCTCGGTCTCGACCACGGTCGTCGTGGGTCCCCGAACCGTCTCGATCCACCGGCCCAACTCCTCGGCGTTGGATACGGTCGCCGAGAGGCACACGAGTCGGATGGCCGCGGGGAGACCGATGATGACCTCCTCCCACACCGGACCCCGGTAGGCGTCCTGGAGGAAGTGGACCTCGTCGAGGATCACGAATCGGACGTCGTCGAGGGTGCCGGACCCCGCGTACAACATGTTGCGGAGCACTTCGGTCGTCATGACGACGATCCGTGCCCCGCCGTTGATCGACAGGTCGCCGGTGAGCAGCCCGACCGCGTCGTGGCCGACGCGGTCGCGAAGGTCGGAGAACTTCTGGTTGGAGAGGGCCTTGACGGGGGTCGTGTAGAAGGCCCTGTGGCCGGAGCGGAGTGCCCTGTCGACCGCGGCGTCCGCAACCACGGTCTTGCCCGATCCGGTCGGAGCGGCGACCAGTACCGATCGACCGGCGTCGATCGCGTCGATCGCCTCCACCTGGAAGCGGTCGAGGGTGAAGAGGGGCGGTGACGGGGCGGGCGAAGGGCCTCCGGTGTCGTTCACCGGGTCGACCGTCGCCGCAGCAGGGCGCGGGCGATCCAGATCGTCGTCTCGTAGAAGACGCACAGGGGGATGGAGAGGATGAAGAGGCTCACCGGATCCCCGCCCGGGGTGACGATCGCCACCGCGAGGAAGATGAGCACGATGGCGTGGCGGCGGTGGCGTGCGAGCGCATCGGGTTGGACCAGGCCGACGAGTTGAAGGACGAGGAGCACGAGGGGGAACTCGAAGCTCACGCCGAACGCGACGACCATCAGGGTGAGTAGGGAGAGGTACTTGTCGACGGTGCTCTGCACCTGCGCATCGCCGGCCTGGGCCAACAGCCACGAGAAGATCGCGGGGAGCGAGACGTAGGCGAGGGTGGCGCCGAGGAGGAACAGGAACATCGCGGAGCCGACGAAGCCGAGCGCGTATCGCTTTTCGTTGCGGTACAGGCCGGGGGCGACGAAGCGCCAGACCTGCCAGAAGATCACCGGCAACGCGACGAGGATGCCCACGTAGAAGCTGACCCGGAGTTCGGTGGCGAACGGTGTGACGAGGTCGAGGAACTGGAGGCGGCAGTCGTCGCGCTTGGCGGCCCGGATCGCCTCGCAGTAGGGGTGCGTGAGGAATCGGTAGATCGGGTCGTACAGGAAGAAGACGCCGACCGAGGAGATCGCGACCGCGGCGATGCACTTGAAGACTCGGTTTCGGAGCTCCCGGAGGTGGTCGGTCACGGGCATGGACGCGTCGTTGCCGCGCTGCCGCCGCCGGAGGTGCAACGAACGCGATGTCGGCTGGTTCACGAATCGCCACGGTCGGTGGTGTCGGTCACCCGAGGAGAGTCCTCAGGTGTCCCGGGAGGGGCCTCGAGCACGTCGGGAGCGTCGGCGGGTGCTTCGGGCGCGTCCTCGGCGAGTTTGCGGACGTGGGCCGCGGCCTCCGCCGCCGCCTTGGCCGTCTCGGCGGCCGCGTCGGCCGATCGTTTGGCCGCATCGGCCTCGGCCCGCGCCGCCTCTGCGTCGCGCTCGGCCTCCAACGCGTACTCCATCAGCTTCCGTCGCGGAGAGGCGACCAACTCGCCGACCTCCCGGAGCGGCTGCATGGCCGGGTCGTCCAGGACCGACTGCACCTCGGAGTGGAGGCCCGATGCCGCCGTCCGCGCCTTTGCGATCCAACGACCGATCGATCGTGCCGTGCTCGGCAGTCGTTCGGGACCCAACACCAGCAACGCGACCAGCAGCACCATCAGGACCTCGCCGCTCGTGAGGCTCTCGAGGATCGCGAACAATCCCGAACCGTGCACCCGGCCCATTGTACGGAGGTCCGAAAACGCCCACGGTCGCGTCCGTGGCCCGGGTTGGGCCTCGACGCGACCGTGGCGAGGAGCGGGTTCGGTGTCGTGGGGTTCGTACGCCGGAGCCGCCGGCCGACGACACCGGTGGCTATTTGTCGACCATCTCCGACAGCGTCGTGAACCATTCGCTCCCCGAGAGCAGGTCGTGGAAGTCCAAGACGTCGTCGTGGGTGATGGGATCGCCTTGCGGACGCTCGCCGATCTCGGCGGGCATCGCCCACTCGACGCACCTGACGCCGGCCGCCGCGAGGATGTCGATCACCTGGTCGTCGGCATGCTTGACCTCGACCATGCGGCAGACGGGGCAGCGGAACAGGTAGGTACCCTCGTCGGTGTCGGCACAGATGCGGACCTGGAGGTCGCGGGACCGGAGCTCGACGTCACCGCATTCGCTGCAAGTGGCTCGGATGAGTGCCATGGGGTGCTCCTCGATGAGTGATTGGCTTCCAGTAAGGTCGGCATCCCCTCATGCGAAGTGAAACTTTTGGGCCTGGGAGTCACCCGTGCTGGACCGGGTGGCCCAGCGGACCCGACGTCGCGGTTCGGAGCGATCCGGGCCGGTCCCGGTGTGTACGGCGGGTGCTGTGTTGACGACCCCTCGTCAGTACCCGCTCGACGGTGTCACGTGGTGCTTCGCGACGGGTGGGGCGTCGGGTCACCAGCCGGCCGATACCCCCGACGCCATGGCACTTGCCATTCGACTGGGCGCGGGCGGGATCGAGACCACCGCCCGGCTCACACGCGACGGGGTGGTCGTGTTCCGAGAGTCGGCCCGCGTGGGCGGGTTTCGGCGGCGCAGCGTCGATGCCCTCACTTCGGCGGAGCTTCCCCCGGATGTGGCCAGGGCGGAGGGGCTCTTGTCGGGGGCGGCCTCGGTGTCGGCTTCGTGCCGGTGGCTCGTCCACGTTGACCCCACCACCGCATCGCCGGTGTGCGACCTCGTCGACATGGCCCGGGCGGCGGATCGGGTGTGGTTGGTATCAGGGGATCGTGAGTTGCTCGTCCGCCTCTGTGAGCGGGTCGGGGGATCCCGCCTCGTGGCCGCCACCACGCCCGCCACCGCGGGGTCGGGTCTCGAACGCTTCGCGGCCACGCTCCGCGAGCACGGCATCGGTGGAGTGCAGCTCTCCCATGCCGATTGGAGCGGGGGTCGCACGGCGCTGTTCCACCGTTTCGGACGTCGTTGCATCGCGGCCGGAGCCGTGCACACCCGCATGATCGTGCCAATGCTCCACATCGGCGTCGACGCGGTGTGTACGACCCATCCCGATCGGTTCGTCGATGCGCTCGGTGAGCTCGGTCGCGGTGTCGGGTCGGAACGCGGAGGGGGATCCGCGTCGAGCTGAGGTGACGGGCAAGCCGGTCGACGGTGCGTTCCCGGCCTTCAGAGGCGGCCGATTCGGCCCAGCGGCCAGATTCGCGCGATGGCCCTGCCGACGATCGACTCCTTGCGGATGGGTCCGAAGACGCGTCCGTCGCTCGAGTTGACGCGGTTGTCGCCCATCACCAGCAGTTCGTCGGGCCCGACATGGATGGGAGACGGGAAGAAGGTGTCGGACTGATCGCTCAGGTAGGGCTCGGCGAGGGACTTGCCGTCGATGAACACGTGACCGTCCCGGCTCGACACCGTCTCGCCCGGGAGCCCGATCACCCGCTTGATGAGCACGTCGGGATCGTCGGGGGATTGTTTGGGGTCGCGGGGAGGCCGGTCGAACACGATGATGTCGCCCCGCGCCGGGTCGCGGCTGAGTCGGGACACGAGGACGCGGTCGCCGACGTCGAGGGTCGGCACCATCGAAGGGGACGGGATCGAGTAGGCCTGCAGCAGCGTCGCGCGGATGATCACCGTCAGCACGACGGCACACCCGATCGTGAGCAACCAGCTCAGCACGCCCCGACGACGATCGACGGACTCTCCGGAGGGTTGGCGATCGGCGGAGCGGCCCCTCGGGGCGGGCCGTTCGGGAGGCCGATCGTGCGAACCGAGCCGGTCGGGATCGAACGGTGGTGGTTGGGGGAACGACGGAGCGACGGGTGGAGGTCCTGTGGGGGGCGGGACCGAACCTGGCGGCATCGAGGTCGGTGGGGCCGGTGTCGTGGCCGGGGGGTCGAAATGCGGTGTTGGCGGGACACCCGGTTGGTCCGACATCTGTTGCCTTGGCCTGGTGATCTGGGGAGGATGACGGCCGAGGGTCACGTTCGAGGGCCGTTCGCGGCGATCGAGCCTACCTGTGCACCTACAGCGATCCCCAGCGCCGCGGCGGCCAGGCGATCGCTACCGCGCGCCCGATGATGGACGACTCCGGGATGCTGCCGAAGAAGCGGCTGTCGCGCGAACGTTCGCGGTTGTCGCCCATCACGAAGACGGTTCGGGGCGCGACCTTGACCGCCGTCGGGATGTTGTTCGTGACCACGTCGCCGCTCAGATAGCCCTTGCCGGTCTCATCCAGGGGCTTGCCGTTGATGTAGACCACACCTCCGCGGGCCTCCACCAGGTCACCCGGCAGGCCGATCACCCGTTTGATGAGCTGGGGTGCCTGGTCGGGCGCCGCGGTCACCTCTGATCGCGGTCGGTGGAAGACGACGACGTCGCCGCGCTCCACCCCACCGCCGATCGCGTAGGCGAGCTTGTTGACGGCAACCCGGTCGCCGATCAGGAGGGTGGGCACCATGGACTCGGACGGGATCTCGTAGACCTGGATCACCCAGTGCTGGATCGCGGTGGCCGCCAGCACTGCCGCGACCGCGAGCACGGCCCATTCGACGAGCGAGCGGAATCGGGTTCGCCTCGTCGCGGCCGCGGCCGGGGCCGGATGGTCATCGACGGTGTCCGCGGCGCCGGCGGGTCCGGCCTCGAGCTCGCGCATCAACGACCGTGCCTCGGGGTCGTCGTCGGCCTCGTTGGGGCGACCTTCCAGGAGACGCCGGGCGAGGCGGTACTGCCGTTCCGGCGTCTCGGTCTCGGGCCACGGCAGCGAGGCGTAGGGGTCCTCGGCGACTCGCCGGTTGCGCCGGCGAGTCGCGGGGTCCGGAATCGAGGGACCCGTCTCGGGAACCGGGGCTTCGGCGCTCGGAGCGTCGGGAGCCGGAGGTGCGGACGTGCTGGAATGTGGTGGAACGGCACTGTCCGGAGTAGGAGGTGCCGAAGGGCGTGGGGATGCTGTAGGGGTCGACCGTGATTCGGGCTCCGGCGCGGGTGGCGCGGCGGCTTCGGGCGGTGGTGTAGGCGGCGCGGCGGGGGCGGGGGCGGGGGCGGTCGTAGGTGGCGTGGTCGGCCACGGTGCGGGTGGCGGTGTCGACGACGTCGTGGAGCGGATCGGGGCGCCGACGGGCGTTTCACCGAGCAACGAGCGGAGTTGGGCCGTCGCGAGATCACGGCCGAGCGTGGCGGCGTCGTGGTCGACGGTCCGTGGTCGGAAGGCGGGTGCTTGTCCGTCGCCCGAACTCGGGACCGGCGCCGGTGCCGGCGATTCCTCCCGCATCGCCGCCCGCGGCCCGTCGAGCGGATCTCAGGCCCGGAACGTTTCGGTCCGGCCCGTCGACGTCGGTACGCGACGGGTCGAGTGGCATCGGCTCAGGCTAACGGTGCTCCGCCGAAAATCGGCGGGGCCGCTCGGGGGCCTCCGCAGGAACCGGACGCGGGGCCCGTCGCCGGATGACCACCGCGGTGGAGGCCTCCAGGAGGATGCTTCGGAGGCCGTTGGCGCTGTGTTCCTCCGCGGCCTCCGCCGCGGCGCGCGTCATGCCGATCACCAGCGTCGCGAGATCTGCGACCCGGTCGTGTGAGTCGTCGGGACGGCACGCCCCGATGACGGTCTGAAGGGTGCCGTACAGGGCGCGGTGATCGCGGCCGACCGCCTCGGCGACGTCGTCGGGAAGGCCGCTCGCAGCGGCGGCCAGGAGCTGTCGGTGCGAGGGCTGGATCAGGAGGTCGAACTGCGAACCGACCCAGCGGTCGAGCCGAACCTCCGCCGGATCGTCGCTCGCGGCGATGCGCCGTGCAGAGTCGAGGACAGGTTGCATCTCGCTGCGGATCCACAGGCCCAGGAGATGGCCCTTGTCGGGTACGTAGCGGTAGAGCGAGTTGCGCTTCAGGCCGACCGCCTCGGCGACGTCCGCCATCGTGACCCGCTCGAAGCCGCGTTCGGCGATGAGCGCGACCGCCGCCCGGACGACGGCGGCCTCCTGGGCCGCGACGTGCTCGGCGACGCTTGCTGCGGAGATCCGTGGCACGATGGGAACCTCCCGTTGCTCAGTGCTGGTGGAGTACGCCGTCGCGGAGTTCGACCACGCGGTCCACGTGGTCGAGGTGCGCGGTGTTGTGGGTCACGATCAGCGTGCCGACGCCGGAGGTTCCCGCCGTTGAGCAGAGCAGCTCCATCACTTCTGCGCCGCGACGGGGGTCGAGCGCCGCCGTGGGCTCGTCGGCGAGGAGGACGGCGGGTTGGTTCATCAAGGCCCGGGCGATCCCCACCCGCTGACGTTCACCGCCCGACAACATCGCCGGCCGGCGATTGGACCGTGACGCCAGGCCGACCATGTCGAGAAGCTCGTCCGCCCGGCGCCGATGGGCGTCGTCGAGACTTCCCGTCACGTGGGCGGCGATGTGCAGTTGCTCCCGCGCGGTCAGCGACGGAAACAGGTTGGACGACTGGAAGACGAGACCGACTTTGTCACCCCGCACCTTCGTGCGTTGCGCCGGGGTCAGGTCGTTCGTCGCGACCCCGTCCACGAGTACCTCGCCGGTGTCGGGGCGGCGAAGAAGCCCTGCGATCGCGAGCAACGTGGACTTGCCCGAGCCGGAGGCGCCGACGAGTGCCACCGTCTCGCCCGGCGCGAGTTCGAGGGAGACGTCGCGCAGGATGTGTAGGGATTCCTCGCCGTCGGGGAACGTCAGTGACACCTCCCGTATCGACAGGGCGGCCGCTCCCGTGGGTGCCGGGGCCGGGGCCGGGTTCGGGTGGGTTCGGGTGGCGTTCGGAGGGTTCACGATCGTTCCTGGTGTGGGTGGTCGGGTGCGGTCGGTGGTGGGCGGTTCGTCAGATCGCCGCGGTGAGGGCGATGGCGGGATCGACTCGGGTGATGCGGCGGATCGCGATGAGGCTTCCCGCCATCCCGACCGCCAGGAGCGTCAGAGCGGTCGTCGCGACGGGGGCGGCGCTCAGGTGGAAGGGGACGTCCGCTCCGACCAGTGTCGAGAGCCCGACGGCGACCGCGACCCCCATGGAGGTCCCGGCGGTGAGGACGATGGCGAGTTGGCCGAGCGAGTCGCGCAGCACATAGCCGTTCGAGGCGCCGAGTGCCTTGAGCAGCCCGATCTGGTCGGTCCGCTGGACCGTCCAGATCGTGAAGAACGATCCCACGATCAGCGCGGAGATCACGAGCAGGAAGGACTTGATGGTCGACATCGTGGTGGTCTCGGCCGTGTAGCCCGGCGAGCCGGCGTAGGCCTCGGTCTTGGTAGCGGTCTCGGTGTCGGCCCGATGGTCGATCCGAGCGAGCGTCGAGGCCGTCAGCGTGTCGTCCCTGATGGCAATGGCGGAGAACCGACCCTTGGCGTTGCTCCCGTAGGTGATCGACTGCCAGGTGTCGAGCCGGGTGAAGGCAAGGTCCACGTGGCCGTAGGAGCCCGCATAGGTGAAGCCCAGGACCGGCAGTGAGGTGTCGGTTCCGCGGAGGGTCAACCGGTCGCCCACCTTGATGCCCTTCGCCTTCAGTTCGTGGGTCAGCACGATCCCGGGTCGGCCGGCGAGCGCGCGGCGGCCTTCGGGGTGGGTGATCAGGAAGCTGTCGTCGGGGACGCCCATGACGGCGAGGTCGACCGAGGATCCGTCGGAGCGTTTCGCATTGACGAAGGACAACCCCACCGGCGACACACTCGCTCCGCGAAGCGACTTCCATGGGCGAAGGTTCGCGTCGGTCAATGTGGATCGGCTGAAGGAGACCTGCGATCCCGGCGCGAACGACAGGTGGGTGAACGGAAGCTCCCTCATCCCCGAGATCCCGTCGTCCACCAGGCCGTTCGCCAGGCCCGACAACAGCGTGGACAACAACGCGACGAGGGTGACGACCAGGCCGACGAGGACGAACCGCCCCCGTGCGACGATGAGATCCTTCCATGCGAGCAACATGCGCGCTCCTGTGTGGCTCCGGTCACGACCCGTTCGCGACGCAGTGTCGACATCATATCGACATAGCGTCGACAACACAAGGGCGGGCCGGACAATCGTCGGAACGGCCCGGGGGGTTACGTGGCGGGACCGGTCGCTTCGTAGCGAGCATCCGTTCGATGGTGGGGGCCACCCTGGACCGAACGTCGTGTCGGGTGAGCCGTGTGCGCCCCTCGGGTACGGGACCCTGCTCGCTGAGTGTGCCGTGTCCGCCGAGCCGCAGGAGGATGCGGGCCAGCCACGCGTCTCCCCGACCGACACCGTGACCCGCGTCGTGTCGGCACCCAGATCCTCCGCGTCGATCGTGGGGATGCCCTCCAACAGCCGTCGTCCCGATTCGTCGACGTCCAGGGTGACCACCGTGTCGGTAGCGTCCGAGTACACCGCGACCCGTGGGGGTGCGACGGCGCGGCGAACGTCTCGTCGCCCAGCGTCGCCGAGCGGATGCGGTCGATCCGGAACAGCCGCTGTCCTCGGCCGTCCTGCATCGTCCGGTGAGGTACCAGTGTCCCTGAGTGGCCACGACCCGGTGGCCCTCGACGCAGCGTCTGGACACGGTATCGGTGGAGGCCGCGTAGTACTCGATGTCGACGACGCGATGCTCCCGCACGCCCCGGCGCAACGTCGCTACGACCTCGGGATCGGAGGCGCCGAGGTCGACGCCGAGGTCGTCGGTGTCGAGGCCGAGCGCGGCGCGGACCTTGTCGAGCGCCCGGTCGAGTGCTCCGACGGAGCCGTCCTCGCTCGCGGGCGCCCGCGGCCGCCGAGGTCAGGACCGTCAGCGCTTCGGTGGTGGTGAGGGTCAGCGGTCGGGTGAAGTAGCGACCGAGGTGCACCCAGACGCGGTCGTCCTCGATCACGACGTCGATCAGCTCGTCGGGTGTGTACGGCGGGATGCCGACGAGGAACACGATGTCGAGATCGGCGAGCAGACGGTCGCGGTCGATTCCGAAGCGCTCGCAGACGTCGTCGATTCGCGGGCCGTCGTGCTCGGCGATCCAGGGCACGATCGCGACGATGCGGCGCAGCGAGTCGGTGGCGGTCGCGCGAGGGGTGCTCACCGGAGCAGGTCCTTCAGACGGGTGGCCGCCTTCGCGCGGAACTCCGGCGGTCCCAGGATCTCGGCGTGGTCGAGGAAGGAGAGGACCAGACCGACGAACACGTCGGGATCACGGACCACGACGTCGAACTCGGCCGAGCCGTCGGGTCGATCGGTCCTCGCTGCACTGTCGCCGAGTCGCGCCGAGGCGGCGTCGACATGTCCCCGATCGACGAGGATCGTCGCCGTGACGGCCGGCTCGTCGCCGAAGGACCATGGGTGGAACCGGGGCCGTTCGGCCGAGCGGGGTGTGGCCGACGTCGGCGCCCCCATCTCGACGGCGCCCTCGATCCGGTCGAGCCGGAAGCTTCGGCGGTCCTGGCGGTTCAGGTCGAACGCCGTCACATACCAGTGGCCTCCCTGGAAGTCGAGGCGCAAGGGCTCGGTTTCCCGTCGCTCACCCCGGTAGGTGAATCGCGCCGAGCGACGATCCCGGATCGCGTCCAACAGCGGTGCGACCGGTGCCGGATTCGGGATCTCGGCGAGGGGGTCCTCGGGGCGCCGGGTCGCCTCGCCGGAGGTGCGAGGTCCCGAGCCGAGCTTGAGGAGCGGGTCCGCCGTGTCGACCCCCGTCAGTCGGACGGTTGCCATGGCGAGCCGCAATGCGGCGAGCTCGTCGGGAGCGAGGTCGGGATCGGGGAGGTAATAGCGCTCCGGCGGGATGTGGTACCCGACGATGGTCTGGTCGTGCAGGTCGAGGGGGACGATCTCGAGCGGGATGCCGATCTCACGCAGCGCATCCTTGTCCCGCTCGAACTGCCGCCGAAACGATGCGGGGTCGGGGGGATAGCCCTCCATCCGCTCGTGAATCTGGTCGACCCGGAGCGGGCGCGGCGTGTCGAGCAGCAGAGCCGTGAGGTTGAGGAGCCGTTCGAGCTTGGGCGACATGGCCCCCGAAGCCTACGGTGGCACCGCGACCCCGGTTGCCGCCGGAACGAGGCCCGCGGGAGGGCCTCGTGCCCCCTACCGGCGGGTCGTCGGAGGGGGGCCTCCCATGAGATCGACGGCCACGGCGGCGGCGGCGCCCGAGGCGGCGAAGAAGAGCGGGTCGGCTCGATGGTCGCGCCCCATCGTGGTGATGCGCAGCCCGCGCTCGTCGAGGATCCTCGCGACGTCGGGGGCCCCCACCATGTGGGTGCGGACGTCGGGGAGATCGGCCGCCTCGGGGGGGACCGGGGCGACCCACGGCCGCGAGAAGGTGAGCGATGCCGCGGTACGGGTGTGGTGGCTGACCCCCTGGTGTCGTGAGCGGCCGTCGCCGTCGGATGCCCGAACGCACAACACGGGCTCACCTCCGAGGGCGGCAACGGCGTCGAGCAAGGGGGCGACCTCGATGGCCGTGGTACCGAGCTGGGTGCCGGTACCGACGACACCTGGTCCCATACCGACGATCACGATCTCCGCCTCGAGCACCCAGCGGGCCAGGCACAGGGCCGAGTGCACCGTCACCGCTTCGAGGTCGCCACCGAAGGCGTGCCCCGCGGTGACGGTTCCGCACAACATGCCACGCCGCTTGAGGTCGTCGACCAGGTCGCCCAGCGCGATCGGCAGCGCCGCCCCGTCCGTCATCACATACGCGACGGCCGTTCCCGGGGCGAGGGCATCGATGGTCGCGGCGACGATGCCGAGTTGGCTGTGGACGCTGCACACGACGACAGGTGTCTCGTCGAGGTGGTCGGGGATGTCGGGATGGTTCAGCTCGTCGGTGCCCGCGTCGAACTGGAGGCTCGTGTAGCGCAACTTCATGATGTGGTCGGGCCCGGGGCTGACGAAGTCGTTGCGGCGGAGGTTCCAGTGCACGACGTGCGCGCCGCCCGTGCCCAGCCCGAGGTCGATCGCGGTCGTGTTGCAGACGACATGGTCGCCGACCCGGACCTTGCCGACGAGTCCGGTCAGGCAGTAGGCGGCGGCCTCGGACCCGTCGGGCATGTGCACGCGTAACCGTTGGAGGCCGGTTCGTTCGTCGAGGACCTCCACGACCATCGCTCGCCGGAAGGTGGGCATCAGAGCGAGGCGATGAGCCGTTCGACCCGTTCGTCGTGGCTCGTGAACGGGTCCTTGCACAACACGGTGCGCTGCGACTGGTCGTTGAGCTTCAGGTGGACCCAGTCCACGGTGTAGTCACGGTTGAGTTCCTTGGCCCGCTGCACGAACATCCCGCGCAGCCTCGCTCGGGTGGTCTGTGGCGCGGTCTCCACCGCCTCGGCGATTCGGGCGTCGGTCACGATGCGCTCGACGAGGCCGCGTCGCTGTAGCGAGTAGAACAGCCCGCGTCTACGACTGATGTCGTGGTACCGCAGGTCGATCAGCGCGGCCTCGGGTGCAGCGAGGTCGAGGTCGTGCCGGGCGCAGAACGCGTCGACCAGGCGGTGTTTGCTCACCCAGTCGATCTCGCGGTGCAGCGACAGCGGATCGGCCTCGAGGCCTGTCATCACGTGCTCCCACATCGCCAGCGCCTGCTTCTCCTCCGGTGAGAGATCGTGGGTCTGCGCGTAGCGCAGGGCGCGGTCGAGGTACTCCCCCTGGATCGCGAGCGCCGAGACGAGGCGGCCGTTCGCGAGGCGTACACGCTGGCGGCAGGTCACGTCGTGGCTGATCTCGCGGATCGCCCGGATGGGGTTCTCGAGGGTGAGGTCGCGCAGCACGACCGTCGGATCCTCGATCATCCGCAACAGGATGGCGGTCGCTCCGACCTTCAGGAACGTGGGGTACTCGCCCATGTTGGTGTCGCCGACGATTACGTGGAGCCGTCGATAGCGGTCGGCGTCGGCATGGGGCTCGTCACGTGTGTTGATGATGGGTCGTGAGCGCGTGGTCGCCGAGCTGACCCCCTCCCAGATGTGCTCGCCGCGCTGGCTGAGGCAGAAGAGGGGGCCACGTGAGGTCTGGAGGATCTTCCCGGCGCCGGCGTAGACCTGGCGGCTGACGAGGAACGGGATCAGCACCTCCCCGTAGCGGCTGACGTCGTCGGAGCGGTTGGTCAGGTAGTTCTCGTGGCAGCCGTAGGAGTTGCCCGCCGAGTCGGTGTTGTTGCGGAACAGGTAGATGTCACCTCCAACCGCCTCCTCGGCGAGGCGTCGTTCGGCGGAGTCGAGGAGTTGCTCGAGGATCCGCTCCCCTGCCTTGTCGTGGGCGACGAGGTCCTCGATGAGATCGCACTCGGGCGTCGCGTACTCCGGATGCGAACCCACGTCGAGGTACAGACGCGCTCCATTGCCGAGGAACACGTTCGAGCTGCGTCCCCAGGACACCACGCGTCGGAACAGATACCGCGCCACCTCGTCGGGGCTGAGGCGGCGCTGGCCGTTGAGCATGCAGGTGACGCCATATTCGCTCTCGAGGCCGAAGATGCGTCGCTGCACGCGCTCACCCTAGAGGTACCGGGCGCCGTTCGGTCCGACGCGGACCCAACCGCCCGGGCCGTCGCGGGTGTAGGGGTAGGCGTCACCGTCGTCCCCGCAGCACGGTTCGCATCGCCGCACCGTCGGCGACCAGTGCGATCAGCAGGGTCGCGGCCACGATTACCGTCACCGGCGCGATCGGAGCGAGCGCACCCATCGAGGCCCATCGGTCATACGGTGCCGGTCCCCCGCCACGGCCGCAGTACCCGAGACGGCGGCGAGGCCCACGTTGAGCGCAACGTGGGCTCCGGTCGGCCGTGCGCTCACCGCCCCGAAGCAACCGCAGTCCAGGACCCCCCGTCGCCGCTCGACCTCGACCACCAACGCGAACACTGTGAAGGCCAGCCCGACCCCCACCGTCGCGGCGCGCCACCATCCGGTGAACGACACGGCGGCCAATGCGATCTCCACGACGGACCCGGCTCGAACCAGCCGCCGCGCCGTCGCCCCACCGGCCCCGTCCGCCCTGGCGGGCGGGACGCCGGGTCGGGGCCACAACACCGCCATCGAACGCGCCGCGGCGTCGGGGTGGCGGAGCTTTCCGAGTCCTCCGAGGAGTAGCGACATCGCCGCGATCTCCGCCCCGCCGAGCAGGAGTTGTCGGCCGACGCCCATCGTCGATCAGGCGGATCCACCATCGGGATCGTCCCCGGCAGCGGTTGGAGCGTCGAGTGGCCTCGGCGACTCCGGACGCGGGGTCCGGTTGCGCCGACGGCTCGACGGCACCGGCCGCGGCGGGTGGGGCCTCGGGAAGACGGCCGTCGAGATCGGCGTCGCTCAGGCGGCGGAACGCGCGGCGGGGTGCGGAGCGTTCGAGGACGGCGACTTCGAGATCGCGGGTGGTCAGCGTGCGATCCGGGCCGGCCAGAGCGGTGGCCGCGATCGCCAGCGCCTCGTCGAGGGAGGAACCCGCCCGGAAGGAGTCGGTCAGCCTTCCCGGATCGTGTCGGCGTCCCCGCCGAGCACCGAGAAGCCCTCCTCGTCGACGAGGGTGCCGTCGTACTGGATGTGGAAGAGCTGATCGTCCGCGGTGTGCAGCCCCACCTCTGCGACGAGGATCTCGACCTCCAACGGCTTCATCTCGTGGGTGAAGACCTGCCCGAGCATCTGGGCGTACTGGTTGGCGAGGCCGCGGGCCTCGACGTCCTCACGGCTGTACGCATAGCCCTTGAGGTCGGCGTGACGGACCCCGGCGATGCGAAGCTGGTCGAACTCGTTGTACTTGCCGACCCCGGCGAAGGCGATCCGGTCATAGATCTCGGAGATCTTGCGCAGCATCCGGCTGGGATTCTCCGCGCACAACAGGATCCCCTCTTCGAACACGACCGCCACGAGCGAACGACCCCGGGCGATGCCCTTGCGCGCGTAGTCCGCACGGTCCTTCATCATCTGTTCGGGGGCGACGTAGAACGGCATGCTCATCGTGGTTCAGCGCTCCCCTCGTAGCCGCGTTCGGCGGCGAGGCGGTCGATGAGTGCCCTGGTCCGGGTTTCGAGCCGGTCGTCGTCGAGTCGCGTGAAGCCGTCGGCGGTGATGGTCGCGACCACCGGGAAGATCCTCCGGACCAGATCGGGCCCGCCCGTGGCGGAGTCCTCGTCCGCCGCCTCCCACAACGCGTGCAGGACGAGGTCGATGGTGTCGTCCTCGTCGAGGTCCGGCCGGAAACCCAGCTTCAGCACCGTCGCCGCGTGGATCGAGCCCGAGCCGGTGCTCGCGTGGTCGGTCTCCTCGTAGCGTCCACCGGTGATGTCGTACTGGAACAGTCGCCCCCGGTTGCGTCGACGGTCGAAGCCGGCGAACAGAGGTACGACCGCCATCCCCGACATGGCGGCGGGAAGGTGGCCCCGGACGAGCTGGGACAGTTGGTTGGCCTTGCCCTCGAGGCTGAGGTGCTCGCCTTCGACCTTCTCGTAATGCTCCAGTTGGAGCTGGAAGAGCCGGACCATCTCCACCGCGGGTCCCGCTGCGCCCGCGATGGCGACACCGGAGTAGCGATCGGCTGGAAACACCTTCTCGATGGTGCGGTGGCTGATCCAGTTGCCCGCGGTCGCCCGGCGGTCGCCGGCCATGATCACGCCGTTGCCGTATCGGATCGCGAGGCAGGTCGTGCCGTGTGCGATCTGGGTGAGGTCGTCGGCGCCCGCGGTGGCCGAACCGGGTGGTGCCGGCGGATGTGGGGCGGTGACGCCGAGGCGACGCGCCAGGGTCGCGAAGTCCGGCCCGGGGTCGTCGTGGGGGTGAAGCGCGGCAGCATCGGTGCTACTGGCCACCCTTCTGAACGTAGGCCTTCACGAACTCCTCGGCGTTGGTCTCGAGCACCTCGTCGATCTCGTCGAGCAGGTCGTCCATCTCCGCCTTGAGCTTGTCGCCGGTCCCCGAGTGCACGGTGTCGTTCGCCTCGTCGACGTCCTGGTCGGTTTCGGTGCGACTGGGGGCCACCCTCTTCCTGGTCTCACGTTCGGGCACGACTCACCTCCCACGATCGTTGGTCCTGCGCCAACGTATCGCGGGCACGGCCGCGGTTGGTGCCCCCGTTTCGTGCACCGGGTGCTCAGCGCCCGAGGGCGTCGAGCAGATCGCCCGCGGTGGTCGCTGCGTCCATCAACGAGCCCAGGGACTCCCGGGTTCCGCGAAGCGGCTCCATCATCGGGACCCTCCGAAGCGCCGAGCCACCCAGGTCGAACACCATCGAATCCCAGTTGGCGGCCACGATCCGGTCGCCGAAGCGTCGTAGACACGCCCCGCGGAACCATGCCCGGGTGTCCTCGGGGGCATCGGTGACTGCCCGGGCGACCTCGTCGTCGTCGACGAGGGTGGCCAGGCCGACCCTCCGGGCCAGGGATCGCTCGGGGCGGAGGTCGTGGTACTGGAGGTCCAGTGCCCGGAGTCGGTCGTCGTCCCACGTGAGGCCGTGGCGTTGCCGATAGGCGTCGATCAGCCGGTACTTCGCCACCCAGTCGACTCGGTCGGCGAGCTCCATCGGATCCCGTTCGAGGGCCTCGAGGGTCTCCTGCCATCGTGCCGCCACGTCGAGGTGCACCGGCGCGGACCGTTGTCGAGGCCGGCTCCGTCGTCCAGCCACCGTCGTGATCGCGAGAGCAGTTCCCATTGGAGTTCCAGCGCCGTCATCGACGATCCGTCGGCCAGGGTCAACACCGCCGCCAAGGAGAGGTCGCCCGACACCGTGCGGAGCGCGGCGACGGGGGCGGTGGGGTCGATCGCGTCGCCCCCGAAGCCGTGCTGGACCGCCGACAACCACAGTGCGGTCGTGCCGACCTTCAGATAGGTGGCTAGTTCGCTCATGTTCGCGTCCCCGACGATGACGTGGAAGCGGCGGTAGCGCCGAGGATCCGCGTGCGGTTCGTCGCGGGTGTTGATGATCGGCCGCTTGATCGTCGTCTCGAGTCCGACGTGCTCCTCGAAGAAGTCCGCGCGTTGGCTGATCTGGAACCCGTTGCGGTCGTCACGTCGCCCGGGGACCTCACTGCCGACCTTGCCGGCTCCACAGAAGATCTGGCGGGTGACCAGGTGCGGGGTCGCGTGGCGAACGAGGGTCGAGAACGGAAGGCTTCGGCTGAGCAGGTAGTTCTCGTGACAGCCGTAGCTCTGTCCCTTGCCGTCGGAGTTGTTCTTGTAGACGACGATGCTTCGTCCGTCACCCAACAGTCCCTCCGACAGTCGCATCGACTCGACCAGGATCCGCTCCCCCGCCCGGTCGTACACCACCGCGGACCGCGCGTCGCGGCACTCGGGTGTGGAGAGCTCGGGGTGGGCGTGGTCGACGTAGTAGCGGCTTCCGTTGGTGAGCACCGCGTTCACCATGTGGGTCTCGATCTCGGGCGCGTAGGCGTAGGGATTGGGCCCCTCGCCGCGAGCGTCGTTTCCGGGGGACTCGTCGCCGAAGTCCCAACCCACCCGATGCGGCCTGCCGACCCCGTGGCCCGCCTCGGTCACCGCCGCAACGTATGAGGACACCAGCGCTGCCGACGCGTTGGTCGGGTTCGCCTCGGCGTCGATGCCGCCACCGGGCCCGCGGACCACCACGCCGTACTCGGTTTCGATGCCCACGACGACGGTCGCGAGGGGGCCGTCCTCGTGGTGGTCGCTTCGCGGCATACCGCCAGACCGTAACGGGCCCCGGACTCAGGGGCTCACGGTCAACGGTACGGTCGCGGTGACGTAGCGTCCGCGGCGTTCGTTGAAGGTGCTCGCCATGTCGTACCACCCGAGGCCCAGCTCCGTGGCGTTGCTCAGCTCCGGGTGAAGAGTCGCCGCATAGCAGCCCTTGACGACCCCGTCGACGCGGTCGTTGCAGTCGGGCAGCATGATCTCGACCGGCGGGGACCAGGGGCCCTGCGGCGTCGTCGAGGTTCGCAACATGATGCGGTCGACGAAGCCGGGCCAGGGGTTGTAGGCCATCACGTAACGGTGCCGGAAGTGGTCGTAGGTGTAGGAGGCCGAGGCCGCCGGATACCGTGTGATCCAGTTGGCTCCCTGTGGCATGACCATGCCGATCGCGGCATTCTGGTCGGGCGACCAGCCCGAGCCGCTCCAGAAGCGGTAGGCGGACGGTGACGCGACGAAGTCGGGCTCCACCCGGGCGACGTGGCAGGGGCCGAACGCGGCGATGTCCCACAGGTCGTCGGGACGGTCGCATGCGTACAGGTACAGCAGACCGTCGGTGCCGACCACGGCGCCGTTGCCGTAGCCGCGGTGCAACGTGTTCGTGTTCCCGAACCCACCGGGCCGGTCGGTGGTGCCCCACGGTGCGTCGCCGATCAGCGGATTGGTGACCGTGAGCTTGATACCCCGGCCCGAGGGAGGGTTCGTCGGGTCGTAGTACCACTCCGCGGTGGAGGTTCCCCGAGCCTCGAAGGAGGCGTCCGCTCCGATGCAGACGTTGCCCATCGTGACGATCACGTGGTCGAGACCGCCGGCGGGCACCCGTACCGCCGAGGTCACCCAGAATCCCTTCGTCGGTCGTGCCGCCGGGCAGTCGGGGAACTCGGTGGTCGGGTCCGCGAGGCGGATGGGGTGACCGGACGAATCGGTGGCGTCCTGGGTGTGCAGCGGCGAACCTGCCGGGGCCCACGCGGCGGAACTGTTGACGAAGTAGCGGGGTGTGCCATCGGTCGCGGGCGCCACGGCGTCGCCGAAGAACCACAGGGTCGAGCCGTCGCGCATGCTCACGGCGATCCCTCCGTCGCGGTCGACGTCGTGCAGCGAGCCGATCGCGGACTCGACCGGCCGGGGTGTCGAGATCGCCCCGGTCGTCGCGAGGCCCCCCGGTCCGATCACGACCGAGGCACACGGTGGTGTCGCGGCACCGTTGATACCGACCGAGGGCGTACCCCGGTCGGGCACCACCACGCACAGGCTGTGAAATCCGTCGGAGAGGCCCGTGACCGTGGCGGAGAACCCGTGCGGTGCGCTCGCCGACGCCGGGACGCTGCTCCACAGCGCGCCGTCCACCAGGATCTGCACCGGGGTCGTTCCGGTTGCGTCGGGGTCGGAGGCCCGGCCGGCGATGCGGGCGCTGCCCGGCGAGGGAACCGACACCGAGGTCACCGCGACCTCCGGTCGGTGGTCGGCGACGCCGACCACCTGGCATCCGAAGTCGACGTCACGGCCGCGACCCACGTTGTGCGCCCTGCCGCACACGTCGTAGGTGCCTGGCTCGACGAGACCAACGTCCACGGTGAAGCCGGCGGACCGGCTCATCCCGGTCGCGGCAGCCACGTCGGGCCGATCCCCCCACGAGGTCGTGGTCCGTGACAACCCGTCGTCGGCATGGCCTCGTCGCCGCGCGGTCACGGTCACCGAGAGGCCACCGGTGGAATCGGGGTCGACGGCCCATCCCGACGCCGTGACGTGGTCGACGCCGACCCGGACGGTGTCGAGATGGCCGATCGGCTGGACCGACCGTACCGTGACCGACCGGCAGCCGATGGTCGAGTCCGCGCCGAGGCCGACGTTCCGTGCGGTGACACACACGGTGTGGGCACCGGGTGAGGCGGGCGCGGTCAACGAGAAGCCGTGTGCCGTACCGCCTCCGGGCAACACACCGGCGAGGTCGGGCCGTTGCCCGTTGGCGGTGGACGTGGCGACCGGGGTGCCGTCGATGCTCAGGGACACGTCGATCGGCCCGCTGCGTTCGGGGTCGGCCGCCCAGCCGGTGACGGTGACGGCCTCGTCGTCCGCGACCGCGGTGGCAGCGTCGACGTTGCCGCCGGGATCCGCGCTGCGAACGACGAGACGACCGCAGCCCAACAGACGGAACGGCGCGCCGGCTCCCACGTTGAGCGCCGCGATGCACATCCGGTGCTCGCCGGGTGTGGTGGGGATGGCGATGACGTAGCTGCGGAACTTCTGGCTCCACGAGCCGGGGAGGAACGGGTTGTACACCCCGGCGGTGTAGCGGTAGAGGCGGTCGTCGACTGCGACCACCACGTCGATCGGGCGGTCCACGTCGGGGTCCTTGGCCCACCCGACGATGCCGATCATGCCGGGATTGGACCACGCGAGGTTCATCTCCCCGTACGGAAGCCGCACCGGTTGGCGGCGCGGAGCGGCCGCGCCCATGTTCGTCGTCCACAGCGCGGCACCGACGACGCAAACGACGGCGGCCTGGACGGCGGCACGGGCCCATCGCGATCGGAGCGTGGCATCGGGCCTCGGCATTCGCGGGATCCTGTGGCCAGGGAAGGGTGACACGGTCGGGAGGCGGGGCAACGGTGGCGCGGGCCGGGACGGGGCCTGGCCGCGAGGAGGGTCAGTCGGGAGCAGGGGCGGTCACAGGTACTGGCCGGTGGCGACGGCCTCGATCGTGCGGCCGCCCTCGGGGCCCTCGTCGACCGTGTGGACGAGTGTCCGGATGTACACGATGCGTTCGCCCTTCTTGCCGGAGATCTTCGCCCAGTCGTCGGGATTGGTCGTGTTGGGGAGGTCCTCGTGCTCCTTGAACTCCTGGCGGATCGAGGTGGCCAGGTCCTCGGAGCGGATGCCGCGGCCACCCCCTTCGAGTTCGCGCTTGATCGCGAGCTTCTTGGAGCGGCGCACGATGTTCTCGATCATGGCCCCCGACGCGAAGTCCTTGAAGTACATGACTTCCTTGTCGCCGTGCTGGTAGGTCACCTCAAGGAACTGGTTCGCCTCGTCGTCGCGGTACATCAGTTCGACGGCGTCCTCGATGAGGCGCCGCACCGCCTTGGCCGTCTCGCCGCCTCCGAGGCTCTCGACCTCGGCGGCGTCGATCGGAACCTCGGTCGTGAGATAGCGGCCGAAGACCTGTGCGGCCGCCTCCGCGTCGGGGCGGTTGATCTTGATCTTCACGTCGAGACGGCCCGGTCGAAGGATCGCGGGATCGATCAGGTCCTCGCGGTTGGACGCCCCGATCACGATCACGTTGCGCAGCGTCTCCACGCCGTCGATCTCCGCGAGGAGCTGCGGGACGATGGTCGACTCCATGTCGCTGGAGATGCCGGTGCCGCGGGTGCGGAACAGCGACTCCATCTCGTCGAAGAAGATGATCACCGGGGTACCGTCCGCCGCCTTGTCGCGGGCGCGCTGGAACACGTCGCGGATGTGCCGCTCGGTTTCGCCGACGTACTTGTTGAGCAGCTCCGGTCCCTTGATGGAGATGAAGTAGCTCCGCGACTCCCGTCCGGTCATCGCGGTGACCTTCTTGGCGAGCGAGTTCGCCACCGCCTTGGCGATCAGGGTCTTGCCGCATCCGGGCGGTCCGTACAGCAGGATCCCCTTCGGGGCGGGGAGTTGGTAGGTGCCGAACAGTTCCTGGTGAAGGAACGGCAATTCGACGGCATCGGTGATCTGCTCGATCTGTTCGTCGAGTCCGCCGATGTCGTCGTAGTCGATGTCGGGCACCTCCTCCAGCAGGAGCGTGTCCACGTCGGACGGTGGAAGCCGCTCGATCGCCATCGCGCTGCGGGGATCGATCAGCAACAGGTCGCCGCTCCGGATCGTGCGGTCGGCGAGGGTGTCGGCGAACGCGACGACGCGCTCCTCGTCGGCCCTCCCCACGACGACCGCACGGCGTGGTGCCGCGTCGGGGTCGGTGGAGTCGTCGGGCTCGAGGAGCTCCTTCACGGTCACGATCTCGCCGGAGCGTTCCGCGGCCCGGGCGCCCACCACCGCGAAGGACTCGTTGAGCACCACCTCCGCACCGCGGACGAGCTGGTCGAGCTCGATGGACGGGGAGACCTCGACGCGCATCTTGCGACCCGAGGACACCACGTCGACGGTGCCGTCATCGTTGTGACCGACGAGGGTCGCGTGCGCGGCCGGGGGTTGGGTGAGCTTGTCCACCTCGTCCCGGAGGGCGCGGATGTGCTCCCGGGCCTCGCGAAGGGTGAAGGTGAGCTTCTCGTTCTGGCCGACGGCCTGGGCGAGCCGGCCCTTCGTCTCCAGGAGTCGCTCCTCCAGGGTACGGACACGCCGGGGGGTGTCGTGCAGCCTGCGGAGCAGGGTGGCGACGTCCTCGTTGGCCGCCGCCAGCGCCGCTTTCAATTCGTCGACGTCGTCGGTGCCCTCGGCATCGACGGTACTGCCGAGCAACCGACGGAGACCGTCGCCGTCGTCGAGGCCGTCGAGGTCGTCCTCGTGGTTTCGTGCAGGCACGTCGACGTGGTCGAGCCCCGCTTCGCGGTCCGGGGTCGCGTCGGATGGATCGTTGCTGTCCGGATCGTCGGCCATGGGGGGGCTCCCGCGTCGTTGCACCGGCGAAGCTAGCAGCGGCTCCCGGTGGTTCCACCTCATGGTTCGGCGGCGTGGCGGCCCGTCCCGGCGGACGGTGGAACGACCCCGCGAGGGGTGCGCGTCCCAAGCGCGACCCCTCGATGCCCGTGGTGCGATGGGTCGAGGTCGGAAGGCGAACCACTACACTCGGCTTCGTTCAGTCGGTACCGCCGTCGTCCGACGTCACCTCCCGAGGAGTTTCCACATATGGGTATGAAGGTCTGGATCGATCAGGATCTGTGCACCGGCGATGGGCTGTGCGAGGAGATCGCACCCAAGGTGTTCAAGCTCCTCGACGACGGTCTGGCCTACGTCGTCGATCCCGCCGGAAAGGTGCACTCCGATCCGGGTGGCGCCGAGGGCATCGTCGACGTTCCCGAGAGCGAGTGGGACGCGACGATCGAGTCCGCCGAGGAGTGCCCCGGCGAGTGCATCTTCATCGAGATGGAATAGTCCGCGCCGGGTCAGTTCGTGCACGGGCCCGTCGAGACGGGCGTATGTCCGGCCGGTGTGAGTAGCGGTACGAGGGCCTCTGCGGGAATCGCGAACGCGGTGTCCGGATTCGTCAGGGAGATCGCGAACGCCATACCGACCACCGATCCGTCGGTCGCGACGAGCGGCGCACCCGAGTCGCCGGGGCCCATCCTCGATCCCAACACCATCACCGTCCGAACGGTAGGGGTGCGGTCGTAGATGTCGCGCCCCGTCGCCCGTGTCGTGTCGGCGATCCGGAACGGCTGGCTCAACAGCGGGCCTCCGCCCCGGTAGCCCAGCACCGACCCCTGCTCACCGACGACGCCCGACCGCAGTCGCAACGGTTGGGCGTCACCGGTCTGCGCCGCGAGCACCGCGATGTCGTGTTCGGGGTCGAAGTACACAGGTGAGGCGGGTGCCGACATCCCCGAGTCGTTGGTGATCCGCAGGTCGGCGGCGCCGGCGATCACGTGAGCGTTCGTGACGATGCGGCCGGTGTCGAGGACGAAGCCCGAGCCGGACTGGACGCGATCGCAGGCGACGCCGCTGACGCGCACCACCGATCGGGAGACGGTCCGGCGGAGTGCGGCGGGAAGTGGATCGCTGGTCGGTGGATCGGGTGGCCGGGTCTGCCGTTCGAGGCCCTCCACCGCAGCGCGAAGGCGGTCGAGGCCCAGCGAACGGGTGACACCGTCGAACAACGTCGGGGGGCGACCGAGGTGGTCGGTGACGAATCCCGCCGTCTCCGATCCGCGCACGAGCGATCCGAGTTCGCCGGGGACGCCCGCGAGGGGCGGCACGCAGATCCAGACCCCGAGTCCCAGCGCCACGAGGCCTGCGACCGCGCCGAGGCCCGCATCCAGGTGTCCGAGCCGGCCTGCCGCCCCGCTGCCGCGAAGGCGTCGAGCGGCCAGTAGGGCGACCATCTGCACCACGACGCCGCACGACACGACATAGCCGAGGGGCACGGCAACCTCCAACGGCGCCGGTCGCGCCGCGATGGAACAGCGCGGGTGCGGTGGCGGCACCGATCGCGAGGCCGGCCCACAACCCGGCCCACCCGATGAGCTTCTGTACGAAGCCGAGGCGCGCGCCGGTGGCCGCCATCGCGACGGCGGTGAGGAGGAGGACGAGGTCGACGACGTTCACGGGAAGGAAGGTGGTGTCGGGCGGCTCGAGCGAGGTGTGGTGACCTCAGCGGGCCGAGGAGGCCGTGGCCAGGCGGGCACTGGTGAGGAAGCCGGTGTGGGCCACCATGCGATGGTCGGGCCGGACCGCCGCTCCCTCGACGTGCCAGCCGCGATTGAGCACCTCGATCGTCTCGGCGAGGATGAAACCATGGCGTTCGAGCGCCTCGCGGAACCGCATGACCTGCACGATGCTCGGCGAGTAGGCGACGATGAGCCCACCCGGTCGCAGCGCCGCCGGGGCGTGGGGCACGACGTTCCACGGTTCGGGGAGGTCGAGGACGATCCGGTCGAGGTCGTGTTCGTCCACGCCGTCGTAGCAATCGCGCAGTTCGATGCGATAGCGGCCCAGCGCGTCCGCACCGAGGAAGCGCTCGACGTTGGAGCGCGCCCTGTTGGCGAACTCCTCGCGGATCTCGTAGCCCACGATGTCGGCACCGCAGCGCAACATCGCGGTGGACAATGCGCCGGAGCCGACCCCGGATTCCAGGATGCGGACTCCCGGTGCGATGTCGGCGATCATCAGCAGCGGGCCGATGTCCTTGGGATAGATGACCTGGGCGCCGCGGGGCATCTTCAGGATGAAGTCGGACAGTGTCGGTCGGAGCACGGTGTAGGTGGCGCCGTGGGTCGATCGCAGCGTGCTGCCCTCGGTCGCGCCGATGAGTTCGTCATGGCTGATGTACCCGGCGTGCGAATGGAACTCCTTGCCCGATTGGAGGGTGAGGAGGTAGCGGCGTGCCTTGTGGTCCAACAGGAGCACGGCATCGCCCTCGACGAGGATCGAATCGGTCATCGGTGCGGGCGAGTCCCCATCTCGACTGGCCGGCGCGTGGCCCGGTCGGCCAGCCGACAGAACGCGCACAGCTCGGCGGGACTCGGAGCCCCGCACCGTTCGCAACGGCCGAGTTCGGCGCGTGCCCTGTCGGCCTCGGGTGCGAAGCGGTCGGCGACCTCGCGCAGGTACCGGAGGTAGAAGTCGGCCTTGGTCCCCGGGGACGTCCGCTCGATCTCGTTGAGTGCGTGCTTGTAGCCGAGGTGGCGGTTGCCGGCGGCCATGGGGCATTCCTCGACGATGTAGTCGATTCCGCTGACCACGCAGTACGCCGCCATCTCCCGCTCGCCCAGTCGAACGAGTGGTTTGACCTTGCGGGGGAAGCCGTCCCGCGCGGCGAGGACGGGGTGCTGGCGGCCGAGGTACTCGGTCTGCCAGTGGAGCACGTTGCCGAACAGCACCGCCGCCTCGTCGTCGAGGTTGTGACCGGTGACGAGGGCGTCGACCCCGCGTTCGAGCGCGATCTCGTCGAATACGTGGCGTTTGGAGAGGCCGCACGCCGAACACGGCGTGCGGCGTGCGGCCCGTGAGCCGTCGGGGATGTCGAAGCCGTAGCGTTCCGCGAGGTCGACGGCGACGAGCTCGACGCCTCGACGCTCGGCGTATCCGGCCGCGTAGCGGTGCGACTCGTCGCTGTAGTCGCCGATGCCCAACCCGATGTAGAGCCCGATGGCGTCGTAGCCGAGGTCCAACAGGATGTCCCACACGGCCAGGGAGTCCTTGCCGCCGGAGACGGCGACGAGCACGCGGTCACTCGGGGCGAGCATCTCGAACTCGTCGATGGCCTTTACCACCTGGTCGCGACAGAAGCGGCGGAGGTGCTCCACGCAGAAGTTGGAGTTGTGTCGTCGGAGGTCGATGACCGCCTCCGCTCGGCAGACGGTGCACTTCACCGCTCGACCTCCGGTCGATGTCGGGAGGTCGTGACCCCGACGACTCCGGTCATACCGCTCCCCCGCTGATGACCGGACGGATCTCGACCTCGGCGTCGTCGCGCAACGTGGCGTCGCCGGCGATCAGCTCCCGGTCGGCCATCACGAGGACGGCCTCGCGGTCGACGCCGAGCTCGCGCAACAGCTTGACCACGCTCATCGGCCCTCGCACCTCGACGACCCGGGTGGGATGGCGCAACGTCACCTTCACTCCCCCATCATGGCCGACCGGGACGGGAGTGCCGCGCCGGTTCGCGGTTCGGCGGTAGGTGGAGTCGGCGACGGCGTCTCGTGATGAGGTGCTGCGGGGTCGGGGGTCTCAGTGAAACTCCCGCCGGCGAGTCGGCCGACGGCGGGTCGGCCGCACGGTGGGCGGTGCGGCCTTGAGTTGCGCGCGGAGCGTCGCGGCCCGTTCCTCCAGGGCCTGCTGGCGGCGTGACGGTGCGGTCCGCATGTCGAGCCGGTCGAACAGCGGGCCGAGCTTGGCGTCGGCCCTCGTCGCGGCCCGGCTGGTCGGGCCCTTCAGCTCGGCGCGCCATTGGAGGCGCCGGATCCGCTTCGCGGTGCGGATCGCGGCGGGTCCGGTGCGACGCGCCCGCTCCTTGTGCAGGCTCGCCTCGGTGGAGCGAAGCTGCTTGGCCACCTTGCGCTGTCGACGGTTTCGTGGAGGGTGTACGACCACCACGTAGCGCTCCCCCACGCGTAGGTCGGACGTGTCGAGCACCTGGGGCTCACCGCGTTCACCGGCCTTCTCGAGCATCCAGCCGAAGGCCGCCGACGCGACGAAGCCGAGTGGTCCCGAGCCGACGACGCGGCGAACCAGGAGCGGTGTTAGCGACCGGAGCACGAACGGGGAGGCCGCCGCTAGGCCCGGGTCACTTCGATGATGGTGTTGCGCTGCGCACCCGCACGTCTCCCGAAGAAGAAGGCCAGCACGATCAGCAGGACTGCCGCCGCGGTACCGATCGCGAGCAACTGGCTCTTCGCGCTCTCGACCTGACCGGTCGCGTCGGTCTGGATGTCGGCCAGCTTCGCCTTGATCTGGCCGGGGGTGATCTTCTCGCTCACTGGGTCTGCGACCTCCTGTGGTCCTTCTTGATGCCGGTCGCGGCGGCGACGACGGTGAGCACGGCGACGATCGCGGTGCCCGCATAGGGCACGAGCGACCACGCGCCGCGGCTGTCGTGCATGGGACCGTACGCCTGCAGCATGCGGAGCACGCCGAGCAGCAGGAGGAACACGCCGAACGACAACGCGACCGAACCGGCCAAGCCGAACAGCAGGTACCGCTTGAGGGACTTGAGCGGGTCGATGGTCTCCTGTTTCGCGTAGCCGACGACGAGCGACTTCAGCTCCGCGATGTGCTCCTTCGGCTGTTTGGCGCCGGCGCGGCCACCGGGTGGGCCACCCGGGGATCGTCCGCTGCCCAGGCCGTTCGAGGATGTGTCTGCCGGGTCGGCCACGCCTTGCTCCTGTTGGGGTTCGCCCGGTTCTAGTACCTCGACCGTCGATGCGACAAGCGTCCGTGCCGCGGTACGTGCCCGGTGCCGGGCTGAACGCGTCACCGGGCGCGCCGTTCGGGGAGCGCTCTATCTCGGCGCGTGAGGTGCGATCTCGTCCAAGGCGATCGTGTCCGGATAGGCCATGATCGCCTCGGCGACTCTGGTTTCGAAGTCGCGGTCCGACGCCTGTACCCGCCGGGCGCCGGTGTTGACGATGATGCTGAAGCGGACCTCCGCGCCGTGTGACGTGCGGATCCACCCGCTGAGGGCGGTGACGTTGTTGAGCGTCCCGGTCTTCGCCCTTACGGCGTGTGCCGCGGGCGACCCGCCGAAGCGGTCGCGCAGGGTGCCGTCGGGCCCGTCCGCGACGGCAAGACCGTCGGCGATCGGTCCGCTGGGCCCTCCCACTCCGAGGATCCCGGTCAGGAGCGAACACGTCAGGCGGTTCTCCGGGTCGAGTCCGCTTCCGTCCTTGAGGACAGTCCCGTTCACGTCGAGCCCGTGGCGGCGGAGCACTTCGGAGGCCGCGGCGACCCCGTCGTCGGTGGTGCCCGCCCCCTTCGCCGTGCGGCCGACGGCCTTCGTGAGCAGTTCTGCGGTGTTGTGGTCGCTGAAGCGGAGCATCTCGGCGATCAGGTCGCGGACCGGCAGCGATCTCACCTCCGCCACCGTGGTGGCGGCCTCGGGCGTCGGGCCGCCGCGGGGGGCGCCGTCGACGCCGACTCCCCGTGCCACGAGAAGTTGTGTCAGTGCCGTGGCGGCGTATCCCGCGGGATCCGTGGCCGGTTGTGGAGAGCCCGAACCGCCGGGGAGTGCCGGGTAGGTGCGGGCGTCGTTCACGCTGAGGGCGGACAACGGCCCCACCTGGCCTTGTTGGAGATAGCGGCGCGGCCACGAGGCGACGGTGCGTTGTGAGTCGAAGTAGCGGTCGTCGCCGATGATCGAGCCGGTGATGTGTCGGATCCCCTTCGCGACCAGCGTGTCGGCGATGCCCTCCAGGGACGTGTGCGGAGTCCGCCCGTAGTGCATCGTCCGCTGGTAGGTGTCGGTGTCGATCACGGGGTCGCCGCCACCCACCATGAACAGGTCGCCGTCGACGACGCCGTCCTTGGGGGGCGCGAGGGTCTTGAAGGTGGTCGCGAAGGTCGCGTTCGGCCCGAAGGTGTCGAGTGCCGCCAACGCAGTGACCAGCTTCTGGTTCGATGCGGCGGGCATGGGAGCGTCGGCGTTGCGCGAGAACACCGTTCCGGTCGAGTCGGCGACGAGCACGCACGTGGTCGGGGGCACCGTCGCCATCAGCGGATCGAGGGCGGCGGCGAGGCGACGTGCCGCCTGAGGTGCGACGAGCCACTGTGGGGTCCGACGGAGCGACAGCACCGGGGTGACGAGGGATCGCGACGGTGGCGGTGTCGCCGCGACCGGAGCGTTCAACCGGCGCGTGCGGCGTGATTCGAGTCGGTAGGCCCATGCCACCGAGGCGAGCGCCGAGAGCAGGAGGAGTGCGGCGAGCACCTGTGTCGTCGCCTTGCGGTGTGTCGGGGTTCGCGGCCGTGCGTGTCGACCGCGACTCATGGTTCGAGCGGCCGGCGTCCGTTCGCGGTGGCGCCCGATGCGACACGCCGGCGAAACGACGCGTACCGCGTGAGGTGTTCGAGCGCGATCACCGCACGTTCCGCGGAGGAGTAGCAGAGGCGTCCCGCTTCACGCAGCGTGGCGGGACCCGGGTTGAGCGGATCGGCGACGGCCAACTCCGTCGCGGTGAGGATCGGCTTGGCGGTGTCGGCGGAGATGTCGACGGCGGCCCTCGCGAAGCGCGCGTCCTGGCGACGGTGGTACGAGACGATCCGGTCGAGCCCGTGGTCGGGATAGAAGGGGCCCGAGGCCATCATCGCGGCCTGGTTGGCCTGGATGCCCAGGCCGAGATGGACGATCGAATCGACCTCGTCGTGTTCGGCGAGGAGGCGGAGCACCGTGGGGATCGTGTCACGGGTCTCGCCACCGGCGAGATCCACCGGGTTGTTGCGACTCCACCGCGGGGGCAACAACGCGTCGAGTGCCGCGACGAGGTCGTCGGGCAGATCGATGAGGTCGAGCACGGTGGACCGTCCGATCGCGTCGGCGGCCACCACCCCCCAACCACCCGCGGTGGTCATCACCACGACTCGGGGACCCCGCGGAGCGGCTGTGTGGCGAGCGTCGCCGCGGCCTCGTAGGCCTGCTCGACGGTCGCGGCACGGGTGACGCCCGCCTGGCGGCACGCCCCGTCGAAGACGCGGTCGTCGGTGGCCAACGAGCCGGTGTGGCTCGACGCCGCCCTGGCCCCGCTCGTCGTGGCTCCCCCTTCAGTATCACGACCGGCTTGGACGGAGTGATGGTCCGCAAGGTGTCGTAAAGGGCGCGTCCGTCGTCGATGCCCTCGAGGTAGGCGAGACCCACCGCCGTCTCGGGATCGTCGGCGAAGTAGCGGAGGTAGTCGCCGATCCCGGTCGCCGCGGCGTTGCCGGCCGACACCGCGGCTGATGCCGACCCCCGACGCGGACGCGAGGTTGAGGAACGACGACACGAAGTTGCCCGATTGGCTGGCCACCCCGATCGGACCGGCTGGCGGATACGGGGCCACGATCTGCGCGCACAACGACGACGGGGTCGACACCACCCCTTGGCCGTTGGGGCCGGCCAACCGGATGCCCAGCCGCCTGCAGTGCTCGACCAGTTCGGCCTCGTCGGTTCGGCCCTGCTCGCCGGATTCCCCATACCCGGCGGTGGTGACGAACGCGGCCCGCACACCGATGCGGGCGCACTGCTCCAGCAACTCGACGTTCGCGTCCTTCGGAGTGCACACCACCACGAGGTCCGCCTCGCCGGGAGGGATGTCCTCGATCGACCCGACGGTGCTCACCCCGAGCACCTCCGCGCTGTTACGGTTGGTGGCGAACACCTTGCCCCGGTAGCCCGAGGCGAGCAGGTTGTGCAGCGCGACGAAGCCGAACTTGCCCGGATGGGTGGATGCGCCGGCGACGATCACCCCTCGGGGTCGAACAGGGCGTCGAAGCCGGCCGAGTCGTGGTCGTCGGAGCCCGAGGCCGTCGAGGCGGTGCCACGTCCGCCCCGAGGCGCCGTTCGTCGGGCGTCGACTGTCTCGTCGAGCTCGACGAGACAGTCGACGGCGACCGGCATCCCGTCGCAGATGACGAGGGGGTTGAGGTCGGCCGCGTGGAGCCCCTCGGTGGCGACGGCGGCGTCGCTGAGGGCGACGAGGGTTGCGATCATCGCGTCACGGTCCAGGCCCTGCTCGCCCCGGAACGGACCGAGCAGGGCCTGGGCGCCCAACTCGTCGAGCATCTCGGCGGCGTCCACCGCCTCGATGGGTACGAGGCGGATCGACACGTCGGCGATCGCCTCGGCGAGCACACCACCGACCCCCACCATGACGGTGGTGCCGAACTGCTCGTCGGTGGCGAGCCCGGCGATCAACTCGCGGTTGCCGCGCACCATCTGTGCGACGAGCAGACCCACCTCGCCGTCCTCGGGACGCGCGGCGGCCAGGAGGGCCTCACCTGCGGAGCGGACGTCGAACTCGTCGGTGAGCCGCAGGCGGACGAGGCCCCGTTCGGTCTTGTGGGCGATACGGTCGCCCGACAACTTGAGGGCCACGGGGTGACCGAGCTGCGATGCGGCCACGATCGCCTCGTCCACACTCGACACGAAGCGTGAAGGCACCAGTGGCACCCCGAAACGGGCCAACAGTGCGGCCGAGGCGGACTCGGACAGGGTCCTGGTGCCCGATGAGGTGCTCACGGGCGCCGAGCCTACGAGGGTGCGGTCGGCGTCGCGCTCATCGTCGTCGGTGCGGGACGCGGAGCGGCCGTCGCCCGCGGAGTGCGGGTACGGTCGGTGCATGCACATCGTTGCCGCGCTGTTCACCGACGAGGTCGACTTCCGACAACTGCCCGGTCCCACCACCCGCATCGACCTGACCGGCATTCAGTTCTCGGCGGTCGCTCCCACTCCCCTTCCGTTGGTGTGGGCACCGCATCTGGTGGTCCTGGTGCACTGCGCCCATGGTGAGCGGACCCTCGCGGCCCTCGAGGTCGAGTACATCCGTGAGGGCGAGCAGATCGCCCGGTCGGTCCAGCCGCTCGAGGTGGAGCAGGGCAGGTTCGGCTACCGGCTCGTCCGTGCCGAGATGACCTTCGAGGAGTACGGCACCGTCGAGGCGCACTGCCGCCTCGACGGGGGTGAGGCCGTCGTCGTGCCGTACACGCTGCTCGCTCCCCCCACGGCGGAGTCCTCCTGAACGTGCAGATCGCGTCGGCGCTCAGCGGGCATCCGCTCGCGACCCAGGCGGTCGGCGAAGTCGTCGGAGAGGTGCTCGAACACCTCGACGGCGTCCCCGACGTCGCGATGCTGTTCGTCACCACACCCCACGTCGGCGCGTTGGAGGACGTCGCGAGGGCGGTGCGGAAGCTGCTGAACCCCCGCGTGCTGGTGGGGGCGACCGCCGGGTCGGTGCTGGGCGGGGGCCGGGAGGTCGAGGACGCGCCCGGAATCGTGCTGTGGGCCGCACGCCTCGACGCGGACGTCGAACCGGTCCGCCTCGACGCGATCCCCACGGCGGACGCGCTGGTCGTCGCCGGCGGCGGAGTGCTGCGCGAGGACAACGGCACGCTCATCCTGGTGGGTGATCCGTTCACCTTCCCGATGGAGCAGGTGCTCGCGCATCTCGGCACCGTGGCGTCGGGCGTGGCCGTCGTGGGCGGCCTCGCGTCGGCGGCGAGGGGTCCCGGCGGCAATCGCCTGGTCCTCGATGCCGAACTGTTCCGCGACGGGGCGGTCGGCGTGTGGCTCCCACCCGAGGTGCCGCTTCGCGTTGCCGTGTCCCAGGGGTGCCGCCCGGTCGGCCGTCCGTGGACGGTCACCCGCGCGGAGGGCACGGTGCTCTACGAGCTAGCGGGAGCCCCGGCGGTCGATCGGCTCAACGAGTTGATCGAATCGCTCGACGACGAGGAGAAGACCCTGTTGGCCGGCGGTCTGTTGATCGGGAGGGCCATCGACGAGCACCGCTTCGAGCACGGCACGGGTGACTTCCTGGTCCGCTCCGTGCTGGGTGCCGACCGTGGGATCGGAGCGTTGCAGGTGGGTTTGGAGGTCCCCGTCGGGGCGACCGTACAGTTCCAGGTACGCGACGCGGCCTCCGCCGAGGACGACCTGCACCGTCTCGCCGAGGCGTCTGCGGCCGACGGTGCCCTGATGTTCACCTGCAACGGCCGGGGCTCACATCTGTTCGGCGAAGCCGGCAGGGAGGTCACGGTGCTCCGCGAGGGCATCGGAGGCGGCGCCGTCGCGGGCATGTTCTGTGCGGGGGAGGTCGGACCCGTCGGTACCACCAACCACGTCCACTCGATGAGCGCGGCCATCGCCTTCTTCGGCCCCGGTAGCGAAGCCTGAGTCCGGCGGTGAGGCGAACGGCGAGGGGGTCCTGGCCGGCGAGTACGTTGGGCTTCCGAAGCCGACGTGCACAGAAGGAATACGGCGTGAGCGACACCGCGGAGCGGGAACGACTGGAACGACTCGGGATCGACGTCATCAAGGCCCTCGCCATGGATGCCCCCGCGAAGGCGAACTCGGGTCACCAGGGCACGGCGATGGCGCTGGCGCCGCTGGCCCACGTGCTGTTCACCCGCATGATGCGCTACGACGCGTCCGCACCCGCCTGGCCCGACCGCGACCGCTTCGTGCTGTCGGCCGGTCACGCCTCGATCCTGCAGTACTCGATGCTCTACCTCACCGGTTTCGGGCTCGACATCGACGACCTGAAGGCGTTCCGTCAGTGGGATTCGCCGACCCCGGGCCACCCCGAGGTCCACCACACCGCCGGGGTCGAGGTCACCACCGGACCGCTCGGCCAGGGTGTCGCCAATGCGGTCGGCATGGCGATCGCCGAGCAGTCGCTGCGCACCCGTTTCGGGTCCGACGTGTGCGATCACCACATCTGGTGCGTCGCCGGCGACGGCTGTCTCTCGGAGGGCATCAGCCACGAGGCGGCATCGCTGGCCGGCCACCTGCAGCTCGACCACCTCACCCTGATCTACGACGACAACCACGTCACGATCGACGGCCACACCGAGCTCGCCCTCACGGACGACGCGCCGGCGCGATTCAGGGCCTACGGCTGGAACGTGATCGAGGCCGGTGGCATCGCCGAGGACCTCGACGCGCTCGAGGCCCGCCTGGTCGAGGCCCGCGACCATCGGGGTGCACCGACGTTGGTCGTGGTGCGCAGTCACATCGCCTATCCGTCCCCCGGCTCACCGACGACCCGGCCGCGCACGGCAACCCCTTCAAGCCCGAGGACATCGCGGAGACTAAGAGGGTCATGGGCCTGCCCGCCGATCGGTCGTTCTACGTACCCGACGAGGTGCTCGACATGTACCGGGCCTTCGGTACTCGGGGCGGCGACGCCCGTGCCGCGTGGGAGGCACGCCTCGACGCAGCGCTCGGCGATCGGCGCGAGGCGTATGACGCATCGCTCGGCGCGACGGGTCTGCCGGGATGGCGCGACGCCCTCCCCGTCTTCGAGGAGGGCGCACAGGTCGCCACCCGTGTCGCATTGGCGGACACGCTCACCGCTCTCGCGGAGGTCGTGCCCGGCCTCGTCGCCGGCGGCGCCGACCTGACCGGCAACACCGGGGTGGCGTTGAAGGGCCAGGCGGCGCTGTCGCCCGAGGTGCGCGACGGGCGTCAGATCCACTTCGGCATCCGTGAGCACGCGATGGGTGCGGCCCTCAGCGGGATGGCCCTGCACGGGGGGCTGCTCCCCGCCGGGGGCACGTTCCTGGTGTTCAGCGACTACATGCGCCCGCGGTCCGGCTCGCCGCGCTGATGGGCACCAAGGTGCTGTTCGCGTGGAGCCACGACTCGGTCGGCGTCGGAGAGGACGGACCGACCCACCAGCCGGTGGAGCATCTCGCCGCGTTGCGCGATCCCCGGCCTCGAGGTGATGCGACCCGCCGACGCAAACGAGACGGTGCACGCGGTACGCCTGATGGTCGAAGGCGACGGTCCGGTCGCGTTGGTCATGAGCCGCCAGAACCTTCCGGTGCTCGCCGCGACCTCCTATGAGGGCGTCGCCAAGGGTGCCTACGTCCTGCGCGACGCCGACGATCCCGAACTCGTCATCGTCGGCACCGGTTCGGAGGTCTCCCTCGCCCTCGACGCGGCGGCGGCATTGGAGGACGACGGCATCGCGGTGCGCGTCGTCTCGATGCCGTGCTGGGAGCGCTTCGAGGCGGCCGGCGGTGAGTATCAGGAGTCGATCCTTCCCGACGGCATCCCGACGTTGGCGGTGGAGGCGGCCGTGTCGTTCGGATGGCGTCGATGGGCCGACGACGTCGTCTCGATCGACCGCTTCGGAGCGTCGGCACCCGGCGCGGTCGTGATGGCCGAACTCGGCATGACGCCCGACCACGTCGTCTCCAGGGCCAATGACCTGCTCGGGAGGAGCTGACCGGGCGCCGACCCCGCCACCCGGCCGGTGAGGAATCGAACCTCGGCGGTCCTAAGGTCGAAGCGGCCGATGCCGCCGCACCGCCACCCCGACGGTGTCGACATCGCCGGACCGTCGCGACGCCGAACGACCCAGGAGGTCTCCCATGACCCGGCTCATCGATCTCTACCGCAACGAGCAGCAGAGTCCGTGGCTCGACAACCTCCGCCGCGAATGGCTCGACAACGGTGAACTGAAGATCGAGGTCGACAAGGGGATCCGCGGCATCACCTCGAATCCGTCGATCTTCCAGAAGGCGATCGAGAACAGTTCGGCCTACGACGACCAGCTCCGCGAGGAGGTCGCGAAGGGCTCGACGATCGCGCACGCGTACTGGCAGATGGTGACGAGTGACATCGAACGGGCACTGGCCGTGCTTCGCCCCGTCTTCGACGCGTCCGAGGGCGCCGACGGATTCGTCTCCGTCGAGGTCGACCCGTCCCTGGCACACGACCGGGTCGGGACCGAGGCTGCGGCGCGGATGCTGCACGACTCGATCGACGAGCCGAACCTCATGGTGAAGATCCCCGCCACCGCCGAGGGTGTCGGGGCGATCGCCACGATGATCGGTGAAGGTCGATCCATCAACGTCACGTTGATCTTCAGCCTTTCTCGCTACTCCGAGGTGATCGAGGCGTACCTGTCGGGTCTGGAGCACGCCCTCGCCGCGGGAATCGACGACCTGTCGTCGATCTCGTCGGTGGCGTCGTTCTTCATCAGCCGGGTCGACACCGAGATCGACAAGCGGCTCGACGCGCTCGGGACGCCCGAGGCCGTCGAGCTCAAGGGCAAGGGGGCCGTGGCCCAGGGTCGCCTGGCCTACGAGCTGTTCCTCGGAGCGTTCGCCGGGCCACGTTGGGAGGCGCTCGCGGCGAAGGGAGCCCGTGTGCAGCGCCCGTTGTGGGCGTCGACCTCCACCAAGAACCCGGCCTATCCCGACACCCTCTACGTCGACGGCCTCATCGCCCCCGACACCGTCAACACCTTGCCGGAGGCCACGATCGCCGCATTCGAGGACCACGGCACGCTCACCCGCACGATCGGTACCGACTTCGGTGAGGAGCATCGCATCTGGGACGCCCTCGGCGCACTCGTCGACCTCGACGACGTGGGCGACACCCTCGAACGGCTGGGCGTCGAGGCGTTCGTGAAGGCGATGGACGAACTGCTGGGCGTGCTGGCCGGCAAGGCGGGCGCCTGAATCAGCGGTCGATCCGGATCGGAGCGGTCCGCCGTCGCCGTCATCACGGCCCCTACGGTGGGCCGATGTCCCCACGAACTGCTCGCCCCCGCCGTGTCGCGGCCCTGCTCGCCGTGCTCATCGTGCCGCTGGCCGCATGTGACGTCCCCTACCGGGTCCTCGACGAGGTGTGCGACGTGGTCGGCGATCTCGGTCGGGACGCCACCGATCTGCTGCGCTGTGGCGATTCGGGGCGTTGGGAGGCCGTCATGCCGATCGAGGAGGCGACGATGCTGTTCGACCGGATGACCGCCGCGGTCCCCACACCGGCGTCGCCGGCCCCGGTCGAGTCGACCGGAGGCTGTCCCGTCTCGCGGCGCTACGCGGCGGCCGCCGCGGGGTCGGCACCCCGGGACCTGAAGCTCCAGGCACTCGTCACGACGATCCCCTCGACCAGGCGCGGCTGCGGTTGCGTGGTGCCCCGGCGCTGGGACCGCGGGATGGATCCCGACGCGGCCGCGTCGATCCGCCTAGCGATGCAGGACAAGGAGCAGCTCGCGATCGCGCAGCACGCGGCGTTCGGCGTCCCCGCCGAGGCGGTCCCGGTCGCCGCGCGGACGATCTTCTTCCGGACGACCTGGCGGTCCTTTGACGAGCAGGTCTGCCTGCGCCGGACGCTCGGCCGACAGGCCGAGGTGCCGGGTTTGTCGCGCCACGAATGGGGTATCGCCATCGATCTCGAGGACTGGGAGCCGCGCTACCGGGGGCTCGACGAGGGCTTCCTGCGGGGACGGGGCTGGTGTCGCACCAACGGGGAGGGTTGGCACTTCGAGTACCGGCCGGCGCTCGCCCGGTTGGGTCAGGCCGGCCGTTGCCGAAGCTGAGGCGGACACGTCAGTTCGGAATCCGAACTAACGTCACCCCGATGGCGACGGGAGCTCCAGCGGCCGGCGGGTCGGCCGACACGGCACCCGACGTGGTGCCCGACGGTGCTGCCGACGATCCACCGGACTGCTCCATCGGTCGGGCACTCGACGTCATCGGTGACCGCTGGACGATCCTGATCCTTCGCGACGCCTTCCGCGGAATTCGGCGATTCGAGGAGTTTCGACGGGATCTGGGCATCGCCCGCCCGGTCCTGACCGAGCGGCTCAAGCGGCTCGTCGATGCCGGGGTGATGGTGCGACGTCGCTACCAGACCGGACCCGATCGTTACGAGTACCGCCTCACCCGAAAGGGAGTCGGCCTCTCCCCCGCCCTCGTCGCCCTCATGCGCTGGGGCGACACCTGGTGCAACGACGGAGCGGTGCCGACGGTGCTCGTACACGAGCCGTGCGGCGTCGAGCTCGAGCAGGGCTTCTGGTGCCGGACCTGTCAGTGCACCTTCGGGCCCCACGACATCGCGTCCCGGCACCGACCGACCGCGACCCCCACCCCTCACGGAGCGAATCGATGACCACCCTGGACCGACCCGACCTCGTGAGCGGGTCCGAGCTCCGTGATCGAGCGGTCGCCGTTCGCGACGCCGCCTACGGGACCCGCATCACGTACTCCCCCAAGGTGTTCATCCCGCTCACCAGGTTGTGCCGCGACAAGTGCGGGTACTGCACCTTCGCCGAACCACCTGCCCGGCTGGACGCGCCCTACCTGACACCCGAGGAGGTGCTCGCGATCGCCCGCCGGGGTGCCGATGCGGGATGTCACGAGGCGTTGTTCACCCTTGGCGAGCGTCCCGAGCTTCGCTACCCGATTGCGGCGTCGTGGCTCGCCGAACGCGGTCACCGCTCGACCGTGGACTACCTGGTCGCCATGTGCAGGCTCGTCCTCGACGAAACAGGGCTGCTGCCCCACGCAAACGCCGGTGCCCTGCACCGCGACGAGCTCGTCGCCCTGCGAGCGGTCGCTCCGAGCCAGGGGATGATGCTCGAGTCGTTGCGAGGGGACCTCGTCGCACATCGGGGCTCGCCCGACAAGACCCCCGAGCGGCGCCTCGCCACCCTCGACGCCGCGGGCGAGCTGTCGATCCCGTTCACCACCGGCATCCTCGTCGGCATCGGCGAGACCCGTGACGACAGGATCGCCGCGCTCGAGGCGATCGCGGATTCGCATCGGCGCCACGGTCACGTCCAGGAGGTGATCGTCCAGAACTTCCTCCCCAAGCCGGGTACGTCGATGCACGCTTCGCCGCCCTGCCCGACCGAGGATCTCCTCGAGGCGATCTCGCTCGCGCGCCTCCTCCTCCCCGCGGACGTCACCGTGCAGGCACCCCCCAACCTGTCCGACGACCTCGAAACGCTTCTCGGGGCCGGGATCAACGACTTCGGCGGTGTGTCACCGGTGACTGCCGACCACGTCAACCCCGAACGTCCGTGGCCGGCGCTGGAGGTACTCCGGAAACGGACCGAGGCGGCGGGTCACGTGCTGGCGCCACGACTCACCGCACACCCGGGTTACGTGGCCGATGCCTCACGCTGGCTGGACCCCGGATTGCACTTCGCCGTCCTCGACCGCTCCGACGCGGAAGGCCTGGCGCGCGATCGTGACACGGCGGCCGATGTCACACGGGCCGCGGTCTGGTATTCCGGTGCAGATGCCGCACCACCCACGTTGGTGCCGAGTCCTACCGCGGCGTCGTCGGGAGGCCGGGAGGTGGCCGTCGGCTCCGACGCTTCGGTCCGCGGCCCGGTGGGCGAGGTGCTCGACGGTGTGCGCGACGGCGAGACGGTCGGCTTCGAGGAGATCGTGACCCTGTTCGGTGCCCGGGGACCCGAGGTCGCCGCGGTCGCCGCGGTCGCCGATGGGCTCCGCCGGAGCATCGTCGGCGACGAGGTCACCTTCGTCTCGAACCGCAACATCAACTACACGAACGTGTGCACGTTCAAGTGCCGGTTCTGTGGCTTCTCCAAGGGCCCGCTCTCGTTGAACCTCCGCGGCACTCCGTACCTGTTGACCCTCGACGACATCGCCGGCCGGGCCCGCGAGGCGGCCGACATGGGCGCCACCGAGGTCTGCCTCCAGGGCGGCATCCACCCCGACTTCGACGGCGACTACTACGTCGAGGTCGCCAGGGCCGTCCATGCGGCGGCTCCCGAACTCCACATCCACGGGTTCACCGCGCTCGAGGTGACCGAGGGCGCCAAGCGCAACGGGGAGCCGTTGGAGGACTATCTGCGTCGTCTCATGGATGCCGGTCTGCGGACCCTTCCCGGGACGGCGGCCGAGATCCTCGACGACGAGGTCCGCGAGGTGCTCTGTCCCGACAAGATCGACACCGACGAGTGGCTCGACGCGCATCGGACCGCGCACCGTGTCGGCCTCCGCTCCAACGTCACCATCATGTTCGGTTCCATCGAGACGCCGCGGAGTTGGGCGCGGCACCTGCTCGCCACCCGGGCGCTGCAGGTCGAGACCGGCGGCTTCACCGAGTTCGTCCCGTTGCCGTTCGTGCACATGGCCTCGCCGATCTACCTGCAGCGGCGGGCCCGTCGCGGACCGACGTTCCGTGAGACGCTGCTCATGCACGCCGTCGGGCGGATCGTGTACGCGGGAACGATCGACAACGTGCAGGCCTCGTGGGTCAAGATCGGCGTGGAGGGTGTGGCCCAGATGCTCCAGGCCGGCGTCAACGATCTCGGGGGCACGCTCATCAACGAGAACATCAGCCGCGCCGCGGGGCCGAACATGGCCAGATGCTGACACCGGCCGACTTCGAGGCGATCGTCGAACCGCTCGGGAGGCGTCTGGTCCAACGGACGACCCTGTACGGTCGAAGGACCGCCGCGGCCTGATCCCGGCGACGACCTCCGACGCCGGAAGGCGGCGAGCCCGCCGACCGGTCGAAGTCGTGCACTTCTCCGCCGAACCAGGATCTCACCCATGTCCGAGCCCGAGCCCGTCTCCGATCCCGATCCCGACGGTCCGCCGCCGCTCCTGTCGCCCCCGCAGCGACCCGGTCCCGCTCCCGCTCCGACGCGATCGCCGCGGCCCCGCAGCGGGTCGGCCGAGGTCGATGCTGCGATCAAGGCCCTCGTCGAGGGTGCCGGTATCACCGGAAACCAGGACCTCATCGCCGAGATGCTGGGCAACGTCGTTCGGATCGGGCTCGACACCAACGACCGTGGCCGGGTGAAACTGCTGAACGTCGCCCTGCGGGACCTGCGTCGGGCCATGGAGAAGTTCCACCCCTACCGGCATCGGCGCAAGGCATCCATCTTCGGGTCGGCACGGATCGCCGCCGATTCGGGCGAGTTCGCCGCGGCCCGCGAGATGGGCGCGGCGCTGTCGGATGCGGGTTGGATGGTCATCACCGGCGGAGGTCCGGGTGTGATGACCGCGGGGATCGAGGGAGCCGGGGGCGACGATGCGTTCGGCGTCACCATTCGGCTCCCGTTCGAGCCGATGGAAGGTGGTGGCATCGTCCCGGAGGAGCGCATGGTGCGCTTCCGGCACTTCTTCAGCCGGAAGCTCACCTTCATGCAGGAGTCCTCCGCCTACGTCGTGTTCCCCGGTGGGTTCGGAACTCTCGACGAGACGTTCGAGTTGTTGACCCTCGTGCAGACGGGCAAGGAGCCTCCGGTCCCGATCGTCCTGTTCGAGTGCGGCGACGACCTCTACTGGCGGCGGTTCGTCGACTTTCTCGGCACCGAACTGATCGACGCGGGCTTCATCGCCACACCCGATGTCGATCTTTTCCATGTCACCTCGTCGGTCTCCGAGGCAATCGAGTACATCGCGGACTTCTACAGCGTGTTCCACTCGCTCCGGTGGGTCGATGGCTTGTTGGTCCTTCGCCTCGAGCGAGTGCTCGACGAGGCGGAACTGGCGGCGCTCAACGAGCGCTTCGGCGACATCGTCACGTCCGGGCGCATCGAGGCGATCGCCCCGACCGCGGCGGAGGTCGAGGACGGTGACGAATTGGAGCGCCCACGGATCGCGCCCGGTTCGACAATCGTCAGTTCTCCCGGCTGCACGAACTGGTGCGCACGCTCGGCCGGACCTGAGCGACGGCCTCGGCGCTCATCGCTCCGATCGCCCGTCACCGTCGAGGATCGCGGAGGCCTTCAGCACCGCTCGACGGGCCCGGCTGAGGCGTCTCTCGTCGACGGGATTGCGGTCGCCGCCCTCGTCGATGGAGCGCCGCAGGCGCTCCATCGTCAGATCGGCCAACTCCTCGGCGATGGCGTCGAGACGGTCTCTCAGGTGATCGAACTCCCCGGTCATCGTCGGAGTTTCGCACGGCGCGCCGACCATGGGCGACGGCGCGGTGGCCGATGGCGGCGGACTGCGGCCGATCGTGCCGTGGCCCTCCTTGTAGTGTCGGGTCGATGGTCGGCACCGCCATGCCCCCCGGAGCGCGCGACTACGTGGGATTCGAGGATCCCGACGGCACGACCACCTGGGTGTTCGACGTGGCGTTCCTCACGAGTCCGTGGACCTGCATATTCGGGCAGGGTTGCAAGGGTGTGCTCACCGAGGACGCCGCCGACCTGGTGCAGGGCTGCCCCGCGGGGGAGATTTGGGGGGCCGGCGCGCCCCTCTGGGGGGCCCCCGCCGCGGCAAGGCGTCTCACCTCCGAGCAGTGGCAGTACCGCGACGAGACCCTCGCCCGCGGCGGGGCCATCGTCCGCAACGACGAGAAGGCGTGGGTCACCCGCGAGGTCGACGGCGCCTGCTGTTTCCTGAACCGCCCCGGTTTCGGGTCGGGGCCGGGGTGCGCCCTGCACGTGGGCGCACTGGCCGCCGGTGAGCGTCCACTCGACTGGAAACCCGACGTGTGTTGGCAGCTACCGCTGCGGCTGGTCGGTGAGACGGACCAGAACGGGCACGTGACCAACACGCTCCGTGAGTGGAAGCGTCGCGATTGGGGCGATGGCGGCGACGAGTTCCACTGGTGGTGCACGGACGCGCCCGACGCGTTCGTCGGCGGTTCACCGGTGTACGAGTCGCTGCGCGACGAGATCGTCGAACTCGTGGGTGAGGAACCCTACGGTTGGTTCGTCGAATACGTGAGGACCCGTGGTGTCACCACGTTCGTTCCTCACCCGGCGCGCCGGGGATCGACGATTCAGACCGCCTCGGGGTTGTGCCAGCTACCGGCCGCTTCGCCCCCGTCGTCGTAGTCGTCGTCATCGAGGTCATCGGCGTCCTCCGACCGGAGGGAGTCCGAAAGGCTTCGAGGTTCGTTGAGCAATCCCTCGATGTCGATGTCGGGGCCCCGCTTCAGTGCGCGGGCCTCCTCGAACCGACGATGACGACCCTTCTTCACGGCTGTCTCCCACTCCGCAGACGCAATGCTCAGCGGGTCATCCTACCTCCGCACCGTCGCGAAAGCCGAACACACCCGGGATCGGTCGTCTCAGGGGTGGAGGGTCACCTCCCGGTGGGACCGCTCCTCCATCACCAGACCTCGTCCCGGAACGAACGCCATCGCGACCTCGCCATCGACGAGGCGGCGCAACGGCTCACCGATGAGTTGGTGGCGCCACCCCCCGCTGAGTCGTGAGGTGTCGTCGCCCGCCATGAAGGCTTCGAGATCGCCTCTGGTGGCGAGGATCGCGGGGTCGATCCGCAACGAGCGCGCCTGTTGGGCGACCCAGGCCGTCACGAGAGTGACCGCCGGGCGGAGTGCGGGGTTGAGCTGGTGTGCCGACGTCGGCTCGGCCTTTCGGGGTGTGCGTCCTGCGGCGTCCGCGATCAGGGCGATCACGTCGTCGGCCACCGAACGCAACGCGCGGGCGTCGACCCCGCGGATCTCGCCGAAGTCCTCCGGGCGGCGCGGCCGACCGCGAGGCCCACCACCCCGAGGTCGGCGAGCACGTAGCGGGGCGTCAGGTTGAGTTGTTGCGCGCGGCGCTCCCGCCATGCCGCGAGCGCCTGGGCCGTGGCGAGGTCGGCGCCTTTGAGGTGGCGCAACTCCTTGATGCGGCGCCACGCATCATCGGGGTTCCGAGGACCGCGGTACTCCGCTGCCATCTCATCGAGTGCCTCGCGAACCCACGCCGTGCGATCGAGGTGCTCGACCCGGTCGGAGAGCCGGGAGGCGAGGGCCTCGAGGTTGGTGACGTCGGCCGCCGCATAGGTGAGCTGTCGTGAGGTCAGGGGCGTCGCAACCAGTCGGTGAGCCGGTCGGCCTTGGGCAGGCGGACGCCCAGCTCGGCGTCGAGCAGACTTGCCAGCGAGGCGCTCGCATAGCCCACGAAGCCGGCCGCGATCTGGGTGTCGAAGAAGCGGGTCGGAGCGGTTCCGCACACGAGCTCGAGCACCTCGAGGTCCTGTCGTCCCGCGTGCATGATCGCCTCGACGTCGGCCTTGAACACCTCCGCAAGGGGGCTCAGGTCGACCGCCAACGGGTCGACGAGCATCGTGTCGCCCCCCACCGCGATCTGGACGAGTGCGAGTTCGGGAAGTACGTGCGCTCACGGTGGAACTCGGTGTCGATCGCGTACCGCTCGGCATCGAGCAGTGTACGGACGAGCGCGGCGAGTTCGGACTGGGTTGCGACGACGTGCTGATCGGCCGTTCCGGCCACCTCAGGACGGTCCCGTGTCGGGTCCGGCGTGCACCGGGCGGCCGGACTCGACCCACGCTCCGGTACCACCGGCGACGTTGGTGACGTCACAGCCGAACTGGACGAGGTGCTCGCACGCCCGCATGGATCGACCACCCTTCTGGCAGATGACGAGTACCGGTCGATCGGTGGGCACCTCCGCGCTGCGCTCGGCCAGGGTCGACAGCGGCAGATTGGTGGCACCCGGGACGTGGCCCGCGTTGTACTCGTCGGTTTCGCGGACGTCGATCACCGTGGCGGCTCCGGAGAGTCGTTCGGCCAATTCGTCGACGCCGATCTCGGGAATCGCAGGCATCGAGGGCACGCTACCGGACCGGAGGCCGCCTCCGACGGGAGACGTCCGCAGGCCGCACGGCACAGGCGAGTTGGTCGGGGGTGTCGATGTCTCCGAAGCGGACGTCGCGGTGGGTGGTCCAGGACAGGAGATCCAACAGGTCTGCGAATCGACTTCCCCGACGAGCGCGGGTGGAGGCGAGCGGGGTTCCGGCGACGGCCTCGACGACCCGATCGGCGCGCCACACGGCGTTCGGCGGAGCGATCCGTCCCCCCACTTCGGCGAGCACCGCGGCGGCGGACCGAGCGTGATCGAGCACCGCCACCAGGTCCCGGACCGCCTCTTCGTCGACGTCGGGCAGGTCGCACGCGAGCGTCACGACCTGGTCGACGCCGGCGGCCGCGGCGCGATCGACGATGCCGAGTACGGCCGCGAGGGGTCCGGCGTGGCCTTCGGTGTCGGGGACGCGTTCGGCCACCAATGCCCGGGCCTGCTCCTCGGTCGCACCGAGCGCGAGGACGCCCGTAGCGGTGCCGGTGGGAGCACCGAGCCAGCGGAGCGCGTCGACCGATCGGATGCCGAGCGGGCGACCGTCGAGGAGGATCGTCGCCTTGTCCCTCCCCATCCGCCGGCTGCGTCCCCCCACCAGGACCGCACCCCAACGGCCTGCGAGGGAGGGGTCGGTGTTCAGTCGACCACCGATCCGTAACGGTGCGCCACGCCGCGCGATTCGCCGTGGTGGGCGACGGCGTCGGCGAGGTCGTGGCAGAACGCGTCGACGACCCTGTCGTGACCGGGGGCCAGCATGAGGTGCAGACCGCCCTGTTGGCGGTCGAGGTTCCAGCCCCGGTCGTCCATCACGTCGCACACGGCGTCCATGTCGACGCGGTCCGAGCCGAACTCGAACACCGAGAGATCGGGTTCGACCGTGAGGTGCAGGCCGTCGATGGCCTCGATCCCGGCGCGGATCCGCCTCGTGGCGTCGAGTACGCGGGCCGCGAGCCGCTGGTAGCCGTCCGCCCCGAGATGGTTGATCGCCGCCCAGGCGCCGGCGATGGGCGCACCCGGCCGGGTGCCGGCAGAGGACGAACTCGCGTAGAGGCCGCCGGGCCACGAGTCGTACATGAAGATCTGGCGTTGGAGCAGGTCCCGGTCGCGGTACACGATCGTCGACACGCCCTTGTAGACGTAGCCGTACTTGTGCAGGTCCGCCGACAGCGAGGTGACCCCTTCGACACGGAGATCCCACGGCGGGACCGGCTGGCCGAGACGCTCCCACCACGGGAGCAGCCATCCGCCGAGGCAGGCGTCGACATGGCACAACACGTCGTTCTCGGCCGCGATCACCGCAATCTCGGCGACGGGGTCGACCACGCCGTAGGGGTAGCAGGGGGCCGAGGCGACCAGCAGCGCGGTCCGTTCGTCGAGTACCTCCTCGTAGCCGGCGGGGATCGCTCGTCCGTCGTCGCCGTGGTCGAGACGGATCATCTCGACGCCGAGGTAGTGGCACGCCTTCGCGAACGCCGGGTGCACGGTGTCGGTGCACAGCAGCGTCGGCCGGTTGTTGCCCTGAGCGGCGGCCCATTCGCGGGCGGTGAGCACGGCGAGGAAGATCGACTCGGTGCCACCCGAGGAGAGGGCCCCTGCACCGGCCCCGAACAGGTCGCACGCCATGTCGATGACGTCGGTCTCCATCTGCAGCAGCGACCGGTAGCGGAAGGGGTTCAGGGCGTTCTCGTGGATGAAGTCGGCGGCGACGCGTTCGAGCAGCTCCTCCAGTTCGGGGTCGTCCACGTGGTACACGAGGCTGAACGCCCGACCGTCACGCCAGTCGAGGTCACCTTGGCGCATCGAGGTGATCTCGGCGAGAACGTCCGCACCGGCCGTGCCCCGCTCGGGGAACCGTCGTTCACCCATCGGACGGCTCAGCGGGACGGGTCGGCTCCGCGGTCGGATCGATGTCGGGCAGATCGGGGTCCAACATGGCGAGGAACTCGTCGAGGCGGGTGACCTCGTCGGCCTCGCCGATGGCCCGGGCCGCATCGCGCAGCCCCACGAGGCAGCGGAGCACACCGCGATTGGAGGGGTGACGCCAACGTAGGTAGCCACTACCCCGCCAGCCGTTGGCCCGCATGGCGTCGAGGCCCCGGTGATAGCCGACCCTGAACGCGGCGTACCGTTCGACGGGGCTCGCCGCGGCGGAGCCGCGCGCCGCCCACGCCGTGCTGGAGCGGGGATGGGCACTCACCACCTCGTCGACGGCGTGGACTCGCTCGTCGCCGTCGAGGCCGAGTGCTGCTGCGAGCGCCGCTCCGATGTCGGTTGGTTCGGGGGGAGCACCGTCTCGGGTGGGCCCGACGCCTGGAATTGGACCGAGGACATGGTTGCGGACCTTATGTCGTGAGCCTCCCCGCGAGTCAGGGCTTGAGCAGTGTGAGCAGCTCCGGACCGAGCCATCGGCCGATGCGGAGGTCGAACGCGCGTCGGTGAAGTGCAGCCCGTCCATCAAGGCGGGGCTGGTCCGGGGTCGAATCCACCGGGCTGTGCGTTCAGCCATCCTGCAAGGTCGGCGACGGCGGTCACCGCGGGGCGGAGATCCGACGCCTGGTGGAGGAGCTCGTTGAGCCGGTCCATTCGTGCCGGTTCCGACTCGGGCAGGCCGGTGATCCCCTGTTTGAGGCCGTGCTCGATGTGGTGATGGGTCATCAACACGACGCGGGCGCCCGCAGAGCTCAAGAGGTCGATCCTGGTGACGAGCTCACGAAGGAAGTACTGGTCGGCGACCGGTTCGCCGAGGTGGGTCCAGCGGCTGGAGCCGGGCAACAGGCGATCGGAGGTGTCCCACACCCCCGTCGACAACACCACCAGGTTCGGCCGGTTGTCCTTGAGCCACCCGGGGTCGGTCTTGGACCAGTCGCAGTAGTCGCCGAACTCCGCGAGTTCGCCACCGGTGTCGCGGTAGCTGCCGCCGCGCGCGATCGGGCAGTTGAACTGCGACACGTTGGAGACCGTCGCTCCGGCCCCTGGCGCGTGGGTCGCCCACTCCTTGAGGCCGAAGCCATAGCCCATCGCGACCGAGTCGCCTGCGACCATGATCCGCAACGGTTCACCGGCGGCGGGCACGGACCGTGGCCCCACGGCGGGAGCGGGTGCGATTCGGGCGGCCGTGGCGACCGAGGAAACCGGCTCGGCCGCGGCGGCCATCGCTTCGGTTGCCGTCCGTCGGTCGATGTCCCTGGTCGCCTGCGCGATCCACGACATGGCCGCCGACGCGGTCTGCGGGGTGAAGGTCGTGCCGTCCACGCGGTTGTCGGGGCCGAGTGCACCGCCGGGCAGGGACGCGAGCCATCGCGCCAGGTCGAGCACGCGCAGATGGGAGTTGGAGGCGGCGACACGGTCGAGCACCGCGTTAAAGGCGTCGACCCGCGCCGTGTCGTTTTCGGGGAGGTCGGCGGCGGGAACCCCACCCTGCGGTGCGGGCCGGGCCATTGGAGCGAGTCGTAGCCAGACGACGGTGGCACCTCCGGCCGACAGCGTGTCGACCCTCGATGCGATCTCACTCTCGAGGAAACGGTCGAAGTCCGGGTCGCCGGGATGGCGGACCGTCGGATCGGCCAGGCGGACGTCGATGCGACGATCGAGCAGGTCCCAGCTTCCGGCCTCGACGACCACGACGTCGGGCTGGAACGAGGCGATCTCGGCCGACCATCGGTCGAAGAGCCCGTCGCATTGCGGAGGGTCGGCCGGTCCGAACGCTCCCGTGCCCTGCCGTCGGGACCCACCGACGGCGACCCCGCATCCGGTGGCGGTCAGCGACCGGACCGTCACCGATCGGCGCTCGTTCGGCCCCTCGCCGCCGGAGCCGGCGTTGTTCGGTACCGACTCGTTCGTGCTGTGCTCGCGGTGGAGGGTCTCGGTGCCCGTCGGAACCAGCGACTGGGCGATCTCGTCGCCGACGACCAGCATCCGTTGCGGCGGCGGAACGGCGGGGGCGGTGCGCTGACCGCTCGAGATCGAGTGGTTGGCCGGGGGTGGTGATGCTGTTGCCACGCCGTTGGCGACCAGGACGCAGAGCACGACCATCGGAGCGACCGTCAAGGGGGTTCGGCCGGAGAGGCGCCGCCGCAAGCGGATCGGCTGTTCGAGGAGGTGGAAGGAGGCGACGGCGCCGGCGAACGTCACCGCGCACTGCAGTGCGAACAACGGCCACTTCGAGAGGCCGGTTCGGGCGGGGTTGAGCCAGGCGAAGAGGGGCCAGTGGAACAGGTACAGGCCGTAACTGATGGTGCCGCACCAGACCAGCGGCTTCCATGAGAGCAGGCGGTGCAGCGGTCCGCCGCGTTGGGCGATCGTGAGCACCACCGACACGGTGCACACCGCGCACAACAGCAAGCCCCACGGATACAGCCAACGCGTGCCGTAGTGCACGGTCGTGGCGAGAAGCACCAGGCCCACCAGTCCGGCGACACCCACGATATGGACCACCACCCGGACGGCCCGGTGGGTGAAGCGCAGGACCGTGACCGTCGCGCACGCCGCCAGGCCGCCGATCAACAACTCGGCGGCACGCGTGTCGAGACCGAAGTACACGCGGTCGATCGAGTGCGGCGCGAGTGACGTCGTGACCAGCACCGACGCCGTGGTCAACAGCGCGAGGACCGCCGCGAGGATCCGACGGCGACCCCGCGCTGCGAGGAGGACGCCGGTGACGAGGAGCGGGAAGAGCAGGTAGAACTGCTCCTCGATCGCCAGGCTCCAGAAGTGGTTGAGTGGGGACGGTGCCTTCGTCGTCGCCTCGTAGGAGTGGCCCGAGTTGATGTAGACGAGGTTGATCACCTGGCCGAGCGCGGCGGGGACGTCGGTGCGCAACGCGCGGACCTGGTCGCCGTCCCACGCTCCGAGGAGTCCGGCGAGCACGACGCCCCCGAGGCAGAGCAGCGATGCCGGCATCAGCCGACGGAAGCGCCGTGACCAGAAGCGCCGCAAGGAGACCGTTCCGGTGGTGGCCCGCTCGCGGAGCAGCAGGGACGTGATGAGGAACCCCGACAACGTGAAGAAGACCGACACGCCGAGGAAGCCACCGGACGCCCGCGTGAAGTGAGCGTGATAGAACAGCACCGCGATCACGGCGAGCGCCCTCAGGCCGTCGAGGCCCGGAAGGTAGCCCAGTGGCTCGACCGCGTCGGACCCGCTGCGCCGTGGTCGATCCGCGTCGAGTTCGTCGTCGCTCCGCCCGTCCAGCACGACGGGTGGTGCCGGAACGTCCAGGCCGACCTCCGACCCGGGACGTGAAGCACCACGCGTGATGACTCCCGCCGTCGAGTTCACCGCCTTCACCTTAGGGACACTTCGCCGGAGGTCAACGCCGCCTCCAGAGATCCACGATGCGGGTGCCGACCCATGATCCGACCCTGTTGATCGCCGGTCCCTGGTAATGCGCGCCGTCCTCACGGATGGTGTGGTCGTCGACCTGGGGGTCGATGAAGTCCGCGAGGTCGAGCAGTCGGGCGTTCGGCCGTTGCGCCACGACGTCCCGCAGGAGTTGGTTGTAGCGGTCGACACGCTCGCGCGTCCGGCTGGCGGCGAGGCCGTCGTCGACCTCGCCGTTGCCGTTGGTGCCGTAATAGGGCAACGTCGCCCACACGACCATCGCGCCGTCGCTCGCCAACAGGTCGTTCGCCGTGAGGAGCTCGTCGGTGAGGTACCGGTCGTAGACGGGGTCGCCGACGTGGCGCCATCGTCGCTCGCCGGCGAGACGGCGGTCGACGATGTCCCATTGGCCGTTGACCACCAACGTGACGTTCGGGTGGTACCGGTTGACCTGCGCGCTCCATGTGACCGGCCAGGCGTCGCACTTCCTGGCACGGGGTTCGGCTGTCTTCACGAGCTGGTAGCCCCCGCGGCCGATCCCGCAGCCGAGTTCGCTGACGCCTCCCCCGAAGACGGCTTCGCCGGAGGCCTTGGTCCAGTCCGAGAAGGGATAGGCGAGGGTCATCGCCACCGAATCGCCGTAGATCTGCACCGTGGGCGGTGGTGGTGGGGACGTCGTCGCCGTGGCGCCGGGCCTCGATTCCTCCGCCGGTTGCTCTTTGGGCGCCCCCGCCCTGCCCCTTCTCGCAGCGGCGGCCTGCTCCTCGGCGCGTCGGGCGAGCTCGGCCTGGTCCGAAGGGTCGAACCGGGGTCGGGTCCGATCGGGTCGCACCACGACGCTCAACGCGACGAGGGCGAGCGCCGCAGGTACGGCGACCGCGACCGGGCGGAACCTCACGGTGGGGAGCCCTCGCCGGAACGGTCGTTCGAGGAGTCGTTCGCTCAGCAGGGCGAGGACCATGGTGACGGCGACCGCGATCACGAATCGCGGCAGGTTCGAGAGCCCCGTACGGGCGGGGGTCATCAGGGTCAGGATCGGCCAGTGGAACAGGTACACCGCGTAGGAGATCTCGCCGAGTCGACGCAACGGGTGGCGGCTCAGGGTTCGTGCGATCCCACCGATGCCCAGGGCTCCGTTGGCGATGAGCGCCGCCGAGCCGAGACCGACGAGCCACAGGCCGCCCTCGGCGACGAACCCGCCGTCGACCTCGACGCGGTTCCAGGCGAGAAGGGTGAACACGGTGGCGGCCACACCTCCGAGCAGCACGGAGAGTCGGACGTTGAATCGCCGTACGATCGCCCGGCGTGCCGGGTCGTGTGCCAGGAGGACCGCGAGCATGGCCCCGATGAGCAACTCGGCGGCGCGTGTGTCGGTGCCGTAGTACACGCGGTCGACGCCGCCCGACCATCGAGTCGCGAGCATCGACATGCCCAGCAGCGTGCCGAGGACCGTGGCAAGCCGGGTGAGTGACCCCGGCCGCGGTGCAGGGTGACCGCAACCACGACCGGAAGGACGATGTAGCACTGCTCCTCGATGGCGAGGCTCCAGAAGTGCAGGATCGGTGATGGAGCGCTGAACAGCCTCGCGTAGGAGTCCCCCGAGACGAGGAAGCGCCAGTTCGCGATGTTGGCCAACGCCGCCAGTACGTCGCCGCGTGTCGATTCGGTGGCGGTGTCGAGGAACACGACGGCCATCAGGACCACGCCGAGTGTGAGCCACGCAGCCGGTAACAGACGTCGGAAGCGGCGGGTCCAGAACGCACGGAGGTCGATGAAGCCGCGTCGTCGATACTCGTGGATCAGCAGCGAGGTGATGAGGAACCCCGACAGGGTGAAGAACAGGGAGACGCCGAGGAAGCCACCCTTCGCCCACCCGAACCCGCCGTGGAACAACAGCACCGCGATGACCGCGACCCCCCTCAGGCCGTCAAGTGCGGGCAGGCGGCCGAGGTGCTCCCCCGTTCCGAACGTGAGGAGTGCGGTACCGGGGCGGGCAACCACGGTGGAGGCATGATCGTCGACCGAGACCCGGCGACCTACGCCCGCGCTCCCGTGCGTGGCCGCCACGGCGTTCATCGTCGCGGAGTGTCGGGAGCGGTCATCGGGCCTCCCGTGGGAATCGACGGTCCCGTGAGGGCGAAGAGCCGACGACCGAGCTTCGTCGCGCGGAATCGGTCGGTGACGCCCGGGAAGCGAAGGCACAGTCCCCACCACGTGACCATCAGCGTGGTCTCCACCATCGAACGGACCGACATCTTGGACTCGCCGACGGTCCGGTCGACGAACACGATGGGAACCTCGGTGACCACCGCCTTCAGGAAGCTGAGTCGGAAGCCCGTCTCGATCATGAAGCCGTACCCGTTGGTGCGGGTCGATTCGACTCGGACGCGATCGAGCACCGATCCCCGGTAGGCCCGGAAGCCGCCGGTCGCGTCGTGCATCGACAGGTGCAACATGGCCTGGGCGTACCGGTTTCCGTAGCGGGACAGAACCCGGCGGTGCAACGGCCAGTCCGGAGTGTCGCCGCCGGAGACGTAACGCGAACCGATGGCGACGTCGGCACCGTCCTCAAGCGCCTCGATCAGTGCAGGCAGGCGCGCCGGGTCGTGGGAGAGGTCGACGTCCATGTGGATCACGGGATCGTGACCGGCGGAGCGGACGTGGGTGAGGGCGTGCCGGTAGGCCGCACCCAGCCCCTCCTTGGCCGGCCGCCTGACCACGGTGATGTTGCCGACCTCGACGCCGGTCTTCTCCGCGATGTCGGCCGTACCGTCGGGGCTCGAGTCGTCGAATACGAAGATCTCGGCGTCGTCGAGTGCCGCGCGTATGCGTCGGAGCACGGTGTCGATGGTGCCCGCCTCCTGGTAGGTGGGCAGGACGATTGCAGTCGACATGACCTGTCGATCCTAGAAGACCACAGTCGTGGGGAGGCGGTACCCCTATGACTTCGTGCAGTGTCGGCTCAGGCGGAACGGTCCCGTGTCGAGCACCGTGCAGAACTGCGCCGCGACGACCTTGTCGGGGGTGGGGTCGCCGGATTCGCGCGACCGGTTCGGCTCGTCCCAGTTGCTCCACACCCGCGACTGGATCAACCAGTCGTCGTGGCGCAACTCGTCCGCCAACCCCGACCCGGCCGCATCCGCGATGCCGGGATCCATCTCGATGTAGCGCGTCCCCGGCTCGAGCTCGGGGAACAACGCGTAGAAGAAGGCGTCGCTGTACGGCGTCCTGGCGAAGTCGATCGGCCCGACGATGAGCGTCTGGCCGGGCCGGCTGTCTGCCGAGAGGCGGTCAACGATCCGTTGCGCGGCGTCGGCCGCATCCGCACTTCCGTAGTAGAACACGCGTTCACCGCGGCGGATCGGATAGCCGAACACGTTGTGGCCGAAGGTCTGGCCGACGAGGTCCGCGTAGGTGCGGAGCGGGTAGAACGGGATCACCGCCAACAGGATCACCGCAACCGGCGCCACCGCGGCGGCGTTGCGGAGCACCTGGGAGCGACGGCTGGAGACGCTCGCCGATGCGGGGGTGCGGCCGCGACGCTGGACGAGTTGGGCCGACACGGCGACGGGGATCATCGCGAACGTCCAACACGACACCCACGAGAGGTGTGCCGTGTCGGGACGTTGTAGCGCCTGGCCCAGCAGGCCGAGCCCGAACGCGGCGCCGATCGTCAACGCACGGCCCGTCGGCGACGCGCGGTCACGGCGCCAATTCCGCACGGCGACGAAGCCGACGACGGCGATCGACAACGGGACCAGCCAGAACCACATCGCGATCTGCGCGCCGATCCCGGGCATCGGGAGGGGCCACGCCGACACACGCAGCTTGCCGGCATTCTGGAGGAAGCCGTCGGGTGCGCTCCAACCGGGCGGAACCGGTAGGGCCCGCCCGGGGCGCAGGTCGAACACGGGCTGTGTGACCATGCCCTCGAAGGCGCGACCCGGCCCTACCGCTATGACGAACGGGACGACGAGCAGGCCGGTGGACAGTATCGCCAGCAGGGACACCCGACGAGGACAACGCTGGGCCTCGTCACGCCGCGTCGTCCACCACCAGGCCAGGGCCGAGAGTCCGATCGCGACGACCAGGTCCGGGCGATACAGCAGTGCGGCTCCGGCACAGACACCCGCCGCAATCGCTGCGGCGCGCCTCGGACGATCCAGACACGACGAGGCCGCCAACACGGAGCACGCGCCGAGTGCGATCGCGCCGTTCCACGCCATCGCGCTGAGACCCAGGGGGGAGATCGCGATCAGCAGCGTCGTCAACGCCGCGGTAGCGCCGACCGGACGGCCCCAGCGCCGCGCGAACAGGTACACCGCAGCGATCAGCAGTCCGTGCTGGACGAGTCCGACCGCCCGTTCCACCCCGAGGGTCGACCCGAACACCTTGAACACCCCGGCGAGCACGTACAACGATCCCGGTCCGTAGAGGTGGAGGAAATCGCGGTGCGGAAGCTCCCCGGCGAGGATGCGCTGGGGAAACGCCAACATGAACCCCTCCTCCATCGGAGGGCCCTGGTAGTGCCACAGGCCAGGCACCGGCAGGAGCAGCATGAGGGCGATCAACACGAGCGCGGCGACGTCGGTGCGGGTGAAGCGCATCGCGGGGCGTGCACCCGTGTCGGTCGACGGTGCCGCGGCGAGGTCGCGGTTCGGTGGAGACCCGTTCACGGTGCCGTCCGTCCGCCCTCGGGAGGCGTCGGCCCGGGCTCGGTGGCGGGAGCGCCACGCTGGCCGTCCCTGTGTCGGAGACCGGTCGATGCGACGAGCGCGGTTGCCGCGCACAGGGCGAACAAGGGTGTGGCCGCGACCTTGAAGCGCTGATCACCGAAGAACGCCACGGGGATCAGGGCGGAAACGAGTGTTCCCACGACGACGAACGACGCCAGTGTCGCTTCGTGTCGGTCGCCCCGGGTGCGTCGTGTCAGCACCACGAGGCCGGCGATCGTCGCGAGGCCCACGATCGCGTAGTAGCCGTTGGAGATCGCGCGTACCGCGGCCCTGGTCGCCTCGGAGAACACGGGTGTGTCGTCATAGGACTCCACCGCCCGGGCGCCGTCGACGTCGCCGTTGTAGGTCCAGTACAGCTTGCGAAGGCTCAGCATCGGTAGGGCGCCCAGGTGGTGGAGTGCCCAACGGCGGGCGATCCGCGCGGTGTCGCGGTTCCGCCGCAGCTCGGCGGCGGGTCCGTCGAGGTAGAAGTCACCGGTCTGGCACACCTTCGGGACGGCGAATGCACCGTTCGCGGCGGGGTTGAATCCGACGCACAGGTTGTCACCGCCGTTGGTCGACACGGGGACGAATCCCCCCAACACCACCGCGTTCCGGATCGTCCACGGGGTGATGACCAACGCCGCGGTGACCGTCACCAACACGAGGGCGGCGATCGCGTCACGGGTGCTCCACGCGCGAACTCGACGACGAGTCCCTGACCACAGCGCTGCGGCGAACGCGGCGAACATCACGAGCACCTGGGATCGAACGAGCGCACAGATGCCCAACCACGCGCCGGCGACGGCGAACGCGGCGAGACGGCGGCCCCGGTCGCTTCCCCAGAACGCGGCGACGGCGCCGACCGGGTCCCGCTGCCGTGGCGCCACAACGTCCCGATGTCGTTGCACCGCGACCGTGGAGCCGTCGCGCAGGCGGTCCAACGCTCGCACACCGGCTCGGAGGAGCCCGGCGAACACGGCGAGGAACAAGGGCTCGGAGAGCAGGACCGTCGACTGGAGGATCAGATTCGGCCAGCACGCGACGATCGCTCCGGCGACGAGCCCGACACGGCGTCCACCGAGGCGGGAACCGGCGCGGAACAACCACCACACGGTGGTGCCACCGAGGCCCGCCTGCACCATGGCGGCGGCCATCGGGAGTCGGGCGCCCTGGTCCACCCGGTCGAGCACCCATTGGATCGCACCCAGGAAGAACGGATAACCCGGCGGGTAGTACGAGGTCGGCGTGCCGTGGAACGCGAGGTAGCCCTGCCCCTTCGCGATCCCTTGAGCGAACCGTTGGTACAGCAGCGGATCGTGGACCGATGACGGCGCGCGGGTCAGCCACCACGCGGCTCCGACGCGGAGCACCACGGCGAGCAACACCACGCCGAGTGCGAGCCGGTCGATCGGCGGGGCGTCGGGCTCCTCCACGGGCGCGGCGTCGGGCTCCATCGTGGGCGTGACGTTAGGCGGCGACACGAGCCGGGCGCGCGTTGGCCTTGTGGTGATCGAGAGGCGACCGCGAAGCTGTCGGGCCGTGAGCGTGCCGACATCGAGTGCCCCACGGTCGATCGCCACGTCGACCCTCGGCTACGGGCTGGTCATCGGCACGTGTGTCACCGCGTTCGTCCTCGGTCGCCCACTGTGGTTCTTCAGCGACGACTGGAACATCTACAGCGACTTCCATCGCAGCCGGGATCTGCTGCGACCGTTCAACAGTCACCTGTCGACGGTCCCGGTGGCCCTGTACCAGGTGCTCTTCCACACGGTCGGGGTGGAGGTGTACTGGCCCTACCGATTGGTGGGCGTCGCCGCGTACGGGCTTTTGGGGTGGGCGGTCTTCCGGTTCGCGAGGGATCGGCTCGCCGGGGTTCCCGCCGTGTTGGTGACCGCCGCCGTGCTGTGGAACTCGGCCGGGGTGACCAATGCGATGTTCCCCTTCCTCATGAACTTCTCGATCCCCGTGGCCGCGCTGGCGATCATCTGGCGTCACCTCGAGCGGGCGCGTCGCACGAGTGGGTCCGGTGTTGCGGGCCACGAACTGGTCGCCTCGGTATGGCTCGTGGTGGCGCTGGCGACCAGTGGCCTCGGTCTGCTCGTCGCGGTGGCCGTCGCCGTTCACCTGGTCTGGACCCGACCACCGGTGCGCACCTGGTTGGCGATGGCCCCCGGTCCCCTGCTGTGGTTGGTGTGGTATTCGCTGCGTGGGGTCGACTCGCCGCCGTCGGGGGGGCTTCGGCCCGTCGCGAGCTATGCGGTGCGGATGATCTGGGGCGGGTTCACCTCTCTGGCGTTCGGACAGCGTTGGTTCGGGCTCGTGTTGGCGGTCGCCTATCTGGTGTTGGTGGTGCTCGCTGCGGTGTGGTGGCGTTCGTTCGACGCGGTCGCGGGCGGGTCGCTCGCGGCGTGTGGCGCGTTCGCGGTGCTGACGGCGGTGTCGCGCATCGGTGTGGTCCCCCACATCCCGCCGGACGAGCTTCGCTACCGGTGGACGGTCGCCGCGTTCCTCGTGCTGGCGGCCGTACCGATGATGCCCGGATGGCCCCGCCGGCGCGGTGACGTCTGGTCGCGCGCGTTCGTCGGGCTCGGCGCGGTGCTGGTGGTGGTCAACGGAGTGCTGTTGGTTCGCGACGTCGACCGATGGGTGACGATGGTCGAGCAGTCCAAACCGGGTCTTGCGGCAAATCTGTGGGTGGTCGAACGTGCCGCCGCCGACAGGACCCTCGACGCGACGACGCGGTTGCCGCTCTCCTATGTCCCCGTTACGGCGGGTGACTACATCGGCGCGGTGGGTGCCGTCGGCTCCCCGATCGCGGGGTGGCCGTTGGATGCGCTCGGCGGGACCGCTGCGTCACGTCGACAGGCCGACGAGGCGTTGGTCCGGCAGTACCGCGTCCGTCTGGTCCCGCCGGACCAGACGTGTCGCGTCGGTCGTGACCGGCTGGTGACCGCGGGTCCGCAGGCGGTCGGGGTGACGGTCGGACTGTTCGGCAGTGCCTCGAACCTCGCCCCCGTCGGCACGGTCCCTGCCGGTACGACGAGGGTGCTGCGGCTGCGGTCGATCACGGAGGCGGCGTCGATGCACTGGAAGGTGTCGGCTCGGGGAGCCCGGGTCGTCGCCTGCTCAGCAACGGCCGCTCGACGAGGCGGTAGGTGAGTTCGGTCACGACCAGTGCGACGACGATCGCGAGCAGATACTTCGGCACGGGCGGTGCATCGGGGAGCGCGCGGTCGGTCCAACGGAACACGGGAAGGTGCCACAGGTACAGGGAGTAGGAGCGCTCCCCCAGCCACCGGAGAGGAGCGGATCCGACCACGGCGCCGAGGAGGGATCGGTCCGAACCGCTCCCCACGACGAGCCACATCGCGGCGAAGGCGACGAGCGTAAACCCCCCACCGAACAGCGCCGGCGAGAACCTCGGCGTCAGCGCGAACGCACCGAGAAGGAAGAGGAGGCCGAACCAGCCCACCCTTTCGGCGACGCGGTGCCCGACCACCCGGGCTCGCCACAGCACGATGCCGACGGCGCCCATCAGGAAGGAGTCGGCGCGCAGGTCGGTGCGCTCGTACAGGGCCTCGGGATTGGTGCCGTGTCGCCACCAGCCGATCCGCCAGAGCGCGACGGCGACGATCGCCACGACCAGACCCCCCACGATCGCGGACGTGTTGCGAAGGTGGCGTCGGGCGAGGAGCACCCCGAACGCGGCCACGAAGTAGAGCTGTGCCTCGACGCCGAGTGACCAGAGGTGGACCAGGTCGAAGGGCGGATGGTGCCCGACGCTGAGCTGCCAGTTGCCGACGAAGAACAGTCCCATCATCGCCTGACGGAGCTCCTCGCCCAGCGAGTCGCCGAGCACCGCGGTGACGAGCGCGTGGATCGCGAGGAACGCCGCCAGCGGTGGGACCAGCCGTCGCACACGCCGGCGAGCGAAGCCACCCAGGTCGATACGGCCGGTTCGGTCGTGCTCGGACAGGAGCGTTCCCACGATGAGGAACCCCGAGAGCACGAGGAACAGGTCGACCCGAGGAAGCCCCCGGACGAACCATTCGGGTCCGGAGGGGTTGACGAAGATCTCGTGGGTGCCGAGCACGGCGAGGATCGCCAGGCCACGGACTCCGTCGAGCCGCGGATCGCGGCGGAGCCGTCGGAACCCGGTGTCGGACGTGGGCGCGTGAGGCCTTCCAGCATCGGTTGCGGCCAACGCTCGACCAACCAATACGTGACGAACGCGAGACCGGCGGCCCCGCGGCGACGACCGCGAGACCCGTGCCGAACGCGCTGTCGAAGATCCGGTGGTGCACTCCGTCGAACCAGCGCTCGGCGACGAACTGATGCCACAGGTACACGCCGTAGGAACCGAGGCCCATCACGGTGGCGGCTCGCGTGCCAACAGCGCTCACCCGGGTGCTCACAGAGCGGGGATGCCACGACGCGACGATGGAGGGAGCCAGGAGCGCGCCCGCACAGAGCACGAACAGGAGGTGTCGGGCGAGGGTCTGCGCGCCGTCGAAGCCGGTGTGCAGCGGCGGGAGGCCGAGCGCGGTCGACGCCGTCCACAGTGCTCCGACGCCGACCGCGATGCAGGCGGTCGATCGCAGCACGCCCAGCCGAGCGAGGCGGCCCCGGGTGAGAATCCCCACCAGCGCGAAGGCCGCACCGACTGCGAAGGAGTCGAGGTGGTTGGGCAGCCAGGTCAACAGCGCGCCGCGGACGTCGATCGAGGTGGGGTCGTGATAGTCGTAGGTGTCGGTCGCGGCGACGACGACCAGCCGGAACGCCAGTGCGGAGACGCACCACCCCGCCAGTCCCGCCGCTATCCAGCGTGCCCGCGTCCGGCGCCCGACGATGCCTCGGCGGTCGAACCAGCGCCGCAGCAATCCGAACCACAGGGGGATGAAGACGTAGAAGGACAGTTCGGTCGCGAGGCTCCACGACTGGGTGATCGGGCCGATCGCGGTGGAGGGACGATAGATGTGGGTGAGGGTCGCGTACTCCAGCAGACGGACCGCCGACGGCAGCGGGGCGTCCGAGAGGCCGATGGTGACGGCGAGGATCGCCCAGTACAACGGCAGGATCCGTGTGGCGCGGCGCCACAGGTAGTGCCCGAGCGCCGGTGCCGGAGCATCGCCGAGCGCGGCGGCGATGAACGGTCGGGTGATCAACAATCCCGACAGCACGAAGAAGACCGGGACGCCCACGTCGAGGCGTGGCAACACCTGTCGCAAGGGAGAGGACCATCGATGCGGGTTGACGACCCCGCTCACGAACGCGACGTGTGACACGAGCACGGCGAAGGCCGCGAGACCGCGTGCGACGTCGAGGCCCGGGGTCCGTCGCCGTGTTGGTTGGGCCGATCCGGGGGGTCCGACCGCTCCGCCCGAAGTCGCCTCCGCGATGGGCGAACCCGGCTCCGGGATGGTCGAACTCACCCCGGTAGCATGCTCGACTCGGTGCCCCCTTCCGATGACCGTCGTCGTGAGTGCCCCGATTCCGCGTGGGCCCGGCCGATGCCGTGTGTGCTGGCGGCGGTGCTCGTGGGGGTCGTGGTCGCGATGGGTGCGGTCGCGTCGGCGCGGGGGTGGTTGCCGACCGGTGACGACGCCTTCCTGTCGCTTCGCTCGCGGCACACGATCGGATCCCATCCGATCCTGTTGAACAACGCCTCGTCCGCCGGACCGTCCGCCGGCACCCAGTACAACCATCCGGGAGCGATGCCGCTGACCCTGATGTGGCCGTTCACCCGAACCCTCGGACCCGGCGGCATCGCGCTCGCGACCGCGGTGCTCAACGCGGCGCTGTTGGCGGGACTGGTCGTGGTGGTTCGACGGATCGCAGGTGCCACCGGGGCGCTCGCCACGGTGTCGGCGGGCGCGGCGATGGTGTGGTCGATGGGCCCCGCGCTCCTGGTCGACCCCTGGAACCCGAACCTCACGATCCTGTCGACCGGCTTGGCCGTGGTGGCGGCGTGGGGGGTGGTCGAACGGCACCATCGGCACTTCGCGGTCGTGGTGTGCGCGGCGTCGATCGCGTTGCAGTCACATCTGAGTGCCGTCGTGCCGGCGGTGGCGACGGTCACGGTGGCCGGAATCGGCTGGTCGCTGCACCTTCGTCGGGAGCGGTCGACGTCGGGCCGCCGCGCGTTGTGGGGCAGCCTCGGGTTCGCGGTGGCCGTCGGCCTGGTCGTCAACGTCCAAGTACTCGCGGACCAGTTCTTCGGGACCGGCAATCTCACGAAGGTGCTCCGCGGCTCCCATGTCGGCGAGGCGACCGTGTCGGTTCGCCAGGCCGCAGCGGTGCTGGTGGACCGCTTCGTGATCCCGCCCATGTGGTTCCGCGGAAGCTGGCAGCGGCCGGTGCTGGCGGACACGATGCCGTCGGGTTCGGCGATCGTGGCCGGAGCCATGGCCCTCGCGTTGTTGTCGGTGCTGGTGGTGTGGCGCGGTTCGCCGGCGGTCCGCCGATGCCTCGGAGTCACCGCCGTCGTCGCGTTGTGCGGCGCCGTCATGTCGTTGAGGTTTCCATTGCGGGTCGGGATCCCGATCCCGTACTTCCGCTTCCTGTGGCCCTTGGCCGCCATCTGGTGGGTGCTCGTGCTCGCCACCGCCGCACAGGTGCTTTCCGAGATCACCGATCGCCGCTCATCCCGTCTGGCACACGAGGCGGTCGAGGGAGTGCCGGGGGGCGCCCCGGACCGCGCACCGTGGAGGGCTCTGCCCGCGGCGGTCGCGTTGATGTTGTTGGTGTTGGCCTGGATGCCGGCCCCCGGCGAGGAGTCCCCAAATCCGCGCTGGGCTCGCGTGTTCAGCGCACCGCTCGCCGCGGCGGCGGTTGCGAACACACGACCGGGAGAGGAGGTACTGGTCGAGCAGAGCATCCAGGAGGTCGCCCTGTGGGCGATTCCCGCAGTGATCGACCAACTCGACGCGGCGGGTCGGCGTCCGCGCGCGGCCGACCGCGTACTGGTGCAGCAGACCTCGCCTGGTTACCGCGCCACGGGAGCGGAGAAGGCCCGCCTCGTGTTCCGCGGGGGTCTCCAGATCGACGACGCGCCCACCGGTGGGCGGATGATCGCGCGCCACGACGCGCTCGCCCCTGCCGACCGAGCCCGGCTCGACCGCTTCCTCACCCGGTACGGACCGATGCTCGCTCGACGAGGTGGCGTGAGGCTCACGGCCGTCGGGGAGGCCGAGACCGACGTGGACGCGTTGCGGTTCCTGACCACGGGCCGCCTGCCACCGCGGGAACTGGTCCGCTCCGTCGTGTTGCGGTTGGCGGTCGAGCGCGGTGCGTTGTCGATCGAGGGTGTCCCCAGGGAGGCGGTCGGTGAGGCGCTTCGGCTCGGCGCGCTCGACGGTGGTAGGTCGATCGCGCTCTATCTCGTCCGGGACTGATCTCCCCGCCCGGGCGTTGGATCGGTCCGCTATCCGACGAGGTGGACGGCGAGTGACGCCGCACCCACCGAGATCGCGGCGACCGACGCCCACGTCGCATAGAAGCGCCGGCCCTTCAGCACCTTCCGTGTCCGGATCGGCTGTTCGACGTAGGTAGTGACCAGCCAGGCGATGGCACCCGACACCACGACGCGGACCGCCGCCAAGGGCCAACCCGAGAAGCCCGTGTGTTCGGGGCGGAGCGCGAGCGCCACCGGCCAATGGACGAGGTACAGCGTGTAGCTCAGCTTGCCGATCTCGACGAGGGGGCGGAATCGGAACACCGCGGCGAAGCTCGACCCCCGGGTCGCTGCTCCCAGGATCATCGCGATGTTCAGCAACGACGTGAGAGCCAGGCCGCCGTTCAGCACCCACGCATCGTGCTCGGTGACGAAACCCCACGCGAGGGCCGTCAGGGCGAGGGCCGCCCAGCCGAGCACCGACCACCACCTCGAGGTCGGCCAACCCCAATGGCGGACCGCGAGGGCGAGCAGGCAACCCGCCAGCAGCTCCGAGGCCCGGACGTCGGTGCCGAACAACTCCCGGTTGGGGGTGGAGTGGATGCCCACCAACGCCGTCACCGACAACGCCGCCGCGGTGGCGAAAAGGGCCGTGAGGGTGACGGTCCAACGGCGAGTGAACATCGCCAAGCCGATCAGGAGCGACATACCCAGGTAGAACTGCTCCTCGATCGACAGCGACCAGTACGGCGACAGGGGCCCCAGCGTCCGCAGCCCCTGGTTCCTCGACGATGCATACGCGATGTCCTGCCAGTTCTTCACGCTGGTCAGCGCCGCGAAGGCGTCCTGGGGGCGCAACGCACCCCATGCCCCCTTCTTCCACAACAGCGGCAGTGCCGCGCCGACCAGGATCACGGTGACCGAACCCGGGACGAGGCGTCGGAATCGCCGGTCCCAGAAGCCGCGCCACGACACTCCGTCGTTGCGGTCGCGTTCCAGCAACAGCAGCGAGGTGATGAGGAACCCCGACAGCGTGAAGAACATCGACGGCGCGAAGAACGACCCGGGGGCGACGAGGAACGGCGCCCGCCCACCCGTCGCGCTGGTCACCGAGAAGTGGAACGCCAGTACCGGGAAGACCAACAGCCCTCGGATGCCGTCGAGCGCCGGTAGGTATGGGAACCGCCCCGAGCCGGCGGCGGGGCGCGGGCCCTCGGGGACGAGCATCGGATCGACCGTAGTGGTCGAGGAGTGATCCGACCGGACTCTGCCCGATGCCGGCGGGGCCGCCGGCATCGGGCATCTCCACGGAGCACGTTCCGCGGAGCCGCCCCCGGCACTGGAGTAGCGTCGCAGGCCGTGAAGATGCCGCGTCGGCCGGCCCGTGAGGGGCGCGGCTCCCTCCGGCTGCATCCCGGCGACGTGCTCCTGGCGGTGGTCAGCTACCTGCCGCTGCTGTTGACCCATCGCGGCAAGCTCGGTGCCGACACGAAGGCCTATCTCTACCTGGACCCGGGCAAGCTGCTCTCGAAGGCTCCGTATCTGTGGGACCCGTCGGTGGGTCTCGGCACGGTCACCCACCAGAACATTGGCTACCTGCTCCCGATGGGCCCGTACTACTGGCTGATGCAGTTGCTGGGGGTGCCCGACTGGATCGCACAGCGGATCTGGTTCGGGTCGATCATCTTCCTGGCGGGGCTCGGGGTCCGCTACCTCCTCCGCTCCATCCGCTGGACCGCTCCCGGAGGGACCGTGGCCGCCCTCGGGTACGCGTTGAGCCCCTACGTGCTGCACTACATCTACAAGCACTCGGTGATCCTCCTCCCGTTCACCGCGCTGCCGTGGTTGATCGCCTTCACGGCCCGCTCGCTCCGCCACCGCGGTTGGCGCGCTACCCGGCGCTGTTCGCGCTCACGGCACTGTTGTCGGGAGGGATCAACGCCACCTCGCTCGCGTTGGTCCTGCTCGGCCCGCTGCTGTGGGTGTTGCACGCGGTGTTCGTCGACCGCGAGCTCCGGCTCCGCGACACGGTGGCGCCCCTACTGCGCATCGCCGCGCTCACGGCCGTGACGTCGTTGTGGTGGGTCGTCGGCCTCCTCACCCAGGGCGCCTTCGGGATCGACGTGTTGCGGTTCACCGAGACGTACCGGACGGTCGCGAACTCGGCGAGCGCACCCGAGGTCACCCGGGGTCTCGGTTACTGGTTCTTCTACGGCACCGACACCTTCGGACCGTGGTTCAAAGCCGCCGCGACGATGACGACGTCGCTTCCGCACTCGTCGTGTCCTTCGCCGTGCCGATCCTCGCGGTCACGGCCGCGCTGTGGACCCGCTTCCGTCACCGTGTGTTCTTCGTGGCCACCGCGGTCGTCGGCGTGGTCGTCTCGGTCGGGGCGCATCCGTTCACCTCTCCCAGCCCCTACGGCGCGCTGTTCAAGTCCTTCGCCCAGAGTGGTGTGGGGTTGTCGCTGCGCTCCACCCCCGGGCGGTTCCCCTCCTCGCTCTGTCGGTGGCGGTGTTCCTCGGAGCCGGGGTCGCCGCGCTGTCCCAGCGCCTCGAAGGTCGACGCCTCGCGTTCGCTGCGCTCGCCATGGCGGTGATCGTCGCGAACCAGAGCCCGCTGTTCATGGGTCGGATGATCGACCCGTTCCTCGAACGACCCGACGACGTGCCCAAATACTGGCACGACGTCGGCCATGCGCTCGACGCCGGTGACCGGGCCACTCGCGCACTCGCCGTCCCGGGAATCGACTTCGCGAACTACCGCTGGGGCGCGTCGGTCGACCCGATCCTGCCCGGTCTCACCGATCGCGCCTACGCGGCGCGCGAGCTCGTTCCCTACGGCTCGCCGGCGTCGGCCGACCTCATGAACGCGGTCGACCTCCCCTTCCAGAACGGCTCGTTCGACCCTGCCGGCTATGCGTCGATCCTCCGCCTCCTCGGGGTGGGCCATCTCGTCGTCCGCAACGACCTGCAGTACGAGCGCTATCGCACGCCGCGCCCCAAACCCATGACCCACATGATCGGCGAGGTGCCGGGGCTGAGTGCTCCGGAAGGCTTCGGGCCGACCCGGCCGAACGTCGCGTCGTCCGCCTCTCCCCTGCTCGACGACGAGGAGCTCGCGATTCCGACCACCGACCCCGACCCCCACGCGGTCGAGGTGTACGGCGTGCGACAACCGCTACGGATCCTGCGGACGACCTCGGAGGAGCGTCCCGTGGTGGTGGCGGGCGACGGCGACGGGATCGTCGCCGCGGCCAACGCAGGAGTCCTCGATCCCGAGCGCCTGGTCGTGTATTCGGGATCGGTCAGCGGCGACGCCGCGGCGATGCGCCGCCTCCTGCAGAACGACGCCTCGCTCGTGGTCACCGACACCAACCGCAAGGCCGGGCGGCGTTGGGGTACGACGAAGGACAACGACGGCTACACCGAGATGATCGGGGAGACCCCGGCGGCGGACCCTACCGACAATCGCCTCGACCTCTTCGGAGGACGGGGGACCGACGTGCAGACTGTCGCCGAGCAGCGTGGCGGTCCGATCGCCACGGCATCGCACTACGGCAATCCCCTGTCGTTCACACCCGGCGACAGGGCGGTCCACGCCGTGGACGGTGACCCGGCCACCGCGTGGAAGGTCGGTGCGTTCGCGGACGTCCGCGGCGAGTGGCTTCAACTCGATGCACGCCATCTCACGAGCCCGGGCTTCATCACACTGACCCAGCCCTCCGCCGGTGTGAACCGTTTCATCACACGTGTTCGGCTCACCTTCGACGGCGGACGGAGTGGCGACGGACGAGGCGGAGCCCCCATGACCGTGACGTTGGGCGAGGCGTCCCGTGGGGCGGGCCAGCGTATCGACCTCGGCGGTCGTCGCTTCCGCCGGGTTCGGATCACGGTGGAGGCCACCGACCGGGGGGTGCTCGGCAGCTACACCGGGCTCAGCGGTGTCGGTTTCACCGAGGTGAGACTCGGCGACCTGCCGCCCACCGTCGAGGTCATCAGACCTCCGGTGGATCTGCTCGATGCCGCAGGGAAGGCCGCTACCACCGCGCCGTTGACCTTCGTCTTCACACGCCGGACGGCCGCCCCCGACACCGATGCACCCGACCCCGAGCCGGTTCTCCGCCGGCTGGTCGAGCTCCCCGCCGCCCGGGACGTGAGCGCGGCGGGAATGGTTCGCCTGTCGACCACACTGCCGCCCGAGCAACTCGACGCGATGCTCGGCGTCGGCGGTCTTCGCTTCTCCGAGTCGAGCCGCCTCCCCGGATCGGCATTGACCCGCTCGTCCAAGGCGTTCGACCGCTCGACCGGCACCGCCTGGCAGTCGCGCCACGTTCCGGTCGCGGGCGAGTGGATCCAGGCTCAGGCCCCTGCGCCGGTGGCGGTGACCTTCGACAGCATTGCGCTGCTCGCCGACGGCCGACATTCGGTGCCGACCTCGATGCACCTCGAGGTCGACGGGGTCGCTGGGCCCGCCATCAGGCTGCCCGCGGTGTCGGACGGGCAACCGGGAACGGTGCGAACCGTCCACTTCGAGCCTCAAACCGTGACGGGCACCACGTTCCGGATGGTGTTCGACTCGTTCCGCACGGTCACCTCCCCGGACTGGTACACGCATTCGCCCGATCCCCTGCCGCTGGGCGTCGCCGAGATCGGTGCCGACGCCCTGACGTCGTTGCGCACCACGGTTCCGGCGGAGATCGACGCCTGCCGTACCGACATCGCCACCCTCGACGGGACGCCGCTTCCCCTCCGAATGGAACGCACGGGTACGGCGTCGTTGGGCGCCGCCGAACGCGGCGACGCGTTGGCCGTGATCCCCTGTGTCGGAACGGGTCCGAGTGCCTTGGTGGCCGGCGAGCATCGGATGGACGGCCTCCGTGGTGCATTCGACGTCGACCGGCTCGAACTGCATTCCCCCGGAGCGCTCACCGCATTGCGTCCGCCGACCGACGGGCCCGAGATCCGGGTGGTGGGGTCGGGCCCGGTGCACTACCGGATCAGCCTCACGTCGGAGGCGAATCGGCCCTACTGGTTGATCCTGGGTCAGTCCCACAACGACGGTTGGCATCTCACCGTCGACGGCAAGGATCTGGGGCCCCCACAACTGGTCGACGGCTATGCCAACGGCTGGAGGATCGATCCGTCCCGGTTGGGCGCGACCCCGTCCTTCGAGCTTTCCTGGACACCCCAGCGGACGGTGTGGCTCGCCCTCGGCCTGTCGGCGGTCGGTCTGTTGTTGTGTCTGTTGCTGGCGATGCGGCCACCCGGCGAGGTGACCTGCCGCCTCGGTGCCGAGACCAGCCCGTTCGTCGTCGCGCCGCTCGATGCATTCGGACACCCGCCCGGTCGTGTCGTCACCGCTGCCGTGACGTTCGGCGCAGCGGTGCTCGGAGCGTTGTTCGCCGGCTGGTGGGCGCGCCTTTGGTCGCGCCGCGGCCGCCGCGCTGCGCACCGACGTGGGTTGGCGGGGACTGCGCTTCGTCACCGTCGCTGCTCGTCGGCGTGGCGGCCTATGTGGTGGTGAAGCAGGCTCGCAACGACTATCCGTTGAACTTCGACTGGCCCGAGCACTTCGACCGGGCGAACGTGCCCACGTTGCTGATGTGGCTGCTGCTCGGCGTGGAGGCGGCGGTCGAGGCCGCGCGGGCGGGATGGCGGCGGAACGCCGGCTTCGACCCGCGCGTGACCTGCCTACCCGGCGCCGTCGCCGGGGGCGTCCGTGTCATTTCCGCGGACGGCGTGCGATGGCGAAGAGGACGAGGGTGGAGTCGTCGATCTCGTCGGTGGTGAAGAACTCCTCCGCGGTGATCCCCGAGTTTCCCCCACCCTGCTCGCCGGCCAGCCGTCGGTAGGCCAGGCGCCGACCTGCGGCGTGCAACGCGACGAACCACTCGTGTGGAAGCCGGTGGCGCAGACCCAGCGGATCGAGGCGCAGCAGACGGTTGGCCAGCGCCCGTCGGCGTTCGAAGTCGGCTTTGACCGTGGGTGAGGCGTCGAGGCCCAGCACCACGACCTCCGCGAAGGACCGGCCCAACATGGCGGTCAGGTCGTCGGGGTCGAAGAGGTAGAGGTGGTACGGGTTCTCGAAGTCGGCCGGCTTGTTCGGGGTGAGGAAGAAGGCCGTGCCGTCGTCGCGCAGCACCCGGGCCACTTCGCGAACGTGCGGTTCGGGATCGTGGAAGTGTTCGATCAGGTGCGAGGAACACACCGCGTCGAAGGAACGGTCGCCGACGGCGAGCCGAGCTCCGTCGCTGCACACGGTCAGGAGGTCGGCGTCCCGATGTGTCCGCCACGCCTCCGCAGCCGTCTCGGCGTCGTAGTCGAGGCCGACGAGGGTGCGTCCGGGTGCCGCGAAGCTCGCCGTACCGTCGCCGAGCCCGCATCCCAGATCCAGCAGCACGCCGTCGCCCAGCCGCTCGCGCACTTCGCGGTATCCCGCCGCATGCAGCGCCAACAGGGAGTCGGGTGTCTGGCCCTCGATCGGACGTTCGCCGGTCAGCTTCAACGGGGCTCCTTCGGGTCCGGGATGGAGGCCGACGTAGCATACGCAAGGTGTCCGACCTCCCCCCTGAGCGGTTCCGCACGCCCACGGCATCGAGTGCAACCCGAGATGCCATCGCCGACCTGCCCACGGCGCCGGGATAGGGCGAGTCCACGTTCTGGCCTGGCGTGACCTCGACGACGTCGAGGCGGGTGGCTCGGAGGTCCACGCCCACAGCATCGAGGCGATCTGGGCGCAATCCGGTGTCGAGGTGATGCACCGAACCTCCTTCGCGGCCGGTCACCGTCCCCATGGTCGCCGTAGCGGCTATTCGGTGGTTCGCAAGGCCGGGCGCTACATGGTGTTCCTCGTTCGGCGGCGGCCGAGATCGCCGGCCGGAACGGACACCGTGAGGCGCTCGTGGAGATCTGGAACGGGGTTCCGTTCCTCTCTCCCCTGTGGGCCCGTGGACCCTGCGCCGTGTGGCTGCACCATGTGCACGGACCGATGTGGGAGATGACCCTGCCTCCGCGCCTGGCCAGGGCCGGTCGCTTCTTCGAGGAGCGGGTGGCCCCCAACTTCTACCGCTCCACCCCCATCGTCACCTTGTCCGAGTCGTCCAAGAGGGAGCTGGTCGAGGAGATGGGGCTTCCCGGACACAACATCACGGTCGTGCCGCCCGGTGTCGACCAGCGCTTCTCCCCCGGCCTCGGGCGCACACGGAACCCGCACGTCGTGGCGGTGGCACGACTGGTGCCCGTGAAGGACTTCTCACGCCTCATCCGGATCATGGTGGCGGTGCGGAGGCGGGTACCGGATGCCTATCTCAGCATCGTCGGCGAGGGCTATGAGCGGGAGATGCTGGAGGAGCACATCGACCGCGTGGGCGCGCACGACTACATCCGCCTGCTGGGCCACCTCGACGACGACGATGTGACCGACCTCTACCGCTCGGCGTGGGTGGTCGCATCCACGTCCATCCGTGAGGGTTGGGGCATGACGCTCACCGAGGCGGCGGCCTGCGCGACACCGTGCGTCGCGACGCGGATCGCCGGCCACGTGGACGCGACCGTCGAGGGCGAGGCCGGTCTTCTGGGCGACACCGACGACGAGTTGACCGACGCCCTGGTGGCGGTGCTCACCGACGACGAGTTGCGCGAGCGTCTCGCGAAGGGGGCGTTGGAGCGGGCGAGGGAGCTCACGTGGGAGCGCGCCGCGGTCGATTCGTTCGCCGTACTGGCCGAGGACGCCGGCCGTCGGGCGCGGCCGTAGGCGACCGAGGACGTTCCGGCTGTTCCCGGCCGTCAGGTTGCTGACATCAGCGCAGGTCGGCGGGCGGCGGGCCCACGACCCCACGGAGGTGGTCGCGGATCGCCAACAGGCGGGCGCGTGGGGCGAACACATAGGGGCGACGCCGTGGCGCGACCAGCCCCTCGACGATCTGGCCGAGCGTGATGCAGATCCGCACGAACACGTGGTAGCGCCCCGACATCGAGCGGACGAGCCGCAGCGTGTTGCGTTGCTGGAGGTAGTCGACCAGCGCGACCGACGAGCCGATGGTCACGTTGCGGACCATCGCTCCGCGCACGAGGCCGCTGGTCCATCCGCACCGGCGGGCACGCAATGCCAGGTCGGCTTCCTCGCAGTACGCGAAGAACGACTCGTCGAACAGGCCCACCTCCTCCAGGCAGGCCCGACGCAGCACCATCAACGTCCCGTGGGGGTAGTCGGCATCCTGCCATCCGGGGTCGGGTGAGCCCGGCATCGTCATGCCGCCGAAGTAGGGGTCGATGTAGGGGGTGTGGCCGTCGCCGACGTCGGCGCACGCGAGCCCGGCCATCGGTTCGGCCGCGCACGCGTCCAGGAGGCGGCGAACCGTGTCCGGGTCGACCTCCACGTCGTGAGGGCACAACAGCACCCACTCACCTGCGAGGGGATCGGCGAGCCATCGGCGGAGGCCGGCGTTGGCTCCGGCCCCGAATCCGTCGTTGCGGTCCGCGTCGAGGATCGTCACGTCGGGCTCCTCGCCCACCAGGAGCGCGAGGCGCTCACGTTCCTCGGAGCGTGACGCGTTGTCGACCACCAGGAATCGGGGGACCACCGTGCCACGGCGGAACGAAGCGATCGTCGCGGCCACGGCGTCGGGCTGGTTCCAGTGCACGATCACCAGCGTCGGGCGGCCGGAGGCGCACCTTGTCACGGTGCGGGTCGGACCCTCGGCCTGTTTGCCCATCGTCGGCCGGTTCTAGTCGCCGGGCCGTCGTCGCTCCGAACCCGCGACGTGCGCCTGGGTGCTACTCACCGAGGCGCAGCGCCGCCGCCGGCCGGATGCGCCCGACTTTGCGCGCCGGTTGGATGGCCACGAGAACCGCGGCAACCACGGGGACGAGCGAGGTCAGCAGGATCGACGAGACGTCGAGGCTGAACGATCCGGGGGGAAGTGAGAAGGCCGAGCCTCCGGCGAGCAGCCGGGCCGATGTCAACAGCCCAAGGATGGTGCCGATGAGCGAGGCCTGGACCGCCGTGAACAGTGCCTCCAATGTGGTCGCCCGCGCGACGGTGGCGCCGCGAACGCCCATCGCCGACAACATCCCGATCTCGTGTCGTCGCTCGCGGGCGGCCCGGACCAGGACCACGCCCAACCCGGCGACCCCAACCACCAGTCCCACGCCGAGGTAGGCCTGTAGGAGGCGCATGAAGGACGTGACCTCCGCGAGGCCCTCGCGGACCTTCACCTGCATCGAGAAGACCTCGGCGTTGTGGGCCGAGGTGGTCGTCGTCAGGCGGGCCACGACACGGTCCAGCTCGGACCTCGTCGTGCCGGGACGCACCCCCAGGAGGATCTGGGTCGTGGCGGTTCGATCCCCCATCCAGCGCTGCACGTTGGACCGTGCGCTCAAGGCTCCCCACCTCAGGAAGTCGTCGGCGAGCACGCCCGCGACGCTCAGGCGATGTGTCGTGCCGTCGGGTGCCGTCAGCGTGATCCGATCGCCCGGTTTCGGACCGTCGCTCTGGGGCCCTGCATTGGTCTGCAACATGAAGGTCGGGCTGACGATGACGAGCGAGGGGTCGTTCAGCACCGCGCGGTACACCGCGGCGTCGGAGCCGAATCGGTCCGAACGGCTCTCCAGGGCGGGCGCCCGCCGGGCGATCAGCGAACGATCGAAACCGGTGAGGGTCGCCTCGCGCCCCGAAGGCCGATAGCGGATCCGCAACGTCGGCCTCGCCTGGATCAGAGTGGCGGAGGCAACGACCGCCGGGTCGGAGAGGCTCGCCCCGTCCAGCGGGTCGTAGGGGGAGAGCACGGCGGCGATCTCGTAGCCCGCCCCGGCCTCGCGTGCGGTGCTCGCCGCGTTGGCGTCGACGCTCGATGCGATCACCGACATGAAGGTCATGGTGAACACGACGAGTGAGAACATCGCCAGGAGGAGCGTGGTCCGGGAACGCTTCGCCAGCGGGTAGGCGAGGCCGAGGCGTACGACCAGGTGGGCGGGACCACCCACCCGGTCGGCGGCCCATGCCCAGAACGGCGCGGCGAGCACCGCCAACGTCACCGCACCGGCCACGAGGAGCAGGCCCATGAGGACGAACACGGCGATCCCGACGTTGCGGAACTGTTCGGGGAACCAGGTGAACGAACCGAGCACCCAGACCATCGTCGCGGCCGCTGCCACGGCCGCCGGCATGTCGCCCCTCGCCCGGCTCCCGGCCGCGTCCGCGCGAAGGGCGCCGGCGACGAGTCGTGCCATCGCGACCACCGCGACGGGAATGCCGACGAGGAATGCCTCGGCCCGATGGCTCCAGCCGAGGACGGTCGCTGCGCCACCCGCGGCGAGCACCGCGCTCCACGCGACCCTGTGCGAGGCACGATGGCGGCGCAGGATGGGTTCGGGCAGGTCCCGCAACGCGCGGATGATGTTGAGCCTGGCCGCTCTCGTCCCGGTTGCCCAGATGGTCACCGAGGAGATGAGGAAGCCGGCCGCGCCGGCCACCGCGAGCGATCCGATCCGCAGGTGAAGCCCGATTCCGGGGCGGTTGGCCGACCCGGCGAACAGGTCGGAGGTGGAGACGATGATCAGCCATGCGACGACGATCCCGAACACGGTCCCCACGCCCGATGCCGCAAACGCGTACAGCGATGCCTCCAGGTTGAAGCTGCGCAACATCGCGCTGCGACGGAAGCCGACCGCCCGCAGCAGGCCCATCTGGCGTCGTCGCTCCTCGGCGAGCATCACCATGAGGTTCACCAGCAACAACAGCCCGGACACGATGCTGAAGGTTCCGATACCGCCGAAGATGCTCCGCAGTTGCCGCCCGGTCGACTCCGCCCGGTCGAGGCGACGTTGCTTCGCCGCCACGACGGTCACCTTGTCGCGGTCGTTCGACGGTGCCGCGAGGAGTCTGCGCACCTCGCGCGTGGTCGCCGCGACGCCGCGGTCGGCGTCGAACACGCCACCGCGCAGCGATACGAACACTCCGACGGTCGGACCGGCACGGGTGGCGGGATCGCGGAGTGGCGACGTCGTGACCGGGGGACGCGGACTCACAGCCGGGGTGGCCGTCGCCCCGAGACCGGCGTCGCTCTGGGCCTCGGCGAAGGCGGTTTCGAGCGTGCCGGGACCGACGATCCCCTGGCAGTACCCGACGAGGCCAACCTCCGGAAGGATCTGCGACACCCGCAGGCGCGTCGTCCGGCCCCACATCGTGGCGGTGAGGGGTGCGCCGACGGCTAGTCGCAACGACGTCGCGGTCGGTCGGTTGACGATGACCTCACCGGGGGCGAGGGTGCGGGCGTTCGAGAGGCCACCGATGGCGGGGTCGGGACCGAAGCTCTTGGCGAGCACCGGGTCGGTCTCCAGGAGGCACGCGCTGTTGAGGACCCGCTCCGCGCGAGCCCTGACGCTTCGTGGCGGCACCGCTCGACGCTGCGGCTCCGCCGGACCGCAGGGTCGCGGGGGTGCTGGTCACCGCAAGGGTGCCGTCCACCCCGGGGAGCGGGGAGGCGTCGACCCGTCGTCGGAGCGCGTCTGCGGTCGTCGTGAAATCGCCGCCGGGGTTGGAGGTGACGACGATGTCTATCGGGCCGAATCTGGTGCGGGCGACGTCGCGGAGTGAGGACTGGAACGAGTCGCCCACGACGAGCGCGGCGCAGATGATCGCGGTGCCGAGGGTCGATCCGCTGATGATGAGGAGCGCCTCGGCCCTGCGGCGCGAGATCGACCGCAGCGCGAGTCGACGCAGCACCGGACCGCGGACCATGTCGTTGACCACCACGGCCAGACAGCAGGCGGCGGCCAGGACGACCCCCGGTCCCAACAGGGTGCTCACCTGCTCATCGGTTCGCTTCGGGGTCGGGCGGCCCGTCGTGGGTGACACGGCCGTCGTGGACCTCCACGAGCCGGGAGCCGGAGTGGCCGATGTGCTCGTCGTGGGTGACGATGACCAGCGTCTGGCCGGCGTCGTGCACCTCGCCCAGCAGGTCGAGCACTTCGGCGGCGGTGTGGCTGTCGAGGTTGCCGGTCGGTTCGTCGGCCCACACGATCGCCGGCTCGGCCACGAGCGCGCGGGCGATCGCGACACGCTGCTGCTGACCACCCGACAACTCGGCGGGTCGATGGTCCCAGCGGGACCCGAGGCCCACGCGTTCGAGCATGCCGCGCGCACGCCGGTGGGCCTCCCGCGGGCGCAGGCCTGCCAGGATCAGCGGGAGCTCCACGTTCTCCGCGGCGGAGAAGACCGACACCAGATTGAACGCCTGGAAGACGAACCCCATCCTCCGTGCGCGGTGGTCGGCCCGTTCGGTGTCCGACGCTGCGGCAAGGTCGATCCCGTCCACGACGACGGATCCCGAGTCGATGTCGTCGAGGCCCGAGAGACAGTTCAACAGGGTCGTCTTGCCGTTGCCCGATGGGCCCATGACCATGACCATCTCGCCGCACCGGAGGGTGAGGTCCACGCCGTTGAGAGCGGGGACCGCCCCGCTTGCCGTCCGGTAGGTCTTGTGGACGTCGCTCGCGATCAGCAGCGTGGAATCGGCCCGGCCGTCCACCGCGTCGGTCGGTCCGCCGGGTCGCTCGGTCCGGTGTCCTGGCGGACCTTCTGAGCGCTTCGGCGGCATTCCGACATCCTGTCGCGTCACGGCGGGCCGGCGCGGTCGTCGGTCTCGCGAATCTCTGACGCCCGGTCTACCGCAGATCGGGAGCTCCGCGGCTCACAGAGTCGAGACGGCGAGCGCGCGACGGACCACGGTGAGCAGTGCATGCCGCGTGTGTTCGCGTCGCCGCGCGTCGAGCAGCAGCATCGGGACGTCCGCGGCGAGGGCCAGCGCGGAGCGGACGTCCTCCACGCCGTGATGGGCGACCCCGTGGAAGCAGTTGATCCCGACGACGAAGGGGATCGACCGTGCCTCGAAATAGTCGACGGCGGCGAAGGACTGGTCGAGACGGGAGGTGTCGCAGAGTACGACCGCACCGATCGCCCCGCGGCTGAGTTCGTCCCACATGAAGTGGAAGCGTTCCTGGCCGGGCGTTCCGAAGAGATACAACACGATGCGGTCACGTGGCAGCGTGACGCGACCGAAGTCCATGCCCACAGTGGTCGAGGTCTTTCCCGAGCCGTCGTGGACCACGTCGAGCGCCTCACCCGACCGGGTCATCACCTCCTCGGTCCGGAGGGGATCGATCTCGGAGATGGAGCCGACGAAGGTCGACTTGCCGACGCCGAACCCACCGGCGACGACGATCTTGACCGACAGCGGGATCGGGGTCACAACTCCTCCAGTCCGAGCAGCACCTTCTCCAGGAGCGAGCGATCGCTGGTGGTGGTCCCGGTGATCGACGAGGCGAACATCTCGACGGCTCCGCCGACCACGAGGTCTGCGACCAGGATCCGCACGACGCTCAGCACCACACCCATATGAGCCGACACCTCGGCGACCGAGAGCGGGCCGTACGCAAGGTCGATGATCCGTCGCTCGTCGACCGAGAGCTGCTCGCGGAGCGCGCGGCCCCGATCGGTCGTCTTGATCAACGTCTCGACGCCGACGTCGAGGGCGGGTCGGGTGCGTCCGGCGGTCCGCGCGTACGGCCGGACCCGCTCGGCGAGGTCCTCCTCCGCACAGGCGGCCTCATCGCTCATGGGGTGAGCGCGCCCTGTAGTTCGGCCCGCAACTCGGGGGTGAACACCGGGCCGCACTGCTCGACCAGGCGGGCCATCTCGAACCCGACCAGCCCGGGGTCGCAGTCGGCCCCCGCCAGTACGGCCAGCACCGCACCCTCGGAGATCCCGGTGAGCAGGATCAGGCCGTACTCGAGTTCGACGACGACCTCCCGTACCGCACCGAAGCCGAACGGCGCCGCCGAGCCGTGCGCCAGGCCGATCATGCTGGCCGACACCGCGGCGAATCGATCCGCCTCGCCGCGCTCCAGACCCGACGACATCGTCATCAGCAGGCCGTCGGCGGACACGACGACGGCGCTACGGACCCCTCGGACACGGGTCGCGAACCGCTCCACGAGGAACGAGACGTTGGCGGCTTCGGGGCTGAGCGTGCTCATCGTGGCATTCCTTGGTCGCGGGCGATCCCGTGCGGTGGGTCCGGGTTCGCGGGAGGTGGATCGGCCGGGGTCACTCCCCCGGTGTGGTCGCCGTCGGTGTCCGGTGACGGGAACAGACGGGACTGTGGTCGCATGTGTTGAGCGGCGGCCGCGTTGCGGGCCTCTGTCTCACGACCGGACGCGAGACCGCCGAGGTAGCGGGTCAGCAGGCCGCGCACCTGTTCCGGTGCGGCGCGGCGATCGTGGGGCGATCGAGATCGCCCGACCACGCGGGTTCGCGCCGAGGATCGTCGGGGATGTCCGATCCGCGGGACGCTTCATCGGCCCGCGGGGCCACGCTTGGTGCCGGCGCGCCTGTCTGGCGTGGCGACGCCGTCGCGTCCGTTCCCGCCGGACAGGGCAACGACGTTGGTTGGCGCTGTGGCAGCGGTGGGGCCATGCCCCGGGCTGGAGGGCGGGGCCCGGGGTGAGCGGGATGTACGGAGGTGGTTCGCTCGGTGGCGTGGGGCTCGCCGGCTGGACGCGCCGCGGTGGGTCCGGTTCGTTCGTGGGGCCGGGATCCATTCCGAGCAACTGGAACAGCGCGGCGTCGAAGTCCGCCCCATCGGGAATCGCGTCGCGCGGAGGTGCGTGGGGCGGCCGGATCCGGCTCCGGCGGCGGGGTCGCGCGGACCCCCGCGGGTTCTCGACCACGTCGACGGAAGCCCGGTGGGTCACGGTGGGGCGTTCCCGCCGTTGGATGACCGGGGCCGGCGACTGGGGAGCGGCGGACAGCACCTCGGGGGGATCCGAACCTCGGCGACGAGCCCGGGCCTCTGGTCGCGGAGCCGCACCCCGATCCCGTGTCGACGAGACAGGGTCCCGGCGACGACGAAGCCGAGGGAGCGTGACATTGCGAGACCGACCGGAGGAGGTTCGGCGAGGCGGATGTTCGCCTCGAGCAGCCGGGTCGGCGAGAGTCCCACGCCCTGGTCGTTGATCGTGATGACGTACTCGCCGTCGAGGGTGGTGTGGCCCACTACCTCCACCGGGCTCCCCGGAGGGGAGTACTGGACCGCGTTCTCCATCAACTCCGCGAGAACGTGCGCGAGGTCCACGGCCGCTGCGCCGGTCACCGACGCCGCCTCCATGGTCTTCAGGTGGATCCGTGGGTAGTCCTCGACCTCGCCGACCGCCACCCTGACCACATCCTCGATCTGGGTGTCCCGACCGCGGCTCCGTGGCGAGTCGGTCGACGCCAGCACGAGCAACGACTCGGCGTTGCGCCGCATCCGTGTCGCCACGTGGTCGAGACGGAACAACTGCTCCAAGCGGTCGGGATCCTCCTCGTCGGCCTCGAGTTCGTCGATCAGCTCGATCTGGCGGTCGAGCAGGCTCTGGTTCCGTCGAGCGAGGTTGATGAAGAGCTCGCTGATCCCGCGTTGGAGGATCTCGTGTTGGGACCGGACGAGATCGACCATCGCCGCTCCGAGACCGTTGAGGGTGTGGGCGACCTCCGCGAACTCGTCGCGGGTGTCCACCGGAATCTCGGTGAAGGCGACCTGTGCGCTGGACGCGTCTCCGGACCGGAGTCCGGCCATCAGCGCCGGTACGTGCACCTCGGAGAGCTCCTGTGCGGAGGTTGCCAGCTCCGCCAGGTTCGTGGTGATCTGACGGCTGACCAGCAGCGCGACGAGGAAGAGGATCAGGCAGATCGCCGCGATCACACAGCCGAAGACGATCGCCTCGTCGTTGGCCCCGGCCGCCAGGTGGGTGAGTGAGTCGAGGTCCTGGACGAAGCTGCCGCGCTCCACCGCGGCGATCGCATCGAGCCGCTTGCCGATCGAGCTGGGCCACTGCACGGCGTCCACGTCCAGCACCGTCGAACCGGTGGCATCGCTCAACCGGTCGATCCAGGTGTCGGTGTCGAGGACCGCCAGCGACTTGCGGGCATCTCGGTAGCGCTGCGCAAGGTGTGGCGAAGCGGCTGCGGTGAAGGCGTCCACCGCGAGGCGCGACCGCGTAAGGGACTCGACAGCCGCCGCGGCGCTCGCCTCGCGCTCGTCGGTGCCGGCCCCGGAGCCGTCGAGTAGAGCCGTCGCGTCGGATGCTGCGGCGGACTCCCCTTCGATGCTCTGTGCGAGCCAGTGGCGGGTGATGCCGGACGTCTGCGACGCGGTGCCGAGCTCGAGGCGTCCGATGTCGACCAGCGGTGTCTCGATGGCGGCGGTGTACTCCTCCTGCATCTCGGCGGCGCCGACGTTGCGAACCCGACTCCGGAGCGGGGCGATGTCATCGACGGTCGCAGCCACCGATTCGACCGCGTCGCCCCGGGCACCTCCGTTGCTGCGCAGTTCACCGAGCGACCGTGCCCCGAGTGCGCGACGTACCGAGTCCGCGGCACGGTCGGTCTCGCGGCGTTGGGTCGAAAGGAGGTGCTCGGTGAGGTTATCGGGTCGCCGTGCCGCCACCACGGCCGCGAGGCGTTCCGCCTGGAGTTCGTGGATGAGGTCGCCGGTGGCCTCTGCCAACGCGGTGACATCCCGGTTGCGCACGGCGGTGGCGCGTTCCCCCAGACGCTGCTCGACCCCGAGGCCCGCGAGCGCGGACAGCGTCAATGCGGCCGGGAGCAGCATGACGAGAAATTTCGTGCGAACGTTGAGGCGGCCGAGCATCGGTCTTCGGAGATCTCCGTCGCGGAGGGGTTCCCGACGGTGAGGTCACTATCGGCCGGCGGGCCCCCCTCCTGAAGATCTCTCCGCTGAGCCGGTGCGGGCGATCAGGGCCTCAAGCCGGTCGCCCGATCGGCCGACACTGCCCGGGTCCACCGGGTGTGAGCCGCGCGGCCACCACCGGATGATTCCGTGGAGGTGTTCGGTTCGTGTCCCAGACGACGTTGCTCCCCGCCGATGCCGGCCTGGGATCCGCGGTGACCTTGTCGGGCGCGGTCGAGGATCTCTCGGTCATCGAGGTGCTCACACTGTTGGAGGCCCGCCGGCACACCGGACGCCTGTCGCTCGGCGACGAGTCACCGCTGTGGCTGTGGATCGACGACGGTGCGGTCGTGGCCGGGGGTGGCGGCTCCCCCTTGGCGCCCGCGCGGCATCTGCTGGCGGGTGGTCATATCGTCGCCGAGGAGGTCGAGTCGGTCTTCGACCTGTTGCGGAGACGCCATGGCGACCGTGTGGTCGACCACGTCGATCCGTTCGAGGTCATCGGTGCCCTGGACGCCGTCGTGGCACAGCCCGTCCTGGCGACGACCTTGGCCGCCTTGGCGGTGTCGGCTGCGAGCGAGATGCTCCTGGTCCGCAGTGGAACGCTGACCTTCGCCGAGGCGGTGTCGCCGCCGTTCGCAGTGCGCTATCGCACGCCGCTGGTGGTGGTCCTCGAGTCTGCGGCCTCGATGGTGGAGCGCTGGGCGCTCGTTCGCTCACGGGTGGGCGACGATTCGGTCGTTCTGCGTCGAGTACGGCGGGTACGGGCCGACTGCGCGCCGCTGTCATTCAGCGCGATCGAGTGGGCCGCCCTCAACGAGGTGGGATCGAACGTCACGGTGGGACAGGTCGCGCGTCGACTCGGGCTCGGCCGGTTCGACTGCTACTCGCTGCTCGGGTCGCTGCTCGAGCGTGGCCTCGTCGAACGAGATCGGTGAACCACCGGTAGCCGCCGGAGCCGCCGCCGTCGAGGTCACGCGAGGCCGACAGCATGCCGCGGCTTGCGCGTGAGGGACCGGGTGGGGATGGGGGCGTCAGACGAGGGGACGGTCGGTGGGGGCGATGGGGCGCGGAAGGTCCGTGCCGGCGAACAGGTACTCGTCGACCGCCGCCGCGCAGGCCCGGCCCTCGGCGATGGCCCACACGATCAGCGACTGGCCACGACCCGCGTCACCGGCGACGAAGACACCATCCACGTTGGTCGCCCAGTCGTCACCTCTGGCGATGTTGCCCCGCTCATCGAGATCGACGCCGAGGCCATCGATCAACTCGTTGCGCTCCGGACCCGTGAACCCCATGGCCAACAGGACCAGATCGACGGGGATCGACTCGGCGGTGCCTTTCACGTCGACGAAGCTCATTCGACCGTCTTCGACGCGCTGCTCGACCCTGTGAAAGCGCAAACCGACGAGGTTTCCGTCGGCATCGGCCTCGAACGCCTCGGTACTCACCGAGTAGTCCCGCTCGCCACCCTCCTCGTGAGCCGCCGACACCCGGTAGATCATGGGATAGGTGGGCCACGGGTTCGCGTCGGGGCGAGCCTCGGGTGGTCGCGCCATGATCTCGAACTGATGCACCGACACCGCACCCTGGCGATGGGCGGTGCCGAGGCAGTCCGCCCCGGTGTCCCCGCCGCCGATGATCACGACCCGCTTTCCCTTGGCGGTGACGGGTACGTCCTCCGCAGCGAGGTCGCCCTCCTGGACGCGGTTGGCCCACGGCAGGTACTCCATGGCCTGGTGGATGCCGTTGGCCTCCCGGCCGGGTATGGGAAGGTCCCGCGGTTGGGTGGCTCCGACGGCGAGCACGACTGCGTCGTAGCGTTCGCGAAGCTCGTCGGCGGTGATGTCCACGCCGACGTTGACGCCGGTGAGGAACACGGTGCCCTCGGTTCGCATCTGCGCGAGGCGACGGTCGATGTGGCGCTTCTCGAGCTTGAACTCGGGGATGCCGTAGCGGAGTAGCCCGCCGATCCGGTCGGCGCGTTCGTACACGACGACCTTGTGGCCGGCGCGAGTGAGTTGTTGCGCGGCCGCGAGTCCGGCGGGGCCCGATCCGATCACCGCGACGGAACGACCGGAGTCCGACGAGGAGCGGACCGGCTGTACCCAACCCTCCTCCCAGGCCTTGTCGACGATCATCTGCTCGATCAGCTTGATGGTCACGGGATCCTGGTTGATCCCGAGGACACAGGCCGACTCGCACGGTGCCGGGCAGAGGCGACCGGTGAAGTCGGGGAAGTTGTTGGTGGCGTGCAGACGCTCGCTCGCCGCCTGCCAGCGCCCCCGGTACACCAGGTCGTTCCAGTCGGGGATGATGTTGCCGAGTGGACAGCCGTTGTTGCAGAACGGGATGCCGCAGTCCATGCAACGGCTCGCCTGGGTCCGCAGGTCGTCGCGGGAGAACGGCTCGTACACTTCCTTCCAGTCGAGGAGGCGCACGGGTACCGGGCGCCGTTTCGGTACCTGACGGCCGTGTTTGAGGAACCCGGTGGGATCAGCCATGGGTGGCTCCTTCGAGTCGTGTCCGACGGTCCGGTCGGAACGTGGGGGCCGGCGCTGCCGGTTCGAACGTCATGAGCGGGCCGAGGCCATGATCGCCTCGTGGACGTCGAGCCCTTCGACCTCGGCTCGGGAGATGGCGTCGAGGACCTTCCGGTAGTCCGTGGGCATCACCTTGCGGAACGCGTCGTACGAGCCCGCCTCGAGGATCGAGACGGCGACCGTGGAGCCGGTCTCGGCGACGTGTCGGCTCAGGAGGGCGTCGAGGAGGGCGTGGTCGTCGTCGTCGAGACGTTCGAGGGCGACCATGTCCCGGTTGAGGTGTGACTCGAAGCGGTCGTCGGGGTCGTACACGTAGGCGACTCCCCCCGACATCCCGGCTCCGAAGTTGCGGCCGGTCGGGCCGAGCACGACGACCGTGCCCCCGGTCATGTACTCGCAGGCATGGTCGCCGACCCCCTCGACGATAGCGGTCGCTCCGGAGTTCCGGACGCAGAACCGCTCTCCGACCCGACCGCGGAGCAGCACCTGCCCGGCGGTGGCGCCGTAGCAGATGACGTTGCCGGCGATGACGTTGTCCTCGGCGGCGAAAGTGGAGTCCTCCGGCGGGCGGACCACGATCCGGCCACCGGAGAGTCCCTTGCCGAGGTAGTCGTTGGCGTCACCCGCCAGGCGGAGGGTCAGCCCTCGCGGGATGAAGGCCCCGAAGCTGTTGCCCGCCGAACCGACCAGGTCGACCTCGATCGTGTCCTCGGGTAGGCCCTCTCCGCCGTGGAGCTTGGTGATCTCGTGGCCCAACAGCGTGCCCACCGTTCGGTTGACGTTCCGGATCAGGTGGCGGAGGCGCACCTTCTCGCCGTGCTCGAGCGCCGGGGTCGCACCCTCGATGAGCCAGCGGTCGAGGGCCCGATCGAGCCCGTGGTCCTGGGTTCGGGTGTTGTGTCGCGAGGCGCCGGGCGCCAATTCGGGCACATGGAGGATCGGCGTGAGGTCGAGCCCCGACGCCTTCCAATGGTCGATCGCGTCGGTGGTGTCGAGCATCTCGACGTGGCCGATCGCCTCCTGAAGGGTCCGGAAGCCGAGCTCGGCCAGGAGTTCGCGGACCTCCTCGGCGATGTACAGCATGAAGTTCTCGACGAACTCGGGTTTACCCGTGAAGCGTTCGCGCAGAATCGGGTTCTGGGTGGCGACACCCACCGGGCAGGTGTCGAGGTGGCAGACCCGCATCATGATGCAGCCCGACACGACGAGTGGCGCGGTCGCGAAGCCGAACTCCTCGGCTCCGAGCAACGCTGCGATCATCACGTCGCGGCCGGTCTTGAGCTGCCCGTCGGTCTGCACGACGATCCGGTCGCGCAGGTCGTTGAGCAGCAGCGTCTGCTGCGTCTCCGCGAGGCCGAGCTCCCATGGTGCACCCGCGTGCTTCAACGAGGTCAGGGGGGATGCACCGGTGCCGCCGTCGTGGCCGGAGATCAGCACGACGTCGGCCTTCGCCTTTGCCACGCCGGCGGCGACCGTGCCGACGCCGACCTCCGCGACGAGCTTCACGTGGACACGCGCGGAGGGATTGGAGTTCTTCAGGTCGTGGATGAGCTGGGCGAGATCCTCGATGGAGTAGATGTCGTGGTGTGGCGGGGGGCTGATCAGGCCGACGCCGGGGGTCGAGTGCCTGGTCGCGGCGATCCACGGGTACACCTTGTGGGCCGGGAGCTGCCCTCCCTCGCCGGGCTTGGCGCCCTGGGCCATCTTGATCTGGATGTCGTCCGCGTTGGTGAGGTACTCCGAGGTCACTCCGAACCGCCCGGAGGCGACCTGCTTGATCGCCGACCGCTTCGAGTCGCCGTTGGGAAGCGGCTCGAAGCGGACCGGGTCCTCACCCCCCTCCCCGGTGTTCGACTTGGCGCCCAGGCGGTTCATCGCGACGGCAAGGGTCTCGTGCGCCTCCGCCGAGATCGAGCCGTAGCTCATCGCGCCGGTCGAGAAGCGCTTGACGATCTCGCTCGCCGGCTCGACCTCGTCGATCGTCACCGGCGCGCGGTCCCCGGTCCGGAATCGGAACAGGCCGCGAAGGGTCGCGAGGTTGCGGGCCTGGTCGTCGACGAGGCGGGTGTACTCCTTGAACACCTTGTACTGGCCGGTCCGGGTCGAGTGCTGCAGCTTGAAAACCGTCTCGGGATTGAAGAGGTGGTACTCGCCTTCACGTCGCCACTGGTACTCGCCGCCGAAGTCGAGGTCACGATGTGCGTGCTCCTCGGGCCGCGGGAGGTAGGCGGCGGCGTGCCGGCGAGCGACCTCCTCGGCGATCGTGTCGAGTTCGATCCCTCCCAGGCGGCTGACCGTACCGGTGAAGTACTCGTCGACCACTTCGGGTCCGAGCCCGATCGCCTCGAAGATCTGGGCTCCCGTGTAGGAGGCCACGGTCGAGATTCCCATCTTCGACATGACCTTCAGCAGCCCCTTCGAAGCGGCCTTGATGTAGTTGGACACCGCTCGCTCGTAGGAGATGTCACGAATGATCCCGTGGCGAACCCGGTCCTCGATCGAGTCGAACGCAAGGTACGGGTTCACCGCCGCCGCGCCGTAGCCGATCAGCAGACAGAAGTGGTGCACCTCCCTTGCCTCTCCGGTCTCGACGATGAGCCCCACCCGGGTGCGCGTCTTGTTCCGGATGAGATGGTGGTGGACCGCGGAGGTGAACAGCAGTGACGGGATCGGCGCCATCGTCTCGTTGTGGCGCCAGTCGGACAGGATGAGCAGGCAGCAGCCGTCGGCGATCGCCTCGTCGGCCTCCCGCCGGATCCGGGCGAGGGCCGAGCGGAGCCCCTCACCGCCCTCGGCCACGGGATACACACAGGAGATCCGTCGTGCCATGAAGCCGAGGTGGGACTCCTCGATGTGTTCGAGTTTGGCCAACTCGTCGTTGTCGATGATCGGCCGCGGGAGCGAGATGAGCCGGGCGCTCTCGGGTCGTGGGTCGAGGAGGTTGCGTTCCGGGCCGACCATGCGGCCCACGCTGGTGACCAACTCCTCGCGGATCGCGTCGAGCGGCGGGTTGGTGACCTGTGCGAACAACTGCGCGAAGTAGTCGAACAGCATTCGTGGCCGGTTCGAGAGCACCGCGAGAGGCGTGTCGCTGCCCATTGATCCGATCGCCTCGGCTCCGTTGGCGACCATCGGGTCGACGATCAGCCGCAACTCCTCGTGTGTGTAGCCGAAGGTGAGCTGCTCGCGGCGTGTCTCGAACTCGGACTCGGTGAGGTGGCCGACTTCGGGTAGGTCGGCCAACTCGACGAGGTTCTCGTCGAGCCATTCCTGGTAGGGTGTGCCGCTGCGAGATCGGCCTTGATCTCGTCGTCGCCGACGATGCGTCCCTTCGCCGTGTCGATGAGCAGCATCCGGCCGGGCTGGAGCCGGCCCTTCTCCACGATCGTGGCCGGGTCGAGCTCGAGGGTGCCGACCTCCGACGCCATCACCACGAACCCGTCGTCGGTGACCCAGTAGCGACTGGGGCGGAGGCCGTTGCGGTCGAGTACCGCGCCGACGACGGTCCCGTCGGTGAAGACGACCGACGCCGGTCCGTCCCACGGCTCCATGAGGCAGGAGTGGTACTGATAGAACGCCCGGCGGTCGGCGGGCATCTCGGTGTGGTTCTCCCATGCTTCGGGGATCATCATCAGCACGGCGTGGGGAAGGTCGTAGCCGCCGAGGTGCAGCAGTTCGAGGGCTTCGTCGAATCGGGCCGTATCGGAGGCTCCGGGCGTACAGATGGGGAACAGGCGCTCGATGTCGCCGGGGAGATCGGGTGAGGCCAGCATCGCCTCTCGCGCCCGCATCCAGTTCTGGTTGCCCTGCACGGTGTTGATCTCGCCGTTGTGCGCGACGAAGCGGTAGGGATGGGCCAGGGGCCAGGAGGGGAAGGTGTTGGTCGAGAACCGGGAGTGCACCACCGCGATGGCGCTGACCACCCGCTCGTCGTGGAGGTCCGGGAAGAACTCGCCGAGTTGGGGGTCGTGAGCATCCCCTTGTAGACGAGGGTGCGGGCGGAGAGCGAGGGAAAGTAGACGAGAGGGTCGCCGTTGGGGTCGAGCAGTTCGTGCTCGACCCGCTTTCGGGCGATGAACACCCGGCGGTCGAGGTCGATCCCCGCCGCCCCGTCGGTCGCGGCGACGAACAACTGCCGGAAGGTCGGCATCACCGCGAGGGCGGCCTCGCCGACGTCGGCGACGTCGGGTCGCACCGGGACCTCGCGCCAGCCGACACAGCGGAGTGCCTCGCTCTGAAGCACCTTCTCGATCGCGTCGGCGGCGCGGTCGGCTTCGTCGGGGTCGCCCGGAAGGAAGGCGATGCCGACCGCATAGCACCCGGCATCGGGCAGGTCGAGGCCCGACACCTGCCTCAGGAAGTCGTCGGGGACCTGGATCAGGATTCCGGCGCCGTCGCCGGTGTTGGCCTGCGCACCCGTCGCGCCGCGGTGTTCGAGGTTGCACAGCGACACGACGGCCTGCTCGACGAGGCGGTGTGATCGGGTGCCGTCCAGTTGCGCGACGAAGGACACACCGCACGAGTCGTGTTCGTGGATCGGGTCGTAGAGGCCCTGCGCGGCGGGGCGCCGAAGTTGCTCTGCGGACATCGAGTCTCCCCTGGTGGATCGTTGGCCCACACGTGGACCTGGACGGGTCGCGCCAGGGACGTCGTTGGCCCTGGGAGATGTGTCCGGAGACTAGTTCCGATGTCGGGGCGGCCGGAAGCCGGATTCTCCCCCGTGGGGGATCGGACCCGATGCGGATAGGTTGCGTCGATGGAGTCTGCACTCGACGTCGCTGTCCCCGCACATCAGCGCCTCGTCGAGTTCATCTCCCTCTCCCCCACCCCCTTTCACGCGGTTGTGAACGCCGCGCGGCGCCTCACCGCCGTCGGCTTCGAGGAGGTCGTCGACGCCCCCGGTCTGGAATCGCCGACGGCCATCCCGCTTCCGGTGAGGCGATCGGCCCCGGCGTTGCCCGATCGCGGCTACCTGCGACGCGGAGGCGCGCTGCTGGCGTGGTCGTCTCCTTCGTTGCATGCTGCTCGCCGTGACCGCTCGGCGGTCGCGCTGCCCTGGCGGATCATCGGCGCCCACACCGATTCTCCCAACCTGCGCCTCAAACCCCGGGCCCAGCGTTCCTGGGCGGGGGTCACCCGTCTCGCGGCGGAGCCGTACGGTGGAGTCCTCCTGAACTCGTGGCTCAACCGTGATCTCGGACTTGCGGGGCGGGTGCAGGTGCGCACGACGGGTCCGGTCCGATCGTCGGGTACCGCCTCGTCCAGAGTGCCGCGGACCGCCACCAGGCTGTTCCGGGTGGATCAGCCGACCCTGGTCGTTCCGCAGCTCGCGATTCACCTCGACCGAGGGGTGAACGAACGGGGGCTCGTGCTCGATCCTCAGCAGCACCTGAACCCGGTGTGGAGGTTGGGCTCCGACATCGCCGATCCGGAGTGCTTCGTCGAATGGTTGGCCTCCCAGGTCGACGTCGCACCCCGTGACGTCGTCGGCTACGACGTCATGTGCCACGACGTCGCCGCACCCGCCCTGATCGGGGCCGACATGCTGGCGTCGGCACGGCTCGACAACCTGTGTTGTTCGTTCGGCGCGGTGGAGACGTTGCTCGCGGCGCCCCAGGACGCGCGCTACGGGGTGATCGTCGCACTGTTCGACCATGAGGAGGTTGGCTCGGAGTCCGCGACGGGGGCGGCGTCGGTCCTGTTGTCGAGCCTGCTCGACCGGCTCTGGGACGCGGCGGGCGCGAACACCGAGGATCGGGCGCGCTCGCTCGCCGGCTCACGGATGTTGTCGGCGGACATGGCACACGGAGTGCATCCCAATTTCCCGGATCGCCACGAGCCCGGCCACCTTCCGCTCCTCGGAGGTGGGCTGGTGATCAAACACAACGTCAACGGGCGCTATGCGACCGAGGCGGTGGGCTCCGGTGAGTTGGTCGCCGCGTGTCAGGACGCCGACGTGCCGACCCAGACCTTTGTCAACCGCGCCGATCTGGTCTGTGGGTCGACGATCGGTCCGACGTCGGCGGCCCGACTCGGCGTGCACACAACCGACGTCGGGTTGGCGTCCTGGTCGATGCACTCGATCCGCGAGGTCATGGCGGTCGCGGACGTCGATCACATGCTCCGAGGGTTCCGCTGTTGGCTCGACTCCTGAGGGGTGCTCGGCTCCGGAGGGTCCGAGCGCGGCGCCGGCCTTCGACCGTGGGCCGAGGCGGCGGCCCGGAGGTCGTCGAGCACGCGGGTCCGTCCGGTGTCGTCCAGCCCGTCGGGGGAACACCTGGCTGCATCGATGGCGTGGCCCGCACGGCGGGGACGCTCGTCACCGAGCAACTCCGCCACGTCGTCACCGAAGCGTGACCAGGGCTCGTGTGGATCACGGGGTCGGCCGGCGCGGCTCCCCAGGCCTTCGAGCGCGCGTTCGGCGCGACCCAACCAGTCCCCTCGCCGTCGCCGACGACCCGGCGTGCGGGTGTGGCGGGCGGAGCGTCGATCGGCGACGAGCTGGCCGGCGACGAGAGCGACCGTGAGGATGCCCATCAGTGGGGGCAGCAACGAGAGTGCCCGGTTCGCCAGGCCCGACACGCTCGCGGCGGAGGACCCGTCTCCGAGTGGTACGTCGGCGGTCGGATCGAACGGGACCCAGCCCGCGCCCGGAAACCACACCTCCGCCCACGCATGAGCGTCGCGGGCCCGCACCTGGTAGGTGCCGGTGAGGGGATCCCGCTGGGTCGGTACGAAACCTGTGGCCAACCGGGCGGGGATGCCGTTGGCCCGAAGGATCACGACCATGGCCGTGGCGATCTGCTCACACCAACCCCTCTTCGCCCCGAACAGGAAGTCGTCGACGGGGTCCGAGGGGTCCACCGAACTGCCGATCGAGTACGTCGTGTGTGTCGACATCCAGCGTTCGACGTTGCCGATCAGCGCGGCCGCGTCCGGTGTGGCCGCGCCGAGGCTCCTCGCGAGTCGGGCGGTGCGTGCCGACATGGTCGGCCGCGTCGCGAACCGTTCGAGGAGCCTGGCGGGAGCGGATCTCGGGTCGCGTCCACGGAGCACGTCGGCGCTGAGCCGGGGACGGACCGACGTGACCCGATAGGTGGTCCCCGCACCGACGGGTTCGTACGCCACGATCGAACCGTCCTCCATCCGACCGACGTTCGTCGGCACTCGGATCGAGGTAGCCCGGGGTCCGGTGGGAAGCGAACGGGCGGAGCCGGCGGTGAGGGTGAAGTCGTCGGTGAAGCGAACCGTCTCGATCCCCGGATCGAGTGCAAGGTCCCACTCCGAGCGAGGTAGCCGGTCGCCGTCCAACGGCGACAGGTACGAGTTGCCGATCATCCATCGCCGACCGTCCCAGAAGTCGAACGTCTGTGTCCTCCAGAAGCCGGGTTCATCGGTCCGAACGGTCATGACGAGGCCGTCACCGAGCCGCGGTGGACTGGAGATGGACAAGCTGTCGGTGGGGGTCAACGCGCTGGAGTCGCGGTTCGCCCAGGGCTCGAGCGAGGCGCCGGTGAGCCGATCACTGCGGACGCTCGCCCCACAGGATGGTCCGAGCGCCAGTGCCAGGCATGTCGCCGCGGCGACGGCGGCCAGGGGGATGGGCACGTGGCCGCGCCGTCCCCGCGTTCGGTCACGTCTTCGCCGATGCGGGGGCGGGGGGTCCATGCCGACGGTTCGACGGTCCCTGGTGGTGACGGGGAAGGGATCGGTGAGGGTGGTCCCGTACGCGAGGGTGATCACGGTGACGAGTAGCCACACCGCCATGATCGCCGCGGTGCCGGCTCCCAGACCGCGCTGGATCCCCGCGCGGTGGCGAACAGTCCGCCGACGAGGCACATCGTCGCGGAGGTGCGGTGCAACGAGAAGCTGGGCAGCGCGAGCACGGCGAGTGCCGAGGCGGCCGCGCCGGCGACGAAGCCGCGTCCGGGGCCTCCGCCGGGTGGACCCACCGTGGAGGTTGCGAGGCCCACCGACGTTGCGGTCGCGAGCGTGAGGATCGCCACGCTCGTAGCCGGTGTGCCGGTCCGTTCAGGATGCATCGTCGGTCGGGGTTCGGACGGTCGGATCGTGTCGGGAGGCGTCGCGGACCGGAGCAAGCGGTGCCGGTTCGGCGGCGGCCAACACGCGGCGGAGGGTGCGCTCGTCGCGGGGGACGCTCACGACGGGGCGTCCCGCCCGCCATGCCGACACTCGGACCGGTCGCCCGGTCCGCAGCGTGCCCAGGGCCAGGTTGCCGCGCGCCTCGGCTTCGGCATCCGCGAGCTCACGGTCCTCGGGAAGGTCGAGCCGGATGTCGAGCACGGGCCGGGAGGGTGCGTCGAATTCCCGCACCATCAACTCCCCGAGGCGAGCCGTCGTCGGCCAGTGCACGAGATGGGGCGGGTCCGCCGGTCGGTACGGCCGGAGCGACCGGATCTCACCGTGTGCATGTGGACGGCAGCCGTCGTGATGGCCGGGGTCGTCGCCGTCCGTTCCGTCGGCCGCGTGCGGGGCTCCCAGCAGCGGGGCGACCCAGACCGGATGCGGCAACACCGCGGTGACGTGTCGGCGGAGCCGCACGATCCCGAAGGGTCCGCGGGAGAGGACGAACAGCTCGATCGTCTCGTGAACGCCTCGGGGCAGCCCTCCCAACCGCACCTCGAAACCGGTGGGAATGCCCCGGGCCGGCACAGTGCCATCGAGGTCGACGACCCAGAACGGTCCGGACAGGGCGGCTCCGCGCGCTCGGAGTGCAACCCGCAACGGTGTCCCGACGACGAGGTCGTGTGGGCTGTCGGTCACCTCCAGGCGTAGTCGACCGATGCTGAGGATCGGCCACACCGTTCCGATGGAGACCACCGCGATCAGCGCTGCCATCGGCAATGCCGCGACGGTCCGGTCGCCGGCCAGCAGCCCGGTCGCGTACACCGTCGCCGAAGTCGCGAGGCCGACTGCGAGCAGCCGCAGCAGTACCGATCTCCACATCGTCTCGCGCATCTGGAGCGCTCCGGGCGTCAGCCGGCGGGTACCGGCACCGACATCATCGCGGCGTCCACGACGCCGCGGGCGTCGCCCGCCGCCTCGTGCAGGCTGATCCGGTGGGCGACGCCGGCGGTGAACACCTGTTGGACGTCGGCGGGGGTCACGTAGGCGCGCCCGTACAGGGTCGCCACCGCCCGCGACGAGGCCAACACGCTCACCACCGTGCGCGGCGACGGGCCGACCGCGACCAGCGGGTGTTCGCGCACCGCCTCGATGAGATCCAACAGGTAGCCGAGCACCTCCTCCGCGACGAATACCTTGCCAACCTCGGTGATGGTGGCGCTCAGTTCCGGTGGTGACGTGACCGCGGCGAGCCCGCGAAGGCGCTCCGAGCCGCCTTCGCCGAGCAGGATCTCGCGTTCGGCGGCACGGTCGGGAAGTCCGAGCGAGAGCGAGAGGGCGAAGCGGTCGAGCTGGCTCTCGGGTAGCGGGAAGGTTCCGAGTTGGCTGGCCGGGTTCTGCGTCGCGATGCAGAGGAACGGCGGCTCGAGTTCGTAGGTCGTTCCGTCGACGGTGACCCGCCGCTCCTCCATGGGTTCGAGGAGAGCCGACTGGGTTCGTGGGGAGGCTCTGTTCAACTCGTCGACGAGGACGACGTTGGCGAACACCGGTCCGGGGCGGAAGGTCCAGGTGGACGTCGCCAACGAGTAGACCGAGGTGCCCGACACATCGCTCGGCATCAGGTCGGGGGTGCATTGGATCCGGCCGAAGCGACCACCGATCGACGCGGCGATCGTCTTCGCCAGCAACGTCTTTCCCGTCCCGGGCAGGTCCTCGATCAGCAGGTGGCCGCCCCCCATGACCGCGGCCACCGCGATGACGAGGGCGTCGGGCTTGCCGCGAACCGTCAGCGACAACGACGAGTAGATCGACGCGGCCACCTCGGTGGGGGTCCGCGCCGCCGTAGCGGGGAAGGTCACGGCGGCAGTCTCTCATGGTCGGCGGCCTGCCGAAAGGGAGCCCCGCCCCTGCTCGAGTCGGCCACGGTCGTGACCGTGCCGGTGATCAGGAAGACGGGACCGGCGTGGTGACGTTCAACAGGGCCTCGCCGTGCAGGTCGCTGTTGGACCAGGTCCGGTCGATCGCGGGTGCGGTGAGCACGAAGCGACCCGCCGGCACGCGTCCGCTCCAGGGAAGCAGCTCCCACAACAACGCCGGGCGCTCGCCGTGCCATCGCATCGCATAGGACAGCGCGCCCCACCTCGTCCCGAACCGCGCCACCTCGAAGTTCCTGCCCGGCTCGCAGAGCCAGCGGGCGGTCGCGACCGCGACGGAGTCACCCTCGGGACGCGCCAGCGCATCCGCGATGCTCAGCACGGTCGCCGCGCTCGCGTCGACGCTGGCCGGCAGCAACTCGTCGGCCATGGGTCGTCGTGCGAGATCGTCGAAGGCGCTGCCGTTCGGTGTGGGAGTGAATCCGTGGACGTTGGGCTCCGAGCGGATGGTCGTGCCCAGGCCGGCGATCTGTCGTGCTGCACGATCGAGGCCGAGGTCGTCCATCATCGCGGCCAGGCGCGCCAGCACGACGGGAGCGTCGGCGACGGTCCCCAGCGCCTTGCGCCGCCGCCGTGCCGCAAGCCACCTGACCTGAACTCCGACGTGGGCGGCGAGCACCGTCGCCGCGTCGGCATCCAGCCCCGATTCCCACGCCGTGACGATCAGGTGCAGTCGCTCGATCGCAGCGGTAGTCGACGTCGCAACCGGTGCGCCGCCGGCCATGGCGACGAGCCCGTCTGTCGCCTCGTTCGCCCCGATCCGGGCGAGCGCGCGGTCGGTGAGTGGCGACCGCTGCCCCGCTCCCGCCAGGAGCAGGTCGGCGATGGATCTACGCCATCGTGCGTCAACCTGGTCCGAGCCCGTCTCGACCGCGGGAGTGGTGTCGCGGTGACGGGACCACCCGGTGACGATCGCATCGGCGTTCACCCCGGGCGTCGGCCGACCCGGTCCGATCCAGGCAGTGGTCGTCGCCGTGTGTGGGAGCGGCACGACCATCGCGGTGCACACCTCCTCGGCGCCGGTGTTCCCCGGCGGTTCGGCCTGGTCCCGTGCGACGTCGTCGGAGAGCGCGGTGAGGCCTTCGGACAAGGTCTTCACGTCGCCCGCCACCAGTGTGGACCGCGGGGGCCGGGAGAGACGGATCGACCACCCAATCCCGAGCGGAACGACTCCCTCGGCGGATCGATCCGTCGCGGCCCCGACAGTGCGGGGACATCGGACCACCCAGGCGACACCCACCGGAGAGGGCGTCCTGTTGTGGACCTCGACATGGACCCCGGTTCGGTCGTTGGAGCCGGTGTCGTCCCCGGCGTCGGGCACGTCGCTGCCGGGGCTCGCGTCCGCCAGGGTCGCCGCGCAGGTGATGACCACCTCCCCGCCCGACACGCGGACATGGGTCGCGACCACCGGCGTGTCGTCGAGCAGCCGGACGTGGGTGGAGGCAGACGTTGCGGGGCGGTGCCACCCACGCTCGGTGTGGATCCACACCTCGATCCGTCGACCACGGGCAGGCCCGTCGGTGACGTCGAGCACACCGTCGCGCAGCCGGGCGATCTCACCGCGCTCGCGTGTGCCGAGCCGTACCGGCGCATGCCGGTCGGCCGGGTGGGTCGTCATCGAATCCTCATTCGATCGCGGATTCCAACAGGTCGTCGAGCCCCGAGATCTGCAGTAGGCGGGTGAGAGGCGGTGCCGGGTTCACCAGGCGATATTCGAGTGAGCGGTCAGCGGCCATCATCTGACCCTGTAGGAGCATCCGCAGGCCGGCGGAGTCGACGAAGGTGACCTGGTCGCTCGCGACGTGCACCGCACCGCGTGCCTGTGCAATCGCCTGTTGGAATCGATGCTCGATCGACCGCGTCCCGGCATGGTCGAGATCACCGGCGATCCGGATCGACACGAGGCTCGGATCGGACAGGTCCACCGAGACATGGGCGTCTCGATCGGGTTCGCTGCGGTGTCCGGGAAAGTGCATCAGTGCCGCCTCCTGACGTGGTGGTCCGGTCTAGCCGTCGCCCGACGGAGGAGGCAAGGAGTGCTCGAAGTCCTGCAAAGGACGTACGAGTACGGACTGCCTACTCCGAGTAGGAGTCCCTGGTTTCACCACGCAATTGTACGCCGAGTACGCCGCCTCATGGGCACGAAATACGGAAATGAGGTTCTCGGAATATCAATGCAGGAGTGGCATCCTTTGTCGTCATTTCATGACGGTACGGTTGCGATCGCCGGTCAATGGCTGATCGCTCGCCGTCGTGGAGCGGCGTGCACGGCTCGTCGTCGCGGTGTCGGATCCGGTGAGGGGGGTACGCGGCCCGCCGCTGTGCCATCCTCGCGTCGTGGATTCGGAGGCCTCACCGTCGGACCGGCCGGGCGGTGGCGACTGCTCGGCCGGCTCGTACCGACCCGTCGCGGTGTCGCGTCGCGGCTGGTTGGCGGCGTCGGCGGCGCTCGGCTCGTCGGTCTGGGGGGCGTCGTGCTCCACCGGGAGCGACGGCCCCGAGGATGGAGTCGGTGGGTCGGGCACACGGCCCGGCCCTTCCACCTCGGGGACCGATGTCGTGTCGGCCGTTTCTCGACCACCGCCTCCGTCCTCGGGCCGATGGTGGTTGGACGGCGACTTCGCCCCGGTCGCCGACGAGGTCGAGGCAACCTCGCTCCGGGTGCTCTCGGGGCGGATCCCCTCGGAACTCAACGGCCTGTACGTTCGCAACGGCTCCAATCCCGCCAGCGGCGAGTCGGCGGGGTGGTTCTTCGGTGACGGGATGGTCCACGGGGTCTGGCTCGAGGGCGGCAGGGCGACGCAGTACCGAAACCGATATGTGGACACACCGCTGTATCGGGACCGCGAGGCATTCGGGTCGCGACCACCGCTGGGCGAGACGTCGCAAAGCAACGTCTCGGTGCTGTACCACGGCGGTCGCCTGCTCAGTAGCGGCGAGGTCGGCTTCCCCTACGAGTTGTCCGGATCCGACCTTTCGACGGTCGGTCCTCACGACTTCGGTGGACGCCTCCCGGGCTCGTTCACCGCGCACCCGAAGATCGACCCGGCCACGGGTTCCATGCATTCTTTCGGCTACGGGTTCACACCGCCCTACCTGACCTATCACGTCACCGACTCGTCGGGGGCGATGAACACGGTCGAGGTGGTCGACACCGACCGTCCGACGATGATGCACGACTTCGCGATCACCGAATCGGACGTCGTCTTCTGGGAGCTCCCGGTCGTGTTCGACCTCGCCGCGGCCACCAGGTGGGCCGCCGATCCCAGGAGTGGCGCACAGCCGTTCGTCTGGAGGCCCGAGTCCGGGGCGCGGCTCGGCGTGATGCCCCTCGGCGGGCCGAGCACGGCCATCCGGTGGTTTCCGATCGATCCGTGCTACGTCTTCCATTCGGTCAACGCCTATCGCGACGGCGACCTGATCGTGTTGGACGTCTGCCGGCTGGGCTCGGCCTTCGAGCAGGGGTCCACCATGTTGGGTGGTGGCGGGCTGAGTCTCCGGCGATGGCGCCTCGACACGCGTACGGGAGTCGTTCGCGACGACGTGCTCGAGACCTCCGACCCCGGAGAGCTACCCACGCGCGACCCGCGTCGGGTGGGCCGGCGGCACCGTTACGGCTATCTCGTGCAGGCCAGCCAACCGGATGTCGTTCCACGTTTGCGCGGCATCATCAAGCACGACTTCGTTCGCGACCGTCGCGAGAAGTGGGTGCCGCCGAAGGGCCAGTTCGGCGGTGAGTGGCTCTTCGTGCCGACCGGTAGGGCCGAGGACCGTGGCTATTTGCTGACCTACCTCTATGACGCTCCGTCGGCCACGAGTCAGTTGGTGATCGTCGCCGCCGACGATGTGACCGCCGGACCGGTTGCGAGGGTCGAGCTCCCTCAGCGGGTGCCCTTCGGGTTCCATGGCACCTTCGTGCCCGCCTAGCGTCGCAGGGCCCCGACAACGTCAGATGACGGGCACGGCGCGGTCGGCCAGCACGTCGAGTGGGAGACCGGGGTCGAGAGTTCCGAACAGCAATCCGTGATCGCCCTCGGCGCGAGGAGATCCGCGTCGGCAAGGCCGGTGTCACCGTGTCGGAGTGCCAGGCTCGCCCCCCACACCGTCGCCATGCGTTCGACCAACCGCCGGGCCGCGGCCTCGGGGCTGCGGGGCTCGGTGAGCGATCCCTCCAACCCGTCCACCGCGGCGTCGAAGCGCCGATCGGCGCCCTCGGCGAGTCGGCACTCCGCCACGAACGTCTTCGCCGCCTCGGGAGCACCCGCGAGCGCTCGGACGACGTCCAGGGCGATGACGTTGCCCGATCCCTCCCAGATCGCGTTGACCGGAGACTCCCGGTACAGGCGGCAGGATCGAGGGCTCGACGTATCCGTTGCCACCGAGGCACTCCATGGCCTCACGCACCGTCTCGCTGCACCGCTTGGTCACCCAGTACTTCGCGACCGGTGTGGCGATTCGGGCGAAGTCGGCCTCGGCGGCATCGAGCCCCATACGGTCGAACGCCCCGGAGACCCGCATCATCATCAGCGTTGCGACCTCGACCTCCACCTCGAGGTCGGCGACGACGTTGCGCATGAGCGGTTTGTCCGACAACAGTGCGCCGAAGGCCCGCCGGTGAGCGGTGTGCCAACCGGCCTGGGAGACGGCCTGGCGCATGAGGGCCGTCGATCCCACTACGCAGTCGAGGCGGGTATGGCCGACCATCTCGATGATCGTCCGAACACCCCTTCCCTCCTCTCCGACGCGGAACACGATCGTCTCCTCGAACTCGACCTCGCTCGACGCGTTCGAGCGGTTGCCCAGCTTGTCCTTGAGCCGTTGGATCCGCAGCGCGTTGCGGCTGCCGTCCGGCAGGATCCTGGGCAGGAGGAAGCAGGTGAGCCCGCCCGGCGCCTGGGCCAGCACGAGGAACGCGTCGCACATCGGCGCGGACGTGAACCACTTGTGGCCGACCAGGCGGAACACGCCATCGCCCAGCGAGGGGGCAGGGGTTGCGACCGTCGTGTTGGCACGGACGTCGGAGCCCCCCTGCTTCTCGGTCATCCCCATCCCCATGGTGGCCCCGTCCTTTTCGCCGACGGGCAACATCCGTGGGTCGTAGGTCCGGGACAGGATCGTCGGAGTCCAGGCCTGTGCGATCGCGGGCTCGGCCCGGAGGGCCGGTATCACCGACGTCGTCATCGAGACGGGACAGCCGTGTCCGGCCTCGACCTGGCTCATGAGCATGAACATCGCGTCGCGAGCCACCCGGCCCCCCTCGCCCGGTGCGCGCTCGAAGGGTCGGCTGTGCAGGCCGTTGCGGAGCGAGCACTCCATCAGCCGATGCCACGCGGGGTGGAACTCCACCTCGTCGATCCGGCGTCCCACGGCATCGTGGGTGTGGAGCACCGGCTCATGGCGGTTCGCGAGCCGGCCCTGTTCGAACCAGTCGGGCGTGCCGACGTACCCGCCGAACGCCCGGATCTCCGGCAGTGCCCATCCGGCGCCCTCCCGTTCGACGGCGGCGACGAGGGTCGGATCGGTCTCGAACAGGTTGTAGGCGTCGAGCGGATCGACCTGGTTGAGAACCTCATGGGTGATCACGCCCCAACGTTAGGAGCGTCGTGGAGCGGTGAGGGCCCGGTCGCGGGACGGGACTCCGCAGCGGTCGCGTCCCCCGCTCGGCGGCGACCGCAGCGGGGCTTCGGGCACTCGCCGCCGAAACGAGCCGACGATCCCTACACTGACGGACCCCATGTCCCGGCCCACGATCGAGCGGCACGCGGCCGGAGCCGACGCGAGCGCGGTCGACGGCCTCCGCGTGGCCTACCTCGTCAACCAGTATCCCAAGGTCAGCCACAGCTTCGTACGTCGTGAGGTCACCGCACTCGAGCGTCTGGGCGTGCGGGTGGATCGTTTCGCGCAACGGGGCTGGGAGGGCGCCGATCTGGTCGATCCGGCCGATCGTGACGAACGTGAACGGACGACCTACCTGGTCAACCAGGGTGGTGGCCGCCTGGCCGGCGCTACGGCGCGAGCGGCCCGACGTGACCCCCGTGCATTCGCCGAGGCGTCGGCCCTGGCGGTGACGATGGCCAGGCGATCGGATCGTGCATCCACTTTGCACGGCGTCTACCTCGCCGAGGCCGCACTGCTCGTCGAAGCGCTCCGCGGGCGTGGTGTGACGCACCTCCACGCCCACTTCGGCACGAACTCGGCGGAGATCGCCATGCTCGCCCGGTGCCTGGGTGGTCCGCCCTACAGCTTCACGGTCCATGGCCCCGAGGAGTTCGACGCACCGGAGGCGTTGCACCTGCGGGAGAAGGTCCGACACAGTCGGTTCGTCGTCGCGATCAGCTCGTTCGGTCGCAGCCAGCTGTTCCGTTGGATCGACCACGACGACTGGCCCAAGGTCGAGGTCGTCCACTGTGGTCTCGAGCGGGGCTTCTCCGAGGAGAGCACCGAGCGCCCTTCCCCGGACGTTCCCAGGCTCGTCTCGGTCGGCAGGCTGAGCGCGCAGAAGGGCACGCTGCTACTCCTCGATGCCGCGAGACGTGTACTCGACAGCGGGCGCGACCTCGAGTTGGTGCTCGCGGGCGATGGGGAGATGCGTGGCGAGGTCGAGGCTCACATTCGTGCGCTCGACCTGACCGCGAAGGTCCGGATCACGGGGTGGATCAGCGGTGCCCAGGTGCGGGAGGAGATCCTCGCCGCGCGGGCGATGGTGCTCCCCAGCTTTGCCGAGGGCCTTCCCGTGGTGATCATGGAGGCAATGGCGCTCGGGCGCCCCGTCATCTCCACCTTCGTCGCGGGCATCCCCGAGTTGGTGACCCACGGGGAGCACGGATGGCTGTGCCCCGCCGGTGACGTCGATCGGCTCGCCGACGCGATGGTCGGCTGCCTCGACACCCCGCCGCACGAACTGGACCGTCTCGGCTCCTCGGCGCGCGCACGCGTGTGGGCACGCCATGACGTCGACGTGGAGGCTCGACGGCTTGCGTGGCTGTTTGCGGGGCGATGACGCCGGCGGGCCTCCCGCGACGGGGACGGCGCGGGTGACCGTCCGCGGTCGTTCAGCCTTGTGACTCGGTCGCGTCCTCGCCGCTCCCGTCCGGCTCGTCGGGCTCGCGGACCCCGGCCGATGAGGCATCTGCGAGGGCGATGGTGATCTCGCTCCGGCCGAGCAGTCGGGCGTCGTGACTGGCGGCGATCACCGCCTTTCCCTCCGCTGCACGCTCGGCGAGCAGGTCGACCACCGTGGTCGCGGCGAGGTCGTCGAGCCCGCTGGTCGGCTCGTCGGCGAGGAGGACGGCGGGGTCGTTCGCGAGTGCTCTGGCGATGGCCACGCGCTGGCGCTCGCCACCCGACATCTCCGGTGGATAGCGGCGAAGGTGGTCGCCGAGTCCCAGCGACGACAGGAGCTCGGCGCTTCGCCTGGACCGGTCGTGGCGCCCGCGATGGGTGCCGAACATCGCCAGCTCGACGTTCTGCCGGGCGGTCAGGCGTGGGATCAGGTTGTGCGCCTGGAAGACGAGGCCGACCACGGAGCGTCGATGATGGTTGAGCCCGAGGGGATGCCCGTCGAGGTGGTGCCCGTTCACCTCGAGGGAGCCCACGGTCGGCCGTTCGAGGCCGGCGATCAGTTGGAGCAGGGTCGACTTCCCCGACCCCGACGGTCCCGTCAGGGCAACGAGGCCACCCCAGGGAACCTCGAAGCTCACGTCGGCGACGGCGATCGTCGAGCCGTAGCGCATGGTCACACGCTCGGCCTTCACCGCGACGTCGGCGCGTTGGCGCGTGTCGTTCGCTCGTCTGCTCATGGCACGGTGCCTTCGTCACTCACGGCGTAGTGCCTCCATGGGCGCGAGCGACGCGGCCCGGATTGCCGGGTACAACGCTCCCAGGAACGCGACCACGGTCGCGAACACGAGTGCGCGGGTGAACACCATGGCGTTGTACGTCGGTACGAAGATGCCGCGGAGTTGCTGGAGGTCCTGGAGGAGGTTGATCGCGACCCAGCCGAGCAGCACGCCGAACATCGCGCCGACGATGCTGACGACGAGTGTCTCGCCCAACACCAGCGCGAGGACGCGGCGACGACTCCAGCCGATCGCCCGCATCAGGCCGAACTCCCGGACACGCTCGAAGAACGACAGCAGGGCGGTGTTGAGCACCCCGGTGATGGCGATGAGCCCGGCGAGGATCGACCCGCCCGTGTTCGCCGCCTCGATCAGCGTGAGGTTGCGGTCGGCCCGGCCGTAGTCGCTCACGGTTCGAATCGTCGTGAGCTGCGGGTATTCGTCGTCGATCTCCTTCGCGACCTGCTGGATCCGGCCCTTCTGCCGGACCTTGACGAAGCCGAGTGTCACCTGGCCGGTCTTCCGGTTCAGTCCCTGAAGCGTGGTCAGCGGAAACATCATCGTGTTGTTGCCGAAGTCGACGTCGGTGCGGTACAGGCCGACGACCTGATAGGAGTGGTCGCCGAAGGTCATCGTGTCGCCGACGGCCTTCTTGACCGAGTCCGCGAGCTGGTATCCCAGCATCACCTCCTGGGGACTGTTGGCGTCGTAGACGCGTCCCTTCAGCAGCGTGACCCCGAAGGCCTCCTGGGCGTCGGGGGCGAGGCCCACCTGGATGATTCCCGGATGCTCCGCGTCGTAGTGGTCGAGTTCGATCAACGCTCCGATGGCCTGTTCGACCCCCGGGAGCTTGCCGATTCGGTCGATGTCGGACTGCCCGATGGTGCCGTTGATGATGTCGTCGGTGTGGCGCTGGGCGATGGTGAAGTCGGCCTTGCCGATGTTGAGGATCTGAGTGGCCGTCTCGCGGAGGCTCGACGTCAGCACCCCCAGCGCGAGGACGGCCATGACCCCGATCGCGACTGCAGCCGCCGTGAGCGCGGAGCGAAGGCGTCGTGCGGCGAGGTTGTGGAAGATCAGACCGAGAAACGTCACAGAACCCGCCTCCGCACGGGGCCAGATCATGCCCCCGCGTCGGTTGTGGATCAAGCATCGGCGGGCGAGGCCCGTCGGGGTACGGGCCGTCCGGTGCCGGCAAATAGCGTGGCGAACGGCCGCCATCGGACCGGCGAGGCCAAGTGAGGTATGCACCATGTCGGAGGGTTACGAGGTCGTCGACGAGGCCGATCGGGGACGATTCGTCGCGGTGGTCGAGGGTCACGAAGCCGAACTCGTGTACATCCTTGACGGGGACCGGCTCGACCTCGTCCACACGGGTGTCCCCGATGCGATCGGAGGCCGGGGTGTCGCCGCCGCGCTGGTCTCGGCGGCCGTCGAGCGGGCACGGCGTGAGCGACTCGTACTGGTGGCGACCTGCCCGTACGTGGCGTCGTGGGTCGCCCGTCACCCCGACGCGCTCGCCGAGGTGACCGTCGGCCCGTCGGGCCCGAGCTAGGTGGATCCCCGCGAGCACGAGCTCGCGACCGCCGGTTCGCGTCGCCCGGTCGGGGCGTTCTACACACCGGCGTGGGCGGTGCATCGTCTCCTCGACCTGACGCTCGAACCGCTGCTGGCGAGTGCCGCTGCCGAAGGCCCGGAGGGGCTCCGACGGGTCAGGGTGCTCGATCCGGCCTGCGGTACGGGGGCGTTCCTCGACGTCGTCGCCCGGCGGATCGAACGGGCACTGTGCGCCGTGGGCGTCGATCCCCAGGAGGCCGCGGTGCACGCCCGCACCAGGTCGGTCATGGGCGTCGACATCGACTCGGTCGCGCTCCTCCGCTGTCGCGAGCAGCTGTCGGTGCCCGGTCGGACCGACGAACCGTCGGTGCTCCATGGAGATGCACTGCTGATGTGGCATCCGATGCCGCCTTGGTCGCCGGCACCAGAGCCCCCCCGGGATGGTCCGGCCTGGGCCGACGTCGTCGGTCCTTCGGGGTTCGCCCCGGAAGGCTTCGACCTGGTGGTCGGCAATCCGCCCTTTCTCGGACAGCTGCGACGGCTCACCGCACGTCGATCTCGGCTCGGCGTCGAGGTCCGGCGTCGGCTCGCGGCGGTGGCGGGGCCCTACACCGATTCGGCGGCATTGTTCGTGCTGCTCGGGCTCGGGCTCCTCGGTCCGGGCGGTGTGTTGTGCCTGGTGCAGCCGCAGTCGTTCCTGGCCGCCCGTGACGCTGCGCCGGTGCGCGCCGAGGCGACGAGGGTCGCGGACCTGACCCATCTCTGGGCACCGCGTACCCGCGTCTTCGACGCGGCGGTCGACGTCTGTGCACCGGTGCTCCGTCGGCGCCGTGACGAGGGTGTCGATCATGATCCCGCCCAAGTGAAGATCGTGATCGACGTCGGACCGGGTGTCGCGCCGCGGTGTCGGGAGGTGCGCTTCGACGCCGACGCGCTCACGTGGTCGGTGCTTCTGGCCGCGGCGAGCGACCATCCGGCCCTCGACCTGGCCTCGAACGGAGTCCTCGGTGACGTCGCTGCCGTCGAGGCCGACTTCCGTGACCGTTACTACGCCATCAGGGGTCACGTCGTCGACGAGGAGTTCTCCGACGGGGGGCCGCGACTCATGACGGTGGGATTGATCGATCCTGCACGGTCATTGTGGGGCCGGCGGCCGGCACGGGTGCACCGACGCGCGTGGCAGCATCCTCGTGTCCTGCGATCGGGTCTCGACGAGTCGACGGCGCGATGGGTCGATGCGCGGCTCGTGCCGAAGGTGCTCGTGGCGACCCAGACAAGGGTGATCGAGGCGTTGGTGGACGAGGAAGGCGGGCTGCTCCCGTCCGTGCCGGTGCTGAGTGTGCTGCCCGCCCGAACCGGCGACCTGTATCGGATCGCCGCCGTCCTGGGTGCCCCGCCCGTCTCGCTGTGGGCGATGCGGCACTACGGCGGCACGGCGTTGTCACACGATGCCCTCAAGCTCAGTGCGTCGGCCCTCCGGCGGGTGCCGCTCCCCGGTGACGAACGGCGTTGGAGCGTGGGAGCCGAAGCGATCCGCGAAGCGCACTCGGCCGAGGACTCCCGGGTCCGCGACCGGGCCGTACGTCGAAGTGCGCGCGCCATGTGTGAGGCGTACGGCCTCGACCCCGACGGCGAGGTCTACCGATGGTGGGAGGCCCGCATGCCCCGTCGCCCGTGACATGCGGCGGCAGGATCGGTCGGTACGGGTGACCCCGGCGGTACGGTCGGGGTGTGGGCGTTCCGCGTTCGGGTATCGGCCCGTCCCGACTGGTCGAGCTGCTGGAGTGTGCGGAGCGCCCACGCGTCGGTGACTGGACGTTGCGCTCCGCGCTCACCCGTTACGCGCAGCGTGAACCGCGCCGTGTCGCGGACCTCCTGACGATCCTCCGACGCCTGGAGGCGGCACTGGCCGGGCGCCGCTCGGACATCACCGCGCTCGGCCCCAGGTTGTGGACGGCGTTCGAGGCGTTCGAAGGCGGCGGCGACGACGGGACCGAACCCGCCCCGCTCGACATGGCCGCACCCTCGGGAACCCGCGTCCTTCTCGACCTTCTCCGAATCCTGGCGGCGGTCGACGCCCTGGGTGAGCGGCTCGCCGCCTGGGCCGAGGATCCGGCCGTCGAAGCCCCCCGTGACGAACTCGACCGCGTGATCGCGTTCGCCGCGGATGAGCTCGACCGGGTGGGGATCCCACGGGACGAATCAGGCGGACGACCCGGCCGTCGACGCGGCCCCGCGGCCGGCGTCCGGATCGCTCCGCCATCGGAAGAACCGCCGCGCCACCGGTAGAATGGCTCGAAGCACCGGACCGGGGAGGTCGAGTCGTTGTTCACCAACCTTGTCGAGATGACGCGTACCCACGCGGACACCATCGGTGACGAGACGGCCTTCCGGTTCCTGCTCGACGGCGAGGACGACGAGTTCGTCTACACGCACGCCGACCTCGACCGCCAGGCCCGCGCGCTCGCGGCCCGTCTCGCCCAGGAAGGCGAGTGGCAGGACCGCGTCGTGATCCTGATGGCCCCCGGACCGTCCTTCCTCGTTGCGTTCTTCGCGTGCCTCTACAGCGGGAGGATCGCCGTTCCGGCCTTCCTCCCCGACGTCACGAACGCCGAGCGGAGCGTGCCCCGCCTCCGGGCGATCGCACAGGACGCGGAGGCCGTGTGCATCCTGACCGACTCGCTGTTCGTCGCCTTTCGTGAGCAACTCTGGGGCATCGCTCCCGACCTGGCCCGGACCCCGTGGCTGGTCGTCGACGACGAGCTCGCAGGCGCCGACGACGGTGCATGGTCCGATGAGGGGGTCACCGGGGACACCGTGGCCTTCATCCAGTACACGTCGGGCTCCACCTCGGTCCCCAAGGGTGTGGTGCTCACGCATTCGAATCTCTTGGCCAACTCCGAGCTCATCTCCTCGAATGTCGGGGTCGCCGATCGGGATGTGTGGGTGTCATGGCTTCCCCCGTACCACGACATGGGCCTCATCGGAGGGATCCTTCAGCCGCTCTACCGGGGGGGGAGCGGTGTGTTGATGTCGCCGATGGATTTCCTGGCCAAACCCCGGCGCTGGCTCCAGGCCATCACCAAGTACCGCGCGACGGCGAGCCCCTCGCCCAACTTCGCGTTCGAGTTGTGTGTCCGGCGTATCCCGCCGGAGGAGCGGGAGGGGCTCGATCTGTCGAGTTGGCGGCGGGCGTTCAACGGTGCGGAGCCCGTCCGGCCCTCCACCCTCGAGCGGTTCGACGAGGCGTTCGGGCCCTACGGGTGGCGCCCTCAGACGATGCTGCCGTGCTACGGCATGGCGGAGGCCACGCTGTTCGTCAGCGGCCATCGCAGCGACGACCCGCCGGTCGTCACCCCCTTCGACCGCGACCGGCTTGCGGTCGGGGTTGCGGTCGCTCCGACAAGCGGTTCACCGGTCGAGCGGCTGGTCGCGTGCGGGCCGGCCGAGCCGCTGCACGAGATCCGGATCGTCGATCCGGACAGCTTTGCCGACGTGGAGGACGGGCGCCTCGGTGAGATCTGGCTGAGTGGGCCCAGTGTGGGCCAGGGGTACTGGGGGCGCCGGCGTCAGACCGAGGAGACCTTCCGGGCGCACACCGCCACCGGGGAAGGTCCCTACCTTCGCACGGGCGACCTGGGTTTCCTCCTCGACGGTGAGCTGTACGTGGCGGGTCGGATCAAGGACGTCATCATCGTCCGTGGACGGAACATCTATCCGCAGGACATCGAGCTGCTCGTCGAGTCCGTCGACGGCGTGAGGGCCGGGTGTATCGCCGCGTTCTCGGTCACCGACGACGACGGCGCCACCGAGGGGCTCGGGATCGTCGCAGAGGTGAAGCCGGGAGCCGACCTCGACGCAGTGGCGTCCGCCATCCGCCCCTGGTCGCCGACCAGTACCAGATCGCACCGGGTGCGGTTTCGTTGATCCAGCCGAAGACTCTCGCCAAGACCTCGAGCGGCAAGGTGCAGCGGCACGCCGCCAAGCAGGCGTTCGAGGAGGGCTCGCTCAGCCTGGCGGGAGTGCCCCACTGACGCAGGATCCCGTCGCGAGGTGGAATGGCTTCGAGTGGTGCTCCCCTGGAGTCCCTGGAGTCCCGGTATCAGTCCGAATCGGTTCCGTCGAACCGTGCCACCCGTGTCGCGATCTCGCGTAGCACCTCGTGAGGGTCGTGCTTCAGTGACGGAAGGGGCCGGTCGCCCCGGCTCCTCCGGTACCGAGGGTGTTCGGAGATCTCGATGTCGTCGGGAGGAAGCCGGGCGACGATGCGTGCGGGGTTGCCCGCCACCACCACGTAGGGCGGCACGTCCTGGGTGACCACCGCCCCCGCGGAGACCACCGACCCGCGGCCGATCGTCACCCCGCTCATGATGATCGCCCTGAGGCCCACCCACACCAGATCGCCGATCACCACATAGGACGTCTCGGTACCGGGGCCGTAGCCGTCGAGGATGTGGTCGCCCTCGAAGAGGTCGATGCCGTGTTCGATCCGCTCGTCGATGAGGATCGGGTGGTGGAGGCCGTCGAGGATGTACACGCCCTCCGCGAGGGCGCAGCCGTCGCCGATCTCGACGTAGCCCGCACAGTCGATGCGCACCTGGGTCGAGATCGCCGAGTAGGACCCCATCGAGAAGCGCCCGAAGCGCTGCACGTTGAGGAAGCCGTCGATCAGGCAGTGGTCGCCGAACTGCACCCGTGTGGGGTCGTCGGACAGGTTGGTGATCCGGGCCTCGGGGCCCACGATGAAGCCCTCGCCTGCGGTGCAGAGCCTGCGGAATCGATGCTCGGCCGACAACGCATTGAGGTAGAAGTCGGCCTGACGGTAACCCGCACCGGCCTTGGCGAGCAGCGTCCTGGCACGGTCGCTGGCGGCGATCGCCTCCACGATGCGCGCACCTCTCGACGGTCGTTGCGTCACGGTTCGCTCCTCGGCGTTCATCGGTCCGCCCCTTTCGTCGGCGTCGCCGTCCCTGCGCACATCCCGGCCGATGGTGGCGGCGACACCCTCGACGTGCGGGGCCCGCATCAGGCCATGGTGGTCCGACTCGACCGCGACCATCGTGGGAGGAGTGCTGAACCACGCCGCCCAGTCCGATCCGGCGAGGTCGCCGGCCGGCGTGAACGGTTGGCCCTCGGTGGCGTGGAAGAAGCGCACCGGCACGGAGGTGGTGCGCGCCGGACGGTAGGTACGTATCGCGTCGCGGGCGGCCGCCAGCGCGGTGAGGAGCCGATGCACCCTTGTGGCGACCGCGGCGACCGGAGTGGTGTCGGAACGGTCGCGGAGCTGGGCCACCAGCGGGTCCACACCCGTTTCGGGATCGAGGTCGTCGACCCGCAGCGGAGCCGCGCCGGGCGGTGCGGGAAACAGCTCGTCGAGGTGGTCGACGAGCAGGTCGCGAAGCTGGGCACGCCTCCCTGCCGGTCGCCGTCGGTGGGTGGCGGCGGGTCCAAAAGCCAGAGGCGCTCCACCGACTCCCCGCCGACTCGAGAAGGGTTGCGATCTCGAAGGCGACCAGCCCGCCGAATGAATAGCCACCGACCCGGTAGGGGCCGTGCGGCTGACGCCCCGGATGGTCTCGACCGCGCGGCGCGCCACCTCGGTCACCGACGCCTCCACGGGAGTGTCGTCGGTCATCCACGGTGGGACGATGACCAGTACGGAGACGCCGTCGAGCCGTCGGCCCATCTCCGTGAACACATCCGGTGCGGCGAACGCGTCGGGTAGCCACCAGGTGGGCGTTCCCGCGGCCTCGCGTACGGGGATCACGGTCAGGAGCTCGGAGTGCACGGTCGCCGTCGGCTCGGCGTCGCCGATCAACAGGGGTACGGCCGCGGCGTCGAGGTGAGCGGCCAACTCGTTCACGGCCATGGTCCGGGAGAGGTCGCTGAGGGGGACGAGGTAGTGGAACTCCTTGTCGATCCTGCTCCGAAGTTCCATCCCCACGAGGGAGTCCACGCCGTAGTCGCCGATCGGGCTGTCGAGGTCCAACTCGGCGGCGTCGATGCCGAGCATCTCGGCGAGGTAGCCGCGCACGATCTCTGCGACCAGCTCCCGACGCCGATCCGCGGTGGTCGCGGCGAGCCGCTCCCCAGTGCGGTGGAGATGGCCGGTCGGTCCGGTGCCGGTTGCTCGGAGGCGATGACTGCGCCCAGCCACCCGGCTGGGCTCGCCGGAAGGTTCCGTCGGTCGTCGGTCCGATCAGCGGTGATCCCGCACACGACGGGCCCCGACAACAGTTGGCGATCGAGTAGCGGGCCCAGCCCCACGGCGGACGCGCCCGGGGCCAGACCGAGGAACGCGCCCGACCCCCGGAACGGACGTGACGCCGGACCGCGCCCTGCGCTTCGAGATCGTCGTGCCAGTCGCCCTCGGCGAGGAGTGCCGCGGTGGACCCGATGACGATCAGCACCTCGGGATCCAGCGCCTCGGCGAGCGCGGCGACGTGCGCCGCGCCGATGCACACGAGACACCCGGTGGCGCGCCGCTCCCCGTCGGAGCCCTCCGACGCCAGGGACACGACGTCGGCTGTCGACGCGGTCTGCGCGGGAGTCACGACCCGGATCTCCGGAACGGAGGAGTCCTCCGGCGCGACGGAGGACGCGTGGTCGGGGTGCGCGGTGATCACGACAATGTCGCGGGCCCTCGCGAGCGGAGGTACTCCGTCACAGCGGGGAGGCGCCCCGACGCCGACGGGTCGAGGCTGTGCTCCGTGGCGTCGACCACCACGCACCTTGACCCCGGTGCCGGGCACCAACGCCGTTCCTCCGCCGGTAGCACGGCCTCGACTGTCGTCATGTCCAGGGCGGCGGCGGTGCCCGGCGGGATCGGGGCCGCCCCTGACGACAGCGGTATCGGGGTGGGATCGGGCGTGGCGACGAGGGCGGCGAAGGCGGCGGCGGTCATGGCGGGTTCGCGTTGCGCCGCGGTGAGCAGGTCATCGGTACTCGCGCCGAGGCGCACGAGTGCATTCACGGCGATGTCGAGGAGCGACGACGCGCCTCCCCGCCGTGGGAGCCGACGCTGCTCGGATCGTGGGGCTCCGCGAGGCTCCAGCATCGCGATGCCGGGACCCGGAGTAGCGAGCGTGCCGCGCCAGGTGCGACGACGGCTACGAGCCCGCCGGGCCCACTCGTCGGCGGCTCGACGATTCGTCCGACCGCCGCCACCCCGATGGTCGTCGCGGTCATGTGCGCCTCACCGGACCCGCTCAACGCGGCGAGGACCTCCACCGTCACCATGGGTTCGTCGGTCGGCTCGGAGGTCGGCTCGGCGATGAGGTGGGCGGCTGCGGTGTCCTCGGCCGTCCAGCGGAACTCGAAGGGCCGGCCGGCCGGATCCTCGGGGTCGTTGGGTTCGAGCGGTTCGAGTGGTGCCAACGCCCCCACCTGTCGACGCTGATCGACGAGGACCACCGCGGAGGCGGTCTCGGCGGACCGAAGCTCCGAGGCGAGGGCCACGAGCAGCGACGGCGAGATCGAGTCTCCCCCCGACGTGTCCGCGAACTCGACGACCCTGGTTGCGGGGAGCCGGCCGGCCATAGCCACCGCGACGGTGGCTCGTGAGACGGGTGAGTCGGCCCAGGGTTCGGACGATCCCGGCTCCTCCACCACTGCGGACAGTCGGTTCACGACGAGGAGGTGGACCTCGGCGGCACCGTCGCCACCGGCGGCGACGACCGAATCGATCGCGGCGATCGAACCGGCGGGATCGGCCGCTTCTGTGCAGAGCACGAGGTCGATTCGGCCCCCTTCCGGCGGGGGAGTCCAGCCGGCGGGATCGACGCGGTCCGCCGAGAGTGCATCAGCGAGATCGGCCCCCCAGGTGGTGTTCCGGTCGAGGACGACGAAATGGTGCTCGACCTCCGCGGCGGGCGCGGCCGGTGCCTCGGTCCACTGCTCGACGATCGCCCGAATGCGATCGGTTCGCCGTGGTGCGGAGCTCATGCCCGCGACCTCGACCGCCGGGTTGGACCATTCGTCGAGTAGCACGACGTGCGTGCCGTCCTCGTCGATGACCGCGCGCGTCGTCGGCCCGGGGTCGCGCCGGTACACCAGGCGCTCGATCCGGGTCGGCACCACCGGCCCGGACGGTTTCAGCACCTCGTGGCCGACGGAGGCGGCGACGTCCAGCAGTGCAGGGTCGAACGACAGCCCGTGGGTCGAGGTGTCGGCAGGACGGTCGAGGCCCAGCACCGCGGCGGTCGGTCCCAGCGTGATCGAGCCGACGAGCGGCCGCCGTCGTGGTGCCACCCCGGCCTCGTCGATCGCGGTCGCGAGCTCCTCGGGCCGGAGGGTGCGGCCGTTCGCGGGGATCGGTGCTCGGGCGACCTCGGGGATCGCGCCGATCCCCAACGACTCGGCGTCCCCCGCCGCGATCGGGCGGTAGTCCTCCACCCCGAGTACGGAGAGTCGCCATCGACGAACGGGCCCGGCACCTCCGATCACCACCTGGAGCGGGGTCCCCGCAGCGATCCCGTCGATCGCATCCGCCCCGAACTCGACGGAGGTGAGCGCGATCGCGTCGGTCCCGAACGCGAACCTGGCGGCCGAAACGGCGAGCTCGAGCGCCCAGGCCACGCCGCCGAGATCGGGGGGGACGGTGCCGGCCCAGACGCGGCTCTCCGACGGGTCCGCGATCGTGAGCTGGTTGAGCAACGTCGGATGCCCGGTCGAGGAGGCTTCGCCCACACCCCACGGATCGCCGGGCATCGACACGGTGCCGTCGGTCGGGGGATCGAACCAACAACGCCGATGGTCCCATGGGTAACGGGGTGCCTCGGTCGTGGCGGCGGCCCGACCGGACACTGCACGCCAGTCGACAGCGGCCCCGGCCGCCCAAGCGCCGCCGAGTGCCCGGTGGATGGCCTCCGCGCCGGGCTCGCCCTGCTTCACGCTGTGATGAACCGTCGCGGGGCTACCGAAGGACTCCAGGCATCGGCGGAGCGACACACTGATGACCGGGTGGGGCGCAACCTCGACGAAGAGGTCGGCACCGAGCTCGACGGCGATCCTGGCGGCGTCCATGAAGCGGACCTGCTCGCGGATGTTGCGACCCCAGTAGTGGGCGTCGAGGTCCACTCCGTCGATCAGCGATGCCGTGACGGTCGAGATCATCGGGATCCGGGTGGGGCGCGTGTCCATCCCCTCCATGACCCTGGTGAGCTCCGATGCGTAGGGGGTCATCAGGGGACCGTGGCCGGGGATGTCGGCGACCTCGAACACCTGGGCGAGGTGGCCCATCTCCTTGACGGCCTCCACCATCGCGACCGTGTCGGGCTTGGGTCCGCTCACCAGGCAGTTGTCGGGTGCGGTCACCCCGGCAACGGTCACGTCAAGGCCGAGCGACTCGATGAGCGCCCTTGCCTCGTGGTCCGGAAGCTCCACGAACGCGGTATGTCCCGAGCCGTTGGACTCCTCCATGACCCGCCCACGGTGGTAGGCAAGTTCGAGGCCGTCGGAGAGTCGCAGCGCACCGGCGCCGTGTGCCGCGGCCAACTCCCCGATGCTCTGGCCGATCACCATGGACGGCTGGACTCCGAAGGCGCGCCATCGTTCGCCGATAGCGACCTGCAACGCGAACAACAACGGTTGGGCGCGGTTGTGGTCCAGCACGGGTTCGCCCGAGCGGAGTACGTCCATGATCGAGAAGCCTGCGAGGTCGCGGAGTTCGCGGTCGCACTGCTCGAGCACCGAGCCGATGACCGGATCCGCGAGCAACTCCGACGAGAGGGGCCACCATGCCCGGCCCTGTCCGCTGAACACGAACGCCACCGTCGCGGGTTCGGTGCCGCGCCGGGCGAAGCTCGACACCCCGCGGGGGCTCCCGCCTTCGGCAAGGGCTCTGAGCGCCTTCACCGCGCCATTCGCGCTGGTGTGAAGCACTGCCGCCCGGCGCGGGTGCTCGTCGCGGGTGAGGGCCATCGCCGCGGCGAGTTCGGCGAATTCGTCCGGTGAGGTGTCGAGGCGGTCCGCGACGGAACGGGCGAGCGAAGCGAGCGCGCCGGGTGTGCGAGCCGACAGCGGGAGCAACACGGGTCGGTCCGATTCGACGTCGGTCGGGCGGCGCGGTGGGCCGGCAGCGGTCGGGCCGTCGACCGACGGTGCCGAGGCAAGGATCGCGTGGACGTTGGTGCCCCCGAAGCCGAACCCGCTCACACCCGCCCGACGCGGACCGTCCGTCACCGGCCACGGCGTCAGCGCCGAGACGACTTCGACGGTGTCGAGGTCCCGGAGGATCGGATTGGGTGATGTGATGTGAAGGGTGGCGGGTAGGAGGCCATGGTGCAGCGACAGGGCTGTCTTGATCACCCCGGCGATCCCCGCCGCGGCCTCGAGGTGTCCGAGGTTGGTCTTGACCGAGCCGACCAGGAGCGGGTCCGAACCGGGTGCCCGGGCGCCGTAGACGGCCTGGAGCGAGCGCAACTCCATGGCGTCGCCCAGCACCGTGCCCGTCCCGTGCGCTTCCACGTATTGCACGTCGGCGGGTCGGACCGACGCGTCCGCGCACGCGGAGGCGAAGACCGCCATCTGCGCCTCCGGGTTCGGTGCGGTCAGCCCGTTGGATCGTCCGTCCTGGTTGGTGGCGGACCCCTCGATGACGCAGTAGGCGCGTCGGTTCGCCCTCCTGGCTGCCGGGAGCGCCTGGAGCACGACCACACCCACCCCCTCCCCCCGGACGATTCCGTCGGCCTTCGCGTCGAACGTCTTGCACCGGCCGTCGGGGGCGATCAGCCCCGCGTCGAGGTAGTAGCCGGCGAGGAGCGGGGTGAGGATGGCATTGGCTCCCGCGACGATCGCGACCTCGCATTCACCCCGGCGAAGCGAGGTGCACGCGAGGTGCAGGGCGGCCAGCGACGATGAGCACGCCGTGTCGATCGCGAGGCTCGGACCCCGGAGGTCGAGCACGTAGGAAAGCCGGTTGGCGGCGATGCTGAGGGCGTTGCCCGTACCGAAGAACGCGTCGACCAGCGAGGGCGACGCACTTTGCCGGCGGCTGTACTCGTTCGCCGAGATCCCGACGAACACCCCGGTGTTGCCGCCGCGGAGTGTGGACGGCTTGATCGCCGCGTCCTCCAATGCAGCCCACGTCGTCTCCAGGAGCAGTCGCTGCTGGGGGTCCATACGGTCGGCTTCGATTTGGGAGATCCCGAAGAACGCAGGGTCGAAGAGCTCCATACCCTCGACGAAGCCGCCGAGGCGGAGTTGGCTCGGCATGTCCCGGGCCGCGTCGGCCGCGTCCCATCGGCCTTCGGGCACCTCGCCGATGGCATCACGGCCTTCGGCGAGCAGACGCCAGAACTCCTCGGGGCCGTCGGCCCGCGGGAAGCGGCAGCCGATCCCCACGAGGGCGATCGGTTCGTGGACGACACCGTCCGAGTGAGCGGCCGGCGGTCTCGGGGCGGTCATCGTGGCGGTTCGCGCTCCGGCATCCGGCGACGAGACGAGGTGAGCCGCCAGTTCTGCGGGTGACTCGAAACTGAACACGACGGTCGGATCGAGTTCGCGACCCAGGAGGGTTTCGAGCCCGGCGACGAGCTCGGCAGCGCCGACGGAGTCGACTCCGTACTGGCTGAACGGAGCGGTCGGATCGACTTCGTCGACCGGCGTCCCGCCGACGTTGGCGATTCGTTCGACGAGCCACTGTCGAATCCGAAACGCCGAGAGGGACGGGTCGGCCCCGGAGGGAGGCGCGGTCGCCTCTTCCCGGTCGCTCACAGGTGAACCCGGTCGGCGCGACCCTCGAGCGGGACCCCGTCGATCCGCACCCCACGTCGCTCACGCGGCCCCCCGGAGCGAGACGCGTCGTCGGCTCGGAGCCCTACGAACGCTGTTCTCGGAAACACCCTCAGGAGGGCCACCAGGAGCGGGTACACGACGATTCCGACGATAACAAGAAGAAGGAAATTGTTGTTCACCCGGCCCACGATCTCGAGCGAACCCCAGAGCCCGGTGCAAGCGATCGCCAGTCGCACCGAACCCGACACGTCGAAGCCACCGGGGGTGAACTGCCGGGAGAGCGCCAATGCCAGGATCATCGCGAGGCCGGTCGCTCCGATACCGACCGCTGCGAGGCCCTCGAGCCCGAATCGCGGCACCACCAACGGGCACGACGCAACCCCCACGATGAGGCAGGCAAGGTTGACCATGATGATCAGGCGCGGCTTGCCCACCGAGAGGAAGACGAAACCGGCCCAGATCATCACGCTGACGAGCACGAGCGCGACCGACATGAGTTGCAGTGGCCGCGCCGCGGCGCCGTAGCCGCGACCAAACACCTTCTCCATGGCGGGTGCGAGCGGTACCTGGAACAACAGGATGCACACCGGGGCGAACAGCGCCAGGATCCCCGTCCGAGCGATGGCGTCGATACGTCCGAATCTGACCATGTCATGGGCGGCCCAGGCCTCCGAGACCAGTGGGAACGCGACGATCGCCACCACACCGCCGAACATCGACAGGTACTGGATGGGCAGGATCGCGGCGTTGAACACCGCGATCGTCCTGGACGGAGCGGTCACTCCCAGATAGACGGTGCCGAACTGCACCGACGCCATCCCGAGCAGGCTGGCGATCCCCAGGGTCAGAGCCTCACGAACCAACGGTCCGGTGCCGGCGAGACGGAGCCGTAGATGGTTGCCGGTCTTGATGCGGAACAGCACCAGCGCGGCAGCATCGCCGATCGCGTAGCCGAGCACCCATGCCACGAACAGTGCCCACCAAGGGGCCCCGGCCTCCAACAGCACGAGGGTTAGAGCGAAGCGGAGTACCAGGTACAGGATCCTGGGGACGACGTCGAGGTACGCGCGGAGTTGTGCCTGGAAGATCGCACCCACCACGAAGAAGCTCTCCCCGAGGAACTGGCTGGACGCGAGCAGTGCCGCCAGCTGCACGTCGCCACGCACCTCGCCTCGGGCGAGCCCGATCCCCATGAAGACCGCCTGGGTCGCGATCGTGGCGAGGATCGAACCGACGAGCCGGACGCCGACCGCCGCGCCGATGACCTCCTCGGGATCGTCGCCCTGGCTGATGCGGCGGACCGCGACCTTGTCCATCTGGAGGTCGGCGACGACGAAGGCCAGGTTGGTGACCACGTTGATCAGCGCGTACCAACCCATGTCCGCAGGTGACAGGTAGTGGATGATCAGCAGGAACGCCCCGACGTTCAACAGGACGAAGCTGCTGAGCCGGACGAGCTCGGCGGCCGAGCTCGCAGCGCCCTTGCCGCCGGCGGAGGCCCCTTCGGTGGCCCCGGGCGGGTCGGGAGTGAGTCGGGCGGTGTCCGCCGTCGGCTCGCTCGTCACCTCACCCCTCCGTCGACGGCGATCGGTGGATCCTGCATCCCGTCCGGTCGGCATCGTCGCCCACCGCCGGAGCCCCGTCAAGGTGGAGGCCGTGCGATGATCCTGCGATGACCGAACCGACGACGTCCCCTTCGCATCCGGGCGCTCCATCGCCGTATCCGGGGGCCGTGCCCCCGGCGGGACCAGGAGCTCCATCGCCGTACCCGGGCGCTCCATCGCCGTACCCGGGGGCCGTACCGCCCGGGGGTGCCGGAGCCCCACCGTCGTACCCCGGGGCTCCGGTGCCACCCGCGCCGGAAGGTGGGGGTCGACGCCGTCGCGGTTGTCGTCGGTACCTGTTCGGGCTGCTCATCGTCCTCGCCGTCGTCGCGGTCGTGCTCGTGATCGGTTTCGTGGTGATGTCACGCCTGACCAGCAACCGGCCCACCTCTGGGGCCCGCCTCCCGCGTCGTCCGGTGTCGAGCAGCACGACCACGACCACCGTGGCAGAACGCATTCCCGAATCGGTCGCCGGAGTGACACCGCTCGGCAGAGGACGGATGCTCGTCTCGGTCGCTCACGATCCGCCGACCAATCCCTGTAGCAAGTCGGGAAACGACTTCGACATCGAATCGATGGGCGCCGACGGGAGCGACCGTCGACCCATCAGCGGCGCAAACAGCTCCGACGAGGAACTCTGGCCTCGTCTGTCGCCCGACCGCCGCCGCTACGTCTTCTACCGGGCGCCGCAGGGCACCTCTGGTGAGCAGTGTCGTTACGCGACCCAGGAGCTGTGGATGGCCAACGTCGACGGAAGCGGTGTGCGGCGGATCTTCAGCAACGCCCGCAAGCGCGAGGTCGCCACCGAACGCGACTGGCCGACGGCGGGTCAGTCGTTGGTCCAGGGCCTTGCCAACTGGTCTCCCGACGGTGTCCACGTCGTCATCGTGTTGGGGCACTACCCGTCGCTGGGTCCGGTGCCGTTGATGAAGGACGGGCAGACCCAGCTGTTCGTGCTCAACGTCGACACCGGCGACCTTCGCCAGGTCACCGATCGGCGCGACTCCCGGGGTCGGGGTGTTTCCAGCGATCCGAGCTTCACCCCGGACGGGGCCCATCTGGTGTTCGTCGGGTGTCCCGACCGCCAACCGAGTTGTGACGACACCCAGATCCTCAGCGTGCCCGCCGACGGTGACAAGGTCCGGAGCAGCACCGTGGTCTTCGACGGTCCCGGCCGGAACCCCAACGACGTGTACGTGTCGCCGGACGGTCGATCGGTGGAGTGGATCGAGGTCGGTCTCCTCGGGACGGGGCTCTACGTGGCGCCGTTCCACCAGGGCCGGAGATCCCCTCGGCGACGTCGTCGAGGTCGACGGTCGCGGCGGTTACGCGAACTGGACGCCCGACAGCAGACGCCTGGTGTACAGCCGGTTCTGGTTGGGCGATCGCTTCGCCCTGTTCGTCAACGCGTTCGACGGCTCTCCGTCACGGAGGATCACCCCGATCGGCACCAAGGACGTCTTCATGTACCTGTCGCCGTGACCGATTCTCCACGTCGATGCCGTTGATTCTCAAGGCGCCCCGACCGGCCACCGAACAGATCCCCAACACGCCGGTGCACATCGGCCAGAGCTGGGGAGCTTTTCATGTCCACACGTCTGCTACGGATCGGGGTCGCCGTCGCATGTGTCGCGATGATCGCGTCGGCCTGTTCGACCGCGTCACCGGCACCCGCCGAGAAGTCGGGGGTCGATGCCTTCCAGTTGAAGCGGCGGTTCATCCCGCGCCAGTGGCCGTTCCTTCCCCTGATCCCGATCGCACCCACCACGACCACCACGACGACGACCACAACGACGACAACCACCACAACCACCACCACCACGACGACCACGACCGCCGCGCCCCGGGTCGAGGACGCGCATGTCGAGGAGCACATACTCGCCTCCTCGCCCGTGGTGAGCGGTGGGACCTACCAGATCGTCCGTAAGCGGCTCGACGGAACGGGTCGGACCGCGCTCACCTCAGATCCCGACAACGAGCACACGTGGCCTCGGCCGAGTCCCGACGGTTCGCGGATCCTCTTCTACAAGGCCGACAAGGGCCGCTCGTCGGTCAACGACATCACCACCAACTCGCTGTGGGTCATGAACGCCGACGGTTCCGACCCGCATGTGATCATCCCGCGTGGCTCCTACGGTTGGACCCGACAGGGCCACGTCGAGTGGTCGCCCGACGGTACGAAGCTGCTGATGACCGCCGGTAACGACTTCGACATGCAGTTGTGGAGCACGAATCCCGATGGTTCGAATCCCGTCAAGCTCACAAACCACCGTGGCGGGGCCATCGACCCGTCGTGGCATCCAGACGGTGGTTCGGTGTTGTTCATCGGCTGCCCGGTCACCAACACGTTCTGCTTCTGGTGGGACTATGAGGTCTTCCGTCTTGACCTCCGGACGCGGGCGGAGACGAGGCTCACGGTCGACACCGTCGGGCAGGCCGACTTCGATCCGTACTTCAGCCCCGACGGCAGCAAGATCGTGTGGCTACGGTGCACGGGTTCGTTCCCCGGAGGCCCGTGGTCGTTGATGTGGGCCGACGTGACGAGCGGCGAGGTCAAGGTCGAGCCCCTGGTCGACGACGGCAACATCAACGGGGCCGTCGACTTCTCGGCGGACGGGTCACGGATGGTGTTCGCCCGCCAGGTCAACGGCTACACGACCTGGATGTCGTCCGCGATCGTCACGAGCCGTGGCTTCCTCGACGGATTCATCGGCGGCACGGCCGCACCGGCCGACGAGCAGTCCCCGGTGTTCGCCCGCTGACCGCCCGACTCCCGGAGGGGGCTCGGCCCTCGACGCCTCGCCCCTCCGGAGCGGCTGCGCCGTCGCCGCGACCGGTGGTGGTACGTCAATGACTACCGGGTTGCCTTACCCCATTCGGATCGTTACCCTCGGAAGAGCGCCACCACAGGGAGTCCTGGATGGTCCCGATCGGTGTGCGGCGAACCTGGAACGGTTGGGGAGTGATCGGTGGAGAAGGCGACGGCAACACCTCGGCTTCGTGTTTCCGGAAACCCGAACACCGCTCCGGCCGACCGGACCGACGAGTTCGAAGGATTCGCTGACGCCGAACGGACGTTGAGGGTCGTCAAGCCCGGCCCGTCCGAGCCGGTTGCGCGGATCGTCCGTGAGCCCGGGGTCGAGGAGCATTCCGCAGGGGGTGTGATCGACCTCGTGGACGGCTCCGACGCCGAGGTCATCGATCTCGCCGACGGTCGCCTCGGATCCGGTGTCGGCACACGCTGGGTCGGGCCCGAACTCGACCCGGCCGACATCGAGGCCTACGTGCGAAGCCGTCTCGACTCCCTCGACGTGGAGATCCGATCGAGTGCCGGTCCGATCTACCACTTCTTCAAGCGGGTGCTCGACCTCGTCATCGCGATTCCCGCGCTGGTCCTCACCGCTCCGGTGATGGCCGTGCTCGCGATCCTGATCCGCCGTGAGAGCCCGGGGCCAGCCGTGTTCCGCCAGCAGCGGATCGGTCGCGGCGGTCGGGTCTTCACCTTCTACAAGTTCCGCACGATGTACGTCGACGCCAAGGAACGGTTTCCCGAGTTGTACGACTACAACTTCGACAGTGCCGAGCTCGCGTCGCGGTACTACAAGCACGCCGACGACCCACGGAACACTCCGCTCGGTGCCTTCCTTCGACGTTCCACCCTCGACGAGCTCCCCAACCTGGTCAACGTCCTCAAAGGCGACATCAGCATCGTGGGGTTCCGGCCCGAGCTGCCCCAGCTCGTCCGCCACTACGAGCCGTACGAACTCGCGAAGTTCAACGTGAAGGCCGGCCTGGCATGCAAGTCCGAGTGCACCGGTCGCAATACCAACACCATCAAGGACCAGATCACCCTCGACCTCGAGTACGTGGCCGACCAGTCGATGCGCCTCGACCTGTGGGTGATCGCCCAGACCCTGAAGATGGTGGTCAAGGGGATCGGCGCCGAATGACCCGCCCGTCCGCGGGCGACGGCGATCGGTCACCTGACGTCACCGTCACGATCGTGTCGTACAACTGTCGCGATCTCGTGCTCGAGTGCATCGACAGTCTCGACGCGGCCGTCACGCCTCCTCGTCGGCTCGAGGTGGTCGTCGTCGACAACGATTCACGGGACGGTACGGTCGCCGCGATCCGCGACGCCCACCCCGAGGTGACGGTCGTGGATCGCCGGGAGAACGCGGGGTTCGGCCGCTCGCACAACCTCGCGGCGTCCAAGGCGACGGGTCGTTACGTGTTCGTCCTCAACCCCGACGCCGTCGTCGAGGCGGGTGCGCTCGACACGCTCGTCGAGTTCTGCGGATCGCCGGGCCGAGGGGGCGAGCCGGTCGGGGTGGCCGCTCCGCAACTCCTGAACGCCGACCTCACCGATCAGCGAACCGCCCGGTCGTTCCCGACGATGTCGGCGGGGCTCTTCGGTCGCCGATCGCCGCTCACCCGGTGGTTCCCGGATAACCGATGGTCCCGACGATTCCTCGAACCGGAGCGGACCGGGCGGGCCGACGAGCCTTGGAAGGTCGACTGGGTGTCGGGGGCGGCGATGCTGATCCCCCGGGAGCTGTTCGGTCAGGTCGGTGGCTTCGACGAGGACTTCTTCATGCACTTCGAGGACACCGAACTGTGTCATCGCCTGAGTGGTCTGGGTCGTCCGGTCTGGTGTGTACCGGGCGCGCGGGTCGTTCACGACGAGGGCGGGGCACGAGGTGGTTGGCCCGTCTCACAGCTCGTCGCGTTCCACCGCGGCGCGTATCTGTTTGCCCGAAAGGCCTATTCCCCGGCCTCCTCGACCCGCGACGATGGGCCACTGCGTTGCTCCTGACCGCTCGTCTCGTGGCGGCCGTCGGCCTCCACCTCGCCAAGCGCGGTACGGGACGGACGGATTCGGCAGCCGGCGAGCCGACGCGCAGGTCATCGAGTAGAAAGGGCGGTTCCCCGACACCTCAGGTGAACCGATCAGCATGAGTTCCGAAACCACTGCGCACGAGGCGCCGAAGCCTGCCCCGAAACCACTCAAGGACCAGCGCCTCGGTGGCTACTGGCGAGTACTGGCGCTGCTCGCCGTCGGTGGGGTCGCGGCGTTCCTGATCTCGTTCATCTTCGCCTCGCAGTACAAGTCGGTGTCCCGCCTGTTGATCCGCACCGGTGACACCTCCTACAGCACCACCGACTCGGGGGTCGTGATGCCGGGGCAGGGCGCGAACGTCGCGGGGAATCGACATCACCAAGCAGGCGACGCTCGGCAACACGCTGGTCAACCTCGCGACCTCCAACGAGACGGCGACCCACGTGGTCGACAAGCTCGGTGTGAGGCGGATCAACGGCGGGGTTGCACCCGGCCTGTCGATCAAGGACAAGATCACCAACTTCTTGAAGTTCGGGGGAAGCGGCGTTGCACCCTCGGCACGGCAGGCGGCGATCCAGCAGGTGCAGGGCTCCCTCGAGGTGTCGGTCCTCGACGAGTCGTGGGTGATGGAGATCACCGCGTGGGATCAGGATCCGAAGCTCGCGAGGCGATCGCCAACGCCACTGCGGAGACCGTGGTCAATCAGAGTGCCGAGCGCTTCAAGGCCAACTCACAACGCGAGTACGACTATCTCTCGACCCAGATCGACCTGGCGCGGGGCGACCTCGCCCAGAAGAACAAGGCCGTCGACGAGTTCACGATCGCGAACCGGATCTCCGGTGGGGATGCATCGCTCCTGGCTCCTTCGATCCAGTCGACGTACCAGCAGTTGAAGGACGACCGCGATGCCGCCCAGACCAATCTGTCGTCGCTCGTCCAGCGTCAGGCGGCGGTACGTGATTCGATCGACAAACCTCGCTTCGACGCCACACGGCTCGGTGACGCGTTGACCGACGACGTGCCGGGCCGCCCGCTCCGGTACCTGTTCCTCCTCGTCGGCGCGCTCGTCGGCGCGCTTGCAGGGCTGCTGCTGACCTGGTTCCGCAGCATCCGGGAGGACGAGGCCGAGGCCGAGGCAAACCAGACCGCATCGGCCCCCGGTGGGACGAACGGCTATGGCACGGGGACGCCCAACGGCCACCCCCCCGCAGCCACCGGTCGGGAGTCCGTGATCGACGTCCGGTCTCACGGAGTGCCTCCGACGTTCGGTGTTCCCCGGGTCCCCGTGCCGCCGGGTCCGGTGGTGAATGGCGGTGCCCCGCAGGGCCCGTACGGTCCGATCGACCAGACCGTCGGCGGTGACGGGACCGGGTCGGCCTGAGTCGCCGATGAGCGTGTCCGTGACCCCGTCGGAGGGCACGAGGTGGCATCGGGCGTCACGGATGTGGCCGGCGCTGCGGCGTCGCGGGATCGCCGTGGCCACGGCGCTCGGCCTCCTGGTGTGGTCGGTCGCCGCGGGCCTCGGTGGGCCCAAGGGGGCCGCCGTCGCCGCGATCCTGACACTGGGCGCGAGCACGGCCCTCATGATTCGCCCCGGCTTGAAGGGGTGGTTGCTCACGGCGAGTCCCACGGGCGACGTCGGACCGGTGTCCCGCGGGCCGTTGGTGCGCGATCTCGCCAGGATCACCACCGGCTCCCGGACGCGCGAAGCGGTAACCGCCGTCGTCCTCCTCGCGGGGACCCTCTCCCTGGCGATCGTCGCGGGGTTGGTCGGCGAGAAGGCCGTCATCATCGTGGTGGGCATCGGCCTGTTGCTCGCGGTCGTCGCGGCCGTGAAGAACCGGACCCTGTTCTTCATGTTCGCCTTGTCCGCGTCGTTCAGCTTCATCATGTACAAGAAGTTCACGCCGATGCTCTCGGAGAGCTACGCGCCGGCGATCTACATCACGACCGTGAACGTCCTGCAGGTGTTCCAGTTCGCGTTGTGGGCCGGTGAGGGCACGCTCTACAGGGACCTTAGGAAGGGCCTTCGCGAGCCGGTCTTCATGCTCCCGTTCGCGGGAATCGGCCTGACGCTCCTGTCGGCGATCAACGCGCAGGATCAGCGCCTCGTGTGGGCCGAGATCGTGCGCTACATCTGGGTCGCCGCCCTGTTCGTCTACGTCGGGATCCGGGTCCGACGCAAGGAGCACGTGTGGGCGGTGCTCGCGGGGCTGATCCTGTTCCTCTCGGTGCAGGTCGTCGTCACGATCTCCCAGAAGATGACGGGCGGGTTCCTGGGCCTGCCCCAGTTGGCGCTGCGTCCCGATCCCGACCAGCTAAATCCGGGCCTCGACTACACGAGACCGTTCGGCACCCAGATCCACCCCGTGTTCCTTGCGTGTGTGGTCATCAGCCTCGCGCTGTTCATGGCCAGCTTCGCGTTGCACCTCCCCTCCAACAAGGTGAGCAGGTACTTCCTGCTGTCCAGCGTCCCGCTCGCAATCGTGTGCACCGGGATCGCTCGGGCTCGTGGCCCGCTGACGGCGCTCGTCCCGGCACTGGTCCTGATCGTCGGGCTCGCCCTTCGTCGTCGGCTCCTCACCTGGAAACCGGTGGTCGCGGGGATGGTGCTGAGCGGGATCGGCCTCGGTGTGTTCCACGAGCAGGCCTCCGCGGGACTGGCGTCGTTGTTCGGCCCCAACTCCAACTTCATGCAGAACTGGAACCTGCGTTGGAAGCTCAACCTGGTCGGTTTCCGGATGGTGAGGGAACACCCGTTCTTCGGGATCGGGATCAACTCGTTCGAGAGCGAGATCCGCAAGTACACCTACGAGACCAACGTGTTCGACAACCGGCCCGCGCACAACTACTTCCTTCTGATGGGTGCCGAGACGGGCTTGGTCGGACTCGGGATCGTGATCGTCATCGGGCTCGTGTTCGCCCGCTACGCATATCGGCTCGTCCGTCACGACGACCCCTTCTATTCCAGCTTCGGTATCGGCGCGTTGGGGATGCTCGTGTTCATCATCGGGGAGGAGCTCAACAGCTTCACGCTCAAGCAGGACGTGCCGTTGTTCCTCTTCTGGCTGGTGTTCGCGCTGTTGGTCGCGGTGAACCGAATGGCCGAACGCGGGGCACCCGAGTTGCCGAGGATCCGCTGGTTCCGTGTGGAGCCCGGTGTCGACGCGCCATCCGACACCTCGACGGGGGTTTCGGGGGTCGGGTCGCCGTCGGGTCCTGGTGGTCGGCCGGACGCGGTCCTGGTGGGTGCCCCGTGAACCAGTCGGATCGCACTCAGCGGGCACCCCGCCTCGACGTGGTCATCGTCAACTACAACACGGCCGATCTCCTGATCGAGACGCTGGAGGACCTTCCGCGGCACCTCCCACCGGGGATGGACTACGAGGTGTTCGTCGCCGACAACGCGTCCTCGGACGACTCGGTGGCCCGCGTGCGCAAGGACTGGCCCGACGTACGACTCGTGGAGATGGGCTACAACGCGGGCTTCTGTCGGGCGAACAACGCGGCCATCCGCGAGGGCGACGCCGAGTTCGTACTGTTGGTCAACACCGACACCAGGCTGTTCGACGAGACCGTCCCGTCGCTGCTCGAGGTGTTCGCGGAGGACCCGGCCGCCGGGGCCGTCGGGCCTCGGCTGGAGTTCGCCGACGGCCGTTATCAACAGGCTGCGGCCGGCGCGCCGCTGACCCTTCGTTCGTATCTGAGCTGGATGTTCGGCCTCGAACGCTTCGCCGGTCGGTTCCCCTTTCTCGAGGGCACCTACCTCACCCGGGACCACGGCGAACGACGCAAGGTCGGTTGGGTGTGTTCCGCGTGCATGCTCCTGCGACGCAGCGCCATCGAACAGGTCGGGCTGATGGACGAGGAGATCTTCCTCTACATGGACGACGTCGACCTCTGCCACCGACTGGGTGCGGCCGGATGGTCGACCTGGTATTGCGGCGACGTCCGCGCGGTGCATTTCATGAGCGGCGGCGAGCGGCGCAAGCTCGGGACGATCTCTCCGTACACCGTCGATTCGATCACCCGGTGGTTCGTACGGCACCATGGTGCGAGACGCACGGCAGTTCTCCGCTCGGCGGGGTTTGCCGCGCACGGTGCTCGGGGGCTGGTACACGGTTCGCGGTACCTGTTGAGCAGGAGTGAACGGGACAAGGACCGATCGTTGTTGAACTTTCGGCTCGCTCGCTATTACATCCGAACCGGCGTGGAGCCCTTCCCCGCCGGCCGTTCGCCGAGAGATGGGGAAACGAAATGAAGGTACTGGTCACCGGTGGCGCGGGAATGCTGGGGAGTTCCCTGGTGCCCGCTCTGGTCGGAGCGGGTCACGACGTGACGGTCACCGACATCGACCTCTCGAACACCACGCCGTGGGGACCCGACGGAGCGGTCATCGGCGAACTCGACGTTCGTGATCGCGACGGGGTGTCCCGCACGGTGGAGCGCCTCGCACCCGACCTGGTCGTGCACCTCGCGGCGGAGACGTCGTTGGAGTACTCGGATCTCAACGTCGACGCGACCTATCTCACCAACACCGTCGCCACGAAGTACGTCGCCCTCGCGGCACGCAAGGTCGACGCGGCGATGGTCTACATCTCCACAGCAGGAGTCTTCGACGGCACCAAACCTTCCAAGGTGTACGACGAGTACGACCAGCCGAATCCGCTCAACGTGTACGGGGCGACCAAGTACTACGGCGAATTGGTGGTGAAGCAGTTCGTCGACCGCCACTACATCATCCGTGCCGGATGGATGGTCGGGGGAGGCCGCTCCAAGGACCACAAGTTCGTCTCGCGCATCCTCCAGCAGATCCGCGACGGCAAGAAGACCCTGCACGCGGTTGGCGACAAGCTGGGAACACCCACCTACACGCCGGACTTCGCCCGGACCTTCCTCGGCCTCGTCGACTCCGAGCTCTACGGCCTCTACCACATGGCGTGTGAGGGACGGGGAAGCCGCTATGACGTCGCCGCGCGCATCCTCGAGGTACTCGGGCTCACCGACGCCATTGAGTTGGTGGAGGTCGACAGCGACTTCTTCGCCGAGGAGTTCCCCTCGGTGCGTCCGCACACCGAGATCATGCGGAACATGAACCTGGACCTCCAGGGCATGAACCTCATGCGACCTTGGCAGGTCGCACTCGAGGAGTACATCCACAACGAGTTCGGTGACCTGATCGCCGGATCGACAAGCACCGCCGACAACAACGGCCAAGGAGCCTGAGATGACCGATGAACGCCGTGTCTGCGTCGTGATCCCGATGCCGAACGACCCCCCGTGGGAGCTGTTCGACAACATCCCCGCCGACATCCCGATCATCGTCTGCGATGACTCGAACGGGAAGCTCGCACCTCCGCCACGCGACAACGTCACCTATTTCGACTACGCCCAGCAGGAGGCGTACGCAGGCGAGCACTACGCGGCGATGCCGCACAAGTCGGCTGCGAGCCGCAACTTCGGGCACTACTGGGCGTGGAAGGAGGGCTTCGACGTCATCATTGCCCTCGACTACGACTGCGGAACCCGTGAGGGCTGGCTCGACGACCACCTCTCGTGCCTCGCCACCGTCACGGACCATCCCGCGATCAAGCCGGTCATGGCCAACGGCTGGGTGAACTCGATCGAGAACGACGAGTTCTTCTCCCGCGGCTATCCCTACGAGTACCGGACCCCCGAGCTCTCCAAGGTGAACGACGTGACCGCGTCGGGCCCCGTCAAGCTCAACATGGGCGTCTGGGACCGCATCCTCGACCTCAACGGCATCGACAAGTTCTGGAAGGAGCCACCCTACGACCCGGGTCTGCGCGGCGAACAGAACTGCATCGCCCTCGGCAACATCCCGGTGTGCGGGATGAACACCGCGTTCACGGCCGATCTCACGCCGGCCTACTTCTTTCTGCCGGACTGCTGGGTCAACGGCACGTGGCAGCTCTCCCGCCACGACGACATCTGGGGCGGCTACATCGTCAAGAAGCTGATGGACGTCAACGGCGACCTGTTCAGCTTCGGTCGTCCGGTGGTCGAGCACACCCGGCAGACCCCGCTCGAGCGGGTGACCGTGCTCGAGCAGTGGATGCACCTGATGTCGGTACCGTTCTACGACATCGTCGACCAGGCGGTCTCCGGCCTCAAGGCCGGCAGCTACGTCGACCTGTTCGCCGAGTTCACCGAGGAGTTCACACGCGGGGTCGAGAAGAGCCCCGCTCCGGTGCACTACCGGGCGATCTTCGCCGAGCTCGCGGACTGGATGGGTCGTTGGTCGCGGGCGTTCCAGTGACCGAGGCCGAAGGGGACGCCTCCTCGGTGGTGTCACGCTCGGGCACGTACATCACGTCGCGGCGTGACGCGATCCCCCTCGAGCAACGGCACGCGAACGAGATGTCGGTCTACGACGCGATGGCCGACGACCTGCTCGCGTCGACCGACGACGCCGACTGGTTGATGGATCGCCACACGATCCCGCACAACCACCAGTTCGAGGAGCCGATGGCACAACTCATCGAGTGGTCCCGTCCTCTCGACGGCACCCGCGTGCTCGAGACGGGCTCGGGCTTCGGTGAGCTCACCGTCTGGTTGGCGTTGCAGGGTGCCGAGGTGATCGCCACCGACATCTCGCCCAAGTGCCTCTCCATCGTGGAGGAACGGGCGCGGCGCAACGGGGTGGCCGAGCGGATCACCACGATCTGTACGCCCGTCGAGGAGGCGAACGGGATCGAGGACGAGAGCGTCGATCTGGTGTTCGGACGGACGGTCGCACACCACTTCGAACTGGGCCCTGCTGCGAAGCAGATGTACCGGGCGCTGCGGCCCGGTGGCCGGGCGGTGTTCGCCGAGCCGGTGATGCTGCTCCCCGACTGGGTGTTCCGTGTGCGGAGGTCCAAGGCGGTCTCGAGGTTCTTTCCGCCGTTCATCCACACCCCCGACGAGCGGTCCTTCGACCAGCCGATGATCGATGACCTCTCCGCGCCGTTCGACGACGTCACCATCAAGTACTACGGCCTGTTGAACCGGGTCTCGAGCTTCGTCGTCGTACCGGACAAGACGTTCGCCAGGATCAGCCGGTTCGACCAGGCGGTCCTCGACCGTGTGCCCAAGGCGGGTGTGTTGAGCCGGTACATGGTCATCAAGCTCGAGAGGCGCCGCGCCGATGACACCGGAACGCTCCCCTCGGTCATCGGTCTCGGGTCTGTTGGGTGGCGCGAAGGAGCGGGTCAAGCGGGCCGTCATGGATCCCAAGACGCTGCTCCAGGACGCGCTGCGATCCTCGAATTCCACGCCGTACGAGAAGCGGGTGTTCTGGGACGCGGTCGAGCGTCCCCACTATGCGTACGGCATCTACCAGGCGGCCTATGCCGCCCGGCACCAGGGCATCGACGCGATCAGCGCGATCGAGTTCGGCGTCGCCGGTGGCAACGGCCTGGTGGCGATGGAGGACGTCGCCGCGGACGTCACCGGGGCGACGGGTATCGAGGTACAGGTGTACGGCTTCGACACCGGTGCGGGGATGCCCGAACCGGTCGACTACCGGGACCTTCCCTACCTGTGGCGACCGGGTGACTTCGCGATGGACGTCGACCGGCTGAAGGCCCGGCTCCGTACGGCCGCGTTGGTGCTGGGCGACGTCGGCGAGACGGTCGACGGCTTCGTCGAGCAGCACGATCCGGCTCCGATCGGGTTCGTTGCGTTCGACCTCGACTACTGGTCCTCCACCGTGTCGGCGCTCCGGCTGTTCGACGCACCGGTCGAGCGCATGGTGCCCCGCGTGATGTGCTATATGGACGACGTCATCGGGTCCGACGTCGAGATCCACTGCGAGTACGTCGGAGAACTCGCGGCGATCAAGGGCTTCAACGAGGAGCACGAGGACCAGAAACTGGCGCCCATCCACGGCCTGCGGAACAAGCGGCCGGTCCCCTCCATCTGGAACGACCAGATGTGGGTGTTGCACAACTTCACCCATCCGAAGTACGGCGCCTACATCCCCCAGCCCCGCGCCGAGGTCTTCGACCTCTCGTTGCAGGACTGAGGTCATGGGATCGTCGACCGAGCCAACCGGTGGGGATCGGGCGTCCCGGGAGCACCCGAGCTTCTCGATCGTCATCCCGACCTACAACCGCTCCGACGTCGTCGAACAGACGCTTCGCCAACTGCTCGCCCAGGACTATCCCGCCGACCGGTTCGAGATCCTGGTGTGTGACAACTCCGCCGACGACACTCCGAACATGGTGCGGCGCGTCGCAGCGGACGCTCCGGCGACGGTCACGTTGATCTCCAGCGATGAGCGGCTCCCCGCGGTCAAACGCAACCAGGGCCTCGATGCGGCCACTGGCGACTTCGTCCTCTTCATGAACGACGACGTCTGGGTCCTGCCCGACTTCCTCGCCGAACACGCGGCCACCCACGCGGCGCACGACGTGCCGATCGCCGTGCTCGGCAAGGTCGAGCAGTCGCCGAAGATGGAGCGGAATCCGTTCATCGAGTGGTACGAGCCGTTCGCCTATCACCTCATCGACCATCTCGCGGACCAGGCCGTCCCGTATCACTTCGGGTGGTCGATGAACCTGTCGTTCCCCCGTCGGGTCATGCTCGACCGAAACATCCGCTTCCACGAGGACTGGCGCGAGATCGGCAGCGAGGACGTCGAGATCAGCTTCCGCTGGACGAGGGCCGGCTACCCGATCATCTACAACCCGCGCGCGTGGGGCGAGCACTTCCACCCCCACGACCTCGACACGGCGTGCAGGCTGCAGGAGGTGATCGGTCGAGGGGTCCGCGACCTCGAGGCGCTCGTACCGGACCCCGGGCTGTTGGAACGGTACGGCATCTTCAGCGCCCGAAACTCACCGCGGGCGGTGGTCCGAGGGGTCGTGCGCGGCGCGATCTTCAACCGGTGGACGGTTCCGTTGGTGCAGCCGCGCCTTCAGCATCTTCGTCGGCGGAGTCCGGTGGCGGAGTGGGCCTACTGGAAGGTCATGCTCTTCCACACCAACCGCGGCTATCGGAACATGGCCCCGAGTTCGACCACGCCGCTGCCGACCGCTCCGCTCTCGCGGACCTCCGCCTAGACTCGGCCATGGTGACCCGTCGACCGGCCGGGCCGTCTCACGTGGGGTAGGAGATCGATGGTGAAGGGCGGCTCCGGCGGCGCGGGGCGCACGGTCGACAAGTATGCCGACGACTGGGAGGCCAACGCCCGTCGGGACCCTCGCTTCGCGATCCTCAGCGATCCGGCCCACAACGACGGGGGTTGGGACGACGAGAACGACGCGTTCATGGCGTCGGGTGTGCGCGAGATCGACGCGGTCTTCGCCCACCTCGACGAACACTCGCTCGCTCCGGTCCGACGTCGGCGGGCCCTGGACTTCGGTTGCGGGCTGGGGCGGCTGTCCAACGCCCTGGGGAGCCGGTTCGACGCTGTCGTGGGGGTCGACATCTCGGCGACGATGGTCGAGAAGGCCACCGCACTCGCGGTCGGACCTCACGTCACGTTCGTGGTCAACCAGGCAGACGACCTCGGCCAGTTCGACGACTCGTCGTTCGACTTCGTCTACACCAACATCGTCCTCCAGCACGTCGACAACGACCTTCAGCGCGGCTACCTGGCGGAGTTCTGCCGGGTGCTCGCGCCCGGCGGCCTGGCGGTCGTCCAGTTGCCGAGCCTCCGTCGAGGATGGAAGGGCACTGTTCGCCGGATCCTGCCCGATGCGGCCACAACCCTGGTGAGGCGCTTCGGTCGCCCCGAGGGCACGCTCCGCAGGGAGGGTTACACCATCCGCATGGAGATGAACTGCCTTCCCGAGTCGGAGGTCTGGGCGATCGTCGAGGCTCGTTCTGCGGTGGTGGCCCACACCACCTATACCAACGCGGCGGAGCCCGACTTCAACGGTCGCCCGGTGTTCATGGATTCGGTCGGGGCGTGGCAGCGCGCGGCCGGTGGAGGCTACGTCAGTCCCGTCTACGTGATCCGGCGTCGTCTCGACCCGTGAGCGTTCCACGACCGACGGTGCCGTACCCGCTTCGCGATACCCCGGCACCGGGTTCGACCGTACGCCGGGTGCCGACCGGGAGGGGTGCGCGTTGGCGTCGGTACTGATCACGGGTGCGTCGAGCGGGATCGGTGCGGCGTGTGTGCGACGGTTGGACGCACTGGGCCACGAGGTGTTCGCAGGAGTTCGCCGCTCCACCGATGCGGAGCGGCTCACCGCGGAGCGATCCGAGCGGGTCGTCCCGGTGATCCTCGACGTCACCGACGAGGGGTCGATCGCCGGGGTGGCCGAGGTGGTCGCCGAGCGGCGGAACGGCCGTGGGCTCGACGGGTTGGTCAACAACGCCGGGATCGCGGTGAGTGGGCCGGTCGAGTTCCTGCCGCTCGAGCGGTGGCGGGAGCAGTTCGAGGTGAACGTCCTGGGTCAGGTTGCGATGGTGAAGGCCTTCACCCAACAGGTGCGGGCCGCCCGGGGACGGATCGTGTTCGTCGGCTCGATGGCGGGCCGGATCGCCACTCCCTTCGGCGCGCCGTACGGCTCGTCGAAGCACGCGGTCGCCGGCGTCGTCGAGTCGCTCCGCGAGGAACTCCGTCCATGGCACATCCGAGTGTCGCTGGTCGAACCGGGTGCGGTCGCCACGCCGATCTGGACGAGGGGTATTGGTGCGTACGACCGGCTCGCCGAGCTGATCGGGCCCCGCGGGGTGGAGCTGTACGGCGAGCGGCTCCGGGCCTTGGAGGAGCAGGTCGCCGAGATCCCGGGTCGGGCGCCGACCCCCGCTCGGGCGGTCTCCGCGATCGAGCACGCCCTGTTCGCACCCCGACCGCGCCTCCGCTACGCGGCCGGTGCCGACGCACGCGTCGTCGCAGCGCTGTTGCGCGCACTGCCCGACACGGCGATGGCGGCGATCGTGCGACGAACCGGCCCGTGAACGGACGGCGAGCCACCGGATCGCGAGGACCGGGATGAGGGCCTTGCTCGACGCTACCGGGCTCGGCTCGGGTGCGGGTGGTGACGAGACGATGCTGACCGGGGTCCTCGGCGGCCTGGCGATCGCCGCCGAGCCGACCGATCGGTTCACCGTCGTCGCGGTCCACGGCGTCGAGCTTCCGGCCACGGTCCGGAGCGACGAGCGCTTCGAGGTCCTGCGGGTGCGTCGTCGACCAGGGGTGCTGCACTACGGCGTGGCGCTTCCACGGTTGGTCCGGCGCACGCGACCGGCGCCGGAGGTCGTGTTCTCCGTTACGCACGGGCCGTCGTGGTGTCGGGTCCCGGTCGCCCTGATGGTGCAGGACCTCTCCTTCGAGCACCGTCCCGACGACTACCCGCTCTCCTCGCGGATCCGACTCAAGGCGGCCGTCCGCGCCCAGGTCCGGACTGCCTCGGGGGTGCTGACCGTCAGCGAGCACGCTCGGCAGGACCTCATCGGCACCTATCACCTCGATCCGTCGAGGGTCCATCACGTACCCAACGCCGCGCTCCCCGCCCCGGCGTGCACGCCCGACGAGATGGATCGGGCACGCCGATCCTCGCGGTGCGGGGTGCCCGCGCCCTATTTCCTGTACCTGGGCAATCTTCATCCCCGCAAGAACGTGGCCCGGGCGATCGAGGCGTTCGGGAGAGCGGTGGCCGAAGGCCGCGCGTCGGGCCACCGGATGGTGATCGCCGGTGCCCGGTGGTGGGGTGGCGGAGAGAAGGAGGCGGCCGAGCGGTTCGCCCCGGAGGGTTCGGTGCAGTTCCTGGGCCGGGTGGACGAGATCGAGCGGGAGGTGTTGTTGCGTGACGCCGTGGCAATGGTCTACCTCTCGCTTTTCGAGGGGTTCGGGCTGCCGCCTCTCGAGGCCATGGCACGGGGTGTCCCCGTGATTGCGTCCGAGGTCACCTCCATCCCCGAGGTGGTCGGCGACGCCGGTCTTTGGTCGATCCACTCGACGTGGGTGCCGCAGCCGACGCGATCGGACGGCTGGCGGCGGACCCCGACCTGCGGGCGGCGCTGGTGGCGAACGGGCGGCAACGGGTCGCCCACTACAGCATCGAGGCGACCGGTCGTGCGTGCCGTGCGGCGCTCGCGGCGGTCGCCGCGTTGACCGTGGACGGAACGAGCGACGCGGCGATGATCGCCGCCGATCGCGACCGGGCTGCGAGCGAGCCGTTGACCACCCGGGTCTCCCGAAGGACCGTCTACCGCAATCGGTGGATGACGATCGTGGAGGACTCCACACGCCTTCCCGACGGCTCCGACGGTCTCTACGGCATCGTCACCATGCGGCCCTACGCCCTCGTGATCCCCGTCCTGAGGGACGAGTCGGTGCTGCTCGTCGATCAGTTCCGCTACCCCACAGGGCACTTCAGCCTCGAGCTGCCGCAGGGCACTGCCGAGCGCGCCGACCTGTCCCCTGCGGAGACCGCCGCAGCCGAACTCGCCGAGGAGACCGGAGCGGTCGCCGCGGAGCTGGTGCCGTTCGGCACGTTCCATCCGGCGGTGGGGTATTCGACCCAGGAGTGCTTCGCGTTCGTGGCGCGCGACCTCACCTTCGGTGCGAGCCGACCCGAGCCGAGCGAACTCGGTATCCGCACCTACGCGGTGGCGTTCGACGAGCTCGATCGGATGCTCGACAGCGGATTCGTCACGGATCTGGCGACCGTCGCGGCCTGGGGGCTCTTCACGCTCCGGTACCGCTGAGCACTTCATCGATCCGAGCGGCGCGGGTCTGGGGCATCATCTCGGGTATGCACGACGCGACCGACCCGACCGATTCCACCACCACCGGCCGGGGTGCCTCCGGGCCGAGCCGTCGGACCGTTCTTCGATGGGCGGGTCTCGGCGGGATGTTGGGAACCGCATCGTGGGTGGTGGGCTGTGTCCCGATGGGAAGCGGGAGCCCTGCAACCGATCTGATCGTCAGGCCGGGGTTCACCGGTCGGGTGATCGCGGTCGCGGGCCGGCCGATCGGTGAGACGGGCCATACCTTCGGGCCCTTCCCCGACGGGGCGTCGACGTTCCCCGATCCGGACGTTCCGGGCGGATGGTTCCTCGCGGTCAACCATGAGGCGCCGCTGGGTGGTGGTGGTGTCACGTCGATCCGCTTCGCGCCGGACGGGACGATCGTCGACGCGTACCCGATCCTGGAGGGGACGTCGATCAACTGCGCCGGCGGCCGTACGCCGTGGGGGACGTGGCTGTCCTGTGAGGAGCACGACCAGGGTGTCGTGTGGGAGTGCAATCCCCGTCGCCGGAGCCAGGGGATCGACCATCGGGCGATGGGCGTGTTCGCCCACGAGGCCGCGGCCGTGGCCGACGATGGGCGCGTCTATCTCACCGAGGACCGGCCGAACGGTTGTTGGTACCGGTTCACGCCGACGACGCCGGGCGATCTCCGTCACGGCGTCCTCGAGCTGGCAACGGGTTCGGCGCCGGGCACGATCGTCTGGCGACGTGTCCCCGATCCGGCGGCCGAGTTCACCCGCTGTCGGGACCAGGTGGATTCGGCCCTGCACTTTCACGGGGCCGAGGGGATCGACACCTTCGGGCGGACCGTGTGGTTCACGACCAAGGGCGACGATCGTGTCTGGCGTTACGACCTCGACACCGCCGAGTTGGCGGTCCACTACCAGGCGGGGGACGGCTCGGTCCTCAGCGGGGTCGACAACGTGCTGGCGGACCGGACGAGTGGGTCGTTGGTGATCGCCGAGGACGGCGACGACATGCAGCTCGTCGCGATCCGTGCCGACGGTTCCCTCGAGGCCGTCGTGCAGGTGGTGGGACACGACGGCAGCGAGATGACCGGCCCCACCCTCAGCCCCGATCGTCGACGTATGTACTTCAGCTCTCAACGCGGCAAGGTCTTCGGGCTTCCGATCGGGGTCACCTACGAGGTCGAGGGACCCTGGGACGGGCTGTTGAGCCCGACATGAGCGGAGCGGCCGACACGGCCTCTCCGCACGGCGTCGAACGGTTCAGTGTTGGGGTAGGTCGGCCCAGAGGGATTCGAAGCGATGCCGCAGCCGCGACAGTTCCTCGATGTGGGAGTTGGCGAGCGCGTCGAGGAGCGCCTCACCCTTGTCGGTGATCGCCAGGCGTACGACACGCTGGTCGCCGGTGTTGGCCCTTCGTTCGACAAGACCCGCGGCCGATGCCCGATCGATCAGCTCGACCACGCTGTGATGTCGCAGCATCAGGTGCTCGGCCACCTCTCGGATCGAGGGTGTGCTTCCGTGGCCGCGCACGGCGAGCAGCAGTTGGTGCTGGGCCGGTGTGAGCCCGACCGCCTTGGCCTGCTCCTCGCTCCAGCGGTGGAAGCGTCGGAGGCCGTCGCGGAAGGCCAGTAGTCGCCGGAAGTCCTCGTCTCGGAGGTTGGTGGTTTGCGTCTCCATATCGCTCCACGATACACTCTGATCGGTGCCAGGAGAAGGCTGGAACGGTCCGGCGGTACTCGCCGCGAGGGTTTCGGATACTCCGGTGCAACCATCCTCACCCCAACGATCCTCGGGGGCCACCCAAGCCGACAGGCCGGATGCCTCCGGGGATCGGACAGGGGTCCGAGGTGGCGACACCGACACGCATCGCATGCGTGGGTCCCGCCGAGCGTCCATCACGCATCGGAGGCGATCCGCGCCGGGAAGGAAGGGTGTCACCCATGATCAATCGAGTCCTCGACGCGACGCCGTGCACCTCGCTCGCCGACCACCTGGCCGCAGGCGGCGGCAGGGCCGTCGCCGAGGCACACCGTCTCGGCGGCGAAGCGACGATCGAGCTGGTGGAGGCATCGGGGCTACGCGGCCGTGGCGGGGCCGGATTCCCAACCGGGGTGAAGTGGCGGACCGTCGACGGTGCGGCCTCGGACACCGCGCCCACACCGGTGGTCGTCAACGCCGCGGAGGGCGAACCGGGCACGTTCAAGGACCGCATGCTCATCCGCCGGAATCCGTACAAGGTGATCGAGGGCGCGTTGGTGGCGGCTGTGGTCCTGGGCGCTCGCGAGGTCGTGATCGCGACGAAGGCGTCGTTCACCCATGAGGTCCGCCTTCTCCGGCGTGCGATCGCCGAGATCGAGGCGTCCTCTTTGGCCTCCGACGTCGCGATTCGACTGGTGCTCGGGCCCGATTCGTATCTCTTCGGCGAGGAGACGGCATTGCTCGAGGTCGTCGAGGGTCGCCAACCCTTCCCTCGAATCGCTCCGCCGTATCGTCGAGGTCTCGACCCCAACGAGGTGTCGCCGCAACGTAACGCGTCGCGGATCCGGCTCGCGGGCGGCACCGAGGAACCCCCCGCTCTCGTGGACAATGTCGAGACCTTCGCGAACATCGCGGCGATCGTGACCGAGGGCCCCGAGTGGTTCCGATCCCTGGGCACGTCGGCCTGTCCCGGCACCCTCATCTGCACCGTGACCGGACACACCCGTCGCCACGGGGTGGGCGAGTATCCCATGGGGACACCACTCTCGCAGGTGATCGACGAACTGGGAGGGGGCGCTCGCCCCGACCGAACGCTGATCGCCGCGATCTCCGGGGTGGCCAATCCGGTGTTGCCGCCGTCGGCGTTCGGCACACCCCTCTCCTACGAATCGATGAGCCGAATCGGCAGTGGTCTGGGCGCAGGAGGGTTCATCGTGTTCGACGACTCGGTCGATCCGGTCGCCGTCGCGGAGGGAATCGCACATTTCCTGGCCGTGGAATCGTGCGGACAGTGCACCCCGTGCAAGGCGGACGGACTCTCCATCGCCGCGACGCTCGGCTCGCTTCGAACGACACCGTCGACGCCGCGGATCATGGCGGAACTGACCTCCCGCCTCGACACGGTGGTCCGCGGCGCCCGTTGCTATCTGGCCCACCAACAACAACGAACGGTTTCGAGCCTGCTCGACCTCTTCCCGGGCTCGTTTGCTCCTCGGCCCGACCTGCTCGATCATCCGGTAGGCACCGAGTTGATCGCCCCGGTGGTCGACATCGTCGGGTACCGGGCCGTGTTGGACAGCGAGTACCCACGCAAGCAGCCCGACTGGACCTACAACGCCACCGATTCGGGGACGGTTCCCGCCGCCCGCTATAGCAACACGCCGCTCACCATCCGGCCACACGCGCCCAAGGAGCAACCCAACCTCCGTCCACCGAGCTCCGTCGCGCAGGACGAGCCGGCATTCGACCGGATTCGGGCGGTGCACCGGGACCTCGACGAGATCCTCGACCACCTCGACGACGCGGGACCCCGAGGAGGCCCGACGCCTCCTCCGGCGGTTGGAGCAGGCACTTCGGTTGCACGACGACGTCACCGGGCGGGTCCTCTACCCCACCGTCTCGCGCAGCGTGCCGGGCCTCGGCGACGACGCGACGTGGAGTGCCGAGCATGCGGCCGAGCGAGCCGAGCGATTGGCGGAACATCTGCTGGCGAGCAACGCCGACCCCACACCGGAGCGCATCCGGGAGCTGCGTGACGCGGTCGACGCACACATCGCCCACGGTGAGCACCTGATCATCCCCCTCCTTCGAAACCACCTCGATCCCGACGGCCTCGAGCGGCTCGCCGACGCGATCGACACGGCGCGCTCGGAGAGCGCGCCGGTTCCGGCGGGACCGGAGTGAGGGAGGGTTGCGCCGATATCGAGAATCCCCAACTGCCACCCTGTCGAGGAGGCAAGCATGACAGAACCCATCACACGCATCGTGTGCGGAGTGGACCTCGACGACCCCGCCGAGGCACACGCCGCCATCCACTGGAGCCACCGCCTCGCGGTGTTGACCGGAGCCGACCACCATCTCGTCGGGACGACCACCCCGGTGAGTATCGAGCGTTCGCCCGACCTGCTCGCCGAGCTCCACCGCGACGCGCTCGCCGACCTTCAGAGCGAGTCCGATCCCCAGGACGTCCGGATCCACCTTCACACGGCGACGGGCGGCCTCGTCGACGCGGTCCAGTCGCTCGCGCGTGAGGTGAATCCCGACGTCGTGGTCGTGTCGAGCCACCAGACCGAAGGGCTCACCCCGCTCGGGCTGAGCGGGGTAGGCCACACGCTCGCGCATCGACTCGCCGTCCCTGTCGTGGCCGTCCCTGAGTTCGCCGGTCTCCTGCGGCACCGCACCGTCGTCGTGGGTGTCGACGGCTCGCCGGTGAGCGCCACCGCGCTCGCCTGGGCGAAGTTCCTCGCCGACGCCATCGAGGGGAGGTGCTGCGCGGTCTACAGCATCGCCAAGATCTACGACACCTTCGAGTCGGGCGACTGGTTCGGGCCCGACGAGCGCACCGTTCGCGACGTCATCGAAGCCGATGCCGACGTCGAGCTCGTCGAACGGTCCGGGGGTGATCCCGCCGCGACCCTCCGCGAGGTCGCCGAGGAGTGCGACGCGGGCGCCGTAGTGGTGGCCGCCCGGCGACGCCATTCGTTGGGCGGGACGCTGTTGGGCGCGGTTCCCGACCATCTCCTCCATCATCCCCGGGGTCCGGTCGTGGTGTTGCCCTACGACTTCCTCACGCGGTTCCGCAGCCCCGCCGTCGCCGCCGAGCACGGGTGAGCCAGGTCGGGTCGCCACCGTCTGCGACATCGGGCACATCGATCGGGAGTAGAAGTTAGGTTAGCCTAACGGCGTGGCCAGCTCATCTGATCCAGACAGTCCCTCCGCGCCGGACGACCAAGCCCCGCAGGCGCCGTTGGGCGACGCAGGCCTCGGCGAGGACCCCGCCGGCGGGCAAGGCGACCCCCCGACGGAGGTGCGACGACCTTCCGGGCGACGGGTGGCGATCGCGTGTGCGGTCGTGCTGCTCGCTCTCGTCGGCTCTGGTGTCGCGTTGTTATGGCCCAGGGGAACGACAGAGGTCAGCCGCGGACGCCGTAAAGTCGTTCCGTGAGCGGCAGGCCGCCGCCACCAGCACCTCCTCCGAACCGGAGCGCCCTCCCGCCGGCGCCGAGACGCCGGAGGCGGGGGTGTACGCCTACGCCGCGATCGGTACCGAGACGGTGAAGCTCGGCCCCCTGCCCGAGCAGGTCCGGCCTCTGCCCGCCACCGTCTCGGCCGTGGTGGTCGGAGAAGGTACGGGATGCTTCGACATGACCGTCAACTACTTCGCGGAGCACACCGAGGATTCCCGTTGGTGCGCGAAGGGACGGGAACTGCGGTGGGTCCGCCACCTCAAGCACCAACGGGTCGGCGCCATCTCCCCGACGGCGACCGTCACGTGCGACCCCGATGTCGTTCGTGCCGCCGACGGCTCGCCCCGCGACCTCTCGTGTGGCCTCGAGCTCGCGGGAGGGCCGGTTGCGGTCTCCACCGCCTCGACGGCACGGCGACCACCGGCGCAGCCGAGACGATCGACGTGGGCGGTGAGCCGGTCGAGGCGGTTCCCACCACGCTCCGGTTCGACGTCGTGGGGAGCGTCTCGGGTACCTGGGTCGAAACGCTCTGGTGGGGTCCGTCGAACCTGCTGGTCAAGAACCGAAGGGCCTTCGACCTCCGGGGTCCCGTGAGGTTTCACGAGGACACGACTCTTACCCTCACCTCCCTTCACCCCACCTCCTGATCGGCGGGGGTGACCCACGCCCGGACACGACGGTTGCGGGTTCGGCGGTCACCAGCGGCTGCGGTGCGACGGCGACCTCGATGGTCCGCGTTCGTCGTCGCCGCCTCTGGCAGTGTGTGCGCTTCGACAGGGCGTTTCGGGGGGGGAGACCGATGCGGGGTGACGAGGTCGGCCGTGCGTGACCGCTCCGAGGCGGGCTCGGTCTCGCGGATCGCGGTGTTGGGCGGAGGCATAGCGGGCCTCTCCACCGCACACCAGCTCGTCAAGTGGAACGCCGAGGCGGCCGCGGGGAGCACGTGGTACGACGTGACTGTCTTCGAGAGCCGAGGCTCCGCCGTCGACGACCTCGGCGGCAAGGCGAGGAGCTGGCGGGTCGCCGATGCGCCGGGTCCGACGCCGGCGCATGACCCGGCGACGGGTCCCGGCGAGTCGGCGAAGCACGACGGGCTGGCGGGCGAGCACGGCTTCCGCTTCTTCCCCGGCTTCTATCGACACGTGACGCGCACGATGGCCGACATTCCCGCAAACGACGCGGATGACGGTGCACCGAGGACGGTGCTCGACCATCTCGTCGCGCTTCCGCAGGCCGGCTTCTTCGCGCTCGGCGGGAATCCCGATCCGGCCCGGCGCCCGCCCTCGGCGGCGCGGCGACTCGACGCGGCGTTCCGGCGGCTCGGGGTGGCGTCGAGCGTGCTCGCGCTCGGGGTTCCGGTCCTCGTGCTCCTGCTCGACCGGCCCTGGTGGTGGTTCATGGTGTGGTTGGGGACGGTCACGTGTTGGAAGACAGTCCGATGGGTGGTTGCGGCGCGTGCCGACGACGGCTCGGCGTCACTCGTGCTCGACGTGCGGACCGACAGCGACCCCAACTCCGGCCGTCGTTGGTCCGCGCGGCTGCGGCGGGCCCGGATCCGGTGGTGGTGGATCGCGTTGGTGGCACCGATGCTGTGGTGGAGCCCGCCTACGCGGGTGTGGGTCACGGCCGCGCTCCTCGCGGTGGTCTGGACCAATTGCGACGTGGTGCTCGCCGGCCGATGGATCGCCCACGACATCCGTGGGTCCCTCCCCGTCGCGGTCCGGCCCCGCGGTCTGGAGAGCGCGGTGGGAGCGCTGGTGGTCCTTCAACTCCTGACCTCATGTCGAGGACGGATCGATCGCGTGTGGGAGGGACGGAGTTGGTGGGAGCATTCCCGGGCAGCGAGGCTCTCCCCCCGGTATCGACTGAGTCTCGCGACCGGCCTCACCCGGACCTTCGTCGCCACCCGGGCCGAGGAGATGAGCGCGAAGACCGGTGGACTCGTGCTCGCGCAGCTCATCTACGACCTGAACCCGCACCTGGACCGCCACGACCGGTCGGGTCGTCCCCGCCCGAAAGGGGCCGACCGAATCCTCGACGGCCCCACGAGTGAAGTGTGGATCGAGCCCTGGATCGCCCATCTTCGCAAGTCCGGTGTGCGGTTCAACGAGTTCACCTCTCGAAGCGGCAGCCGCGTCGGTCCGCTCCCCAAGGTGCTCGTGCAGAGCCTCATCCTGGACCGGGAGCGTCGCCGGATCGACGGGTTCCACTACAACTCCGAGATCGCCTGCCTTCCCGCGGTGCCCGGCGAGGACCCGATCCGAGGCAATGCGACGATCCAGGGAGAGTTCGACCGCTACGTCATGGCGGTATCGGGTACCTCCGCCCAATGGATCCTTGGCAACAGCCCCGATCTGTGTAGAGCCGATCGCGAACGCGAGGCCGACCGGCCGGTGCATCCGATGTCGGCGCCTCGTCCGGTCCCCCACCTGGACGGCGTGTTCGCGCTTCGGTTCGGATGGATGACGGGCATGGTGTTCCACCTCGACCGGCGGGTGTCGCTCCCCGCCGGCCATGTGCTCCTCTTGGAATCGGAGTGGGCGCTCACGCTCGTGGACCAGAGCGCTCACTGGGACCCGGCACTCGGGATCGAACTCGATCGATCCATCCTGTCGGTCGACATCTCCGACTGGGACTCGCCTTCGCGCCACGGGATTCCCGCCAAGCTCGCCGATCTGGACACCGTCATCGCGGAGGTGTGGGACCAGTTGTGCCGACACCTTCCCTCCCTGGCCGGGGTGCCCTGCCCACCTCGCTCCTGTGTGCTGGTGGATCGGGCAATCACCGATCCGAAGGCAGCGGCACAGGCCATCAACGCGTTGAATGCCACCGTCGACGTCGGGGGGGAGCGTTCCGGCATCCCGACACCATCAGGCGTTGGGATGCCGTCGACGAGCCCGTTACGCGACCGCCGTCGATCCGTGTCGGGGGTGTTGGAGAACCTCCCGCTGTTGAACAGTGACCGTCTTCTCATCAACGTCGCCGGGACCTGGTCGGCACGTCCGACCGCGGCCACGTCGGTGGAGAACCTCTTCATCGCGGGTGACTACGTACGAACCCAGGTCGACTTCGCGTCCATGGAGTCCGCGGACGAGTCGGCTCGATGGGTCGCACACGGGATCACGACCCTTGATCACGAGGTGGGCCTCCCGGCGCCCGGTGGCCTCACGGATCCCCCGGAGGTCGCCGGGATGCTCCGTTGTTGTCGTGCCGTGGATCGTGTGTTGCACTCGGCAGGTCTCGCCAACCCATTGGAGCTTCCCGTCATGGTGGCCGCATGGCTGGCCACCGCGGAGGATCGGTACCGGAGTTGGATCGAACGGAGATTCCGGAACCCGGGACTGGAACCGATCGATCCGTTCAGCAGCGAGCGCGTCGATCGATCTCCCTGAGCAGGCCTTCCCATCGGTTCGCGATCGCCTCGGCCCGGAGCGACTCGAGTGGCACCAGATGCTCGAACACCGAGCGGTCGAGCGGTGTTCCCGCATTCTCCGCCCCGGCAGCGACGTCGCGCAGCACCAACGCGGACCGAAGCGCCATTGGGGCGCACCGGTCCGCCCGGTGCCGCTCGATCGCACGGCGGGCCGAGTTCGCGGCCGCGTCCCACCGGCCTACTGCGGCATGGAGGCGCGCCAGGTAGTGGTCGAACGCTCCGTTGGTGGCGATGTCCCACAACGAGGCGTTACGCCCCGAGAACGGTTCGATCAGAGCGATCAGCTCGTCGACGAGGCCCTGCTCGACCGGAGCCGTCGCCGCGAGCGTGCACACGGTGTCGGCAAGGAAGGTGATCGCCTGCGCCCACGCCAGGTCTCGGCGGATCGTCCCCAGACCGGCGGTGGCGATGGCCGCGACCTCCCGGGCCGAGGCCTCCACATCGCCGGCCTCGGCCAGAACGAATGCCAGTGCGCATCGCCAGCCGAGGACCGCCCGGTACTCCCCTGCGCTCGACATCACCGCGGGCACCACTTCGCCGAGGCGTCCGGTGTCGCGCAACGGCGCGATCAGCTGCGCGCGGAGCACCTGTTCGGCATTGGCCGGCTCCACGTCGACGCCGACCTCGAAGGTCGCGGTGGCAAGGCGCAGTGCCTCGTCGTAGTCGCCCCTCATCGAGGCGAGCGTCGTCCGGAGCGTGAGAAGCCGGACGCGGATCGAGGGGATCGGGCAACCCCGGAGACAGCAGCCCAGCCGCTCCACCTCACGGTCGAGCGAATCGGCGTCGCCGACCTCGAGCAGGGCGGCCGCCCGCCACACCCGGGCCTCCATCTCGAGCTCGACGTCACCGAGCGCGTCGGCCCGGTCCACCAGCTCGTCGATGAGCCGCACGCGTTCGGCGAGGTGGTCGGGATGGTTCAGGGTCCAGATCCGCTCCCGGAACACAGGTCCGACGGCTGCCGCGTCGCCGGAGGCGAACGCGAGGTCCATCGCGTGGGCCGTCAGGTCGCGGGAGCGGTCGAGCTCACCTCGGTGGTTCAGCTCCTGGGCCAGACGAGCCCGGACCATCGCGGTGAGGCCGTCGAGTCGACCCGCCGCGGACAACGCGAGATCGGCCCGTTCCAGCATCGACGTCGCGGCCGGATCGGCCACGCCATAGGTGGAGCGACTCCCGGCGTAGAGGATCGCCGCCCGAGCGGTGGTGTCGAGGTCATCCCGGAGGAGCCCCAGCTCGAAGGCATCCCGCGAGTGGTCGCGTCGCGCCGGCGTGTCGCCGACGCGACGGCACGCGTCGGCAAGCTCCACCAACAGCGTCGGGTCGGGATCCCCGTCGAGCCAACCCTCCGCCTCGACCGCCCGTTCGAGATGTCGTCGGGCATCCTCGAACGCGGTGGTCCGGGTGGCGATCCGACCCGCCTCCCGACAACATCGGACCGCCCGATCCGGATCGCCCGCTCGGCCCGCCCGGTCCCAGTGGTACGCGGCGGTCGACACCCAGCGCCGAGGCTCGGCTCGTGCAAGGGACTCGGCGCCGCCGGCGAGGCATCGATGGATGGCGGCCTGCTCCGCCTTCGAGAGCCGCTGAACGACCGCCGCACGCAGCAGATCGTGTTCGACGACGAGCACCACGTCGTCGTCGAGATTCCGCTCGATCACCGCATGATTCGACAACAGGACGTCGAGGGGGCGGTAGAGATCGTCGCCTTCCACGACGATCTCCGCGAGGCGCCACGCAAGGCCCCGGCTACTCAGGCTGACGAGCCGGAGGAGCCGAACCGCCTCGTCACCCAAGCGCGACAGGCGCCGCCCGAGCAGTCGATCCACCGAGGCCGGAAGGAGGTCGGCGGAGGAATCGGAGCCGGTCTGCGAAACGGCCCAGGCGAGCTCACGGCAGAGATAGGGGTTGCCGTCGGCGCGGGTCGCGATCTCGGTGGCGAGTGCCGAGTCGGCCCCGATGTCGGCCTGGTCCGCTACGAACGCCCGTGCCGCGGCCTCGGGAAGTCCGTCGAGGCGAAGCTCGCAGAAGGTGGTGCGGCGGGCCATCCTGGCGAGGGACTCCGCTGCCGGGTGATCGTCGCCGACCTCGTCGTGGCGGCAGGTGGCCACGACGGTCAGGTCCCGCTCGGCACAGCGGTCCACGAGGTGTGCCAGCAGGTCGAGGCTTGCCCGGTCGGCCCACTGGATGTCGTCCAGTGCGATGACGAGCGGGGTTCGGCTCGCGGCCGTCTCCACGAGTGACGCGGCGGCGTCGAACAACAGGAGTCGGTCGGCCTCGTCGGCGGCGGACCGGTCGGGTGCCTCGGTCCAGGCCCCGGCGGGGGTGGACAAGACCACGGAGAGACGCGGATCGGGGACCTCCCCGACCTCGGTGGCAAGGAGGCGGAGCGGTCCACGCAGCGTTCGATATGGTCCGGTGGCCTCCGCCTCGAAGGATCGTCCTGCCACGACCCGGAGGCCTCCGGCGACGGCCGTCGCCATCAGCTCCTCCATCAGGCGGGTCTTTCCGATACCCGCCTGACCCGAGAGCACGAGGACCGCGGCGCGGCCGGCACCGCCGCGGCGGAGGAGTGCTGCACCCCGTTGCAACTCCGAGTCGCGGCCGTGAAGGACGCCTCGAGGCGCCGTGGGCGCCCACGGAGGCTTCTCCGCCGGATGGGTGGCGGGATCTCCCTCCCGGATGACGGGTGCGCTGTCGGGGCCCACCGGTGCGGACGGGCTCGTTGTCACGATTCGGGTGGGGACGAGGGGTGCGAGCGGCTCCTCCCGGAGGATCGCCCTCGAGGTCACGGAGCACCCGACCGGGTTGGACGCCGAGCTCCTCGACGAGACGCGTCCGGATCTGCTGATAGGCGCGGAGGGCATCGGCGCTCCTGCCGTCCTCGTAAAGACCGCGCATCAGCAGCTCCCACGCGAACTCTCGGAGCGGCTCCTCGTCGACGAGGCGACGGAGGGTGCCGATGACCCGTGCGGCCGGTCCACTCGCCAGCTCGATCGCCGCGGCGTGCTCGCGGGCAGTGCGCACGAGCTCATCGACCCGCATCCGATCGGCAAGGGCGTCGGGCCAGTCCGCCAGATCGCTCCAGGGCGGGCCTCGGCGAAGTCCCAGGGCATGATCGAGGAGCCGGGCGGCGAGGGTCACCTCACCCCGGGACCATGCCGTGAGTCCTTGGTCGGCCGACTCGGCGAACAGGTCGACGTCGAGGATCAACGGTCCCTCCTCGGCCCGGAACCGGTACCCGGCGGCGGATCGCTCGATGTTGACTCCTTGTGCGGCCCCCCGCGCCCGTCCGACATAGGTGCGCACCGTGGCCCCCGGGTCGGTGGGAAGGCGGCCGTCGGGCCACAACACCTCCTCGAACGCGCCGTCGGGTGTCGGGGCACCCCGGTGAAAGGCGAGCAGTGACAGGATCTGTCGAGTGCGGGCTCCACGGATCGGAGTCCCGACCCCACCGACGAACACGGTGAGATCCCCGAAGGCTCCGATACCGACACCCGATCCAGGCGGGAAGGGCTCCGGTGTTGCGCCGCTGTTGCGGAGCGGTGACGGCACGGCGTGATCGTAACGGCATGGCCGTTCCCGATAAGGAGGAAACACCATGTGGGACCTGATCGATCGCGTCGACCGCACGGGAAGGCCCGTCGGCGGGGAGCCCGTGTCGCTCGACGGTGGCGATCCGCTCACCCGTCGGATGGAGGACTGCATCGTGCTGTCGGTGGACCAGTCGTCCTCCAGCCGCCGGATCGACTCGTTGGGCGACGATGCCGCCTTTCGGGAGCAGCGGTCGCTGTGGGCACTGATCGAGTCGGTCTGCACGAAGTGGGGCGGCCACGTCTGTGGATGGCGCGGTGACGGCGCGCTGGCTCGCTTCGGTGAGGCGGCGAGCGCCGTCGAAGCCGCGCTGGCCATCGTTGGCGGGGCCGCCGGGCTACCGCGACCCGTCGGCACCTCCCCTGCAGTCCTCCGCGCCGGGATCTCGCGCGGGCCGGCGCTGCTCGACCAGGACGGCCATGTGTTCGGAGTGACCTTGTTGAGCGCTGTTCGGTTGTGCGCGATCGCCCCCGGGGCGAGCATCGTCGTGACCGACTCGATGGCGCACACCCCCCGGATCGGCCATCGCTACCGACTCCGCTCCGTCGGGAGGGTCGCACTGAAGGGCATTCGCGAACCCGTGGGCGCGTGGGACCTTCGGCGGCGTCGCTGAACTCGCGACGGTCGCCTTCCGCCGGATCTCATTCCTCGGCGAGACCGGTGCTCTCCTCGCCGCGGTCGGGACTGCTTCGGTCGGGCTCGCGGTGGAACTCGACGGCGAACGTCGCCGGCCCGGGCAGGTCGACGTGGTGGAGTCGACCTGGCGGGATGACCACCGACCCGGGTGCGGTGAGATGGATCGGATGTCGTGGGTCGTCTTCGAACACGAAGTCGACCGACCCGCTGCGTACGAGCAGCCGTCCCCAGACCCTGTCCGCAACCCGGTGGGCCCGGCGCAGCCCGGCCGGGTGGTGATCCTGGTCGAATTCCTCGGTGGTTCGGACGTATTCGAGGCCGGGTGGCAGTTCGTCGTCCATTTCTGACTCCTCGTCGTGGTCGGATCAAGTCGGTGTGAGTCCGGCATGAGGCGTCCGCATACCGGCGAGTCGGTAGGTGCCGGCCGCGACGCTAGGCCGCGGGTGCGGCCGGTAGAGTTCGGCGACGCGAATGGTTGCTCGAGACCGGTTCGCGTCGGCGTCCCGAGTCGAGATCGGTTCGCTCATCGTCGTGTCCGGACCGGGAACCTCCCGCCGCCGGACCCCGTCGACCACATTGCAAGCCGGAAAGGCCTTTCCCATGACCTCAACTTCAGGCGATGCGCCGACCGGTGTGCCCTCCCCCGAGGAGCTCCAGCGCTCACTGGACGTGGCCCGTGAGGCGGCGGACCGCCTTCAACTCCAGTACGACGAACTGCTCGCCGATCCCGGGGTGATCCAGGAGGACCGCGATTCGGTGGGTGCGTTGCTGACCACCGCCAAGGCCGCGGTCGCAGCGGCCGAAGCGGCGGTCTCGCGGGCGGCCGACGGGACCTACGGCGTTTGTGAGGTCTGCGGCAACCCGATTCCACCCGCCCGGCTCGAGGCACTTCCCGAGGCACGACGTTGCGTCGGCTGCGCGTGACGAGCCTGCCGTCACATCGTCGCCCGAGCCGCCCTCGGTAGGTCTCGGGCCGCGCGGTCGGCACCGCCTCCAACGTCGTGCACCGCAGCCGAGTGACGCGGCGAAGGGGGCCTTCGGGGGGATCACGTCATATCGCAACCGTGATCCCCCCGAAGGTTTGGGGTGGGGGCCTATGCAACCGCGCCGACGAGGACCTGGGCGCGCGGGTCCGGACCGCCGAGCCGGTGTTCCTGTGCTTCGGCCACATGGTGGGCAAGGCGCAGGGCGCGCTGGGCGAGCGGGCCGCGCCAGCCTTCCTCGACGGTCTCGTGAAAGAGCTCCAGCCAGCGTCGGAAGTGGCTCGGTGTGTAGGGAGCGACGGCGTTCACGCGCTCGTGAGCGCGTGAGAGGTTTCCCGAGTAGCCCTCGACCCCGAGCAGCGCCCTGCACCAGAAGGAGGTGAGCTTGGGCAGGTGTGCCGACCAGTCGACCCGGGCGACCTGGTTGTACATGGGGGCGAGCAACTCGTCCTGTGCGACCGCACGGTAGAAGCGGCGCACCATCTCCTCGATGTCCTCGACCGAGTCGAGGTCGCCGCGGACGGTCATCGGCCTGCTCGGGATACCCACGGCCCTGCTCCACTCACGAGGCAATACTTCTAGCTAGAGCTAGAATAACATACTCCCCCGGTGGGGCCAAGCGTCCGGGTCGGTCAGGTGCCCGGATAGGAGATCGACGACGCCCAGCACGCAAGTTGCGTGTCGCCGGTCGGGCAGTGGTTGACGGGCGGTTCGAGCACCCGGATGCGATCCCGGGTGACGAGGCCGTCGAGAAGCGTGTCGGCGACGGTCTGGGTGAGGCCCAGCTCGCGCCACCCCGCGGCGGTGTCGCGGTCGGCACCTCCGGCGGCCTGCCAGGTGGCGGGGCCACTGCTCGTCTCGGTCTGGATCGATCCGAAGTCGCGCAATGCGACGGCGAAGACTCGGGCGGTCTCCCGAAGACGTCCTGTGAACCCGCGGCCGTCGAGCCATTGGTCGATCTCGGCGTCACTGATGTCGACCACCCAACGGGTGCCGTCGGGGATCATCCCCGCGAGGCACGACGACGCACCCATCACCACCGTGCACGGTGCGGGGTCGGACGTGATGGAGCGGGACTCGAGCTTCGAGGCCGGCGCCACACTCACCCCACAGGTCGTGCCGATCCGGGGGTCGTAGGGGGACGTGACGTCGGAGGGGCAGGGGGGCCCGGTCATGGATGCCTGCTTTCCCACGGCGAACTTGAGGGCGTGGGCGATCCGACCGGACTTCACCTCCTTGGGGGTGGTGAGGCCGGCGGTTCGTGGCAGCCCCGCGCCGTTCCCCGGTGGGAAGTTGCCGAGGTACGTACGCACGTCGACGAGTTGGCCGTCGGGCCCCGTCACCGGTGCCAGTGTGGCCGCGCACATGTGGTAGTTGGGGTCGAAACCGGCGGCGACGTTGTTGAGATCGAGTTGGCAGTCGAGCTGCCTGTTGTCATAGTTGTCGGTCTTCGGTGTCGAGAGTCTCCAATAGTCCACCTCGTGTCCCGTCGACGCGTCGAACACCACCGCGAGAGCGTCCTTGCCGTCGGAGGGACGCCAGCTCGAACTCCAAGGCACTCTGGTGCCGAGGTCGACGTTGAAGTTGCCGGCGAACTCACCGGGGGGCGCCGGCCGGTGGTAGGCGCGGATCGTTGTCGTGTCCGTATTGCTGCAATAGAGGGGTAGCGAGTAGTCGTTGGCGGGCTGGTCGTCCACGCCGATCTCGAGACCGGGATGGAAGCCGTCGTTGTCGGCGTAGAGCCAGATCCGGTCCGCCCACTTGGCGTTGTCGGGAGACGTGGCGATCTGTGCGGCCGGAACCTCCCACGCTCGCGGAGTGGCCCCGGCGATGATCGTGCACGCAGCCGCCGGATCCCCCGACGGCGGGTTGGTCGGAGTGCTCGGTGTGCAACCCGCCAGGCCGATGGTGAACACGCCGACCGCCGCAGCCACCGCCGGACCGCGCCGGTTCGAACGTGTCCCGCCGGTGAAGATCGAACCCATCGCCCCTCCGATACCTGGTCCCGCAATGTCGGAGGGACGATAGTTCGTCCGCTCTCGGTCCGCTCTCGACCTGACGGCGGAGTCGCCGCCTGGCCGGGGCTGGTTCGTTCGGCCCTTGCGGAGCCCGGGAAGCGTGCGCTCCTCGGACCCTGCCGATGCGGACGCGCCACACTTTGGGGGGCCTTCTCCAGGTACTCCCAGGAGAACTCGCCGGAGTGCTCGGCGTCGAACTGGTTCGATCACCGCGTCCGACTGCGTCCGTTCGCCGTCGATGATCTACCTGCTTATTTCTAGTAGTATATAGAAGAACAGTTGGAAGTGATGCGGAGGTCGGATGGACGCAGGGACGGCAGACACTGTGACCGATGACGAGGACGGAGCGGCCGATGTCGTGCTCGACGTCCGACCTCTGATCGAGCGGGGGGAGGAGCCCTTCGGGACGATCATGCAGACGGTGGCCGCGCTGGACGGCCGGGCTCTCATGTTGATCGCCCCGTTCGAGCCGACACCGCTCCAAGGAGTGCTGGGGGCACAGGGCTTCACCTATCGCTCCGAGCAGGTCTCCGAGGCGGAGTGGCGGGTGCGTTTCGAGCCGGGCGGTCGACAGGACCGGACCCACGAGTCCGAGGACGAGCCGTCGGCGGGTGCCGCCGACGTCGACGAGGGCGCCGCCGCCGATCCGACGGTCCGCTCGACCGACACGGCCTCGGGGGATTCCCCCTTCACCATCAGGCCCCGAGGTGTCCCGTCCGCGGGGTCCCCGGCGCGGTCGGCCGCCAGCACCTCGGTACGGCCGACCGCCACCGGATCGTCGTGGGCGGCTCCCGCGTCGGCGATGCCGGTCAACCCGACCCTGAACGTGCCACCGCCCTCGTTGCCGCTCGGCCTCCTCGCCGCTGCTGCCGCGGGCCTGATCGGCTTCGGCGCCGCCATGGTGAACACTGCGCCGACTGCGATGCTCGCGCCCCGGCACGACCACGTCATCGCCGCGGCCCACCTCGGCGTACTCGCCTTCTTGAGCACCGCGGTACTCGGCGCCCTTCATCAGTTCGGACCGGTGGTCGGTGGGCGGCCGCTCCGTTCGATTCGGGCGGCGATCGTCACGGCTCTGCTGTGGGTGCCCGGGGTCTGGCTGATACCCGTCGGGTTCGCGACCGGGAGGATGGGGGTGCTCCAGGCGGGTGGGGTTCTCGCCACCACCGCGGTGTGCGTTGCCGCGTGGAACCTGTCGCGGCCCCTGTCGGCGAGTGGAAGGGGCGCCCCGATCGTGGGGCTCCGCCTGGCGGTGTCCTACCTGGTGCTCACCGCGGCGTTCGGGGTCACCTACGCGTTCGACCGCGGCACCTTCTGGTTCTCCCTGCTTCCCCACCGGGTCCTCGCGCACGCGCATCTCGGACTGTTCGGCTGGCTCGGCCTTGCGTACGTGGCGGTCGCCGAGAAGCTCTGGCCGATGTTCCTCCTTGCGCACCGCCCGCATGCCCGGGACGGCGAGCGAGCGGTCCGGTTCGTCGGGGCCGGTGCCCCGCTCCTCACCGTCGGCCTGCTGTTCGGGTCGGCCCCGCTGACGACGTTGGCGGCCGCACTCGTAGCCGTCGGGCTCGGCTTCCACCTGGCATCGCTGGCCTCGGTGATCCGCCATCGCCGCCGCGGCCTCGAAGTGCTGCACGGGTTCGTGCTCGCCTCGGCCGCCTGTCTGGTCGGTGCGGTGGTGATGGCCTGCGTGGCGGGGGTCGCGCCGGTCGCCTATGGGACCAGGTCGCGCCTGGTCACCGCCGAAGTGCTGTGCGCGATCCTGTGGTTGACACTCGCCGTGGTCGGCCACTCCCACAAGATCGTTCCGTTCATCTCGTGGAATCGACTCCGCGATCGGGGCATCACCACCGCCGGGGACGGTCGCCCCCTGCTGTTCGCGCACCTCGTGAACCCGATCCTCGAATGGGTGACGTTCCTCCTCGCCGTGCTCGCTGCCGTCTGTGGTGTCGTCGGCGCGCTGACCGGAACGGTTGCGCTGGTCCGGGTTGCGGGAGTGGCGCTGCTCCTCGTCGGTGTGGGCGCGGTGACGAACCTGGCGTCGGGGCCGGTCCTGATCATCCGCCGGCACGGGTGCGGCAACACCGGTACCGCATTGGACCGTACGGTCACGAGTTGAGGAGGTCGGTCGAAGTGACATTGACGAACGATCCGATCGAACGGGTGTACCACGCCCTCCGGCAGGTCTACGACCTCGAGTTGGGCCTCGACATCGTCAGCCTCGGTCTGATCTACCGCCTCGAGGCGGACGGCCACCGGGTGAGGATCGACATGACGCTCACGACGCCCGGCTGTCCCGTCTCCGAGACGTTGCCGGAGATGGCCAGGCTGGCCGCGGCCCAGGCCCTGGGACCCGACGGCGAGGAGCGGATCGACTTCTCCGTCGTGTGGGATCCTCCCTGGTGCCCGGACCTGATCGACCCCGAGAGCCTGGCATCATTGGGCCTGTGAACGCGGCGCGCCATCCGACGGGTACCCGGGGCGCCGCGTGACGAAGCCGGTCGTCCTGATCACCGACGCGGCTCGGAGGAAGATCCTCGAACTGCTCGCCCAGGAGGAGGACAACGAGGCGCTCGGCCTCCGGTTGGAGGTCACCGGCGTCAACGGTCCCGAATACCGCTACGACCTCGCGTTCGACTCGGTCGACGCGGCGGGTGAGGGCGACTCGGTGGTCGACTGGCTGGGGCTTCGGGTCATCGTCGCGGCCGACTCGATAGACAAGCTCCAGGGCGCTCAGCTCGACGTACCGAGCACCGGCGGCGGCCTGGTGATGCGCAATCCCAACCGACCGGATCCGATGGCGGGGATGGACGTGGAACTGACCGGCGGGGTGGCGGAGAGGATCAACACACTGCTGGAACGGGTGATCAATCCCAGCCTCGCCCAACACGGCGGTTTCGCCGAGTTGCGGTCCTGGGACGAGCCGCGTGCCTACATCTTCATGGGTGGCGGGTGTCAGGGATGTGCGGTGTCCTCGATCACGTTGCGAACCGGCATCGAACGGACCTTGAAGGATCACATCCCCGAGATCGTCGAGGTGGTCGACGTGACCGACCACGCCGCCGGGACCAACCCCTACTACGAGCCGTCGAAGAAGTAGCGATCCGGCCGGGCGTGTGCCCCGGCGCCGGCTGCAGCCTCGGATCCGCATCCGGTTCGGCCCAAGGGTCCCATCTGCAGTTCGGTGGGTTCTGCACAGCAGAACCACGCCTCGGTGAGCCGTGGCCGCGACCGCGCCGCGGCCACGGTGTCCTCGTCGGGAGCCCACCCGTCGTCCTCGCGCCCTGCCGCGGCCGCGACCATCCGGCGCACCTGTGCATAGGTCGTGTCGACGGGCAGGCCGGATGCCGCGGCCGCTTCGACGAGCGACGCGATCCGGCGTTGCAAATCGTCGAGGCGGGGATCGCGGGATCGCCATTCGTAGCCGAGCCGTTCGGGGACGTACTCCCGCAGGAACGGCGACATCACCGGCTGCTCCACGAGCAGCGAGTCCTCCGGCACGAGCAGGCGGATGCTGTAGTGCACGGGGTCGACGTTCCCGACGAGCCCGTGTGCGGCGACGAAGTCCATGAGGTCGACGAGGTCGTCAACGGTCGTCCACGGTGTGAAGGGCAACAGGGAGGGTCGAATCTCGATCTGCTCGCCGCGGAGCAACCCGATTGCGGCCACCATGTCGGCACGGGTGTGGCCCTTGTCGAGGATGCGGAGGATCTCGTCGTTGGTGGTCTCGAACGCCGACACGACGAACAGACACCCGGCAGCGGCGAACTCCGGCCACACCCCCCGGTGGCGGAGGATCAACTCGACCTTGGTGGTGCAGTCGAAGGTCAGACGAGGATGGCGCCGGTGCATCTCGGCCACGATCCGGCGCGAGTGCTGGATTCCGTTGAGGAAGTCAGGGTCGCCGAAGGAGATGTGGCGGGCACCGGCCCGCACGAGTTGATCGATGTCGGCGAGCACGGTTTCGGCACCGACGATCCGGATCCGACCCTCATAGACCGGGGGGACCGGGCAGTGACGACACGAGAAGCCGCATCCGTGGCTCGCCTCCACCGAACCCACGAGGCGCTCCTCTCCGTCGACGGACAGGCGGGCATAGCGTTCGAGTGGAGGGAGTAGATGGCGCGCCGGGAGGCCGAAGCCTCCGCGCTGGAGATGAACCACCTCCAGGTCGTCAGGGTCCTCCGGCTCGTCTTTCGGCAAGGTCGCGGTGGGACCGCGGATGCTCCCGACCCATCGGATGAGCGCCGGCTCGTACTCCCCCGCGATCACCCGGTCGACGAGGGTTCCCACGAGCATGTCGTGGCCGGTGGAGGCGTAGAGGCCGTACAGACAGATCGGCAGGTCGGGGCGGACGTCCCGGATGGTCGTTGCCACCCGGAGGGCGAGGCGCATGGCCGTGTGCATGGGGACCGAGAGAGCGGCGGCCTCGACGCCGTCGAGGTGTGCGGGGTCCCACGGTTCGACCGACAGGTCGACACAGTGGACGTCGTGGCCGCGCCGCAGAAGGGCCGCTGCGGGCGACGCGAGATGCACCGGCTGGTGCCCGAGTTCGTAGGTGGAGACGAGCAGGACCTTCACCGCGGCTCCACCACCGTCCGAAGGCGTGGTCGGTGCGGTGCCGGGGCGGCGTTGTCGGCGATGACGACGTCGAGGAGCGAGTGCGCCATCCGCAAGGCGGCCTCCACGCCCGCGGGAGTGTCGCTCTCGGCGAAGACGAAGCCGAGGTAGCGGCCCCCCTCGGGCAGTGCGGTGATCGGGCGGCCGAGCGTCGCCGTGATTTCGATACCGGTGATCCCTTCCAGTGCGGCCGCCGCGTCGACCCCGCGCACGTCGGCCAACACACCCGACCGCGGGATCGGCAGCATCATGACGCCCGCCGCCCGTCCCGATCGGCGGGCGTGGTCGAGGTCGAGTCCGAGCGCATGGCGAAGGATCAACTCCTCGAGGGACATACGAGTTCCGAAGCGCAGTAGCTTCGAGCAGAGCCCCCCGATGGACCGGGCGGCGACCTCCAACAGCCGTACGTCCACGGGCTCGCCCTGCCCTCGGTCACGGCCCTGGTGGCGCTCAGCGCGTGCAAGCCTCACCTCGGCATGGATCGGGCCTTCGCGAAGACCCAGTGCCGAACACGCGGCCTCGACCACCTGCACTACGGCGTTCTGGTGATCGGCCGGCAGGCGGGACGGCGTCACATAGATCGTCTCCTCGAAGTACGGGCCGTCGAGGGGGTCGGGCTTGTCGAACAGTGCCAGGACGTCGAGTGCACCACGCCGGAGCAGGCCTTCCAGGGCCACCTCGTCACCGGGTACGAAGCGTTCGAGCAGCAGTGGCTCGTCGCGGGGGTGGCCGTGCCCGACGAGGATCGCGCGGATCCGCTCGGCCACCTCCGCGGCCTCCGCCGGGGTGTCGGCGCGGATCACGCCGGTGCCCCCCGACAGGGAGACGGGTTTCAGCACGCACGGAACACCGAGTTGGGCGGCGAGCCCCGCGACGTCGGCCTCCGGCGGTGCCACCCGGAACGGAGGCTGGGGAACACCCCATGCCTGGAGCACACTGCGGAGTTCGGCCTTGTCGCGGGTGGCAGCCACCGCGCCGGGAGGGTTGTGGGCGAACCCGAACAACTCCCCGCGTGGGCGGCGGTGAGGACGCCCTGGTCGTCGACGCCGACGACGGCGTCGATCCGGACCCGCTCCCCCAACGCCGCGATCCTCGCGGCCGCGGCTTCGGGGCGCTCGAAGTCGACGGTGACGAGGCGGTCCTCCATCTCGGCCGCCAGCGGTGGACTGTGCTCGGTGGCCACCACGATCTCGACGCCGAGCGACGCTGCGGCCTCCAGGAAGGGCGCGGCCCGATACGTCTCGGTGGGCAACAGCAGTGCGACGGTACGTGGCGTCGGCGCCGGAGCCGACGTTCGCACCATCTCGTACCTCCGCTCCGCTGGGATCTCCGCATCCGACCCGGTGACCGGTCCCCGCCCGTGCACCGCCCGGGAGGTCTGCGCCTCCTACCTCCGCATCCTTGGCCCGGTCCCGAGCTCGGCGCAAGGGGGAGTTCCCGACGGATCAGTCCCCGCCGGGTCGTCGGGGCCAACCCGGTCGCGCGATGAGCGGGCAACGGTCGGAGGTCCACGGCGCCGGTGGCGACATGAGGGTGGCCGACAGGGCGAGCAGGACCGTGTCGTAGTTGACCCGCCATCCCACGAAGTCACGCCATGCCTGGTCGCGGTCGGCACGCAACGGGATGCCCGCGTCCGCTAGTCGACCGCATGCTGCGTCGAACTCGCTTCGGTGGATGCTGATCGGATCGTCCGGTCTCGGCTCGGGATCGAAGGGGATTCGAAACGTCTCGGCGACGCGCCGGAGCGAGAGGTAGCCGGCGCGAAGGCACAGGTGAGCCTCCGCGGCGGAGGGGACGTCGAGCACCGAAAGGCTGAGCGCGGCGGAGTCGAGCACGGTGCCGGCGGCGGTCACCCAGGACCTCCCCGGGAGCGGGGATCGAAACCATGCCAGGCCCGGCTGGGAGGTGTGGGTCTCCTCCACGTCGGCGAACCACTGCTCCCACGAGGCGAACATCTCGGCCATGGCGTCGATCCGCCCGATCCAGTGGTGGCGTCGGAGCATCACGACGGCATCGGGTGGGTCCCCCGCCCGTGTCTCGAGGAGGGAGACGGCCAGCTCTCGGCGTTGGAAGGACGCGTAGGTCGTGGAGAGGTAGCCGATGAGGAGGGCGACGAGACCGAGGCCGATGGTCGCCTCCACGATCGCCGCGACGTGTGGCCACTCCCCCGTCGCGGCGGCGAAACCCAGGGTCGTGAGCGACGAGCCGCTGAGTTGGAACGCCGTATGCCAACCGCCGACGTCGAGGCCCCAGAAGACCAACATTCCGCCGAACAACACGCCGGTCACCCAGGCACCCGCGACCGCCAGCAGCGCGAAGGGCGCGTACCTGGCCATGACCCGGTCGCGGAACCGGTAGCTCGATCCCAGCGAGGCGACCGCTCCGAACACGCCGAGCATCGCCGAGAACACGACACGGGTCAGCAACGCCTGCTCGCCTCGTGGCAAGACGACCGTGCGCACCGCCGACAATCCCGTCGTCAACATCACGGAGGCCCCAATCGCGACGACCACCATGTGCACCAGAGCCATCGGGTCAGATTGGCACGGCGTGTAGTGGTGGGCGGGGACCTCCCGGTCGGATCGGCTACTCGGAAGGTCCGACCAGGTCGCGGCGATGGAGCCGTAGCCGCGGCGGCCGCGTACGCGTCCCGTGGAGGAGGCGGTCGATCATCGCGAGATCCAGATGGTCGGCCACCAGGTCCCCGAGGCGTTCGAGGCGGGCCTCGCGTTCTTCGGTGAACGAGGTCGTATCCGACACGACGAAGCGACGCCCGGCAGCGCGCGCGACCCCCTCGAGGAAGCCCCTGCGGAACGCGTCGTTCTCCAGGAGGCCGTGCACGATGGTTCCCGACACCTGGCCGAGACGGCATCCCTCCTCGCCGACGAAGGGGTCCGCCCCGTGGCGGGTGACCGTTCCGTGGTGGATCTCGTACCCCTCGAGGACGGTCCCGTCCCCTACGCGGATCGACGTCCGGGCCACCGTCTTGGACGTCGTGAAATCCGTGGAGACCGGGAGCAGGGAGAGCCCCGCGACGTGGGCACGCCGGCTCTCCACCTCGTCGACGATGTCGGTCCCGAGCATCTGGTAGCCCCCGCAGATCCCCAGCAGGGGCCTTCCCGCCGCGGCGTGTGCCAGCACCACATCGCTCAGACCGCGGTCGCGCATCCAGTGGAGATCCTCGACGGTGGATCGGGTTCCCGGTAGCACCACCAGGTCGGCATCGGCCAACTCAGCGGGGTGGCGGGCGAAGCGCAGGACCACCCCCGGCTCGACGGCGAGCGCGTCGAAGTCCGTGTGGTTGCTCATCCGCGGAAGCGCCACCACCGTGACCCGCAACGGCTCGGGGCCGAGGGCGGGTGGCCCGGCGAGGAGCAGTGCTCGGTCGATCGAATCCTCGGCGTCGACACCGATCCCCTCGACATAGGGCACGACGCCGAAGGTCGGCCGACCCGTCAACGCCTCGAGCATCTCGAGCCCCGGCTCGAGGAGCCCTGGGTCGCCTCGGAAGCGGTTAACCACGAAGCCGTGCACGAGGGCCTGGTCCGCGGGGTCGAGCACGGCGACGGTACCGACGAACGATGCGAACACACCGCCCCTGTCGATGTCGCCGACCAACAGCACCGGTGTGTCGGTCGCCCTCGCGAAGCCCAGGTTGACGAGGTCGCCCTCGCGGAGGTTGATCTCCGCCGCGCTGCCGGCACCCTCGCAGATCACAACGTCGTAGCGGGCGTCGAGTTCACGGTGGGCGTCCACGACGACACCGAGCAGGTCGGAACGCGAACCCGACCAGTACTCCTCCGCCTCCAGTTCGCCGACCGGGCGACCCAGCACGATGAGGTGGCTCCGGGTGTCGCTCCCCGGCTTCAACAGGATCGGATTCATCCGAACGTCGGGCTCGACCCCGGCCGCACGGGCCTGCGCCGCCTGGGCACGGCCCATCTCGCCGCCGTCACGGGTGACGAACGAGTTGAGCGACATGTTCTGGGCCTTGAACGGTGCCACCGACGCCCCGTTGCGGGCGAGTGCCCGGCACAGTCCGGCGACGAGCACGCTCTTCCCGGCATCCGACGACGTGCCGGCCACCAACAACGACGCCATCGCCGCGAAGCCTACGGGCGCCCGGTGCCGGGGCCTTCCCGGGTCGTGGTCACGAGGTGCTGACGCCCGATGTCGGGCGGGTCAGGTCGTAGAGCGTGATCCCGTCGACGGTCTGTGCCGTGAAGTGCTCCTGCACCCATTGCGCGATCGCCGATCCGGTCCCGCTGCCCCCGCCGGGACCTCCCATCGCACCACCGCGACCTCCCAGCCCGCCGGAGATGAAGAAGTGGACACGTCCGTCTGCGACGTAGCGCTGGAACTGCTCCAGGGTCGGGCTCGGGTCGCTCCCGTTGAAGCCCCCGATCGGCATGACCGGCAGTTCGGCGGCCAGCTGGTAGCCCGCGGCGGTGTTCGCCCCGATCGTCGCGGCCACCCAGTCGTAGGAACCGGCGTTCCGCTTCAGGAGTGCCGTCACCTCACGCCCGGAGCACTCGCCTCGAGAAGCCCTCCCCCACGTGAGCCGGTGCGGCCACCCGCACGGCCACCGGTTCCGGTGGGCGCCTGCGCGCCGGCACCGGTCCCGCCGCCTCCCGGAAGGCCGGCGCCCCACGGAGGGTGCCCATTCCGGGAGGCGGGCCGGTCCGAGCCCCTCCCCGTCCGGGGCCGCCGGTCGGGAACGAGCCGTTCGCGAAGGTGGGACGCCCCGGGCTCCAGGACCTCCCGGACCTCCGAGCCCGCCGGGGCCTCCACCGAGCCCGCCTGGGCCTCCACCGGGCCCGGAGCGGCCCGACGGACCGGCGGTGGGCAGCGCACCGGTGTGCGGCGTCGACGCCGTGTTCAACGCATACGCCCCGGGCCGGCCAGGACGGTCGCCAGGATGAGTCCGGCAAGGCTGCGCTCGCCCAGCGAGGGGAACCGGGGCCGACGACCCGCGCGGCGAGCAACCCGATCGCCCCGGCCAGACCGGTCGAGAGGACGACCCAACGCAACCAGGGTGCCCACTCCGGTGTCCTGGAGAGGAGCGCGAAGGACCACCCGGCGGTGAGCATCGTCCCGGCCGCAGCGACGGTGCGGGCGATCCGCTGGTCCCGGCGGCGCCACACCTCGATCGCACCGGCGCCGACCAGCGCCGATGGCGGGGCCGAGGGCGACCGTGTAGTACTCGTGGATGATCCCCTTCGAGAGGCTAAACACCAGGCCGCTCAGCACCAGCCAACCACCCCAGAGGAGCGCTGCCGCCCGCGTGCGGTCGGTTCTGGGTCTGCGCCAGGTCCACACGAGACCCGCGCCGAGTCCCAGGAGCGCCGTCGGGATCAGCCAGCTCGCCTGCGCTCCGAACGACGCGCTGAACAGCCGCGTGATCCCCGTCTCACCCCACCGGGCGACGCCACCCTGGCCACCCCGGTTCCCCCCGGGTACGACGCTGCCGGCCTCGTTGCCGGTGAGGCGCCCCAGACCGTTGTAGCCGAACAGCACGTTCCAGAAGGTGTTGTCCTGGGAGCCGCCGAACCATGGCCGTCGTGATGCCGGCCAAAGGGACACGAGTGCCACCCACCAGCCACCGGCGACCACCATGGCCACTCCCATCCAAGCAGTCGAGCGATCCGCCGGAGAAGCCTGGGCGGCCCGGCGAGCAGGTAGGTGCCGACGAGGACCGGCAGGATCAGGAACGCCTGAGCTCCTTGGTGAGGAATCCCAACCCGATCATCGTCCCCGACGCGATCATCCATCGGGTCCGGCCGTCCTCCAGGGCACGGGTGAGGAAGTACGTCGCGGCCACCATCAACAGCACGAGGAGAGCGTCGGGGTTGTTGAAGCGGAACATCAGGACGGCAACGGGCGTCGTGGCGAGGACTGCACCGGCGAGTAGACCGGCCGCGGCCCCGAACCAGCGTTTGACCGTCAGGTACAGCACCCCGACGGCCGCCACGCCCTCGAGTGCCTGGGGGACGAGGATGCTCCAGGAGTGGAGTCCGAACACACGGACCGCCAATGCCATGGGCCACAACGAAAGCGGGGTCTTGTCGACGGTGATGGAGTTGGCGGCGTCGCTCGATCCGAACAGGAATGCCTTCCAACTCACCGATCCGGCCTGCGCCGCCGCCGAGTAGAAGGAGTTGGCCCAACCCGACGCCCCAAGCCCCCAGAGGTACAGGACGGCGGTGGCGGCCAACAGGCCGAGGCACGCCGGCCGTACCCACGCCGGGTCGTCGCTCGGGCGAGGCCGCCAAACGCTCATCGCCCTTCCTTCCCGGGACGGACGAGTAGCAGCACTGCCGTGAGGGCGAGGCCGATCGCCGAACCCGCCGCGACGGCTACGTGCCGGCCGACACCTCTGGCGGCCCCGTCGCGTCGCGCCGGTCCGAGGTCGACGCGACCGTGTCCCGTGACGAAGCGGCGGAACATGCGGGCCGAACCGGCGAGATCACCGAGCGCCGTCGAGGAGACCTGCACCCGGCTGTCGGGGTCGTCCACCCAGTCGACCGGCACCTCGTGGATGCGGAGGCCGTTGTGCTCCGCCAGTAGCAGCAGTTCCGTGTCGAAGAACCATCCGTCGTCCTCGACGTGTGGCAGCAGGCGTCGGGCGACGTCGGTGCGGAGCGCTTTGAAGCCGCACTGGGCGTCGTGGACCCTCCAGCCGAACAGGGTACGCAGCATACGGTTGTAACACCGCGAGATGACCTCCCGTCGCGGCCCGCGATCGACCCGTGCGCCGGGCGACAGCCGGGATCCGATCGCGACGTCGGAGTGGCCGCTGAGCAGTGGTGCCACCAGCGGAAGCAGGGCGTCGAGCCCGGTCGACAGGTCGACGTCCATGTACGCGACGATCGCCGCGTCGCTCGCTGCCCACGCCGTGCGCACGGCGAGGCCCCGGCCCTTCCTGTCGAGGCGGAGTGCCTCGACGTGGTCGAGGCGGCGCATCACGTCGAGGGTGCGTTCCCAGGTGCGGTCGGTGGAGGCGTTGTCGACGACGGTGATCCGCCACGAGAAGGGGAAGCAACGGGTGAGGTGGTCGTGGAGCCGACGGAGGCTGTCGGCCACGACCACCTCCTCCTGATGCACCGGCAGGACCACATCGACGAGCGGTGCAGGAGCGTGGCGGGGGTTCCTGACGGGCTGCCGGTCGACGATGCCGTCGAAGCGGCGCGTTCGCGGCGGAGCGACCTCGTCCGGTTCGGGGCGGGCCCGCCGGGCGGGCGGGGCCTCGGTAGTCGGGTCCGGGCGAACGGTCGTCTGCATGCGGTAGATCCTCAGGCGCGTCCCTGAGACCGGGCTGGGAGTCGCCCACGAAGACCCTGTGAGAGCGTCGTTCCTCTATGGCGGCCGGGTCCGTCGGGTCGAATCGTCTCACGCAGCGGTGTGGGTGCCGGTGGTGAGGTCGAAGGTCACGTGCCCGCCGGGTGGACGATCCACCCAGATGCGTCCACCGTGCGCGGTGACCAGACCCCTGGCGATGGCGAGGCCGAGCCCGGAGCCGCCGGTCGTACGGCTGCGACTCTCGTCCGCTCGCGACCACTGATCGAACGCGTGGGGCGAGAACCCCTCCGGGAAGCCGTCGCCCTCGTCGCTGACGCGCACCCGCGCCGTGCCGCCCTCCCCCACGGTGACCGTCACGACCGATGCCATCGGAGCATGGCGGATCGCGTTGTCGAGCAGGTTGCGCAGCACCCGGCCCAGGGCTGGGGCGTTTCCGTGCACCCCGACCCGGGTCGACACCTCCAACCGGACGGTCACGTCCCGGCGGTGTGCGATCGGAGCAAGGGCCTCGATCGCCTCGTCGCAGCAGTCGGCGAGGTCGAGCGGCTCCCGTTCGAGCTGGAGCCGCCCGCCCTCGATCCGGGTGAGGAGGAACACGTCGTCGACGAGGCTGGTGAGCGCGTCGATGTCGGTCTGCATCGACCGGAGGTAGCGGTCGGGATCGGGGGGCGATCCCGTCTATCAGCGCGCCGGTGGCGGCCCGCATGGCGGCGAGCGGCGAGCGGAGGTCGTGGCTCACGCTCGACAGCAGGAGGGTGCGTTGGGAGTCGAGGCGTTCCCGGTCCGCCTCGAGCTGTGCGAGCCGTTCGGTCAGGCGGTCCAACGTGCCGCCCACACGACCGAGCTCGTCACGGCGACGCACTCCTGCCCGGACCTCGCGGTCGCCATCCTGGATCGCGCGAAGCGTCGCGGCCAGCTCGTGAGCGGCGGTGCCGAGACCGCGGACGCCACGAAGACGATCGCCGACCCGACGACCGCGGTGACGAGTAGCACCAGGAGGATGGCGCCCACCTGGTCCTCCTCGAGGATCATCAATGCCGCGAGCACCCATGCGGCGACCGCCCCCACCACCACTCCGGCGATGGTGATGACGAGCAACTGCGCCCGCATCGTCGCCATCCGTCCGGTGAGGTGCCGGAGTCCGAGTCCGAGGCCGATGGTGAGGGCGACGAGTCCCCCGATCGCGGCGAGGACCTCCCAGCGGTGTGCCCCCAGGGCGGTGAGCCCCGCGGTCACGGTGTCGCCTCACCCGGCTCGAAGCGGTATCCGACGCCCCAGACCGTGTCGATCCAGCGGGGGCGGTCCGGGTCGGCTTCGAGCTTCTGGCGGAGGCGCCCCACGTGTACGGTCACGGTGGCCGGATCCTGGTACTCGGGCGCGGAGTCCCAGACCAGGTCGAGGAGTTGGCGTCTCGAAAAGACCTGCCGTGGCGATCCCGCCAGTAGGGCCAGGAGGTCGAACTCCTTGGCCGTGAGGCTCACGCCACGACCGTGTACGTTCACGGTGCGTGCGCGGCGGTCGATGCGAAGTGGGCCGTAGGCGATCACGGACGCATCCGAGTCGTGGTCGTCGTTGCGCAGAGTCGTCCGTCGCAGCACGGCACGTACCCGTGCGGCCACCTCCCGCGCCGAGAACGGCTTGACCACGTAGTCGTCCGCGCCGAGCTCGAGTCCGACGATTCGGTCGACCTCCTCGGAGCGGGCGGTGAGCAGGATCACCGGAACCTCACCGCGTTCGCGGAGGCGACGGAGGATGCTCAAACCGTCGGTGCCGGGAAGCATCACATCGAGCACCACGAGGTCTGCTCGGTGACGATCCAGCCAGTCGAGCGCGGTGTCGCCGTCGGCGACTTCGTGCACCCGGTGGCCGTCGAGTGCGATGTAGCGCGCGAGCACCTCGCGAACCATCGGCTCGTCGTCGACGACGAGCACCTCTGCCGGCGAGAGGTCGGGGGCGGAGGTCGTGCCCACGCGTCCAGGGTACGGAGCGCCACGGGTCGCTCCCAGACGTCGGCGGGGAGTTTCGTGATCGTTTCGACTTCCGTCGCATCGGCTTTCGAAGCGGTCCGCATGATGTTGCGCCGTGGAGCGAGCGTTGTGCGTACCGAGCCGACGTCGGGCCGGGATGGTCGGAGCGGTCGCCGCGGGGGTGGCCGTCGCGTGTGGCGAGTTCGTCACCGCACTGTTGGACAGCGAGCCCTCACCCGTGTTGGCGGTGGGTGGGCGCTTCGTCGACCGCTTCGCAGCGTCGCTCAAGGACCTGGCGGTCGCGATCTTCGGAACCAACGACAAGGCGGCGTTGGTCGTCGGCACGGTGGTCCTCGTCCTCGCGCTCGGCGCGGTGACCGGGGTCGCCGCCCGTGGGCATGGCTGGATCACACCGGTCGTGTTCACCGGCTTCGGTGCATTCGGCCTGTGGGCCCAGTCGCGCGACCCGCAGGTCGAGGTGCCGGCCGCGGCCTCGTGGCATTCGCATCGGTCGCCGCGGGAGTCGGCTCGTTTGAGGTCCTGCTCCGCTTCGCGATTCCGGGGGCGCTCGAACCGGTTGAGCCGGCCGACCGATTCGAGGATCCTCGTGTGAAGCCGATGGCGGTCGAGTCACGGCGGCGCTTCCTGGTCGCCACCGGGACGGCGGGGGCTGGAGCGGTCGGCTTCGCCGCGGTGGGCCGGGCGTTGGTGAGCGGTGACGTCGTTGCGGCGGTGAAGGCGATTCCGCTCCCGCGGCCGCGACACCGACGGCCGGTCCCCGACGACGTCGGGTTCCGGGTGGACGGAGCGGCCCCCTACGTGACGGCGAACACGGACTTCTACCGGATCGACACTGCTCTCAGCGCGCCGAGAGTCGACGCGCAGACCTGGCGTCTCGATATAGGTGGGCTCGTGGAGCGGCCGTTCTCCATCGACTATCGGGAGTTGCTGTCGCTGCCGAGTGTCGAGGAGGCGGTGACGTTGCAGTGCGTCTCGAACGAGGTCGGAGGCGACCTGGTGGGCAACGCGGTGTGGCAGGGCGTGCGGTTGCGCGACCTGCTCGAGCGAGCCGGCGTACGACCCGATGCCGAGCAGGTGTTCTCGCGTTCCGTCGATGGCTGGACGTGCGGATTTCCCTTGGACGTCGTCCGCGGCGACCGCGTCGCGCTGGTCGCATACGCGATGAACGGCACACGGCTCCCCGTGCTGCACGGGTTCCCTGCACGTCTGGTGGTCGCGGGGTTGTACGGATACGTCTCGGCCACGAAGTGGCTCCACTCGGTCGAGCTGACGACCTGGGACGACGTCGACGGCTACTGGATCCCGCGTGGCTGGTCCAAGGAGGGGCCGATCAAGGCGGCGTCACGGATCGACGTCCCTCGCCACGGAGCAGAGCTCTCCCCTGGTCCGATGTGGTTGGCGGGGGTCGCGTGGCGGCCGGCGATCGGGATTGCCCGCGTGCAGGTTGCGATCGACGACGGTCCGTGGAGCGACTGTGAGCTCGGGAGGGTTTCGAGCGACGACACATGGGTGCAGTGGCGTCGTCGGTGGTCGGCTACGAGCGGGAGTCACCGGGTCCGGGTTCGAGCGGTGGACCGCCATGGCGACCCACAGTCGGCCGCCGTGGCGCCTCCTGCACCCGACGGCGCCACGGGACTGCACGAAGTCGAGTTCACGGTCGTCGGCTGAGCCGGCGACGACCTCCAATCTTCAACAACCCACGAGGAGACACCATGTACCGACCACAACAATCCCACCGCACGCGCCTCCTGCTGGCAGGAGTGTTGATGGCCACACCTCTGAGTGCCCTGGCGTGTAGTGACGGTGGGTCCGAACCGTCGGTGACGGTCAGCCCCACGACCATGGCCGGCAAGGTGACGAGCGACCGGATGGCTGATGACGCCATGTCGACGACGACCGGCGACCGGATGGGTGATGACGCCATGTCGACGACGACCGGCGACCGGATGGGTGATGACGCCATGTCGACGACGGTGCCGAGCACCGGAGCGGGTGGTTAGCGGAGCCTCCAGTCGGGGCGCTCGCCGGACGCGAAGCGCTCCTGGCCGGCCCTGAACGCCGCGGCATCCGATCCGATACGCGTGAACAGGTTGGCGAGGTCGAGTGCCTGTGAACGCGATGTGTCGAACGCGGTCCACAACGCCCGCATCGTTCCCTGCACGACCAGGGGTGGCGAGTCGGCGATGACACGGGCGACCTCGAGGGCCCGATCCTGGAGTCGATCACGCTCGACCACCTCGCTGGCGAGGCCGATCTCGTACGCACGCTTCGCCGAGATGCGTTCGTGTACGCCCATCAGCGACATGCGCATCACCTCCGGGAAGGGCATCTTGGACAGCATCTGTATCGGCTCGAACGCCGCGGTCATCCCGTAGGTGACGTGCGGGTCGAAGAACGTCGCATCGTCGGAACAGATGATGAACTCGGTCTCGCCGAGCATGTAGAAGGCACCCCCGCAGGCCATACCCTGCACCGCGGCGATGACCGGCTTCCAGAGGTCGCAGCTCTTCGGGCCGACGTCGCGACCGGGATCGTCGTACATCCATGGCGTGGGGTAGCCGGGCATGTTGCCCTCGGCCATGGCGGCGTTGTTGTCGTCCGACACCGCCTCGCCGCGGTCGATCCCGGTGCAGAACGAGTGGCCGGCGCCCGACAGGACCACGCAGCGGACCTCGTCGTCGTATCGGAACCCGCTCCAGACATCCCGGAGCTCGTCGCGCATGGTCTGGCTGACGGCATTGCGGACCTCGGGCCGATTGAGGGTCACCGAGGCGACGCCGTCGCGCGTGGACACCAGCAGGGTCTCGTACTCGGACATCGGGCGAGCGTAGCGGCAGGTCCGCGATTCCCCGATGGCGTGCTCAGCGCGTGCGCGAGAAGCGTCGGGTGGCGATCGCGGCGAATACGACGGCGATCCCGGCGTACCAGAGGACGCTGAGCACCAGCCAGTAGGCGGTGGTGTGGCCGATACCGACCACACCCGGTCCCCCTTGCATCAGTGACCGGACGGCATTGATGAGCACCGAGACGGGCTGGTTGGCGGCGAAGGGTTGCATCCAGCCGGGCATGGACGCGACGGGCACGTTGGCGCTGGAGATGAACGAGAACGGCATGACGAGCATGCCCATGCCCTGCGCCGCCTGGGCACTGCTCGACCACAACCCCAACACGATGAACACCCAGCTCGTCGCGTAGCCGGCGAGCATGATCAACGCGAATGCGACCACGATGCCGACGCGCTGCCGTGCGCCCGGAACCCGATGAGCAGACCGATGAGGGTGGTGGTGAAGACACCCCACGCGATCAGGCCACCGTCGGCGACCGAGCGACCGACCATCACCGCCGACCGGGGTATGGGCAGCGACCGGAAGCGGTCGAACACGCCAGCTGCGGAGTCCTCGGCGATACCCGCGGCAGCCCCCATGCCGGTCCACAACATGACCGTCGCCAGGAAGCCGGGCACCATCCAGTCGACGTAGGAGAGCGCCCCGCGGGTGGAGATCGCGTAACCGAACACATAGCGGAACATGAACAGGAACATCGCGCCCTGGATGGTGCCCATCATCAGGGTCTGGGGGTGCGGAAGAACTGGAGGAGGTTGCGTCGTGCGGTGGCCGCGACGGTCGTGAGATAGCCGGCCCCACCCGCGTGGGGGGTTGCCGCGGGCCTCGGTGTGCGGCGATGGTGGCGTCGGTCGAGAGGGTGGTCATCGGTTGGTCCTTGGGTTCGGAGGAGAGCGGTGGTCGGGGTGTGCTGCGTGGGTGGCGCGCGCGCCGGTGATCGCGGCGGGTCCGCGGTCTACCGCACTACCTGGAGCCCGGATCGGTGGGGTTCGTCGTGTCGCCCTCGATCGAGGCACCGGTGAGGGTGAGGAACACCTCGTCGAGCGTCGGCCGTCGGAGTCCGACGTCGTCCACATTCAGGGACCGCTCGTCGAGCAGGCGCACCACCGTGGCGAGGTCGGTGGCACCACCGTCCACGGGCGCCGATACCCGATGCACGTCCTGGTCGACCCGTGGCTCCTCGGCGCCGACGGAACGGAGCACGTCGCGGACCACGTCGAGATCGGTGGCGGCATGGGGCCTGATCTCGATCACGTCGCGTCCGGCCTTGCCCTTCAGTTCGTCGGGCGACCCCGCGGCGATCACCCTGCCATGGTCGACGATCACGACGTCACGGGCGAGCTGGTCGGCCTCCTCGAGGTACTGGGTCGTGAGCAGCACGTCGGTGCCGCCGTCGACGAGATCCCGAATGGCGTCCCACAGGTCCATCCGGCTGCGGGGGTCGAGTCCGGTCGTCGGTTCGTCGAGTAGCAGCAGGCGTGGTCGGCCGACGAGGCTCGCACCGAGGTCGAGTCGGCGTCTCATGCCGCCGGAGTACTCACGAACGAGGCGATCGCCCGCGTCGGTGAGACCGAGTTGGTCGAGGACCTCGGCCGCTCCACGTCTGGCCGCGTCGGCGTCGAGGCCGAACAGGCGGGCGACCATGACAAGGTTCTCGGTACCCGTCATGGTGGGCTCCACCGATGCGTACTGGCCGGCGAGGCCGATGACCCGGCGGACCTGCTTGGGCTCGGCGAGGGCATCGATCCCCGCTACCCGCAGGGAACCCGAGGTCGGGTGCAGCAGCGTTGCGACCGCGTTGACGAACGTCGTCTTCCCCGCACCGTTGGGTCCGAGAAGTGCGGTGACGTGGCCTGACTCGGCGACGAGGTCGAGGCCGTTCAACGCGTGGACGTCGCCATAGTGCTTGTGGAGGTCGTGCGCCTCGATGATCGGGGACATGGGTGCCTTTCGTCAGCGGGAAGCGGAGGCGCGGCGGGGTCGAATGCCGAGAGTCCATCCGCTCCGGGTCCACCACGACCGGGTACCGCGTCAAGGCCCGTCGAGGTCGACGTCCCGGGGATTTCTCCCCTTCGGCTGTGCACCGTAGCCGTCGATGGACCCGCGGTGGCGCATCCACGCGCCAGCCTCGACGACGGCTCGTTCCGGCGGTCGGCGGCGTCGCCTTCGCGGTCGTCGTGGCGTTTCCCGCCCGCGGGCTCCTCGTGCCGGTCGTCATGGACGCCGACGTTGCTCCCACACCTCCTGCAGGATCGCCGGGCTGAGGTCCTCCTTGTGCACGTATCGGGCCGCGCCGCAGGTCGCCGCGGTACTCGGCAGGGAGGCGGCGTCATAGGTGGACAGCAGCACGACGACGATGTCCGGTGACGCCTCGGTGATGAGACGTGTCGCCTCGATCCCGTCGATGCCCGGCAGGTTGATGTCCATGAGCACCACGGCCGGCCCGTGCGCCGCGGCCATCTCGACGGCCTCCTCGCCGCTCACGGCCTCGGCGACGACCTCGAAGCCGGGTGCGAGAGCGACCACCGTCCGAGCGACGGCACGGAAGGGTTGTTGGTCGTCCACGATCAGGACGGGGATGGTCCCCACGTCGGGGAGGGTCGGATCCGTCCGGGACATCGGCGAATCCCCTCTCCCCCGGCTCTCCGGTTCCATGACGATGACCCCTTGCCGTGGGGGTGCTAGCTCCCCTGCCGACTGGCCAGGTACAGCAGCACCGCTTTGACCCGGCGGTGGACGTCGGGCGACTCCGCCAGGTCGAGTTTGGAGAAGATCGAGTTGATGTGCTTTTCGACGGCCCGCTCGGACAACACCAACGCGGCGGCGACGCCGGCGTTGTTGCGTCCTTGCGCGATCTGCTCGAGCACCTCGAGCTCCCGGGTGGTGAGCCGTTGAAGCGGTGAGTTCTCCGAACGACGACGTTGGTCGACCAGGGCCTCCACGACCTTCGGATCGATCACGGAGCCCCCGGCGGCCACCTGTGTGACTGCGGACACGAGTTGGTCGGGATCCGAGACCCGTTCCTTCAGAAGATAGGCACGCCCCTCGGAGCCCTCGGCAAGCAGTTCGAGCGCATAGGTGGGATCGAGGAACTGCGACAGGACGACGACCCCGATTCGCGGATGCGCTCTCCGGAGGGTGGCTGCGGCCCGGATCCCCTCGTCGGTGCCGGTCGGGGGCATCCGGATGTCGGTCACGACGACGTCCGGTTGGAGCCGGTCGACCGCGTCGAGGAGCCCCTCGAGGTCGCCTACGAAGGCCACGGGATCGACACCGGGCGCGAACGCGAGGAGCTTCTCGAGGCCTTCGCGCACCAGCAGCGAATCCTCCGCGACCACGACCCGGACCGTCACGCGTGCAGGATATCGGCGAGGAGCATGCCGGGCTTCGGTTCAGCGTTCGTGGAGTAGCAACGAGCGGGCCGGGTGATCGCAGCGACGACGCCAGAGCAACCTCGATGGTGGCCGCTACGGCTGTTCGGCGGTCATCGCCGTCATGCGCCACGGATCGGCCGGCGGGACGTAGTTCCTCCTCCACTCGTCGATTTCCTCCTGGCTCCACACCCGGTAGGGCGAGGTGCCGTCGGGGACGTCGATCCCGAGAGGAGCCCCGAGACGTTCCTCCAGCCACGAGGCGAAGTCGCGGTGATAGGACATGACAGCCCCGCCGGATCCGTGCGGTCGGTCCCACCGCCCGAGGAGCGAGTCGCCGAAGTGGAACTCGGCCTCCTCTCCACCGTGGCGGTGACGGATGACCGGGTGGATGAACACCGCCAGGTCGGGGCGGGTCGGGTCCGAGGGACCACTGAACGTGAGCGGTGGGCGATCGTGCTTGTGAAAGCCGAACTCCAAGGTCAACAGGAAGACGTGGTCGTCGCCGAAGGAGCGTTCGCGGAGGTTCTCGATGGGCAACTCTCGGATGATCTCCGCCCGGGAGAGGTCCTCGGACACGACCACGGCATCCGCCATGAACCCCCACAGGCCGTTGAGAGCCGCGGTGGTGCTGAAACGCTCGTAGAACCAGTTGGCCAACTCGTTCCAGTCGAGCGGGTCGAGTACCTCGCTCGGAAGCGGGAGGTTCTCGTATCGCTCGTCGAGCAGGTTGACGAGCGACCTGATGTTGTAGCGGTAGCCGTGGATCACACCGGACGCCGACTTCGGGTTGCGGGAGCCGCCGAGCATGTTCCCGCCGACGAAGAACAGGTTGGCGATGTTGGCGGACTCCCACGAGGAGGTGAGCTCGGGATACTTGCCGCGGTGCCAACTCTCCGGCACCAGGTCGGGGGCGAAGATCTCCGTCGGCACCCACCGCCACCCCGTGCAACAGATGATGACGTCGTACACCCGGGTCAGATGCAGGGTTCCGGGAGGGTCGCCCTCGGGGTAGTCGTACTCGTGGTCCGTGCGCAACGTGCCGTCGGGAAGCCGGGTGATCCTTCGCACGCGCGGAGTGAGCACCCCGTTGAGCAGCTTCAGGTGGAACATGTCGATGACGTTCACGTTCGTCGCACGGATGTCCGCACCCTGGTGGGTGTCCCAGGCCCGGTGCGCGGGCTCCTTCATCAGGATGTTGACGTAGGCGGCGACGCCCAGGATGCGATCGGCCGTCTCGAAGGCGGAGTTCCCCTGACCGATGATGCCCACCCGCTTGTTGCGGTAGAACTCCAGATCCCTGGGCTGGTCCCGATAGTCGGTCGCGTGCTCGATGCCCTCGATCTCGTCGGGCATGACGGTGGCGATCGCACCCGTTCCGAGGAGCAGCACCTCGCACTCGAACTCACCGTTGGAAGTGGCGAGGGTGAAGTTTCCGTGGTCGTTGCGGTCGATCAAGGTGACCTCGGTGCCGTAGCGGATCCTCACCCCGGTGGCCCGGGCGAAGTCGTTGAGGTACCGCACGACCGTGTCGGCCTCGGGATACATGTCCTCGGTGTAAGGGGGAAAGCGGATCCCCTCATCGGACAGCAGCGAGTTCCAGTCGTGTCGCATGTTGAACTCGTCGTCTTCGAAGTAGTTGTACTTCTTGTTGAACGAGTTCAATCGCCGCGTCACGGGATACTGCGAGAAGAACGATCCCGCCGCCTCGGAACGTTCGAGCACCAGGTAGTCACGGCCCCGCTTCTCCAGGAAGTACCCGGTCTGGAGTCCACCCGGGCCGGCCCCGATGACGATGTACTTGTGGAACTCGACGGTCATGGGTGGTCCCCCTCGGCACGGCACGTCTCACCGCCGGATCGGCTCCCCTCCACGCTACAGGTGGCCCGTCCGGGCACGCCGTCGGTCAGGGTGTGGCCCACTTGATACGAAGGTAGGACTCGACCTGTGCCTGTTCGGAGGTGCTGAGTCGGCGGTCGTAGATCAGCAGCTCCGCGTAGTCGATGTTCGGGGCGTTGTCGATGTACCCGATCCGGAGCCCGCCGGAGGTGGAGGCCGCGGAGTAGCCGCTGGAGAGCGCGCCGGTGCCGCGATTGATCCGAAGGCCGTTGTGGCCGGCGGAGGAGTCCTTGTAGGCGTCGACGAGGGTTGCGTCACCGACGTTCGTGACGTTGCAGACCGATGCGCGGTTCTGGGTGGCGTCGCCGGGGTCGAAGTAGTAGCACCCATTGGACCAGGGCAGGTGCATGCTCCAGCGGTTGTTGGCGCCGTTGTTCGTACCGTGCAGAGACAGTGTCCAATCCGGGACGCGGGCGTTCTCACGGACGACCACGAATAATTGGATGTCGGCCGGCGAGTTCAACAGGTCGGGGCCGCGCAGTTCCCCCGCGTTGTCGACGCGAACGGGTGCAAGACCGTTGATGGTCGAGGTCGTCCAGGTCATCGGGGTTCCCGAGGTGGTTATCTCGTCGTGGCCCGGTCGAACGTCCCGCCAGCAGCGGACCTCGCCCCCGGGGGTCGCTCCGGTGGAGCACGAGTCGTCACTGAAGAGGGTGCCGGGACTCGACGCGCCGAGCCACCAGACGAGGCCTGCGGTCACCGGCTTCCAGGCTCCGGCGGTGAACGAGCCGGCGGTACCGGTCGAACCAGCGAACTCGGCGTTGGAGACGCGGAAGGAATGGGTGGTGCCCACCATCACGAGGCCGAGCGTCATCGCCACGACCGTTCCTCGGTGGAATCGGCCGGACCCGCCACCTCGGCGCGCAGACTCGCTCCCGCTCATGGACGTGCCGCGGTCGTCGACGTGACGTGCCGGGCACGGTGGATTCCGGCGTGCCGTGTCGACGAGCGCGGTGGAGCCGATCCTCGCGGCGACGCCCGTCACCGCGCACCATCCCGCGAGTCGGAGCCAGTCGTGTTCCCGGAGCCACGAGATGGGAAGCCCGACGTAGGGGATGACGACCCTGACTCGACCGATCACGTCACCGCGGTGTAACGGAGTCGAGTCGCTCCGGGCGTTGGCGTCGCCCTTCGTGACGAGCGTGCCGTCGGGGCGTTCGGCGACGACCCGGTGCGTCACGGTCCGTCCGTCGGTCTCGAAGGCGACGAGGGCCCGGTCGAGGTCCTCGTCGCCGCTCGGGGTGTCGAGCACCACCACGTCGCCGATCCCGACCGCCGGGCTCATCGAGCCACCCTCGATCACCAGTGGCGCGTGAAAGCCGTAGGCCCCCGCCAGGATCAGCGACGCGGCCACCATGCTGAGTTGGGCCCACAGGAAGGTGCGCGCGGCGACTCCCAGGCCCTGTCGCGCCATCCTCCCGTAGAAGGTGAGCCTCGATGGGCGCTCACGCGACCGCGACACCCTCGAAGGGGATCGGTCCAGCGGGCCGTCGTGGCGGTCCTGTCCCGGCCCGCCGACGATCGAAGGTGGGTGAAGGACGCTCATGGCCCACTCAGGCGGAGTGGATCTCCCAGGTGAACGAGGCCGAGGCACTGTCGCTCTGGGAGGCGTCGGGCGTGTCGGCGGCGAGCGTGACGACGAACCGGTAGGTCCGGGAGAGGTCCCCCGAGGAGGGGGTGAAGCCGCTGATGCCGTCGGTGTAGTCGCCGTGGTCTGCCGCAAGGTCGGCGAGGGTGCCCGTGTACATGGTCGAACCGGAGACGAAACCCGAGCAGTTGCCGAACGCTCCCCCGGTGCCCTGTTCGATCGTGACGTCGAGGTGGTCCGCGAAGTCGTCGACGTTGGCGGTGAGCTCTGAATAGAGGCGGATCGCGGCCAACTGGAAGGAGGTTCCGGTGTAGGTGACCTGGATGCAGCGGGTCGCGGTGCTCGATGGGACGAGATCGCCGAGGGTGAACATCGCGGAGCCGGAGTCGTCGTCTGAGAGGGTGACCGCGCTCGCGGCGAACGAGTTCGAGGCGTTGGCGGTGGTCGTGGAGAACGCCGCCTGGGACGCCCTCCAGATCAGTGTGGACGAGACGAGGAGCCCGAGCACCGCGGCGAGCCCCCTTCGAGCGGCCGCCCGACGACGACGGGCGTGACGGAATTGTTCTCGCATCATTTCGCTCCCCGACGCTCGGTTCTCGCGGACTCCCATGGACTCCCCAATGGATAGGTCGGACGAACCAGCGCCGAATTGAGCCGTTCGGCCCATCACGTTACGGGTGCTCCCGCGTCCGGTGGTGGATGCCGGGCGCCTCCGCTCCGGATTGCCGACCGACTGTCGGTTGACTCGGGAGCCGTCCGGGACGAGGCTCGCAAATGGGGATGATCACGGCGTGCAGCCGCGATCGGGGGAAAGGTGCAAACCATGTTCGTTCAGGTATTTCAAGGCCGTACCAACGATCCGGAGGCGCTCCGTGGTCGGATGGAGGTGTGGCAGGAGGAGGTGCAACCCGGAGCCACCGGCTACCTCGGCTCGACGGGTGGGGTGACGTCCGACGGCGATGCCGTCTTCGTCGCGCGATTCGAGAGTGCGGAGGCGGCCGACCGGAACAGCCGACGACCGGAACAGTCTGCGTGGTGGAGTGGGACCGAGCAGTGCTTCGACGGTCCGGTCTCCTTCCACGACAGCGTCGACGTCCAGGAGATGGATCACGGCGATCGGGACCGGGCCCGGTTCGTGCAGGTCATGGAGGGCCACATCTCGGACCCGGCAAGGGCGCGCGCCCTTCACGACAGCGCAGGAGAGGCGTTACGCACGCTGCGACCCGATCTCCTCGGATCGATCGTGGCGTACCACGGCGAGGATGCCTTCACCGAGGTCGCCTACTTCACCTCCGAATCCGAGGCCCGCCAGGCGGAAGCCAACATGGCGCAAGAGATGCCCGCGGAGTTCGCGGACTTCGACCAGGTCATGAAGGTCGAGCGGTATCTCGACCTCACCGACCCCTGGTTGGTGTCGGCGCATCCGGCCTGACGGACGGACCCGACGTCGCGGAGGTGGCCGGGCGGATGGTGGCACCACCGCTAGGTTGCGGCGATGAACGACGTGCCACACCTTCTCGCGCCGATCGGCGGAGCCGAGCAGCAGACCTTCGCGGGTTGCCAGATCGACATCGTCCCGGCCGGAAACGGACGCCTGAAGCGGATCGTCTACCCCGTCGGTCACCGCTGGTCCGACGCGATCAGGCCCCTGGTGGGAACCGAACTCTGTCGCCACCACCATGTCGGCTACCTCGCGGCCGGCACCCTGGTATTCGAGTACGAGGACGGTTGCAGGTCGACCTACGAGGCCCCCGTCGCGGTGGACGTTCGACCGGGCCACGACGCCTATGTGGTGGGTGACGAGCCGGCGGTGCTGGTGCAGGTGGACTTCGGCCCGTCCACGGAGTCGGTGCTGGGGTTGCCGGCAGCGCACCTCCATCAGGAGTGAGCCGGCCCCTCGGCACCGTGTCGACCGGCGGGCCTGGAGGATTCGTTACGCGGGTCTCGGGTGAGGAGGGTCGGGCACACGACAGACTCCGTGCCGTGGTGGCTGCCGTCCTTTCGCGGAGGTTGTCGATCCCGGTGTCTGCTCGGCACCTTCGACGGCGAGCCGGACCGGGCACGACGCACTGGTGATCGCCTCTGCCAACAGGGTGTCGGCAGCGTCGTCGGTGCGGCCCGGCGCGTGGTGGAACAGCACGAGTTCACGGGCGCCGCTTTCGGCGGCGAGGGCCACCGCCTGTTCCATGGTCGAGTGGCCGTAGTTGGCGGCGGCCGCCGACTCGCCGGCGAGGAACTGAGCGTCGTGGACCAACACGTCCACCTCGTCCGCGAGCTCGAGTGCCGCGAGCCTCGCCGGGCCGTCGGCCGCAGGGAGGTGGTCGGGGATGTAGGCGAACGAGCCGTGATCGTCCTCGACCCGGTAGCCGAAGGTTCGGCCGCCCTTGTGCGGTACCTCCCGAACGAGAATACGAAGGTTCTCGATCTCGTTCCAGCCTTCTTCGACGGCGTCGAAACACCAGGTGCCGAGGAGACCGTCGGGCCCGATCGGAAAGTGCGGTGGTGACATCGAACGGGAGAGCCGGTCGAACGCCGGCTCATTGTCGGCCGGCATCAGCAGGGTCACGGAGGCATCTGGCCGATCTCCGGCGGCGAAGAAGGGCAGACCCTGAACGTGGTCCCAGTGGAGGTGCGTGAGCAGGATGGTGCCCACGAAGGCGGAACCGTCGAGGAGTGGGGTGACCGCCCTGAGTCCCGTCCCGGCGTCCAACACCAGGCGAGGTCGATCCGAACCGTCGGGCCACACCGCTACGCACGAAGTGTGGCCGCCGACCCGAACGAACTCGGCCCCAGGTGCGGGTGTCGAACCCCTCACGCCGCAGTAGCGGAGTCTCACGCCGGCGTCGACCCGGTGGTCGGCCGATCCTCCTCGCGGCGGTGTCGCCGGCTGATGGTCGCCAGCGCGTCGCGGTCGACCTGGTCGGCGGCGATGGTGGCGACCTTCACCTTCGTCAGAGCGCGCAGCGTCGAGGTGCGCGTGCCTTCCTCGAGCACGGCGCGCTCGCCGAGGATGGCGCCGGGGCCTACCTCCGCCAACGGCTCGCCGCCGACCTCCACCGACAGGACCCCGTTGAGCAGCAGGAACACATCGTCACCGGGCGCGCCCTGCTCGGTCAGGGTCGCACCCGCCTTCACCTTGCGGATGCCCGGTTTGGCGCCGCCTCTCATGATGAGCGTGGCCACATCGCGCTCCAGGGCGGTTTCGACCTCTGTGACAAGCACCTCGGAGTCCTGGTCACCCCAGGGAGTGTGCTTGCCGAACGAGTGCCGCCACCAGTCCTTGAAGTCGGCCAGTCCGGCCTTGGCGGTCAGCTTGCCGTTGGCGTCGTAGACCCAGTGGCGTGGAAAGGTGCTGGCGCCGAGCAGTTCGTGTTCGACCTGGCCGTCGGCGTGGACCGTAAGGGCCAATGTGCTCCACACGGTCGGTGCCTGGAACTGCACGAACGGCGGATGGTTTACCCGCCGAGGTGCGGGCACGGCGGTGTGGCCACCGACCGTCTGCACGAAGCGGGCTGTCGTCTGGGTGCGCTCGATCGGCGCCTGGATGTCGGGTAGCGCGACGGCGGCGAACGTGGCGGACGAAGCGCCGACGGCGACGGTCGTCGCACCCATGAGGCATCCCCCGTCGTAGCCGGCATCGACGATGCGGCCGTCCTCGACCTCGATCCACGCCGCCAGTCGGTTGGCGAAACGGAAGCGGTCCTCGTCGCGCAGCGCCTCGAGGTCGTCGATCACGTCTGGTGGTGGATCGTCGTAGTGCGTGAAGCCGGTGTCGAACACGGCCTTGTTCAGACCGGTGACGGCTTCGGAGGGTATCCAGCTGAGGCTTGTGACGGATGAATGGTGACGCATGGCCTGCTCCCTTGCTGCGTGGTACGGCCGTCTACTTGACGGTGAACTCCTGGGCCATGCCCTGCATGGCATGCGGAGTGCCCTCGGGGTCGGCTCCGGCGCTCATCATCGAATCCCAGGCTTCCTGGGTCGAGCCGACCGGTAAGAAGCACAGCGCTGCGTAGCGTCCGGGCTTGAGGTCAACCACGGCACCAGCCGTGTCGCCGATCGGAGCGAAGGCCTGGCCCACCATGGTGGTCTTCGTCGCTGCTTCGTCCTGGGGCAGTGCCAACAATTCGTCGAGGCTTTCGGCCACGCCGTCGTTGATCCGAAGGAGCAGCATCTCGTGAAACTCCTTGCCGGAGTTCGTCACGCTGATGGCCTTGCGTCCGGCGTCCAGCTCATGGGCGATTCCGGCGAAGGAGTACTCCTCCACTGTCACGTCCATGCGTTGGAACTCGCACTCGGAGGCGGTGAACGCGACAAGGGCGGAGTAGGCGGCATTGAACTCCGGCGTGGGTGGGCCGCTGTTCTCCGGGTCGGCCAGAATGGCGCGGCCGAAGTCGATTACGACCGTTGCGTCGTCCGCCAACTGGGCGGGCACGGTTGCCTCAAGGGCGTCGAGCGCGGCCGAGGCCTTCTTGGCAGCGGCCGGCCCCTCGCCCGCTGGGTCGTCGCCTGATCGGCGGCCAGGAAGTTGTCGCAGAACGCCCGCCCGACCGTCCTCGCCTGCGGTTGGCGTCGTCGTTTCTGCGGTGTCGTCGCCGGAACACGCTCCCAGCAGAAGCAGACTGCTCACGCCGACCGACAGCGCCACTCGTCGAATCCCTCGGTGCATCTTGTATTCCCCTGTGGTTGGCCCGGGTCTCTGCCTTGCACCGTATGGACGCGCCGAGTCGACGCCCAGGGCACAGACCGGTGTCCACGAGTGGTGCTGGCACCCCCCGATCACGGGCGGTTCCCTCCCTTGTGACCTCATGCGGATCGGTGTCTCATGAATGCCGTGGGCAACGACGGTCAGATCACGGTGTTCCTCGCCGACGACAACGTCCTGGTGCGCGAGGGGGTGCGAGCGCTGTTGGGCATCGAGAAGGACCTCGAGGTCGTCGGGGTCGCCGCCGACTACGACGAGTTGGTGGCGGGGGCCGACGCCGCCGGGCCTCAGGTCGTGGTGACCGACATACGGATGCCGCCCAACTTCCAGAACGAGGGGATCGAGGCGGCGAAGGAGGTTCGCAAGCGCCACCCGGGCACCGGCATCGTCATCCTGTCGCAGTACGACGATCCCGAGTACGCCATCGCTCTGCTCGACGAAGGAGCGGCGGGCTACGCGTACCTGTTGAAGGACCGGGTCTCCGACGGCAACCAGCTGGCGCGAGCGATCCGCGAGGTCGCGACCGGCGGGTCGATGCTCGACCCCGAGATCGTCCAGGCGCTGGTCCTGCCCGTGCGCGCCGAGGGCGACCTGAGCAGCCGCGACGAGGAGCTGCTGCGCCAGGTCGCCGAAGGGCGACCGGTCAAGGCCATCGCCGCGTCGACGGGCACCACGCCCGAAGCGGTCAACGACGCGATCGAAGCCCTCTTCCTCACACTCGCCAAGGGCGCGAGCGCCGGTCAAGCGAGTGCTCTCCGCCGCCTGCGGCTCTTGCAGAAGGCCATCGTCGATCGGGAGGAGCAGGGCGAGACACTCAGCCGCCTACTGCCGGGGGGCATCGCGGAACGCCTCCGGACCGATCGCGCCGCAATCGAGCAGACCGAACGGCTGATCGTGACGGTCTTGATGTCCGACGTCCGTGGCTACTCGGGGATCGCCGAGCGAACGGATCCCACGGTGTTGGCCGGGATGTTGAACGAGCATCGGCGCGAGATGAACGCGGCGATCCTCGAACTCGACGGCACCGTGATGCAGTACGTCGGTGACGCCGTGATGGCCGTGTTCGGTGCCCCGCTTCCACAGGAGGACCACGCCGACCGCGCCGTTCAGGCGGCGACCGCCATGCACGCTCGACAACGCAACCTGAACTCGACCTGGGAATCGCAGGGCTTCCCGGCGTTCGGGCTGGGGATCGGGTTGTCGACCGGCGAGGTCGCGGCGGCGCTCCTCGGCAGCGACGAGCGCCTGGAGTACACGCTGGTCGGCGACACGGTGAACCTCTCCCAACGCCTGCAGGATCTCGCACGTCCGGCCGGGACGACCGTCATCAGCGATGCCACCATGAACAGCCTCTCCGCGCCCCCCGACCTGCAGCCGCTCGAACCCCAGCAGGTCAAGGGGCGGGAGACACCGGTGATCGCCTATCGCATCACCCCTGAATCGACTCTGAAGGCGTCGGAACGATGATCGGCTGCTGTGTAGCGTCTCCTCCCGACCTCCGCGGGGAACACGCCCATTTCCGATCCGGAGGATCACACACATGAAATCTGAACCGGTACTCCAGGTGCGCGGTGCCCGCCGGACCTTCGAGGCGGAACTGGCACCGGTGCGCGCTCTTCGCGGTGTCGATCTCGACGTGTCACCTGCCGAGTTCGTGGCGATCATGGGCCCGTCGGGCTGCGGCAAGTCGACGCTGTTGAACCTGATCGCCGGACTCGATATCGCCGACGACGGTGAGATCATCCTCGCCGGCGAGCTGCTCACCGGACAGGACGAGGACTGGTTGGCCCGCATGCGGCGCCGGCACATCGGCATCGTGTTCCAGTTCTTCAATCTTCTCGAGGGCATGTCGGCACTCGAGAACGTGGTGCTGCCGGCCATGATCGCGGGTGCCAAGCGAAAGGCTGCCGAGAGTCGAGCTCGCGACCTCCTCGACCTGCTCGGCGTGGGCGGCAAGGCCGGCGACCTCCCGGCAGTACTGTCCGGGGGCCAGCGCCAGCGCCTTGCGATCGCTCGCGCCCTGGCCCACGAGCCCACGTTGCTGCTGGCCGATGAGCCGACGGGTGCGCTCGACACCGAAGGCGGACGCGAGGTTCTCGAGCTGTTCCGGCGCCTCCACGACGACGGCCAGACCATCTTGATGGTGACCCACAGCGACGAGGTCGCGGCGGGGGCCGATCGCATCGTCCATATGCGCGACGGCCGTGTCGAGGAGACGGGGTCCGACGCGGTCGGTGCCGGCGTCGGAGCGCCGACGGCCACAAGCTGACCGGAAAGATGTTCGAGTGACGGATCTCTGCAGGCTCGACCTTGCCGGAGCGCGCGCCACGGGTACCGATCGGGGTGCAGCGTGATTCGGGTAGCGACACTCGTCGGCGCAGCGACTTGGCTCGTTGCGGTGGTGTTCGTGGTCGCGCGCCACGGCAAGGCGACGGGAACCGCCAAGACCCGCCTGTTGTGGATCGCGTGGGGTGTGGTGGTCGCCACGACCGTGGGCATCGCGGGTGCGGTTCTGAGTTCGCTCGTCGACTGGCCGGCCGAGCCCGGGGCCGGCCTTGCTGCGGGCTGCGTGATCCTTCCGGTGGCGTTCGGACTGTCTCGGTCGAGACCGCTTACCGACAAGGCCGAGTCCGTACTCGTTCACACCCTCGTCATCGCAGGACTCGTCGGTCTGGTCGGCGCCGTGTACGTGCTGGTCGTGATCGGTCTCGGCAATGTGCCCGAGGGTCACGAGCGCACAACGCTCGCCCTGTCGATGGGGGCTGCGGCGCTCGCCTGCACGCTCGCCCTTTCCGTACGTCTGCGTCTCGAGGAGTGGGCGAACCAGCGCGTCTACGGCGAGCGGCACTCACCCGAGGAAGCGCTGCGGACCTTCGGTGGTCGCATGTCGCGTTCGGTCCCTATGGATGAGCTGCTGCTGCAACTCGTCGAGTCGCTGAAGAAGACGATGCGTCTGGGATCGGCCGAGATCTGGACGGGTAGTGACGGCCAACTGCAACGGTCGGTGTCGGTGCCCGAGCGCGGTCCAGCCCGGATCGCCCTGCAAGGTGAGGCGCTGTCGGTCGTTGCACGTGCACATGCGCAGGGCAACGCCTGGTTGCAGGTGTGGGCACCCGAGTTGCTCGAAGGTCGTGAAGATCGCCTCGTGCGCTCGGTGACGGTCGCACATCTCGGCGAGGTCCTTGGCCTCATCGTCCTCGAACGCCGAGCCGACGAAGTTCCCTTCACGGAGGAGGAGGACCTCGTCCTGGTCGATCTCGCTCGCCAGGTGGGACTCGCCCTCCACAACGTGCGTCTCGACTCGGCGCTCCAGGCGTCGCTCGACGAACTTCAGATCCGCAACGAGGAACTCGTGGCCTCCCGGGCCCGCATCGTGGCCACGGCGGATGAGTCGCGACGCCAGATCGAACGCAACCTCCACGACGGTGCCCAGCAACACCTGGTTGCACTGGCGGTGAAGGTGGGTCTCATCAAGACGCTGATGGAAGCAGACCCGGCGACGGCCAAGGGAATGCTCGACGAACTTCGCGAGGATGTGCAGGCAGCCCTCACCGAGCTGCGGGAGTTGGCGCACGGCATCTTCCCGCCACTGCTACGGGACCGGGGCCTCCCGGAGGCGCTCCAGACCGCGGCCAACCGCGCCGCGCTGCCGACCACGGTCGAGGCCGCCGACGTCGGCCGCTACGACGCCGACGTGGAGGCGGCGGTGTACTTCTGCTGCCTCGAGGCGATGCAGAACGCGGGCAAGTACGCGGGTGACGACGCCCGGATCACGGTGGCGGTCGGCAACGGTGACGGGTCACTGTGGTTCGAGGTCGCCGACGATGGTGACGGCTTCGATGTCGGCGCCGCGGGCGACGGGCACGGGTTCGTGAACATGCGCGATCGCCTCGGCGCCTTCGGCGGAGACCTGACCGTCACGTCCGCGGCCGGGGCCGGTACCCGAGTGCGAGGCCGCCTCCCTGTGCAGGCTTCCGGTGAGTGATCCCGACGTCGTCGTCGTCGGATCGGGCCCGAACGGGCTGGTCGCTGCGGTCACCCTCGCGGCGGCGGGGCGTCGGGTGTTGGTGTTGGAGGCGGCCGACCACCCGGGAGGCGGTACCCGGTCCGCCGAGCTGACCCTGCCTGGCGTCGTGCACGATGTGTGCTCGGCCATCCACCCCCTGGGTCTGGCGTCGCCGGCGTTGCGGTCGTTGCCGTTGGCTGGTCACGGGTTGCGTTGGGTGCATCCGGAGGTGCCGCTGGCACACGTGGTCGACGGCGATCGGCCGGCTTTGCTGCATCGTTCCGTCGACGAGACCGCTGAGGGGCTGGACGGTGACGGACACGCGTGGCGGCAGCTGTTCGGGCCCTTCGTCGAGGCCGGCTTCGACCTCACCGACGGCCTTCTGGCGCCGCTCGCGGTGCCGCCCCGACATCCCACCGCGCTCGCCCGCTACGGCCTGAGCGGAGAGCAACCGGCGTCGTGGCTGGGTCGGCGGTTCACGAAAGACCGCGTGAGTGGACTTTTTCGCGGGTCTCGCCAGCCATTCGATCCTGTCGTTGCGTTCGCCGGTGACCGCGGGATACGGCATCATGCTCGGCACTCTCGCCCACCTCGTCGGGTGGCCGATGGCCGAGGGTGGCAGCCAGAGGATCGCCGACTCGCTGGTCGGCCTGCTCGAGGAGAGGGGTGGCGCCGTGGAGTGTGGCCGCCGTGTCCGGTCGCTTTCCGAGCTCCCGAACGCGGCGACGGTGCTCCTCGACCTCACTCCGCGGCAGGTCGTCGCGGTCGCGGGTGAGCGGCTTCCCGACCGTTACCGCCGCCGCCTCGAACGGTTTCGGTACGGGCCTGGTGTCCACAAGGTAGACTGGGCGCTGGACGGTCCGATTCAGTGGACGTCTCCAGAGGTCGAGCGTGCTGCAACGGTGCACATCGGGGGCAGCATGGCCGAGGTGGCCGCGGCCGAGGAGCAGGTGCAGCGCGGCCGGCACCCCGAGCGGCCGTTCGTGTTGCTGGCCCAGCAGAGCCTCTTCGACGCGACCCGCGTCCCGGCGGGTGTGCAGGCGGCATGGGCGTACTGCCACGTGCCCAACGGCTCGACGGTCGACATGACCGAACGCATCGAAGCCCAGATCGAGCGTTTCGCTCCGGGTTTCCGAGACAGGGTCATCGGCCGCCACGTGATGGGTCCTGCCGCGATGGAGGAGCACGACTCGAACTACATCGGCGGCGACATCAACGGCGGCATCGCGGATCTCCGGCAGTTCGTCGCGCGCCCCACGCTCGGCCTTCATCCCTGGCGTACGCCGGTGGAGGGGCTGTACCTGTGTTCGTCATCGACGCCGCCCGGTGGCGGGGTACACGGCATGTGCGGTTGGCATGCGGCACAGGAGGTGCTGCGGCGCGAGCGGTGAGGTGGCACCCGCATCTCCTTCAGCCGCGTGCCGCGTCCCACACCTCGCGCAGCACCTGGGGGCTGAGGTCTTCCTTGTGCACATAGCGGGCGGCTCCGCAGTCACGGGCGTCGGAGGGCAGCGACTCGGCATCGTAGGTGGAGAGGAGAACCACCACTGTGTCGGCGGCGGTGGCAAGGATCCGGCGGGTGGCCTCGATGCCGTTGATCCCCGGCAGGTTGATGTCCATCAGCACCATCGCGGGCCGTGAGGTCGCCGCGGCGTCGACTGCGGCCTCGCCCGACTCCGCTTCGGCGACGACCTCGAACCCGGGCGCGATCCCGACGACCGTGCGCGCGACCGTCCGAAACGGCGGCTGATCGTCCACGATCAGTACCGACACGGTCTCGACGGCGTTGATGATGACCTCCTCGGCCGACACGGATCGATCGTCTCACGAAGACGGAGATACGACGAGGGTGAGTGCCCCCGGCGGTGTGGGGGTGCTAACCCCCCTGATCGGAATGCCGGTGTCCGTGCCGGAGGGAGAGCGGGACCCTGACCCCACGCGCATTTCGGCCAAGCCGCTAGGTGCGAGAGCTGTCTCGCTTGACGAGAGGATACTCTCGTCTAACAATCAACCCGTGGGTTGGCGTGAGCAACAGACCGAGCTGACGCGGCAGCGGATCATCCAGACGTTCCTCGAGCTGTCGGAGTCGGGCCGGCGCGCCTCGATCGCGGAGGTCGTTCGCCACAGCGGGATCTCATCGGCCACGGTCTTCCGACACTTCGCGAATCGGGCCGCGCTGGTAACCGCCGCCGCCAACCGCGACGTGACCAAAGGCGTCGAGCCAGACCAGGAGAGCTGGGGTCTCGGCGACTTCTTAGAGCACACCCGCCAGATCTGGCAGTCCATGGCGGACAACCTCGCTGTGGCACGCGAAGGCACCGTCAGCGACGCCGGCCGGGAGCTCCGAGCGGCCCGCTTCCGGGAGTTCCGCCCGGTCTGCTCGCCGCGCTGCGTCGCTCCGGGGTCGACGCCTCCCGGATCGACTCGCTTGCGGCGACGATCTGCGTGCTCGCCTCCGCACCCGCGTTCCTCGACCTCCACGACCGTCAGGGGCTGAGCGTCGATGAGGCGGTCGCTGTCGTCTTCGAGGCGATCGAGAGCCTCGTCGCGGCCGCGGGCGGACGGCCCCTCCGATTCAGCGCCGAAACCAACGACTCACCCGATGAGGGAGTAGCCAATGACCACCACGATTGAGACACTCGACTGGGCGCCGCCCGGGCCGGGGAGCTGGACGCTCCTCGCGGACCACTACCCCCGCGCCGTCACGCCCACAGCCGCTGCACTGCTTCCGGTGTGGTCCGAGGTGACGACCCAGTACATGACGCGGATCGGGATGCCGATCAAGTCGATGACGATGGCCGCGGTGAACGGGCTACCCTACATGTCGGTCGACGCTGGCGGCGGCAGTCGCACACCCCCGCCGTGGTTGATGCGGCTCTTGGCGGCAGTCGTGCCGTCGCTGCGGCGCGCCGAGAAGCAGCTCGCAACCCACATCGAGCAGCGCCCCTGGCGCGGTGCCATCACGAACTGGTTCGAACGGGATCGGGCCGCCGCCGTCAGGCGCCTCGCCGAGCTCACGGCGATCGATCCGCTCACTCTCGGCGCCGGCGAGCTGGCCGACCATCTCACCGTCGTCCGCTCCGAACTCGAGGCATCGGTGCGTCAGCACCTCGCCATGCACGAGTTCGACACGATGCCCGTCGGGCTGTTCGTGGTGCGCGCCCAACGTTGGGGCCTGACCCGCGACGACGCCCTCTCCCTCGTCGCGGGCGAGTCCCCTGCCAGCGCAGGCGAAAGCGAGGAGCTCGACGCACTTCAAGCCGCGGTGGCCGGAGCGACTGTCACCTCCATCGCCGAGATCCGGGCGTTGAGTCCCGCCGCGTCCGCCGCGCTCGACGACTTCCTGACGATTCACGGGTGGCGAGTGCTCGACGGCTACGACGTCGACGGCAAGACGTTGGCCGAGTCGCCCGAGCTTGTCGTGCGGCTCGCGAACCGTCCGCCCCGTCCGCGGCGCTCCGATGAGCTGGCCGATGCCGTCGAATCCGCCCGCAAGCGCATCTCCCCTGAACACCGCGCCGAGTTCGACGAGCTGCTCCATGACGCCCGCCGGGTGTGCGGACTTCGCGACGACAACAGCGGGATCCTCCTCACCTGGCCGGTCGGGCTGATGCGACGCGCCATGCTGGCAGCAGGGCACGCTCTGGGCCTGGGCGATCCCGACCTCGCCGTCGAGGCGTCGGCGGACGAGCTCGAAACCGCGTTGCGGGGAGGAACTCCCCCCTCCTCGGCCGAGCTGGCAGACCGCGCTGCTCGGCGGAGGTCGGTGCTTGCCGCCGACGCACCCCGAACCCTCGGGCCGCCGGAGCCGCCTCCGCCGGAGGGCCTGTCGGGAGCGCTCGGCGAGGTGATGTCCCTCTTCGATCTGTTCGCCTACGGGGAGCCGACGCCCGACCGGCCGCCGTTGACCGGTTTCGGGATCGGCGATCGCGCCTACGAAGGCCGGGTGCGTCGCGTGCTCGGAGCCGACGCCACCGCAGGGGACTTCGAGCCCGGCGAGGTCCTGGTAGCGCCGATGACCTCGCCTTCCTACAACGTGCTGCTGTCGCTCGCCGGCGCACTCGTGACCGAGGAAGGTGGCGCGATCAGCCACGCCGCGATCATGGCGCGGGAGCTGGGACTGCCCGCTGTGATCGGCTGCCCGTCCGCGACGAATGAGCTCGCCGACGGCGACGTGGTCCGTGTCGACCCGACGGCCGGACGAGTCACCGTGGTGACCAGCACAGATCGGGGGATCCGATGAGCACGCAATGGCCCGCCGAGGCGACCGACATCATCGGCGGCGACCTGCTCGCCTGCTTCGCCACCACCACCCCGATGGGCGGCGCCACGCTCGTTCCGGTCTGTCCGTTCGGCATGCACGACGCTGCTCAGGGCACGCTCACATTCGGCTCACCCGTCGCGTTGTGCGGGAAGCTCGCCCGGCTCGTCAACAACCCGCGATGTGCCTTGGCGTTCTTCTCGCGTGACCACGGGCTGGGCTCGACGCCGGGGTTCGTGCTCGTCCAAGGCAACGTCGAGCTCCACCGCGAGGCAAACCCCGAGTTCATCGACGAGATGCACGCGGCGTGGCCGAGGTTCCTGCCGCCCATCCCCGAGTCCGGGTGGAAGCGCCGAGCGGGCCGTGCCTACTACGACTGGCGTCCCCGTTCGCATCCACGTGGAACGCCTGACCTATTGGGCGTCACCGTCCGCGACGGGCGACGCCACCGTGGCCGGCGCGGCACGGCCGACGACCGACCCACCTGCTCAGAATCGCCCGGCGAAGGGCACGTCGACCCGCGTTCGCGCCTCCAAGTGGCGCAAGCCGTTCGAGCGCAGCCCCCATCGGCTGATCGGCTACGTCGGGGCCGACGGATATCCGGTCGTCGTGCCGGTCGACGCGACCGCAACCGACCAGGGTCTGGAGGTCGCCCACCCCGATCTGCCCGCCGGCGGACGGCGCGCCGGCTACTTCGGCTTCTGGTTCGAACGGCAATTCGCCGGTCAAGGCGGCCTGCTCACGACCGGCTGGCTCGACGGGAGCGGCGACGGTCGCGGGACCTACGCCATCCACACCCGCACGGCGTTCGACCTGCCCCGCTCGCTCATCTCTCCGAAGACCCTCGTTCCGCTCGGATGCGGTTTCGAGCACCGCCAGGCCCAACGCAAGGGCCTCGTCACCGGCGGGGTCTGGTTGGGAGGACCACCCTGATCGGATCGAACGGCCACTCCCCCGTCATCGCCGGTTCGCTGAGCACGGTCGACCCACGTGATGGTCGCTTCGCCGGGACGCCAGCGGACCTGGACGTGGCCGCCGACGAGTCCGGGTTGGACCGAGTAGCGGTTCCCCCACAACGACACCATCGCGTTCGCAGCGCCGGTCCTCACCTCGACGACCTCGACCGGAGACGGAAAGTCCAGACCCTGAGGGTCCGGGAGTCCGGGATGTCTCGCGACATCACAGTCGTGTCGGAGGGGCGAGTGGAACCATCTCCCCACGTGCTCTGGGAGCAGGTCGGTCGCCGCCGGTCCGTGACCGACCATCAAGCGAGGGACCGAAGCGTGGCTTCGATCTCGCTGGTCAGCAGGTACAGGTCGGGGTTGCCTGGATCTGTGGGATCGAGCGGGTTGAAGCCAAGGCGCTCCCACCACGAGCGCGCCGCCTGATCGATAGCGCTCACGACGACAGCTCGACCCGCGGCCCGTTCACTGAGATCGACGGCGGTGGCCAAGACGTGGGCGACCAGAGCCGTCCCGATGCCGAGCCCGGTGTGGGATCGATCGACGGCGAGGCGGCCGATCGACAGGGCGGGCGCTGGAATCGGGGGCGTGCTTGGGCACCGCCGATGGCGCGTCTCCGCGATCGATGCTGGTCATGGCGAGGCGCACATGGGCGACGACCACCGAGTCAGCCGTGGTGATCACCCGGGTCGCCGCGGTGCTACTCCGACGGTTCTGGCTCGAGTATCGCCGGAGCCACTCGCTGAAATCCGGCGCCCCGGAGTCGAACGTCGAGCGGTCGTGGAACTCGGGATCGAGCGGCTCGGGGCGGCGGAGCTCAGTCAATCCACCGGAACTTCTTGGACCGCGCCAGCGCCGACACGAGACGTTCGTTCACGGTCGCCGGCGCGTCGAACGCCGCGTCGATGCGGCCACCAGGAGGGCGTCTCCAACCGGCCCCCGGGACTCGTTCATACCCGCCGCCATCGATGACTGGGGCCGATCGTCGGGTTCTTCTCGAGGTAGTCAGGCGACCTGGACTGCGTCTTTGAGCTTGGCGGGGACGGACTCGGGGAACGACACCACGAGGTGGCGGTCGAGGGCGGTGGCGACGCGAGCGAGGGTGTCGATGCGGTTGCGTGCTCCGCCGCCCTCTTCGAGGCGGGAGATCACCGATTGGGTCGTGCCCATACGCTCGGCGAGTTCGCGCTGGCTGAGGCCGGCTTCGGTTCGCAGGTCGTAGATGAGCTGGCCGAGCGCAAGGTCCTGCTCGATCCCGGCGCGGGTCTCGGCATCGGGTCCGGGGCGCTTCCGCTTGACATCGTCCCAGCGGGAGTAGTTGGCCATCGTCGTCTCCTTCATGGGTACCGCTCGGCGCACTCGGCAGCGGCCTTGCGAGCCCTCGTGATCTCGTTGCGTTCGTTGTTGCGTTGCTTGCGGAAGGTCGTGAGCAGGATGACTCGACCGTCCTTGGTGAACCGGTAGGTGATCCTCCGCGCCGTGGATCCGAGCGTGAAGCGCAGCTCGAACAGCCCATCGCCGAGGCGCTTCGAAAGCGGCATACGCGCCGCAGGCCCGAGCGTGGCGAGTCGGTCGATCACCACAAGCGTCCGAGACCGCTCGGTCTCGTCAAGGGTGTCGATCCACTCGACGATCTCGTCGTGGAGCCCCACCTCGACCACACGCCGACACTATCGCATCAATACGATGATCGCACAAGAGCGATCATCGTATTGATGCGTCGGTCCGTGAGGCGGCTAGGAGGCCGTGAGCAATCGGCGTCCGCTCAACGTGGCCTTCTCCGAAGTCGGGCTGAAACCGCCACCCGACTCGGAGATTGATCGTGTCGGAGGGGGGACTTGAACGCCGCAGTTTCGGGTGACAACCCGTACCAATGTGGCCCTATCCGTGCAGGTCAGAGCCGGTTTTCGTCAGGGGGTCGTACCAGCCCGTACCTCTGAGAACCGCCCCTTGTCATCTCGTTTGATGACAAGCCTGATGACAGCCGCCGAGGTGTGTCGGAGGTCGGAGCCGGCCATCACGGACGACACGGCGACCGTGAACCGCCGCGGGTTGCGTGACTGCTCGTGTTATTGGGTGACCAGGTTGTTCACCTTGCCGTCGGGGGCGAATGTCGGAGTGGAGACTGCAGCACTCACCAACGACACGGCCGGGTCCACCCGAGACCCTGCGGAGGCGCCGTTCTCCGCCAGGGCGCCGGCCCCATCGGGACTCGATGTCATCACGATGTCATCACCCGCCAGGTCGTGCTCTGTCACCCCGAAGCCCGTCTCGTCGGCGCAGTTCCATAAGAGTTCCTATAAGTGTTCCTTGCCTCGACGGAAGAAGGCTTATACCCTCGATCCCATGCCGCAGACGGAGGTCTCGACGAACGTCGTGCGCCGATGGGGCGCGGGAACTGCTGCGGTGGTCCGCCTCATGGTGGTGTCGGACCACCCCATGACCGGGGTTGCCATCGCCGCCGCCGCGGAGGTGACCCAGCCGCGGGCCTCACAGATCCTGAAGCAGCTCGCGGAGCTGGACGCGGTGTCGGCCACTCCCGATGGCTACATCGGCGACCCGGCGAAGCTGCTCGACCTCTACCGGTCGCGGACGAGGCCGCACCTCGTCGAACCGGAGTCGTACTGGTACAGCACCCGCCCGGTCACCGAGCAGGCCAGCCGACTCCAGGAGCTCGCGACCGAGCGAGCAACTGCAATCGCGTTCTCCGCCGACCTTGGTCCGGACCTGCTCACTCCATGGCGACACCCCACGGTGGTGATCGCTTACGTAGCCGACAAACTGCCGGTGGCCGAGGCCGGCTTCGTCCCCGCCGAAGGGCGCGCCGACGCGAGCATCATCCTGCGATGGGCCGACGACCATCGGCTCCTCTCCGCCATCCGCTCTTGGGTGGACGAGGTCGACGGCTATCCCATCACCGACCCGTGCCAGCAGTGGTGGGACCTGCTCGAGCTTGGCGGCGAGGACCGCTCCGAGGCCGCCGACCGCCTGCGGTCAGCGATCGTCGCGCGAACCTTGCCGAGGGCCCGATGACCGATCGACGTGTCGTCCTCGCGAGCATGTCAGCCGCCATGGACGGGGGGTTCACCGCCGTTGCCGACGTGTCGTCGGCCATGGCGACCACCGGAATGACCGAGCACCACCGCCTCATCGGCGGCGTGGCAGTCATGCTCCACATCCAACGGCTGCAACTCGACCTCCCGCTCCGCGCCACCGGTGACGCCGACTTCGGCGTCCCTCCCCACGTGCTCCGGGAACCGGAGCTCGTCGATGCGATCGAGGACCTCGGCTACCGGAAGGTCGCTGGCAACCGGTGGGAGCGCCCTATCGACGAGCGCCGAGTCGCGTCGGTCGATCTACTCATCCCGACGTACCGATCCCGCGCTCGTGACACCGTCAAGGTCGGGTCGATCGTGACCAGCGAGGTCCCCGGCCTCGCCGAGGCGTTCCAACGGCCCGCCGTGAACGTGGCGATCGACTTGCACCTGACCGACAGGGAGACGTTGTCGACCACCGTCTCCCTTCCCGACGCCGTCGGCATGCTGGCGCTCAAGGTGCTGGTCCGTACCGTCCGAACCGAGGACCGAGACGTCGAGGACCTCTGGCGATGCCTGGAGATTGCTGCGGCCGAGGGAGTCGATCCCACCACCTTCGATTCGAGCGAACCGCTTCGACGCGTGCGCGCAGCGCTGTGGCTCGAGCTCGGTCCGAATGGCGACGCCGTCGACAAATTGACCGCAGGCCTTCAGTCCGACGCCGCAGCGCGACTCCGAACCAGGGTGCGAGCGCTGCTCACCGAGACGGTCGGGCCATCGCTGCCAGGTCGGCGTCCTCGACCACGAACGACAGGAAAACGTGCTTGGCCATGAAATCACTGCTCCTTCTGACTCGGGCTGATCATCGGCGATGGTAGCAGATCCTATCTGGCTCCGCAACTCGGAACCAGATCCTTGACCCTCGCTTGGGATCCGTATACGGTACCCTTACCGCTCCGAGGGTGGCATCCTCTTGGGCCCGACCGGCAGCGCGACATCAGAACCAGGAGAGAACAGAAACGGAGGCCGTCGCATGACGACCAACCCCAATCCCACTGACATCCCCGTATCCGTCCGCACTGCCAAGAGTCGCTCGCCGCAAGCGGTGGGAGTCATCACGGCCGGAGCTCTTGTCGAGCGATTCACGGTCCCGCAGCGGGACTCACGTCACAAGCGCGGGTACCAGCGGCCCGTGTCCCCGACACGAGTCAACAAGTTGGCCGCTGACCTTCGTGCGGGCACGGTCGACCTGCCTACCGCCGTGTTGCTCAACGTCCGGCAACCCAAGGACGGGATTCTCGACAGCGTCGAGGAGCCGACGACCGTCCTTCACCTGGACGGTCACGAGCTCTTCGTCGTGGACGGACAGCACCGGATCGAGGCACTTCAGAAGCTCGTCGACGAGAACCCGGAGAAGTGGTCGTCCTATGAGATCCCCTTCGTGTGCATGATCGGCGCCGACGAAACGGAGGAGATGACGCAGTTCTACGTCGTTAACTCCACTGCGAAGAGCGTGCGTACCGACCTTGCACTCGACCTCCTCAAGCAGCAGGCGGAGAGCAACCCCGACCTCATGGCGAACCTGGTTCAGAAGGGCGAGGACTGGAAGGTCGAAGGTCAGAGCATCACCGAGACCCTCAGCGCCTCCCGTCTGTGGAAGAACCGCATTCGGTTCCCGAGCGACCCCAAGGGGGAGACCACCATCGGTTCGGCTGGTGTCGTCAGCTCGCTCAAGCAGCTTCTGGACACTCCGTACTTCGGGCAGATCTCCACCGAGAACCGCCTTCGGATCCTGGATGCGTACTGGGAAGGGATCAATCAGGTGATCCCGGAGGTCTTCATCGACCCGACGGAATTCGCCATCCAGAAGAGCACGGGAGTTCAGATCATGCACCAGCTCCTAGTCTCGGCGATCGAGCTCCTGCGGTCGAAGGGAATGTCGGTGGTCGAACCGGAGTCCTACGCCGAGGTGCTTGAGGACGCCCTGTTGAACCTCGAGGGCGACAGCGCCGAAGGTGGCGTCGTGCGTGGTGCTGACTTCTGGCGTTCGGGGGTCCACGGCGCGGCCGGCTCGTTCAGCAGCAACGCCGGGCGGCGCGTGCTTCTCGCTCGACTTCGCACCGAACTGCCCGCCGTCGAGGTCGAGTGAAGTTCCGTGACTGAGCGAGGGGGCCGGTTGGTGCCAGTCCCCCTCGCTCGGGCAGGACACGAGATGTCCAGTCGACTGATGACAAACCAATGACAAGTGGCCGTTTTGAGGCCGCTCCGTCGCCGCCCAAACGGCGCTGACCAGGGCGTTTGCCCTGGCCAGGTGGTGTCGGAGGGGGGACTTGAACCCCCACACCCTTGCGGGCACCAGATCCTTAGTCTGGCGCGTCTGCCAATTCCGCCACTCCGACATGACCCCCGCTGCTCCTAGCGGGCGCGAACAATATAGTCCTCTGACGTCGGTGTCCGCGTACGGCTCCTGGTTCGTCACCCGGTCCCTGCCCGCCAGACGACAAGGCTGTGGGGCGCTGGTTAGGGTCACGAGATCGCACGATCCGTCACGGGGGAACCGACCATGCTGACGCCTGCCCACGCCAACGGTGCGCCCTGTTGGCTCGACCTGTTGACCGACGACGTCGAAGCCGCGAAGGCCTTCTACGAGAAGTTGTTCGGGTGGAGCTACGTCGACACGGGCGAGGAGTTCGGCAACTACGTCATGGCGTCGCTGGACGATGTTCCTGTCGCCGGTCTCATGAAGAAGCAGTCACCCCAGATGCCCAACACCTGGGCGGTCTACCTCTCCACCGACGACGCCGAGGCCGTCGAGCGCCGTGCGGTGGCGCACCACGGCGCGGTACTCGTCGAGCCCATGAAGTTGGGCCCCCGCGGCACGATGGCAGTGGTCGTCGACCCTGCGGGCGCCGTCGTTGGCACGTGGCAGCCCGACGACTTCCACGGCTTCGGGCGCGCCATCGAGCACGGGGCACCCTGCTGGTTCGAGACCCTCTCCCGCAGCTACGACGCGGCGCTCCCCTTCTACCAAGACGTGTTCGGTTGGGACGTCCACACCACGTCGGACGACTCAGGCTTCCGGTACTCAACCCTGGGTGAAGGCGACAACGCCAAGGCCGGGATCATGGATGCCGCCGGCTTCCCTCCTGAGATCCCCTCGCTGTGGCAGTTCTATCTGGGCTGCACCGACGTGGACGCATCGGCCGCCGCCGTCATCGAATCCGGTGGGACCCTCCTGCGGCCCTTGGAGGACACGCCGTACGGCCGCATTGCTGCGGTCACCGACCCTACCGGTGCCCAGTTCTGCGTCACCTCGTTTACCCGCTGACGCTTCGCGGCCCGCCGCAGGGTCACGCGGCCACCCGCCTCAGCGGTCGATAATCAACGACAGGAAGACCGAGTTGAACACGAAGACCAGCGCCACCAGCACGGTGATGCGGTCGAGGTTCTTCTCCATCACCGTCGAGCCCGACGCCGCCGCGCCCAAACCGCCGCCGAACATGTCGGACAGGCCGCCGCCCTTACCGCTGTGGATCAGGACGAGGAAGATGACGACGAACGCCAACACGAACTGCAGGATCAGCGACACCACGTAGACAACGTCCATAACGGGGCGCCACTCTACCCGTCTGGCCCGCTCCCCCCGGCCCACCGGAGACCCAGGGCACGACCAGAGCCCTCCCACCCCTGTTCTGTCGCGGAAAGTCGCGCCGTGGTCGCGACTTTCGCGCGACAAAACCGGTGGGGTGGTCGGGCTGTGGGGTGGTCGGGCCGTTGGGGCCGGATGGCCGGTGAGGTGGGCCGGGGTCAGCGGTATTGGACGATGTGCGCGAAGTCGTCGGCGTCGAGTGACGCACCGCCCACGAGTGCACCGTCGATGTCGGGCTGACCCATCAGCTCGGCCGCGTTGCCCGGTTTCACCGATCCGCCGTACTGGATTCGGACCGACGCCGCCGCATCGGCGCCGGACACGTCGGCCACCACGTCACGGATCGCCTTGCACATGTTCTGCGCATCATCGGGGGTCGCCGTGAGCCCGGTGCCGATCGCCCAGATGGGCTCGTACGCGATGACCATCGACCCAACCTGCTCGGTGGACACCCCCTCGAGGCCCGCACGGATCTGGCCCGACACCTTCGCATCGGCCTCACCGGCCTCACGCTCGGCCTTGGTCTCACCACAACACATGATCGGCGTCATCCCCGCCGCGAACACGGCCTTCACCTTGCGGTTGACGTCGTCGTCGGTCTCGCCGAACATCTCCCGCCGTTCGGAATGGCCCACGATCACGTAGGCGACGTTCAGCTTCGCGAGCATCGACGGTGCCACCTCACCGGTGAACGCGCCCTTCTCCTCGAAGTAGCAGTTCTGGGCGCCCAGCACGATCTTCATGCGATCCGACTCGATCGCGGTCTGGATCGTCCGCAGATCGGTGAACGGCGGATGCACGGACACGTTGCACTTGTCGTAGTCGTGGTCGCCCAGCACGTAGCTGAGCTTCTGGACCAGCGTCAGTGCCTCGAAGTGGTTGTTGTGCATCTTCCAGTTGCCGCTGATGAGCGGCACCCGCTTAGTGGGCATTCGAGGCTCCTCTCAGGGCTTCGAGTCCGGGGAGGTCCCCCTGTTCGATCAGTTCCAGCGACGCGCCGCCGCCGGTGGAGATGTGGTCGACGTCGTCCTCGAAGCCGAACTGCGCCACCGCGGCGGCACTGTCACCACCGCCGATGACGGTGAACGCCCGTGTGTCGGCGACCGCCTGGGCCACGGTCCGGGTCCCCGCCTCGAAGCGTGGATCCTCGAACACGCCCATCGGACCGTTCCACAGCACGGTTCCCGCACCCTCGACGATGTCGCCGAAGACGCCGGCGGACTCGGGCCCGATGTCGACGCCCATCCAACCGTCCGGCAGGTCACGCCCGAAGTGGCGCACCTCACCACCCGCGCCAGGCTCGAACAGCCTGCCATCGGGCGACAGACCGACGATGTCGGTCGGAAGGTGCAGGCGGTCGCCGTGTTCGGAGAGCAGCGCCGAGCAGTTGTCGACCTGGTCGGCCTCGAACAGCGACCCGCCGATGGAATGGCCCATCGCGGCCAGGAACGTGAAGCACATGCCGCCCCCGATCACCAGGTCGTCCGCGACGTCGAGCAGCGCTCTGATCACCCCGAGCTTGTCCGACACCTTCGACCCGCCGGTGATGGCGACGAACGGGCGCCGCGGATCGGCCCGCAACCCCAGGAGCACCTCCACCTCCCTGGCCAACAAGCGTCCCGCCGCCGACGGCAACACCGTCGGCGGACCCACGATGGACGCGTGCGCCCGGTGTGACGCACCGAACGCGTCGTTGACGTACAGGTCGTGGCCGGCGACGAGCCGCTGCACGAAGGCGGCATCACCGGCCTCCTCACCCGGATCGAAGCGCAGGTTGTCCAGCAGCTCGACACCCGGTGCGAGCTCGGCGAGGCGTGCCCTCACCGGCTCGACCGAGTACCTCGGATCGGGCGTCCCCTTCGGGCGACCGAGGTGGGTCGCGCACGTGACCCGCGCACCACGGGCACGCAGCCACTCGACGGTGGGCAACGCGGCGCGGATGCGAAGGTCGTCGCCGATCACCCCGTCGTGGATCGGGACGTTGAAGTCGACCCGCACGAGCACCGACCGACCCGACACGTCGGGCAGGTCCTCCAGCTCGGGGACGCCGAACTGCATTACTTGTTGGCGGCGCCCACGACGAGCGCGAGGTCGACCAGCCGGTTCGAGTAGCCCGACTCGTTGTCGTACCACGACAGGACCTTGACCATGTTGCCCATCGCCATGGTGAGCCCCGCGTCGAACACCGAGCTGTAGGTCGATCCGACGATGTCGGAGCTGACCAGCGGCTCGGTGCTGTACTGCAGGATCCCCTTCAGCCGACCCTCCGACGCCGCAGCCTCGAACGCGGCGTTCACGTCGTCGACGGTGACCTCACGCTGCAACAGGCCCGTGAAGTCGGTGACCGAGCCCGTGGGCACGGGCACGCGTAGAGAGGTGCCGTCGAGACGGCCCTTCATCGACTCGAGCACGAGGCTGGTGGCCCGCGCCGCACCCGTGGACGTGGGCACGATGTTGACCGCAGCGGCCCGCGCCCGGCGAAGATCCTTGTGCGGACCGTCGACCAGCATCTGGTCGCCGGTGTAGGCGTGGATCGTGTTCATCAGGCCCTTGTCGACCCCGAACGCGTCGTCGAGGACCTTGATCAGGGGGACAAAGCAGTTGGTGGTGCACGAAGCGTTCGAGACGACGGTGTGCTTCGCCGGGTCGAACGTGTCGTCGTTGACCCCCACCACGAACGTCGCGTCCACACCGTCACCGGGTGCGGAGATCACGACCCGGGGTGCGCCACCCTCGATATGAGCCGCCGCCTTCTCGCGGGAGGTGAACAGGCCGGTCGACTCGATCACGACGTCGACGCCGAGCTCACCCCAGGGGATCTCGGCGGGGTTGCGGTGCTGGAGCACCTTCAGGACGTCGCCGTCGACCGATACACCGTCGTCGGTGGCCGTCACGACACCGGGATACGCGCCACCCACCGAGTCGCGCTTGAGCAGATGCGCCATCGTCGGGAGCGAGCCCAGATCGTTGACGGCGACGAAGTCGATGTCTGCACCCCGGGCCTTCGCTGCACGGAAGAAGTTGCGGCCGATCCGGCCGAAGCCGTTGATACCCACACGAACGGACATTGCGCTCCCTTGGTCGGAGATAGGTAGCCCGTGAGGTTACGGGACCAGCGACCCCAGTACCGCACCAAGCCGGCCGTGGTCGTGTGCGGTACCGGCCTCGTCGGCGAGTCGCGCCGCCCACGCGCCCACGACACCCTCGGCCCCACCGAGCTGGTCGGGGTCGTACACGACGACATCGGGTACAAGACCGTGGCGTTCCAACGCCGCGACATGATCGCCCACGTCGTAACCGAGCGACTCCCGTTCCTGGGGGTGGAGGTTGCAGACGTACACCAGAGGCGCGGCCGCCGAGGCGACGGCGTCGCGGACGGCGGGTACCGCCGCAGCCGCGAGCACGCTCGTGAACAGCGATCCGGGGCCCACCACCAACAGGTCCGCGGCCACGATCGCGTCGATCGCGTCGCCGGGCACCGGCGCGTCCAGCGGGTCGATCCGAACACGGTCGATCCCACCGGAGGCCATTACCTCCACCTGTCCGCGGACCTCGCGCCCCTCGAGGGTCCGGGCCACCAGGTCGACGGGCACCGTTGTCGCGGGAAGGACGCGGCCCGACACCTCCAGTATGCGGGCCAACTCGTCGACCGCGCCGACCAGCGACCCGGTGTGCTGGGTCAACGCCGACAACAGCAGGTTGCCGAGCGCGTGACCCCGCAACTCGGCCTCATCGAAGCGGTGTTCCAGCGTCGCGGCGAGTAGCGAGTCCCCGGCGAGCGCGACGAGGCACTTCCGGAGATCGCCCGGTGCGGCCTGGTCACGCGCCGATCGCAACCGGCCGCTCGACCCCCGTTGTCGGCCACCGACACGATGGCGCAGATCTGCGGGGTGAACGACCGGACGGCGCGCAACGTGACCGCGAGGCCGTGGCCCCCGCCGATCGCCACCACCCTCGGTCCGTCGAGCGTGTCGGCGTCGGGCCCGTGCTCGGCCGCCGCCCCCGGGGTCACTTCTCGATGTCTCGATGGTGGACGCGGGGAGTCTCGCCCAACGCGGAGAGACGCGACGACACCGCCTCGGCCATCGCGACGGACCGGTGGCGCCCGCCGGTGCAGCCCAGCGCGATGGTCAGGTACGCCTTGCCCTCGCTGCGGTAGGCCGGTATCAGCAGTTCCATCAGCGACGTGAGGCGGTCCAGGAACCGGCCGGTCTCGGGCAGCGCGTCGAGGAACTCGACGATCCGGGGGTCCCGTCCGGTCAGCGGCCGGAGCTGCTCGTCCCAGTACGGGTTGGCCAGGAACCGGCAATCGATGACGATGTCGACGTCGGCGGGGATGCCGAACTTGTAGCCGAACGACATCACCGTGATGCGCATCACGTCGCCGAGCTCGGTGTCGTGGAAGAGGTCCCCCACCCTCGATTTGAGCTGGTACACGGTCAGGTCGGTGGTGTCGATCAACAGATCCGCCGCTTCGCGCAAGGGGGCGAGCGCGCTGCGCTCCGCCTCGATGACCTCGGCGAGGCTTCCGGCGGCGGCGAACGGATGGCGACGCTTCGTACTCTCGAACCGACGCACCAGGACCGGTGTGGAGGCGTCGAGGAACACGAGCTGTACCGATGCGCCCGAGGCCTGGAGGTGGTGGAACGCGTTGGTCAGCTCGTCGGTACCGAAACCCGAACCCACCACCAGGGCGACCCGCGGGTTCTCGGCCCGCGGTCCGAGCGCCAGGTCGGCGACCTTCGGGACGAGCTCGGGCGGCAGGTTGTCGATGACGAACCAGCCGAGGTCCTCGAGGTGCTTGCCGAACTGCGTACGGCCGGCACCCGACATGCCACAGACGACGAGGAAGTCGCTCACGTCCGACAGCCTACGGAGCGGTGACCGAGGATCGGGCGGTCGGGCCCTCCGGCCGCCCGACGGAGCCGGAGGCGCGGCCGCTGTGGTCGGTTGCGGCATGTTCGTCGGGGTGGGTGCGCTCGTGGATCGCCGCGGCGACGGCGTCGGGTAGCCACGACAGTGCCAGCAGGTCCTCCAGCGACGCTGCACGAACCGCTGTGATACCACCGAGCTCCTTCAGGAGGCGTTTGCGACGGACCTCCCCGAGCCCCGCCACGTCGTCGAGTACCGATCGTGTCATCCGCTTCCCGCGGAGCTCGCGGTGGAAGGTGATGGCGAACCGGTGACTCTCGTCGCGGATCCGCTGGAGAAGGAACAGGGCTTCGGACTGCCGTGGGATCGTGACGGGGTCCGAGCTCCCCGGGACGTACACCTCCTCGAACTGCTTCGCGAGCGAGCACACCGGGATCTCGTCGTCGAGTCCGAGTTCGCGCAGGACCTTGACGGCCACACCCAGTTGGCCCTTGCCGCCGTCGACGACGAGGAGCTGCGGGGGATACTGGAAACGCCCTCGTTCGCCCACTGGCAGCGAGCGGTCGGCGAGGTAGGCGGTGAAGCGGCGGGTGAGCACCTCCGCCATCGCCGCGAAATCGTCGCTGTCGCCGACGTGCCCACCTCCGACGGTCCGCACCTTGAACCGCCGGTACTCCCGTTTGTCGGGCAGGCCGTCGGTGACCACGACCATCGAACCCACGTAGTCGGTGCCTTGGATGTGGCTCATGTCGAAGCACTCGATGCGAAGGGGGGCGTCGGGCAGGCCCAGATGGTCCTGGAGCTCGTTGAGGGCGCGGGCCCGGCTGTTGTGGTCCGACGCCCTGCGCAAACGGTGACGTTCCAACTGCTGGCGCGCATTGTTGGTGACCGTCTCGGCGAGACGCGCCTTGGCACCCCGGCGCGCGACCGTGATGCGCACCTTGGCACCCCGATGCTCCCCCAACCAGCGCTGGTAGGTGTCGACATCGGTCGGCAACGCGGGGACGAGCACCTGACCGGGCATCCCGAGCGGTGGTTCTGCGAAGTAGAGCTCCTCGAGGATCCGGTCGGTCAGCTCCTCTCCCGTGATGGGGATCACCTTGTCGAGGACGAAGCCCTTTCGCCCCACGACCCGACCCCGGCGAACGAAGAACACCTGGACCGCCGCCTCCAACTCGTCCTCGCACACTCCGATGACATCGAGGTCCTCGTCGCGCTCCGCGACCATCTCACGCTTCTCGATCGCCCGTCGCACCGCTGCGAGCCGATCCCGGATCCGCGCGGCGAGCTCGAAATCGAGGCCGTTGGCAGCGTCGAGCATCGACTCCTCGAGCCGCTCGACCACGGCGTCGGTGTCCCCTTCGAGGAACTCGATCAACTCGTCGACGTGACGCTGGTAGTCCTCGGCCGACACCGCTCCGATGCACGGGCCGGAGCACTTCTCGATGTGGTACAGCAGACACGGTCGGCCCATCCGCTCGTGACGGGCGAACTTGTTGTCCGAGCATGTCCGTACCGGAAAGGTGCGCAACAACAGGTCGAGGGTCTCACGGATTGCGTAGGCGTGTCCGTAGGGGCCGAAGTAGCGGACCCCCTTGCGCCGCGCGCCACGCATGACCATCGCCCGCGGCCACTGGTCCGACGTGGTCAACGCCAGGAACGGGTAGCTCTTGTCGTCGACGAGGCGGACGTTGAAGCGCGGTCGGAAGCGTTGCAGCAGCGAGTACTCCAACATCAAGGCGTCCACCTCGGTGCGGACCTGGATCCACTCCACGGTCTCCGCCGTCGCGACCATCTGTGCGGTGCGCGGATGCAGCGTCGCGGGGTCAGCGAAGTAGTTGTTGAGACGTTGGCGCAGCGACTTCGCCTTGCCGACGTAGATCACACGGCCCTCGGCGTCCTTGAACTGGTAGCTGCCCGGCGCGTCGGGAATGGTTCCGGGTGCGGGACGTTGCACCATGTCGCCAAGCTAACCCCGGCGCGGTGGTCCGCCCCTCGCCGGGACGGACCTACGATCGTGAGGTGACCGTGAGCACCGCCACCCCCCTCGACCTGCCGGGACGCCTGCGGATACAACGGCCGCTCGACGAGCGCTACCTCGACACAGCCCCCGACGTACTCGCCGAACGGATCGGCGCGGCCAAGGCGCAACTGGGCGAGCGTCTGTTCATCCTCGGGCACCACTATCAGCGCGACGAGGTGATCCGCTGGGCTGATGCGAGGGGCGACTCCTTCAAGCTCGCCAAGCTCGCGCAGGCGCGCCCCGAGGCCGACTACATCGTGTTCTGCGGAGTGCACTTCATGGCCGAGGCCGCCGACATCCTCACCGGCGATCATCAACAGGTGGTGCTCCCCGACCTCAACGCCGGCTGCTCGATGGCCGACATGGCCGATCTCGATACCGTCGAGGAGGCCTGGGAGGAACTCGCCGACCTGGTCGACATCGACCGGGTGGTGCCCATCACCTACATGAACTCGTCTGCGGCACTGAAGGCGTTCGTCGGGCGCAACGGCGGCGCCGTGTGCACCAGCTCCAACGCGCGGGCCGTACTGGAGTGGGCGTTCGCCAGGGGCGACCAGGTCCTCTTCTTCCCCGACCAACACCTCGGCCGTAACACCGGCTACCAGATGGGCTACGACGAATCGCATATGGCGGTGTGGAACCCGCGGCTGGAGTTGGGCTGTCTCGATCCCGACGTCGTCCGCGATCGACGGTTCCTGCTCTGGAAGGGACACTGTTCGGTCCACCAGCGCTTCTCGACCGACCAGATCCGCGCGTTCCGCGAGGAGCATCCCGGGGCGATCGTGGTGGTCCACCCCGAGTGCTCCCATGAGGTGTGCGCGATGGCCGATCAGGTCGGGTCCACCGAATTCATCCTGAAGGCGGTCGCCGCGGCCCCGGCCGGGTCGGTCGTCGGAGTGGGCACCGAGATCCACATGGTGAACCGGCTGGCCAACGAGACCCCCGACAAGACGGTGCTGAGCCTCGATCCGCTGGTGTGCCCGTGCTCGACGATGTTCCGTATCGACGCACCCCACCTGGCCTGGGTTCTCGACGAGCTCGTCGAGGGGAGGGTCCCGAACCGGATCGTCGTCGACGCCGACACGGCCGAATGGGCCGGGGTCGCGCTCCAACGGATGCTCGACATCACCTGAGAGCGGCCGAACCGGTCCGCCGCGGCTCGGCCTTCCGCCGAGGGTCGGGTGTGTCAGTCGGTTCGGATCGCGGAGGCGAACGCCCGACGAGCCTGCCCCACCCGGCCCGGCGAGCGTACGCCCATACGCCAGGCCATCACTCTCGACGCCATCCGGGCGGACCGACGATCCCTCGGCGTCCACCAGCGCGTGCAGAACGTGAGCGTGCCCTCCCACCAGCGAAGCTCGCGCTCGAACCAGCCCGCTGCGGTTCCGCCCGACTCGTGGAGCGCCCATTCGACGGGCAGATATCGCAGGCGCCCGCCGGCACCGCGCAGCCGACGACACAGGTCGAGGTCCTCGCCGTACAGGAAGAAGGCCTCGTCGAATCCGCCGGCGCTGAGCAGTGCCTCGCGTCGAACGAGGATCGCCGTCGCGGCGAGGGTCTCGACGTCGACCGGCTCGGAGGGTCCCCGTCGCAGGTGCGGCGTCGCGACGGAACGCGCCAGCACCCCGACCAACGGTCCCATCCCGGGGATCGCGAGGAGTCGCCTCGCGCCGAATGCCCGACCCCACAGGTCGACCGGCCTGGTCTCACCCCCGCCCGCACGTTCGAGGGCGCCGGTGGAAGTCGTACGGATGAGGCCCTGGACCGCGACGACTTCGGGATCGGCTAGTGCGGCGAGCCCGTGCTCGATCGCCGCAGGGCGCAGCACGGCGTCGGGGTTCATCAACAGCACGTAGGGCGCGTCGGACTGTGAGACGAGGCGGTTCATCCCGATCCCGAAGCCCGGGTTGGACGTGTCGACCCACAGCTCCGCACCCGCCTCGACGGCCGCGGTGAAGGTGTCGCCACGATGGTCGGCGATCAGCACACGACCGACCTGGCGGTGCGACCTCAACGTCGAGGTCAGGCGACCGACACCGTCGGGATCGCCGTAGGCCACGATGCAGACGTCCACGGGTGCCGCGGTCGCTGAGCCGGACCTCTCCGGTGCCGCCGGCTCCCGCGTCGCGGCACGCACCCGCGACACTCGCGGCCACCCGACGGTGTCGTCCTGCATCGTGGTGACGGACCGCTCACGCTCGGATGTCGGGGTGGCCGCGAACCGGTCGGAGGCAATGCCTCGTCGGGTACCGATGTCACGGAGGCGGCGGGAGAGGAGGTGCCGGCACACGGCCGCCCCGTGGCGCACACCCTGGAGCGTGAGCAGGTTCTTGTGGCGGCGTCGAGCCGGATGCTCGCAGCGGGCGTCGAGCACCTGCACGAGGTTCCATCCCGCCCGGGAGAGACGGTCGCAGAAATCGACGTCCTCGGGACCGTAGAAGTAGCCCTCGTCGAGTCCCCCCACTGCATCCCACGCCTCGCGCCGGAACAGTTGACAGGCACCGATGGCGAAGTCGACCGGCCAGACCGACTGGTCGCCGATCCGTGTCCGGTCGTAGTCGTCGCGCCGGTTGAGCGCCCGGGCCGCCTTCACGCGCAGCGACGGCCTACGACCCGCGCTCTGCTCGGGTCGCTGGCCCACGAAGACGGGTGCGGCGAGGCCGACGCCCGGCTCCGCGAGTGCGTCGAGAAGGGCTCCGACACACCCGGGCTCGAGAACTGCGTCGCTGTCGAGCAGGAGCACGAAGGGCGCCTCGCCGCGGGACACACCCTGGTTTCGGGCTGCGGCGACTCCACGATTCCTCTCGTTGCGCAGGAGGTGAACACGGCCCCGAGTCACGGTGGCGGCGTCACGGCGGGTGGCGGAAGGCTCGCCGGCGCACGTCACATGGTCGATCCGTGCCGGAGGTTCCGATCCGTTGTCGACCACCCACACCCTCACGTCGACCCCCACGGAGTCGAGCGCGGAGCGTACGGCCCGGTCCAGCATCTCCCCGTCGTTCCAGGTCAGGACGACCACGTCCACCTCGGGAGTGGAGGAGGTGGTGGTCGACGAGGCCGACGGCGACGCGTGGGCCGTCGGCGGGTCGATGTCGAGCGCATCGGACCGGCGACCGTGGAGGGCCGGCATCACGACGGCGGCACTCTGAACGGCCGGATCGGCCACGGGGATTGGGCGCCTCACCCCGGTAGCCTACCGGGGTGATCCGGACGGTCGGCGGGCGTGTCGCGGGCAATGCGTTGGAGTTCGTCGCCTACGTCGTGTTCGCACGGCGCCTCGGGCCGGCGGTATTCGGCGTGCTTTCGGTGATGCTGGTCGCAACCCGATTCCTGGCTCTGTTGGGTGACAGCGGCGCGGCCTTCGGCGGCACCCGCGAGGCGGCTCGTCGGGGTCTCGACGACGCCGAGTTGTGGGCGTGGCAGCAGCGACGCGAGCACCGCAGCCTGCTGTTGGCGGGTATCGCCGCACTCGGCGCGGTGGCGGTCGGCCACCCGGAGGTGGCTCCGATGGCCCTCGGAGTGCTCGCCCGCGGGGCGAACCGGGACTGGATCGCGATTGGCTTGCAGGATCGCCGGGGCGGTGTCGCTCCGGGATGGGTCCACGGTCTCGTTCTGCTGCCGGGCGCGGCGGTGGCGGCCACCGACGTGCAGGCGGCCGGCACCGTCGCGCTGGGGCGCTCGCGTGGACCGTGGCCTCGATGCGGCTGAACCGGCGTCCACCTCGGCTCCGCCCCTCCCGGCCGGTGGCGGCGGCACACGGGACCACCGCGATCTTTGCGGACAGCCTCGTCGCGTCGCTCGACGTCGTCCTGTTGTCGCTGCTTCGCGGCGTCCGACGCCGGTGTCTACGGCGCGGTCGTCCGCATCCCCAACGCCATGCTCCTCGTGATCGGGCTGGCGGTGACGACCTTCGCCACACGTGGTCGACATGGCGGCCACCGATACGACCGCGGTGGTGCGGCACCGGTGTATCCGGTTGGGTGTACGCGGTGCGGCGCTGGTGGCGGTCGTCGGGCTGGCGGGCGTGGTGCTCGTGCCGACGCTCTTCGGGCCAGCGTACGGCCGTGGACGCGCACTCTCGCGGTTCTCTGCCTCGCCGCGGTCTTCACCGCAGCGTCGGCCCCGCTTCGCTCGCTGCAGTTGGCGGTGGGACGGGACCGTGACGTGGCGGCCGCATCCATCGCGAACGGCCTCGCGGTCGTCGCGGATACCTGTTCGCCATCCCCGTTGGGGCATGTTCGGGGCCGCGGTCGTCACTGCACTCGCCCAGGCGGGCTACCTCGTCTTCTTCGCGGTCGTCACCCGGCCCACGACCTCGGCGACGTTCGCCACATAGCGGTCCACGCCGACGGACCAGTCGAAGCGATCCGCCGCCCGTCGCGCGAGCTCGACGGGATCGAACATCGGTGGCCCAGCCATCAGCCGTTCCAACGCACCGGCCAGTGCGGCCGCGTCCCGCTCCACCAGCAGACCGTTGACCCCGTCCTCCACCGTCTCGCGGAACCCTCCTTCGGCGACCGCGACGACGGGTGTACCCGCAGCGAGAGACTCGGCGACGCTCAGACCGAGCGGTTCGAGATGTGCCGCGCATACCGTCGCCACCGCCGAGGCGTACAGGTCTCGGAGCGCCGCGTCGCTCACTCCCTCCCGGAGGTCGAGCGCTACCCCCCGCGACGCGGCCAGCGAGTGCAGTCGTGAGCGGTAGGCGGGGTCGCTCCGCTCGTGGGGTATCACCAGGCGCGGCCGGCGTTCGGCCGGCAGGCACCCGATGGCCTCGACCACCAGATCGTGGCCCTTCGCCGGGGTAACCGCGCCGACCGACACGACGTGGGCTCCCCGTGGCGCGCCTTCGGGAAGACCGCCGGCACCGAGCTCGGCCCCCAACGGCACGATGTGGCCCCTGCGGCCGTAGGCACGGGCGACGGCCTCGGCCGAGTACCGCGAGTTGCACATGATCCGCGACGACGACCTGGCGTTGCGGCGATCCCGCTCACGAAGTCGGGTCTCGGCCCAGGTGACGGCCGCGAGGGCGAGCTCACGGCGCGGTCCCGGAGGTGTCGAGTCGAACCGTCGCAACGGATCCAAGGCGAACTCGTAGCTCTGCCGGCGGGGCTCCTGGCAGTAGTACAGCGCGGGGGTGCGAAGATGGTGCAGCACCGAGGGTGCGGCCCAGAAGCGATGGTTGTGCACGAGCACGACGTCATAGCCACCGGCATCGATCCGGGCGGCCAGGCGACGCTCGGCGTCCTCGACCGCGTGCCAGAGGGTCGGTAGGCGCAAGGGCCCGAGCACCCGGGGTCCCAACCTGGAGACCGGGCCGCCCAACGGTTCGCGCACCACCTCCCCGGCACCCGCTTCGAGACGGGATGTGTCCAGATCGGGGAAGGAATCGAATGCCCCGAGGTCCACCGTGAACAGGTCGTAGGACAGGTAATCCGACGAACGGAGCGAAAGCTCGGTCAACGCCCGCAGCCCTCCGCCCGGTGGCAGGAGATGTACCACCGCCGACCGGATCGTCACTTCGTCACGGTACCGTCGACTCGTGGCGCTGCGGCAGGACGCGATGATTCGCAATACGGCCCGGAAGGTGGTCGCTCGCACTCGGCGACACGGCCACCCGGACGATCACCCGTTGGAGTCGCAACGGTCGTGTCCCCGAGGCCCTGTGGCACCACCTGCCGGTCTCCGATCCGATAGAGCTCGACGTCGAGGGTCGAAGGGTCCGGGTGTTGTTGCCCGACCACGACGGGGTGGCCCGGGAGCTGCAGTGGCGCGGCCGGTCGGCCCCCGAATGGCACACGATCGGGGCGATCGTCGACGGGGCCACGCGGGGACGGTCGTCGACGTCGGCGCGAACGCCGGGCTCATGTCGGTGGTCGCGGCGGCCGCCGGGGCGGAGGTGATCGCGTTCGAACCGGTCCCCCGCTCCCGCGCCTGGACGCTCGACAACCTCGCCCGCAACGCCCTCACCGACAAGGTCGACCTCCGACCCCAGGCCGTGTCGGACTCCACCGGAGTCGCGTCGTTTCACATCCCCGCCGGCGGCGCGCCGTCTTCGGCGTCGCTCGGCTCCGAGGGGTTCAGGGGGCTCGACGGCGAGGTGGTCGAGGTCGAGGTCACCACGCTCGACGCGGCCGGGCTCCCCGGCGAGATTGCTCTCATCAAGGTGGACGTCGAAGGTCACGAGCACGAGGTCCTACGCGGCGCGGAGCGGACGATCGAGCAGAGCCGACCGCAGCTGATCCTCGAGGTGAACCACGACGGTCCTTGGCGGGCGATCGACGAATGGCTCGCCGCCCACGACTACCGCGCCCAGCGCCTCGACGGCAGTGCCCGGTGGGTCACATCGGTCCGCACCCTCCGGAGCGACCGCTTCCGGAACCTGTGGTGCATGCCCGTCGAGCGCTGAGACCGTACGACCGCGAACGACGCGGCGACACCGCAGGTCAGGGTGAGAGCAGTGGGGCGAGAAATCGACCGGTGTGCGACTCGGGCGTCTTGGCGACCAACTCGGGCGGACCCTCGACGACGATCGAGCCGCCACCCGAACCGCCCTCGGGCCCGAGGTCGATGAGCCAGTCGGCCGTCTTGAGGACGTCGAGGTTGTGTTCGATCACGAGCACCGTGTTGCCCTGGTCGACCAGGCGGGTGAGTACTCCCAGCAGCTTGCGGATGTCCTCGAAGTGCAGTCCCGTGGTGGGCTCGTCCAGCAGGTAGATCGTGTGGCCGGTGGAGCGCTTGGCGAGCTCGGACGCCAACTTGACCCGTTGCGCCTCGCCACCGGACAACGTCGTGGCGGGCTGGCCCAGGCGTACGTAGCCCAGGCCGACGTCGACCAGGGTCTGCATGTGGCGAGCGATCGCAGGTTGGTTGCCGAAGAAGCCCAGCGCCTCCTCGCACGGCATGTTCAACACGTCGGCGATGGACTTGCCCTTGAAGAGGATCTCGAGCGTGTCGCGGTTGTAGCGGGCTCCCTTGCACACGTCACAGGGGACGTAGACGTCGGGAAGGAAGTGCATCTCGATCTTGATCGTGCCGTCACCCGAGCACGCCTCACAGCGCCCACCCTTGACGTTGAAGCTGAAGCGACCCGGCATGTAGCCACGGACCTTGGCCTCGGTGGTCTGCGCGAACAGCTTGCGGACGTGGTCGAACACGCCCGTATAGGTGGCCGGATTGGAGCGGGGTGTGCGCCCGATGGGCGACTGGTCGATGTTGATCACCTTGTCGAGGTGCTCGATGCCGGTGATGCGCCGATGACGGCCCGGCGGCACCTTCGAGCCGTACACCCGCTGCATGAGCGCCCGCAGCAGGATGTCGTTGACCAGGGTCGACTTCCCCGAGCCCGACACGCCGCTCACCGCGACGAAGCACCCCAGCGGGATGTCGACGTCGACGTCGCGGAGGTTGTGCTCCCGAGCACCCTTGACGGTGATCCACTCGTCGCCGGGTTCGCGACGCAGCTCGGGTGTGGGTATCGAAAGTCGCCCCGAGAGGTACTTGCCGGTGAGTGAACGCCGGCTCTTCTTCAGGCCGGCCACCGGTCCCGAATAGACCACCTCACCGCCGTGCTCGCCGGCGCCGGGGCCGATGTCGACCACATGGTCCGCCACCTCGATCGTGTCCTCGTCGTGCTCGACCACCAGTACGGTGTTGCCGAGGTCGCGGAGGTACCGGAGGGTCTCGATGAGGCGATGGTTGTCCCGCTGGTGCAGACCGATCGAGGGTTCGTCGAGGACGTAGAGGACTCCCACCAGTCCGGAGCCGATCTGGGAAGCGAGGCGGATGCGCTGCGCCTCGCCGCCCGAAAGCGTCGAGGCGGACCGGTGCAGGTTGAGATAGTGGAGACCGACGTCGCAGAGGAACTTGAGGCGCGCGTCGATCTCCTTGAGGACCCGCTCGGCGATCTTCGCCTCGCGTTCGTCGAGGTCGAGGCCGGCGATGATCTCTGCCGCCTCGCCGATGGGCCGCGAGCAGAGTTCGAAGATGTTGTGGCCGGCCACCGTGACGGCGAGGGTGAGCGGATTGAGCCGCGCTCCCTCACAGGAATGGCACGGCACCTCACGCATGTAGCCCTCGGCCCACTCACGAGAGGAGTCGGTCTCGGCATCGGAATGACGCCGGACGATCCAGGGGATCACCCCCTCGTAGTTGGCCGAATAGGTCCGCGTACGGCCGTAGCGGTTGCGGAACCGAACCATCACCCGCTCCTCGCCCTCGACCCCGAAGAGGAGGAAGTGCTGCTGGTCGGCGGTCAGATCGGACCACGGCACGGTCGCGCCGATCTCGTACTGCTCGCACACCGAGTCGAGCAACCGGTGGAAGTACTTGGCGTGGCCACCCGCCCACGGGGCGATGGCCCCGTCGACCACCGACAACCCGGTATCGGGAACCACCAGCTCGGGGTCGACCTCGAAGGTCATCCCGAGCCCCTGACAGGTGGTGCAAAAGCCGTAGGGGGAGTTGAACGAGAAGTTGCGTGGGGCCAACTCGTCGAAGCTCTTGCCGTCGGATGGTCGCGACAGCTTCTCGGAGAACGTGAGGAGTCGCGGGTCTCCGTCCTTCGGCAACAGTTCGAGGTGAGCCACCCCTCGGCGAGGTTGAGCGCGGTCTCCATCGACTCGGTGAGCCGCCGTTCGATGTCGGGCCGCAGGACCAGGCGGTCGACGACCCTCGATGTCGTGGGTCTCGTAGCGGGCGAGTTGGAGCGGTTCGTCACCGGTGACGTCGGCCAGTTCGTGCACCGTGCCGTCGACCCGGACTCTGGCGAAACCCTGCTTCGCCAGGTCGACGAAGAGCTGCTCGTAGGTGCCCTTGCGGCCCCGGACCACCGGGGCGAGCACCTGGAAGCGGGTGCCCTCGGGAAGGGTGAGCACCGTGTCGACGATCTGCTGCGGTGTCTGTTTGACGAGCCGTTCACCCGTCTCGGGGTCGTGAGGAATGCCCACTCGTGCGTACAGCAGGCGCAGGTAGTCGTACACCTCGGTGACGGTGCCGACCGTCGAACGCGGGTTGCGTGACGCCGACTTCTGGTCGATGGAGATGGCGGGTGAGAGGCCCTCGATGATCTCGACGTCGGGCTTGTCCATCTGACCGAGGAACTGCCGCGCATAGGACGACAGCGACTCGACGTACCGACGCTGACCTTCGGCGTAGATCGTGTCGAACGCCAACGAGCTCTTGCCCGAACCCGACAGACCACAGAACACGATCAACCGGTCGCGGGGAAGATCGAGGGAGACGTTCTTGAGGTTGTGCTCCTTGGCGCCGCGGATCGTGATCTTGCTCGCCACGGTCCCCGATACTACGAGCGACCCATGACGGTGAGTTCCCAGCCGTGCACCGTCACCTGTTCGCCGACCCCGCGGTAGCCCTCCAACCGGTTTCGGTCGCGCCGCGGGTCGTGCGCCGCGGCGAACACGAACCGCTCGATGCCCTCGCGCCTGAGCGCCCTCGCGACGGCACCGAGGTCGTGGCTGTCGGTGACCCGGAGGTAGCCGCCGCCGTCGACGGCCTCCCTCCACGAAAGTCGACCGACCGCCTCCATGTTGGCGACCACCACCGGCGGGTCCACCCCGGTCATGTGGCTCATCACCACGATTCGGTCCACGATGTCGGCGGTGATCCCACGGATCCGCACGATGGTGCCCACCGAGAGCAGCGCGTAGGCGATGAGCAGCGCGACGAGCAGGCGCGCGACCGTCCGTCGTGGGCCAGTAGCCGTTCCCGTCGCCGTCGGAGCGCCTATGGCACCGCGCACCACCGCTCCGGTGTCGCCGGTTCGGACTCCGACACCGATCGACCGTCCCGCGATGAGCACGGTCGCGATGACCACCGGTGCGAGCGACGGCAACATCAGGTGGAAGAAGCGTCCGGCCCACTCCATCGATCCACCCACCGGATACTGGGTGCTCACGACCGCGAGTGCGAAGAGTCCCGACGTCACGAGGATGATCTTCGCCACGGGGTCGGCCACCAGCGTCCTCCAACGGAACAACACCACTGCGCCACCGAGGATCGGGCACCCGATCAACAGGCCCGGCAGCGGTGCGTGCGGGAGGAACAAGAGCACGACCGCACCCGTCGCAGCGAGGCCCGACAGCCCCACGATCAGCGTTGTTTCGAGCGGCCGCCAGCGGACATATGCCGCCACCGCCACGACGAGCACGGCGACGACGAGCGCGATCGTGCCCGCCGGTGTGGAGTCGAGGAGTTGGGGTCGGAGCACCGAGGCCCAGACACCGCGTAGCCGGTCGGCGACGAAGCCTCCCGACGCCCCGCGGATGTGGAACGGCGCGATCGGCGTACCGATCACCGAGCCGTGCCAGCGCCCGTCCAACCACCAGGCGCCAACCGTGGTCGACGCCGCGGCCGCCGCCACCGCGAGGGAGGGCACTCGCCGCCGACCGGCCGACCCCACTGCGATCGCTCCGGACAATGCAAGGCCCCACAACATTCCCTCGCTGCGCAACAGCACACACACCGCAAGCGCCACGGCCATGGCGGCCGACCAGCCGACGGCCCGCCCGTCTGCGCGCTCGTCGAGCGCATCCCGGGCCCGGATCGCCGTGAGGAGGGCGGCCGTCGCGGCCGCGGCACCCAGCGAGTGGGCGATGGCCCAGAAGCCGTCGAAGAACAGCGGACTCAACACCCCCACACCCCACAGCGTGAACAGGTCGAGGTGCGGAACCGGCGCCGCGGGACGCAGCCTGCGGGCCACGAGCGCGGCGGCCGCCGCCGCGACGACCGTACCCGCCGCCGAGACGAGCTCGACGCCCAACTGCCCACCGGCGGCACCGGCCCATCGTGCGATCTCGGGGTAGAGCGGGTGCTTCGCGTAGGGGAACCAACGACGACCGTTCGTGTCGGAGATGTCGATTCCGAACCACTCGCCCCGTGGATCGACGGCCTCGAAGCGGTTGCCCATCGACCACTGGCCGCTCTGCTGCAGGATCCGCGCCTGGGCGAGGACGGCGCCTTCGTCGGCACTCACGACCGCGCCGTTGTGTGTCAGCACCACCAGGGTGGCGAGCAGCATCCCGAGAGCCAGGACGTGGTAGCGGAGACGGGCGTCCAGCAAGCCGACCGCGATACCCACGTCCACCTATCGGCCGCTCCCGAAGGCCCGAAAGCACCGGGTCGCCCACCTGGGAGGCACGGCCACGTGTCCCGGTCCGGAATCGGGCCCCGGGGGAAACGGTCGTTCGACGTGCGGAGGGACGGTGACCGGCGGCCATACTGAACCGATGTCGTCCGTGACCGGTGTGCTGTTCAGGGTCTCGACCTTCGGCGAGTCGCACGGTCCGGGGGTCGGGGTCGTCGTCGACGGCTGTCCCCCGCGGCTGCATCTGGACGAGTCGGCGGTGCAGCGCGATCTCGATCGACGGCGACCCGGCCAGAGCCGCCTGGTCACCCAACGCGACGAGGCCGACCGCGTCGAGATCCTCTCGGGACTCCTCGACGGCATCACGACCGGCACCCCGATCGCGATGCTCGTGCGCAACGCCGACCACCGCTCCTCGTCCTACGACCATCTCGCAGACCTGTATCGGCCCTCCCACGCCGACTTCACCTATGACGCCAAATACGGGATCCGTACGATCGCCGGTGGCGGGCGCGCCTCGGCCCGAGAGACGGTCGGCCGGGTCGCAGCCGGCGCCGTCGCCCGGGCATTGCTGGACGCGATGGCCGGCATCGAGGTGTTGGCGTGGGTGTCCTCGGTGGGCAGGATCGACGCGGCCGGGTCGATCGACGAGTCGACGGTGGACCTCGACCAGGTCGAGGAGACCCCGACGCGATGCCCGTCGCCGGAGCACGCGACACGCATCGTGGAAGCGATCGACGGTGCACGACGCTCCGGGGACTCGCTCGGGGGGATCATCACCTGCGTGGCGAGAGGTGTCCCGGCCGGCCTCGGCGAGCCCGTGTTCGACCGACTCGACGCGGACCTCGCCGGGGCGATGCTGTCGCTGCCCGCAACCAAGGGTTTCGAGATCGGCTCGGGCTTCGCCGGCACGCGCCTGACCGGCAGCGAGCACAACGACCCGTTCGTCCCGGGCCCCGACGGTCGACCGGTGACGACGACCAACCGCTCGGGGGGTGTGCAGGGGGGGATCACAAACGGCGCCGACGTCGTCTTCCGCGTCGCCTTCAAGCCGACCGCGACGATCGCGTCGCCCCAACACACCGTGACCCGCTCCAACGAGCCGACCACGCTCGAGGCCAAGGGCCGCCACGACCCGTGTGTCGTACCCCGGGCCGTGCCCGTCGTTGAGGCGGCGGCGCTGCTGGTGTTGGCCGACCACCTGCTCCGTCAACGGGCGATCGACGTGCTCCCCGGCCTTTGAGCACCGCGTCGCGGCCGACCCGGCCCGAGGGGCGACCGGCGGCTCAGGTACGGACCTCCCATCGGAACCCGAAGGTGGCCGACTTCAACTGCGCCGCGTCGTCGTCGCCCATCGTGAGGACGAAGCGAAAGGTCCGCTTGTCCCCCGGCCCCGTCGGGGTCCACGACGTGCCATGGGCGTCGTCGTAGTCGGGGTGGAGGGTCGCGAAGTCGCCGACGTCGCCGTTGTAGATCGTGTTCGACCAGGAGTAGCCGCCGCATCCTCCCGAGCCGCCTCCGGTCCCGATCTCGATCGACAAACCGAGGTAGGGGGCGAGACCCGTGCCCCCGACCGGCTCGCTCCGGTAGAGCATTACCGGCTGCGCGGGAGTCGCCGTGCCGCCGTAGGTCACCTCGATGCAGCGTGCCTGGGTCGCTCCCCGGCCATGTCGTCGATCGTGAACATCGCGACGGCGGAGTCGTCGTCGGAGAGCGTGACGGTGGAGGCCTCCATCGAGTTGGCACTGTTGGAGGTGTTCGCGGAGAAGGCGGCGCGTGACGAGCCCACCACGAGAGAGGCCACGAGGACGACCGACGCGGCAAACGCCGCGACCCACGCGATACGGGCCCCGATGCTCCTCGACGGGGGCCGGCGTTCGTGACCGGGCGCGTCGGAACGATTGCGCCATCCCCACCTCATCGGTCGGAGGCGAAGGGTCTTGAATCCGGAACGGAACGTCTCGAGTCCTGTGGTGCCCAGACGGCCTCCGGACTCGACTGGCCCGGCGACCGGCGGGGGGTGGGGGGTGACGTCGCCGCGAAGGCCGCCCACCTAAGCTGCACGGGCTCGGAGCCGGATCGTCGATCGTGCAAACCCCGGCACCGGTCCGGGCATCGCGCCGTTGTTCGCCCGGCTCCACCACCGGCACCGGATCTCCGGCCCGACCACCGTTCCGCTCCCGCTTCGTCGGGCCGCTCGCAAAGGACCCAATGTCGGCCTCCGCCGTCCCCACCCGAACGTTCGCGGCGTCGGTCTACGACGCCTACAAGGTGTATCGAACCGGCGAGCAGGAGGTGCGGGCGCTCGACGGTGTCACCGTCGGGTTCGAGGCAGGCCGCTTCACCGCGGTGATGGGACCCTCGGGATCGGGCAAGTCGACGCTGATGCAGTGTGCTGCAGGCCTCGACAACCTCACCTCGGGGCGGACCTTCATCGGCGACACCGAGACCACCATGATGACGCCGGCGAAACTCACCGTCCTCCGACGGGAGCAGCTGGGCTTCATCTTCCAGTCGTTCAACCTGGTCCCGGTGCTCACCGCACGGGAGAACATCCTGTTGCCCCAGACCCTGGGCGGACCGAAGGTCGACCCCGGATTCTTCGACCAGGTCGTGGACACCCTGGGACTGCGCGATCGACTCCACCACAAGCCGAAGGAGCTCTCGGGGGCCAGCAACAGCGTGTCGCCGTCGCCAGGGCCCTGGTGAGCCGCCCTGCGATCGTGTTCGGTGACGAGCCCACCGGCAACCTCGACTCGACCAGTGGATCGGAGGTCCTGTCGTTCATGCGGGCGGCCGTGGACACCTGGGGTCAGACCGTGGTGATCGTGACTCACGACCCGCGGCGGCGGCCCGTACCGACATCGTGCTGTTCATGGCCGACGGTCGGGTCGTCGATGCGCTCGAGGCACCAACCGATGATTCCGTCTACGCCAAGCTGAAGCAGATGGGTGACTGAGCCATGCTCGCAATCGCTCTCAAGAGCCTCCGAGCGAACCTGCCCCGTCTTGTGGCCACCTTGGTGGCGATCGCCGTAGGCGTCGGCTTCCTCACCGCCGGCACCATGCTCACCGACTCGATCTCCAACTCGCTCGGCGGCGAGGTCGACACGGTGCTCTCCGGAGTCGACGTGGTCGTCACCACGCGTTCGATCTCCCAGGGCGGAACGGTCGGCGAGATCGATCCGGCGGTGCTCACAGAGGTCGAGAAGGTGCCGGGAGTCACCGCCGTCAGCGGGCGCGATCAGCGCCACCGTCCGCCTGCCGGACCCCACCGATCCCGACGAGGCTGCGGACTACGACGAAACCTCGGGTTTCCTCGGGGTTCACGCGTGGAGTGACGACCCCGCCGTCAACCTGTTGACGGTCGTCGAGGGACGCGCCGCGGCGGACGGGGAGATTGCGCTCGACCGTGGCACGGTGGAGGATCGCCACTTCCGGGTGGGTTCTCGCCTCTCGCTCGCCACCGGATCGGGAAGGCGCGAGGTGACCGTCGTCGGCGTCACTCAGATGGGTTCCCTCCGCAGCGGAATGAACGGAGGTACGGCGAGCGCCGTCCCCGCCTTCGCGAACGTCCTCGCCGGACCGGGTGCCAAGCTCTCCAACCTCCTCGTCGCCGGAACCGGTGCCGAGGCGACGCTGGCAGGGGCCGTACAACGAGTCCTGCCCGTCGGCCTGGTCGCACACACCGGTACGTGGTACCGAAACGAGCAGAAGGACCAGTTCAAGAGCATCACCGATGTCCTTCGACCCGTCATCCAAGGCTTCTCGGCCCTCGCCATCTTCATCTGCGCCTTCGTCATCGCGAACACGTTCACCGTGGTGGTGACCCAGCGCACCCGCGAACTCGCCCTGATGCGGGCGGTAGCCGCAACACCGCTGCAGATCCGGCGCTCGTTACGGATCGAAGGGCTCGGGGTCGGCCTGCTGGGCAGCGTCCTCGGCATCGGTTTCGGTACCGCCCTCACGGCCGGGCTCGCGTCGCTCCTCGGTCACACCGCGAAGGACCTTCCGCCGGCATCGATCCACCTCACCCCCGGTGTCGTGATCACCGGAATGCTGGTGGGCACGATCGTGACCTTTCTCGCCGTGCTCGTTCCCGCCTTCCGCGCCGGCCGGACCGCACCCGTGGCGGCCATGCGTGCGTCCGCGGTGGAGACCACCCGACCGAACCGGTTCCGAATGGGGCTCGCCGCAGTCCTGGTCGCAGGCGGGCTCGTCGGCCTGGTCGTCCCGAAGGCGCTCGCAGTCGGTATCGGTGCGTTCGCGTTCACCATCGGGATCATCGCCGCGGGTCCGGTACTCGCGCTGGGATTCGCCCGCCTCTGCCGGCCGGTCACGAGGCGCTTCGGGGTCTCCGCTCGCCTCAGCACCGACAACCTCGCCCGCAATCCGAAGCGAACCTCCACGACCACCAACGCCCTCGTCATCGGCCTGCTGCTCGTCACCCTGGTGACGGTGGCAGGGAACTCCCTGAAGCGCTATTCGGTCAAGACGGTCTCGGACCACACCGCGGCCGACTTCATCATGTTGACCTCCGCGGGCAGTGTCCCCGAGACGATCCTCGCCGATGCGAGACGGCTCGAGGGGGTGACGGCATTCGCGCCACTCTCCTCCACCACCGTCAAGGTGGATGGCCACGGCTTCGGCCTCACGTCCACCGACCTCGGCCAGTTGCAGCGCATCTTCCGCCTCAAAGCCGGGTCCCTGGAGAATCTCGGACTCGACGGGGTCGCGACACCTGCGTTCGACACCACCAACAGACTCGGCGTCACCAAGATCTACACCGATGCGTTCGGCCGCGAGTACCCGCTCACGACCAAGGCCCTCTTCGACTTCAACCTCGACCTGTTCACCACCGGAGCCTTCGTGTCGCCCGAGCTCATGGAACGGATCGCACCGGGAACCGGCGTGACCGGCGCACTCGTCAAGGCGGACCCGGGCCAACGCGCGGAGGTGGGGCGCTCCCTTCGGCGCATCACCCACGACCAGGGCAACATCGTCGTGCTGCGGGGCAGCTTCTTCGCCACGTTCATCGAACGGATCTTCGACTTCCTCATCACGGCGGTGACCACACTGCTCGGCATGAGCGTCATCATCGCCTTGATCGGCATCGTCAACACGCTGACCCTCTCGATCTTCGAGCGACGCAGGGAGTTGGGGCTCCTACGAGCGGTCGGGTCCACGACGCGCGACGTACGTCGCATGGTTCGATGGGAGGCACTGCAGATGGCTCTGCTCGGAACGATCGTCGGCATTGCGTCCGGGCTAATCCTCGGCTACTTCCTGATCCGGGCGTCGGACCTCGGCGGGCTCCAGGTCCAATGGGGACGGCTCGGGATCCTGCTCGGTGTGGGCGTCGCCCTCGGCCTCGTTGCATCGCTGTTGCCAACCCGGAGGGTGTCGAAGGTGGGCATCCTCGACGCCATCGCCGCCGAGTAGCGGTCGCATCGAATACCTCGCCGCGCGGACCCGTCGCTCCCGCCCCTGTTCCGTCCTGTTCTGTCGCGCGAAAGTCGCGTCCAGAGCGCGACTTCGCGCGACAGAACCCGGGGTGCCACAGAACCCGGGGTGCCACAGAACCCGGGGTGCCACAGAACCCGGGGTGCCACAGAACCCGGGGTGCCACAGAACCCGGGGTGCCACAGAACCCGGGGTGCGACGGCGGTGGTCAGGAGAGGCCGGCCTCGCGGCGTTCGCGACGGAGTTCCTTGATCTCGTCGCGGAGCCGTGCCGCCTCCTCGAAGCGCAGCTCGGCCGACGCGTCGTGCATCTCGTCCTCCAGGGCCTGGATCAGCCGCCCGAGATCCTGGGGTGCCAGCGAGTCGATCTCGCGGCCGAGCTTCTCCCGCACACGCGACGGCGCATCGCCGGTGGTGATCGGCTGAGCCGAGCCTCGGAGGTCGGCGAGGATGTCGTTGACGGCCTTGCGGATCGTCTGGGGAACGATTCCGTGCTCGGCGTTGTAGGCGACCTGGAGCGCGCGACGGCGGTTGGTCTCGGAGATGGCCCGCTCCATCGACTGGGTGATGCCGTCCGCGTACATCACCACGAGGCCGTCGACGTTGCGTGCCGCCCTGCCGATCATCTGGATCAACGACGTGTCACTGCGCAGGAAGCCCTCCTTGTCGGCATCGAGGATCGCCATGAGTGAGACTTCGGGGATGTCGAGACCCTCCCGCAGGAGGTTGATCCCGACCAGCACGTCGAACGCTCCGAGGCGGAGGTCGCGAACCAGCTCGATCCGGGCGATCGTGTCGACCTCGGAGTGCAGGTACCGGACCCGCACCCCCATCTCGAGCAGGTAGTCGGTGAGGTCCTCGGCCATCTTCTTGGTGAGCGTGGTGACGAGCACCCGGTCACCCTTGGCCGTGCGCTCGCCGATGAGCGCCAACAGGTCGTCGATCTGGCCCTTGGTCGGCTTGATGACGACCTGCGGGTCGACCAGTCCGGTGGGCCTTACCACCTGTTCGACGATCGCACCGGAGTGTTCGCGCTCCCACGGCCCGGGCGTGGCCGAGAGGAAGATCGTCTGACCGGTCCTGGCCGACCACTCCTCGAAGCGCAGAGGGCGGTTGTCGGCCGCGGAGGGCAGCCGGAATCCGTGCTCGATCAACGTCTCCTTGCGGCTGCGGTCGCCCTCGTACTGACCGTGCAGCTGGGGGATGGTTACGTGGGACTCGTCGATGATGGTGACGTAGTCGCGGGGGAAGTAGTCGAGCAGTGTGTACGGCGCCTCGCCGGGGGCACGACCGTCGATGTGGGCGGAGTAGTTCTCGATGCCGTTGCAGAAGCCCATCTCGGCGAGGTTCTCGAGGTCGTACTGGGTCCGCATCCGCAGCCGCTGAGCCTCCAGGAGCCTCCCCTCCCGCTCGAAGAAGGCCAGACGTTCCTGCAGTTCGGCCTCGATCCCCTCGATTGCACGCGCCATCCGCTCGTCGGACGCGCCGTAGTGCGTGGCCGGGAAGATCACGACCTCGTCGAGTTGCTCCAGCCGGTTGCCGGTGACGGCGTCGACGACGGAGATCCCCTCGATCTCGTCGCCGAACATCTCGACGCGGATGATCGTCTCGTCGTAGGCGGCGTGCACCTCCAACACGTCGCCCTTCACCCGGAACCTGCCGCGGGTGAGCGCCACCTCGTTGCGGTCGTAGTGCATGGACACCAGGCGACGCAGGATCGCCCGCTGGTCCTGGGACTCCCCCACCCGCAGCACGAGCATCCGCTCGGCATACTCCACGGGGTTGCCGAGGCCGTAGATGCAACTCACCGACGCCACCACGATCACGTCGCGTCGGGTCAGCAGAGCGGACGTGGCCGCGTGGCGAAGGCGGTCGATCTCGTCGTTGACCGTCGCGTCCTTCTCGATGTAGGTGTCCGAGGCCACCATGTAGGCCTCGGGTTGGTAATAGTCGTAGTAGGAGACGAAGTACTCGACCCGGTTGCGGGGGAAGAACTCGCGGAACTCGTTGGCGAGCTGAGCGGCGAGTGACTTGTTGGGCGCCAACACCAGCGTCGGACGTTGGATCTGTTCGATGGTCCAGGCGATGGTCGCCGACTTTCCGGAGCCGGTGATACCCAGCAGCGTCTGGAACCGTTCGCCACGTCCGACGCCCTCCGACAACGCCTCGATCGCCTTCGGCTGGTCACCGGCGGGGATGAACTCCGAGACGACCTCGAACGGCTTGGACGACCGCGCCGGCGCTGCTGGTTCGTGGCTCATGAGGCCTCGGTCCGATGGGAGTTGATCCACTCCCAGCACGCGCCGAGTTGGGGGCGAGATCAGCCACGCTGCCGGAGTTGTCGATCACGAACGATGCCGAGGCGAGCCGTTCGGCGCGGGTCGCCTGGCGGGCGATACGCCGCGCGTCGGCTTCCTCGAATCCCCTGGCTTCGACCAGACGCCGCACTGCGACCTCGGGGTCGAGGTCGACGACGATGGTGCCGACCAGGCCCTCCCAACCGGATTCCGCCAGCAGCGGGATGTCGAGCACCACGACGTGGTCGGAGTCGGCTTCCGCCGCCACCCGGGCGAAGATCTCGGCCCGAACGGGCGGGTGCACGATGTCGCCCAGGTCCTTGAGCGCGCCGGGATCGTCGAACACGAGGGCGGCGACGGCCTGCCGGTCGAGAGTGCCATCGACGTGGAGGATGGCCGGCCCGAAGCGCTCGACCATCGCGGCGAGTACCGGGGTACCCGGTTCCTGGAGCTCGTGCACGATCGCGCCGGCGTCCACAACCACCGCACCGCGCCGCCAAGGCCGCCGACACGGTGGACTTGCCGGAGCCGATCCCTCCGGTGAGGCCAACCAGGATCACCCGGGCGACACTACCGAGGACCACCGACAGTGCCGGGCCCGTGGTCGTGGGGACGCCCCGCCGGCGCCGGGTTCGGCCGATGACCCGGCGGGGCGTACCGCCAACTCCTCCCGCACCGCGACCACCACGCTGAGGACCGGCACGAACGCCACCACCGCGAGGCCGCTCGCGATCGACGCCCCACCGTGGACCAACCGGACGGCCGATGCCCCGGCGATCAACATCAACACGAGGAGTACGAGCCGACCCCGTGGCAGCGACGTGGCCACCGCCTGGATCACCGAGAGTGCGATTCCGTACACCACGACCGCCACCGTGACGACGGCGAGCGCGACCTCCCCGCGGTGAGCCGACGAGGAGGACAGCGCCTCGGCGACCAGTTGCATGCCTGCTCCCAGCGCCGCGAGTGCACCGAGCACGAGGTAGTGGCCGTAGCCGAAGACGAACTGCACTCGCTCGGAACGTTCGGAGAGGTGTTCACCGAACTCGAACGTGAAATAGAACCACCACGTGGAGAAGACGAGCGCAAGACCGAGGAGACCGACGACGATCACCTCCACACCCCAACCGTGCTCGTCGAGGAGTTCGGAGATCGCGTTGAAGGTCCCGAGCACCACCTCGCCCAACACGATGATGACGAACAGGCTGTAACGCTCCGCGATGTGATGAGGGTGCCACGGGGTGGAGGCGCGCCGTTCGGCGAGGAACGGCACCGCCATCTCCCCCAGCGCGAGGACCGGAAAGCACAATGAGCGCTGGGCCGCCGGCACCGCGAGCCAGCCGATCCAGAACAACTGCATGACCACGATGCCGACCGCATAGGTGATCGTCGCGCGCCGGAGGTCGTCGCGGCACGACCGCGATGCGCGGAACCACTGGACGCTCATCGCCAGCCGCATGATCACGTAGCCCACGACGACCGACACGGGGGCCCGCCCGGCGAAGAACGGACCGATTCCCGCGGCGAACACCAGCACCCCGACCATCTGCAACATCGTGAGCAGGCGGTACGCGACGTCGTCGGTGTCGAAGGCCGACGCGAACCACGTGAAGTTCATCCACGCCCACCAGACCCCGAAGAAGGCGCCGAGATAGCCGACCAGGGTCGCCCCAACCGGCTCGGAGTGCGCGAGCCCCTCGGCGAGGCCGTGCGCCGCGTGGGCGACCGCGATCACGAAGGTGAGGTCGAACAACAACTCCAGCGGAGTCGAGACGCGGTGGAGTTCGGAGCGATCGCGGGCACGCATCGGCTTCACGACGGACCGGAGCGACGGGGTGGACATCGGAGTCGCAGCGTAGGTGTCGCGACGACGGAGCGATTCCCCCTTCGATCGCTCACCTTTTGTCGCAAGAGGCCGATGGAGCAGGAGGCCCGGCGTCGTGGGCCGAACGGATCAGCTCATGTCCTCGACCGCACCCCGATACCCCCACGTCCTCGAGGACGAGACGCGACCGGTGGGCGCGGTCAGCGCCGATTCGCGCCGGGTCGAGTCGGTGGGTCCGATGATCTCCACGCTCCGGCTCGCCGCGACCCTCGTGTGCCTGCTCCTGGCCGTCCTGCACTATCCCAACGACCGCGTCTATCCGGTACTGGGTGGGTCCGCCGCGGTCGCGGCGGGAGTGGTCGTGGTCGGCTACGCACTGTTCCGCTCGTTCCGCCCCATCGACTCGGAGTCCGAGGGCGGGGGAACCGTGCCGATCATCCTGGAGGCGGCGCTGTACCTCACGGTGGTGGCGCTCACCGGCATGTGGGCGAGCCCGTTCGTCTTCACGCTCCTGCCCGTGGTGATCCTCGCGGGCTACGCGCGGGGTTTCGGCTTCGCGGTGCCCCTCTCCCTGTCGACGGCGATCGCGATCGCGGTGCCGGCCTTCGTCCTCACGAAGACCCGGACCGACACCACCCTCGCGCTCTCGATGACGGGGCTGCTCTTCCTGTTGGCCTTCGTAGCGGGATTCGGTCGCCGGGTCACGGGCCAGGCCGGCCGCGAACGCGACGTCGCACTCGTCAGGCTCCACCGACTCGCCGAGGCGAATGCTCTCCTGTACTCGCTTCACCACCTCGCGCAGACCCTTCCGGCCGGGTTCGACATGTCCGAGGTCGTCGCCAGTGCGGTGGGCCAGATCCGCGAGCTCGTCGACGTCGACACCGTCGTCGTGGCGCTGTACGACGAGACCGACCGGACCTGGCAGGTACTCCGACGAGAAGGGGCCGAGATCCCCTCGCGACTGGCGCTCAACGCCCTACCGCGAGCGGCCCGCGAGGCGATCGAATCACACTGCACGGTCGTCGACGTGGGCGATGACGGTCCTGTGACGAGGTTCGACGAGCGCTCCGGGTCGGGCTGGTATGCGTGCCTGAGGGCGAGGGACACCACGATCGGATTCCTCGCGCTGGAGCATCGTGAGGCCGACCACTTCGACCTGCGACGACGCAACCTGCTCGAGGGCCTCGCGGCGCCGCTCGCCGTCGCCATGGACAACGCCCGATGGTTTGCCCGCCTGCGCACGGTCGGAGCCGACGAGGAACGGAATCGCATCGCCCGCGACCTGCACGACCGGCTCGGCCAGTCGCTGGCCTACCTGGCGATCGAGCTCGACCGGATCATCACCTATCACGACCGCGGGAACCGCTTGGCCACGCGCTCGAAACGCTGCGAGACGATGTCCGCGGTGCCGTGCGGGAGGTCCGCGACACGCTCTATGACCTGCGCACGGACGTCTCCGACGCAACCGGGCTGGGTGAGACGCTCGAGCGCTACGTCGAACGCGTGCGTGAGCGAACCGGAATCTCGATCAAGCTCGACGTCGAGGAGTCGGTTCGACCACCCGTCGTGCAGGAGCGGGAGGTTTGGCGCATCGCGCAGGAGGCGATCACCAACATCGAGCGCCACGCGCAGGCCACCAACGTCCGTGTCTCGTGGTTCTGCTCACACGAGCACGCACGGCTTCGCATCATTGATGACGGAATCGGCTTTGCAATCGGGAACTCCGGCCGATTGGACAGTTACGGAATGCTCGGCATGCGCGAACGGGCCGCCGCCATCGGCGCCTCGCTCTCCGTCTCGAGTACTCCTGGCGCAGGGACGAGTGTCACCTGCGTCGTCGATCCGAACCACTTCCAATGGGCGCAGGATGCGCCGTCAATTGCATGGAGCTCACGATGAACCCGATCCGTCTCATGTTGGCCGACGACCACCGGATGTTGCGTGAAGGCCTTCGACGATCGATGACCGAGGCCGGCTTCGAGGTCGTCGGCGAGGCGAGTGACGGCAACGAAGCGGTTCGTCTCGCCGAACGACTCGTCCCGGACGTGATCCTGATGGACGTGTCGATGCCGAACTGCGACGGTGTGGAGGCGTGCCGCCAGGTGCGATCCGGCTCGCCCGGCGCCCCGCGGGTACTCATGCTGACGATGCACGCCGACGCCGACGTCGTGACCAGCGCGATCCGTGCCGGGGCGACGGGTTACCTCGTGAAGGACTGCTCGACCGGTGAGATCGCCACGGCGATCCGCCAGGCGGTCGACGGGGAGACCGTGCTGTCGCCCCAGTTGGCGAAGTCGATGCTCGACGAGGTCCGTCGCCTCGAGGATCATGCCGCACGCGAGGAGGAGCGGGTGATCTCCAAGCGGGAGGAGGAGGTCCTTCAACTGATCGCGGACGGCTGCTCCACACCCGAGGTCGCCGAGAACCTGTACATCTCGCAGAAGACGGTGAAGAACCACCTCGCCTCGATCTACCAGAAGCTCGACGCCCGCGACCGCACCCAGGCGGTGCTGCGCGCCGTACGGATGGGCATCGTCCACCTCAACTAGAGAAGATCCGCACGAACCCGCGGCTCGATGGTCCGTTGGGACGATAGAGATCGGCCCGACGACCATTTCGGGCTTCAGATGGCGTGACGGGCGCCCGATACCCCCGGGCATGGGTACCTGGACCAGTCCGCTCGACGCCATCCGGCGACTGGAGGCCCGCGTCCACGTCGCCGCGCTGCTGGGGTGCACCGTACCCTCGACCGCGCTCGAAGCGACCGTGGGGCGAACCTGGTCGAGTACACGCTGCTGATCGCGTTGGTCGTGCTGGTGTGCCTCGCCGCGGTCACCGAGATGGGACGCAAGGTCCCCGCAGACGGGTTCGATTCGATCTCCTCGCGCATCTGACCGCGCCGCCGGCCGGGAGCGGGCTCAGACCGCACGCAGACGGACGGCGGGACGACCCGAGACGTCGGGACGCTCCGTCTCGACGGTGAACTCCATGCGGTTCGCAGGGAAGAGTTGGCGGCTGACCATCAGCGCCTCACCGGTCGTCGAACGGGTGACGCGGTCGACCACCAGCAGCGGCGATCGTGGCTCCACCCCGAGCCGACGGGCCTCGCCGCCCGTCGCCGCAGCCGCGGATGGTCTGTCCGGCACCGCCCACCCTGGCGCCGAGTTGGTCGAGCAGGGTCGAGCGCTCGACGTCGGCCCGCGAGAGGCGCGCGCCGAGGTCCTCCCGGCACCAGACCGTCACCAGCGCCATCGGACTGTCGTCCGCGAGGTGCAGCCGGATGACGCGGAGGCACTGTCGACCGTCGAGGTGCTCCCTCACGTGAGCCGGCGTGGCCACGAATCCGAACGACAGCACGCGACGTTCCGATGTGAGCCCCGCGGCCGCGAGCTGGTCCTCCAAGGGGTCCAGGCGCGCCAGTTCCTGACGGAGGGGTGGACGGGCCACGAACCACCCGAACCCCTGTCGGGACGCGACGAGACCTTCGTCGCGAAGCAGTTCGAGCGCACGACGCACCGTGACCCGACTCGCGTCGTTGGCCACACCCAGCTCCGACTCCGAGGGAAGGAGCGAGCCTGCTCCGAGGCGCCCGGAAGTGATCTCGGCCCGCAGCAGGTCGGCGATGCGCCGGTAGCGGTGACGGCGTTCGGTGTCGTTGTCCATGCGATCTCCCGCTTGTATGCTACTTGTATTCACGAGAACCCGGACGCGATCCGCCAGGAGGCCCAATGACCGTCACCGCCTCGACCCCCATCGAACTCGTCGCCGATGTCTATCGACGCCTCGGCGCGAGCAGTCGGCTCGCACGAACCCGGCTCGGACGACCGGTGACCCTCGCCGAGAAGATCCTGTTCAATCACCTCGACGACGCCGAGCACACCCCCGTCGAGCGGGGCGTCTCCTACAACGATCTCCGCCCCGACCGGGTGGCCATGCAGGACGCCACCGCCCAGATGGCCCTCCTCCAGTTCATGACGGCGGGGTTGGACCGGGTCGCGGCTCCGGCGACGGTGCACTGCGACCACCTGATCCAGGCGAAGGAGGGGGCCCGGGTCGACCTCCTGGCCGCGGAGCAGGGCAACCAGGAGGTGTACGACTTCCTCGAGTCCGTCTCGGCCCGCTACGGGATCGGCTTCTGGGGCCCCGGATCGGGCATCATCCACCAGGTCGTCCTCGAGCAGTATGCGTTTCCCGGCGGGATGATGCTCGGCACGGACAGTCACACACCCAACGCCGGCGGCCTCGCAATGATCGCCATCGGCGTCGGTGGTGCGGACGCGGTCGACGTCCTCACCGGCTTCCCCTTCAACGTACGGTGGCCGAAACTGATCGGGGTCCACCTCACCGGATCGCTGAGCGGCTGGACCGCACCCAAGGACGTGATCCTGAAGGTGGCCGACATCCTCACCGTCAAGGGCGGGACCGGAGCGATCGTCGAGTACTTCGGTGAGGGAGCCGACGCGATCAGCTGCACCGGAAAGGCCACCATCTGCAACATGGGTGCCGAGATCGGCGCAACGACCTCTCTGTTTCCCTACGACGCCGCCATGGCCCGCTACCTCCGCTCCACCGGTCGATCGGCGATCGCGGATGCGGCCGACGCCGTGGCGGCGGACCTGCGTTCCGACGACGAGGTCGCGGCCAACCCGGGCGCGTTCTTCGACCAGGTCATCGAGATCGACCTCTCGAAGTTGCGCCCCGGCATCAACGGACCGCACACCCCCGATCGGGCCAGGGACGTGTCGGCCCTCGGTGCCGAGGCGGCAAAGGAAGGATGGCCCCTCGAGATCAGCTCCGCCCTGGTCGGATCATGCACCAACTCCTCCTACGAGGACATCACCCGGGCGGCCTCCATCCTTCGCCAGGCCGCGGATGCCGGCCTCAAGGTGAAGGCACCCCTGTTGATCACGCCCGGCTCCGAGCAGGTGCGGGCGACCATCGAACGCGACGGGCTGCTCGCGACGTTCGAAGCGGCGGGGGCGACCGTCCTCGCGAATGCGTGCGGTCCGTGTATCGGCCAGTGGGCACGACCCGAGTCGATCACCTCCGAGCCGAACACGATCGTCACCAGCTACAACCGCAATTTTCCCAAACGCAACGACGGCTCCGCGAAGACGCTGGCCTTCGTCACCTCACCCGAGACCGTCGTCGCGCTCGCGCTCGCGGGAACGGTCGCGTTCGATCCCCTCAACGACACGCTCACCAACGAGTCGGGTGAGCAGGTCCGCCTCGCCGAGCCGGTGGGGATCGAGTTGCCACCCGACGGCTTCACGTCCGGAGACAACACCTTCGTGCCGCCCCCCGAGGACGGGACGATCGTCGAAGTGAAGGTCTCGCCGACGTCGCAGCGCCTGCAGGTGCTCGTTCCCTTCGAACCCTGGGACGGAGAGGACTTCACCGACCTTCCCATCCTGCTGAAGGCGAAGGGAAAGTGCACCACGGACCACATCTCGATGGCCGGTCCGTGGCTCAAGTACCGGGGACATCTGGAGAACATCTCGGGAAATCTCTTCCTCGGCGCGGTGAACGCCTTCACCGATGCCGTCGGGGAGGGGAAGGACCAGATCGACGGGACGACCCGGCCGTTCCCCGACATCGCCAAGCACTATCACGAGGCCGGCCAGCCCTGGATCGCCGTCGGTGACGAGAACTGGGGTGAGGGGAGTTCGAGGGAACACGCGGCGATGGAGCCTCGGTTCCGCGGCGCCAAGGCCATCCTCGTGCGAAGCTTCGCACGGATCCACGAGGCCAACCTGAAGAAGCAGGGGGTCCTTCCACTCACGTTCGCCGATCCCGCCGACTACGACCGCATCGGCGAGGACGACCGGATCTCGGTCACCGACCTCGCAGCGCTCGCGCCCGGTCGGCCCGTGACGGTGATCGTGACCTCGCCGGACGGGTCGAGCCGCACCATCGGTGCCACCCACACCATGAGCGACGAGCACATCGAGTGGTTCAAGGCGGGCTCCGCTCTCAACATCATCCGCGCCCGGGCCGTGAAGTAGCGGCGGTCCGCCGTCGCCTTCCCCTCTCGCCCCGCGACACTCCGCGCCGTACTAACTTTCGGGGCGTGAGCGTGGAAGCGGGCTGGTACCAGGACCCCTACGGACAACCGGTGTCACGCTGGTGGGACGGGCAGCAATGGACCGAGTACACACAGGATCCCGGTGCCGCTCCTCGACCGACCGGCGGAGGCGGTGACGCGACCGCATGGGTGGCGCCGGAGGTCGAACTGCCGCTGCTTCCGGCCATAGGGCAGACGATCGAGGAGCGGCGGGCGCAGCTCGCCGAGCGCGACCGTGAGCGGCGCCTCGACGAGATGCTCGTCACCGCCGTCCAGTCCAACGTCATCCCCCCGGTGTCGTCGCCCGGCGCCGAACCGGTCAACGACGACGTGGTGTCGGTCGTCGACCTCACGCACGCGAAACCGCCGTCCAAACAGTCCAGCCTGTTCAGCGACGCATCACCGGCGGCCAAGGCGATGATCATCGCCGGAGGGGTCGTACTCTTCGTGGCCGCGCTACTCGTGGTGCTGAGCGTCCTCGGCTGACCTCAGCCGCCGATCGAGTCCCCAACCCTCAGCGTCGACGGGCACCCTCGGGCCGCGTCGGCTCCACGACGTAGCCGACATCCCGATCGGACAACGCTCCGCGCGCCTCGGAGCGTCGGGGCTTCTCGACGGCGGGGGCGGCGACGGAGATCCCGGGGTCGACTCCGTCGCGAGGGTTGCCCAGGTCGACCCGGGGCACTGCTCCTTCGGGCACGATGATCGGCATCGTGACCGGTGTCGTGAGCGCCGAGCGGAACACCGAACGACTGATGTCACGGGCGGTCACGACGAAGTAGGCGGCCCAGGCGAGGATCCCGAGGAGCTTCGCCCCGTCCTCGATCACGTTCCAGCCGGCACCGGGCAGCGGGGAGTAGACGGTGTCGACGACGAGTGAGGCGCCGAGCGCCGCCCCCGCCGCGAGGAGCAGGTGCGCATGGGTGCGGCGCAGCTCGGCCAGGTGGGTGCCGACCCACCAGGCGACCAACACGACGAGCGCGAGTTCGCCGACGATCTTGGGAGTACGCAGTTCGGTGGGGAGGAGCACCGCGTGCAGTTGGAGGAGGTCGTCGAGGAGCAGCACCGTGCCGACCACACCACCTGCGAGCAGGAAGCGCCGAGCCCGGGTCCGGAGACCGAGGTCGCACAGCCAGGCACCCGCGAATGCGGCGGCGGCTCCCACCGTCCAGGCGAGTACGCCGAGATTGGAGACCAACCCCGTGTACCAGGTCTCACCCATGGTGAAGGACGGATCCATCAGCAGTTCGCCGGCGGTCTCCCGTGGTCGAGTCGCCACGATGGCGATCAACCCACCGCCGATCGTCCACATGACCGCGAGTGGCACGAAGGTCCGGAGACGGTCCCGTACCGAACGCTTCTGACGACGCTCCTCGCTGTTCACGCCCCTTCTATCGGCAGGAGGAGAACGAACATGAGGCGTTCGACCCACCGTCGGTCCCCGGATGATGCGGCCCGAGCGGAGCGATCAGTCGGTCCCCGGGCGCCGGCCGGCTTCTCTCGATGCGTCCGAATCGGCGGAACCGTGCGGCGTCGCGAGGCGGATCTCCTCGGGCGTCGGGTCGTAGTGGTCGCGCGCAGAGGGGGGTAACAGGCGGACGATCGCGTCCATGATGGCCTGGGTATCCGCCTCGACGTCGTCGTATCGCAGCTCGACCGGCGGACCGACCCGGATCTGCACGGTCGGCGGGTTGATGATGTTCGCGACGTTGGGCAGGGTCGATGACCTCGGCCAGACGTGTTCGGTTCCCCACAACCCGACCGGGATCACGGGCGCTCGTGACTCGGCGGCGAGACGAGCCGCCCCCCACCGTCCGCGCAACACGGGGTTGTAGAGCTCCCGTCCCCGGGGGATGGTTCCCTGGGGCATCAATGCGACCAGATCCCCCCCGTGCAACGCGTCCACCGCCGCGCGCAGCGGCTCGTCCGATCCGGTGCCCCGGTCGACCCTGATCCCCCCCATGGCCCGGGCCACGTCACCGACGATCGGGGCATCGAAGACCTCCCGCTTGCCGAGGAAACGGATCGGTCGTCCCGACTGGGCGAGGAGGTAGCCGAGCGCGAGCGGATCGAAGTAGCTCCGATGCTTCGCGACGATGATCGCAGGGCCGGTGGCGGGGACCCGGCGCTTGCCGTAGCAACGGAAGCGGACGAAGGGCATGAACTCCTGGCGGGCGAGTCGCTGCGCGACCAGCTGAGGTTCGAGCCCCGCGATCTTGAGGACGCCCGGCGGAGCGTCGAAGGAACGCAGCGGCCAACGGCGCAAGGTGGCGAACGCGAACAGACGCGGATCGGGATTGACCGCGGTCGGGTGCCCCACCATGGAGAGCATCGGGATGTCGTAGTAGCTGTCGCTGTAGGCGTAGCTCGCGGCGAGGTCGATCCGCTTCGCCTCCGCGAACTCCCGTACGGCACGGGCCTTTCCGCGGCCCCACACGAAAGGACCGTCGATCGTGCCGTCGAAGGTCGCGGTGTCACCAGTGCGGTCCACGCCGTATCGGGTCGCGATCACGTCGTCAATGCCGAGAATGTCGGCGAGCGGTGCCACGAGGTGTTGCGGCGTAGTGGTCGCCATCACGACGCGACGCCCGGCCGCATGGTGTTCGGCGATTTCGACGTGCGCGAACGGAAGGATCCTCTCGACGATGCGGGGGGCCGCGAGGGCGGCAGCGTCGTCCACGGCTCCGACGGGCCAGCCTCGCACCATGCGGATCCCCTCCCGCGCGAGGAGCATCGTGGGATAGTTCTCCCCCACGAGGTCGAACATCTTGAAGAGCAGCGGTTCGAGTGGATTGCGGCGTTCTGCCAGGACGCCGACCTCGCGGAGCGCCTCGGAGAAGATCGGGCCGCTCGCCCCACCGAGCAGGGTGCGATCGAGGTCGAAGAACGCCGCCTCCGGCTTCGCCCGTGACCGGGGCCTGCGGCGCGTACCGGTCGACTCCGCCGATGCCTTGGCCGACTTTGGGGTCGGTGCTTTCGCCATGGGCGCAAGCTACGCGCCCCGCGCCCCCCGGACACCTCGTACCCCTCGCTCCACCGGTTTTGTCGCGCGAAAGTCGCGGTGGCCGCGACTTTCGCGCGACAAAACCGGTGGGGTGGGCCGCGGTGAGGGAGAAAACGACCGAAGGGCTGGAGGGGGGTCCAGCCCTTCGGGATGATCTCACGCGGGGGACGCGGAGATCCTGATGGCGACGCTCGGAGGGGGATCCGGGTCGCCGTGGTGTGGGATTCATGATACCGGCTACCCCCGCCATCAACCATGGATATTCAGTTGATTTCTGATATCGTTCACAGAGATACGCCCGTCCGGGCGCCCGGCACGACGACCCGTCGACGAGGTGGACGTGGAACCACGACAGTTCCGTGCATTGCTCGCGGTCGACGAGCACGGCAGCTTCTCCGCGGCGGCTCGTGCCCTCGGAACGGTGCAGTCCAACGTAAGCACCCATATCGCACGCCTCGAAGACGAATTGGACGAGGTGCTCATCGACAGGGCCACCATCACCCTGACCGAGTCCGGGCGTGTGGTTGCGACCCGTGCCCGTCGTATCGAGGCGGAGTTGGCCTCCCTCGAATCGGATCTGGCGTCGCTGCGCGACGTGGTCCGCGGCGAGGTCAGCCTCGGCGTCATCGGTACGACGGCCCGATGGCTCGCGCCCCGTCTGCTCTCGGTGCTGGCAGCGGACTGCCCGGAGGTGAAGCTCCGCCTGCTCGACGGCACCACCACCGCGCTGATCCTCCAGTTGCAGGCGGGCCAGATCGACGCGGCCGTAGTCACCCTCCCGTCGGGTTCGACCGAGGTCGTCGAGGACCCACTCTTCGAGGAGGACGGTGTGCTCGTGGCACCGGTCGGCCACGCCCTCTACGACCGGTCGTCGCTGTCGGTGGCGGACCTGGCCGGTCACCCTCTGTTGTTGGAGGCGCCCGGGACGACCTTCCGCACCCAACTCGACGATGCCGCACGGGCCTCGGGGGTCGAGCTCACTCCGCAGGCGGAGGTGGACGGCATGCGGCTGCTCGCCTCCCTCGTCTTCGGCGGCTTCGGCGCCGCGGTCCTCCCGGCGGGGGCAACCGCTCTGGTCACGCCGGGACCGTGGCGCAGCATCCCGCTCCGCGACGGAGGTCATCGGACGATCGGCGTGGTCCGTCGACGACGGGCGATGCCCTCGCCGGCCGAACGGGCCGTGACCGACCGCCTCCGGGAGATCATCGGGCGCGAGGCACCGCTCAACGCGGGTATCCACCCACGCTGATCGCGCCGACGGTCGATCCCGACGACGCCGGGCGGCCGCGACGTGTGGAGCCCTTCGGCTCGAAGGCCCATCGGTCCGCTCGGCCACCTCCGGGCGGACCGCTCCTAGACTCGGTTGCAATGACAGAGTCCATCACGATCACCGACAACCGCAACGGCGACCAGATCGAGATCCCCATCGTCAACGGGACGGTCGACGCCAAGGCCTGGTCGAAGCTGTTGCCGGGTGTCTGGTTTCTCGACCCATCGTTCGGATCGACCGCCGCCACGGAGAGTGCCATCACCGAACTCAAGGGCGAGGCGGGAATCCTCCGGTACCGCGGCTACCCCATCGAGCAACTCGCCGAGCACTCCAGCTACCTCGAGGTGGCCTACCTGCTGATCTACGGTGAGCTGCCTACCTCCGAACAGTTCGAACAGTGGCGCTACGACATCATGCACCACACCTACATCCACGAGAACGTCCGCAAACGTTTCATGGAGGGGTTCCACCACGACGCGCACCCCATGGGGATGCTCGTGTCGTCGGCCGCCGCATTGTCGACCTTCTACCCCGAGGCCAAGCAGATCGACGACGACGACAACCTCGACCGTCAGATCGTGCGCCTCATCGCCAAGATGCCCACGCTCGCGGCGGGAGCGCACCGCTTCTCGGTGGGGATGCCGTTCGTGTATCCCGACAACTCCCTCGACTTCACCGCCAACTTCCTCTCGATGATGTGGAAGATCGCCGAGCCCCGTTACGAGGCAAATCCGGTGTTGGCCCGCGCCCTGGACATCCTCTTCATCCTGCACGCCGACCACGAACAGAACTGCTCGACAACGGCCATGCGGACCGTCGGCTCCTCACATGCCGACCCCTATTCGGCCACGGCCGCGGCCGCCGCCGCCCTCTACGGCCCACGCCACGGTGGTGCGAACGAGGCCGTCCTGAAGATGCTCAACGAGATCGGATCGATCGACAACGTCGCGGCCTTCATCGATTCGGTGAAGGCGGGCCACGGCCGCCTCCAGGGTTTCGGTCATCGCGTCTACAAGAACTTCGACCCCCGCGCCACGATCATCAAGCGCACCGCGTACGAGGTCTTCGAGGTCACCGGCAAGAGCCCGCTGTTGGACATCGCGCTGAAGTTGGAGGAGGTCGCGCTCGCCGACGAATACTTCATCAGCCGCAAGCTGTACCCGAACGTCGACTTCTATTCCGGCCTCATCTACCAGGCGATGGGCTTCCCCCTGAACATGTTCACCGTCCTGTTCGCCATCCCACGCACGGCGGGTTGGCTCGCGCACTATCGCGAGCTCCTGGCGCAGGATTCGCGGATCTCCCGGCCGCGGCAGGCCTACATCGGGGAGGGAGCCCGGGACTACACCCCCTCACCTCCCGCTGACCAGCCGGAGCGAGTGCGCACCCCCGACCCCGCCGCACCGTCTGCATCATGGACTTCGAGCTGAGCCCCGAGTTGGCCGCACTCGGCGACGAGGCTCGAGCGTTCGCCCGCGACTACGTCGCGGACCTCGACGTCACGGAGGACTCGTGGCTACGCGGCGTCGACCACGACCTACCTCCGTTGCTGGCGGCTCGCGGCTGGCTCGGCATGACGCTGCCCGTCGAGTTCGGTGGGAGGGGCCGAAGTGCCCTCGAACGCTTCGTCGTGGTCGAGGCGCTGATATCGGAGGGGGCACCCCTCGCGTCGGCGTGGTTCGCCGACCGCCAGATCGGACCGACACTCGTCCAGTTCGGCACCGACGAGCAACGCGAGCGATTCCTACCAGGGATCGTCGCCGGCACCGGTGCGTGGTGTGTCGGCATGAGCGAGCCCGACGCCGGTAGCGACGTCGCCTCGCTTCGCACCAGGGCCGAGCGGCACGGTGACACATGGGTGGTCAACGGTTCCAAGGTATGGACCTCGGGTGCCGCCGAGTCCGACTGGTGCTATCTCGTCGCCCGCACCGACCCCGATGCCCCGGCACACGCCGGTCTGTCCGAACTGATCGTCGATCTTCGTTCGCCGGGAGTGGAGATCCGCCCCATCCGCGACATGACCGACGACCGGCACTTCTGCGAGGTGCTCTTCACCGACGTCGAGGTGCCGGCCGACCTCCTGGTGGGCGCCGAGAACGGTGCGTTCAAGCAGATCATGCGCCAGATGGAGCACGAGCGAGGGGGGATCGACCGGCTCGTCTCCAACCGCCGCCTCTACCTCGATGTGATGGAGTCCCTCACCCCCGAGCAGCGAAATGATCCGCTCGTGCGCCAGGACCTCGCCCGCTTCGAGGGCGGCTACCGGATCGGACGGAACCTGGTGCTTCGCGAAGTGACAGGGCAGGCGCCGAAGGCCTTCTCGGCGGCGACCAAGACGTGGTGCACCGAGTTCGAGCAGCGGGTGGCCGCCTTCTGTGCCCGGATGGGTGGGCCGGGCACCATGCTGAGGGGCCGGACCGCTCGCAACATCTGTTATGCGCCCGGCTACACGATCATGGGGGGCACGACCCAGATCCTGCGCAACGTGATCGGTGAACGAATCCTGGGGCTGCCTCGCGCCTGAGAGTCCGCCGCTTCGCGCCCTCCCGCTCAGCGAAGTCGCTCGGCGATGATCCCTGCCAATTCGAGTGGCCGGTCCCCCTGTACCGAGTGACCGGCATCGGGCACCACGATCACATCGGCCCGGGGTTGACGGCGCCGGAGCTCGGCCACGTCGTCGTCGTCGACCACCGGTGACAAGGCTCCACGGACCAGGGTGTAGGGGGCGGTGACCGCCCCGACGTCGTCCCAGAGCGGGGACAGGCCGATCGCGAGCCCCGGTTCCGTCTCGGTCAGCAAAGGGCGTCGGTCGTAGTTCCAGGCCCACTGCCCCGCGTGCCCGCCGTCGAGCACCTTGTGGGCGTTGTGCAGGATCCCCCTGCGCAACGAGGCGATCGAACGGGTGGGGTTGTACTCGACGGTGCGGGCCAGGATCTCCTCGAAGGTCGGGAAGTACTGCGGTCCGGCGATGAAGTCCGTCACGACCCGGGCCTTCTCGGCGTTGACACCCGGTGTGATGTCCACGATGACCAGTGAATGGACGAGTTCCGGGGCTATTGCCGCGACCGCGTTGGCTGTGAGTCCACCGAGCGACATCCCGACCAACGTCACGGGTCGGCCGACCCGGTTCGGATTCGACGAGGATGAGGTCCCGATCACCCGCTCCAGTGCGGCCACGAGTACCTCCGCATTCGCTCGCGGCCCGTAGTCGGCGTCGGGACGCCGGCCCGAATGCCCGTGGCCCGGGAGGTCGAACGCGATGGCGGGGCGATCGAGCGCAAGCTGCACCGTGTCCCAGGTATGTGCGTTCTGAGCCCCTCCATGCAGGAACACCAGCTCGGGTGGACCCTCACCCCACCACAGCCCGGAGAGTTCGATCCGCCACGGCCTTCCCGTGGCCGATCCCGTCACCTCGACTCGTTCGGTCCGTCGTTCGACGCGGAGGTCCTCGGGGAGCGCGATGGCGTACTCGGCGCAGTTCTCCTCGAAGTAGGCCATCTCGTCATAGGCGAACTCCGGCGAATCGGGGCTCGTCTGCGGATCGTCGGGCATGTCCAGAGTCTGCCCGCGAAGGCTCGTCCGGGATGAAGAACGCCATTCACTTCGCGTACCGGGGACCCCGTATCATCGTCGGCTTACGACAAGGGGGTCCTGGTGAGGCGGCTTTCACGACGCGTTATGACGACGACGGGCATGGTGTTGAGCCTGTGCCTGCTCAGCGTCGGGTGCAGCACCGCGACGGCACTCACGTGGCCGAGGGCGACGTTCTCGGTGCAGGGATCGGTGAACCAGATCGCGGTCACCGACGCCCGTCCCGGCGAGGTGATCACCCTCCGGACGGCCGACGGCTACCAGGTGCGCACCGCCACCACCGACAAGCTCGGGAGCCTCGTGTTCCGCGATGTCCGGGCAGGGCGATACCGACTCAGCGACGCGACGCCGGCGATCTCGGCAGCCGTCACGGTGAGCGATGTCGCCGGCTCCACCCCGAAGCAGTCCTTCTACGATCGCCAACAGCTCGGTGAAGGCCTCCGCTACATCACGACGCGTGACGGTACGAAGCTCTCGGCCTATGTGTACCTCCCGCCCGGACCGGGACCGTTCCCGACCGTCGTCGAATACTACGGGTACGACCCGTCGAACCCGACGACGTCGCTCAGCGACCAACTCAAGAAGCTGAACGTCGACACCAACGGCATCTGCGAGGTGGTCCCGATCGCCTGTCACACCCCGGCTCAGCCGGCGTCGGAGATCGCCGCTGCGCTGGGCTACGCGGTGGTCGGAGTGAACATGCGGGGCACGGGTTGCTCCGGTGGCTCCTACGACTTCTTCGAGCCCCTACAGCTCCTCGACGGCTACGACGTCATCGAGACGGTGGCGGTACAGCCGTGGGTCAAGGGACACAAGGTCGGCATGGTCGGGCTGAGCTATCCCGGGATCTCCCAGCTCTTCGTCGCGTCCACCCAGCCCCCGCACCTGGCGGCGATCACCCCCATGTCGGTGTACGACGACACCGTCAAGGGCGTGTTGGCACCCGGCGGGATCTTCAACAAGGGCTTCGCCCTCGCGTGGGCCAAGGAGGTCTTGAACAACGCGAAGCCCTATGGCCAGTCCTGGACCAAGAAGGTCGCCGACGCCGGGGACGAGACCTGCGCCGCGAACCAGCGTTTGAGGCTCCAGAACGTCGACACGGTGAAGAAGGCGCGGTCACGCGACTACTACGACCCCAAGCTCGCCGATCCGGTCTCTCCGTACCTGTTCGCCCACAAGATCAAGGTGCCCCTGTTCATGACGGGCGCCTGGCAGGACGAGCAGACCGGACCGCGGTTCTCCAACCTGTGGACCCGGTTCACCAACGCCCCGGTCCGAAAGTTCTTCGCCTTCAACGGCGCCCACGCCGACGGTTTCTCCCCCGAGACCCTCGAGGAGTGGAAGCTCTTCCTCGACATCTACGTCGCCGGGGAGCGGACTCCGATCCCGTCGTTCATGCGGCAGTTCGGCCCCCTGCTCGTGGGCGACACCTTCGGCGCGGTGGTCGACTTCCCGCCCGATCGCCTCACGAGCGGGACGATCGGACAGATCCGCAAGGAGTACGAGGCCGAACCGGAGGTCACCATCCTGTGGGACCGTGGTGCGCAACCCGACCACATCGGCGCACCCAGTAGCACCGGCTCGACACGGTTCGACCAGTGGCCGCCCAAGGAGCTCACGCCCCGCCGTTGGTACCTCGGACCTCGCGGGACCCTGACCGACACACCACCGGCGAGCACCACCCCACCGCTCGCGCCGGGCGCCGACGACGGGAGCGATCGTGCCGCCGGCTTCGTCACCGACAGGGCTCTGGCCGACAAGGTCACCCTTCCCGGCGATTCGGAGACCGCCGCGTTCGACGCCCATCCTCCGTATCGATGGGACCACGACGACGCGGGCAAAGCGGCGGTGTTCCTCACTCAACCGCTCACCGAGGACCTCGTGCTGATGGGCAAGGGCAGCCTCGACCTGTGGATCCGCAGCGACCGTCCAGAGTCGGAGGTTGCCCTCACGCTCAGCGAGGTGCGGCCCGACGGCAAGGAGACATACCTCCAGTCGGGCCAGCTCCGCTTGGATCTCCGACAACCGGGACCACACGCGACGGTGCTCGACCCCGACCACACCGGTCTCGAACGCGACGCCCGACCCATGCCGGTGAACACGTGGACAAAGGCCCGCGTCGAGGTCTTCCCGGTGGGTCACGTCCTCCGGGCCGGCTCCCGGCTGCGGTTGTCGATCCACAGTCCCGGGGGCGACAAGCCACGCTGGAGTTGGATCCCCCAGAAGGGCCCGGAGGCACACCTCGACGTGGCCTTCACCAAGGGTCATGCGTCGAGCCTCGTGCTCGGCACGGTCCCACCGCACGACGGCTACTCCGCCGATCTCCCGGCCTGCCCGTCGTTGCGCGGTCAACCGTGCCGTGAGTTCGTGCCGTTCACGAACTCACCACCCGCGTCCAGGCCCTAGCGCGGCGCTCTCGCCGTCCTTGCTCAGAGTGGCAGGTCGCCGGTGGCGCGACGGGTCGAGGACTCGTCGCGCCAGGCGGCGATGCTCCGCTGCGCGATGCGCATGCGGTGGATCTCGTCCGCGCCGTCGGCGAGGCGGGCCCAGCGGGCGTGCTGGTACATGTGCGCGAGGGGCGTGTCGGTGGAGTAGCCGAGTGCGCCGTGCACCTGAATCGACCGGTCGATCACATGGTTCAACATGTTCGCCACGAAGTGCTTGGCCATCGACACCTCGGCGGTGAAGTCCAGGCCCCGGTCGATGCGATAGGCCGCGTGCAACACCATCAGCTTCGCCTGGTAGAGCTCGATGGTCGAGTCCGCGATCATCCACTGGACCCCCTGCTTCTCGGCCAGGATCGATCCGTGGCTGAAGCGCCCGAGTGAACGTTCGACCATCATGTCGAGCGCGGTCTCGGCCTGAGCGATCCAACGCATGCAGTGGGCGAGCCGCGCCGGGCCGAGCCGGTGCTGTCCGAGCCGGTGACCCTGCCCACGTCCTCCCAGCATGTTCGCGGCGGGCACGCGCAGGTCGGTGATCACGATCTCGGAATGCCCTGTGCCGCCGTGCATCGTCTTGATCTCCCGTACACGGTCCCACCCGTCACTGGGGATGTCCACCACGAACGCGGTGTTCGCCGCCTGGGGAAGGTCGGGATCGTCCTCGGTCCGGCAGATCAGGATCGCAAAGCTCGACCGGCGCGCGTTGCTGATGAACCACTTGTGCCCGTTGATCACCCATTCGTCGCCGTCCCGAACGGCACGGGTCCGGATGAGCGTGGGGTCCGATCCGGCCACCTCCGGCTCGGTCATCGCGAAACAGCTCATGGCCCGGCCCTCGCACAACGGTCGGAGGTAGCGCTCCTTCTGCTCGTCGGTCCCCCAGTGCAACAGGGTCTTCATGTTCCCTTCGTCGGGGGCCTGGCAGTTCATGACGAAGGGGCCGTAGTAGGTGCGCGCCGCCTCGGCCTGGACCATCGCCAACTCGACGTGGCCCAGCCCCATCCCTCCCCACTCGGTGGGCATGTGGGGCAACCACATCCCCTGCTCGCGCGCGAGGTCGCGCATACCGAACAGGATCCGGAGGTATTCGTCGCGCTCGATGTCCTCGGGATCGCCGAGCCGCGCCTCACCGGGACGCACCACGTCGTCGACGAACGTACGGACCCGAGAGCGGAGCGCCTCGAGCTCGGGGGTAAGCGTGAAGTCGATGGCCATGCGGCACGGTACCGTCTGGGGGTGAACACCGACCTCGACGACTTGACGCAGCCCGATCCCCACGACCCGGCAACCGAAGACACCACCACGAACGACCTCGACGCCGCCCACGAGCAAGAGGCCGCAGGTCGCGCCGACGTCGATCCTCGCTCCTCGGGCTTCGCCGCGCTGAGCCTCTCACCCGGGTTGGTGGCAACGCTCACCTCGCTCGGCTACGAGGAGCCCACGCCCGTCCAACGCGCCGCGATCGGGTCGCTCATGCAGGGCCGGGACCTCGTCGGCCAGGCCGCGACGGGTACCGGAAAGACGGCGGCATTCGCTCTACCGATCATCGACGCACTCCCCGCCGAGCGCGAGAGCGGACCCGGTCCCTACGCCCTGATCCTCGCGCCCACCCGGGAGCTCGCATTGCAGGTCTCCGAGGCGACCCACCGGTACGGACGTCACTGCGACGCCGCGGTCGTTCCGCTCCTCGGCGGGCAGCCGATCGGCCACCAGATCCGCGCCTTGCGACGCGGCGCAGACGTCGTCGTCGCGACGCCGGGCCGATGCGTCGACCATCTCGACAAGGGAACCCTCCGGCTCGACGACGTCGTGACCGTCGTGCTCGACGAGGCCGACGAGATGCTCGACATGGGCTTCGCCGAGGACCTCGACACGATCCTCGCAGCGGTGCCGGCCGCCCGCCAGACCGTGCTCTTCTCCGCGACCATGCCCAAACGTCTCGAGGAACTAGCGGCGCGTTCGATGCGCGATCCGATCTCCCTGCACGTCGACGACGAGCGCACCGGCCCGGACTCCACGCCGTTGGTCCGCCAGCGCGCGTACGTGATCGCCCGCCACCACAAGCCGGCGGCACTCGGGCGCCTCCTCGACGTCGAGTCCCCGGAGTCGACGATCGTCTTCTGCCGCACGCGGGTCGTGGTGGACGAGCTGACCGAGACGCTCAATGGTCGCGGCTATCGCGCGGAGGCGTTACACGGCGGGATGAGCCAGGAGGGCCGTGACCGCGTAATGGGAAGGATCCGGTCCGGTACGGCCGAACTGCTGATCGCGACCGATGTAGCGGCCCGTGGCCTCGACATCGAACACCTCACCCACGTCGTCAACTTCGACGTCCCTGCAGCAGCGGAAACCTACGTCCACCGGATAGGACGGGTGGGCCGCGCCGGCCGCGAGGGGACCGCTCTCACGCTCGTGGAGCCGCGCCAGAATCGGCTGCTGCACAACATCGAGCGGACCATCGGCGAGAAGGTCCCGATCCAGGCCCTTCCGACCGTGGCCGACCTGCACAGTGCCCGGACCGAGGCAACCGTGCATCGCCTCCGCGAGCGGATCACCGCAGGCGAGCTCGACGGCCAGCGCGCCGTACTCGAGGAGTTGACCCTCGAGTTCGACCCCGATCAGATCGCGCTCGGGGCGCTCGCCCTGTTGCACGAACCCTCCACCGCCGCCGACGATCCCGCCGAGCAGGAGATTCCCGATGCGTCGCTCGGTGGACGGGCCAGGACGGGCAGGCCAGGTGAGCGACGAGACGGTCGCCGCGACGACCGAGGTGACCGCGGTCGACGTCCGCGACCCGGCGCCGGACGAGGTGAACCTCGTTCGGGTGGGGAGGTCCGGGTGCGCCCGTCCCGTGACCGCGGGGACGACCGCGGCGGCCGCACCGGTTCGGGAGGGTCGACCGAGCGCGTGTACATCCCCATCGGGAAACGCCAGGGTGTCCGCCCCGGCGATCTGGTCGGCGCCATCTGCGGGGAAACGGGGCTCAGCGGTCGCGACATCGGAGCGATCCAGCTCCGCGACTCGTTCTCCCTCGTCGAGGTCCCCGCCCGTTCGGTGAGCGAGGTCATCGACGCGCTCGATCGTACGACCATCCGCGGCCAGGAGGTCCATGCACGCCGGGACCGTTTCGACGGCGACCGACCGGATCGGGCCGACCGCCCCCGCTCCCCCTACGGCACACGATCGGATCGCCCGCGGCCTCCCTACGGGGGCGGCTCGGATCGAGCGGCACGTTCGGAGCGGCCGGACCGACCGAGCCGGGCGGATCGCCAGGGCCGACAGGGTCCCGGTTGGAGCCGCGACCGTGATCGAGGTCGAGGCGGCTATTGAGCGGGAGTCCCGTCGTCACCGCCGACACGGTTCGGGCAACGACCCACCACGGGTGGGTCACTCGGATCAACCGCATCGATCATTCGACCCATTAGGGTGGTAGGACAACACGTTGAGTGGGCGAACGCCCGCGCAGCGTGTCGGTGTTGTATCCACCAACCACCACCTTTCGACGTACGAGCCCCGCTCGGGCCCGCACCAAGACGAGGAGCTTCCCCGTGCATCGTTCCCATTCGCTTCGAACCCGGCGGCTCGCCCTCGGCGTCGCGGCCATCGGAATCGGCTCCGCCATGCTGTTGACCCCCACCGGAGCCGGTGCCAGCGGAGAGAGCCGGATAGACGTCGAGTTCACCGCATCCGGCATCGGCGGCGACTGTGTTCCCGCGTCGACCGCCCTGCTCACCCGCACCTTGATGGCATATCCCGACAACACCGCCGATGCGTTCGTGCTGCGCATCCACGTCGCCAAACCGTTGTGTGACCCCATCGACGCCACGGCCGCCGTGTACAAGATGCCCGGCGGAGGCGAGGCCTGGCCCCAGACGCTCCTCGAGACCAAGGCCGTCCGCCTCCAAGCGGCAGGCGACACCGTGGTCACCTTCGCCAAGGGGTGCGATCCCACGCAGTTCGACGTGGTGACGGGCGCGACCCCGCCGGTGATCTCGCCCACCGGCGACAAGCACGGCCCGTTGCTCTTCCCCACCGACACCGGCACGTCACTCCAGTTCCCGGGTGGGACCGGCTGTGTCACATCGACGACGGCGCCCACGACGATCCCCAACGTCGTGCTGCCCTCCACGACCCTCGCATCCTCGACGGGGTCGAGCACCACCTCGCCGAGCACCACGCCGACGACGGTCCAGGCGCCACTCCTCACGACGCCGGTCACCCCGGGAACGTCGGACGGGCCGGGGGTCTCCGATGAGGAGGTGCAGGACCTCGCCACGACCGGAGCCAACAGCGGACCGTTGACGATGATCGGCCTGGGCCTCGTGCTGATGGGGACCGCCTTCGTGATCTCCATCCGCCGCCCCGCGACCCGGTAGGACCCAGTCGTCGGGGCGCGTCGGGCGCCCGTGCCACTCCACCCTGTGGGTGGGCCGTGAGGGATTCGAACCCCCGACCCCCTGCGCGTCATGCAGGTGCGCTAGCCAACTGCGCCAACGGCCCGTGGGGCCGACACCATAGCATCCGGTGGGCGCTGCTCGACGGTGGGCGGTTGCACGGGCCGCCGGGTCAACGCTCCTAGGGTTCAAGGATGGCCGAGCCTCCTCCGGCAACCCCCGGCCATACCGGTGGTCTCGGATATCAACCCGCGCTCGACGGCCTCCGCGGACTCGCGCTTCGCGGCCATCATCCTCTACCACTCCGAACTGGGTCTGGCACCCGGGGCATTCCTCTCGGTCTCGACCTTCTTCACGCTGTCGGGCTTCCTGATCACCTCGGTCCTGCTCTCCGAGCACGACCGGTCCGGTCGGATCTCCCTGCGCAACTTCTGGGTTCGGCGCCTCCGGCGCCTACTCCCGGCCGCGCTCGTGGGCATCACGCTCATCAGCGTCACCGCGCGTGTCTGGGGAGACAGCACCCAACTCGCACGGCTCCGAATCGACGCACTCTCCGCCTTGGGCTACGCAGCGAACTGGCGCTTCATCGTGGCCGGCGACTCCTACGGAGCGACCTTCGCCAGCCCCTCGCCCTTCACACATTTCTGGACCCTCGCGATCGAGGAACAGCTCTACGTGGTGATCCCCCTGCTCGTGGTCCTCGCGTTGTCGGCCGGCGCCAAGCGCAGCGATCCACTCCGCCGGACGTGCCTCCTCCTCGGGTTGGTGACCGCGGGGGGTGTCGTGTGGTCGAACGTCTTGATCGCACGGGGAGCGACCGTCGATCGCCTCTACTTCGGCACCGACGTCCGCTACGGGGAGCTCCTGGCCGGTGCGGTCCTCGCCGTATGGTGGCACCGTCGATGCGCCCGGGTCGCATGTCGCACGCAGGCGGGGAGAGCCGGCGAGCTCGACACGGCCGAAATGGTCCCGCCGGATCCTCCGGCGTGGATGCGGCACGCCGGAACGGCGGCACTCGTGGCGATGGTCGCATCGTGGGCAACGGCCGACCTGCGACAGATGTGGTTCTATCGGGGGGGGCTCCTTGCCTACACCGCCCTGACCTGCCTCGTGATCGTGTCCGCCGTCCAACCCGGTGGCCTCATTCGCAGGTTGCTCGCGTGGCGACCGCTGGTCTGGGCGGGCACGGTCTCCTACGGCGCCTACCTCCTGCACTACCCGATCCTGTTGTGGCTTCGCCAAGCGGGCTCGCTGCACCCACTCCCCGCGTTGGCCCTCGCTGTCCCCCTCACGTTCGCGCTTGCCGCGGTCTCGGCGCGATTCATCGAGGGACCCATCAGGTCGGGACGGCGGATTCCCGTCCGCCGCGTTCCGTCGACCGCCGTGCTCGCGATGGGGAGCACCTTCGCACTGGTCCTCGCCGTCACGGCCGGCATCAAACCCGCGGACCGTGCCGACTTCGAGAACGCGTTGCGCTGGCAGCGCTTCCTGGCCGCAACCGCGGCCCAGAACCGCTCCACCGCACCGCGGATCGCGGTGTTCGGCGATTCGACCGCGCTGATGACCAGCCAGGGCCTTCAGGAGTGGAGCCGGGAACATCCCGACGAGTTCGTCGCCCGCGGCGGCTGGGCCAACCTCGGCTGCGGCCTGGTCGACCGCGGCACTCGGATCACCAAGGGCGCCGAGGCGCCCGTGCCCACCGACTGCCGCGACTGGGAACGACACTGGGCGTCTGCCGCGGCGGAGCATCCCGCCGACATCGCGGTGATCGACGTGGGCCCCTGGGAGGTGACCGATCAGCGACCGGACCCGAATGGACCGCTCCGAGTGATCGGCGACCCGACACTGGACCGGACCCTGATCCAACGACTGCGAACCGGGATCGATACCTTGCGGCGGAACAGCCGGCTCGTCGTGGTGCTGAATCCCCCCGACATCGAGATGGGCCGCATCGACGGTCGCTCACCACTTCGACCGTTTCCCGAGTCCGATCCCGCCCGGATGCAGCGATTCCGGGTGCTGGTCGCCGGCGTCGTCGCCGACTACGACGATCCCGCAGTGGTCATCGTCGATCTCGCCCGCTGGTTGGACTCCCACGACGAGCGCTCACTTCGTCCCGACGGAGTCCACTTCACCGACCGCACGGCCGTCCGCGTCGCCAGGTGGCTGGGACCGACCCTCACCGAGCGGTACCGACGCGTCACCGGTCGCAGCACCAGCGCCGTCAAACCTCGATAGCGAGGTCCGCCCGGTCGAGGCGACGACCGGATTCGAACCGGTGTACAAGGCTTTGCAGGCCTCTGCCTAACCACTCGGCCACGTCGCCCGGGGCGACCACCCTACAAGAGCGTCGGACGATGTTCGTCACCGATGACGGTCCTGCGACCAGGCACCTCAATACGATGTCGCAGTGGCTAGGACGGTCGGCGGAGGCGAGGGGCGTCTGGACCCCGTCGACGCATCGCCCGCGTCCGTGCCGCACCGTCGGAACACCCATCCCGCGGGGACCCCACCACCCCTCCCACCCGACCTCAGGCGTCCGCAGGGCCACACCGCTCCGGCCGGGACCCCACCACCATGGCCGCCCCTTCGCCCCGGGCCCGCACCGTTCGAGGGCGCGCACGACGCGACCGCCGTCCCGCCGCCCTACCGTGGACCCCTTCCCCGACGAACGTCCTCCGCGTCACCGGTCAACGGCCACGACGTGTCTCCGGGCCCGGTCATCACGGTCGAGTCCCGTGTGGCGACGACCGAGCGTCCGGCTGCCGCGTCGGTTCCGGTCCTCGATCGGCCCCCGAGAACCACGAATCAGGCGACTCTCGGGCATAACCGGCCGACGCCGACCACCCGAGGTCGCTCGAATCGGGGCCGTTCGATGCGGATGGTGCTCGCCGCGATCATGCGGGAGCACCGGCGGATCCTGCTCGCCCTCGTGGCGGTCGCGCTGGGTGTGGCGTACCTCGCGGGTGCACTCAGCCTCCTGCAGCGTGTGGGTACCGGCCTCGCCGCACAGGTGGGCGCCGACGTCGAACCAGCCGACCTCGTGATCGAGGGTTCGGTGGCCGACGACGGACCCATGCAACAGGTGCGTCGGCTGGTCCCCGACTCGTTGACCGCCGCATTGCTCCAGGTCCCGGGAGTCCGGGCGGTACAGCCCCGGGTCGCGAGCGATTCAATCCTCATCATCGGTCCGAACGGTCGACCGGTGGTTCCGCTCGGGCTCACCCAGCGGCCGAGCGGCGGCAACTTTCCGACGGTTCCCGAACTGAACCCCTACCGCTTCGTCGGCAGCGGGACGGCTCCGGTCGGGGAACGGCAGATCGTCATCGATTCCACCACGGCGCGCTCCACCGGGCTCTCGGTCGGCGACCAGGTGTCCGTGGTCGCCAAGGGTGACCCCACCTCGTTCACGATCACCGGCATCGTCGTGCCGCTCGGCGGCCCGCTGCCGGCGGGATCCTCGCTCGGACTGTTCGACACACCGACGGCGCGGACCATGTTCATGACCGGCCCCGACGACAACGCCATCGCGGTGCAGGTGGACGACGGCGCCGACGTGGACGCGGTCCGGCAACGGATTGCCCGGATCCTTCCACCCGGGGCAGAGGTGGCGACCGGCGAGGAGTACTCCGCCCACCGACGCATCTCGGTCGAGCGAAGCTTCACCATGGTGAGGGCGTTGCTGGTCGGCTTCGCCGTGCTCGCATTGGTCATCGGCACGTTCACGGTCGCCAACTCGATGGCTCTCCTGTTCGATCACCGACGGCGAAGCTTCGCGATGTTGCGTCTGGTCGGCGCGGCGCCCCGGCAACTGTTCGGCGGCGCGGCGGTCGAGGCGCTCGCCGGGGGGATCGCCGCGGCGCGGTGGGCTTGGCGCTCGGGCTGGGGGTCGGCGCGATGATCGAGGCGGTACTCGCACAACTCAGCGAGCCGGTACCCGTGGCCGGCCCCGCCCTCACCTGGTGGATCCCGCTCACCGCCGTTGCCGTCGGGGCCCTCATCACGCTCGGCACGGCCCTCCGGCCGGCGTATCGGGCGGCCACGACACCGCCTCGACGCGGTGACCGGCGCCGACGCCACGGCGGCCCCGTCGTTGCGTTCGGCAATCCTGCGGGCGCTCGTCCTGGTTGGGGGCCTCGCCGTCGGGGCGGGCACCGCGGGACAGCGGCTCGGCAGTTCGTCGGTCGCGCTCGTCGCCGCCGCGGTCGGTGCGGGTGTCGGGGTCGTGCTGGTGGTGTTGCGCGCCTGCTCGTCGGGATCGTGAACGGGGCGACCATCGCACTGCTCTCGTTCAATCGGGGTCTGACCCGAGCGGCACGGATGCGATCTCGAGAGGCGCGAACCCGCGCGGCCTCCACCACCGCGGCGGTACTGCTCGCGTCGGCATCGGTGATCGGGCTCACCGCTCTGTCGTCGAGCTTCGTGACCTCGGTCGAGGGGCTTGCCCGACGAGCGATCACCGCCGACCTCGTCGTCGACTCGGGGACATTCACCAAGGGTGGACTCTCGACCGGCCTCGTGGAGGCCTTGAAGGGGCTTCCGTCGGTCACGGCGGTGAGCGGTTGGCGGCCTGGGGCGGTGGTGTTCGACGGATACAACGTCCGGGCCGGCGGCCTCGACGGCACCGGCGTGTTCTCGGTGCTCGACCTGGACCTGGAGGGCCGCACACCCGCGGTGCTCGGCCCGCGGGAGATCCTGATCAGCAAGGGGTTCGCCGAGCACCACCATCTGAGAACGGGCGACATCACACCGGTCCAGTTCCAGAACGGGGTCGCCCCGGACATGCGTCGCCGGTGTGTTCCAGGCGCCGGTCTCGGCCTTGTTCGGCGACGTGTTGATGGACACCAAGGTGCTCGCTTCGAACCTGTCCCTGAGCATCGACGTCGTCGCGTTCGTGAAGTTCCGCGACGATCCGACCCCGGCGGACGTCGCAGCGGTCAAGGCGATGGCCACCCGCTTCGGTGCGGCCCACGTGTCGAACCCGACGGACCTCGTCGCCGACCGCGCGGAGGTCCTGCGCGGCTTCGGACGCGTCATCGAGTGGATGCTTGCGTTCACGGTCGTCCTGGCCGTGGTCGGAGTTGCGAACACCCTGCAACTCGGCGTGAACGAACGTCGCCGGGAGTTCGGGCTGTTGCGCGCCATCGGAGCATCGCGTGGCCAGACAACGCTGCTGGTCCTCGCCGAGGCCGCGGCGCTGTCGGTGGTGGGGACCGTCCTCGGTGCTGCGATCGGTCTCGGCGCGACGTTCGGTGCCGTCAAGGCCTTGAGCGCGTACGGCTTGACCACGTTCTCGGTACCGACGGCATCGGTGAGCATCGTCGCCGCGGCAAGCGTGTTGCTCGCGCTCCTCGCCGCGGCCGTTCCCGCACGCCTGGCGGCTCGATCCTCGCTCCCCTCCGCGATCGCCGACGTCGCCGAGTCCGTCGGCGCTCGAACCCGGCGAGGGGGCACGGTCCGCACTCGTGCACCTCGCCGCGCCCGCCCCGACCGGACCGTCCAACCCCTCCCCTCCCCCGTCCCGCTGCGTGCCGCCGGGGGCCTTCCCCCACTGGTGCCGATCGGTCCCGCGATGCGCACGGCCACCGGTCCCAATCCGTTGGCCGCCGGACCCTCTGACGTGCTAGGACACTCGTCGAGGGCGCGGGTCGCGTCCGGGTGGCCGACGCCATCACGCGTAGGAGCGCGAACGCCGATGCGGTGCTACAGCTGCGGCTACGAACCAGGGGACGGACCGGCCTGCCAGTTCTGTGGGGCCGTACAGACCGACGTACCGGTCGCCGCTTTCGCGAGCAGGGTCCCGGTGGCGAGTGAACCCACCGTCGATCGGACCGCCGTCGGCGCGACCGCAACGACCGGCGGTAACCACGGCCATCCCCGGTCCGGCCAAGCCGTGGAGACGGTGCCGATGCCGCCACCGCCACCCTCGGAGCGTCCGGTCGACCTCGCCCCGCCCCCCGGCGACGAGATCGCGACGGCCGATCCGGTGTTCCCGACTCCTCCCGCCCCGGTGCCGCCCACGACCGCTCCGGCAGTGCGGACCCCGGTCCCCGCGTCGACCGGATCCGACGATGCCGGGTTCCTCGCCGCAGCGCTCCAGGGCCTCCTCCCACCCCCGGCGTCTCCGGCGCCACCGCCGTCACGGCTCTTCCCGCCGCCAGCTCCTCACACCGAAGCCCCCACCGAACCGATCGGCGGGAGCGCTCCCGGCACGCCGGCTCCAGCCCCTGCGGCGGCGACGACGCCACCGCAGGCACCGCCGACACCGCAGGCCGCCGGCCCGATCGCCCCACCTCCACCACCCACGGCCGAGGCGTCGCCACCCGAGGATGGGCTCGTACCGCTGCGGCCGGGCGGCACAGGACGCGATCTCGTGGCGGCAGCGGCGCACCTGAGCCCGGAGAAATGGCACGACGGGGAGGTTCCCCTGACCGCTGCGGCAGGAGTGCTCGGCCCCGACGAGGTCGTCTTCGGCGTGCTCGTCGGACGCTCCTTCGGCCAGCCGAGCGCATTGGTGGTCACCCAGTTGCGGGTGATCGTCGTTTCGGGCCACGGAATCGAGCCACCGGTGGACTCGTTCGACCTCGACGACCACTTCGCGCTGTTCGGTCGGCACGCGAACGGGTTTGCGGCGGTGACGATCAGCGACGACCAGCGGCTGCACACCGTGGACCAGATCCCCGACGTGGTCGCGGCGTTCGAGTTCGCGAACATCGCCTACCGGCTTCGCGCCGCCCGCTGAGCCCAACCGCACGAACCGCCCGGCGGCCGATCGAGCCCGGATTGGCACCACTCCGGGCGCCCACCTTGCGGTTGCTATGCTGTCGCCTCGCTGCGGACGTAGCTCAGCTGGTAGAGCATCACCTTGCCAAGGTGAGGGTCGCGGGTTCGAATCTCGTCGTCCGCTCCACGCCCACCGAATCCCCCCGCCCTGCGGGGGGATTCGTCGTCTACCGCCGGACCGCGGCCACGCAGACGACCCCGTTCTGGACTCCGGTTACCACCCGATCAGGCGCATGTGCAGCAACAACGAGCCGTTCCTGCACGATTTGCCTTCTGCGCACCTAGGATCCGGAGGTGCCCTCGTACCGAACCGCGCAGGTGGCGGAACTCCTCGGCGTCAGCCCCGACACCGTGCGGCGTTGGGCCGACGAGGGCCGGTTCACGTTCGGGCCCGACGCGGGCGGACATCGCACGATCGACGGTCGCGACCTGGCGCGGTACCTGTCCGAGCGGGGCGGCGCCTACGAGCCTGACTCGGTGATGGCACAGTCGGCACGAAACCGCTTCACCGGCATCGTGACCCGCGTGGACCGCGACCGGTTGGTGGCTCTCGTGGAGATCCATGCCCCGCCGCACCGCTTGGTGTCGCTGATGACCCGCGAGGCCGCCGACGAGTTGGACCTCCAACCGGGCGACCTCGCCACCGCGGCCGTCAAGTCCACCAACGTCGTCGTCGAGATCCCGACCGCCTGACCCCGACCGCACCAAGGAGACCCGCACCGTGCGCAAGACCCGCACCATCATCGTGGCCGGAGCGATGTCAGCCCTCGTCGTCGTCGCAGGTTGCACGAAGTCCAATGTGAGATCGTCCACGACAACCGCGCCGACGGGATCGGCGTCCCGCGCCGACGGGTCGAACCCGGCGACCTCTCCCGTGACCGGATCGATCGTCGTTTCCGCCGCGGCGTCGCTCACCGAGGTCTTCGGCGTCCTCCGGGACGGCTTCCTCCGAGAGAACCCCGAAGCCTCGGTCACCATCAACTTCGGCTCGTCCGGGCAGTTGGCGGCCCAGATCCTCGACGGCGCGCCCGTCGACGTCGCCGCGTTTGCCGATCCGCAACCGATGACATCGATCGAGGACGCGAAACTGACCGCACGACCTTCCCGGATCTTCGCCCGCAATCGCCTCGTCATCGTCACCAAGCCGGGGAACCCCCGCCGCATCCGCAGCCTCGGGGACCTGCGCGACGTCGGCACCGTGTCGCTGTGCGCCGATACGGCGCCGTGCGGCAAGTTCGCCGACGAGATCCTCCGCAAGGCCGATGTGAGCGTCGCGCCGACCCGGATCACGCGTGGCCCCGACGTGAAGGCCACGCTGCGCGCCGTCACGGAGGGTGACGCCGATGCGGCCATCGTGTACGTAACCGACGCCACCGCCGCGGGTCGCTCGGTTGCAAGCGTCCAGATCGCAACCGGCGACAACGTCGTCGCCAGCTACCCGATCGCGACCCTCGAGAACTCCGGGCAACTCGACACCGCTCGGGCGTTCGAGGACTACATCCTGGGGCCCGCCGGTCGAAGGATCCTCGCGGCGGCGGGCTTCCAACTGCCGTGACGGCTGGGTGACCCGGTCGTGACCCCCGTCGCCGCTCCCGCCGTGCCCGTCCGGCGGACGCCTCCGATCATCGTGGTCGCCGCGGCCGGTCTCACCATCGCCTTCTTCGCCGTTCCCCTGGTCGGACTCCTCGGTCGCGCGTCGTGGTCGACCCTTGCCCGGGACCTGGCGAGCGACGAATCCCGAGACGCGCTTCGTCTCTCTCTGGTGTGCTCCCTGAGCGCGGCAGGGCTCTCGCTCGTGTTCGGCACCCCATTGGCCTGGCTCCTCGCGAGGGTTCCGTTCCCCGGACGCGCGCTGGTGCGCGGCCTCGTGCTCCTACCCCTCGTGCTCCCCCCGGTGGTGGGTGGCGTTGCGCTTCTGGCCGCTTTCAGCCGGCGGGGCATCGTGGGCGCATCCCTGTACGAGTGGTTCGGGATCCAGTTCACGTTCTCGACCACGGGGGCGATCCTCGCCGAGACCTTCGTCTCTCTCCCCTTCTACGTGATCACCGTCGAAGCCGGGCTCCGCTCGATGGACGGCCGCTTCGAGGAGGTGGCGAGCACTCTCGGAGCGAGTCGAAGGTGGGTCTTCACGCGGGTCACCCTTCCCCTCATCGGACCGGCGGTCGTCGCGGGGACCGTGCTCGCCTGGGCCCGTGCCCTGGGGGAGTTCGGCGCGACGATCACCTTCGCCGGCAACATCGTAGGGCGCACCCAGACGCTGCCGCTCGCCATCTACCTCCAGCTCGTGGCCCACCCCGACGTCGCCGTCGCGCTCAGCCTCGTTCTCCTGGTCGTCTCGCTCACCACCATCGTGCTGCTACGCGAGCGCTGGATGGCGTCGCCATGACCACCCGTGAGCGCGTGCTCACCGCCGAGTTCGATCTCCGGCTCGGTCGCCTCGACCTTCACTTCGACCTGACGGTCGGAGGTGGTGAGGTCGTGGCGCTGCTCGGACCGAACGGTGCCGGGAAGACGACGGTACTTCGCGCATTGGCGGGGTTGCAGAGCATCGGAAACGGCCATGTCACCATCGCCGGGCGGACGGTCGATCGGCCCGACGAGGGTGTGTTCGTCCACGCCGAATCACGACGGGTCGGCGTCGTCTTCCAGGATTACCTGCTCTTTCCCCACCTGAGCGTTCTCGAGAACGTGGCCTTCGGGCCGAGAGCGCGCGGGGCGAGCAGGTCCACGGCGCGAGCCGAGGCCACGACTTGGATAGAACGAGTGGGTCTTGCCGCCTTCGCCACCGCGAAGCCCTCGACACTCTCCGGGGGCCAGGCCCAGCGGGTTGCATTGGCGAGAGCGCTGGCGTCGCGGCCGACATTGCTGTTGTTGGACGAACCGTTGGCGGCCCTCGATGCATCGACGAAGGCCGCGACCCGCCGGGACCTGCGTCGTCATCTCTCCGGGTTCACCGGCGGCACGGTGATCGTCTCGCACGATCCGCTCGACGCTCTCGCCCTGGCCGACCGCGTGGTCGTCGTGGAATCCGGTTCGGTCACCCAGGTGGGATCGATCGCGGAGGTGACCACCCGGCCCCGTACCGACTACGTCGCCGAGCTCCTCGGAGTCAACCTCCTCCGGGGCGAGGCCGACGGTTCGGGGGCGATCCTCCTCGAGGACGGCACGGATTCGGCGACCCCGATGGCTACCGCCCGGGATCGGCCCCACGTCCACATCGCCGGCCACGCACACGGCCCGACCAACCTCCTGGTGCGGCCGCGCGCCGTCGCACTGCACCGCTCACCCCCCGAGACGAGTGCGCAACGTCTGGCGGTGCGAGGTCCGCGGAGTCGACCTACTGGGAAGTCACGCCCGGGTCCACCTGACCGGCGAAATCGACCTCGTCGCGGAGGTCACACCGACCGCCGCCGCCGAACTCGAACTCCTCGAGGGCACACGGGTGTGGGCGTCGGTGAAGGCGACCGACGTGACACACTTCCCTGCGTGAGCGCTGAGGCCTCCGCCACGAACACCCGGCAGCACAAGTTGCCTGCCGAGGCTCGGTCCGTGCGTTCGATCGAGGCCCCTCCGCCTGCCCAGCACGCAACAGCGTTGCACCGGTGATGCCGGCCACGGGGACCGCCGGGACCGAATGGGTCATCGCAGCGCACGGCCTGCGACGGGAGTTCCCGAACGGCCGCGGCGTGCACGGCATCGACCTCGCAGTCGGCCGTGGCGAGATATTCGGCTTCCTCGGCCCCAACGGGGCGGGAAAATCCACCACGATCCGGGTACTCCTCGGCCTCGCCCGGGCGACCGGCGGTACGACGAGCGTGCTCGGCGGCGACCCCTGGCACACCCCGCGGAACTCGGCTCCAGGGTGGGCTACCTACCCGGCGAACCCACCTTGTACCCCACCCTCACCGGGAACGACCATCTCGATCGGTTCGCCGCGATGCGGGGGCTCTCCGACCGCTCCCGACGCGACGAGTTGGTCGAGCGCCTCGACGCCCGGCTCGATCGACCGGTCCGACAACTCTCCAAGGGGAACGCCAGAAGCTCGCCATCGTGCAGGCGTTCATGCATCGGCCGGAACTGCTGGTACTGGACGAGCCCACATCCGGACTCGACCCGTTGATGCAACTCGAGTTCGCGCGCCTGCTGCGTGAGTGCAGCGACGGCGGCGACACCGTGTTCCTCTCCTCCCACGAGCTCGAGGAGGTGCAGCGGGTGGTCGATCGCGTCGGGATCATCCGGGACGGCGTACTGGTGGTCACCGACTCCGTCGAGGGACTCCGTGCCCGATCGGCCCGGACCGTCCGCTTCGAGTTCGCACAACCGGTGGACCCGGCGGTGTTCGCCGTACTCGACGGTGTCACCGTGACCCGAAGCGAGCCGCACCGGGTCGAGCTCGCGGTCAACGGTGCTCCCGCCGAGGTGCTCCGGGCCGCGCTGCGGTTCGACCCCGTCGACGTCGTCGCCACCCCGGCGAACCTCGAACAGCTCTTCCTCGGCTTCTACCGCTCCCCGCCGGGCTCGCCGTCCGCATCCGCCCCGACCTCGCCGGACCGCGTCGATGGCTGAGATCACGCTCCTCGACCTCCGGATCCGACGCCGATTCACGATCGGGGTGGGTGTCGGGCTGGCGGCGTACACGGTGTTCATCGTCGCCCTGTATCCGGCGATGCGTCACACCACCGGACTCGACGAGTTGACCAAGGGCAACAACCCGATCGCCGCGCTCTTCGGAGCCGTGGGCTCCCTGACCTCGCCGGTGGGATGGATGAACGCGAACGTCTTCGCGAACGTGGCACCCTTGCTCGTCCTGTTGGTCGCCGTCGGCTACGGCGCGGCGGCGGTCGGGGGACAGGACGAGGACGGATCGCTCGCCCTCCTCGCGGTCACCGGCATCACACGCACGTCGCTGCTCGTCGGAAAGATCGCGGCACTCGTCGTCCAGGCCGCGTTCGTCGCGTTCGCCGCCGGGCTCGCGACGACCGCCGGACGTCTCTTCGACCTGCCGATCCCCTACCCCAGGCTCGCCGGCGCAACGCTCGGGCTGGTGCTGTTGGGCGTCGACCTCGGACTCGTCGCGTTGCTCGTCGGGATCCTCACCGGTCGTCGCGGCAATGCAGTGGGTGTCGCCGGCGGACTCGCCGTGGCGATGTACGTCGTGAGTGCGATGGCACCGGTCGTGGGGTGGCTGAGGCCGTGGAGGGTGACATCCCTCTTCTACTGGTCGGTGGGTGGGAGCCAACTGGCCGAAGGCTTGTCCACCCGGTCCTGCTCGGTACTCGGGCTCGTCGCGGCGATCCTCGCCACCGCATCGGTGGCGGCCTTCGAACGTGCCGACCTCCGTTGAGGCCGGCCTGGCGCTCCGTCGTCGTTTCTCTAGTTTGGAGTTGAAGAAACAACGAACAGGAGAGCACCATGCGACTCGACTACGGCACCGTCCTCCCGGCCTCGACGACGGCGATGCTCGGCCTCGAGAAGGCCGTCCATGCCAGCCCGCTCGACCCGACGGTTGCGGAGCTGGTGAAGATCCGCGCGTCCCAGCTCAACGGCTGCGCGCGTTGCCTGGAGATGCACACGAAGGATGCCCGAGCCCTCGGCGAGGATCAGGAACGACTCGACCTTGTCGCGACATGGAGGGGGCATCGTGCTTCAGCGAGCGTGAGCGCGCCGCCCTGGACTGGTGCGAGACGCTCACCCTGCTGGCCGACCGGGGGGCGCCACAGGACGTGTACGACGCGGTGGCGGGATGCTTCGAGCCCGAGGAGTTGGTGGCCCTGACGCTCGGCATCGTGGCCATCAACGGATGGAACCGCCTCAACGTGGGTTTCGAGCGCCCGACGGGCGGCTACGTCGCCTCCCACGCCACCGGGTCCTGATCGGTCGACACACACACGGCCACGCGGCGCGTTGCCCTGATTCGACAGGACGGCGGTGATCGAGCACGCTGCACACCCGACACGTTCGACCGGGTAGTTGATCGACATGACCGAGTTGCTCGTCACGGCGTTGTGGCGATATCCGTTCAAGTCCACCCAGGGCGCAGCCCACGACGTACTCGACTTCACCGAGGACGGCATCGTCGGCGATCGCATCTGGGCGCTTCGCACACCCGACGGACACCTGTGTTCGGCGAAGCGGTATTCGGCGATGCTGATGGCGACCGGACACGACGACGGAACCGTCACGACACCCCAGGGCGACGTGCTGCGTAGCGATGCGGAGATGAGCACCTGGATGGGCCGAGCGGTCCGACGGATCGGGCGTGAGGACAACCCCGGACTGCCGTTCGAGATGACCTTCGACCCGCCCAACGACGACGCCGAGATGGTGGAGATTCCCTCGCCCCCGGCCGCGTTGGTCGACGACGCCCATGTCCACCTGCTCAGCACCTCGACGCTCCGCTGGTGCGCCACACGTCGACCCGACCTGGATTGGGATCCTCGGCGCTTCCGCCCCAACCTTCTCCTCGATCACACCTCCCCCGACGAGGCCGATGCCTTCGTCGAGGACACCTGGATCGGCTCGGAGGTCACCGTCGGCGAGACGATCCTTTATGTGGAGAAGGCCACCGTCCGCTGCGCCATGCCCCTGCGGGCACAACCCCGGCTCCGACGCCAGGCCGCCCTGTTCGCGGCAATGGACGAGCTGCACGCGAACCATCTCGGCGTGTACGCACGAATCGTCAGGCCCGGGAGGGTTCGTATCGGCGACGCGGTGAAACCGTCCACGACCTGAGTACCGCACGATCTCGATCCTGAGAACGCGCACCGACTGGTCGGATCCCGTGCGACGGGGCCACCGTAAGCTCGCATGGATGTCTCGCCGGACACTCTTCGTGATCGCTGGGATCCCGGTCAGCGGAGATCTCTGGTTCCCCATCGGCCTCTACCTGTTCTACGAGTTGTCCGGCGGTGGCCGGGTCGGTCTGTTCACCGCGGTCGCGATGGCCGTGCTGGTGGTCCTGCACGAGCTGGGCCACGCCTTCACCGCCAAGGCCTTCGGCGCCTCACCCGAGGTCCACGTAACCGGGTTCGGCGGATACGCGACCTATCAGCCCTCCGACCGCATCGACATGCCGCGCCGGATCGCCATCAGCCTCGCCGGGCCTGGGGTGCAACTCGCGCTCGCCCTCCTCGCCCTGTGGATCGTCAACTCGATCGCCCACGCCACCACCGATCGTTCCACCTTCGAAACGTGCGCCGACGCGTACATCGCGATCCGCTGGGCCGGCGTGACGCTCGCACTCATCAACCTCGTTCCGCTCTGGCCCCTCGACGGCGGTCACGTCGTCGTGGAACTGGTGGAATGGCTCGGTGGACACGATGCCAAGCGCTTCATCGTGATCGCGTCCGCCGCGGCATCGCTGGCCCTGTTGATCTACGGTTTCGGCCCCGGTTCGTCCACGGCGGCCCTCCGCATCGGCTACTTCGAGAACCCGTTCGTCGTCCTGGTCGGCGCGATCCGCGAGCTGCCTTCACTCGCTGGAGCGTTCTTCTTCATACCCCTGTTCTGCCTGTTGGGGTCCCTGGCGACCCTGGGCTCGATGTCGGGAGGTGCAGCCCACTCCGGGGGGACCCGATCACGAGGTGCCGACTCGATGCCGACCGCACGGCGTGACGACGGCTTCGCCGACGGGCCTGCCCACCGGACTCCCGACGTGATCGGCCGAGACGGCGCGCAGCGAGCCGCGGCACTCGGCGGGACCAGGAGGCTCCCGCCCCGGCGAGGGACCCGCGGACCATCGACCACGTGCGAAGCGCCGAGCGCCGCTCGTGGCAGAGCGGGCAGCTCGCCCCGTTCCCGCCCGGATGGGAGCCCTCACCGTGGCTGCGGGCACACCTCGCGACCGTCGTCGGCGACACCACACCGGACCGTGTCACGACACCCACCCGCGAATTGGAGGCCTTGGGCGACGATCTCCCCGCAACTGGCTCCTCGATCGCGCCGAGCGAACCGAGATCGGGCGTCTGCTCGGCCTCGTTCCGGCCGAGCTCGCCGGCTCGCTCGCGGTGCTCGAGGCCCGTGTGCACCACGGGCCCGTCGACGATCTGGTCACGGCCGCGCGGGAGCGCTTCCGACTCGAACAGAGTGCCGAGCCCCTGTACCTGGGAGCCGCAGGTCTCGCGGTGCGTGGTCATCGGACCGAGGCGTTGCAGTGGCTCGATCGGGCGGTCGCAGTGGGCCCCGACCCGAACCGCCTGGCAACCGACCCCGCCTTCCGCTCCCTCCACGGCGAGTCCGGGTTCCAGCAGTTGCGTGGCCGGGCGGAACGGGCAGTCGGGCTCTACCGAACGGGCATCTAAGGCTGCTCGGTGGCCCGCTCAGGTGCCGAGTCGCCTCGGAGGTCGACCCGGAGCACCAGCACGCCGTCCTCGAGCGCCGCCGTCGCGTCCCCGAGCATCGCGAAGTCCATGAAATCCAGCCTGGACTGCTCCACGAACGCCCTGCGGGCCTCACCCTCCACCGGCGGAAGCTGTCGGGCCTTGACCGCGGCCGCGCGGGTCCGGAACCGCCTGACCATCTCCTCGGGATCGAACGCCGTCGTCATGACCCGACTCTAGGGGTGCTCGACGACCACCCGGACCTGTCAGGGTTCGACGTTCCCATCGTGGACGGGCCCGGCCTCGGAGGCCTGCTCCGCCGGGGCGCCGTGCCCTGGGACACCGCCGCCGTCCGACGCCACAGGGCCGCCCGATTCGGAGCCGGGTGACCCGTCCTCGCGGCCCGGACGTTCCGGTGAGCGGCGACGGCGCACCGCACGCTCGACGGGCGGATCCCCGAAGTCGACCCGGCCCGGGGCCATGTCGGGGATGGCCGCGAGGGCGTTCGCGAGGCTCGCCACGTCGTCTCCGGCCGGAGATGTCGGCAATTCGAAATCCGACGGCCGCGGTGTGGTCGGGAGAACGGCTCCCGGGCCGAGCTCGGAGACTCGCCACGCTGCCGCCTGTTCGAGCCGATCGGCATGGGCCGCGGCGTCGGTGTCGCCGTCCGTTCGGGTGTTGCCGTCGGTTCCGGTGGTGCCGTCCGTGGCCGGTCGCGAGAGATCGGAGGTGTTCGCCTCCTCACGTTCAGTGAAGTCGGACGGTCTCCGTGGCCGGGTCAACCACCACAACAGGATCGTCACCAGCGTGAGGACCGCGGCGAGAACGAGCAACGCGATGACCACGTTGTGCAACCGACCGGCATTGGGATCGTGCACGGCCGCCAACACCCCGACCGGGTTCGAGCGAGGCCCGCCGAGCACTCCGGCATCGTAGTCACCCCGAACGTTCATGGTTCCCCCAACGCCGTCCCCAACGCCTGGGCGAGGTCCTCGATGATGTCGTCGGGGTGCTCGAGCCCGACCGAGAGGCGGACCGTGCCCTCCCCGATTCCCGCGGCCGCCAACTCCGCCGCCAGGAGCGCCGCGTGGGTCGTCGACGCGGGATGGGTCACCAGGGTTTCGGGGCCCCCGAGCGATGTGGCCATCCTCGCGATCCGCGTCGACTCCACGAAGCGCCGCCCGGCGCTCGCACCGCCCGCCACGTCGAAGGTGATGAGACCTCCGAAGCGATCCATCTGTCGCCGCGCGAGATCGTGCTGTGGAAAGCTCTCCAGACCGGGGTATGACACCGACGCCACCGCGTGATGTCCCTCCAACCAGGAGGCGACGGCCATCGCACTGTCGGACTGCCGCGAGAACCTCACCGGCAGGGTACGGAGGCCCCGCAATGCGTTCATCGCGTCGAACGGCGACGCGTTGGCCCCCTGGAGCACGGCGAATCCCCAGAGCCACTCGATCAGCTCTCGCTCCCCCGCCACCGCACCGATCACCGCGTCGTTGTGGCCTCCGATCGCCTTGGTCGCAGAGTGCAGCACGAGGTTCACCCCGTACTCCAGCGGACGTTGTGCGATCGGTGTCGCGAACGTGGAGTCCACTACGGTCAACGGCCCGCGATCGCACCCAGCCGGCACAGGTCCACCAGGTCGAGTCGCGGATTGGCCGGCGATTCAGCGAAGCACATCATCGTCCGTCCGGGGATCACCGCCGCATCCCACGCGTCGGGATCGGTACCGTCGACGAAGGTCACGTCGATGCCGAAACGCGGGCACACGGCGTTGAAGAAGAGCTGGGTGCCGCCGTAGAGCTGATACTGGGTGACCACGTGGTCGCCGCTGGACAGCAGTCCGAGGACGACCGCCGAGATCGCGCCCATTCCCGACGCAAACGCTCTGCAGGCCTCTGCCCCCTCCATGGTGGCGATCGCGTCCTCGAACGCGGCGACGGTCGGATTGCCGTAGCGTCCGTAGAACTCGGTCGCCCGCGCCGTGGAGGCGAGCGCGGCGGCCGACTCGGCGTCGGGGGTCACGAACGCGGAGGTCGCCCACAACGTCGGGGCCAGCGCGACGTCACCGTCACGCCGGCCCGAGGTGACGGCAACCGTGTCGCGGTGCCGGATCGGCTCCGTGGGCCCCGTCGACGCACCGGTGGCGTGCGTCGCGTCGGCGGCCGGCGTCGGAGGGTTTGGAGGATCGAGCGTCGGGGAATCACCCGACTCGGACGGGGTGGTCAACGATGTCCTCCTGATGTGTGTCCTGGGAGCGTTCGTGTGGGCGAGGCCGACGACACGCGTTCCTCGTGCATGGCGTCGAGGAACGCCTCGATCACCGGTCGAATCTGGGCGAGCTCGATCAGGAAGGCGTCGTGACCGTGAGGACTCACGATCTCGTGGTAACCGCAACGCCGACCGAGCCCCGTGAGCGTGTCACGCAGGAGGTGCTGTTCGCGGGGCACGTACAACATGTCGCTCGTGATGCTCATGATCAACGACGGACAGGTGATCCGTGCAAGGGCCTGGCGGACCCCGCCCCGGCCGCGTGCCAGGTCGTGCAGGTCCATCGCCTTGTTCAGGCGGAGATAGGAGTTCGCGTCGAATCGTCGTACCAGCTTGTCGCCGTGGTAGTCGAGATAGCCCTCGACGTCGAAGCGCTGGTCGAGGCGGAAACCGCCGGGACGGTCGAGGCGGTCGAGCTCGCGTCGGCCGAACCGCTCGTGGAACACCTCGTCGGAGCGGTAGTGGATCTGGGCGATCTCGCGTGCGAGCTTCAAACCCCGGTGCGGGCCGTGCCCGGGCGCGGCGTCGTAGTAGTCGCCACCCGCGAAGTGCGGATCGCCTTCGATCGCACGCCGGCCCACCATGGACCAGGCGATCTGCAACGCGCTCGACGCCGCGGTGGACGCGATCGACACCATCGAACCGACACGCTCGGGGAACATCACCGCCCACTCCAGGGACTGCATCCCGCCCATCGACCCGCCGACGACCCCCAGCCAGCGCGCAATGCCCAGGGTGTCCGCGAGCAGCGCCTGGGAGCGCACGATGTCACGGATCGTGACCACCGGGAAGGCCGACCCGTACGGTCGCCCGGTCCGCGGATCGGTCGACGCCGGCCCGGTCGTACCCTGGCATCCACCCAAGACGTTGGCGCACACCACGAAGTACCGGTCGGTGTCGATCGCCCGGCCTGGCCCGATGAGACCGTCCCACCAGCCCTCACCCGGGTGTCCCTCCCCGGCGCGGCCGGCGGCGTGGGAGTCGCCGGTGAGCGCGTGGCACACGAGGATCGCATTCGCCCCCTCGGCGTCGAGCTCACCCCATGCCTCGTACGCGACGGTCACGGAGGGGAGCGTCGCACCGCCCTCGAGGTGGAACGGCCGTCCACCGCCGACCTCGACGAGCCGGCGTCGGCCCAACGGTGCGCCGGGCATCCACGCGCCCGTCACCGGTGGGGCCTCCGGCCAGGCGTGCGCGACGTCACCGGGGCTGTCGGCAGGGTCCACGTGGGAGAGCGGTTCGGGAGTGGTGGTCATGTCCGGTTGAAGGTTCGACATCGTGAACCTGGGGTTGGACACCGCGGACCGTGACGGATCGCGGTCGCACCGCCTCCGGACAGTTGGTTGTCGGCGCGCCGACCGCATCCCCTCACCCCGTGGCCGGCACGGTATGAGGGAGGCACCTTGGGTGTCCGTCCCAGGTTGCCGGACCCGCCGACGGCGGGCCGCTCATGATGTGGCGATCAGCCTACCTGCCCCGATGTGGAGCTCGGCGACAATTCGGCGTCGACGTCGAGCCTCGGTCGGTGCAGGATCGCTCCGGGAGCCACGCGACACAGAGGCTCCTCAGGTGGGAGCGCCGTCGACTTCAGCCTCCGATGGGACACCCAGTCAGCGGACGACCGTGGCCGGATCCCAGGCGGCGAGGTCGTCGAGCCGCTCGTCGTTGGAGAACATCTCGACGATCGGCTGCTGGACGCCGATGCGCTTCATGAGGCGCTTAACGTCGAGCTCCTGGTTCCACAGGCAGAAGGTGACGACGAGCCCCGAGGTGCCGGCGCGTGCGGTACGCCCGGAGCGGTGAAGGTACGACTTGTGGTCCGACGGCGGGTCGAAATGGATGACGACGTCCACGTCGTCCACGTGGATACCTCGGGCGGCGACGTCGGTCGCGACCAGCGCGTCGAGCCGCCCTTCGGCAAAGCGGGCGAGCGTCTGTTCGCGGAGTTGCTGGCGCAGATCGCCATGGATCGGCCTCGCACGGACGCCCTCCTCCTCCAACCTCGTGGCGAGTCGATCGGCTCCATGCTTGGTCGCGGTGAACACCATGGTCCGGCGAGCGGAGCGGATGAGCGCGGCGGCGACGCGAACCCGGTCCATCTCGTGGACGTGCAGGAAGCGGTGCTGCATCTCCTCGACGGTGACGGTCGGCGATTCCACCTCGTGCAGCCGCGGTTCGTGTTGGTAGCGCTGGATCAACGAGTCGACGGCGCCGTCGAGGGTCGCCGAGAACAGGAGGGTCTGATGACCGCCTTCGATGTTCCGGAGGATCCACTCCACCTGCGGGAGGAAACCCATATCGGCCATGCGGTCGGCCTCGTCGACGATCACGATCCCCACGTCGGCGACGGAGAGCTCGTTGCGCTCGATCAGGTCGATCACCCGACCCGGCGTGCACACCATCAGATCGGTCCCCGCCTGCAACGCGCTGATCTGGCGATCGATCGGTTCCCCGCCGTACACGGCGACAACGGTTCGGCCGACCGCCTCGCCCAGCGGGGCGAGCTCGTCACGCACCTGTATCGCCAGTTCGCGGGTCGGCACGAGCACGATTCCGGTCGGCCGGGCCGGGGTGGCCTTGGGGATCCGTTGGAGTGTCGGTAGGCCGAACGCGAGCGTCTTGCCCGAACCCGTCTTGGCCTTTCCGCACACGTCATGGCCCTCGATCGCGTCGGCGATGCTCAGGGTCTGGATTGCGAAGGGTTCGTGGATGCCGCGGTCTGCCAACGCGGCAACCAACGGGGCGGAGACGCCGAGCGTCTCGAACGTTGTGGTCATCGATGTCCTTGTGTCCCAACGATCGTACCGCCTGGTCCGGGCCGGCTCCGGCATCGGCCAAGCTGGAACCATGTCGACACCGGACGAGTTGCTCCGCGGATGGCCGTCGCGGGATGTCTGTCTCGTAGGCCTTCGGCCGTCGCCGGGCTACGACACGACGGTCGAGCCGGTGACACTCGCCGGAGACCCCGACCGTCGATTCGCACTGGCCTCGGTGACCAAACTGCTCACCGCCACGGCGATGTGGATCGCTCTGGCCGAAGGCGCCGTGTCGCTTGGCGATTCGGCCGGGCCTCCGGGATCGACCGTGGAGCACCTGCTCTCCCACGCCTCGGGTCTCGCCCCCGACGACGACACCGTGCTGGCCGCACCGGCGACACGGCGGATCTACTCCAATCGTGGTGTCGAACTCGCCGTCGAGCACCTCGTCGCCCGCACGGGGATACCCTTCGTCGACTATCTGGGGGAGGCCGTTCTCGAACCCCTCGCCATGGCCGCGACCGAACTCCGGGGCTCCCCTGCGCACGCCGGTGTCTCGACCGGATCGGACCTCGCGAGATGGGCAGGTGAGACCCTCGAACCACGCGCCGTGCTCGATACCCGACTGCTCGCTCAGGTCACTGCGTGCCGGTTTCCGGGCCTCGACGGCGTCGTGCCGGGGTTCGGCTCGCACTCACCCAACGACTGGGCCCTGGGGCCCGAGCTCCGGGGCGGAAAGTCACCGCACTGGATGGCGACCGCCGCCTCGCCCGCGACATTCGGGCACTTCGGTCGGTCGGGAACGTTCCTGTGGATCGATCCGGTACGCCGCCGAGGTCTCATCGGACTCGGCGACGCAGCGTTCGGGCCGTGGGCCGTCTCGCTATGGCCCCGACTCGGGGACTGGTGGCTCGGGCAGGCCTGAGGCGACATCCGCAACGTCGGCCTGATCGCCGACCGTGGCCCCGGCGTCGTCCTCACCGGCACCGGAGACACCGTCGCCGTCCCCAGCCGCTTCGTCGGCCTCCGCCCCGGGGGCGGTGGATCGTCCGCCGTCGGCCACGCGTTCGATCACCAACTGCTCCGCCCGCGCCTCCCGCTCCGCCTCGGCGCCCTCGACCTCGTCGGGATGCGGAGTGCCGCGCTCCGAAGCCGGGCGGAAGGCGCCGCCCCACAGCAACCACAACAGCCCTACACCCATCATGATCAGCGATGTCCAGGTGTTGACCCGCCATCCCAGAATTCGGTTGGCCGCGTCGGATCGCATCGACTCCACCCACAGCCGCCCCGTGAAGTACCACGCGACGAACAGGGGGAGGATCTTTCCCAGGCGCAGGCTTCGTTTGGAGTCGACCCAGATGAGCAGGGCGACACCGAGCAGGTTCCAGAGTGCCTCGTACGCGAACGTCGGGTGGAAGGTGGCGAACTCCGCATAGCGGGAGGTCCGGTGTGCCGGGTCGATCCTGATCGCCCACGGGACGGTGGTGGGCCGTCCGTAGAGCTCCTGGTTGAAGTAGTTGCCAAAGCGCCCGATGGCCTGGGCCAGGGGGATGGCGGGCACCATCGCGTCGGCCAGTGCCGCAACACCGATGCCGCGACGCCTGGCCATCCACACACCGCCGAGGACACCGAAGAGGATTCCACCCGGGATGCCCAGACCGCCGTTCCAGATCTTGAACGCGTCGATCCAGTGACCGCGGTACAACTCGTTGTCGGTGATGACGTGGTACAGGCGTGCTCCGACGAGGCCGGCGGGAACCGCGACGACCGCCACGTCGGCGACCTCGTCGGGATCGTGGTGGCGCGCTCCCCAGCGGCGCCGTGCCAGCATCACCGCGGCCAGCACCCCCAGCGCGATCATCACCCCGTACCAGCGGATCCCCAACACGGGGACGACATCGGACGACGGGCTGGGGATCGCGGCGAGCACGGCGCGAGGCTATCGAGCCTCATGGACGCCGGCGCCCTCTGCCCGGCACAGGCCGCGCTCTGCGGCCCGCGAGTCAGGGTGCAGTGGTCGTCGTGGGATCGAGCGGCCCACCGGGCACGATGCCGGGCAACGTGTTGGGATCGGGAGCGGTGGTGGGTGTGATGGGACGCACCGCCGGCGGAAGGGTGCCGGGTGTCAGGATCGGCAACAGATCGGTGTTGCCGAGGCACTGCTCGGCGATCTTCGCCCAGCGGGGCGCGGCCGGCTCCGGACCCTGAATCGCCTCGGGCTCGACCCCTGTCACCAGACTGGTTGCGAAGGCCCGATCGAGGCCTACCGATCGCACACCCTTTCCGAAGCATTGTGCGGTCTCGATCGGCAGCTTGCGGTACGAGGACATCAGACCGACCACCGAACGTGAGAAGTCGATGCACCCGGTGAGGATGCTGGTGAGGCGAGCAACCATCGGGCCGTCGAACCCGAGGTCCAAACGTGGCTTCTGCGGGTTGTAGGCATGGTCCAACAACCCCGCGGGGCCCAGCGTCTCCACGATGCGCCGGGCCGCACACCGCGCCTGCTCCGGTGGCGCCCCCCACTGGCCGAGATCACGCGAACTCCGGGCGAGATATGCGGTCAGGGAATCCTCGATTCCCCGGGCGTCGGTTCGATAGCGCGGAGCCCGGGTCGTCGTGGGGTGGTCGATGTCGCCGGTCTCCCACGACTTCGACGTACATCCCGCCAGGGGTGCCGACAAGGCCAACAGCACGAGAGCGCCGAGCGCCAGGACCCGCGAGGAGGACGGGCGGCGCGCGGCGGGCACGTCACGCGAGGGTCTGCTCGGCGCGATCGAGCGCCTCGTCCTCGCTCACCTCGAGCGCGAAGCTCAACTCCGAGACCAGCACTCCCCGTGCCTTGACGAACATCGACTTCTCTCCGGCGGAGAGCCCCTTCGACTGATCACGTAGGGCGAGGTTTCGGACGACCTCGGCCACCTGGTAGACGTCGCCCGACTTCAGCTTCTCCTGGTGGTTCTTGAAACGACGACTCCAGTTGGCCGGTTCGCGGACGTCCTTCTTGCCGAGGAGGTCGAAGAGGTCCTCGACCTCCTCGTGGCTGATGGGCGGGCGCATCCCGACTTCGTCGGCCTTGCACGCGGGGACCCAGAGCATGAGTTCGCCGTGCGCCATCTTCAAGCACAGGTAATCGGTCTTCTCGCCGTTGAACTCACGGGTCTCGCGCGAGACGACCATCGCGGCTCCGTGGTGCGGGTAGACCACACGGTCTCCGACATCGAACAAGGGGTTCTCCTCAGCGGATCGAGCGAAATGGTGGCCTTCGTGACCCCGACCGATGGTCGGAGCCGCGGCGAAAGACCGGACGGCAACCTTGCCATCAATCGGCGGGACCCGCCAACCGGCGTGGACCCTTCTCCATTCTGCCGCGTCGGAGCGGGTCCCCGACGGCGCGGCCGACGATCTCTTGGTTCAGATCATGTACCCGAGGTGCTCCGCCACTGCCCGCGCAAGGCCCGGGTCACCGTCCATGAGCAGGCGCCCCTCGGCAATGGCCGCCGCGACCGGCTCTCGTCCACCCCACAGGGCGGCGAAGGTCGTGAGGTCGGCCTGCAGCATGGCGGTTGGATGGGTCACCGGAACGGCGACCGGCGCTGCCCGACCGTCTACCACGATGTCGATACGCACGGGCGTCGGAGCGGTGACGGCAAAGGCCACCGAAGCTCCCTGGGGCGCGCCGCGAGCCTTCCGACGACGTAGCCGAGTGCTGCGGAGACCTCGTCGAGCACCACGCCGACGGTGGCACCCGAGAGGTGGCCGGGACGGCCCAGCGCGACGCGGACGTCCTGCTCGTGCATCCACGAATCCATCACGCGGAGGCGCATGAACCGGCCATAGGTTCCCTCGCCCGCCGGGGTCCACGAAGGCGCGTCCCACTCCTGGTCGGTGAGGTTCCGCAGAGAGCCGAGGGCGCCGGCGGTGATCGTCTCGAACTCGTCGAGCACGGTGCGACCGGGCAGCCCGCGACGCTGGTGCACCCACAGCTCGTTCGCCCGGCCGATGTCGTTTCGGAGCCAGCGGTCGGAGTCCTCGGGGAGGACGACCTCGGGCATCGGGGCCCCGGCGAGCATCGCCTGGGTACCGACGATGTGGGAGTACTGATCGCGGACGGTCCATCCGGGACAACGGGTTGCGACATCCCAGTCGGTGGGCGCCAACGTCCGCCCCAGCCTCGACATCGACGACCAGGTGTCGTCCAGCGCGGCGACGATCCGCTCGCGATCGAGATCGGGCGCCGTCATCGTCGGCCCCCATACTCACGAGCATCCACTGGTCGCACCGCATTCGGTGCAGACGTAACACGAACCGGCGCTGCATCGCCACCCCGCACTGCATGCACAACGGCCCTTCGGGAACGCGCACCGCCGCCCGATGCGGTGGGATGTCGTGGCCCTGGGCCGTGGTGGCCGCCGACTCCTCCACTCCCGGAAGGGTGGGCTGGGTTCGCTCGGCGACGCTGAACAGGCCGAGCTCGGCCCGTTCGTCATAGCTCATGTAGTCGAGGGCGAGCCTGCGGAACAGATAGTCCATCAGGGAGTTGGCCAACCGCAGGTCGGCGTCGTCGGTCATCCCGGCGGGTTCGAAGCGCATCCCGACGAATGCCTCCACATATGCCCTCAGCGGCACGCCGTACTGGAGCCCGTGGCTCACGGCGATCGCGAACGCGTCCATGATTCCGGCGAGGGTCGAGCCCTGCTTCGAGACCCGGACGAACAACTCGCCGGGACGACCGTCGTCATAGTGCCCGACGGTCACGAAGCCCTTGCAGTCGGCAACGCGGAACTCGAAGGTGCGCGAGGTGCGGGCACGCGGCAGTCGCTCGCGCACCGGTCCTCGTTCGCCGACCGCCGCCTCGACCAGGGCGTGCAGCCGCTCTGGAGACACACCCCCCGAGTCGATCGTTGCATCACCACGCACCCCGGGCGCCGTGTCCGGCCCGGTGTTGCCGGTCGACAACGGTTGGCCGACCTTGCAGTTGTCCCGGTAGACGGCCACCGCCTTGAGGCCGAGGTGCCAACCGTCGAGATAGATCTTCTCGATCTCCTCGACCGTCGTCGTCTCGGGGGTGTTGACCGTCTTGGAGATGGCGCCCGACAGGAACGGCTGTGCCGCCGCCATCATCTTCAGGTGACCGTTGTAGTGCACGACGTTGTCGCCCATGGAGCACGCGAAGACCGCGACGTGCTCGGGACGCAGACCCGGCGCACCGACGACCGAGTGGTTCTCGTCGATGTGCGCCTCGATAGCGTCGGCGACATCGGCCGGGTAACCGAGGCGGTCGAGGGCGCGGCGAACCGTCCGGTTGACGATGCTCATCGTGCCGCCGCCGACGAGCTTCTTGGTCTTGACGAGACCGAGATCGGGCTCGATGCCGGTCGTATCCGCGTCCATCATGAACGAAATGGTGCCGGTCGGCGCGAGCACGGTCGCCTGTGCGTTGCGGACCCCCACGGATGTACCGAGGCGGCACGCCTCGTCCCACGCCTGTTGCGCCGCGCCCAACAGGTCTGCAGGCACCAACTCCTCGTCGATCCGGTTGACCTCGTCACGGTGCATCTCGAGCACGTGCAACATCGGTTCACGGTTCTCGTGGAATCCGGCGAACGGCCCCATCCGTCCCGCCATCCGGGCGGAGGTCTCATAGGCGTGACCGGACATGAGCGCGGTGACCGCGGCAGCCCAGGCCCGGCCTTCGTCGGAGTCGTAGGGCAGCCCCAGTGCCATGAGCATCGCCCCGAGGTTGGTGTAGCCCAATCCGAGTTGGCGGAACCGACGGGTGTTGCGGGCGATCTTCTCGGTCGGATAGTCGGCGTTGCCCACGAGGATCTCCTGGGCCACGAAGGTGACCGTGACCGCCGCGCGGAACCCGTCGTGGTCGAACGTGCCGTGCTCGTCGAGGAACGACAGCAGGTTGAGGCTGGCGAGGTTGCACGCGGAGTTGTCGAGGTGCATGTACTCGCTGCAGGGATTCGACGCGTTGATCCGGCCCGTCACGGCCGCGGTGTGCCACCGGTTGATGGTCGAGTCGTACTGCATCCCGGGGTCGGCGCACTCCCATGCGGCGGTCGCGATCGCGCGCATCAGGGCCGCTGCCGACACGGTTGCGGTGACCTCACCGGTGGTGCGGGCGATCAGAGGCCAGGGCGCGTCCGCCTCGACGGCCTCCATGAACTCGTCGGTCACCCGGACGGAGTTGTTCGCGTTCTGGTACTGGACCGAGTACGAGTCGGCGCCGTCGAGATCCATGTCGAACCCCGCCGCCCGAAGGGCCCGCGCCTTGCGCTCCTCATGGGCCTTACAGGTGACGAACTCCTCGATGTCGGGATGGTCCACGTCGAGGATCACCATCTTCGCGGCACGTCTGGTCTTGCCACCGGACTTGATGGTTCCCGCGGACGCGTCGGCGCCACGCATGAAGCTCACGGGCCCCGACGGTGCGCCCCCACCGCGGAGACGCTCGGCCGATGCCCGGATCCGGGAGAGGTTGACCCCGGCGCCGGAGCCACCCTTGAAGATGACCCCTTCCTCGCGGTACCAGTCGAGGATCGAATCGAGGGAGTCCTCCACGGACAGGATGAAGCAGGCGGAGCCCTGGTTCGGCACCCCGGGCACTCCGATGTTGAACCAGACCGGGCTGTTGAACGCCATGCGCTGCGTGACGAGGAGGTGTTTCAGTTCGGCACGGAAGGTCTCACGCTCGACCTCCGCGGCGAAGTACCCGTCACGATCACCCCACTCGGTGATGGTGTCGGCCACACGGTCGATCACCTGACGCAACGACCACTCGCGTTCGGTCGTTCCGAGAGTGCCGCGGAAGTACTTCTGGGCAACGATGTTGGACGCGTTGACCGACCAGTCGACGGGGAACTCGACCCCCTCCTGCTCGAAGGCGACCGAGCCGTCGCGGTAGTCGGTGATGCGGGCGTCGCGTAGACCCCACTCGATCCCCTCGTAGCCGTCGGCATCCTCCGCGGTGAAGAACCGCCGGAGCCCCAGCCCGATCTGCTGATCGGTCATCGACATGTGCACTCCCGTGATGAACGCGGGCGGCAGTGCCCGCGTCGGTGAATGGTCGGGCGGGGAGTGTCGCCCTCACCGGAGCCGTCGGTCCGATGTTGGCGGGGCGACCCGCTCGGTGTGAAAGGACCGCGACGAGCGTGCCAGGCGAAACACCGCGACGCCACGGGCGCTGGCGCCCGATTCGACATCGCGTTGTTCCAGTACTCGCCCTGCCTGCCAAGTGAGACGAGACGCAGCCACCAATCCAACACGCTCATCGCGATCCGGTTGCGCACTCTAGGAATCTCCTCCTGTGGGACAAAAGTGGGACATCGTGTGAATAACCGGTGACGGACCGTCACCTATTCGACGCATTCGTCACGTTGCGCGCGGACACTCACTTGACGCGTTGACAACACTTGGGACTCTCGCGACCTTCCATCCCACCCGACATAATCTCCGGCCGACCAGTCGGCCACCATGCTGGGGACCTCGTGTGGACGCTCCGCCCGGGAAATAGTGTCCGCCGCCATGACCATCACGAGGCTCGGCATCGACGGAACCAGTACCGAAGTCGACCTCGTCGACGCGTTGTGCGCCGAGGACCGACGCCCACCGGACGGCTCGGGCGTCTGGGTGTTCGTCAACATGATCATGTCGTTGGACGGTGCCGCGACGCTCGGCGGCAGAGCGGGGCCCCTGGGAAACGAGCACGACCAGATGCTCCTGGGAGCGCTGCGGGCACAGGCCGATGTGATCGTGGCCGGCGCCGGCACGGCCAGGTCGGAGCGGTATCGAATGCCACGGCTCCCGACGGGCACGGCCGCACGGGCACGCGCCGCGCGGGGCCAGAGCGAGGTGGCACGGCTCTGTGTGGTCACGAGGGATGCGGTGAACCCACCGGACGCCCCCTTCGCCGAGGAATCGTCGCAATGGTCCCACGACGTGCGCCCGATCATCGCCACGGTCGGTACCCCCACCGCGCCTCCCCCATTGCTCGACGACCCGCGCTTCGACGTGATGGTGTGCGGCCACGAACATGTGGAGATACCCGCGCTGCTCGATGGCCTTGCGTCGAGGGGGCTTCGGCGTGTTGTGCGAGGGCGGTCCGACCCTGCTGGGCGAGCTCGCCGGAGCCGACGCCGTGGATGAGTGGTGCTTCACCATCGCCCCGATGGTCGTCGGCGACGGAGCTCGGAGGGTGCTCGCAGGGACGCTCGCCGGGACCCACGGGGTACGTCTCGACCGGCTGTTCGTCGACCGCGATGGATATGTGTTCACCCGCTACCTCAGAGCTGCCGGAGGTATCACGACGCGCTGACCGGGACGAACGGTCGTCCCGTCGTTCGCCTCGACGAGCGCCGCGACGACGCGACGTCGATCGAGTTTCGAGCCACCCGTGCGGCGATGCTCCACAACGTGTCGCCCACCCCCACCGACTCGGTGCGGGGCGCCTTCGGGGCGGGCCGACCGAGAGGGAGTGGCGGCGTGGCATCGACCGCCGCCTTCGCAGCGGGGACGTCGGCGTACCTGCCGACAGGACGCCCGGCCGGCCCCGTGTCACCACCGACGGGGCCGGCCGCCACCAGCATCACGACGACCCACGTCGCGGCGAGGACGAGGGCGACACCGCTCCGACGTGACGCAGTCGTTGCCGAGGACACTCGGAGGAGCGGCCGACGGTGCTGGTGGGTCGGCGGTACGGACCCGCCGGTGACGAGGTGCAGGTGACGTCGGCGTCCCGTGCCCGACGACCCGGTATGCCGACCCCGTCGGGGGACATCGGGGGATGTGTAGAGGGGAAGAGCCATGTCGGGCATTCTCCGCGGGGCCACTGACAGTCAGCCGGTCTCCTCGACTCGGTTGGACCGTCGAACGAATGTACGTTCGGCAGTAGAGACGAACGTCCGTTCGTTGTCAAGAACATTCGTTCGTCGCCGATCGCCTTGTCCGAGAGAAGGATCGAACACCCGTTTGGCTTCCCGTGCTACGGTGTGAACACCCGTTCGGCGACGACGACACGGCGCCCGATCCGACCGATCCGAAGGAGCCCCCGATGGCAACCTCCGCCCCGTCCCACGACCACCGTCCCGACCTCACACCACGCCAGGAGCAGGTGCTTCGCTGCATCCAGCAGTCGGTCGAGACCCGTGGGTATCCACCTTCGGTCCGTGAGATCGGCGCCGCAGTGGGGATGACGTCCCCGTCGACCGTGCACGCGCATCTCACGAACCTGGTCGAGTTGGGCTATCTCCGGCGCGACCCCACCAAACCCCGGGCGATCGAACTCCGCTTCGACCCGGCATCGGGGGCGACGGCCGACCGGGCACCGGTGCGCCACGTTCCGCTGCTCGGCGACGTCGCCGCCGGAACGGGGGTCCTCGCCGCCGAGCACGTCGAGGAACTGCTCCCCCTCCCTGCCCAGTTCACGGGAGAGGGCGAGCTGTTCATGCTCCGTGTCCGTGGTTCATCGATGATCGACGCAGGCATCCTCGACGGCGACCACGTCGTGGTTCGCCGTCAACCCGATGCCGAGGACGGTGACGTGGTCGTTGCCGGCATCCCCGGTGAGGAGGCCACCGTAAAGACCCTGCGACGCGACGGCGACGAAGTGGTACTCGTACCCTCCAATCCAGCGTTGGAGCCCATGCGATTCGCACCTTCGGAGGTCAGCGTCTTCGGCAAGGTCGTGACCGTCGTGCGTGCGCTCTAGTCCTGCGCGCCTCGGCCCCCGACGCCGACGGGCACAGCCCATTCAGGTGTTCTGGTGGAGGTCGGCATTGAGCCCGCCCCAATCGGCGACTTGAGGCAGCATCTCGACCGCTCCCGTCATCGAGTTGCGCCGGAACAGCATGTCCGAACGGCCGCTCAGCTCGCGGGCGCGACGTGTCGTGCCGTCGGGAAGGCTCACGACGGTTCCCGCCGTGACATACAGACCCGCCTCGACCACGCAGTTGTCCCCCAGCGAGATGCCGAGCCCGCTGTTGGCTCCGAGGAGGCAGTGACGACCGATCGTCACGACTTCCCTCCCCCCACCGGACAGCGTCCCCATGATCGAAGCCCCGCCACCGACATCGGTGTTGGATCCAACCATCACCCCCGCGGATATCCGGCCTTCGACCATCGCGGGCCCCTCGGTACCCGCATTGAAGTTGACGAAGCCCTCGTGCATCACCGTCGTGCCCTCACCCACGTACGCGCCGAGACGGACCCGGCTCGGCGCCGCGATCCGCACACCGGACGGTATGACGTAGTCGACCATCTGCGGAAACTTGTCGACCGATGTGACGTGGACGTGTCGCCCCCGTCCTTCGAGGTCGATGCGCACCCGTTCGAAGCCGTCGGGGTCGAACGGACCGAGCGTGGTCCAGACGACGGTGTTGAGCAGGCCGAACATGCCGTCGAGGTTGCACCCGTGGGGCCGGATGCGGCGCGCAGACAACAGGTGAAGGCGCAGGAACACATCGTGAGTGTCCCGCGGTGGCGCATCGAGATCACCGATGACCGTGAGGACGGCGACTCGCCGTATCGCATCGCAAACGGGCTCCGCCGCCACGGTCGCCGCGATCGACGACAACATCGACGCGTTGGGGTGCTCACCTCCATCGCCGAGGACCGGCGCGAGGCCGTCGATCGCCCGCTCCAGTACGTCGGGGGGCACGAGACGGGTGCCGGGCATCGAGTCGGCTCCCATCAGGCCGAGGAGATACGCCACGAAGGCATCGTTCTCCCCGCCCATATTGAGAACCGGGAAGTGCACTGCGAGCACTCGGTCGGGATCGCCATCGGACGCTCCACCGAGCGGGCGATTCGAGATCGTGGCGATTCCGACGGCGAACGCGGCAGGTGACACCCAACCGGGACGCGACATCAGATCGGCGGTATGGGCCGCGAAGTCCGCGGCACTCTGGATCGAGGCGGTGCTCATCGCGTGTCGACTGCTCCTCGTTTCGGTGACCGATCGGGGTGAGGGATCGGGGCGACCGCAGAGTAACCGGGAATCCTCGGAACGCTTCGAGGGCGAACCCGCCTATTGAGGCCCTGGGGGTGGCGGGGGCGGAAGTGACGTCGGATCGTCGTAGGGCGGCGCGGCGGGAGGCGGCGCAGCAGGAGGAAACCCCGCAGCAGGCGGCGCAGCAGGAGGCGGCGCAGCAGGAGGCGGCGCAGCAGGAGGGGGCGCAGCAGGAGGAGGAAACCCCGCAGCAGGCGGCGCGGCGGGAGGCGGCGCAGCAGGAGGCGGCGCAGCAGGAGGCGGCGCAGCAGGAGGCATCATCGCGGGACCTGGGCCTTGACCCTGGGGTTGGACCAGGGTGCCACCGATCTGCGGACCCGAAGGCGCGCCGCCGCCCCCGAAGCCTGGTGTGAGCGATCCGGGCGGCGGTCCGCCCACCGCCGCGATCGCGCGCTTGGCACGACCACGGCGCACGGCCGTCACCGTCGTCATCGTCGCCCCGATCACGAACAGCACCAGGCCCAGTAGACCGCCGATCGCGAACCGCTTCATCAACGCCGACTCGTCGAGTTGAAGGAGCGTGACCTCGGCCCCTTCAGGTCCCGACGAGTCCAGGGTGTACCTGCCGGCGGGAAGGTTCCGGAACTGCCCGAGCGACTTGGTCTTCCGGTCACTCGTCGACGCACTCAGCGCGCCGCTACCGCTGCCGTCCAGGGACAAGACCCGACCCGACGCAGTGCTCAGTCGCGCGGTGACCTTGTCGAGCTCGGCCTTGGTGTCGGCGACGGCCAACACAAGGCCCGACGTCGTAGCCGTGAACCTGTAGGACTGCGCGGTGCCGACCGGGACCTTCGCGTCGTCGGCCCGGCTCGCCGCCGAGCCCAGCTCGGCGAAGCCCGTACCGCATCCGGCGCCGCACGAGCCCAGGCCCAACAACATCAGCACGATCCCCGCGATGATGCCGGTGGACGAGGGCGTGATGTCGGACTTGGCCATTCTGTGCGCGCTCCAGCGTCGGTGGACCCGACCGAAGCTAGTACCCGACCCGGTCCGAGGGCGGCACCCTCAGGCGTTGCCTGCCGCGTGTGCCGCCCCCGACGCGATGTGCACGAGGTCGTCCATCGCTGACCACGTCCGGGCCACCGAATCACGTGTCACGAACTCCCCCTGCGTATGGGCGACGGTCGCGTCACCCGGTCCCAGGTTGACCGCAGGGATCCCGAGCTCCGCAAACCTTGCGACATCGGTCCAACCGAGCTTCGCGGCCACGTCGAGGCCTCGGCGATCGATAAGCGCCTTCACCCAGGGATGATCGACGGCCGGCGAGGCCGCCGACGCCCGGTCGACGATGCGAAGCTCGTCCTCATCGTGGAGGTGCACCTCGAGCACCTCGCGGAGATGGGCCTCCGCGGTGGCGAGGTCCCGGTCGGGAGCGAAACGGTGCGCCACCGTCAGCGTGACCTCGTCAGGAACGACATTGCCCGACACGCCACCGGTGATCCCCACACAGAGCATCGCCTCGTGGAAACGACACCCGGCAATCATGGGTCGGCGCGGCCGATATGCGCCGAGCGCCCCGAGAACGGGTGCGGCACGGTGGACGGCGTTGACGCCCTTCCACGCCCGCGCCGTATGTGCCCGCACACCGCGCAACACCACCTCCGCCCGGATCGAACCTTGACAGCCCGCCTCGACGGCGCCGTCGGTGGGCTCTCCCAGCACGGCGAGATCACCGGCGAGCAGGTCCGCCCGTGCGGCGATCAGCTCGCCGAGCCCACTGTCCGCAGCGGCGACCTCCTCCCGCGCGTAGAAGACATAGGTGAGATCGACCTCAGCGTCGCAATGGCGACCGGCCGAGGTCAACATCACCGCCAGGCCGCTCTTCATGTCGGCCGACCCGACGCCGCGGAGGCGTGGTCCGTCGGGATGGTCCGGCTCGAGGCGTCCCGGGTGGTTGCCGTTGACCGGAACCGTGTCCGTGTGGCCGGCCATGACCAGGCGATGACGCCGTCCCCTCGTGGTCCGCGCGACCAGGTTGTCACCCACCCGGGTGACCTCGAGGTGCGCCATGGCACCCAACTCGGCCTCGATCCGCGCCACGATGGGTCCTTCGGCGAAGCTCACCGATTCGATGTCGACCAGCTCGCACGTGCGCCTCCACGCCTCGTCGACCGCGGCCGGATCGACGGAGCTCGCGGTCCCACTCACGGCAGCCCGGCCGTTCGGGCGTCGAGCAGGTCGAGTGCCGCCTCGGTTGCGACCGCGGCGATCCGGACGTGACGCGCCCCCGCCGGACCGTAGAACTCCCCGGGACTCACCACGAGGCCCACCTCCTCTGCAAGCCGGTGGGCGAGACTCCACCCGTCTCCGTCGGGTGACTCGACCCACAGGTAGAACGCCCCCTCGGGCGGGTTGGCGGCGATACCGACGAGGCCCAGGATCTCGACGAGGCGGCGTAGACGGTCGCGGTAACGGGCGCGCTGCACCTCCACATGGGCGTCGTCGGACCACGCGACCGCTCCCCCCGCCTGCACCGGACCCGGAACCATCAGGCCCACGTGCTGACGCACCTCTGCGAGATAGCGGACCAGGTCGGGGTCCCCCACGTAGAAGCCGGCCCGCGCGCCCGCCAGATTCGACCGCTTCGACAGGGAGTGGAGCGCGACGACCCGCTCGACTCCCGTGTCGATGATGGTCCGCGGCTCGCCGAGCCAGGTGAACTCGGCGTAGCACTCGTCGCTGAACACGTCGACGTCGTATCGGCGCCCCCACTCGGCGGCGGCGGTGAGGTCGTCGATCGCACCGGTGGGGTTGGCGGGTGAGTTGACCCACAGGCACAACGCTCGGGCGCGGTCCTCCGGTTCGACGGCGTCGAGGTCGAGGCACCACCGGTCGTCGACCGGCACGGGGACCGGACGAAGTCCGGCCAGGCGAGCACCCATCTCGTAGGTCGGGTACGCAGTCGCCGGATACAGCACGGTGTCACGATCGGGGCGACGCAGATGTAGCCACTGCGGCAGGCCGGCGACGAACTCCTTCGTGCCGACACAGGCGGCCAGGCCGGCGACACCGGCTACGCCGCTCCTGGGATCGGGGGAGACCGCGACCCCGAAGCGACGCGAGATCCACCCGGCGCAGGCCTCTCGATAGGCCTCGGTCCCGATCGAGGGCGGGTATCGGCGGTGATCGCCCACCTCCGCCATCGCGGCCAGCACCATGCCGGGGGGATCGTCGCAGGGCGTGCCGACCGACAGGTCGACGGCCCCTCCCGCCCGCCGTGCGGCCGTGTCGAGTAGCGCGGCGAGCCGGTCGTAGGGATACGGCGGCGGGACGAAGCCGCTCATGGCAGCCCCGCGGGCTCCGCCCGGAACTGCTCGAAGCGCGCCGCCTCGTCGGGCTCGATCCGGGCGCGGAGCAAGGTGCCGTCGGGACGGGTCTGTTCGTCCAACACCTGACCGCTGCGATGCAGGGCTGCGACGACATCGCCCCGGTCGTAGGGAACGAGCAGTGTCGCTACCTCGAGCCTCCCCCGGAGTCGCTCGCCGATCGCCTCCAGCAGGGTGTCGACGCCGTCGCCCGTCCGCGCGGAGATGGCCACGGAGCCCTCGAGACGCTCGGCGAGCCGGGCCGCCCGCCCGGAGATGTCCGTCTTGTGGACGACCAGCAGCTCCGCCACGTCACCTGCGCCGATCTCGGCCAGGACCGTGCGGACCGCGTCGATCTCGGATCGGGGATCGACGCTCGAACCGTCCACGACGTGGACGAGCAGGTCCGCTCCGGCCACGACCTCGAGGGTCGACTTGAATGCCTCGACCAGTTGGTGGGGCAGCTTCCGCACGAAGCCGACGGTGTCGGTCAACAGGACCACCTCGCCGCCGGGGAGGGAGAGTCGACGAGTCGTCGGATCGAGTGTGGCGAACAGCCGGTCCTCGACGAGTACCCCCGAATCGGTCAGGTGGTTGAGCAGGCTCGACTTTCCGGCGTTGGTGTATCCCACGATCACGACATCGCGCAACGTCGATCGGCGGCGAGCCTTTCGTTGAGTGTCGCGATGCTGCGAGATCGCCTTCAACTCGCCGTCGAGCTTGTGCATCCGCCGCACGAGCCGGCGACGATCCACCTCGAGCTGGGTCTCACCGGGACCCCGTGTGCCGATGCCCGCGCCCTGTTGGGACATCGCGCGACCCCTGCCCCGCAGACGCGGCAACCGATAGCGGAGCTGGGCGAGTTCGACCTGCGCCTTGCCCTCGGCACTCGCCGCGTTCTGGGCGAAGATGTCGAGGATGACCGCGGTGCGGTCGAGCGCGGTGCGGCCGAGCAGGCGCTCGAGGTTGAACTGCTGCGCGGGGGTGAGCTCGTCGTCGAACACCACCGTGTCGCAGTCGTCCGCGACCGCAAGTTGCCGGATCTCCTCGGCCTTTCCCCTGCCCACGAAGGTCGCCGGGTCGGGACGTGAACGCCGTTGTACAACCCGGGCCACGACATCGGCCCCTGCCGTGTCGACCAACCGCTCGAGCTCGTCGAGGTGCTCCCCGGTCCGCTCCTCGTCATGGGGTGGGAACGACACGCCGACGACGACGATCCGCTCACGGAACGTCCTGTCGATCAGCCCTCCGTCGGAGGCGCCGAACTCCCCGAACGCTCCACGGTGCCCCTCATCCGGCGTCGCCTCGGTCATGGTTGTACCTCGCAACGTGCGATGTGAGTGGCGGGGCCGGTGAGCACGGCGACGGTCGCGACGTCGCCGGCCTGCGCCGGACCGTCGCGGAGCTCGACGAACACCGTGCCCCCGGGCATCGACACGGTGACGTCGTCACCCACCAGGCCCCAGCGACGCGCCAGCGCGGCGGCCGCGGTAGCCCCCGATCCGCAGGCGCTCGTGAGCCCGACACCGCGTTCCCAATGACGAACCGCTATCCGGTCACCGCTCCCATCGACCCCGGCAACGATGTGCACGTTCGTACCACCGGGGGTCTCCTTGGAGATCGCGGCGCCGTGCGGCGAGGTCGGCGCGGTCGAGGGTCTCCTGATCGGCCACCGCGATGACGACGTGGGGGTTGCCCATCGAGACCGAGCCGATCGCGGCGGCTCCGACGGCGAGCGCTGCCGGTCCCAGCAGCGGGCCCTCGCCGACGGGGCCCATTTCCACCGTGAGGACATCGGTATCGCGATCGTGGGTGGCCTCGGCCCGAAGGGTGCGGACGCCCGCGGCGGTCGCGATCCGGATCTCGCCGTCGCGACGGCCCGACGAACGGAGGGCCGCCTGAGCGAGACAGCGGATCCCGTTGCCCGAGATCTCCGCCCGCGAACCGTCGGCATTGAACAGGGTCATCACCAGGTCCACTCGGCTGGTTCCTCCCGACCGCCCGGCCGTGGCCGCGGTGCGATCGTCGGCATCCGTCCGCGGCAACGCACCGATCAGCAACCCGTCCGCGCCGATCCCGAGGTGACGGTCACACCATCGGATCGCGTGCTCGGGACCGAGTTCCATACCCGGATTGTCGGCCTCGAGCGCGATGAGGAAGTCGTTGCCCAAGCCGTGCGCCTTGGTCAGGGTGACCTGCGGCACCGTCGAGTCTGGGGTCGGATTCGGGATCACGGTCCCCTCAACGTATCGGCGAGCACCGCGGCCGACGGCGGCGATTTGGCTGGGAACCACACGATCCTCGGGTCGCGACGGAACCACCGCTCCTGACGAACCGCGAAGCGCCGGGTACCGGTGACGATCGCCTCCCGTGCCGCCTCGAGGCTCAGCTCGCCGCGGAGATGGGCCCGGATCTGCTTGTAACCGAGCGCCTCCGCTGCGGTCGTGCCGAATCCGGGGGACCGTTCGAGCCGGCGGACCTCCTCGACCAGGCCGGCGGCGAGCATACGGTCGACCCGACGCTCGACCAGCCGCCCGATGTCGTCGCGGTCCAGGTGCAGACCGATCGTCAACGTCGCCGTCTCGCCGTAGTGGGCCATGCCGGGACCGAAGCTGGAGAAGGGCCGCCCCGAACCGAGCGTGACCTCCAAGGCCCGGATGATCCGTCGGTCGTTGAGGCCTGTGCGAGAGGCGGCGAGGGGATCGAGGCGGGCGAGGCGGCCGTGCAGTTCGGCGACGGGCGTACCATCGAGCAGCTCGACCTCCAGCTCCGATCGGATCTCGGGATACTCCGGCGGGATCTCCAATCCGTCGACGACCGCCCGGTGGTACAGCCCGGTTCCTCCCACGTACAACACCGAAGAGCCGCGTTGCTCGATCGAATCGACGGCGCGCGCGGCGTGCGCCTGGAACCACCCGACCGCGCACCGCTGGTCGGCGTCGAGCAGGTCGATCATGTGATGGGGCACCCCGGCTTGTTCGGAGGCCGACGGCTTGGCCGTTCCGATGTCCATGCCCCGATAGACCTGCATCGAGTCGACCGACACGAGTTCGACGTCGGATCTCACCCGAGCGACCGCCAACGCCAACGCGGACTTGCCCGCGGCGGTCGGGCCGACGATCGCGAGCCGCCGCACGCGCTCGGTCGGCAGGAGCGGACCCGTGCTCAACGGAGGCCGGCCACGACGCCCATCAGCCCGTGCTCCGGCGACCGCGGACCCGGAGCTGATACAGGAGCGACCAGACCTCGAGACGGATCGGATCCGCGGGCGATTCGCCGTAACGGTCGAACAGCGCCGGTACGGCGCCCGGCCCGATGTGCGCGGCGAGCGCGGCCGCCGCGTCGGCGAGATCCTGATAGCGGTCGCCGAGCGCCCGCGGGCCCACCCCTTCGTCGGACGGACCGACGATGTGCCCGTCGCGCACCGCCAGGTCCTCGAGACGGATCGAACCGCGGATCGGCACCACGGGCTCGTCGTCGAGCCGTGTCCGGAGGACTCGGGCGACCTCCAGGATGCGGGTGGCCGGCTGTCCGTTGGACGGACCTTCGAAGAGACTCGGATCGACCAGGTCGCCAGCCACCAGTGCCGCCGCATCCGAGAGCGCGTCGTCGACGCCGAAGACCGGGAGCTGCGGATGGTCGCGCGTCGAATGAACCGCGGCCAACCACTCGGCGATCGCCGCGACGAGGTGCTCGGGCCGCGAGATCGCCACCGGGTCGAGGCACGACACCGGGTCGGTCACGTCGGTGCGAGGGGGATCCGGGTGCGATGGGTGGGGACGTGCACCACCTCGACCAACTCGCCCGAGAGGCTGCTGAGTCCCGACCCCGTGACCTCGACCGTCGCGTAGGTGCCGACCCGCAGTGGTCGCCCGGCGGGGAAGTGACACAGCTTGTTCTGCCGGGTGCGCCCGGTGAGCCGGCTCGGATCCCTGCGTGACGGACCCTCCACCACCACCTCCTCGACACGTCCGACGCGCGCGGCGTAGCGACGGCGCGAGCTGCGCTCCACCACGGCTCGCAGTCGCTCCATGCGCTCGACGGCCACATCGTGCGAGACGAACCGGTCGACGAGGGTCGACGCCTCGGTTCCGGGCCTCGGGGAGAACACGAACGTGTAGGCGGAGTCGAAGCCGACCTCGGCCGCGACCGCCAACGTGGCCTCGAAGTCGGCGTCGGTCTCGCCGGGGAAGCCGCCGATGATGTCGGTGGTGATGGCGAGGTCGTCGATCCCCGCCCGTGCCCGGGCGGCCTTGTCCACGAAGCGCTGTGCCGTGTAGCCCCGGTGCATCGCCGCGAGGACCTCGTCGCTGCCCGACTGCAGCGGGAGGTGCAGGTGCTCGCACACGGCGTCGGTCTCGGACATGGCGGCGGTGACGTCGTCACGAAAGTCCTTGGGGTGGGGGCTGATGTAGCGGACCCGTCGAATGCCCTCGACGGCGCCGACCGCTCGGAGCAGATCGGCGAACAGTGGACGTGCCCTCCGATCGCCGGCCGCCCACACCGGCCCGGCGACCGCGGCCGGATCCCACCGCGGCGTGTCCGGACCGGATCGCCAACGCGAGGTCGCGGCCGTAGCTGTTGACGTTCTGGCCGAGGAGTGACACCTCGGTCACCCCGTCCACGGCGAGGGCCTCGACTTCGGCAACGACGTCGCCGAAGGGTTTGGACCGCTCGGCGCCTCGGACCGCAGGAACGATGCAGAACGCACACGAGTTGTCACATCCGATCTGGATGGTCACCCAACCCGTGTGGCCAAGCTCTCGACGCACCGGCAGGGCGCTCGGGAACAACTCGTCGTCGTCGAGTTCGACGGCATCGAGGATTTCGGTCACGGGCCCGTGTCGACGAGCATGCCGGAGCAGTTCGGCGGATCGACCCACGTTGTGTGTTCCGACGACGACGTCGACGAAATCCGCTCGCGCTTGTATGCGCTCACGGTCCTTCTGAGCGAGACAGCCCGCCACCATGATCTCGAGGCCCGGTCGTGCCTCCTTCAAGGACTTCAGATGACCGAGAGTGCCGTACAGCTTGTTGTCGGCGTTCTCGCGGATACAGCACGTGTTGAGCACCACGACGTCGACGTCGGCCAGGTCGTGGGTGACGAGCATTCCGTCGGCCTCGAGCAGACCGGCGATCTGCTCGGAATCGTGCTCGTTCATCTGACAGCCGAAGGTGCGAATCAGGTACCGCCGACGCTCCTGCGGCAGTGCATCCGAACCGAGCGACCCGTCATCCATGGCGTCGATGGTAGGTGGGTTCTCGCGAGGCCCTCGGTCCGGCGAGAACCCATCCCGTCACCGCTCGGCCGGCGCCGCCGGATCCGAGGACACCGTCAGGTCGATCGGACGGTCGTCCTCGGAGGCGAACCCCGAAGCGTCGTCGGCACCGTCGACGTCCTCGTCGCTCCCTTCGCCCACGCCGAGATGTGCGCGAACCCGCTCGGAGACCTCCACCATGATCTCGGGGTTCTCCTTCAGGAAGGTCTTCGCGTTCTCGCGACCCTGTCCAAGTTGCTCGCCTTCGTACGTGTACCAGGCACCCGACTTCTTGACGAAGCCCAACTCGACGCCGATGTCGAGCAGCGAGCCCTCACGGCTGATGCCCTCCCCGTACATGATGTCGAACTCCGCCTGACGGAACGGTGGGGCGACCTTGTTCTTGACCACCTTCACCCGGGTGCGGTTGCCGACGATCTCGACCCCGTCCTTGATGGACTCGATACGGCGGATGTCGAGGCGGACCGACGAGTAGAACTTGAGCGCACGGCCGCCCGGTGTGGTCTCGGGTGAGCCGAACATGACACCGATCTTCTCGCGGAGCTGGTTGATGAAGATGCAGATGGTGTCGCTCTTGTTGAGGTTGGCCGTGATCTTGCGCAGCGCCTGGGACATGAGCCGCGCCTGGAGCCCGACGTGGGTGTCGCCCATGTCGCCCTCGATCTCGGCCTTCGGGGTGAGGGCCGCCACCGAGTCGATGACGACCACGTCGAGGGCACCGGAGCGGATGAGCATGTCGGCGATCTCGAGGGCCTGCTCACCCGTGTCGGGTTGGGAGATCAGGAGCTGGTCGACGTCGACACCGATCCGGGCGGCGTACAGCGGATCCATGGCGTGCTCCGCGTCGATGTAGGCACAGGTACCGCCGTTGCGCTGTGCCTCGGCCACGACGTGCATGGCGAGCGTCGACTTGCCCGAGGACTCCGGGCCGTAGACCTCGGTGACGCGGCCACGAGGCAGTCCACCCACCCCGAGTGCGATGTCGAGGGCGAGCGCCCCGGTGGAGACCGTCCCCACCTTCATGGAGGTCTTCTCCCCCATGCGCATGACCGAACCCTTGCCGAACTGCTTCTCGATCTGCGCCAGCGCTGTCGAGGGCCTTGTCTCGTTCCACGGTGTGTCCCTTCGATTCCTGGGGTATTGGCTGCAAGGCAGCGAGTTGTCGATGCGGTCGAACCTAACGAGCACCCCTGACAGCCATCCCCGAGGGAGGGGCCGGACTGCGTGTCGGAGATGTGCGTTCGGGGCGGGCTTCGGTCCGACGGGGCGACCCGTCGGACCGAACGACATGAACGTAGTTTCGAACAGGTGTTCTACGCAAGCATTCGGCGGGCGGTAGATCGCCGTACGGTCTCAGTCGAGGAGTCGACGGCGCAACATCTCCAGCACCGAGATGCAACTCAACTCACGAACCTGGCGGCGGTGGCCGGGCAACCGAAGTTCGGTCGAGGACACCACACCGTTCAGGTCGACCGCCATCGCCACCGTGCCGGCCGGACGCCCCTCGCTTCGTGCCGGGCCGGCGACCCCCGTGACTCCGAGCCCCACATCGGCACCCAGCAACGCCCGGACACCGCTCGCCATCGCCTCGGCCGTCGCCGTGTTGACGACCGGTCCCTCCGGCACGCCGAGCAGCGAGAACTTGACGGCCGGGTCGTAGGCCACCACTCCACCGCGGAAGACGTCGGAGGCACCGGCCACGTCGACCAGACGCGACGCGATCAGCCCGCCGGTCAGCGACTCGGCCACCGCGATCGTGAGGTCGGCGGCACGGAGGAGGTCGAGCACCGCGGCCTCCATGGTCTCGTCGTCCACACCGAACACGATGTCGCCCAGCACCGCCCGGACCCGGGTCTCCTCGAGCACGACCTGCCGACCGGCCTCGTCCGCGGTCGCACCCTTCGCGGTGATCCGCACCTTCAGCCCCTCGATCCCCGACGCCAGGAACGCGATGGTGGCGTCGCCGGTCCGATCGAGCGCGGCCATACGGCCGGCGAGCATCTCGTCGAGACCCGACTCGCTCTGACCCCATGTCCGGAGCGTGCGGGACGCGATGGCCCCCGCCTCACCGGCCCGCGAACGCAGATCGCCGAGGATCGTGCCGCTCACCATCTCCTGCATCTCCCAGGGAACTCCGGGCACGGCGTACACCACCTGCTCGCGACCGTCGGGTCCTTGCAGGGGTGCCACGAGACCGGGAGCGGTCCCCGGCTGTTGTTCGATGAACCGCGCACTCGGTGGCCGCATCGCCTGGCCGAGGTTGTTCGGGGGCATCGGCCGGCCCCTCGACGCGAACATGTCACGGATCTCGTCGGCCTTGTCCTCGTCGAGTTCCAACCGCTCGCCGAGCACGGTTGCGATCGCCTGGCGTGTGACGTCGTCGCGGGTCGGGCCGAGGCCTCCGCAGCAGATCACCGCGCCGGCGCGTCCGAGCGACTCGGTGATCGCGTCGACGATTCGCTGCTCGTTGTCGCCGACCTTCGTCTGGCGAAGACAGTCGATGCCGGCGAGGGCGAGTTGCTCACCGATCCAGGCCGAGTTGGTGTCGACGATCTGGCCGAGCAGCAACTCCGTTCCGATGGCGATCACTTCGGCACGCACGCCGGGACCTTACGCGCGGCCGCGCTCGTGGCCGGGGCTCAGGTCGGTGGCTCCATCGTCGTCGCGGCACCCCGACCGGCAACGAGGTACTGCGCACCGCTCACCAGACCGACAACCACTCCGATCCACAGGGTCGCGTCGGCGAGCCACCTGATGCCGTTCGTCCACGGAAGGGTGACCCATCCGACCGCTGCGAGTTGGACGAAGGCCTTCCACTTCGCGAGCTTCGACGCAGGTACCGCGAGGCCCTTGCGGACATAACCCGCTCGGAACGCGCTGATCGCCGCTTCGCGCAGTGCGATCAAGACCCAGGCGACCCAGGGGAACCGACCCTCGACGCACATCGCCCCGACTCCTCCGAGCACCAACACCTTGTCGGCCAGGGGGTCGAGGAACGCCCCAGAGCGGGTGCTCCCGTACTTGCGGGCGAGCCGACCGTCGACCATGTCGGTCATCGAGAGGACGAACCAGAGCCCGGCGAGGGGCCAGGAGCTGTGGTCGGCCTCACGCATCATCATCGTGAACGCCAACGGTGATGCGAGAAGGCGCAGAGCGGTCACGACGTTCGCCGGGGTCAACACGGCGGACGGACCGAAGACCGGACCGCGCCGCAGCCGCGCCCCCGGCGGACCGGAACCGTCGCTCATCGGACGAACAGGTCCGGTCCCTCGGAATCCACCACCACGGCGTCGATCACCGAACCCACCGCGGATCCCGCCGCGATGGCCTCGCCGGCGGCACCACCCGCTTCGGCCCGGTCCGCACCGCCCGGGCAGGCACGGAGGTGGACGATACCGTCGATCTCGGGCGCCTCCCGATGCGTACGCCCTCGTCCGGGTTCGTCCACGAGCACCGACACCGTCCGGCCGATGAGGTCGGCCCGGCGGCGAGCCGTGATCGCATCCTGCACTTCGCTCAACTCGGCGAGCCGCTCGCGCCGGAGCCGCGGGTCCACGTGCCCGTCGAGGGTGTGTGCGTGGGTCCCCTCCTCGTCGGAGAACTCGAAGAACCCGCACCAGTCGAGCTGCGCCGCCTCGACGAACTGGCACAAGGCGTCGTGGTCGGCCTCGGTCTCGCCGGGATAGCCGACGATGAAGTTCGACCGGAACGCGGCAGACGGCTCGCGTCGTCTGATGTCCTCGATCCGGGCGAGGAACCCGTCGCCGTCACCCCAGCGCCGCATCCGACGCAGCAACGGGGCGCTGACGTGCTGCAGCGACAGGTCGAAGTAGGGAACCCCCGTCGCGCAGATCGCGTCGACGAGATCGTCGGTGAGATCGGATGGGTACAGGTAGAGGAGCCGTACCCACCGCGAACGAGTCGAGACGGCCTCGACCAACGGGACGATCGCGCGCTCCCCCACGCCCTGGTCGCGCCCGTACGCGGCGAGGTCCTGCGCGACGAGCACCACCTCGGCAACGTCGAGAGCATCCACCTCGTCGAGCACCGACTGGACGGTTCGACTCCGCTGCGGACCCCTGAACGACGGAATCGCACAGAAGCCGCACCGCCGGTCGCAGCCCTCCGCGACCTTCACGTATGCCCAGGGACGGGCACTGCGCGGGCGCGGAGGTTCAACAGGTCGATCGCAGGCACCGCACCGAGGCGACGGGGATACGACGGCGCGGCGCACCGGTGCCGAGACCGAGCGCGGTGAGCTCGTGGCCGAACCCCGTGACAGCGTCGACCTCGGGGAGCGCGGCCGCCAACTCCTCGCCGTAACGCTCCGCCATGCAGCCGGTGACCACCAGGCGCGAGCCCTCGCGTCGCTCGTCGTCGAGGGCCAGGATGGTGTCGACGGACTCCTGGCGCGCCGCCTCGATGAACCCACAGGTGTTCACCACCACCACCTCGGCGTCGGCGGCGGATGTGGCGGCGGTGAGGCCACCGGCGAGCAGCGCCCCTTCGAGCTTGTCGGAATCGACCTCGTTCTTGGGGCACCCCAACGTCTCGATCCAGTAGGTGCGCGCCACCCGAGAAGGTTACGCGGCCCCAGCAGTGGCGCTCGGCACCGGGGATCGCACTAGAACCTACGAGGTCCGCTCGAACGAGGAGAGCACGTGCCCACACCACTCGACATCGCGCCCGCGACCGGCAGGCTCGGCATCCTCACCCCGGGATGGGAGCCGTCGCCTCCACCGCGTTCGCCGGCGTGATCGCAGCCCGCCAGGGACTCGCCGCACCGATCGGCTCGCTGACCCAGATGGCCCACATCCGCCTGGGAGAGCGCTCGGAGGGCCGCAATCCCCTCATCCGCGAGTTCGTACCGTTGGCGGACCTCGGCGACCTGGTGTTCGGGGGTTGGGATCGATCTCGCCCAACGCCCTCGAAGCCGCGTACCGCGGGGGTGTTGGACGGAGACGACCTCGCGCCGTTGTCGGGAGAGCTCGAGGGTGTCGTCGCCATGGACGCGGTGTTCGACCGACGATGGGTGAAGCGGCTCGACGGCGTACGGGTGAAGCAGGGCGCGACGAAGTGGGACCTCGTCGAGCAACTCATCGCGGACATCGAGCGCTTCCGCACCGAGCACGGATGCGAACGCCTGGTGATGATCTGGTGCGGATCGACCGAGGCCTACCAGGAGCCGGCCGCGGTCCACGACAGCATCGAAGCGTTCGAGCAGGGGCTGCGCGACGACGACGAGAACATCGCACCGTCCCAGATGTACGCGCATGCGCGGCCATCAGCTCGGGGGTGCCGTTCGGCAACGGTGCACCGAACCTGGCCATCGACATCCCCGTGATGGACCAGCTCGCCGAGCGCCATGGCGTTCCCCTCACCGGCAAGGACTTCAAGACCGGCCAGACCCTGATGAAGACGATCCTCGCCCCCGGCTTCAAGGCCAGGATGCTGGGACTGCGGGGCTGGTACTCCACCAACATCCTGGGCAACCGCGACGGCGAGGTGCTCGACGATCCGGAGAACTTCAAGACCAAGGAGGTCTCCAAGCTGGGAGTCCTCGACACGATCCTGCAACCCGACGTCTACCCCGATCTCTACGGCCACATCGACCACGTCGTGAGGATCAACTACTACCCGCCGCAGGGTGACAATAAGGAGGGATGGGACAACATCGACATCTTCGGATGGATGGGCTACCCGATGCAGATCAAGGTGGACTTCCTCTGTCGCGATTCGATCCTCGCGGCACCGATCGTGTTGGACCTCGCACTCCTGTTGGACCTGGCCGCCCGCGCCGGGCAGTCCGGTGTGCAGGAGTGGCTGAGCTTCTACTGGAAGTCTCCGCAGACCACCGGAGAGCACCACCCCGAGCACGATCTGTTCATCCAACAGACCAAGTTGAAGAACACGTTGCGCGAGTGGATGGGGGAGGAACCGGTCACCCACTCCGAGGCGGACTGACCGTCAGCCACGGACCTGGGCCGAGTTCGGATCGAGCATCAGCGAGGACTGGTCGACCGCGACCATGTCGGAGCCCCTCAGAGCGTGCAGCGCGAGGAGTTGACGATTGTCCCACCGTTCGTCGGGCACACCGCCAACCTGCCAGGCGGGTCCATGATCGGCCAGGATCACGCCGTGGGTCTTCATCGCATCGAGGATCACCCGGGCCTGGGGACCGTACGGTGACGTGTCGAAGTCGGACCGGAGGCGGAACCATGCCCCGAACGGCGGCAGGGACGGATCGGTCCGGACGCTCGCGTCGTGGCGGGCCGGCCAGAGGTAGCCGCGCCGTGTGACCGGAGCGGACATCCGCAGTACGTGGTCGATCCGGCCCGCGGCGACCTCGTCGTAGCGCACCAGCGTCGGCAGGATCGGAAGGCCCGCCGCATCCGCGGAGGTCCACCCCGCAGGCCGGAGCGCGTTGGAGCGGAGGTCCCAGCTTGCTCCCGAACCCGCGGTCCACACGCCGCCGGGACTCGACGGAGCAGAGGCGTCCCACAACTCGTGGAGGTGACAGATCGACTGGTCCAACACCAACAGGTGGTGGTCGTCGTTGGTGCCCTCCATCGGCGCGTCCGACGGCAGTGGGAGCGGCCCGGGGTCGCTCTCGGATGCGTAGCGGAACACCACCGGAACCTTCGGCTGGTCATGGCCCACCACCGCGTAGGGCATTCCGATGAGGGATCCCCTGTAGCGGCCCGACCCGAAGTCCATGTGGAAGGTCGCGTCCCGACCGATCGAGGCGACCCAGGCGCTCGACGACCCCGACACGGGAAGCCCCGACACGTCGGCATGCACGACGTGGTCGGGCGGCATCATCGGACACGAACCCGCACCCGAGGTGGCCGCCCCCGGGGAGCACCCGACCGCGGGAACCAGGAGCAGGCTCGACGCGGTGACCCACAGAGCCCTCGACGCGCGCCGTCTCCGCTCCGAATGCGAGGTCGTCCCGGCCCCTCCCGAAGGGAGGCGCCGCGTCATCGTCGTCATCGCGCGGTTGTCGGCCCGTGGGCGGCCCCGCTGTAATCCTTTCGAGCGACCCCTCAGCGCTCGTCGAGACCGTCGAGCTCGTCCCAGCTCAGCGAATGACCGCCGTCGGACGGATCGGGATCGGCGACGCGAGCGGAACGGTCGGCGACGTCCGTGAAATCCGAGACGGTCGCCGACGGGTCGGGAGTACTCGGCGCCCACAGGTCGGCCGCCGACGAGGCCGACCCCGCCGGCACCGACATGCCCGAACCGCCCCAATCCTCGTCGTTGGCGGCGACACTGCCGTCGGCCAGGTCCGCGGAGGTCAACAACACCTCGCGCTTCTTCGATCCGAGCGACGGGCCGACGACTCCGCGTTCCTCGAGCAGGTCCATCAGGCGGCCCGCTCGGGAGAAGCCGACCTTCAGCTTTCGTTGCAGCATCGAGGTGGACCCCTCCTGGGAGGTGATCACCAACTCCATGGCCCGGTCGAGCAGCTCGTCGTCGTCGCTCCCACCCCCCGAGCCGGACGTCGGGGTGGAACCGGGAAGACCCGCCGCAGCGATGTTGGTGTCGACCACCACCTCGGGCACGTAGTGGAGCTCGTCGCGCGCCTGGTCGCGCCAGACGCGGACGACCTTCTGCACCTCCAATTCGTCCACGAAGCAGCCCTGGACGCGCTCGGCGCTCGCCTTGGAGGGGTCGAGGAACAACATGTCGCCCTTACCGACGAGTCGCTCCGCACCACCGTGGTTCATGATCACCTTCGAGTCGGTCGCGGAGGCCACCGAGAACGCGAAACGGGCGGGGATGTTGGCCTTGATCACACCGGTGATGACGTTGACCGAAGGCCGCTGCGTGGCGACCACCAGATGGAGGCCCACCGCACGTGCCTTGGCCGCGATGCGGTTGATCGACTCCTCGACGTCCCGAGGTGCCACCAGCATCAGATCGGCGAGCTCGTCCACCACGATGAGGATCAGGGGGAGGTGCTGGTACTCGGTGTCGATGCCGGGTCGCGGGACCAGATCCCCCGCGCCGACGGCCGCGTTGTAGCCCGTGAGGTCCCGGAAGCCACACTCCTCGAGGAGTTCGTAGCGACGCTCCATCTCGGCCACCGCCCACGCCAGCGCGTTCGCGGCCTTCTTGGGGTCGGTGACGACCTTCGTGAGCAGGTGCGGGACCCGGTTGTACTGGGTGAGTTCGACCCGCTTCGGGTCGATGAGGATCAAACGGACGTCGTCGGGGGTCGCTCGCATCAGGACCGACGTCATGATCGAGTTGATGCAGCTCGACTTTCCCGCACCGGTCTGGCCGGCGATGAGCACATGGGGCATCTTCGCGAGGTCGACCATCACCACGTCACCTTCGACGTCGCGCCCGACGGCCACGCAGAGGGGACTCCGAGACTGCTGAGCCTCCGGCGAGCACAGGATGTCGCCCAACGCGACGATCTGGCGCTGCTCGTTGGGAACCTCCACCCCGACCGCCTGCTTCCCGGGGACCGGGGCGATGATCCGCACGTCGGGGCTCGCCATCGCGTAGGCGATGTCCTTCTGCAGGTTGACCACCGCGTTGACCTTCACCGCCGGCCCCAGCTCAAGCTCATAGCGCGTCACGGTCGGGCCGACCACGGTGTGGGACAACCGGGTCACGACGCCGTGCTCGGCCAGTGCCGCCTCGAGCGTCTCGCCGCGCCGGGCGATAGCCGCGGTATCGGGGCGGCGCACCGCCGAGCGACCGAGAATCGACAGTTTCGGAAGGGTCCAGTGCGAATCGGGGCGCACGGGGTTGAGCTGGATCTCCAACTGCTCGGTGCCGGTCGACGCGGTACCGGTCGCGACCCTGATCTGTGGCGGGACCGACGGCCGGGGGGAATCCGGACCGCCCGCGTCGCCACCGGGCGAGGCCGGAGCGTCGGAGGGCGAAGCGGACGACGAAGCGGCCGCTGCCCGCCGATTGCGACCCGGACGACCGAGCGGGTCCTCGGGGTTCTCGTCGTAGTCGTACAACGGCGGTGCCGCCGGTCGGGAACGGTCGCGACGCTTGCGGAGGAGGGCTCCACCCGCGGCATCGGGAGCGCCGTCCACCAGCGACCGGAGCACTCCCCCGATCTCACGCAAGGGAACCCCGGTGAGCAGTGTCAGCGCCCCGAGCGCGACCGTGGAGAGCACCACGGTGGCGGCCGCCGTGCCCACGACACCTTGGAGACCGCCGCCGATCACCGCGCCGAGCGCACCCCCTGCATGCTGATAGGCCATCCACCCCGCTCGTTCGATCGTCGGTGGGTCCGCCAGGAGATGAGCGAGCCCGACCGCGGCGATCCAGCCCGAGGTCACACCCAGTCCGCGACGGGTCACGACCCGTCGTCGTTCGATCTCCCGGGCCACCTCCTCCTCGGAGCTTTCCGCGTCGATCACGACGACCGTCCGGGTCCCGCGTATCAGCATCACCGCAGCGAGGAGCAATGCGATCGGGACCGCGAAGCGGGTCACGCCGAACGTCGCCGCGGCGACCTCGGCGAGGCTGTCACCGATGACGCCCGCTCCGGAGAAGTACAGCCCGATCCCGGTCACGATTGCCAGCGCCGCGAGGCTCAGCCCTGCGAGATCCCGACCGTGCCCCTCCAGCGCGAGTGCGATTCGATCGGCGACCCGATCGAAGACGTCGTATGCGGGCTCGACGGTCACCTTCGACGACGTCCGCGGACCGCGGGTGCTCCGGGCGTTGGAGCGGCTCGACCCCCCGGCACCCCGAGCGGATGCCCTCGTCGAGGCTCCGCCGGACCCGGCCTTGGAGCGGGAAGCGGTACCGGAACGGGCGGGCGACTTGGCCGAGGACGTCGAGCGTGCCGACGTCCGGGTGCCGCCGGTGTTTCGCCGCCTCGTAGGGGAAGACGTGGCCACGTCCTCACACGCTAATCCTTCACCACGCCGGGTGAGGCGACCGTTTCGGTCCGTGGTGAGCCCGACCGGAACGTCGACTCGCGGTGGCCACGGTCCAGGCCGTCGGATCGGGCGCGTAGGCCGGCAGCGACAGGGCGATCAGGCCAGCAGCACGACCGGCACGATCATGGGACGCCGCCGAGTGGCGTCTCCCACGTAGCTGCCGGCGGCACGGCGCACCGCCCGCTCGATTGCGGGGCGGCCCAGCTCGTCACCCGAGGCGAGGAGTTCGTCCACGGCGGCTCGGACCCGGGTGGCGATCCCATCCACGAAGTCGTCGTGCGAATCGGGCGCCACCCACCCCCTGCTCGCGACCTCCGGGCCGCCCACGAGCCGGCGACGACGAAGGTCGACGCACACGATCGCGGTCACGACGCCCTCAGCACCGAGGATCCGACGCTGTTGGAGCGTCTCGGAGTCGACGTCGCCCCTGCCGTGTACGAACACGTAGTCCGACGGCACCGACCCCACGCGGCGCAGACCGTCGTCGGAGAGCTCCAGCTGGTGGCCGTCCTCAGCGACAACGACATGGTCCTCGGCCACGCCCATCGTTGTCGCCAGCCGACTGTGCGCCACCAGGTGGCGGTACTCACCGTGCACCGGGACGAACCACTCGGGTCGCGCGACCGAAAGGAACAGCTTCAGTTCCTCCTGTTTGGCGTGACCGGTCGCGTGGACGTCCTCGATCCCCGAGTGCACCACCTGGGCGCCCAGGCGCGTGAGGTTGTCGATGACCCGGCTCACTGCACTCTCGTTGCCGGGAATGGGGTGTGACGACAGGATCACCGTGTCCTCGGGAGTGACGCGCAACCACTTGTTGTCCCCGCTGCCCAACAACGCGAGTGCCGACATCGGCTCACCCTGCGATCCGGTGGACGACACACACCTCACCGGGGTCGTAGTCCCCGATGCGCTCCACGTCGGCGATGGCCGACTCGGCGATGTCGAGCACACCCATCTCGCGGGCCATCGTGATGTTCCGGCGCATCGAGCGTCCCAGCGGCACGATGACGCGGCCGAAAGCCTGTGCGGCGTCGGCGAGTTGCTGGACCCGGTGGACGTGGCTCGCGAAGCAGGCGGTGATGACGCGTCGGCCGGCGTGTTCGTGCATCAGGTCGTACAGGACACCGCCGACGGTCCGTTCCGATCGCGAGTGGCCGTGCTCCTCGGCGTTGGTCGAGTCCGACAGCAGGAGACGGATGCCGTCGGTGCTGGAAAGGGCGCCGATCCGGCTGAGATCCGACAGTCGACCGTCGACGGGGGTCAGGTCGATCTTGAAGTCGCCCGAATGAAGGATCGTTCCCTGCGGGGTGTGGAACGCCGTGGCGAATCCGTGCGGGACCGAGTGGGTGATGGGGAGGAACTCGCAGTCGAACGGGCCGAAGCGCCGACGCTCGCGGTCCGCTACGGGAATCAACTCGGTACGGCCCAGCAGGCCGTTCTCCTCGATGCGACCCCGCGCCAGGGCGAGCGTGAACGCCGAGCCGATGATCGGGAACGAGAACTCGCCGAGCGCATGGCTGAGGGCACCGACATGATCCTCGTGTCCGTGGGTCAGGATGCAGCCCTCTATGCGGTCGGCACGCTCCCGGAGGTAGCTGAAGTCGGGCAGGACGAGGTCGACCCCCAGCATGTCGGTGTCGGGGAACATCAACCCGCAATCGAGCAGCATGATGCGGCCTTCGAGTTCGATCGCCGCGCAGTTGCGGCCGATCTCGCCGAGCCCTCCGAGGAAGGTGATACGGACGGGCGGCGCCATCAGCCCTGCCGAACGAGTTGCTTGTTGACCTCTTCGGCCCGCGAGGCCATCCAGTCGGGTTGAGGCCCCATGGGAGGCCGACAGTGGCCCACATCGAGGCCCAGGTAGCGGAGCATCGCCTTGGTGGGGATGGGATTCGGGGCGTCGTCGGAGCTCTCGAACTCATAGGAGCTGATGAGCCGACGGTTGATCGACGCCGCAGCGACGACGTCGCCGCGCTCGAATGCCCGGACCATCTCCCCGAGCTCCTTGCCGACCCAGTGCGACGCGACGCTGATGACGCCCACCGCGCCGACCGCGAGCAGCGGCAGGGTCAGTGCGTCGTCACCCGAGTAGACGACGAAGTCGTCCGGAGCGTCGCGCAGGAGCTTGGCGGTGTCGGTAGGATTGCCGCCGGCATCCTTGAGCCCGACGATGTTGTCGACCCCGTGTGCAAGGCTCAACATCGTCCCGGTGCTGATGTGCCGACCGGTACGCGTCGGGACGTCGTACAGCATGACCGGTAGGTCCGTGGCGGCTGCGACCGCCCGGTAGTACTGCTCGATGCCAACCTGTGGCGGTCGGTTGTAGTAGGGCGACACCACGAGCACGCCCTCGACCCCGAGCTTCGCGGCACGTCGGGTCGCCTCCACCGCGTAGGAGGTGTCGTTGGACCCCGTGCCCAACAGGATGGGGACGTCGGGGACGGCCTTACGAACCTCCTTGGTCAGGGCGACCTCTTCGGAGTCGCTGAGGACCGCGGACTCACCCGTGCTGCCGGCGAGCACCAGCCCGTCGCTGCCGTTCGAGACCAGCCAATCCGCGAGGTTCGCCGCGGCGTCGAGATCGAGGCCGCCGTCCTCGTCGAACGGCGTCACCATCGCCGTGAGCACGCGACCGAAGCGCGGTTCGTCGTCCAGGAGTGCCATGACGGTCACGCTACTCGCCGCCCCGATGCCCTCTTCCGGCTCGTCGGGGGCCACCGCGGCGGAGCTCAGCCCCGCTCAAGCCCCAGCGCTGCGAGGAACTGCTCGTGCAGCTCGAACCAGACCGTGTGATAGCTCTCGACGACCGGCTTGGCGAACCAGTCGTGCTCCCCGGCCCGGACGCGGTCCAACGCCGCGTCCAACAGCGATCGATATCGGCCGAATCGCTCGGTCAGCGAAGCGAGCTCGCCCAACAACTCGCGGACGTCGACATGCAGGGTCACCAGGTCGGCGATGACCTGCTCGTCGTAGGCCGCGTCGTCGTGGGTGTTGGGTGACATCGTCGCCGCCGAACCGTCGGTGCCGGCGCCGATCGGCCCGGCCATGCGAACCTGCCAGCGGGTGCACAGGTCCAACACGACGGGGTTGAGGTCCAAGAAGCGCTCGTAGAGCGAGCGGACGCGCGGCCGTACCCCGAGGGAGTCCACCTCGGTGGCGAGGAGTCGTTCGCCGTGGGCGCGCCCGGCCGCGGTCAGCGACCAGCCGGACCACGGGCCCTCTCGATACGTCACCCACCCGCTCTGTTCGAGGTGCCTCAACAACGGTGCAACCTGGTGCTCGGGGATGGCGACTCGGGCAGCGACGCGATCGACCGGTCCGAACCCCACCAGCCTCACGGCCAACAAGAGCTCGGCCACCCGGGAATCGCCTGGATCCGAGGCCGTCGTCACGAGGCCTCCTGCACGGAGTGGGGACGCCTCAGCGATTCGCCGTGGAGCCTGCCAGCTCGTCGGCGGAGAGCGCGAACGCCTCCATCTCGTCGGAGGTGTCGGTCAGGTCCTCGAACTGGATGACCCCGAGTTCCTCGAAGCGCCGACGCAACCAGAAGTCGTTGCGGTCGAGAAGGCCGAGCTTCTTGCAGTTCGGGACGATCTTGGAGAAGAGCATCATCTGGAACAACTGCCGCATCGGCGTACGCATCACCGCCTGGATCGCGTCCTTCGCGGGAATGCCCAGCCGCTCGAACACCTCCTGTTGGAGGAAGCGATCCCGCATCCGTACCGCCGCCTCGAACGCGAACTGCTGGCGCTCGAACATCTCGGCGTCGGTGAGATTGGCGTAGTACTCCTTGAGCGAGAGGACGCCGAAGGCCACGTGCCGGGCCTCGTCGCTCATCACGTAGCGCAGCAGTTGCTTGAGCAGCGGCTCGGTCGTGGTCTGGTGCATGAACCCGAACGCCGCGAGTGCGAGGCCCTCCACCATGATCTGCATGCCGAGGTACGTCATGTCCCACCGGCTGTCGTTGACGATGTCCTCGAGCAACAGGCCGAGGTGCGTGTTGATCGGGTAGAAGTCGCCGAGCTTGGTGTCGAGGTACTTCGCGAACACCTCGACGTGACGCGCCTCGTCCATCACCTGGGTCGACGCGTAGTACTTGGCGTCGATCCAGGGGACCGTCTCGACGATCTTGGCGGTGCAGATGAGCGCGCCCTGCTCACCGTGCATGAACTGGCTCATCGTCCAGACGTTCGACTGGATGCCGAACTCCATCCACTGCTTCGCGTCCCACTTCTCGAAGGGCGTTCCGACGACGTCGAAGTCGACGAGTTGTCCCTCCGGTGCTCCCGGGTTGTTCTGGATGGCGTTGAGCAGGACGACCTTCTCGATGTCCACCTCGGTGTCCCACGGGAGGTCGGTCTCCCCGTTCCACTGGGACACCTTGGCCTTCTCGTAGAGCTTCTCGAGCGCGGGTCGGGAGCCCTTGTCGTAGTCCCAGGTGAAGATCGCGTCGCTGTGGTCCTCGACGGTGCGCACCACCTCGTCGCGGTCGGTGTTGCTCACCGCGAGGATCTCCTCGAGATCGTCGATGTCTTCACGGCCGATGATCTGCTGGTAGGTGGTCATGAGGTTCCCCCTGGGACGGAGTTGCTGTTGTGGAGATCGGTGTCGCGCTCGTCGGCGTCGTATGCGACCGCATCGCGGCCACCCCGGCCCCGCCCCGACGTCGCGGTGAGTTCGTCGGCGGAGCGTCGGTCGGTGGTTCGCTCATGCCGCGGGGCCACGCGCTCGGGGAGCCCCGAGGCGGCGGAGCCACACGCGGCGATACCGGGCGAGAGGTATCGCCGCACGAACGCCTCGACCGCGATCGGGTCGGTCACGTCGAACCAGCCCGGCTGCGCGAGCGCGGACAGGACGACTCGCGCCGCCCATTCGACGAGGTCACCGGCCGTCGCATCGTCGACGAACTCGACGAGCAGCGGGGCGAACGTGGTCCGTACCAGCGCCAGGGCCGGATCGAGCCGGTCGAACGAGATGAACGGCAGGAGGGAGTCCGGTTCGTGGCGGGCGAGGTAGGCGACGGCGGGATGACGTTGCAGTGCCCCCGCCCCCGAGACGATGCCGGCCGTGAGCGTCGCCTCGACACCGGGACGCCCCGACGCGTCCGAGACGACCCGGTCACCGAGGGCTGCGAGCTCGCGGAACGCGAGGCGTTGCAGGATCGCCGTGCGGCCGCCCGGGAACAGTCGGTACACGGTCGCTCGGCTGACGGAGGCCTCCGAGGCGATGTCCTCGGCCGTGGTCTTCGTGAGGCCCCACCGCGAGATGCAGGTGAGCGCCGCGTCGAGGACACGGTCCTCCGCGGAGATGCCGTCCGTCACATGTGAGACAATAAGACCTGATTCGTCTCATTGGCGCGCGTGTGACGCGATTCACAAGCTGCGCGGGTTCGCGTAAGGCCTGCCGGGGCGTCGATGTCAAGAGTCACATGTCCACGACCTGAGAACGTTGTTAGGTTGACCTTATGGACGACTCCACTACCCCCACCAAGGAGCGCGGCCACTCAAGCGGCGGCTCCCCTCTGCTCATGATTCTCGCCACCACGTTCGGGCTGTTCGCCCTCGTGCTCGGCGCACTCGGGATCCTGCTACCCACCGGAGGCGGTGGGACCGGCGGATCGTCCGGCCCCCAGACCACCCAAGACCGTGTCGGTCGTCCTCACCGAGTTCAAGGTGGAGCCTGCGACCATCGAGGTGGAGCCCAACCAGAAGCTCATCCTGAAGGTGACCAACAAGGGCACCATGGACCACGACCTGAAGGTCGACGGCACCGACGGCACCAAGATGCTCGCGCCCAACAACTCCCAGACGGTCGAGGTCGGACCCTTCGATGCGAGCACCGAAGCCTGGTGCACCGTCGCGGGCCACAAGGCCGCCGGCATGGTCATGACCATCACCGTCAAGGGCGCAACCGGCGCAGCGGTCTCGGGCGGATCCACGGCGGCCGCCTCGACCGGAGCGAAGATCGATGCGTCGAAGAACCCGGGACCCGACTGGAAGCCCTACGACCCGACCCTGGCCCCCGCACCGGGCGGCACCGTGCACAACATCTCACTGCACGCGATCGACAAGACGATCGAGGTCGCACCGGGGTCACCCAGGCGATGTGGACCTTCGGCGGAACCGTCCCCGGTCCGACGCTCCGTGGCAAGATCGGCGACGTCTTCAACGTCACGCTGGTCAACGACGGATCCATCGAGCACTCGATCGACTTCCACGCATCGAAGGTCGCGCCCAACGTCGAGATGCGCTCGATCAAGCCCGGTGAGAGCCTCGTCTACCAGTTCAAGGCCGACTACGCCGGTGCGTGGATGTACCACTGCGGCACGAGCCCCACGCTGCACCACATCGGCAACGGGATGTACGGCGCGGTCGTCATCGATCCCCCCGACCTCCCACCCGTCGCGCACGAGTACGTCCTGGTCCAGTCCGAGCTCTACCTCGGCCCCAACGGCAAGGAGGGAGACCTCGACAAGATGCTCGCGGAGAACTTCGACGCCGTCGTGTTCAACGGGTACTACAACCAGTACGTGCACGCCCCCATCCGGGTCGAGCCCAACGAGCGGATCCGGATCTGGGTGGTCGACGACGGACCCTCGGAGAACTCCGCCTTCCACATCGTGGGCACCATCTTCGACACCGTGTTCAAGGAAGGCTCCTACGTGCTGCGACCCGATGCACGGCGAGGAGGCTCCCAGGCGCTCGACCTCCAACCGTCACAGGGTGGCTTCGTCGAGTTCACCTTCGCGGTGCCGGGGAACTACCCGTTCGTGACCCACAAGTTCTCCAATGCCTCGAAGGGGGCGATGGGGATCTTCCAGGCCGGTGACGTGGCCGCGACCGGCGCAGGCGGGCACTGAGCCGCGACCCATCCACTCCGGGGTGGACGGAACCGTAGGGGGTTCGGTCCGTCCGCCCCGGCGTCACGCCCGGTCGGGTGGACGACGGATCATCGGGCGATGATCCCGGCGAGGAACTGGGTCCGCACCAGGTGACGGACCTGCTGCTCGTCGTCGAGGTCCCAGGATCCGGCCGCCCCGATGTGGCTCATCAAGAGCCGAGCCAGGTACTCCGCGGCATCGTCGGTGTCGATCCCCTCCACCAGGGGTCCGCGGAGGATCAGGTCCCGCAGATAGCCGGTGATCAGGGCGTGGACGAGCTGGTCGGAGCTCACGAGTGCCGGAAGGAAGTCGTCGGGTTCCGGCGCGACCAGGCGTTGCAGGAGCTCGTTGTCCCGGATGCTGCGTCGGGCCAGGATCAGCCCGTGCACCAGGCGGTCCTCCACGCCTTCGAAGTGGTCGACCGCACGGTAGAGCTCGCTCCAGAACGCGCCGACCTCCCTGGTGACGGTCTCGTTGACGAGTTGGGTGCGCCCCTCCGGGAACCAGCGGTAGATCGTCGCCCGTGAGCACCCGGCGAGCGACGCGACGTCCTCGAGGGCGAATGCCTTGAGGCCGCTTCGGTCGACGCACGCGATGACCGCATCCATGATGCGGTCCCGCGGGCCCGCCCCGCTCACGACGTGCTCTCCGGTTCGGGTCGACTCGCGGAGCCCGCGTCGACCCGGTCGACCGGCGAGCGGGTCGAATCCGTATCGGGGTCGACCCTGCCGTCGGGTGCAGAGGAAACGTCGTCGACCGGAGTGAGGTCACCGAGCGCACGATTGCGGGCGACCCTGCGCAACAACAACGGATAGACGATGAGCGTCAGGAGGGTGAAGATCGCCCACTGCACCGCATAGCCGAGAGGCGGCCCCTCGCTGCGGTCCGGTAGCGGGTAGGGCGTGAGCATCCGTGCGCCGGTCGGTGGGGTCTGCGACTCGAGTTGGACGTACACCGGCTGATACCGCAGCCGGGCCGCTGCGGAGATGGCGTCGAGGTCGAGTCGGGCGTACTGGTGGTCGCCGAGGTCGACCACGCGGTTCTCCAGACCCGACGCTATCTGCGTGGCACGGGCCCAGCCGTCGACTGCGACCGTCCCCGACGGCGGTTCCACGCCCTCGATCGGGGGCGTGACGTCCGACACCGCCGCGGGGACGAAGCCCCGGACGACCAGCACGGGATCACCCCCGCCGCGTGGGTACAGCGGCGTGACCACCAGCCTTCCTGCCGCACCGCCGAGCGTCTTCGAGGGGACCGTGAACTCCGCCTCGGGCCGGTAGGTGCCCGTGACCGAGACCGCCGTGTAGTCGACGCGCTCACCCCGACCCGCGTCGGTCACGCCGGCGGCCGAGAGCACCTCCGCGAGGGGTCGGGGCGCCCGGTCGGCCCTCTGTTCGATCAGCCGGTTCTGGGCCTTGCGTTGGTCGAGGCGATGGAGCTGCCACCGCATCATCAGCAGCATCGTGATGCACATCGCCGCGACGAACAGATGCGACAGGATCCACCGCGGCTTCCACACGAACCGATACACGTTCGAACAGGCTAGGTCGCCACTCCACCTCGTCCCGCTACGGCCCGGCCGAAGCCCGGGCAGACGGGCCCGCCCCGGCACTCCTCCTAAGCTCGCACGATGGCCAGACCGCCCGTGCTCACCCCCCAGGCCGAGAACTTTCCGCAGTGGTACCAGGACGTGCTCGACAAGGCGGAGCTCGCGTCGAATGGACCGGCACGGGGCACGATGGTCATCCGGCCGTACGCCTACGCGATATGGGAGCGGATGCAGGCCCAGGTCGATCGACGCATCAAGGCGGCCGGCGCCGAGAACGTCTATTTCCCGTTGTTCATCCCGAACTCCTATCTCGAGCGCGAGGCCGAGCACGTCGAGGGATTCAGTCCCGAGCTCGCGATCGTCACCCATGCGGGTGGAAAGGAGTTGGCCGAGCCGCTCGTCGTGCGCCCCACGTCCGAGACGGTCTTCGGTGAGATGATGGCGAACTGGATCCAGGGCCATCGAGACCTCCCGCTGCTGTTGAACCAGTGGGCCAACGTCGTGCGCTGGGAGCTCCGGCCGCGGACCTTCCTCCGGACGAGCGAGTTCCTCTGGCAGGAGGGACACACCGCGCACGCCACCCGCGACGACGCGTCGGCCTACGCGCGGCTCATCCACGAGTCCGTGTACCACGAGTTCCTCACCGGGGAGTTGGCGATCTCGGTCCTGCTCGGGCGCAAGACCGCCAAGGAGCGCTTCGCCGGGGCGACCGACACCCTCACCTGTGAGGCGATGATGGGCGACGGCAAGGCCCTGCAACTCGCGACCAGCCACGAGCTGGGGCAGAATTTCGCTGAGGCCTTCGACATGAACTACCTCGACGTCGACGGCGAACGCCGAACGTGCTGGACCACGTCGTGGGGATCGAGCACCCGGATGGTCGGCGGGTTGATCATGGCGCACGGCGACGACCGTGGTCTGGTCCTGCCACCGCGGATCGCACCGTTCCAGGTGGTGATCGTGCCCGTTCGGGACCAGCCCGAGGTGATGGAGACGGTTGATCGGATCGCCACCGCCTTGGGGGACCAGGGGGTTCGGGTCCGCGTCGACCGTGACACCCACCTCGGTCTCGGGCGCCGGGTCACGGCATGGGAACTGAAGGGCGTTCCGCTGCGCATCGAGATCGGCCCCCGCGACCTCGAGTCGGGATCGGCCGTGCTGATCCGTCGCGACACAGCCGGGAAGTCGGCCGTGCCGATCGACACGCTCGCGTCGACGGTGCCCGACCTGCTCGTGCGGATCCAGCACGACATCACGGCCTCGGCGCGTCGACGCACCGAGGAACGCACCGTGGAGGTGGATGACCTCGACTCGGCCCGGGCGGTGGCACGGCACGGCTTTGCCCGACTGCCGTGGAACCTCGTCGGAGTCGACGGGGAGGCCAGCCTGGCCGAGGACGCCCTCACGGTGCGATGCCTCCAACGGGAAGACGGCTCGTTGCCCCGGCCCGAGGACGACGACGACGATCTCCTCGCCGTCGTCGCCCGCGCGTACTGACGTTCCCGGTGAACCCCTCGCCTCCCGAGCACCCCTACTCGGGACCGGTCGCGGCTTCCGACGACCCGGGACGGGTACCGCCGCGTTGGGTGATGCCGGTCGCCATGTTGCCGATCCTGGCGGTCGTGGTGGCCGGTTGGGTCGCCGGGAGCACCTGGGCGACCCTTCTGGGTTCACACCCGTTGGTCCTCGTCGCGTTGAGCCCGGTGAACCGGAACCTGATCCTGGTCACCAACCACGTCGGCTCCGGGGGCTACTACGCCGTCGGCATGATCCGGCACCTGCTGCCCGATCCGTTCTTCTTCCTACTGGGCTACTGGTATGGCGCCCGCGCTGCGCTGGGCATCGGAGTCGTCGGGGCTCGCCGCACGGCTGGTCGGTCCCACGGGCCACGGACTGGAGGATCCGCGGCACCGCCGGATCCTCATCCCGCTGCGTTCGTCATCCCCAACAACTACGTGTCGTTGCTGTGCGGGGCCGCACGGATGCGCTTCGTGGAGTTCCTGGTGCTGAACGTGGCGGGCACCGCCACCCGATTGTTCCTGTGCCGCTGGATCGGGCTGCTCTTCCGTGACGACGTGACCGATCTCGCCAGGTGGATCGGGCGCTACCAGTGGCCGATCACCGCGGCGAGCACCGTCGTGGTGATCGGCGCGATGTTCCTTCAACTGCGCCCCAGCGGCAACGTGCAGCGGCTGCTCCACCTCGACGAGGACCCCGAGGTGGTCGACGACGAGTGAGCCGCGGCCGCGGTGGTGGGCTCAGCGCAGGGCGGCCAGCTCACGCCCGGCGAACAGCGCCGCCATCACGACGAGCAACACGCCCGCGACCTTGCGCAGCGCCGCGTCCGACGTCCTGATCGTGAAGGTCGCACCGACCTGGGCCCCCGGCACGATCCCGACGGCGAGCGGCAGTGCGTAACGCCAGTCGACGTGGCCCAACGACACGTGCACGACGAGAGCGGTCACCGACATCATGGCGACGGTCGCGAGGGATGTGGCCACCGCACGCTTGACCGGAAGCCGCAATCCCAGGGTCAGTGCCGGCACCAACACGAGCCCACCACCGATACCCAGCAGACCGGCGAGGAACCCGGCGGTCACCCCGATCGCCAGCATCGCCGGACGCCCACCGCGGGGCCGCACCGACTGCCCCGACGTCGCCGAAACGTCGATCCCCGCCCTCCCGTGCTCCTCGGTCGGGTGGACGCTCTCGGGACCGAACTGCGTCGGCGGGACGCGGAGTGCGTCACGCCACAACGACACGCCGCACCACATGATCACGACCGCGGTGAGGACCATCAGCCAGTGCGCGTCGACCAGGTCGGCGACCCACGCACCGAGTGCCGCGGACACGACACCGGCCAGGCCGCACATGAGCACGATCTCCCGTTCGATCAGCCCCTCACGGTGATACCGCCACGCCCCCGACAGCGCACCGGGCAGGATCGCGGGGACCGTCGAGCCCACCGACGCGATGGGCGTAGCCCCCATCCAGCGGATCATCGGGGTGGTGAGCGCACCGCCGCCGACCCCGATGACCGCGGCGAGAATCCCCGACGCGAAACCCGCGACCAGCGACAACAGGCTCGTCAGCACGGCTGACCGCCGTTCCTCAGAGGCCCAGCAGGGTGTCGAGCCCGATGGTGACGCCCGGCGTGGACGCGATCGCCTTGACCGCCATGACCACGCCCGGCATGAACGACGTGCGGTCGAGGCTGTCGTGGCGGATGGTAAGGGTCTGACCGGTGGTCCCCAGGATCACCTCCTGATGGGCGACCATCCCCCGCATCCGCACCGAGTGCACGCGCACACCTCCCGGAACGGTGCCGCCCCGGACCCCGTCGAGGTTGAGCAGGGTGGTCGGGTCGGGCGACCAGTCGGCCGACGCCGCGGCGATCCGCTCGGCCGTGAGCGACGCGGTACCCGAGGGCGCGTCGACCTTCTGGTCGTGGTGGAACTCGATCACCTCCACGGTGTCGAACAGTGGCGCTGCCTCGACGGCGAAACGCATCATCAGCAACGCTCCGATGGCGAAGTTGGGAGCGATCAGACAGTTGCTGGAGCTGAACCGGCGTGCGAAGAGGTCGAGGTCGGCATCGGAGAATCCCGTCGTGCCCACGACGGCGTGCATTCCGTGCCGCGCCAGGAACAGGAGGTTCTGACGCGCGGCCTGGGCCTCGGTGAAATCGATCGCCACCTGCACACCCGCGGCGACGAACACCTCGGGGTCACCGGAGATCTGTACGTCACACCCACTCACCCCCGCCGCACTCGACACCTCGATCCCCTGGTGATGGGGGTCGACCGCCGCGACGAGGTCGAGCGCGTCGTCGGCAACCACCGCGGCGCACACCGTCGAGCCCATCCGACCGCCCGCCCCGAACACCCCGACTCGTATCCGTTCGTGCCCCGGGTGGTCGGCCATCGGCGCATCGTAGCGACGGGACGACGCGACGACCCGGGACTCCTCCTGCTCGTCCGCCGGTCCTACCCGACGATCAGGCCTCGACGTCGAAGCCGTCGGGTCCGACGAGGGACACGACACGGGCGGCGTCGAACACTCGGTGGACCACGGCCATGACGTCGTCGCGGGTCACCGACTCGATGAGATCGAGCGACTCGGCTACCGGCACAATGCGATCGTGGGTCGCGACCGAAGCACCCAAGCGGCTCATCCGCCCTCCGGAGTCCTCCATCCCGAGGAGGAGCGATCCGCGTAGGTAGCCCTTCGCAAGCGCCAACTCGTCGTCGTCGATCCCGCGGGCCAACAGGTCGGCGACGATCCCGTCGACCAGCGCTCGGACCTCGGCGACGTGCTCGGGTGCCGTGGCACAGTAGATCGACTGGAGGCCCGAGTCGGTGTGGGTGGTCGCCGCCGAACTCACGGCGTAGACGAGGCCGCGCCGCTCACGGATCTCCTCGTGGAGACGACTGCACGGCCCGTCGCCCAGGGCGTGGTTCAGCACCGCGAGCGGAACGCGGTCGGGGTCGGTGGCGGTGACACAGCGCCAACCGATCGCCAGGTGGACCTGCTCGATCGGGCGCCGCTCCTGGACGAAGGCCGGCGACATGACACCGGGGGCGGTCCGCTCGGGTCGTTCGTGGGCGGCACGGTCGTCGAAGCGCTCGGCCACCGTCGCCGCGAAGCGGTCCGCGTCGAGGCGACCGGCCGCGGCGAACACCAGGTTGGGTGCCGTGTACCAACGACGATGGAAGTCCGCCACGTCCTCGACCGACATCGTCTCGATCGTGTCGGGTATGCCGAGCGTCTCACGACCGAGGGGGTGCCCGGCGAAGGCGGCATCGGCGAGGCTCATGACCACCACCTCGTCGGGGCTGTCGAGCGCGCTGTCCAACTCCCCGAGGATCACGTTGCGCTCGATCTCCATCTCCTGGGGATCGAGTCGCGGGTGGGCGACCACCTCGCAGAGCAGGTCGGTGGCATCGGCCGCGAACTCCGCCGGTACCCGGAGGTGGAACACGGTGGATTCGGACGTGGTGTAGGCGTTGAAGTCGCCACCGACCGCGTCTACCGCCCGGTTGACCTCCCGGGCGGATCGCCGCAGCGTGCCCTTGAAGAGCAGATGTTCGAGGAAGTGGGACGATCCCGCCGTCTCGTCGGGTTCGTCACGGCTGCCGATGCAAACGACCGCGGCCATCGAGACCGATCCCGCGCCCGACATCACGTCGGTGGCGACGCGAAGGCCCGAACCGAAGCGGGTGAGCTCCGGCCCGGGCACCGCGGCCGCGTCGCCGACCGAGCCGCGTCGGCGACCGGTCAACGACGACGGGGACGGCGGGAGCGGCCACCTCCACGCTGATTCCCCACACCCTTGGCAGCGGGACCGAGGTCGCCGTGGAGTTCGCGCATCGCGGCGTCGTGGAAATCCTCGAAGGAGACCTCGACCCGATCCTCCACTGAGATGGTGGCGCCACTCCTCTGAGCGCCGCGACCACTCGTCGTGGTGGAACGGGACGCCCCGTCGCCCTCGTCCCCATCATTCGACGGACGATCCGCCTCGTCGGCGGAGTCGTCGGCCCGGGCCGGAGCCCGGTCAGCTTTTGGGTCGGACCCGCTTCCTCCCGACCCACCGGCCACCGGTTGGGTGGGCCGAAGGCTGATCTTGCCGTTGGGGTCGATGTCCTCGACCACCACCTCCATCTCGTCGCCGAGGTTCACGACCGCCTCGACGCTCTCGACGCGCCTGCCGCCACCGAGCTTGGAGATGTGCACCAGGCCGTCGCGGCCCGGGAGGATGTTGACGAATGCCCCGAACTTGGTGATGTTCACCACCTTGCCGGTGTAGGTCTCGCCGACCCCGGCCGTTGGCGGGTTGAGGATCAGCCGGATCTGACGTTCGGCCTCGGCGACACAGCCGGGGTCGACCGCTGCGATCGACACCACACCCACCATGCCGTCGTCGTCCACGGAGATGTTGGCGCCGGTCTCGGCCTGGATGGCGTTGATCACCTTGCCCTTGGGACCGATCACTTCGCCGATCTTGTCGACGGGGATCTCGAAGCTCACGATCTTCGGCGCGTTCTCCGCGACCTCCGGTCGGGGCTCGGCGATCGCCGTGGCCATGACGTCGAGGATCGCGAGCCTCGCCTCCTTGGCCTGTTCGAGTGCGGCGGCCAGCACGTCGGCGGGGATGCCCGAGATCTTTGTGTCGAGCTGGAGCGCGGTGACGAACTCGGCGGTGCCGGCGACCTTGAAGTCCATGTCGCCGTACGCGTCCTCCGCACCCAGGATGTCGGTGAGGGTCGTGTACTTGCCGTCGCTGAACACCAGGCCCATCGCGATGCCGGCCACGGGGGCCTTGATCGGGACGCCCGCGTCCATCAACGACAGGGTCGACCCGCACACCGATGCCATCGACGTGGAACCGTTGGAGGCGAGCACGTCGGACACGGTCCGGATGACGTAGGGGAACTCCTCCATGGTGGGGATCACCGGGACGAGGGCCCGCTCGGCCAGCATGCCGTGGCCGATCTCGCGACGCTTGGGCCCGCGCATGAACCCCGTCTCGCCGGTGGAGAACGGAGGGAAGTTGTAATGGTGCAGATAGCGCTTGGACGTCAACGGGGTGATCCCGTCGATCATCTGATCCATCTTGCCCATGGCGAGCGTGGCGACGTTGAGCACCTGGGTTTCACCACGCTGGAACAGGCCCGAGCCGTGCGCGGTTGGCAACAGGTCCACCTTTGCGGACAACGGGCGGATGTCGCGAGGCCCGCGGCCGTCGATCCGCACGCCGTCGTTCACGATACGGCGACGGACGGTGGCCTTGGTGAGCGAACGGAAGGCCGCCTTGAGCTGTTTGACGGCGAGTGCCTCGTCGTCGCCGGCGAATCGCTCGGTCAACGCGGCGACCACCTCGTCGCGCAATGCGCCTTCGGCGGCGCGCTCGGTCTTGTCCGCGACGGACATGACCTCGCCGATCCGCTCACCGACGGCCTCGGAGACCGCCGCGTACTGATCGTCGGTGTAGTCGGCCTGTGCGGCGAAGTCCATGGCGGCCTTCGGACCGCCGACGGCCTCGATGAGGCGGCGTTGGAGGGCGATGGCCTCCTTGATCCACTGCTTGGCGGCCTGGAGGCCCTCAGCCAGTGCCGCCTCGTCGACCTTGGGTGCACCCTCGCCGTAGAACTCCCAGCTCTTCTCGGTGCCGCCGGCCTCGACCATCATCACGGCGACGTCGCCGTCCTCGAGTTCACGACCGGCGACGACCATCTCGAAGACCGAGGCGTCGCCCTCCTGGTAGGTCGGATGTGCGACCCACTCACCACCGACGTCGTACGCGATACGCACGGCACCGATGGGGCCCTCGAAGGGGACGTCGGAGATGCACAGGGCCGCCGAGGCGGCATTGATGGCCAGGACGTCATGGGGATTCTCCATGTCGGCACCGACGACGGTGCCCACGATGTGGACCTCGTTGCGAAAGCCGTCCGGAAACGACGGACGCAGCGGGCGGTCGATCAGACGGCACGTGAGGATCGCGGCGTCGGACGCCTTGCCCTCGCGACGGAAGAAGGATCCGGGGATCTTTCCGCGGCGTAGGACCGCTCCTCGATGTCGACGGTCAGCGGGAAGAAGTCGATCCCTTCACGGACCGACTTCGCCGCGGTCGCGGTCATCAGGATCCGCGTGTCGCCGAGGCCGGCGAGCACCGAACCCCGGCGAGGCCCGCGAGGGCACCGGACTCGAGGGACATGGTCTTGGTGTCGTCGCCGCCGACGGCGGTCTCGACGCGAATGGCATCAGCCATATGTTCGGTTTCTCTCCTGTGTCGTCCCGACTCGACCTGAGTCGGGGCCCGGCGCCACGGTGGCACCGGAGACCGTGCCCTGCCGATGGCGACGGGACACGGGAGACGTGAGATGACCAGTTCCCAGTTGTCGAGGCCCGAACCCGGCAGGAGTCCGACGGTGGTCGGTGTTCCGGTGGTGGGCGACACCCACCAGACGGCCCGGCTCGGGCATCGGCGACCAGGCACTGATCGCGTGCTTCACGTCTCGGGTGGTCAGGCTAGCCGACGGAACGGCGCCGACCACGGACCGGGCTGCGACTGGTCGAGGGCGCCACCCTCGGGCGTAGGGACTCAGCGGCGCAGGCCCAACTCGGCGACGATCGCCCGGTACCGCTCGACGTCGATCTCGTGGAGGTAGTCGAGCAGGCGGCGACGACGACCCACCAGGCGAAGGAGGCCACGGCGACTGTGGTGGTCCTTCTTGTGATCCTTCAGATGGGCGGTCAGATGGTTGATCCGATCGCTCAACAGCGCGATCTGCACCTCCGGGGAGCCGGTGTCGGCCTCGCCGCGGGCGTGCTTTGCGATGGTGTCCGCCTTCGGCGGGAGGTTTGCGGGGGGACGTGACACGTCGTGCTCCTGAGGTGGGTGTCGGACCCGGCCTCCCACCGGTCGAGCGACCACGAAGGCCACCGGCGCGGGGACGCCAACAACGGGCCGACACCCTAGCCGCACAGGTCCCACCATGGGGACCCGCACCTCTCAGGACATCGGCGCCTCGGTCCGCCACCGGTACTCGGGTCGACGGTGCCGGCCGAGCAGACGAGTGGCGTTGTCGACCGGGGTCAACGCGAAGATCCGGGCGTCGCGCCGGTAGAACGCCTTCTCGATCCGGCCGACCGAGGGTCTGGGAGCGCTCACCCCGAGCTTGCGGAGGTGCGCCGCACAGGCATCGCCCAACGCTCGTGGCATCAATTCCGCCACGATCGCGGGCAGGGTCTCGGGATCGCGCAACAACCACGAGTGCCCGCCCTTCTCGACCGTGATGTGGGTGCCGTGGGAACGCTCCGCAGCCTCGTGTGAAGTGCGGAGTGGGACGGCAAAGTCACGATCTCCGTGAAGGACGAACACCGGCACGCGCTGTTGGGCGAGCTCGTTGAGGGCGTAGCGGCTGGATCGTGAACGAAGGATCGACACGACCGGCCCGAGCAGGCGCCACGGATGGGTCGCGTCCGCGACGATCGTCGGCAGGGCAAGACGAAGCAGCTTCGTCGCCTGTCGGGGATCACGCCAGATCGGAAGGATCATGGCCGAGTCGACGGCGAGCATCGCTCCCACCAGACCCAGCAACGGCGGCGCGAGACGGAACGCGTACACCATCTTGTCCCAGGTGTCGCCGACGATCGCGTCGATCATGATCACCGCGATCGTCCGGTCCGGACGCTCGGCCGCGAGCTGCGCGACCATACGGCCCCCCATCGAGTGACCCGCCAGCACGCAGTGCTCGATACCGAGATGGTCGATGATCCGGCCGAGCAGGTCTCCGTACGCGTTGAAGTTGTGGCCGTCCGAAGGCAGGCCGGCCGTACCGCCGTGACCCGCCGTGTCGATGGCGATGACCTTGAAACCCATGGCCACGAGCCGGGAAAGGGTCTGCGCGTACAGGAAGCCCTCGGCCGAGAAGCCGTGGACGACCACCAGCGGGATTCCCGCACCCGCGACGGTGATCCCGACCTGATGGCCGCCGTCGATCGTCACGACGTGGCGCGCCAGCCGCGGAGCGGCGACCGGGACTCCGGTACCGGGAACGCCCTCGGGAACCGGACCCGGGATCGGATCGTCCAGGACGTGCCGGCTCACGTGCCGCCCACCCCGATCGTGGGCGCGGTCGGGGTGGCCGCCGACCGCGCGGACGACGTCGACCCCCGATCGCCGCGCGCCAACTCGCTCGCCCGTTGGCAATCGATCGCGAGTTGGGCGATCAATGCCTCGACGGTGTCGAATCGTTGATCCGGCCGCAGCCGGTGGTCGAGTTGCACGCTCACGTGTTCACCGTACAGATCGCCCTCCCAGTCCAGGCAATGGACCTCGAGCAGCGACGCCGGTCGGTCCTCATAGAAGGTGGGGCGCGACCCGATGTAGACCGCGGCGGGGAGTCGCTCCCCGTCGGGCCGCGTGAGGTGGCCCGCGTAGATGCCGTCCGCGGGGAGCAGCAGTTCGGCCGAGACCGCGACGTTGGCCGTGGGAAAGCCGATCGCCCGCCCACGCTTGTCGCCGTCGACGACCGGCCCACGTAGCTCGTGAGGACGACCGAGCATCTCGTTGGCGTCGGCAAGACGACCTTCGAGCAACGCTCGTCGGATCGCGGTGGATGACACCTGCAGCTCGGGCCGCGCGTCCGATCCGTCGGCGGCGACGAGATGATGACCCAGCACCTCGAAGCCGTGCTCGGCACCCATCTGTTCGAGCAGGGCGACGTTGCCGTGGCGTTCGTGGCCGAAGTGGAAGTCCTCCCCCACGACCACCAGCCTCGCCCTGGCCGCCCCGACCAGGACGGAGGTCACGAAGTCGGAGGCCGTCTCCTTCGCACGTTCGGCGTCGAAGTGCAACACGAGTACGCGATCGACCCCGGTCGCGGCGAGGAGCTCCAGCTTCTGATCCAGGTCGCACAACAGCAGCGGGGCGCTCTGGGGACGGAGCACCCTCGCCGGATGCCGGTCGAAGGTGATGACCGTCGTGGTGAGCCCGTCGCCGGACGCCCGCCCGCGCACTGCCGCGATCAACGTCTGGTGCCCGAGGTGCACCCCGTCGTAGAAGCCGATCGTGACGCGCTGGCGCCACCGCGCAGCTCGGCCGGATCGTGGGCGACCTCCATCGGCCCGACGCTACCGGAACGCCGTCAGCCGAAGGCGTATCGCCGCCACCCGCCGTGCGGGGCCGTGTCATGCACGGCCGAGGACCAGGGCCGGTTTCACCCGGCGCCCACCGTCGCCACGATCGAACAACTCGTAGACCGCGAGCAGTTCCCCATCGGGTCCGATCACCGGCCACGGTCCGTGACCCGCTACACCCAGGTCATCGGCGTCGAGGACCGCCCCCTGGCCGACCGCCCGCGCGGCGACGTCGTCCACGCGGGCGAGGGGAAAGCCCGGCACCGCCGCCGCACCGGTGAGCAGCCGGTCGGGACCGAGGGTGTCGAGGGTGCATGCATCGTCCAACCCGAACCCTCCCACCGACAGCCGACGCAACGCCCTCAGGTGCGCGCCCCCTCCGAGGGCCTTGCCCAGGTCAGCGGCGAGTACCCGCACGTAGGTTCCCGACGAGCACTCGACCGATGCCCGCCATATCAACGGCTCGTCGGTGGGTGTGACCTCGAAGCGGTAGACCTCGACCGGTCGAGGTGGACGATCGACCTCCACCCCCTTTCGCGCCAGTTCGTGCAGCCGTCTTCCGTCGATCTTTACCGCCGACACCATCGGGGGCACCTGCTCGATCGGACCCGTGAGTCGGCGCACCTCCGACCCCAGTTCCGCCTCGTCGACCTCCATCTCGTGGGTGGCGACCACCGTGCCCGCCGCGTCGAGGGTTTCGGTCTCGATACCGAAGACGATCTCGCACTCGTAGCGTTTGGGGAGGACCTGGAGAAAGCGGAGCAGCTTGGTGTACGGGCCGACCCCGACGACCAGGACGCCGGTCGCGTCGGGGTCGAGCGTGCCGGACTGACCGACCCTTCTCGTGGCGAGGATGCCGCGGACCTTCGCGACGACGTCGTGGCTCGTCCAACCCGCGTCCTTGTCCAGCACGGCGACGCCCATCGCACCGCTGTCGGGTCGCCGCCGGCCGGGGCGGCCTCCTCGCTCGGGTGAACCCATCGTGACGGTGAATCCGACCCGCTCGCTCAGCGGCGCGGCGCGTCGGGATCCTCGACCTCGACGGTGACCCGCTGCGCCGCGATGTCGTCGATTCGCAACGCGGCCGCGAGAACCTCGTCGGGGAGGAACTGGATCTGAGGGGTCCGCCGCGCACGGATCGCTCCGTTGACGACGCGCTGGATGGGCCAGCGCAACTCGTCGAGCGCACCGGCAACGTCGTCGGTATGACCGCCGGCGGCCGCGGTCAACGCCGAGTAGTACACCTTTGCGGCCGCAAGGTCGTTGTCGACCACCACGCCGGTGACGGTCACGAGGGTGAGACGGTCGTCGTCGTGGCGCTCGAGTTCGGTCGCGACGATCTCACGGATCGTCTCCGCTATCCGATCGGTCCGGTTGAACCGGTGCCGGGCCTGGGCCTGTTGCCGTGGTCGAGCCATCATCCGCTCCGTTGCTCGTAGCTGTAGCCGTCTTCCGTCCCTCGACGCGGACGGACCCACGCGGGCGCGGCGGATGCCGCACCCGGACACCCGGATCGGTCACCGGCCACGCGAGGTTACGCGCGGGGGATCTCCTTCAGGTCGAAGGTTTCGATGACGTCGCCTTCGCGGAGGTCCTGGTAGTCGCTGAGGCCGATACCGCATTCGTACCCGGCCGCCACCTCGCGGACGTCCTCCTTGAAGCGCCGCAGGGACTGGATCTCACCCTTCCAGATGACCGTTCCCTCTCGGATGAAGCGAACCCTGGAATTTCGGGTGATCACCCCGTCGAGTACGTAGCACCCGGCGATGAAGCCGATTCGTGGCACCTTGAAGATCTCCCGGACCTCGGCGTCGCCGGTGACCACTTCCTCGAACTCGGGCTCGAGCATGCCCACCATCGCCGACTCGACGTCCTCGAGCAACTTGTAGATCACCTCGTACGTGCGGATCTCGACGTCCTCGGACGCGGCGAGCTCGCGAACGCGGCGTTCCGGCCGTACGTTGAACCCGATGACCGTCGCGTCGGATGTCTCGGCCAACTGGATGTCGGACTCGGTGATCCCACCCACTCCCCGCAGCACGAAGCCGATCTTGACCTCCGGTCGTTCGAGCTTGCGGAGCGACTCCACGACCGCCTCGAGTGAGCCCGACGTGTCGGCCTTGACCACCATGTTGAGCGTGGCCGCCTCACCCCGCTGGATCTGGTCGAAGATGTCCTCGAGCTTCGCGCCACCCGACATGACGCTCGAGTCCCTGCCGCGACGGGCGTCACGCTGCCAGTGGGCACGGGTCTCGGCCACGGACTTCGCCTTGCGCTCGTCGGGAGCGACCACGAAGTCGTCACCCGAGTCGGCGACGTCGGAGAGGCCCAATACGCGGACCGGCGTGGACGGCGACGCCGTCTTGACCTGCTCGCCGCGGTCGTTGATGAGTGCCCGGATACGACCCCAGGCCGGTCCGGCCACCAACGGGTCGCCCACCTTGAGCGTGCCCCGTTGTACGAGCACCGTCGCCACCGGGCCACGGCCGACGTCGAGGTGCGATTCGAGCACGACACCACCGGCGCGCCCCTCCGGGGTCGCCCGGAGGTCCTCGACCTCGGCCACGAGGAGCACGCTGTCGAGCAGTTCCTCGATCCCGATGTTCTGCTTCGCCGAGACCTCGCACACGACCGTTTCGCCGCCCCACGATTCGGGAACCAGACCGTGCTCGGCGATCTGGCTGAGCACCTTCTGGGGATCCGCACCCTCCCGGTCGATCTTGTTGATCGCGACGACTATCGGCACTTCCGCCGCCTGCGCATGCTGGATGGCCTCGACGGTCTGGGGCATGACACCGTCGTCCGCCGCGACCACGAGGATCACGATGTCGGTCGCCTCTGCACCGCGAGCCCTCATCGCCGTGAAGGCCTCGTGGCCCGGGGTGTCGAGGAAGGTGATCGGCTTGCCGTTCTTGAGGACCTGATAGGCGCCGATGTGCTGGGTGATGCCGCCCGCCTCACCCTCGGCCACATCCGCGTTGCGGATCTGGTCGAGCAGCTTGGTCTTGCCGTGATCGACGTGACCCATGACGGTGATGACCGGCGGTCGATGAGGCCAGTCGGAGGTGTCCTCGTCCTCACCGGTCGGATAGGCCAGGACCTTCTGGAGCTCGACCTCCTGCTCCTGTCCGGGATCGACCAGCGAGATCTCCGCTCCGACCTCGGCCGCGAACAACTCGATCATCTCGTCGTTCAGGGACTGCGTCGCGGTCACCATCTCACCGTTGGTCAACAGGAAGCGCACGACGTCGGCCGCCGTCCGGTTGAGCTTGGCGCCGAGCGTCTGGGGCGTGGAGGCGCGTTCGATTACCACGACACCCTCGGGCACCGCCGCATCCTGCGGGGTGTAGGTGGGCATCCCCATCGGCTGGAGCTCTTCGCGATTGCGACGACGACGCCCCTTGCGGCGTGGCCGCTGCTGGGGGCCGCCGGGACGGCCGCCGCCCGGACGGCCACCACCGGGTCCACCGGGTCCACCCGGACCGCCCGGGCCTCCGAAGCGGCCACCGCCGGGACCTCCGGGTCCGCCCGGACCGCCCCGGGTCGAGGACCACCGCTGCGATAGTTCCCGCCGGGACCACCCGATGGGCCGCCGCCGGGCCGAGGACCGGCGCTACGACCGGGCGGCATCATCGGTCCGCGACCTCCCGCACCCGGCGGTGGCGGGATCGGCTTGCCCGAGCGCGACATCGGTGGACCGGGAGGCGGCGGGATCGGGCGGCCGGCGTGACATGGGGGGCCCGCCGGGGGCACCGGGCGGCATTCCCGGCGGACGCGGCGCACCACCGGGGCGCGGCGGGACGCCGGGGCCCACGCCGGGCACCGGCGTGGGCGAACTCGGAGCGGGGCGCGCCGCGGCAACCCTTCCACCCATACCGGGGGGATTGGCCGCCGGCGGCGGAGTGTCGACCTCTGCCCTTCGCGGCGGTTCGGCCGGCTTGTTGGAGATGACCCGACCCTCGATCGGCGGACGCGACGCCGCCGGCGTCGCGGCGGACGGTCCGCCGGTAGCGTCGGCAGCGGGCGGGACGCCCGGCGCGGCGGTGGAGGCCTCGCCGTCCGCGGACTGCGGCTCGCCGAGGTCCGCTGCCGATGCGGCCTCCACCGGGATCGGCGCCGGTGTCGGGTCCGGTGCGGGCGCCGCCTTCTTCGCCGCGGCCTTCTTGGCCGGCGCCTTCTTGGCCGGCTTGGGCTCCTCAGGCTGTTCGGCGCGAGTGAGCCCTTCGCGTTCGGCTTTGCGACGAACCCGATCGGCCTGCGCGTCGATGATGCTCGACGAGTGGCTCTTGACGCCGATCCCGAGCGTCTCGCACAGGTCGAGCGTCTCCTTGTTCGTCATCCCGAGCTCGCGGGCGAGCTCATACACACGGAGTTTGGGTGCCAACGTCTTCGTCTCTGTTCTGCTCTACATCGAGGTTCGCATCGGATACGAACCCGGTGCCCCGGCCGAGCCGGGCCAAGGCACCATCTCCATCTTTTCACGTCGGAGCACCTCGACGGAAACGTGTCCGTCGCCGCGGCGCTCCCTCAACTGGTCAGTTCGTCTCCGGAAGGCCTCCCGCATCCGCCGAGGAGCTGCCGCAGGTCCTCCACCGGCGGCGTGGAGCCCACACGTAACGCCCGCTCGAATACCCGACGGCCGCCCGCACGGTCCAGACACTCCGGCACGCGACACAACCAGGCGCCACGCCCCGGTCCCTGCCCCAGGCACCATCGGCCGTCCCGGAGCGATACACGGACGAGGTCGCGCTCGTCGTGACGCGCCCGGCAGCCCACGCAGGTTCGTTGCCTCCCTATGCCCCGCCTCCGTCGTCCACGGTGCCGGCATCCGCCCCCGAGTCGGACGCGCCCGCCGGCCCGTCGACGTCGGCCGAAGCGGTGGCGACTTGACCCGCGCCGGCCGCGTCACCCCCGTCGCGAGAGGCATCGACCACGTCGATCGCCGGGGCCGGTGCCGAGCCGCCGCGCGGCGGACGTGAGTTCGCCGGACCACCGGACTGCCATTCCGCCGCCGAGATCGTCCGACCACCGTCGGCCGGCTGGAACACCTGCTCCCCGGCCTCGTTGGTGATCCACTCACCCTCGGCCCAGGCCTCGCCGGATTCCTCCTCGCGGAGCTGCGTCTCGCTCTTGATGTCGACCCTCAGGCCCACGAGACGGTGTGCGAGGCGGGCGTTCTGGCCTTCCTTTCCGATCGCCAGGGAGAGTTGGTAGTCCGGCACGATGACCTCGGCGGTGGAGGTCTCCTCGTGGATGCGGACCTCGGTGACCTTCGCGGGCGCGAGCGCCTTGGTGACGAACTCGGGAAGGTCCTCGGTGAAGGGGACGATGTCGATCTTCTCCCCGTTGAGCTCGTTGACGACCATCCGGACCCGTCCGCCCCTCGCTCCCACGCACGCCCCGACGGGATCGACGTTGGGGTCGTTGGAGTAGACGGCGATCTTGGTGCGCTGGCCTGGCTCCCGTGCACAGGCACGGATCTCGACGATGCCGTCGGCGATCTCGGGGACCTCCAACTCGAACAGCCGTTTGATCAGGCCGGGGTGGGTTCGCGAGACGACGATCTGCGGGCCCTTCTCGGTACGCCGCACCTCGACGATGTAGGCCTTGACGCGATGGCCGGGCTGGGGACGGTCGTAGGGGACCTGCTCGGACTGCGGCATGAGCGCCTCGGCCTTGCCGAGGTCGAGCAGCGTGTACCGGGCGTCGCTCTGCTGGACGATGCCCGTCACGATGTCACCCTCGCGGCCGGAGTACTCCTCGTACTTCAGCTCACGTTCCGCCTCGCGAATCCGCTGGCCCATCACCTGCTTCGCCGCCTGCGCTGCGATCCGACCGAAGTTGTCGGGTGTGACGTCGAACTCGGCGCCGACCGGCTCGCCCTCGTCGTCGAGATCCTGGGACATCACGCGGAACTCACCCGTGTCGGGATTGATCACCACCCAGGCGTACTCGCGCGCATCAGGCATCTTCTTGTAGGCGGACTCCATCGCGTCGGCGAGGACCGCGAAGAGGGTGTCGACCGAGATTCCCCGATCGGCCGCGATCGAATGCAGCGCATCCATCATCTCTGGGTTCATCGTGGGGTAGCTCCAGTGCTGGGGGTGACGGGACCCGGCCGTGAGCCGTCGCGGGTTGCGCGACGCGCCGGGTGCCCCTTGTCGGTGGTGGGTACGCCCCACTCGAAAACGGTCCGGGCACGGTCGACGTCGGCGAAGTCGACCACGACGGGGCCCACACCGGTGACGTCGATCTCGGCCCCGCGTTCGGACACGGAGCGCACGATCCCCTCGATCCGACGATCGGACCCCGCGACGGCGACGGCGTCGAGCGCGCCGTCGCCGGGGCTCATCGGACCCCGGAGACCCTGCACCCTCGGGGAGCGCTCGCCGTCGCGTCCGGCCCGGAGTCTCACGCGTGCCGTCTCGCCGACGGCGAGTCGCCACTGCGCCGCGGTCCGGAGGGTCCGCTCGACCCCTGGACTCGTGACCTCCAGGGTGTAGCGGGCCGCGATGGGGTCCTCGAGGTCGAGCTCACGGGACACACGGCGTGACACCTCCGCGACGGTGTCGAGATCAACACCGCCGTGACGGGTGACCGCCACGCGGAGGGTGCCGCCGTGATAGGTCACGTCGTAGAGGTCGACTCCGAGTTCGTCGAGAATCGGGACGACGAGGGACTGGACCCGGTCGGTGATGCTCATCGCGGTTCCTCCTCTCCTCGTCGGTGTGGTCACCACACCGGGCGACCGCGACCGCCACCCGGCCGAAACAAAAGGCGTGGGCCGGGGCCCACGCCTTCGGAGGTACCGGCGGGTACGCGAAACGTCGGCGTGCACCCTAGCGCGAACCCGGGTTCGCGGCGTGGCACACGGCGCGTTGCCTACAAGGAGCGGATGTGTTGGATGCGCACCCCCGTGTTGTTGGCATCGAGGCCACGATCGTCGAGCAGCCGGTCGCGGTCGGCGTCGGCGGCGGACTTCGCGGCGTGCAGGTCGGCTCGGGCGAGTGCCCGCTCGACGCCGTGCTCCATGATGAACTCCGCCCATTCGACGAGCGCCTCGACCATGTCGGCCTCGTCGACCACGGCGACGTTGGTACCCCGCACGAAGAGGTGGCCGCGCTTGTTGCCGGCGGCGATGCCGAGGTCGGCGTCGCGGGCTTCGCCCGGCCCGTTGACCACACAGCCCATCACCGCCACCTGTAGCGGGATCTCGCGGTCACCGAAGGCGGCCTGCGCTCGCTTCGCCACCTCGATCACGTCGACCTCGGCCCGGCCGCAACTCGGGCAGGCGATCAGATCGACGTTCTTCCGCTCACGGAGCCCCATCGCCTCGAGGAGCTGTCGGCCGGCCTTCGCCTCCTCCACGGGGTCGGCGGTCAGGGAGTAGCGGATCGTGTCGCCGATACCTTCGGCGAGCAGGGTCGCGATCCCCGCGGTCGCCTTGATGATGCCGGCCTCGCCGGGCCCGGCCTCGGTCACACCCAGGTGGAGCGGCGCGTCGGTCTGTTCCGCCAACTGGCGATAGGCCTCGATCATCAGGGGCACATTCGAGGCCTTGACCGAGATCTTCACGTCCCGGAAGTCGACCTCCTCGAAATAGGCCATCTCCGCCAGCGCCGACTCCACCATCGCCTCCGGGGTGACCCGGTTGCCGTAGCGCTCGTAGAGGGCCGGATCGAGCGACCCGCCGTTGACCCCGATCCGGATCGGTACGCCGCGGTCGCGACACTCCGACGCCACGAGCTTGATGTGAGCCGGATTCCGGATGTTGCCCGGGTTGAGACGCAGGCATGCAACACCCGCCTCGAGGGCCGCGAGCGCCATCTTGTACTGGTGGTGGATGTCCGCGACGATCGGCACCGGCGAGCGGGGAACGATGTTGGCCAGGCCCTCCGCGGCCGCGAGGTCGTTGCAGGTGCATCGAACGATGTCACAGCCCGCGGCCGCGAGTGCGTAGATCTGGCGAATCGTTCCCTCGACGTCGGACGTCTTGGTCGTGGTCATCGACTGCACCGACACCGGCGCGCCCCCACCGACGACCACGTTGCCGACCGTCACCGCTCTCGAGGGCCGACGGGGGTACCGCAACGCGACCGGCTCCATATCCGAAGGCTACCGAGCCCGCCCGGACCATCGCGGCCGCGACTCGGCCGTCGGGCGACGCGGCCCGGTGGGACGACTCGCGTGGCGGCGCGTCAGCGAAACTGGAACATCGGCGACGCGTCGCTCGGCGCGTCCGCCACCAGCGTTCGCCGCCGGAGTTCGGGGAGAAGGCCCTCGCCCACCCACCATGCCTCCTCGAGGTGGGGATACCCCGACAGGATGAACTCCTCGAAACCGAGGTCGGCGTACTGCTCGATCCGGTCCGCCACCTCGCTGAACGAGCCCACCAGGGCGGTCCCCGCTCCGCCTCGCACCAGACCGATACCGGCCCAGAGGTTGGGTGCGATCTCCAGCACCCGCGGATCCAGGTCGGGCGAACCCGCCGGATCGAGCCCCGCCGACAGGGACGCCATCCTCGCCTGGCCCGCCGACTGGGTCGTCTCGAACTCCGCCCGAGCCGCGGCGATCGCGTCCGCCGGCATCGCTGCCAGGAGACGCGCCGCCTCGGCCCACGCGTCGGCCGACGTGGGGCGCGTGATGGTGTGAAAGCGGATGCCGAGCCGCAACGAGCGACCGACCTCGGCCGCGAGCTTGCGCATTCGCTCCACGCGTTCGGCCACCATCGCGAGCGGCTCCCCCCAGGTGAGGTAGACGTCGGCGCCGGACGCCGCGACCGCCTCCGCCTCCGGTGAAGCACCACCGAAGTAGATCTCCGGCACCGGGTCGGGTGTCGCCCGGGTGGTCGCACCCACCACCCGGACGGACTCCCCGACATAGTCGAACGGGACGCCGGACCACGCGCCGCGGAGCACGTCGATGAACTCGCCCGTTCGACGGTAGCGATCCGCCTTCTCGGCGAAGTCGCCGAACCGTGCGAGCTCGGCGGGCTCGGCACCGGTCACCAGGTTGAGCAGCACCCGTCCACCCGAGAGTCGCTGGAATGTCGACGCCATCTGGGCGGTGAGCGTCGGCGACACGGCACCGGGCCGCAACGCGACGAGGAAGCGGAGCCGCTCGGTCCGCGCCGCCAACATCGCGGTGGTGATCCACGGATCCTCGCAGCCCGTGCCGCAGGGGGTGAGGACCGCGTCGAACCCCAGGCGGTCACACGCGGTCGCCACCTGGGACAGGTAGCCGAGATCCGGCGCCCGAACCGGCGTACCCGACGCTTCCGGCGCGACGTCACGCCCGTCGCCACCGGTGGGCAGGAACCAGTGGATCCGCAACACTCCGAACACCTCCTCGCCGAGTTCGCGGGCTGCGAACGAGCGAGAATCTAGGCACGCGACCGACCCCCTCGGGCCACACGTTCAGAGAGAGATCGGGTCCACGAGGTCCAGGTAGATCGCCATCGCCCCCACGACGAGCATGAACGTCACGACCGCCGCGGCGACGGGCATCACCTTGCGGTAGTCGACGAGATATCGCCGGCCGTCCCGCCGGAGCATCTCGCGGATCTTCTCGTAGGTGCCGATTGCGACGTGGCCACCGTCGAAGGGAGGCAGCGGGATGAGGTTGAGGATGCCGATCGCCATGTTGAGCAGGGCGAAGAACGGGAGGAGAGTGAGGAAGCCGTCGCGGGTGAGCTCGCTGCCCAACGCCACCGCCCCGACGATGGAGGTGATCCGGTTGGCGTCCCGCTCGGTGGCCGCGCTGGACGCGCCACGCCGGGTCTCGGGAAGCTCGATGCGCTGCGCCCGCCCGGGCGTCGTGTGAAACACCCTGTCGGCGTATTCGGACAGGCTCGAAGGCGAGAAGAAGGCCGCGGTGCCCTTGATGGTGAGCGCAGCGGTCTCACCGAACCACGAGAAGGAGCGGCCGACGGCGGAAAGCGGGGTGTAACGAACCGGTGGACGGCGCTCGGCGACCCCGAGGAAGCCCTCGGGGTCATAGGCCTTCAGGCTCGACCCCACGTCGAGGGCGACGGTGCGCTCGACCCCCCGGTCGTACGGATGCGCAGGGTCGCGCGACCCGTCCCCGCGACGTCACGGCGGTTCAGCGCCGTGACCGCTTCGGGCACCGAACCGACGGGGGTGCCGTCGACCGACAACAGCACCGCCCCGTCACGCAGCCCGCGTCGTGCGCCGGGCCGCGACCGACACTCAACCGAGCCCGTCCCGACTCGTCGCCGAAGAGCTGGAACTGGGTTCCGTCGTCGCCGAACACCACCGACCGCGGGCCAACGTCACCTCTACGGTTCGTCGCCGTTCGCCGTCCACCAACTCGACCGGAACCGTCTCCCCGGGGCGCTGCTGGGTCTGGACCGCCATCTGGGCGTGAGTGCCCACGGTCCGCCCGTCCACCGCGGCGACCCGGTCCCCCTCGTGGATCCCCGCACGGGCGGCGGGACTGTCGGGAACGACCTCGCCGACCACCCAGTGGGTGGGTTTGGACTCGCCGAGGGTGACGAGGGTCACGAACATGAGCACGACCGCCAACAGGAAGTGCATCGTCGAGCCGGCGACCGCCACACCCATGCGCGCGAGATATCCCTTCGAGCGGTAGGCGCGCGGTTCCTCGCCCGGGGCCACGTCCTCCACATCGGCCATGCCGATGATCTTCACGTAGGCGCCGAGCGGCAGCACCTTGAGGCCGTACTCAACCTCGCCCCGGCGGAACGACGCGATCCGCGGGCCGAAGCCGATCATGAACTCGGTGACCTTCATGTCGGAGCGGCGCGCCATCACGAAGTGACCCAGTTCGTGCAGGAAGATCATCACCAGCACTCCGGCGACGACCAGCGCGAGTGTGGGCGACTCGATGATGGCCGCCGCCGACAACACGACCAGTACCAGGGCACGAAGCGGGTTGACGTAAGGGTGTCCCTCGGTCGCCCGCTGACCCGGCTCCCCGGTCCGACCGATGTCATCGGGATCCACCGCTCCCTCTTCCTCCGCCGGCGCGGCGGAGTGTTCGAACGGGGTGTCGGGTGGCGGGATCCTGCTCATGGTGGGCTCATTGTCTCAGGAGCAGCCGGTTCGCAACCTCGCGGCCCCGACGATCGGCCTCGAGCACGTCCTCGACCGACACCGCCGCCTCACCACCCCAGTGCTGGAGGGCCGAGTCGTTCGCCTCGCCGATCTGCCACCAGCCGATCCTCCCCGTGAGAAACGCGTCGACGTTCACCTCGTTCGCCGCCGACAGGAACGCGGGTGCGGTGGCTCCGGCCCGCCCCGCGGCGAACGCCAGATCGAGGCAGCGGAACACGTCCCGATCGGGCGGCTCGAAATGGAGGTCCAACGGCTGGGAGAAGTCGATCGCACCGAAGGGGGTGGCTCCACGCCGTGGCCAGTGGAGCGCGTACGTGATCGGGAGCCTCATGTCGGGGAGCGACAGTTGCGCGAGGGTCGCACCGTCGGTGAACGTCGCCATCGAGTGAACGATCGAGCCGGGGTGCACGACCACCTCGATGTTGTCGTACTCGACGCCGAAGAGTTCGTGAGCCTCGATCACCTCCAGGCCCTTGTTCATCAGCGTTGACGAGTCGACGGTGATCTTGGGACCCATCGACCAGGTGGGGTGGGCCAGCGCGTCGGCGACCGTCACCCCCCGGAGTTCCTCGCGCCCACGGCCCCGGAAGGGTCCACCCGAGGCGGTCAACACGATCGAACGCACGCCTCGCTGCTGCGGCCCGGCGTCACCATGAGCGGCGACGTCGACGGCCGCAACCGAGCCCGCCAGACACTGATGGATGGCGCAGTGCTCGGAGTCGACGGGGATGAGCTCGGCGCCCGGTGTACGTCGCAGCGGAGCAACCACCGGGCCCGCGGCGATCAGGGACTCCTTGTTCGCAAGAGCGAGGCGCTTGCCCGCGCCGAGCGCCTCGATGGTCACGCCCAGCCCGGCGAAGCCCACCACCCCGTTGACCACGACGTCCGCCCGAGCCGCCACTTCGCCGAATGCCGCCGTACCCGATCGCACCTCGATACCGGACGGCAGCGCGTCGCGAACCGTCGCCTCGAGCGACGGATCGCCGATGACCACGGTGCGCGGCCTGAGCCGCGTCGCCTGCGCGATCAAGGTGTCGGCACTCCGGTTGGCCCCGAGGGAGTCGACCACGAAGCGTCGGGCCTGGTCGCCTGCGGGGTCCACGCGCGACGCCGACGTGGCGTCGATCACGTCGATGGCCTGTGTTCCGATGGAGCCGGTCGATCCCATGATCGACACGGTCGTGGGCATCATCTCCGTCAGAAGACCTTGGGAGCGCCCAGTTGCAGCAGTCGGGCCATGAAGTAGGCCGTCGGGAGCACGAACAACATCGCGTCGAAACGGTCGGGGACCCCGCCGTGACCAGGGATCAGCACACCCAGGTCCTTCACCCCGAGGCTCCGCTTGATGGCCGACTCGCACAGGTCGCCCACAGGGGCCATGAGCGCACAGATCAGGCAGAACGTGAAGGCCGTGCTGAGATTGGTGCCCACCGGGTGGATCCCACCGACCCCGACGATCAGCGTCGGGATGACGATACCCGCCCCCACCCCGCCGGCGAGGCCCTCGAGCGTCTTGTTCGGGCTGAGCTTGGACAATGGCCGACGTCCGAACTGCTTGCCGGTGAAGAAGGCTCCGACGTCGTAGCAGACCGTCACCATCACCGCCGCGAGGATGACGCCGATTCCCTGGTTGCTGAGGCTTCCCGTCTGCCCCGCGCGTCCCAACCCCAAGATGAGCGAGGCGAACGATCCGAGCCCCCCCACGTAGGCGACCACGAACAGCGTCATCCCAAGGTCCGAAACGAGTGACGCCTTGAGGTCGACGAAGGAGTACCAGGCGAGCAGGACGATCACGAGAAGGGCGAAGATGACCGGATAGGCGAACGCGCGCTGGAAATACGGGGCGATCGCGAGGCCGGCGACGGCGACCAACCCGGGAAACCTCGCCGGCCGGTACTGCGGCCGGTGATCCGCATGCGGCAGCGTGGAGAACATCTCACCCGCACAGACCGTCAGCACGACGGTCACGAGCCCGAGGGTCCATGGGCCACCCAGCTCGAAACACACCAGGCCGACGGCCGCCAGCGCGACACCGACACCCACGGCGACCCGCATGTCCCGCTCTCCGCCGCCACTCGAAGCGGCACCACGGGCGATACGCGCGCGGGGCGCGTGCTACCGCGGTTGGAGCCGCGCTGACCCGGGCGGGCGGTGCCCCTCGTCACGCCGTCGGCGGATCGGGGACCGAGCACCGTGTCGACCGCACCCAGCTCCTCCTCGCCGTCCCAGTCGCTCGGCTCGCCGAGGGCCAACTCCCGCGAACCCTTCGTCGCCTCCGGATCGAAGTCGCGCAGGGCGCGCCGCTCGCCCGTGGCCATCCAGCCCGGTCGGAGGTCCTCGGAGACCGGGACGGTGCTGCCGATTCGCCGTGGCCGGTCGTTGGGCTCCCGCTCACCCTCCCGCTTGGCCGACGGGGCTCCGCCGGAACCTTCGGAGCCCTCGGCGCGGCCGGTATCGGGGCGGAGGTCCCGAATCGACACGCGGTGCTCGCTCGAAGGTTCGGGCTCGACGCCGACGAGGTCGTCGAGGGCGGCATCGTCGAAGTCGCTCCCCGTCGCCCTCCACCGGGGGCCCTCGTTCTGCGCCTGCATCGCCGGATCGGACTGATCCGCCACGACCGCCGGCACCGGCCCGGTGGGCGGCCTCGTGTACGGCGGCAGTTCGAAGGACTGTTGGGGGCCGACGATCGGAACCGACGCGGTGATCGGTCCATCACCTCCCAGGACCCTCGGGGTGGCCGCGGGGCTGGGTCCTGCACCCTCACCTCGCGGGGGGTCGACGCTCGCACCCGGCGCTGCGGACCCGGCCACCGGATGCTCCTCGGGATCCTCGCCGGCGGAGGTCGGGTTGATCGGGCGGACGGACTCGCCGTCGTCGTCATTCCCGTCGAAACGAGGACGGGGACGACCGTCGTCACCGGCCATCTCAGCCCTCCATCAGTTCGTGCGTCTTGGCCTCGAGAGCGGTGTCGATCTCACCCTCGTACCGCTTGGTGAGCTTGTCGAGCGAGTCGGTCGCGCGGTGCAGGTCGTCCTCGGCGATGTCGCCGTCCCTCTGGAGACCTTCGAGGTCCTTTCGACCGTCACGCCGGGCACCACGTACCGAGTTGCGCCCGTCCTCGGCGCGGGCCCTCACCATGCGCACGTACTCGCGCCGCCGCTCCTCGGTCAGAGCGGGGAACGCCAGTCGAATCTGATTGCCGTCGTTGGAGGGGTTGAGTCCGAGGTTCGCCTCTCGGATCGCCCGTTCGATCGCCCCGATCGACGCCTTGTCGAACGGGCTGATCAGCAGCATCCGCGCCTCGGGCACCGAGAAGGAAGCGAGTTGCTGCAAGGGAACCACCGAGCCGTAGTACTCGACGGGCAGTCGTTCGACGAGCCCCGAGTTGGCGCGGCCACTGCGTACCCCTGCGAACTCCTGGCGGGTGTGTGCCACGGCCTTGGACATTCGTTCCTCGGCCTCGAGTTGCACGGCCTCGATCAGGTCGTCGCTCATCGCGCCATGCTCGCACACACCGACCGCACCGCGCCCATATGCGGCCGACACATCTGGATACCGTTCGGCCCACTTGAAGGCCGCCCACCACCGCGCGGACGCCGTCGACACCGTGCCGACCCGGCCGTCGGTCCGCTCATGAGCCCACCACGGTGCCGACCCGTTCGCCGTCGAGGATCCGTCCGAGGATCCGCTCGCCGAGAAGGTCGAAGACCACGATCGGAAGGCCGTTGTCCATACAAAGCGTGATCGCCGTGGAGTCCATCACCTTGAGGCCCCTGTTCAACACGTCGATGTAGGCGACCTCCACGAGCAGTTCGGCGTCGGGGTTGATCTTCGGGTCGTCGGTGTACACACCGTCGGTGCCGTTCTTGCCCATCAGAATGGCGTCCGCGTCGATCTCGACGGCCCGCAACGCTGCGGTCGTATCGGTGGTGAAGAACGGATTGCCCGTACCGCCGGCGAAGATGACAACCCTGCCCTTCTCGAGGTGTCGGATCGCCCGGCGCCGGATGTAGGGCTCGGCCACCTGGGACATGTGGATCGCCGACTGCACCCTGGTGGGTTGCCCCAGCCGTTCGAGGGTCTCCTGGAGGGCGAGACCGTTCATCACCGTGGCCAACATCCCCATGTAGTCCGCCTGGGCGCGGTCCATACCCGCCCCGGCACCGGTCATCCCCCGCCAGATGTTGCCGCCGCCTACGACGACCGCTACGTCCACGGAATAGGTCCGCTTCACGTCGATGATCGACTGGGCCAGCATGGCCACCACGCCACCGTCGATGCCGTAGCCGGCCTCTCCGGCGAACGCCTCGCCGGAGAGCTTCAACAGGACTCGGTTCCATCGCGGGGACGCGAGTCGTCGGTGGTGTCGGATCGATCGGGTTCGGTCACGTCGTCGCTTTGCTGATACCGGGCCGGCCTGGCCGGCGGCGGGTGGGAGCGGGATCGCCGCCCGACCGGATCCGTCGGGGCACCGCCACGGCGCGGTCGACGGCCGCCGCGTGGTCGCGATCACCGGGGACGCGACGATACCGCGCGACACCCCCGCCGTTCGCCGAGGTGCCCGCCGATCACCGCGTCCACGGTGCGCCGGACCGTCAGCCGTCGATCACCGCGAGGGCGAAGCGAACGATCGCCGCGTCGCCGAGGCGCTGCTGGACCGTCTCCTTGTCGCCGAACATCCCCTGTTCGGGAAGGATGCGCTCGGCGAACCCGCGTTGAGCCGACCTTCGACGATCTTGGGCACGGCCTGCTCGGGTTTGCCCTCTTTTCGGGTCAGCGACTCGAAGCCCTCTCGCGCGGTCTCGACCAACGCCGGGTCGATCTCGTCACGGCTCAACCCCTGGGGCTTCGCGAAGGCGGTGTGCAGCGCCACCTCGTGTGCAAGTTCCGGTGAGACGTCGCCGTGCAGTTCGACCAGCACGCCGACGGTCCCCCGGCCGTCCTGCTCGTGCAGGTAGGTGTCCAGCACGTTGCCGTCGGCCGCTTCGAACCGCTCGACCCTGCCGAGGACGATGTTCTCCTTCTTGGCGATCTTCACGGTGTCGATGTCGTCGGACAGTCGGGCCGCGGCGTCGACGCCGTCGGCGAGCACCGCCTGTGCCAACCGCTCGACCAGCGCCACGAAGTCGTCGGACTTCGCCGCGAAGTCGGTCTCGGACCGGAGCTCGACCAACGCGGCCGTGTTACCCGCCCGGGCGATCGACACCGCTCCCTGGTTGTTCTCGCGGTCCTCCAGAGTGGCGACCTTGGTGAGGCCCTTCTCCCTCAGGATGCGGGCCGCCTGGGTCGGATCGCCCTCGGCGGCGACGAGCGCCTTCTTCGCGTCCATCATCCCGGCGCCGGTTGCGTCGCGCAGTGCCTTCACGTCGGCTGCGGTGATCTCTGCCATGGGAAGCTCCTTGCCTGGAGGGGTTACTCGCCGGCCGGTTCGGCGACGTCGGTGGTCTCGCCCTCGGATGCGGGGCTCGTCGTGGACGCCTCCTCGGCGCCGGCGGCACGCGACGCCGCCATTCGCGCCTCGCGCTGGGCCGCCTGGGCGGCGGCCTGACGTCGGGCCTCGGCCTGCTCCTGGGCCTTCTGAGCGTCCTCTTCGGGGGTGCGGGGCATGACGATCGGGGTGCCGGTCCGACGCGAGCGGATCTGACGACCCTCGGTCACCGCGTCGCACACGATGCGGGCCATGAGATCACCTGCCCGGATCGCATCGTCGTTGCCGGGGATGACGTACTGGATGACGTCGGGGTCGCAGTTCGTGTCGACCACCGCGAGGATCGGGATACCCAGCTTGTTGGCCTCCGTGACCGCGATGTCCTCCTTCTTGGTGTCGAGGATGAACACCGCGTCCGGTGCCTTCTCCAGGTGCCGCATCCCCCCGAGGTTGCGCTCCAGCTTGTTCAGCTCACGCCCGAGCAGCAGTGCCTCCTTCTTGGGCATGACCTCGAACTCCCCGGAGTCCCGCATGCGCTGGTACTCCTTCATCTTGGTGATGCGCTTGGAGATGGTCTCGAAGTTGGTCAGCATCCCGCCCAACCAGCGCTGATTGACGAAGGGCATGCCGCACTTGGTCGCGTAACCCTCGACACTGTCCTGCGATTGGCGCTTGGTCCCGATGAACAGGATCGTCCCGCCGTCGGCGACGAGGTCGCGCGTGTACACGTAGGCCTTCTCGATGTGCTTGAGAGTCTGGCGCAGATCGATGATGTAGATGCCGTTCTGCTCACCATGGATGAAGCGCTGCATCTTCGGGTTCCATCGGCGGGTCGGGTGCCCGAAGTGCACCCCGGCGTCGATGAGCTGCTGCATGGTGACGACAGGAGCCATATGTCTTTCCCTTCGGTTGAACCTGGGACGACGCGCAGCGACGCTGCGACCGGGGACTCGCCCAGGGGAGTACTCGGACGCGACCGACCGTCGGTGGCCGCGACGAGGCGCCGAGTTAGCGCCACAAGGCGGACACTCTAGGCGCGCCGCGGCCCGACGCGAAGACCGGCTCCGATACCGACACCCCACACCACCCGTTTTGTCGCGCGAAAGTCGCGCCCACAACGCGACTTTCGCGCGACAAAACCGGGGGTCGTAGCGCGCGGTTCGCGGCGGTCCCGCGGCTCAGTACGGGACGAGATGGGCTCGGCGCGGGCCACCGAACAGAGTCGCCGGATCGAGGTAGAGGTCGCCGCGCCGAACCCCCAGATGCAACGACACCCCGGCGGTGCCGAGCGCGGCACCCGGCCCGACCACCTCACCCCGAGCGACCGAGATCTCCGCCAGCGGACCGTAGGAACTGCGGAGACCGTCGTCATGGAGCACCGTGACCCAGCGCAGCCCGGCCACCGACCCGGCGAACACGATGATCCCCGAACCGATCGCGCCGACCGGCTCGCCCGGGAGCGTCGAGTAGTCGATGCCCCGGTTTCCCGGCCCGTAGGGACCCTGCGACACGTCGAAGGCACGCTCGATCGGCCCACTGACCGGTGGCCGGTACGCGCCGCGCACCGCCGGCGTCTCGAGCCCCGCCCCGGCACCGCCCCGATCGGCTGCTGCAGCGGGCGTCGGCTGGGCGAGCATGCTCAGGGAGAGGAGCGCCGCAGCCGTCGGACGGAACAGCGGTGCGGCCCGACAGGCCTCAGGTTCCCGACGGGCCGAGGATCGACTCCGATATCGAGGCCTCCGCGACCGTCCACCGATCCGATCCGCGGGCCGCAACCCCGAGAGTACGACCACCATCGCGCACTTCCTCTCCATTCCCCCCGCAGCGCGGAGGATCGAAAGGGGAAAGTGACGGGGGAAGGGTCGGATGACCTGAAGCCCGGACAGCGGACGGTACCCGGCCGCCCACCATAACGGGACCGTCGTCAGTCGTGGTCGAGGCTGCGAAGCCGCGACCGCAACTGGATCATCGCCTTCGAATGGATCTGACAGGCCCGCGACTCGGTGACACCGAGCACCCGGCCGACCTCGGCGAGGGTCAACGACTCGTAGTAGTAGAGCATCAACACGACCTTCTCCCGTTCGGGCATCCCGTTGATGGCCTGGGAGAGCAGGTGACGGAGTTCGGTCACCTCGAACGCACCGGTCGGACCGTGACCCGAGTCGGCGATCGTGTCGCCGAGGGTGAGGGCCTCGCCGCGCTCGCCACCGACCAGGAGGATCTCGTCGAGTGCAGCCATTCCGACCACCGCGATCTGGCTGAGCGCCTGCTGGAACTGATCCTCGCTCCAGCCGAGTTCGGCCGCCACCTCGTTGTCGGTGGGGACCCGTCCGAGCAGCCCTTCGAGTTTGGCGTAGGCCTTCTCGACCGATCGGACCCGCACGCGGACCGACCGCGGAACCCAGTCGATACTGCGCAGTTCGTCGAGGATCGCACCCTTGATCCGGCTGATCGCGTAGGTCTCGAACTTGAAGCCGCGTTCGGGTTCGAACTTGTCGATGGCATCGATCAGGCCGAACATGCCGTAACTCACCAGATCACCGTGCTCGACGTTCTGGGGCAATCCGACCGATACACGGCTGGCGACGTATTTCACCAACGGCGAGTAGTGGAGGATCAGGGTGTCGCGAAGCTCGGCCGTGGGTGCGGCTTGATAGCGCGCCCACATCACCTCCACTTCGCTCGCCTCGGTCAGATCCCGTACTTCGGCTTCCCCAGCTGTACTCATGCTCTCGGATGACTCCCGTCGTAGACGCGGCGCAGACGCTCTTTGGAGACGTGGGTATAGATCTGCGTGGTGGCGAGATCAACGTGCCCAAGCAGTTCCTGGACGACCCTCAGATCGGCACCGCCGTCGAGAATGTGAGTCGCGAACGAGTGGCGCAACGCATGCGGATTGGCCGGCACCGGGGAACGTCGGTCGACGATCCGCCTGACGTCGCGAGGCGAAAGCGGATTGCCGCGTTGGTTGACGAACAGGTCGCCACGGCGCTCACCCCTGCTCGCCTCGACCGACGCGGCGTCATGGTGTCGAAGCGAGCCGCCGGTATCGGAGGACTCGGAGGACGCGTCCTCGACCAGCTGGGGACGGCCATCGCGCAGCCAGGCCTGAAGCGCACGCACCGCAGGATCGCTCAACGGCACGGTGCGCTGCTTCTCCCCCTTGCCCCACACGGTGACGCTCTTGCGTCGGAGGTCGAGATCGGCCACCCGCAGGGTGCACAGCTCCGAGACCCGCAGTCCCGAGCCGTACAACAACTCCAAGACGGCATCGTCGCGCATCCGTCGAAGGTCCTGCGGTTCGGAGTCGGCGGCCTCGTCCAACAGGACGACCAACTGGTCCTCGGTGAGCACCCTCGGGAGACGACTCTCGCCACGAGGCGTGGCGAGCCCGAGAGTCGGATCGACGGCGACATGACCCGACTCGGCCAACCAGTGGAAATACCTCCGGAGCGCGGAGAGCTTGCGTCGGATCGTCGCGGCGGCGAGCGGTTCGGAACCTGCAGCGGCGCCATGACCTCCGAGTTCGGCGAGATAGGTGCGGAGCGACGTGCGCGTCACCCGCTCGGGTCCGGTGAGCTCGTGCTCGATCGCCCAACCGACGAACGCGTGCAGATCGCGGCGATACACCGCCTTGGTCCCGTCGCTCAGCGCGAGGGTCGCCCGTTCGAACTCGGCGAGCCTCCATGCCATCGGGACAGCGTATCGCGACCACCGAAAGTGTGGCACCACTCACTTTCCGTGAGGCCCACAGCTCAAGAGGGCGCCGTCGTCCACCAGGTGTCCCGTCGACACCAGCCGTGCCACCGCCACGAGCACCTCGGCCATCGGCGCGTCGGCACACCCGTCCACTACCCGTTCGGTCGAGAGCGCGTCGGAGCCGACCAGCTGCAGCACCCGCATCTGGAGCGGATCCAGCCGAGGAGCCTCGTGTACCGGCGTGACGAGTCCGGGCACGAGGTTCTCGCGATCGCCGCCGTCGGTGACGGCTGCCGGTTGAGAACAGCGCGGGTCCGATACCGAGGGATCGCGACCCAGCAGCCCAAGCGCCCCGACGATGTCGCCGACGTCGAGGCACGGTGCGCAACCGTCGACCAACAGCCGATTGCAGCCCTTGGAGGCGGCACTGTTCACCGATCCCGGTACGGCCAGCACCGGCACGCCGCGCTCGGCCGCATATCGGGCTGTGATGAGCGCTCCCCCGCGATCGTGGCTCTCGACGACGACGATGACGTCGGAGAGCGCGACCATCGTTCGATTTCGGCGAGGGAACCGCCACGGTGCCGCCCCCGTTCCCGGAGGGAACTCCGAACAGATCACACCACGTTCGACCACGCCCGCCCACTCGGCACGACTTCGAGCGGGGTACGTGACGTTCACACCGGTGCCCACCACTGCGAGCGTGGGCGCACCCGTAGCCGCCAGCGCACCCCGGTGAGCCGCAGCGTCGATGCCGGCCGCCAAGCCCGAGACCACGACGCAGCCCAGCGAGGCCAGTTCCGCGCCCAGGCGAACCGCGAGGTCGTACCCGTAACGGCTGCAGCGCCGCGTACCCACCAGCGCGACACGGGGGATCGGTGCAGTGGCGAGTGCCGGTCCCGCGGACCCCCGCCACCACAGCACCGACGGCATCGCAGGATCCCCCGGATCCGACACCGGATGCGCGGCATCGCCCCACACGGTGTGGGTGATTCCGCCGTCACGCCAGCGAGACAGACGGCGTGCCACGTCTCCGTCGGCCAACTGCGCGCACCAACGCGCCCACTCCGCGCGAGGAATGTCCGGGGCGCCATCGACCGCCTCGTCGACCCCCCTCCGCCCGCCGATCGGGGGATTCGCGTCGCCCGAACGCAGAGCACGCCACCAACGATCGAGGCGCCCGGGCTCCGAGAGGACCCACCTCAGGAGGGCCGGGGTCGGTCCGTCAAGGGCGGCCCACCCATCGCGGGCGTCGCGGCGCGGGTCCCCGGTGGACGGGTGGGCACACCCGTCGACGGCGCTCACCGTGCGACCTCCTCGGCGAGCGGAGAGGTGCTACCGACCGCGCCGGGCTCCCCGATCCGAGGGTCGACCCGGAGGGCCAGCGCCTGGGCGACCGCCGGCTCGTCGATCTGGCCGGGAGCCCCAGCGAGGTCCGAGAGTGTGAGGGCGACCGACAGGAGGCGATTCACTCCGCGAGCGGACAATCGACCACTCGTCAGGCCGGTCTCGAGAAGCCGCTCCGCACCGCTGTCGATCGTGGTGTGACGCATCAACTGGGCGCTGCTCAGTCGACGGTTGCACCCCACACCTCGCCCGCGCCAGCGCGGCCGCCGCTACCCGCTCAGCGACGACCACCGAGGGCTCCCCCTGCGCCCGAGTGAGCAGGTCGTCACTCGACGCCGCCCCCAGTCGCACTCGGAGGTCGAACCGGTCGAGCAGAGGACCGGAAGCCCGACGGAGGTACCGGGAGAGCGCCGCGGAACCACAGGTGCAGGACCGCACGCCCGTACCGGCGAATCCACAGGGACACGGGTTCATCGCCGCGATCAACTGGAAGTCGGCGGGGAGTTCCGCCGACGCGTGCGCGACTGAGGCGGACCACTCCGCTCTCGAGCGGTTGGCGCAACGCGTCGAGCGCCGCGACGGAGAACTCGGCCATCTCGTCGAGGTACAACACGCCGCGATGCGCCAGGGAGACCTCACCGGGCCGCAGCGTGGCCGATCCTCCGCCGACCAGAGCGACCGTCGTCGAGGTGTGGTGAGGTGCCCGGAACGGGGACGACGGATCACACCCCGCCCCTGCCCGATGCCGGCGGCGCTGTGCACCGTGGTGACCTCGATCGCCTCGTCCGCCTCCAGTTGGGGGAGGAGCCCCGGAGCCCGTTCGGCGAGCATCGACTTACCCGCACCCGGCGGACCCACCATCAGGAGATGGTGGCCGCCCGCGGCGGCGACCTCGATGGCGAGGCGGCCGAGCGGGTTGCCGCGCACGTCGGCAAGGTCCGGGAACTCGGACGTGTCGCCGCGGCGTGGGGGTGGCGGTGCGGACCATGGGCGTTCGCCCCGGATGCATGCGACGAGCTCCGCCAGGTCGGCGACGGGGCGCACCACGTGTCGGCCGAGGACGGCGGCGTCGGCGGAGTCGGCGCGCCACCACCAACTCGGCTCGCTCGGTCGCCGCGGCGAGGGGCACGATGCCGACCACCGGGCGAACCGAACCGTCGAGGCCCAACTCGCCGACGAAGCCGAACTCGGTGGCATCGTGTCCGAGTTGGTTCGTCTCGACGAGTATGCCGACGGCGATGGCGAGATCGAGGCCAGACCCCACCTTCCGCACACTGGTCGGTGCCAGGTTGACGGTGACCCGTCGGTCGGGCCACTTGAGTCCGGCGTTTGCCACCGCGGCGCGGACCCGATCACGCGCCTCACGACAGGAGGTGTCGGGCAGCCCGACGATGCTCAGACCGGGAAGGCCGGAGCCGACGTGCACCTCGACCGAAACCGGAGTGCCACTCACCCCGACGACCGAGGCCGATCGAACCGTCGCAACCATGATCAATCGCCTTCCGGGAACTCGACGTGGTCCCGACGAACCCACGCCTCGACGCCGCACCCGACGGGTGCGCGGAAGCGAACATCACGGCCGATCGCGAGCCGGTTGTGCCAACGGAGCGCAACCTAACGGGCACCCCTGACAACGGGACGCTCGTCGGCCCCCGACGGAGCCGAGGGGCCCCCACGGCGGCTAGGTTGGGTGGTGCCGAACCGTTCCCGGGAGACGCCGGAATGGGCTTCAATCCCCAACGCCCCCAACCACGCCGCCCGACCGACTACCTGTTCGTCGCTGCCGCACTGGTGATATGTCTCGGCGCGCTGATCTGGGCGATCCTCGGCTAGAACAGGCGACACCCGACACGTCCGCTCGCGTGGAGCAGGCCGTCGAGAACGCGACGGCGCGTCGAGGGCCGACTCTGCGGGCGAGGTCGCCGACCTCAGAAGGCCGCCTCGACGACCCTGATGCTCCATCGACCATCGATGCACTCCAGCACCGCCACATCGAAGCGGACCGTGGGCCAGTAGCGGTCGGCCTCCCGGAGGTATCGGGCCGTGACGGTGCGGATCGTGTGCTGCTTTCGGGCACCGACCGCCTCGGCACCGGTTCCGTAGCGGTTGCTCGTCCGCGACTTGACCTCACACACCACGAGCAGGCCGGCCCCCTCGACGACGAGGTCCAGTTCACCCTCACGACATCGCCAGTTCCGCTCCCGCACTCTCAGCCCGCGGGCCTCGTACCACTCCCCCGCGAGAGCCTCCCCGCGTGATCCGAACCGCTGCCGATACGCCACCGTCGCCTCCCGTAGCCGCCCGCGCGGGACCGGCGGGTCGAAGGAGGGGAAGGGAGAGCCCTGTGGGCACACCGAGCGGTGGCGCGGTAACCCACAGGAAGTCCACGAGTCGAGCCGTGCGACACGACGGGGACCACGGAGGTGCGCCGAGCCGGAACGGCGGGCTACACCGGAGTGGGTGACCTCGTCGCGTCACCCACCGTTCGTGTCAGCGCTTTTCCTTGACCTTCGCGGACTTCCCGACACGGTCACGGAGGTAGTAGAGCTTCGCCCGCCGAACATCACCGCGGGTGACCACCTCGATCGTGGCGATGGTCGGTGAATGCACCGGGAAGGTCCGCTCCACCCCTACGCCGAAGGAAATCTTCCGGACGGTGAAGGTCTCCCGGACCCCGCCACCCTGGCGACGGATGACGACTCCCTGGAAGACCTGCACCCGCTGCCGACTGCCCTCCACCACGCGCACGTGGACCTTGAGGGTGTCACCCGGACCGAAATCGGGCACATCGTCGCGCAGGCTTGTCTGATCGACCGCGTCGGTCGGCTTCATCGGAGGCTCCTCGCAGGGAACGGCAACGTCGTGCCGGGAAACTCGGCGGCTTCGGCCGCGAGACGTCGGCGCGCAACGCGGCGACGGCCCGCCGACGTTAGTCGATGCCGCGCCGACCACCAAGCAAGCGTCGCCCCACCCCACACCGTGGCGGTCCACCTCAGGAAGGGGGCCGGTCCCCCTGCCCTTCGATCGGCTCACTCCGTTCGAGCGAGTGGAGCAACTCCCGTTCGTGATCGCTGAGCCCTCCCCGGGCGACCATCAGGTCGGGCCGCTCGCGGAGCGTGCGACGCAGGGCCTGCGCCCGCCTCCAGCGGTCGACCGCCGCGTGGTCGCCGCCGCGCAACACCTCGGGAACGAGCCATCCCCGGAAGTCTGCGGGGCGGGTGAACTGCGGATACTCCAACAATCCGTCGGCGAAGGACTCCTCTTTGGCCGATTCCGCATTGCCCATGACGCCGGGGACCAGCCTCGCGACGGCCTCGATGACCGCGAGCGCGGCCACCTCACCACCGGCCAGCACGAAGTCCCCCAGCGACAGCACGCCGTCGCACAGTTCGGTTCGTACCCGGTCGTCCACGCCTTCGTAGCGACCGCAGATGATCGAGAATCCATCGGTCGACGCGAGTTCGACCGCGGTCGCCTGGTCGAATCGGCGACCGCTGGGCGCCATCAGCAACACCGGGCGGCTCACCTCCTCGGCCTCGACCAGGTCGAAAATCGGTCCGGGCATCATCACCATCCCGGCGCCACCGCCGAACGGTGGCCCGTCGACGGTCCGGTGCGCGTCGGGGGCGTAGTTGCGGGGATCGAGGGCACGGATGCGGAGCAGGTCCCGTCGTTGGGCCCGCCCCAACAGTGAATGACCGCAGAATCGGTCGATCATGTCGGGGAAGACGGTGATCACGTCGATGTGCATCGGGTCGCGTCGCGATCTACTCGTACAACTCGAAGAGGCCGTCGGGCGTGTCGACACGCACGACACGCCCGCCTCCCTCGACGTGCTCGACCCCACCCACCACGAACGTCAGCGGTATCAGGGCTCCCGAATCCAGGACCAAGAGGTCGCTGGCGGGGTTGGCCTGGACGGCCTCGACGACCCCGCGATCGACGCCGTCGGCGTCCACCACGCGACAGGCCACCAGTTCGTGGACGAACAACGCCTCGGGGTCGTGGATCGCCTCCGCACGGAGGACGAGGCCCCACAACGCCTCCGCTGCGGTCCGGTCCTCGTAGCCGTCGAAGCGAACCAACCATCGGTCCTGGTGGGGTCGCGAACCGACCACGGTCAACTCAAGGCTGTCGGCCGTACCGCCCGTGGCTCCGGGCCTCACCGCGAAGAGGATCGACCCGGGCGCCACCCGCTCGAGCCGCTCGGTGATGAGACGCACCGACACCTCGCCACCGAGGCCGTGGGCCCGTCCGATCCGGCCGACCTCCAACACCGGCCGACCGGCGGCGTCGCCCGGACCGGTGGACGTGCTCATCGGGCACGCCCGCCGGTGCTCACTCGACGAATTCGACGTCCACGTCGAGCCCGTCGATCGCCGCCGCCGCCCGGCCGACCGCGCGGATCGCGTTGGCGACGCGACCGCGCCGCCCGATCACCCGACCCATGTCCCCGTCGCCGACCTCGATGTTGATCTGGAGGCGATCCTCACCGGTGGTGGACACCTTCACGGCGTCGGGGTTGTCGACGATTCCCTTGACGACGAACGCCAGGACCGCCTCGGCGCGAGCGGTGGTGCCGGTGGCCGTGTCGCTCACTTGGCCGACTTCGCGGCTTGAAACTCGTCCCACGCGCCGGAGACCTTCAGGAGCTTCTCGACTCGCTCGCTGGGCTGGGCTCCGTTCCGAAGCCAGTGCACCGCCTTCTCGTTGTCGACGCGAAGAGCCGAGGGCTCGTGCCGCGGGTCGTAGGTACCGACGATCTCGATGAACCGACCGTCGCGCGGTGACCGCGCGTCGGCCGCGACGATCCGGTATGTCGGCTGCTTCTTCTTGCCCATGCGCATCAGGCGGAGGCGAACGGCCACTGGAACTCTTCTCTACTGTTCTGCTGTTCGGAGGGGTCGGGGAGTCCGAACCGGGTCCGATCCCGGGGAACGTACGCGTACCCGCCCGCGGTCGGCCCGAAACTCTAGTCGCAGGCAGGGGTGCGGGCGAGAATCGACCGCACCCGAGTCGGCACCGACACGGTGGCCGGCCCGGAATCAGCCGTCGCCGAGACCCCGCGGAAGGCCCGGGATCTCGATTCCGGCCTTCTCGAGTTGGTCGGCGAGCGGATCGAGCCCCGGCATTCGCTTCGACGGTACGGACGGAACGGTCCCCTTCTCCGTCGTCCGGCCGGAACGGCCCGCCGACCGGGCGGACTTCCTCTGACCCTTGCGGGTCTTCTTCTTGACCCGCTTCATGGCGCCCCCGCCCATGCCCTGGATCATCTTGCGCATCTCCTTGAACTGGGAGATGAGTTGGCCGACCTCCGCAGCGTTGGTACCCGATCCCTTGGCGATGCGTTGGCGCCGCGAACCGTCGATCAGATCGGGATTCGCCCGTTCGGCGCTGGTCATCGACCGGATGATCGCCTCGATCCGGTTGACCTCGCGGTCGCCGATCTCGACGTCACGCACCTCCTTGGGAATGCCCGGCAGCATTCCGATGATGCTGGAGAGGGGGCCCATCCTGCGGATCGCGTTCATCTGCTCGACGAAGTCGTCGAAGGTGAACGTTCCCTCCATGAGGCGCGCCGCGGCCTGCTCCGCCTGGTCGGCGTCGAAGGCCTCCTCGGCCTTCTCGATGAGCGACAACATGTCGCCCATGCCAAGGATCCGCCCGGCGAGGCGGTCGGGGTGGAACAGGTCGAAGTCCTCGAGCTTCTCCCCGGTGGAGGCGAAGGCGATCGGACGCCCGACCACCTCCTTGACCGACAGGGCGGCACCGCCGCGTGCGTCGCCATCGAGCTTGGTGAGGATGACGCCGTCGAGGCTGAGGCTCGCGTGGAACCCCTCGGCAACGGTGACCGCGTCCTGACCCAACATGGCGTCGACGACCAGGAAGGTGTAGTCGGGTTCGACCTCGGCCGAGATCTGTCGCACCTGCTCCATCATCTCCGCATCGATCGCCAGACGACCGGCCGTGTCGACGATGACCACATCCCGTCCCAGGCGACGCGCCTCGGCGACCGCGCCGCGCGCAACCTCCACCGGGTTGGTCGGTACGCTGAACACCGGTACGTCGATCTGGGACGCCAGCACCCGGAGCTGCTCGACCGCGGCGGGACGTTGGAGGTCGGCACCCACCAGGAGCGGATTGCGCCCCTGCGCCTTGAACCAGCGGGCGAGCTTCGCCGAGTTGGTGGTCTTACCCGAGCCCTGCAGACCCGCCATGAGCACGACGGTGGGGGGCTTGGATGCGTAGGTGATCCGGATGGTCGCCCCGCCGAGGGTCTCGACGAGCTCCTCGTTGACGATCTTGATGATCTGCTGGGCGGAGGTCAGCGCCTGGTGCGCCTGCGCGCCCACGGCCCGGTCACGAACCCGTCGTTGCAGGTTGCGGACCACCGCGACGTTGACGTCGGCCTCGAGCAGTGCGATGCGGATCTCTCGGAGGACCTCGTCGACCTCGGATTCGTCGAGGTGACCAGAGTTGCGAAGGCGGCGGAAGATGCCTTCGAAGCGGTCGGACAGTGTTTCGAACATGGCCGAGCCAGCTTAGGAGCCGGACCGATCGGGGAGGCGACCGGCAAACCGTTGCGTTGTGGGAGCCGCTCCGACGCTCAGACCGACCCCGGCACCGGTTCGAACAGTGCCTCGACGAACTGCTCCGGATCGAACTCGACGAGGTCCTCGGCCTGCTCTCCCAGGCCGACGAGCTTGACGGGGATCCCCAGCTCGGACTGGATCGCGAACACGATGCCTCCCTTCGCGGAACCGTCCAACTTGGTGAGCACGACACCCGTGAGGTCGATCGCCTCGGTGAACTGGCGTGCCTGGGCCAGGCCGTTCTGGCCCGTGGTCGCGTCGAGGACCAGGAGGGACTCGGTGACCTCGCCGGCTCCCTTGTCGGCGACCCGGCGAACCTTGCGCAGCTCGTCCATCAGGTTCGACTTGGTGTGCAGGCGTCCGGCGGTGTCCGCGAGCACGTACTCGGTACCGGCCGCCGCGGCCTTCGCGACGCCGTCGAAGATGACCGCCGACGGATCGGCTCCCTCGGCGCCCCGTACCAGGTCGGCACCGCACCGCTCGGACCAGGTGGCGAGCTGTTCGGCGGCCGCCGCCCTGAACGTGTCCCCCGCTGCCATCAACACCGTGTGCCCGTCGTCGCGGAGACGTTTGCCGACCTTGCCGATCGTCGTCGTCTTGCCCACGCCGTTCACACCGACGAAGAGCCAGATGGTGGGAGCCTCGGCCGAAACCCGCAGGTCGATGGGGACCAGCAGGCGATCGACCATCTCGGACTTGACCGCCTCGATCAGTCCCTCTGGCGTGGTGATGGCGTCCTTTCGGGCTCGGGCGCGGACGGCGTCGAGCAGCGCGGCGGTCGGTCCGACACCGACGTCGGCGCGGATCAACGCCTCCTCCAGGTCGTCCCATGTCTCGGCATCGACGGTGGCATGCCCGCGAATCGACCCGAGCGCACCGGACAGTGCCGTGCGTGCGCGGGCCAAGCGATTGGAGAATGTCGCCCGCTCCGGCATCTCCGGCGGTGCCTCGACGACGTCGACACCGTCGAGGGTTCCGGGAGGATCGTCGACGACCCCGACATGGTCGGACGGGACCGGCTCGTCGGTCGCGTCGGCGACGGTATCGGGCAGCGTCGCCACACCGGGGTCGCCTCGCTGCTCCCCGGGCGACGCGACGCCCGGGCGATCCGAACCCCGGCCCCCGAGAGGAGTCCCCTCCCCGGTGCGCCGCGTGACCACGAAGACCGCCACGCCGACGAGGACCACCAGCGGGACGATGACGAGGAGGTATGCCAGGTTGCTCACCAGAACCACCCTAGGTACTACCGCCGAGGCGAACCCGGCGCGTCGGCGGTGCAGGGGGCCGATCGAGCGCTGAGCCGCGTCTCAGCGCGCTCCGTCACCACGCCCGCTCCCGCTCCTACATTGCTCGCACACCGAAGTGTTGCGAGACCACCCCACCACGCCGGACCGGCCCTCCGAGCAGCCGTACCGACCGCACTCCTCGACCGAACCCACGACGCCACCGGAGCAGCAATGACCGACGTCCCCCAGCCCACGCAGCCCGCGACGGGACCGATCGGCTCCCCCCCGCCCCACGCCGCTGCTCCGGCGGGGGCACCCGAGGACGACGGCGCGACCCGACAGCTCGAGCGGCTCCTCTTCGAGATGAAGAAGGTCATCGTGGGACAGGACCGGGCGATCGAGCGGATGATCGTGTCGTTGCTCTCCAACGGCCACTGCCTCCTCGAGAGCGTGCCGGGGCTGGCGAAGACGCTCTCGGTGGAGACGATGGCCAGGTCGGTCGGTGGCACCTTCGCGCGAATCCAGTTCACTCCCGACCTGTTGCCGGCCGACATCGTCGGGACCCGGATCTATCGGGCATCCTCGGAGACCTTCGACGTGGAACTCGGTCCGGTCTTCGCCAACTTCGTCCTCGCCGACGAGGTGAACAGGGCCCCGGCCAAGGTCCAGTCCGCCCTCTTGGAGGTGATGGCGGAACGCCATGTGACCATCGGAGGAGTCACCCATCCGGCGCCCAGCCCGTTCCTGGTATTGGCGACGCAGAACCCGATCGAGAACGAGGGTGTCTATCCGCTGCCCGAGGCCCAACGCGACCGGTTCCTGATGAAGATCCTGCTCGGTTACCCCTCGCCCCACGAGGAGATCGAGATTGTGAACCGGATGGGCGTCGCACCACCTCAGCCGAACGAGGTGGTGACCCTCGACGAGATCGTCGGTCTCCAGGCGGCGGCGGACCGGGTGTACTGCGATCGCTCCGTGATCGAGTATGCGGTCAACCTGGTCCTCGCCACCCGCAGTCCCGGGACCTACGGCCTCGCCCAGCTCGCGCCCTACATCGAGTTCGGCGCCAGCCCCCGGGCGAGTCTCGGCATGGTTCGCGCCGGCCGGGCAATGGCACTGCTGCGCGGTCGCGACTACGTCGTCCCACAGGACGTTTTCGACGTCGCACCCGAGATCCTCCGACATCGGATCGTGCTCACCTACGAAGCGCTGGCGGCGGAGATCGACGCCGAACGAATCCTCGCCACCGTGCTGTCGACGGTGCCGGCACCCGCCGTGCAACCGACGCACCAACCGCCGCAACGCCAGCTTGTCGACGCCTACTACGGCGGGGCCACCGACGCCCACGGGTGGGGCTGAACCACATGTCGCGCCTGTCCGCCGGCTACCCCTCGGCTCCGCCGAACGCGCGCTCCGAGACGACCGGTTCGGGCATCGGCGCGGGCCGGCCCGATCTGAGTCCCCGTGACGCGTTGACCGACGGGCGGACCAACGACCTGTTGCGCCGCCTCGAGTTGGACGTGTCCCGACGCCTGGACGGCATCCTCCACGGTGACCATCGAGGACTCGTCCCCGGTCACGGATCCGAACCCGGAGAGGCACGTGAGTACCAACCCGGCGACGACGTCCGTCGCATCGACTGGAACGTGACCGCCCGCACCGGCGAGCCGCACCTTCGGGAGTCCATCGCCGATCGCGAGTTGGAGACATGGCTCGTCGCCGATCGATCCGCGAGCCTCGACTTCGGGACCGCCAACTGGGAGAAGCGCGACCTCGTGCTCGCCGCCGCCGCCGGAGTCGGATTCCTCACCGCGTGGTGGAAACCGCATCGGGGCCGTCGTGCCCGTCGACGACCGGGTGGTCACCGTGCCTCCCCGACAGGGACGCAAGCACCTCATGGCGGTCCTCCATCGGATCGTCGAAACCCCCCGCATCGATGGGCCTCCGGCGGTGGGACTCGGCCAGCTGATCGACCGGGCGGCCTCCTCGGCGCGCCGTCGGAGCCTTGTCGTCGTGATCTCCGACTGGCTGGATCCGGTCGAGTCGTGGCGCACGCGGCTCGCTGCGCTGCACGTCCGCCACGAGGTACTCGCGATCGAGGTGGTCGACCGCGCGAACTCGAACTGCCCCGGATGGGGGTCGTCATGCTGCGCGACCCCGAGCGCGGTGTCGTACGGGAGGTCGACACCAACCGCGGCGCCGTCCGCGAACGCTTCCGCGAGGCGGCAATGCTGCAACGGGAGGAGATCGCTTCGGCGATCACCTCGACCGGGGCGAGACACCTCACGCTCCGAACCGACCGTGACTGGCTGGTCGACGTCGCCCGCAACGTCTCGGTCGATCGTCGGCGCCAGGCGAACGTGGGAGGCCGTCGATGACCGCGGCACTGTCCTGGAGCTTCCTCGCACCTCACCGTCTGTGGTGGCTCGTCGGCATCGCGGCGTTGGTCGTGCTGTACGTCGCCGTGCAGTTCCGCCGCTCGAAGTACGCGGTGCGCTTCGCGAACCTCTCCCTCCTGGACAAGGTCGCCCCACATCGGCCGGGTTGGCGTCGCCACGCCGTTGCCGCGGTGCAACTCGCGGCGCTCGCCGGACTGGTCGTGGCGTACGCCCAACCGATGGATACCGAGCGCGTTCCGAAGGATCGGGCGACGGTGATCCTCGCCATCGACACCTCGTTGTCGATGCAGGCCACCGACGTCGCACCGACCCGCATCGACTCGGCAAAACGGGCAGCCGTCAAGTTCGTGAAGTCGCTTCCCCCCCGGTTGCAACTCGGAGTGCTGTCGTTCAGCGGGACGGCGTCGGTGCTCGTCCCACCGAGTACCGACCGCGAGGCCGCGATTCGCGCGATCCGGGGAATGAAACTCGACCAGGGCACCGCGATCGGTGACGCGGTGATGGCCTCGCTGCGCACGATCGAGGCGGTACCCAAGACGGCCGACGGCAGGGCCGCACCGGCTGCCATCGTGTTGCTCTCCGACGGTGCCACGACCGTGGGAATGAAGACCGAGCGGGCAGTCGAACCGGCGGAGGCGGCTCACGTGCCGGTGTTCACGATCGCGTACGGTACGCCCAGCGGATACGTCGAGATCCGCGACTCCGAGGGGATGCTCCACCGCCAGAGCGTGCCGGTCGACGAAGCGGCACTCGCGAACCTGGCTCAGGGAACGGGCGGGAGGGCATTCACCGCGGCCAGCGAGTCGGACCTCTCGGCGGTGTACTCGAAGCTCTCGGACTCGGTCGGCTACGACGTCGAGCAACGTGAGATCACCTACAAGGTGTTGGCCGCGTGCCTCGCAGCACTCGTCGCGGCGGGCATCGCATCGGCACTGTGGTTTCAGCGGATCCCCTGACGGACGCCGCTCGGACATGGAGTTCCGACGCGGTCCGTACACCGGTAGGGTCGATCCCGATGCCGTCGAGACCAACGATCCGAAACCCCCTCGCCCGACCGCTCAGGGCTGTCGCACTCGCGCTGGTGACGGCTGTCGCCGTCAGTTTGGGAGCCTGTGGCGGCACTCCGACCTTCGACCGCTCCGAATTCGTCAAGGAGATGGTGGCCCGCGGGGTGAAGCCGTCCCTGGCGAACTGTGCCTACGACGGCATCGCCCGGGACGAGAAGGTGCAGGCCGACCTGGTCGAGGCCGGTGGACCGACCAAGAGGATTCCCGAGGCCACCAGCGACAAGCTCTCCCGGGTCATGGCGGACTGCATCATCGCGGCGTCGAAGCAGCCGTCGAAATCGGCGCCTCGAAGCAGCACCACCCGCTGACGCGACAAGGGCACTCGACGGCCACCCCGCGCGGCGATGCCGGCACCGCACCACGACACGACGCCGGCGGCGCGTCGATCAGGACGTGGTCGTCACCCGCTCGGACAGCACCTTGGACGACCCGCCGGGTTCCATCGTCACGCCGTACAGCACGTCGGCAGCCTCCATCGTGCGCTTCTGGTGGCTGACGATCAGGAGTTGAGCCGTCGTTCGGAACTCCGCGACCAGCGAGAGGAACCGGTGCAGGTTCACGTCGTCGAGCGCCGCCTCGACCTCGTCCATCACGTAGAACGGCGACGGACGGCTGCGGAACACGGCGAACAGGAACGCGAGGGCCACCAGCGACCGCTCACCTCCCGAGAGCAGCGACAACTTCTTCACGTTCTTGCCGGAAGGCCGCGCCGACACCTCGACACCGGTGTTCAGGAGGTCCGAGGGGTCGGTCAGTCAGCGACCCGGCGCCGCCGGGGAACAACAGCTCGAAGAGATCCTCGAAGTTCCGGGCGACGTCCGCGAAGGCCGCTGCGAAGACCTGGACGATCTCCTCGTCGATGGCGCGGATCACCTTGGCCAGGTCACGTCGCGACGAGCGGATGTCCTCAAGCTGTTGCTCGATGAACCGGTAGCGCTCGCTCTGCTCTTCGAACTCCTGTAGCGCCAGCGGGTTGATGGGCCCCATCAGGCGAAGTTCGCGGTCCAGCTCACGGACGCGGGCCGCGGGGGTCGTGGCGTCGGGCAACTCCGGACATGGTGCCTGTGCGGCGGTATCGGGGTCGACGTCGAGCTCGGAGCGAAGGGTTTCGGTCAGTGTGTCGAGGCGCAGCGTGATCTCGGCATGGGCGACCTCGGCCTTGTGCAGGCGGGCACGGACCTCGACGAGGTCCCGCTCGGTCGCTCCACGCCGGGCGCGCAGCTCGTCGACCCGGGTCGCGACCGCGCGTCCGTTCGGACTGCCGATGCCGCGTCCCGGAGCCGGTCGAGCACCGCGGCGAGCAGCGCGATGCGGTCATCGACGTAGCCGACGAGCCGATCGGTGACCTCCGCCCGGGCGTCCAACTCGTGGCGACGTTCCTCCGCCGCGGCGCGGGCGGCGTGATTGCGGTTCAGCCGTTCCTCGACGGTGGCGATCCGGTCGCCGAGGAAGCGACGACGATCGTCCACGGCCGCGTAGCGCACCTCTACGTCGGTACGCATCGCGGCGACCTCCGCCGCACGGTCGTCGATCCGCCGGCGTGCGGTTGCCATCTCGCGCGCACGTTCGTCGAGGCTCCGCTCGGCCTCCTCGACCGCGGGAAGCCGCTCCTCGAGCTCGCGTAGGCGCTGAGCCTCGTTACCCGCTCGAACCTCGAGCTCGTCACGGTGCTGTCCCACCGCTGCGACCTGGTGGGCGGCTTCGACACGATCGGCCTCGAGCCGTCCGATCGTGTCGACGAGCAACGCGAGACGGCGCGTCGCCGCTTCGTGCTCGCGCTCGCGGTCCGCGCGGTCCTCCCGCGCGACTCGGGCCGCCTCTCGCGATGCCGTCAGCCGATCGGCCGCCGCGCGGTGGACCTCCTCGGCGTCGCCGAGGGCGTCACCGGCCTCGGCGAGTGCGACGCCGGTTGCGCCGGCGGTCGAGCGCCCCACCCGCCAGCCGTCCGGCGCGAAGCGGTCGCCGTCCCCGGTCACCAACACGACATCGGGATGGCGCTCCGCCAACCGTGCGGCGTCGGCCCAGGTGCCGTGAACCAGGAAGGAGCGACCGACGAGGACGTCCAGTAGGGCTTCGACTCCGGGGCGACTCGATCGAACCAACCGGCGCACCGGTGTGACACTGTCGGCGCCGACTCGGGGGTTGGCGGGAGCGACCGCGTCGGGAGCGGCAGCGACCGCCGCCGTGAGCGCCAGGACCGCGCCGGCGATCGCCCCCTCCGAGAGGGCCTGCAACGCCGCCGAGGCGACCCTGACGTCCTGGACCAGCACGGCCGAGAGCGCTTCCCCTGCGGCAGCCTCGAACGCAGCTCGATACTGCTCGTCCACGTCGACCACGTCGAGCAGTGTTCCGATCACGCCGTCGAGGCCGGCGAGCCGTTCGGCGCCGGCCTGCCGGCGGGCCTCGTCCAGAGCGAGGGAGAGCGCCTCGACCCTCGCCGCGACCGCATGACGGTTCGCGGCGGCTTCGGCGGCCTCGACCTCTGCCGCCTCGGCCGCCGCCTCCGCTTCGCCACACCGTTGTCGGGCGAGGGCCGCCTCGTGTGCGAGCGGGTCGACGCGTTCGGCCAAGGCCGCGTGCTCGTCCACGGCGCCCGTGTGCTCGTCCTCGAGCCGTTCGACCCGTGCCACGAGGTTGCGGAGTTGCGCGTCCGCACGGGTCCGATCGGCCTCGGTTCTGGACATCGCCGCACGCAGGGCGCTCATTTCGCCGCGCAGCTCCGCGCCCTCGACCGGCACCGCGTCGAGGGCACCGGCCCATCGCTCCTCGAACGCCGCACGGGCCCGGTCCAGCTCGGCGGTCGCCGCGTGGATCCGCTCCCAATCGGCGTCTCGCAACGCACCGTCGAGGTCGAGTTGGTCGAGTTCGCCCCGCAGATCCGCATGCTCGGACTCGAGGGTCGCGACCACACCCTCGTCGACGAAGGAGTGCCGCTCGCGTTCGATCCCGCGGCGCCGCTCCGCCATCAGGTTCGACAGACCACGGACACGCTCGTACAAGCCCTCGCATCGGACGAGATCGTCGCCCACGTCCTCGCCTCCGAGCGCCGCGATCTGGGCCTCCGCCGTGAGGATCTCGCGGTCGAGCCCGGCGAGTGCCTGAACGGCCTCGCGCTCACGCTGTTGAAGAGCGGTGCGCTCCCGGGAGTTGTCGGTCGCCCGGGTCCGGAGCGTGACCACCTCCCGGCCTGCGAGGTGGATACGCAACGCGGTCAACTCGTCGACCACCGACTGATGCCGGCGTGCCGCGTCGGCCTGGCGTTCGAGCGGCCGAAGAGCCCGCCGCACCTCCTTGTGGAGGTCCGAGACCCGAAGCAGGTTCTCCTCGGTCGCGGCGAGGCGCCGCTCGGACTTCTCCTTGCGGCGCCGGTACTTGAGGACGCCCGCCGCCTCCTCGATGACGAGGCGGCGATCCTCCGGCTTGGCGTTGAGCACGGCGTCGATCTGGCCTTGGCTGATGATGACGTGCTGTTGACGACCCACCCCCGAATCGCTGAGCAGGTCCTGGATGTCGAGCAGACGCGACGGGACGTCGTTGATCGCGTACTCGCTCTCCCCGGAGCGGAACAGCGTCCGTCGGATGGTGACCTCGGAGAACTCGATGGGCAGGACGCCCGCGGTGTTGTCGATCGTCAGTGCCACCTCGGCACGACCGAGCTGACCGCGATTGGCGGACCCGGCGAAGATCACGTCGTCCATCTTCTGTGAGCGGACCGCCGACGGAGCCTGGGCTCCCAACACCCAGCCGATCGCGTCCACGACGTTGGACTTGCCGGAACCGTTGGGACCCACCACGACGGTCACTCCGGGCTCGAGTTCGAGCACGGCTGCATCGGCGAAGGACTTGAACCCGCGGATCTCGAGGGTCTTCAGGAACACGACTGGAGCGGCCTCGGGTGTCGACGGGGAGCGCACCACCCCATCGGATGCACTCGTTGCGGGTGTGCCGAGGCTAGTCGGAGCGCGGACCGTGCGGAGTTGGCTCAGGGGGTCAGGCCGACCAGGGGCAGGCCGGTCGTCTCGTCGAGCCCGACCATGAGGTTGAGGCACTGCAACGCCTGGCCGGCGGTCCCCTTCACCAGGTTGTCGATCGCCGCGATGGAGATCACCGTGTGGGTGCGCTGGTCGTACCGAACCGTGAGGTGGGCGCAGTTCGACCCCTGGGCCGCCTTGGTCGACGGTGACCGCTCGTCGACGACGACGAAGCGACGGCCGCGGTAGAAGTCGGCCATCAGATCCAGCAGCGACTCGCTCGACAGACCCGTCACTCCCGGCGTCGGTACCGCGTAGCAGGTGGTCAGTATCCCCCGGCTCATGGGTGCGAGATGCGGGGTGAACAACACCGTCGCGTCGATGTGCTGTTCGATCTCGGGGGTATGGCGGTGGTCCAGGAGACCGTAGGCGGTGTAGTCCTCGTCGACGGTGCAGAACGTCGTCGCGGGTTTGGGAGGACGGCCTGCCCCCGATGCACCCGACGCGGCATCGACGACGATGCCGCGATCGGAGATGACTCCCGCGCTTCGCAACGGTGCGAGCGCGAGGATCGCCGCGGTCGGGTAGCACCCGGGCGCCGCCACCAAGGACGCACCGGCGATCTCGTCGCGATAGAGCTCGGGGAGGCCGTAGGTGAAGCGGGCCAGCAGATCGGGACGATGGTGAGGTGCGTGGTACCAACGGTCGTAGTCGGCCGCATCGCGAAGTCGGAAGTCGGCAGCGAGGTCGATGATCCACCGGACCCGTCCGTCGAGTCGGGCGACGAGGTCCTGGCTCATGCCGTGTGGCAACGCCAGCACGACGGCGTCGACCTCCTCGGCGAGCTCGGGGTTGTAGGGGACGAACCGCATGTCGCCCACCGCCGCGGAGAGGGACGGGTAGAGGTCCCGGACCGGCACGCCTGCCTGTGAGTCACCGGTCGCCCAGGCCAGCTCGAGATTCGGGTGGGCCGATGCGAGGCGGAGCACCTCCGAACCGGCGAAACCCGACGCACCGATCACCCCGATCCGCGTGATCCCGTCGCCGGTCGCGTTCATGGCATCACCTTCCGGTCGTGGTTTCCGGCTCGACGATAGGCCCGCCGCGCCGTGCTCACTCCCTCAGTTCCGCCGCGTGGCGGGAGGTCACACCGTCGATCATCGCCTCCCGCACCCGGCGCAGCTCCTGTTCGGTCAGTGTGTGGTCGGCGGCCTGCAAGCGGATCCTGTAGGCCAGGCTCCGGTGTCGGTCCGCAATCGTCGGTCCCCGATAGGTGTCGAACAGTCGGACCGACGCGACGAGGTCGCCGCCCGCACTACGCAGGGTCTCCGCGACGACGTCGGCCCCCTCGGTGTCGGACACCGTGAACGCCAGGTCGAGGTCCGAGCTCGGCATGCGGCTGATCGGCCGGAACCCGGGTGTCCGACGCGGGGCATCGAGGAGGCCGCTGGCACCGTGCCAGGGTTCGGGTCCGCCGAGTACGAAGGACAGGTACCCGACCCGTTCGTCGATGCCGTAGTGCCCGCCGACGGACGGATCGACCTCGCCGACCGAACCGATGGCGACCTCGCCGCCGTCGGCGTCAAGAGCGAACACCCGGGCGGAGCGTCCGGGGTGCAGGCCGGCGACCGGACGGTTGCGCACCTCGATCCGCTCGATCCCCAGGACCGCGCAGATCCGATGGGCCAACTCCACCGCCACGGTCGCGTCACGGCCGGCGAGAGCGACGCCCAGTTCCTCCCATTCGTCGGGCACCTCGCCGTCACCCGCGGCGAAGCAGTGTCCGAGCTCGAAGATCGACACCCCCTCGATCCGGTGCGCGGCGTTGTAGCCGACCGTGCGCAGCAGACCCGGCAACAGCGAGGTCCGCAGCACGGACTCCTCGGCGACGAGTGGATTCGCGACACGGACGCCGGTCCGCTCCGATCCGATCACCTCCAGGTCCGCCGGGGAGACGAAGGCCATCGGCATGGTCTCCGAGCAGCCGGCGGCGGTGAGGTAGCGGCGAAGCATCCGCAGGTCCCGTTGGCGTCCGGTCAACCCACCGACGAGCGGTGAGCGCGGGACCGACTTGTGCAATCGTGCGTAGCCGAAGCGCCGCGCGACCTCCTCCACGATGTCGATCTCGCCGGTCGCGTCGGGGCGCCATCCGGGCACCGTCACCCCGAGACGGTCGGTGACCGCCACGTCCACCCCCTCGGGTGTCGACGCCGGCGGCCCGACGGCGAATCCGATCGGCTCCAGCAGGCCCGACACGTCGGGGGCATCGAGCGAGGTTGCCAGCAGCGCGTTGACACGGCCGACGCGCACGTCGACGACCCGTGGTCGGGGCAGCACTCCCTCGGCCGTGACCATTACGGGGTGAAGAGTGGCCCCCATGTCCACGAGCAACTGGGCCACCCGCCTCGCCGCGACCGCGGCCACACCCGGATCGACGCCCTTCTCGAATCGCGTGGACGCCTCGGTGCGAAGACCCAGCCGCTTGGCCGTGGCGCCCACGCCCACCGGGTCGAACCACGCGGCCTCGACGACCACGTCGGTGGTGGAGTCGCCGATCTCCGTGGACGCCCCGCCCATGACCCCGGCGAGACCGATCACCTCGTCGTTCCCGTCGACGATCACGGTGTCGTCGGGGCCGAGCGTACGCTCCACGCCGTCGAGGGTTCGCAGGCGCTCGCCGTCACGGGCGGTACGTGCCGCGAGCCGGGGGCCGGCCAGCGCCGCGAGGTCGTAGGTGTGGTTCGGCTGGCCGAGCTCGAGCATCACGTAGTTGGACACGTCGACCACGGCGTCGAGCGGACGCATCCCGCACCACTCGAGTCGTTCTCGCATCCATCGGGGGCTCGGTCCGCGCGGCACACCGTGCAACACCAACGCACAGAACCGCCCGCAGCGCTCTGGCGCCTGATGTCGACGCGGACCACGGCCCCGGCACCGCCTCCGGACTGCTCGAGGAGGGCCTCCGGCCGCGGATCCGGCGCGACGAAGTCGAGCCCGAGCGCGGCGGCGACGTCACGCGCCACGCCGAGGACCGAGAGGGCGTCGGGACGGTTCGGGGTCACGTCGAGGTCGAACACGACGTCGCCGGCAAGGCCCAACGCCTCGGCAAGTGGGGTGCCGACCGTCGTGGACGGATCGAGGATCAGGATCCCCGAGTGGTCGGTGCCGAGCCCGAGCTCGCGACCCGAGCACAGCATCCCGTTGGACCACTCCCCCCGTAGCTTCCTGCGCTCGATCCGCAGCCCGTCGGGCATCGTCGCCCCCAACGTCGCCAACGGCACGTGATCGCCCACGGCCATGTTGAAGGCTCCACAACAGATCTGCAGTGCCTCGCCGTCGCCCGCGTCGACCTCGACGAGCTGGATGCGATCCGCCCCGGGATGGGTGGAGAGCGACAAGACCTCGGCGACCACGATCCCCTCGGCGGAAGTGCCCACCGGGCGGACCTCGTCACAGCACAGCCCGATCGAACTCATCAGATCGCCGAGCGCGACGGGGTCGGACCCGACGGGGTGGTCCCTCAACGCGGGAACCATCTCGGCCAGCCACCGGTGGGTCACGAACATCGGGAGCCTCCCGGGAGGGTCGGGCCGCGGCCGTCACCGACCGGACGAGGGATCGATGCGGTCATGAATTGCGGGACGGATGAGCGCATCAGAACTGGGAGAGGAAGCGGAGGTCGTTCAGCACGAACTCGCGAATGTCGTCGATCCCGTGCAGTTGCATCGCCATCCGTTCGACGCCGAAACCGAACGCGAAGCCCGACCACTCCTCGGGGTCGATTCCTCCCGCCCGGAGCACCGACGGGTGCACCATCCCACAGCCCCCGAGTTCCACCCAGTCACCCGATGCGGTGGTCATGTCGAACTCGGCGGACGGTTCGGTGAAGGGGAAGAAGGACGGACGGAGGCGCGTGGTGCGTTCCTCGCCGTACAACGCCTTCACGAACGTCTCGATGGTGCCGGCCAGATCGGCGAAGGTGATGCCCCGGTCGACCACCAGGCCTTCGATCTGGTGGAACACGGGCAGGTGTGTCGCATCGGCCGTGTCGCTGCGAAACGCCCTCCCGGGGGCGACGATGTAGATCGGTGGCTCACAACGGAGCATCGTGCGGATCTGCACGGGGCTCGTATGGGTGCGCAATACGACCGTCTCGGGCGCGCCCCACTCCAGGTAGAGGGTGTCCCACATGGATCGGGCGGGGTGGCCCGCCGGCATGTTGAGCGCCTCGAAGTTGAACCAGTCGGTCTCGATCTCAGGCCCTTCGGCGACGGTGTAGCCCATCCCCACGAACGTGTCCTCGAGTCGTTCGAGGGTCTGTGCGATCAGGTGGCGGTGCCCGACACGACCGTCGACGATCACCTCGGACAGATCGAGTCGCTCCGCCTCGAGCCGACGCACGGCCTCCGCCGCCTCGATCGCGCTTCGACGGGTCTCGAAGGCCGATTCGACGGCGAGCTTGGCCTCGTGCAGGGCCCGACCGAGGACCTTCCGGGACTCGGGATCGGCATCGCGAAGCGAGGCCTTGGCCCGACTCAGCGGCGCGCCCTTCCCGAGCAGGTCCTGGTGGAGCGCGTGCAACGAGTCGAGGTCGCCGGCACGGCCGAGGGCCGCTACGCCGTCATCCGCCAGGGCCGCCACGGAGGCCGCGGTCACGTCGGGCGGGTTCGGGTCCGCTCCCGAGGACGGACCCGCACCGCCGGGTTCGATGATGTCACCCATGCCGGCATTCTGGCCCAAGCCGAGCGCCCACCCCGCGACCGTTCTCCGAGTTGCCGGCGGCCCGACGCTGCCGGAGGGCTTCGAAGAGGACGACCGTGGCCGCGTGGGCGACGTTGAGCGATTCGGTGGGGCCGTCCATCTCGATGCGTATCCGATGGTCGCACCGCGCGCCGATCGCCTCGTCGAGACCGCGGGCCTCGTTGCCCATCAACACCAGCACCGGCCCCGACAACGGCGCGTCGAGATGCCCGACCGTCCCGTCGAGCGTGGTCGCGGCGACCGCGACCCCGCTTCGCCGCGCGACCTCCACGACCTCGTCGCCGGCACGCCCGTACGGCATCCGGAACGACGCCCCGGCGGCCGCGCGGACCGCCTTGGGGTTCCACAGGTCCACCCCGTCACCCACCAGGACGACCCCGACACACCCTGCCGCCTCCGCGGTCCGGATCATGGTGCCGAGGTTGCCGGGCTCCCCCACCGACACGAGCCCGAGCAGTGGCCGCTTCGCTGCGAGGGCTCTCGCGAGGAGCACGTCGAGGTCGGCCGCCGGGGGCTCCCCGACGATCCCGGCGACCCCCTGGGGGCTGACCGTGGGGAGCGCCCAATTCAGCACCCCGCTCGCCACGCGGTGCAACGGCCGGCCCTCGAGACGGTCGAGGAGCGTGTCGAGGTCCTCACCCCGACGGTCGACGTCGACGAACAGTCGCTCGACCGGGAGACCGGCATCGAGGGCCTCGTTCAGCAGTGTCGGGCCCTCGACGAGGATGCGCTGCTCGCGGACCCGCTCCCGATGGTCCTGCCCGAGACGCCGCAACCGAGCGACCCGGTGGTTGCTACGGGCCAGGAGCGCGCGGGGGTTCGGGGTCCGCTCGGAGGAGCCACTCACGCGGTGGCCGGGTCCTCCAGCGCGGCTCGGGCCGTCTCGACGAGAGCCGCGAACGCCGTGTCGTCGTGGACGGCCAGATCGGCCAGCACCTTGCGATCGACTTCGACCCCGGCCTGGCGGAGACCGTTGACGAACCGGCTGTAGGTGATGTCATGGAGGCGACACGCGGCGTTGATCCGCTGGATCCACAGGCGCCGCATCTCACCCTTGCGCGCCCGGCGGTCGCGGTAGGAGTACTGCAACGAGTGCATGACCGACTCGTTCGCAGCGCGGAACGTCCGACTGCGGTTTCCGTAGTAGCCCTTCGCGCGTCCGAGTACGGCCTGGTGCTTCTTCTTGGCGTGAACGCCACCCTTGACTCGCGCCATGGGAACTCCTCTCGAAGGATCGTGGTGTCGGCCGGGCGGTGACCCGGCGGGTGGTCAGATGCCGAGTTGACGGCGCACGCGGGCGGCGTCGCCCTTGGGGAGCTCGACCTCGGCGGCGAGACGGCGCGTCCGCTTGGACGGCTTCTTCTCGAGGATGTGGCTGCGGTTCGCCTGACGGCGCATGATCTTGCCGCTGCCCGTGATCTTGAAGCGCTTCTTGGCGCCTCGGTGGGTCTTCATCTTTGGCATTTGTGCGATTCCCTCGGGAGGTGCCTCGGTGGGTCTGATCGGATGGGCGGTGCGGCACGGCACCCGATGCCGTGCCGTGCATCCGCCGAACCCGCCCCGATCGGGAGCGCATCCGACGGTGCGGTTTCGTTTGGTTCAGTCGTTGGAGGTGGCCGCCGTCTCGGGAACCGAGCCGGCGACTCCATCGGCGGGCGATGCCGCCGGCGGCGCGGTGCCGTTGGTGCCGGTCGCGTCGGTCGCCTCCGAGGCTGCCCGCTTCGCGGCTGCGGCCTGGGCCTTCTTGTCGGGCCCGAGCACCATGGTCATGTTTCGACCGTCGAGTTTGGGGAAGACCTCGACCCGACCGATTCCCTCGACCATCTCGGCGACGCGATCGAGGATCCGTCGGCCGAGCTCGGGGTGCTGGGTCTCACGACCCCGGAACATGATGGTGAGCTTGACCTTGTGCCCCTCGCCCAGGAACTGGGCGACCTTGCGGGTCTTGGTCTCGAAGTCGCCGTCGCCGATCTTGGGGCGGTACTTCATCTCCTTCACCACGATGTTCGTGGCCTTCTTTCGTGACTCCTTCGCTCGTTGCTGCGCCTCGAACTTGTACTTGCCGTAGTCCATCACCTTGCAGACCGGCGGGTTCGCCATGTCGGCGACCTCCACCAGATCCAACTCGGCGGCGCGGGCGATCGACAGTGCCTCGGGCAGCGGCTTGATCCCGAGCTGCGCCCCGTCCTGGGCGATGAGCCGTACCTCGCGGGCACGGATCCGTTCGTTGATGCGGGGCTCGTCGTTGTGTGGCGGGGCTATGGCCGTTCATCCCTCAAGCTGACGTCCTTTCGACGTGGTGTGTGCACGGCAACCGAGCCGCCCGAAAAGCGAACGATGCGGACGCCGGCTCGGCGCCGACCTCCGCATCGGCACGGCCGCGACCGCTCCGGTGGAGCGAGCCGACGGTGGTGCCGTCCATCCTTCGACGCCGAACGCACCGGTCCGAACCGGTCGGTGGTCGGGTGGGGTCGCCGCGGGCGACCCACTTGGTTCAGTTGTCGGCGCCAGCCTATCCGACGGCGCCCGAGACGCTAGAACCATGGATCGACGACGCGGCCGAAGTGCCCGCGCCCGGCCGACGACCAGCGAGGAGAGGCGACGATGAGCCTTTGGACACCCGACGGAGAACGGCCGGTGCGGCGCAACCCGCCTACGGCGGGTGGGACCTCGGACTCCTCCGCGTCCTCGACCCCGGGAGCCACTGCCGGACCCGACGGCGTGACACCCGAGCTCCGAGACGCCCTCGCCGCGGCCGGCGTCGAGGTCGACCAGCTCACACCCGAGCAACTTCGCGAGGCGGCCGCGATGGTCGAGGACATGGCGAGGGTCCGCCAGGAGATGTTGTCGGTACCGGCCGTCGACGTCATCGCCAATCACCTGATGGGCATCTTCGAGCTCGGGGCGATCCACCTCGGACAGAACCCGCCCAACTTCGCCGAGGCGACCGCCGCCATCGAGGCGATCTCGGGGGTCTTGGAGCGCCTCGGCCATCGGTTCGGCGAGAACGAGTCGGTCCTTCGCCAGGCGTTGAGCCAGCTGCAGCTCACGTTCGTGCAGCTCAAGGACCAGGTCGCCCCTGCGGCCTCGCCCACCGGGACCGCCGGAATGGACGAGCCCGTCTCGGATTGATTTGTAAACGAACGTTCAATGACTAAGGTGCGGGGATGACGAGTGTCTTCACGCCATCAGCCCCCGCCGGCTCCCCTCGCAAAGCCGTCGACCTCGACGCGATCGACTTCACCGATGCGACGGTCTTCGACGACCCGTGGGACATGTACGCGGCGTTGCGGGACCTCGACCACCTCCACCACGATCGCCACAACGACCTCTACATCGCGCCGCGTCACGAGGACATCTTCCACGTCAGCCGCGACAACGAAACCTACGTCTCACGCTTCGGCGTGCGACCGAAGATCGCTGGCGACATGTCGATCATCACCCTCGACGGAGCCGAGCACGTCGCGACCCGGCGTCTGATCAACGCGGGGTTCACCCCCGACGTGTCCGCGACATGATGCCCCACATCCGCGAGATCGCGAACGAACTCCTGGACGCCATCGCGGAAAAGGGCCACGTCGACTTCGTCGAGCAGTTCGCAATTCACGTACCGCTCATCATCATCTGCGAACTGATGGGGCTCGACCCCGAGCAGCGGTTGAAGATGTACCGCTGGTCCGACGACATGATGGCCGGCGACGGCCACGTAGAGGCCGACGACCCGGTGCTGCTGGCCGCCGCGGAGGCCTTCGGCGAGTTCGCCACGATGTGTCTCGAACTCATCGCCGAGCGCCGTGCCGACCCCAAGACCGACATCATCTCGATCCTCACTCAGGCCTACGACGACGGCGGTCTCGCCCGCGAGCACGAGAAGATCTACCAGGGCGTCGACGAGGAGACCGCAGCGATGCTGCGGGAGAAGAACAGCCTGAACGACGACGAGTTGTTGGCCTTCCTCGCGGTGTTGATGGTGGCCGGCAACGAGACCACCCGCAACGCCATCACCGGCGGCCTGTTGGCCCTCAGCCGCTACCCCGACCAGAAGAAGATCCTGCTCGACAACCTCGACGTCGACGACTTCATGGACCTCGCGGTCGACGAGCTCATCCGCTACGTGACCCCCGTACTCGGGTTCGTCCGCACGGTGACACGCGACCATACGTACCGCAACACCGACCTCAAGGAAGGCGACCGCATCCTCATGCTGTACGCCTCGGCCAACCGCGACGACCGGGTCTTCGACTCACCCGACGAGCTCAATTTCGCGCGCGACGTCAACCCGCACCTGGCGTTCGGAATCGGCCCGCACTTCTGTCTCGGCGCCAACCTCGCCCGGGCGGAGGTGAAACTCGTGTTCCAGGAACTGCTCCGGAGACTGCCCGACATCACCGTGCCCGAGGGGTTCGCGGTGCCCCGGGGTCAGTCGTCGCTGGTGTTGGCGCTCCAGCACATGGACGCGGACTTCACCCCCGGCGGCTGTCCGGTGCCGCATTGAGCGACCCCGACGGGGCTCCGACCAGGACCGGCCGCCCCCCTACCCGGGAGAACCAACGGGAGTTCATCCTCGACACCGCCCTCGCGCTGATCGCGGAGCGGGGTGCGTCGACGATGTCGATGCGTCAGCTGGCGAACGCATGCGACCTCAACGTCGCGGCGCTCTACCACTACTTCGACTCCAAGGACGCGCTGGTCGCCGCGGTGGTCGAGGAGCGACGCTACGGTGCCCGGATGGCGGACGTTCCGCCGTTGGACCCTTCCGCCCCCGTGGTCGAGCGCCTCCGCACGATGTTCGCCCACATCTGGGCCGGTGCGCTCGCGGAGGAACCCATCTGGCGGGTCCTGTTGGGCGAGGGAACGCGTCGCGAACCGTCCACACTTCCGGTCGGGCGGGAGTTGCTCGACATGGTCCTACCCGGGATCGCCGAGTGGATCCGACGGGAGATCCCCGAGGTCGGCCGTCCCGACGACGTGGCGACGATCCTGGTGGGCCAGCTCTTCGTCGGCTTCGTGCGCCACATCTTCGAGCCCGACCTGGACACCAACGTGATCCTCGATCGGGTCGGCACGTCCCTCGCCGCGTTGGGTGCCACCTGATCGGACCCGATGCGGGTGGGTTCCCCGGATCGCCCGACGAGCCCACCCGACCGCTGCCGGTGAACGGCATCGGTCCCGGCCGACGCGGTCCGGTCCCAAGATCGGCGTCGCGGGGGCTGGAGCTCTACTGCAGACATGACGCGAAGAAGCGATCGAAGCGCTCCGGGTCCGGTGAGACCTGGAGCACTCCCTCGTCATCGCGACCGACGGCGAGCGCGGGGCAGAAGAAGTCGCCGCCGTCGGTGAAGAAGTGCGGCGATCCGACCACCCCTTGCCCCACGCCACGGCGATGGTCCTCCAACACCGCGGTGTCGTCGTCGAGGTCGGCTTCGAAGCCGAATCCCTCGGCGATCGAGTGCAACACCGCGTGATCCGACACGTCAACCCCCTCCTCGAAGAGGAGATGACGTACTCGGAGGCTCACCGACTCGCCGATCCCCGGGTCAACGTCGTAGGCCGCGGCGGCGAGAGCCATCGCCGGTATCGACGTGGCCGGAAACGAACCGGGCACGAAGCCAACGAACACGTCGCCGCCGAGGGCTGCGCGGATTTGCTCGACCTCCTCGGCGATGAAGCCGGGATCCATCGGCGAACCGTTGACGACCTCGAGCGGCCACGCCCTGACGTGGAGCACGAGATCGCTCCTACCCAGCGCATCCCTCCGCTGCACGAATCGCCGCAATCCCACGTGGGTGAACGGGCAGCCGACGTCCGCGAACACCTCGATCACCTTGGACATCATGTTCCCTTCAACGCTCACCGGACGTCATCGAGAGCGTCCCGCGACCCTACGACAACGGTGGTCCCGCCTTCGATACCCGATGCGGCACCCGACGAACTCCCGTGGAGCCGGGTGATTCCTCCGCGCCTCGCGCTGACTTCGACTCGAGGAAGGGCCCGCCCTACTCGTCGCCGACTCGCTGCCGCCAGCGCCGCGCGAACGGGAGGCGCCACCCGACCGGTGTGACGAGATCGTGCATGTGCTCGGGCCCCCACGACCCCGGTGCGTACCGCTCGACCGGCGGCGGTTCCTCGAGCAACGGCGCCGACACCTCCCACAGCCGCTCGATGCCCTCCGAGGTGGTGAACAGGGTGTGGTCGCCCATCATCGCGTCGAAGATGAGCCGCTCGTAGGCCTCCAACACATCGTCGGCCCCGTCCGTCTCGTGAAGGGCGAACTGGAGGCTCAGCTTGTCGAGCACCATGCCCGGACCCGGGCGCTTACCGTAGAACGACAGCGACATCTTCGACGCGTCCGCGAGGTCGAAGGTCAGGTGATCCGGCCCCAGGCTTCCCACCCCCGACTCAGCGGGAAACATCGAGCGCGGCGGCTCCTGGAAGGCGATCGACACGATCCGGGCACCCTCGGCCATGCGCTTGCCGGTCCGCAGGTAGAACGGCACACCCGCCCATCGCCAGTTGTCGATCTCGGCCCGCAGCGCGACGAACGTCTCGGTAGCCGAATCGTCCGCCACGCCCTTGTAGTTGAGGTAACCGTCCACCTGACCGCGCACGACGTCGGCGGGGTCGATCGGCTTCATCGACCGGAAGACCTTGTTCTTCTCCTCGTTGATCGCGCGTGGTTCCAACGCCGTCGGAGGCTCCATCGCCACGAACGCCAGGATCTGGAACAAGTGGGTGACGACCATGTCACGGAACGCTCCCGCCGAGTCGTAGAAGGATGCCCGATCGCCCACATCGAGGGTCTCGGGAACGTCGATCTGCACGTGGTCGATGTGATGTCGGTTCCAGATCGGCTCGAACAGGCCGTTCGCGAAACGGAACGCGAGGATGTTCTGGGCGGCTTCCTTGCCGAGGAAGTGGTCGATCCGGAAGACCTGCTCCTCGTCGAACACGGCCTGCACACGGCGGTTCAGCGTCCGGGACGACGCGAGGTCGGTGCCGAAGGGCTTCTCCATGACGATCCGTGACCGCTCCACGAGATCCGCGTCTCGGAGGAGTTCCACCACGGCCATCGCGGCGACGGGCGGAACGCTCAGGTAGTGCAGACGCCGCGTCTCCGGGCCCAGCTCTGTCTCGGCCTTGTCGACCGCGGCCCGCAAACCGGCCGCACCCTCGGAGTGGGGCACGAAGAGGAGATGTTCGCTGAATCGCTCCCACTCCTCGATGCTGATGCTCCGACGGACGAACTCCCCACACGATCGACGGGCGAACGCGACGAAGCCGTCGGTGTCGAGCTCGTCCAGCGACGTCCCGATCACCCGGAGATGCGGGAGGAGCCCGACCTGCGTAAGTCGCAGAAGTCCCGGGAGGAGCTTGCGCCGAGCGAGATCACCCGTAGCGCCGAACAGCACGACCACATGTGGCGGAAGCGGAGCGAGCCGATGCGCCGACCGCTCGACCGGCTCGCCCCGTAGCACTGCTCCATCGTCGACCCCGTCGGCGCGCGCGCGTCGTTGAGGCCGCCGTGCCCGATCGGGACGTTCTCCCTACCCGGTGAAGCCGTCCGAACCCACGTCACCGGGATCGTTCGCCAGACGGGAACGGACCAGGCGATAGTCCGACGCAACCTCGTCGGAGAGCACCGTCGGGGTTCCGACCACGGCATTGCCGGCCTCGCGGACCGCGGTCGCGAGGTCGATCGAACCGATCGTGGCGACGGTGACGGTGGGCCGGTCCGCCCGATCGACCAACGCCGTGCTCTCCAACAACACCGACGTGGACCCGGTGTGCCACGCCGGGCCGTCGGATCGACGGTCGTCGGCGACGAGTACCTGTTCGCCCGCCGGCGCCACGAACGTGTTGTGACGCATTACGACGTCCTGAGCGCCGGTCAGCCGGACGCCCGACCCGAGGGTGCCGGTGCCGTTGCGTGCGACGACATTGCGCTCCACGGCGGCTCCGCGGGAGACCTCGAAGAACAGTCCGTGGAGCGCATTGGACCGGAAGACGCTCCGTCGGATCGTGGCGCCGTCGCAGAACAGGTCGAACCACAACCCCGTGGCCTCGTTGTCCGCGAAGCGGCTGTCGGTGACGACGGTGGCCGTACTGCCGGTCAGCTTCATGCCCGCCAGCACCCGGTAGGGGCCGGGTGTCGTGAGGTATCCGAACCGGGATGCGTTGTTCCGCTCGATGACCGAGCGGTCGACGACCAGGCCGTCCACCCGATTCACGTCGACACCCACCGCGCCATTGTCCGACACGGTGACCCGGTTCAGGTGTGCGCCTCGAAGGCGACCGGCACCCTTTCCCAGGTACAACCCGCGTCCCGATGCCCCTCGGATGGTGACGTCCGTGAAGTCGATGTCGTCGGCACCGTCGACGACGACCGCCGCGGCACCGTCGGCGTGGCGGGAAGCGAACCGCTCGAAGGTCAGGCCGACCAACCGGGTGCCCGTTGCACCGGCGGCGAAGTATGCGCCGCGGGGTACTGGACCCACTCGATGCGACCGGTCGACGGGTCGACGTTGGTCCAGAGCCGGCCGGGATGGAGACCTCCGACGTCGTACGCGAACGACGGCGAGGTCACGGGTGCCGACACGGGGAGCCCACCGACCGACGAGGCGTCGATCTGGTCGAGCCACTCCCCACCCACCGCAAGTTGTTCGTAGTCGTCGGCCTCGGGATGCGCCGGGTCGAGCTGGGTGTCGCTCCGCCCCGGAGCGTTCGGCCCCGAACCCGGCGCGAACGGCGCGGCTACGGGGTGCCGCGCACTCGGGTCCGCACCGAAGGTCACCACACCGTCGCGATACCACCACGCCGATCGCGCGCCGGTGGCACGCACCCAACCTCCCGTATCCAAGACGGTCGCACCTGTGAACACCGGGCTCGCACCAGGTGCCGCCATGACGGTGACCGGCTTGTCGACCCACCAGCCGACCTGCCCGGCTCCCGGTACACGCCGTCGGCCACGACGATCACCCCACCCGGAGGGACCAACGCGAGCGCCCGGTGCATCGTCGCGAGGGCCGTTCCCCGCGCGACGCACCGTCCCGGAGGTCCGATCCGTCCGGCGCCAACCACAGAACCGGTCGTCCCGACGGTATCGCCGCGTACGAGACCTGCGCGCCCGGGTTGCCGACGGACCGGGGCTCCGGGCCGGGCACCCCCGACGGTGTCGTCGTCGCAGGGGTCGAATGCATGGGCCCCACGTTGCCCGACGCGCTCGATGCGGGGTCGACCGGGAGCCACCCGGTCGCCGCCGGAGGACCGCACGCCGAACCCACGGTGGCAACACCGCCGAGCACGGCGCACAGCAGGAGAGTTCGAGGCCGCCACATACCGGATCCGTCGGCACGAGCCGACGAGGTTCTCTTCGGGTTCCCCCGCCGGAACTTGAGCACGGGTTGGTCCCGCGGGCGTCTCGCGACCGCGTCGCCGTGTTGCGGCGTCGCCGCGCCTGCACCGTCGCGGCCGACGCACTCGACCCGTACATATCGGATCACGAGATGTTTGGGAGGTTGGCAGGATGTCCGACGATCCGGGGCTTCCACCCGAGCGGGGGAACCCGCTGCCCGGGCCGCCCACACCCGCTGCCATCGCCGACTACAGGATCCGCCTCTCCCAGGGTGAGGCGACGATCGACCCCGACACCTGGGCCGGTTCGATTCCCGCCGCCAAGGGCGTAGCTCCACGCGTACGGGTCGGGCGCAGTCGCTGGTTGAACCTCTTGTGGCTGGTCCCGATCGGCTTCGGCGGTCTGTTGGTGGCGGTGGCCGTCGGCCAGGGCGTCCGCGGGGTCCCCGCAGTGCAACGATTCATCGCGCGCTATCCGGGAACCGTCCCCACAGGTGGTACCCGGCCGGGCTTTCCCTGGTGGCTCGAAGCCCAGCACTTCCTCAACGGCTTCTTCATGATCTTCATCGTCCGAGCCGGGATGCAGATACTCGCCGACCACCCCCGGCTTTACTGGACGCGACACTCCACCCCGGGCAAGGAGTGGTTCCGCTTCCAACAGCCCGTTCCCGCCGACCCGCTCTGGACGGCCAAGGAGGACTCGGTCGGCCTGCCCCGCCACGTCGGGCTTCCCGGCCTTCGCCACACGATCGGCCTCGCCCGATGGTGGCACCTCGGTACCGACGTGCTGTGGCTGCTCAACGGTCTGGTGTTCTACCTACTCCTATTCTCCACCGACCAGTGGCGGCGGATCGTGCCGACCACGTGGAAGGTGTTCCCGTCGGCAGTGTCGGTCACCATCCAGTACCTGTCGCTGAAATGGCCGACCGAACACGGTTGGACCGCATACAACGGCCTCCAACTGCTCGCCTACTTCGTGGCCGTGTTCGTCGCCGCCCCCATCGCGCTCGTCACCGGTCTCGGGATGTCCCCGGCGCTGTCCACCCGCTTCAAGCGACTCTCCAAGGTGCTGTCGATCCAGGTGGCACGCTCACTGCACTTCCTGGTGCTGTGCTGGTTCCTGTTCTTCGTCGTCGTGCACATCACGCTCGTGTTCGCCACCGGATTGCTGCACAACCTCAACCACATGTACGCCCACCGCGACGATGCCGGCTGGCTGGGCTTCGCCGTCTTCTGCACCGCCACAGCCGTCATGGTCGCATCGTGGCTCGCGGCATCGCCGTTCACCCTTCGCCACCCTCGGATCGTCCAGCGCGTCGGCTTTGCCTTGATCGGCCCGGTCCAACGGCTCTTCGAGCACGTCGACACCAGCCCCGGCGAATACACCGAACGGGACCTCTCGCCGTACTTCTGGCACAACGGCACGTATCCCACGAGCGAGCGCTATCGCCGGCTCGCGGCCGACGACTTCCGCGGCTGGCGGCTCGACGTCCACGGACTGGTGGCCAATCCGGTGCGGCTCAGCCTCGATGACCTCCGGGCGCTGCCGCACCACGAGCAGATCACCCAACACTTCTGCATCCAGGGCTGGTCCGGAGTCGCCAAGTGGGGAGGGGTATCGATGTCCACGATTCTCGACCTCGTCGACCCGTCGCCCCGAGCACGATGGGTCGTGTTCGATTCGTTGGGCGACGGATCCGACGGGGGTCTGTACTACGACGCCCACCCGATCGAGCAGATGAGGTCCGCGCTCACGATGCTCGCCTACGACATGAACGACCGTCCGCTCCCCTACGGACACGGGGCGCCGCTGCGGTTGCGCAACGAGGTCCAGTTGGGCTTCAAACAGGTGAAGTGGCTGGCCGGGATCGACTTCGTGGCCGACTTCGCCGAGGTCGCCGGCGGTTTCGGCGGATACAACGAGGACCACGAGTTCTTCGGCTACCGACAGTCGATCTGAACGCCCGGCCCCGACCAGGCCGGATGACGCTCACGCGCAGGGCGCTCCGCCGACGAGTTGGGAGCGCAGGGTCCGCACCATCAGCGGCATCGACTCGGCGCCTCGCTGCTGGAACACGGTGTGGCCGATTCCCGGGTACTCCACGTATCCGAGCAGTCGCTTGGCCTTCGCAGCGAACATCGCCGCCTGACGGCCGTAGTGGGTCGGCACGATGAAGTCGTCGGCACCGTGGAAGAGGAGCACGGGGGCGTCGTCGGGCTCGATGGGTCCTTCGAGCTCCATCCCCGAGAGCGAGACCGCAACACAGATCCGCGACGAGTACCCGGGATTGCCGCTGTCCCCGGATCCTCCGAATGCGAGCCCATCCCAATCGCGGTGATCCCACCGGCCGAATAGCCGACCGCGCCGATCCGCCCGGGATCCACGCCGTAGGTGGCGGCGTTGGCACGCAGCCAGCGGACCGCGGCCTGCGCGTCATGGCGGGCATCGCGCCCGGCGGCCAGCGCCAGATCGGGGTGTTGAACCAGATCCACTCCCGGGTACGGATGCGGTAGTCGATCGTGACGGTCACGTAGCCGCGCTCCGCGAACTCCCGAGCCCACTCGGACATCTCGTCACGGCTCCCACCGGTGAACGCACCACTGTGTATGAACACGATCGCCGGCCGCCGCTCACCCTCGGCGACATCGGGGCGGAACAGGTCGAGGATCAGCGGCTGGTCGATCCCGTCTTCGTTGACCGCACGGCCGTACACGAGGCCGGTGTCCACCCGCACCGCCGCCACCCGGTCCGCGAAGGCGCCGGTCGGCGGCGCGGCACAGGCGGTCACCAGGAGTGCGAGGCCCGCCACCATCGCCGATCCGACGGACCTCCGAGACCGTGACCGTCGCGTCCGCGGGGCGTTCTCAGGGGCAACTGCCGGAGGCGTCGAGGTCTGCACCCGGGGGTTGTCGGCCCATCGCGGAGGCGACTTCAGCTTTCCTCGCGACGCGCGCCGCCGTTCAGGGAGGCGTTCGGCCGCGGTGTCACCGCAGCCGAACGTCAGCGCACGATGATCGTCGCCCTCATCCCGGCCGCCCAGTGCCCCGGTTCGTGGCAACCGATCAGATAGAGGCCGGCTTGCTCGAACGTGACCGGCAAGGCGACCGCCTGGCCCGGAGCGAGTGTCACCGAGCCCACGGGGCCCCGAGCGGGCGTCGCCATCGCGTTGCCCGGGCCCGTCGTGTTCACGACGGTTCCGCGTCCCGCGTCCCTGGTCGTGGGGGCGTCGGTGGAACCCTCCGAGGACGAGGCGTTCATCTCACGTTCGTGAGCGGCCTGGTCGGCCTCGTCACCGATGAACGCCTCGTGGGTCAGGGTGCCCCGGTTCGTGAAGACGAAGCGCACCGGTCGGCCCTTGTCGAGCACGATCCGGTTCGGTTCGAAGCGACTGTCGACCATGGTGACGGCCACGACCTTCGCCTGTGACGACGAGGGTGTTCCGCCGCCCGAACACGCGACGGCAGCGACGAGGAACAGCCCCGCGAGGGCCGTGCCCGCCGCCGGGGTCCGCGCCGTCGGGTCACGAGAGGCGGCCTGCAGCGACCGCAGCCGCGTGTCTCGTGCAACAACCGCTCGACGATGTCGAGGCCCGAGTTCCAGAACCCGGGGTCGGCCAGATCGACGCCGACGATCCGACAGAGCTCCTCGGGAGAACGTGATCCACCGGCGGCCAGCATCTCGACGTAGCTCGGCACGAATGCCTCACCCTCCTGTTCGAAACGCGCGTACACCGACAGAGCGAGAAGTTGGCCGTACGCGTAGGCGTACACGTACCCGGGCGTGTGGATGAAGTGCGGGATGTAGGACCACCAGGACCGGTAGCCGTCGGACAGCTCGACGGCGTCGCCGAGCATCGCGTGCTGCGACTCGTACCAGAGTTGACCGAACCGCTCGACCGACAGTTCGCCCACGGAACGCCGTTCGTTGTGCACCGCGTCCTCGAAGCGGTTCATCGCGACCTGACGGAAGACGGTGGCGATCTGGTCCTCGAGGTGCTCGGCCAACAGCGGAAGGCGTTCGGCCGGATTGTCCACCCCGTCGAGCAGTCGCCCGAACGTCACGGTCTCGCCGAAGACCGACGCCGTCTCGGCCAGCGTGAGCGGGGTGGACTGTTGGAAGATGCCCTGACCGCGTGCGAGGTAGGCATGCACACCGTGGCCCAACTCGTGGGCGAGGGTGAGCACGTCACGTCGTTGGGAGGTCCAGTTCAACAACAGGTAGGGATGGTGGCTCGGCACGGTGTAGGCGCAGAACGCTCCCCCGCGCTTGGCGGGACGGATCGGCGCGTCGATCCAGTCCTCCTCGAGGAAGCGACTCACGATGTCGGCGATCTCACCGCTGAACGAGCCGTAGGCGTCGAGGACCACCTCCTTGGCGTCCTCCCAGCCGAAATTCACCGTGTCCTGCACGACCGGTGCCATCCGGTCCCAGTCGGCGATGCGATCCACCCCCAAGAGTTCCGCCTTCGTCGCGTACCAGCGCTGCGCGATGTCATACCGGGCGGTCACGGCCTCGATCAGAGCGTCCACCGACTCGTCGGAGGCCTCGTTGGAGAGGTTGCGGTTTGCGATCCAGCTCGGATAGCTCCGCAGCCGGTCGTCGATCGCGTGGTCCGACAACAGTGTGTTGAAGATGAACGCACGGCTTCGCAGATCGGTCTCCAACGCCGAGGTCACCGCTGCGGCGACCGTGGCCCGATGCCCTGCGTCGGGTGACTGGAGTCCCGAGAGCGCCGACATGAGCGGTTGCGGTGTTCCGTCGACCGTCACCGTCAGGGCGCTCGTCTGCTCGTCGAACAGACGGGCCCATGCCGCCGCCCCCGCCACGGACGTCTCGGCGAGCACCACCTCCTCCGGCTCGCTCAACAGGTGTGGCCGGTAGCGCCGGAGACCCTCGAGGTGATGGGCGAAGTGCGAAAGCCGCGGCTCCACGATCAATGCGTCGGCGGCCTCGTCGTCGAGAGCGGCCAACTCTAGGTCGACGAAGATGAGCCTCGATGCGAGCCGTGTGGCGTGTTCCTGGGTTCGCTGCATGAGCGCCGCGACCGTGTGATCGTCGGTGTCGACGCTGAACCGAAGGCTCGTGTAGTTGCCCGCTCGTCCCAATACGTCGTGGAGTTCGCCGAGACGTTCGACGAACCCCACCATCTCGTCGATCGACATCGAGCAGAGAGTTCCACGCGCCTGCTCCAACTCGCTCACGAGCTCCTCGGCACGTTCCATGAGCCGCTCGACCCCCGTAGGACCGGGCTCGGGCAGCAGTGGTTCGAGGTCCCAGGCGACGTCTTGGACCGACGTGTCTTCGATGGTCGACATGGGACCAGCCTACGGGCGACCCCGGCCCGATCCCGGGAGCACCGGCTCGATCCGAGCCGCCTCCCAACACCCCCTGTGGCCGGGCCGGACCGAGACGGCCACCCGCGTCCCCACCTCGATCGTCCTCGATCCGTCGGCGATCGAGGTGCAGTGGAAGGACACCGCCACGCCGTCATCGGTCTCGACGGTGCCGACGCCGCGGGGATCGTCGAAGGTGCTCACGGTCCCCAGCCGCGACCGCGGGGGGCGGGAGTCGACCCGGGCGCGGTCCACGTCGGCCATCAGTGCACGATCTTGGAGATCGGCAATTCGATGAGGTCCTCCGCGCCGGCGTCCTTCAGCGACGGGATCAGGCGGTTGATGTCGCGCTTCGGCACGACCGCCTCCACCGCGTAGCCGCTCCGGCGGTACAACTCGTTGACCGTCGGCGACCGCATCGAGGGCAACCGTTCGATCACGGCGTCGAGGTGGTCGACGTCGACATTGAGCTTGACGAGAACCTTGTCGCGCGCTTCGAGGGTGCCTTCGAGCAAGGTCATGAGCTGATCCATCGCGTGGCGCTTGTCGGGGTCGGCGAAGGCCGTCGGATTCACGACGACCTCGGTATGGCTCACGAGGATCGTGTCGATGACCTTCAGCCCGGCCGCGGCGAGGGCCGAACCCGTCTCGGTGAGGTCGACCACGCAGTCGACGATGTCGGGGACCTTCGCCTCGGTGGCGCCGTAGCTCAGCCGCACGTCCGCCCGAACCCCGCGCTCGGCGAAGAAGCGCTCGGTCAACACCGGGTACTCGCTGGAGACCCTCACACCACTCGGCAGGTCGGCCACCGAGTCGTAGGGCGAGTCGCCGGGAACCGCCACCACGATCCGCACGGGGTTGGCGGTCGCCTTCGAGTACCTCAGAGGGCCGAGGCTCTCCACGACCGAGCCGGTCTCCTCGACCCAGTCCCTCCCGCAGATCCCCAGGTCGAAGAGGCCGTCCGCGACATAGACGGGGATCTCCTGGGGTCGAAGTATCCGGACGCTGTCGACCCGCGGATCGTCGATGTCGGCGGTGTAGGTGACCGCCGAGTTCCGGCGGATGGTCAGATCCGCCTCGGCGAAGAGCTCGAACGTGGCCCGCTCCAGCGACCCCTTGGGCAGGACCAACTTCAACATCGTCGCCAACGTAGTCTGCACCGATGGGGACCCCCGCCGGATCGAACGTGGTCCTCACACCCGTGGCCGACCCCGCCGACCCACGTCTGGCGCCGTTCAGGCGGCTCAGCGACGCCGCGTTCCGACGTCGGGTCGAGACGTCCTCGGCCTTCGGAGGAGGGATCGTCGTGCTCGAGGGGTGGCTCGCCCTGGAGCGGGGCCTTCGGACCAGGCATCGCCTGAAGGCGGTACTGGTCGACCGGGCAAAGGCCGCACGGGCGCTCGATCTGCTGGCCGGGGGTGCCGGCACCGACCCGGTCACCGTGTTCACGGCACCCACCGCGCTCATCGACGAGGTGGTCGGATTCGCATTGCACCGAGGCGTGGTCGCCGTCGCGGACCGCGGACGGGATCCCCTGTGGAGTTCGATCGCCCGACGGGCGCGGACCTCGCTGCTGGTCCACGGCGTGGGCGACGCCGAGAACATGGGGATGCTCATCCGCAATGCCGCGGCGTTCGACGTGGGCGCGGTCCTGGTCGACCCGACGTGCACCCCTCCACTCTCGCGGCGGTCGATCCGCGTCTCGGTCGGATACGCACTGACGGTCCCCCTCGCGACCGTCCGGACGGCGATGGCGACCAGGGCCCTGGTCGACCTGGGGATCCCCGTGTATGCGCTGAGCCCCGCCATGGTTCGGACGGTTCGCTCCCGAACGGTCCCGCCGCCACGGCAGGCGGTGCGGGCCTCGACGCGCTCGTTCCCGACGTGTCGGGGCGGGCGGCTCTGATGGTCGGAGCCGAGGGACCGGGGCTGCCCGACGAACTGGTCGAGGCGTCGACCTCGGCGGTGTCGATCCCGATGGCCGCCGGCGTGGACTCGCTCAACGTCGCGACGGCTGCGGCGATCGCGTTGCACCACCTGTTCGAGCGTCGACGCTGATCCGTCGGGGATGACCGGCATCGGCGACGATGCTCCTCACACGGAGGCGCCCCTCGCGCCCGAACCGTTCAACACGGCGTGGGCGGCGGCGAGCCGGGCGATCGGAACCCGGTACGGCGAGCACGACACGTAGTCGACGCCGGCCTCGACGAAGAAGGAGATCGACGCCGGGTCGCCCCCGTGCTCGCCGCACACGCCGACGGTCAGATCGGGGCGAACGGCTCTCCCCTTGCGGACGGCGTCGGCCACCAGGGCTCCGACGCCGACGGTGTCGATCGTGTCGAAGGGGTCCGCCTCCAGCAGTCCCCGCGCCAGATATGCGGGAACCATCACCGCTTCCACGTCGTCACGACTGAAGCCGAAGGTCATCTGAGTCAGGTCGTTCGTCCCGAAGCTGAAGAAGTCCGATACCGCGGCCATCTCGTCGGCCAACAGCGCCGCTCGCGGGGTCTCGATCATCGTGCCCACCGCCGGTACGACGCCGAAGCCCACCTCCCCGACGGCGGTGTCCACCCAGCCGCGGGCCGCCACCATCTCCGACGGTGCGACGGTCAGGGGGATCATCACCTCCACGATCGGCGTTCCGCCCACCTCGGTCCGGTCGGCGACGGCGTCGAGCAGGGCCCCCACCTGCATGGCGTACAACGAGGGCTTCAGCACCGCGAGTCTGACCCCCCGGATCCCCAGCATCGGGTTGACCTCGGTCCACTGCTGCAGCGCCGCGGTCGTCCGATCGACCACACCATCCCCGTCACTCCCGCTCTCCGCGGCGGTGTGGGCCTCCGCGGCGGCCGATCCTCCGACCGCTTCGGGACGTGGAAGGAACTCGTGCAACGGAGGATCGAGGAGGCGCACCGTCACGGGTGCACCGTCCATCGCTTCGAGAACCTCGGTGAAATCGCTTCGTTGGACCCGGCGGAGCTCGTCGATGGCCTGGGCCTCCTCGTCGGGATCCTGCGCGAGGATCATGCGCCGCACGACCCCGAGCCGGTCCGGGCGGAGGAACATGTGCTCGGTTCGGCACAGGCCGATCCCCTCGGCACCCATCCGTCGCGCGATCTCGGCGTCGGCACCCGTGTCCGCGTTCGCACGGACCGAGAGCGTCCGACCACGGATCTCGTCGGCCCAGGCGAGGACGGTGTCGAATTCCGGAGGCAACTCTGCTTCGAGGAGGCCGGACGAACCGAGGAACACCTCACCGGTCGCGCCGTCGAGGGATATGACCTCGCCCTCGACCACGACGGTGCTCCCCACCCGCATGGCGGATCCGTCGATCTCGATCTCCTCGGCGCCGACTACGGCCGGCTTGCCCCATCCCCGCGCGACGACCGCCGCGTGCGACACCAGACCGCCGCGACTCGTCAACACCCCGACCGACGCCATCATGCCCGCTACGTCCTCGGTGTCGGTCTCGTGTCGCACCAGGATCGCCGGGCGACCTCGCTCGGCCGCGGCGATCGCGTCGACCGCCCGGAACACGACCGGCCCCACCGCCGCGCCGGGCGACGCCCCGAGGCCCCGCGTCAGCAGCACCAGGTCGGTGTCCGCCGTGGTCTCGCCGTCACCCTCGCCAGGCGCGGGTGCAGCACCTGGTCGAGGTGATCCGCGCTCACCCGCCCGACCGCCTCCGCACGGCTCAGGGCGATATCGGGATCGGCGGTCATGTCCACCGCCATGCGGAGTGCCGCGGCTCCCGTCCGCTTCCCCACCCTCACCTGTAGGAGATGGAGGCGGTCCTGTTCGATGGTGAACTCCACGTCCACCATGTCACGGAAGTGGACCTCCAAGGTCCTCATGTGTGCGAGCAACTCCTCATGGATCGATCCGAACCGTTCCGCCATCGCCGAGAGTGGCTCGGTGATGCGGACCCCCGCTACGACGTCCTCCCCTTGCGCGTTCACCAGGAAGTCGCCGTACGGTCGGTCGCGGCCCGTCGCCGGATCACGACTGAACGCCACGCCGGTTCCCGACCGCTCGTCCCGATTGCCGAACACCATCGCCTGCACGTTGACCGCGGTGCCCAGGCCGTGGTCGATGTGCTCGTGCTCGCGGTACGCGGTCGCGCGCGGTGCGCCCCAGGAGGAGAACACCGCACGGATCGCGCGGTCGAGCTGGAGGCGGGGATCCTGGGGGAACGGTGTGCCGTTCTCGTGCTCGAACACCTCGGCGAAGCGCGCGCACAATCCCGCTGCCGCGTCCGGTCCGAGGTGTGCGTCGGGACCGACACCGGCGCGGATGCGCGCGTCCGCCCACACCCGGCCGAAGGCGTCGGCATCGGCGCCGTGGACGATCTCCGCGAACGTCGCGATCAGCCGCGCATAGGAGTTGTACGCGAACGCCACGTCACCCGAGACGGCCGCCAATCCGGAGACGCTTCGATCGTTGAGGCCGAGATTGAGGACCGTGTCCATCATCCCGGGCATCGAGAACCTGGCGCCCGAGCGCACCGAGACCAGCAGCGGATCAACCGGGTCGCCCAGAGTGCGGCCCGCGCTCCGCTCCAGGTCCGCCAGGTGACGGTCGACCTCGGCGTCGAGGGACGCGGGCCATCCACTCAGCAGGTACTCCCGACATGCCTCGGTCGTGATCGTGAAACCGGGCGGCACCGGCAGCCGCAACACCGATGCCATCTCGGCGAGGTTCGCGCCCTTGCCCCCGAGGATGTCCTTGAGGTCCTTCGGCGACCGTCGATGCCGATGATCGAAGGCGTACACCAGGGGCACACACCGACGCTAGCGAGATGTGCGGGACCTTGGCCTGCGGGGCGAGAGGGGTTGCGTCACGAGCCGCCGGCAACGCCCACCCCCGCTCGAGGAATGGCGGGCTCTCACATGTGGCGTCCCTCCCGGTGGCGCCGCGCGAGCTGCACCATCTCGATCGCCGTTCGGGCCCCCTCTTCGCCGACGTTGTGACCGCCCTCACCCTCGGAGCGGTCGAGTGCCTGCTGGAGGTTCTCGGTGGTCAGCACGCCGAAGATCACCGGTGAACCGGTCGAGATGCCCACGTCCTGGAGGCCCCGCGCGCATTCGCCCGCGACGAAGTCGTAGTGGCTGGTCTCCCCCCGGATGACACAACCCAACCCCACCACGGCATCCACGCGACCCGAGGCGATGAGGGACGCCGCGGCGAAGGGGATCTCGAATGCCCCCGGGACCCACTCGACGACGACGTCGTCCTCCGCGACCCCCGCCGTCGTGAGCCCCCGACACGCACCCTCGAGGAGGCGGACGGTGATGGCGTCGTTGAATCGCCCACAGATCAATCCGATCCGCATCCCCGTGCCGTCGAGCGACGCGTTCGCCCGCCCCTCCAGCCGCTGGTCGACGCCCATCAGTCCACTCCTTCGATCAGGTGGCCCATCACGTCCTTCTTCGTTCGGAGGTACGCGATGTTCTCCTCGTTCGCCTCCGCCGGGATCGACACTCGACCGGTGATCTCCAGGCCGAACCCTTCGAGACCGCCGAACTTGGACGGGTTGTTGGTGATCAGCCGCATCGTCGTGATGCCGAGGTCGTTGAGGATCTGCGCACCGATGCCGTACTCACGCGAATCCACCGGCAGCCCCAGCGCGACGTTGGCCTCGACGGTGTCGAGCCCCTGCTCCTGGAGGTTGTACGCCCGGATCTTGTGACCGATACCGATACCTCTGCCCTCGTGGCCCCGCAGGTAGACCAACACCCCGAGTCCCTCCTCGTCGATACGACGCATCGCTCCGGAGAGCTGGGTTCCGCAGTCGCAGCGCATCGAACCGAATGCGTCGCCGGTGAGGCATTCGGAGTGCACGCGGACCAGCACGTCGGCCTCGCCGGCGACCGCACCCTTGACCATCGCGACGTGCTGCTCGCCGTCGAGCACCGACTCGTACACGTAGCAGGTGAACTCGCCCCACCGGGTGGGCATGCGTGCCTCCGCGATCCTCCGAACGAGGCGCTCCGTCTGTCGGCGGTGCTTGACGAGCTGGGCGATGGAGATCATCAGCAACCCGTGCTCCTCGCAGAACGAGTGAAGATCGGGAACCCGCGCCATCGACCCGTCGTCGTTGACGATCTCGCACAGGACCCCCGCCGGGTAGCAGCCGGCCATCCGTGCGAGATCGACGGCGGCCTCGGTGTGACCCGCGCGCTTGAGCACACCTCCTTCCGCGTAGCGCAGCGGGAAGATGTGACCGGGCCGTGCCAGGTCGCCAGGACGGGTCCCGGGGTCGCACAGGGCCTTGATCGTGGCCGAACGGTCGGCCGCGGAGATTCCGGTGGTCGTGCCGTGGCGATAGTCAACGGTGTGCATGAACGCCGTTCGTTGCGCCTCGGTGTTGTCGTGGACCATCAACGGGACGTCGAGTTCGGCGAGGCGCTCCGAGGTCAGCGGCGCGCAGATCACCCCTGACGTGTGCCGCACGAAGAACGTGATGGCCTCGGGGGTCGCGAACTCGGCCGCCATGATCAGGTCGCCCTCGTTCTCCCGGTCCTCGTCGTCGACCACGACGACGATCTCGCCGCGGCCGACCGCGGCGACCGCCTCGGGGATCGTCGCAAACCATCCGGTGGTGTCGGTGCCGTGATCCGGATTCATCGAACTCCTCCTCGTTCGTCCTCACCCCGGAGCTTCGTGCCGCCGGCGACCGGCCGCCCCGAGGGCGGCCCCGCGTAGGGGATCGCCAGTCGTTCGACGTACTTCGCGACCACGTCCACCTCGATGTTGACGGGATCGCCCACACGGCGACGCCCCAACGTGGTGACCTCCGCGGTGTGGGGGATCACCGCGACGGTGAACGAAGCGTCGCGGACGTCAACGACGGTGAGGCTGACCCCGTCGACGGTCACCGACCCCTTCTCGACCAGGTATCGCATGAGCGGTGCCGGCACCTCGACCTCGAGCTCCGGCACCACCGCCAGAACCTCGCCCACCGCGTCGACGTGTCCCTGGACCAGGTGACCGCCCAATCGGTCGACGGGACGCACCGGTCGCTCGAGGTTGACCGCATCACCCGGGCGAAGCGAACCCAGCGACGTGCGGGCGAAGGTCTCCTCGCTCACGTCGGCCTCCCACCAGCCCGGTTCACCCCCTTCAGGGGCCGCCCAGGCGACCACCGTGAGACAACAGCCGTTCACCGCGGTGGAGTCGCCGAGGGCTATGCCGTCGAGCACTCCGCCCGCTGCGAACCGCATTCTCCCGGCGTGCCGCGACAGGAGGGCACCCATCTCCTCGACGATTCCGGTGAACATCACGAACCTCCGGCGGGCTGGTCCGGAGGCGGACCGAGACCCACCATCTCGATGCGCAGGTCGTCGCCGACACGCTCCACGGACGCGAACCTTCCCCGCCAGATGTCGGCGATCGTGTAGGCACCGAGACCCTTGAACAGACCTCTCGCATCGTTTCCGCCGAAGAGGGCCGGCGCCACGTACAACACGTAGCGGTCGACGAGGCCGGCCCGGTGGAACTCGCCCGCGACCTCCGCCCCACCCTCGACGAGGACCTGCAGGATGTCGTCGGCTCCGAGCTCGGCCAACACCCGTTCGGGAGGGCCCGACATCTCCCGGCACGGGTTGACCTTGGCATCGGCGTCGACGGACCCGAGCACGACCCGCAACGGGTTGACGTCACCCCGGTGACGCATGACGGGTGGCCGATAGTCCCGGACGGTCAACGACGGATCGTCGTGGCGAACCGTGCCGGCTCCGATGAGGATCGCGTCGGATTCGGCGCGGAGGCGGTGGCCGTCGGCACGAGCGGCCGCGCTGGTGATCCACTTGCTGGAGCCATCGGGCGCCGCCGTGTGTCCGTCGAGCGTCGCCGCCAGCTTCAACACGACGAAGGGCATCCCCGTGCGCCGATGCTTGAGATAGGGCGCGAGCTGAGCGGTGACGCGCTCGGCGAACAGCCCAACCTCGACCTCGATTCCAGCCTCGCGAAGCGCCGCGATCCCGCGGCCCGCCACGCGGGGATCCGGGTCCTCGATCGCCACGACCACGCGGGAGACCCCCGCCGCGATGATGGCGTCGGTGCAGGGGGCGGTCCTCCCGGTGTGAGCGCAGGGCTCGAGTGTGACGCACATCGTGGCGCCCCTCGCCCGTTCGCCCGCCTCGCGAAGGGCCACGATCTCCGCGTGTGGACCGCCCGCCTCGGTCGTGGCACCGAAGGCGAAGGCCCTGGGTGACACTCCTTGGGACGCCCCCGGCACAACCGGATCGTGCAGGACCGCTCCCACCCAGGGGTTGGGGGACGTGACGCAACGAACTTCGGCCGCCTTGGCGATGGCCCGGGTCATCGCCTCTCGGTCGGCGACGACCTGGGCATCGGTGCGCTCCGCGGTGCCGTCGCGTCGCCCGGGAGCGGGCTCGACACGCGGGCCACCCGTCGAGGAGGGTTGTCCGCCCGTCTGCGAGCGCGGGTCGTGCTCGGTCACCGGCCTGACACTAGCACGCGCTGGTCGGATTCTGAACGGCCGTTTCCAATGCGACCACCGCGCATGGACCCCGCGCGAGACCCCACCTGGTACGCCACCACCGTAGAGCCCGACCCGACGTTCAGGTTCGGGGATGGGGTGTCTCGACTCCGGCCATCAGCGACAGTGCGTGCGGGAGCACGTCCACGATGGCCTCGAGCATCTCGACCGCACCGTTCGGGGACCCGGGGGTGTTGATGATGAGGGCGTGGCCTCGTGTTCCGGCGACGATGCGGGACAATCGGCCGTTGGGGTGCGCAGCACGCATCGCCTCGGACAGACCGTACGCGCGGCGGTCGAGGATCCTGACCGTGCCCTCCGGTGTCATGTCACGGGGGCCGAACCCCGTCCCTCCGGTGGTCACGATCAGACCCCAGAAGTTGTAGGCCATGTTGGACAGGGACAGCGCAACCGACTCCGGACCGTCCGCGCACACACGTCGCTCGACGATGAGGAATCCGGCATCGGCCAGCAACGCGCTGACGGCGGGACCGCCTTCATCCGCGCGGGTGCCTGCGTCGACACTGTCGGACACCGTCAACACCTTCGCCTCGAAGGTCAGCTTGGCGCCGTCGTGAGGATGGTCGTGCGCGGAGCGCTGATGTTCGGACATGGCACGCAGTCTACGAGTGCCGCGCCACCCCCGAACCGGGCCGACCGTCAGGGTCGGCGCCACAAGAACAGCGCCATACCGTCGCTGTCGTCGGCCTGGGGCAGCAGCACCGCCCCACTCCCCGAAGGCATCCACGGTTCCGATGGGGGCGGGAGCGGTGACCAGTCGGGATGATCGCGTTCGAAGGCCTCCGCGACCCCGGTGGTCTCGGCAGCGGTCAACGTGCACACGCTGAAGGCGAGGCGCCCGCCACGGCGCACCAACGGTGCGGCCGCTGCCAACATCGCGACCTGTATGGCGGCAAGCCGTTCCACCGCCTGCTCGTCGACCCTCCACCGGGCATCCGGACGGCGGCGGAGCACCCCCAGGCCCGAACACGGAGCGTCGACGAGCACCAGGTCGGCGACGCCGTCGGCGAAGGGCGGCGCGCACGCATCGCCGATGACGAGACCGACCGACGCCCCAACCGCCGCGACGTTCCGCCCGGTGAGTTGCACGCGACCGTGGCGACGGTCCATCGCTACCACCGTGGCGCCGCCCGCTCCGAGGCCGGTGGCCTTCCCACCTGGTGCGGCGCAAAGGTCCAGCACGACGTCGCCCTCGCCGGGGGCGAGCCACTCCACGATCCGCTGCGAGCCGGGATCCTGCACATAGCCGTCCTCGCGCCGGTGCATCGAGGGCGGTACGTTCATCCGGTCGAGTGTCTCGATGGCGACACGGGTCCCGAGGTCGGCGACGAGGCGCCGATACAGCCAGTCGGGCACACTCAGCCGAGTCGGCTCGTCGGGCCAGGACACGGGCTGTGCGGCGACCTTCCGAAGTACCGCGTTGAGCACCCCACGCCACTTCTGAGGCGCCGCACCCACTGTGGCGGCCACTGCGGCGTGGTCGGGGACGTCGGTGTAGTGGATCTGATAGGCACCCACGCGCAACAGGGCCCTGAGCTCAGGCGACGGATCCGAGATCAGGAAGCGATCCACGAGGTAGTCGAGCGAGCGCCGGCGGCGGATTGCCCCGTACACCAACTCGGTGACGAGTCGGCGGTCACGGGCGTCGAGACCCGACCGATCGAGGACGGGTCCGAGACGCAGGTTCGCGAAGGATTCGTCGCGTTCGATGGCCACCAGTGCGTCCGCCGCGACACGTCGGCTGTCCGCGCCGGGTGCGACCTGGCCGGGCCCCGTCCGGGAGGACCGGGCCGGTGCGCGCCGGTGGGGGCGGTCGTCGCGTTCGGGTCGCGTCATGCGAAGGGGTCCGAGACGCCTGGCGGAAGAGCCCGACGCCACACCTCATAGGGCATGGGGCCCTTCGATTCAGGTTGGACGATCACCGGGACGAAGCGGGTGCCCGACTCGTCGAGGCGTGCGTCGAGAACCTTCAGCCGTCGTCCCCCGACCTCCGCCCACGCGCCGCCGAGGCGGACCACCGCGAGCCGGTGCTCGACCGCGGAGTCGAAACGGATCCGGCGGTCCTGTGGTGTCAGCTTCCGCGCGTAGGTGACCTCCCCACCTGGGGTTCGGCCGGCGGAAGCCCACCCGCAGCGAGCGCCCCGGCATCGAGGCCGGCGAGCCACTCGACGAGGAGCGCCGCCCCGGTGCGTGAAAGCTCGGCCCACAGGTCGGTCAGTGTCTTGTCGCCGACGGTGGTCTCCGCTCGGCGGTAGACCCCACCCGCGCCGAGCTCCTCGGTGACGGCCATGAGGCAGACTCCGGTTCGTTCGTCCCCTTCGAGAATGGCCCGCTCCACCGGAGCGGCGCCACGCCATCTCGGCAGGAGCGAGAAGTGCAGGTTCACGAAAGCCAGCCTGCCCAACAGGTCGGCGGGCAACAGGTGGCCGTAGGCGACCACCACCCCGAGATCGAAGGGCGCGGCGCCACCCGAGGCGGGGCGGACGGCGGAGGCCGCCCTGAGCGAGGCCAGGAGGGGATCGAGCGACTCGTCCACCCGGAGGTGGAGCCCTTTGGCCGCAGCCTTCACCGGGGTCGGCGAGGTCCGGCCGCCCCGTCCGCGGCGCCGGTCCGGAGCGGTGACCACGACCGCCACCTCGTGGCCGGCCTCGACGAGTGCCTCGAGCGGGGTCACGGCGACCTCCGGTGTTCCGAGGAAGGCGATCCTCACCGATCCGACCCTCGGCCGCTGGCGCCCCGAGCGCGAGGACGCTCGGACACGGACGAGCCGGGGGCCGAACTCACCGGCGACGGAGGCCGAAGCGCCGCTGCTGATCGACCAACCTCGCGGGTCCCCGAGGTCCGCCTCGGCGAGGCGTGCCTCCCTCACCGCCTTGCGAGCCGCGCGGGCGTCCTCGGGGTCGATCAGGTCGAGGAGCAACACCCCGTTGAGATGGTCGAGTTCGTGTTGGATGAGCCGCGCCAGGAGATCGTCCGCCTCGAAGCTGACCTCGTTGCCGTCGAGGTCGCGGCCGGTGACCTCGATGCGCTTCGGGCGCATGATCTCGAAGTACTGCCCCGGCACCGACAGGCATCCCTCGTCGTAGTACCACTCGCCGTCACTGCCCGTGATCACCGGGTTGACGAGCACCCTTCGGTCGGGAACGTCGGTACCGAGGTCGTACACGAAGAACCGTTGCTCGATCCCTACCTGGGGGGCGGCCAGGCCCAATCCCGGAGCCGCGTACATGGCCTCGAACATCTCGTCAACGACCTGCACGAACGCGCCGTCGATGTCGGTCACCTCGGGAGCGACCCGTCGCAGCACGGGATCTCCCACGATCCGGATCGAGTACGCCACAAGCCGATTGTAGGAGTGATCCTCGATACTGTTCGGCACGTGAACGGTGAGGGCCTCCCGTCGTCGAGCCCCTCACAGACGCACTACTTCGACGCCTCGCCCGCCGCGCCCTCGCGTCCCGGCGAGGTCCGCCTCGATCTGGTGGACGCATCGTTCGTACTCCGAACCGATCGGGGTGTGTTCTCCGCGGAACGGATCGACCCGGGGTCGCGCTACCTCCTCACCGACGCACCCACTCCACCCGCAACCGTGCACCACGCACTCGACCTCGGGTGCGGGTACGGCCCTCTCGTTGACCCTCGCCCGTCGGCTCCCCGACGCGACCGTGTGGGCGGTCGACGTGAACGAGCGGGCGCGTGCCCTGTGCACGGCGAACGCTGCCGCGCACGGACTCTCAAACGTCGAGGTCCGCGAACCCGACGACCTCGACCCGACGCTCCGCTTCGAGCTCATCTGGTCCAACCCGCCGATCCGGATCGGCAGGTCCGCCCTCGACACGCTGCTGTCGCGGTGGCTCGACCGACTGTCACCCGACGGCACCGCGATCCTCGTGGTCAACCGCAATCTGGGGGCCGACAGCCTCACGCGCCGACTCGAAGCCCGCGGGTGGCCCTGTACCCGGGTCGGTTCACGTCAGGGCTACCGCCTCCTCGAGGTACGGGCGCGTGGCTGACCCCTCCCCGCGGCCGACCGCGCGCAACCTTTCCTCGACCGAAGTGAAACGCCTGCACCGTGAATGGCGACACCGCAGTGCGGGCCGAGTCTCCCTCGCGCTCGACGGCGTCCAGGGACCGTTCAACGTGGGCGCCCTCATCCGGACCGCTGCCGCCTATCGGGTCGAGACGCTGTGGCTCACCGACACCGCGACCGGCCCGGACAATCCCAAGGTCTCCAAGACCGCCCTCGGCACCGACCGCTATCTGGACGTGCGACGCGAGGCCGATGCCACCGCGGTCGCCGAAGCGGCACGTGCCGAGGGGTTCACCGTCGTGGGGATCGAGCTCGCCGACGGTGCGGAGCCGTTGCACGAGGCGGACCTCGGCCAGACGGTGTGCCTGATGTTCGGTCATGAGGATCGCGGGTTGTCCCGCGGTGCGCTGGGCTCGTGCGACCGGCTGGCCTTCATCCCGATGCTCGGCAAGGTCGGGTCCCTCAACGTCGCGACGGCCGCGTCGATCGCCCTCTACGAGATCCGCCGGCGTCACTGGTCAACCCACCCGGTGGTCGGGTGACGCGATCGTCGCGCGACGTCGCGCCACCCGCCCTCCTGGTCGGGCCGGGTCAGCTCGCCGGCGCGTCGACGGTGTAGTCGACGGTGACCACCGTACCGCCGCCTTCGGCCGTACCGGTCTTCTCCAGCACCTTCTGGTCACCACGGAACACCTGCAGCGTGTAGTTCGCCGTGGCGTCGGCCGAGCAGTCGTTGAAGTTGTCCACCGTGACGCTGTAGGTGCCCGCGGGCGGCGCGGTCTGCCACACCGTGTTCTCGACCCCGCCCACCTCGGGGTCGGCGCCGCACACTCCCACGTTGTCGTCGCGATCGAGCACGCCACCCGAGGCCGAGGTCTTGTGGGAGTACCAGATCGTCTCTCCGGCCGGGTCCGTGACGTGAAGGTCGAGGTCGTCGTCGGTGTCCCAGATCAGGGTGAACCGAAGGTTGCCCTCCATCACCTCGAGATCGTGTCCGTCACAGTTCTCGTCCACCCCGTTGTTGGGGATGTCGGGTACCCCCGGATTGATGGCCGGGTCGTCGTCGTTGCAGTCCTCGGGTGGGCTGTACCCGTCGCCGTCGACATCGGTGACCGTCGGAATCGTGGTCGTCGTGGTCGTCGTGGTCGTGGTCGTCGTGGTCGTGGTCGTCTCGAAGGGAACACATGCCCAGATGGTCCCACCACCGGGCGCTCGCGTGACCACGAGGTGCCCCGTTCCCGATCGACCGAACTCGATCACCCCGTCACCACCCGGGGTGCAGGCTCGGCGGTGGTGACTCGGCACCCCCGGCGAGCATGCCGCCGCCACGAGCAGCGACAGGAAGGCAACCACGGTGATCGCCTTGGTTCTTGTGTGCATGTTGGTCCCCCTTGACGTCGCGGATCCGTCCCCGTGACGGATCCGTTGCGGAGTATTGCCCACCAGCGGATCCCGCGCCCCACCTGAGACCGATGTCTCATGTGCACGGCTCCGCGTCAGCGGCGCACACGCATGGGATCGACGTGCAGGCGGAGTCCCCCGGGTGGTCGGACGGTGCCGGCGAGCAGGTCGAGCAATGCATCCCGATCGTGCGCGCGCAGCAGCCACGATCGCCGGTCGGCCACGGCGAGTTCGTCTGCGGTCACGTCGAGGCCGACCTCTGCCGCCCCGGCCAGCACCGCCTCGGTGAACTGCGGCCCGGCCGCACCGCCGATGGTGACGGCCGTGACCGCCGGTGGCATCGACAGCACCACTCTGCGTTCGGCCTCGGCGACCGCGACCGGCGTGGGATCGGCACCCAACGCGGCGCGAACCACCTCGTGGTCCGGCTGAAAGGTCTGGATCAGCACCCGGCCGTCCCGTCCGCCTACGAGGCGACTCGCCCTCGACAGCAGGGCGAGCGCCTCCTCCGCCGCTCGGTACCGCGGTGCCGACAACTCCTGGTCGAAATCGAGGAACGCGACGACATCGGCCCTGCGAACGCGATGCAGAGCCGCCGCGGTGCCCATCACCACCCGTGCCGCGGAGGTGGAGTGGCCCGGTCGAGTCGCGGCCGCCCCGAGATCTCCACCACCGGCTCCCGTAGCAGGGCGGACAACTCCTCGGCGGCACGTGACACCCCGAGACGCCGGCGTCGAAAGGCACCTCCACCGCACTCGGCGCAGACCACCGGCCGGGTCCGTCCACATGCGGGACAGTCGAACGCTGTGTCGAGTTGGACCAGGGGCGACCGGCATCGCTCACAGGTCGCGAGCGTCGAGCACCGGGTGCAGGTCAGCAGCGCGGCCCGACCCTTGCGATTGACGACGCACACGACACGTCCCTCGCCACGAAGGCAGCGGACCAATTCATCGGTGAACAGGCCCGCGCGGGTCGGGTCCGCTCGACGACGGTCGATGACCTGCACCATCGCCCATCCGGCACGTTCGGCGGAGCGCGACGCCGAACGGAGCCCGACCTCGCGCGCGGTGCCACCGGGATCCACCCCCGCCGCGGCGTAGGCCTCCAACGAAGGGACCGGCGACACCAGCACGACCGGAACGCCGGCTCGGCGCCCACGTTCGAGCGCCACGTCCCGGGCGTGCCAGGTCGGGGAGGCCTCCTCCTGCAATGCCTCGTCGTGCTCGTCGACGACCACGATGGCGGCAAGGTCGTCGACGGGGGCGAACACCGCGGTCCGCGTCCCCACCACACTGCCGGCACGGCGTGGGAGATCCCACTCCTCGGGATGCACCGCAACCCGATGGCCCGCCCCCCGCAGCGCGAGTGCCAGCCCCCGCACCTCCGTGCCCGTCGGTGCGATCACCAGCAGCGGACCGCCCAGGCCGAGTCCACCGACGAGGTCCGCCCACGACGCCGCGGGAGGATGGCGCACCAGCCGGACTCGCTGACGTTCACCACCGGACGCGACGGAGCGGGGGACCAGACCGCCGACGGCCGCCCGCGGCTCGGCTCGGTCCCGGACCATGCGGGGCGGTGAGGCCGCCCCCAGCATCACGGCCAGGGAACCGGCCCATCGCCACGAGACCCACCGACACAGCTCCACGATCTCGGGATCCGGGCCGACGCCCGAGACGGTGCTGACGGCTGCCAGATCGACGGTCCGATCCGGAACCGGATCGAGTGCGCTCACCCATCCGGCGACGAGGCGGCCGTGCAACGGGACCCGCACCATCGTGCCGACCTCGACGGGCACACCGCGCGACGCCGCACGTTCGAGGAGGGCGGCGTCTATCCGGTAGTCGAACTCGCGGCGCAGTGCCGCGACATCCGGTACGACCCGCACCACACGGGATCCGGCGGGCAGCCCCGACCGGGGCGTGCGCTCGTCGGACCGTGGTCGCCGGCGAGCACCCGACCCGCGGACGGTGTCGGGGGCTCCCGGATCGAACAGCCGGACCGGGTCCGCCCCCTCCCGGGGCACGTCCCCTGAGTCGACCGGGGAACTCAGAGCCCCAGTTGGGACTTGAGCGCGTCGACCCGATCGAGCCGCTCCCACGTGAACCCGTCGGTGGCCTCGCGACCGAAGTGGCCGTATGCAGCGGTCTGACGGTAGATCGGGCGCCGGAGTTCGAGATCCCGCGCGATGGCGGCCGGACGCAGGTCGAAGACGTCGTCGACGGCCGCGGTCAGCTTGGAGGGGTCGACCGTCGCGGTGCCGAAGGTCTCGACCAACACCGACACCGGCCGGGCCATGCCGATCGCGTAGGCAACCTGGACCTCGCACCGTTCGGCGGCACCCGACGCCACCACGTTCTTCGCAACCCAACGAGCGGCGTAGGCGGCGGACCGGTCGACCTTGGAGGGGTCCTTGCCGCTGAACGCACCGCCGCCGTGTCGAGCCGAACCACCGTAGGTGTCGACGATGATCTTGCGTCCCGTCAGACCACAGTCTCCGACCGGTCCCCCGATCACGAACTTGCCGGTGGGGTTGACGTACACGTCGTAGTCGTCGCCGCGGAACTGCTCGGGTACGACCGGCGAGATGACCTGCTCGATCAGGTCGGGACGGATCTCCGTGTCACGATCCACCCCGTCGTTGTGCTGGGTCGAGATGAGCACGGCCTTCAACGCCACGGGCTTGCCGTCGGCGTACTCGAAGGTGACCTGGGTCTTGCCGTCGGGCCGAAGGTAGGGAACGGCGCCGGACTTGCGGACCTCGGCCAGGCGCTCCGCAAGGCGGTGAGCGGTGTTGATCGGCAGCGGCATGTACGCGTCGGTCTCGTTGCACGCGTAGCCGAACATCATTCCCTGGTCGCCGGCACCCTGCTTGTCGAGGTGGTCCTCCTCGCCGGAGGAGCCGCTGCGCACCTCTTCGGAGTCGTCCACGCCCTGGGCGATGTCGGGTGACTGCTCGTCGAGTGCGACCATCACCCCGCAGGTGGAGCCGTCGTAGCCGAAGGCCTCGCGGTCGTAGCCGATCGACCGGATGGTCTCACGGGCGATGGAAGGGATGTCGACGTACGCGTTGGTGGTGATCTCACCGGCGACGATGCACAGGCCGGTCGTCACCATCGTCTCGCACGCCACCCGGCTCGCGGGATCCTCTGCGAGCAGCGCGTCGAGGATCGCGTCGGAGATCTGGTCGGCCATCTTGTCGGGGTGGCCTTCGGTGACCGATTCGGAGGTGAAGGTCCAGCTCGTCATGTTCTTCCTTGTTGGTGGTGAGAGGGCCGCGCCGCGTGGTCGTGGTGCGGGCACGGACGGGCCAGAGGTTACCCAGCGACGCCGGATCGTTCGAGAACGACCGCGTCGAGCACGGCGTCGGCGACCTCGTCCTTGCCCGTGAGGCCGACCGCTACCGGCGGGTGGGTGGCGCTCCAGATCGTGACGGCGTTCGTGTCGTGCTCGAACCCGACCGACGGTGCAGCGACGTCGTTGGCGACGATGAGGTCGGCGCGTTTGGCGACGAGCTTCGCCTGGGCGTTGGCCGCGAGGTCGAACGTCTCGGCGGCGAAGCCGACGAGCGTCTGGTCGGCGCGCTTTGCGTGGCCGAGCTCGGCCAGGATGTCGACGGTGGGGACCAACTCGATCCGCGGAACCCCGTCGGCCTTCTTCAACTTGTGATCGGCGACGGTGGCCGGCGTGAAGTCGGCGACGGCCGCCACCATGACGACGACGTCGGCGTCAGGCGCGAGCCGCGCCACCACGTCGTGAAGTTCGGCCGCTGTGCCGACCGCATGCCGTTCGATCCCGTCGGGGACCGTCCTGTCCGTCGTCGTGACGAGGGTTACCCTCGCTCCACGGCGCAGCGCGGCCTCCGCGACGGCGTGGCCCTGACGCCCCGAACTGCGGTTGCCGATGAATCGGACGGGATCGATCGGTTCGCGGGTTCCGCCGGCGGTCACGAGCACGTGCAGGCCGAGGAGATCCCCGGCGCCGGACCCGGTGTCCACCACGGGTCGCGACACGAGCACACCGCGCACCGCGGTGACGATCGTCTCGGGTGCCGCGAGGCGCCCCGCACCGACGTCTCCGCCGGCGAGCCTGCCGCTCTCCGGGTCGACCACCACCACCCCACGGGCACGGAGCGTCGCGAGGTTGTCCTGCACCGCCGGGTGCTCCCACATCTCGGTGTGCATCGCCGGGCAGACCACCACGGGGGCCCGGGTTGCGAGCAGGGTCGCCACGAGGAGGTCGGACGAGTACCCGCTCGCATACGCGCTGAGGAGCCGGGCGGTCGCGGGAACGACGACGACCGCATCGGCGCCCTGACCGAGTCGCGTATGAGGAATGGGGTCGGCCTCGTCCCAGAGCGACGAGCGCACCGGTTCGGAGGAGAGCGCCGACAGAGTCGTCTCGCCCAGGAAGCGCCGCGCCCCGGCGGTCATGATCGGCGACACGAAGGCACCACCGTCCACCAGGCGGCGCACCACCTCGACGGCCTTGTAGGCGGCGATCCCTCCGGTCACCCCGACGACGATGTGTCGGCCCACGAAGGGCCGACCCGCCACCGGGTACGAGGCCGGGTCGGCCGTGGGCTGGTCGGTCACGGCCGGCTGCCGGCCCTCGGAGGAGGCCCGTGCTCAAAGGACGATCCCGTCGGTCGGGGGCCTAGGCGCCCTCGGGGGTGTCGATCATCCCCGCGGCCTCGGCATCGGCCATCGCCGCCGCCTCGGCGGCGGCCTCCTCCTCGGCACGCTGAGCCGCGAGCTCGGACGCCTTCACGCCCACGATCGCACCCGCGGCGATCTCCTGGAACGCGATGGAGAGGTACTTGGAGGCATTCGTCGCGACCTGCGGCGGCACGTGCTGGCCGGCGATCTCGCCGAGATGGCCGTAGTAGCTGTTGATCTCCCGGGCACGACGTGACGCCAACGACACCAACGAGAACTTGGATCCTGCGGCGTCGAGCAGCCTCTCGACCTGGGGATCCATCATGGTGTCGAAATCGTCGCGCATCACGCCTCCGGCAGGGGGTTCTCAGGGTGCGCCCGCGAGGAGGCGACGGCCCACGCCCCGGACGGGGCGCGGTCAGTGTAGTCCTGGCTCACCGCCGGACCGTGTTCGCGCGATGCCGGACGACCAGCGCCTCGAGAGCGTCGACGGTGTCCTCGACCCGGTGGTTGACCACGTGATGTGCCCCCAGGCGCTCGGCCAGGCGCTGCTCCTCGTCGGCCTTCGCGACCCGCTGCTCGATGCGCTCGGGGGGATCGCCCCTGCCCTGCAACCGTGCTCGCTGGTGCTCCCGTGACGGAGCGTCCAGGTAGACCAGCAGCACGTCGGGATCGTGTTCGCGGATCCGGGCGGCTCCGACGACGTCGATTTCGAACAGGACGTCGTGACCCTCGGGTGGTGCCGGCACGGGGCTGCCCTGGCGGTAGTCGAGGAAGTCGACCCACTCGAGGAAGCCACCCGCGTCGACATGGGCCTGAAAGGCCTCGGGGGTGGCGAACACGTACGCGTCCTCGGCCTCACCGGGCCGTCGCGGTCGAGTCGTCCAGGAGCGATTGACCCACAACCGCGGGTTGCGGCGACGCCATGCCTCCACGACCGTGCCCTTGCCCACTCCACCCGGCCCCGACACGACGATGTTCATGAGGGCCCTCCGGTTCCGGAGCGCGGATCGAGCCGCTCCCAGTGTGATGGTCCGAGTTGGCCCAGGGCCACCGTCGCGACGAGGTCGGCCGCCTCGAAGCGCCGTCTGGTCGCGACCTTGCCCCCGGACTCGGGAACCGCCTCGAGCAGCCGCAATGCGGTCATCGTCGCGACCGCCGGATCGGAGAGCCGCTCCCGCACTCGCTCGGCCAACTCCGCGACGGTGCAGTGACGGGCGAGTTCGAGCAGTTCGCCTCGCGAGGCGCGGGTGTTCTCGGCCCAGGCGACGGCGTTGCGCAGCTCGGCCGGAACCACACCGCCCGATGCCCGGCCGGTTGATGGAGCCCGGCGTCGGTCCGCCACTCGGCTCAACCGGCGACCGCCGACGCGATCTCCGCGGCGGCGGCGACGGGGTCCGCGGCTTCGGTGACCGCCCGGCCGACCACCAGAAGGTCCGCACCGTTTGCGACGGCCTCCTGGGGCGTGGCGGCACGCGCCTGGTCGTGTAGCGGTGAACCGGCAGGGCGAATCCCGGGCACCACACGGCGGAGCCGGGTGCGAGCTCGCGGGCCGTCTGGAGGTCACCCGTCGCGAGGATCAGACCTCCGCAACCGCCCTCCAACGCCACGCGGACGCGATTGGGCACGATGTGGGGCGGTGCGGTGTCGTCACTGGTGAGCACCGTCACCGCCAGGGACACGGGAACCGCGAGCCCGGCCCGCTCGGCGCCCTGGTACAGGCCCTCCACCCCGGCCTTCAACATGTCGACACCGCCGGTGGCGTGCAACGTCAGGTACTCGACGCCCAACGCTCCCAACACCCGGGTCGCTCGATGGACCGTCGTGGGGATGTCGAACAGCTTGAGGTCGAGGAACACCTGATAGCCGAGGTCGCGGAGGTCGGCGATCACGTCGGGGCCGGCGGCGCTGAAGAGTTCGAGGCCCACCTTGGCGACGCCGAACCACGGTCGCATCCGGGCGGCCAGGCGGTGCGCCTCGACCAGGTCGTCCGTGTCCAGGACCAGCGCGAGCCGTCGCCGGACCGCGTCGGGGACCTCGTACGAGTCGGACGGGCGCGTCGCGGTGTCATCGCTCATGTGCGGCTCCAGTGATAGATCGGACGGCGCCGACGCGGTGCGTGCGGCACCAGTCGGCGAGCTCTTCGGTGATGCGATCGGCGGCACGGGGGTCGGCGAAATGGGCGGTCCCTACCTGCACCGCAGTTGCCCCGGCCATCATCAACTCGACGGCGTCGACGCCCGAGGAGATCCCGCCGACACCGACGATGGGGAGATCGGGGTGAGCCGCAGCACAGTCGTACACGGCCCGCACGGCCACGGGATGCATGGCCCGTCCCGACACGCCCCCGCCGCCCGCGCCCAGCGCCGGACGGCGCGTCTCGACGTCGATGACCATACCGAGCAGCGTATTGGTCAAGGTCACCGCCTCGGCACCTGCGCCACGACAGGCACCCGCGACCTCGACGAGGCGGTCGGTGTTGGGGCTCAGCTTCGCCCACCGCGGCCGACCGGCAACCGTGCACGCGCCGAGCACCTCCGCGGATGCAGCGGGGTCGTGGGCGAAGAGGTGCCGACCACCATCGAGGTTGGGACAACTCAGGTTGACCTCCACGGCTATCACCTCCCTCGGGGCATCGGCCAGCATCTCCGCGGCCTCGCCGTATTCCTCGACGGTCCGACCCCAGATCGACACGACGACCCGGTGCACCCCCAGAGCGCGCAGGTCGGGAAGGTCCTCCTGCAGCCAGTGCCGTACACCGGGACCCTGGAGGCCGACGCTGTTGATCATGCCCGCCGGGGTGGGATGGACCCGAGGTGCGGGGTTGCCCGGCCACGCCGTGGCGGCGAGCGACTTCACGACGAACGCGCCGAGTCGCGACAGGTCCATCGTCGAGGCGAGCTCCGTCGCGTGGCCGACCGTGCCGGACGCGACCATCACCGGCGTCGGAAGCCCGATCGAACCGACCTCGACCCCGAGGTCGGTCTGCACCTCACCGCAACCCTCCACCTGAGGATGACGGCTGAGCAGACGCGGACGGATCACCGCTGTCCGGCCCCCGACGCGCGAACCCCGCGGTGGTATTCCTGGAGACTCCGGACCTGCGGCTCGTGTGTCGCGGTGTCCGCGATGCCGTTGGCCGCGGCGAGCGCCGCGGCGGCGGTCGTGAGCAGCGGGACCCTCACCCGGGCCGCGGTGGAGCGGATGTAGGCGCCGTCCGCGCGGGGGCCACGACCGCGCGGCGAGTTGACCACCAGCTGCACCTCACCCGATTCGAGGAGCTCGACCGCGTCACGCCGGGGACCAGAGCCGTAGGACGCCCCCTCACCGGAGTCCGGGCTCGGGACATCGGAGGTGCTGAGCTTGCGGAGCACCTCGCGGACCGGGAGACCGGCGGCGACCAGCGCGTCGGCGGTCCCCTCGGTGGCCACCAGGTCGAATCCCAGATCGACGAACCGTTCCGCCGCGAGTAGGCCGACGCGCTTGTCGCGGTCGGCCAGGGAGAGAAACACCGTACCTTTCGTGGGCCTGTGGTCACCGGCTGCAAGTTGTGACTTCGCGAAGGCGAGACCGAATGTGAGGTCGATGCCCATCACCTCTCCGGTCGAGCGCATCTCGGGCCCCAGCACCGCGTCCGCATCGGGGAAGCGGTTGAACGGCAGCACGGCCTCCTTCACCGACACGTGGTCCCCCTGCACCGGGTCGGGGAGGAGGCCCTCGGCCCGCAGTTGGGCGAGCGTCGCCCCGCACATCACCCGGGGACGCGACCTTCACCAACGGGACGCCGGTGGCCTTCGCGACGAATGGCACCGTGCGCGACGCACGTGGATTGGCCTCGATCACGAACACGTGGGCGTGATCGGGTTCACCCGGCGCGTGCTGCACCGCGAACTGCACGTTGAGGAGCCCCACGACTCCGAGCTCGTCAGCGAGGCGGCGGACCGCGTCCTCGATCACCGCGATCGTGTCGGCGTCGAGGGTGACCGGTGGGAGGACGCACGCCGAGTCGCCCGAATGGACACCGGCTTCCTCGACATGCTCCATCACTCCGCCGATCAGCACCTCGCCGGTGGTGTCGCGGACCGCGTCGACGTCGACCTCGGTGGCGTCCTCCAGGAAGCGGTCCACCAGTACGGGCCGCTCCGCGGACAGTCCACCTTCGCGACCGAGCCCCGAAAGCCCAGAGAGGGTCGCCATGGCATCGACGAGGCCCTCGTCGTCGTAGACGATCTCCATCGCACGACCACCCAGGACGTAGGAGGGTCGGACGAGCGCGGGATAGCCGATGCGCCCGATGATCTCGCGCGCACCGTCCAGGTCGGTGGCCGTTCCTCCGGCGGGCTGGGCGATGCCCAGCCTCGAGCAGAGCGCGTTCCAGCGGTCGCGGTCCTCCGCGAGGTCGATAGACGCCGGGCTCGTACCCACGACGAGTTCGGCAGGAAGCCGACCTGCGAGCTTCAGCGGCGTCTGGCCGCCGAGGCCGACTATCACCCCGGCCACCTCGCCGACGGCCTGCTCCGCCTCGATCACCGACATCACGTCCTCGAAGGTGAGGGGTTCGAAGTAGAGGCGGTCGGCGGTGTCGTAGTCGGTGGAGACGGTCTCGGGATTGCAGTTGACCATCACCGTCTCGAAGCCGGCATCACGGAGGGCGAAGCTGGCGTGCACGCATCCGTAGTCGAACTCGATCCCCTGACCGATCCGGTTGGGCCCCGATCCGAGAATTAGCACCTTCGGTCGGGTGGACGGCCGAACCTCGGACTCGTCCTCCCACGTCGAGTAGTAGTAGGGCGTCTCGGCCGCGAACTCGGCCGCGCACGTGTCGACGGTCTTGTAGGTCGGCAGGACGCCCAGTTCGAGCCGGCGCGCCCGGACGTCCTCCTCGGAGAGGTCCCACAGGTACGCGAGCTGGGCATCGCCGAATCCGAGCCGCTTCGCCCGGCGCCAGCCCCCGACGTCGAGCCCTCCCATGCCGACCGCGGCCAGATGACGACGCTCCTCGGTGACGAGCAGCATCTGGTCGAGGAACCACGGATCGATTCGGCAGACCTCGTGGACGTCCTCGATCGAGTGGCCTCGACGCAGTGCCGCCTCGACTGCGAAGATCCGGTCGGGAGTCGGCCTGCCGGTCAAGGCCAGGAGTTCGTCGTCGCCGAGTTCGTCGAAGGCAGCCTCGGCGGCGTCGCCGTTGAGACCGTCACGACCTTGTTCGAGGAGCGCAACGCCTTCTGGAGCGACTCGCAGAAGGTGCGGCCGATGGCCATTGCCTCACCCACGGACTGCATCTGGGTTCCGAGCACACCCGACGTTCCGGGGAACTTCTCGAACGCCCAGCGCGGCACCTTGGTGACGACGTAGTCGATGGCCGGCTCGAAGCAGGCCGGAGTCTCACGAGTGATGTCGTTGGTGATCTCGTCGAGCGTGTAGCCGACCGCCAACCTCGCCGCGATCTTGGCGATGGGAAAGCCGGTCGCCTTGGAGGCCAGTGCGGACGAACGCGACACCCTCGGGTTCATCTCGATGACGACCATGTCGCCGTTGGCGGGGTCGATCGCGAACTGCACGTTGCTCCCGCCGGTCTCGACCCCGACCCGCCGGATGCACGCGAACGCCGCGTCGCGCATCGCCTGGTACTCGACGTCGGTCAGGGTCTGTGCGGGCGCGACCGTGATGGAGTCGCCGGTGTGCACTCCCATGGGGTCGACGTTCTCGATGGAGCAGACGATCACGCAGTTGTCGATCCGGTCGCGCATCACCTCCAACTCGAACTCCTTCCATCCCGCGATGGAGCGTTCGATAAGGATCTCGCCGATGGGGCTCGCGTCGATCCCGGCGCCGGCGATCGCCTCGAACTCCTGGGGTGTCGACGCGATGCCCGTCCCCTTTCCCCCCAGGATGTACGCCGGGCGCACCACGACGGGAAGCCCGATCCGCTCGACGACCTCGCGGGCCTGCGCCATGGAGTGTGCCGTGTCCGAAGGCGGGACCGAGAGCCCGATACCGACCATCGCCTCCTTGAAGCGCTCACGGTTCTCCGCCGTCTCGATCGCCAGCGCGTTCGCACCGATCATCTCCGGCGTTCCGGGAACTCCGATCACGCCGCGGCGATGGAGCTCCATCGCCAGGTTGAGGGCGGTCTGGCCACCCAACGTGGGCAGCACGGCATCGGGCCGCTCACGTTCGATGATCCGGATCAACACGTCGGCGTCGAGCGGCTCGATGTAGGTGGCGTCCGCGAAGTCGGGATCGGTCATGATCGTCGCGGGATTCGAGTTCGCCAGAACGACCCGGTAGCCCTCCTCCCGCAGCACGCGACAGGCCTGGGTTCCGGAGTAGTCGAACTCACAGGCCTGACCGATGACGATGGGGCCCGAGCCGATGATCAGGATCGTGGAGAGGTCGTCACGACGAGGCATCGACACTCCCCGTCACGTCGTCGGGACCGGCCCCGTCCGCGTACGGCGCCACGCCCGCCCGGGCGCCGGTCGATTCGCCGTCTTCGAGGTCGTCCGCTCCCGGGCCGGAACCGGCGGGATACCTCGTCCGCCGACCCAACTGCCGGGCGGCGGCGAGCGCTGCATCGGCCCGCAACGAGAACTCCACGCGGACGTCGTCGACGTCGTCTCGCCCCGTTGCGGCGGCGACCTTGGTGGTCGCCTTGTCCCAGTGGAACTGGAACATCCCGATGTCGTAGGCACCCTCGTCGAGTCGAGCCGTGCGCGTGAGAGCCGGATAGTGCGGTTTGAGGTCCCGCACGATCCGCAGCATCGCCAGCACTCTCAGGATCGCGAATGTCGCATCGAACTCGAACCACCGGAGGCCCTGGCGTGCCGCGGTGGGCATGTGATGGTGGTTGTTGTGCCACCCCTCGCCCATGGTGAGGAACGCGACCAGCGCGTTGTTGCGGCTGGAGTCGGGGGTGGCGAAGCGGCGCGTGCCCCACAGATGCGCCATCGAGTTGACGAGGAAGGTGCAGTGCCACAACACGACGGTGGAGGCGAAGAAGCCGACCACGAGGCCGGGAAGGCCACCCCACCACAGACATCCCAGGGCGAGCGCGATCGGCGGGAGGTGGTGGAACCGGTCCAGGAAGCGCAACTCGGGATACTTCGCGAAGTCCGCGATCGCATGGGTCGGGGTGGGATCGTGCTCGGGGGTGATGATCCAACCGATGTGACTGAACAGCACTCCCTTGATGGGGCTGTGGGCGTCGCTGACCGTGTCGGTGAAGCGGTGGTGAAGCCGGTGATGGCCCGACCACCAGAGCACTCCCTTCTGCAACGAGGAGATCGCACCGACCGCCAGCACCAACTGGAACCAGCGTGAGGTCTTGAAGGCCCGGTGCGCGAAATAGCGGTGGTAGCCGGCGGTGATGAAGAAGACCCGGGTCCAGTAGGTCACCGCGAAGATCAGGATCGACTGCGCGGTGATGCCGGTGAAGATCGCCAACAGCGGCACGAGGTGGATCAGCAGGAACGGGGCCGACGCGATCGGGTCGAGGCGTTCGCCGGGGAGTCTGTTGGGATGCATCAACGCACCACCGGGCCCTGGTGTGCGTCCATCAGGTCTGCGAACCTCTCGAACAGGTACCGGGAGTCGTGTGGTCCGGGCCCGGCCTCGGGGTGGTACTGGATGCCGAACGCCGGCACGGCGGTGGACCGGAACCCTGCGAGGGTCCCGTCGTTCAGGTTCACGTGGGTCACCTCCACGTCCGGCACCCCTTCGAGGTCGACGCAGTAGTTGTGGTTCTGGCTCGTGATCTCGACCCGGCCGGTGGCGAGCTCGCGGATCGGGTGGTTGCCGCCGTGGTGGCCGAACGGGAGCTTGTGCGTCCGACCGCCGAGTGCGGTGGCCAGCACCTGGTGTCCCATGCAGATGCCGAAGATCGGGACCCGGCCCAGCAACGTCCGCACCGTGTCGTGGAGGTAGGTGACGGCCGCGGGGTCGCCCGGGCCGTTGGACACGAACACCCCGTCGGGTCGCATCGCCAGGATGTCGTGCGCGGTCGTCGTCGACGGCACCACCGTCACCCTGCCGAGGTGGCGCAACCTGTCGACGATCGTCGCCTTCATGCCGCAGTCGACCGCCACGACATGACGGTCCCCCGCGCCGGCGTGGGCGCCGTGGTCGCGTCGCCCGCCGGGCGTCACGACGGTCACAAGATCGCATCCGTCGGTGGTCGTCGCTGCGGCGGCCGCGGCCGCGAGTTCGGCATGCGGCGCGGTGCCGAACGCGGCGGGCAGTGCACCGTGCTCGCGGATGAGGCGCGTCAGACGTCGTGTGTCGACCCCACCGATCGCGGAGATCCCGTGTCGCCCGAGGAAGGAGCCGAGATCGTCGGTGGCGCGCCAGTTGCTGTGCCGGCGGGCGATCTGACGCAACACGACGCCGCGGCACATCGGCGCGGGCGCCTCGTCGTCATCGGGATTGACCCCGTAGTTGCCGAGATGTGCGGTCGTGAACGTGATGATCTGCCCGGCGTAGGAGGGGTCGGTGATCACCTCCTGGTAGCCGCTCATGACCGTGTTGAACACGATCTCACCGGTGACCAGGCCCCCTTCGGGCCGGGCACCGATCAGCTCGCCTTCGAAGAGCGCACCGTCGGCACCGTCGGCGACCACCAGTTGGGCGGGTACGGGCCGGTCGACGGCGTCGCGCGCGGTCTCGGGTGTGGGGCCGGCCATCGAGGCCACCTGCTTTCTGTCCGTACGAGTGTCCCGCACCCGTTTCACGGTCAGGCGCACACGTTACCAGACCCCCGACTCCCGCCCGACAGGATGCGCCCCTCCGGCCGACCGGGCCGAGCGCGCACCACCCACTTTCGAGCGCACGGCGCATCACACCGTTGTAAGTTGTCTCCGACCGAGTCGTCGGCGGAGACGACCAGGAGAAAAGGCGGAACCCTATGACCATCGGATCCCGATCCCCCCTTCGACGCCTGCTCGCAGGCCTCGTCGCCGTCGGCGCGTTGTTCACGGCCGCGGCATGCAGTCCACCGGCGCCCGCGGAGCCACCCCCCGCCACCGTCGTGTTGAGCCGGTACAGCGGGCCGGCGGGCACCACCTTCACGGCCGCGGCACCCAACCGGGAATGCGGGCAGATGTCCACGCTCTATCCGAACCAGCCCGGGTACTACCCGCTGTACAACACGGCGGTGGCGGGCATCACCATCCCCGCGACCGGGGTCGTCATCACCACCGCCTACACGAACCTCTGGAACGGGTCCTCACCGTCCACCTACGCGGAGTCCGACCAACTGGTGCACCTGCGCATCCCGCCGGCGACCCGCGCGGGCACCTACAAGGTGTTCCTGACCTGCTCGGGTTACCTCGACACCTACGCGTTCACGCCCGCGACCTTCACCGTCACCGGCTGATCGGCGTCCGGCATTGTCGGCCGGTGTCCACCGGCCGACAATCGGTCACGGGTTGATCCTGCACGACGGCACCGAGCCGGACGGGACTCGATCCCGACGACGGCACCGACGACCGCTACTGGCCGTCGGTGCCGTCGTCGCGGTCGCGGTGCTGTGGATGCTGGTGTTGTGGTCGCGCGTCGGTGCGGCGGACGGCGCCCCGCCGGGGTCGGGCCCCGGGAGCGGCTCGACCCTGCTGCTGATCGGATCGGACCGCCGCGTCGCCGTGCCCGGCGTCCCCATCGGGCGCTTCGGCACCGCGACGCAGGTTCCGGGTGAGCGCGCCGACGTGGTGATCGCGGTCCGTTCCGAGTCCTCGCAGCGCACGCGTGCCCTGTCGATCCCCCGCGACATGCTGGCCACGATTCCGGGCGGCCTAGCACCCGAGCGGCTCACCCTGCTCCTCCAGAAGGGCCCCACCAAGGTCGCCGACGCAATCTGCCAGTCCTTGGGGATCGGTGCCGATCACCTCGCCGTGATCCGCTTCGACGGCCTCGTCGCCATGATCGACGAGGTCGGGGGCGTCGACATCGCCCCGACCACCGTGGTCAGGGACCGCGGGAGCGGCCTGTTGGCACGCGCCGGACGTCATCGGGTCGACGGCGCGACCGCGTTGGCATACATACGAGCCCGCCATGTCGAACGTTGGGACGGCACGGCCTGGATCCCCGACCCGGAAGCCGACCAACAGCGGGGTGACCGGGCCCTCGAGGTGCTGTCGTCGTTGGGGCGCCGACTCGATCTCGGCTGGGCTACGCCGTTCACCAACCCGTCGCTCGCATGGACCGCGACCGGAGCGGTCACCGTCGACGACGATACGGGCCCCTTCGACACTCTCGCGATGGTGCGTACGCTGCGGACGCTGAGCAACGCAACGCGGCGTTCGTTGCCCGCGGTGACCATCGACGGTCCGACGCCGATGCTCACCCTCCGACCGGGAGCGGCGGAGACGGTCCGGTGGTTCACCGGCGGTGCCACGCCCGCGAAGGCGTGCGCCGTGCCCACGATGCTCGCCCGCCGTTGACCCGCCTCCATCCCGGCCACGGGCAACCGTTGACCACGAACCCGGGTTCGGGCGGGCACCGCCGCGCCCGAGCGTGGCGGCAACGGGTGCTCGCTGTCACCGTTTCAGCGCTGCTACTCCCTACGGGGTGCACGAACCGGTCCCGGAGCCGAGTCGAGGACGCCCACACCGACCGCACGTCCTCGCGGATTGCCGTCTGTGAGGGCCACCGTGACGACCGGGCATGCACGCTGCGCCAGGGGTCGGCCCACCTGACGGTCACCGGCGGGGTGACCGCGCCCACCGCCGTACGGCCTCCGAAGGGAGATCCGCTGGCCACGGTCGACCACGACGCGGGGGGTGAGCGCCGCGCTTCGCGATGGATCGGTCCTGTGGCTGTGGGGGGACACGGCCGCCCGTCATGACGACGGCTCCCTCGCGTACTTCACCATCGGGACCGCATCGTGGAGCGAGGCGGGCACTCCTCTGGTCTCCCGCGACACCGCGGGTCCGGATGGTGCGGCTCCGGGCCCGTTCGCGGTACCGGACTCGGTGAGATGCCCACACACCCACCAACGTGCCGGCACCTGGCCCACCGCCGCCGTCGTCCAACCCGTGGGTCCACGGGACCGGGTCGTCGCCTGGCTGGCGGTCGTGTGCTTCGGCGAGGGTGACCGTCGAGCGACCGACATGGGTATGGGCGTCGCCGAATGGTGGTACGACCCCGCGGACCCACCCCGTGGACGCAGTATCGTCGCCACCTGGCTCAACCAACGCCTCTTCCCCGCCGCGACGTTCGGAAGCGCGGCCGCCACCACCCCCGACGGGCGGATCGTCACCGAATGGTGCGAGCGACCCGAGGACCCCACCGACACCGACGGTTTCGGGCCGTGTGCCGCTGCAACCACCACGTTCGACCGTGTAGCGGATCCAACGTCCTACGTCGACGCGGACGGTCGCGCCGTGACCGCGTCCACCGTGGGTGCGAGGCATTCGGTCGGAACTCCGTTCCGGCTCGAAGGCGGGGCCGCGACGCCCTACCCGCCCGGGCCGTTCAGCATCGCCTTCGAGCCACACCTCGATGCGTGGGTGATGGTGACGAGCCCGTGGCCCGGACAGGTCCCCTTCGTGGCGGTGCGCATCGCCGAACGACCCGAGGGGCCCTGGAGCGGACCGCTCACCGTTCGACTCCCCGGATGCTCCGACCGCCGAGGCGAACTGCACCTCGGGTGCTATGCGGCAAACGTGCAGCCACGGTTCTCCGAGCCGGGTCGTCTCGGTATCGGGTGGTACGACACGGCGGTCGAGCTGTTCCCCATCCGCGGTGCGTTCAAGGTGGCGACGATCCCCTACTCCTGAGGGGGGTCACCCGACACGGGTCAGCCGGAGTGGGTACCGGTTGCCACGGGGGTCGGTCCGTCCTCCGACGCTGCGTGCTCGTCCTCGCCTCCGGCCGCCGGGGAAATGCCGTCGGAGTGCTCGTGATGTTCGTGGCCTTCCACGTCGATCGTCGGGATGAGACGGTCGAGCCAGCCCGGGAACCACCAGTTCTTGGCCCCGAGCAGTTCCATCGTCGCCGGGACCAGGAGCATCCGGACCAGCGTCGCGTCCAAGAACACCGCCACAGCGAGACCCAGGCCGAACATCTTGGTGACCCGGAGGTCGTCGAACATGAAACTGCCGAACACCACGACCATGATCGCGGCCGCCGCGGTGATGACCTGAGCCGTCGCAGCGAGTCCGTCGGCAACCGAGCCCCTGGGGTCACCGGTGTGGTCGAACTCCTCCTTGACCCGCGAGAGGAGGAAGACCTCGTAGTCCATCGAGAGGCCGAAGACGATGGCGAACATCATCATCGGGAGGAACGGCTCGATCGGCCCGCCGTCGATCCGTAAGAGGTTCCCCGCCCATCCCCACTGGAACACCGCCACGATCACGCCGTACGCGGCACCGATCGACAGGAGGTTCATCAGCACCGCCTTGAGCGGCACGAGCAGCGACCGGAAGACCACCATCAACAGCAGGAACGAAAGCGCCAGAACCACGGCCAGGAAGGCCGGAACGCGTTCGCCGAGATAGGTGGCGAAGTCGTGGGTGATCGCCACGGCACCGGTCACATGAACCTTCAGACCGGTCCCCTCGGTGAGCCTCGGCAGGTCGGTGTCACGGAGCCGGTCGATCAGCTGCTGGGTCCGTACGTCCTGGGGCGAGGTCGTCGGGATGACCCGGAACAGGAACGCGTCGGCGGTCCCCATCGCGGCGACGACCGCCTGTTGGTCGATCGGCTTGGCGGGATCGATCGTGTTGGGGATCGGCCCCACCACCCGATCGACGCCGCGAAGACCGCCGAGCGCCTTCGAGAGGTCGATCACCTTCGGTACGACCGAGGAGCCGCCGCCGGTAACGGTCAACAGCAAGGGTCCGTTGAAGCCGGGGCCGAATGCCGCCGAGGTCAGGTCGTAGGCCTTGCGCGTCGTGGTGCTCCTCGGGAAGTTCCCTTCGTCGGCACTACCCAGTCGAAGGCTCAGCAGCGGGACGGCGAGGAGTCCCAACAGCACGATCCCGGCCACGACCGCCGTCCAGGGACGACGTTGGATGGCGTGGCTCCAGCGGTAGGCCAGCGTCGACTCCTTCGGCTTCACCGCCCGCTGTGGGACCTTGGCCTTCAGTGGCGCCAGAGCGAAGCCCGCGACGAGCACGACGAGCGCCAGGGGCGCGGCGACCATCGCCATCGCCGGGAGCTTGAGGCCGACCCCGAGCAGGGCGACGGCCATCAGGCCGGCCGCGATCAGGCCCCGCCAGCGGGTGACCTCGACGCGGTCCTTGGCGAAACCGAGGATCGCGGGCAGCAACGTGATCGACGCGATCATCGTGACCAGCACGGTGACCGCCGCCGCGATGCCGAGCCCGGAGATGAATTTGAGGTTCATGATGAGCATGCCCAGCATCGAGATGACGACCGTGAGGCCCGCGAAGATGACGGCACGGCCGGCCGTGTCGAGGGCGGTGACCGTCGCGTCCTCGGGGTCGAGCCCCTGGTGCAGCCCCTCCCGATACCGGGTGACGATGAACAACGCGTAGTCGATCCCCACGCCGAGGCCGATCATGGCACCGATGGTCGTCGCCATGTCGGGGATCGATTGCGAGTGCGACAAAAGCCCGATCGCGCCGGTTCCCAGGCCGACGCCTGCGAGCGCCACCGCGATCGGCATCCCCATGGCCAGCACCGAGCCGAACGCGACGATCAACACGACGATGGCGAACGCGATCCCGATCATCTCCGAGGATGGCGGCTTGAACGTCGAGAGCACCTGGCCCCCGACCTCGATCTGGGTGTCGGCCACGCGGGGCTTCGCGTCGATGATCCGTTGACCCAACTCACCGGTCTCGGTCCGGTCGATCGTGCCCTCCAGCTCGATCGTCGCATACGCGGTGCGACCGTCCTTGCTGATCTGCGACGCACCCGCGGCACCCTCATACGGGCTGGTCACCCGGACTCGTGGCATCGCCGCGACCTTGTCGAAATATGCGGTCATCGCCGAGCGAACCGCGGGATCGGCCACTCCGCGGGGCGTCGTGAACACGATCGAGCCACCGAAACCGCCGCCACCCAACTTGGCGAACTCGTTCTGCATCACGTCGAGGCCCGAACGGCTGTCCGAACTCGGGAGCTGAAACTGGCTCTCGTAGCGTGCCCCGCCGATCCCGCCGAGCGTCGAGAACACTCCGACCGCCGCGCCGACCCACAGCGCCACGACGATCCATTTCCGGCCGAAGCACCACGCAGCCAGTCTTGCCATCACTCACTCTCCCCGTCCCCGGCCGGGCGGGCGCCCCAGGACACCTCGCAACGCTACGCGCCGCGCTCGCGATCGCTCGCATCGTCACGCCCGATGTGACACATGACCGCCGCCGGGAGTGCCCTACCCTGGTTCGAGGGCTCCGACGCGCACACGGCCGAAGGGATCGACGATGAGTGCCACCACTCCGACGCCCGCGCGCGGCGGGCCACGCCCCGCGTGTTGGGCTCCCCGGAGGGCGCTGTACTTCCAGCCCGACGGTGAGGTGCTCGCCTGCTGCGTCTCGGGTTGGAACCTCGGCACCGTGACCGGGCCCCACCGTCGGTCGCTTGCCGACATCTGGTCCGGAGCGGCGGCCCAACTGCTCCGCGAGCGTCTCGACGAGGGCCGATTCGACCTCGGATGCCAGGAATGCGAGGCCGCGATCGAGGCGGGTGGTCGCGGCGGATCGATGCCCGCGGCATTCGACCGATTCGCCGTCGACGAGGCGCACGGGTTCCCGCAGATGATGGACTTCGCGTTGTCGTCGCGCTGCAACCTCCAATGCGTGATGTGCAACGGCGAGCTCTCCTCCTCCATCCGTACCCAACGCGAACACCGACCACCGATGGCCCCGGCCTACGACGACCGGTTCTTCGAAGAGCTCGATCCCTTCCTGGACCACCTCCGACGGGCGTTGTTCAAGGGTGGCGAGCCGTTCCTGGCGCGGGAGAACCGCGTGGTCTGGGACCGGCTCATCGAGAAGGGGTCCGGCGCCTCGATCGTCATCACGACCAACGGCACCGTCTGGAACGACGAGGTCGAGCACTACATCCGCTCACTTCGTGCGGATCTGAGCATTTCCGTGGACGCCGTGTCCCCCGACCTCCTGGAATCGATCCGGCTGGGGGTGGACGGCCGTCGCCTCTGGCGGACGATCGACACCGCCGTCGCCCTCGCGGAGGAACTCGGCACCTGGATCACCCTCAACATGTGCCTGATGACCACCAACTGGCAGGAGCTGCCCGACTTCCTCCGACGGGCGGATCGTCTCCGGGTCAGCGCGAACGTCATCCACGTCAACCAGCCGGAACGCTACGACCTCACAAGGCTCCCCCCGGACGAACTCACGACGATCGTCGCCGAGCTCCGGTCGCGCACGCCGTCGTTCCGAGACGAGGCGACTGCCGATATCTGGGAGCGAACGCTCGACCGGCTCGACCACGTCGGCACCCGGGAGCCGTCCTTCCACAAGCAGCCGGTGGTCCGGGTCGAGGAGCCGACCGTCAAGTCGGCGGTCTCCAGGAGGGGAAGGGGCGAACCGCTCCGGTTCGTAATGGTCGACGGCGTGATCGTCGAAGCCGACTGCCCGAGTTGGGCAGAACGCCTCGACCCGACGCGATGGATCGGCGTTTCCCAATCCGACCTCCCTCGTCGGGTTGCGGAGTTCCTCGGTGCTCGCGTCGAGACCGGCGCCACCCACCTTTCGGCCGGAGACGTCCTCGAGTCCGAGCTCGCGATCCACTTCGACGACGAGTCATGGCACCTTCATTGCAAGGGAGGCTCGCTCGACTCGGAAGGCACGCGGACGCTCTGGATGGTCGTTCGGGTCGATGGCGACCCCGGGGAGTAGGCAACCCCGGAGCGAACTGCTCAGCACCGCACCATCGCGGCCGACGCGAGGAACGTCGCGTTTCGTGAGGGATGGCGTTGGCAGAGTTTCCGGGGTCCCGAGCCCGCAGCCGAAGTGCCCGTCGTCGATCACGACGGCTGCGCCGCCTCGGCGCCGTCGGGGCCGTTCTGTTGGCGGGTGCGTCCTGCCGGATGGTCCTGTCGTTGCGTGCGCCCCTCCGGCTGGAGGTAGCGGTCGTTCACCCCTCCCGCGCGTCGCTCCTCGCGATACCTCCCGGGGCGGACACGGAGGTCGTCGTCGAGGTCGCAAATCGCGGTGCGGCCGACGCGCGACGGATCATCGTGTCGGTCGGAGACGGCGACTGCGGAGAGATCGCCCGACTCGGCGTCCACGAGCGCGTCCGACGAACCTGCACGCTCCGCTACGACGCCGTGTCAGAGGTCGTGCGCAGCCTCGAGGTGCGGGCCACGGGCGAACCCGCCGCTCCCCTCGATCGCCTCGGGGATCCCGATCCACGGGGGTGGACGGCCGTTGCCCGTCTCGCCGTGTCGAACGCGGCGCGCCGCTGTCCCGACTACGAGGCCGTGTTCGCCACGACCCGGCGCTCCCGCTCCGGCGGCACCGTCGCCCTCCACCCGTCGGGAGCCGTGGGCGACGCCACGATGGGGCAGTTGGCGGTCCGCTGGAATGCGGCCATCACGTCGATGGCCCAGGCGGGGTGCGGCCTCGATCTGTCGGGCGTACGCCTTCGGTCGCCCGATGGTGAGTTCGGGACGGGGGGAGCGATGGACGACAACGTGGCATGGACCGCGCGTCTGGGTTCCGACGGTTCGACCGTGAGGGGCTTCTCGGTGACCGTGCCGTCGGGGGCCGCCGTCTCGGCGTCGGATCTCCGATGGTTGTTCGCCTCGATCGCCGCGACCGACGCCGCCCAGGCCGAGGCCTTCGCCCCCGCCACCATCGCCGGACGCACCCCGACAGAGGCGCCGGTCTCGAGACTCGCACCGGGCTGGACACGGCCCCAGGGGGATTCGGTCGGCGTCCTCGGCGAGGCGAAGCTGGCCTGTGGCGCGGTGATTCCCGAGGTGTCGTTCGCGGTCACGTCGGACCCCTCCGACGGGGTGACGGTCTCGCTCGACCGCTGTTGAGCACCCGGTCGACACGGCCCGCTGGGGCGTTCAGCGCTGCGCGACGGCGTCGATGACCACCGGAACGCCTCGATGGACGGTGTGCCGGACCCTGCCGCGTACCTCCCGGCCGACGTAGGGGACGTTCCTGGAGCGGCTCGCACCACCCGACGCGTCGATGGTCCAGGTGGCCGTGGGGTCGATCACACACAGGTTCGCGACCCTGCCGGGGGCGACCGCTCCGTGGCGATCCGCGATCCCGGCGATGGCGGCGGGTCGCCAGGACAGCAGCGCGAGCACCTCGGCGACGGAGAGGTCCAGCTCGGTCAGGGCCAGCGCCAGCGCGTACTCCAGACCCAACATCCCCGGAGGCGCCTGGTCGAAGGGGAGCTCCTTCTCGTTCGCCGGATGCGGTGCATGGTCCGTGGCGATCGCATCGACCGTCCCACGACGCAGACCCGCTTTCACGGCCGCGACGTCGTCGGATGTCCGAAGTGGTGGGTGCACCTTGAAGACGGGATCGAAGGACGAACAGCACTCGTCGGTGAGTGTGAAATGATGTGGCGCCACCTCGCAGGTGACCGGGAGCCCCGCGGACTTGGCGGCATCGATCGTCGCGATCGAACCGGCCGTCGACATGTGCAGGAAGTGCATCCTCGCACCGGTGAGGCGGACCAGGGCGATGTCGCGCATGACCATCAGCTCCTCGGCCTCCGCCGGCTGACCGGCGAGGCCGAGCCGGGCGGACACCGCACCTTCGTGCATGCAGGTCCCGCGACTGAGCTCGGCCACCTCGCAGTGTTGGGCCAGCGTGACCCCGAGGTCGGACGCGTACTCCAACGCGCGACGCATCAGCCCGACGTCGTTCACCCCTGAACCGTCGTCGGTGAACAGCCGGACACCCATGGATGCGAGCTCCGCCATGGGGGCCAGCCGCTCCCCCTGACGCCCCACCGTGATCGCACCGGCCACCTCGACGTCGCACAATGCCCGTCGGGCGAGGGTCCGGATCTCGGTGACGACCGCTGCCGAATCGACCGTCGGGGTCGTGTTGGGCATCGCCACCACGGCGGTGTAGCCCCCGAGCGCCGCCGCCCGGCTCCCCGACTCGACGGTCTCGGCCTCCTCGCGGCCGGGTTCGCGGAGATGGGTGTGCAGGTCGACGAGACCGGGGGCCACCACGCATCCGGACGCGTCGAGGATCCGGTCGCCAGTGAGATCTCCCGCGACGGCCGCCACGACGCCGTCGCGGATGGCCACGTCGGCGAAGCGCTCCCCGGAGCCGTCGAGGACCCTGCCGCCCTTGAGCACCAGGGTCGAGCCGTCCGAACCGGTCGTCACGTCGCCGTCCTCTCGAGTGCGTCGAGCTGGGTGTCGGACCCCAACGCCGCGAACAGGACCGCTTGACGCACGGCGACCCCGTTGGCCACCTGCTGGGTGATGACCGCATTGGGAAGGTCCGCCACCTCGGGGGTGATCTCGATCCCGCGGATCATCGGCCCCGCGTGCATGATCAGCGCGTCGTCGCGCATGCGGGCCGCCCGTTCGGCGTTCAACGCGAAGCGATCGGTGTATTCGCGAAGGGTGGGGATGAGCGACTCGTGCATTCGCTCCGCCTGGATGCGCAGCACGTAGCAGATGTCGAGGTCGCCGATAACGCCGTCAAGGTCGGAGGTGACCCGAACGGGCCATCCGTGGAGGCTCGGCGGGAGCAGGGTCGCCGGAGAGATCAACGTCACCGAGGCACCCATTCGTGTGAAGCCGTCCACACCCGAGCGTGCCACGCGGGAATGCCTGATGTCGCCGACGATCCCCACGTGCAGCCCGTCGAGTGCACCGAGATGCGACCGGGCGGTGTAGAGATCGATCAGCGACTGCGTGGGATGTTGGTGTGCTCCGTCCCCCGCGTTTATCACCACTGCGTCGGTCCATCGGCGGATGGTGTGGGGCACACCCGGCGACCGGTGACGGATCACGATGGCGTCGATCCCCATCGCCGAGATCGTCTGGACGGTGTCGCGGAGCGACTCGCCCTTGTTGAGCGAACTCGCGCCGGCGGCGAAGCCCACCACCTCCGCCGAGAGTCGCCGCGCTGCCGTCTCGAAGCTGACGCGCGTCCTCGTCGAGTCCTCGAAGAACATCGACGCCACCGACCGACCGCGGAGGGCCGGCACCGTGCGGATACTGCGCCGGCCCACCTCGACGAACCGGTCGGTGAGATCGAGCAGACGATCGATCTCGACTCGGTCGAGATCGCCCACGTCGAGCAGATGCCTCACTTCACCATCTCCCCCAACTCGACGCCGGACGGGGAGACGTTCACCATCTCGTCGCGCCGGGTCGGCAGGTTCTTGCCGACGTAGTCGGGGCGGATGGGCAGCTCGCGGTGGCCGCGGTCGATCATCACCGCGAGTTGCACCGAACGCGGACGCCCGTATGCGCCGAGCGCGTCGAGCGCGGCGCGTATCGTCCGTCCGGTGAACAACACGTCGTCCACGAGCACGACGTCGGAGCCGTCCACGTCGAAGGGGATGTCGGTGACCTCCTCCGCGAGGACAGGTCGCAGCCCGATGTCGTCGCGGTAGAACGCGACGTCGAGCCGCCCCACATCGGGACGGTCGCCTTCGATCTCCTCGAGCGTCTCGGCAAGCGCCTCCGCGAGTGGGACCCCACCGGTCTGCAGGCCCAACAGGCGCACACGGTGCAGGCCGTGGTTGTGCTCGACGATCTCGTGTGCCATGCGCCGGATCGCCCGCTCGACGTCCTCGGCTCCCATCACGGTGGACCGCGCGACGAACTCCGCGCCGTAGGGAGGTGTCCCGCGTCGCTCACGTTCGCCCATCGCGTCCTCGTCTCCCGCGGCGGTGAACCGTGGCCCGGCCGCCGGGTGTCCGTGGGAGCCTCGCCGGACACCCCGTACCGGTCGGGGGTACCGACCCAGGCGGCCTTCCGAGCCGGTCGTTCCCGACCGGCCCCCGACCGCCGCGACGCGCGGCACCCTCGTCGCGGGATCCGGAACGACCCGGTCGAGCAAACGAGGAGCGCGATGAGTGCAGCATTGTCCGTGGACGAAGTGATCGAGGCGGTGATCGATCGCAGCCCCCACCAACCGGAGTTCCATCAGGCCCTCCGAGCCGTCGCGGCCCCGTTGGCGCCGTTCCTCGCCGAGCACCCAATCCTCGTTCGACTCAAGATCCTCGAGCGCATGTGCGAGCCCGAGCGGGAGGTGATCTTCCGGGTGCCCTGGGTCGACGACGCCGGCGAGATCCACATCGCCCGCGGCTACCGGGTGCAGTTCAACAGCGCGCTCGGACCGTACAAGGGCGGGCTCCGCTTCCATCCGACGGTGAACCTCAGCGTGATGAAGTTCCTCGGTCTGGAGCAGACGATGAAGAACGCGCTCACCGGATTGGGCCTGGGATCGGCCAAGGGGGGTTCGGACTTCGATCCGAAGGGCCGCACCGACGGCGAGGTGATGCGTTTCTGCCAGAGCTTCATGACGTCCTTGTACGGCTACATCGGCCACGACCTCGACGTGCCCGCCGGTGATATCGGTGTCTCGACCCGTGAGATCGGATTCCTGTTCGGGCAGTACCGCCGACTCACCGGCCACCACGAGTCCGGGGTGCTCACGGGCAAGGGACTCGGATGGGGCGGTGCGGCATTGCGGACCGAGGCCACCGGATACGGCCTGGTGTACTTCACCCAGCATCTCCTCGAGAGCCGCTCCGCGGACGGCCACCTGCGCCACCTCCAGGCGGACGCCGCCGCCCGACACGGTCGTGACGTCAGCGGTTTCGCCGGTGCGACGGTCATCGTCTCGGGAGCGGGCAACGTCGCCGTCCACGCGATCGAGAAGGCGGTGTCGCTCGGTGCTCGCGTCGTGGCCTGCAGCGATTCGACGGGGACCCTCCTCGACGAGGCGGGAATCGACGTACGGCTCCTCAAGACGGTCAAGCTCGACCACCGTGGTTCGCTGGAGGAGTACGCCGCAGAGCGCCCCGGCGCCGAGGTCCGACCGGGCCATCGCGTCTGGGAGGTCCCCTGTGACGTCGCGCTCGCGTGCGCGACCCAGAACGAGTTGGACGAAGACGACGCGGCCACCCTCATCGACAACGGCTGCATCGTCGTCGCCGAAGGAGCGAACATGCCGTGCACGCCGGGAGCGGTCGCCCGCTTCCGCGACGCGGGGGTCGCGTTCGGGCCCGGCAAGGCGGCCAACGCGGGCGGGGTCGCCGTCTCGGGCTTCGAGATGCGCCAGAACGCCGCCCGCGACCACTGGAGCGTGTGCAGAAGACCGACGAGCGCCTCTCACTGACGATGAGGACGATCCACGACCACTGCGCCCGGACGGCACACCGCTACGGCGCCGACGGCGACCTGCTGACCGGTGCCGACATCGCCGGCTTCGAGAGGGTTGCGATCGCCATGGCCGCCCAGGGCCTCATCTGATCCTCTGCGAGAGTGACGACCGGCGGAACGGGTGGCACCGGGTCATGCCGCCGGGGGACGCAGTTCGGCCGCGGCGGCGGCGAGTACCCCGTTGACGAACCGTCCGGAATCGTCGGTGGAATAGCTGTTCGCCAACTCGACCGCCTCGTTGAGCACCACCGCGGTGGGTACCTCGGGTTCGTGGCCGAGTTCGTACACCCCGATCCGAAGGATGGCCCGGTCGATGGCGGGCATCCGCTCCAACGGCCACTCCCTGCTGAGGCGCCCGATCACCGCGTTGATCGCCTCGCCATGTCGTTCGACGCCACGGATCAGTCCGTCGGTGTACGGATCCAAACCCACCGCCTGGTCCGCGACGATGCCCTCGGCGTCCAAACCGCGTTGGGAGGCCTCGTACACCAACAGGAGTGCACGTTCCCGCGCCTCCCGACGTCCGACCCCACCGAGTGGCCGCTCGACGCGCGGTCGCCGGGGCGAACGCGCGGCGGTGGTGGGGCCCGTCGGCGTCACCGCCCCCCGATCCCCGGAGAGGGGTCCTCAGGCGTTGGCACGGGTGATGTACTCGCCGGTCCGGGTGTCCACCCGGATCACGTCGTCGGGCCCCACGAACAGCGGTACCTGAACGACAAGACCGGTCACCAACGTCGCCGGCTTGCGGGCACCCGACACCCTGTCGCCCTGCACCCCCGGTTCCGTCTCGGCGATCGGGAGGTCGACCGCGGCCGGGAGCTCCAGGCCGATGATCTCGTCGCCGAACATCTGGACCGCGGCGGTCATGTTCTCAAGCAGGTACCCCTTCGCCTCACCCAGGGACGTCGGCGGTACGGCGAGCTGCTCGTAGGTGTTGGTGTCCATGAACACGTAGTCGTTGCCGTCGTGATACAGGTACTGCATCTCCCGCTTCTCGACGAAGGCACGCTCCATCTTCTCGCCGGCGCGGAAGGTCCGGTCGAGCACCGCTCCGGTTCGGACGTTCTTCATCGTCGTGCGGACGAACGCACCACCCTTGCCCGGTTTGACGTGTTGGAACTCGACCAGTTGGAACAGCCCGTCCGGGAGGTCGAGTGTGATGCCGTTCTTGAAGTCCGCCGTGGAGATCTGCGCCATGTGGTTATCCGTGCGTGCCGTGGTGACCGTGAGCACCACCGGGTGGGCGTCGGATCACGAGAGGTCGAGGGTCTTTGGGGAGGTGGTCAGCGTGTCGCAGCCGTCGTCGGTGACGACGACGGTGTCCTCGATCCGGACGCCGGCGACCCCCGATACGTACACACCGGGTTCGACGGTGACCACCTGGCCGGCGGCGAGCGTAGCAGTGGAGTGCGACGACACCCACGGTGCCTCGTGGATGTCGAGCCCGACGCCGTGGCCGGTGCCGTGGGTGAACCACTGGTCGAGACCTCTCTCGATGAGCACCGAGCGGCACGCACGATCGACCTCGGCCGCTTCGACACCTCCCGACACCGCGGCGACGCCCGCCGCTTGGGACGCGAGAACGGCGTCGAACAGCCGCTGCAGTCGATCGTCGAGCGGGCCGACCGACAGGGTCCGGGTCATGTCGGAGTGATACCCGTCGACCACCGCGCCGAAGTCCACCACGACCGTCTCCCCCGACGTGATCCGCCGGTCACCCGGGCGGGCGTGTGGTCGCGCGGCATTGGGACCCGAGGCCACGATGGTCTCGAACGAGCGGGCCTCGGCACCCAACACGAGCATGGCGTGGTCCAGTTCGCGTGCGAACGCACGCTCGGTGGGTTCGTCGCCGAGCATCGGAGCGACCTGTTCGAGCGCGGCGTCCGCAATCGCCGCGGCGGCGGCCATCCGATCGAGCTCCCCGCGGTCCTTTCGGATCCGGAGACCCTCCACGAGCCCGTCGGTGGGCACCACCCTGTCGGTGCCCCACCACTGCGCATAGCTCCGCTGGGCCTCCCACGTCACCGATGCCGCCTCGAGACCGATCGAGGTGAGACCCTCGACGACCGCGCCCAGGGCCTCGCGGACCGCACGGGTGACCCGCAGTTCCACCGGCGCCCCGGATTCCGCGAGCTGTGCCGCCGCCTGATCGGTGTAGCGGCCGTCGGTCACCAACAACGCGTCGGTGCCGGTGACGACGAGCAGCCCGGCCGAACCGGTGAAGCCGCTCAGATACCGGACGTTCGTGAGGTTGCCGACGACCAGCGCCTCGACGGCCGCCTCGGCCATGACGGCACGGAGCCTGTCGATCCGTGATGCGACCTCCATCGTCTCGAAGCGGGCCGGGTCCACCCTCCGCACGCCAGACCGTCCCGCGGGCGCGACGGGCTCAGCGGAGGGCGCCGAGCGCGTCACGGAGCACCTCCTCGGAGACCCCGTGGACGGGCTCCACCCCATCCGGTCCGTCGAGCACGAACGTCAACTCCCTCACCGCCTTCTTGTCGCGGGCGAAGAGCGTGAGGAGCTCGTCGTCGGACAGACCGGCGGGCAGGGTCGTCGGGAGGTCGTAGCCGCCCACCACGCGACGGTGCTCCGCGACCGCTGCGGCGTCGACGCGCCCCAGGCGCCACGCCACCTCCGCCGCGTAGACGAGGCCGATGGCAACGGCCTCACCGTGACGCAGCGAATGGCCGCCCGCCGTCTCGATCGCGTGCGCCAACGTGTGGCCATAGTTGAGGACCGCGCGCCGACCACTCTCACGCTCGTCGCTCCGGACCACGTCGGCCTTGATCCGGACGCATTCGGCGACGCGGTCCTCGATGTCGAGCTCATCGAGCCGGCCGCCACCCAGCCAGTGGTACTTGGCGACCTCGCCGAGTCCGCATCGCCACTCCTCCGGAGTGAGGGTGTCGAGTGTCGCGGTGTCACAGAGCACCGCCGCCGGTTGCCAGTACGCACCCACGAGGTTCTTGCCCTCGGGGAGGTTGACCCCCGTCTTGCCGCCGATCGCCGCGTCCACCTGGGCCAGCAGGGTGGTCGCAACGTGTACCACCGGAATCCCCCGGTGGTACACGGCGGCACAGAAGCCTCCGACGTCGGTCACGATCCCGCCACCCACCGCGACGACGGCATCGGCCCGAGTGAATCCGGCCCGGGACATCGATCGACACAGCCCTTCGACGGTCGCGAGCGTCTTGTGACGTTCTCCGTCGGGGATCTCGAAGACCTCATGGCGCCGTCCGGGATCCACCGTGACGCCGATCCCGGCCTGGGTCACGACCGCGACCCGTCGCGTCGTGGGTGGCAGCACCGCCGCCAACTCCTTGCGAACGCCACGTCCGACCAGCACGGGGTACGAGCGCGAGCCCAGATCGACGCGCACCTCCCTCACTCTGTGCGCACCCCGGCCTCGCCGCCCCTCGGCACGACCGACCTCACGGGAGCAGTCCCCGTCGACGCAGTTCTCCGAGCACGATGTCCACGCTACGTTGCCGACCGGCGCCGTCGAGGTCGATGTGGACGTCGGCGACCTCGCGATACAAGGACTCGCGGCGCTCGATCAGCTCGTGGAGCTTCGACGCGGCGTCGCCGCGCAGCAGGGGACGCCGGGTTCGACTCCGGCCGAGTCGGTCCACGACGACCTCCTCCGGTGCCGAGAGCCACACGACGACGCACCGTCGGGCGAGAAGGTCCCGGTTGGAGGCGCGCTCGACGATCCCTCCCCCGGTCGCGATCACCGTTGGCCGCTCCCGCTCCGTGACGTCGAGCAACGCGCCGGCCTCGCGATCGCGAAAGCCCTCCTCCCCGTGCCGGGCGAAGATCGCCGAGACGGACGAGAGGCGGGTCACCCCGCCGACCTCGCCTTCCCGCTCCCGCCGTATCGCCGACGCCTCGTTGGCGACGATCAGCTTGTCGAGATCCACCAACTCCCTGCCTGCGGCCTTGGCGACGGCGGCGGCGATCGTGGACTTCCCGACACCCGCGATGCCGACGAACGCGAGGTGGGGGCGGGGATTCACCGGACGGCGACGCGCGCCTCGTTCAGCGAGTCCAACATCTCGAGTACCGGTTCGAGCGATGCGCGCACCGAGGGTGGTCGGCGGCCCTTGATCTCGAAGTAGAGCCGCCGTCCCTCGGTGAGATCGAAGACCAACGCGCTCGACCCCGAGTCGATCTTGAGCTGCTCGGAGAACAGCACCTCGTCGCGGCCCTGCACGACCAACCGTTCGACACTCGCCCAGTCACCCTCGACCGACCACGACTGGAACGACCCGCCAGTGGCGCTGAAGCCCGACAGCGAGAACTCCAGGGTGCCGTTCTTCCGGCGCCGCGAATGGGTCGGGTAGCTACCGAGGAAGTTCACCCCCTCGAACGGACCCGGCCATTCCCGATCGGACGACTCGGCGTTCTCCGATGCCCATTCGCTCCAGCGGGTCTGCTCACTCGGGAGGTCGGGCGGGTTCTCGTTTCGAGCCGTCGAAGGTGGGGAGGCGTCGACATCGACACGCGGCGCCTCGTGGGTGCCCTCGAACTCCGCCGCGAGCTTCGCCGGGGCAACCGGAGACGGGGTGTCCACCGCGAACCAGGCATCCATGGCCCGATCGAGGACGGGATCGGGGGTGGCCCAGCGTGGACGATCGTCGAGGATCGCCGGACGGGCGGAGGACCGCCGACCGGTCGGGGACGGATCGGAGGAGCGATCGTCGGCGAACCCGACGGCGTGTCCGCCGGCATCGGTGCGGAGCGTGGCGTTCGCCCCGTGCAACTCGACGACCGACCGATCGGACAGGTCGACCGCCTCGACGCGGCCGGTCTCGACCAGGTCCAGAGTGAAGGGGCCGCGGTCACGGTCCTCGACGGTGTCGGTGATCGCGACGGTCGAGAGGGCCAGGTCCCCGTAATGCTCGACGGGTGCGGCCAACTCCGTGAGGCGGGCGACCAGGCATGCCGTGAACGGTTCGGGCCAGATCGCACTGAACGTCGAGCCGTCGACGAGGGTCACCTCGATGAGTTGCATCGGTAGGATCGGCCCGACCAGGTCGTCGACGTAGCGGACGTCCGCGAGCGGCGTCCACGAGCCGGTGGTGTCGCCGGCGCGTGCGACGCCGATGCGGTCGTCGGTCAGCAGGTAGAGCGCATCGAGCCTGGTCGCGTCGATGCGGGTGGAGCTGGTCCAGTGGCCCGCATTGACCGTCAACACGTCCGCCGACGGCGACAGCTCCGACGAGAGGACCCGGAGGGCCTCGATCGCCCAGGGTGAACGTTGCGGGAAACGGGTGGAGAGCGAGTCGACCATCTTCAGCATTGGGTTCTGACCACCGGGGTGCTCTGCCGCAGTCCGTCTGCTCCGAAGGATGCGACGCGTGCGGCGTGGGGAAACGATTCGATCCACGGAACTCATACCGATCCGAGGAACCGTGTCACTCTCGCGCGTTCTTCGGCCGCCGTCGAGGCCTCGTCACGTCCGATCGGCTCCGCGGCCGGATCGGCCTCGCGGTCGGCGTCGGCGACGGCCTGTGCCGCTTGCGGGCTGAGCAGCGCCATCTGACGGGCGAGATCTGCGTCGTCGAAGTCGGATTCGCGGGCGGCGGAGGGCTCCCCGTCGGGCGACGGGGCCGGTGAATACGGGGGAGGCGCGCCCACGGACGACTCGTCGGCGACGACGGCCTCGGGCGGGCGGAACTCCATCTCCGGCAGCGGTGCGGTCTCCCGGCGTGGGAGCGCGTGGGAAATCGGCGCGGCGATCGGTATGGCGGAGGCGACCGCGTCCGCCGGCGGTGCCACATAGGGATCGGTGTCGAAGCTCGAGTCGACGACGAGCCGGCGATCACCGTCCCCGGGAATCTCTGCGGGCGGCATGCCGGTCACCACCGCCCCCGCATCGACCAGCGCGGCGATCTCGCGCATGGCCACCAACTCGGTCACCCCAAGGTCGGCACCGACGCGGGCCGGAGTCGCCACTCCCGGGAGGGCCGCGATCCCGACCAGCACCGCCCACCGCGCCGGGCCGACGGTGAGTTCGGGAACGGTGAGGACCGGCGCCAACGACAGCGTCGAAGACGGCGACCCGACCACGTCGAGCACGGCCTGCCATTCGAGCATCGACGCCTCGGCGGCCTCGATCAACGACGAGACCTCGCTCGCCTGTGAACACCGTCGCATCCCCGCATCGGGGATCGACCCGGTCTCGAAGACGAACGAGCCCTCCGACAGGCGCAGCAGGTCGAAGAGCACGTCGGCGGGTGGGGCCTCCACGGGGCGCGCTCCGGCTCGACACGAAACCCCCGCGACGACGGCCCCGTCGACGAGCCAGAGGCTCCCCGAACCCCCGACACCGACGACGACCAGGCGGCCGGACTTCCCGGACGCCCCGAGCATGCGAAGCACGTCGACCACCGAGAAGGAGTCGATGCTCCCCTGCAACGCCATAGCCGATTCGTCCTCCTCACTCCGATCGCGGATCCCCTCCTATCGGCATCCCGCCCCGAAACATGAGTCGAACGGCCCGGTCCACCGGAGGGCGATCGTGAACGTCGGCGTTTCAGACGGCACCCACCGCCGCCTCGGCCGCTGCGGTCATCACGTCGACCGGTGCGTCGATCCCCGTCCAGCGGGTGAACGCGATCGCGGCCTGGCCGACGAGCATCCCAACCCCGTCCATCGTCGCCGCACCCCGCCGCTCGGCACCGGCCAACCAGGCGGTGCGACGCGGCGTGTACACCAGGTCCACTGCGACCGCGGCGCCCCCCGGGACCGGCCCCGGCAACGCCGGTCCGTCCGCCCGACCGTGCGCACCCTCATCGGTCGCGAGCCCAGCCATCCCCACCGAGGTCGCGTTGACCACCAGGTCCGCCGCCTCGGTGACGGCAAGTGCCTCCGCAGACCACGCGCCGCCGACGAAGCGACCGGCGGCACCGGCGAGCGGCGGCCAGGCGGCCTGTGGCCGGGGTTCGATTGGCGACCGCGACCTCGACGGCCCCGTGGCCCGCCAACGCCGCGACGACCGCCCGAGCCGCTCCGCCGGCACCGATGACCACGACGCGCCGGCCCGCCGGGTCGAAGGCGTGACGTCGCCGAAGCGCCTGAACGAGCCCCTCTCCGTCGGTGTTGTCACCGACGAGGTGGTCGCCGTCCCGATAGACGCAGTTCACGGCCTCGAGGGAGGCCGCCCCGGCGGTGAGCCCGTCGAGTGCCTCGATCACGGCCCGTTTGTGCGGCATCGTCACCGACATGCCCAACCAGCGCTCGGTACGCATGCGCTCGACCGCGACGCCGGCCTCCCCCTCGGGAACCCGCAACGCGTCGAACCCGTAATGCAGGTCACATGCGGCGAAGGCCGCCCGGTGGATCACCGGGGAGAGGGAGTGGGCAACGGGATCGCCGATGACCACACCGCGCCCGGTCAGGTCGCTCAACAAAGACCCTCGGACCGGCACACCTTCTTCGCAGCGGCGAACTCGGCGTTTGTCGTGACGAAGGTGTGGGTCCGCGGCGATGCCCCGGTCAGCACGTAGTACATCCACGGACCCGACGCCGGTTCGATCGCGGCCCGGAGGGACTGCCGCGACGGCAGCGAGATCGCGGTCGGAGGCAGACCCTTGTTGAGCCGGGTGTTGTACGGACCGGGCTCCTGGAGCTCGGCCTTGGTGAGTGGCTGCGACCCGCCCTTGCGGTGCAACGCGTAGAGCAGCGTGGCGTCGATGCCCAACGTCCACCCCTTCTCGAGGCGATTGAGGATGACCCTCGCGATCTTCGGGCGTTCGTCGGCAGGATCGCCGGTCTCACGTTCGATCATGGACGCGATCGTCACCAGGTCGGCGGCGGTCCGGCCGGTACGGGACTCGGCCTTGTCGTACCCGAGTTCGCCGAGGGTTTCGTCGAAGGTGCTGACGATCTTCTGGAGGATGTCGACCGCCGTGGCATCGTCGCCGAACTCGTAGGTCTCGGGGAGCAGGTAGCCCTCCCACGATGCCTTGGGGTCGGCGTGATAGGTGCTGCGGACCTGACCGGATGCGAGTGTCGTCTTCAACGACTCGACGGTCAGGGACGGGTATGCACTGCTGATCCGGGCCAACGCGTCGTCGAGCCACATCCCGGGAATGATCTGGACCACCTTCGAGCGGGGGGGAAGGGGGCCGGCCTCCAGGACCTCGAGCGCGGCGGCTACCGAGGAATGCCTGCGGAAGTTGACGTAGCGGCCCGCCTTCACCGCGGGTACGGGGTTGAACTTGGCGTACCAGCGCATGACGGTCGCGCTCCCGACGACGCCGCGCCGCTCGAGGATGTCGGCGACATCGCTCAGCGAGGCGCCCGTAGGCACCTCCACCGACGCGACCTTCGGTCCGGGGCCACCGGAGGGGTTGAGCTGGCGGGAGCCCCACACGAGCACCGACGCGGCGATGATCCCGAGGACGGCCGCGACGCTCACCGCGATCAGCACGCCACGCGAACCGACACGGCCGGGTCGTCCGATGGGTTCCCATTCCTCCGACTCGTCACGTCCGTTGGTGCGGGGTCGATCGGGTTCGACTCGTGACATCTCAGTGGTCCTGGGGATCGGGGGCGCTGGAGGTGCCGGTCGACCCCGGTCCGTCGGGGGCGAGACGGCGACGGTCGAGCCACGCCTGCAACATGACCGACGCCGCGATCCTGTCAACCGCTTGACGGCGCCGTGCCGCCGAAACGTTCATGGCCTGCAACGACCGCTGGGCGGTGACCGTCGTCAGACGCTCATCGTAGGTCTCGACGGGGAGTCCCGTGGAGGCACCGATCTCGGCCGCCTCCTCCAGGGCCGCCCGGGCACCGGGGCTGAGACGACCGTCGAGGTGATACGGGACGCCGACGACGACGAGTTCCGCCTCGACCTCCTCGGCGATCCGGCTGATCGCCCGATGCTCCGCCCCCCTGTCTCCTCGGCGCTGCACGACGTCGTAGGGGGTCGCAAGCGTACCGTCGGCATTCGACAGGGCGACACCGATGCGTCGGGTGCCCAGGTCGAGACCGATCGCCCTCACGACCGGACCGGCGACGATCGACGCCACGGGCCACGGTCCGGCGCGGCGTCCCTACCGCGATCGATGCGATCGGGGCGAAGTCCGGTCGACCGACCGCTCACCGGCGGCCTTCCCGACTCACACCGCCCCGGCGGCGAGCTTGGCCCGAACGATGTCGAGCGCCGCGTCGATCCGTTCGGGGTGACGCCCGCCGGCGGTGGCAAGGTGCTCTCCCCGACCACCACCCCCTCCCACCTCGGCCACCGCCTCGGCGATGAGCGATCCGGCGTCGATGCCACGTGAAGGATCGACCGCGGCGACGACCGCGACCCCCTTCCCTCCCGGCGATGCCATGAGGACCGCGATGTCGACGCCCGGAAGGTCGCGTAGTGAGACCGCCAGATCACGGACGTCGTCGCGGGTCTCGGCTTCGACGCGGGCGACCACGACCCCATCCACGGCGGAGTCTGCGAGTTCGCCCGCCTCCGCCTGGGCGAGCCGGCGTCGAAGGAGCGCTATCTCGACGCGTGCGGACTTCAACTCCTCGAGGCGCCGGCCGACTCCGGCCTCGAGATCCTCCACCGGGACGCCGACGGCGGCCGCCACTGCGTCGAGGTTCTCCTGAAGCTCGCGCAACCGCTCGATGGGTCCCGTTCCGGCCACGGCCTCGATCCGCCGCATGTTCGATCCGATCGACGTCTCGGCGACGATCTTCAGAGGACCGATCAAACCCAGTGCCGGGACATGGGTACCGCCGCACAGCTCCACCGAGTGACGTCCCGCCTCCAGCACACGCACGGTGTCGCCGTACTTGTCACCGAAGAACGCGATCGCACCGCGTGCGAGCGCGTCCTCCTTGGAGGTTTCGTAGTGGCGCACGGTCGCGTCGGTGAGGATCTCGGCATTGGCACGGTCTTCCACGGCCGCGATACGGGTGGCGCTCAAGGCCTCGAAATGGCTGAAGTCGAATCGGAGGCGATCTGGACCCACCCACGAACCCTGTTGTTTGACGTGCTCGCCGAGCTCGGCTCGAAGCGCCCAGTGGAGGATGTGGGTCGCGGTGTGATGCCGGGCGATCGCCGCTCGTCGCGAACTGTCGATGGCGGCGTCCACGACTGTGCCGACCGACGGTGTGTCGACACCCTCGGCGAGACGGTGCACCACCAGACCCGCCACCCCGTAGGTCGTGTCCACGACGTCGGCGCGACGCTCACCGCTCCCGTCACTCCACCTCAACCATCCCGTGTCGCCGACCTGACCGCCGGATTCGGCGTAGAAGGGCGAGCGATCCAGCACCACCGTGCTCCCGAGCACCCCGAGCACCGTGGCCTCGACGTGATCGGTCTCCCGACCGACGAACTCGGTGGGCCCGTGCTCCCCCACCAGCCTCCGGTACAGGTCGAGTCGTTCGTCGCGGTCCGCACCGCCCTCGTCGGCCGCCTTGCGGGATCCCTCGCGTTGACGCGCCATCTCGACGTCGAATCCGTCGAGGTCGACCTCGTGGCCGCGGAGCTCGGCGAACTCGCGGGTCACCTCGAGCGGAAAGTCGAACGTGTCGTGGAGCTTGAAGGCCGTGGCACCACTGAGCGGTGCGCCGGGTTCGAGCTCGTCGAGCGCACCGTCGAGAAGTGCGGACCCGGTCCGCAACGTCTCGCGGAATCGTCCCTCCTCACGCGTCACCGTGGCCAGCACCGTGTCGCGCTGGGCGACCAGAGCGGGGTACGCCTCGCCCATCACCTCGATGCACCGACCGACCATGTCGGCGAGCACGGGCCGATCGACCCCGGTGAGATAGGCGAAACGCACGGCACGCCGGATGATCCGGCGAAGCACGTAGCCACGTTCCTCGTTGGAGGGGATCACCCCGTCCGCAACGAGGAAGCTCATGGTACGGGTGTGATCCGCCATCAGCCGGAGCGCGACGTCGCTGAGCTCTCCCTCTCCGAGGTGGTGTCCCGTGACACGCTCGGCCTCCGATACGAGATCGGCGAGGACGTCGGCGGCGTACAACGACGCGCTGCCGGCCAGCAATGCGACGATGCGTTCGAGGCCCGCCCCGGTGTCGACCATCGGCACCGCCAACGGCGTCAGGGAGCCGTCGGAGCGTCGGTAGTGCTGCATGAACACGAGGTTCCAGATCTCGACATAGCGATGCTCGGCGGCCGGGTTCGCCGGACCCCCCTCCGGTCCGAGCTCGGGACCGAAGTCGTAGAACAGCTCGGAGGACGGCCCGCACGGTCCCGTGTCGCCCATCTCCCAGAAGTTGTCCTTGTCGAGGCGCTGGATTCGCTCGGCCGGCACGCCGACGGCATCCCGCCAGATCGCGGCCGATTCGTCGTCGGAGTCGTGGCAGGTGATCCACAGGCGGTCTCCGTCGATGCCGAGCGTCCCGCACAACAACTCCCAGGCCATCGGGATCGCGGCGTCCTTGAAGTAGTCCCCGAAGCTGAAGTTTCCGAGCATCTCGAAGAAGGAGAGGTGCCGGGCACTGCGACCGATGGCGTCGAGATCGTTGTGCTTTCCGCCGGCGCGGGCGCACTTCTGCACCGACACGGCCCTCGGCGGGTCGAACGGTACCGCCTCCTCGCCCAGGAAGTACGGGACGAACTGCATCATCCCCGAATTCGTGAACATGGGCGCGGTCGGGTGGTGCGGGATCAGGCCCGATGACGGCACGACCGTGTGGCCACGCTGCTCGAAGAAGGCCACGAAGGCACGGCGAAGCTCGGACGCACGCATGGGACTGCGAGCCTACAAGCGATCCGACGGCTCCCCCACGGCCCGGCGACGCCAGCGCTGCTCCACGCGATGGCGCAGCTCGGCCTCGCGCCGCCGCTTCTCGCCGCGCCCTTCGTCGACCGCCGCGACCACGTTGTCCCGAACATCGACGATGCGACCACGAGCGGCGTCCGCGATCGCCCGGGGCGTCGCCATCTCGGCGGCGCGCTCGACCTTCTCGCGGACCTTCCGTTGGCTCCAGACCGTCCCGGCAGCGCCCGCCGCCGCACCGATTCCGAGATAGGTCAGCCGTTTGAACACGACGCCCCCGCATGTGTCGGCGATGGACACGCCGATCGCGACGAACACGCCCATCACCCTCACCGCCGCGCCACGCGCCCGGTCGCGCCCGTGTCGATGCCGTCACTGCGAAGCCGCCGCGCGGCGCGACGGGTGCCCTTGGCGATTGCGGCCGTCTTGATCACCGGGTTCGACAGCACCCTCACCGTGGCACTCGTGGCGGAGTCGACCGCACCGGTCACCGACCCGGCGACGTCGATCAACGCCGCGATCCGGTCGGCCTGGGCGGCGGCGAGCGTCGCCGCGTCCACCGCCTCGGCGGCCGCAGGAAGGAGTGTCGAACGAAGGCCCGCCGTCTCTGCTCGAAGCTCGGCGACCACGGCACCGAGCCGGGCCACGGTTATCGCCAGCGCGGCAACCGCGGCAAGGCACACCACGGCCAACAACACCAGCACCAGGTCGGCGGCGGACATCGCCACGACCGTAGTCGGCCGCTCCGCGTCGGACGATCGCGCGGCAACCTGGTGAACTGCCGTGTCGCGCGCACGATTCGGCGATCACACCCCTAGCCTGACCCGATGGACAAGGTCCTCTTGTTGGCGGCCCTGGTCGTGTCGACGGTCGTCATCGTCCGGCTCCGCGCCTCGATGGCCGCCGACCGCAAGGAGACGCTCGCCCGCCTCGACGCGGAGCGCAGGGTCCAGGGCGCGGACTACAGCCCGACCGCCGAGTTGTTCCGTAAGGCGGGGGTCAGCGCCGAGCAGCTCGCGGTGTCCACGATGCACGCGGGGCTCCGCCGCCCCGCGGTGACGGACGCACCGACCGAGGTTCCCCCGGACCGCTCCGCCGAAACGCCCTGATCCGGGCGCAGGGGTTCAGCACCCCTCACCCCGGCGGACCCGCCAGGCATGGGCGAACCGCTCCTCGATACCGTGTGACGAGGGCCGGTAGTACACGCGGTCGGCCAGTTCGTCTGGCAGGTACTGCTGGTGGACCCATCCGCCGGGGTCGTCGTGGGGAGAGCGGTACCCCTGACCCGCGCCATCCGCGCGGCGCGAAGCGCCCGAGGACGGGTCGCGGAGTGACGCGGGCACCTCGCCAACCAGTCCGGAGGCGACGTCGGCCGAGGCGCTCTCGATCGCCGTGAACGCACTGTTCGACTTGGGGGCGAGCGCGAGGTGCACCGTCGCCTGCGCGAGGGGGATACGGCCTTCGGGAAGACCGACGTACTCGACCGCCTGAGCGGCGGCCATCGCCACGACGAGCGCCATCGGATCGGCCAGGCCGACGTCCTCGCTGGCGGCGATCACCAGACGGCGGGCCACGTAACGAGCCGACTCGCCGGCATGGAGCATTCGTGCCAGGTAGTGCAACGCCGCATCGGGATCCGACCCGCGAATCGACTTGATGAACGCCGAGATCACGTCGTAGTGGTCATCGGTCCCGTAGCGGACGGCCCTGGTGTCCAACGCCGCCTCGACATCGTGGAGCAGCAGCGCCCGCTCCGAGCCACCGCTCGCCTCCCGGCGGCGATCGGCGAGGGAGGCTGCGAGTTCCAGCGCCGTGAGCAGGTGACGGCCGTCGCCCCCCGAAGCCCGCTCCAACATCGCCACCACCTCGGGAGCGGCGATGAGGTCCAGTGCGTCGAGCCCCCGCCGGGCGAGCGAGGTGAGCGCCTCGTCGCCGAGGGGGCGAAGGCGGAACAACACCGACCGACTCATCAACGCCGGGTTGACCTCGAAGCTCGGGTTCTCGGTCGTGGCTCCCACCAACACGATCAGGCCGCTCTCGACAGCCCCCAGCAACGCGTCCTGCTGCGCCTTGTTGAAGCGGTGGATCTCGTCGAGGAACAGGATCGTACGACGCCCGTGCTCGCCCAACCGACGTCGTGCGCCGTCGATCGCCCCACGCACGTCCTTGACCGAGGCCGACACCGCCGACATCGCGACGAACTCGGCGGTGTCCCGTTCGGCCATCAACCGTGCCAGGGTCGTCTTACCCGTACCCGGCGGCCCCCACAGCAGGAGGCTCTGGAGGTTGCCGGACTCGATCAGGGACCTCAAGGGTCGCCCCGGGGCCAGCAGATGCTCCTGACCCACGACCTCATCCAGGGTTCGCGGACGGAGCCGGTCCGCCAGCGGTGCCCGCCGCTCCGCCTCCTCCGATGCCGCAGCGGAGAACAGGTCCCCGGACATCTCCGTCCGCGTCCGCTCAGCCCGCGGGGCGTTCCACCGCCGAAGGAAGCAGGCGGAGGCCCAGTTCGGCGAGCTGGAGAGGGTCGATACCGGTCGGTGCCCCGGTGAGAGGGTCGGCTCCGGACTGTGTCTTCGGGAACGCGATCACCTCGCGGATGTTCTCCTCTCCCGACAGGAGGGCGACGAGGCGGTCGATTCCGAACGCGAACCCGGCGTGGGGAGGCGGACCGAAGCGGAACGCGTCGAGCAGGAACCCGAACTTCGCCCGAGCCTCCTCGGCCGAGATGCCCAAGAGCTCGAAGATCCGCTGTTGGACGTCGGCGCGGTGGATCCGGACCGAACCCGAACCGAGCTCCCACCCGTTCAACACGAGGTCGTAGCTCTGTGAGCGGACGTCGAGCAGGCCCTCGACCGGCCCGTCGAGCAATGCCATGTCCTCGGGATGGGGCATGGTGAACGGGTGGTGCGCCGACACGGGACGCCCATGCTCGCCGATCTCCTCGAACAGCGGGAAGTCGACGATCCACAGGAATCGGAGGCCGCCTTCCTCCAGCGGCGGACGACCGAGTTCGAGTCGGAGCAGGCCCAGGATGTGACGGACCGTGGGCCGCTCGTCCGCGACGAGCAACAACAGATCGCCGTCGGCGGCGCCGGTCTGCTCGAGCAACGCCCCGCACTCGTCGGGCGTCAGGAACTTCGTGATCGGGGACTCGAGTTCGCCCCCGGGACGGACCCGCATCCAGACGAGGCCCTTCGCACCCCAGCGCCTGGCCTGTGCGGTGAGGTCGTCGAGGCGGCTCCGGGTGAACCCGGCACCGCCGTCGACGACGATGCCCTTCACGCACGGCGCCTTGAACGCGTTGAATCCCGTCGCGGCGAAGACCGACGTGAGCTCGACGAGTTCCATGCCGAAGCGGACGTCGGGCTTGTCCGATCCGAACCGTTCGACGGCGTCCAACCAGGTCATGTGCGGGATCTCGCCGAGCTGTCGGCCGGTCACGGCCTCGACCACCGCCGCGACGGTCGACCCGATGGCCTCGAGCACGTCGGCCTGGGAGGCGAAGCTCATCTCCGCGTCGAGTTGCATGAACTCGAACTGTCGGTCAGCGCGGAGGTCCTCGTCGCGGAGGCACCGGGCGATCTGGTAGTAGCGATCGATTCCGCCCACCATGCAGAGCTGCTTGAAGAGCTGCGGGGACTGCGGGAGCGCGTAGAACTCACCGGGTCTCAGGCGGCTCGGCACGACGAAGTCCCGTGCACCCTCGGGGGTCGACGCGATCAGCATCGGGGTCTCCACCTCGAGGAAGCCCTGTGACTCCATGGCTCCTCGGATCGCGGCATTGACCCGGGCACGGGTGCGGAGGTTGCGCTGCATCGTCGGGCGACGCAGATCCAGATAGCGGTGCCGGAGCCGGATCGTCTCGTCGGTCTCACGCCGGTCGTCGAGGGGAAACGGAGGGGGTTCGGCGACCGAGAGGATCTCCACGGTGCAGTCCTTGACCTCGATCTCACCCGTGGCCAACTCGGCGTTCGCCGTACCGTCGAGTCGCGCCCGCACGACACCGCTCACGCGCAGCACGTACTCGGCACGGAGGTCGTGCGCCCCGTCGACCACACACTGCACGATCCCGGTGCGGTCACGGAGATCCACGAACGCCAAGTGCTCGCCGTGCTCGCGGCGCCGCGAGACCCACCCGCACAAGGTCACCCGGGTGCCGATGTGGCGGGCGCGCAGCTCCCCACACATGTGGGTGCGGTACTCGGTGCGAAGTGCGTCGAGCTCGGCGTCGCCGGGCAACGGGGATGCGGTGACCGTGTTCGGCCCGGACGTTGTGCTCACAGCCCAGAGCCTACGGGGTGTCCGAGCGGCCCCCGGCGGGAGGGCGACCCGCCGCGATGCGGGACCCACGGCGCTCCCCTGCCAGATGATCGGCCAGGTCGTCCGCGGCGACCCGCCGCTGGGCCCCGTCGCCGCGCAGGTCGCGGACGGTCACCTCTCCGGCGTCGCGCTCGTCGGGACCCACGATCACGGCGAACCGTGCGCCGGATCGGTCGGCATGCTTCATCTGCGCCTTCATCGACAGCTCGCCGAATGCATGGTCCGCTCCCAACCCCGCACGACGGAGCGCGAGGCTGAGATCGCGCCGCTCTTCGGGCTCCCCGCCCGTGCTCACCACGAACGCGTCGACCGCCGACGCGGGCTCGCCCCATACCGCCTCGCCGTCACACGCCAACAGCACCCGCTCGATGCCCGAACCGAATCCGAACGCTGGAGTCGGCGGACCTCCGAGGGCTTCCACGAGACCGTCGTAGCGCCCTCCGCCTCCGATCGTGGCCTGTGCGGCGTCGATCGCGTCGGACACGATCTCGAACACGGTGTGCGTGTAGTAGTCGAGTCCTCGCACCAGACGCGGGTTGACGGTGCCGACGACGCCCGCGGCGCGGACGCCGGCCCGAACCGCGTCGAAGTGGGCGAGGGCGGTGTCGTCGAGCTCGTCGATCAGACTGGGCGCGCCCTCGAGCGCTGCGACCGTGGCACGCCGCTTGGAGTCGAGCACCCGCAACGGGTGATGGTCCACCTTGGCGGCATCCTCGGGATCGAGGTCGCCGACACGACCGCGCAGGAACGTCGCCAGACGCCGGCCGAAGCGGGTCCTGGCCGCGGCGTCGCCGATGGTGTTGAGCTCGAGACGGATCGATTCGAGCCCGAGCGAGCGGTAGAAGTCCCACAGGCCCACGATCACCTCCACGTCGAGGTCTGCGTCGGGGACACCGAAGCACTCGACGCCGAGTTGGTGGTGTTGGCGGTAGCGGCCGGCCTGTGGACGCTCGTGACGGAAGTGCTCCGAGGCGTACCAGACCTTGAACGGCGTGATGGGGCGGTGTTGGACGAAGGCCCGCGCGACACCGGCGGTCGACTCGGGACGGAGCGCGATCCTCTCACCGTCGCGGTCGAGGAAGTCGTACATCTCCTTGGTGACGACGTCGGTCCCCTCACCCACCCGCGCGAACACCGTGAGCGACTCGAGGATGGGCGTACGGATCGGAGCGAAACCCGCCCGCCCGAAGTGCGTTCCGAACGCGTCGACGAGGCGCTTCCAGCGCGCTGCGTCGGGTGGGAGGACGTCGTGCATCCCACGGAGGGAGGTGAACCTGGGGCGTGCCACGACCGGAGACGGTAGTGGCGCTCTCAGATGCGCTCGGCGTGGAACACGTTCTCGATGTTGCGAACGCGACTCAGGATGGCCTCGAGATGCGCGACGTCGGCGAGCCGGAACTCGAACTCCATGTGGGTGACCGTGTCCTCGGTCCGGGTCGAGGCCGACACGATGTTGACCTGTTGGTCGGCCAGGGCCGAGGTCACGTCGGCGAGCAGGCGCGGACGGTCCACCGCCATGACGACCGCGCGCACCTTGAACCACGAGGCCTCGGGGTCCCATTCGACGTCCACGAGCCGCTCGCGATGCTCCTGAGCGAGACTGACACCGGTCTCGCAGTCGGAGCGGTGCACCGAGACTCCCCGGCCACGCGTGACGAAAGCGATGATGTCGTCGGGAGGGGCGGGTGTGCAACATCCCGCGATCCTGACCTCCATGCGGTCGTCCGCGTCCATCTCGACCAGCACGCCCACATCGGTGCCGATCACCGTCCGGTTCGAGGCCGATACCGTTCCGCGACCCCGTGCGATGGTGCGACGTATCTCGGTCGCCAGGGACTCGGCCGCGGTGTCGGCGTTGAGGTGGCCCGCCGCGATCGCGTTGTACATGGCCTCGGCACTGTCGTAGCCGTGGTGGCCCGCGAGGGCATCGAGGTCGTCGTCGTCGATGCTGCGGGACCGGAGGGCGGGCAGCGCTGCGACGGCGCGCTCGAGTTCGGCCCGACCGCGCTCCACCGCATCGTTGCGTCGCTCACGGCTGTAGAACTGGCGGATCCCACGCTGCGCTGCGCGGGAGACGGCGGTTTCGAGCCATTTCTCCGATGGCTTGTCCCCCTCGAGCGTGGACGTGACGATCTCGACGGTGACGCCCGGCGCGAGTGGCGCCTCCAGCGGTACCAGGACACCGTCCGCACGGGCGCCGTTGCAGCGGTGCCCGAGTTCGGTGTGGATGGCGTAGGCGAAGTCCACCGGGGTCGCTCCCTTGGGGAGGTGGACCATGTCCCCCTTCGGGGTGCGAACGACGATCTCCTCCTCCGTGAGGTCCCGCTTGAGGTTGGCCAGGAACTCACGGGGGTCGAGGAACTCGCGCTGCCAGTCGGCGACGCGGTCGATCAACGTCGCGTCACCCGAGGAGCCCCGTCCCGACTGGGCCTTGTACGCGAAGTGCGCGGCGACCCCGGACTCGGCGCGCTGGTCCATCTCCTTGGTGCGGATCTGCACCTCGACGGCGCGCTTGTGGGGCCCGACCACGGTGGTGTGCAGCGACTGGTAGAGGTTGTCCTTCCAGGTGGCGATGAAGTCCTTGAAGCGGCCGGGTACCGGCGTCCACATCGAGTGGATGGTGCCGAGCGCGGCGTAGCAGTCCTTCTCGGTCTCGACCACGACCCTGATGCCGACGAGGTCGTAGATCGTGTCGAACGGTCGACCCTTGAGCTGCATCTTCTCGTAGATGCTGAACAGGTGCTTCGGGCGACCCGTCACGGTCGCCTCGATACCCGCCTCCTTGAGTCGTTGACCGACCTCGGCCTCGACCGGGTAGAGGAAGAGCTCGCGCTCGGGATCGCGCATCGCCACCATGTGGTCGATCTCCGCATACATCCTGGGGTGGAGCGCGGCGAAGCTCATGTCCTCGAGCTGTTGCTTCAACAGGGTCATCCCGAGGCGGGTGGCAAGCGGTGCGTAGACCTCCATCGTCTCGGTCGCGATTCGCTCCTGGGTCTCGGTCGGCATCGCGGCGAGGGTGCGCATGTTGTGCAACCGGTCTGCGAGCTTGACGACGAGCACCCGCATGTCGGTCGCGGCGACCACCATCAACTTGCGGATGGTCTCGGCCTGCCGGTCGAACCGGTCGTCGAATGCGGCCTTCTCCAGCTTGGTGACCCCGTCGACCAGTTCGGCCACCTCGTCACCGAATCGTGTCCGCACCTCCTCGACGGTGACGATCGTGTCCTCCACGACGTCGTGCAACAGCGCGGCGACGATGGTGGCCTCGTCGAGGCCGAGTTGGGCCACCACGGTCGCGACCGCTACCGGGTGGGTGATGTAGGGCTCACCCGACAAGCGGGACTGCGGACCGTGGGAGTCGCGTGCGAAGGTGTACGCAGCGACGATGGTGTCGCTCGACGCCTTCGGGAACGTGGTGTGGTAGGCGTCGATCAACGGCGCGAGCAACGTCTCCGCCGGAAGCTGGCTGCGCCGCCACGGCAGTACTCGACCCACGCCCCCCGGCATCACCTACTCCCCTGGGAGGTGCCGACTCGTTGCACGACCTCAGGCTACCCACGCCCTCGACACCACAGCGCGGCGCCTGCGGGAGCCGGGAGGGCTCAGCGCTTCTTCGCCTTGCGCGGCCGGGGAGGTGTGGGGCGCTGGTACTGGGCGGCCTTGGCGGCGGCCGCCGCCTCACGACCACTGCGCACGGGTGACGCGTCGGACCCGTCCTCGACGTCGTCGCGGTGACGCGGAGGCTCAGCGACCAGCGCACCCTCCTCGGTCGGCTTCACGATCGCCGTGTGGCGGCGGGCCGGTCCGCTGTAGCCGGGGATCTCGGAAGGATCGAGGTGATCGGCCGCCTCCTCCTCGCCCCGGTCACGGAGCCGTTGGCGGATCGCCGAGTAGCGCGGCTCACGCTCCTTCAGCCACACCAGGAACGGCGACGAGATCGCCACCGTGGAATAGGCACCGAAGACGAGGCCAACGAGCATCGCCAGCGAGAAGTCCATCATGACGGACTGACCCTGCAGGATCCCGCCGATCACCAGGATCGCCGCAACCGGAAGGATCGCGACGAAGGTGGTGTTCAGCGAGCGGCCCAGCACCTGGTTGAGCGAGCGGATGAGGATCGCCCGATAGGTGTGACGGCCCGAGCGCTCGAAGCGCGGCACGTTCTCGCGAACACGGTCGTAGACGACGATCGTGTCGTAGAGCGAGAAGCCCAGGATCGTCAACACCGAGATGACGGTCGCGGGGGTGACCTCGAAGCCGAACACCGAATAGAAGCCCAACGTCAACAGCACGTCGTGCGCGACACCGAGGAGGGCGGCGACCGCCATTCGCCATTCGAGCTGCCACGAGATGTACAGCGTGATGATGATGAAGAAGACGATGAGCGCGGACGGCGTCGTGAGTGAGGCTCTTTCCCCAGGACGGCCCGACCGTGTTTTGGCCGATCGCGGTGACCTTCACCCCGGAGGCGTCCGCGAGGGCGTTCGCGATGCGGTTGGACTCGGCGATGTTCTTGGCCGCCTCGGCCTGGATTCGAACGATCCGTTTGCCGTTGGAGTCGATGGCCGTCTGCACCTTCGCGCCGTTGTCGATGCCGAACTTCACCAGCACGTCGTTGGCGGCCTTGGTGGTGAAGGTCTTGGACGGCACCTCCCACACGCCACCACCCCGGAAGTCGATTGAGAGGTTGAGACCCTTCTGGGCCAACGACCCGATCGAGACCAACACCAGGATCGACGAGACGGTGATCATCACCTTCCACACGCGACGGAAGTTGATGTCGGCCTGCTCGCGGTACAGGTCGGCGAAGAGGCCCATCAGCCGCGGTCCCCTTCGGTCGCGGGTACCGCCGCATCCTTCGCGACGGCGTCGTCCACTCGCTTGGGTCCCCGCCGGCGAACCTCGCCCGAGCGCGGCTTGGGGATGCCGAACAGGGCGGGACGGTCGCCGAGCTTGCTCTGGGCCGCGAGGATCGTGGCCGGGCGGATGAAGCAGTACGCGAGCAGGAGGTCGATGAGGGTGGTGAGGGCGAGGTAGAACGCGAAGCCCTTCACAGGACCCACCGACAGCACGTAGAGGATGATCGCACCGATCAGCGACGACGAGTCCGCCTTGACGATGGTGCCGAAGGCCTGCCCGAAGCTCCGGTCGACGGCGGACCGGACGCCACGGCCGTGCAGGACCTCCTCCTTGAAGCTCTCGAAGTACAGGATGGACGAGTCCAGCGACACACCGATGGACACGATGATGCCGACGATCCCGGCCAAGGAGAGCGCCAGGCCCGAGGTGTGGCCGAGGAGGCCGACGACGGCCCACAGGATCCCCGCCGTGATCAACAACGAGCCGATCGTGATCGCCCCCAGCAGCCGGTAGTAGAAGACCATCCAGGCGGTGACGATCGCCAACCCGGCGAGGCCCGCGACGATGCCGGACCGGAGCGCTCCCTGTCCGAGGGTGGCCGAGACCGTCTGCACGGTCTGCGGACGCAGCTCCAACGGCAACGAGCCGTACTTCAGCGCGAGCGCCAGGTCCTTGGCGCTCTGTTCGTTGAAGTTGCCCGAGATCTGAATCTGGTCACGCTGGAACTCCGGTTGCTCGATCCCGGGGCGCTGATCACCTTGCTGTCCAGGACGATCGCGAGCGCTCCGACCCTCGCCCCGCTCTGGCCCGTGCTCGTGGGGGGCACTTCGCGTCGCCCGCGTTGCACAACGCCGCCGCCTTGTTGAACAGGTCGATGCCGTTCTTCCCGCTCTTGAAGGTCGGGTTGACGACCCACTGGCCGTTCTGGCTGTTCACCCCGGCGGCCGCGGTCTCCAACGCCGTGCCGCGCAACAGCGTGGGGCCGAGCTTGTACTTGTAGGCCACGCCGTTCTCGTCGCGGGTCCCCATCAGGGTCACCGGGTCCTTGGCGATGTCCTTCGCAGGTGGGGTCACCCTCCTTGGCGTCGGCGACGGCCTGTTCGAGCTGGCCGAGCTTGAGAAAGTTGGGGTCGGCGACGTTAACTCCCCACTGGTTGAGCGGTGCGATCGTCGTCGTGGTGGTCGCCGCGGTCGTGGCGGAATCAACCTTGGAGTTGGTGGTCGGCACGACCGTCGTGGACGCGATCGTGGTGGTCGCCGCCGCGCGGTCTGCTCCGCCTCGTAGACCTGCTGTGCGGTCACGTCCGCGGGGATCTTCAGCTCCTGCTTGAGATCCTTGATCTGCGACGCGGCATTGGTCGGCGCTCCCGAGGACGGGGTGTCGAGCACCGGGCGGAACCGGAGCTCCGCGGTCTTGCCGACGATGTCGAGCACGCGCTTCTGGTCCTTGATGCCCGGGAGTTCGACCACGATGTTGGTCCCCTGGATCGTGATCTCGGGCTCGGCGACGCCGAGGGCGTCGGCGCGGGTCTGAATCACACGCCGCGTCTGCTCGAGCGCATCCGCGGGAACCTTCGTGAGCTTCTTTCCCTCGCGCACCGGTTGGAGCACCAGCGACACGCCGCCGCTGAGGTCCAGGCCACGTTTGGGTACCCAACCGGCGAGGACCACGACGAGGAGCGCGGCGAGCGTGAGCCCGACCGTGGCAATGAGCGCGCCGACGCCCTTGGGCTTCTTGACCGCCACCCGGTGCTACTTCTTCTTCTTGTTGGCGGACTTCGATGATCCGTTCGCCGCCGGGGTGCGCTCGTCGGTGACGTCGACCGGGGCCCCGAGCGCGCCCTTCGCCGAATCCAGGAGGCCCTTGAGCCCGGACTTGGGCGGGTCGTCGGTGTCGGCGCGGTTGGCCGACGCCGTCTTGGCCCCGGAGGAGGCGCCGGCACGACCGGCACCCTGCTTCGTCGAGGCGTCGGTGGAGGCCGGCACCGCGGTGAGCGAGGACTTCGACACCCGGATCACCACGTCGGTGTCGACCTCGAGATGCGCGACGTTGTCCTCGAGGTAGGAGATCGTGCCGTACAGCCCACCGGTGGTCATGACCTCGTCGCCGACCTGTATCCCGCCGAGGAACTCGGCGTGCTGCTTCCGCTGACGACGCTGCGGCACGATCATCATGTAGATGAGCGGGATGAAGACGATCAGCAGGAGCAGGTTGGCGAGCCCACCGGAGGAACCGGAGGCGGCCGCCACCACGGACGGGGAGAGAGCGTTCACGAGGGCAACAGCCTAGTGGTCGGACCGGGGATCAGTTGGCCCAGCGTTCGATCGTGACGCGCCGCAGCGAGTCGAGAGTCCCGGACCCGATGGCGTCGCGCACCGAATCGACGAAACCCAACAGCCAGGCGAGGTTGTGGATCGTGAGGAGGGTCGCGGCGGTCGGCTCGCCCACCGCCAGGAGATGCCGGAGGTAGCCACGCGGGTAGCGGATGCACACCTCGCACGCACACTCCGGATCGAGCGGGTCCGACGACGCGGCGAACTCGGCCCGCCTGAGGTTGAATCGGCCCTCGGACCCGAGGATCGTGCCGTGTCGGGCGAGGCGGGTGGGCAGGACGCAGTCCATCATGTCGACTCCCCGCGCCACCGCCTCCACGATGCCGAGGGGGTCTCCGACGCCCATCAGGTAGCGCGGCCGCTCGGGGGGAAGTTCGGCGATCGCGGCGTCGATGGCCTCGGTCATCTCGGCACGGGACTCGCCCACCGACAGCCCCCCGATGGCGTATCCGTCGAAGTCCAGGTCGACGGTTCGCCGTGCCGACTCCGCCCGCAGGTCGGTCTCGGTACCTCCCTGAACGATGCCGAACAACGCCTGGCGGGCGACGATCCCCTCCACGGTCCGCCCGTGAGCGGCCTTGGCCCTGGCGGCCCATGTCGCGGTTCGTTCGAGCGCGGCGCGCAGCGTCGCGCGATCGGAGGGGAGCGGGCTGCACACGTCGAGGACCATCTGGACGTCTGCTCCGAGGCGCTCCTGGACGGCGACCGCCGATTCCGGGGTGAGGAGATGGCGTGAACCGTCGTAGGTGGAGGAGAACTCCGCGCCGTCGTCGGTGACGTCGGGGCCGAGGGAGAAGACCTGGTAGCCGCCGGAATCGGTCAGGAGGTGCCCGTTCCAGTCCTGGAAGCGGTGCAGGCCCCCGAGGGACTCGACCACGTCGACCCCGGGCCGCAACATCAGGTGATAGGTGTTGCCCAGCACGATCTGTGCGCCCAGCGCCTCGAGATCGGCGGTGCGCAACGCTCGGACCGTCCCCCGCGTACCCACCGGCATGAACACCGGGGTGCGCACCACTCCCCGGGCGGTGGTGATCGTCCCCGCCCGGGCCGCGCCGTCGACGGCCTCGACGTCGATCGTCAGTCGCACAGCATGTCCGATCGGGTCAACAACATGGCGTCCCCGAAGGAGAGGAAGCGGTAGCCCCGTCGCCCCGCCTCGAGATAGAGGTCTCGCCAACGGGGTCCGACGAATGCGTCCACCATCACCAGCAGGCTCGATCGGGGCAGATGGAAGTTGGTCAACAGCACGTCGACGACCTTCCAGCGGTGGCCTCGTCGGACGAACAGGTCGGTGCTCCCGGCGGTTCTACCGGTGGTGGCGGCCGCCTCGAGCGTTCGGACGACGGTGGTACCCACCGCAACCACCCGGCGCCCGGTCGCCCGTGCCGCCAGGATGCGCTCCCACACCAGGGGGGCGACCCGGTAGTGCTCGGCGTGCATCTCGTGCTCCTCCACCGTGGCGGCGGTCATGGGGCGGAACGTTCCGAGACCGACCACCAACTCGACGCGGACGGTCTCGATGCCCCGCCCAGCGATGCGATCGAGCAACCCGGGGGTGAAGTGCAACCCGGCGGTGGGAGCGGCGGCACTCGCCGGACGGCGCGAGAACACCGTCTGATAGCGCTCCGGGTCCTCGACCACGACGCTGCCGAGATACGGGGGCAGCGGCATCTCACCGAGGAGCTCGAGACGCTCGATCAGTGCGTCGCCCGACAGCGCTCGGCCGTCGACGTCGAGTAGGCGGACGAGACGCCGCCCGCGGCCGAGGTCTGCGCCGAACTCGACGGTCGTCGAGGGATCCAGGCGCTCGGCCACACCGGGGCGGAGCCGTGACGACGGCCGGACCAGTGCCTCCCACCAGCCTCGTTCGGCCGGGTCACGCTCGTCGGGCTCCAACAGGAGTACCTCGCCGACACCGCCGGTGGACCGCCGAAAGCGGATCCGCGCGGGAAGGACCCTCGTGTCGTTGAACACGACGAGGTCGTCGGGCCGGAGCAGGTCGGCCAGGTCGGCCACGGTGTGGTTGGTGGCCTCCCACGGTGGCCTCGTCGGATCGTCCACCATCAGGCGCGCCGAGTCCCTGGGCTCCGCGCCCGAGGCCGCGATGGCGGCCTCGTCGAGCGGATAGTCGAACTCGTCGGTCAACACGGCCGGGATCAGTCGAGCGTGGTGTCGCAGCGGTCGGGCTCGTCCAGGAGCGACTGCTGTGCGTCGTCGGGTTCCGGTCGGGCGGTGTCGCCGGTGACGACCGCGACCAGTGGCACCTCCAGACCGAGATGCTCCCACGCCGCTGCCGTCGCGACCCGACCCCGGGGCGTGCGCACCAGGAGGCCCTGCTGGATCAGGAACGGCTCGTAGACGTCCTCGACCGTCTCGGTGGGCTCGGCGACCGCGATCGCCAACGTCGACAACCCGACGGGACCGCCGGCGAACAGGGTGCACACGGCGTCGAGCACCGCGCGGTCGACCTTGTCGAGGCCCCGCTCGTCGACCCCGAACAACGCCAGCCCTCCGGCGGCAACCTCGCGGTCGATGTGTCCGTGCGCCTCCACCTCGGCGAAGTCTCGAACCCGACGCAGCAGCCGGTTGGCGATGCGGGGAGTACCGCGACTTCGCCGGGCTATCTCGTGGGCACCCTGCGCATCGATCGTCGCCCCGGCCAGGCCGGCCGCGCGGGTGACGATCGCCTCGAGATCCTCGACGTCGTAGAACTCGAGTCGGGCGACCATGCCGAAGCGATCGCGGAGCGGGCCGGTGATCAACCCGGTGCGGGTCGTCGCCCCCACCAAGGTGAACGGAGCCAGGTCGAGGCGGATCGACCGGGCGGCGGGTCCCTTCCCCAGGACGATGTCGAGTTGGAAGTCCTCCACCGCCGGATAGAGGACCTCCTCCACGGCACGACTCAATCGGTGGATCTCGTCGATGAACAACACGTCGCCCTCGCCGAGCTTGGTGAGGATCGCCGCGAGGTCACCCGCACGTTCGAGTGTCGGTCCCGACGTGACGTGGAGCTGCACGCCCATCTCGTGCGCGACGATCCCGGCGAGGGTGGTCTTGCCGAGGCCGGGGGGTCCGGCGAACAGGAGATGATCCACCGCCTGGCCGCGACGGCGCGCGGCCTCCAGGATGATGCGAAGACGCCGCTTGAGCTCACGTTGACCGACGAACTCGTCGAGCGAACCCGGACGGAGCGATGCCGCCACGCCGTGGTCCTCGACCCCGGCCGAGCCCACTCTCGACGCCCCCTCGTGACGGTCGTGACCGTGGCCACGGTCCGCCGGCACGCCGACCGCGCCGTCGTCGTCGGATTCGAGATGCTCGGGGGTCAGGAGCTCATCGCGCATCAGGCCACCGCCAGGTGTCCGAGTGCCTCGCGCAGCAACGTCGCGGCATCACCCTCGGGTGGCAGGACGGTCAGGACGCGGTTGATCTCGTCGCCGTGATAGCCCAGCGACGCCAGCGCTTCGCGAACGTCGTTGCGAGCGGAGGTCCCCGCGTCGGTCGTTCCCGTCGGCACACCACCGGATCCCGGCGGCCTCTCACCGAGATTCCGCAGGTCGACCTCGCCCAGATCGAGTCGCGACTTCAGTTCGACGAGCAGGCGCTTGGCCGTCTTGGGGCCGACTCCCGGGACCAGGCACAGTGCGGCGACGTCGTCATTTGCCAGCGCGACGCCGAGGGCGTCGGGAGAATGGGTCGACTGGATCGCGCGGCCGAGCGACGGGCCGACGCCATGGGTGCCGATCAAAGTCTCGAAGACGTCGCGTTCGGACCGTCGGGCGAACCCGTACAGGGTCTGTGCGTCCTCCCTGAGGTGATGGTGCACCCACACGAAACACTCCGAGCCCTCGGGACCGAGGGCACCGACCGTGCCCGGCGTGGTCAGCACCCGATAGCCGATCCCTCCCACCTCCACGGTCACCTCGCCGTCACCGCGGGCCAGCAGCGTTCCGCGGAGCGAACCGATCACGATCCCACCGCCGTCGCCCCGATCGCACGACCGGGTACCGGCGCCCCCATGTGCGCGACGTGACACAACGCCACGGCCGCGGCGTCGGCTGCGTCCGCCGGACGGAACACCCGGCGGTGACCCAACAGCCGTCGGACCATCTCCTGAACCTGGCTCTTGTCGGCGGACCCGTAGCCGCACACCGATTCCTTCACCTGGTTCGGGGAGTACTCGACGACCTCACACCCGCGCCGGGCCGCCTCGGCCATGACGATGCCCGACGCCTGACCGACCGCCATCGCCGTGCTGACGTTGACCTGGAACAGCACCCTCTCGACCGCGACCGCCACCGGTGGATAGTCGGCGAACAACTCCTCGACGTCGACACGAAGGAGTGCGAGACGGCGGGGCGACGGGGCGTCGGTGGGTGTGCTCAGCACGCCCACGGCGATCGCTCGCCACCCGTTTGCGGCGGAGCGGGGCGCGCCTCGCCGCACCTCGGCGTCGGACCCCGATGCGGGCGGAGCAAGTACGCAGTACCCACAGCGGGTCAGCCCCGGATCGATCCCGACGACGAACACCTGTACGAAGCTAGTGGAGCCACCGGTCCGGGCCGGTCACCCCGCGACGTGAGCGACGATGTCGTCGAGCTTCTGGAACACCACACCGGGGCCCAGGCTCCGGTGGACGTAGGTGATGCGGCCCTCACCGTCGAGTACGAAGATCGACCGCTTGTACAACCCGAGGAGTCCGAGGTTGCCGAAGGCCGCGCCCACCTCCTTGTCGACGTCGCTCAGGAGCGGAAAGGCGAAGCCGCCCTGTGAGTCCGCGAAGCGGACGTGGCTGTCGACGTCCTGGGGGCTGATCGCCACGAGGTTCGCACCCTTCTGTCGGAGCGACGCGATCCCCGATGTGTAGCTCACGAGCTGACGTGTGCACACGGGGGTGTTGTCACCCGGGTAGAAGGCGATCACGAGCGGAGAGCCGGTGAACTCGACCGATTCGTAGCGTCGCCGCTCCCCCGTCGCCCCGTCGACTCCGTCCAACGCGAATCCCGGTGCGAGGTCGCCGACCTTCGGGGCCCCCGACTGGCGTTGCGGCCCGGCGGACGAGTCGGCGTCAGGCATCCAACTTCTCCATGATCTCGTCTGCGATGTCGAAGTTCGCGTAGACGTCCTGCACGTCGTCGTGGTCGTCGAGGGCCTCGATCACGCGGAGCACCGCCTTGGCGGCCTCGACGGAGTCGAGGGCGATCGTGCTCGTGGGCACCATCGCCAGATCGGCGGACCTGACCCCGTAACCCGCCGCCTCGATTGCGCCGGAGACCTCGTGGGTGGCCGTTCCGTCGGCGACGACCTGCCAGTCGTCGCCCACACGACTGATGTCCTCCGCTCCGGCGTCGAGTGCAACCATCATCAAGTCGTCCTCGTCGACCGACCCGTCGACGACGATGATGCCCTTCCGCTCGAACTGCCACGACACCGCACCGGGCTCGGCGATCGAACCACCGTTCTTGGAGAACAGCGACCGCAGCTCGGGTCCGGTGCGGTTGCGGTTGTCCGTGAGTGCCTCCACGTAGACGGCGACACCGCCGGGGGCGTAACCCTCATAGTTCACCTCGTGGTACTCGACGCCCTCCAGCTCACCGGTGCCCCGTTTGATGGCTCGCTCGATCGTGTCGAGCGGCACCGAGGCGGCACGGGCCTTCTGGAACATCGTGCGCAGAGTGGGGTTCGCGTCGGGATCGCCACCGCCCTGGCGGGCCGCCACCTCCACCTGCTTGATGAGCTTGGCGAACTGCTTGCCCCGCGCCTTGTCGGCCGCGCCCTTCTTGTGCTTGATCGTTGCCCACTTGGAATGGCCCGACATCGCTCGTGTTGGCTCCTCGTCTCGGGAATCCGCCCTCGCCCATCGTAGGACGCTACGGGAGCGCCGACTCCGCTCAGGCCCGCTCGAGGAAGAGTCGGTGGAACCGGTCGTCACCACCCAGTTCGGGATGGAATGTCGTCGCCATCACCGCACCGTCCCGAAGCGCCACCGCATGGCCGTCGAGTGAGGCGAGCACCTCGACGCCGGCCCCGACACGCTCGACCCGCGGCGCACGGATGAAGGTCGCGAAGAACGGCGCATCGAGGCCCCTCACGTCGAGGTCGACGTGGAAGGAGTCGATCTGCCGACCGTACGCGTTGCGTCGGATCTCCGCGTCGATCGCGCCGAAACAACGTTGGTCGGAGCGTCCGTCGTCGATCGTCGACGCGAACATGATCAGGCCGGCGCATGTGCCCAGGGCCGGGAGACCTTCGGCCAGACGCTCCGCCACGGTGTCGAACATGCCCGACGAGACGGCGAGCTTGGACATCGTCGTCGACTCGCCGCCCGGCCAGATGAGCGCGTCGCACCCGACCAGATCACCGGGCCGTCGGAGGGCGACACCGTCGACGCCGAGACGATCGAGCACCGCCAGATGCGCGGCGAATGCGCCCTGCAACGCGACGACCCCGACACGCGGACTCATCGCGCGTCGCCCGTTCGACGGCCGCACGCGACCCGGGCGCGATCGTGTGTCAGCGAGGAGGACCGCAGGGCTACCAGCCCCGGTCCGCGAAGGTGGTCTCGAGCCCGCCGATCTCGAGGCCCGGCATCGAACCTCCCAGGCCGCGGCTCACCTTCACCAGGATGGACGGGTCCTCGAAGTTGGTTGCCGCCTCGACGATCGCCTTCGCCATCGCCTCGGGATGCTCGCTCTTGAAGATCCCGGACCCGACGAACACGGCCTGTGCGCCGAGTTGCATCACCAGTGACGCGTCGGCGGGAGTGGCGATACCGCCGGCACAGAACAGCGGTACCGGCAGCGTTCCCGTGTGTGCGATCTCCTGAACCAATCCCAGAGGTGCACGGAGCTGCTTGGCCCATTCGAACTGCTCCGCTCCGTCGGCGGTGGTGATCCGGCCGATGTCGCCGAGGATCGACCGGAGGTGCCGCACCGCTTCGACGATGTTGCCGGTGCCCGCCTCCCCCTTGGAACGGATCATGCACGCACCCTCCGAGATGCGACGGAGTGCCTCACCGAGGTTGGTCGCGCCGCAGACGAACGGCACGTCGAATGCCCACTTGTCGATGTGGTGCGTCTCGTCTGCGGGGGTGAGGACCTCGGACTCGTCGACGTAGTCCACACCGAGTTCCTGGAGGATCTGGGCCTCGGCGAAGTGACCGATCCGCGCCTTGGCCATCACGGGGATGGTGACCGCCGCCTTGATCTCCTCGATCATCTGCGGGTCGCTCATCCGAGCGACACCGCCGTCCCGGCGGATGTCGGAGGGAACCCGTTCGCGCGCCATGACCGAGCATGCCCCCGCGTCCTCGGCGATCCGAGCCTGGGTCGCGTCGACCACGTCCATGATGACGCCGCCCTTGAGCATCTCGGCGAGGCCACGCTTGACGGCCACGGTCCCACGGATCGGGGTGGCGCCCGCGGGGGTCGTCGCCGAACCGGACCGATCGGAGCCGGGTCCTGACACGGGTTTCTGCGGTTCAGCCATGGACTGAGTCTACGACCCGGATCCGGGCGCGAATCACCGAGCGCGACGGGTCGGGACCGGTCGACGACGGTTCAAGCGGCGACGAACGTGTGACCCCGGGTCAGCTCCACCCAGGTGCGGCCCGGACGGAGCATGATCGGCTGTCCGGTCGGGCCGGTGAGCGACAGTCCGAGGAGTTGGTTCGGCCGCGACCACCGACCCTCGATGGCCTTGCCGCCGCTCAACACCAGCGCCCTACCCGACCCTTGGGTGATCGCGGTGGGGTTCGTTCGCGTTCCCGAGTAGCGGATCTCGAGGATCACGACGTTGGCCGCACTCACCTGGTCGCCGCCCTCGAGCAGGTGGCGACGCCCGTATTGGCTCCGGAGATACCGACCCGCGCCCGGCTCGGCCGCCGGTGCCCACTCCCACGACGAGGTCGTCCCACCAACCGACAGGCGCACCCTGCCAAGCGGTACCTCCCCGGCGTTGGCCTCGCTTGCCGCCATGACGCCGAACAGCGGGGACGCCCCGCGTTGGGTCGTCCGGGCGTAGGCGAAGAGCGCGGAGGTTCCGGTGTAGAGGTTGTGCGGTGCACGATGTACCGACCTTCGGCGGTAGGCGGACCGGGCGACGCGATCCCAGTTGACGTCGGTGATCCAGGAGGAGCCGTAGACGTCACGGGCGACGTCGTCGTTGGCTCCCGACCACCCGAACAGTGGTGTGCCGAGCAACGCCAGGATGGGTGGGTCGCTGTGACGGGCCGAGCGCACGGGGCCGACGGGATTCGCGTCGGTCGAGTGGTAGACGGACAGGAACCGACTCACCCCCTCCACCGCGATCTCGAACACCACGTCGGCCTGGTTGAGGCCCGCCTGGGGCATCGCCGCGGGGTGATTGTCGATCTTCAGCGCGAGCGGAGGCCGGGCGAGGCGGGCGAGGGTGGCCGCGTCGACAGGCTCCCCGTGAGCGGGGCGAACCCGGCGACCTGCATCGGTGTCGTGGTGGTCGTGGTGGTCGTGGTGGTCGGGACCGTGGCGGACGACGTGGTCGGGGCTGTCGCGCGTGGCCCGGCGACCGTGGTGGCCACGCCGCTCGAACTCGACGATCGAGCACCCACGCCGGTCTGACCGCACCCGACCGACGTCAAGGCGGCAAGCGCCGAGACCGCGGAGACCACCCGGAGGGGCCGAGCCCTGCGTGCGTTGGGCGAGCGCCCCACGTTGCTCAGAGTTCGGCCATCAGCGACGACCGCTGCGACAGGGGCGTCGGATCACCGAAACCGATATGGACGAGGCCGTCGCCGACACCGAAGGGGTTGGCGAACCAGAGGTGTGCGGTGCCCACGGTCGCGGTCCCGACGGTCGTGCCGATCCGCTCCATCTTGTCCAATACGTCAGCCATCGCGGGCGGATACCTCGTGACGTCCACAGCCGCCAGGTCACCGAGGAAGGCACGCTGTTCACCGAGGATCGTCGCCATCCATCGGGCGCGGCGGCTCTCCGGTGCGCCGGAGCCCGGCGCTTCGGCTCCGGGCTCGGGGACCCGCCGAAGCAATGCACCGCAGACCAAGCGCGCCGCCGCGGTGCCGAGCGATGCGTCGTTGCTCTTGAGACGGGTCAGTGCCGCGGCGACGACGGCCTCGGTCTCGACCCGGTCGAGGTGGTCGAGCAGCCCCTGCGTGACGACGATCACCCCGCCACCCGCAGGCCCGAACACCGCCATGTTGATCGTGGGGTCGTCGAGCACACGGAGCTCGGGCCGGGCCACTCCGGTGCTGAACCCGAGGCCCTCCACCAGGTTGGACAGCCGCGGGACCTCGTCGTCGGCGACGGATCGGCCCCCGATCACCCTCCCGACGTCGTCTCGGTTCCTCCCGGCGTCCCCCAGGAGCCATCCGACCACCACGATCGCGATCACGCCGGCGACCAGCGCCGCCCACCAGGGCACGAGCACGAACGCCACCAACCCGACCACCAACGCGGCCGCTGCCGCGTGGGGCCACCACAGGCGCGCCTCGAGCTCGCGGCGACGCTCGGCATCGTCGAGCAGGGATCGAGCCGGCGACACGCCCACCGTGGCCCCGGTCCCGGACGCTCCGGCGTCGGCGCTCACGGGGTGGGACCGCGTCCGACCGGCGGCTCCGGCGGCGGGGACGAGGAGGACTCGCCGACCACCCCCGGGGAGGTGGGTGGCGTCGGTGCCGGGGGTGGATCACCCGCCGCACCGGTGGTGAAATCGACCTTGGGGTTGGCACGGGACGGCTCTTCGGCCTGGAAGTACTCACGTTGGGAGAATCCGAACGCGTTCGCGACGAGCACGCTGGGGAACGTCTGGGTCTTCGTGTTGTAGGCCCGGACGTTGTCGTTGTAGTACTGCCGGGCGTATGCGATGCGGTCCTCGGTGGAGCTCAGCTCGCGTTGGAGTTCCTGGAAGTTCTGGTTCGCCTTGAGGTCGGGATACGCCTCGGCCAGTGCGAACAGCGACTTCAGCGCACCGTTGATCATGTTCTCCGCTTCGGCCTTCTCCCCCACCGAGTCGGCGGTCATGGCCCGATTGCGAGCGGTGATCACCGCCTCGAGCGTGCCGCTCTCGTGGGCGGCGTAACCCTTGACCGTCTCCACGAGGTTGGGGATCAGGTCATGGCGACGATTGAGCTGCACGTCGATCTGGGCGTAGGCCGCCTCGATCTTGTTGCGAAGGCCGACGAGCCCGTTGTACACGGCCAACACGACGATCCCGACGACCGCGATCAGGACCACGATCACGATGATCACCCACCACATGGCCGGACTCCTCCCGTCGCCGTCGCGCGACGGCGACATGCTAGGACCTCGCCGCGTCGGTGACCGGATCCCGCTCGGCGCGTGGTCATGCGGCGGGACGCGGTCACGAACCGGGCAGCCCCACCGGGCGGCTCGCACGGCGTCGGGAACGCGCCGAGAGCGTCTGCTCGGCGATCACGTTCTCGTACAGCACGAGGTAGGCCTCGGCCAGGTGATCCATCGAGAAGCGTGCAGCACGGCGTCGGCCCCGCTGCCGCATGGTCTCCGCAAGATCGGGGTCGTCCAGAATCGAGGCGATGGCGACGCCGAGTGCGGCGGGATCACCCGGCTCGACCAACAGCGCGGCGGCCGGATCGTCCCCCGATGGCCCCGCCACCGCGCCGTATCCCTCGTTGGCCGCCGCGACGACGGGTGCACCTGCGGCCATCGCCTCGACGAGCACGATCCCGAAGGACTCACCACCGAGCGCCGGCGCGACGAACACCGTCGCCGCCGCCATACGACGATCACGCTCCACGTCGCCGATGAACCCCAACCATCGGAGCCGCCGGTCCGCCGCGAATCGGTGCCGCAGCTCCGCGGTCTGCGGACCCGCTCCGGCGATCCACACCTCGACGTCGTGGGACAGCCCGGCGAGGGCCTCGAGCAGTACCCCGAGGCCCTTGCGCTCCTCGTGGCGTCCCACGAAAAGGATCGTCGGACGGTCAGAGCGCGGGCGACCGGGCTCGCTCCACGGTTCGAGATCGGCGAAACCGTCAAGTTCGAGGCCGTTGAACAGGATCGTCCACGGATCCGCCAACGCCACCGCCGCGAGGTTGCGAGCGGCCGGTGACACGGCGACCTTCGCGTCGATCCGCGTGCCGAACCACCGCACCAGGCTCGACATCGACTTGTACATCGGCTGGTCACCCGCCGCGTGGAACGTTCCCACGATCGGCGCGGGTCGCAACATCAACGCGGTGGCGGTGGGACCGGGGACGAAGGGCTCGTGCAGGTGCAGCACGTCGAAGTCACCGTCCCACAGCGCGCGCATCGTGCGGAGTTGGGTCGGCGCATGGGGGGAGATGGGTGCCATCGAGCCGTTGGCCTCGTTGACCACCGAGGGACCGACGACCGTCACGCCGCTCAGGCCCGTCGGCCCGTCCGCTGGCGCCAACACGTGCACGGTGTGGCCGCGGCGCCGCAGCGCACGCGTCAGTCCGATCACCTGCCCCTGCACACCCCCGGGAACACTCAGGCTGTAGGGGCTGACCATCCCGATGTGCACGCCCGGAACGCTACGGCGCCGGGCGGCCGAGCGCCGCATAGTCGCTGGGCCAGTTGGGCTGCATGAGATGCCACTGTTCGGGAGCGCGACGGATCAGGCCTTCCAACTCTCCCGCCAACGCCTGCATGAAGACGGGGACGTCGGGACGAATTCCGTCCGATGTGGTCCGTTCGATCCGGATAGGGGGACGCACCACCCCGTGCACCCCCTTGGCGGTGAAGTACACGGCGGTCGGGAGGACCCGACAGCCACCGCGCAACGCCATCACCGCAGGACCGGCGGGCAGCGTCGTGTCCTCACCGAAGAAGGTGACCGGCACACCCCCGCCCACGATGTCACGATCGCACAGGAGGCACACGATCTCACGGTTTGCGGCCGCCTCCGTGACCCGGGTGACGGCGTCGGGTCCGAGCGGGATGATGTTCATCCCCAACGATCGGCGGAAACCCAGGAACCAGTCGAACAGTTCGGGGGGCTCGAGCCGTTCGACGACCGCAGCGAGACGCCACAGCCGGACCCGGGTGATCCAGAACGCCGCCCACTCCCAACCGCCCAGGTGCGGCAGCGCGAGTACCGGCCCCACCTCGTCGTCGGCCATCGCCTCCTCGAGATGCTCGATCCCCTCGACGGTGAACCCGTCGCCGACCTCGGCGACACTCATCGACGTGAGGCGGAACGAGTCGAAGTAGTAGCGCGCGTAGCTCTCGAACGTCGCGTTCACCTTGGCGCGCAGTTCGTTGGGCGTGAGATCCCGGCCGTAGACGCGTCGGAGATTTCGTTCGACCACCAACCGCCGATCGGCGGCGGAGAGCGCCCCCACCTGACCCACCGCCGCCAGCCCCATCTCCGAGAGGGCACCGGGGACGCGGGGGGCTACCGCCTCCCCCAGGCGAAACGCACCCACCACCGCCTGCGCGGCGACGCGATCGAGCCGGTGTCGAAGACGCCCCCACCCCTCCATCGGATGATCGGCCATCGGGTCAGGGGCGTGAGCCACCGCGGCCGTTGAAGCGCCCTGCCCCACCGGCCGTGCCGGCTCGGCGTGGCGCGGCGGCGCGACGCCGGCGGCGCAAACGGGGATCACGCTCCACGGGCCGGGGACGTCCCGCCTGGCGCCATACCGCGGCGAACCGCTGGCCGGCGGTGAGGAGGTTGAGGGCCACCAACAGCCACAATGCGGCCACGAGGAGGTCGGTGAACAAGAGACCGAGGCCAAGGATCACGAACCGCTCCGCGCGCTCGACCAGACCGCCGCGCGCCTCGATCCCGAGCGTCTCGGCCTTGGCCCGGATGTAACTCGGCAGCACTGCGGTTGCGAACGCCGCGAACGCCAGGATCGTGAGATGCCGGCCCGCCCCGGCCCGGTCGGCGAGGTACCAGGCGACGCCGCCGAACAACAGCGCGTCGGTGACGCGATCGCTCACGGAGTCGAAGAAGGCACCACGGGGGCTTGCGGTGCCCGAGGCCTTGGCGACCGCCCCGTCGAGCGTGTCGGGGATGCCGGTCGCCGCCAACAGGAGGACACCGAGGTTGGTGCGGCCGAATGCGATGGCGAGTGCGCACCCCACGGACATGACGAGGCCGATGCAGGTGATCGCGTCGGCGGGGATACCGGCCCGCTTGAGGGAGGCGCCGATCGGCCGGACACTCCGGTCGACCTGGCTGCGAAAGCGTCCGTCCAACATGTGGTCGTCCTCTGGGTGGATCGTCGGAGGTCCGGGCGTCGGACCGGTGCTAACAATAGCAAGCACTCCCGTATCCGTGAAGGATAACCTCGTCACCCCGTACCCCGACGGAGGCCGGCATTCGGTACGACGGGTTCAGGGACGGGGTTCGGGGGAGTCGACCGCGGCGTCGCCGTCAGCCTCGTAGCGTTCCGGATTGTCCTCGGCAAACCACTCGATCACGTCACCGCTGATCCCGTCGACCACCACCATGGCGCGACGTCGCGGCGGATTTTCCGTCGAGTAGGCGAGCAGCCGCCACACGGGTCGGGACCACCATCCTCGCCAAACCATCTGCGCGGTCGCGTGGCCGATGGCGAACCCGACCGTACGGTCGGCAACCTCCAGCGCAGCGGTCTCGTCGACCGCGAGCGTCCGGCTCGCCACCAGACCGTAGGCACCGAACAGCCCGAGTGCGATCGCGGCGCCGAGCATCCCGTTGTTGACGAGGGGCGAGTCGTGCCGCGACGTGGCCCACACGACCAGGCAGAACACCGCCACCGCGAGGTAGATCAACGCGGGGACCCGGCGACGGTTGTTGTTGGGAAGCCGGTAGTCCCCCGACGCCTCGACCATGTCGAGATCCTCGGGCAGGGTATCGACGACGTCCTCGTCGCGAAGCGTGGTCGTCTCGTCGGCGACGGCACCGACGGCCACCTCCGACGGGTCGGTCGGCGCATCGGTCGTCGGCTGGTCGCTCACGACGAGAGCCTACGACACGACCCCTGAGGGCCACGCCTCGACCAGCCGTTCGTAGGCCTCGTCGAGCGACACGGGTAGCACCCGCGTCTCCGCAGCGATCCCGATGAAGTTCGCGTCCCCCACCCAACGCGGCACGCAGTGCACGTGCAGGTGGTCGGACTGGGAACCTCCGGCCGCCGCACCGAGGTTGAGCCCGACGTTGACCCCGTCACAGCCGAACGCCGACTTGATCGCGACCACCGACGCGCGCACCAACGACCACAACTCCTCATGCTCGGCCGGGTCGAGCCCCTCGAGGTCGGGCTCACCCCGGTTGGGCAGCACCAGCAGATGCCCGGACGTGTAGGGAAACTTGTTCAACAGCACGAAGCAGTGCGCCCCACGGCGGACGAGATGCTTGTCGGCGTCGGACCCCTCCGCCGCGAGGATTCGTTCGAACAGCGTCCGCCCGTCGGGACCGGTCTCGAGCCGGGTCTCGGCGATCGAGTGGACATAGGCGGACCGCCACGCGGTCCAGAGTCGTTCGAGAGGCATCAGTCGGTCGTCTCAGACGTCACGGAACGGCGCAACCTCGGCTTCGACACGATCGGCGAAGGCCAAAAGGGCGACGTCGCGCTCCACCGTGTTGCCCCTCGCATTCACCCCGACGGTTCGATGGGCGACGTCGTCGTCGCCGACGACCAGCACGTACGGCAACTTCTCGGCCTTCGCCTTGCGGATCCGGTTGCCGAGGGACTCGTCGGCGTCCACGACGTCGACCCGGTACCCCCGCGATACCAGGAGATCCGCGACCTCCGCCGCGTATCCGGCGTGTGCGGAGGCGACGGGCAGCACCCGCGCCTGCACCGGCGCGAGCCATGTCGGGAACGCTCCGGCGAAATGCTCTAACAGGACTCCGAAGAAGCGCTCGACCGAGCCGAACAGGGCTCGATGGATCATCACCGGGCGCCGGCGGGTTCCGTCGGGCGCGATGTATTCGAGGTCGAAGCGATCGGCCATGTTGAAGTCGAGTTGGATCGTCGAGAGCTGCCAGCTCCGACCGATCGCGTCCTTCAAGTCCACGTCGATCTTGGGACCGTAGAACGCTCCTCCACCGTCGTCGACGGTGTACTCGAGGCCCGCCGCCTCCAAGGCCGCTCGCAACCCCTCGGTGGCAAGGTCCCAGTACTCGTCGTCACCGACGAACTTCTCGTGCGGTTTGGTCGACAGCTTGGCCTGGAACTCCTCGAAGCCGAACGCACCCAGGACGTCGAGGACGAAGGCCAACAGCGAGGCCAGCTCCTGGGGTACCTGCTCACGTGTACAGAAGATGTGACTGTCGTCCTGGGTGAAACCCCGACTGCGCAGGAGTCCGTGAACCGCACCGGACAGCTCGTAGCGGTACACCGCGCCGAGCTCGAACAGGCGCAGCGGCAGTTCCCTGTAGGAGCGCTGACGCGACCGGAACACCGTGAGGTGGAACGGACAGTTCATCGGCTTCGGGTAGTAGGTCGCGCCGTCTAGCTCCATCGGCGGGTACATCGACTCGGCATAGAAGCCGAGGTGGCCCGACGTCTCCCACAGGGTCGACCGGGCGATGTGGGGACTGAAGACGAACTCGTAGCCGCCGTGCTGGTGCCGGGCCCGCGAGTAGTCCTCCATCACCTTCCGGACGATCGCCCCCTTCGGATGCCACACCGCAAGGCCGGGACCCAGTACGTCGGGCCACGAGACGAGGTCGAGCTCGGCCGCCAGACGCCGGTGGTCACGTTTGGCGGCCTCCTCCAGGCGGTGCAGGTGCGCAGCAAGGTCCTTGCGAGTCGCCCAGGCGGTGCCGTAGATCCGCTGGAGCATCGGATTGTGCTCCGACCCACGGAAGTACGCACCCGCGACCCGCATCAACGCGAAGTGGCCGAGGCGCCCGGTGGACGGTACGTGCGGTCCACGACACATGTCGACGAAGCCGTCGCCGTTGCGGTAGAAGCTGACGGTCGCTCCCCCGCCAACCTCGCCCTCGCTCTCGTCGCCCTCCTCGGCACGGTCCATGAACGCCCGCTTGTAGGGATGCTCCGCCATGAGCGTCCGCGCCTGGTCGACCGGGAGCTCGAACCGTTCGAAGGGCTGGTCCGCGTCGATGATCCGGCGCATCGCGGCATCGATCCGACCGAGGTCGTCCTCGGAGAACGTCGCGCCACCGGGGAGTTCGAAGTCGTAGTAGAAGCCGTCCTCGATCGGCGGCCCACCGGCGAAGGTCGCACCCGGCCACAGCGACAACACGGCCTGTGCGAGGACGTGCGCGGTGGAATGGCGGAGATGTTCGAGGGACTCGCCGTCGCGGTCCGTGAGGAAGCGAACCTTGTCGCCGTCGTGCAGGGGCGCGGCGAGATCGACCGCTCGACCGTCCACCTCGGCGACGAGCGCGGCCTTTGCGAGCCCGGGGCCGATGGCCGCGGCCAACTCGCCCCCGGTGGTGCCGTCGGCAACGGTGCGCGACGAACCATCGGGGAGGGTGAGCGTGATCTCGGCCATGAGGCGATGCTAACGGCGCCCCCGACACCCTCCCCACCGTGTTCCGGCCCGCTGGGGACGGAGCCGGCGAGGTCGCTCCGAACGGCTACAGGGTGAGGTCGATCATCGGACGGGGCTGCAGTACGGCCGTGGACGAGCGTGGTGCGGCCGCCTCCGCCCGCATCCTCGGCTTGGCCTCCGTCTCTGCGGGCACACCGTCCGCGGCGGGCGTTTCGATTCCGTCGACGTCGTGGCCCACCGTCGGATACGCGGCCGACGTGGACGGGTCGACCGGCGCGTCCAGGACGTCGGGGAGCGACGCCGTCGCGGGCCGCGGCGGGCGTACCTCCGCCGCTTCGGTCGGCATCGTCTCGTGGGACCGCGTCGCGTAGGCGTCCTCGTAGTCCTGGCCGGAGAGCTCCCGAATGCCGTACATCACCTCGTCGGTGATCTGACGCAGGATCAGACGGTCCGAACCGCGATCGGCATACCGTCGCACGTCGATCGGATGACCGAAGCGGATCGTGACCTCCCGGAAGGGCTTGGCAGCGCGGGCGTCGGGCGCCTGCACCTCCAGGGAGCCGACGATCCCGACGGGCACGATGGGCGCACCGGTGCGCAGCGCCAGGCGCGCGACACCCGTATGGCCCTTGTGAAGCCGGCCGTCACGGCTGCGGGTGCCCTCCGGGTAGATGCCGAACAACTCCCCCCGTTCCAGTACGGCCGCCGCTGCGTCGAGTGCCCGCTGGGAGGCGTCGCCACCCGACCGGTCGATGGGGATCATCCCGATCGCCGGGAACAGGTACCGGGTCTTCCAGTCGTCCATGTACTCCGCCTTGCCCACATAGGTCATGGGACGGTCCATGACCAGCGGGAGGAAGAACGAGTCGAGTACCGACAGGTGGTTCGGAGCGAGGATCACCCCACCCGCCGCGGGCACCCGATCACGATGTTCGGTGTGGACGCGCCAGGCGAAGCGAAACAGCGGCGACAACACCGCCTTGCGATCCCCTGGATCTGTCCCGATTCCCTTCCCACCGTCCACCTTCCCGTACCGGACCGGAGCCATTCTGCCCGCTCGACCACCCGACACGCGTGCGGGTTCGCGGCTAACCGCGAGCGGGAACCCCGTGTCGTCCGCCCCGACGGGTCAGGTGACCCCTCCGGGCGCCGAGACGACGTCCCGGAGGTCGACACCGAGCAGGCGCGGCGTCGTCGACCCGTCGGCCGGCAGCGACCGCGCGGTCGATCGCGTCGACGGCACCGGTGGTGTCGAGGTCGTCGTCGAGCGCGGCGCGTACCTCGTCGAGCGCGCCCTGGGCGCCGCCGCGCTGCGCCCGCCATCGGCGCAGCCGTTCGTCGGCCTCGTCCATCAGGGTCTCGCGCCACTCCCATTCGGTGCGGTAGTGGTGCACCGAGACCGCCAGCCGGATGGCACGGGGGTCCCAGTGCTCCGCCAGATCGGAGACGAACACGAGGTTGCCGAGCGACTTCGACATCTTCTCGCCGTCCATCCGGACCATCGCCTGGTGCACCCAGTAGCGGGAGAGGCGCCGGCCCGTGACGGCTCTGGACTGCGCGGCGGAGCACTCGTGGTGGGGGAAGATCAGGTCCGCACCACCACCGTGCACGTCGATCGTCTCACCCAGCTCGCGCAGGCACAGCGCCGAACACTCGACGTGCCAGCCAGGTCGGCCCGGTCCCCAGAGGGAGTCCCACGAGGGCTCGCCGGGTTCGGAGGGTTGCCACAGCACGAAGTCGAGGGGATCGCGCTTGTTCGGATCGTCGATGTTGCCCCCGCGCTCCGCCGACAGCTCGAGCATCTCCGCACGGCCGGCATGGCTGATCGCACCGAAGTCGGCGGATGTCGAGACGTCGAAGTACACCGCGCCGCCGGCGCGATAGGCGTGTCCGTTGTCCAACAACACCCCGATGAAGTTGCGGATCTCGGGGATGGCCGAGGTGGCGCGCGGCTCGGCAAAGCTCGGGATCAGGCCGAGGGTCACGATGTCGCGGTCGAACCTCGCCGTCTCCGCCGCCGCGAGGTCGAGGTAGTGCACGCCCAGTTCGCGGGCCTTCGCGAGGATCGAATCGTCCACGTCGGTGATGTTCCGCACGCAACGGGTGCCATGACCCCTGTCCCGGAGTCGTCGTTGCAGGATGTCGTAGGTGAGGTAGACCGCCGCATGACCGAGATGGGTCGAGTCGTACGGGGTGATGCCACACGTGTACATCGTCACGTCCGGACCCACGTCGAACGGTACGACGGCCTGTGCAGCCGTGTCGTAGAGCCGCATGGTCACGGCCGGGACCCTCGCGCGGACACGGCGGTCACGGTCAAAGGTGGTCGAGACCGGTGAAGCGGATGGCCACACGGGTCCGATACTTCACGTTCACCTGCAGCAACACCGCCGCGAAGGCCTCGATCGGCGCGGCGTTGGACAGTTCACCGGCATCGAGCGGGCGCAGGTCGGGCAGCCGCGAGACGATGTCGATCGTGGTCGCGGTGGCCGACGGGTGGTCCGAGCACACGAGGACGTCGCTCAGACACGGATGGTCGAGGTCGCCGAGCTCCTTCGCGGGAACATGGTGCATCGCCGCGGACACCATCGACTTCGGGACCGCCGCCTGCACCGACGCCGCGACCGATCCCCTCGGAGGCACCAACGGCTGGAACTCGTGGCCCACCTTCGCCAGCGCGTTGGCCATGGAGATCACCACCTTGCCCCGAAGCCGGTCGCCGACGCCCTCGGCCGTGGAGGCCGCCGCATCCCACGGGGTGGCGACCACGACGACATCCGCCGCGGCCGCAGTCTCGTTGTCACCGGCCAGCAGCGGGAGTTCCCGCTCCTCCCACTTCGCGTACAGGCGGTCGCGCACCTCCAGGGCGCGGTACTTGGACCTCGACCCGATGACGACCTCGAAGCCCTCCGACGCGAGGCGAACCGCGAGGCCGCTCCCCGCCGGTCCCGTTCCACCCAACACGCCGATCTGCATCGACCGATTGTGACAACCGGCCGACCTCGGTCGCCAACCCGGAGCGCTCTCGACGTCCCCCGACCCATCACGAGCCGCCGATCATCGGATTGCCCCGCGGGGATCGGGCCGATCGGTCTCGTCCACGATGTCGCCGACCAGCGTCTCCAGGAGGTCCTCGATGGTGACCAGCCCCACCGTCACCCTGCGGGCGTCGACGACGACCGCCACGTGGCGACGCGCCCGGCGCATGGCGGTCAACACGTGGCCGAGGCCGCAGCCGGTGCGCACCGTCAACACCATCCGGATGAGCGACCGCGGCACGCGGGCCCCACGTTCGGCGACCGGAACCTGCAGGATGTCCTTGACGTGGACGAAACCGAGCACGTCGTCGACCCCCTCACCCACCAACAGGATCCGACTCAGCCCGCTGCGGACCATCAACGCCTCGACCTCTGCGACCGTGGCGGTGTGCGGTGCGAACACGACGTCGGAGCGGGCGACCATCACCACGTCCACGGGACGTTCGACGAAACCGAGTGCCGCGACGAGCCGCTCGTGATCGTCCCCTTCGAGCAGTCCCTCGGTGTGGGACTCCTCGATCATCGCGCCCAGCTCGGCCGCCGTGGCCGAGCCGCGAAGCTCGTCGGCGGGCTCGACCCCCAGGATGCGAGCCCCGGTCGCGGCGAGGCGGTTCAAGATCCAGATGACGGGCCGGAGAAGGCCCACGAACGCCGTTGCGGGTAACGCCAGGGTCAACAGGGTGCGCTCGGGGGCCGCCAGCGCGAGCGACTTCGGGACCATCTCCCCGAGGACGAGGTGGGCGAGCACCACGAGGCCGAGCGACACGACCACGGCGGCGGGAGCGACCGCCCTGTCGGGAAGGTCGAGCCGGGCGAACCAACCCGCGAATGCGTGCTCCGCGGTCGGCTCGACCACCGAACCCAGCGCGAGCGAGGCCAGTGTCACGCCGAGTTGCGTTCCCGCCAACATCGTGCCGAGGTTGCCCATCGATCGGAGCGCCATCCGCCCGGCGATTCGGTCGGCCGCCGGCTCGACGCGGGAGCGGAGTGACGCGACCAACGCGAACTCGGTCGCCACGAACAGGCCGTTCGCCACGACGAGCAGCACGACCCACACCAGTGTCACGAATCGACCCCGGACTGCTCGTCGGTGAGCCGAACGGCGCGGATGGTGAGTATCCGCCGACGGTCCATCTCCACCACGTCGAAGCGCCATCCGTCGAACTCGACCGCGTCGCCTTCGACCGGGATCCGCCCGAGGACGGCGAGCAGCCAGCCGGCAACGGTCTCGTACTCCCCGGAGGGCATCTCGAACCCGAGCGTCTCGTACAACTCGTCGGCGTGAGCGTCGCCACCCACCAGTACGGCATCACCCCACACGGTGATACCGCTGTCGAGGTCACGATCGTGCTCGTCGTCGATGTCGCCCACGATCTGCTCGACGAGGTCCTCCATCGTGACGATGCCGGCGGTACCCCCGTATTCGTCGAGGACCACCGCCATGTGCGTTCGCGTCGAGCGCATCTCCTCCAACATCGCGCTCAGGGACCGCGACTCGGGCACCATCGGAACCTCCTCGACCAGGTCGGCCAACGAAACCGTGTCACGCTCCGACACCGGCAGGCCCGACAGCCGCTTGACGTGCACGACCCCCACCACGCCGTCGAGGTCCCCGTCGTGGATCACGACCCGGCTGTGGCCCGTACGCGCGCTGAGCAGCCGGAGCTCGTGGCCCGTCGCGGACCTCGGCAACGCAACCACGGCGGTCCTGGGGGTGAGGGCCTCGGCAACCGTCTTGTCACGGAACGCGAAGGTCCTCCTCAAGAGATCGAACTCCGCCTGTGCCAGGTCACCTTCCCGCCCCGAGGCCTCGACGAGTATGGCCAACTCGCGCCGGGAGCGAACCTGGTTCAGCTCCTCGGTCGGCTCCACCCCCAGCAGGCGGACCACCCCGTTGGCCACGCCACCGAACAACACCACCACCGGAGCCGAGAGCCACGAATACACCCGTTGTGCCGGCGCCAACGACTTCGCCGTCGCGAGTGGGCGGGAGAGCGCCACCGCCTTGGGGATCAGCTCGCCCACGACCATCTGCACCACGGTGGCCACCACCAGTGCCGTGACGATCGCGGTGGTGTTCCCCCATCGCACGCCCAGGAGCGACCTCAACGGTCCCCGGAGGAGCGACGCGATGCCGGGCTCCGCCAGCACCCCGAGAGCAACCGAGCACACGGTGATCCCGAGCTGCACCCCCGACAGGTGGAACGAGAGCCGGCGAAGCGAGGCGCCCACCAGGCGCGACCGCCGGTCACCCTGGTCCGCCTCCACGTCGACGGTGGCCCGGTCGACCGCCACCAGGGAGAACTCGACGGCGACGAAGAACGCCGTCGCGGCCACCAACACCGCTGCGGCGAGCAGGCCCAGAACGGCCCCCATCAGGGCGTCGACGGATCGTGGCGCCGGGACATGGACCCGTCACGCTATCGACGGCAGACTCGTCGATCGTGTGTCCCGCCGAATCGGTCGACCCGGCATCACCCGCGTCCCGGGGCGACCCCGTTCTCGAACTGCGCGGCGTGTCGCTCCGGCGCGACGACACGGCGATCCTCTCGGGAATCGACTGGACGGTGGGCGCCGGTGAGGCATGGGTGGTCCTCGGTGCCAACGGCTCGGGGAAGACCTCGATCGCGAAGGTCGCGGCGATGTACGAACATCCGAGTTCGGGGACGGTGACCGTCGCCGGACGGCAACTCGGTCGTTGCGACGTCCGCGAGCTGCGGCGGTCGGTGGGCTTCGTGAGCCAGAGCTTCGCGACGCTCCTTCGCGGCGGCCTGAGCGCGCTGGACGTCGTCATGTGTGGAATCCACGCCGCACTCGAACCGTGGTGGCACCGCTACGACGAGGACGACCGGGTGCGTGCCCGTGCGGCACTGGGCCGGGTCGGGGTCGCCGGTCTCGCACCGAGGCCGTTCGGATCACTGTCGAGCGGCGAGCGCCAGCGCGTCCTGATCGCCCGGGCACTCGTCACCGATCCGGTCCTGTTGCTGTTGGACGAACCCACCGCGGGTCTGGACATCCCCGGACGCGAACAGCTGCTCGATGACCTCGACGCCCTCGCCGCGGGATCCACCGCGATCGTGCTCGTCACCCATCACCTCGAGGAGATCCCCGCGGCGTTCGACCACGTCCTGTTGGTCCGCGACGGCCGCGTCGCCGGCGCCGGAGCCATCGCCGCCACGCTCACGTCCGAGACGCTGAGTAACGCCCTCGCCTTCGATGTCGACGTGTCCCGCCGGGCCGGACGATGGTCCGCGCGACGCGCTTCGGGATAGCCGGAGCTAACCGCCGCCGGGGACCCGGGGTGTGCCGGCATCGGGCCCGGCCCCGGCGGCCGGGTCGTCCGCCTCCTCCTCCGGTGCGACCACCGGCACCATCGAGGCGATACCTGCCTCGGCTCGGGCCTGTGACGGCATCGGCTGGTCCCCGTAGGCCGCTCGAAGGAGTGGGAAGGGGTTGATCGGGCGGCCGCCGCCGGGATGGATCTCGAAGTGCACGTGCGACGCGCCCCCCGCCGCGTTGCCGGTCGAGCCGACGAAGCCGACGACCTGACCGACGGTGACCGCGAGGCCGTCGACCACCCCCGGGCCGAATGCGCTGAGGTGCGCGTAGTAGTAGTCGGTCCCGCTCGCGCCGTGTAGCCAGACGCGCATACCGCCGAGTCCGGCCGTACCCACCTTGAACAAGGTGCCGTCCTCCACCGCCACCAGTTCCCGACCGCTCGGCGCCATGATGTCGGTCCCCTCGTGCCAGTGCGACTGCCCCGTCCCGGGCATCCGGGCGTACCCCCACGAGTTGATGAAGTTCACGGGACCAACGACCGGGAAGGTGAAGCCCGCCACGCACAGGCGGGTGCCGAGTCGAGCGGCGACGTCGCACTGGCGGGCGTCGGCGAGCGCCAGCGCCGAACGGTCGCGCTCGGCGGTGGCCACCGAAACCCGCGCCTGGAGCCCGGCCAACTCCTCGGCGAGCCGAAGCCCCGCCTCGTCGAGGCGTGCCGCCGCCCGCCGGTACGCGAGTGCGGCCCGGTGGTCGTCGCGGGCAAGCGTTTCGAGGTACACCCGACCACGGCTCAACTCCACGGGATCGGCCAAGACGTTGAGCAGGGCGAGTCGACGGTCGCCTCGAATGAACGCGGCGACCGCCCGCCTGCGCATCCGGTTGCGTGCGGCGGCGGCGTCGCCGATCGCCTGTCGTCGTGCCGTTCCGACCGCCCCCGCATCAGCGGTGGCCACATCGAGTCGCGTCGAGAGCGAGGCCAGGATCCCGACGCTGCGGTCGTAGCGCCGCCAGGCTTCGGCGACGCCCGACGAGGCCGCCGCGACCACCGACGGCGAGGGTTGATTGGACGAAGGGTCGAAAGCGGGTTGGCCGCCGTATGAACCTTCGCTCGCCTCCCCGGCCACATCGCCGGGCACGGCCGTCGTCTCCCCGGGGGGAGTCGACTCGGCGGGGACCGTCGTGGTCGAGGGAGCGGCTTCTCGACCGGGTCCGAGCGGCTCGGTGCTCGCCGGTGCACCCGCGCCGGGGACGGAGGTGGTCGAGGAGTCCGCGGGGGTCGGGTTCGCCGACCCCGGCTGTGCCGGCACGGGCGTGGCGAGGCACAACGAGACGCCGACGACGACGAGGGGCGACAGCCATCGAAGCGCCCGTCGGACGCCGCGGGTCCACCAGATCCGCCCGACCATCACGAGCGCACAGGGTAGGCGGCCCCCATCTCCGGGCCGATCCACCCACGGGCCCCGGTTCCAACGGCCTCAGGTGCGATACCTCACGACCCTACGGTGACGGGCCGACGACGGGTCTCCCGGCGTGACGCTGCGGTCCCGAGCGGCGACGGGTGCCCGACCGGGGCGCACCTCGGGACCTTCGACTCCGCCGGAGCGCCGACGGAGCCCGTGGAGGAGCATCGCGAGCGCCCCGAGCAACGCGGCGAGGTTGCCCAGGTAGGCGAAGGACAGAGGCATCGCGAGTCCGCTCACCGCCAGCAGCGCGGCGGCCGCGACGAAGCGACCATGTCCGACGAGCACGGCGGAACCCACGCCGGAGGCCGCGCCCAACATCATGCCCCCCAGGACGATCCAACGGCCGGACGAGGTGGCGTTCGCAAGGATCAGCAGGCCTGCGGACAACCCGACCCCACACCACAATGCGATCCCGCGGAGCATCCACCACGCTGCACGCCCGCCGTCGTCGGCCGAATCGACCTTCCTCACGGTTCCCCCCCCTGGACGTCTGGACGATCGGCCGCAGCGTAGACGAGGTGCCGCTCGCTACGCCGAGCGGTGAGGGAGCCCTCGACGCTCAGCCGCTCACCCCCTGCCCCGACAACGCCAACGCGGCGTCGATCACGGCAAGGTGCGAGTAGGCCTGTGGATAGTTCCCAAGACCCCGCTCGGTCGACGGATCGATCTGTTCGGGAAGGAGCCCCACGGGCCCGGCCACGCTGACCAGGCGGTCGAACCAGTCGAGGGCGTCCTCCACTCGGCCACACGCCGCCAAGGCCTGCACCAACCAGCCGGTGCAGATGAGCATCCCGCCCTCGCGGCCGGCGAGGCCGTCGTCGTCGAGGTACCGGTACACCGCCGAACCCTCACACAGCTCATGCTCGACCGCCCCGACGGTGGCGACGAAGCGCTCGTCGAAGGGATCCACGAAACCGCAGGTACCCATGAGGAGGAGCCCGGCGTCGAGGTCCTCACCGCCGTACACCGACACGAAGCAGCCCCGCTCGTCGCTCCAGCCGTGTGTCGAGACGTCCTCGACGATGGCCGAACGCGCGTCGGTCCATGCCGTGCTCACGGTTCGGCCGGTCGCCTCGGCCAGGCGGACCGCCCGGTCCAGTACCTGCCAGCAGTTGACCTTGGAGACCACGTGCTGGCGTCGAGCCAGCCTCACCTCCCAGATCCCGTGGTCGGGTTGGGGCCACAGTTCCACGACGACGTCGGCGAGACGCTCGAGGAGATCCCAGTGGGCCGGCCGAATGCCCGAGCCCCCGACGAAGATCCGATACACCAGCTCGGCCACGGGGCCGAGCGCGTCGAGCTGGACCTGGTTCTCCGCGGCGTTGCCGATCCGGACCGGTCGCGACCCCGCGTAGCCGGCCAACTCGCTCACGACGCCTTCGGGGGTGTGGTCGTCACCGCTCACCGCGTACAGCGGTCGCAGCAGGTCGGGGCGCGTGGCGGTCTCGACGCGTTCACAGATCCAGTCCAGCAGGGCGAGGCCGGGCTCGATGTGGCCCAGCCGGGCGAGCGAGGTGCACGACATCGAGGCGTCACGCGGCCAACAGAAGCGGTAGTCCCAGTTTCGTCCACCGCCGATGCACTCGGGAAGGCTCGTGGTCGCGGCGGCCAGCATCGCGCCCGACGGCCGGTACCGGAGAGCCTCGAGGGTCAGCACCGAGCGGCGCACCTGGGTCGGCGCCACCGCCGGCAGCTGAAGTCCCGTGAGGATCGACCGCCAGAGCGCGATGGTCTCGTCGCGGCGTTCACGTTCGGCCTCGGCGTCCAACGGCGCCACCACCACGACGTCATCGACGTGGTCGACGTCGACGACCGTCGGGCCGAGGTGCTCGGCCCCGAGTCGCAACGTCACCGTGAGGGATTCGGAGCGTTCGAGTTCGACCTCCGCCGTCGCGACGTCGTGACCGTTCTGACGCTCGATCCTCCACGTGACGGGCGGGGATGTCGTCAGCTCGATGGGATAGGCACCGCCGACGACCTGCACCGATCCGGGCCCGTCCAACTCGAGCTCGGTCACGGTCCGGCCGAAGTCCAGTCGCGGCGCGAAGACGATCTCGACGGGGCCCGAGCCGTCGAGCACCCGGATCAGATCCGACGCACCCGCCGGCTGGAGATTGCGGCCTCCCGAGACGTCGAGGTAGTCGGTCACCCGAACCGAGCGCCATTGGGTCTCGACGATCATCGTGTCCGCCAGGTAACGCTGGGCCGGAGCCCCACCATCGGGGCCTGCGGGCCGCACCGCGAAATAGCCGGCGCTCGGTCCGCCCAGGAGCTCTCCGAAGATCGAGGCCGAGTCGGCCCGGGGCGAGCACAACCAACTGACCCGGGCATTGGGATCGACGAGAGCCACCGTGCGCTGATCCGACAGGAGCGCGTGACGTTCGATGGGTGGGGCGCGGTGACCCCGCACCCACGCCTCGCGTTCGCCGAGTAGCCGCGCCAGGAGGCCGCAGACCTCCTCGGGGTCGGCGACCCGGTGGGTGGCCAGGGTCTCACCCACGCCGACCTTCACGGAGACGTCGGGTCCGCGAAGCGTGGCGAACGCATCCTCGTCGGTGAGGTCGTCGCCGATGAACAACACGGCGTCCGCGTGCACCGCGGCACGGATGTGATCGAGCGCCGCCCCCTTGTCGGTGTCGACCACCGTCAACTCGATGACCGACTTGCCCTCCTTGACATGGACTCCGGGCAGCTTCGCGGGGCCTCGGCGCACGATCAGGGCTGCGTCGGCCGCCACCGCGGGATCCGCCCTGCGGTAGTGGAACGCGAGGCCGGTCGGCTTGGACTCCAACGAGCACCCCGGATGGGTTGCGGCGATCTCGGCCAGCCGCTCGGCCAGGTCGGTAGGAGCGAGCGTTGTTCGGGATTGAGGAACCCCGCACTGTCCGGTTCGAACTCCGAACCGTGGCTGCCGACCAGATGGACCTCGTGGGGAAGACGGGACAGCACGGCCAGGTCGCGCAGCGAACGACCCGAGATCACCGAGACGTGGGTGTCGGGGAGTGCGGCGAGGGAACGCAACGCGGCGATCGCCGGACGAAGTGGGTGCGCGACCGTCGGATCGTCGACGATCGGAGCGAGCGTGCCGTCGTAGTCACAGGCGATCAACACGATCGGGACCCGCCCGAACGCCTCGACCGCCCCGACCAACTCGTCGGTGAACGTCATGGAAGCGTGATGTCCGTTCCGACCGGGTCGTCGGTGGGAGCGAGCCCGAGCACCCGCATCCAGTCATGGGCCCAGTGGTGCACGTCATGGTGGAAGACCGACTCACGCAACAGACGCATCCGCCGCTCCACCTCCGCGGAGGGCAGGTGGGCCGCCCGCTCGATCACGTTCTTCAGGCCGTCCGTGTCGTAGGGGTTCACCAGGAGCGCGGCGTGCATCGACTCCGCCGCACCGGTGAACTCCGACAACACGAGCACGCCGGTGTTGTCGGTACGTGCCGCGACGAATTCCTTGCACACCAGGTTCATGCCGTCGCGCACGGGTGTCACCAACATCACGTCCGCGGCCAGGTAGAGGGCCACGAGCTCCTCGAAGCTCTGGGTCCGATGGAGGTAGTGGATGGCGGGATGGCCGACGATGCCGTGGGCACCGTTGATCTCGCCGACCATCCGGTCGATCCGCTCGCGGAACTCCGCGTACTCCGGGACGGCCTCCCGCGTGGGTTCGGCCACCTGCACGAGCACGTGACGGGGAACCTCCAACCGCTCCTCGGAGATCAGCTCCGCGACGGCCTTGAGACGCCGGGCGATGCCCTTCGTGTAGTCGAGCCGGTCGACGCCCAGCAGGATGCGTTCGGGATTGCCCAACTCCTCGCGCAGCTCCTCCGCCCGCCGACGGACCTCCGGAAGCTCGGCGGTGGCGGCGATCCGCGTGGCATCGACCCCGATTGGGAACACACGCACGTCGACGGGGCGGCCGTCCACGGTCATCTCGTCACCGTCGACGACGCCCACGTCGAGCCGCTCGACGACGTCACGGAAGTTGTCGGCGCCACCCTGGGTCTGGAAGCCGACCACGTCCGCCCCCGACAGACCCTCGGCGAGTTCGCGCCGCCAGGGGATCTGGCGGAACAATCCGGCCGACGGGAACGGGATGTGCAGGAAGAAGCCGATTCGCACGTCGGGACGCAGCGCTCGCAACTCGGCCGGGACCAACAGGAGCTGGTAGTCGTGCACCCACACGACCCCGTCGGGATCGACGACCTCGGCGGCGCGCTCCGCGAACCGGCGGTTGACGGTCCGATATGCGTCCCACCACGTGCGGTGGTAGGCGGAGCGCACGATCGAGTCGTGGAACAACGGCCAGATGGTGGCGTTGCAGAAACCTTCGTAGAAGAGCTGCACCTCACCGGCGCTCATCGCGACCGGGTCGAGCCCCAGCCCGTCGATCTCGAACGGCGACAGGTGCTCGCCGGGAATGCCGCTCCAGCCGACCCATCGGGCCTCGCCGGGATGTGCCTCGAAGACCGGGCCCAACGCGGCGACGAGACCGCCGGGGCTGGTCTCCCAGACGTGGACGTCGCCCACCGCCCGTCGCCGTACCGGAAGCCGGTTGGCCATGACCACGAGTGGAGCCGTCGCCCGTTGGACCGCGCTGCTCACCCCCTCGACCCTATCGGCGCGGCCATCCGATCCATACCTCCCCACGCGTCGCTCAGCCAGGTTCGAACACTCCCGGGTGCTCGAAGGCGGCGCGCCGCCGTGCCCGTCGCAACGTGCTCAGGAGCGCTCCCCGGCGAACAGCATCAACGCGACGGTGGTGACCGCCCTCCCGGTGTCCCAAGCGAACGAGGTGGTGACGCAGAACGCCACGAAGCGGCGAAGGTTCTCGGTGAACGGCGCTCCGGCGCGGAAGCCCAGACCCGAATCCGCCTCGACGAGGAACGGCCAGAACCAGAGGTTCATCAGCATCCCGAACGCGAACGACCCGAGCACCCCGTACAGCGAGAGGACGAACACCTCGCCGCGCCCTCGAAGCGGAGGCAGCAGGCCCGCTCCGGCGCCGACCCATCCGGCGGCCAACATCTGGAACGGGAGCCACGGTCCGACTCCTGCGGTGAGCAGCGCGGACGCGAACATCGTGACGGTGCCGAGTACGAACCCGAACCCGGCACCGAACACACGACCCGCCAGGATCAACAGGAAGAGCCCCGTCTCGATCCCCGCGGTTCCCGCCCCCAACGGTCGCAGGGCGGCGCCCACCGCAGCGAGGACGGCCAGCATCGCCACCGCCTTCGCGTCGAGCCCCCCACGGGTCGTCTCGACCAGCATCACGACGAGCACCAGGGCGACGAGACCGGCGAAGACGAACGGAGCATCCGCGGCATGGCCCAACCCGGGTGTCGGGTCCACCAGGAATGGCCACGCGAACGCCGCGAGACCGATCACCGACACCAACACCATCGTCACCGCGGGCAGCGGTACCGGCACCCTCGACCCGTGACGACCGTTGGAGGACGGCTCGACCACCGCGACGTCGGGCACCCGATCCGGACCTCCGACCGGCGGCGTCACCGCGTCCCGATCAGCGCCGCGAGGGCATCGCACACCTCCCGGACCGTCAGGAGACCTGTGGGGGCGGTCACCTTGGCCACCTGGGTCGACAACATCGGAGTCGACCCCAACACCTCGCGGACCGGGCCGTCCGCGATCAGCTCACCGTGTGACAGGACGACCACCCGGTCGGCGACGTCGGCGACGAACTCCACGTCGTGGGTGGCGATGATCGCGGCACGGCCCTCGCTCCGACACCACCGGGCCAGGTCGGCCTTGCCCGGCACGTCGAGACCGCGGGTCGGCTCGTCCAACAACAACAAGGCGGGCTCGGCGCTGAGCTGCAGCGCGAGTACGAGCGCGAGGCGTTGACCCTCCGAGAGATCGCGGGGGTGAGACCGATCGGGGATCGTCACCGACAACAGCGACGCGAGCAGGCTCCGGGCACGGGCCGCCGCGCCGGCATCCCCACCGCCGGCGGTGTCCAGCTCCTCGCCGACCGTCTCGTGGTACAGCAGATCCGACGGCGTCTGCGGCACCATGCCGACGAGGTGTCGCGCCGCGGGAGCCGGGAGTGCGGCGGGATCGACCCCCCAGGTGCACGCCCCGTGGCCGGCCTGCCCCTCGACACTCCCCACCCGGCCGGCCGCGGGCCTGCCCCCGAGGAGGCGGCCCCACCATCGGACGTCGCCGTGAGCCGACGACACCGTCGACGTCGTGGCCCGGGACTCCCGGTCGGTGCCGTCGGCGACCCGGACCGTGCCCGTCACGCGCGGGAGCGAACCCTGGACCGCCCACAGCAACGAGCTCTTACCCGATCCGTTACGACCCATCAACGCGACGATTTCACCCCGGTGCACGCGCAGCGACACGTCGTGGACCGCTCCGACATCGCCGCGCCGCACCGACACGGAGTCCAACGTCGCCACGACGGGTCGAGCGTCCGGCTCCGCGGCGTGAGCCCGGTCGTCTCCCCCCACCCGGTCGATGACCCCACGACGCGGGTCCGCCGCGAGCCGTCGGCGGGCGGCGCGCACCGACAAGGGTGGCGGAACCCACTGCAACGCCTCGGCGAGCACCACGATCGGCGGTGCCACGGCGAGCCCCGCCAACACGTCACCGGGTGCCCCCTTGCCTGCCGTCCCGTCGTCGCGCAGCTCCAACACGGTGTCGGCGAAGTGGACGACCCGTTCGATCCGATGCTCCGCGATCAGCACCGTGACCCCGATGTCGTGCACGAGGCGGGCGACGGCGCCGAGTACGTCCTCGGCGGCCGTCGGGTCGAGCGCCGAGGTCGGCTCGTCGAGCACGAGCACCCGCGGGTGGGCGGTGAGGACCGAGCCGATGGCGACCCGTTGCTGCTGACCGCCCGACAGCGAGCGCAGGGGCCGGTCCCGCAAGCCGTCCAGACCCAGGAGGTCGAGGATCTCCTCCACCCGGGTCCGCATGACCGTCGGAGCAAGGCCGAGCTGTTCCGGCGCGTACGCCAACTCCTCCTCGACGGTCTCGGTGACGAATCCCGCCGCCGGATCCTGGCCGACGAACCCGACCGTCTCGGCGAGGTCGCGTGGCTTGACCTCCGACGTCGAGCGGCCGGCGACGGTCACCGATCCGCGGAGGACTCCACCGCTGAACCGGGGTACGAGTCCGTTCACCGCTCGCAGGAGTGTGGACTTCCCCGAGCCGGTACGTCCGGCGACGAGACACCACTCACCCTCGTCGACCGTCAGGTCGACATCGCGCAGCGACGGCGACTCCTGGTCGGGGTAGGTGAAACTCACCCGGTCGAAGCGGATCAACGCCGGTCCCTCCGATCGGCGAGCCCGGCCACCGGGATCGCCAACAGGACCGACCCACACCAGGCCACAAGCCAGAGTGGCGCATCGGGCCAGCGCAGCGGCGAGGCCGGAGGGTTCGCGACGTCGGGTATCCGGCGGACCGCCGCCACCAGGCCCACCGCGGCCAGGGCACCGACCGTCGTGAGCATCCATTCGGGCGCCCGCCACGGGTCCGGCCGATAGCGGGTGGCCGCCGACCGCGGGCCGAGCACCACCGCGCCGATCGATCCCAGCACTCCGGCGCCGAGCACGAGGGTCGCCCAGGTCGGCGTCCTCGACGCACCCGCCATGCCATACAACCCCAACGCCACACCCACGAGCGACACCGCCGAGACGATGCCCACACCGTTCCCGGCGAGGTGCACCCGCCTCGACGCCTCCGGGGCGCCACCTGCGGTCGTTGTCGTCGGGGCACCCCCGCGAGTCGCCGCACGAGGGGATCGCAGCGTCGACCGGGTCGACCGCTGGACTCGTCGGCCGTACCCGCGCGCGTCCATCGACTCGGCGAGGTGAAGTGACGCGTCGAGCGCGTCGGTGAGCACCGGTACCGCCACCGACCGCATCCCACGGAACCCGTGTGGGGCTTCACCGCGGAGCCGTCGGGCCAGGCGCACCCGTTGTACCGCTGCCACCAGTTGCGGCGCGAGCGTCAAGGCCACCACGACCGCCGTACCCAGTTCGTACAGTGCGCCGGGAACCACCTTGAGGAGCCGACGACTCCCTGCGAGCGAGTTCGCCGCGCCAAGGCACAACACCAGCACGGCAAGTCGCCCTCCCTCCCCCAGGGCACCGGCCAGCCCTTCGAGGGTGATCACCCCCCCTACCCGCAGGCCCGCCGCCCACGCGCCGGGCGTCCATTCGGGGAGGCGCACCACGACGTGTGACCCGGTGCGCACGCCGACGAGGACGTGGAACGCCAACCGCACCCCCACGATGAACGCGGCGAGCCAGGCGAAGCCACCGAAGGCCCGACCCCAGGGTGCCGCGCCACGACAGCTGAGCACCACCGTGCACACGCCCGCGGCCAACAGCCCCAACAACAGGAGGTTCGTCGTCTGGGAGACCGCGTAGGACACGCCGAGCGCCCACAACCACCACGCACCGGGGTGTATACCCGGCCCGCACGTCACGAGGTGGACGGTGCGGCCCCGGCGTGGTGCCTCCGGACCGCGACGAAAGCCGCCATCGCGACGACGGCGACACCGCCCACCACGAGGCCCACCGGCGAACCCGATCCGCCACCGTCGGACGTCGCGTCGGAATCGTTCGACCGCCCGCTCACCAAAGCCGTCCTTCGGGGTTCGCGTCGTCGTTCCCCGCGCGGCCGGGGATCCACCGTTCGCCGCCGACGAGGGGACCGGTTCGACGGGGTTCGGCACCGGGTCCGCTCCGGGGCGGTCGCGTCGGGGACGGCTCCGGCGACCGACGTGTCGGGCGATGCGCCGGACACATCGCCGGTGGCCGTCGACGGCCTCGGCGCCGGTGAGCCGGTCGCCCCGTTGGTCACCGCCGCCGGCGACGATCCGGCCTCCGATGACCTCGTCGCGGAGCCGACGGCGCCCGATGCACCCGGCGATGCGGTCCCACCGCCGGCCGACGCCGACGCCACGGTGCCGGGTGAGGTCGGCGGGGGTGAGGTGGTCACGGGCACGGTCGGCGCGGGTCGCGGCGAGGGGTTTCGGCCCCCCGAGCCGCTGCTGAACGACCACCCCTCGAAACCGCCCGGCTCGGGGTCACGGAGCGCCGCACCCTCGGACGACTCGGTCCACGGGCCCCCGGGATCGGCGTACCAGTAGGACCAGAACGCCGTCGGTGGCGGAGTCACGCGACACGGATCGGCAGCGGGCCGATCCTCGATCCGACAGAGGAAGCCCCGCATGGTGGCCACTTCCCGCCACGAGAAGCCGGCGGCGGTCAGCGCCTCGAAACCCGTGGACGGGTCGCCCGGTGCACACCGGACGAGAGGAGCCCCGCCGAGGCTCTGGAAGTCCACCACGACCGTGACCCCGGTTCCCCGTGGGCACGCGCCGGCGGCACCCGCGGCCCCTGCCGGGGGCGCGGCCGCCCACACCGCCGTAGGGCACAGTGCGGACGTGGCGATCAGGGCCACCACCACCATCGGGCGAATCGACGGACCCACGGGCGGCAAGGACCGGGCGACAAGACGCTCCACCCGGTTCACCGGGGCACCGCGGCGCGGCGCCGCGACCATGCCAGGACCATGGCACCGGTGAGCAACGCCACACCACCGAGCGTCGCGGGTAGCCCGCGTTCGAGCCCGTGGTCGCGAGTCCCGATGCACCCGACCCCCGGAGACGTCCGTGCCCGACGTACCACGGGTGGCCGTCGCGGAACGCACCGCGGCGGATCGATCGGTTCCCGCATCGTCCACTCCCCCGACAGCCGGCGGCGACGTCGTGGTGCTCGCGACCGTCGATGTCGAGGTCTTCGGTGCCGTCGTCGTGGTGGTCGAGGTCGTGACTGCGGTGGTCGAGGTCGTGACTGCGGTGGTCGAGGTCGTGACTGCGGTGGTCGAGGTCGTGACTGCGGTGGTCGAGGACGGTGCGGTGGTCGAGGACGGTGCGGTGGTCGAGGACGGTGCGGTGGTCGAGGACGGTGCGGTGGTCGATGACGGGGGGTTCACGCAACCGACGTCGACCGGTGGCTCCGGTGTGGACGGCGACCCGACGAGCGCCTGGGCGATCGACCGCCCGGACAACCCGACCAGGGCCGCGGTCGTCGCGCGACGGAACTGATCCCGACGGGCGGAGGCGATTCCCGCGATCGAACGATCACGTGCGGCCGCGTTGTACGCCACCGCCCCGAGATCGCCCGCCGGAACGGTGAGGTCGCATCCGAGCTGCATACCCAACAGCCACACGACGCCTCGAGCCGTCGCGTCCCCCTGCCCCGTGGCATTGCGCAACGCGCCGACGGCCAGGCCGGTGCTGTTGGTGTTCGCGGCCACGGTCGGGCCCGAACCACCGAATGCACCGTCGCCGTGTTGCGCGCTCACGAGGGCGGCGAGCGCCCGGTCCACACCGTGCCCGACCGCCGCACGATCGATCGACCCCGGGCGGTCTGGGGCATTCATGACCGCGGTCAACGCTTCGACCGCCAGGGCGGTGGTGTCCAGATCGGAGCCGCCGGCACCGCATGCCCCCCCGTCGGGAAGGAAGATCCGGAACCCACCGTCGGCACACTGCTGGGCCAGTAGGAAGTCGACGGCCTCCACCGGCACGACACCCGCCGACGCCAAGGCGAGAACGCCGTAGCCCTGGGAGAATCCGTTGGAGGTGTCGGCTCCCACGGGACCCTGGAAGCGACCGAGGTTGGGACCGGGCGTCGTGACCATCGAGGAACGGATGGTTTCGAGGAGGTCGTGGCCGGCGAAGGAGCGGGGGTCACCGCCGGCGAGTTCCACCGCGACGGCGAGCTTCGACGTCATCCCGGTCGTGAGCGACGACTCGAGCACACCGGTGCCGCGTCGGAGCAGAACGGCGAGCGCGTCGAGCGAATGGCCCGCGGCCGCCGAGTTGCCGACGACGGCCTGACCGATGATCGCGTCGAGGGTGAGGCCGAGGTCGACGTTGTCGGCATTGGGCGGATCGGTCACCCCCGGCCCGACGAGCAGACCGCCGGGCGCCTCCTGTTGGAGCCAACGCGATGCGGCCGCCGCGGGGTCGGACAACACCGTCGCCGCGGCCGGTACCTGGGGTGCGGTACCGGGCACCGTGGACCAGGTGACCCCCAGGAGCAGACCCGCGACCGACGCGACGACCGCTATCTGCCCGACCCGACTCGACGGCCTGCGAGCGGGGTGGCCGGAACCTCTCGGGAATGACGGCCGACGGCGGAGCGGGCGCGGAACGGAGCGAGGGGAGGCCATCGCCCATGCGAGCACAACCCGGTGCGGGGGTCAACGCCGCACCGTTAGCACTAAGAACCTGCGCCCCCTCGCTCGTCCAGCACTGGAGGCGGCCGCCACGAGCTGATGTCGCACCCGATCCGGGCGTCGATACATTGACGCCATGGCCGTCGAGGTCACGTGTTCCACCAACCTCGTGTCGATCTCGTTCCGGGGTCTCGACCGGATGCTCGCGCTGTGCCGCACCGTGGATCTCCACACCGACGAGATCACCCGCGCGATCGTTCTTCCCACCTCCGAGGCACGCTCGACACTCGGCCTCCGGGTCGGCGGTGCCTACTGGCCCTCCACGATCGCCACCGGCTGGTTCACCATCCGCGGGATGCGCGGGCAATTGCAGCTCTGGGACGTCTACCGCGACGAAGAGGTCCTCGTCGTGGAGACGACGCGACCCAAGCCCGCCCGCATCGTCGTCCAGCATCCCGAGCGCCACGAACTCGCCGACCGCATCGGGGCGATGGCATCGGGACACGCCGGGACCGCCCCCCTCACCCGCTGACCCGGCCACCGCCGCCCGAACCGCCACGGAATCCGATTCGCGGACTCACCTCACCGCGCCCGTAGGGTGGCCGGTTGCATGCTGCGCCGAATCCTCCGGGACTTCCTTCTGCCATATCGCCGCGATCTCGCGTCGGTCGTCGGTCTCACGTTGGTGTCGACGATCGCGGCACTCGTCCTCCCCTCGATCAGCGCCGACATCATCGACAAGGGTGTGCTGCGGGGTGACACCGGCTTCATCTGGCGCCACGGCGCGTTGATGCTCGGCATCTCGTTCGTCCAGATCCTCTTCGCCGTGGCCTCGGTGTGGTTCGGATCACACGCGGCGATGGCCTTCGGGCGAGACGTCCGTCACGCACTCTTCGGACAGGTCCTGCGCTACTCGGCCCGAGAGGTCAACCTCCTCGGCGCCCCGTCTCTGATCACCCGCATCACCAACGACGTCACACAGGTCCAGATGCTGGTGCAGATCACCTGCACTCTCCTGGTCGGCGCCCCCATCATGGCGATCGGCGGCACGATCATGGCGTTGCGGGAGGACGTGGGGATCTCGGTGATCCTCGCGGTGGCGATCCCCGTCCTCGTGTCGGCGATCGGCCTCATCGTCGTACGGATGATCCCCACCTTCCGTGCGATGCAGGACCGCATCGACCGGGTGAACCAGGTACTTCGCGAGCAACTCACCGGGCTGCGCGTGGTCCGCGCGTTCGTCCGGGAGCCGCACGAGACGGCGAGGTTCGGCGATGCCAACGGCGCACTGACCGCGACCTCGCTCCGTGCCGGTCGCCTGATGGCGTTCATGTTCCCGACCGTGATGCTGGTGTTGAACATGTCCTCGGTCGCGGCGATCTGGGTCGGCGGCGACCGGATCGACAGCGGACGGCTCAGCATGGGGTCCCTGGTCGCCTTCCTCACCTATCTCGCGCTCATCCTCATGTCGGTGATGATGGCGACGTTCATGGCGATCCTCCTGCCCCGCGCCGCGGTGAGCGCCGAGCGGATCGGTGAGGTGCTCGACACCGACACCACGGTGCACCCGCCTCTCAACCCGGTTCGGGCACTTCCCCGACGGTGCGCGATCGAGTTCAAGGACGTGACCTTCCATTACCCCGGCGCCGACGAACCGGTGCTCGACCACGTGTCGTTCCGGGTCGAACCGGGTACCACCACCGCGATCATCGGTTCCACCGGATCCGGGAAGACCACTCTGTTGGAACTCATCCCGCGCCTGTTCGACGCGACGGCGGGTTCGGTGTGCATGGGCGAGGACGACGTCACCCTCCTCGACCAGCAACTCCTGTGGAGCCGCATCGGGATGGTGCCACAGAAGCCCTATCTCTTCAGCGGGACCGTCGCCACGAACCTCCGCCTGTCGAACCCCGATGCGACCGACGAACAGTTGTGGGATGCGCTCACCGTCGCGCAGGCGGCCGACTTCGTGCGGGCCATGCCCGACGGCCTCGACTCACCAATCGTGCAGGGCGGTTCGAACGTATCGGGCGGGCAGCGCCAACGACTGTGCATCGCGAGGGCGATCGTCCGCGACGCCGCGGTCTTCCTCTTCGACGACTCGTTCAGCGCCCTCGATCTCACGACCGACGCGCGACTCCGCGCGGCGCTCGTGCCCCGGGTGGCCGACGCGGCGGTGCTCATCGTCGCCCAACGGGTGTCGACGATCATGGATGCCGACCAGATCCTCGTCCTCGAGGACGGTCGTACGGTGGGCCTCGGGACCCACGACGAACTACAGAGGAGTTGTCCGACCTACGCGGAGATCGTCGACAGTCAACTCCGGACTTCGGCCGCGTGATGGACGAGCTTCCCGAAGGCCAGCCCAAGAAGTCCGTCGCCGCGGAGGCCAGGAGCGGCATGTCCGGCCGCTTCTCGGCGGGGGCGATGCCCGCAGAGCAGTCCAAGGACTTCGGCGCCGCGATCCGTCGGCTGTTGGCCACCCTCGCCCCCGAGCGCTTCGGTGCGATCACGGTCGTGCTGTTGTCGATCTGCAGCGTGACCTTGATGGTCATCGGTCCCCGGCTACTCGGCCACGCCACCGACGTGATCGTCAAGGGCGTCCTCGGCCGGCTTCACGGCGGGCCCGGCATCGACTTCGGCGAACTGCACCGCAGGCTCCTCGTCGTCGTGGCCCTCTACGGCGTGGCCGCGCTGTTGTCGTGGACCCAGGGACTGCTGCTCGCGGGTGTGGTCCAGCGCTCGATGCACCGCCTCCGAAGCCAGGTGGAGGATCGCATCCACCGCCTTCCGTTGCCGTGGGTCGACCGTCAACCCCGCGGCGACCTCCTCAGCCGGGTCACCAACGACATCGACAACATCGCGCAGAGCCTCCAGCAGACGCTCAGCCAGATGTTGAACTCGATCTTCACCATCGTCGGCGTCGTCGTGATGATGTTCACGATCTCGTGGCTCCTCGCACTGATCTCGCTGGTGATCATCCCCGTCTCGATCCTGCTCACCCGCCAGATCACCAAGCGTTCCAAGAAGCGGTTCATCGCCCAGTGGGCCCACACGGGAACGTTGAACGCCCAGGTCGAGGAAACGTTCACCGGCCACGCGCTCGTCACCGTCTTCGGTCGCCAGGCCACCGTGCAGGCGGACTTCGACGACGAGAACGAGCGCCTCTTCAAGGCCGGATTCTGGGCGCAGTTCATGAGCGGCACCATCCAGCCGCTGATGATGTTGCTCGGCAACGCCAACTACGTCGCCATCGCGGCGATCGGCGGGGTGAAGATCGCATCGGGCTCGATGACGATCGGCGACATGCAGGCCTTCATCCAGTACTCACGTCAGTTCACCCAACCGCTGAGCCAGCTCGCCTCGGTCGTCAACGTGTTCCAGTCCGGCGTGGCCAGCGCCGAGCGGGTCTTCGAGTTCCTCGATTCGCCGGTCGAACAGGCCGATCCGCCCGATGCAGCGACACCCGCTACCAGCCGCGGGCGGGTGGTCTTCGAGCACGTGAGCTTCCGCTACGACCCCGAAGTTCCGCTGATAGAGGACCTCAACCTCGTCGCCGAACCGGGAATGACGGTCGCGATCGTCGGGCCGACCGGGGCGGGCAAGACCACCCTCGTCAACCTGATCATGCGGTTCTACGAGCTCGACGGCGGCCGCATCACGCTCGACGGCGTCGACACGGCGACGATGCGGCGGGCCGACCTGCGCTCCCGGATCGGAATGGTGCTGCAGGACACCTGGCTCTTCAGCGGCACCATCGGAGACAACATCGCCTGGGGAAACCTCGACGCAGGCCACGACCAGCTGATGGCCGCGGCAAGGGCCACCTACGTCGACCGATTCGTCCACTCGCTGCCCGAGGGCTACGAGACCCGCATCGACGACGACGGGACCAGCGTGAGCGCGGGAGAGAAGCAACTCCTGACGATCGCCCGTGCCTTCCTCGCCGACCCCGAGATCCTGATCCTCGACGAGGCGACCAGTTCGGTCGACACCCGCACCGAGGTCCTCATCCAGAAGGCGATGTCCGCGCTGCGATCGTCACGAACCAGCTTCGTCATCGCCCACCGGCTGTCGACCATCCGGGACGCGGACATCATCGTGGTGATGGAGCACGGATGCATCGTCGAACAGGGATCCCACGACGAGCTGTTGGCGGCCGGGGGCGCCTATGCGCGCCTGTACGCGGCGCAGTTCGAAGGAGCGGTCGACGAGGCGGTCGCCGGACCGGCCACCTGAACCGATCCGCTCCCGCCCGGCCCGATCAGGCCCCCGACCGTATTGTCACGGATCCTCCCGTGCCGATCGCGACAATCGGGCGACGAGACGGGAGCCGACGACGAACGAGCGGGTGAAGTGCAGGCTGATCCCGAGGACCGCCAGCAACGCTGCGAGGGAGAGCCAGTTCCCCTGATGGATCCACATCACCGGGATCCCGACTCCTCGGAGGAGCACTCTCCCTCGGCCGATCATGTCGCGCTCGGGGATGGGGGTCGAGTCGGGTGAGGCGTTCGCATCGCCCTTGGTCGTGTACTGGCCCTGACGGTGCGCGACGACGCGATGGGTTTCGATCCGCCCGTCCCACGCGGTGCGGAACACTCCCACCGCTCCGACGGGTACGGAACGCCCGTCACGTTCGGCGATGACGATGTCACCGGGTCGGATCCTCGGCTGCATCGAGCCGCTCTCGACGACCACCGCCTTCCAGCCGAGGACCAGGGGCGGCACCAACGCCATGAAGGCGGCCAGGACCGTCACCACGACCACGAAGGTGCCCACCCCTTCGAGCACCGTGTGTACGAACACGAACGCCCGGAGAGCGACGCGCCGAGCAGGGGTCGCGCCGGCCGCGGGTCGGGGGATCTCGTCCTCGTCGAGCTCCGGGGCGCGTCGAGCGACAGTGGGACGCGGACCGTCGCTCCGCTGGTTGCGGCGACGCTGGGGCTCGGGGACGGGCTCTGGCGTGCTCGGACGAAGCGGTTCCGCGTCGACTCGTTCGACGAACGCTTCGACGAGGTCCTCGGAGGCATCCGGGGTGCGCATGATCACCCCATCGGCAGCGCCGGGCTCACCATGAGCGCCAACAGGGAGGACGGACGCCCCTTCGGCGCCGGCCCTCCCTGTTGCTCAGATGAGGATCAGACGTTCTGGGCTTCCCATGTGAACGCTGCGGTGGCGGTCTTTCCCTGCGCCGCGTTGTTGCTCTGCAGGTCGATGGTGAATCGGTAGTAGACGTCGGTCGGGTTCGTGGCTCCGGTGAAGTTGGTGCCGTTGCCGGTCGCCCAGTTGCTGTGCGTGCTCACGAAGTTCGCCAGCGTGTCGGTGCTGTACACCGTCGAGGGCGACGAGAACCCCGTGCAGCTTCCGCCGACCCCCGTCGCACCGGTTCCGCTTCCGGTCTCCACCGTCAGGTCGAGGTAGGACTCCAGGCCGGTTCCGGCGGTGACCGCCCCGTAGAGTTTGACGTCCGCGGTCAGCGAACCCGTGTAGCTCACCTTGATGCATCGAACCTCGGGACTACCGGGCTGCATGGTCGTAAGCGTGAACATGGCACTGCCGGAGTCGTTGTCGCTCAACACGACCGTTCCGGCCCCGAAGGTGTTGGATCCGTTGTCGGTGGTCGCGGACAGCGCCGCCCGTGAGCCTTCGAGGGCGACGACACCGGCGAGCATGACTGCCGCCGCGGCGGCGACGCCACGTACCAGCCACCCACCGCGCAGGGGTCGTGAGAGGGTGTTCATTTCCGACTGTCCTTCCGGGCATCTGGGGTATTGCCTCGACTTGTATCGTCCACGAGGCCTCACTCTGAAGGCTTCGGGCAGACACGACCCCACCGTTGGACGTTTCGGCCCACCGTCGGTGGATGATCGACTCCCCTCCTCTAGGGCTCCCCGCCCCCTCGGGGCCGTCGCACCACCCGCCCGCCCAGCGGGTCCGGCGCAGGCAGGCGCCGCCGAAGGCCCGGTTTCAGATTCGGGAGTGAAATTCCGTGGAACGATCCGTTACCATGCCATTCACATGACCGAGGTCGGGGCGGACGTCCCGAGGGGCACGGCGCCGACGGCGCCGCGATGCGAGGAGATCCGATGATGACCCGGCGGGGACTGCGACTCACGACCGATCGAAAGCGGCGTCGGATCGGCACCATGCTGGTGGCCGTCGCCCTCACCGCCGGTGGAACCGCCATCGCCCTCACCGCCGGTGCGCAGGCAGACCCCACACCCCCAAGCCCACCGGCAATCAGATCTCGGTGGACTTCGTGCCCAACTACTCGACGGCACCGTGCATCCTCGCGCCCCAGATGGAGGCCTACCCGGACTCGACGGGCACCGCCTTCACCCTCATGATCAACGCACCCGCCGATCTGTGCTCGCCGGTCTACGCCACCGCCGCTGTCTACGCGACCGACAGCCTCGTCGAGTGGTGGCCCCAGCACCTCATCGAGACGAAGCCCGTAGTGATCAACAAGGGTGGCCAATACCACGTCCGCTTCGCCAAGGTGTGTCGTCGCCAGCAGTTCGACGTGATCAACGGGGCCACCCCCGACACGATCGGGTCGTTCCGCGACCACGGCCCGCTCGTGTTCCCGCTCGACTCCAACACCTCGTTGCAGGACATCGGCAACCAGTGCTCCGACACGAAACCGAGCCCCGCCGTCGTGCGGAACGTCACGACCACGGCACCCGACGCAGGGGTGTCCAACACGGGTGGCCAGGACGTCAACGATGGGAACGTGCTCGCATCCACAGGTGCGTTCAGCGCCACGTTCGCCGTCGTCGCCCTTGCGCTGATGGCCGCGGGTTTCGTCCTGCTGTTCGGGTCCGGTGGTGGTCTCGATCCGGCCGTGCGAATGGTCTCGAGCCGCTCCTCGGTCGATCCCCACAGCCCCTTCGGCCTGGGCGACTGAACCCCGACGAACCGGTCCCCACGCCGGCCGCCGCCGGCGGACGAATGGGCGCCCGGTCAGATCCCGACGAAGTCGCCGTCGACGAACTGCACGCAGCAACGGTCGCGGCCGCTGCTCTTCGCCGCATACAGCAGACGATCCGCCGCCTCCACCATCCGAACCCCGGTGTCGATCCCGTCGACGCGCGTCGCTGCCACCGCACCGATGCTCACGGTGACCTGAAGGACGTGTCCGTCCACCTCCACCCGGAGGGCCGCCAGCTCACGGCGGAACCGCTCGACCGCTCGCTCGAGGGTCTCGCGGTTGTCGACCATCGGCATCACGAGGAGGAACTCCTCACCGCCGTACCGGGCGCAGAACTCCCCGGCCCTCGTCCCCGTTCCGAGCATCGCGCCGACCGCTGCGAGCATCTGGTCGCCGGCGGGATGGCCGTACGTGTCGTTGAGATGCTTGAAGTGGTCGATGTCGATCATCGCGACGGCGAGGCCACCCGAGACGGTGCGCCCCTCGATCCGTTCGCGGATCACCTCCGGGAACCGCTGATCGAGTCCGGCCCGGTTGGTCAGCCCCGTCAGCCGGTCCGTGACCGACTCCAGGCGGTATGCCTCGCTCGTCGTCTCGAGTGAGGTGATGCGGTCCGACTGGGCGAGGGAGTCCTCCGCGACCTCCATCGAGGCCTCGATCATCTTCTGGCGGGACTTGGTGAGCAGTTCCTGGTAGTCGACCTTGCCCTGGAGGTCGACACCGAGCGACTTCGCGAGGTCGCGGACGTGACCACCCAGGTCCACCGCCAGGGCCGACACGTCCGCCGAGTCGAGTGCGAGCAGCGATCGGGCCTGGGCGAGCCCGCGTGTCGAGCGGAGCGGCTCACCCAGCAGCTCCCGGGTTGCGTGACGCGCCAACAACAACACCGCCGAAAGCCGGCCCACCTCGGAGAAGTCGAAGGTGGCCAGCCCGGGACTGTTCTCGTCACCGGCCTGGTCGGCCGACTCCAGGACGCGGGAGTAGAGGTCGGGAACCCCCCAACTGCGGAGCGCCTGTTGCACCAACGCGCTCGTGGTCGTCCCGAGGCACTTCCGAAGGGCCCCGTCCGATGGCCACGGCGTGGACGCGAGCAGCGCCGAGAACTCCTCGGGCTCCACGAGCAGTCCGAGGAGTTGGCCCATTCCGTCGAACAGGCCGCACAGGAAGGCCTCCGGTGTCGACCGGAGGTTCGCCCGTTGCGACAACTCACGGCATGCGACTGCCTCCACGAGGCACTGACGCCACACCTGGTCCGCGGCCGCTTCGTGGTCGTCGAGCCGGTCCCACACCGTCGAACCGACGACGAAACCGAGCGCGGTGATCTTCACGAGCTTGACGCCCATCATCATCATCGCCCGATCGACCGAGGTCACCGAGTGTCCCTTGTTGTAGGCGGCGGAGTTCGCCAGGCGCAGGATCCGCGCGGACAGCACCGGGTCGAGGCTGACCGCCTGACTCAACTGGGCCACCTCGAGGTTGGGGTCGTCGCAGAGTTGCACGATGCGCGCGGCCGCAGCGGGCATCGACGGAAGCCCGTCGAGTGCCGGAGCCTTGGCTGGGACGCGCGGCAAGGGTGACATTCACAGATCCATCGGTCGCTGACACCCCGATGTTGAGGATTCCCAGGCCTCCGATACCCGTCGATCGAGCGGTTCGGCCGGGTCTGTGGCCTGCCCGGCGCGACGCCGGCCGCTCAGGGTTCGTGCACCTCGATCGTTCCGGTGAACGTCGGGATCACCGAGAGGGAGAAGCGGTAGATCGCCGCCTTGCCGGTCTGCCAGCGCCTGGTCTCGCCCGGCCTGACCGTCATGGTCGCCTGCTCGGCTCCGGCCTCGTCGAGAATGGTGACCGAAGCCGACACCGCGCCACTGTTGTGGAACCCGGTGGGCACCTTGGTGGTCACCGTGATGTAGGCCGGGCACACCTTGTCGGCGGAGAAGCCGACCACGGCCTGTTCGGGTGTCAGCAACTCACCCGGCATGAAATGCCCACAGTCGGCGAGTTCGCCGTCGGTGTCGTGTCCGGCGGACGCGGCGATCGTCGTGGTCGGCGGCGTCGTGTCGGCGCGGTCGGCGTGATCCGTGGAACAGCCGACGCCGGCCGACAGCACGGCGACCAGCACGAGGAGCGCGAGACGTCCACTTCGCCGCGGCGCGCGCCGCAGTGCGCGGGGCGGGGCGGCGTCGGTGGACATCAGGCCGGGTTCGACGGGTCCTTCACGATCACCGCACTGGCCATGCCGAACATCCGGTCCCGCTGTTCGACGTGGTTGAGGATGTGACAGTGCCAGACCCACGTGCCCGGCTCGGTGGCCTGGATCAGCACGCTGTAGCGCTCACCCGGCGACACCAGGATGGTGTCCGCCCAGTACGGGTTGTCGAGCCGGATTCCGTCCTTCGCGACGACGAGCTGTGGGAAGCCGTGCATGTGCATCGGATGCACCTGGAGACCCTCGTTGTAGTAGTGCACGACGAACCAGTCGCCCTTGTTCACCACCACCGGTGCGGTGGCCGGGAAGGACTTGCCGTTGAGCGAATAGCCGATCGTCCCGGCGTCGTTGAGCACCATGGGCAGCTCCAGTACCGGCTTCACGTTGTTCGGGATGGTGACGTCGCTGATCGTGCGACCCAGGGGGAGTTCGACCTCGCCGATCGTGATGGGTGCGAACATCCCGTTGGGGACCGCCTCCTCACCGTGGACGTGCGCGTGGTACATCGACACCGCCGGCTTGGTGGCGGTGAAGCGGTAGTCGTAGGTGCCACCGTTTGGTTTGATGAGCGGCTGCGTATAGGGCGCCACGCCGTCCTGGTCGGTGGGCAGGTGCACACCGTGCCAGTGGATGTCGGTGCCCATGGGCAGCTTGTTGGTCACATGGACCCGCACCCGGTCGCCCAGGTTGAGCTTGATCCACGGGCCCGGGACCATCCCGTTGTAGCTCCAGGCCTTCACCACCTTGCCCGGCTCGACCTCCCAGTCGGTGATCTCGGCGGTGAGGTTGAACACCTTGGTGCCGTCCGGGTCGATCGTGGGTTGCAGGATCTGGTTGCCGACACCCTCGGTCTTGGCCGCATCCGTGCCGAAGGTGGCCATCTGCGTCATCATCGCGTCGTCGAGCTTCTGGCCCTCCGCAAGGGTCATCTCGTGCCCCCCCGAGGACCCCGAGGATCCGCCGTCGTCGGTTCCATCGGCAGCGGAAGCGCCGTCGGTGACGGTCAGGGTGGCGATCATCCCGGACGACTCGTGGCCGGCGATCGTGCAGACCACGGTGTACTTACCGGGCTTCAGCTCACCCAGTTCGAGCGTGGCGGTGCTGCCCGCGGTGATGTCGTCGGTGCCCTTGTCCAGCTCCTTCACGTGAAGGTTGTGGTTGATCGAGCCCTTGTTGTGAACCTTCAGCGTCACCTTTCCCGCGGGCACCGTGAGGTCGCCGGTGATCTTGAACTCGCTGAGGTCGATGTTCGCGGTCGTGGCCTTGGCGGCACCCCCTCCCGAACCGCTTCCACCCCATAGTGCGGTGGCACCGACGATTGCGCCGATCCCGAGGAGGTAGACGGCGGCGATCACACCGATGATGACACCCATCGACTGCTTGTCGCGGCGCGTGTCCGTAGCCATGGAGAACCTCCGGCGAGGAAGCCGAGCGGACGCACCGCTCATTGGGGGGGGCACCGGTGTACTCGGGTGAGCCCACCGCGGAACCGTGTAGGTCCGGTTCTACCGGCCACGCTATCCGGAGCCGGCCCCGGGATCCGAAACCGACCGGGTGCAACCGGGCTCAAACGACGGTGGCTCCGAGCGGGAGCGGTTCCTGGAGCCGCTCACCCCACCGACGTCCCTGCTCCAGGGCGAGGGGGTACGCGGCGAGTGCCCGTTCGATGTCGAACAGTCCCATCGGGTTGAGCCCTGCGACCGCGGCGATCTCACGGTTGGGACGGATCGCGACGATCTCCTTGTCGGGATGGCGCTCCCGCCAGGTCCGGAGCTCACGGTCGAGCAGCCAACCGGCGGTCCGGCCCATCGGACCGACGACCGTGCCGGCGAGTGGTGCGACGACGATGACCCGCGACGCATCGGTGGCTGCGTCGATCGAGGTCACCGACCACATGCCCCCGTCCACGTAGAGCCTCCCGTCGACGCGGTGTGGAGGAAGCAGCGCCGGCACGGCCGAGGACGCGGCCGCAAGGTCCGCGAGGTCGAAGCGGGCTCCGTCGAGGATGTGGCGTCGCCGTGTCCGTACGCATACGGCGCTCACGGCAACCTGTTCGTGGCGGGCATCGCCGAACAGCTCGCGGGCCGGTTTGAGCAGTGCGCCGTACCTGGCGTTCGGGATCGTCGGCACCTCGATCGAGGCGATCGCCTCGTACGGAAGGCCCAGCGCCATGATGGAGGCCACCCACGAACCGGCGGAGGTCCCCAGCGCCGGTGCCGCTCCGACGTCGATCCCCGCCTCGACGAGGCCGTGGGCGACGCCGGTGCCGTAGGCGATGCCGAACACCCCTCCCCCGCCGTACACCATGGCCAGCTCGTGTGGCCCCGACAGAATCGAGGGTCGGCCCTCGACGAGCTCGACGACACCGTCCACGGTGATCACGTCGGTGCTCCCGACGGCTCCGGTGTTGGGCCCACGAGCGGCCATGTCGTCTCCTCGCGCCTCGGCGAACGGGTTCTGCCCGATGGCGCGGGATCGGTCGCACGGCGCGGCCGCTTGACAACGCGGTGTCGTTCGACCCTGCGGTGCGGGTCGAAGGTCTCGGACCGAGTCGGCCCACCTGGGAGCCGGTGCGGCTCCACCCCGACGCGGGGACCGACAGCGAGCGGGAGCGGGAGCGGGAACGGGGCGCTCAGCCTCGCCGTTCGAGCGCCGCGGTCAACCGCCCGAGCGGGCCCGAGCGACCGGGCACCAAGCGGGTCAATCCCGCCACCACGCGGGCATCGGGTCCGACCACGACCCGCCCGCGGTTCCGCTCGACGCCCTTCACGATCGCCGACGCGACGGCCTCGGGGCGACGCATGACCAACGGAGCAAACCGCGAGCCGCCCATCTCCTTTAGCTTGATCGCACTGGAGCCGCGCGCCCGGTTGGTGATGTCGGTGCGGATCGCGCCGGGGAACACGGTGGTCACCCCGATCCCCGCCGGCGCCAACTCCGCCCGGAGCGCCTCCGAGAACGACCGCACAGCGCCCTTGGTCAACGAGTAGCTCGCATTGTGCGGAAGACCCAGGAGCCCCACCATCGACGAGAGGTTGACGATGTGGGCCGGCCGGTGCTCGTCGAGGACCTCGAGGAAGGCGCGGCACCCGTGCACGACCCCCCACAGGTTGATCCCCACGATCCAGCGGAGGTCCTCCAGGGACTCCGAACCGAAGGCACCGGCGGAGGTGACCCCGGCATTGTTCACCACGATGTTGCAGCGCCCGTGCGCCTCGACGACCTCGTCACGGACCCTCCAGAAAGCGTCGGAGTCCGCGACGTCGACGGTGTGGCAGGTGGCACCTCGACCCAGGGCCTTGATCTCGTGTGCGACGGGCTCCAGCCGGTCGGGGCGCACGTCCGCGAGTGCGACGTCGGCGCCGCGCCGTGCGAGTGCCAGAGCGGTCTGGCGTCCGATCCCGCTCCCCGCTCCGGTGACGAATGCGACGGTGCCGTCGATGCGCATCGCCACGACCTTAGGGCCAGCGGGTCGACGAATCGGTCGGTGGATCGGTGCGGCCGGCCCGGCCCGTCTGTCACAGTGGGGACATGACTGGACCTCGGATCTGTCTCGTGGGTGCGGGCGGGATGAGCTTCGGACCGGCGATGGTCAACGATGCGATCAAGACCCCGGCGCTCGCCGGCGCGACGCTGTCACTGCACGATGTGGATGCCGACCGCCTCGCCCTCGCGACCCGTCTTGCCCACCGGCTCAACGACGTGCGACCGCCCGATCACCATCGAGTCCTCACTCGATCCCGCCACGGCGATGGGCGGTGCGGACTTCACGTTGGTGAGTGCCGAGATCGACCGCTGGCCCCGATGGCGGGAGGACTACGAGGTTCCACTCCGCTACGGAGCGACCCACATCACCGGAGAGAACGGTGGCCCCGGAGCCGTCTTCCACTCGCTCCGCTCGATCCGCACCGTGTTGGGGATCTGCGAGGACCTCCAGCGCCACTGCCCCGACACGTTCCTGGTGAACCTCACGAACCCGATGAGCAGGGTCACCCTCGCGATCAGCCGCGCCACGTCGTTGCGCCACGTCGGGATGTGCCACGAGTTCGACGGCGGGATGACCCGCCTTTCGGTGCTGTTGCGGATCCCCAAGCAACGACTCGCGGCGAGGGCGATGGGGATCAACCACTTCACGTTTTTCACCGAGATCCGCGACAAGGCGACCGGAGAGGACCTGTACCCACGGGTCCGGGAGATGTGGAAGGCGCGACGATTCGACTTTCGACCCTTCGAGACGCGGGTTGCGAAGGGGCTCGCCAAGGTTCCGTGGGTCGACGTGGCCGTCGATCAGTTCTTCACCCCGCTGGTCGCGCACTTCGTGCGGACCTACGGCCTGTTGCCCACTTCGATCGACAGCCACATCGGTGAGTACGTCGGCTTCGCGCAGGAGGTGTCGCACTGGCACCAGGTCCCGGTGGAGCATCACGAGGCGTTCGCCCGACGGGTCGAGGGCCTCGTGCGAAGGTACGGGGAGGGGCGCTCACGGATCCCGCTGCACCGCCTCGGCCGCTCTCCCGAGGAGCCGTTTCCGATCATCGAGGCGATCTGGAGCGGCCGTCAGGCCCGATCCGACGGAGCCGGTTCGGCGGCGCTGCCCCGTGCTATCAACGCCGTGAACGTCGCGAACCGGGGCTACATCGACAACCTCCCGGTGGGGGCGATCGTGGAGGTACCGGCCACGGCCGACGCCGACGGGCTCCACCCGTTGCCGATGGGCCCGATCGACGAGCGGCTCGCCGCGTTCATGCGGACCCAGATCGAGATCCAGGACCTGGTCGTGACCGCAGCGATCACCGGTGACCCCGCTCCCGCGTGGGAGGCCGTCCGCATGGACCCGCTGTCGCCGTCGGACGAGGCAACGGCGAAGGCCATGTTCGACGACCTGTGGGAACGTCAGCACGACGTGTTGGGCCTGGTCCGCGGCTGAGGCCCCGACGGTGCCGAGCGGCAAGAATGCCCCGGTGCCGTAGCCGGCACTCGACGGGTCCACCGAGCGGAACCCGCGTACCGAGGGAGGACGACGATGGGACGATTCGACGACAAGGTGGCGATCGTCACCGGTGCCGCCGGCGGGATCGGCGAGGCCTACGCGCGAGCGCTCGCGGCGGAGGGTGCCGCCGTGGTGGTGGCGGACCTCGACGCCGACAAGGGCGAGGCGACCGCCACGTCCATCGGGGAGACCGGGACGTCGGCCTTCGTCCGGGTCGATGTGTCCGATCCCGACTCGGTCGAGGCGATGGCGGAGGCGACGGTGCGACGCTTCGGAGGGATCGACCATCTCGTCAACAACGCGGCGATCTACGGAACCATGCAGTTCGATCTCCTGTTGACCGTCGACTGGGAGTACTACCGGCGCTTCATGTCGGTCAACATGGACGGCGCCCTGCTGTGCACGCGGGCGTGCACCCCGCACATGACCGAACGCGGCGGTGGGTCGATAGTCAACCAGTCCTCGACCGCCGCATGGCTGTACTCGGGCTTCTACGGCCTGGCGAAGGTGGGGGTCAACGGCCTCACCCAGCAACTGGCCCACGAGCTCGGCGGCCGAAACATCCGAATCAACGCGATCGCCCCGGGTCCGACCGATACCGAGGCGACCCGCAACCAGGTGGGTGAGGGGATGGTGCAGTCCCTCGTGAAGGACCTGGCGATCAAGAGGCCCGGTCAGCCCACCGACATGGTCGGAGCGTGCCTGTTCCTGCTCTCCGACGACGCCTCGTGGGTCACGGGCCAGATCCTCAACGTGGACGGCGGCCAGATCTTCCGCTGACTCCCACCCGACCCACCGGTTCTGTCGCGCGAAACTCGCGTCTACACCGCGACTTTCGCGCGACAGAACCGGTGTGGGTCAGGTCGGGGGGTCGTCGAGGCCGAGGGCCGGTCGGAGCCAGCGTCGGCTGAGCGCGGCGAACGGGGTGTCGACGCCGAGCGCGGTGCCGAGTTCGGTGGCGAGCTCCAGGTCCTTGAGGCCCAGCCCCGCCGAATGCTCGAAGATCGGTCGGAGACCGTCGTCGGCGGCCATCGTCGCCGCGTCACCGCGGATCAGCACCGCACCGGCACCTCCGGTCACGGCATCGGAGTGACGGACCACCTCACCCAGCTTCGCCACGTCGAGGCCCGCCGCCGCGGCGAGCCGGAGTGCTTCACCCCCTGCCGCGAACGACGCGAACGTGATGAGGTTCCGAGCGATCTTCATCCGGGTTCCGCTTCCCACCTCACCGGTGTGCACCACCAGTGAGCCCAGGCGCTCCAGCACACCGCGGCAGCGTTCGACGACGGCCGTGTCCCCTCCCGCCATCACCGCGAGCGTCCCGTCCGCCGCACCCATGGCGCCACCGCTGATCGGCGCGTCGATCACGTCGATGCCACAGTCCCCGCCCCTCTCGGCGAAGCGCCCGGCACCCTCGGCACTGATCGTCGAATGGATCACGACCGAGACCCGCCGGTCGGCATCCGACGGCGCCGACCGAGCAAGACCCGACGCGATCCCGGCCGGACCGAACAGCACGTCGTGCACCTGCGCCTCGTCGCGGACCACCACGCAGATCACGTCGGTCCGACCGGCGAGGTCGGCGGGGTTCGCAGCGCGCGTCGCTCCACGGCTCACGAAGGGTTCGGTGGCCGCCTCGGCGACGTCGTAGACGACCAGGCCACCGGGCCAGTCGAGCAACCGACGCGCCATCGGTGCGCCGATGTTGCCGAGCCCGACGAAGCCGACCGCCGCACCGCTCATCGGGCGACCGCCACGGCCTTGGTCTCGAGGTACTCCTCGAAGCCGGCAACACCCATCTCCCGGCCGATCCCCGACTGCTTGTAGCCGCCGAACGGTACGTCGGCCGAATACCACAGGCCACCGTTGATCCCGAGCGTGCCGGTGCGGATGCGTGCCGCGACCGACAGGGCGCGCTCGGTGTCGGCGGCGTAGATCGAACCGGACAGGCCGTAGGGCGAGTCGTTGGCGATGGCCACCGCGTGGTCGTCGCCGTCGTGCGCGATGACGGTGAGCACCGGGCCGAAGATCTCCTCGCGCGCCACCCGTGAGGAGTTGTCGAGACCGACGACCAGCGTGGGGTCCACGAAGTAGCCCCGGTCGAACTTCGCCGACCGGCCTCCGCCACAGGCGAAGGTGGCCCCCTCGTCGCGGGCCAGTTGAAGGTAGCCCTCCACGCGCTCGCGCTGGCGAGCCGAGATCAACGGGCCACACACGGTGCCAGGATCGGTCGGATCACCCGCCGCGCGCGAGCTCATCGTCGCGGCGCCCGCCTCGACGACCTCGTCGAGGCGCGACCTCGGCACCACCAGGCGCGTCGTGATCGCGCACCCCTGCCCCGCGTGGGTACTCACCGTGAAACCCGCCATGGACGCGGCCGCGGCGACGTCCGCGTCCTCGAGGACGACGAACGCCGACTTGCCGCCAAGCTCGAGGAACACACGCCCCAGATGATCCGACGCCGCCTTCATCACCGCCTTGCCCGTCGCGGTGGAGCCGGTGAACGACACCACGTCGACGCGTGGATCCGCGGCGAGCTGTGCACCCAACGTGCTCCGAAGAGGTGACGACGTTGAGCACCCCCGAGGGAAGCCGGCCCGCTCGGCGGCAATCGCCGCCACCGACGACGCGCACCACGGTGTGTCCGGAGCGGCCTTCAACACCACCGTGCAACCAGCGGCGAGCGCAGGTCCGAGCTTTGCGAAGTTGATCTGGTGCGGGAAGTTCCACGGGGTGATCGCCCCGACCACCCCGGCCGCCTCGCGCCACAACATTCGATGGCTCAGCACCCCCATGGGTGCGGCGTCTCCGAGGTCGACCCGCCATCCGTCGTATCGCTCGGCCAGGTCCGCGTACCAACCGAGGTCGGCACCGGGTGCGTCGAACTGTGGTCCCGACGTGAGGAACGCGGGCGCCCCCGCTTCTGCCGTGGTGATCGAGCGCAGGCGATCTCCGTCTGCAGCCAACGCGTCGCGCAACCGACGGAGACACGTCGCGCGGAGCGCCACATCGGTGCTCCAGCCGCTCTCGTCGAAGGCGCGGCGGGCGGCCGCGATCGCGGCATCCATATCCGCGGCGGTCGCGTCGGCGGCCACACCGAGCACCGATTCGGTCGCCGGGTTGAGTGTCTCGAAGGTCCGCCCACCTTCTGCGGCGCGCAGCTCACCGTCGATGAGCAGCACGTCGAGACCCTCGCCGATCATCGCTCCCACAATCCCACCGGTGACGTGCCGGCGGCGTAGTACCCGGGAAGGTCCGAACGCATCGAACGCTCCATCCGGGCCTTCATCGGGTCCGACAGCGCACCGTCGGTGAGCATCTCCAGGAACAACGTGGCCGCGTTGCCGAAGTCGAACCAGTCACGCTGCCAGCTCCACTGGAAGCCGCCGCCGTAGCGGAACCAGCTTCCACCGATACCGCGGACCTCGTAGTGCGATCCGTCCGGGCGGGTCGCGTCGGCGACCTGACGCCAGAAGCCGACCACCGATCCCTTCTCCTCGTCGATCAGGATCTCCTCGTAGGGGTACTGCCAGCCGTCGAGTCCGGCCATCTCGTCGCCGAGGGCGACCTCACGGATCTCGTCACGACCGACCGCCATGAAGTCGGTCTGCGGTCCGTAGTTCCAGCCGTAGGTCGCATCGACCGTGTAGAGCTCCGCCATCGGACGCCAGTCTCCGGCGGCCTCGGCGTCCCGGTTGGCCTGCAGCCATCGCTGCACCATCTCCTCGAGCTCGGCGCGGGGGTAGGTCATCTGTCTGCTCCTTGGTTCTCGGTCGACGCGTCGATCGTGCCGGCGGTACCGCCGGCCTCGGCCGCCGGGGGCTCTCCGGGGATCCCCTCGATGCGCAGGGCGTGCGTGGGGCAGTACTTCACCGCCGCCTGCACCTCCTGCCGGTGGCTTTCACCGGGTTGCGGGTCGAGAATGTGGACCTGTCGGTCCCGACCGACCTCGAACACCTCGGGGGCCTCGCTCTCACAGACGCCGTGCCCCTGGCACAGGCCGAGGTCGACCTCGATCCGGTAGTCGCTCACGAGGCCCTCCCCCGCTCGGTCGCCACCGCGGCCGGGTCGCGGCGTCGGTAACGCACGACGCAGGGCTGCGCGAGCTGCACGACCATCTTGGAGTGGTCGTTGCGGTACGTCTCGGGCGGCTGGGCCATCTCGAAGGTCCAGTTGCGCAACAGGATCGAGAAGATCGCCTTGAGCTGCATCATCGCGAAGGCGGCCCCCACACAGCGGTGCCTTCCTGCACCGAAGGGGATCCAGTTCCACGGATTGTCGAGATCGTCCTGACGGGGGTCGATGTAGCGGCCGGGATCGAACAGGTCACGATCGACGAAGGCCTCGTGCAGGCGATTCGACACCGCAGGCGATGCCCCGACCAACGCTCCCACCGGGATCCGGAATCCCTCCACCTCGAAGGGTTGGGCGACCATCCGCAACAACAGGATGAGCGGCGGGTGCAGTCGGAGCGCCTCCTTGATCGAGGACTCCAGTACCGGGATCTCGCGCAGCGCCTGGTAGCTGACCGCGGAGCCGTCCGCATACAGCTCGTCGAGCTCGGCGACGACCGAATCCATCCACCGAGGGTTCCGCAGAAGTTCGATCAGCGTCCACGCCGCGGTACCCGAGGTGGTGTGGTGGCCCGCGAACATCATCGAGATGAACATGCCGGTGATCTGGTCGGCGCTGAAACGGGGCTCACCGTCCTCGTCGCGGATCGTCAGCAGCACGTCCACCAGATCCATGTCGTCCTTGTCGGGGACGGAGGCCGCGAGGCGACCACTCATGATGGCCTGGATCATGTCGACGAGCTCGACACGGGCGGCATCGCGTCGCCGGAAGCTCTCGATGTCCATGTAGGGGTCGACGAAGGCGAGCGCGTCGGTGCCCTGTTCGAGGTCGTGGAAGACCTCGGCGTAGTGGGCGTTGAGCTCCTCCCGGAACCTGGTGCCGATGAGGCACGAGGAGGACGTGTAGATCGTGAGCTCGGCGAACCAGGCCAGGAGGTCGATCTCACCCTCGTCGTCCCATCCCGCGACCAGACGGTCGACCTCGTTGGTGATCGTCTCGGCATGGCCCCGCATGTAGCGGTCGCGGAGGGACTGGTTGTGCAGCATTTCGCGCCGTCGCTCCGGGGACGCGTCGAAGATGACGCCGTTGCCGAACACGGGGGTCATGAACGGGTAGGCGGCGGCCTGGTCGAGCTCCTCCTCCGATGCCCGGAAGAACGTCTCGTTGGCCTCCGCACCGCTGAGCAGCACGACGGTCCGGTCGGCGAGGCGGAATGTGCCGACGTCACCGCATTCGTCCCGTACCCGCTGCATCAACCCGATCGGGTCACGCCGCAGTTCCTCGAGATGACCGGTACCTCCGTCGTCACCCGACACGGCCGGCGGCGAGCCGGGCCACGGTGGTGCAGGTCTCGCCGCCGGCGTGGCCGAAATATCGTCCGCTGTGCTCATGCGCTCTCCTCAGTGCTGTCGTCGAGGTGGTGCAGGGCGAGCAGAGGTGCTGGTTCGGCCGAGACAGGAGCCTCGGGCTGCACCTCGATGAGGGCGTAGCGGGTGCCCTTCGGCACGGTCGCCATGGCGAGGACCGCGTCGGCCACTTCGGGTGGCCGCAGCATCCCGCCGTGGCGCATCAATCCCCATCGGGTCCACGAGTCGATCACCTTCGCCACGTCCTCGCCGTCCCACGTACTGCCCTGCTCGGTGCCCACGGGCCCGGGCCGCACCATGCCGACACGGACACCGGTGCCTTCGCACTCCATCGCCATCGCGGCCACGAACCCTTCCAGCGCCGCCTTGGATGCGACGTAGCCGGCCATGTGGGTACGGGGGCGGACCGCGACCTCCGAGGTGACGAACACCACGTCGCCCCGACCCCGGCCGATCATCGCAGGGACGAGCTCGGAGGCGAGGTGCTGGGCCCCGAGGAGGTTCACCTCCAACTGACGGGCGAACTCGGCGTGAGGCCCGACGGTGTCGATCGGCTGGACGTCCCCGGCGTTGGAGACGAGCACCTCCACACCACCGGTCCAGGCCTCGGCCGTCTCGGAGAAGCGCGCGATCGAGACGGGATCGGCGAGGTCCAGCACGACGGCCCGCGCCTCGCCACCCTCCCTGACGATCCGTTGGGCCAGTTCCTCGAGCCGATCGATCCGCCGTGCGCCGAGCAACACCGGGTGGCCGACCGAGGCGAACGCCTCGGCCACGGCCGCGCCGATACCGGAGGATGCACCGGTGACGACCACGGGGCGCCGGGCGGGATGCGGATCGAAGCGTGGCATCAGCGAGGTTCCAACACGAGCGGCTCGGCGCGGGGCGTCAGTGCCAGCGGCATGGCGGAGAAGCCCCGGACGTTGACCGAATGGACCCGCTCGAGGCCGCCGGGATCGAGGTCGTAGTCGGAGTAGGCGGAAGTCAGCTCTTCGAGTGCGACCCGGGCCTCCAGACGGGCGAGGCTCGCACCCATGCAGAAGTGCCGACCGAAGCCGAAGCTGGCGAGTTGGGGGAGCGGCTCGACCCGGTCGAGGTCGTAGCGGTCGGGCGCATCGAAGACCCGGTGGTCACGGTTGGCCGAACCGGCCAGGAGCAGCACCCTCTCACCCGCAGGGATCGTGACGTCGTGCAGTCGGTAGTCGCAGGTCGTGACCCGGGCCAGCATCTGGCTGGACGTGTCGTAGCGGAGCGTCTCCTCCACCCACATGGGGATACGACCGGGATCGGCGAAGGGCTTGGCACCCTGATCGGGGTTGCGCCAACCCCAGTACAGGGCGTTGCCCAGCAACTTCGTAGTGGTCTCGTTGCCGGCCACCACCATGAGGAACAGGAAGCCGGTGATCTCGTCGTCGGTCAGCCGGTCCCCGTCGACCTCGGCGGCCAGGAGTGCCGAGGTGAGGTCGTCGGTCGGCTCGGCCTTGCGACGGGCGAGCATCTCCGCGTAGTAGACGACCAGTTCGAGGGCGGCGGCCATCCCCGAGGGTGGTACGTCGTTGACCCCTCCTCCCGGTGAACGAGCAGGTCCGACAGGCGACGGAGCTCGTCACGGTCCGACGCCGGCACGCCCATCATCTCCGAGATCACGTCCATCGGGAGCCGCCCGGCGAAGTCCCCGACGAAGTCGAGATCGTCGGGATGTTCCCGCATCGAGGTGAGATACCCGCGGGCGATCTGGCGGATCCTGGGCTCCAACTCGCTGACGCGCCTCGGCGTGAAACCCTTCGACACCAGTGCCCGCATCCGGCCGTGCATCGGTTCGTCCATCGCGAGGAACGACATCGTCCTGTGCGCGCTCGGCCCCGACGCGGCGGGATCGAGCGACACGCCGTGCGCGCTCGAGAGCCGGTCGGCGTCCCGGAAGCCGTCCAGCACGTCGGCGTGGCGTGACAGCGCCCAGAAGCCCATCTCGGGGTTGTGGTACACCGGCGCCTCCTCCCGGAGCCGCTCGTAGGTGGGATAGGGGTCCTCGTGTATCTCGTAGGAGTAGGGGTTGTAGGTCGGCGGTTCGGTGGTGGTGCTCATTGCGTCCCTCCAAGATGTCGTCCCCGGCCCACTACGAGGTCGACGACGGTTGCGAGTCGCCCTGGCAACTCCGAATAGTCGAGATGCCCCATCCCCGCCTGTAGTAGCGCTCCCGAGATCGCCAGCTCGAGGACTCCGATCACGGCCGGATCGGCCGTCCCGTCACCCTCCCGGGTCTCGCCGCCGAGGGCCATGAGAAGGCGACGGCGCAGGTCCGCACCGATGCGATCGCGCAGGACCTTTACGTCGGCGTCGTCGGCGAGCATCGCCGCGGTGCATGCCGCCGCGAGCTCGGGTTCGGCGACCACCAGGTCGGTCACGTCGCGGAGCGTCGCAGTGACCCTCCGCGCCGCGCCGAGGCGACCGTCGAGGCGGGCGGGTTGGGAGGCGCTGAGGAGACGCCAGAAGACCTCGGTGACGAGGTGCTCGCGGGACGTGAAGTAGTTGTACGCGGTTGCTGGAGCAACGCCGGCGGCCGACGCGACACCCCGGACGGTCAGTGCCCCGTAACCGTCGGTGCGCAACATGTGCAGGGCCGCGTCGAGGACCCGGTCGACCGTCTCGGCCTGCCGTTCGCTGAGACGACGACGAGTCGCCTCAACGCCGGACGCCCCCTGGATGGACACACTGTTGGACACTTGTCCAGCAGGATAGCGGATCAACGTGGCGCGCGTCACCCTCACCGTCGCCCTGCAACCGCCACCACGAGCGGCCCGTTTCGGAGGTGGGAGCGGCGACTCAACCCGTCCGGCACTCGTTCGCGGTGATGCCCTCGTACTTGCCGCTGGTTGCGGGTGTCGTGGGGCCGGACCCCTTGGGACGAAGGGTCTCGTGATCGCCGTCGAGGTCGAAGTCCTCCGAAACCGAAGGCGGGAGGAACTCGCTCAACTCGTCGAGGGAGGCAGGTAGGCGGCCGTTGATCTGGCTGTAGATCGTGATCGAGATCTCATAGGTCGCCTTCTCGACCGCGCACATGGCCGCCCGGGCCCGATGACCGATCGCCGACGAGTCGACCGAGGGGATCGACGGGATGGGGATGGCCGGGAGCGTCGGATCCGCCTCGTCGGGACCCGACGGTGCGAGGGTCGGAGCGGGACCGGCGACGGTCGTCGGGACGGGTGGATCGTTCGGCGACGCCGTGGCCCTTCCGGCACGTGCTCGATCCGTCGTACCCCACAACAGGAATCCGACCCCGGCGAGCAGGAGCGCCACCACCACGACGGCGAGCACCCAGGGCCACCGCTTCGATCGCCGCGGCGGCGGCACGGGCGGTGGGATCGGCACGGCGCCCAGACCCGCCGTACCAGGGCTCGACACGTACGGCGGATGTCCGGCCGGCGGTGGCCCCGGTGACGTGAACCCGACACCACCCGGTCCACCGGGCGATCCGCCCGCTCCGCCGACCGATCCCCCGGGCGCCCGTGGGCCGGGCGCGGCCCATTGCGGTACCGGTGCCGGCCGGCCCGGTGCAGGTACCGCCGGGCCGGGCTGTGCAGGAACGGGTTGGGTCGGCACCGGCTGAGCAGGAAGGGACGGTGGCCGGAACGGCTCGGTGGGTTCGCCCGAGTCCGGTCGGGCGACCGCATCACCCGTCCTCGACGGATGAGACCACTCCGGATACCACCGCCCGTCGTTCGCCTGCCACGAGCCTGGCCCTACGGGCACGTCGCTCATCTGCGGAACACCTCCATCGGAGACGCCCGACGGCCCCTCGGCCCTCGCTCGGCGTTCTACCCGTACGGAGGCTAGGAGTATCGGAGCGGTCGGGGAGACCGGCGACCCGGGATCGGGGACCCCATCGACCGCCGTCCTGATTCCCCGTTCACCCGACCGACACGGTCGTCGAGAACGTGGTGCCGTCGCTTGCGCCAGGCCTCAATCGTTGCGGGCAACCGCGAGCCCACGGCGGCGCAGCATCGACCGCTCCACCGCTCCGAGCACCGCGTCGACGGCGATCCCCACACACAGGATCAGCAGCATCGTCGACATCATCCAGACGGAGTCGGCGAGGTCTCGTGCGTGCTGGAGTTGTGCACCTACCGACTCCTGGCCGGCCACCACGACGATGAGCTCCCCCGCCATCAGGCTGCGCCATGCGAACGCCCATCCCTGCTTCAGCGCGGCCAGCATCTGGGGCATCGCGGCGGGAAGCAGAACATGGCGGACCCTCCTGAGCCCGCGTGCACCCATGATCGTGCCCACACGGTCGAGTTGTGGGGGGACTTGGTCGACTCCGGCCACGATGCCGTTCGCTATCGACGGTGCCGCGCCCATCACGACCACGAAGAGGATCGCGGACTCCGACACCCCGAAGAGCAGGATCGACAGCGGGAACCACGCGATGGACGGCATGGTCTGCAGGCCGGTGATCATCGAGCCCACCGCCGCCCGCAGGACGCGGCTGCGGGCAACGGCCAAGCCGAGGGCCGCACCGGCGAGGGTCGCGATCGAGAACCCGACTGCCGCACGTGACATGGTGCGGCCCAGTGCGGCGATCGCCGATCCGTCTCCCAGGTGGGCAGCCAGGTTGCCCAGCACCGGCACCGGCCCCGGCAGGACGTAGTCGGGCTTCCATCCCGAAGACACCACCGCCTGCCACAGGACCAGGGCCACACCCACTCCCGCCAACTTCGGCCAGGCCACCGACCAGCACCGGTGGGCACGACTCGGTCCGCGAGGACGGGCGACCTCCAGGCGGTCGAGTCCCTCCAGCGTCCGGTCGAGTTGGTCGACGCCGGCCCCGGGAGTGCTCGCGACGGTCATCGCGGCGCCCGCTCCGCGGAAGGACGGTGCGCTTCGAGCAGCCGGAGGATGCGAAGGTCCTCGATCCCACGCACGTCGTGGTCCGGCAACAGACCAACGGAGGACGCGTCGCTCGCGGCCTGGGCGATCGTCGGGGCCAACGGATCCGCCCCGAAGTGCAAGCGTGTCCAAGCCCGCGCGAGGACCGACCGCCCCAGCCGTTCTCCCGTCGCCGCCGCGAGTCCCTCACCCACCCGTTCGGCGACGTGCGACGGAGTCCCGGCCGTTCCGCCCCGCTCGGTCCCGATGAGCCGCAACGCGCCGAGATGGGCGCGGAGCACGGCCGCCACCGCGTCGGGGTGACGGCGGAGGAACTCGGTTCGGGCGACGACCACCGCACTCGTGAAGCGCCCTCCCCGCCACAGGCTCGCCTCGTCCACCAGGACCTTGGCCCCGCCCTCCTCAACGAGCCGGGCGACCCAGGGCTCGGCAACCCATGCGCCGTCGATCCTTCCCGAGCGGAACGCCGCGAAGGTGTCGGCGTTGGACTGCGGCACGATCCTCACCGAGTCGGCCCGATCGGAATCGGTGTGGAGGCGCTGGGATCGGAGCCAGACGCGCAGCGCGACGTCCTGGGTGTTGCCGAGCTGGGGTGTCGCGAGCACCGCACCGCGGAGGTCGGCAGGTCGTTCGATCCCCGAGCGAACGACGAGTGCCGCACCTCCCGACGTGGACCCGGCGACGATCCGGAGGGCCCCACCACCGGAGCGTGATCGGACGTAGGCGGTGACGGCCGGATTCGCCCCGACGTAGGCGATGTCGACCGCATCGGCGAACAGCGCCTGCACGACTTCGGGACCGGCCGTGAACTCGTGGGGGATCAGGCGGGTGGCACCCAGTTCACGAGCGAACAGCCCGTCGCGGAGGCCGAGGATCGCCGGCGCATGGGCCAGGCTCGCGAAGTACCCCAACCGGACTTCGGTGGTGCCGGTCGGCCGGACGATGTCCGGCGGGCCGACCTCGGCCGCGACCCGGTCGCGAGGGCTGCATGCGGGCCCCACGAGGGCCGCCGACAACGAAGCGAGCACCATGGCTCGGCGAGCGACCAGCGTCCCCGCGTGTGTGCTCCTCGAACGCGACATCGTCGTACGACAACCCTTCCCGAGCGGTGGTCCCGCCATCGCGGCCCGACCGCCGAGTCGGCGGAAACCACACCCACTAAACCTGACTATTCATATCAGATTTACGGTGAATGTTGGAATCCCGGCGACCGGGCCCTCTTCACCCGGATGCCACGACCAGGAGCACCAGGCCGAGGGTGATCACCAACGAGGAGCGGACGCGGGCCGCCCCCATCCTCTCGTGCAGCACGATCCAGCCGATACCCGCACCCATCACCACGGAGGCCTCCCTCAACATCGCCACCTGGCCGACGGGTGCGTGACGAACCGCGATGAGGACCAGGGCGTACGCGGCGTCCAGGAAGAGTCCCGCCAGCACCGCCCGATGCCACGACGTCCGGAGATGGGCCGCCAACCTCGGCCCACGGCCCCGCAGGAGACCCGACCCGACCACGGCCGCACCGAGGGCCACCATCACCGTGATGCCGTAGGGCGCGCCTGTATCGGAGAGCCGGGAACCCCGACTGTCTGCGAGGGTGTACGCGGCGATTGCGGCGGCGGTCACGGCCGCCCAGCCGAGGGCCGCCCGATCGGGGTGGACCATCACCACCATCCGCCCTGCCGGCCGGCCGGCGCCCGGTAGACCCTTCCACACCTGCCCGCCGCTCCCCGGTGTCCACACCAACGACGCCAACCCGAGGGTGACCACGCACAAGGCCAACCAGGACCCGGCGCCGATCCGGTCGCCGAGAAGTACCACCCCCCCTATGGCAGCGAGCAGCGCCCCACCACCTCGCGCCAGGGGGTAGGTGAGCGAGAAGTCGCCGTGTTGATAGGCCTTCACCAGGCCGGTCACGTAGACGATGTGGATGAGCGATGACGCGACCATCGACGGTGCGGCCGCCGCCGGTGGCCAGCCCATCAGCAGCGGAAACGGCAGCGCGAACAACGCTCCGAAGAGGAACTGCGCCAACGACGCCGCCTCGCGATCCTCCGAGGTCTTCAGCAGCACGTTCCAGGTGGCGTGCAGCGCGGCCGAGGTCAACGCCAACAGTGTCGCCAGCGCCGGTCCGCTCACCGGTGACCGCCATCGGAGCCGGGCCCTCGATCGGCCGACGGGACGGCGCCCGGGCGCGCTCGCCCACCCCACGGCCGCGGAGGCACGAGCGGGCGGGGACACATGGAGCCACAGGGTACGACCGAGCCGAACGGCACAACCGCGCCGAGGGGTGCGCCCGAGCCGACCGACCCGGCACCGGACGGCCGCGGGCGCGTCGACCGTGGGGTCCGGCCGCCGTAGCCTCCGAACGAAGCGACACATCGCATGGCCCCGACGGAGGACGATCATGGAGGACTACCTGTCGACGAAGAACCTCGACTGGGGCGGCCTGGAGGTGCTCAGCCCCGACGAGTGCACGGCCCGTCTCCGGGCGACGCCGGTCGCCCGCCTCGCGTTCCTCGAAGCCGGCGAACCGGTCATCCTGCCCATCAACTTCGCGTGGCACCACGGCGGCGCGGTGTTCCGCACGACCCTCGGCTCGAAGCTCAACGCCGCGATCCGGGAGCGACCGGTGTGCCTCGAGGTCGACGAATGGGACCGCGACTCGGGGCGCGGTTGGAGCGTCGTGGTCAAGGGAGTCGCCGACGAGGTGCTCGACGACGACCTGATCGCCGAGTTCGAACGACTCCACGTCACACCGTGGACCAAACCCGAGATCCGCACCCACTGGGTGCGGATCTCGGCCAACGACATCACGGGTCGGGAGATCCATTCCGGCTGACACGTGACAGGATGGAGCGGTGCACGTCACGGCGAAGGTGGACTACGCGGTCCGGGCGATGGTCGAACTCGCCCACCGCGACGAGAGCACCCGCACCGACGAACTGGCCGAGGCCCAGGACATTCCTCCCGGCTTCCTTCGCGGGATCATGGCCGACCTGCGTCGCGGTGGGCTGGTGTCGAGCCACTCCGGCCCGACGGGGGCTACCGCCTCAGCCGTCCGGCGAACGAGATCACCGTCGCGCAGATCATCCGGGTCGCCGAAGGCCCCATGGCCCAGGTCCGCGGGTATCCGCCCGACGAGGTCGAGTATCGGGGACCCGCGGCACCGCTCCAGGACGTGTGGGTGGCGGTACGTACCAGCCTCCGCAACGTCTTGGACCACACCACTGTCGCCGACATCGCCACCGGCCGGTTGCCGCCGGTGGTCCGCAAGCTCACCGCGAACGACGAGGACTGGGTCGTCGTCCCCCGCTGAACCGGTCCTCGACCCGACCGGAACCCGACGCTCCCCGTGCGAAAGCGGCCTACAGTCGCCCAGGCACCCGCTCCCTCGAGCCGGAAAGAGGACCCAGAGTGTTCTGGAACATCATCGGCATCCTGTTCATCGGCCTGATCGCCGGATACGTCGCCCGTGCGCTGGTGCCGGGCCGCGACCCGATGGGTTTCGGTGGCACGATCGTGCTCGGGGTGGTGGGGTCCTTCGTTGGAGGCCTGCTCGGATGGATCATCCGTCACAGCGACGTCGACTTCTCACCGGCCGGCATCATCGGCTCGGTGTTCGGGGCCGTGATCGCCCTGCTGGTCTACCGCGCGGTCAACGCACGCACCGGCACCAAGGCCTGAGCCCACCGGCGCGGTACACACCCGTGGCTCACTTCGCCCAGGTCAACCCGCCCAGGACGGTCGCCGGGTTGAGCGTGGACTCGACATAGCCAAGCTCACCCCACTCGTTACGCCCCGAGCAGCGCAGCGTCGACGTCGTCGACACAACGCACGTGTGGAAGTCGCCGAGCTTGGTGGGAATCGCGTTGGAGGATCCGGCCACTGATACGGGCGTCGAGTTGATCGCGCCCAGCGTGCCGGTCCCGAACTGGCCGGCGGAGTTGTTGCCCCAGCAGTACACCGCGCCACCGGTCCTTCGCCCACACCCGTGGCGCGCCCCCATCGCGACCGACTCCCACACCGCACCACCGTTGACCTGTACCGGCACATTGCGCGTGGTCGTGGTCGTGTCGCCGAGTTGTCCGTAGTCGTTCCATCCCCAGCACCACGCCGTCTGGTCGGATCGCCGCCCACATGTCGATCCTTCACCCGCCGCGGGAGTGGTCCAATTCGTGGCGGTCCCGACCTTCACGGGACTGGTGCGATTGCTCCAACTCCCGTCGCCGATCTGGCCCGACCATCCGGCCCCCCAGCACCACATCGTCCCGTCGGTCCGGGTGGCACACGCGTGGGCGAACCCTGCGGCGACCTTGGACCAGTTGGTGCCGGTGCCAACCTGCACCGGCGTGCCGCGGCTCGTGGTCGTCCCGTCGCCGAGTTGTCCGGCGAAGTTGCTCCCCCAGCACCAGAGTGTGCCGTCAGTACGGACCGCGCAGGTGGACTGCTGCCCCGCCGCCACCTGGTCCCAGTTGGTCGCCGTCCCCACCTTCGTGGGCGAGTCCCGTTCGACCCACCCACCGTCACCGATCTGGCCTGACCAACCGCCGCCCCAGCACCACATGGTCCGGTCGGTCCGGATCCCACAGGTGTGGAAGGTTGCGGGCGACGCGCAGCCATGTGGTGCCTGGGGCGACGTTGGCAGGAGCCACGGTCCCGTCTTGGGCGTGGCCGAGGCCGAGTTGTCCGTTGTCGTTCCACCCCCAGCACCACAACGACTGGGCGGTCTTGATCGCGCACGAGTGCCGGCCACCCAGCGCGGCGGACGACCAGTCGGTATCGCTTCCCACGGTCGCGGTCGAGCGCCAGGTGAGGTTTCCCTGACCGGTCGCACCCACACCCGCCGCCCCCCAGCACCACATCGTCTGATCGGTGCGTACCGCGCAGCCGTGGCGTGCCGTCAGCGACAGTACGGCCCAGTCGGTCGCGGTACCGATCCGGGTGGGGGTGGTGGTGGTACCCGATGCCAAGCCACGCGCGGTACGACCGTCGGCGTTCGTGCCGAAGCACCACAGGGATCGGTCGATCCGGGTCGCACAGGTCACGTCACGCCCCGTCACGACCTGCGCCCAGCCGCTTCCGGGGACTTGCTTCGGTGTCAACGCGGTCCCTGTTGCCGCTCCACCCTCGCCGAAGTCGTCGCTCCCCCAGCACCACATTTCCCCCGCCGCCGTGATCGCGCAGGTGTGAGAGTAGCCCGCGCTGACCGACGCCCAGGAGGTCCCCAGACCGATCTGTACCGGCGCGTTGCGTTGCGTTGACGTCCCGTCGCCGACCTCGCCATACCAGTTTGCGCCCCAGCACCACATCGTCGAGTCGGTGGCGATCGCGCACACCTGGTACTGACCGCCGCTCACCTGGCGCCAGCTCTTCGAGGTTCCGACCGCCACGGGTGTCAGTTGCAGGGACGCGGTCCCGTCGCCCACAGTGCCCAGGTCGCCGCGACCCCAGCACCACAGGGTGCCTCCCGACCGAATCCCGCACGTTCCCTCGACGGCCGCGTCGACCATCTCCCAGTCGCTGCCGGTGCCAACCCGGGTGGGGTTTGCACGCGGGTTCGTATCGCCGACGCCGAGTTGGCCGGTCCAGTTGCCTCCGAGACACCAGAGTGAACCGTCGGTCCTGATCGCGCAGACATGTTGGTCACCGGCGCTCACCTGACGCCACGTGGCCGCCCCGTTCTCGAGGTTCGGCTGGCTTCTGGTCCATTGACTGTTCTCGCCGGACTTGTAGTCGATGCCCTCACCCCAGCACCAGAGTGCCAACGCGGTGGTGATCCCACACGTCGCGTAGTCGCCGGTCGCCACCGACACCATGCCGGTCCGCACGCAGGTCGTCGTCGACGTCTCCGCGGAAGGTGCCACCCAGTTGTTGGCCGTACGCGTCCGGAGGCGATACGAGTTCACCGCGTCGGAGACCGGCGCCGAGTAGCCCCCCGCGCCCACCGTCCCCGCTGGAGTCGTGGTCACCGTCGAACCCGACGGTTCGCCGAGCACCTCGAAGCGGTCCGCCACCGCCGTCCCGCCCGACAGGGCCGACCACGACAACGAGCAGTTCCCGGTCGACCCCGTCGCGCTGAACGACGCGACCCCCTGGTTCGGCGCGTTCGGGCCGGTCAACGCACCCGCTGCCACTCCTCCCGCCGTATCGGTCGAGTCGCTGAACGCGGCGGTCGAGACCGAGGTGAGCGAGGCAAGCGAGACGGCCACGAGCATCCAGCCGAGCAGCCCGCGGCCCACGGCCCGTGCGAAGGCGGGACGACCCGGCGCGGTCGTATCCCGCGCGCGCAGGGCGGGACCGATCATCGGACCCACGACGGTCCGCCGCTGACGACGGTGGGGACGAGCGTGGACTCCACATAGCCGAGTTGCCCCCACGAGTTGTTCCCGGCGCACCGGAGGTTGCCCGACGTGGTGATCAGGCAGGTGTGGTTTCCGCCGAGCTGCACGCCGAGCGCGGCAACGCCGGTCGCGACGGCGGTCGAGGTCGTGTTGACCGATGCCTGGGAGCCGTTGCCGAACTGGCCGGCGGGGTTCCGCCCCCAACAGCGCACCTCACCGGAGCTTCGCAGACCGCAGGCGTGGCTTCCTCCCACACTGACCGACGAGAAGATCGGCCCGTCCGACACCATCTGGGGAGTGCTCGCGTCGACGGTGCCGCCGTTTCCGAGTTGGCCCGCCCAGTTCGAACCCCAGCACCACACCCTCGTCCCGCCCCGATGCCCACACGTGAAACCGTCCCCGGCCGACACAACGGTCCAGTTGCTGTTGCTTCCCACCTGCACCGGGCTGTTGCGTTGGGTGACGGTGCCGTCGCCGACCTCTCCGAACCAGTTCGCACCCCAGCACCACATCGTCCCGGCGGTACGGATCGCGCACGAGTGCGCCTGACCCGCGGCCGGCTTGGACCACACCGCCCCGCCGACCTGGGTGGGCGTGTTGCGCGTGGTGGTCGTGCCGTCACCGAGTTGGCCGCCGTAGTTCGCGCCCCAGCACCACAACGTCGAGTCGGTGCGGGTCGCACAGCTGTGCTCCTGGCCGGCGGCGACGAGGTCCCAGTTCGTCGCCGACCCGACCTGGGTGGGAGTGTTGCGCTGGCTCCAGGCGCCGTCGCCGATCTGGCCGGCCCACGCACCACCCCAACACCACAGGGTGCGATCCGTCTTGATCCCACAGGTGTGAAAGCCTCCGGGCGCGACCGAACGCCAGGTCGACCCCGGGTCGACGTTGACGAGCGTCCCGTCGCCGTCGGCGCTGTCGCCCTTGCCCAGTTGACCGCTGTCGTTCCATCCCCAGCACCAAAGGCTCTGGTCGGTCTTGATCGCACAGGAGTGGTCGGCGCCCAACGACACGGAGGCCCAGTCGGTCGCCGAACCGACCGTGGCGAGGGTGCGCCAGGCGGTATTGCCCTGGCCGGTCGCGCCGACCCCGGCGTTGCCCCAGCACCACATGGTCTGGTCGGTCTTGATCGCGCACCCGTGACGGGGCCCCATCCCCAACACCGACCAGTCGGTCGCCGTTCCGACCTGAGTGGGCGAATTGGTGACACCCGATCCGGTCCCCCGTCCGGTGCGACCGTCCGCGTTCATGCCGAAGCACCACAGCGTCCGGTCGACCTTGGTGGCGCAGGTCGCGAAGCGGCCGGCACCCACCTGGGCCCAGCCGCTCCCCGACACCTGCTGTGGAGTGCTCGACCATCCGTTGCCGCCCGACTGCTCGAACTGGTCGCCCCCCCAGCACCACAACCTCCCGGCGAAGGTGACCGCACACGTATGGTCGTAACCGACGCTGACCCGCGCCCAGTCCGACGCCGCGCCCACCTGCACGGGGGAGGTCCGCTGCGTGGTCGTGCCGTCGCCGACCTCGCCGTTCCAGTTGGCCCCCCAGCACCACAACGTGGAGTCGGTGGCGATCGCGCAGGCGGCGTGGTCGCCCATCGCCACGGCCCGCCAGCTCTTGGACGTGCCGACCGCCACCGGCGTGTTCCGAACCGTGGTCGTGCCGTCGCCGACGGTGCCGAACTCGTTGCGCCCCCAACACCACAGGTACCCACCGGTACGGATGCCGCAGTTCGTGGCGCCGCCGGCGGCGACCACGTGCCAGTCGCTCGTGGCGCCGACCCGGGTCGGGTCGGCACGCTGGTCGTAGTCGCCCACCCCAGCTGGCCGCTCCAGTTCTCCCCGAAGCACCACAGCGTCCCACCCGTCCTGACCGCGCACACGTGATGCTCTCCGACGGTCACCTGACGCCATGTCGACGCCGTCTCCTCGGCACGGGGCGACGTCTGGGTCAGTTCGTCGGTCGCGCCCGAGGAATACGAAAGACCCATTCCCCAGCACCAGAGCTCCTGTGCGGTCGAGATCCCACACGTCACGTAGCTCCCCGAGGCCACCGACAGCAGACCTGTCCGAACGCACGTCGTCGTCGAGGTCTCCGTGGCAGGTGAAACCCAGTTGTTCGCCGTCCTGGTCCCCAGGCGATAGGAGTTGACCACGTCGGACACCGACGCCGAGTAGCCGCCCGCCCCCACCGAGCCCGGCGGCGTCGTCATCACCGTCGAACCCGACGGCTCGCTCGTCACCTCGAAGCGGTCCGCCACCGCAGTCCCACCCGACAACGCCGACCACGACAGCGAACACGGTCCCATCGACGCCGTGGCACCGAACGACGCCACCCCTGGTTCGGGGCATTGAGCCCCGCCAACGCCCGCCGCAACACCTCCCGCCGCACCGGTCGAGTCGCTGAACGCGGCGGACGAGACCGAGGTGACCAGGAGGAGCACCGCCAACACGAGAGCGCAACATCCTCCCAGCAGGCCACGATCGCCTCGCGGGAGGCGCCTCGACACGGCGACGCCGACATGTCGGGGGAACATGCTGCGGACTGCTCGCTGGCCTCGGCCGGCCGTGGCGCGACGACGCATGGGGATCCATCGGCCGGTGAAGCGGAGCTGTGAGCCGTCCGACCCATGAAACGGCGATGCCGGCTCGTCCCGACGGACGGCTCCACTGGTTCGTTGTGCTCATGAACGCGCGACACCTGCCGACGGGAACCGGAGTATCGAGCGGTCCGTCCGCGGTCCGAGCCGTCCCGGGGTTGACATATGCACCTCTCCGCCCGCAACCGAGTCTCCACCATCGCCGCCGCTGCGCTGTCGTTGGCCTTCGTGACCTTCCTGGTCGTCGGCTCATCGCGCGCCGCCTTCTCCGGCACCACCGACAACACCGCCAACAGCGTCACCGCCGCGGGAGTCGCGCTCGCGGACGACGACACCGGTTCGGCCATGTTCAACGTGACCGGAATGAAGCCGGGCGACACCCAGACCAAGTGCATCGTCGTCACCTACAACGGCACGATCACCACCGGTGCACCCATCCAGCTCTACCGGAGTGGGGTTCCGACCGGTACCGGCCTGGAGACCTACCTCGATGCGACGGTCGAGATCGGAACCGGCGGGAGCTTCTCCTCGTGCACCGGCTTCACCCCCTCCTCGACGATCGTGACCGGCACCCTCGCGGACTTCCTCACCACCAAGACGTCCTACGCGACGGCGCAGTCGACCGGGTGGACCCCCACCGGATCCGGCCAGAGCCGAACCTTCCGCGTGACCCTCACAATGCAGGACGACAACGCAGCGCAGGCGAAGAGCGTGAACTTCGGCTTCACCTGGGAAGCCCGGAGCTGACGCGGGTCCCGTGGCGTTCATCGAGGGTCTCTTCCGCCCGAGTCGAGCGATGCACCCTGCCCTCCCGACTGCGACCCCTTCCACAGCGTCGTTCGACGCGGAGGTCGACGCACTCCTCGCGGAGCCTCGACCACCCGGGCTCGACGCGGTCGCGCTGTGTGCCGGCGGGCTGCACGCGGCATCGGTGTTCACCGTGATGACGATGGCGATCCTCGCCCTGTGCGTCGTGCTCCCGGTGCTGTTCCTCGGTTGGGAGGCGACCGCCGTCGAAAGTGGATCGATGCAGCCGGCACTCAACCGTGGCGACGTCGTCGTATTGAAGCCGGAGCCGCGTCCGGCCGCGGTCGGAACGGTCGTCCGCTTCCACACGGCCGGCCACGACGCGACCACCCTCCACCGGATCGTCGCGGTCGACCACCGCCGCCACACCTACACGACCCGCGGCGACGCGAACCCGACCGTCGACACCGACGCGGTGCCGTTCGATGCGGTGGACGGCGAAGGTGTGCTGGTGGTGCCACTCCTCGGGTATCCCATCCTGTGGCTACACGAGGCGAACCTCGGGGCGCTCGCGATGCTGCTCGTCGGGCTCGCCGTCGTGGGTCTTGGCGCCACACGCGGCTGGGCGACCGATTCGCCCCCCGGCGGACGTCGAGCACTCACGATCCCCGGTCGACCTCACCGCGGGCTCTTCGCCGACACGATCTGGGAGTGCAGATGACCGATGCTCCGCTCGACACCGCCGACCGGGCCGTCGAGAGTGCCATCCGCGTCACTCGCTGGGCGGCGATCGTGTGCTGGGTGGGATGGCTCGCCATCGCGGGCGATCCGGCCACGCCGACTGGAGGTGGGCGTCGATCCCGCCCCTCTGCCTCCTCTCGGCCGACGTCGTTGCCTCACGAGGTCGGCGACGACGTGGACTCCCGAACGAACGGTTGACGGCTGCGCAGGTGGCGCTCGACGCGCTCGCGGTCGTCGGCGCCGTCGTCGCGGCTCGACCAGGTGCGCCGAGTCCGCTCTGGCTCCTCCCGCGCTTGCGGTGCTGGAGGGTGCATTGCGATTCCAGATGCCCGGTGCGGTGCTCACGTGGCTCGGAATCGCCCTGCCGTTGACGATCGAACGAATCGCGCGATGGACCCCCGGCTCGGGCCTCGGGCCGATCGTCGAGCTCGGCGGCGGGCTCGTGGGCGGCCTGGTCCTCGGTGGGGTTGCGGGTGCGCTGGGCAACGCGGTGGCCGCCCAGGCTCGCCGAGCCGACGAGGAGTACCGACGAGAGCGGGCACGGGCACGGTTCCTGGCGGTCCTCACCGTCGCCGGTCGGCGTCTCGCCACCCACGACGCGGCACAGGTGTCGAACACGGCGGTCGACGCAGCCATCGCGCTCGGGTTCGACGCTGCGACGCTGGTGCTCATCGAGCGACCCGCGGCGGCCGCTCACCATGTGCTGCACCGTCGGAGGAGTGTGGACCTCCGGCATCTGCCCGCCATGGTCGCGCACACACCGCCCGGTGAGTTCGTCATCTCCCCCGAGGGCACCCGACTCGCCGTTCTGGCGAACCACGGCACAAGGACGATGGTGCTCGCGTGCGAGACCGGTCCGCCCGCGTCCTCGGGGGAAGACGAGGAGACGGTGGAGACCGCGCGCCGACGCGACGAGGCCCTGGGCCTGCTCGCCGGCCAACTCCGCACCGCCTTCGAACTCCTTGCGCGCGAACGCTGGGTGTCCGCGCAACGACGTCGTCTCCACCATCGCGCGACCCACGACGAGGCGACCGGCCTGCTCAACCGCACCGGACTTTCAGAGTCTCTCGCCGAGATGTCACGGCGGTGCGAGCCGGCAGGTTCGGAACCGACGAAGTCCCAATCCCTCGTCGCCGCGTTCATCCGGCTCGACACACCCCCGTTGGATCGTCACGACTTCGCGGTCGTCCTGTCGGAGGACACGGTCGAGATCACCGCTGGTGCCGAGCCGAGCATCTCTCGAACCCCACCCGCCGTCACCGCGTCCCCCCTCGGCTCGGGAACGACCGACCCTCTCGACGAGCTGATCTCCATGGTCTCGCGGCGCCTTCTCGAGCGTTCGCCCGAGGGCCTCGTCGCGAGGGTCGACGAGGACGAGATCGCGGTCGTCCTCGACGCGACGGGGCGTACCGGGCCGGGCGAGCCGACCGAACACCTCGTTCGATCGGTCGAGACCGTCGTGGCCGGACATGTTGCAGCGTTCGGATTGACGGGATCGATCGGCACCCTTCTTCTCGAGGCGGGGCAGGAGGACGCGTGGATGCTCCAACGGCGTCGGCTGCAGATGAGCCCGTTCGGCACCGACGGCTCCGGCGAGGCGAGTACCGAGCCGTCTCGAAGGACGTCACGCGTATGAGGTGCACCCACGGAGCGGTCCGTCCTCGAACAACGGATCGATACCCCAATGGGTACGCGTAACCTGAGGCCATGACACCGGAAAGCCCAGAGCACGCCACCATGGATCTCCCGGAGGAGACCATCGATGCGCTCCAGAAGCGCCTCCGACGGGTGGAGGGCCAGGTACGTGGGATCCAACAGATGTTGACGGATTCCCGCGACTGCCGCGACGTGGTGACTCAGATCGCCGCGGCCAACAAGGCCCTCGAGCAAGTCGGCTTCGTACTGGTCGCCGCCGGCCTCAAGTGGTGCATGGAGGATCCGGCACGCTCCGCGCGGGCCGGCTACGACGTGGCGGACGTGCAGCGGATGTTCCTCAAGCTCGCCTGACCCACCCGGCGCGTCACGCGTTCGGCAATCCCGACCATCACGGCTCCCCACCTCGCGGGTCGGGGGGCCCCAGCTCGCTCAGCGCTGGACCGAACGCCGCGAGCATGAGCGCCTCGACCGCTTCGGCACCGTCGCCACCAGGCCTCATCGGTGCGATCATCAGGGACACCGCCACGCGGGTCGCGGCCTCGACGATCGGTCTCATGCGCTCGGCGCCCGTCGAGAACCCCGGTGCAACCAGCGTGGAGAGGCGTTCCGCCACCATCGAGAGGAAACGGCCGTCGGTGAAAGCCGCGACCACTTGGTCGGCCTCGTCCTCCACGAAGCGTCGCACCAACGGATGCGAGGAGAAGTGGGCCACCACCTCGCCGGCGGTCCGAGCGAACGTCTCGACCGGAGGCCGGCCGGGATCGACCAGGTCGGGCGACACGGCGAGCAGCCGATGCACCTCGCGGGTGAGCACGGCTTCGACCAGCGCATCCTTGCTGCCGACCAGTCGGTGGACCCACACGCGCGAGACCGACGCCGCAGCCGCCACGTCCGACATCGTCGTCGACCGGACACCGTCGCGGACGAAGCACCCGAGTGCGGCGTCGAGCACTCGGTCGATCGACGCCGAACGACCCGGTCCGGGTTCCGCCGCACCGCCGTCGGGCGCGGAGCCGACGGCCTCGAGCACCGCGGCCAGGTCCATTCGAGCCGGCACCGCATCATCCTAGAAGAGACCCTGTTTACGCTTCGTATTCTTTGTAAACTGCTCTGCCATGGACGCACAGACCTATGTCCGATCCGACCCGGCGTTGCGACTCCACGGACCTGAGCGCCTCGGCGCATCCGCGCTGCGCTTCGTTGCGGGTACCGGCCGGCGGATCACCGGAGGGCTTCCCGCCCGTGCACTCGAGGAGCTAGCGGTGCGAATGGGGGCACCACGCTACGAAACCGACCCCGCCGATCCACCGTGGATGCCCGAAGGCGGGGCGGCCTGGACCATCCACGGAGACCCGGCCGGCCTGGTCGGCGGGTTCCTCTCGCTGTGGATACAGGCGCTGCACCCTCTCGTACTCGCGGGCGTGATGGAACACTCCAAGTTCGAGGACGACCCGTTGGGTCGACTCCAACGCACGGGGGGCTTCGTCTCCACCATCACCTTCGCACCCGGCTCGGTGGCGCAGGCGGCGGTCGAGACGGTGGATCGGGTGCACACACACATCACCGGAGTCGCTCCCGACGGTCGCACCTACCGGGCGCAGGACTCCGACAGCCTCGACTGGGTCCACTGTGGACTGTTGTTGGGAATGGCCCGCTGCTGGCTGCGCTACGGACGGCGGCCCGATCCGGACATGCTCGACGACTACGTCGCCGAAATGCGACGGATGGCCCTCGCCCTGGGCGACGTCGATCCGCCGTCGACCTGGAGCGAGCTGCTCGATCATCTCGACGCCCACCGGCCGAGCCTGGCCGTCAACGCGCAGACCCGCTTCATGGACCAGTGGCTGTGGTCCCCCACGTTCAAGGGAACGACCCGCCTGCTGATCCCCTCCTATCAGGCGTTGTACTCGGCGGCCCTCGCCGCCGCACCCGCCTGGGTCCACGACCTCTACGGCAACCGACGATTCCTTCCCGCACGCTTCGCCGGAGGTGCCGTCGCGATCGGAGCGAGCGCCCTGTTCTCACGGGCCGCCTGATCCCCCCACCACGCCTCGCGAGGGCGACGGCGTACACGTTCCGAGTTCGCCGACCCGCCGGCCTCGGAGCGGATAGCTTGCGCGGGATCGGACGGCGACGGTCGCCGGTCCGTTCGACGAAGGGGTTGGCCATGGGTTGGATCCGACCTACCGCGGTCGCGGCACTGCTCGGGGCGACGGCGCTCCTGACGTCGGCGTGCAACCGGTACGGCTACACCGCCCACATCGAACGGGTCGAGGGGTCGGGTGCCTGGACCACCGTTCGGGGATGGGTGGTCGATCCGGCGGCCGGGATCCGCGGCGGCTGCCCGACCCTGGTGGTCAGCGTCGGTGGACACACCTTCAAGAACGCCACGTGTTCACTCGCGGCACCCGGCAGCGATGCCTTCGGCATCGGCTGGGGTGCCCGACCCGACGTCGAGGCGGCGCGCGGGCGAGTCGCGGGACAGATCGCCTTCCAGTTCCTCGCGGGACTCGCCAAGGGCGTCCACTCCCTCTGCCTCGACGTGGTACCGCGCGACGATTCGACGTTGCCGGATCTCGCCCAGGAGTGTGTCGACATCACGGTCCCCGCCGACCAGTTCTCGAGCATCGTCCTCGACACCGCGCAGGTGAACGGTGGCATCCTCACGGCCGGCGGGTGGCGCAATCGGGTGGTGCGCACCTCGACGGAGGGGCTCAATCAGGCGTACTGGTTCCTCGACGGCACGAAGCTGACGCCCGGTGGATCGACGGTGGTGACAGACGTCGCGCGACCCGACGTCGTAGCAGCCCACGGCGCGGGCATCGGTACCACGTTGTCGATGCCGGCACCCGCGCCGGGCTCACATCAGGTGTGCCTCGCGTGGGTCTGGGGCAACGACAGCCAGCCGGCCGGCACCCCCGACTGCAAGACCGTTCAGGTGCCCTGAGCCCGCGACCGATGCGGCCGCACCCGCTCCGCGAAGACTCCCGGACAACCGGGTAGTCCATGGCCGGAACTTCGGCCTGAGCCTGCCGGGAATCAGCGACCGGCCCGTCGGCGATGGTCGCGCTCGTCGTACGCTTGGGGCATGGGAAAGCTGCGAGATCGACTGGAGGAGCGGCGTCAGGAGATCTTTGCTGCCGTCCGCCGACACCGTGGTCGCTCGGTCGTGCTGTTCGGCTCTGTCTCACGTGGTGAGGAGACACCGCCGAGCGATGTGGACCTCCTGGTCGACTGCGAGGATGACAACTCCCTGTTCGACCTTCTCCATCTCCAAGACGAGTTGACCGCCCTGCCGGGCAGCCCCGTCGATGTGGTGTCTGCTCGAGCGCTCAAACCACGCGACGAGCACATCAGCGCCGAAGCCATACCCCTTTGACACGGGGAGACGACCTTCGGCTCGCCGACATCGTCGCCGCGTGCGTCGAGAACGTCGAACGTCGCGTCGGTCGGTCGTGACGGTTCCTGGCTGATCAGATCCGGGTCCGTGCTGCCGAGCGACCGCTGGAGATCATCGGCGAGGCAGCGAACGCCCTCAGCGACACGGCGACTGATACGCACCCCGACGTCGACTGGCGTGACATCTCCCGGCTGCGCATCCTCCTGGCCCACCACCACCAACGGGTCGACCCGGAACAGGTGTGGACCATGGCCGTGGTCGAGTGCCCGCCTTGTTGGATGCCCTCTCGCCAGGCTGACCCGGACGGGCGAAGGCCCCGACGACGGTCGGTGGGCTGGTCGACCGATACCTGACGAGCCTGTCGTCACGCTCGACCGGCTACGCCGAGCGCCATCACCAGGAGTCCCTGCTGCGAATATGGGTCCGTCCGGTGCTCGGCGGGCCCTCGCTTCGTCGACTGTGCAGAACGTGTGCTCGCGATGCGAGCACTGGTGACCTTCGGCCTCAAGAACCGTTGGATCCCACGGGAGGCCGACCCGTCCATACAGACGGTGTGGCCGTCGCAATTCCGGCGACGCCGGTAGTCGATGGCGATCGTGTGTGGGGTGGCTTGACGGACAGCGATCTGGTCATCGTGGAACGGCGTCCCGGTCGAGGACGGCCGTCAACCGCTGTGCGAACTCGCGCACCACCTCTCAGAGCAGATCGTTCTCACCCCCGTCGAGCTGCCTGCGCAGCCACGCCAGGGCATCCATGTTGTTACTGACCACAGCGTTCTTCCTCTCGTCGCTCCCTCGCAGGACCCTCAAGAGGCTGACAGAGGAGGACCGCCCTGACGTGTTCGAGCGTCTCGTCGGGTTCACCCCCGCGTGAGCGGGGACGGGCCGGTCGCCCAGTGGAACACGGTCGCACCGTCGGTGGTTCACCCCCGCGTGAGCGGGGACGGGAGTTCCGCCCATGTGATGGTCGCGGCCCATATGGGTTCACCCCCGCGTGAGCGGGGACGGGCCACACGATGCCGCCCGTCGGGATGATCCCCGGGTTCACCCCCGCGTGAGCGGGGACGGGATGCCGCCCAACACGTTCTTCACATCGGTCTGGGGTTCACCCCCGCGTGAGCGGGGACGGGCTGCTGCTGGTCGTCGCGGTCGCCGCGGGTGTGGGGTTCACCCCCGCGTGAGCGGGGACGGGTCCTCGCTCGACACCGCCACCGTGGGGCCAGCGGGTTCACCCCCGCGTGAGCGGGGACGGGGACATTTGGCAGGCGAACGGGATGGACGCCGAGTGGTTCACCCCCGCGTGAGCGGGGACGGGCCCGCGTGCACCGACGCGGCACTCGAGTATGTGGGGTTCACCCCCGCGTGGGCGGGGACGGGTGCGGCCGTCGTGATGCGTTCACTCGGGTTCTGTGGGTTCACCCCCGCGTGAGCGGGGACGGGCAGGACCAACCTTCCGTCCAGCACGTCGTCCCGGGTTCACCCCCGCGTGAGCGGGGACGGGGAAACCGAGGGTCGGGAACCGCCACGGTTGTCGGGGTTCACCCCGCGTGAGCGGGGACGGGTGCGGCCGTCGTGATGCGTTCACTCGGGTTCTGTGGGTTCACCCCCGCGTGAGCGGGGACGGGCAGGACCAACCTTCCGTCCAGCACGTCGTCCCGGGTTCACCCCCGCGTGAGCGGGGACGGGGAAACCGAGGGTCGGGAACCGCCACGGTTGTCGGGTTCACCCCCGCGTGAGCGGGGACGGGTGCGTGTGTTGCGCGCCCCGCGTCGGGCGGCCAGGGTTCACCCCCGCGTGAGCGGGGACGGGGAGGACCGGTTCGACGGTTGCCGACCGGAGCCGGGGTTCACCCCGCGTGAGCGGGGACGGGCGACACGTACGACCCGTCCAGTCCGGCGAACGGGGTTCACCCCCGTGTGAGCGGGGACGGGCTCGACCGGCGGGTGTTTGGGCGTACGGTCGGGGGTTCACCCCCGCGTGAGCGGGGACGGGGAACGGCGTGGCGGTGTGAGCGCTGCCGCGACGGGTTCACCCCCGCGTGAGCGGGGACGGGCGGGCCTTCCACACCCGGAACGCCTTGTCCTTGGGTTCACCCCCGCGTGAGCGGGGACGGGCACGGTCGAGTGCTCGCATCGGGTGGCACCGTTGGGTTCACCCCCGCGTGAGCGGGACGGGCTCAAGGCATGGGTGGATCTGGCGATCGAGATGAGGTTCACCCCCGCGTGAGCGGGACGGGGTGGGTCCGCGGCGGCGCCGTCGGTCATCGTCGTGGGTTCACCCCCGCGTGAGCGGGGACGGGAAGCTCGTCGCGTTCGCTGGTTGTGGCGTCAAGAGGTTCACCCCCGCGTGAGCGGGGACGGGGGTATCGCGTAGAACCCCGACGGATTAGCCCAGGGTTCACCCCCACGTGAGCGGGGACGGGTGCAAGAGGAAGCCGCCGAATCCGCCGGTGCCGGGTTCACCCCGCGTGAGCGGGGACGGGCCACTTTTCCGGCCATACCGGAGGTCGTACGCCAAGGTTCACCCCCGCGTGAGCGGGGACGGGGACGGCAATGCGTACGACACGCACCGCGGAAGGGGGTTCACCCCCGCGTGAGCGGGGACGGGTATATCGAACCATCCTCGACATACCGTCACCCGGGGTTCACCCCCGCGTGAGCGGGGACGGGCACGATCGTCATGTCGATATGCGCTGATTGCGGGGTTCACCCCCGCGTGAGCGGGGACGGGCGCAGCCCCCCGGTCGGGACAGGACACGCCACGGGTTCACCCCCGCGTGAGCGGGGACGGGTGGGTCCCGAGGTTGGGTGGTTCGACTTGTCGGGTTCACCCCGCGTGAGCGGGGACGGGCTCTCGTCGAAGCGAGACAGCCGCACCCGCTCGGGTTCACCCCGCGTGAGCGGGGACGGGCCAGGTGCTGGCCGCGGCGATCTGGTGGATTGCGGGTTCACCCCGCGTGAGCGGGGACGGGTTCAGTCCCGGCGACCCACACCACCCCACATGGTGGTTCACCCCGCGTGAGCGGGACGGGACACACGCACCGTCGGGTCCGCACGGCGAACCGCGGGTTCACCCCCGCGTGAGCGGGGACGGGCGGGCCTTCCACACCCGGAACGCCTTGTTCTTGGGTTCACCCCCGCGTGAGCGGGGACGGGGTACAGACGACCACGGTGGTGGTCGGTGATGGGTTCACCCCGCGTGAGCGGGACGGGCCGTTGCCGTCGCCGTAGCCGTAGCCGTAGCCGGGTTCACCCCCGCGTGAGCGGGGACGGGAGTGCCTCCGCAGGCGACGGGCGACCCGTCGGCGGGTTCACCCCCGCGTGAGCGGGGACGGGACCCGGAAGGCGCACATCGGCGCACGAAACACAGGGTTCACCCCGCGTGAGCGGGGACGGGCATGTGGCGTCACGCCGACCCGATGCATTTCGAGGGTTCACCCCCGCGTGAGCGGGGACGGGCCCGTCGGGATGATGCCCGACATCGACACACAGGGTTCACCCCCGCGTGAGCGGGGACGGGCATCGTCGCGAACTTGTCGGTCTCCCACGTCATGGGTTCACCCCCGCGTGAGCGGGGACGGGTGGCGCGGCTGGGATCGCGTCGGCGGACCCGGGTTCACCCGCGTGAGCGGGGACGGGTACAAGGTGGGGCCGGTCGCCCAGTGGAACACGGGTTCACCCCCGCGTGAGCGGGGACGGGCTTGGTATCGGTGTCGTCGTTCGCCCCATGGGTTCACCCCCGCGTGAGCGGGGACGGGTCGGCCAGATGATGGCGCGCGCGTGTGTGCGGGGGTTCACCCCCGCGTGAGCGGGGACGGGTGACCGTAACGCCAGTACGGTCGACGGTTTCGTGGGTTCACCCCCGCGTGAGCGGGGACGGGTTGTGCGGGCGTCGGGTGGTGATGGTGGTGTGGTTCACCCCCGCGTGAGCGGGGACGGGTTCTGTCCGTCGAGCGGCGTGGAATCCCTCGCGGGTTCACCCCCGCGTGAGCGGGGACGGGAACGTGCGCACCATCAGTTCACCGGTGTCGTAGGGTTCACCCCCGCGTGAGCGGGGACGGGAACGTGCGCACCATCAGTTCACCGGTGTCGTAGGGTTCACCCCCGCGTGAGCGGGGACGGGATACGACGTTTCGTCAGCTGGTGACCGAGTACGGGTTCACCCCCGCGTGAGCGGGGACGGGTCATCGCCAACGAACCCGACGGAGCCGAAGACGGGTTCACCCCCGCGTGAGCGGGGACGGGCTCACCTGCCGCGGGCGAGGCCGATGTCGTCGTGGGTTCACCCCGCGTGAGCGGGGACGGGCGTTGGATAAGTCGCTTGTGTTGCCGCGGCCCGGGGTTCACCCCGCGTGAGCGGGGACGGGCGCCGAGCAGCTCGTGGCCGAGGTGCGGCGCGCGGGTCACCCCGCGTGAGCGGGGACGGGAGAGGTCGATGGGTACTTGTAGTTGGTGGGCGGTGGTTCACCCCGCGTGAGCGGGGACGGGGCTTCTCTCAGGAAGTCTGGCCCGGCTTGATCACCGGTAGTGGCAACCCATCGAAATCGCGGATGTCGAGGGTGGGATGGTTATGCGTTCGGAGGGTGAATCCAAGCTCGTTCCCGCCGGAGAAAACGCCGACGGCATGGCCTTCGGCCGAGTATCGCTCGACCTGTCTCCACAGATGGTCAGCGAGTCGACGCGACACCGTCCCCGCGAACAGACCACTCTCGAGTTCGAGGAGGTACCGCGACAGATAGCCGGTGAGCGAGGCAGGGATTGCGGTCGTCTTGATCAGGAGCACCATCCCTCACCGGTCCTCCTGACTCCAACCGCCCTCAACATAGCCACCCTCTCCAATGATCACGTTCTTGTCCTCGGACCCCACATCACCGAAGAGGCCCGTGATGACTCGGACCATGTCGGCGTGGATTCGCAGATCGGCCAGATACGACCTCATCGATCGGCGCACATCGCCGCCGGGATCGGAGGATTCCGCACACGCGAATGCAGAAGGGATCGAACTCCTCGTCTTGTACAGATCAGCAAGGTCGAGAGCAAACGCCCTCACGTTTCCGGCGTGGATGAAGCCGAGCGCAGGGCTGAGTCCAAGCGCGCCGATAACCGCCCCAGCGGTGTCGTAGAGCATCGCATTCGCGACATTGAGCGCGATGTTGACCGGATCGAGGTCCTCAGCTCTCTGCCTGCGCCGCCACTCCGGGAGGTCGTGAATCCGTCGGAACCGCTCATAGCAGTGCCGCACCCGCGCTCCCTCGAGACCACGAAGGGTGTCGAGGTCCGTGTCGGATGGGACCTCATCGGACGGGAACCGCTCGAGGAACAGACGACGCGCGATCCGGTGACGTTGCTCGACGTCCGCCCATGCTGCCGCCTGCGCCTCCGCAAGGCCGGACGAGCTGGTGAGCGGTCGGACCGTCGCCGACGCACCGACCCCTTCGACACCCGTCCACACCACCGTCGTTCCGTGCCGGGCCAGCGTCAGGGCCGCGGACTGGGAGATCGACGTTCCCGCTCCGAGGAAGAGCACCAAGGTCGAGGCGCACGGAATCCGGACGTTCCCACCCGTCGAGTAGGCAACGACACCGGTCTCGTCCTGGCGAATGACCGCGCCATCCAGGTAGAGAAACGACACGCGATCCGCGACCCGCGGAAGGTCAACCACCCGAGGAAAGGAAAGCTCCCGGGTCTCGCGGAGCCAAGTCATGAGGCTGGAACCGCGCTGAGCAGCCCACACCCATATGCCTTGGCCCTCCCGATGCCGTGAACCAAGACGTGCAGTGCACGTTCCGAGTCCGTAATCCGGGCCGTACCCGCCAACGATGCGAGGCGAAGCTGTGGTTGGGGACCCGCCTTCGCCCGGCGTTCGGTCGTCCCCATGAGGTGGGCCTCGAAGGGCTCCTGAATCTCGAGGCCGGATCGTTCTGCCAGCACAGCCCACCATGCCGGAATCGCAGCGCTCGACAAGCGGCGCTCCGTCCGACCAGTCCGCTCCACTGCCGCCACGTCTATCCGGTACTGAATCACCCGAGCGGCCGTAATCAGGCCGAGGTCGGCCGTCCTCACCTCTCCCTTGAGAGACGCCAGTTGATGGTCCGACGGCGGCGTGGTCGATTGCACCAGAATGCGGCTGAACGCAGGCTCGATGCGAAACAACACAGCCGCTTCGGATCTGGCGTGGTCGCCCAGTGGGGGGAACAGCCCCATCACGGTGCGGTGCGCAACCTGATGATGGCTGCGGGAGCGGCCCGCACGGGCGAGGGGAACGGTACTGAGAAAGACCTTCATGTCCTGGCCTCCTGAAACCACTGGGCGAGTCCCGTCGGATCAGCGCCCACGATCTCGACGTTCGGCAGGCGAAAACCCGAGACGACATCCGCGGCCCACCGCCGACCGGGCAACGGCCGTGTCATCGAGGTGGAACCGACCGTCGGGTCCCAACCACGTCGCGCCGCCTCTGCCGCGAGCGCGCCACTCAAGGCAACGGAGAGGTGCTCCGGGGGACCGCCAGAACACATGACCGGCGCAGTACAGAGCACGTCGAGCGGGTGCACCGGAACGACCCCAAGGGTGAACGGTTCTGTCGGGGGACATGACCGGCGACCGAGACACAGATGCCAGCGAGGATGTTCGAGCGCCGCGGCGATGCGGTCGACCAGCCCGGCCTCATCGGGCTCCGGGACGGCCATCACCACCAGGAACGCGGCATCCGACAGATACCACCGAACGGACATGATCGTCTCGGCATAGGCCGTTCCGGTGGCCTTGAACGCCGGGCCGGCCGTCGTGTTGTGAAGGTCGCGGACAAGATCGCCTGGCCGGTCAACACGAACCGCCAACTCGACTCGATCCAGAGCGCTCAACAGTTCCTGATCTCCATCCCGCGGATCCCCAAGCGCAGCTCGAACCATCCCCAGGACACCGGATCTCGTGGGGGTCGGTCCGGTTTCACGGACCCCCAGCTTGGAATGCGCACCCCATGACTGGAGCGGCCCGTGCAAGGCCAGTCCGAGCGTGCGACTCAGCTCCATTGGGCCGCCATCTCGTCGAGCAGCCCAGGAAGCGTCGGATGCTTTGTGATCCCGTCCGGCACACCGTTCCCGTCCGAGGTATCGAGGTCGAGGTGAGTGACGATGTGCCGCTCGGCCTCGCCACCGAGCATCGTGTCGACTCGTCCCGCGAACTCGACAAGCCGACGCGCGGACGCAAGCCCCAGCCCGGCATCTCTCACGGGAACCGGGGCCTCGAATGCCGAGGCATACGAGAGCGAGCGATCGCGGAGCTCTGCAAGCACAAGGAGAGGCGGCTCGTGATTCGCGGTGACGTTCTGTTTGCCCGACGGCAAGGCCAACACCATGGCCTGCAGCAACGCCCGGGCGGCGGCAACGTCGAGAGCAGCGGCGTTGGCGGCCAGGTCGTCCACGTTGATGCTCAGGTATCGGTAGTACACCCCGCCGGTGAACTGCGCGAGTCCCAGGTGACCTGCTCCCTGGGAATCGCGCTGTGCGTTCCGCACATCGTCGACGGCCGTGAAGTAGTCGATCTGGTGGGCCATCTCGTGGGTGGTGAGGGCATGCGCAACCTGGACCGCCGCATCGACCGACGCGCCGACGGCATTCGCGTACATCCGCCCGAACGCCGCCACCGTCAAATCAGTCGGCCCGAATCCATGCTCCCGGAGTTGTCGGAGCTTGCCTCCATTTCGGTCCAAACGCTTCGTAAGGTCGCCTCCGCTCTTCTTCGCGGCCAGGGGTGCCAGCTCGTCCCAGTCCTCCGCCAGAATGTCGGCCAGCGTGTCGAGGTCTGCGCTTGTGAACCAGGCCAACACATCCTTCTTCTCGCGATTCCCCGCGTCCGCGGTGGGTTCCGAGTCGTCGGCAGCATCGGTTTCGTAGGCTTTGTGGGCGCCCTCGGTCTTGGGATTGCTGACCGTGAACGAAGCGACGAGGACCCACGCTGCCACCCACATGGCCCGCCTCGTCTGCTCGTCTGCGTCGGCGAACTCCGGACGCTCCACGAGGTGGTCCACCAGCTTCGGCGCAAGTCCGGCAGGCGTGGCTCGCCAACTCGCGGCGTCGAGCGCCTTCTCAGTCGCGAGGCGGATGGCACGTTTCCAACTCTGACTGGAGATCCGGCCACGCAGCACTCCTCCGTAGAGGGCACTCTTCGGCGCACCGGTGTCATCGCGATTGGGGTTGGCGTAGCTGAAGGGTTGCAGGATATGCAGGTTGAGGTATCGGGTCACGGTTGCTCCTCGAGGGATTGGTCATGGGATGTTGCGCCGGTGAAACCACGTGCCCAACGAGCACAATCGCAGGTGTGGTCGCTGGGCGTGTCCCAGTGGTGGGCCGCCCACGCAAGGTCGTGCCAGTCGACAGCTCCGCCGCCGGCGTCGATCTGGCTGAGTGTTGATCGCAGCGTCACGGCGGCAGCGACCCACGGCTGGCGCATCAGGGCGAGGAGGCGGGTGCGCGATGTGTCCTCGGACACGCCGCCCCCATGACGACTCGTGGCCTGACCGATCGCGGTTCCGAGGTTGATGCGGCCCCGGTGGGGGATTCGGTGGTACACCCCCGCCATCAGGCAGACATCTCGGACCCGCGGGTGACAGTTGGTGAGATGCGGGTCGGTGAGGGGCAGTTCGCGGATCGCGCGCTGGGGGAGCGAGAGGTAGACCGCGTAGCGCCCGGCTACGCCGGGTCCGTCCCTCAGCCCCAGTGTTGATTCCATGAAGTGGTTACCGCCCCGCTCCGGTGAGTCAGTCATCGCGATACCTCGCTTGTCGTTGAAGTCGGTGGACGGAGGGCGCGGCGGAGGAGGCTTCGGGCTTCTGCTGTATGGAAGACACGCGAGGGGTCCAAGCGGTCGACCCGATCGAGCAACTCATCACCCACCTGGCGGGCGAGTGAGACGACCTCGCTGTCCCACCAGTCAGGCGTGACGGTCGGGCCGTCGCCGCTGACTTCCCCGATGAGTCGCATGGCCAGCACCTCGGCCCGGTCCCAGAATCGTGCGAGCGCATCTCTGACGATGGCCGGGTCGGGCTCATCACGGCGCGGGTCGACCGGCGTGCCTGACTGGTCGTGTGTGGGGATCCCGGCAAACCGCCCCGCCCGACGGATCGACCTCGCAGCTCGGTCCAACACACCACCCTTGTTGAGATGGCGAGCTAGTTCATACACGACTGCAGGGGAAGACATCAGTTCGTCAGGTAGGGACGAGGCCACCCACCCGTCAAGCACGCGGCCTGTCGCACCGCCGCGGAACCGGCACCCCAGTGTCTCGACAGGGACCGAGACATTGAACGCCCGCTCGCTGGGCGGAAGGACCGACCGCTGAGGGTGAGACTCGTTGAACGTCTCTGCGATCGAAGGGGCCTCCCGCCACGCTGACCGCTCCGGGTCCATCCAGACGAAACGCGGCGCGTCGTCGCCGGCGCGGGTCACCGTGTGTGGGCTGTGCGCTCGGAGCTCCGCTCGAACCTCCTTACGCAGCTCTTTGATCTCCGACTTCTGATCGGGAGACGGCGGCTCCTGGCGCGCCGCCCGCACGACGTAGCGGACTCGCCCATCCGTTCCAGGGGGGATCAGCAGGGTCGCCTTCGGGGACCACAACATCCGTTCCAGAGGTGTCAGGTCTCCGATCGGTCTGTCCGCCCCCGAGGGCGACGTCAGCTCTGCCAGAGCGAGGCCAGGGCCGTCGCAGTCCTCGTAGCGCGTTCGCACAGATCGTCTCCCACAGGTTGCGGCCGCTGCGCATCACGAGGAAGAGCCCGTTGTTGTCGCCATTAGCCGCCGCGTACAAGCCCTCCGGGGAGTTTCTGTCGCTCGACCCCGGAGCAGCTTGTTCGTTACCCGACTCACCGAAGAAGTGACGTGTGATCACAAGTCGCGCAGCCCGTGCAGGCTCGACAGAGAACCACCCGTCGATCGGGTCGTGGTCGGCGAGATGATCCCACCAGGTGTGCTTGTCCTTCGCCGGCAGCTCGACCGAAAGCGTCTTGACCGTATTGACCGGCACGACCTCTACGACTCCCCCGCTCGCACGCTTCGGACGTGTGACCGCTTTACACACGCGGTCCACCAATTGGGCTTGCTGAAGGAACGGGTCGTCGGGGTGGAACAGCCAGAGCCGCTCGCGGCATTCCGCGAAGTACCGCTCAACTCGTGTGGGGTCCGCAGGCGGCGGAGGTTCGTCCAAATGGCGGTCGGGGCGATCCAGCAACGTCGTACCCACTGCATTGAGGAACAGCCGCATCGCCCACCGTTCGATGTCCGTGTCGGCGACGACATCAGTGATCCGATCTTCAGAAAGGAACAGCTCCATCATCCCCAGCATGCGGGTCTCACCGTCCATCACCACGGAGATCCACGGTTCGTCAGCGAGGTTGAAGCTCGCTGTCCTCATCAAGCAGCGAACGTCGGTGACCGCGATATCGCTGGGATCGCTACTCATCGCTGGTTCCTCCGTCGCGAACCACGAGGCCGAACTTCGGGTCGAGCCGGACGTGATCACTCCGCGCTTCGAGGTCAAGTACTCGAATGCCACTCAGCAGTGGGAAGCGAGCTGACGTCCATGTCTCAGGGCGCTTCTCGCATAGCTTCAACACGCTTGCCGGCCTCCCCATTTTCGGCACGGGCACGACATGATCCAACAGGTCGCGCTGAGTGTCGCGATCAGGTGATGCAGGCAGGTCCCCCATCCAAGCGGGCGCCGGCCCGCCGACCGGGATCACCTCGACGCTGTCGGCACCGAGGCGGGTGAGGAGCAGCGGGAGTTCCCCAGAACCCTCCGTGAGCGAGCCGACCGAGCGAAGCGATGCCGGCGACGGGATGGCCCGCCGGCCAGCCGACATCTGCCGCAACGAGCGAGCCTGCGCTTCCACATCGTTGGCGTCGTCGCTCGTGTCGAAACCGACATCAACCAGGTCCTGCACGTCTCCGGGCACTCGGATCCGGTCGCGGCGTCCTTCGTCGAGCACCTTCGACCACGTCCGTCGAAGCGTCGAATCCGCGTACGGGTACTTGTCGAGCGGTGAGGGGCGTGAAACGTGCAGGACCCGACCCCTTCCGGTTTGCCCGCGAATGTCTCCATAGCCGTCCCGAGCGCTGCAACAGCGCAGCGACGGGAGCGAGCTGGCTCACCATCACGTCGACATCGATGTCCAGCGAAACCTCCGCCACCTGGGTGGCGACGAGCACAACGTGCCGTTCAATCATGTCGGATCGATCTCGGCCGAAGACCGCCTCGATGACGTCCGTCGCCTCACGGCGTTGACGTGCGGTCATCCGGGAGTGGAGCACGTGCAGGTCGACGTCGGCTCCACGATCGATGATCTCTGCGATCTGCTGGGCCAGTGTGACGGTGTTGACGATGACCGCGGTGAAACAAGGTGGCCGAGAACTGAAGATCGCCCGCGCACGAGCAGCGATCGTCGCTGCGTCCGGTCCGTCGAAGTACTCGAGCCCAAGTTCGTAGGAGGATGTCTCCACCTCCTTGACGAGGATCTGCCCACCCGGTTCAGCGGGAACGTGCATCAGCGCCGGATAGGTGGCCCCCGACACGTCCGCGTCGTCGGCCGCATGATCGTTCGCCGCCGCACACGCCGAGCGCCATGCCGACACCAGCTCCGCGGTCACCGCCCGGGGCAGCGTCGCCGACAGGAGCACGACATCAGCTCCCCCGACGGCCAACCACTCGACGAGTCGGACCACAAGCGCGGAGGTGTACGCATCGTACGCATGCACCTCGTCGAGAATCACCGTTCGTCCCGCGAGGGCGCCCAGCTTGAGGAAGCCATACCGGTGTGGCAACACACCATGGAGGAGCCGGTCGACGGTACCCACCCCGACCGTCGCGAGGAGTGCGAGGTGACGCCCCTTCAGCCACTCGGACGCGACGATCGCGGTCTCCCCGTCGGACACAGTGGCCGACCCGTCGACCGGGACAGGTGCTCGGTAGAAGTCCTCGAGCGGGGACGTGTGGAAAAGGAGGCTCCCCGATACCGGCTTGCTCGGATCCGCCACTGCAGCGACGAAGGAGCGCACCCGACCGAACATTGCCTTGGCGGTCGCGCCGGTCGGCAGGGCGAAGTAGAAGCCCCGCCGGCCGAGCAGTGCCCGTGAGAGTGCGGCTTCGGTCTTGCCAACTCCCATCGGCGCGGTGACCAACGTGAGGCCGGGCCGTTCTGGAAGTTCCATCATCGAACGCTGAAGTTGGTTCGGCTCGCCGGTACCAACGTCGGGGAACATCGCCGCGAAGGCACGGCCCGTCGTATCAGGCGGCGGCGGGCCAAGAAGCCCCTCGAGCGCCTTTGCTATGTGCCCGCGCCGAGCAGCGACGTACCGCGCCGGTCTCGCCAGACTGTTGAGGGGCGCGGTTCTCAGCACCTCACGTTGGGACGCGATCCAGTCGGCGATGACGACGAGATGGGTGATGAAGGGCACGGACGTGATGTTCTCCACCCTCGGGAGGGGCTCGCCGAAGGCCTCCGCGCAGATCTCCGCCAGTTCGTCCCACGCCTCCACCCAAGGCGATTCGCTCTCGCCTCCAGCCCACAACGAAGCACAGCCGCTGAGGATCGGGGGCCGGCCGAACTGTGTCGGCTGCGGCTCGAACCGCGCGAGGTCGACTTCGAACACCCCGTGGTGTCCGGCGAGGACATCACACGCGAAGTCGCCAATTTCGACGCGTCGGCGCAAGGCCACGCCCGACCCGAAGGCATGCCTTTCGAACCGCTCCTCGTCAGCTGGGATGATGTCACGAATGAGTTGATCGCCCAGGCTCTCGACGACATCCGCCACCATCTGATTGTTGCTGCCGGGAACGCAACGGTCGGCGGCCTTACCCTGGAAGTAGGGGGTTGCCTTACCCACGTCGTGGAGTGCAGCAAGGTGACCCAGAGCATTCGGTAGGGACTCTGGGCGCGCACCCAGGCCACACATCTCGGCGAGCCGGTCCCGCTGCGGGGACCGGACCCATGTCTCCAGATACTCAGCGAGCACCGCACCCGTATCGAGCAGGTGGGCAGCAAGTGGGAACGTGCCAGTCGAATCGATCGTCTTGCCCCAGAGCGACCGTGCACCTGGTCGATCAATGCCCACGGTCATCCGCTCGCCCTCATCACCATGCTCCTCCGAGCCCGATATCTCGACAGAGCCCGTACACCGGCGACGGTATCCGGGAGGTGTGACACCGAGCCGGCGAGTGTCGCTCGAGACGGCACCAGCGCGGCAACCTGCCCTGGCATGGGGTCTGCGGAACGCGGGGCGTCACGCGAGTATCGACATCGCCCGCGAGCCGAAGAGTCCCCTGCATCGCAGGGGACTCCCTCGAGCACCCCCAACGGGATTCGAACCCGTGCCGTCACCTTGAGAGCGACCCCTGGGCCGACTTCTACGGATGGTGACGGACGCAGACGGCTGCAATCACTGGGGTTACACGATCGGCCGAACAGCGGCCACGCCCGCGAATCGGGGCGGCCTCGGGCTTTTCGCGGGCGCGATCCGCCATCCGGCGGAGGTAGCGCGCCGGACATCGCAGGACGATCAGGGACCGACGACCCCTGAGAGGACCTCGACCATGGCCAGACCCGCACGAGCACTGCAGAGGCCGAGGAGTTCGTGTCGATCGCACGATCGGCGATCGAGTCCGGCGACTTCTCGCCGTTCGAGGACGGAACGGTCGACGCGCTCACCAAGCGGTTCGACGCCGTCTGCTCCGAGGGCTGAGGCGACGGCGATGATCTGCAATCGGTTCACTCCACTCGTGGTGTCGTTCGTCCTGCTCGTTGTCGGGATCGCCCTGGGCGCCGGGAAGTCCGAGACCGACGCCTCTGCCGCGAACACTGCGTCGAAGATCCTCCTCACGGTCGGGATGGTCGGCATCGTCGTCTCGCTCGCTCTGCTGGCGATCGGATACGTGCGCTCGCGCCACACGCCTTCTCCGCCGGTTGGCGGAGGTTTCGGCCGATGACCGAGACCACGATCGACACCATGACCATCAACACCACGGATCCAACCGACGCCACCCCCGACGAGCTCCTCGCTCGCCGACTCATCGGCCGCATCAACGAGCGAGACATCGACGCCGCGGCCGCGCTGTTGTCCCCCGACTACCGTGTCGAGTGGCCCGATGCCGAGTTCGACCTGGCGGGGAGCTTCGCCCGGGAGATCACCATGATGACCGGCCTGCCCGACACCCGTTTCGGCATCGACACCACCACCTCGACCGCCGACGGACGAGTGGTGGTCGAGGCGACCGTGACCGGAACCCACACCGGCGTTCTCGAGCTCCCGCACGGCGTCACGCTCGAGCCGACAGGCCGATCCGTGTCGCTGCCGTTCGTGATGCTGATGCGGTTCGTCGATGGGCACCTGGTGAACGAGCGGTTGCTGTTCGACCATCACGAGCTGATCCACCAGCTCTCCGGAGTCGAGTGAACGACCGGCGAGGAGCCACCGGCATCCGGGCCGTGTTGCGCTCGGGTCGGCCGACCGAGCGCGCCGACCTGTCGGACATCGAGCTGTTCGACACGGTCGGCGCCGCGCTTGAGGCCGGCGTCGCCCGCCTCCGCTCTGCCACGGCGGTCGATGGTGATCCCGAGCTCCGGATCGCCGTCGACGTCGGCGAGGTCGACCTCGGGACGGGCCTGACCAATCCGGTGTTCCGAACGCGCTCGGGGGCCCTCCTGGGTGCGGCGAGATCCGGGCAGTTGCTCGTGTCCGGCGCGTCGGCGGCTCTGGTCGGAACAGCCCCTGACGGGCTCAGGCTGGTCGATCTCGGCAGCCATCGCTTCTACGGCGCGGAGGGTGCAAAGACAGTCTTCGAGGTGCGGGGCGACGGCCTGGCATCGGCACCGATCCGGACGATCGACACGGTCGCAGGCACGGTCCCCCTCGCACCGACCCCATTGATCGGTCGGGACGGCCTCCTGGCCGACCTCGTCGGAGCCGTTCGCGACCAGCGGGTGGTCACGTTCACGGGATCGGGTGGCGCCGGGAAGACACGCCTTGCGATCGAGGTGGCGCTCGCCAATGCCGACGAGTTCGACTCGATCCGGTGGGCGGAACTCGCCGCGCTAGGGCGCGACACGACCGTCGTGGACGAACTGGCCGCGACGGTCGGGGTCCATCACCAGAGCGCCGCCGGCCGGCGCCTCGCTGTCATCGACGCACTGGGTCACGGGCGGCAGCTGTTGGTTCTGGACAACGCTGAGCACCTCATCGAGGCAGTCGCAGGCCTGGTCGTCGAACTGGCCGAACGGTGCGCCGACCTGCACGTCCTGATCACCAGCCGCGAACCGATGGGCATCGCCGCGGAGATCGTTCGCCGGGTCCCCCCGCTCGCCGTCGCACCCGACGACAACCCCGCCGCGGTCGCCATGAGCGAGGCGGGTGAGTTTCTGATCGACCGCCTCGACCGCGCCGGGGTGGAGGTGTCGGCAGACGGCGCCTCCGCCACGGCGATCCAGCGCATCTGCATCCGTCTCGACGGCATCCCACTGGCACTCGAACTGGCCGCCGCACGAGCCGCCACGACGCCATTGCACGACCTGGCCGCAGCACTCGACGACCGCTTCCGGGTCCTGTCCGCCACCAGACGCGACGCCCAGCCGCATCAGCGGACACTCGAGGCGTCCATCCGATGGAGCCACGACCTTCTCACCGACGGCGAGCGCGTCACATTCCGCCGACTCGCGGTGTTCAGCGGCCCGTTCGACCCGACGGACGCGGTCGAGGTCGACGGTGGGCCCGCCCACGAAGTGACCGCGGCACTCGACCGCCTCGTGGAGGGGTCCCTCCTCGCCGCGAGCAGCGACGGCCGACTCCGCTTCCTCGAGACGGTTCGAGCCTTTGCCGAAGATCGGTTGGATGAGTCCGGGGAGACCTCGTTCGTGCGCGATCGGCACCTGGCGTGGGTACTCACACGTGCGGAGGCGACGACCCCCGGCTTCGACGGACCGGAACCTGCCGACGCTGCTGCGATGGCACGGCGGCTCCTGAACGATGCACGCGCGCTGCGATCAACCACGCGGAGCAGACGTCGCAGGCGGCCGCGATCTGGCGGCTGGTCGACCACCTCGCCGCTGTGTTTCTACGACGGACTCATCGACGAGGCCCTCGGCTGGGCGGCCAGCGCGGCCGCCGTCGATGACGGGGGCTATCCGGAGGCGGCAGCGCCGGGGCTTGTGGCCGCCGCGCTGCTGGCCACCTCGCGAGGCGACCACGACGAGATCGTCGACGCGTTGGAGCGTGCGAGCGAGGCGGCCGAACTCGCGGGTGATCGACGCTCGCACGGCCGGGCCATCGTCCTCGGCGCCGCTCACGACACCTGGCACCGGCCGGCAGATGCGTTGCCCACGCTCGCCCGAGGCATCGACATTTGCGCGTCGAGCGGGGACCCCATGTGGGCGGCCTGGGGCAGCTGCGGGGCGGCCCTCGCCCACACGTTCCTCGGCCGCCCCGCCGATGCTCTCTCCCACCTCGACGAGGCGGATGCCGCTGCGTCCGCACTGCGGTCCCGCCGGCTGGCGCTCGACGCGGATGCCCGCCGGTGCATCTGCGAGTACCAGCTCGGCCACTGGGGCGACGCCCGCCGCACGATCGAACGTGGCCGGCGACTCGCTGATGGGTTCACATCGATCAGCGTGACCGCATGCTTCGATGCCGTCGACGCCTGGTTGGCGATCGCCGGCGGCGGGTTCGACACGGCACTCGCGGCGATGGAGCGCGCGATCGACAAGTACCTCCGGGCCGGTGAGCTCCAGTTCATCCCCCTCTTCGTCGACGCGCGGGCACGTGCCCTTGTCGGGTCCGGCTCAGATGCCGATGCCGCCGAAAGCCTGGTCGTGCTCCGGTCCCACCCGGGGGTCGAGTGGGCATCGGTCTACCGACACTGGCTTGACCACACCCTCGCCGCCGCCTACCTCGCGGGCGGCGACATCGACGCCGCCCGCACCGTCGCCGACCGACTGGTCGCCGACGCAACCGAGATCGGGAACCGCATCGACGCGGCGCGTGGTGAGCTGCTTCTCGCACGCGTCGACCAGCTCGCCGGGGAAGCACGGCGCGCCGACACACGAGCCGCCCGCGCGCTCGACACCCTGTGGGAGCTGGGAGCGATCCCGGCGGTGCTCGACGCGCTCGATCTGTTCGGTCGCGGCGACGAGATCGGCGGCCGGGCGGAGCGGGCCGCTGCGATCGCGTCGGGCGTGGCCGACACTCGCCGACGCCTGCTCGACGGGAGCGTCCCGGACCTCGGCGACCTCGTCGAGATCGCCCGCCGCGGCCGGGGCGACCGACGACGACCGGCGTTCGGTTGGGACAGCCTCACTCCGACCGAGCTGGCGGTCACCGAGCTGGTCGCCGACGGGCTCACCAACCCGCAGATCGCCGCGCCTGATCGTCGGCCGGGCCACCGTGAAGACGCACGTGTCCACCGTTCTCCGCAAGCTCAACCTCACCGGCCGGACCCAACTCGCCACGGCGTATCAGCAGAGAGCCGTCGAGGAATCGGGCGCCTAACGAACAGCGGCGGACCCAACACGAGATGGACGTTGGACATCCCCCTGCTTCTGGTCACCAGCCTCTCCGCGTGCAACCGAACCACGAACCAGGCGGCCTGGTCGCCGGCAAGCCCCTCCATTCCCGGACGGACTCCGGTCTGGACAAGGAACGACGCCTGAATCGGGTCGGACCGGCCGACGAGGGCGGCGCAACTCGCTCGCAATCGGTCGACATGCCGTAGGCCCACCATTGGAGGGTATCGGTGGCCGAACTCTGTGCCGCAGGATCGCGTCAGCCTGCTGTCAGAGGACACCGGGAGGATGACTGCATTGACCGACGGTCCACGAGGTGTAGCGAAGCGATCAGCCGCGTCGCGGATCGACCACCCGGCACCGAGTCACCCACCAGACAGCGACACTGGAACCGATGGCGACCGGAACGACGACGAAGGACGTCATCACGAAAAGCCCGGCGCCGATGTTCGCTCCGATCACCCCGGCTGTCATGATTCGATAGCCGAGTCCGAGATACACGGCGAGGACCCACCACGGAACCAGCACAGCCACGACGCGTCGGCCGCAGCCACCCGAGCGCGTCAGCTGCACCGCAGCCGCCAGACCCACAACGCAGACCGCGGTGGCGACGAACCCAACCGCCAGTGAGGCTCCTGGGGAAAGGGCGATCGGTCGGAAGATGTAGTCCAGATCATCGAAGGTCTCCGAGAGATCCCGACCGACCAGCGCGGTTGCGATCGCCAACGCGGGAACGGAGACGAACACGGCCGCCGCTCGGAGTCGATCAACCATCCGTGCATGCTCGCTGATCCCGGCAACACTCACACCATGAGGTCGATCCCCAAATCTTCCTGGGAGTGTCCCCGATCGCATGCGCTGTGAGCCGTTCAGCTTGTGGAGGCTTCAGCTGCCCGCGACGCCCAGGAACACGATGACCGCACGCCCGAGCCGAACCATGTCAGCGTCACCGAGTCGGCCGATCTTCTCGCCGAGCTTGGCGCGTGGAACTGTCGTGATCTTGTCCACCATGAGGTTGCTGGGCTCCCGGATACCGTTCGTCTCGTCCGGAGTCGCCAGCAGCCGAAACAGGGGCGCTTCGGTGGGGTCCGTCGTGAGCGCGCAGACGGTCACCGATGCCGTCGCGTCGAAGCGGTCGTCCTGGATGATGACGACCGGCCGTGGCTTGCCGACGTACCCACTGCCTGCGGCTGCGGTCCAGATCTCCCCGCGTCTCACCCGTCGTCCGAGCTGAGGGCATCGATGAACGCCTGGTCGTCGGACTCATGGGTGCTCGCAGCAACCGCAGCTGACTGCAGGTGAGCCTGTTCGACGAACTGCGGTGAGCGAACGTCGGGAACCCAGATCTGCACAGGACGCAGACCCTGGGCGCGCAGGCGCTCGCGGTAGGCACGAACGCGTTCGGAAGTCGGGGTGCTGGATCGCCGGGCCATGGAGGACATGTTACATGTAACGTCCGGGGATGTCACCACCGCCGACTCCCGGTCGTTTGCCCCCATCTGATCGACACCTCGGGGATGCTCCTTTCGCACGCTGGACGAGGGCGGCCTGAGGGTCCGACCTTCGCATCGTCGGTAGTGGTCGTTCAGTCTGCCTCTGGATTCAGCGGGTGCTTGCCGGTGACGGCCTCGGCAAGGTCGAACCATCTCGGCTCTCGCGACAGCGTGCCCGTGTCTTGAAAGGCGACGGTCCACACTCGCCGCCCGTCGCGGAGAAGGAACTCCACTCCATACGACGTCGGAGCGACCGCGAGAACATCTTGAGCAAGGAACGTCGTCGTTCGAAGCGGATTGTGGCGACAGCCAACCGCGACCGGGCCCTCGCCGAACAGCTCGATGACCTGGTCGACACTCTGCGGACCTCGGCGAACGCCGGCGACAGTGGGCCCTGTTCGGGCGAGCGCCCCGCGGTCGCCGCGGGTCTTTCGCGGGGCGCATGGTTGTCACGTCAGCATCAAGGTGACCCAGGAAGCGAAGAATCCCCTGCGATTGCAGGGGATTCCGACGAGCACCCACAACGGGATTCGAACCCGTGCCGCCACCTTGAGAGGGATCGGCAACGGCGATTCCGACGGCGTCGCGCTGGCCGCTCGGTGACGCGAGATCCCTTGTGCCACCTGGGTTCTCGCGTTCCGAGCCGTTGACCTCGCCGGGCCGAGGTGGGCACAATCTGGGCACAAACCCGTCGAAGCTCCCGGGTGTGTGATCTGGTGTCGTCGAGCTTCCTTCTGTCTCTGGGCGTTCGTGCCCGAAGGAGGAAGTTCCGACATGGCCGGCAGCCGCCGCTACCGCAAGCCACTCGTCTCGTTCGAGTTCGGCACCCGCATCTACGCACCCACCGGCGCCGAGCCGCGCTACCGGGTGGTCGCACCCGGCGTCGACGGCTTGAGGGTGAGCCAGAAGTTCACGACCGAGGACGCCGCACGCCGTCGGGCGCGCGAGCTCGAGAAGCTCCAGTCCTCGTCCTCGATGACGCCCGGTCGCCTGCCCGCGCCGTCGAACGTCGGCGGCCTGATCGACCGCTACGTCGCCAGCCTCGGGTCACGCTCGACCCACTACGCAGAACGCCAGGAGTACCTGCTGCGCATGTGGGTTCGCCCGGTGCTCGGCGACCTGGCGCTCACGACGTGGTCGCCCGCCGACTCCGAGACGGTGCTCGACCGTGCCCGCAAGCAGATCGCGCCGTCGACGGTGCAGAACGTCGGCTCGGCCATGCGGGCGCTGGTCACGTTCGCCCACAAGAACCGGTGGCTTGCCCGCGACGCCGACCCGATGTGGCTCGTTCGCTACAGCCCGAATTCCGAGGTCCAGGGCCAGGTGGTCGGGTTTGTCCCGCGGTCGTCGCTGCCGACCGACGAGGAGTGCAACTGGATGTTCAAGCCCCTGGATGACTCCGGGCACCCGGACTGGGCGCTCACCATGCGGCTCAAGCACCGCTCCGGTCTGCGCTGGGGCGAGCTGATCGCGCTCCGTCCCGTCGACCTCGACTTCGACCCGCAGCGCGTCAATCCGGGTCCATCGAGCGGTCGAGCAGTCACGCCAGGGACTGGCGATCAAGGGCACCAAGAACCGCCACAGGCCGCAGGGTCGGCACGATTCGCTCGGCCAGGCAGACCCGCCTGATGCGTACACCCCGCCTCAAGACGTACCAGAGGGGACCGCCCGGATGGACGATCCCCTCTTTGTAGAACTGACGAAAGTGTACCCGCCGACGTGTTGAGAAGCGAGACGTTCGAGCAACTCGTCGCCGCGCGACTCCTCGACTTCTTCGGGGCCGAGACGCCGTGGCAACGCCGTCTGTGGGATGTCGGAACGTGCCTTAGCCTGCGCGAGATCGTGGAGGCGGCGGATGCCGTCGTCGCGGGTGCGCTGAGCATCGAAGCCTTGAACTGGCTGAAGGGGTCGGTGCTCGAGGTCACCGGTCGCGACATCGGAACCGGTACGACCGCCGAGCGGTCGACCCTGACGGCTGCCTTGAAGGGGCACGTCTGTCAGGGCTCCTTCGACGCCCGGATCATCGCAAGGATTGCTGAGTCCGCCGAGAGCCACTACCTCCTGCGGTGGTCCGCCGCGCTGACTTCGGGGGGAGCCTGGCGAGCTGAACGGGTGGCTCGGTCGATCGCCAGCCACATGCTCGGGCTCGGCTTCAGCGCGGAGTACCTCCACAGATGGTGGACGTATCGAGTGCGGCACGAAGATGGAGAGCGCACGCTCGCGGATCTCGTGGAGGACGCTCACGTCCGATCGCTGGACCCACCTTCGAACTACGAGGTGATCATCCCGCTCCAGCGCGCGACCACCCGCGCCTACGAAATCCCTGGCTGGATCTCACCCGACGAAGCGAGTGACCTCCTCACGCCGCTGAACAAGAAGCCGATCGCGGGACTGGCCGGTGCGCTTCGCATCTCGGTCACCGCCCGTGATCCCAGCGCGGCCGTCGAGATGTCGGCCGACGTGATGGACCGGTACGTGGCGCGGATCACCCTCGGTGGTGGCGGCGAGGGCCTTGCGCCGTTCCCCTACGTGTGGGTCAACCACCACGCAGGTCATCAGAGGGTGAGGCTGCGTCGGAGCCGTGGGCTTGAGCTTCCGGTGCTATTGCGGCGGGTGGAGCCGATCACCAGCTCGGTTGCACCTCGCATCGACTCGTCGTTGGAACTGCTGGGCCCGGTCGATCGAGGTCCCGTCTCATCCGCGGTAGCGGGCGGCTGGGCTGCGGTGGAGACACTGCTCACGGCACCGGGAGATCGGGGCAAGGTGCAAGCCGCCGATCGCCTGGCTGCACTGATCGCCTGTTCCTTTCCCCGGGCCGAGCTGACTCGTGTTGCGCACCACGTCCTTGAACGTGACAAGGAGGAGAATCCTGAGCTGGCCGAATCGCTCGCTGAGGCGACGACGAACACGAACGCTGCCGGCCGTCTGGCCAAGCATCTCGCCACGAGCGACGTGATGTGCGACGACGTGTCCGACCAGGCGGCGGTGCAACGACTTCAGGCCCTCGTCCGGCATCCGAATGCCGGGCTCCGAGACGTCGAAGCTCACCTTCAACGGAGCCTTCGCCGTCTCTACCGCGTCAGAAACCTGGTCCTCCACAACGCAGCCACCGACTCGCTCACGCTATCGGCGGCGCTGTTGGCGTCGACTCCTATGCTCGGTGCCGGGATCGATCGGGTCGTCCGCGGAGCGGTCATCCAGGACATCGAACCGCTTGATCTCGCCGCCAGGGCGCGGATCGTGATCGACAACGCCGATCAACTGAGCAGCGGGGACCTGGCCGACCTCCTCCAACTCGCCGACACCTGAGGATCGCCGACGCGAGGTGCCAAGGTCTCGCAGGTCGACTTCGTGCGCGGGTCCAGCGCTCGCCGTCGCGACACGCCAGCAGCTTGAGTCACCCCCAGGCGTGCGCGCTTTGGGCGTCGTAGAACTCCACAGTCAGAGGGCGTCGGCGATCGAAGGCCGCTCGCGAGGTGGGTGCTCAGACAAGAGGTCCAGCGGGAGGTCGCGCCGGAGGTCGTCACACCCGATGCTGACCACGATGTCGAACACGACAGCCAGCACGAGGCCGGTCGAGGGCGATGACCGTCGGCGAGGTCCGGCCTGGCTGCGTCGTCGACAGAGCCGCCACCAACTTCCGACGGATCACCACCCGGATCATCACGGCCGGCGTGTTGATCACCCGAGGGTGCCGAGCCGACGGGCACAGGTGGGCACAATCTGGGCACAAATGGGGCCCTCCTGACTGATCCGTGGGTCAGTTTCGACCGGGGAGGGCTGGTGGGTGGTTGCCGAGGCTGAGCATGGCGAGGGCGATGAGGGGCTCGGGGCCGTGGAATCCGAAAGCGACTCGGGTGATGAGTCGGATCTTGGTGTTGGTCGATTCGACCAGGGCGTTCGACAGGCCCGAGTCCAAGGCGGCGTCGATGGCGACACGGTGTTTCACGATGCGCCTCTGCAATGCGACAAAGGCGGGGATGCGGCATCGGCGGGCCCAGGTGATCCACCGGTCGAGCGCTTCCTTGCCGGCCTCGCCCTTGAGTTGGAACACCAGGCGTAGCCCTTCTTTGAGCAGATAGGCCCGGTGCAGTCGTGGATCGGTCTTGGCCACCCAGGCAAGCTTCTCTTGTTGTCGGTCGGTGAGGTTCTCGGGGTTCTTCCAGAGCGCGTAGCGGGCGTGCTTGAGCGCTCGGGCCCGTTCGTGGCCCGGGCGGGGCGGTGCGTCACGGCGTGGTCGGCCCCGTCGTCGCCGGCCTTCGCCTCCCGCGATGGCTCGGGCGTCGTTCCAGGCCTGGCGGCGGACTTCGTCGAGCGCATCGGTGGCCCACGCCACGACGTGGAACGCGTCCGCGCAGCGGATGGCGTTGGGGCAGCGTTCGGCGACGACCTTGGCGATCCATTCGGCGGCATCCGCGCTGACGTGGGTGATCTGGGCGGACCGCTCCGGGCCGAGAGCGTCGAAGAACCCTCCCAGGGTGGCCTCGTCACGACCCGCAGCAGCCCACACCAACGCCCCGGTGTCGTGGTCGACGACCACGGTGAGGTAGCGATGGCCGCGCTTGTAGGAGATCTCGTCGATCCCGATCCGTCGCAGTCCCTCCAGGCGGTCGACCGCCGCGTCGATGTCAGCCGACACTCGCGACACGATCGCACCCACGGTCCGCCAGGCGATCCGCATCAACTCAGTGACCGCCGTCTTGGAGCACCGGGTGGCCAGCCACGCCACCGTGTCGTCGAAGTCCCGGGTGTGGCCCACCCCGTGGCGGGGCCCACGGCACCTGGACCACCGTTGGACCGTGCTCCCGACATGAGACTCGTGGCGCGTCGGCCTCCAACCAGACCTGGACCGTGCCCAGATCCAGCGCCCGCCACCGTCGACGACCCTCACCGCGGTCGAACCACGGACCTCGCCGCCCGCAGCGCCCACACCGGCGCGAAGCACCCTTGAGCGGCCGCACCGAGACCACCACCGCTCCGACGTCCTCGTCGAACACGACCGCCTCGATGACCGTGCGCGCCAGCCCCAACACCTGTTGCCATACCCTCGCGTTTCGCACCCCGTTCTGCCCTTCGCTCCGAAGCCTTCAGACAGCCCAGAAACGTAGGAACCAGAACGGGGTGCACCCGGATGGGCTACTCAGCCACCCACGGATGCGTCAGGGGAGCCACAAATCGCGGTGGTACGGACAGGTATCGGCCGACACGGACCGGTGCGACCGCTCGGTCCCGACCACCCTCGGGAACGCCGAAACCCCTGGTAGTGCAGCGATCTCCGCTGCTCACCAGGGGCTTCGTGTCGAGCACCCCCAACGGGATTCGAACCCGTGCCGCCACCTTGAGAGGGTGGTGTCCTAGGCCGCTAGACGATGGGGGCCAGGTGCTCCGCCACGGTGAGCCCACTGCGGCGAGGTGTGTTGTAGTTGAGTTCGGAGGGAGGACTCGAACCCCCAACGAATGGACCAGAACCATTTGTGTTGCCAATTACACCACCTCCGAGGGTGGCGCCGGTTCGAGCCGTGGACACGCCGCGGCCTCCCAGAGCACGGACACTCTAGCGTCGGCCGGCGACGCACCGGGTATGCGGTTCAGCCGATCCAGTTCGACAGCCTCCGGTAACCGATGATCCGCCCCAACGACACCGCCACGGTCTCGCGCAGGAGTTCCCGCGTCCCCGACGAGGCGGCGGTCGGCGACACCTTGCCGTCGAAGCCGGCCTCCCTGGCGATTGCTTCGAGACGGAACGAGTGGTACGGGTCCGACACCAACTGCACCTCGGTGACACCCCGTCGATGCATCACCCGCGCCGCCGCGGCGAGCGACTCGTAGGTATCCGCGCCGTTGGTCACGACGACGATCCTTTGCTCGGGCACCTTGAGCCGCCGCAGATACCGCATCCCGGCATACGCCTCGGTGAAGCGGTCCCCCACTTGGGCACCTCCCGTCACCACGATCATGGGCACGTCGTGCTCGCGATACAGCGTCGCCGCCCGATCGAGGCGCGCTTCGAACACCTCGCTCGGACGGCCGTCGTACTGCGCCGCGCCCACGACCGCCGCTCCGGCCGCGCGCGTGTGGTCCCAGCGGCTCGCAAGACCCACCTGGACCGCGGTGACCGCCAGGTAGATCACCGCCAACAGCACCACACCGACCCCGACGCGGAGCAGACGAGCGATGCATCCGCGCCCCTTGGGTACGGCATCGGCTCCGTTGCCGTTGCCCCGACGTCCGCGACGCCGGCCGCCGTCGCCCTTCGAGCGCCTCGTCACGTTCCGCCGACGGCGCGGCCCGCAATCGACGCAGCGTTTCCTCGCGACCCAACACCTCGAGCGACTCGAACAGCGGCGGACCCACCGAACGTCCCGTCACCGCGACCCGCACCGGGGCCTGTGCCTTGCCCAGCTTGAGGCCGCGAGCCTCGGCCAACGCGAGCGTCGCCGCGTGCAGCGACGCTGCGACCCACTCCCCCAACGCCTCATACACACCGGTCACGGCCCCCAGCCATTCCCTTGCGTCACCAACGCCGTTGGCGGCCTTGTCCCACGCCTTCTCATCGAGAGTGAGCAGACCGACGCCACCGTCGGTTCCGCCATCCGTTTCGGCACCGGACGCGGGTCGGGGCGACGAACAGGAAGTCGATCATCGGCGGCACCTCGCTCAACACCGCGACACGTCTGCACCTCAGGCGCGATCCGCTCGAAGACCGACCGGTCGTAGCGGTCGCCCCACGCCTGCGCCATGACGAACGGCTCCGCGCTCGATGAAGTCACCCACTTCCAGTCGCCGGATGTGCTCGCCGTTGATCGCGGTCAGTTTCTTGACGTCGAAGCGCGCCGGGGACGAGCCGACGTCGGCGATGTCGAACACCTCGACGATCTCGCCGACCGGGCGCACCTCCACCCCGTCGGGCGGGCCCCAGCCCAACAAGGCGAGATAGTTGACCATCGCCTCGGGAAGGAAGCCCTTGGCCCGGTAGTCGGCGACCGAGACGTCGTCACGCCGCTTGGAGAGCTTCTTGCCCTGCTCGTTGACGATCAAGGGCATGTGGGCGAAGGCCGGCGTCCCCTCGAAACCGAGCGCGGCGCAACAACAGCACCTTCGGCGTGACGTTGATCAGGTCCTCGCCGCGGATCACATGGGTGATCCCCATCTCGGCGTCATCGACCGCGTTGGCCACCAGGAACACCGGCGACCCGTCGCTGCGCCGCAGGACGAAGTCCTCGATCGTCCGGTGCGCCACGGTGATCGGCCCACGGATGAGGTCGTCCCAGGTCGTCTCGCCGACGTCGGGAGCACGGAATCGGACGACGTGGGGGTCGTCGACCGACACGTCGCGGTCGCGGCAGAACCCGTCGTAGCCCGGCGGTCCACCCGCCTCGGCGTTGCGGGCCTTCACCGCTTCGGGGGCGCAGTCGCAACGGTAGGCCGCGCCCGACGCCAACAGCGCGGTGATCGCCTCGTCGTGACGGTCCCGGCGTCGGGACTGGTAGACGACCTCTCCGTCGTGGTCGATGCCCAGCCACGACAAGACGTCGAGCACCACCGCGACCATCTCGGGGCTCGACCGATCGAGGTCGGTGTCCTCGATGCGCAACAGGAACTCGGCGTCATGGCCGGTGGCCGCGAGGTGCCGGGCGTGCAGCCAGTTGAACAGCGCGGCCCGGGCGCTGCCCAGATGGAGGTAACCGGTGGGAGACGGCGCGAACCGCATCCGCAAGGGGGTCGTCACGGCGCCAGGGTAGTGCCGGACCGTGCCGCTCCCGGGAGGATCGGCCGCTCCGCGAGCGGGGGTAGTGCCGGTCGGCCCACGCGGCGCGCTGCGTACCATGAGGCTATGTCCACAGGGATGCGGCGGCGGTTGACGGTCGCCGTCATCCTCGTGCTGCTCGCCGGCTTCACGACGCTGGCCGTGCTCGACCGCGATCTACCGTCCCTCCCGGCGGCGCCATCCGCTCCCCCGTCGACGACGGCCCCACCACCGACGACGTTCCCCCACGTCGACCTGTCAAAGACCACCGTCGCGACGTCGACGGTGCCAGTGCTGACGGTGCTCGCCGAGCTTCCCCCCGGAACGCCGATCGACCCTGCGCAGGCCGACGCCGGCCGGCAGATCCTCGCGTCATGGCCGCCGCGATCGCCCGAGCGACCCGACGCCCCGGCCATCCCGACCCTGGCCGCGCAGGTGAAGGGCCGCCACGCGACTACCGACGGATGGCTGTTCGCCAACCCGACCCCCTACGGCAACCCGCTCACCCTCGCGGTGCTCGAGCGCCAGGGCGACTGGCTCCGGGTGCAGATCCCGGTGCGACCGAACGGTGGGACGGGCTGGGTGAAGGCCTCCGACGTCACGACGACGGTGATCGACACACACGTGGAGGTCTCGCTCGGGTCGAGGACGCTGCGGGCGACCGCTGCGGGACAGGTGATCGTCGAGACCCGGGTCGTCACCGGCAAACCCGCCTCCCCGACCCCCCTCGGGCGGCTCTACCTGACGGACTACGAGGCGAAGCACAGCGGCTCGGCCTACGGACCCTGGGTCCTGCCACTCTCGGGCTACTCCCAGCAGCTCGACGAGTTCGGCGGCGGGGTTCCGGTTCTTGCGATCCACGGCACCAACCGGCCCGACCTCGTCGGCACCGCGGCCTCCAACGGCTGCATCCGGGTCCCCAACTCCGTCATCGAACTGCTGCACGAGCGCCTTCCGCTGGGTACCCCGGTAGACATCGTCGCCTGAACGACACGGCATCACCTGCGTCCCCGCGTGCAGGACCTCCGATCGCGATCCTCAGTCGCCGGCCGCCGCCACCTCCACCGCCGAGTGCTTGTAGGAGGGCTGGCGTGACAGCGGGTCGAAGCCGGGCGCGGTCAACACGTTGACCGAACGGTCGTGCATCGGGAGGAACACCTGACCGGGTGAGACGGTCGGGGTCACGAATGCACGCGCGTCGACACTGCCCCTCCGCGACGAGATCGTGACACGGTCACCCGAACGAAGCCCCCTCGTCGAGGCGTCCTGGGGCGAGAGTTCCACGTAGAGATGTCCGGGGGCGAGGTCCGCCAGTATCGGGGAGCGTGACGTGCGGGTCTGGGTGTGCCACTGAGCGGTCGACCCCCGTCCGGTGAGCAGGACCAGTGGGTAGCGCTCCGACGGCCGCTCCGGCGGTGCGGTCGGCTCGCCGAACACGAACCGTGCGCGACCGTCGGGCGTGAAGAAGCGGCCGTCCTCGAAGAGACGGCGCTCGACGGTATCGGCGCCGTCACCGTCCTGCACCACATCCGCTGCCGCTCGACGTTCCGGTCGCGGCCACTGCACACCCGTCTCCGCTTCGTCGAGGCCGGCATGGCCACCGATCCCGGTGATGTCGCACGGCCGCCCACGGGAGAGCTCCGCCAACAGGTCGAACACCGCCGCGGGCGTCCGCCAACGCCGGAACATCGGCCCGCAACCCCAGGTCTCGGCGATCCCCCCGAAGATCTCGAAGTCGGTCCGGGCCTCGCCGGGTGGCCGGTGCAGCGCGCGGACCCTCCCGATGCGACGCTCGGAGTTGACGAAGGTGCCCTCCTTCTCCGCCCAACCCGCGGCCGGGAGAAACAGGTCGGCGCGGACCGCGGTCTCGGTGTCGGCGTACAGGTCCTGGACGATCAGCACGTCGAGCCGGTCGAGGACCTCGTGGAGATGACCCTGGTTGATCCACGAATGCGCCGGATTGGTCGCGATCACCCACAACCCGCGGATCGTCCCGGCGACCACACCCTCGACGATCTGGTCGTAGGCCCAGCCCTGACGATCCGGGATGGCTCCGGCCTCGATGCCGAGCACCTCGGCGACCTCCCGTCGATGCCCGGCATCGGTCGTGTCGCGGCCGCAGAACAACGACGCGGTGTTCGAGAACAGCCGCGATCCCATCGCGTTGCACTGACCGGTGATCGAGTTCGCGCCCGTGCCGGGCCGGCCGATGCTGCCCGTCATCAGAGCGAGGGCGATGATCGCCTGGGCGGTCCGGGTGGCGGCGTGACCCTGGTTCACGCCCATCGTCCACCAGAACGACACACGGCTGCCACGGGCAATCGCGTCGACGGCACCGAGGTAGCGGCCGGGATCGAGGCCCGTGGCCGAGCACACCCGGTCGATCCCGTAGTCGGCGACGAACTCGGCGTACTGGTCGAAGCCGGTCGTGTGGTCCGCGATGAACCGGTCGTCGAGCGCGCCGCGGGCGATCAACTCGTGGGCGATCCCGTACAACAGGACCTGATCACTCTTGGGGGCCACCGCGAGGTGCCGGGTGGCGGCCCTGGCCGTCTCGGTGGTACGAGGATCGACGACGATGATCTCCGGATCGTGCGGATTGGCGCGGAGCCGCTCGAACATGATCGGGTGCGCGATGGCCAGGTTCGAACCGACGAGCACGACGACGTCGGACTCCTCGAGGTCGGCATAGGTGTAGGGCGGCGCGTCGAACCCGAAGCACTCCTTGTAGGCCGCGACGGCGGTGGCCATGCACTGGCGGGTGTTGCCGTCGCCGTGCAGCATCCCGAGGCCGAACTTCGCCAGCGCTCCCAGGAGGGCCATCTCCTCGCTGACGATCTGGCCGGTCGACAGGAAGGCGAACGATTCCGGCCCGTGCTCGGCCTGGACCGCGCGCACCTTCGAGCAGAACTCCTCGAACGCGACGTCCCACGACACCGGTTCGAGGCGCCCGGAGCGTCGCAGCAACGGCCGGGTCGCCCGCCCCGACGACGCCATCGGCGTCATCGCCTCCCACCCCTTCGGGCACGCGGAGCCCCCGTTCACCGGATACGCCACGGTGGGCACGACGTTCACCGGCCGACCGTCGCGCAGGTGGACGTCGAGCGAACAGCCCGTCGAGCAGTAGCCACAGATCGACGACCCCACCGAATCGGGTGCCCTCGACAGCGGGAGCTGACGGGCCGACGATCCCGACCCGGTCGCGCGGACCCGGGCCAACTCGGCGGTCAGGGGACCGGACTCGCGCGCAGCGAGGGAAACGACACGGGGGATCGCCTCATCGCAGCCCGCCGGGCATCCGGTCCGGCGAGGACGTCGTGAAGAACAGGCTGCGCTCGAGCCCGGCGGCAACGAGAGCGCTCGTCACCACGAGAATCCACGCCCCGACCGCGGCAGCCCCGGCCGGGCGAAGCGCGGCGATAGCCCCGGCGACGGCGATCGTGCACCACGCCGCCGCCAGCGCCGCCGCCAGACGAGTCCGCAGCGGCCCCGCCAACAACGACACCGAGCGGCCCAACGCGCCGTCGTCGTCCCGGTGCCGAACGACGTACACCGCCGTCATGGCCATCCCTCCCAGCGAGCCGCCGATCGTGGCGACCACCCCGGCCGTGACCGGGGCGCCCGTCGCGGCCCCGTCGAGGGATCCCGCCAGACCGACCGCCGCACCACCGGTGGTCGCCATCGTCACCGCGAAACGGGCGACGATGCGGTCGAGACGCCACGACGGGCGGCGGGTCGCCGCGTACAGCATGGCGGAGCACCCGACTCCGGCCAGGCCGACCAGTGCCGTGGCGACACCGAGGACGGGCGCCCACCTCCTGGGCAGCCACCCCACATCGGCCGCCGCGACCGCTCCACCGAGCGGCGCGTACACGCCGAACGCGAGGATCTCCCGGGACAGCCACGAGTGACCCAACCCGAGCAACGCACGCCACGCGAGGAGAGGCCGACCGAGGTGCATCACGCTCGCTCCGAGAGCCACGACCGCCGACATCCAGGCGATGGCCGCCGTCGCGGCGCGACGTGGGTCGCCGACTGCCCCGCACAGCACCGTCGCGACGAACGCACCGACGGACAGTTGGGTCAGGACCAGCATCGCGACCAGCGGCGGATGGTCATGTGCGGGTACGACACGGTGGTCGTCGGCCGCGACCGGGTCGACCGGGCGTGGCCGACGCGTGATGTAGACCGTGGTCGGGCGGGTGATCGACGACAGGGGTGCGGTGGGAACCAGTCGGGGTTCGGGATCGCCGAAGGCCGTCGTACCCGCCTCGGTGCCCGAGACGAGGCCGATGGAGATTGCGTTGGTCGGACAACCCTGCACGCATGCCGGTGCCTCCCCCTCGGCAAGACGATCCGAGCACATGTCGCACTTGCGGACGATGCCGAGCCGCTGGTTGAACCTCGGCACCTCGTAGGGACACGTCAGCATGCAGTAGCGACAGCCGATGCACTGGTCGTCGAGATGGGCGACGATGCCGGTGATCGGATCCTTCTCGTAGGCCTCGACGGGGCAGCCGGCCAGACACGCCGGTTCCACGCAGTGGTGGCACGCGGTGGTCACGTGCTGTTGCCACGGCCCCTCGCCGATCAGGAGCCCAACCGAACGCCATGCCTCACCGGGGTCGAGGCCGTTCAGCGAATGGCACGCCGTCACGCACGCCTTGCATCCGGTGCAGGCGTCGAGGTCGACTTCGAAGCGATACTGCTCACCCGGCCGTGGCGCCGTCGCAGGCAGCGGGGCACGGTACGAGCTCGGTGCGGGGTTCGTCCCGGCGCGGAGGCGCTCGACGCCGTGCCACCGGTCGAACGTCTCGACGGCGGACGGCTCGAGGACGGAGGTCATGGCGACATCGTGTGCGACGTCGGTTTCGACTCCGTGTGGCCCCGATGACGTCGCCGCGACGATCCGCTCTCGATGGGGAGTGGATCGTGTGAGGTGGCCGTGCCGGAGGGCACATCGGCCGGGGTCGGGCCGACCGCTACGAAGCCCCCGTCAGCGCGTCGCCAAGCGGTAACCGCGCCGTACGACCGTCTCGATCGATGCCCCCGCCGCGCCGAGTCGCCGGCGAAGCCGACCGACGGTCACCTCGACGACGTGCTCGTCGGACTCACCGGACCACACCCGGTCGAGGAGTTCCCGCTTCGACACCACCGCACCTGGTCGTCGCACCAGCGTCTCGAGGACCGCGTGCTCGCGGTCGGTCAGCCGTACCGGCGCGCCACCACCGACCGAGACGAGTCGACCCTGCACCGCAACCCGCGAACCTCCGAGATCGAGCGTGACGGCCCGACCGGAGAACTCCACCACCATCGCCTGCACCATGGCGCCCAACCGCGGTTTGCTCGGCACGACACAGCGCCCGAAGCCCTCCGCCTTCGCCCTGGCCGCGGTGACACCACCCACGCACACGAGGAGGACCGCGCCCACCTCGAACGCGGCGCCGACCGCATCGGAGAGCCCCATCCGTTCGGCGATCCCCGCGAAGCTGCTCACCGCGTGCGCGGAGGTGAACGTCACCGCGTCGATCGTCCGCTCGGCCACCGCGGTCACCACCCGCTCGGCCGGGGCGAGCGCGTCGGGGAGTGCCCAGGTGTACACGGGCACCGCGACGACGTCGTAGCCGAGCGTGCGCAGGGTCCCGGCGAACGTGGAACGGGGTTCCCCGTCCAGTTGGACGGCGACGCGCCTCGGACTCCCGTCGGGTCGCACCGCACCGGCGGAGCGGAGGTGCTCGACGATCTCGGCGTAGGTCGCATTCGGCGACCGCCAGTCGACCTCGATGCCCGCCGCGAGTGCCGCCCCCAGACCTTCGGACCGCGGCCGATCACCTCGGCGTCCTCGAAGGAGCGTCGCAGATCGTCGGCGATCCCGAGCGCGTCCGACGCCGCGAGCCAGCTCCGCACGCCGACCCCGGTGGACAGGACCACCACGTCGGGCGGGTGTTCGATCAGGCTGCGGGTCGGCACCTCCAACTCGGACTCGTCGCCCAACGCCATCGTCCGCATGACGGGGCCGAACACGACCTCACCGCCCCGACGCGCGATCAGGTCGGCCTGCTCGTCGGCCCGGCGATCGGCCGTGACGGCGACGACGAAGCCGCTGAGGGCACCGGAGAACACCGCGACAGTCTCGTCGGGCCGTGTTACATCGGCGTTTCGGCGGCGTTGCGCCACTGTGATCCCGGCGGCACCGGTGTCGGTGCCGCCGACTCAAGCCGGAGCGACCCGAACCACACCGTCGAGGACGGACACCTCGAAGACGTCGACCCCCTCCGCCGGATCCTCCAGGCACCGGCCGCTCCGGAGGTCGAATCGCTGCTTTCGCAGCGGTGACGCCACGTAGGTGATCCACTCACCGTCTCGGAGCGTCGCCCCGACCAGGCCCCGCGACAGGACCGAGGCACCGGTGAACGGGTCGACGTTGTCGACGGCGAACAACTCGCCCGTGCCGGAAACCCGGAACACCGCTACGTGACGATCACCGACCAGGGCACACACGCCACGGTCGGGCACGAGGCCCGCCTCGTCACAGACCGGGACAGCCCCGGATGCGAGGGTCGTGCCGGGTCGATCCAGCAACATGGTCATGGCTGTACCTCCATCAGTTGTGCGGCCCGCCGTTCGTCGGGCCGAGCCGGTCGGATCTGGTTCCGCTCACGCACGAACACGATGGTCGGGTCGGCGGCCTCGGGGGCGTTGACGAAGGACACGAACCGGGCGAGGCGCGACGGGTCTTCGATCGTCGCCTTCCACTCGCATTCGTAGGTCGCCACGTGCGCCTCCATCATCTCCTCGAGCGTCGCGGCGACTCCGAGGGAGTCGTCGACGACCACCGAGCGGACGTGGTCGAGTCCGCCGTCGATGGATTCGATCCACGACGCCGTGCGTTGCAGGCGGTCCGCCGTGCGCACGTAGTACATGAGGAATCGATCGATGTAGCGGACCAGGGTGACGTCGTCGAGATCCTCGGCGAGCAACTCGGCGTGACGGGGACGCATCCCGCCGTTGCCGCCGACCCACAGGTTCCAGCCACGTTCGGTGGCGATCACGCCGACGTCCTTGCTCTGGGCCTCCGCACACTCGCGAGCGCAGCCCGAGACGGCGAGCTTGATCTTGTGCGGGGCCCGCAGACCCCTGTAGCGCTCCTCCAAGCGGATCGCCATCGTGGTCGAATCCGCCACCCCGTAACGGCACCAGGTCTCGCCCACACACGACTTCACCGTCCTGAGCGACTTGCCGTACGCGTGCCCCGACTCGAATCCGGCAGCGACGAGCCGACCCCAGATCACGGGGAGCTGTTCGACCCTCGCACCGAACAGATCGATCCGTTGCCCGCCGGTGATCTTGGTGTAGAGGCCGAAGTCACGGGCCACCTCGCCGATCACGATCAGCTTCTCCGGGGTGATCTCGCCGCCGGGTATCCGGGGCACGACCGAATAGCTGCCGTCGCGTTGCAGGTTGGCGAGGAAGTGGTCGTTCGTGTCCTGCAACGAGGCCTGCTCACCGTCGAGGATGTGCCCACCACCGAGTGACGCCAGGATCGACGCGACGGCCGGTTTGCACACTTCGCAGCCGGCCCCGCCGACGACCGTCGGACCGCCCTGCCCGGAGCGCTCCGACGGGTCGACCGTGCCGACCTCGCTCAGCACCTCCGAGAAGGTGCGGAGGCCGCGTATGCGGACGATCTCGAACAGTTCCGCGCGCGAGTGCTCGAAGTGGGGGCACAGCGCGGACGAGACGGCCTCGCCGCGCGCTTCGAGCCCGGAGCGGAGCACCTGCTCCATCACCGGGAGGCACCCACCGCATCCGGTGCCCGCCGCGGTGCACGCCTTCAGCTCACCGATGCTCGAACATCCCTCCGCGACCGCCTCCAGCAGAGCCCCTGCCGTGACGTTCTCACACGAGCACACGAGGCGCGACGGGTCGATCCCCGCGGTCGGGTCGGCGACCGAGGTCGGCCGGAGCAGCTCGCCGGGCGCGTTGGCCGGCTCGCCGCTGCGAAAGCTCGCGAGGATCTCGCCGTAGCGGGACGCATCGCCCACCAGCACGGCTGCCACAACCCTCCCGCCGTCGTCGACGTCGAGCCGCTGGTACACACCGGCGTTGGGGTCGTCCCACACCAGGGGGTGACGCACCTCGTCCACGGCCGCCCCGTGGACGTCTCCGATGCTCGCCACCTCGACGCCGAGGAGTTTGAGCTTGGTCGACAGGTCGGCCGCTTCGAAGCGCGCCGTACAGGTGGTTCCCCTGACCTCCGCGCCCAGGTGCTCGGCCGCCACCCTGGCCATCTGGTAGCCGGGAGCGACGAGACCGTAGGTGCGCCCCTGCACCGCCGCGCACTCGCCGATCGCGGCGATCGCGGGATCGGTGGTCCGCATCGTGGCGTCGGTCAGCACCCCGCCGCGCTCGCCGATCGCGAGTCCGGCGTCGGCGGCCAGTCCGTCGCGGGGACGGATTCCGGCGGAGAAGACCACGAGGTCGGTGGGAAGCGGCTCGTGGCCGTCGAAACGCAGGGCGGTCGGGCGGGTTCCGTCGCTCTCGATCGACAGCGTCCGTCGACCGGTGTGCACCGTCACGCCGAGCGCCTCGATGTGACGCCGGAGGGCTCTTCCTCCGCCGTCGTCGAGCTGTACCGGCATCAGGCGGGGGGCGAACTCGACGACGTCGGTCGCCAACCCGAGGTTGCGCAAGGCGTTCGCCGCCTCCAGGCCGAGCAGACCGCCGCCGATGACCGCACCACGCTGTACGGCCGGATCGGCGGCGGCGCCCGCGATCTCTTCGAGGTCGTCGAGCGTCCGGTACACGAAGCATCCCGGACCCCCGCTGCCGTTCATCGGCGGTATGAACGGCGCCGAGCCGGTGGCCAGCACCAGACGATCGAACCCAAGCAGTACCCCGCTCGCCGTGACCACGGTCCGCGCCCGCCGGTCGATCGAGGTGACGGGATCACCGAACCGGCAACGCACCCCGTGGCGCTCGAAGAAGCCCTCCTCGACCATCGACAACTCCTCGGCACTCCGACCGGCGAAGACCGAGCTGAGCGCTACCCGGTCATATGCCGGCCGCCATTCCTCGCCGACGACCGTGACGTCCAGCGAGTCGAGCACCCCGAGCTCGGCGAGGGTCGTGAGGAACCGGTGTCCGACCATGCCGTTCCCGACGACGACGAGTCGGAGGCGTTGCACGGTCGTGAGATCCATGCCCGGCATCGAAGCCCGTCGCCGTTGCAACGGCGTTTCCCCGCCGTGACTCCTCGGTGACGGAGATCCGACACGACAACCGATCGGCCGTGCGGTCCCTCACACGGGCCGCTGCGCGATGTGCGCTCGAATCCGCGCTACCAGCTCACCACCGCATGACCACGGGTGATCTCTGCTGCGGGCCGGTCGAGCGTGCTCGCGGGGACCATGTCCACGATCGAACGCAGCCGTGTGTAGGCGTGCGCGACGTGAACCTCCGACAGCATCGCCGTCCGTCGATCCCCCTCCTCGCCGTCGACCGGCTCGTGGTCGAAGCCGAGCACGGTGGCGGCGGCCCGGGCGTCGTCGAGGATCGGCGCCCGGCCGAAGATCGACGCCCGCTTGTTGGCCACGGCCGCCACGGCCGCCACGGCGTCGGCGGGATGCTCGCCTGCGGCGAGCCGGAGATCGTCGACGATGAGGTCTGCCAGGTTCAGCGCATATCCCTGGTCGGGTCCCGGTGATCCCAGCCCGTCGCCCTCCGGCTGTGGACCCGGCAGATCGCCGGGGCGATCCGCCGTCCACGGTCCGCGGGTCCGGGCCGGTGACGTATAGGACGGCGACGCGGTGGGTGACGTGGGGACGAACAGGGGCGCGGACATCGTCTTCAGGCTACCGACTCGACGCGCGCGCCGCTTTCGGGGAACCGCCGATAGCGTCGAGTGGGTTCGACGTCACGGCGGTGGTGTCGGGACGATCCGGGGGTATTCCATGGTCGATGCTCCGCGCCGTCACGGCGCCCGACGAAGTGTCCACCGGAGGGGGCCGGACCGCTGCCGGCAGGATCGACGGCGCCTGTTCCCCACGCTCACGGTGTGCGCCATCGGCGTGGCGATGCTCTCGGCGTGCGCGCCCACGACCGTCGTGTCCTCGCCCATCGAAGCCGGTCGAACCCATCAGATCCAACTCAAGGACCTCCTGACCGGAATCCGGACCCCGCTCACCGACGATCCGGACCACGAGCACTACTGGCCCCGACCCTCACCCGACGGAACCCGAATCCTGTTCTACAAGGCCGACCCAGGCCGGAACATGAACGACCCGACCACCAACTCCCTGTGGATGATGGACGCCGACGGTACCGGTCAACACGAGATCATTCCCGAGGGCACCAACGGTTGGAGCGGGCAGGGGCACGCGGAGTGGTCGCCCGACGGCACTCGCCTGGTGATGATGGCCGCGACGGCCGGCGGCGCCTACCAGCTCTGGACGGCCGAACCCGACGGGACCGATCCGATCCCGATCACGAACCGGCCGCTCGGTACCGCCGACCCGTCGTGGGGCCACGACGGCACCTACGTACTGTTCGTCGGATGCCCCACGTCCTTCGACGTGTGCAGTCCGACCGATACCGAGGTCTTCAGGCTCGACCTCGCGTCGGGGACCGAAACCCAGCTCACCGAGGAGGGCCCCGGCGAGTTCCATGCCGACAACGACCCGAGGGTCACCCCCGACGGGAGGACCTTGGTGTGGATCCGCTGGATGGGAACCCCACGGGCGAACAGCGTCGCGATCATGACGGCGCAGATGAACGATCCACTGGGTACCGGCCGGACGCTCCTCGGCGACGACAACGCCAACGGTCCACCCGACATCTCGCCGGACGGGACGACACTCGTCTTCTCACGACAGGTCTACGGCGACCCGACGCTGCACTCGGTTTCGGCGACGATGAACATCGACGGGACCGGCGTCACCAACGCCGGGTGGTTCGCGGCGCCCACCGAGGAGCTCTCACCCGCCTGGATGCCGACTCCGGCGACCGCCGTCTCCTCCGCTCCAACGGAGTAGTCGACCTTCTTAGGTGCGACCGGCGCGCAACAGTCCGAACACGAGCGCGTCGAGCATCGCCATCCAGCTCGCCTCGATGACGTTGGCCGACGCACCGACGGTGGTCCAGGTGGCGTCGCCGTCGGTCGAGTCGATGAGCACCCGGGTGGTCGCACCGGTGTCGGCGGTGGAGTCGAGCACTCGGACCTTGAAGTCGGTGAGGTGGATGCGGTCGAGTTCGGGATACGGCTCGACCAACGCGCCTCGTAACGCCGCGTCGAGCGCGTTGACCGGTCCGTTTCCCTCGCCCACCGACGCGATGCGTTCCTCGCCGACCCACAGCTTGACGGTCGCCTCCGTCGAGAGTTCGAGGCGCGACCCGTTCGGCCGATTCCCCGCGACCCCGCCCTCGGGCACCCCGCCCGCCTCGCGGTGGTAGGACGACACCCGGTAGGCCTCCACCCGGAACAGGTTCTGGTGCCAACCCGTGGCGTGGCGCATCAACAGTTCCAGCGACGCGTCCGCGGCCTCGTAGACGAAGCCGGCCGCCTCCAGCTCCTTCAGCCGCTCGGAGAGCTCACCGGCCGCACGGGTGTCGAGGTCGACGCCGAACTCGGCCGCCTTCATCGCCATTCCCGCGCGTCCGCCCAGGTCGGATACGAGCACTCGCGTGCGATTGCCCACCAAGGTCGGGTCGACGTGCTCGTAGGAGACGCCGCCCACCTTGCCCAACGCGGACGTGTGCAGGCCCCCCTTGTGCGCGAACGCCGACGAGCCGACATAGGGGTCGGCCGGATGCGGCGGGAGGTTGACCAGTTCGGAGACGTGGCGCGAGACCGCGGTGAGACGTGCGAGTCGGCCCTCGGGCAGCGTCGAGATGCCCATCTTCAACGTCAGGTTCGGGATGACCGACATGAGGTTGGCGTTGCCGGTGCGCTCGCCGTAGCCGTTGACGGTGCCCTGCACCTGCACCGCACCACCGACGACGGCGGCCACCGAGTTGGCGACGGCGCAGCCTGAGTCGTTCTGCGTGTGGATCGCGACGTTCGTGCCCTCGAAGTAGGAGACGACCTCGGTGGTGATCCGTTGCACCTCGTGCGGCAGCGAGCCGCCGTTGGTGTCACAGAGCACCAGGTAGTCCGCGCCGTTGGTGGCGGCGGCCTCCAGGACGCGGAGCGCGAACTCGGGGTCGGACTTGTAGCCGTCGAAGAAGTGCTCGGCGTCGAACATCACCCGAAGACCGGCGCGGGAGAGGAACGCGACCGACTCCCCCGCCATCGCCACACCTTCGGCGAGGGTGGTACCGAGCGCCTCGACGACGTGGAACGCGGAGGACTTGCCGACGATGCACACCGTGGACGTGCCGGCCTCGACGAGCGCCCGCAGCGTCGGGTCGTCATCGACCCGACCGGCGGGACGCCGCGCCGAACCGAACGCGACCAGCGTGGAGGCCGAGAGGTGAAGATCCCTGGGAGCGCGCCGGAAGAACTCCTCGTCCTTGGGGTTGGACAGCGGGTAGCCGCCCTCTATCCACGTGACACCGAGCCAGTCGAGCTGTTCGGCGACGCGCAGCTTGTCCTCCACCGACAGCGAGATGCCCTCGAACTGGGCACCGTCGCGGAGCGTGGTGTCGAAGATCTCGACGTGGCGCACCGTCCCGGGGGCACCGCCCACGTTGGGCAGTCCGGCGGTGGGGTCCGAGACCGGCGGGCCCGAGGGATGATCGGAACCGGAGGTGACACTCATGTGAGCTCCACCCAGTGGCGATAGCGGTCGAGGTGACCACGGACGGCCTTACCGTAGATGTCGGCGATCGCGGTGCTGATCGGCCCGGGGCATGCCAACGGACGATCGTCGACCGAGTTGACCGTCGCGACCTCCGCAGCGGTGCCGCACAGGAACATCTCGTCGCACACGTACAGGTCCGAGCGTGTGAGATCGCCTTCCACGACCTCGTGACCCAGGTCGCGTGCGATCGTGGTGACCGAGTCCTGGGTGATGCCTTCCAGCGCCCCGGCCGACAACGGCGGGGTGACGATCCGGCCGCGCCGCACCACGAAGATGTTCTCACCCGTGCACTCTGCGACCAGCCCCGCCTTGTTCAACATGATCGCCTCGTCGTAGCCCGCCTTCAGGGCCTCGACCTTGGCGAGCGAGGAGTTGACGTAGTTGCCGGTGGTCTTCGCTGCGGGCGGCATCGTGTTGTGGTCGTGACGGGTCCAACTCGAGATCTTCATCCGGACGCCCTTGTGGATCGCGTCGTCGCCGAGATAGGCACCCCAGGGCCAACACGCGATGGCGACGTCGACGCTGCAGGGCAGGGTGTTGAGGCCCATCTCCCCGTAGCCGTAGTACGCGATCGGCCGGATGTACGCACCGGGAAGCCCCGATGCGCGGACGGTCTCCTTGGTGGCCTCGACGATCTCGGCCACGGTGTAGGGGATCTCCATCATCAGGATCGCGGCGCTGCGGAACAGGCGCTCGATGTGTTCGGTCAAGCGGAACACGCCGGGTCCGTCGGGGGTCTCGTACGCGGATCCCCTCGAACACACCCATCCCGTAGTGCAGCGAGTGCGTGAGCACGTGGGTCTGCGCGTCGTCCCAGTCGACGAGATCGCCGTTCATCCAGATCTTGGAGGTGGGGGTGATGGGCATCGTGATGGTCCCTTGGTCGTGCCGGTTGGATGGCGGGGTTTCGGGGATTCAGTTGGTGTCGGGCGTCGGTGCGAGGGTTCGTCGAGGTCCCGACGGAGGGGATGGGAGGAGTCGTTCAGGTGGTGAGCGCGGCGGCGACGGCGTCGCCGATCTCGGTGGTGGACCCGCTGTAGCGCTCGGGACGCTCACAGGCGGCTGCGATCCGTGCGGCGGCGTCGGTCTCGCCGAGGAACTCCGCCATGAGTGCACCACTGACGATCGCGGCGACGGGGTTCGCCCGACCCTGACCGGCGATGTCGGCGCGGTGCCGTGCACCGGCTCGAACATTGACGGGCCCGTCCGATCGGGGTTGAGGTTGGCCGATGCGGCGAACCCCACACCACCGGCGACCGCACCGCCGAGGTCGGTGAGGATGTCGCCGAACAGGTTGTCGGTGACGATCACGTCGTAGCGCTCGGGACGCTCGACGAAGTGGATGCACGCCGCGTCGACGTGGTCGTAGCCGACCGTGACCCCGGGATAGTCGGCCGCGACCTCGTCGAAGGTGCGTTGCCACAGGTCCCCGGCGAAGGTGAGCACGTTCTTCTTGTGGACCAGGTGGAGCGTGCGACGTTCGGTGGCGGCCGCCTTCTCGAACGCGAAGCGCACGCATCGCTCCACGCCGAAGCGCGTATTGACCGAACCCTGCGTCGCGATCTCCCCCGGTGTGCCCTTGCGAAGGAATCCGCCTTCGCCGGCATAGGTACCCTCGGTGTTCTCGCGGATCACCTCGCAGTCGATGCGCGGCGCCAGGCGGAACGGGCGCAGGTTGATGTACATGTCGAGCTCGAAACGCATCCGCAACAGGATCCCCCGCTCCACCAGACCGGGCGGTGCGGCGACGCCGGGTGCCGGATCACCGACCGCTCCCAGCAGGATCGCGTCGAAGCCCCGCCACTCCTCGATGATCGCGTCGTCCATCACGAAACCGTCCCGGAGGTAGCGCGCCGCCCCGAGGTCGAACTCGACCGTCTCCATCGGCACGCCCGCGGCACGGAGGACCTTCAACGCCTCGGCGGTGACCTCGGGACCGATTCCGTCGCCGCCGACCACGGCGATCCGGTGAGTGCTCATCTGGGGGATTCTCCTGGGACTGTCGGCCGACGCCGGCCGAGGCCGAAAAGGGTCGAGAACGAGAAAACCGCCCACCGGACGGCGGACGGTCGAACGCGCGCGGAAGGACCGCGCTACGGAATTACGACGATGGAGGCGGTGTGGGTGCGCAACATCGGGCTCCACGCTAGCCGCGCGGCCGGCGTGGGCATCACCGATTCCGCGACGCCCACGATGCGGAGCGGTGCGGAAGGCTCCCGACGACGCACACCTATGCTCGCCGCCATGTCGGAGCACCAGTTGTCCCAGGCGGCCTTCGACCGCCTCCAGGCCGAACTCGACGAGTTGACCACGATCGGTCGGATCGAGATCGCCCGAAAGATCGAGACCGCCCGCGAGCTAGGTGACCTCTCCGAGAACGGCGACTACCACGCCGCCAAGGAGGAGCAGGGCAAGATGGAGGCCCGCATCGGCCACCTGTCGGCCCTGCTCGAACAGGCGAGCATCATCCAGCACACCGGCGACCTCGACGAGGTGGCCCAGGGTGCGGTCGTGACGATCGTCTACGAGGGGGACGACGAGGAGGAGCAATACCTCATCGGCAACATCGAGGAACGCCGCGACGGGGTCGAGGTCGTCTCCCCGACGTCACCGCTCGGCGAGGCGTTGCTCGGCGAAGGCCGGGGCGGAGGTCACCTTCGAGGCACCGAGCGGGCCCTCACGGTCGAGGTGATCCGCATCGAGCGCTGAGCCCCCGCCCTGCGCCCAGCACCACCGCCACCCCCCATTCACCGGTTTTGCGCGCGAAAGTCGCGTTCAGGACGCGGCTTTCGCGCGGCAAAACAAGCGTGGGGCGCAACCCGCCGCGACCCAAGGGTCCTTGACTGGTGAGAACGGTGCCGCAAGCATCGCCCCCGGCGCCGGAACCGTCGGTGCCCCATCACCCTTCCCCATTTGGAGGCACCATGCTCGACGGCTTCAAGAAGTTCATCATGCAGGGCAACGTCGTGGACATGGCGGTCGGCATCGTCATCGGTGCCGTGTTCGGCGACGTCGTGAAGTCGTTCACCAACGACGTGCTCATGGCGATCATCGGTGCGATCGTGGGAAAGCCCAACTTCAACGCTCTCAGCTTCGGGCTCGGGGACGGCGTCGTGCACTACGGCAACTTCCTCACGACCCTGGTCAACTTCCTGATCGTCGCCGCCGCGGTGTACTTCTTCGTCGTCGTCCCGATCAACCACCTCAAGGACCGTCGCAAGGGCGACACCACCGAGGATCCCACCAACGAGGAGCGTGTCGTCTCCCTCCTGGAGGAGATCGCGGCCAACAGCCGCCGGTAGCCGGAGGGTTCAGTTCTCTGCTGGTGCGGGTGCCGTCTCGACCTCCACGGGTCGGCCGAGCACCTGCACCAGCAGACAGCTCCGCTCCCGCGCGGAGAAGAGTTCGAGCGCCACGTCGGCCCCGTCGCGTGGCGTGATCCGGATCCGGACGGGCTCCTGGGGAGGTCCGTTCGTCTGTTCGGCGTCGACGGCCTCGACCGCGCCGGCGAGCGAGCGGTCGAGACCCACCGCGACGCGAAGGATCGCCGCCAGCCAGCGAACCCGCTGCCGATCGTCGGGGTGGAGCGCGCCGAACGGCTGATGCTTGAGTGACGGCTCCCCACGACGGTGGTAACGCGCGATCTGTGCGATCAACTCGATCTCGTGATCGTTGAACCCCGACATCAACTCCGAGTTCCGGATGACGTAGTAGCTGTGCTGATGGTGCCGGCTGTGCGACACGAACATGCCGACGTTGGCCAACATGGCTCCTGCTTCGAGGAGTTCACGCTCCACACCGTCGTACCCGTGTGCCGGCGCGAGCGCGTCGAACAACTCGAGTGCCAGCGACGCCACCTTGAGCGAATGCGCCGGCTCGTCGTCGCAGACCTCCATCAGGTGCTCGACGCTGCGACGGCGGAGGTCGGAGAGGTGGTGGGTCGAACCACCGTGCAGACGACGGTTCAGGTCGAACAGGACCCCCTCACGGAGCGCGTACTCACTGAAAGTCATCTCGTCGATCCCGAACGCGTCCATCGCCTGCTCGAGGACGATCGCCCCACCGACGATGATGTCCGCTCGACCGGGGTCGATTCCCGGGATCTGCGCACGAGCCTCGGGGGTCGCGGCGTCGAGCAACGACGTCATGACCGCACCGAGGGCCTCGCGATCCAGGACTGCCCCGTTGAACGAACGTGGCGTCGTGGCGTCGACACTGTCGGCATGGGACATGGCCAACAGTGTCTCGAACGTTCCCGAGCAACCGACCGCCACGTCGAACCGCAGCCCGCGGATCTCCTGGGAGAACGGCACGAACACCGACCGGGCGAAGGCCCTGGCCCGTTCGACGCTGCGTCGGGCGGTGACGCCGTCGGGGAAGAAGCGTCGCGTCATCCGGATCGCACCGAGCTTGAAGCTGCGCACGGCGGGAATCCCGGTGCGGTGTGCGACCAGGACCTCGGTGCTCCCACCACCGATGTCGCACAGCAGCATCGGCGTGTCGAAGAGGGGCAGCGCCTGGAGGACGCCGAGGTGGATCAACCGCGCCTCCTCGATCCCCGACACGACTTCGACGTCGATCCCCGCGTCGCGAAGCGCACGGTCGATGAAGTCGCGGGCGTTCTCCGCTTCCCGGACCGCAGAGGTGGCCACCGCCAGCACCGGCGCACCGTAGGTGTCGACCACGGTGCGGCAACGACGCAGGGCCGCAATGCCGCGGTCGATCGCGGCGTCGGAGAGTTGTCGGATGCGGTCGTCGCCGGACTCCCCGAGCCGGACGACCTCCTTGTGGCGGGTGAGGACCTCGAAGCGACCATCACCGCCCACCAGGGCGACGATCATGTGCACCGAGTTCGTCCCGATGTCGATCCCCGCCAGGACCTCCGCAGAACCGCCGAGAAGGTCTCCGCCGGGCCGATCGGGTGCCGCGGCACTCTTGCCCGCGACGGTTTCGCCCGTACTCGCCGACCCCTCCGCCGGATCCGGTTCATCGAGCGTGTTGGTAGCGTCGGCCGCCGGATGCCGAGGACCAACCACCCGCCGAGCGTATGACGACCGACGGTTCCCTCGCGTCACTCGGTTGGAGCGATGCGGTCGCCGCGTCGGTCGAGCCGTTGCTCGGAATCGACGGCCTTCGGCCGGGCAGGGTGATCCGCGTGGACCGCGGCGAGGTGGACGTCGCCGCCGAGGGATTCCCCGTGCACGCCCCATGTCGGGCGACCTCGACGACCGCGGCGGCCGACACCGTTGCAGGCGACTGGGTCGCGTTCGATCCGGCGACCGCCCGGGTCGAGGCGATCGCTCCGAGGCGTACCGAGTTCGTGCGCCGTGCCGCCCGCGGCGCCGACGCCCCCACACGCTCGCCGCCAACATGGACGTCGTGGCCGTCGTGCACGGTCTTCGACCGCGGTTCAACCCGCGTCGGATGGAGCGCGAGTTGGTGCTCGCGCACCAGAGCGGGGCGACCGCCTTGGTCGTGCTCACCAAGACCGACCTCGTACCCGCCGAGGAGACCCGACGGGCGGTCTCCGAGGCGCGGGCCGCGGCACCGGGCGTGGAGGTGATCGACGTGTCCAACCGCACCGGCGCGGGGATCGACCACCTATCGCGGGTCCTGGCCCCGGGGCTCACGTTCGCACTGTTGGGAGCGTCGGGAGTCGGCAAGTCCTCGCTCGTGAACCGCATTGCGGGTCGTCACGTGGTCCTCGAAGGGACGACCCGGGCCGGCGACGACAAGGGTCGCCACACGACCACGTCGGCGCGACTGATCGTCCTCGACGGCGGACGCCTCGTCCTCGACACCCCGGGGGTACGGGCGTTGGCCCTGTGGGAGGCGTGGGAGGGGCTTGCGGCGACCTTCGCGGAGATCGACCGGGCGGAACAGGGCTGTCGGTTCGCGGACTGCCTCCACGAGAGCGAACCGCACTGCGCGGTCCGCGACGCGGTGGACCAGGGGCGGATCGATCCGGCCCGCCTCGCGAGTTGGCACCGCCTGCGCGAGGAGATGGATCAACTCGACACCCGTCTCGAGGATCGCCGGCGACGCACCGCCGATCGCTGACACCGCGGCCCATCTCCCCCTCCCGCGCCGGTTCTGTCGCGCGAAAGCCGCGTCGTGGACGCGACTTTCGCGCGACAGAACGCAGCGGGGGTGCGTCGTAGGATCGTCCGTGTGAGCAGCCCCCGCACCTTGAGCCAGAAGATCTGGGACGCGCACGTCGTCCGTCACGTCGAGGGCGAACCGGATCTGTTGTTCATCGACCTCCACCTCGTGCACGAGGTCACGAGCCCCCAGGCCTTCGACGGCCTCCGCCTCAACGGCCGCCGTCCCCGCCATCCGGAGCTGACGATCGCGATCGAGGACCACAACATCCCCACCAAGGACATCGACAAACCCGTCGCGGATCCGATCTCGGCGCGCCAGCTCGAGGTGCTCGCGCAGAACACCGCCGAGTTCGGGATCCGGCACTTCCCCATGGGCGACCCCAACAACGGGATCGTCCACGTGGTCGGCCCCGAGCAGGGCATGACGCTCCCGGGCATGACCATCGTGTGCGGCGACAGCCACACTGCGACCCACGGTGCATTCGGCGCGCTGGCCTTCGGGATCGGCACGTCGGAGGTCGAGCATGTCCTCGCCACGCAGACCCTCAGCCAGCCCCGCCTCGGAACGCTCGCGCTCACGGTGAACGGCGACCTTCCACCCGGCTCCACCGCCAAGGACGTGATCCTGGCGATCCTCGCCCGTATCGGTACCGGCGGCGGCATCGGTTACATCGCCGAGTACCGCGGCTCGACCATCGAGGCCCTCTCGATGGAGGGCCGGATGACCGTGTGCAACATGTCGATCGAGGGCGGCGCGAAGGCCGGCCTGATCGCCCCCGACCAGACGACCTTCGATTACCTTCAGGGCCGGCCCCACGCCCCCCGGGGTGACGCCTGGGCCGAGGCGCTCGCCGACTGGCGCGACCTGCGCACCGACGACGACTCGACCTTCGACAAGGAGGTCACCTTCGACGCCGCCGAGATCGGTCCACACGTCAGTTGGGGCACCAACCCGGGCCAGGTCATCCCCATCGACGGCCGCATCCCCTCACCTGACGACTTCGCCGACCCGACGCTTCGTGGCGCGGCCGAACGTGCCCTGGAGTACATGGATCTCACCGCCGGTACCCCCATCCGGCAGGTGGGTGTCGACGTGGTGTTCATCGGGAGCTGCACCAACAGCCGCATCGAGGACCTGCGGGCTGCCGCCGCGGTGGCCAAGGGCCACAAGGTGGCGTCGGGTATCACCACCTATGTGGTGCCGGGCAGCCACCGGGTGAAGGCCCAGGCCGAGGCCGAGGGACTCGACCGGGTGTTCACCGAGGCGGGCTTCGACTGGCGTGAGCCGGGATGTTCGATGTGCCTGGCGATGAACCCCGACAAGCTGGAGCCCGGCCAGCGCTCCGCATCGACCTCGAACCGCAACTACGAGGGCCGCCAGGGCAGGGGCGGGCGCACCCACCTGGTCTCGCCCGCAGTCGCGGCCGCCACCGCGATCGCAGGGCACTTCACCACCCCCGACCAACTCGACTGACCGACCACGCCCCCACGGAGTTCCTGATGAAGGCCGTCCAGATCATCACCGGCACCGCCCTACCGCTCGACCGGTCCGACGTCGACACCGACCAGATCATCCCCAGCGATTGGCTCAAACGGGTCGAGCGCACCGGTTTCGAAAAGGGACTGTTCTCGGAGTGGCGCGACGACCCCGACTTCGTGATGAACCAGGAGCGGTACCAGGGTGCGACGATCCTGGTGGCGGGGCCGAACTTCGGCACCGGCTCGAGCCGTGAGCACGCGGTGTGGGCGATCCAGCAGGCGGGCTTCGAGGCGGTCGTCTCACCCCGGTTCGGGCCGATCTTCGTGAACAACGCCTCCAACTGCGGGCTGTTGCCCGTGGCGGTGAGCCCCACCGACGGTGAGCGACTGCTGCGGGCGATCGAGGCCGACCCGACCCTCGAGCTGACCATCGACGTGGAGCGCCGCACCCTGGAGGCACCGGCGATCGGCCTCGCCATCGAGTTCCCCCTCGACGACTCGGTCCAGCACCGACTCCTGAACGGCCTCGATGACATCGGCATCACCCTTTCCCACGACGCGGACATCGACCGCTTCGAATCACACCGGCCCGACTGGATGCCCGTCACCACCGCCTGAGGATTTCCGATCCCGACCGGGAACCGATCGGGATCGGGCATCGTCAGAGTGGGTATGGCTACCGACGTCGACCCACGAACCCCCACCCGACGCTCTCGTCGGCTCACCAGAGCCCTCGCCGCGCGATCCGCAGTGACCGCCGTGGCGGGCGTGGCGATCGCCGCGTCGACACTCTCGGGATGCTCGAAGCAATACCGGGACTCGATCGGCCTGGTTGCGGAGCTCCGCCCCTACCGAGGTTGTGACCAACTGCTCGATGACCTCAGGTCCTTCGGGCAGGAGCGGGTCCGATCGACGACCGACTTCGATACCGGCGTCGGGGAATCGCTGGTGCAAACCGACCGCGTCGCAGGCCGAGCCGCCTCGGCGGCGCCGCAGCCGATGGATGCGGGCACCGTCGCCGGGCCCGCCGTCGAGGACGCTCCCGGCGAGGCCTCCTCCACCGGTACCAACAACCAGGAGGCCGATGTCGACGAGGCCGACATGGTCAAGGTCGTCGGGGACCGTGTCGTCACGGTCTCGCGCGGGCGCCTCGTCGTGCTCTCCATGGCAGGGGGATCACCGGCACTCATCGGCAGCGTCGATCTACCCGGCACGACCTCGGCCGGCACCCTTCTCGTACAGGGCGACCGGGCCATCGTCATCGGACAGGGCGACGATGCCCGCTCGCGGCTCACGGAGGTGTCACTACACGGTGACCCGGCGGTATCCAAGAGCTTGGAGGTCGACGGCACCGTCCTCGACGGCAGAGAGCACGACGGCACGATCCGCCTGGTGATGTCGAGTGAGCTCGGCGGGCGGATTCCCGTCGTGCAGCCCGGCTCCGACACGTCGGCGTCGCTCGACCAGGCCCGGCGGGCGAATCTCGATGCGATCAGGCGGTCGACGATCGAGGACTGGATGCCCCAGGTCCACGATGGGGGAAAGTCCCGGCCGCTGCTGCCCTGCGACCGAATGATGCGCCCTGCGGAGGCCTCGGGACTCGGCCTCTTGTCGATCCTGAGCATGGCCGACGGACTGGACTCCCTGACCGGCACCGCCATCGTCGCCGACACCGGCATCACGTACGCGAGCACCACGGGGCTCTACGTGGCGACGTCAGGGTGGCCGACCGCGGACCGCGATGACACCGAAACTCCGAGGACACCCCCCACGGACGGGCCGGTGACCGACATACACCGCTTCGCCATCACAGGGGACGCCCCCGCTGCATACGAGGCATCCGGACGGATCGAGGGGTCGATCCTCAACCAGTATTCGATGAGCGAATCACACGGACGACTCCGCGTGGCCACGACCCGCCGGTCCTCCGCCACCGCCGCCTGCCCGTCGGAGCGAGGTTGCATCGAACCCATGCGGGCCGGCGGGACCGACAGCCAGGTCGTCATACTCGAACGCGACGGCACCTCGCTCAAGGAGATCGGCCGCGTCGACGGCCTCGGCAAAGGCGAGCAGATCAAGGCAGTGCGTTACGTCGGCGACACGGCGTATGTGGTGACGTTCCGACAGACCGACCCGCTGTACGTCCTGGACCTGTCGGCTCCGACCGCCCCGCGTCTGGTCGGCGAGTTGAAGCTGCCGGGCTTCAGCCAATACCTGCATCCGGTCGGCGACGACCTGCTGCTCGGGGTCGGCGTCGACGGGGACGACGACGGGCAGACCGACGGCGCCAAGGTTTCCCTGTTCGACGTCTCCGACCCGCTGCATCCCGTCGAGGCGTCGAAGTGGACCTCTCGAGCGCAGTTCGAGTTCATGACGGGCTACGACCCCCACGCCTTCCATTGGGACGCGTCACGCTCGACGGTCCTGCTCCCGTACCTCGGCGCCTGCTTCGAGAACGACTGTGAGGAGGAGGCGTCGGGTGTCCTGGTGGTGAGGATCGAAGGCCGGAGCCTTACCGAGATCGGACGGATCCGTCACCACGGGACCGGGAGCACGGTCGAGCCACCCAGCGGCCCGGCGACGACCACCACGGTTGCCGGCGAGTCGACCGCTGGGATCGGCGAGTCGACCGCTGGGATCGGGGCCGACGGGGTCGCCGCCCCCGATCCGGGCGTGGCGGCGCCGGTCGTTCCGTTGGATCCCCTGGCGAGGATCGAACGGGTCTTCGTGATGGGCGACCGCATCGTCACCGTCTCGGACGAAATGCTCGCTGCGCACACCGTCGACGACCTGCAGCTCGTCGGCTCCGTCCGGTGGTGATCGACCGCCGGCCCTCTCTTGGAGCTCGGAGGCCGTGACCTCAGCAGCGGACGGCGATCACCGAGCGGACCCCGGCGTGGCGGGAGAGCCCGTCGACGACCGAGCTCGGCACCTGTTCGGTGGTGGCGAGCACCATCAGCGCGGATGCACCGTCGGCGTCCTGACCGACGACCATGTCGGAGATGTTCACCCCGGAGTCGCCCACCGCCGCACCGATCGTGCCGATCATCCCCGGTACGTCGTCGTTGCGCACGACCAACATGTGCTCCGCCGGACGGATGTCGACGGTGTGGTCGTCGATCATGACGATCTTGGGAACGCCGTTCAGCCCGGTCAGGGTGCCCGACACGGCGTGACCGCCACTGCGCACCGTCACCAGGTTCACGTAGTCCTTGGGGGTGGTGGACACCGTCGGCCGGACCTCGATCCCGCGATCCTCGGCCAACTGCGGTGCGTTGACATAGGAAACCGGTGAATCGCTCGTGCGCCCGAAATAGCCCTTCAGGACGGCGAGCGTGAGGATGCGCGTGTCGTAGGCGCCGATCTGGCCGTCATAGGAGATCTCCAGCGTTCCGGCCGCGCTCGCGCTGAGCCCCGACAGGATCGCGCCGAGGCGCTCGGCCAGCGCCTGGTAGGGCCGCACGGTCTCGGAGGCCTCACCGGCCTCGATGTTGACCGCGAACGGGACGAACTCACCGGCCAGCGCGAGCTCCACCATGTCGGCGATGGTGTCACCTGCCTTGTCCTGCGCCTCTACCGTCGAGGCTCCAAGGTGAGGGGTGACGACCACCTGGTCCAGCCCGAACAGCGGCGAATCGGTGCAGGGCTCCTTGTCGAACACGTCGAGTGCCGCGCCCGCCACCCGACCGGAGCGGATTGCGTCGGCCAGCGCGGCCTCGTCGACGATCCCACCGCGTGCGACGTTGACGATGCGCAGTTCCGGCTTCGCCTTCTTCAGCAGCTCGGCGCCGACCAGGCCGATGGTGTCGGGGGTCTTGGCCAGGTGCAGAGTGACGAAGTCGGCCCGCTCGACGAGGGCGTCGAGGTCGACCAGATCGACCGACATCCGACGCGCGGCGTCGTCGGTGACGAAGGGGTCGTAGGCGATCAGTCGCATGCCGAACGCGAGTGCCCGCTGTGCGACCAGCTTCCCGATGCGACCCAGGCCGATGATGCCGAGGGTCTTGTCGCTGAGCTCCACCCCGTTCCACTTCGACCGCTCCCAACGACCGGCCTTGAGGGCGGCATGGGCCTGGGGAACGTTGCGGGCCTGTGCCAAGAGCAACGCCATGGTGTGCTCGGCCGCGGACAGCGTGTTCGACTGTGGTGCGTTGACGACCATCACCCCACGCTCGGTGGCCGCGTCGGTGTCGACGTTGTCGAGGCCGATTCCCGCGCGACCGACGACGACGAGATCCGACCCGGCCTCGAGCACCTCACCGGTGACCTGGGTCGCGGAGCGGATGATCAACGCGTGCGCGCCCTTGACCAGGTCGAGGAGGGACTCGGGCGTCCAGTCGAGCTGCACGTCGACCTCGTGGCCCGCATCGCGGAGTCGTTGCAGGCCGTTGTCGGCGATCTTCTCGGTTACCAGTACTCGTGCCACGTCCGACGATGCTAACGGTGCCTCCGATCCCCTCCGGCCGCCCAATCGCCGCACCGACACCGGCGACGGTCCGGCTACGGGGGCCCCAGGTCGAACACACGCAGATAGAAGGACCGCTCGGCTTCGAGTGCGCTGACGATGGTCTCGACCCGGCGGAAGCCGTGGCCCTCCCCTTCGAACATGAAGACCTCGTGGTCGACCCCGCGTTCGGCGAGCTCCGCGGCCAGGGCCTCGGTCTGCGACGCGGGAACGACCGGGTCGGCCGTTCCCTGCATCAACAGCAGCGGCACGTCGAGGCGGTCGAGGTGCGCCAGCGGCGATCGGGCGCGGTAGGTGTCGGCCTCCTCGGGATAGGGCCCGACCAGGTTGTCGAGATAACGCGACTCGAACTTGTGGTCATCGAAGCGCATCGCGACCAGGTCGAACACCCCGTAGAGCGCACAGGCGGCACTGAACAACCCGCGGTCCGGCCCCGTGACCGCGGCGAGAGCGGTGAACCCACCCGCGCTCGAACCCCGGATCGCCACACGGTCACCGTCGACACGCCCCGACCCGACCAGGAAGCGCACCGCGGCGGCGCAGTCCGCGACGTCGACGACGCCCCATCGCCCGTACAACGCCCGCCGGTAGCGACGCCCGTACCCGGTGCTGCCGCGGTAGTCAACCTCCACGACGGCGAACCCCCGGCTCGTCCAGAACTGGGTGCGCATCACCAGCTCCGGCTCGGCCGAGCTGGTCGGGCCTCCGTGCACAGTGACGATCAAGGGGGGCCGGGTGCCGGTGGGAGCGCCGAAGTCGGGGTTCGTGGGCGGGTGGAAGATCCCGTGTGCGACGGCATCCGACGTGGTGGGAAACGTGATCGGGTGCCCAACCGAGAGCCACGACGATGCCGGCAGCGCCTGACCGCGGCTCAGGGTGCGGACCGATCCGAGCGTCCCCAGCGGACCCACCGTCGCGGTCACACAGGAGGAACCCGCTGTGGAGGAGGCTCCCGCGTACGCAACCGTCGAGCCATGGGCGACGAGGGAGCCGATCGAGGTGTGCGGCGTCTCAATCCTGGCGAACTGCCGGTCGGGGTTGTCGAGCGACCCGATCGCCCCTACCCCCACCCCCGCCACGGCAAGCCGATCGACGCCGTCGGCCCGGTACGCGAACACCACCCGATCACCGTCGAGGAACGCGTAGCGTGGCCGGCCGAACAGCCACGGGGGGAGGCTCACCTCGAAGTGGCCCGCCGCCACCGGGACCGGCTCCCCCGCCGGTGGACCTGCCGACTCGAAGTGATACAGGTTCCACCAGTCGCTCCGATCCGACACGAACCAAAGGCGACCCTTCGGATCCCAACGAGGCTCGACGATCGCCTCACCCTCGTCGGAGCAGGGCCCCGATCGGAGCGATCGGTCATTGACGGGACCGCCGGCGACCATCCGCGCGCCCACCAGCCTCGGCGGAGCGGGTGCGACTCCCGACCTGGTCGCCCCGGGCTCGTCCCCGACCGACCGGTCCAGGCGAGCGACCCACAGCTCGGTGCGGTCCCACGGCATGTCGGGATGACGCCAGGCGATCCAGCACAACAGCTCGCCGGTGGGATCGATCCTCGGCGAGGACACGAAGTCGGCGCCGTCCCACAACACCACGGGATCGCCACCGGTGGAGGGGACCGCTACCAGCCGATTCACCGCCTCGGTGGCGTCTTCGGCGACGCCGCTCTCGCCGGGGAACGCTTCTTGCACACACACGATCCAGGCATGGTCCGGTGTGGCCACCCCGTCGGCGTGGCGCAGGCCTCGCGGCCTTGTCGGCTCGGGGGTCACCGGAACCGGCTCCAACAAGCCGTCGCAGCGCCAGATCCGCTGATCCGCGGAGGAGACGAAGTACAGGGTGTCCCCGTCGACCCAGTAGTTGCCGCCGCCATAACCGTGCACGGCCGAACGCGCCGAGAGCGGGGGCGCCAGCATCGGCCGCGCCGGGCTCGCCACGCGTGGGTCACCCGGTGACCACGAGCCGTCCGACGAGCGGGGCACTCTCCACACCTGCCCGCGCCCGTCCTCGGCGGGAAGGCTCTCCTCCCACCAGATCGCATCGGAGGGGATGGCCAGGTCGCCGATACGCGCCGGCCACCCCGCTACGTCACTAACCGAGATTGGCGAGCGCCAGGTGCCGTAGCGGGTGATCCGAGGCATCGACGGTGCGGCCCGCGGGGTGTGAGGTCCGGCGAACGCCGGCTCAGCCCTTCGCGGCCAGGTCGGCGATGCGCCCGACGCCTTCGACCATGTCGTCGTCGGCCATGGCGAAGCTGAAGCGGGCGTACCCGGGTGCACCGAACGCCTCGCCCGGCACGAACGCCACCTTCGCAACCTCCAACACGAGGTCGGCGAGTTCGAGCGAGGTGCTCGCCACCCGTCCACCCAGTGGCCGGTTGAGCAGACCGGTCACGTTGGGGAACGCGTAGAAGGCACCCTGTGGTTCGAGGCAGGTCACACCGTCGATCGCGGCGAGCATCGAATGGATCACGGTTCGTCGCCGGTCGAAGGCCTCCCGCATCCTCCCCACCACGGACAGGTCCCCGCTGAGAGCCGCGATGGTGGCGCGCTGGCTGACGTTGGCGACGTTGGACGTGGCGTGGCTCTGCAGGTTCGTCGCTGCTTTGACGACATCGGAGGGGCCGATCATCCACCCGACGCGCCAACCCGTCATCGCATAGGTCTTGGCGACGCCGTTGACGACCACGCAGGTGTCGGCCAGTTCGGGGACCAGCGTCGGCATCGATGAGAACTCGGCGTCACCGAAGGTGAGGTGCTCGTAGATCTCGTCGGTCACCACCCAGATTCCGTGTTCGACGGCCCACCGCCCGATCTCCGCGACCTCGTCGGGCGGGTATACCGCACCGGTGGGGTTCGAGGGCGATACGAACACCATCGCCTTGGTCCGTTCGGTCCGGGCGGCCTCCAGCTGTTCGACCCGGACCCGGAAGCCGTGCGCCTCGTCGGTCGCCAGCGCGACCGGCCGACCACCGGCGAGCGTGATCGACTCGGGGTAGGTGGTCCAGTACGGAGCGGGGAGGAGCACCTCGTCACCGGGGTCGAGCAGGGCGGCGAACGTGTTGTACAGCGCGTGCTTGCCACCGTTGGTGACCAGCACCTGATCGGGGGCGACCCGGTAGCCCGAGTCGCGGGAGGTCTTCGCGGCGATCGCGTCCTTCAGCGCGGGGATGCCACCCGCGGGGGTGTAGCGGTGGTTGGAGGCGTCGCGACAGGCGGCGACGGCGGCCTCGACGATGTAGTCGGGCGTGGGGAAGTCGGGTTCGCCGGCACCGAAGCCGATCACCGGCTCCCCTGCCGCCTTGAGTGCCTTTGCCTTCGCGTCCACCGCGAGGGTGGCGGAGGGCGCTATCGAGGCGATACGCCGCGAGATCCGTGGACGGTCTTCCGGCGTGGAACGAGGCTCGGTGGAACTCACGGGGCCAATGTAGGTGCCTCGTCCGGTCGGGCCCGACACGATTCGGTTCGGGTGCACCGCGACGCCCGCGCAAGACTGGCCTCGATGACTGCAACCCTCGAGATCCCCAAGGACCTGCTCCCCGCCGACGGCCGATTCGGCTGCGGCCCCTCCAAGGTCCGCCACGAGGCCGCCGAGGCGCTCGCCACGGCCGCTCCCACGTATTTGGGCACCAGCCACCGCCAGGCGGCGGTGCTGTTCGAGGTGGGTGCGTTGCGCAACAACCTGGCGGAGTTGTTCGCCCTCCCCGACGGATATGAGATCCTGCTCTCCAACGGTGGTACGACCCTTTTCTGGGACGCTGCGACGTTCGGCCTGATCGAGCGACGAAGCCAGCACGTGACCTTCGGCGAGTTCTCCACCAAGTTCTTCACCGCCGCCAAGGGCGCACCGCACCTCGACGAGCCGTCCCGAATCGACGGCCCCGTCGGCACCCATCCCCTGCCCGTGGCCGAGGACGGCATCGACCTGTACGCGCTCACCCACAACGAGACCTCCACCGGTGTGGCGATGCCGGTCGTGCGACCCGACGGCATCGCCGACGACGCGTTGGTCGCGGTGGACGCCACCTCCGCGGCCGGGGGCCTGCGCGTCGACCTGAACGGGATCGACGTCTACTACTTCGCTCCCCAGAAGTGCCTGGCCTCCGACGGCGGTCTGTGGTTGGCAGCGTGCTCGCCGCGGGCGATCGAGCGGATCGAGCGGATCGCCGCATCAGATCGCTGGCGTCCCGCCACCCTCGACCTGGGGATCGCGCTCGAGAGCTCCCGCAAGGACCAGACCTACAACACCCCCGCCCTCGCCACCGTCTTCCTCGCCAACCAGCAGCTTCGCTGGCTGCTCGACAACGGCGGCCTGGAGTTCGCGTCACGACGTTGCGACGAGTCGGCCGCGACCGTGTACGGCTGGGCCGATGCGCACCGCCTCGCCGAACCCTTCGTCAGGGATCCGGCGATGCGCAGCCACGTCGTAGCAACCATCGACTTCTCCGACGAGATCGACGCCAAGCGCCTTGCAGCGATCCTCCGCCACAACGGGATCCTCGACGTCGAGCCGTACCGCAAGCTCGGCCGCAACCAGCTTCGGATCGCGATGTTCCCCGCGATCGACCCCGCCGACGTCGGCGCGTTGACCCGCTGTGTGGACTACGTGCTGGAGTCCGGCGCCGTGACGGCCTGACGCACCGGGGCCGGAATCGAGCGGGCGGCCGGTGGATCCCGGCTCAGCCCTTCCCGGCGGCGGCGAAGCCCACCTCGAGGTCGGCCAGGATGTCCTCGATCGACTCGAGGCCGACCGACAAGCGGATCAGCCCGGGGGTCACGGCGCTCGCGGCCTGCTCGGTCTCGCTGAGCTGGCTGTGGGTGGTGGACGCCGGATGGATCACCAACGACCGGACGTCGCCGATGTTGGCGACGTGACGATGCAGCGTGAGCGAGTCGGCGAAGCGCCGACCGGCTTCGCGTCCACCGTCGATCTCGAAGGCCAGCACCGAACCGAACCCGCGGCCCTCGAAGTACTTCTTGGCACGCTCGTGATAGGGCGAGGAGGGAAGACCTGCATAGCGGACCGCGCCCACCTGGTCGTGGGCATCGAGGAACTCCGCGACCTTCTGGGCGTTCGCCCAGTGCCGTTCCATCCGCAACGACAGCGTCTCCACCCCTTGGAGGGTGAGGAACGCGTTGAACGGCGAGATGGCCATGCCCATGTCACGCAGCAGCTGGACCCGCGCCTTGATGATGAACGCGCCGTGGCCGAGGGCGGGGAAATAGGCAAGCCCGTGGTAGCTGGGGTCGGGCTCGGTGAACATCGGATGCCGGCCCGACGCCGCGAAGTCGAACGTGCCACCGTCGATGATCGCGCCACCGATGGAGTTGCCGTGGCCGCTGATGAACTTCGTTGTCGAGTGCACGACCACGTCCGCACCCCATTTCAACGGGTTGACGCCGTAGGGCGAAGGGATCGTGTTGTCGACGATGAGCGGAACGCGACTCGTGGGCTGCTGCGGCGACCGACTCGACGTCGAGCACGTCGTTCTGCGGATTGGGCAGCATCTCGCCGTAGAACGCGCGGGTGTTGTCCTTGACCTTGGCGCGCCACTGGTCGGGGTCGTGGGGGTCTTCGACGAAGTCGACCTCGATCCCGAGCCGGGGCATCGTGTAGTGCAACAGGTTGTAGGTCCCGCCGTAGAGCGAGGGCGACGCCACGATGTGGTCGCCGGCCTCGGCCAGGTTGAGCAGTGCCAGCACCTCCGCCGACTGGCCCGACGCCACGACCAGCGCTCCGGGGATGCCCACCGCGGTCTCGGTCCCACCTTCGAGCGCGGCGAGACGTCCCTCCAGGACCCCCTGGGTGGGGTTCATGATCCGGGTGTAGATGTTGCCCATCTCGCTGAGCGCGAACAGGTTGGCGGCATGCTCGGAGTCGCGGAACTGATACGCGGTCGTCTGGTAGATCGGCGCCGTCGTCGCCCCCGTGGTCGGGTCCGGGACCTGGCCCGCGTGGATCTGACGGGTTTCGAAACCCCATGAATCGGACATCGCGTGTTCCTTTGCGGATGGGGCGCGGCACCGCGTCGCGTGCAGTCGCGCCGTTGGGCGGGATCGTGTTCCCGCCGTGACGGGACCTCCCGATGTTTGCACACCCGCACACCTACACGGTGCCGGATGCGCCCACTCCTCAACCCAGGGCACGCACCCCGTCGTCGGCGATCGCCCGTACCGACACCCGTTCCCCGGCCTCGTCGCCGGCACTCCGGGGATCGTCACCGCCGCGTGTGACGCCCACGAGGCCGGCGAGGGTCGCGGCAACCCGTTCCGCCTCCGCGACCGGCACGAGTGCGGCGATCGTGGGGCCCGAACCGGACAACCATGCGCCGTACACGTGCGGGATGCCCCTCACCAGCGCCAGGACCTCACGCGACCGGGGTTGGGCGTCGAGGCGCCGGTCCTGGTGCAGGCGATCGAGCACGGCGCTGCCGACCGCATCCCAGTTGCCGGTGCCGAGTGCTGCCACCATCAGCGACGCATGGGCGACGTTGCCGACCGCGTCCGGGAAGGGAACCGCCCCGGGCAACGCCCCGCGCGACGACGCAGTCGACGTCCTGCGCGCCGGCCACCACATGACCAGCGCGACCTCGGGTGGAACCGGGACGCGGAGTGCCCGGTCCGGTGTCGCCACCGTGAACCCTCCCCACGTGGACGCGGCCGCATTGTCGGCGTGACCCTCCAACGCCGCGGCGACGCCGAACGCACGACGCCGCGCCACCTCGGGATCGGCGCCGGCCGCTGTCCCTGCGTGTTCAAGCGCAAGAAATGCACCCGCGACCCGTGCCGCACCGGAGAACCCCTGGCCCCGACCGGGAGGAAAGGGACTGCGCCACCAGAGAGCGATGCCCGGATCGCCGCCTGCCTCCACATAGCCGCGGCGTGCCGGGTGGCCCGGTTCCACCGCATGGAACGTGTCGAGGCGGGTGTCGGAGACGTCGAAGGGTACGTCGATCGCCAGTCCCAGGCAGTCGAAGCCCGGGCCGAGGTTGGCCGACGAGCCCGGCGCCCGGACGATCACGATCCCGAACCGTTCCGGTTTCGGGCCAGGCCACCCGTCATCGAAGTCCCCCGATCACCCCAGACACCATTGCACCGGCTCACGACCCGCGTCGAGGAGGGCGGAATTGGCTGCCGAGAACGGTCGGGACCCGAGGAATCCGTGGTGGGCCGACATCGGCGACGGGTGCGAGGACTCGATCACGACGTGGCGCGACGTGTCGATGAGACCCTTCTTCCGGCGCGCATGTGCACCCCAGAGGACGAACACGATGCGCTCGTCCTTCTGATTCGCCGCGGCGATCACCCGGTCGGTGAAGGTCTCCCACCCCCGGCCGGTGTGGCTCGCCGGCTCACCACGGCGCACCGTGAGCGTCGTGTTCAACAACAGGACGCCCTGTCGTGCCCAGGCGGTGAGGTTGCCCGAGGTCGGGCGCGGACAACCGAGGTCGTCCTCGAGTTCCTGGAAGATGTTGAGCAGCGACGGCGGCATCGCCACACCGTCACGCACCGAGAAGCACAGACCGTGTGCCTGCCCCGGACCGTGGTACGGATCCTGGCCGAGGATCACCGCCTTGAGCGAGCGGTAGGGCGTGAGGTGGAGCGCGGCGAACTCCTCGTCGGGCTCCGGATACACCGTGCCCCTCCAGCGCTCGTCCGCGACGAACCGACGGAGTTCGGCCCAATAGGGCTTGTCGAACTCGTCGCGGAGGATCGGGTTCCAGTCGGTGACCGCCATCGTTGCGCCGTCCACGCCGCGCCCGAGGGGTCCCGCCCTCGCCACCGACGGGATCGCCGGCCGGACGGGAACGCCCCGAATCGCGTCGGGTCTCGGTCAGGCCTGACCGCCCGAGGTCTCGGCGACGCCGGCCTTACCGGCGCGGATCCACGGCATGAGACCCCGCAACTCCCTGCCGACCTGCTCGATCTGGTGAGCCTTGCCCTCCTCCTCGAGGCGGTGGAACTCGCCACGACCGGACCGGGACTCCGCGATCCACTCCTCTGCGAAGCGACCCGAACGGATCTCGTCGAGCACGGTACGCATCTGGGCCTTCACCTCGGGGGTGATGATGCGCGGCCCGCGGGTGAGGTCGCCGTACTCCGCGGTGTCGCTGATGGAGTAGCGCATGCCGGTGATGCCCTCTTCGTAGATCAGGTCGACGATGAGCTTCACCTCGTGCAGGCATTCGAAGTAGGCGGCCTCGGGCTGGTATCCGGCCTCGACCAGTGTCTCGAAACCCGCCTTGATCAGCGACGTGAGCCCACCGCACAACACGACCTGCTCGCCGAACAGGTCGGTCTCGGTCTCCTCGGGGAACGTCGTCTCGAGCACTCCCGCACGGGTTCCGCCGATGGCGTCCGCGTAGGCCATCGCCAGATCGCGCGCGTGACCACTGGGGTCCTGATGCACCGCGATCAGGCACGGCACGCCGCCACCCTCGACATAGGTCCGCCGAACGAGGTGGCCGGGGCCCTTCGGGGCGATCATCGCGACGTCGACGTCGGCCGGGGGCACGATCTGCTCGAAACGGATGTTGAAGCCGTGCGCGAAGAGGAGGGTGTCACCCGAGGTGAGGTGAGGGGCGATGTCGCGCTCGTAGATGTCGCGCTGCTCGGTGTCGGGCAACAGGATCATCACCACGTCGGCCCACGCGGCCGCGTCGGCGATCGACTCGACGGTGAGTCCGGCGGCCTGGGCCTTGGCCTTGGACCCCGAGCCGTCGCGCAGGCCCACGACCACGTCGACCCCAGATTCCTTGAGGTTCAACGCGTGTGCGTGACCCTGGGAGCCGTAGCCCAGGATCGCGACCTTGCGGTCGGCGATGTAGGAGCGATCGGCGTCGTTGGAGTAGTAGACGTTGGCCATCGGAGTCTTTCTGCTCTGCCCGGACGGGCGGTGGGTGGGGAGGGACGGACGGTTGGACATCCTCGCAGCCGACGAGGACGGGTCGCAATCGAGCGGAGGGGCCGACCGGGCGTCGATCGGATCCGGTGGTTCAGCCGAGCGCCGAGGAGCGGTCCAGGCGAGGGAGAGCGACGCGGCCGCTCCGCTGCACCAGCGCGAGACCGAACGGAGCGAGGAGATCCTCGAGGTCGTCGAGGCGCGCCGGCACGTCGCAGAGCGACACGGTCAGTTCGTTGTGACCGACGTCGATGATCCGCGCCCCGAAGACGTCGCACAGGCCGAGCACCTGGGTTCGGGTGGCCGCGTCGGCGTTGACGGTACACAACATCAACTCCTGCTCGACGGCGTCGAACGGATCGAGCTCGGAGATCTTGATGACGTTCACGAGCTTGTGGAGTTGTTTGACGATCTGCTCCAACGGGGCGGAGTCGGCGTCGGCCACGATGGTGATGCGGCTGAGCCGCTCGTCGTCGGTGGGGGCGACGGCGAGTGAGTAGATGTTGTAACCGCGCCTCGCGAAAAGGCTCGCGACGCGGGCGAGCACCCCCGCCTTGTTCTCGACCAGCACCGAGAGCAGGTGGTGGCGCGCCGGTTGGTGCGACCGGTTCACTGGACCACCTCCTCGCCCGCGTCGTCGGGGCCGACGATGATCTGACTGTTGGTCCTACCGGGTGGGACCATCGGGAACACCTTCTCGGACGAGTCGGTACGGAACTCCAACACGACCGGACGGTCGTTGATCGAGTTGGCCTTGTCGATCGCGGGGCCGACCTCCTCGGGGGACTCGACGCGCAGCCCGACACAGCCCATCGCCTCCGCCCACTTCACGTAGTCGGGCAGATCGGGTGACAGGTACACCTCGGAGTAGCGCTCCTCGTAGAACATCTCCTGCCATTGGCGGACCATCCCGAGATACGCGTTGTTGAGGATGGCGATCTTCACCGGGATTCGTTCGGTGGCCGCGGTCACCAGTTCCTGCGCGGTCATCTGGAAGCATCCGTCGCCGTCGACCGCCCAGACCGTCCGGGCGGGCATACCCGCCTTGGCGCCGATCGCCGCCGGAACGGCGAAGCCCATGGTGCCGAGGCCACCGGAGTTGATCCACGTATAGGGGTGACGGAACGTCCAGTACTGCGACGCCCACATCTGGTGCTGACCGACTCCCGGCGCGACGATCGTGTCCTCGGGGCTCCGATCGCGGAGCTGCTCGAGCACGAACTGCGGCTTGAGCAACTCGCCGGGCTCGGACTGCTCGTAGGTGAGCGGATACCTCTCCCGCCATCCCGACAACGTCTGTCGCCACGGGGTGCGGTCGGCGAAGGCCTCGGCTCCGATGTCACGCAGCGCTGCGATCAACTCGACGGTCACCAGCCGGGCGTCCCCGACGATGGGCACGTCGGGCCGCCGGACCTTCCCGAGCTCGGCCGGGTCGATGTCGATGTGGATGATCTTCGCGTCGGGGGCGAATCCGTCGAGCTTGCCGGTGACGCGGTCGTCGAAGCGGCTGCCGAGCGCGATCAGCAGGTCGGCCTCCTGCATCGCGGTGACCGCGGTGTAGTTGCCGTGCATGCCCGGCATTCCGAGGCACAGCTCGTGGTCGTCGGGGAACGCACCGCGGGCCATGAGCGTGGTGACCACGGGGAGGTTCGCCAACTCCGCGAGCTCGCGCAACGCCTCGGCACCACGCGCCTTGAGCACCCCACCACCGACGTACAGCACCGGTCGCCTGGCATCGGCGATGAGCTGCGCGGCCTCGCGGATCTTTCGGGGATGGCCCTTCGTGGTGGGCCGGTACCCGGGCAGGGACGCCGCCACCTCGGCATCGGTCGGCCAGCGCCACTCCATCGCGGAGTTGGGGTGTTGGGGATCGACGATGTCCTTGGGGATGTCCAACAGCACCGGCCCGGGCCGTCCGGTGGTCGCGAGGTGGAACGCCTGACGGACCGCGAGCGGGATGTCCTGGGCGCGGGTCACGAGCTCGTTGTGCTTGGTGACCGATCGCGTGATCCCGATGGTGTCGCACTCCTGGAAGGCATCCGTGCCGATCGCCGCGGTCGCGACCTGGCCGGTGATGACGACCATCGGGATCGAGTCCATGAACGCGTCGCACAACGGCGTGACGATGTTGGTGGCCGCCGGTCCCGAGGTGACCATCGCGACACCGGGACGGCCGGTCGCATGGGCGTAACCCTCGGCCATGTGGCCGGCACCCTGCTCGTGGCGCACGAGGATGTGCCGGATCGGGCTGTCGAGGATCGGGTCGTACACCGGCAGGATGCAGCCGCCGGGCAGTCCGAAGATCACTTCGACGCCCTCGAGCTCGAGGGCCTTCACGAGGGCCTGTCCCCCGTTCATGGCGACCGGTTCCGCGGACGATGCCGGGTTGCGTTGCTCACCCATTGCTCTGGTTCCTTGCTGGGATGTGTGGTGGTTTCGATCGGTGTCGGTGTCGGTGTCGGTGGGACCGACGTTAGGGAGTTGGCGCGGGCTCGTCGGCACGGGGCCGCCGAGTCCGAAAACGCAAGCGGCCTCCCGAGTGGGAGGCCGTTCGGCGCACGCGGATTTCGGGCGCGCGCCTAGGGAACTACGAGAGTGGCGTCGATGCCGGGGCGGTGCTCGCTCGTCACGACGCACAACCTAGTCGATACCTGCCGCCGATCCACCCGCGTTCGACGAGATCCCGTCGGCCACCTCCGAACGGACGCCACGTCGTCCCACTCGTCCGGTGGATGGCTCCGAACGGGCCGGCAATAGGTTGTGCGCTCATGCCGACGGCTCCGCCTCCACCCGGTCGGGCGGAGCCCGCTCTCAACGGGGCGATCGGAGCGACCGTGGGTGCGTTCGCCCTCAACCGGTGGCTGGGCAACCTCTTCCTGCGCTTCCCGTACGTGTTCGTGAGCGATCTGTCCCGTGCGCTCGGGGTCGGGGTTGCCGTCACCACCCCCTTGTTGGCGGTCCGGGAGCTGGGCGGTGTCGTGGCCCCGATCGGTGGCCGATGGGTCGACCGCGGACACGCGCGGTTCGTGCTGCCCGCTGCGGGGATCGTCGCGGGGGCGGCATGTGCCGGAGCACCGCTGCTGGTGGGCGACGGTGGCCGGCGGTCGACGGGCGCGATCGTCTGGTTCACCGGTCTACTCCTCATCGGAGGCGCCGCGAAGGTGGTCGTCGACGTCGGCCAGAACTGGTGGCTCGGCCACCGGATCGAGCCGAACCGCCGAGGACGCTACGTGGGGCTGGTCGAGATGACCTGGTCGCTCGCCTTCCTCATCGGCGCGCCGGTGGTCGGTTGGCTGGGAAACGCCACCAGGCTGGGCTGGCGGGGTGGGTACTGGACCGTGGGTGCGGCGCTGGTGGTCGCGGCGATCCTCAGTCGCCGGGCCGGTACGACCGGTCGGGACCGCGACGACACGGGCCGGTCGGCACCCTCCGCCCGCCCGCCGACGGTCGCCCCATCGCTCCGTCGGCCACATCGGTTCGGTCGCCGCTACCGGGTCGGCCTGTGGGTGTTCTTCACGGTGCAGCCACTCGCCCAGATGACCGTGTTCGCCGTCAACGGCGACTGGTTCGAACGCCAGGTGGGTCTGTCCACCGTCGAGGTGGGTGGGGTCATGGCCCTGCTCGGCCTTGCCGAGCTGGTGGGCGCCGCGATCGCACTCGGATGCTCCGATCGCCTCGGTGCCCTGCGGCTGGGGCGCGTCGGGTTGGCCGTCTGCTCGCTGGCCCTGATCGGAGGGGTGCTCGCCGGCACGAAGGCCGTGCCGGCGATCGCGCTGATGTGGCTGTTCGACGTCGCGTTGGAGATGGCCTTCGTCTCGGTGCTGCCGGTGGTGACCGACCTCGACCCCTCCCGGCGGGGCGCCGCCGTGAGCCGCGTGTTCGTGCTGATGATGGCATCGCGAGCGGTCGGTTCGGCGGTGGCGGGTTCGCTCTATCAGGCGGGTGGGTTCGCGCGTCGCTGACGATGACAGCGGCCCTGTGCCTAATGGGGATCGTCGCGCTCGGGTCGTCGGATCAGCCGGTACAGGCTCCACCGACCGCGGCGAGCGCGGTGCACACGGAGTAGCGGCTGACCTTCCAACCGTCGGGTGTCAGTTCCACCGGCGCGGTGCCACCGCCACCGTCGCCGGTGGGGACGTCGATCGTGTAGTCGACCGTCGCGTTTCGCACTGGCGAACTCGACCTGCACGATGTCGACCCGGGCCGCCAGCATCGTCGCCGCGTTCGGTCCGCGGGCCGCCTGTTCCATCGCGACCTCCACCCCCTTCGGGTCGGTGATCGGCGCGAGTCGTTGGGCCATGTCGGCGCTGGGGTCGTAGACGACCTGGAAGGCCTTTCGCACAGCCGCTGCGGCGGCCACCGGGTCCTCGGGCTCGGTCGGGACGGTCGTCCCGACCGGTCCCGGATCCGCTCCGATCGCCTCGACCCGGTGCCGCAGATCGAGCATCTGGTCTCGAAGTTCGTTCGCCCGGAGGTGCGCGACCACCGCGAACACCAGGGCTCCGGCCGCCAGCACCAGGGCCGCGGCGGCCAGTGCCCCCTCCAACGAACCCCGCCGGTGGTCGTCGGGCGCGCCGGATCGGTGCGGCGACCCCGTCGGTCCTGTCCCTCCGCCGGCACCCTCGGAGGGTTGGGGCCCCGGTCCCGGTGCGTGCGGGGAGGAGTAGCCGGTCCGGCCCGTCATGGAGCCCACGCACCTCCGACGCCGATCGTCACCGGAGTCCTCAGAGCGCCGAGGTCACGGCGCCGACGTCGGCACCCTGGGCCAACTTCGCGTACTTCGCGAGCACGCCGCGGTCGTAACGCGGCTCGGGGTGCTTCAACGCGGTGCGCCGCTCGGCGAGGACCGCGTCGTCCACCAGCAGGTCGATGACGTGGTTTCGCACGTCGACCCGGACCCGGTCGCCTTCCTCGACGAGTGCGATCGGACCACCGTCGACGGCCTCGGGCGCGACGTGGCCGATGCAGAACCCGTGGGTTCCGCCACTGAACCGCCCGTCGGTGACGAGTGCGGTGTCCCCACCACGTCCGACACCCTTGATCGCACCGGTGATGGCCAGCATCTCACGCATACCGGGGCCGCCCTTGGGACCCTCGTATCGGATCACGACCACGTCGCCGGCGTTGATCCTTCCGCCGATGACCGCGTCCATCGCGTCGTCCTCCCCGTTGAACACCCGTGCCGGACCCTCGAAGTCGTCGAAGTCGATTCCCGCGACCTTGACCACCGAACCGTTGGGGGCGAGTGAACCGCGCAGGACGGCGATTCCGCCCTCCGTGTGGATGGGGTTGTCGAAGGTGTGCACCACCTCGCCGTCGGGTGGCGGGGGCTTGAGCATCGCGAGGTTCTCCCCCACCGTGCGGCCGGTGACCGTGACCTCGTCGAGGGCCAGCAGACCCTGTTCGGCCAGCATCTGCATCACCACGGGCACTCCACCGATTCGGTCGACGTCGAGCATGTGGTACTTGCCGTGCGGCTTGGTGTCCGCGAGGTGCGGCACCTTTGCCGCGACCCGGTTGAAGTCCTCCAACTCGAGTTCGACCCCCGCCTCGTACGCGATCGCGAGCAGGTGCAGCACTGCGTTGGTGGAACCGCCCAGGGCGTTGACAACCGCGATCGCGTTGAGGAAGGCCCCACGGGTGAGGATGTCGCGGGGTCGGATGCCCGCTCGGAGCAGACCCATCACCGCCGTCCCGGACGCGTACGCGGCGTCGGCCCGACGCCGGTCCACCGCGGGCGCCGACGCGGAGCCCGGTAGGGAGAGGCCGAGCGCCTCGCCGACCGACGCCATCGTGTTGGCCGTGAACATGCCGGCGCACGCGCCGATCGTGGGGCACGCTTCGTGCTCGATCGCGTCGAGCTCGGCCCCGTCGATGTTGCCCGCGGCGAAGGCACCGACCGCCTCGAACACGGAGGTGATGTCGAGGACGCGCCCGTTGTGGTTGCCGGGCAGCTTGGAGCCGCCGTAGAGGAAAACGGTGGGAACGTTGAGCCGCGCCGCAGCCATCATCATCCCCGGTAGCGACTTGTCGCATCCGCGAACGTGACCATCGCGTCGAACCGCTCGGCATGCATGACCGTCTCGACCGAGTCGGCGATCACCTCACGGCTCACCAACGATGCGCGCATGCCCTCGTGACCCATCGAGATGGCGTCGGACACGGCGATCGTGTTGAACTCGATCGGATAGCCGCCGGCATCGCGGACCCCGACCTTGGCCCGCTTGGCCAGCGCATCGAGCGGCATGTTGCAGGGCGTGACCTCGTTCCACGACGACACGACGCCCACCTGGGCCTTGTCCCAGTCGGCGTCGGTCATCCCGACCGCCCGCAACATCGCTCGTGCGGGTGCTCGTTGGAAGCCTTCGGTGACCTCGGACGAGCGCGGCTTGAGGTCGGAGCCGCCGATGGGGTGCTCGGTCATGGGTCCAGCGTAGGTCCGGGCATCACGCGAACCGGAGAACTCCTGTGGGCCACGCGGCGCCGGACGCCGAGGTCACGAACAGTTCGCACTCATCCCGCGGTGACCACCCCGTCCGCACTGTGGTACTCCTGGCCCTTCATCAGCGCGTCGATCTGCGTGCGGGCCTGGGCCGACAAGGGGTTGGTGGCGTAGTGGTCGACGATGTCGAGGATCTCGCTGAAGGTGTCGCGCTGGCTGACCAGGGCCTTCTTCACCTCCGGGGACGGCACCAGGGTCACGACGTGGTTGTAGACCTTGATGATGCCGAGCGCGAGCGTCTGGCGTGCCCTCGTGTCGCTGAGCGCTGTCGGCGACAGGCGGGCACCCCGTGCGGCCTTCTGGGAGAGGATGGTGCACGCGTCGTCGCTCGCCAACATCCGGTCGAAGACCTTGTTGAGCTGTTCGATCGTCTTGGATGTCGACGTTGCGTCGTCGAGGTCGCCGTCCACCGACAGCCTCCTCGCCAGGGTCGTCGGAGCGCGCTACTGCCGATCTGACGACTGTCGGTACAGCCCGCCGACACCGTTGCCGCAAGCAGCACGAACAGCGACACGAGGGCGACCCGGTACGGGGATCGCGGGCCGGCAGGGTGACGACAGAGCGGCAGGGATCGGGGCGACATCGGCGACGGGCTTCTCCGGAGTGGTGCGGGACTCAGTGTACGGATGCGCCCCCGGAGCGCCAGGTCGGAGCGATGCGGGACCGCCCCGTGAGGGACCCCGGCTGCTCAGGGATGCGGGGCCGACGTCGGAGCGGCCGGTGCCACCTCGTATCCGAGGCAGTGGTCGTACTGGTACCGCTCGATCCTGCGGATCGCCGTGAGGGTGTTGCCGCTGCGCATCGCGGCGAGGGCGTCGGCGTCGCGCAGGTTGCCGCCGGACCTCTCGATCGCGGTGGCCGCCTCGGTGAGCGCCCGATGCAGCACCGTCCAACTCCCTCGCAACTCCCAGGGTAGGAACCGCTTCGAATCGTCTCGCTCCGAGGGTGGGTCGCGCCTGGCCGCCATGGCGACCTTCTCCACCAGGTCCCGGTACTCCCCGATCAGATCCGCCGGGAACGTGGTCGGAGCGGAGTCCATCTCGTGGAGGAACATGCAGAAGTTTCCGGACTCCAGCGCTTCGCCGAGCCCCGCCGCCACCGTGGAGGGTGTCGGCGACGTGGTGGGCGGCACGAGGTCTCCGCGCAGGAGCGGTGAGAGCGAGGTCGGAACCAACCGCGGGTTGAGGCTCGACTCGTCGTCGCCGCCCGTGCAGCCGAGGAGCCCCGTGACCACGAGCACGGTCAACAGCACCGCGGTGACGCGACGCGATCCGGCCGCGCGCGACGGGGTGCCGACGGTCATCCGCGCCGGGCTTGCAACAGGGCCGTGATCGACTTTCCGTCGGCCTTGCCACCCGTGGCCTTCATCGCCTGCCCCACGAAGAAGCCCAACACCTTGTGCTCACCACCACAGAACTTCGCCCAGTCGTCGGGATGCTCCGCGATCAACCGATCGACGAGCGCCTCGCTCTCCCCCGATGCCATCGCCTCGAAGCCGAACTCGGACGCGACCGCCTCCGGGGTGACCCGAGGGCCTCTCTCCAGCAGTTCGGCCAGCACGGTCTTGGCCTGCGTGGCGGTGATCGATCCGTCCACCTCCATGCGGGTGAGCGCCGCCAGCTGCAGCGGCGTCAACGTGGTGGCCCGATGGTCGGCGAGGTTGTGTTCGGCGTGGTTGGCGGCGCGGGCGGCGTCGCCGCCGGCCTCCACCGCGGCGACCACCAGGTCGTCGAGGCCGCGTTGCACCACCATCGCCGCGGTCTCGGCCGCGATCGAGTGGTCGTCGACGAGCCGCTTGCGGCGTTCACGGGGCAGCATCGGCAACTCCGCCCGCACCCGCTCGATCCACTCCTCACCCGGGTCGACGACCACGAGGTCGGGCTCGGGGAAGTACCGGTAGTCCGTGGCCTCCTCCTTGGAACGCAGGGTGGAGGTCCGACCGGTGTCGTCGTTCCAGTGACGGGTCTCCTGGGCAACCCCCTCGCCGTTCTGTAGCAGGTCGACCTGCCGGCGCGCCTCGTAGTCGATCGCGCGACCCAGCGAACGCAACGAGTTGACGTTCTTGATCTCGCAGCGGATGCCCAGGGGGTCCCCGATCCGGCGCACGCTGACGTTGCAGTCGACGCGCATCGAACCCTCCTCCATCTTGCCGTCCGACGCGCCCACCGTGACCAGGATCGCACGCAGTTCCGACACGTAGGCCTTGGCCTCCTCAGCGGTGCGGAGATCGGGCCTGCCGACGATCTCGAGTAACGGCACGCCCGCACGGTTGAAGTCGATGAGCGAGTAGGCCGCGTCGTGGATACGCCCCGACGCCCCGCCCATGTGCGTCGACTTGCCGGTGTCCTCCTCCAGATGGGCGCGCTCGATGCCCACCCGGGTGCCGTCTGGGAGCTCCAACCAGCCGTCCGCATTGATCGGCAGGTCGTACTGGGAGATCTGATAGCCCTTCGGCATGTCCGGGTAGAAGTAGTTCTTGCGGGCGAAGACGGACCGCTGCACCCGACAGTTCAGTGCGAGCCCGGTACGGATGGCCAGTTCGACGGCCTGACGGTTGAGCACCGGGAGCGCCCCGGGCAGTCCCAGGGTCACGGGGTCGATCGCAGTGTTCGGGTCACCACCGAACCGGTTGGGAGACGCGGAGAAGAGCTTGGTCCGGGTGGACAACTCCGCGTGCACCTCCAGTCCCACGACGATCTCCCAGCCGTCGGGAACCGCCGGGTTCTGAGGTTGCTGTGGCCGGGTGGTCGTGAACACCTCACCGGTGCCGCCGACCGAGGCCGTCGGGGTGGTCTCGCCGCTCATCGCGCACCTCCGGAGGCCCGTGAGGCGTGCACCGCGGGGAGCGGGGTGGGTGGCGCCACCGCCTCCATCGCTCCCGCCACCCGAAACATCGCGACCTCGCCCAGCGCGGGCGCGAGCACCTGCACGCCGATGGGCAGCCCACCCTCGCCGACGCCGAACGGCACCGACATCGCCGGATGGCCCGCGAGGTTCGTGGGGACGGTGCACACGTCGCCCATGTACATCGCGAGCGGGTCGTCGGTGTGTTCGCCGAGGGGGCGACCGACGTGGCGGTGGGGGCGATCATGGCGTCCACCTCGCGGTACGCGGCGTCGAAGTCGCGGATCACCAGCGTCCGAACCTTCTGTGCGGTGCGGTAGTAGGCGTCGTAATAGCCCGCGGAGAGCGCGTAGGTGCCCAACATGATGCGGTTGCGGACCTCGTGGCCGAAACCCTCGCTCCGGGTCCGGTCGTACATCTCCGGCGTGGAGGCCGCGTCCACCCGCAACCCATAGCGGACCCCGTCGAAACGCGAGAGGTTGGAGGAGGCCTCCGCGGGGCGAGCACGTAGTAGGCGGACAGCGCCGTGCTGACGGCGGGGACCGAGACGTCGAGCACCGTCGCTCCGGCGGCGGCGAGCGCGTCGGCCGCCGCCCGGACACGATGGGCCACCTCGGGGCTGATCCCCTCCCCGAGGAACTCCCGGGGAACCCCGATCCGCATGCCGGCGACGCCGGCACCGACCGCCTCACGAAGGTCGGGCAACGGCTCGGGGATGGACGTGGAGTCGAGCGGGTCGTGACCCGCGATGACACCCAACAAGGCGGCGGTGTCGGCCACGTCGAGGCCGAAGGGACCGATCTGGTCGAGTGAGGATGCATAGGCGACCAGGCCGAGGCGCGACACCCGCCCGTAGGTGGGTTTGGCTCCCACGACTCCGCACAACGCGGCGGGCTGGCGAATGGAGCCGCCGGTGTCGGACCCGAGCGCCAGGGGACCGGCGCGAGCGGCGACGGCAACCGCGGAACCGCCCGAGGACCCGCCGGGAATCCGACCCGGATCGTAGGGATTGCGGCTGGGCCCGGTGACGGAGCTCTCCGTGGTCGATCCCATCGCGAACTCGTCCATGTTGGTCTTGCCGACGACGACCAAACCCGCGGCACGTACCCGCTCGACGACCGTCGCGTCGTAGGGAGGACGCCAACCGGCCAGGATCCTCGAACCGCACGTGGTGTCGATTCCCCGGGTGCAAAGGTTGTCCTTCAACGCGATCGGCACCCCGGCCAGGGGACCCAGCCGCTCCCCGTCCGCTCGCCGGCGGTCGACCTCGTCGGCCTGACGCAGGGCCGTCTCCCGTGTCACGAGGTTGAACGCGTGCAGCCGCCCTTCGACCGCGTCTATGGCGTCGAGTGCGGACTCCGCGGCCTCCCGGGCCGTACTCCCTCCCGACGCGATGTCCGCGGCGAGTTCCAATGCGACGCTCACGGCTCCTCGGCCTTCACCGGCGGGACGCGGAACATGTCGGCCTCCGTCTGCGGCGCGGCGGCTAGGACCTCGGCTCGGTCGAGGGACGGGGCGACGACGTCGTCGCGCATGACGTTGACGAGTGGATACGGGTGCGCGGTGGGCTCCACCCCGTCGAGGTCGAGCAACGACATGTCGGCGGCGTGGTCGAGGATGTCGCCGAGTTGGCGGGCGCTGCGATCCAGGTCGGCGTCGTCGAGATCGAGCCGGGCGAGTCGCGCGACGCGGACCACGTCGTCGCGGGAGATGCGGGGGGACATGGGTTCCGATCGTAGGCGGGAGCCGGTTCGCGGCGGCGCAGCCGACGACCGCCTCCTAGAGTGACGCCGTTCAACACCTATGTCTCCAAAGAGGGGAAGCCGTCAATGGCCAAGTTCCAGTTCCTCACCCCAGAGTGGGTCGAGGCTGCCCACAAGATCCGTGACGAGTTCGAGGGCAAGCTGCCTCCACCGGCACACACGGTGAGGATGAACCAGATCGTGACCGAGGTCCCCTTCTCCGACGAGGACGTGAAGGCCTACATGGACACGAGCAACGGCACGACCGACATGGGTCTCGGCGAACTGGAGAACCCCGACCTGACGGTGACGGTCGACTACGAGACCGCCAAGGCCATCATCGTGGACGGCAACCCCCAGGCGGGGATGAACGCGTTCATGCAGGGAAAGATCAAGGTCCAGGGCGACATGACCAAGCTCATGGCGATGCAGGCGACCGGCGCCGCCGACCCCGCCGCGGAGGAGTTGGCGACCCGCATCCAGGAGATCACCGAGTAGGGCACGGCGGCACGTCGCCGGGGTGTCTCGCCTCCCGGAGGCGAGGGACCCGGCCGGAGCCGGTTGGGGCGGCCGCGCTGCGCGGCGGCTGGGGATCACCACAGAGGCAGACCGCCCCAACCCGCTCCGTCGGGTATCGGCTCGACAACATAGAGCGCTCCCGCGCACGGTACGCGGATACCCACTCCCTTTGCGGGCGGCCCGAGGGCGAACCCCGCCGAGGCGCTCCCGGAGCGCTCGGCGCAGCGGTCATCGACACGGCCTCAGGGACGGGTCGTGAGGCGAACGGCCGAGTTCCTCGGCTTCATCTCCCCTGGAGCGGGGGTCATCGCGGTCACCTTGTTGCTGGGGGATCCGTCCACGTTGTCGATGACGAACCCCTGACTCTCCAGTATCCCCGCGGCATCGGCGCCGGTTCGTCCCAACACGTTGGGGATCGCGACCAGTTCGGGGCCCTTGGAGACGACCACGTCGACGGTGCTGTCACGGGGCACCGACGCACCGTCGGGTTGGCTCAGCGACAGCACCGTGCCGACCGCAGCGTCGCTGAACTGGTCGACGCGGTTGACCCGGAGGCGCAGCGCGGTGAGAGCGCCCGCGACCTCGTCGAAGGGCTTGGACACCAGACCGGCCGGAACGACGCGCGGCTGAGGTCCCTTGGAGACGGTCAGGTCGACGCGACCGCCCTTGGGCACCTTCCCCTGGGCGTCCGGAACGGGATCGAGGGTCGCCGCGATCAGCGCGTCGGCCGGGACGTCCTCGTCGAACTCGTCGGATCGGCGGCCGTCCCGGAGGCCGGCCTCGGCGATGCGGGCCTGTGCCTCGGCGACGGGGAGCGCCGACGGAAGGTCGGGTGGCGTGACGAGCGTGTTGCCGAGCGACACCGTCAGGGCCACCGACGCACCCTTCGCGAGCCGGGTCCCCGCTCGGGGGTCGATCCGATCACCTCGTCGACACGCGTGCCGTCCTTGCGCGCTCGAACGACGGAGACCTCGAAGCCCTGCGCCCTCAGGCGGGCGGTGGCGACCTGGCGCGACTGGCCGATCACGTGTGCCACCGTGGCGGCGGGGACGCGCACGGCGAACCACCACACCCCGAACGCCACCCCGGCCGTCACCAGGATCAAAGCCAGGGCCACCACCGGCCGGCCACGACGACGTGCGGGCACTGGTCGGGCGACCGGCGGCCCGAGGGGGTCACCATCGGCGTCGGCGTCGCCGGACTCCTCGCCGGACACCTCGCCCCCGGGTCGCACCCGCAGCCCGGACCCCCGCGGCGACCGAGCCCCGTCACTCCCGGCACCGTCGCCATCGCCGTCGCCATCGCTGCCATCGACGACCACGACCGGTGCCCGGGACCGCTCGACGTCGGGGGCCGGGTGATTCGGAACGGGCAACACCTCGGTATGGCCGTCACGAACCAACCCGGCTGGCACCACCGTGGGGATCGGCACGGTCTCCGCGAGGTGGTCGACCGGCCCGGCGGTCGACGCCGTGTCACGGAGGTCCGTGACGGCCTCCTCCTCCGTGTCGTGGGGGGCGTCCCGGCGACCGCGGGAGCGTGCCATCATGTCGAGTCGCTCGGTGGGCATCACACCCACCACGGGAAGTCCCGCCGGGGGGTCGAGGTCGACCCCCGCCGTCTCGAGATACTCGATGAGCTCGTCGGCCCAGGGGCGACTTGTGCGATCGCGGCGCCCCGCCAGACCGATGGTCGCGACCAGCGGACCCAGGGCGACGGGAGCCACGAGGTCGCCGAGCTGCCGCGCCGCGAGCGAGTCCGAATCGCTCTCCCTGGAGAACGGCAGGGTGCCGGTCACCGCCTCGACCACGACCAGAGCCAGCGAGTACACGTCGGAACGCCCGTCGAGCTCCTCCCCTCGTGCCTGTTCGGGAGAGGTGTAGCGGATCGTTCCCATCGCATCGCCGACCGATCGGACCGCGCCCGAGTCGACCGTGACCGACGCCGCGCCGAAGTCGGCGATCTTGAGATTCCCCGATGCGTCGAACAGCAGGTTCGCGGGCTTGATGTCGCGATGCACGATCCCCTGGGCCGCGGCCGCCGCGAGGCCCTCCGCGGCCTGCCTGGCGACTCGCAGCGCCTGCGACACGCTGAGGGTCCTCCCACCCTTCAGCATCTCCGCGAGGCTGCCCCCACCCATCGCCTCCATGACGAAGTACGGCAAATCCACGCCGTCGAGCGTGTGGGTCCCCTGTTCGTAGATCGGAACGATCCGACCGTGCGACAGCCGCGCCATGGTGGACATCTCGCTGCGGAACCGCCGCACCACGGCGTCGTCGCCGACCCGGTCGGGGCGGAGGAGCTTGATCGCGACGTGACGGCGGAGCGCCGGGTCCCAAGCGAGCAGCACCACGCCGGCGCCGCCCCGGCCGATCTCGTCGACGACCTCGAACGCGCCGAGACGCGAACCGGGGTGCAGCTCGGCCACCATGGCGCACAAATCTACCGATCACCCGAGCGCGGCCCGGGGACGCCTCGGGACCGACGCGTCCGCAACGCGGCCACCCGACGGACAGAATGGCGGGGTGCCGACGAAGGTGAAGCTGATCCTTGGCGTGATGGTGTTGGTCGCCGCCGTCCTGATGGTCTACGTGTACGACAACGGGGTGTCGGGTTCGAACTCGACCAGCCTGTCCAAACCCGCCTACGTCCGCCAGCTCATCCCCACGAGCGGGTCGAACGTGCTGCGCCAGTCGACGATCGGCGTGAACCTGGCCACCGGCTACGACGCCTACCTCGTGGTCAACGGCGTGAAGATCACCAACGTGGCGTCCAAGGAGCATCCGGACGGCCTGCTGAAGGCCCCGACCCTGGGCACGATCGAGTACCACCCGGGACCGGGGCGCCGGATCCGACGCCTCACCTCCCCTGAGCAGTGCGTGGACGCGTTCGTCTACAAGACCGAGGACGGGCCCGGTACGGCACAACAGATCAACTGGTGCTTCAAGGTGACCTGAGCGATGGATTCGAGCCGCGACGCCGACTCGGGCCCGGCGGGTACCGCGGGAGCCGAGCGGGACACCCACCCCGTGGTGGGGCCGCCGGCCTCGTCCGCCGCGGGACCCGCCGCCGTTGCGTCGACGATTCGTCACACGTTGGGTGTGATGGGTCCGGGCGCCGCGATCCGGTCTCTGGCGGTCATCAACCAGCCGGAGGGCTTCGATTGCCCCGGATGTGCGTGGCCCGAGGCCGATCCACCGCAACGTCACCGCGTCGAGTTCTGCGAGAACGGCGCCAAGGCGGTGGCCGAGGAGGCGATGTCGGCGAGGGCCGACGAGGCGTTCTTCGCGTCACGACGTCGAGTCGCTCCGTTCCCGGAGCGACCACTGGCTCGGCCGGCAGGGGCGTCTGGTTGCGCCGATGCTGCGCCGGGAGGGGGCGACCCACTACACACCGGTCGAGTGGGACGAGGCGTTCGAGTTGATCGCCGACGTGCTCGCTCCCTCGACGATCCGAACCGCGCCGTGTTCTACACGTCGGGGAGGACGTCCAACGAGGCGGCCTACCTCTATCAACTCTTCGCCCGGACCTACGGCACGAACAACCTGCCGGACTGCTCCAACATGTGCCACGAGGCGTCGGGCGAAGCGCTCGGCGCGTCGATCGGGATCGGCAAGGGCACGGTTCGCCTTGCCGACTTCGACGACGCCGACCTGATCGTCGTGATGGGACAGAACCCCGGTACCAACCACCCCCGCATGCTGGCGACCCTCGAGGCGGCCAAGGCCGGCGGTGCCAGGATCATCACGATCAACCCCCTGCGCGAGGCCGGCCTCCTGCGCTTCCGCAACCCGCAGACGCCTCGCGGGCTGTTCGGGCACGGCACCTCGCTCAGCGACCTGCACCTGCCCATCGCCCTGGGAGCGGACCACGCGCTGTTCCAGTGGTTCAACGCCCGGCTCGTGGCCGACGGCGCGATCGACGAGCGGTTCCTCGATGAGCACACCGTCGGCTTCGACGCGCTGCGCGCCCACCTCGCGTCGCGCGATCTGGACTCGCTCGCCGCCGCGACCGGGCTCGATCCGACGGCGATGAACACCGCCTACCGGTGGATCGCCGCGTCGAAGGCGACCATCGTCTGTTGGGCGATGGGACTCACCCAGCACGTCGGCGCGGTGGCCACCATCAGGGAGGTTGCCAACCTCGCCCTGCTGGGGGGCCACATCGGGCGACCGGGTGCCGGTCTGTGCCCCGTGCGTGGCCACTCCAACGTGCAGGGGGACCGGACGATGGGCATCGCCGAACGACCGCCGACCTGGATCGACCGTCTCGACGCCCGCCACGGGATCCACTCGCCTCGACGACCCGGACTCGATACCGCGCGCTCGATCGAGGCACTGCACCGGGGCGAGGTCACCGCGTTGGTGTGCCTCGGCGGAAACTTCGTGCGGGCCATCCCCGACACCGACCGGACCGAGGCCGCGCTCGACCGGGTCGAACTGAGCGTGCACGTGTCCACCAAGCTCAACCGGAGCCACTTGGTGTGCGGAGCCAGCTCTCTGATCCTGCCGACCCTCGGACGAACCGAACGAGACCGCGGCCGCGACGGCGAACGGTTCGTGACCGTGGAGGACTCGATGGGGCGCGTGCACCGCTCGGCCGGTGTGCTCCGACCGGCCGGGCCACGGTTGCGGAGCGAGGTTTCGATCGTCGCCTCCCTTGCGGCCGCTGTCCTGCGACGGCGCACGCCGCCGCGGGGCGCGACGATCGACTGGGCGTCGCTCGGGGAGGACTACGACCTGGTTCGCGACCACATCGCAGCGGTCGTTCCCGGATTCGAGCAGTACAACGAACGAGCCCGCACCGATGCCGGCTTCGAGTTGCCCCATGCAGCGCGCGACCTGCGCCGCTTCGACACCCCGTCGGGACGCGCCGAACTGTTCGTCGGCGACGCGGTCACACCACGACCACCCCCGGGTGGCCTGTTGTTGCAGACGCTGCGCAGCCACGACCAGTTCAACACCACGATCTACGGTCTCGACGACCGTTACCGCGGTGTGCGCAACGGTCGAATGGTGGTGTTCGTCAACGCGGTGGACCTTGCACGACTGGGTTTGTACGAGGGGCAGCTCGTCGACCTCGTCTCCCGCTTCGACGACGTCGAACGACGGGTCGAGGGCTTCCGGATCGTCTGCTACGACACACCCGCCGGCTGCGCGGCCGCCTACTTCCCCGAGACCAATCCGCTGATCGCCGTGTCACATCGCAGCCCCGAGGCCGGAACACCGGCGTCCAAGGCCGTGCCGGTGTTCCTCGAACCGGTCCGCGGACCGGCCGTGCACTCGTGAACCTCCGGTCTCCGAGATCACTCCGAGGGGACCTCGCCCGACTCCAGCAAGGTGACGAGCCCGGCCTCGTCCAGGATCGGGATGCCGAGTTCGGTCGCCTTGTCGAGCTTCGACACACCGGGGTCCGCCCCGACCACCACCGCGGTCGTGCGTTTGGAGACCGAGCCGGGTGACTTGCCGCCCCGCGCCTTGATCGCGGCCTCGACCTGCTCGCGGGTGAATGCCTCCAGCGCGCCGGTGACCACCACGGACATGCCGGCGAGCGTCTGGGGAAGGGTCGATCGCTCGGGCCCCGTGGTGTTGACCCCGGCCTCGATCAGGCGATGTACGAGCGCACGGTTCTCGGGTTCGGCGAAGTAGGCCACCACCGACTCGGCGATCACCGGACCGATTCCCTCCACCGCCTGGATGTCGGCGGCATCCGCGTCCATGATCGTCGTCAGGTCCCCGAGCCCGGCGGCGAGCATCTCGGCGCCGGCGGCGCCGAGATGATGGATGTTGAGGCCGAACAACAGGTTGCCGAGCGGGCGGGACTTCGACGCTTCGATACCGCTGCGCAGCCGCCGGATGGACAGGTCGCCGTAGCCCTTCTGCGCCCGGATCACGTCGAAGTCGAGCCGGTAGACGTCGCTGACGTCGTGCAGGAGGCCCAGGTCGATGAACAACTGCACCTGCTGTTCGCCGAGGCCGTCGATGTCCATGGCCCCACGTGAGACGAAGTGGCTGAGGCGGGCCCACTGCTGCCAGGGGCACACACTCGACACGCACCGGTGCGCGGCCTCGCCGTCGAGGCGGACGAGCGGGGACCGGTGCTCGCAGGGGCACACCGAGGGGAAGGTCCAGGGCACCGAGCCCTCGGGGCGCTCGGCCAGAACGGGTCCGACCACCTCGGGGATCACGTCACCGGCCTTTCGCACGATCACCGTGTCACCGGGGCGAACGTCCTTCGCCGCGACCTGATCCTCGTTGTGCAGCGTCGCGAGTGCGACGGTCGAACCCGCCACCACCACCGGTTCGAGGACCGCGAAGGGGGTGACCTTGCCCGTGCGACCGACCGAGATGCCGATGTCGCGGAGCACGGTCGTTCGCTCCTCCGGCGGAAGCTTGTAGGCGACGGCCCACCGCGGCGCCTTCGACGTGACCCCGAGCAGCCGCTGATGGGCAAGGTCGTCGACCTTCACCACGATCCCGTCGATCTCGTAGGGGAGTTCGTGGCGCCGCTCGGTCCACACCCGGCAGAACTCGTACACGTCCGCGAGGTCGTCGAGCACGGCCGTCTCGGGGTTGACCGGGATACCGAGCGAGCTCATCCAGCGCAGGGCCTCGCTGTGTCGGCCCAACTCGGGGCCGCCTACCACCTCGCCGAGCTGGTAGCCCCAGAACGACAGGCCCCTCGTGGCCGTGACGGCCGGATCCTTCTGCCGCAGCGAACCGGCCGCCGTGTTGCGCGGGTTCGCATAGTGGCGACCACCCTCGCCCTGGGCCTCGTTGAGGGCGTCGAACGCCGCGAGGGGCATGTAGATCTCACCGCGGACCTCCACCACCTGGGCGACTCCGCCCGGCTCGGGATCCCCGTCCAACAGCGCAGGGACGTCTCCGATCACCGCGACGTTGGCGGTGACGTCCTCACCCACCCTGCCGTTGCCCCTCGTCGCGGCCTGGACGAACCGCCCGTGCTCGTAGCGCAATGACATCGCGAGCCCGTCGATCTTCAGTTCGCAGACGTAACGCACCGGTCCCCGCGCCCCCTCGGCCTCGAGGCGACGTGTCGTGCGATCCCCCCACGCCCGCAACTCCTGCGCGTCCATCGCGTTGTCCAGCGACATCATCGGCACGGCATGGGTGACCTCTCCGAACAACGCCGACGGCGCCGCGCCGACCGTGGAGGACGCGGGCGAGTCGACCTCGACGAACTCCGGAAAGCGCGCCTCCAGCGCCAGTAGACGCCGGACGAGCGCGTCGTACTCTGCATCGGGGATGGTGGGCGCGTCACGGAGGTAGTACGCCTCGTTGTGGCCGCGGATCTCCGCCGCCAACTGCTGCATGGACCACCGAGCCTGCACCGGGTCGACGGATTCGTCCGGCCCGGGCTCACCGACGTCGCCACGCACGGCCACGACCGGTCAGGCGCCGACGCTGATACGGCCGCCGGCCATGTGCGTGTAGACCCGCCGTGACAACTCGCTGGTGAGGCGAAGCACCCGTTCGGTCTGGCTGATGCCGAAGCCCGCCAGCGACGCGGCGGGGGTGATGAGCGACCGCTCACGGAGCAACTCCGGGTCGAGCCCTTCCTCGACGAGGGAGGCCCAATGCGAGGCGAGGCGTCGCCACAAGCGGTCGACCCCCATGCCGAGTGGTTCGTCGACCGGTACGGCGCCCCATGCGACGGTGCCTCCGCGCCGGAGGAAGCCATCGAGCTCGACGGCGGACGATTCGAGACCGGCGTCGAGCGGCGCGCACAACACCGAGATGCCCGTCTCGAACAGGGCCGCCCAGTCGGCGCGACCGGGTACACGCACGCCGACGAGGGCTCCACCGTCCGCTGCGGCCGGCGCGGGGTGGCGTCGACGCCGACATCCGCGTCGACATCGTCGTCGGCGACGTCGAGTCCCGACACGACCCGTCCGATCGCCGAACGGACGATCCCGGTGGACAGCGGGAAGCTCGGGTGCATCGAGTTGGCGAGAGCGGGCTCGTCGAGGAAGACGATCACGTGCGCGCCCGGAAGCTGCTCCGCGGTCATGAGAAGAGCCCTGCGACACCAGGTGATCACCGACTCGGTGGCTGCCTCGACGGCGTCGGCCACCGGAACCCCCGAGGCAACGAGGCGGAGTGCCACGGTGACCGGACCGACGACCGGCAACGCGACGGGCTCGGCCCGCTTGCCCAGGGCCGTGAGGAACATTCGCAGGGGTGCCAACACGTCGAAGCCGACGGCCTGGCGTGGCTGGGCTTCGCGAAGTGGCCGCGGGGCCGTGTCGACACCGGGCTCGAGCACGGGCGCCGAGAGGAGTTCGGGGAGGTATTCCGCTAGGAGTTCGGAGGAGTCGCCGGGCGACAGCTCGGGCAACGCTCCGATGACCGCTCCCGCTCCGGGCGGGACACCGAGCACCGACACCGACCCGCCCATGGCGTTCTGCTTAGCGAGGCACCTTTCGGATGCGCAAGTCTTGGGGCCGTGCGCCATCATCCCGTCCTGTGGATCCTCCGGGTGACCTGGGTCTCGCTCCTGTTCACCCTCGCCGACTCGCTCAACGACGTGCTCGCCGACGTGGCGGGCCCCGTGCGTGTCGTCGGGACCGTGCTGTTCTGGCTCCTGTGGGTGGTCGTGGCCGTCGCGACCGTCGTCGCCCACCCCGTCTCCCTGACTCTGCTACGCCTGCTCACCCCGCTCGCGCCGATCCTCGCCGTGGCCACCGCGACCGCCTTGGCCCCCGATGCACCCTCGACAGGTGGGACGGCGCTGGCGGTCGTGTCGATCGTCGCGGCGCTGATCGCCACCGCGTGTGCGCTGTCCGGAGTCGTCGCGGACGAGAACGTGGATGCCGGTTCGTACGGCGACGAGCGTCGCTTCGCTCTGGCCACGCCGCTGCAGTTCCTCGCCGGACCGATTCCCGTGTTCTGGGTGCTCCTGGTCCCCACGGCGGTGTCGGCGCCGCTCGCGATCGCCGACCGACGCTGGGCGCTCGGCGCGATCCTGGCCGCGGTGTGCCTCGTGGTCGCCAAGCCGGCGATCGCTGCGTTCCATGCCCTTTCCCGACGCTGGATCGTGTTCGTGCCCGCCGGCGTGACCCTGGTGGATCACGTCGCGTTGGCCGATCCCGTCCTGATGGAACGGCGTCGGGTGACGGCGTTGGGCCCTGCGCTCGCGGGCGGCGGGGGGATCGACCTGAGCGGGTCGGCCCGCGGGCTCGCCCTCGAGGCGGAGCTCGCGAGCCCGGTGGAGCTCGCTCGCCGCACCGCAGGCCGCGAGGCCGAGCTGACGATGGCCTCCGGTGTGGTTTTCACTCCGGTCAGACCCGGGTCCGTCCTCGCCGAGGCCCGCCGGCGGGGACTGCCGGTCACCCCGGGCCGCCCTCGCACCGGTTCCTGACCACCACGGCGGTGGACCCCGCGTCCGACGGCGAGGACCCCCCATCGGCCCGACGCTGAGGGCTCGCGACGATCCCGCCGACGAGGACCTGGTCGCCCTCGAACAACACCACGCTCTGGCCCGGCGCCACCCGACGTTGCGGCGACGACCAGCGGACCCGCAGCCGGTCCGCGTCCCCGGCGCAGGCGATGATCGCACCCACGGCCCGCGGTGTGCCGTGTGCGCTGACCTGGCCCGTCAGATCCGCCGCTCCGGTCTCCCCGCCGACGGGGCGACCCCTCGTGAGCCCAGACGAGGCGCGTGAGCGTTACCTCCTCGTCGAGCAGGTCCGCCGGGGTGCCCACGGTGACGGTACGGGCTGCCACGTCGACCTCGGTCACGTAGCGCCGCCCACCGGGACCGCCGAGGTCGAGCCCGCGACGCTGTCCAACCGTGACCAGCTCCACCGCGTCGACCTCGCCGAGCGGGACACCCGCGTCATCGACCACCGTGCCACGATGCAGGGCGATGCGCTCGCCGAGGAAGGTGGAGCGACCGCCCCGCGTCGCCAGGATGAAACAGACATCCTGGCTCTCGGCCTTCGTGGCGGTCCTCAGTCCGCGTGCAGCGGCCACGTCGCGAACCTCCCGTTTGGTCATCTCCCCGACGGGGAACTCGACGTGGGCGAGCACATCAGCGGCGACGGTGTACAGCACGTAGCTCTGGTCCTTCGCCGCGTCGACCCCCCGCGCGAGTCTCCAACCTCCGCGATGACGCACCCGACGGGCGTGATGGCCGGTCGCAACCGTGTCGAAGCCCAACGAGCGCGCCCGATCGACCAGCCGGTCGAACTTGATCGAACGATTGCACTCGACGCACGGGTTGGGTGTGCGGCCTTCGGCGTGCGCCGCGACGTAGGGGTCGACCACGTCGCGGCCGAACGCATCGGCGAAGTCGAACACGTGGTGCTCGATCCCGAGTTGGTGCGCGACCTTGCGGGCATCGTCCACGTCGGACACCGAGCAGCAGCCCGAGTCCGACTCGCCACCCCACAACCGCATCGTCACCCCCACGACGTCGCGGCCGGCCTCGACCAACAGCGCCGCGGCGACCGAACTGTCGACACCACCCGACATCGCGACCATCACGCGGTCGCCGCCTCGACCCGACCGCCCGACGCTCACGACACCATCCGATGCCGACGCGCCCGATGGGAACGAAGCGCCGTCACCGCGTCGAGGATCGCGTCGGCCGCATGATCGACCTCTGCCGCGGTGCTGCACCAGCCCAACGTGCAACGCAACGCCGCCGTGTCGGCCCGCTCGGGGGCACCGATCGCCGCGAGCACGTGCGAGCGGCGTGCCGCCCCCGAACTGCACGCCGAGGCCGCGGAGACGGCCACGCCGGCCTCGTCCAGCCGGAAGAGCAGCGCCTCGGTCTCGACACCCTCGATCAGGAGGTGGGCGAAGCCCGCCGCGATCGTGCCCGGGACGACGGAGTCGGGTCCTGCCCACACTCCTGTCCAGGTGACCCCCTCCAACCCATCCAACAGCGCGGTGACGAGACGGTTGCGGAGGGCTTCGGTCGATGCCACCACTCGGGCACGCTCACGGGTGGCCGCCTCGATGGCGACGGCCATCGCGGCGATCGACGCGACGGCGTGGGTGCCTCCTCGTCGGCCGCGCTCCTGCGCGCCGCCGACCACCGGCGGCGAGATCGCATCACCACCACCGGCGGAGGCATCGGGGAAGACGGCCACGCCGACGCCGGCCGGGCCACCGAACTTGTGACCGGAGAGGGAGAGGGCGTCACAGTTGCGGGCGATCGCCGTGAGGTCACACCACATCGGGGCCTGTACCGCGTCGCAGTGAAGGAGCGCCCCGGGGGAACGCCTCCGAACGATGGCCGCGACCTCGGCGAGGGGCTGCACCGTTCCGAGCTCGTTGTTGACCGCCATCACCGACACCAACGACACGTCGGGGGTGAGGATCGAGTCGAGACGGTCGAGGTCGACGACGCCGAAGCGGTCGACCCCCACCTCGGTACCGCCGGCGGCTGCGACCACCGTACGGACCGCCGCGTGCTCCACCGCACTGCACACGACGATGCCACCCACCTTCGCGACACGTCCGGCGATCAGCAGCGCATCGGCCTCGGTACCTCCGGAGGTGAACACGATGCGACCGTCCTCGACCCCGGTCGCCGCCGCGATCACGTCGCGGGCTTCGTCGACACGACGGCGGGCATCACGTCCGAAGCGATGCGACGCGGAGGGATTGGCGGGGCCGGCCGCGAAGACCTCGGTCATGGCCGCCACCGCCTCCGGTCGCAACGGCGACGTCGCCGCGTGGTCGAGGTAGGTACTCACCATGCGCGCGGCACGGTCGACGACGCCGAGGGGGCACCGGGTGCGTCGAGGACGGCGCCTCGCCCCGGTCCCGCGTTGGGATACCACGGCGGTGAGGGGGTGGGCGCCCGCCCGGCGGTCCGCAGTCCGCCATGTCGGATCTGGTAGGCGCAACACACGCAGATCAGGAATGTCTCGGCGGTCATGGGCGGAGGAGCCGGAGTGGTGACCTTGTCGATCGCAGAGGCCAGCCGTTCGGTGAGCGCCACACGGGCTGCGGTTTCGATGCCGCCGACCCGGAGCAGGAGGTTGCGCACGAGGAGGAACTGCTCGCTGTCGAGGCGGCTGACGTCGAGCGCATGGCAGAAAGCGTCCAGGCCCGGCGGCGGCAGGAAGGCGATCGGCACGGTCGTGTCGTTGACCGAACGCTCGAGGATGACGAAGGTCCCGGCGGCGAGGTCACCGACGCGCTGGGAGCGACGGTTGGCGATGGCCACGACCAGCGCGATGCCCGTCGGGATCTCGACAAGACCCGCGAGGTGACGCATGAACGCCTGCCGGAAGCGGATGGGACCCCCTTGCACGGTGACGACCCGCAACCCGACGGCGCTCTTACCCGGGGTGACCCCGACGTGGCGGGACTCCCACCAGGCCGGCAGGATCAACAGCACCACGAAGAGCGAGACGACGGACACGACGATGCCGACGGTGGGCGACACCGACGCTCCCGTGACGGTCAGCACCGACAGGAGCGACGTGAGGAAGCTCGCGAAGGTGATGAGCAGCACGACGTCGATCAGCTTCGCCCACGCCCGTGTCGCCAGCCCCGCCGTACGGAACTCGAGGACCACCGCTTCGGGGGTGACGATGCCCATCGACGGCGTGACGCTCATGGGCGCTCACGCTACCGGCGGCCCGAGGGTGTCCCATCGGCGCCCCGGCGCGCTCCTAACATGCCGCCGTGGACATCGACCAGTTCATCGTCGACCGCCAGGAACGCTGGAAGCGGCTCGACACGCTGGTCTCCCAGGCCCGCCGCCGCCGGCCCATGCCCGCGAACGACCTCGACGAGATGCTCGCGCTCTACCAGGGGACCAGCGCGGATCTCAGCGTGGCGCGGACCCGCTTCGACGACATCGCCCTGTCCAACCGGCTCAGCCGAACGCTCGGCGCCGCACAGGGCGTCATCTACCGCACCCGCGGCCGACCCGGCGACGTCGGAGTGCGGTTCTTCGCCGAGACGATCCCGGCGGCCACCTGGCGCTGCCGACGGGCGATCGGCCTCGCCGCCGCCCTCGTACTCGTCCCTGCGTTCGCGATGGGCGTCTACCTGCTGGCCACCGGCAAGGTCGACGACGCCCGCCTCGACGCGATGACCCACGCCCTCGTGAACCAGAACCAGTTCAGGGACTACTACTCGTCGGCACCCGCCGAGCAGTGGGCGTTTCAACTGTTCACCCACAACATCGAGGTGGCCGTGATCGCGTTCGGCGGGGCGATCGCCACCGGAGTCCTCGGGGCCGTCCAACTCGTGCACTTCGGTCTCTCCACCGGCACGACCGGGGCGATCATGCACGCTCACGGACGCGGATCGGAGTTCTGGGGGCTCATCCTGCCCCACGGTCTCACCGAATTGACCGCCGTGTTCGTCGCGACCGGCGCCGGGTTCAAGGTGTTCTGGGCGATGGTGAACCCCGGGGACCTCAGTCGGGGCGCGGTCGCAGAGGAAGGCACGCGCACGATCACGGTGCTCGTCGGCTCGATGGTGATGTTCGTGTTCGCGGGTTTCACCGAGGCGTTCGTCACCCCGTCGAGCCTGCCGACCGCCGCGGGTCCTCATCGGGGTGGTGTTGTGGGCGGCCATGATGACGTGGCTGTTCGCGCTCGGCCGTTCGCTGGAGGCGCACGGCATCACCGGGAGGATCGGCGAACCGTCCCTCGCCGACGCCGGTCGGCGGCGCGTCAGAGAAGCCCGGTCGACTTCACCTTGAGATAGTGGTCGGCGAGGGCGGCGCCGAGCCTGGCGGCATCCACGTCGATCACGGTGGCGCCCATCTGCTGCATCCGCAGTGCGACGCGGTCCCGTTCGGCGATCGCCTCGACGGCGGCCACCCGTCTGTACAACACGTCGGCGCCTTCGTTCACATCGGCGAACGCCCAGTCACCCACCCGCGGGTCGCGAACGGCCCCGATCACGACGAGATGGCGACGCATCACGATCGGGAGTGCGGGCAGCAACGAATCGGTCGCAGCACCCGGCGCAAGATCGGTGAGGAGGACGAGCAGGCTTCGTCGCCGGAAGCGCGCGAGCGTGTGACCGAACGCTTCGACGTAGTCGCTCTCGGCCAGCACCGACTCCAACTCGAACATCGCCTCGGCGACACGTGTCACCTGGGTGCGATGCGCCGCAGGCGGCACGGTCGAGCGCACGTCCTGGTCGAAGGTGACCAGGCCGACCTTGTCACCGAGGCCGCTGGCCACCGCCGCGACGGTCATCACTGCGTCCATGGCGTGTTCGAGGCGCGGCACGTCCTCGACGTTGGCCGCCATCAGGCGCCCGTTGTCCAACAGGACGATCACGTTCTGGTTCCGTTCGGGCCGGTAGGTGCGAACGATCGGCTTGCCGACCCGCGCCGACGCGGCCCAGTCGATCCTTCGGAACTCGTCGTCGGTGCCGTACTCACGGAGTTGCTCGAACTCCGTACCTCCACCGATGCCGCGGCTGAGCCGCATCCCCGCGTGCAGCATCCGGGCGTTTCGTACCCGCAGTTCCGCCTCCTCCCGGCTGGGGAAAGCGGGGTGGACTCGGATGGTGCTGGGGTGGTCGACAGTGCCCTGCCGGCGCATCAGACCCAACGGTCCGACCGTGCGGAACACCACACGCCGCGGGGTGAAGCGCCCCCGCCTCGTCGGCAGCAGGGTGGTGCCGAACGTGGCCGAGGATCCGGGCCCGAGGCGGGCCCCGGCGCGCCGACGTTGGGCGCCGAGCGAAGGGGCCAGTTCGTCCGAGAGCGTGAAACGGGAGCGCCGCGACCCGTCGTTGGTCACGACCCAACGCAACGGCGACTCGGTGCCGAGCGTCATGACGGCGGAGTGCTCGCGTAGCACCCGCAACGCCGTGGGTCGCGGTGCCAGCGCTGCATCGAGCAGGCCGGCTGCCAGGAGGCCCCGGTGAGGACGAGGAACGGCGGCCAGAGACCGTCGATCCGGATGGCCGGCACAACGAGGACGACCATCGCGACCACGGCCCCGAGAGCGGCGAGCCGCGGCGTCGGGACGATCCGCGCACCGCCCGACCGCGCAGGCCACGGAGCGGGTTCGGACTCCACGACCGCTGCGCTCAACGCGGAGCCGGCACCGACGCGAGAATCGTGTCGAGCACACCGTCGGCATCGGTGCCCTCGATCTCCAGTTCCGGTCGGACCGAGATCCGATGCCGGAGAACCGGCTTGGCGACCGCCTTCACCTCGTCCGCGCTGAGATAGGTCCGACCCGACAGCCAGGCCCATGCCTTCGCGGCGTGCAGGAGCGACGTTGCACCGCGGGGGGATACGCCGAGCTGTAACGACGGTGTGTCGCGGGTCGCGCGACACAACGCCACGATGTACTGGATCAGGATCGGCTCGACCACCACGGCGTCGACCTCGGCTCGCCCTGCGGCAAGGTCCGCTGTGCTCGCGACGGCGGACACGCCGGCCGCGACCGGGTCGTGCGGATCGAGACCGTGATGATGACGCCACAGCACCTCGGCCTCCTGATCCGCGGTGGGGTACCCGACGAGCAGCTTGAACATGAACCGGTCGAGTTGCGCCTCGGGGAGCGGATAGGTGCCCTCGTACTCCACCGGGTTCTGCGTCGCGATCACGATGAACGGATCGGGCAGCGATCGCGAGAGCCCCTCGGCCGAAACCTGTCGCTCCTCCATCGCCTCCAGCAGGGCCGCCTGGGTCTTCGGCGGCGTCCGGTTGATCTCGTCCGCAAGAAGCACGTTGGTGAACACGGGTCCTTCGCGGAATCGAAACGACCCGTCCGAGACGTCGAGGATGGTCTGACCGGTGACATCGGACGGCATGAGGTCGGGGGTGAACTGCACACGCCTGAAGCGGAGGTCGAGCGCGGTCGACAACGTCTTCACCAGCAGGGTCTTCGCCACCCCGGGCACGCCCTCGAGCAGGACGTGTCCGTTGACGAGCAACGCGGCGACCAGACCCGACAGCGTTCCCTCCTGACCGACGATCACCTTGCCGACCTCCGAGCGCAGGGCCAGCATCGCCTCGCGGGCGGCCGAGGCGGCCGGGGGTCCGCCCGGGGCCTGCGGCGGGGCCGGTTGCGCCGGCGCGGCGACAGGCGGTGCCTCGCCGTACGGCTGGTTGGGATCAGACATGTGTTGCCTCCCGGCGTAGTGCGTCGAGCTCGGAGATCAGATGGGCCAGCTCACGCTCGTCGACGGTCGGGCGTGCGAGCAGCTCGGCCACGTCGGAGGGGGCCCTCCCCGTACGTCGCGCGAGCGCGGTACACAACGCTGCGTCGTCCGCGGTGGCCGGGAGCCCGAGGCGGAGCGCGAGCTCACGCTGCCATCGCCCCTGCAACATCGCACGGGCGCGTCCGACGTCACCCTGACGACCCAACAGCCCCCCGACCGCCTCCACGTAGGCCGATCCGGCGATCCTGACCGGGGGCTCCTCCTCGACGAGCGCGCCGTCGCGGCGACCCACCGACCACGCCAACAGCGTGGCGACGAGCAGTGACAGACCGAACACGAGCTTCACCCTGCCCGGCAGCAGCCCGAGGACGTCCTCGCTGCCACCGGTCACGGGCTCGGTGACGTCGACCACGATCAGGCGCGCGGCCGCCGGGTGCACACCGGGTCCGGACCCCGCGGCCGGCGCGAGGAGCCGCATCGCCAACGTCGCGTTGTGCTCGATCGGACCGACCGGTTCGGACTTGGCGGGCGTGCCCATCGCCCGGTTGACGAAGAGGCCGAGACCCGCGATGCGGACCACCGTGCCCCGGCCCTGCCGGGCCTCGGCCACGAGCGCCCTGCCGCGGTCGCCGAAACAGCTCCGTTCGCCGGGCCGAACCAGGATCGGACCGTCGGTGAACCGGGCGCTCACCCGCCCCACGTCGGCGAGCGGCTCGATATTGCAACGGCCGCGGGTCCGCCGAAGGGGTGGCGCCGACTCGTTGACGTCGCTGCCGTGCTCGGTGACCACCACGACCCCGCCGCCGTCGGCGAATCTCCGCACCCGATGTGGAAGCGCCTCGGAGGAAACCGGAGCGCTCAGCAACACCCGAACCGACCGATCGGCGGGGTCGGCGTCGAAGGCGTCCGAGGCGGTTCGCTCCACACGGACGCCGCCACCGTCGAGCAGCATGGCCAGTGCCTTGTAGCCGTCCGGCTCGGACGACCCGAGGTCGAACGCGCCGGCATCCCCACCGCGCCCCACGGCGACCAGCACGACCACGGCGATCATGACGATGCCCAGCACCCACCAGAGCCGCCTCACCGGCCTGCCTCCCCGGTGACGCTCTGCACACCTGCACCGATCGGTGCGTCCTTCCCGGAGGTGACGTCGAGGACGTCGTCGGCAAGGTGCCTGAACCGGATGTTCTGCTCCTCACCGGTGGGCCGGCCTCCGTACCACGGCTCCTCGAACAACGCACTCGCCGCGTCGAAGGGCGCGGCGGCCGCAGGACGCGACTCGGAGAGGTCGGCTCGCAGTTCGCCCGTCGTCCGGCCACGATCTGATTCGACGACACCACGGGCGACGAGGGTCGCGACCAGTTCGCGGTATCGGCAGCGGATGGCCTCCTTCCATTCTCCCCGGGCCTCGTGACGCTCGGCTTCGGAGCGCCACGCCGACGCCGGCCGCGCCGTCTCCACTTCGGTCGGCGCCAACCGAGCACGCCGCGGGCGACGCAGCGGCGTCCCGTGCCGAAGCATTCGCACCACGAGGTACACGAGTGCGACGAGCAGGAGTGCGAGCACGACGTACAACACGATCTGTGAGATCGGGCCACCCCAGCTCTGTCCCGTCACCTGGCCGACCTCGCTCCGGCGGGAGCGGCGGAGCCACCGTTCCAGCCAGTCGCCGATGCGATCGAGGATCGACCGGTGCCGTACGAAGCGCTCGCCGTGCACGATGTCGTCGATGCGCCGTTGGATCTCGGCGGGGGTCTCAGTTCGCACCGGACCTCCCGCGCATCGGCACTCCCGCTCCGGTCGCGACGGGATCCGGTGACCCGAAACGTTCGTTCGCCTCGATCTCGAGGTCGTAACCCTCCAAACGCACCCTGCTGTCGAGGTAGAGCAGCGCCGTCGCCACCACCTGGCCGGTCATCGTCACGAGCCATGTCAGCGATGCCGCCGCCGCGAACGCGATCGTCGCCGTGCCGGGCCGCAGCGTGTCGGCGATGCGCCACGCCAACCACCCGACCACCCAGACCACCAGTTGTCCGACCAACGCAGCGGAAAGGCACGTACCGAGGAATGCACCGAAGCGTCGCCGCCCAAGGTGGGCGGCGCGCCGGAGGGAACGCCACGGGCCGAGCCCCTCCATCGCCACCACCGGGCCCAGTGCCGACAGCACGGGGATCACCACGACCAGCGGCACCCAGCACGCCGCCGCCGCCACGGCCTTCATCGGGATCGTCGACAACCACGCCCCCACGGCGACTGGGAGGCGTTTCCACGTATGGGCCAGCAGCGTCACGGTGTCGGGGTCCTCCAGCACCGTCCATCCCATGACCAGACGGGTCACCGCGACACCCATCAGCATCGACGCGAAGGACACGCCGGCGGCTATCGACGCCACGACCAGCACCTCGATGGAGGAGTCCACGGTCAGGAGGTGGGCTGCCATGGCGAATGGTCCGTCCCGGCCCGACACCGACAGGCCCTGCCCCTTGGCGAACCACATGGACGCCACGGTGGGCAACGTGACGAGGGGGATGCCGAGCACGGCGGTCACCTGGGCAAGGGTGACGAACCGAAACCGCAGCACCTCGAAGGTGGAGTCGAGCACCTGCGCCACGGTGCGCGGCTGGAGCCGGGCCACCGGCGACGAACCCACGTCGGAGGGGGCTCCGGAGCCGGCCACGGTCGCCGGGGTGTACCGGCCCGATCCGGCGGGTTTGGACGACGCGGTCACGACGGCCCGCCGGGGAGGTCGGGCGTGGACGAGGGGTTCGCCCACGGGAGCGTGGGCGCGGTGCTCTGTCCGGCGGGGAAGTGGTCGGGCGGCTGGGTCATAGGCGGGAGGGCGGTCGCCCATTCTGTCGCATGGCACCGGGCACTGACAGACTGCCGCGGTGTCGAACGACCCGTCCCGCTACGGCCACAGCTTCGCCGACGTCTACGACCTCTGGTACGGCGACCGCGACGTCGACTCCGTCGCCCGATGCATGTGTCGCCTGCTTCCCGAGGGTGGCCATGTGGTCGAGTTGGGGGTGGGGACCGGCCTGGTGGCCGAACGACTCCTCGAGGCGGGCTTCACCGTCACCGGCATCGACGCATCGCCGCCGATGCTCGAGCGGGCGCGGGACCGACTCGGGCCCGACGTCGACCTGATCGCCGCCGACGCCGCCGCGTTCGCGCTCGAGGGCGACCCGGTGACGGCCGACGCGGTGCTCGGGGTCTTCAACCTCGTCTTCAACCTCGCCGACGCCTCCGCTCAGGCCGCGATGTTCCGAGCGGCCGCCGACGCGCTCGGACCCGGTGGCCTGTTGGTCCTGGAGGCCTTCGTCCCGGATCTGTCCGACGATGCGGAGGAATACGGCCTGAGCACCAGGTCGGTCGCCGACGACGCGGTCGTCCTCGTCGCGACCCAGCGCCTCGACGACCAGCGGGTCGCGGGCAGCCACGTCGAACTGCGCGACGGATCGGTGCGGTTGCGACCGTGGCACCTTCGCCTGGCCTCACCCGCCCAACTCGACGTCATGGCCGCCGCGGCGGGGTTCCGGCTCGTCGAGCGGTGTGCCGACCTCGACTCCTCCCCCTATGTCGACGGAGAGAGCCACCGCCACGTGTCGGTCTGGAGCATGCCCGGGGTGTGATCAGCCCAGGAAGCGGGCCACCCCGACCGCCGCCCCGAACAACGCCAGGCCGAATGCTCCCGCTATAGCGATCGACACCCGGTCGCTCATCGCCCGGATCGCATGGTGATGGGGTCGCAGCCCGAAGAAGAGGGCCCCCACGACCGCTCCGGCGACGAGGCCGCCGAGGTGTCCACCGACCGAGATCCCGGGGATCGTGAACGTCAGGAACAGGTTGAGCCCGATGGTGAGACCGATGCCACTCTGGAGTGGATTGCCCCCACGGCTCATCTCGAGCACCGCGAACGCTCCGAACAGGCCGAAGATCGCACCCGAGGCCCCCACCGTCAACGAGTCGGGGTCCGCCAGCAGCATCACCCCCAGACCTCCACCCAGCAACGACACCGCGTAGATGGCGGCGAGCTTGGCCCTGCCGACCACCGGTTCCATCACCGCACCGATCACCCACAACGCCCACATGTTGAACCCGAGGTGCAGCAGTCCGGCGTGAAGGAACCCGCCGGTGACGAGTCGCCACCACTCCCCCTGCGCGACCGCGGCGCGGGCCAGACCGAACCGGGCGGCGAACCCTCCGAAGACCCCGGTCAGGCGCTCGCCCGAGACCGCGTCGATGACGAACACGGCGACGTTGATCCCCACCAGCGCCATGGTGAGAAAGGGTGGTCCCATCACTCGTCGCCCGGTCGATGTCGGGGTCCACCGGCGCCCGGCGGGACCCTGCCGCGAGCATTCCGGGCATTGGAAGCCGACCGATGCCGAGACCATGCACGAAGGGCAGATCGGTCGGCCACACCGCTGACAGCCCACCCCGGCCCTACGGTCGGGGTGGCGATAGCAGCGCGGATCGTCCGTCTCCGGACGGCTCACGGACTGCTCGGCGACGGCATCGGGACGCCCGCGGCGGCAACCGCTCGATCGGCGGCGATCGGCTCCGGTCCGATACCCAACTCGCCGGGGTCGAAGGTGCCCCACGGCTCGATCCACCCGTCCAATGGAAGTCGTAGCTCGGTGTCGCGGTCCGGACCCTGGCTACCCGCCCCCGTTGCACCGAGCACCCGCCGCATCTGCTCGACCAGTTCGAACGCGGTGAGCAGCGCGTCGCGCGAGGTGGGTTCCCACGGCAGCAACGTGTGTACGTCGGGTTCGGAGGTGTAGCCGACGATGAGCGCGTCGACGCAGCGCCGCTCCCACGCGTCGCCCAGTCGCTGTATCTCGCGTCGCCGTTCGGCACGTCGCATGCGCATGCGGGGATCGGACCCGGCGACATCGGTGTCGCCATCGCCGGAGACCTCCGGTGTGGCATCGTCGGAGCGCTCGATCTCGGCGAGTGCGTCGGCCACACCCGTGTCGCGGATCCGACGGAGGTGGGTGGTGAGGGTGGCGAGGTCGACCAGCGGAGAGGTGCGCTCGACCCTCGACGCCGGGGTCCCCTCCCCGGTGCCGAAGCCGCGCAACACCCATCCGCCCCGTCCCAATGAGACGTGGGCGAGGTCGAGGTTGCCGTGGATGCGGCAGCATCCGCCCAGATCGTCGGCGTCCTGCACGCGCCCGGTCACCGAACCCACGCTGTCGGACGCGACGGTGTCGAACCGGCCGGCGACGCGTTCGCGCATCCATGTCGACAGCACCGCACCGGAGGCGACGGTCGCGTGCATCGTCTCGGCGAGGTCGACGTGCACCGCGGCGACGGTCCGGCCGAGGTCTCCCATGGCGGACGCGAGGTCGAGGCGGTGGCGGTCGGGGGCGACCCGGTCTCGGAGTACCGCGGTCAGTGACGAGCGCGCGAGCGCATCCCCCGCGATACCGGGCCTTCGAACGCGGTGGAAGACCGCGAGGTCGGCGCCGCGACGGCGCATCACCTCGGTGGGGGCGAGCACCGCGTCGCAACCCCGCGCGGCGAGCAGTGCCGACAACTCGACGTCGGGATGCGGCGCACCCTCCATCCGATGGTGGATGCTCAACTCCCATCCCCGGCCCACCACGGTGGTGGTCCACGGTGCGTAGCGGACGGTGACGGCCGCACCCGACACCGTCCGCCGGGCCACCGACTCCGCGACGGCGGCGCAGCCCGAAGCGACCGACAGTGGGTCGAAGACCATCAACGGACCACGTGCGGTCCGCACCGAGCCGATGACCGACCGATCGGGCACCGCGGAGGGAGCACCGGTGTGAACGCCACCGGGGTCGCTACCGGCGTCGAGGGAGCATCCTCACCGCCGTGATCCACCACTGCCCATGCGAGCACCGGCCAGCCCGTGACCGCGGCGTTTCCCGAGCCGGAGGCCCGCCGACGGGTCGGCGCCTCGACGACGTCGAGCCACACCAGGCGCCCGCATCGTCGCGGGTCCTCGGGGCGATGTCGTGAGTCCGACCACCACGGCTGGCGGGGCAACCACTCGGTGAGTCCGTGGACCAGGTCGTCCGCGAGCAGGTCGTAGTCGTCCGCTCCCGAGCCCGCCGGCCGACCCTCACCCGGGAGGAGGTCGTCGGGGTACCGCGTGTGGGAGAGGTGGTCGTCAGGGGGATGGCCGGGCGCGTCGATGACGACTGTCTACCAGCGCCCCCGCCGACCGGTGGACACCCCCTCCGGTCAGCGTTCGACGGTGATGACGATGTTGCCGGAGGTGAACGGCATCGAGGTGGTCTGCAACCACACGCCCCGGAACTTGGCATACCCCAGACTGAAGGGCTGCACCCGGCCCACGATCTGGAACGTCTCGTTCACCCCGTCGTCCACCACCTGGAACGAGCCACCGATCGAACTCGCCCCGGAAGAAGGGAGAAGTCGAGTTCGTAGCGACGAGAGTTGTCCGTCACGTCGTAGACGCGCCGAGCCGTTCTCCGTCGCGGTCAGCGACACCAACCCGGCGCCGGGAACCGGATCGACCTGCATCGAACCCGAGTACGACACCGGACCGGTGATCTTCACCGACACCTTCAGGGGCCGTGTCAGCGACTCGGTCGGTCGGGCGACCGAGCCGGCGGCCGCCCGGGGCGTCATCGCACCGGTCGCGAAGTCGATGTCGAGGTACGGTCCCTCGCACTGGACCGGACCCTCCTTCTGAACCGCACAGGCGGCGTGGGTCAGGGTCGATCCGTCACCACTCCACGAGAACGATCCCACCGAGAACGTGCCGTCACCGGGCGCGGTGTAGAGACGCCGAGCGCCGCTCCCGTCGGCGTCGAGGCGCCAGATCTCACCGCAGTTCCTCCCGGTCGCGAACACGATGTGCTTGGCGTTGGGCGACACGGATGGTCGACAGATGCGTCCGCGATCGGTGACAGGGTCGATCTTGGTCGGCCTGCGCAGGTCGACCCGAACGAGTTGCTGGAGGCGGCCGGTTCCCCGCTGCACCGCGAACAGATAGCGGCCGTCGGGGCTGAAGGTGACGTCGTCGAACGCGAACGAGGTGCCGACCACCGAACCGTCGACCGGGTTGACCAAGGCGGCCGTGTACTCCAGCTTCGTCACGGGATCGGTGGTGCGCTGGTAGATGATCGGATCGGTCGGACCGAAGAACTGCTCGACGACCTCCCGTTTCGCCGGGTCACCGATGGTCCGGATGTGGTCGGGGCGGTCGGCGTTGGCGACATCGACGATCCGTGCGACGCTCTCGGTCCCCGATCCGGTGGCGGCGAGGTAGACGAGGAACTGGCCGCTGACGTCCCAACTCAGGATGTCCGGATCCACGTAGTCGGGCACCACCGCGTCGGTGGCGAGGATCACCGGCGGGTACGCCGGATCGACGAACGCCCGGGTCAACCGGTTCTCGCCGTCCACGAACGCGATCGAGGTGCCGTTGTGGTCCCACGCGAGGGGGGACAACTGTTGCCCGTTCGTCACCGAGTGGCCGACCTTCCGGGGCTCGGAGCCGTCGCCGTTCGCGATCATCACGTCGCCCTCGGGTGTGACGTAGGCGACATGCTCCTCGACCACCGAGATCGGCGCGGCGGTGGTTGCGGTCGAGACGGGGGTGGGCGCTCCTCCCTCGGAAGGGGCTCCGGCGGAGGCGCCGTGCGACGTCCGCGTTGCGCGGTCGGTGACGAGCGCTGGTCGGAGCCGCCGAACGCGACCGCGAGCGCGACGAGGGCGACCACGCGGCGACCAGCAGGCTTGCCACATGTCGCCGTCCACCGACGATCCACCGCTGCCCGCCCCTGGGGCCGCCGGGGCTCACTGCGAGGTCCGCTCCACGGACGTGAAGTCGGCATGGCCGGGCCCCGATTCCAGGAACGACCGCACCCCGATCGTCGCGTCCTCCGAGTCGAACACCTGCACGAAACGCCGCTGCTCGATGCGCAGGCCCTCCGCGAGGTCGACGTCGAGCCCCTCGTCCACCGCCGCCTTCGCGCAGGCCAAGGCGTTGGGGGCCCCCGACGCGAGCCGTCCGGCGAGCTCGGCGACCCTCCCGTCGAGTTCGTCCGCAGGCACCACCTCGTCGACGAGGCCGAGTTGCAACGCCTCGTCCGCACGTACCTGTCGACCGGTGAAGATCAGCGACTTGGCGCGGGAGGGGCCGATCAGGCGGGCAAGCCGCTGGGTACCCCCTCCTCCGGGGATGATGCCCAACAGCAGTTCCGGCAGCCCGAGGGTCGCCCGGTCCGACGCGATCCGCAGGTCACAGGCGAGTGCCAACTCGAGTCCACCGCCGAGTGCATAGCCACTGATCGACGCGATCGTGGGCATCTCCAACGCCGCCAGCGCCTCGAAGGTGTCGAGGAACGCCGCACCGTAACGCTCCACCGCCGCGCCCCTCGCGAGCTCGAAGGTATCGGGAGAGGGGTCGACGGCGAACCCGGCGATGTCGGCTCCGGCGGCGAACAAACGCGGACCTCCCGTCACCACCACCGTCCTGACCGGTCCCGCCGAACCGGAGCGCACATCGGCCACTATCTCGCCGAGACGGGCCAACACGGCCTCCGACAGCGCGTTGACCTTGGGATTGTCGAGGGTGATGGTCGCGACACCAGAGGCGGCGACGTCGAGTCGGACCGGTTCAGCCATGGTCCACGACGCTACCGGGCCGGTCCCGTCGCACCCGGCGGCAGCGGGGTTCGACTGCCATCGCCCGTGCTCACCGCGGGTGGCGTCGGAGCGGACGGTCCGACGCCGCCGAGGACCCGTCGCACCAGCTCGGTGGCGGCCGTCCACGGGTCGGTCCGGCGTTCGACCACCGCGTCGCAGACCTGCCGGAACTCGTCACCCGCCGTGGCCTCCGACACCGCCGCGGCGATCTGTGCTCCGACCACGGCCCGCAGCTCGTTGACCAGCCGTTGACGAGTGCGCCGGGCGCCCTCCCCGGACGTCTCGAGGTGTTCACGGTGGTCATCGAGGGCCGCGGCGAGCTCGGCGACACCGGTCCCGGATGTACCGACCGTTTCGAGCACCGGGGGAGTCCACCCGGTGTCGACACCGCGAAGGCCGAGCATCTGTTCGAGGTCGGAGCGCGTCTCGCGGGCGCCGGGACGGTCGGCCTTGTTGACCACGAAGACGTCGGCTATCTCCATCAGCCCTGCCTTGTTCGCCTGCACCGCGTCACCCCAGCCGGGATTGACGACCACGACGCAGGTGTCGGCGGAACCCACGATCTCCACCTCGACCTGACCGACTCCGACCGTCTCGATGAGGATCCGGTCGAAGCCGACCGCATCGAGCAACCTCGCCGCCGCCGGCGTGGCCAACGACAGTCCGCCCAAGTGGCCGCGGGTGGCCATCGAACGGATGAAGACCCCGTCGTCGAGGGTCTGGTCCGCCATCCGGATCCGGTCTCCGAGAATCGCTCCCCCCGAGTAGGGCGAGCTCGGGTCGACGGCGAGCACCGCGACCTGCGCGTCCGCCTTCCGAAGGTGCGTCGTCAGCTCGTTGGTCAGCGTCGACTTGCCGGCACCGGGGGCGCCGGTGATCCCGACGAGGTGCGCACCGCCCCCCTGCCCATGTGCGAGCCGGGCGATCTCGGCCGCGCCGGTCCCACCGCGCTCCACCGTCGACAACAGGCGGGCCAGGGCCGTCCTTCCGGCTCCCGAGTGCGACGTGGCCGCGCGTTCCAGCAGCTCGGCGACCGAACCCACGCGTGCGTCGACGACAGGGCTTGCCACGTGACGACCTTCTACAACGAGACGGCGGTGCCGGTCTCGACGGCTTCGTCGTCGAGTTGGCGAACCGCGGTCACACCCGGCACGCGGTCCTTCATGATGCGCTCTATTCCCGCCTTCAACGTCACGGTCGACGCAGGACAGCTCACGCATGCGCCGGTCAGTTCGACGACGACCACGCCCGTGGTCGCATCGACGTCCACGAGGTCGACGTCGCCTCCATCGGCCTGGATCGCCGGTCGGATGATCTCGATGACGGCTTCGACCTGTTCTCGCACGGCTGCTCCCACGATCGCGCCCGGGCGCGGTCGGTCCTGTCCTCCGGTCCGCTCAGGCTACCGGGCCTCCTCCCCGCCGCCGGTGCCGGGGGTACTCAGGCGACCTCACCCGCCGGAGCGGGGTGATCGAGCGTCGTCAGCATCGAGGTCACGCGGCGCCGACGGGGCTTGTTCGCGTACAGCGCGAAGTCCGCAGCCCGAACCACGGCATCGGGGTCCTCGCCGGATCGGACCCGTTGCCAGCCGAGCGTGACCGAGAAGCGGATCCCGTCGAGGTCGAAGGTGCGTTCGATTGGGCGGTCGTGTGCGTCGCCCGGAACGAGCACGGCGAACTCATCGCCGCCGATCCTCGCCACGGTCCCCGACTCGGCGACGAGGCCCCGGAGCCATTGGGACACCTGACGCAACGCGGCGTCGCCGGCCTGGTGCCCGAACCGGTCGTTGAGGTCCTTGAACGCGTCGATGTCCACGATCGCGAGGTCGGCGGTCGTGGCGGGTCGCGACACCATCTCACACAGGGCGTCGAAGAAGGATCGACGGTTGGCGACCCCGGTGAGCGAATCGGTGCGCGACACCCGCCACAGCAGGTCGGCGGCCTTGTCGAGACCGGCCGCGAGGCGCACTATGAACATCAGCACCGAGGGGGCGATGATCGCGGCCACGACGCTCGCGATCCCCAGCACCGGTGGGATCTTGGGCTCACCGATCCCGAACATCGCGGTCATCGCGGCCAGGACCAGCACCACCGCCGCGGCGACGATGGCGATGGAGACCTCGACGACGAAGCCCGTCACACCCCGCTTCCGGACGTGTCGCAGCACCCAGCGATCGCTCGGTCCGAGCCCGAGGTCCTTGTCGAAGTGCGGACCACCGTCCGTCCTCGGGACCCGAGCCCGCGCCACCCGACGCGAATGTGGTACCACACCTCACCTATCGGCCCCCGAAGGGCGCCACTTGATCGTTTCGACCACCTCGGACCACGCCTCCGTAGGATTCGCCGTGACGAGAGGGGATCCGATGTCACCAGCCGAGCGATCAGCGTTCGACGCACCCTACGAGCCCAGCCCGTGGGGTCCCATCGCCGAGGAGGTCGCCCGCTACGAGCGGACCGGCGGCACCGAACCGAGCGAGTTGGTGGGCGATCAGTGGATCGTGTTGTGGACCCTGGGGGCCAAGTCGCACAAGGTGCGAAAGACCCCGCTGGTACGCACCACCGACGGCGAAGGCCGCTACGCGGTGATCGGTTCCATGGGCGGAGCGCCGACCCATCCCCAGTGGGTGCACAACCTCCGCGCGACTCCCCTTGCACGACTTCAGGACGGTCCGACCGTTCGCGACTTCACGGTTCGCGAGGTGGACGGGAACGAGAAGGCGCAGTGGTGGGAGCGGGCGGTCGCGGTCTGGCCCGACTACGACGCCTACCAGGCCTCCACCGAACGGCGGATCCCGTTGTTCGTCCTGGACCCCGCGACCTGACCACCCCGAACCCCGTCATCGGCACTGTCGGGTACCGCGCCGTGTGACGCGGCCCGGGCCCGCCGCCCGGCCCGGGCCGCACCGATCAGGCGTCCGACATCATGTCGGCGTGCACGACGTCCTCTCCCTTGAGGCGTGACGAGGCGGTCCGCTTCTGGAATCCCTCGGGGGTAGGTCGGCTCGACGAGGGCGGGTTGGGTGGGTACACGGGATCGCCGAAGGAGAACTCCTCGGCGTAGAACTGCGCCGCCCACGCACGGAACTTCATGTACGGCCCGTCGGTGTCGGCCAGGGCCGGACGCACGACGTAGCCCTTGTTCTTCCAGATGGGCAGGTCCTCGTGTATCTGTTGGGTGATCTCGGCGACGAAGGCGTCGCCGAGGCTCGATGTCGCCGCCGCGTCGGCGAGCCGCCGGACCCGGAAGCTGAAGCGCTGCTCACAGGTGTCGGAGGTGACCGGCGTGTTGCAGCCCAACAGGATCGTGTCGACGATGCCGCTGAAGCGGATGACGCTGAATCCAGGCCCGTGCTGGTCGATGTCGATGTTGCCCTCGACCACCCCCTGGGGGGTCACGAACTTCTGGACGGTCCGCACCCGTTGCACGGGGCCGTCGGCTTCGTAGCTGCGGGCCTCGGGGACCGAGTCGGTGTTGTGCAGGTAGCGGAAGTGCGCGATGTCCACCGAGTTCTCGGCGACCTCCTGCCACGCAGCGGGGATCTCCACCATCCGCGCCGTGGTCTCGGTCCACTCGACCGTGTCGGCGAACTCGTCGAGTTCGGGGATGTCCCACATCGGCGATTCGTCGAAGGGGTGGTACCACGCCATCACGACACCGTTGCGCTCCAGCACCGGATAGGTCCGGACGCAGGCCGACTTGTTGACACGGTCGCTGTAGGGGATCTCGCTGTTGTGTCCCTCCGCGTCGAACTTCCACCCGTGGAAGGGACACGTAATCTGGCAGTCCTCGACGTGTCCACCGTGACCGAGGTGGCCACCGAGGTGTGGGCAGATGGCGTCCTGGAGGTGGTACGCCGCGCCGTCGGTGTCGCGCCAGAGCACCAGATCCCGATCGAAGTAGTACAGCGGTAGCACCCCTCCGGGCTCGAGCTCGTCGGGCCAGCAGATCTGGTACCAGCCGAACGGGACCGGGAACGGGGTGCGGGCCATCGGGACCTCCTCGGTTCGGGTCGGTCGGCGGGGGTTCAGCCCACTCGGCCGGCGACGACCCGACGAAAACTAGAACATGTTCTAGGAAATTACTAGAACATGTTCTAGTTTTCTCGAAGGCGGTCAGCCGGGGTCCCGAGACCACGCCAACGAAACGAGACAACACACATGGTGGAGATTCCCAGGATCGTGTCCGTGGACGACCACGTCATCGAACCGCGCCACCTGTGGGAGCATCACATCGCTCCCGCGTTCCGGGACCGGGCCCCGCGGGTCGAGCGGATCCCCTGCTCGTTCATGGGCTACCGGGGTGGGGTGTTCCGGGCCGAGCCCGGCGACGAGGGCGGCCCGTGCGACTGGTGGCGCTTCGAGGACCTGCTCATCCCCCGCACCCGGGTCGAGTCGGCCGTGGGCTTCGATCGATCCGAGGTCACCGTGACCCCGACCACCTTCGAGGACATGCGCCGCGGCTGCTACGACCCGGTCGCCCGACTCGCCGACATGGACGCGGGCCACATCGAGGCGCAGCTCTGCTACCCGTCGAGCTTTCCACGCTTCTGCGGCCAGACCTTCTCCGAGGCGAAGGACAAGAACCTCGGTCTCGCCTGTATCGAGGCCTACAACAACTGGATGGTGGAGGAGTGGTGCGGCGACTCCGACGGTCGACTTCTCCCGCTCGCGATAGTGCCGTTGTGGGATCCCGAGCTCGCCGCCGCGGAGGTCCGCCGCAACGCGGCCCGCGGCGTGCGGGCCGTGACCTTCTCGGAGATCCCCGCCTACCTCGGACTGCCGTCGATCCACACCGGCTACTGGGACCCCTTCTTCGCAGCATGCGAAGCCGCCGACGTGTCACTGCACATGCACATCGGTTCCTCCTCCAAGATGCCCTCCACGTCGCCGGATGCACCACCACTCGTCGCCTCGGCACTCACCTTCGGCAACGCGATGAGCTCGATGGTCGACTTCCTGTTGTCGGGGGCGCTGGTCCGCTTCCCACACCTGCAGATCGCGTACGCGGAGGGGCAGATCGGCTGGATCCCCTACATCCTCGAACGCACCGATCACGTCTGGCAGCAGAACCTTGCGTGGGGCGACGTCGGATCAAGCGTCCCGGAGCCGCCCAGCACCTACTACCACCGGCAGGTCTTCGGCTGCTTCTTCGAGGATCGGCACGGGCTCACACCCGACGCCCTCGAGCAGATCAACCCGGAGCGGATCCTGTTCGAGACCGACTATCCGCATTCGGACAGCACCTGGCCCGACAGCGAGAAGACCGCGATGCGCCTCATGGGCCATCTCGACCAGGAGATCGTCGACAAGCTGTGCCGCGGCAACGCGATCAAACTGCTCGGCCTCGATCTCTCACCGCACTGAACCCCAGGAGTGGCGCGGCGGGGAGCGTTCCGGGTGGAGCCCCACCGGGTTCCGGCCCGGTGGGGCTCCACCGGTAGGGTGCGAACGCGCACCGACAACGCCACCAGCAGGACGGAGACCGCCCGTGAGCACCGAATCCCTCGCCCGCGCCCAGCAGATCGCCTCGGGGGTTCTCGCCGCGGTCGGTCCCGATCAACTCGACGCGGCGACGCCGTGTGCCGAATGGGACGTGTCCGCGCTCATCGACCACCTCGTCGGCGCGCAGCACTGGGCCCGTAGCGCGGTCGAAGGCGTCGAGATGTCCGAGACCGGTGAGGGTTCGTCGGGAGGCGACTTCGGTGCTGCGTTCGACGCGGCAGCGACGCGATGTCTCGCCGCGTTCGAGGAACCGGGTGCGCTCGACCGCACCGTCGACGTGGGTATGGGCGAGATGCCGGCGGGTGCGCTCCTCGGCCTGGCGGTCACCGACACGTTCGTCCATGCGTGGGATCTCGCCCGCGCCACCGGCCAGGCCACCGACCTCGATCCCGAACTGGCCGGACAGATCCTCACGACCTCCAGGGCCCACATCGAACCGGCGTTCCGCTCCGAGGACGGCAAGGTCTTCGGGTTGGAGCAGCCTGCACCCTCGGACGCCGACACGGCGACACGCCTCGCCGCATTCCTCGGACGCCGCGTCTGACCCGACGGCCGAGCACGCCGGTTCGACGGGCTCAGCCGATCGAGACGGTGCCCCCGACGAGGCCCACACTCGTCCACAGTGTCATCGTCGCATGCAGGGTGGTGACGGTGCGCGTGCGGTGCCCCACGGTGGCCGACCACGGTCCCGCGGCGAAGTCGGTGATGGTGAGCGTTCCGGTACCCCGGTAGTAGGTCTGGTTGTCCTCGGTGAGCGTGACGTTGCAGTCGGGATGCCCACCCGTGGCGAACGTCCCGGTGCCCTGGTCGTAGGCCGTGAACACCTCCGAGGGCGACCCCTCGCAGTGGAGCACCATCGATGCGACCGTGCCGTCGGCGTTGGTCGCCTCGACGAACAGGTACCCGTAGGACGGCTGCACCGACTCCTCGTACGGGGTGAAGGTCTGCAGCATCCGGACCGGTCCGTCCCATGAGAACGCGCCGATGTGGATTCGGCCCGAGGGCGGGGTCGCCGGAGCGCACCCCGCGACCACGACGGCGACCAACACCGCGAGCGCGACACGCACGATCCGCACCGGCTGGTGGCGACCACCGGCGAAACGACGAACGGCTTGCATGACGAACCTCCTCCACGCGCCGGGTCCCCGGCGACGCACCGCCGAAACGATATCGGCGGATCCCTTGAACGTCACCTCCTCGTCGCCACTCCCGGCTCATCTCGACCCGAGCCGATCGTGTCGGCAATGATTCGCGGACACCTCTGCACCGGGAGCATCACACCATGAGCAATCGCGTCTTCGTCGTCGGCGTCGGTATGACCAAGTTCGAGAAGCCGGGCCGCCGGGAGGGCTGGGACTATCCCGCGATGGCGAAGGAGTCGGGGACCAAGGCACTGGCGGACGCAGGTATCGACTTCGACCGGATCGAGGAGGCGCACGTCGGCTACGTCTACGGCGACTCCACCTGTGGCGAACGCGCCGTCTACGAACTGGGTATGACGGGCATCCCGGTCACCAACGTCAACAACAACTGCTCGACCGGTTCGACCGCCTTGTACCTCGCCGCCCGAGCCGTGCGCGGAGGGTTGGCCGACTGCACGCTCGCCCTCGGGTTCGAGAAGATGCAGCCCGGATCCCTGACGGGCGGGGCGGACGACCGCGAGCAGCCGTTGATGCGCCACGTCACGGCACTCATGGCACTGCGCGAGTTCGCGATGCCGGTGGCCCCGTGGATGTTCGGCGCGGCCGGGGTCGAGCACATGGAGCAGCACGGTTCCACTCCCGGGCACTTCGTGAAGATCGCCGAGAAGAACCACCGCCACTCGGTCAACAACCCGTACGCGCAGTTCCAGGAGCCCTTCTCGGCGGAGGAGATCCGTGAATCGAAGATGGTCTACGAACCCCTGTCGATGACCCGTCCGATGTGCTCACCGACCTCGGACGGCTCGGCCGCGGCGGTGGTCGTGAGCGAGCGGTTCGTCGACGAGCACGACCTCGGCGCCCGGGCGGTGGAGATCGTCGGCCAGGCGCTGGTCACCGACCTCGCGTCCACCTTCGACGCCGGGACCGCCCGCGCCCTCATCGGGGCCGACATGACCGCCACCGCCGCTCGCAAGGTGTACGACCAGGCCGGGATCGGCCCCGAGGACGTCGACGTCATCGAACTTCACGACTGCTTCGCGCCGAACGAGCTGATCACCTACGAGGCGCTCGGCCTCTGCGGAGAGGGGGAGGGGCACCACCTCGTCGATTCGAACGACACCACCTATGGCGGTCGTTGGGTGGTCAACCCCTCGGGTGGCCTGATCTCCAAGGGCCATCCCCTCGGCGCGACCGGCCTCGCGCAGTGCGCCGAGATGACCTGGCAACTCCGCGGGACCGCGGATGCCCGTCAGGTGGAAGGGGCCAAGGTCGGCCTCGCGCACAACATCGGTCTCGGTGGAGCGGCCGTCGTCACGGCCTATCGACCGGCGGACCGATAGGCGGTCGAGGATCAGGAGTCGGCGCGACCGGCGAGCAGTAGGTCGAGCTTCGCGTAACCCTGGTCGACCCCGACTTCCATCCCCGACGCCAACCAGCCGTCGCGGGCTCCGAAGCCGTCGCAGAGCGACTGCGCGTGCAACCGGGTTCGGCCGTCGCCGAGGTCGTCGAACTCGAGGGTCTCGAGGGCGACGTCGTCGGGCCTCCCCATCCAGGTGAACGTCTGCACGATCCGCGAGCCGGTGATCTGGTGGAAGCATCCGCGGAACTCGTGGTCGACTCCGCCTGCGGAGGCCACGTACCGCCAGGACCCTCCGTCGCGTGCGTCCCACTCGGTGGTCCGCGTCTCCATCCCGTCGGGGCCGACCCACCGGACGAAGAGCGCCGGGTCGATGTGCGCCGACAGCAGCTGGGCGGGAGTTGCGTGGAAGTCACGCCGGATGTGGATGATCGGGACGTTGGGATCGGCCTCGATCGAGGCACGGTCGAGTCGGTCGGCGGCCGCGGGCGCGGCCGCCGGGGCGGTACTGGTCGTGTTCATGGTGCACCTCCGGTGCCTCGACGACGCCGGCTTCGGCCATCTCGCGCGGATCTCCAAAAGGAGGTGGTCGAGTCTGCCAGAACGCCCCTCGGCCCGCCTGCGGTTGCGCTCGATCCATCCGGTCATCAAGTCGGGCACCTCCGCCTCGAGATGGACCCGGCGGCGCTGAGCGACCTTCGTCTTGGTGAGCAGGCCGGCACGCTCCAACACCAACAGGTGTTTGGAGATCGCCTGCACGCTCACGCCGTAGGGTGCCGCCAACTCACCGACCGTGGCGTCGCGCACCGCCAGGCGTGCAACCAGATCTCGACGGGTCGACTCCGTCGTCAACCGATTGGTTGAACCAGTACCTCCAGGCCGACGCTCCCCCACGCCTCTCCGATCCGACCCCTATAGTCGGCGACAGGACCGCTGGACGATCGGGGGCTCGCAGTGGACGACGACACCTTCGTACCCGCCCTCACCTACCGCGACCCCCGCGCTGCGGTTGACTGGCTCCGGCGGGCGTTCGGGTTCGAATTGACGATGGCGATCGACGGCCCGGAGGGCGAACCGGAGAACTGCCACTACGAGATGGCGCTCGACGGTCGAGGGCGGCTCATGGTCGGCGCCGAGTGGGCGGACTGGACCCGCAGTCCGGCCACACCCGGCACACCCGTGAACTGCAGCATCCACGTGAGCCTGGGCGACGACCTCGACGGACACTGCGAACGTGCGCGCGCCGCCGGGGCGGTGGTGATGGCCGAACCGGCCGACCAGTTCTACGGCGACCGGACCTATCGCTGCCGCGACCCCGAGGGCCACCAGTGGACCTTCTCGATGCACGTCCGCGACGTCACCATCGAGGAGGCCGAGGCCGCCCACGGCGGTTCGATCTTCGCTACCGACTGGCGTTGACGTCGTCCCTCGGCCGGGACCGGCGGAAGGGTCGCCGACCCGGACGGGCACGGTACGCTCCCCGACGATGATCCCGTCGGCCACCGTCGCGGATGATGCGATCGCGTCACTCCGGGCGGTCATGTCCCGGATCCTCCGAAGCGTGGAGCATCTGTCGCTCACGACGTACTGGCGGATCCGCACGACGCTCCTGCTGACCACCGGGGCGCTCTTCGTGGCCTTCCCCTCGCTCGACGCCATCGACCGAGGCTCCTGGAACGCGGTCGAGCGGATCGGCAGGCATCCGTTCGCCCCGCTCCGATTTCCGCCGGGGAGCCACGAATCGAAGATGATCTTCCGGGTGACGGTGCCGATCCTCGGGGATGGACTCGGCCTGGGACCGTACGGGTATCTGGCGCTCCAGGCACTGTTCGGCGTCCTCCTCATCTTCTGCCTCCTCACCCTGCTCGAACGGGCGACCGGCGATCGAGTCGTCTCGATCGTCCTCACCGGCGCCGCCGTGATGACCTATGGCGGTTGCGCCTCCTTCGTCGAGACGCGGGGGATGTTCGACGGCGTGGCGCTCACCCTGCTCCTGCTCGCCCTGATCTCGTCCCGACCGCTTCTGAGCGGCCTGCTCGTGTTCCTCGCCGGTTGGACCGACGAGCGCGCCCTGCTCGCGTCGGGCTTCCTCGTCGCGTACCTCCTCTACGAGCGGTCCGTCCGGCGCGACACCGGCAACGAGTCGGCCGGACCGGTCGCCCCCGGCTCCGCCGGGTCGGACTTCGACTGGCGGGTCGCCGCGGTCGCGGCCGCGATCGTGCTCTATCTCGCCTCGCGGATCGCCGTGACGGCACTGCGGCACCTCCCCCAGGACAACGGCGGAATCGGCCTTCGAGTGCTCCTGGACCAGGTCAACAACATCCCGGTCGGACTCTGGACGGGCCTGGAGGGCCTGTGGATGGTCGTGGCGTTGGGAACCTACGTCATGTGGCGACAGCGGATCCGGCACGCCGCCGCTGTGATGTCGGGCACCGTCGCCGTCATCGCGATCGCCGCGGTGTCGGTCGTGGACATCTCCCGTGGGATGGCCTACCTCCTGCCGTCGGTCGTCGTCGCCGCTCTCGTCCTGCACGACACAATGAGCACGGCACGCTTTCGGAGGCTCTCGCTGCTCTGCCTTGCCGTCTCGGCGATCTGGCCGATCTACTACGTGGGCGGCAGCCATTCGATCGGCCTGTACTACCCCTTCCCGCTGGAGATGGCCCGCCTCCTCACGGGAGTCGGCGGGTAGTTCGACACCCGTTCGTCGAGGGCTCGCTCGACCCGATTCGCCGGGCCGGGATCCACCCGATGTCGTCCCGACGAGGGCGGGCCGATCGCGAGATGCGGGCGCTAACCTTTGACGACGGTCCGACGGCGCCGCGCAGGGACCGCCGCCCCGGGGAGGACTGTTGATCATCATCCGCGACCTGAGCCGGTGGACCTGTTCACCGGACGACTCCATCGTGGACGCGTTACGTCGGATCTCCGACAACCGCGGTGGTGTCGTGTTCGCCGTGTCCGCCGAGGGCGCACTCGATGGCGTGCTGACCGATGGCGACTTCCGGCGCCACGTCATCGCCGACCCCGCCGTCGACCTCCGGTCGCCGGTGCGCACGATCCTCAACACCGACCCGGTCACCGCGCCCGACGACGCGGCCGTGACCGACCTCGACGAGCTTCTGAGCCGCAAGATCCTCCACGTCCCCCTCCTCGACGGCCGCGGGCGCCTCGTCGGAGTGGCGACGACCCGTGGCGGCGAGGTCACGATCGACGGACGCCCGCTCGGTCCGGGACATCCCACGTTGACGGTGGCCGAGATCGGGATCAACCACAACGGCAGCCTGGCGACCGCGCTGGAACTCGTCGAACGCTCCGCCGAGGCCGGTGCCGACTGCGCGAAGTTCCAGCTCCGCGATCTGGGATCGCTCTACCGCAACGCCGGCCAGTCCCTCGACCCCAACGAGGATCTCGGCACCCAGTACACCCTCGACCTGCTCAGCCGATTCGCTCTCACCGCCGACGAGCTGTCCACGGCCTTCGACCGGTGCCGTGAGCTCGGGATGATTCCGCTGTGCACCCCGTGGGACGAGGCGAGTGTGAAGGTGCTCGAGGACTACGGCATCCCCGGCTACAAGATCGCATCCGCCGACCTCACCAACCACGACCTGCTCGACGTGGTCGCGGCGACGGGCAGACCGGTCATCGTCTCGACCGGGATGTCCACCGAGAACGAGGTCACCGAGACCGTTCGCCTGCTCCAACGGCGAGGGGCCGTGTACGTCCTGTTGCACTGCAACTCGACCTACCCCGCGCCCTTCCGCGACGTGAACCTCAGCTACATGACCCGTCTGGGCGAGCTCGGAGCATGCCCCGTCGGCTACTCCGGCCACGAACGAGGCTGGCATGTGCCGCTCGCGGCGGTGTCGCTCGGCGCGTCGGTGATCGAGAAGCACATCACCCTCGATCGTGCGATGGAGGGCAACGACCACAAGGTGAGCCTGCTGCCCGACGAGTTCGCGACGATGGTCGCCGAGATCCGCCAGATCGAGGAGGCGATGGGCTCGACCTCGCCCCGCAGCCTCACCCAGGGTGAGCTCATGAACCGCGTGACCCTCGCCAAGAGCCTGGTAGCGTCCCGCGACCTTCCCGCCGGACACGTGGTCACCGGTGCCGACATCGACGTGAAGAGCCCCGGTCGCGGCATCCAACCCAATCGACGCGCCGAGCTCATCGGTCGCCCGCTCCACCGGTCGGTCGCGATGGGAGAGTTCTTCTTCGAGAGCGATCTCGACGACGAACACGTCGAGCCGCGCGACTACCGCTTCCACCGGCCGTGGGGGCTGCCGGTCCGCTACCACGACCTCGTTCGGGTCACCGAACGGGCGCACCCCGACTTCGTCGAGTTCCACCTCTCCTATCAGGACCTCGAGGTCGATTTCCGCGAGTTCGTGACCGAGCGGTACGACTGCTCGTTTGCGGTGCACAGCCCCGACCTGTTTCGGGGCGACCACATCCTCAACCTCGCCGCCGAGGACGACGCCTACCGGCGCCGCTCGCTGCACGAACTGCAGAAGGTCGTCGACCTCACACGGGAGATGCGACCGTACTTCCGGGCCGAGCGCGACCCGATCGTCATCGTCTCGATGGGCGGGTTCTCCTCCTCCGCCCCGCTGCCGGTCGAGCAGCGACCCGAGATGTACGAGCGCGTCGCCTCATGCCTTGCCGAGCTCGACGACGACGGTGTCCGGGTGACCGCTCAGACCCTTCCGCCGTTTCCCTGGTACCTCGGCGGCCAGCTCTATTGCAACCTGTTCGTCGACCCCGATGACACCGCCGGGTTCGCCACCGTGAGCGGCTGCCCGCTCACCTTCGACGTGTCGCACTCCAAGCTCGCCGCCAACCACCTGGGACGTTCGTTCCACGAGTTCGTCGAGATCATCGCTCCCCACACCGCGCATCTGCATCTCGTCGATGCGGCGGGGCTCGACGGCGAAGGGCTCCAGATCGGCGACGGTGAGATCGACTGGCCCCAGCTCGCCTCCCAACTCGCCACCCTGGCCCCCGACGCCGGCTTCATCCCCGAGATCTGGCAGGGTCACAAGAACGACGGTGAAGGCTTCTGGATCGCGCTCGACCGCCTCGAAGCGTGGTTCTGAGTCGGCCCTCGACCCGAGGCGTTCGCAGGTCATGACGACACGACGGGGGGCGATCCCCCTCCGAACCCGTTGGCCACGAACCGTCTCGCGTGCAGAGTTCTCCGCCGGCGACAACCCCAGGGTGCTGCTCACGAGCGGCTCGTATCGCTTCAACAACGTCGGTGACGTAGCGATGTGCCTGGTCGCCGCCCGGCGGCTCCGCGCTCACCTGCGGTCGGCGAACGTCTACGTCACCGCCGCCGACCAGGCGGCGGTGACGCGCCACGGTCTCGACGCGACGGCGGTCGACAACGTGCCATGGCGGGCATGGGGCAGTGCCGTCGGCAACTGGCAGCACGAGCTGGACCCGGGATCCCCCAGGTGGTGGCTCCCCTTCCGGCATCCCTACGTGTTCGCGTCGAGCACCGTACGGACGGGGCAGTTCAAGACGGTGCCCCTCCTCTTCGACTGGATCCGCTTCGTCGAATCGATGGACCTGGTCGTACTCGCGGGCCAAGGCGCCATCCACGACCGATCCGATCGCGGCGTGTGGAGGATCGCCTCGCTGACCCTGCTCGCCAAGTCCTTGGGGGTGCCGGTGATCGCTCCCGGTCAGGGCGTGGGACCGCTCCTCGATAGGCGCTTTCGGGAACACGCGGCCATCGCGATGCGACACTTCGACGGCTTGGGACTCCGCGACGGATCCGGTTCGGTCGAGACGATGCGCGCACTCGGATTCGGATCCGACGAGTACGTGGTCACGGGGGACGACGCCATCGCGCTCGCGCTCGACCAACCGACCCCGGTCGAGCGCGAGACGGTGGGGATCAGCCTCCGGCTCAACACGGCCTCGGGCCTCGGCCCCGAGGTGGGTGGCGCGGTGAGTGAGGCGATCGAGCGGTTCGATCCGGACCGCTCGCTCGCGTTGCTTCCGATGATGGAGGGCGACGGCGTCTCGGATACGGCCGCGCTCGAGCGGATCGGTGGCGCGGGACCCCGATCCGTCGCCGAGGCGACCCCGGCGTCGATCCTCCCCGCGATCGCCCGTTGCCGCGTCGTGGTCACGTCCGCCTACCACACCGCCGTGTTCGCCCAGTCCATGGGCGTACCGGTGATCGCCCTCGCCGCAACCCCCTACTACCGAGCCAAGCTCGGGGGCGTGCTGTCCATGTTCGACAACCGTGGCGGCGAGATGCTCGATCCGACCGACCCCGACTTCCCCGCCCGGCTCGAGACGTCATTGCGGACCTGGGTGAGAGCGGACGTCGCCGACGATCTCCGCCGACGGGCTCGGGAACAGGCCACCGCTGGCGACGAGGCCTTCGCCATGTTCCTCCGGAACGCAGGGCTCCTCTAGGAGCGAATGCGGGAGAGGTCGAGTGCCTCCCGGTAGAACCGGCTCTCCCGCTCCAGTTCGCGCCGTTCGCCGAACGCCTGCAATCGACCGTCGCCGAACACCATGATCCGGTCGCAGGTGTTGAGCGTCGACAGCCGGTGCGCGATCACGAAGACGGTCACGTTGCCCTTCAGTTTGGCAAACGTCTCGTGGACGAGGGACTCCGAGCGCATGTCGAGGGCACTGGTCGGCTCGTCGAGAACCATGATCCGAGGACGGCGCACCAACGCCCGAGCGATCGCGACGCGCTGGCGTTGTCCTCCCGACAGCGCCCCGCCCCGGCTTCCGAGAGGGGTCGCGTACCCGTCGGGCATCGCCATGATCTCGTCGTGGATGTGCGCTCGGCGTGCGGCGTCGATGACGTCGTCGAGGGTCGCGTCCGTCCGGAAGAAGCGGATGTTCTCCTCGATCGTGTCGTTGTATACCTGGCAGTCCTGCGGGACGAACGCCACTTCGGAGAACCACGACCCGTCGTCCACCGACCGCGCGTCGACACCACCGATCGTGTAGGTCCCGCTGTCGGGGTAGCGGAGCCGGAGCAGCAACTGGATCAACGTCGACTTCCCCGCGCCGGACGGGCCGATGATCCCGATCGCCTCCCCGTGCCGCACGTCGAAGCTCACGTCGGTCAACGCGGGGCGGTCGTCCACGTATCGGTAGTTCACGTTCCGCATACTGAGGTTCGCCGCGTCGCCGAGACTCCGATCACCCGACGGCGGGACCGAGGCCCGAAAGCGTGCGCGCTCGGAGAGCAGGCGCTCGGCGAACACCGTCGTCTCCGACATCGAGTGGTAGACCGATTGCAGGGTCGCGCTCTGGTTCAACGCCCTCACCAGGATCACGACGATCGCACCCAACGACGCCAGCGGTCGATCGAGGAACGTAGGTGACGTACAGGCCCGCGAGAAGGATGAGGACCGCCGCCACCTGATACACCGCCGACACCGCGCGGGTGAGCAGCGAGGACACGTAGATGGGCCGGACCTCGGCCGCAGTGGCGACCGCCAGGCGGGACGACACCTCCCCACTCACGCCGAACGTGCGGATCTCACTCGACATCTCGATCGTCTCGAGCGCGCGGGCGGAGAACTCCCGGCCCGCCTCGATCTGCCGGGCCGCCGCTCGCTTCGCGATCCCGGTGACCGGCCGCAGCAGCGGAAAGAGCACGAGCCCGGCGACGATGATCAGACCGGCGGACACCGGGTCCACGACGACGGCGGTCCCCACGAGCGCTACCAGCGAGAACAGTGCCGCCAGGCCCGCGGCCATCACCCCCACGGCGATGGTGCAGCGGTTCACGTGTCGGATCAGGAGATCCTGGATATCGGACTGGCGTTCGCTCGACTGAACCGCCCACGACGCGTGGATGTAGTCGACGAATGTGCGCTCACGAATCGCCGCCGTGAGGTCCGCTCCGATCTGTGCGGTGAGATGCGCTGCCAGCATCTGGAATCCCAATCGGGCGACGGTGAGGCCGAACGCGAGCAGGAACATCTGGTCCACGTCGAGGGTCAGCCATCCGAGGCCCGTGCCGTGCTTCGCCACCGGGGATCCACCGATCTGGAACGCGAGCCGCGCGAGCACGAGAAGCATTCCCGCCTCGGCCAGGCCACCGATGAACGAGGAGACGGAGAGTGCCGTGAGGGCGGGCGCCTTCCCCTCGAAGAACGGGCGGTAGACGGTGATGAGGCCACCGCGTCGCTTCTGGGGCTTGGGTCGGGACGTCACGGGCACTCAGACGGTGATGGGCATGCGCAGGTCTGCAGGCGTCCGCGCTCGGTGAGCCTACCGCCGACTCAACCGGATCGGTCGCGAGACCCCGGCAGGATCCGCGTGACGGCCCGGTCTGCGATGAAGCGGGTCACCTCGTCCGCGACTCGTTCGGTACAGCGCCCGTCGGTATAGGTGCACACCGCCTCGAGCATGGCGCGACGCCGCGTCGACAGACGGCCGGGCTCATCGAGTGCCGAACGCACCTGGCTCACCAACTCGGCGGGTCCGCCGGAGAGTTCGAGGCCACCCGAACCGACGATGGCGACGAAGTGCTCGCGACGGTACAGGTCCTCTGCACGGCGGCGATGGCGACGCACCCCGTCGACGTCGTAGGCGGGTCCGATCTGGGGCTTGTCGAAGCAGGCCCCGTCGAGGGTCATCGTGGAGGACACGTTCACGTGGACGTCGGTGTGGGCGAGCGTGGTGCAGAGATGGCGTATCTGGCGATCGTCGAGGTTGGTCTGACCGGGCCGACGAACGTCTGAGCCGATCGCGCCGGGATCGTCGAAGCGGACCGAGGGGTGATCCCCGAAGCGTTCCCAGCGCTCGGGCCGGTCGGTCGGATGTCGACGCAACACCACCACCAGGTCGGCGGGCAGCCGGCGGTCGGCGATGCCCGCCAGGAGGTGGTCGACGTACTGCATCTCATGCGGCGCGACCGTCGGCGGGCCTGCGCCGTACAACACGGTGGGCGCATCGACCGGCACGTCGAGAGCGGCGCACCACGCGGCGCGTTCGTCGACGAGCTCGGGACGGGCGTAGAAGTCGAACTGCGCGGGGCCGACGACCGCGATGTCGGCCGGGTTCAGTCCGTCGACGCCACGGAGCAGCTCCTCGCGGTTGAACCGGTTCCACACGAGGTACCGATCGAAGCGCACAGGGAACGGCGGGCGGGTCGTGACGTTGTCGAAGGAGAGCACGCTGCAGATCAGTGGGAGGCCACGGGATGCCGCCGCGTGCAGCAGGACGAACTCCTGGGAGACGAACGGGGTGACGCTGAGGACCGAGTCGATGCGATGCCGATCCAGGACGTCGAGGTACGCGGCGAGGTTGGACTCCGTCGCCAGGAGCGACCGGAGGGACTGTCGCGCGGCCTCCTCGGCCCCCGGCCGGAGAGCCGCGGTGTTGGTCCGCCACCTCGAGAGCTCACGCCGGAGTCGGATCCTCATGGGACGGTCGACGTACTGGCGACGGTGGTCGATCCGTGTGGACGGCGACGCGAGGCGATACGTGAAGTTCGCGTTCAGCACCGCGACGGCCTGTCGAATCGGTGCCTCGACGAGCGGATCTGGTAGCCGGAGGACCTCGGTGCCGTCGGCGGACAGGTCCGTGACGAGGTCGGGATCGTCCCAGGTCAGGGCGAGGACCGGTTCGCAGACCTCACGGATCCGGTCGAGCAGGCCGGTTCGCACGACGTAGCGGACGGCGAAGTGGATCGTGATCGGGATGAGTACCCGTGGTCGGTTCGTCGTCACGGTCCGTCGCCACTCCATGCCGGGATCCCCACGAAAGCCGGGACTCTACCGGCGAGGGCGGTCGGGTTGGACACGGAGCGCGCGCAGGGTGGTCGCCAACATGTCGTAGGGGCCGACGAGCATCACCAACTCGATGACCTCCCGCTCGTCGAGGTGCGCCGTCAGACGCGACCAGGTGACGTCGTCGAGGTCGCCCTCGTCGAGGAGCGAATCGGTCGCGACCAGAATCGCCCGGTCGCGACCGCTCCAGGGGCCCTCGACCACGTCGGTGCGGTGAGGTGTGGCACCGCGCTCCGAGGCGGGATCCTCCCCGCAGAGGTCCTCGACCTGCTCCGGGGTGAGCCCGGCCCGCTGGGCGAGGCGCCGGTGCTGATCGAGCTCGTAGCCGCTCCCCCGCCGGGCCGCGACCCGCACGATCACCATCTCGGTCTCGCGCCGGCGCAGGCGCCCGCCCGGCATCAACATCGCGGCGAAGCACAACCACCCGCGGAACAGGCGCCGATGACGCCCGAGCGTGAGGAAGACGTGGGGTGGCTCCGTCCGCGCGACGACACCGGCGATGCGGGCGAACGCAGCGGTGGCGATCCCCACCTCGCGGCGGGAGCCGGGAACGATCCGGGGCACCGGCGTCGCCGTGGACCGATCGTCGGGACCTCGCGGGGCCTCCGTCACCGGCTCAGCACTCCGGAAGCGACCGGTCCGCCTCCACCCGAGTCGTCGACGGTTGCGGCGTCGTGAGATCGACCGTCTCGTCCCGGGCGATCTCGACCGCCATGGCCACACCCTTGCGCGACACCACCTCGACGACGGTCTGTGCCGCCCGGCGTGTCGGCAGGAGGGGCCGGACATACCACGGCGCGGCGATCACCCGCGATCGCCGGCAGATGCCCCGCTCCAGCGCGTCGACGCCCACCGAGAGCGGCGTCACCCTCGTGAGCGCGCGACCCCGGAGGAACGACCGTGCCGCCTCGGTCCCGAACCCGCGGCTGGTCATCTCGGTGTCGAGCTCCGCGAAGTAGGCCACACCGACCCGTGCACCGGTGCCGCGGACCTCCTGGCGAAGGGTGTTTCCCAATGCCTCGACCGCCGCCTTGGACGCGCTGTACGCGCCCAGCAGCGGTACGTGCACCGCCGCCGCCAACGACGAGACCAGCACCGCGTATCCGCCGGGATGGCCGACATGGCGACCTCCCGCCCGGGCCGTGTAGTACGCGCCCAGCACGTTGACCCGCAACGTCTGCTCCATGATCCGGGGATCACCGCCGACCAGGGGCAGTTGGGCCGCGACGCCGGCGTTGGCGACGACGACGTCGAGGCCGCCGAATGCATCGGCCGCCGAGTCGACCGCCCGGTCCACCTGTGCCATGTCACCCACGTCGCACTCCCACCACGGGGCGTCGAGCTCGGAGGCCACCTCGGCCAGGCGCTCGGGTTCGAGACCGACGAGGGCGACCCGGGCGCCACGCGACGTGAGCCGTCGGGCCAGTGCCTCGCCGATCCCCCTCGCCGCCCCGGTGATCACCACCCGTCGGCCGTCGAGGGATGTGGCGGACCCCGGGTGCGGGTCGAGCGCGGATCGGACGTGCGGTCTCACCCTCGACAACCTACCGTCGGCGGATCGGTGACGACCCGCCCGGGGTCGGTCGGCACCGACGGGTGTAATCGAGGAGGAAGCCATGCACTGCAGGAGGCCCGCCGTAGTCGTCGCGTCGGCGATCATCGCCGGACTGGCCTCGTCGTGCCTGCCTCCGCCGATCGACCTCGCCGGCACCACCGGAGGCTTCGGGGTCGCCGTCGAGCGCAACCTCACCATCGCCCTGGCCGACGGGCGGGTGCTTCGCGCGGACGTGTACCGACCGACCGACCCCGACGGCGAGCCCGCACCGGGGCCCTTCCCGGTGCTTGTCGGCATCACGCCGTACGGCAAGTCCTTCGCTGCGGAGGGCTCGGTTCCGGGCGGCAACGGGGTCAACCTCTCCCTCGTCCGCCACGGATACCTCGCGGTTGCGGTCGACGTCCCGGGAACGGGAGCCTCCGACGGCTCCTTCGATCTCTTCGACCACGACGAAGCGGTCGCCGGCGCGGCCGCGGTGCGCTGGGCGGCGGACCTGGCCGGCTCGAACGGCCGGGTGGGAATGATCGGCCTGTCGTACTCGGCGATCGCGCAACTGTTCACCGCCGCGGAGATCGGACCACGATCACCGCTGAAGGCGATCTTCCCGATGGCGGCGTCGGTCGATCCGTACCGGGACCTGTTCGTCAGCGGCGGGGCGCTCAACGTGTTGTCACCGTTCGGCCTTCTCTTCTCCTACGGCATCACCCGCTCGATCACGCCGTTCACCGAACTCTCCGACGATCCCCTCGCCGCGATCGCGCACGCTGCGGCCAACGCCGACCGGATGGGATCGTTCGAGGCGGTGATGGCCGCCGACATGTTCGACAACGGACCGCGCCGCTACGACGGCGAATGGTGGCAGGTCCGGGCACCCGAGCGAATCCTGTCACGTATCGCGGCGAACGACGTCGCCGTCTACCTGGTGGGCGGCCTCTACGACGTCTTCCAGCGAGGCGAGCCGCTGCTCTTCAGCGGCCTGCAGAACGCCGCAGCGGGGCGTCCGGTCGACCGGCCGATGCCGCACGGAGCGCCGGCAACGGACCGGATCCAACTCCTGACGGGCCCCTGGACCCACGGCGGCCTCGGCGAGGGCCCCGATGGGATCGACCTCACCGCCGTGCAACTCGCCTGGTTCGATCGTCACCTCAAGGGCCTCACCACCTCGTCGCCGTGGATCTCGACGTCGGGCCGCCCCCTGCACGTGATCGAGCCCGGCGGCGACCACTACCACACCTCGGCCTACCCGCTTCCCGACGCCGACGTCGAGCGATGGTGGCTGGGACCGAACCACGCCCTGTCACCGACCGTCGAGGGTGCGGACCCTGCCGGGACGCCACTCCCGTCGACGACCGGAGCCACGGGCGACACGATCGACTACACACCACTCGGGCCGACCTGCACGGCCTCCACGGTGCAGTTCGCCGCCGGTTTGTTCGCCGACGAGTGCCTCGTACCGACCGTCCGGCCCGACGCGGGTGACGGTGAGGTGTTGTACGAATCGGCGCCGTTGACCGCGCCGATGCGCCTCGGTGGGCCGGTCGGACTGACCCTCACCGCGACGTCGACGACCTCGGACACGCTGTGGTCGGTCGCGATCGAGGATGTCGCGCCCGACGGTACGGCGAGCACCCTGACGGGTGGGGCGCAGCAGGGATCGTTGCGGCGACTCGACGAGCACCGCACCTGGACCGACGCGCAGGGACACCTCCTCATGGCCTACCACCGGCTGCGAGCCGACAGCCGTGAACCGGTACCGATCGGACAACCGGTCCGTTATGCGATCGAGCTGCGCCCGGTGTTCGCGACGCTCGCGACCGGGCACCGGCTACGACTCAGGGTGGGCACCGCCGACTTCCCGCACCTCATCCCTCTCGGCGACCTCTCCCGGCTGGCGGGGGGCCGGTACCGGATCCTGCACGATCGGGCGCACCCTTCCACGCTCGACCTGCCGGTCCTCGACCGCACGATTGCTTCGTGACCCGTTCACGTCGTTCCGTGGCTGGACTCCGGGCCGCCTCACCCGCAGTGGACGCCTTCGTGGCCACGGCGACATCGGCGAGTCGGGCTCGCCACTCCCGCACGAGGTCGTCGGTGTGCGTGTCGTCGGGATGAAAGCCGGGCCGCAGGAAGGCGAGTGACTTGCGGAGGAACCACCAGCTCACCAGCCGTTGCCTTGCAAAGTTCGAGCTGAACCGGCGACGATGCTCGGCGGTGATCCTTCGACGATCCTCGAACACCGCGCGGCCCCATTCGATTCCCACGTAGCCGGCGAGCACGCCGGTGGTCACGACGAAGCCGGCGACGCGAATCGGGTACCCGCCACCCGCGGACTCCATGACGTCGAACGCGACGTTCTTGTGCTCCAACTCCTCGAGTGCGTGCCAACAGATCAGGGGTTCGATCGATTCCTGTCCGAAAAGGATCCGTCGGGTCGGCTCGTGATCCAGGGCGGACTCCCCCAGGAGGCCCGTGTAGTGCTCGGCCGCCGCCGTCACCGCGATCGCGAGGCGCCGCGGGCGACTCCGGAGGATCAGGTCGCACAGCCGCGCGATGACCCGGTCCGCGCGGTCCGTGTGATAGCCCAACTCCGCCAGACGGGTGTTCAGGGCGCGATGTGCGCGTCCGTGCATCGCCTCCTGACCGATGAAGCCCTTGACCTGAGCCTTCAACGACGGGTCGTCGGCCACCGCGTCGCGATGACGGCGCACCGAGGCGACGAAGAAGTCCTCACCGTTGGGGAACACCGCCGACAACGTCGCCAGCAGATGGCTGAAGATCGGATCGCCCGGAACGATCCAGTCGGTGGTGACCTCGGCGGGCCGGCTCAACAGCCGTCGAACCGGGATCGACCGCTCCGCCGCGGCCCGGCGGCGCGCGTGTCGTCGACGCGCGCCGCCGCGGCGCAGACCCGTCGCGGCGGGGCTGACGCGGGTGTCCGCGGACGTGGATTCGCTCGACTCTGCGATGCTCATGATCCCTCCTCCGGGGAACCCGTGGTGAGGCCACCCGTGGGCGGCGTGACGATGGCGCCGCCCAGGACGACGCCGGTGATGGACTTGGCGAACTCGATGACCTCTTCGGGATGACCGAAGCCGCCGTAGCGGGACACGGCTGCGCCCTGCACCAGCGTGAAGGCGACGCCGACGATCCGCCGGGCGGCCTCACGGTCGGTGACCTCGGGCGAGAACCACAACAGCAGATCGACCATGGTGTTCTCGAGGGTGGTCGCGACGCCGTGGACCACTGCGCGGAGCTCGTCGTCGGTGCGTGCCGCGAGGATCACTTCGACGACCGCCGCGTACGACGGCCCCGACGCGATGGTCCACAGCGCGTCGACCGCCCGGTCGAGGGTGCGCTCCGCGGGCGCGACGACCTCGAACGCCGCGGTGAACTCACGGGCATTCACCTCGAAGACATGTTCGATCGCGGCGACGACGAGATCGTGTTTGGTCGGGTAGTGATGCGTCTGGGCGCCCCGCGACACCCGCGCGCGGTCCGCGACCAGTCGGGTCGTGGTCCCGGCGTAGCCGTACTCCACCAGGCAGTCGATGGTCGCGCCGAGCAACGCCTGCTGCGTACCCGCGCTGCGGTCCTCCTGGGTCCGACGTGAGGCGGAGGTCATGCTGGCACCTGCTCCTAGAAGAAACCAACCTGTCGGTTTGTATCTATCGGATTCCGCAGGTCTCCGCAACCGCCGGCATGACCGATGCCTCCGGGGGCGAACCCTCCGGTCCGACCGGCCGTCAGTCGCCGAGCAGTTCGAGCAGGCGCTCGGGTGGCCGCGCCACCACCGCCCGTCCGTCGACCACGACGATCGGGCGTTCGATCAGGATCGGGTTCGCGGCCATCGCGGCCAACACCTCGTCGTCGGTCGCGTCGTCGAGGCCGAGCTCCCGCCAGACCGCTTCTCCCCGGCGGGCGATCGCCCGGGGGTCACCGGTGCCGATCATCGTCATCACCGACCGGAGCTCCTCCACGGTCGGAGGCTCCTTGAGATACTCCAGAACGGTAGCGTCGACTCCACGGTCGGCGAGGATGCCGCTCGCGGTACGGCACTTGGAGCACCTGGGGTTGTACCAAACCTCCACCTCGGGCATCGGTTGGTTCCTTCCTGTGTAGGGCGGGCGGGGAGCCCGACGTCGGGATCTCAGCCCGGATCTCGGCGACGGCTCAGGCGCCGCCGGGTCCGAGTTCGGCGATCGGCACGCTCGGGTCGGCGAGGCGGGCGGGATCGAGGGCGGTCCGGGCGACGATGAGCGCCCGAAGATCGTCGACGACATCCCACACGTTGACGTTCATCGCGGAGGTGAGCACCCCGTCGCGGTGACGGAAGGCGATGAACTCACGAGTGGCGAGGTCGCCCCGAACGGTCAGCTCGTCATCGGGTTGGGACAGCCCGACGTATTCCATACCGAGGTCGTACTGGTCGGAGAAGAAATAGGGGATGCGGTCGTAGACCTGCTCGGCACCGGCCGCGTTGGCGCCGGCCACCGCACCCTGGCCTCGGGCATTGGCCCAGTGCTCCACGCGGATGTGGGCGTCGTAGTGGGGGTGGAACGCGGAGGCCACGTCACCCGCTGCGAGGATCCCCGGCACCGACGTCCGCAGGTGCTCGTCGACGACGACGCCGTTGGCGACGCTCAGCCCGGCGCGTTCGGCGAGGTCGGTCCGCGGAATGACGCCGATACCCGCGACGACGAGGTCGGCATCGACGCTCGAACCGTCGTCGAGCACGACCGCCTCCACCGTGCCGTCACCCTTTACCGCCTGCACTCCGCGACCGAGGCGGAGGTCGACCCCGTGCTCGGCGTGAAGGCCCGCGAACACGGCGCCGACGGTGTCGCCCAGGACCCGCCGCAACGGAACCGGCGACGGATCGACCACGGTCACCTCCGCGCCCATCTGCCGCGCGGAGGCCGCTACCTCGGTGCCGATCCATCCCGCGCCGACCACCACGACGCGCCGCCCGGGGCCGAGGGCGTCGTGCAGCGCCAGGGAGTCGCTGCGGTTGCGAAGGTGGTGCACCCCCGACAGGTCCGCTCCGGGCACCGCGAGACGACGGGGTGCGGCCCCGGTCGCCAACACGACGGCCGTGCACGCGATCCGTTCGCCGTCGTCGAGCACGACCGCCGGTCCTTCGGGATCGAGTGTGGTGACGGAGCGGCCCGGGAGTCGCTCGACGCCGAGTTCCGCGTAGTGGGACTCGGCGTGGACGTCGGCGGAGGAGGGTGGTTTGTCGCCCCGGAGGACATCCTTGGACAAGGGTGGCCGCTCGTAGGGCAACTCCGCCTCGTCGCCGATGAGCACTATCCGCCCGTCGAAGCCGCTCTCGCGTGCCCCGACGGCGGCGAACGCACCGGCCAGGCCCGCTCCGACGACTGCGATGGTTGATGTGGACATGTCACCACCTCCCCGATGGTCTCGACTCCTTACCGACGCCACGACCGGCGCCTCGGTCGCCCATGTCCCGGCACGATCGGCACGACCGATCCTACGCAGACCCGACCTCTATCACAAATAACATCATGTGTTAGAGGAGGTTCTCCTGTTGCTCACGCGGGACAACGGTCCGAACCCGCCGGCTGGACGCAGACGGTGTGCTCGGCGAGCGACCGGTCGGGATCCAGCGACAGCACCGAGGTCGCCCTCTCCCAACCGCCACGGGCCGCCCGTCCGTCGAGGACGACATCGATCCCTGCGCCGAACAGTGCGGACGGCACCGCCAGCTCGGACGCGCCGTCCGCCGCACGACGCTCCCGCCACCTCATCGTGAACACCCTGTCGACCGGGTCCCAGGAGAACGACTCGGGCGTCCCCGCGATCGCCCGGGGCTGCACCCGCATGAGGCGCGAGCCGTTGGCCGAGACGGTCGACCCGTCACTCTCGACCGGTGACCAACCACCGGGATCCCAAGGCCAGTAGGCCCATCCGGCCATATTGCGGTCGGCCATGGCCGTGAGCTCCTCGACGTAGGCGTCCATTCGCGGCTGGTCGGCACCGCCCCACTCGCCGATCCACAACGCGCCCGACATCCGCTTCGCCTCGGCGGTGCGGTACTTCTCCCAAGTGGCGAGGTAGGGGTCCCCCTCCGGATAGCCGTGACCGTCGTGGACCGCCTGCTGGTACAGGTGCCCCGCGTACACCAACCGGGGCGCACCCTTGCGGGGGTCGTGGAGCCGTTCGAAGGCCAGATCGCCCGGATAGGGGAACGCGTTCAACAACGACGTCGGCTCGACCATCACCCAGGCGTCGTCGTCGTGGTCCCGCACCGCGTCGATCGCCTTCTGGGTGAACACCGTGAGGTTGTCGTTCACGAACTCACCCGCAGCGGCCTTGGGCTGGATGGCGAGCGTCGCCGCGAGGTCGCCGTTGGCGAAGGAGGGCTCGTTCATCACGTCGTAGCCGATCACCGCGGGATGCGACGAGAAGCGCTTCGCGAGATCCCCGAGGGCGCCGAGGTACCGGCGCTGGAGATCGGGTTGGCCCGGTTCGGGGTTCCAGAACGACTGGAACGCGGCCTGTACCGCCGGATCGGCCCCCTGCAGATACCAGGGTTGGCCCTCCGCTATCCGGCCGGGCGTGAGCCCGCGGGTGTCGACGGCCCAGTCGGGTGCGCCGTCGCCGCCGACCTTCCACGCGTACAGGTCCTGGTGCATGTCCAGCACGACGTGGATGTCGTGGGCGGCGTACCAGTCGAGCCACTTGGCGACCGAGGCCAGGTACTTCTCGTCGTAGTGGCCCTCCGTGGGTTCGATCGCACCCCAGAACACCAGGAAGCGCACGTTGTTCCAGCCCCACTTGGCCAGCGCCGCCTGACCCGACATCGGGCTTCGGGGGAGGTGGGTCCCCGCCTGGGTGTCTCCCTTGGACGCGCTCTCGACGTTGACACCCCGCAGTATCAGCACCCGCCCGCACGTATCGACGATGAACTCCGGTGACGGGGCCTCGACCGTCCCGGTGCACGCCCCCGACACCGACGACCGGCCCGGAACCGACGACGTCGTCACCGCCGAACCCCCCTCGTCGGCGCCCGAACAGCCGGCGAGCAGTGCCGGCAGCAACGACACTGCGACGACGATCGGGAGCGCGCGGCCACGACCGAATCGGAGGCGGGGAAATGGTCTCATCCGGCCATGATGTCACCGCCGGGCTCGCGGCACCGTCTTCGAGCCGGGCACACCGGGACGGCCGCGGTCACGGCGTCGCCGGGCCGGGCATGCCCGAATCCGGTCGGAGTGCCCGCACCCCCTGCTGCACCAGGCCGAAGCCCGTGGCCGACCACGCGACCAGGGCGACGCCGAGGCTCACACGCGGTAGCCAGCCCAGGTCGTCGAGGTCGATGGCGTGGACCATCCGCAACGTCGCGACCGAGTACATGCCGAGGGGGAACACCAGCGCCCAGTAGGAGGGGTGATACACGAGGGGGAGGCGCCGCACCAGGTGTCGCCACACCCCGATCGCGATCATCACCGGAAACCAGAAGGTGGCGGCGGTCCATGCCGTCACGACGACTCCCTCCACGAACGGGGCGAGGCGGGCCAGCCGCTGCGACCCCCCCGACGCCACGAGGAGGTTGGACCCGGCCAGCACCGTGATGGCAACGGCTCCCGCGGCGATCCACGCCGGCGGGTCCGCCTCGGTCGGCTCCAACGTCTCGAACGTCCAGCGCAGGAACACCATGGTCATCACGATCAGGTAGAGCACGAAGCCCAACAGGAACGCGGCGAGCGAGGTGAAGGCCAACAGGTCACCGGGATAGCGAAGGTGCAACAGCGCACCCAGCACGGCGATCGACTCGGTGGACACCGTGAGGAGGAACCACGTGCCGTTGATCCCCTTCCCGAACGCGGGCTTCTGCTGGCGGAGGACCACCGAGATCAACGTCGTGTACAACAGGACGACCCACACGACGAGGCCGACCCACCACAGGACCAGCGCGGCACGCCACCACCCCGCGACGATGCCGGTGGCGCTGCCCAACACGTTCGTGGCCGCGACCACCGTGAGGAACGCGAAGCCCTTGACATGGCTCGTCAGGTCGTCGCGAATCGATGAGCGGCTCGACACGATCCTCGCGAGGTTGAGGATCACCAGCACCGCGTACGCGACGACGGCGAGGACGTAGAACATGACTCCGACCGGCTTCAGGTCGAGCTGTGCGGCACCCACCGAGATGATGCCCGTTGCCATCACGAGCGCGAAATAGCCGGGGAACAGCCCCCGGACGGCCCGCCCCAGACGATCGGCCGGCCGGGTCCCGACGCCGGCGGCGCTCGCGTCCGGCGTCGAGACGGTCACGGCTGGAGGTAGCGCCACACCACCGTGGAGATCGCGGCCATACCGACGGACACGGCCGCGGTCGCCCATGCGAGGCCCTCGTTGTCGGCGAGGAACGCCTCCACCGCCACCGTGATGAGGAACACCTGGAACGCGACCAGGATGATGACGTACACGGCGGCCGCCGACGACGCGCGCTTCCGGCGTTGCGATGCCCTCATGTGTGCTCCTCGACCGCTCCGAGCGCCCAGATCATGCCGTCGTCGCGGACCTCGACGTCGATTCGTCCGAGCGGTCGCGGGGGCGGCCCCGACAGCACGGCACCGCTCTCCGCGTCGAAGTTGCCTTCGTGGCACGGGCAGTGCCAGCGCTGTTCGGCCGCCTCGTAGTAGACGACGCAGCCGAGGTGGGTGCACTTCTGGCTGAAGGCCACCACGGCCTCAGGTCCGAGGCGGAGCAGCACAGCCGGATCACCCGGTCCGGGGTAGCGGAAGAGATGGGTCTCCCCCACCGGCACCTCGCCGATCGACACGATCGGCTCGGGCTCGCCCCGGTTGACGGAGCGGAGCTGGGTCCATGCCGCGAGGCCCACGTTGCCCGCCGCCATCACCCCCGCACCCGCGACCAGGTAGCGGGAGAACTCGCGACGGGTAACCTCCTCCTCGCCCACGGCCTCGTAGGGAAAGTCACGCTTCCAGGTCGGGGCGTCGACCGGTACGACCTCCCGGTAGCCCGTACGGTCGTCATCCGCGGGCTCCGCACGACGGGGTGGGGCGGGGTCGTTCACGACATCTCCTCCAATCCGAACGGGTCGTCGAGCCACGACACCCGTCGCGCACCCGACACGTCGATCGGCCCTTCGGCCGCGTCGTCCACGACCGCCATCACCTTGGTGCGGACGTGCTGGCGGCCGAACAACCAACCGTCCACGAGCGAGCCGCTCCGAGTCCTGGAGAACTCGTCGGGCGTGCCGTACCAGAGCGCCTCGCTGGGACACACCGACGCACACATCGGCGCATAGCCCTCCGAGGTCCGGTCGGTGCACATGTCGCACTTCATCATCTGGTCGAACTCCGCGACGTACTTGGGCACCCCGAAGGGACAGGCCAGCACGCAGTTGGAGCATCCGATGCACCGCGGCTTGAGCGCGGACTGCACCACTCCCCCCTCCGTCTGCTTGATGGCGTCGGCCGGACAGACGTTGGCGCAGGTGGGATCGGCGCAGTGCATACACACCATCGGGACGGTCTGGGTGCTCGTCGACCGGTCGACACGTTCGAGGTGGATGAGCGATTGGCCACGATGCGTTCCACACTCCATGCACGCCTGCACGCAGGCCTCGCATCCGATGCAACGACTCGGGTCGATCACGAAGATCGGCGAGTCGTCGACGCCGTAACGGGTCTGCTTCATCGCGCTCCCTCGGTGAGGTCGAGGTCGCGGTCGTCGACCGTCTCGGTACTGCCACCCGCCGCTTCCACGCGGACGGCCGAGACCTTGAACTCGGGCATCTTGGAGAACGGATCGACCGCACGGTTGGTGAGGACGTTGGCCGAGCGGTCACCGGGCCAGTGGTACGGGATGAACACCGTGTCGGGCCGGATCGTGGCGACGATCCGGGCGGGCAGCGTGATCGACCCACGACGCGAGGTCACCCGCACCCGGTCCCCTTCCCCGACGCCGAGGCTCCCGGCGAGCCGGGGATGCATCTCGCACAGGGGTTCGGGATACTGCGCGACGAGCGATCCGATTCGCCGCGTCTGGGTGCCCGACAGGTACTGGCTCACGACACGTCCGGTGGTGAGCCAGACGGGGTAGTCGTCGTCGACGACCTCGGCGGACTCGCGGAACGGCACCGCGTGGAAACGGGCCCTGCCGTCCGGAAACGCGAAGCGTCCACCCTCGTACAGGCGCGGTGTACCCGGATGGCCCTCTTCGGGGACGGGCCAGAACAGGCCGTACTCCTGCTCAATCCGGTCCCAGGTGGCGCCGCGGTAGTCGGCGGTGCCGCCGGCGGACGCCAGACGGAGCTCCTCGAAGATCTCCCGGGTGTCGCCGAAGCGGAAGTACCGGCCCTTTCCGAGGCGTTCGGCGATGTCGAGCAGGATCCGCCAGTCGAGACGGGCCTCACCCGGTGGCTCGACCGCCGCGTTGATCTTGATGATGCGGCCCTCCCCGCTCGTCGAGGTGCCCTCGTCCTCCTCGTGCAGCGATCCGGGCAGTACCACGTCCGCGTGTTGGCCGGTCTCGGAGAGGAAGAAGTCGATGGTGGCGAAGAACTCGAGCCGGTCGAGGGCATCGGCGGTGAAGCCCGCGTCGGGCGAGGACACCGCGGGGTTGAAGCAGATCGCGAGGAGGCCCTTGATCGTGCCGTCGTGGATGGCCTCGATGATCTCCTGGGCCGGGATTCCCTTGCCCGGGATCTCGGTCTCGTCACAACCCCAGACCGACGCGATGTGTGCCCGGTGCTCGGGGTTGGAGATGTCGCGGTTGCCGGGGAGTTGGTCGCACTTGTGGCCGTGTTCGCGCCCCCCCTGACCGTTGCCCTGTCCCGTGACCGTCGACACCCCGCATCCGGGCTTGCCGAACTTTCCGGTTGCGAGACCCAGGTTGATCGCGGCCAGCACGTTGTCGACGCCCTTGGTGTGCTGCTCGATCCCGCGGGCGTGCAGCATCAGCCCGGTCGCCGCGGTGCCCCACAGCTCGGCCGCCTCCTCGATGCGCGCGGCGGGGACTCCCGTCACACCCGATGCCCACGACGGCGGCATCGCCGCCGCGGCCTCCGCCGCCCTGTCGAAGTCGACGGTGTGCGCGTCGATGAAGTCGTGGTCCAACCAGTCGTTGCGGATCAGTTCGTGCAGCACCGCACCGAAGAGCGCCGAGTCGGTGCCGGGGCGGACCCCCAAGAACAGGTCGGCGGTGCGCGCGAGCGGCACGACCCTGGGGTCCTGCACGATGAGGCGGGCACCCCGATCGCGTGCACGCCAGATGTAGCTGGTGGTGATCGGGAACGTCTCGGCGATGTTGGCCCCGGCGACCCACACGACGTCGGCGAGGGGGATGTCGCTCCACGGGTTGGGGGCGCGGTCCATACCGAGCGCCTTCTTGTTGCCCACACCGGCCGACACCATGCAGTAGCGGCCGTTGTAGTCGAGGTTCGCGGTGTGCAGCGCGAGGCGTGCGAACTTGCCGATCAGATAGCTCTTCTCGTTGGTGAGCGACACCCCCGACAACATCGCGAACGCGTCGTCGCCGTAGGCGTCCTGGATGCGTCGGATCTCCGACACGACACGGTCGAGCGCCGCGTCCCAACCGATCCGGCGGAAACCTCCCGGCGCGTCGGGGTCGCGCTCCATCGGGTGCAACAACCGGTCGGGGTGGCTCCCCTGGAGGTAGCGCTTGACCCCCTTGGGGCAGAGCTTGCCTTCGTTGAACGGGAAGTCGTACCAGGGTTCGAAGCCGACGACCTCGTTGTCGTGGACCTTCAGCTTGATGCCGCACTGCTGGCCGCAGAAGCAGCAGTGTGTCTTGACGACGCGATCGACCTCGATCCCCGAGTCCCACCCGCCGGGAGGCGCCTCGTTGAGGTGCGGTCCGTAGGCGTCGATCAGTTCCTGTTCGGTCAGCGGGAGGCGTGCCATCAGCCGAACCCTCCTACTCGGGCGGTCTGTGCGAGCGTCACCGCAGCCCGCCGACAGCGTGGACAGGTGTCCTGATAGTCGGCCTGGGCAGTCGGGGTGTCGGGCCCGCCGTCGTCGCCCTCGCGGTCGATGCGGTAGTCGAAGCCCACCTGTGGCAGTACCGCCTTCAGGTCGTCGATCTGTCGACGGCTCGCGAACGCGCGTCACCGCAGACGCGGCAACTCGCGGCCGGACCGTCCTCGTTCGCCTGCCGGTAGTAGGCGACGCCGAGGTTGCCGGGACGCTGGAAGATGTGGAAGAACTTCCCGAACGGCAGGTACATCAGTCCGAGGATGACGGTGAGCGTGCAGCGTGTTGAGCGCCGAATAGAACTGGCCGTCGAGCCACATGCTCGATGCGGTGAGGAACAGTCCGGTGACCGACACGGCGAACAGACCCGCGAGGGCGAGGAAGTCGCCGCCGCGTTCCACGGCGAGCGCCCCTGGGTCGTGAAGGCGTCGGCGGAGGAAGATGAACACACCGCCGAGGACCAGCACGGCGGCGATGTCGAGGGCGTGGAACACGGTCCAGCCGAGCACGCTTCCGCGCCGAAGGTGACGGTGCCGACCCGCGACACGAACACGCGATAGCGGTCGGCCTGTTGGCCGACACTCTCGAAGTGAAGTAGGCCCAACGTCAGGGGGAAGGTGACGAGCGCGGCGAGGATGCACCCCCAGAACACGAGCTGGTGGGCGAGCCACCGCATCCGCGACCGCCGGCGGATGAAACCCTGCGTGAGGAGCTGGGTTGCGACGAGCGACGGGAGGGCGGCGAGGTTGCGCCCCTTCCGTGAGCGGAACGCGTCCCATCCTCGGCGATTGAGCATGGCGGTCGGCGGCCGGCGCAGCCACACCGAGTAGCGGTAGACGACGCCGAACACCGCGAAGATCGTGCCGAACAGGTAGCCGATGAGTGCGGCGTCGAACCACGCCAGGTTGCCACTGCCGAGAAACGTCAGCGCCACGACGAGGGCCACGGCCACCAGGCCCCAGACGACGCCTCGGCGATCGAGTGGATGTCCCGACGTCGTCGGCGTCATGGTTGCCACCTCCGGGCGCCGACCCTAGGCCACGCCGAAGGCGCTCGCCGGGGCGGCTCCGCGGTGTTCGACGACACCTCTCGATCCGCGGGACTACACGGCTGCCGGCTCGACCCCCGTTGCGGCGACCTCGTCCTCGGCCGCACGGGCACGCTGCATTTCGAGGACCGCGGCCTTTCCGGGAAGGAAGCACGCGACCACGATCGTGAGGACCAGCGCCCAGAAGCCCCAGACGAACACCGCGTTGTACGCGTCCTGAACCCGAGCCTTGCTGTGGGTGCCGTTGTACGCGAGATGACCGCCCAGTTGGGACGTCACGATCGCGGTGAGACCGGCGACCGCGATCGACCCGAACACCTGACGGCAGAGCTGGCGGGTGGCCGACCCGGTGGCGATCAGGCGGTTCGGCAGGGAGTTCAGTCCGGCAACGGTGTTGGGCATCATCGAGAGACCGAACCCGACGCCGGACACGAACAACCAGAACATCAACCAGTACTCCGAGGAGGTGGGGGTCAGGGTTCCGAGGTACCAGGTCGCGGCGGCGACGGGCACGAGCCCGAGGGTTACCGGGAGCTTGGCTCCGATGCGATCAGCGAGTCGACCCCCGATCGGCATGGTGATCGCGGCACCGACCGCGGTGGGCGTCAACAGCAGCCCCGTGTGCAACGGCGTGTAGCCGCGCAGGGACTCCAGTTCGAGTGGGATGAACACGAGCCGTCCGTACTGCGAGAGCGTGAGCAGGCAGATGACGACGATCGTGATGCTGTAGACGTTGATGCGGAACATCGACAGATCGATGAGCGGATGGTCGGTGCGCGACGTCGACCACCAGCCGAACGCGGCCAACAGGCCAACCCCCCCGGCGAGCGCCATCAGGGTCCCGGTGGAGGTCCAGCCCCATCCGGCACCCTCCGACAGGCCCAACAGGAGTGCGGTGACACCGGCGGTCGCGATGACCGCACCCGTCCAGTCGAGTGGACGATGCTCCCTGAAGCCGTTGTTGCGCAGGATCCGCACACCCATCACGGTGCCGACGATCCCGATCGGGACGTTGATGAGGAACAGCCAGCGCCATCCGAACTGGGTGACCAGCCATCCACCCAACGCGGGACCGATCGCGGGTCCGGCCATCGCCGCGACCCCCCACACCCCCATCGCCGTCCCACGACGATCGGGTGGGAACACCTCGTAGATGATCGCCATCCCGACCGGCACCATCGCACCGCCGCCGAAGCCCTGCAGGACCCGGAAGAACACGATGAAGGCGAGGTTGGGCGAGAGCGCGCAGGCCAGCGATCCGGCGGCGAACAGCACCATCGCCCAGAGGAACACCGGCTTGCGCCCCACCCGGTCGGCCAGCCATCCAGTCGCGGGCTGCACGACCCCCACGGCGAGGAGGTAGGCGGTGATGATCCACTCCACGCCGTTGGGCGAACCGATGTCGCGACCGATCGGGTCGAGCGCGACGGTGACGATCGTCGTGTCGAGGATCACCATGAAGGTCCCGATCAACACGATCCCGAGGGCCACCCAGCGGTACCGCTCGGTGATCCCGCCGGCATCGGTGATCCCGCCGGCATCGATGTCGTTCACCCGGCCATCCTAAGGACGTCCACCCGAGAGCCTTCAACGCGGATGACGACCGGGGGCGATCACCGCGCCTCGGTATCGTGGGCGGATCCCCCCCGAGGAGGCTCGATGGCCAACCCGATGTTCCGCCGCAATTGGTCCGAATCCGGATCGGGCGCGACGGCCGTCCCGGACTCGGTGCAGTACCGCGCTCCGGCGCCGGGCAACTCCACCGGCGTCCCCACCGCCGCCGGGTACGGCCTGCCGGGCCTGGCGACCGAGGTGGCGACCCCCCATGCGATGACGGTCGGCGGTACGTGCACGGTCGCCGCGCTCATGCTCTCGTTCGTCGCGGTGGGAGCGCGGCTCGGCTGGGGCAAGGTGGTGTTGCTCGCCGACACCGATGCGGTCGGACGCGAGGTCCTCCGAGCCTCGATCGCCCAGCCGGCATGGTTCTACGGCTCGCTCGTCGTCGCGGTGGTGTTGTCGCTCGTGGCGATGTTCAAGCCGACGACCGCTCGCATCCTCGCCGTGCCGTACGCCCTCGCCGAAGGTGTCGCCCTCGGCATCATCTCGCGCCTGTACGAGGCACAGTTCAAGGGGATCGCGCTCCAGGCGGTGCTCGCCACGTGCGGTGTGCTGCTGACGATGCTGGCGCTCTACGGCCTGCGGATCCTCAGGGCGACGCCCCGATTCGTCAAGGTCGTGACCGCCGCAACCCTGGGCATCGGCGCCGTGTACCTCGTGGCGTTCCTCGGGAACGCGTTCTTCGGCAACGATCTCGGCATCTGGTCCTCGACCAGCGGTCTGAGCATCGCGTTCACCGTGGGCGCCGCGTGCGTCGCGGCGTTCAACCTCGTCATCGACTTCGACTTCATCGAGCGGGGTGCCGCCGAGCGCCTCCCCAAGTACATGGAGTGGTACGGGGCTCTCGCCCTGGTCGTGACGATCGTGTGGCTCTACATCGAGATGCTCCGGCTGCTGTCGAAGCTCCGTCGCTGACCACCCGGGCAGGACTCCGGCGGTGGTCGAGCGTGATCCTGTGGTTGCGATCGGCGCGGGGCGCCTACAGCCGGTAGGGGTGTCGGAGCGAGATCAGCGGTGCACGTCGCGTGGCCGGAACGCGCATGTCGGACCCGATGAGGCCGCGCGTCGCCGGTCCGGTTCGGCCGGCGGCGCGTCGAGCGGACTGTCCGTCAACGTGGGCGGGAGCGCGCCGGCGCGGATCAGCGCAACCGAGTCGATCCGTCAGGTGTGATCGTCCAGTGGGGGTTGTGCGCGACCTCCCATGGATGACCATCGGGATCGACGAACACCCCCGAATAGCCACCCCACTCCGTCGGGGCGCCGGTGCGGGCGACGATCGCTCCCGCCGCTGCGGCGTCGTCGAGGACCGCGTCGACCTCCGAGGCCGACTCGACGTTGTGTGCGAGGGTCACCCCACCCCAACCGCCGCCGTCGGCGACGCCGGTGTCGTGTGCCAGCAGTTCTCTGGACCACAACGCGACGACCAGCCCTCCGCACTGGAAGAACCACACCTCACCGTCAGGTGACTCACCCGACCAGCCGAGCGCCCCGTAGAAGCCGCTGGCTCGTTCGATATCCGCAACGCCCAGGGTCACGAGCGAAAGTCGCTGCTGCACGGGCTCAACCGCCCCGCGCGCGCACGGGTTCGGTGTCGGTTCCCGAAGGATCGGCGCGGTCGAGCACCTCGGAATCATCGCGCGCCGGACGGCATGGCCGCGGTGGATCACGTGCAACCGACGATCACGGTGACGGCTCGACGTACTCTCTGCGGGGAGGTCATGGGATGCCCTGCTGCTTGTTGTTGAGCTTCCTGCTGCGCTCGGTCGGGAGGTTTGTCGACCGACTGTCGCCAGGTGGTGCGCTCGTCGATTCGTTCGCACCCCCGGCCCACCGGAACGGACCGGTCCCGGTGCCCGATCGTCTCGCGGAAGGGCGGTCGTGAGCGTGGCCGGAGCCATGCCGCCCGTCGTCGAGGCCGACGACGAGGATCTGGCGACGCAGCGGTACTTCCTCGATCTCCTGCTGCAACCCTTGGACGAGTGGGAAGGGTTCCAGAGGATCGAACAGTTCGGGCTCTCCGCGTTCCGCTACGAGCTCAACTTCTCGCAGTACGCGTTGGCGATGTCGCAGTACACGCGCACCCCGGCGTTCACCGGCTACCTCGCGGAGGCGCAACGCAACGCCATCGTGAAGATGACCGCGAGGAAGGTGTGGAGCTACTGGGCCGTGGAGCGGCTGGTCGGCTACGGGCGGTGGAACCCCGACCCGGTGGTGTTCCACAACATCATGTATTCCGCCTACTTCGCCATGATGATCGGGCTCTACGAGACGCTCAACGACGATCGGCAGTTCAGCGTCCCGGGGTCGCTGAGCCTGCGGTGGGACCGCCGGACGACCTACCGCTACGACTTCAAGAAGATCGTCGAGGCACTTCGGAACAACATGTTGCAGAAGCCGAAGCACCCGCAATACCCGTGCGAACCGCATCTCGTCTACCCCGCGTGCAACACCTTCGCGATGAACTCGATGACGATGCACGACCGCCTGCACGGCACCGAGATCACCGGCGACCTGGTGGATCGGGTCCGCACCAGCTACGACCGTGACGGCTGGCGGCGTCGCAACGGCAGGTTCATCAGCATCGGGACCCGCGCCGGCAGAACGCTCGCCGGCCCGATGTTGTTCCACGACGGAGCGATGGCAATGCTGCTGAACCCGACGATGCCCGACGTCGCGGCGGCCACCTGGCGGGCGCTGCGATCCGGAGGATACGTGAAGGTCTCCGGTGACGGCGTCGAGCTCAAGCGCGGTGTTCGATCGAATGGGCGCGGGCAACTACAACCTGGCTCGCGGCGATGGCCAGGCCAGGACGGGTCTGATGATGGGCGCCCGAGAGCAGGGGGACGACGATGCCGTCGATGCACTGGACCACTCGGTCACCGAACGACACGAAGCCGTCTGGTCCAACGGTGCACGCAAGCTGCGAGGGCTGTCACCTTGGAGCTACGGCAGTTGCGCGTTGGGGCGCTGGGGGCGGCGCGGCGCCATGCGCGACCTCGTCAACGGCGTGATCCCGACGCGGTGGCGCACCGGACCGCTCCTCGCCGACGTCGCGTACCCCGACGTGCTCGTCGCCAAGGCGGTGACCGACGGCGACGATCTCGACCTCGTGCTGCGCGCCGGTGACGGTCCGCGTCGCGCCACGCTCGGGCTCGAACGGCTGCGACCCGAACAGACCTATCGGGTTCTGGGGGGTGTGGACGACGAGGTCACCGCGTCAAGGAACGGCACCGCCCTGATCACGGTAGATCTCACCGACAGGTCCGAAGTCCGGCTCAGCCCGCTCGCCTGAGTGCCGGGCACCGCGACACCACACGCTACGCGATGTTGTGGCTCGGGCACCCCGTCGTCCGCTGGTGTGCGGTTGCGATGCTGTCCGGAGGAATGATGTGCGCCGTCGCTGCGCTCCGGACACCGCGGCGCGACCCCGAGCTCGGCGACCCCTACCTCGGCGGACCCGAAGTGGAGGCCGGCCACGTCGTGATGCTTGCCGCCATGCTGTTGATGGTCGGCGCACCGACGCTGGACCTGCAGTCCTGGTGGCGTGGGCTGTTCACCATGGTGGCCGCGTTCTACGCGGTTCGGCTCTGGCACCACGCCCGCGACGCCACCTCCGGCCGCACCGGCGCAACCGTTCGCGCCGGTGCGGCCGGCTATCACCTCGTCGCCGCCCTGGCGATGCTGTGCGCGACCGTCGGCCAGGATCACCACGGACACGCCCACGGGGCGGCCGCTCGCCCGACCGGCTCGGACATGCCGTGGCCGTGGCTCGCATGGCTGTTGACCGGGCTGTTCCTGGCCGGCGCGTTGTTCGCGGCGGTCGTGTTCGTCACCGGTCGTGTCCCCGGAAGTGACGAGCGAGCCCACGGCCCCATTCGAACCGCCCTCGTGGCGCACCTGGTGATGGACCTTGCGATGGTGCCGATGCTCTGGAGCACTGCGGCACGGCGCGGCTGACCGCGAATCCGCCGGCCTTTCCCTCGTCACCGGGCTGAGCCGATCGGGAGGTCCGCTACCGTCTGTTCCCATGGCGGGAACAACTCGGAAAACGGCGTCGAGCCGCGTGTCGGCTCGCGGACCGGCGCGGCCGACCGTCGGCGCCGAGCAGGGAGCGACCGGCGCGCGTATCGCCGGTCTCGACGGGCTCCGCGGGCTGCTCGTGCCCCTCGTACTCCTCTACCACCTCAACATCGGGGGGTTCGGCGGATTCCTCGCGCTCGAAGGATTCTTCGTCCTGTCGGGCTTCCTGATCACCCTCCTACTGCTCGAACGTCCGCCGCAGAGCGCCCGGGAGATCGGACGGTGGTGGCTCCGACGATGCCGCCGGCTGGTCCCTGCGGTGGTCGTCGTGGTCGCCATCACCCTCATCGCATTCCGGAGCACCGAAGGGATCGCACGCGACGCGTTCTCGACACTCACGTGGTGGCGGAACTGGGAGATGGCCTACGGCACGACGACCTACTGGTCCACTGCCGTCAGTCCGCTCAAGCACATGTGGTCACTGTCGGTGGAGGAACAGTTCTATCTACTGTTCCCGCTGCTCGTCGTCGCCGTGCTGCGTGCCGCGGGAGGCTCGCCGCGATCCAGGGCGATCGCCGTCGCGACGGCCTGTGGGATCCTCACCGCCGCGGGCTACGGGTGGCAGGCACTGCTCGCGTCGGACGGCGGGCTCAACCGCGTCTACCTGGGCTCCGATACGCGCTGCATCCATCCTGTTGGGTTGCACGGCCGGCGCGTTGACGTGGCGATCCCCCCGCCGACACGCTCCGGCCGGTCACACCCTCATCATCGCCGCGTTCGGAGCGCTCGGCGGGATCGTGTGGCTCGGCAACGTCCTGCGGATCGAGGACGTTCGCACCTATCAGGGCGGTTTCCTGCTGACCTCGCTGACGTGGCTGCTCATCACGCTCGCCGCCGCGCGCCCGGACCGGTTGCGACGTTGTTCTCCACGCCACCGTTGCGGTGGCTCGGCGTCCGCTCCTACGGGATCTACCTGTGGTCCTGGCCGGTGCAGGTCCTCGTCCAGGCGCGCTGGCCTGCCCTCGGACTGCCGTCTGTCGCCCTGATCACCGTGGCCGCCTCGTTCACCCTCGGGGCCGCATCGTTGTGGCTGATCGAACAACCCCTCCGCGAGGCCAGTGGCTGGGCTCGACGACCCGCGGTGCGGCGAACGGCCTGGATCGGTGGGCTCGCCACGGTCGCCGTCGTCGTCGCGGCCATCGACGTTACCGGAGACGTGTACCCGCCGGTCGCCGCCATGACCGACCGATCCAGCACCCACGACGCCATGGACTCGGCGGGAGGCTCGCGAACCGTGCCGGGCGATCGACCACCACTTCGCCGGGGTCGCCGAACACACCTCAGGGCAGCCCGCCCGGGCCGAACACCGCCCAGACCGCGCCACCTACTCCCCCGCCCTCGTCGCGCCCGCTCACCGTCCTGGTCGGTGGGGACTCACAGGCGGCCACCATCGCTCACGGTGTGCGGCGTTCGGAGCTTCCGCCCTACATCGGCGCGGTCGCGAACGCCGGTGTCCTGGGCTGTGGGGTCCTCGTCCGCACTCCCGGCTGGATGGTCGACATCCCCGCCCGCGGACTCGTCGACGGCTCGTACTGTCGGGGCGAACGCTCCGCGGAGGCCGCGGAGGTCCTGGGGCTCTCCGCCCGCCCCGATTGGCTCGTCATCTCATCGGGCGGATTCGAGCAGTCCCATTCCTACAAAGCGCCCGACGGCCACGCGGTTCTCCCGAACAGCCCCGAGTTGCGCGCTGCGGTCAAAGCGGCACTCGACCAGCGAATCAAGCGAGCCAACGCTCAGGGGACCCGGGTCGCGCTCTTGGAGTTCGCGTGTCCGGGACGACATCGGGGCGAACCGGACGCGGACGAGTTCACCCGCTCGAGCATCGAGTGGCACAACTCGAACCTCCGCGAGATCGCCGCCACTCATCCCGGAACGATCACCATCCCGGCCACCGACAAGGTCTGCGTCGGTGGCGATGCCGCAGGGCGGCCGACCTCGGCAAAGGCCAAGGCATGGGGTACCCCCGACCGCGTGCACGTCACCGACGCCGGCCAGGGGTGGGTGTGGAGGGTTCAGATCGGTCCCGCGCTACAGGCACAGATGGCTGCGGATGCCAGACTGGCGCGGTGATCACCTCAGTCCATGCCCTGATCTACTCCGACGATGTGGATGCGACCCGGACGTTCCTCCGAGACGTGCTCGGCTTCCCCTTCGTCAAGGACACGGTGCCGGGTGACACCTCGGAGGTAGGATGGCTGATCTTCGGCACCGGCCCCAGCGAGGTGGGGGTCCATCCGACACGAGCGGAGTGGGACGGGAAGCTCTATGAGAGCCCGCGGCACGTTGAACTCTCCTTCATGTGCGACGACGTGGCAACCACCCGCGCCGAACTGTCGGCGAAGGGGGCCACGTTCTCCACCGAGGTCAAGGACGAGGGTTGGGGCCTTTCCACCATCATGGAGGTGCCGGGCGCGGACCCGATCATGCTCTACGAGCCGCGCCACCAACCCGCATATCCCCTCTGGCCTGCGCCCACCGACTGAGGATCGGGCGCCTGGCGCGTCCGCTTACCGCGAGCAGCGGCAGACGGGTGCAGGTAGGTTCGGCGCGTGATCGATCATCTCGGCATCCAGTGCAATGACGTCGCCGCCAGCGCGGCCTTCTACGACAAGGTCCTCGAGCCACTCGGAGCGAGTCGCCTCATGGAACCCCACGAAGGTGTGATCGGCTTCGGGATTCCGCCCACACCCGACTTCTGGCTCGGACCACTGTCGGACAACCACACGGGATGGCGAGAGGACCACATCTGCTTCGCCGCCCCATCCCGCGCCGCAGTGCATGCCTTCTTCGATGCCGCCGTCGCCGCAGGGGCCGAGGTGCTCCACGAACCCAAGGAGTGGCCCATCTACCACCCCCACTACTACGGCGCGTTCATGCGCGACCCCGACGGCAACAACGTCGAGGCGGTCTGCCACTCCCCCGAATAGCCGCCGACCACCGAGCCTCCCCGGAGATCTCAGCCACCATGGCGGCCGCGGTGACCATCGTGCCGATCGGCGTGGTCCGGGGTGGTCGCGCGGAGCCGGTCGACGACGCCGCCGAAGTCATCTGGGCCACCGCCGGCTCCGAGCTGTTCGTCCTCCTCACCGGCGAACGGCACTGGAGCCACGACCGCTACGAGGCCTGGCTCCACGACACCTGGTGTCGCCTGCTACTCCCGACCTGAAGGGACGACCCTGGTCAGCGATACTCGAGGAACTCGTCCACGACGTCGCGGCGGAGCGCACGGAAGTCCTTCAGGTAGCTCTGGTGGTTGCGCCACGGATAGGTCCGCCCCTGGCGCGGCAACCGATCGTCGGCCCTGACGATGTAGCCCGAGGTAAGGCCCATGAGGTTTCCGTCGGCGACGGTGCCGCCGTGGTTCACGGGGGTCACCCGGGTCATCCGCTCCGCGCGGAGGTGGTTCAACACCCGCGCGACGAATCCGCACGTCAGGTCCGCCTTGAGAGTCCACGCGCGTTGGCATACCCGATCACGAGGGCCAGGTTCGGTACGCCTTCGAGCATCGTGCCCTTGTACGTGAGGCGGGTGGCCGGGTCGACCTTGTCGCCGTCGACGAACAGTTCGGTCCCGCCACCGATGAGGATGTCGAGCCCCGTCGCGGCGACGACGACGTCGGCGTCGAGTGCTCCGCCCTCACGAAGCTCCAGTCCCGTGCGGGTGAAGCGCTCGATGTGATCGGTCACCATCTCGACACTGCCGTTGCGGATCGCCTTGAACAGGTCGCCGTCGGTCACGACGCACAGGCGTTGGTCCCACGGCTCGTAATGCGGTGTGAAATGACGGTCGACGTCGAATCCCGGCGGAAGCCGGCTCGCCACCTGCCTGCGCAACACGCGCTTCATCACGGTCGGTGCCCTGCGGCTGAGCTTGAACATGCCGAGCGTGGCCGCCACGTACTGCCAGCGCAATGCACCGCCTCGCCATCGCCGCGGCAGCACCCGGCTCAGGACCTTCGTCGGAGCGTTGGTGGTGGGCAGCGAGACCATGTAGGTCGGGGAGCGTTGCAACATCGTGACCTTCGAGGCCACCTTCGCAAGTTCGGGAACGAGTGTGACCGCCGTGGCACCGGAGCCCACGACCACCACGTGTTTGCCCTTGAGGTCGACCCCGGAGGGCCACGCCTGCGGATGGATCAACGTGCCTTCGAAGTCGTCGAGCCCGTCCCAGTCGGGGAGGTAGCCACGGTCGTAGCGGTAGTAGCCCGTGCAGGAGACGACGAAGCCGGCGGTGAGTTCGAAGGTCTCGACCGCGGTGGCGTCGTCGCCGAGCCGCTCGGCCGTGACCGTCCACCGGCCGTCGTCGCTCGACCACTCCGCACGCACCACTCGGTGGCGGAAACGGATCTTGGAGTAGGTGCCGTCCTCGTGCGCCGCCTCCTCGATGTAGCGGCGAATCTCGTCACCCTTGCCGATCGTGCGGTCCAGCGGCCACGGCTTCCACGGGTAACTGAAGGTGAACATGTCCGAGTCGGAGCGAATGCCCGGATAGCGAAACAGATCCCAGGTCCCGCCGATCCGGTCTCGCCCCTCGAACATCGCGAAGGTGGCCCACGGACACGACGTCCTCAGGTGGTGCGCCGCGTCGATACCCGACAGCCCAGCCCCCACGACCAGGACGTCGAGGTGCTCCCGCGGTGACGTCGCGCCGCGTTGGGGTGCGGTGTCGTCCGCATCGCGCTCGATCGTGGTCGCGCCCATGGAAGTCCTCCGAATGGCAACTATAGAAACCGACCCGTTGGTTTGTTTCTAGACGATATCCTCGTCCTCCGTCCCATGGGAGTCAAGCGGGACCCGTCGGGTCAGAGGTTTGCGTCGATCCAGGTGAGACGGTCGCCGAGCCACTTGGTGAGGAACGCCTTGGTGTCGACGTCCTTGGGTGTGATCCCCCAACGGATCGCGTCGGCGGATCGGGCCGTGGCGATCCGCGCATCGGTCGCGTCGATCCCGCGACCACCGACCGGAACTCGGGGAGCAGTTGGTTCCAACGCTCCCGCGCCTGGGCCTTCAACGCCGGATCCTCGAACAGCCGCGGCAACCACCGGCCGAAGAACGGCAGGTTGATCCACCATCCGTCCGCCGGCCAGCCCGGCGTGAACTCGTTGCGAGCACCCATCGAGAGGTCGAAGTCCCACACGGGACCGAACGTGAGCTTGCCGTTGCGGGGTTTGGTGACGTAGCTGCTCGACCACATCGAGTCCTGCTGTTTGGCGAGTTCGGCCAGGAAGTACCAGTCCAGGAACGCGTCGACGTCGAGCCACGCCCGGTAGCCGGTGGCGGGATCCGTGAACGTGTCGCTCCTGACCACGGCCTCGAAGGAGTTGATGTGGTTGCGGATGTAGTCGAACTGCTCGGGGGTTGGCGGATCGGGATCCTTGATCACGATCTCGACCCCCTCGTTGGAGATGAAGCCGGGCTCGATGTTGGTGTTGAGGTGGAAGTCGAACTCGAGCAGGTACCCGCCGGTCAACGAGTCGCCCGCGACGTCGGTGTCGCTCATCTCGTCTATGTTCACACGATCCGGGTCCACCTCGATGTGTTCGCCCAGCAGGTACAGACCGTCGTAGCTGCCGTTGAGGATCACCTCCACGTAACGGAACCGCGGGGTCCATGCGAGTCCGGTCCGGCCGCTGAGTTGGAATGCGACCTCGTTGCGGAGGTGGCTCGGATCGAAGAAGTCGGCCAGCAGCACCCAGTCGCGGTTCGCGGGCATGCCGAGCAATGACGCCTTCGCGGACAGCTTCAGTCGGTACGGCTTCTTGGGTGCCGACCAGGTCGAGTTGCCGCGACCCTTGATTCGGGTGGTGCCGCTGTAGGCGGGATACGCCGCGCCGTTCGGATCGATACCGATGGTGGCGTCGAGGTAGACGTCCTTGTCGACGACCGGCGCTTCGCCGGCAGTGTCGATGCGCACCACCGGAAGGGTGAGGTCGACGTAGAGGAACTTCTTGCCGCTCGACCACTCGCCGGGAGTCCCGTCGGCGACGTAACGAACCCTCGCCCAGTGCAGGCGCCCACCCCTCAGACCCGCCGTCGCGTCCACCTGCGGTTGGGCCGTGGTGGCACCCGACCAGACGGTTGTGCCGTACTCACGCCACTGCCACTCGTAGGTGGCGCCGGCCGGAGCGTCGACCGTCCAGCCGAGCCGGACCGATCCGTCACCCTGGCGCACGGTCGGTGCCGGGAGTGACGTGTCACCCGGCCCCGGATCCACCGGGGTACCACCCGAATCGGGTGTACACGCGACGCCCGCGGTGAGCAGGCCGGTAAGGACGACCGCCAGCGCCCTGACCAGCCGTTGCCTGCCGGGCCGGAGGCGGTGTGATCGGTCGTGACCTCGTCGCGGTTCCATCGGATACCCCCTTGATGCACACGTCGATCGTTCCCCCGCTCCTGAGCCGGGGATCCGGTGAGCCGGTCACGCTAACCGTCGGCCCACGGGGTCTGCCGGGGATTCCGGTCACACCGCCCACCGTGACCTCGACCAACGGCTCCCAGCTCAGGGACGGCGGGGAGGATGCATGTAGGTGGGGTTCGACCGACTGAGCATCGAGTCGGCCCGGGCCCGGATCTGCGAGTCGGTCCGGTCGCTCCGGGGCAGGATCCAGAACCGACCGGCGCGGACGCCCTCGATCGCCTCGGCCGCGACGTCCTCGACCGGGGTGAAGTCGGGCTCGACACCCGCGGCACGCAGTCTGGCCTCGATCTCGGCCGCGCTCCGCGGCCCTGACGGTGCGTCGCCGTCGGACCAACGTCGGGGGCGTCGTTGCCCCGAGGTCAACAGACCCGTATTCAGTACCTTCGGCCCGGGGAACAGCACCGACACCCCGATGTCGGCGCCGACCGCGAGCAACTGGCCGTACAGCACCTCGCTCAGCGTCGTGACCGCCGCCTTGGTGGTCGCGTACACCGCGGTGTTGGGCAGTGGAGCGATCCCGCCGTTGCCCGAGGAGGTGTTCATCACATGGCCCTCCTCGCCCGCCTCGATCATCCGTGGGACGAAGGCCTTGATGCCGTGCACCACACCCCAGACGTTGACCGAAATGCCCCAGCCCCAGTCGTTGAGCGTGTGATCCCACATGTTGCCCCGGCCGGACGCGCCGACGCCGACGTTGTTGCACAACAGGTGGACCGCGCCGAACCGGTCGTATGCGAAATCGGCGAGACCGACCACCGAGTCGAAGTCGGTCACATCGCAGACCACGGCCTCGGCGTCGGCACCGGCGGTTCGCAGGCGCAAGACCACCGCATCGAGCGCGTCGGCCTCGACGTCGGCCAACACGACCTTCATCCCCTCGGCCGCGCAACGCTCACCGAGGGCCGCACCGACTCCACCGGCACCACCGGTGATCACCGCGACCCTCCCGTCGAACTCGTCCATCAGTCCGCTCCGAAGCGTGCCGCGGCGAACGCGGGACATCGCAGCGCCTCGTCGGGGATCCGCTCGGCGGGGAGCGGTCGGTCGACCTCGGCGGGGCTCGGACCGAAACGATCTGCGAGCGGACCGAGCGCGTCGAGGTCGAACCCGTAGACGCGGGCGGCGTTGGCCCCGACCATCGCGCGCACCTCCGCTTCGGGGACTCCGTTGAACGCATAGCGGAGGTGGTCGCGGGAGTAGGGCCAGCAGCCCTCGAGGTGGGGGAAGTCGCTCCCCCACATGATCCGCTCGACACCGACATGGGCCCGGAGCTCGACCTCGGGGCGCCGGATGAAGCTCGATCCGAGGTGGCACTGGCGCGCCCAGTACTCCGAAGGACTGAGGGTCATCCGATGGGTGGAGGAGCCGAACTTCGCTTCCTGGGAGCCGCCCGCACCGCCCACGCCGCGCAAGCGCCTCCAGTAGTGGTCCAGACGGGGCAGCTCCTCGTGCACCCACGACGTCCCCTGTTCGGTGAAGACGAACTGCAGGTCGGGATGGCGTTCCATCACCCCCGAGAACATCAGGTGCCACAGCGTGCGGTGTGCCCACCAGGTGACCTCGAGGAGGAACATCGCCGAAGCGCTGTCATAGGGGCCGTAGTCGGGGGTCGCGCTTCCACTGTGGTGGTTGACCGGCACACCCAGCTCCTCGCAGACCGACCAGATCGGCTCGTAGTCCGGCGCATAGAGCGGCGCGACACCCGACCCCGGCGGCGCGCCGGGGAGCAGCACCCCGCCGGTGAGGCCGTGCTCGACCGCCCAGTGGATCTCGGCGACCGCCGCGTCGACGTCGTGCAACATGATCTGGAAGACCCCGGCTCGACGACCGGGGGCGTCGCGGCAGAAGTCGACCAGCCAACGGTTGTGGGCTCGGAGACCCGCCCAACGGCGCTCGAGATCACCGACGGTCGCGCCGGGGGGCTGGCCGACCAGCGGAGGTTTGGGGAAGAACGGCGGCACGGTGTTGGGGAACAGGACCTCTGCGACGACGCCGTCCGCTTCGAGTTCAGCGAGGCGCCGACCCGAGTCCCAGTTGCGGCCACCGTCGCGTCCGGTGACGTCGTCGAAGGGGTTGCGGTAGCCCCCAACCCAGGCGTCGAAGTCGTCGAGGTAGCGGTGTTCGAGGTATCCCCGGTAGTCGACGATGTTCGCACCACCATGACAGTCCGCGGAGATCACGACGTAGTTGTCCCCCGTCATTCGCGACGGTCTACCAAGGTCCGCCGTGGCACGCAAGACATTTCACGGGAATGTCGTGTCGACGGATATGATCCCCGGTACCATGAACCGCCGAACGCAGACGACAGGGGCGACGGGCCGCGGCGTGCCGCAGGCGACCGGCGGCACCCCTCCCCGGGCGATGGGCGGCGCCTCTCCCTGGAAGGCAAAGCCCGACAACCCCGAGTACCTGGCCACCCGCGCCCGGATGGTCGATGCGGCCGAGGAGATCGTCCGCGACCGCGGTGCCGGCGCCCTGCGCCTCGAGTCCTTGGCCGAGTCGGTCGGTCTGCACCGTTCCTCGGTGTACCGCTACTTCGACTCCAAGGAGGAGTTGCTGACCGCGGTGGTCGTCCAGGCGACCCTGCGGTTGGGACACGAGGTGATCGAGGCGTTGGGCCCCGACGCGCCACCCGAACGGTTCCTCGTCGAGGGACTGGCGATGGCGCTCACCGGTATCGCCAACGACCCGGTGCACCGGTCGCTGCACAGTCCGTCCACCACCGAGGCCGTGGCAAGGGTGGGTGGCCGGGCGCTGACCGAGGGGCTCCGACCGCTGGTCGGGCCGATGTTCGTCACCGCCGCGGACCGCGGGGTGCTCCGCGAGGGCGTCACACCCGACCTGGCATTGCAGTGGCTCCAGATCGTGGCGGTCGGTCTGCTGCGCATACCCACCGGGGACGGTCGAAGCGAGGAACTCCGCGAGTTGCTCGAATTGATGCTGGTCCCGGCGCTGCTGGCGATCTGAGCGCTCCCGAGCCGGATGGGTCCGCGGCGACGGCGCGGGCGACTATCCGATCGGCCGAGGCTCCCGGCGCAGGCACCACACCGGTGGAGAGTCGCCGATCCTGACCTCCTCGACGACCTCGAAGCCCGACCGCGCGTACCACGACAGGTTCGTCCTCTTCTGCGTCTCCAGATACGCAGGGATCCCCTGCTCGTCACATCGCTCCAGCACGGGGGCCAACAACGCGGTACCGACGCCACGGCCCTGCACCGTCGGGTCGGTCGCCAACAGCGCGAGGTACCAGTGCGGTTCGTGCAGGTGCCGTCGCTCGACCTCTCGCAGCAGGCGCGCGGCCATCACCCGGTTGGTCAACGAGACCATCACCCGTAACGAGCGGATCGCCCGCGCGGCCTCCTGGCGCGGCGAACGGGGATAGGCACCGGGAGCCGCCCATGCGGCGACCCCACGGGGACGGCCGTCGTGTTCGCCGATCCACACTTCGGAGGAACCCGGTTCGAGATCGGTGAGGATCTCGGAGAACACCGCGGGGAGCGCCCGGTACTCGTGCAGCGGATCGCGGGCGAACACCCCGAACAACGGGTCGGGCCAGAACGCCCGCGCGGCCATGGCGATCACCTCGCGCTGTTCCTCCGGCACCATCGGCCGGACCGTCACGTCGGCCGTCATCGTTGCAGCGACCCGTCGACCCCGCACCGGCATGCCGTCATGGCGGCGAGCGTACCGACCCCCACAACGGGACCCATCCACCGGAGGCTCCACGGGCTCGCGAGTTCCGTTCCTGGCAGCCCTGGACCGGCAGGCCCGACCCCGGCGGGTCACGCGGATGCCGTCACCGCTGCGGGAGACGGCTTCCGGTACGTCGGCTCTCGTCCGATCGTCGCCCCCGACTCGGAACTCGAACGACGCTTCACCGCGTTCGTGAGCCGGACGAACCTTTCGAGACGCTGTCCGGGGCGGATGCTCAACCCAGGACGACGCGGGTCGTCGCGGGGGTGCCGGGGAGCACCTCGGCCACCGTGCCGAGGAAGTTCGACACGAACATCCGGCCATCGGCCAGGAACGTGAGGTTGTCGCCGGTCCCTCCCGGGATGTCCACCAGCCTCGATGCGCCCCCGGTCGTCGGATCGATGCGGTAGACCGCACCGTCCAGGCCCTGCACCACGTAGAGGAACCCGTCGGGTCCGAACTTGGCTGCAGAAGGGAACGTGAATCCGGACCGGTCCGGCTCGCCGGGGAACGACAACGGGAGAGGGGTCGCCACTCCGGTCTCGAGGTCGATCCGGGCCACGCCACCGGTCCCGCCGAAAATGCTGGCGAGGCCCCCGGTGGGCGCCCAGATGCGGCCATCGGAGCCGACGTCGAAGGCGTTGAGGGCCGGGAGCCCCGACGCGAGGACCTGTGGCCCCCGACCGTCGAGGAAGACCCGAACGACCTCGGTGGAGGCCGAGGACTCACCGCCGACGATCACCGCGCGGTCGGGGTCGATCGGGTCGGCGACGATGGGGTTGGGCTTGAAGCCGAGGTGCGCGAGCGTCGACACGGTGCCGTCGGGAGCGATCCGGATCACCTCGTAGTCGTTGGGTGCCGTGGCGACGATCGATCCGTCACCGGTCAGCACACCGTCGTCGACGCCGAGCATCCCCTCCGCAGGTCCGACGCGTCGGAGGACCCGTCCGCTGTCGGGGTCGACCTTCAGCAGTTGCCGACCGATGAAGTCGGCGACCCACAACGTGGAGCCGTCCGCGATCAGACCGTTGGACGCGATCGGCGGGTCCTGTGCAACGGTGCCGTCGGGATTGATCGAGGGCGGAACGCATCCCGCGATCGCCATGATGGCCACCACCGCCGTCGCGGCACGACGAACCACCCGTGACATCCCCGTGACGATCCTCATCGCCGCCCGACGATACCGAAGTAGGCCCACCCCGGGACGGGACAATGGCGGCCCCGACCGGGGCGCCACGGTCGCTACGGGCCGCGGCCTCGGTGCCCCGATCCCCCTTCTACACCGTGCAGTGCTCCCAGGTCGCCCGCCCGATCTCGGCGAACTCCCCGAGCGTGCAGATGTCGCCACCGGGACCGTCGGGGTCGCGCCGGATACGAAGGTGGTCCTCCGAACAGAACAGGTCGGCGAGCGAGCAGAAGTTCGTGATGAGGGCCGTCTCTCCGGGCACGGCTGCGGGCATCCACCCGCGGACCTCCGAGGCGGGCGGCTCTCCCGCGGTGATCCGCACCTCGATCCGCTCGCCGCAGCCTCCGCATGAGGTCACCGCGACGGCGTCGGCTGCGAGCGAAGCGGGGATGCCCACGGAGTCGAACGCGCACCAGGTGTGCAGCGTGCTCCCGGCGACGGTCAGGCGGTGACGGGTCGGGCGCAGCGTCAGCCCGGCGATACCGTCGACACGACCGTCACCGGCCACCGTCGCCGACTCCCGTGCGAGCAGCGCGGCAACGACCGTCGCACCCCTCGTTGGACCCAGACCGGCGCGGACACCGAGCTCGGCTGCGGTCACCGTCTCGCCGCCCAGCAGCGCCAAGAAGCCGGCCTTTTGCACCGCGAGCTCGTCGTCGTCACCGTCGAGGGGCAGGCAGCGGGGGGTGCCCATGCGGACTCCTTCGGGGTCGAGGGAACGGCAGGCGGACACCGCCGCCGGGTGGACATGCGGTCGGCCTCCCTCTTCCATGGAGGGCCCGACCGCCCGAGGGAGCGACGTCTACCTGGGCAGTGGGCTGTAGAAGACCAGGCCGTTGCCCTTGTGGTCGTAGACCACCGCCCTGCGCTCGTGCTCGTCGTTGTAGGGCCCCTTCACGACCGCACCGCCATTGGCCTCGATCGCCGCGGCCGCGGCGTCGACGTCGTCGGTCTTGATGCCGGGGACGACCTTGCCCGGCATCGGGTGGTCGATCGCCGTGGCGAGCGCGAGCGTCACCGAGCCGCCGTCGAGTGCCGCGAAGTGCGCGCCGTCACGGAACTTGAGCGGTAGGCCGAGGGTCTCGCTGTAGAAGCGAATCGAATCGTCCAGGTCGTCGGTGGACAGGATGACCATCTTCACGTCGAAACTCGGCATCGGACCTCCCGGTCGTATCGGTGGATGAGTGCCCCTCGATCATTCCACCGATGACGCCTCGACGTCGCCGGGGATCGATCCAAGAGGAGAAGGATCTTGCTTGATACCCTACCCAGGTATAGTTTGCTCGTAAGAGGGCGGCCACACGGTGGACGAGGAGGCGAGATGGCAGAGAACGACGGACCCGGCTACATGAACCGCAAGGACGACTACCGCAAACGCCTCCGCCGCATCGAAGGCCAGGCGCGAGGCCTGCAACGCATGGTCGAGGAGGACGCGTACTGCATCGACATCCTCACGCAGGTCGCGGCGATGACCAAGGCGCTTCAGGCCGTCTCGCTCGGCCTCCTGGAGGAGCACCTGGGCCACTGCGTCGTCGACGCCGTCGCGCGTGGCGGTGACGAAGCCCAACACAAGCTCCGCGAAGCCAACGACGCGATCGCCCGCCTCGTCCGCTCGTGAGCCTCATCCGTTCGAACGACCGACCCATTCCACACCCCACGGAGGACCCCATGAGCACCACGAGCACGTACACCGTCACCGGCATGACCTGCGGTCACTGCGTGATGTCGGTCACCGAGGAGGTCACCGGGATCCCAGGTGTCACCGACGTGGCCGTCGACCTGGCGTCGGGCCTCCTCACGGTGACGAGCGACGGACCGCTCGACGCCGCGCTGATCCGCACGGCGGTGGCCGAGGCCGGCTACGGCATCGTCGGCCGCTGAGGGCCGACCACACGCCCCGACGCCGCGGGAATCCCACCAGTTCCGAAGGAGCACGACCATGAACCCATCGACCAAGCTCGCCGGTTTCGTCGCCGCCCTCGCCCTCACCTTCCTCGCCTCGTTCGGGATCGGCACGGCGGTCGGGTCCGACGCCGCACCGCCCGAGGTTGCCCCGACCGGGGGCCACGTCACCGTGCCGACGCCGTCACCGGCCACCTCTGGGGCGGGCCCCGCCCACGGCCACGGCACCCGCTGACGACCACTCCGAACACGCTCGAAGGGGCTACCGCGATGAGCACGCTCGACCAGACCGAAGCCAACCCGTACACCCGTGAGATCGAACTCGCGATCGGGGGGATGACATGCGCGTCGTGTGCCAACCGGATCGAGCGGAAGCTCAACAAGCTCGACGGTGTGAGTGCGACCGTCAACTACGCGACCGAGAAGGCCAAGGTCCACTTCGGCGACGGCATCGATCCGGCGTCGCTCGTCGACACCGTCCAGCAGGCCGGCTACGAGGCGCGACTCCCCCACCCCGCTCGCCCGGCGGGTGAGGAAGCCGACCCGACCGCGCCGTCCGACGACGGGGAACGAGCGGTGCGGGCGCTCCGTGAACGCGTCCTGATCTCGACGGCGCTGAGCGTGCCGGTGATCGCCATGGCAATGATCCCCGGGTTGCAGTTCCGCAACTGGCAGTGGCTCTCGCTCACCCTCGCGGCCCCGGTGGTCGTGTGGGGGGCGTATCCGTTCCACAGGGCGGCCTGGACCAACCTCCGCCACGCAACGTCCACCATGGACACGCTGATCTCGATCGGCACCCTCGCGGCTCTCGGCTGGTCGGTCTACGCCTTGTTCTGGGGAAGCGCCGGAGTGCCCGGGATGACCCACCCGTTCGAGTTGACGATCGCCCGCTCCGACGGCGGCGCCAACATCTATCTCGAAGCCGCGGCAGGTGTCACGACCTTCATCCTCGCCGGGCGGTACTTCGAGGCGCGCTCCAAGCGGCGTGCCGGATCGGCGCTTCGCGCGCTGTTGGAGCTCGGAGCGAAGGAGGTGTCGGTACTCCGCGACGGGCGCGAGGAGCGGATCGGGATCGACGACCTCGCCGTCGGCGACCGCTTCGTCGTGCGGCCGGGTGAGAAGATCGCCACGGACGGGCTCGTCGTCGACGGCTCCTCCGCGGTGGACGCGTCGATGGTCACCGGCGAGTCGGTCCCCGTCGAGGTGGGCATCGGGGACCGGGTCGTGGGCGCGACGGTCAACGCCGGCGGGCGACTCGTCGTCGAGGCAACCCGCGTCGGCTCCGACACCCAACTCGCTCAGATGGCGCGCCTGGTCGAGGACGCTCAGAACGGAAAGGCCCGAGCCCAACGACTCGCCGATCGGATCTCGGGGATCTTCGTCCCGATCGTGATCACGCTCGCGGTCGGCACCTTCGGCTTCTGGCTCGGAACCGGCGACGGGGCCACCGCTGCGTTCACGGCATCGGTCGCGGTGCTGATCATCGCCTGCCCCTGCGCCCTCGGACTCGCGACCCCCACCGCCCTGCTGGTCGGGACGGGACGCGGAGCGCAGCTCGGCATCCTCATCAAGGGACCCGAAGTGCTCGAGAGCACGCGCCTCGTCGACACGATCGTGCTCGACAAGACCGGCACCGTCACCACCGGACGCATGACCCTGCTCGAGGTCGTCGTGGCCGACGGCGAACAGGAGGCGGAGCTTCTCGCCTTCGCGGGCGCCGTCGAGGACGCCTCGGAGCATCCGATCGCCAGGGCGATCGCCAAAGGGGCGGTCGAACGCGTCGGGAGCCTCGCTCGATTGGAGGAGTTCGCCAACGTCGAGGGGCTCGGGGTGCACGGGGTGGTGCAGGGGACGGACGGTACGACACACGCCGTGCTCGTCGGTCGACCGGCGTTGCTGGACGACTGGGCCCAGCACCTCACCCCCGATCTCGAGACCGCCATGGCCTCCGCGGCGGAGAACGGTCGCACGGCGGTGGCGGTCGGGTGGGACGGCAGGGCGCGGGGCGTCCTGGTCGTCGCCGATGCGGTCAAGGACGGTTCGATGGAGGCCATCGGTCAACTGAAGGCACTGGGGCTCACTCCCATGCTGCTGACCGGCGACAACGCCACGGTCGCCAAGGCGGTCGCCACGGAGGTCGGGATCGACGCGGACAACGTGATCGCAGAGGTCCTTCCTGCCGACAAGGTGGAGGCGGTCAAGCGCCTTCAGGCCGACGGCCGCGTGGTGGCGATGGTCGGCGACGGGGTGAACGGCGCGGCGGCCCTCGCCCAGGCCGACCTCGGCCTCGCCATGGGCACCGGGACCGACGCGGCGATCGAGGCATCGGACCTGACCCTCGTCCGCGGCGACCTGCGGGTGGCCGCCGACGCGATCCGGCTCTCCCGAAGGACCCTCGCCACGATCAAGGGCAACCTGTTCTGGGCGTTCGCCTACAACGTCGCGGCACTCCCGCTCGCGGCGGCGGGCCTCCTCAACCCGATGCTCGCGGGTGCGGCGATGGCCTTCTCGTCGGTGTTCGTCGTGTCCAACAGTCTCCGCCTCCGGCGCTTCGGGGCTCGGCGCGGCTAGTTCGCGGCATCGTCGGAGCCGGAGACCGCGTCGGTGATCCTGAATCCGATCAGGCCGGCGAGGCGATCTCTCCGCGGGCCCACAGCTCCTCGATCGCCGGCCCGACCAGTTCGGCCCACGCTCGTTCGGCACCCGGGGCAACGGGATGGATGCCGTCGGGGATGAGTTCGGCGTAGTCGTGGTCGTCGAGGGCGGCCGACCACCTTTCGAGGTCGACTATCACCACCGGTCGGACTTCGGCCACCCGAGCGAGAATCGCCCGGTACAGGTCGTTCCGATGGCGCTTCTCGTCTCGGATCCTCCGCGGCAGGTCCCGCTTCGGGCTGACCGGGGTGCTCACCAGGACCTTCTGGGCGCCGGCGGCGAGCATCGCGTCGATCGTCTCGACCAACGCACGCTCGATCCGCAGGTCGACCGCCGGGTCCCCGATGGTGAGCCATCGCGAGTCCCCGCCGAATCGCCAGGTCGTGAGATCCGCCGAGCTCGCCACGATGACCGGCACCTGGAGCGAGTACCTGCGCACCGCCGCCGCCCAACGGATCCGTCGCCTCCGGCACTCCTGGGGCACCGGTCCTTCCGGTAGGAGGTTTCCAGGATCGTCGCCCCCGGCGCGCTCACCGTCGTCGTCGTCGAGCAGGCCACAACCCAACGGCGCGTAGCCCGGAGTCGGCTGTGCCCACTGGCCGCCCCCCGACCACCCGTCGGATCCGAGGGCGAGCGCGAGGGCCGTCGACCCACCGAACATCGCCACACCGACCCGCGAGGTGTCCCGGAACACCGGTACGGGGGGCTGCTCGGCGCCGGGGTCGAGAGCAGAGGCGGCCTGCTCGACATCGATCGGACGCGTCAGATCGCGGTCCTTGGCGAGCTGGGCGAAGTCGATCGTGGGTTCGGACGGGGGAACCGAAGCGCCCGCGACCAGGCAGAACACGATCGCGGTCGCTCCGACCGGCAGGGCCACGACCGGTCGGGCCCAGGTCCTACCGGCCACTCCGGTGGAGCCGGGTAGGAGTGGGCGTTCGACGAGGTGGTGGGCGGCGAACCCGGCCATCAGCGACACGGCGAACGACACGGTCACGATCCTGGTCCGGCCCTGTCCGACGAACTCGGACTCGACGATCTGATAGAGCGGCCAGTGGATCACGTAGATCGAGAATGCGGCACGCCCGAGTGCCACCAACGGCGACAGGGAGAGCACCCTGGTCACGAAGCCGCCGCCGACGAGGATCGCACCGATCACACCGACGACGGGAACCGCCACGAGGCCCATTCCACCGCGGTACACCCACGATGCCGTCCGGTCGATGAGCAACATGACGGCGACCAACGAGACCAGGCCGATCGCACCGCCCCAGGACCACCACCTGGTCGCGCGCTCCGACATCGCGCCGTTGCCGACGTGTCGCCAGGCGATCGCCATCGCCACGCCCACGAGGAACTCGCCGATGCGGACATGGGTGCCGTAGTAGACGGTGTCCACCGACATCGGGATCACCAAGGGGAGGGCGCACGACACCGCCGCGAGTGCCGACAAGCCGACGATGAGGCCACGATCACCGGGGTCCCGCCCTCGGACGCGGCGCACCAACGGCGCCATGACCAGCATCACGAGGGGCAACGCGATGAGGCACTGTTCCTCGACCGAGAGCGACCAGTAGTGCTGGAACGCCGACGGTGACTCGAACAGGGCGCCGTAGGGACGCTCACCGAACGCGAACCTCCAGTTCGACCACGACGTCAGCACCGAGACGGTGTCCCCGAACGCCGAGGCGCGGGCCGGGGCGCTCCCCCGCCCGGCGGTCACCGCGACGGCCAGGGCGACGCCCAGTACGGTGATCGGCAGGAGCCGACGCGCCCGGCGCCCCCAGAAACGGACGAACCCTCGGGCCATCCCTCCTTCGAGCGAACGGAGCAGGCTCTTGGCGGCCAGGTAGCCGGAGAGCACGAAGAACACGGTCATCCGAGCGAAGCCGCCCTTCACCCAGCTCAGCTGGGCGTGCCACGCGAGCATTCCCAACAGTGCGAAGCCGCGAAGGCCGTCGAGCGCGCGGATCCGGGGAGTCGGCGACATGAGCCGAACAGTCTGGTCGCGCCGAGCGCCGATCCCCGGTCATGGAGCCTGCTCCGCTCCATCACGTCACGTCACGTCACCGTGAGCTCGGCGAGCATGCCCGAGACGAAGTGCGGCGGTCCTCCCGCCACGTCGGGCTTCTCGCCGCCGGTCTCGGCCGCCGCCTTCAGATACGTGGCAGGATCCACCCCGGTTGGGATGGCGCACATGACGAGGTACCGGCCTGCCTCGGCCAGCGTGCCGTCACCGACCGCGGCGATCTGCTCGGCACCCGGGGCGGCGAGCAGCACCGTCTTCGGCGCGCCGAGCAGAGTGCCGATCTCGGCCTCGGAGAGCCTGAGGATCTCCGTGACGGAACGGTCCTCGTCGTCGGGCAGACGGAACGCGACCAGCTCGTGGAGCTCGTGGGCCGCTCCGTTGCGCAACGTCAGCCGGGTGCCGGCCTCGACCTTCGCGGGAAGCCCGTCGAAGGCGAAGTCCACGGCGGTGACGTCGACGGTCCCCCCGTGTGCAGAATCGGTCGGGTGCTGGGAGCCCCGAAGCGTGCTCGCAGTCGTCGTGGAAGCGCTCGATGCCGTCGGCGGGTCGCCGTCACCGCAGGCGGTACTGACGACCAGCAGTGCGGCGACGGCGAGGCCCGCGGCACGGCGGGCACCGCGCGGGGCGACGAGGGTAGGGGTGGTGGACATGGTGGTTCCTTTCGGGAAGGCCGATGATCGGACCGGGAGGAGGTGTTCGGGTGGTTCAGGCGGCCTGCGTGCCGAGGGCGAGCAACATCTCGTCGAGTGCGCGCTGGTCGGGTTGTGGCGCGGTTGCGCTCGTGGGAACCCCCCGCAGGAGGGCATGGGCTCGGGACAGATCGCTGGCACCGATTGTCGGACCGTGGGTCCCGGCGATCGCGTGGAGCGGCAACTCCTCGATGCGACGACAGGCCGCGGCGTACCGGCCCGGGTCGAGCAGGTCGACCCAGGGGCTGTTCCAACGGGCGAACACACCGAGGCCCGCGGCCCACTCGTCCGTGTCCAGGTCGTCGGCGAACTCGGTGCCGCGCTCGACGGGACACGCGTAGCAGTCCGACGCCCAGTACACGCCCGTACGGGAGTCGAAGAGCCCACGAGTCGTGGGCGAGTCGTACAGCGGGGGGCGGATCGCGGTGAGGATCCGGTCACCGACGTCGAGGCCCTCCCCGTCGTTGAGCCACCGCCAACGGGTCGGCGGCACCGCGAGGTCCGAACCCATCCGTTCGCAGAGGAACCAGCTCGCCACCAGCGTGGCGTTGGGGCATCGGGCCATCAGTTCATCGACGTTGCCGTAATGGTCGGCGTCGTCGTGGCTGACGAACACCCAGCGGATGTCGTCGGGCTCCACGAGACCGAAGACATCCTGCAGGAAGCGGTCGGCATTGTCGGCGACTCCGGTGTCGACCACGACGGGTTGCGCGCCACGGATCAGCATCGAGTTCATGTGGACCGCGGGACCGGGCCGGTCCTCGCCCGTCGTGTCCTGTATCACCCAGGTCTCGGGTGCGATCTCGACGGGGAGGTACCTCGGCTTGGCCGGAGATCCGATGGTGTGTGCTGTGTTTTCCATGTCGACCACCATGAGGCGTTCCACGGGCGGCGCCCATCCCAGCGGACCGGGAAACTCCCCCGTCCGCCGTGGGGCCGCCCGCACCCCACACATGTGGGATGGCGGCGCCTCCCGCCGACGACGACACTGTGCGGATGGCCAGCACGCTCACCCTCGAGCGAGTCAACAGCGACATCGACGTGCTGTCCCGTGCCGGGCTCGACGTCGCGACGTTCGTCGCCGAGGTCGACCAGTCCCTCGAGCGGGCCATACCGCATGTTGCCGCCTGCATGTGCACCGTCGACCCGGCCACCCACCTGCTGACCGGTACCTACAAGTTCGGCGACCTCTACGGCAACGACGAACACGACCTCGACTGGGGGTTGCAGGAGTACTCGGGTGTGGATCCGAGCAACTTCCCCGACCTGTTCGCCCGCAACGTCGACGCGGTGAGCGTCCACCGCTCGACGGGCGGCGACGTCGCCGCGAGCCCTCGACTGGAGCGCTTCCTCAACCCGTTGTACGGGTACGCCGACGAGTTGCGGATGGTCGGGCGCAACGGTGACGTCGGCTGGGGCGGGATGGCGCTGTTCCGCGGCCCCGACGATGCACCCTTCACCGAGCACGAGGTCACGTTCGTCGCGTCGTTGTCGGAGCGCTTCGCGGCGGGGCTGCGATCGGGGCTGCTGGTGCGCCTCGCGTCCGCGTTCCAACCCGGACGACCCGAAGCCGACCACCGGCCCGCCGAGGCCGGTCCCGCGGTCGCCATCGTCGATTCCGCCAACCGACTACTCCAGGTGTCGGTTGGCGCCGCGCGGCTCCTCGAGGAGATGACGATGGAGGCGAACCGCGCCGACGCCAGCGGCACCATCGCCTCGTTGATCGCCGGAGCACGACGCTATGTCGAGGGAACCGCGGAGGTGCTGCCCCGGGGTCGGGTCCGCCTGCCGTCCGGTAGGTGGATCGTGCTGCACGCCTCACCCCTCAGCGGTAGCGACGGCCGTTCGGGTGACGTCGTCATCACGATGGAGGAGGCTCGGCCGCCCGAGATCGTGCCGCTGGTCGTGGCCGCGTTCGGCCTCACCGACCGTGAGCGTGACGTCACCCGCCTCGTGCTCCAGGGCGCGGACACCAAGGAGATCGCGACGACGTTGCACGTCTCGCGCTACACCGTGCAGGACCACCTCAAGTCGGTGTTCGACAAGGCCGACGTCCGCAGCCGTCGGGAGCTCGTGTCGAGGGTCTTCTTCGACCAGTACTCGCCACGACTCGGGGGCGACCTCGCTCCCTCGGGGTGGTTCGCCACCGAAGTGGGGCCGAGTCCGGAGGCCACCGCTCGGACCTGACCGCCGGCACGATTCGTTCGACGGATCTCAGGTCCGGGCTCGGGCTCCGAGCATCGAGTGGCCGTAGGCGACGACGACGCGCAGGGTGTCACGGTCGGTCACGACGACGGGGCTACCTTCCTCGAGCCCGTCGAGGCAGGCCACCGCGACGTTCGCGGGGTCGCCGAAGGTGGTGCCCGCGGGATCCGGCGTGCGGCCCTGGTACTCGGCCTCTGCGTCGAAGAGCCGGGTCGCCGTGATCCCGACGATGGCGACCGTGGTCGGGCACACCTCGCTGAAGGCCAATCCGTAGGTCAGCGCCGCGGCCTTCGTGGCACCGTACAACGCTCCGTGGATCTCGGGGGCGACCGCCGAACCACTGGAGATCACGAGCGCACGGGCCTCGGCGGTTCGCGGGGCCGTGAGCGTGCGCGCCACCCCCACGAGGTTGATGTCGACCAGCCGTCGGGTCGCGTCCTCGTCGAGTGGTCGGTGGCGTGACGAGTCGACGACTCCGGCGTTGGCGACGACGATGTCGACCGGCGGAAGAGAGGAGAAGTCGAAGGAGCGGACGTCACCCTCGACGTGTTCCACCCCGGGCCTGGCGACGTCGGGAGTGTCGACGTCGACAGAGGTCACCGCCGCGCCGCGGCGCACGAGTTCGGCACACAACGCCGCACCGATGCCGTTGGTCCCACCCGTGACCAACGCGGATCGACCGGCCACGGCGAAGGCCGGATGGGTATCGAGACCCCTTCGGACCGCCCGGGAATAGCGGACCGTCCGCCACACCGAGGCACCCAGTCGCGCCATAGGCCCTGAACCTGCCATGTCGAACCTCTCCTGTGTCCGGCATCCCGATCGCGCGAGGCGACATCGGGGTGGCGCCGGACGCCGTGAATCGCTTGGCATCCAACCCTACCCTCACGTAAGGGTAAAGTTTGCGCGGGGGCCGGATTCCGATGGGGGACGCCGACCGCTCCCGACTCGTCAGGTGCGCGACCCCTGTTCGACCTCCTCGCGCAACACGGCGGTGAGGGAACGCGCTTCCCTCAGCTGCCGTGCGAGCTTGACGCAACGCTCCTCGGCCCTCGACAGGCTCTCCTTGAGGTACTCGAGCTGCGCGACACTCAACGACCCACCGCCTTCGAGCAGGTCATGGATGGCGAGGAGCTCTCCGGACTCCTCGAGGCTGAAGCCGAGCGGCTTCATCGCCTTGATGTGGACGAGGCGCGCGATGTCCTCGTCGGTGTAGAGGCGGAAGCCACCGGGGGAACGACCGGTCGGCGTCACCAGCCCGATCTCGTCGTAGTGCCGGAGGGTCCGTTGCGACAGCCCCACCTGCTCCTCCACCGCGCCGATCTGGTGGAGCGGGGCAAGCGTGTCGTGATCGGTCATCCAAGGTCCTCGGTCGGGGTTCGATCGTAGAGCGGACCGAAGCGGCGTGTGACGTCCACGACGGTCGGCGCCGGGTCGCGCCGCAACCGGCTACCTTGCGTCGGTGGTCGCCTGGATCGAGTTCGAGGCCGCCGAACCCGAATTCGCCGCCCGTGTGCGAGCCCGGTTCGACGTCGGTCGGCACAAGACGATCGCCACCGTCCGCGCCGACGGCTCACCACGGATCTCGGGTATCGAATGCGAGTTCGTGGACGGTGTCCTTCGATTCGGTTCGATGGCCGGAGCACGGAAGAGCGCGGACCTCCACCGCGATCCCCGCTTCGCGTTGCACAGCCCGACGGTCCACCCCGTGGAGGGCAGGGAGGCCGAATGGCCGGGTGAGGCGAAGATCGCGGGCATCGCACGCTCAGGAGGTCCGGTCCTCCTCGAGCATGCGGCCGATGCGACCGGAGAGGTTCCCGCGGGCGAGATGTTCCTCGCCGATGTGACCGAAGTGGCGACGACCGGACTCACCCCCGATGCGACCGCGCTCATCGTCGAGGTATGGACGCCGCGGCTCGGTCTTCGCCGGTTCGAGCGGTGAGGGCCGCGCCGACCGACCCGGTTGGGCTCAGGCGACCACACCCTCGGACCGGGCGACCGGTGACGTCGCCTTGGCGGCCGAACTGAGGGCTTCCCACGCGTCCCAGCAGAGCACCACACCCACTGCCCCGGTGAGGAGGAAGGGGTTCGGCACCAACGTGGTCTCGCGTCCGACCTCGTCGGACAACGCCGCCAGGAACGCCGGGTTGACCAATCGCTGAGTGAATGCCGCCCAGGCGACGAGGACCAGAAGTACCGCGTCGATGCCGGCGACCGCCGACGCCAGCGGCCACGACCAGGAGCCGTGGGCGTGTGCGGCGAGCACCAGCGCGAGACCGGCGGCCAGGAGGCCGAGCACCACCCACATCGGTCCGCTCCAGAGAGGCGGATCGAGGACCGCGATGGAATCTCCGTCCGCGTCCTTCACCGGGGACCACCACCGCTGGACGAAGACGGTCGATACCAGGATCCCGGTGGCGACCAGCTCCGCGACGGTGTCCCCGACGGTAACCCGGGGCTGATCGGGAACCAGGGGCAGATCGTCGGGGGTCCAGTTCGCGGAGCGTCCGGGAACGTCACCGGAGCCGAACCGCTCGATGAGCACGAAGACCACGGTCGTCCAGAAGCAGACCTGGAGCACCGCGGTCGTAGCACCGTCGAGCACGCCGAGGGCCACCCTCCACACCGTCGGGTCCTCGCCGAGCGCCGCACCCAACCCACCCAGCGCCGCGAGCAGCGGTACCACGACGCTCAGCCATCTCCGGAGCTGCCGGACGTACTCGGGGTACAGCACGGTCCCTATGAGCGCCCGGCGCCCTTTGTGCAAGCCGTCTGCCAACCGCGCCGGATCACCCAGCTCCACAAGGGCCTGTCGCTCCCCCACCCGCTCGGACAGCGCCGCAACGGTCCACCTGACCTCGGCTGCGACTTCACGGCGCCGAGCGGCCGGGAGCCGCCGAGTGACGGCCCACACGTAGCGGTCGGTAAGGGTCGTGGTCATCCCGGCTCCTCGTGTTCCGCGGTACGGGTTCAGTGGTGAAGCGGGCACGGAGTCGAACACGGACCCGTCACGCTCGGCGAGACTATTCCCGACCGGGAACCCCGAGGCCGGCGGCCGAGCCACGCAATCCGCCGATTGGAGACCAGCGATGCCCACCGAATCCGTGACGACACGATCCGCCCGCCGACTGCTGCTTGTCGCGACGATCATCGTCGCCACCGCACTCACGGCATGCGGTGGCGGTGGTTCGGGACGGGGCGGCCCGGACTCCGACGTCACGACCACGTCGGCCGTGGCGCCGCGGTGGGACGGGCGGATCCATGCACTCACCTACAACGTCGCCGGTCTGCCGGAGGCCCTGTCGGGCTCCAACCCCGAGACCAACACGCAACTCATCGGGCCGAGGCTCAACGACTTCGACCTGGTCCTGCTGCAGGAGACATGGAAGACCCCCGAGCCGAATCCGCTCGCCCCGATCCGCGTGTACTACGAGATCCTCCAGGCCCAGAGCACCCACAAGTTCGCGTCACCGATGCTTCCACAGCCCCTCGGCTCGAATCCCGAACGAACCAGCGCGCTGCTGGCGGACGGGCTCGCCCTGTTCTCGAACATCCCGATGGGCGACGTGACCCACACCGCTTGGACGGGTTGCTTCGGGGGGATGGACACCTCGGACCACGGTGCCGCGGACTGCCTGGCGACCAAGGGTTTCGCCGTCACGACCATCACCGTCGCCGACGGTGTGACGATCGACGTGTACGACCTCCATGCGGAGGCGGGCAGCAGCTCGAAGGACCAGGAACTGCAGGCCGCCGACTACCGACAGCTCGCCGACTACATCGACACCCACTCCAAGGACCACGCGATCATCCTGGGTGGCGATACCAACCTGCACATCGAGGCCGATCCGAAGAACCCCCAGGACACCGCCGACGACCATCTGGTCGACCTTCCTGGCCGACACCGGGCTCACCGATTCATGCGCGCCGAAGCGTTGTGACGACACCGCACGCATCGACAAGTTCGCCTACCGAAGCAGCGCCGGCGTCGAGCTGGGCGTGTTGGACTACACCGTGGAGACGAAGCGATTCACCGACGACGCCGGCGAGCAGTTGAGCGACCACGAGGCGCTCTCGGTCACGTTCGGTTGGCGTCGGCCCTGATCACCCCGGGGGGTTCGGGTATCGCTGTTGCCCATCCCGGAGGCCGGTCGTCAACGAAGCCGGTCGCCGCGTCCGGCGGCATCGGGCAACTCGTCGAGGAGCCGGGAGACGGCGAATCGTGCCTTCAACTGCTGGAGGACGTCGACGACCGCGTGATGCACCGAGGAACTCGCGTTTTCCGCCGTCTCGGCGTAGACGATGCTCACCTGGGTCGCGCCGTCGCCGCGGATACCGACGCCCAGCACCTCCTCGGGTCGCTCGAAGGCCGCGATGATGTCGGCGCCGACCACGGCGCAACGGTCGGGGTCCATCGCCGTCCCGAACGCGTAGACCCACTGACCGGCCAGGGGGAGGCGGAGCATGCCGGCGGGATGGTGGACAGCATCGGCGGTCATGCCGACCTCGACGACGGGATCACCGTCGAGGTCGAGGAACCGCATCCGCTTCCCGTCGAGATGACGGGCCCAACAGGCCGCGACGTGACGCCGGAACGCGCACGGGTGCACACGGAGCACCGCTTCGCCGCCCGATTCCGACGGCGACCACGCGACCTCGACGAGCAGGCGGTCACCGCCCGAAAGCCGGGTCTCCAGACCCGGGAACATGTGATTCAGTGCAGCCGCGACCCGCACGTCGGCGAAGCCCTGCTCAGAGATCATCGACTCCCCTCGTCGTTCGGATCGTGCCCGGGCTCGAATACATCCGGACATGTTAGGCAGTCCTAACATTCTGGGCAACCACCTCGGTCACCCTCCGCGACACCCCCACCCCCACCTCCCCCGCGGGTTGGAGGACTGCTACGGTGCCCGGGGAGATCGAGGGCTCGGGGCCCACCATCGCCAGGCCGCCACCGTTCCTCCACGGAGCCGCGGCCCCGACGAGGAACTCCACATGCGAAGGCACAAGGTTCGCTACGAGCAACTCCCCAAGGTCGGCGACCTCTTCGAGTTCGACACCGAATCGGAGCGGACCATCACCGTGATCGTCCATCGCTCGGGCACGCGGGAACTCGCTATCGGCGATCCGGGAGATGAGGAGCCGTTCCTGGTCCTCGACCTGACCGAGAACGAGGCGCTCGCCCTCGCGACGATCCTCACCGGCAATCAGATCGACCTCAGTACCACCCCGCGCACCTGGCCCACCGATCCCTGAACCCGGGCCCAACGCCCCGGACCACCGTCGCCGGCACCTTCTCCACCACTCCCACCCGATGTTCGCCCTCCTCCTCCTGTTCGCGTCGACCGGCCTCGTGCTGATCGCCACCGGGAGGTACATCGGGCCACGATCGTTCCTCGTGGGAGCCGTCCCCATGTCGGCCGCCCTCGCCTGGGTCGCGACGAAGCTGTCCGATGTCACCGCCCGCGCGCCCGTGCGACAGGGAGTCACCTGGGTGGAATCGCTCGGCCTGCGGCTCGACCTCCGCCTCGACGGCCTCTCGGCGACGCTCGCACTGATCGTGGCCGGCGTTGGCGTCTGTGTGATGGTCTACTCGTGGCGCTACTTCGGTGACGAGGAGCCGGAACCGGGTCGCCTCGCCGGCCTGCTCGTGTTGTTCGGTGGTGCGATGTTCGCGCTGGCGCTGTCGGACAACGTCTTCCTGCTCTACGTGTGTTGGGAACTCACCACCGTCACGTCGTACCTGCTGATCGGCAACCGGCACACCGCTCCCCGGGCACGCGGTGCCGCGTTGCACGCCCTGTTGATCACCGGGGCGGGTGGGCTCGCTCTGTTGGGAGGACTCCTGCTCCTCACCCGCTCCCCGGGATCGGCCCGGCTCAGCGTGCTGCTCGCCGACCCGCCGCGGATCGGCACCGCCGCCGTGGTCCTGGTGCTGGCCGGTGCCTTCACCAAGTCCGCCCAATACCCGTTCCACTCCTGGTTGCCCGGCGCGATGGCGGCCCCGACTCCGGTGAGCGCCTACCTCCACTCGGCCACGATGGTGAAGGCCGGGGTGTTCCTGGTGGCCCTGCTCGCGCCGATCGCTCACCACACCGGACCATGGCACGCCCTGGTGGTCGCCGCGGGTGTGTCCTCGATGCTGTTCGGAGGGTTACGGGCTCTCCGCCAACAGGACATCAAGCTGCTCCTCGCGTTCGGGACGGTCAGCCAGCTGGGGCTGCTCACCCTGCTGTTCGGCCTCGGAACCCCCGCCGCGGCGACCGCGGGTTGGTTCCTCCTCGTCGCCCATGCCCTCTACAAGGCGACCCTGTTCATGGTGGTCGGCATCGTCGACCGCGGGACCGGCACCCGGGATGTTCGTGAGCTCCCGCCCCTGGGCCGGGGCTGGCGCGGCGTCGAGGTGGTGGCCGCGCTCGCGACCCTTTCCATGGCGGGCGTCCCGTTCACCGCGGGGTTCGTGGCGAAGGAGCTCGCGTACGAGGCCACCGGCGGCGACCGATGGGGTTCCCCGCTGTTGTTGGTGGCGATCGTCGCCGGGGCGACGCTGACGGTCGCCTACTCGGCCCGCTTCTACTGGTGCACCTTCGTCGCCCCACGGCGGCGTCGGCCGGGAAATCCCGCCGAAGGCGTCGCGCCGCGCACCGCAGCACCGGGCCCGGGTCCGCTCTTCGTGTTGCCGGCGGCGGCACTCACCGTCGTGGCCGTCGTCGTCGGCCTGGTGCCGGGCGTCGCCGACCGCCTGGCCACGGCTTCGCTGGCCGGTTTCGGAGACGCCGCAACCCCGGTTCACCTGGCCGCGTGGCACGGTCCCGGCCTTCCGTTGCTGCTGTCGTTGGTGGCGTTGGCCGGCGGTGCCCTGATCGCCGCCCTCCTGCCGCGCCTCGAGCAACCGATGGCCGTGGGTGCCCGCGTCCCCAGCGGTGGCGAGATCTTCCTTACGCTCATCCGAGGGATCGGACGACTCGCTACCCGGGTCACCGCGGTCGTCCAGAACGGCTCCCTGCCCGTCTACGCCGGTGTGATCCTGTTGACGGCCGCGGTCCTGCCCGCCGGCGCGCTGCTGGTAGGACGCGTTTCGGTCACGCTGCCACCGATGGGCGGTCCCGGTGAGGCGGCGGTGGTCGCGTTGTTGCTGACCGGAGCGCTCGGCGCGGCGATCGTGCACCGCCGCTTCGCCGCGGCGTTGTTCCTCAGCGTCGCCGGCTATTCGATGGCCGGCTTGTTCGTACTGTCGGGGGCACCGGATCTCGCACTCACGCAGGTGGCGGTCGAGACGTTGTCGACCGTGGTGTTCGTACTCGTGCTGCGCCGCCTGCCCGAGGGCTTCGAGCACCGGACGAGCGCGCCGCGCCGTGTCGCCGACCTGTTGATCGCCGGCGCGGTGGCCGCCGCCGTGTTCGCATTCGTGCTGCTCAGCGCGGGCTTCGAGCACGACACGGCCGTGTCGGACCGGATCGTCGAGAGCTCGGTGCCCCTCGGACACGGCCACAACGTCGTCAATGTGACCCTCGTCGACTTCCGCGGATTCGACACGCTGGGCGAGATCTCGGTGCTGATCGCCGCCTCCATCGGAGCGGTCGCGCTGGCCCGAGCCGGTCGAGGAGCAAACGGCCCCGGGCCGATCCGAACATCCACCGGGGACGTGGCGCGCCTCGCGTTTCTCGACGTCGCCGCGCGGATCGCGTTCCCTGCCGTGCTGCTCATGTCGTTGTGGCTGTTGTTCTCGGGACACGACCAACCGGGCGGCGGCTTCGTCGGCGGGCTCCTCGCTGGGGCGGCGATCACCATCCACTACCTCGTCGGCGGGATCGCCGAGGTTCGCCGCCGCTCCCGACTCCGTCCGTGGACGGTGCTCGGGACGGGACTGTTGCTTGCGGCGGGTACCGCCTCCTTCCCGCTGGTCGTCGGCGATTCGGTCCTCGAGGTCGGCTCGGCGGGCGTCTCGCTCCCCCTGCTCGGCAAGGTGCCGTTGAGCTCCGCACTTGTCTTCGACGTCGGCGTCTACCTCGCTGTGGTGGGGATGGTGCTCATGGCCTTCGAGGCGTTCGGCGACAACCCCCGGGAGGTGCACCCGTGACCCTCGTGCTCGCCGCCGCCGCGGCGCTCCTGTTCGGGACAGGCACCTACCTGCTGCTGCAACGCAAGCTCAGCCGCATCATCATCGGACTCGGCCTCCTCACGCACGGTGCCAACATCGCACTGATCACCGCCGGCAGACGGGGACGGCCGCCCATCATCGACGGCGGGAGTACCACGGGCTTCGCCGATCCGCTCCCCCAGGCGTTGGCACTGACGGCGATCGTGATCACCTTCGGAGTCACCACACTGCTGTTGGCGCTGGCCTACCGGAGTTGGCTGTTGACCGCCGACGACGAGGTCCAGGACGACCTGGCGGACCGTCACGTCGCGGCCCGCAATGCCGTCCAGGACGAGGTCGACGACCAGCAGGAGTTGATCGCGTGGGAGGAGTTGCCATGACCGGGCTCCTGGCCGTGCCCATCGTCGCGCCGCTGCTCGGCACCGCGCTGTCGGTGCTGGCCGGCCGGGCGCGGGCGTTGCAGCGGACGATCGGCCTCCTCACGCTCACCGTCTGCACCGCCGTCTCGGTGGCGCTGCTCGTCCAGGTCGACCGGGCCGGGACCCTCAGCACCGGCGCCGGCGGCCATCCGGCACCCATGGGGATCGGCCTCGTCGCGGACCGCTTCGCCGCGGTACTGCTCGTCGTCGCCGAGGTGGCACTGTTGGCGGTGCTCGTGTACGCGATCGGCGAGCCGGGGGCCGAGCGAAACCACGTGGGATTCCAGTCCGCCTACCTGATCCTGTCGGCAGGTGTCGCCGGATCGCTCCTCACCGGAGACCTGTTCAGCCTCTTCGTGTCGTTCGAGATGATGCTGACGGCCAGCTACGTGTTGTTGACCCTCGGCGGCCGCCGCGAGCAGATCCGTGCCGGGATGACCTACATCATCGTCAGCCTGATCGCGTCGACCCTGTTCGTCACCGCCCTCGCACTGCTGTACTCCGCCACCGGCACCGTCAACATGGCCGATCTCGCCGACAGGATCGGACATCTCCCCCAGGGGACCAGGACGGCGTTCGCCGTGCTGCTCATCGTCGTCTTCGGCATCAAGGCGGCGATCTTCCCGCTGTTCTTCTGGCTGCCCGACAGCTACCCCACCGCACCGTCGCCCATCACCGCAGTCTTCGCGGGTCTGCTCACCAAGATCGGCGTCTACGCGATGGTCCGGACCCAGCTCCTCCTGTTTCCCCCCGATTCAAGGCCGGCGACGCTGCTGCTCGTCCTGGCCGGTCTGACCATGGTCGTCGGAGTGCTGGGTGCGATCGCACAGGACGACATCCGCCGGATCCTCTCGTTCACGATCGTGAGCCAGATCGGCTTCATGGTGATGGGTCTCGGCCTGTTCACCGTCGCCGCGATCGCGGCACTGATCTTCTCGATGGTGCACCACATCGTGGTCAAGACCTCGTTGTTCCTCGTCGCAGGCCTGGTCGAGGAGACCGGGGGCGACAACCGCCTGTCGCGTCTGGGCGACCTGATCCGGCGCGCGCCTGCGGTCGCCGTGCTCTTCCTGCTCGCGGCGTTGAGCCTGGCCGGCGTCCCACCGTTCTCCGGCTTCGTCTCCAAGCTGGCGCTGCTTCAGGCGGGCGTCGGGCAGCGACAGTTCGCGATCGTGGCGGTCAGCCTCGTCGTCAGCCTGCTCACCCTGTTCGTGATGGCGCGTATCTGGACGAGTGCCTTCTGGAGCCGGTCGGGCGCTGCATCGCTCCTCGATACGACCTCGCCGGAGACGATCGTCTCCGGTCCCGAACCCGGGCGACGCGCCGTGTGGCGCGGTCCGGTCGCCATGATGGCACCGACGGCGACGATGGTGGCGGCGAGCCTCGCGATCGCCGTCGCGGCAGGGCCCGTCTACGCCTTCTGCGAGCGTGCGGCGACCGACCTGGTCCACCCTCGCGCCTCCACCGAAACGGTGCTCGGGCCATGAGATCACTGGGGCGCATCGCGGTCCTGACCCTGTTGTGGATGTTCGCCTGGGGGGCGTTCTCCGGCGCCAGCATCCTCAGCGGACTCGCGGTGTCCACTGCGTTGCTCGCGTTGTTCCCTCCGGGGCGGGACCCCGGCCTCCGGCTGCGGCCCATCGGTGCCGTTCGCCTCGTCGCCCACGTCGTCGGGCAGCTCGTCACCTCGAACCTCGTGATGACCGTGCAGACGCTTCGCCGGCGACCGGCGCTTCGTCAGGGGGTCGTCACCCACCGGCTCGGACAACCGTCGGCGGAGGTGGTGACCCTCATGACGACCATCATCGCGTTGAGCCCCGGAACCATGGTCGTCGACGTCTCGCCCGACTCGGCGATCATCCACGTGCACGTCCTCAACCTGGCCGACGTCGAGGCGACACGTCGATCGCTCGAACGGCTCGAACGGCTCGTCGCCGGCGCGATCTCCCCTCGCACCCGACACCGACACGAGGTCCGCCTCGGGGAGGGAACATGACCGAGGCGACATTCGTCATCCTGGCGCTCGCAGGTGCCCTGTTCACCGCGCGCCTCGTGACCGGACCAGCGCTCGCGGACCGTGTGGTGGCACTCAACGGAATCGTGATCGTGGGGATGGGAGCCGTGGCCGTGGCCGCCGCGCACACGGGTAACGGCGCCTTCCTGCCGACGTTGGTGGCGGTGGCACTGGTCGGACCGATCAGCACCGGGATGATCGCCCGCTACATCGAGGGTCGGGACCGCGATGGGTGAGGTGGTCGCCCTCGTCGGCTCCGTGTTCGTGCTGGTTTCGGCCATCGGCGTCGTTCGGTTCGACGACGTCCTGGCACGGCTGCACGCCCTGTCGAAGGCCTCCACCCTCGGTGTGTTGTTGATCCTCGGAGGGGCAGCGGTCGACCTACAGCACATCAACGACGTCACATCGGTGGTACTCGCGAGCGTCCTGCATCTGTTGATGTCGCCTCCCGCCGCGAACATGTTGAGCCGAGCGACGTATCTGATCTCCCCGCTTCCGGACGACGCGATTGACGAGCATCGCGACGCATCGGCCGGTTAGAACAACGTCACAGCGCCTCAAGAGTCCGAACAACCGACCGAACCTCGACTCGAGGCCTGCGATGGGAGGCGGTATGGGCGATCCGATTGCGGTCCACGGATTCGCCGAGCCGGGCTTCTCGACGGTCGTCGACGCGTTCGAGGCGAACTTCACCCACCACGGCGACATCGGGGCCGCGGTGTGCGTGTACCACCGCGGCCGGCCCGTGGTGGACATCTGGGGAGGTTACGCCGATCGCGAGCGTGGCCACCATTGGGAACGCGACACCGTCCAGTTGGTGTTCTCGACCACCAAGGGCATGGTTGCGACCTGTGTCCACCTCCTCGTGGAACGCGGAGTGCTCGACCTCGACGCACCCGTGGCCCGGTACTGGCCGGAGTTCGCCGCCGCCGGCAAGGACGACATCCCCCTCCGCTGGGTGCTGACCCATCAGGCAGGCCTCGCCGCGGTCACCGGACGGGTGACCCTCGAGGACGTACTCGGCTGGAACGGCGTCGTGGACGCGATCGCACGGCAGGCACCCGTGTGGGAGCCGGGCACCGCGCACGGCTACCACGCCCGCTCGTTCGGTTGGATCCTCGGTGAGGTGGTGCGTCGGGTCACCGGACGCAGCCTGGGTCGCTTCTTCGCCGAGGAGGTTGCCGGACCGTTGGACCTCGACTTCTTCATCGGGCTGCCCGCAGAGGAGCTTGCGCGGGTATCCCATGTGTACCCACCCGTCGTCGAACCGGCGGTCCGCGAGGTGATGGACGCGTTCATGGGCCCCGACACGATGTTGGGACAGGTCCTCGCCGGACCGTCGAACCTGTTCGGCTACGACGACATGTGGAACCGACCCGATGTCCTGTCCGCCGAGATGCCCTCCTCCAACGGCGTGGGAACCGCGCGGGCGATCGCCCGCATGTACGCGGCCCTCATCGGTGAGGTCGACGGAATCCGGCTCCTCCGCGCCGACACCTTGGCCGACGCGGTCGAGGTTCGGGTGGACGGACCGGACCATGTGATCGGCGTACCGATGTCGTTCGGGCTCGGCTACATGACACCGCCACCGTTCGGGCCGCCGGGGTCATTCGGCCACATGGGGGCCGGTGGATCCATCGGCATCGCCGACCCCGCGCGGAATTGGTCCATGGGCTATGTGATGAACCGGATGGACCTGGGCATCACCGGCGACGCCCGTAGCAGCGGGCTGATCGCCGCGGTCCTCACCGCGCTGGACGAGGGCTCGGCCGCCACACCGACCGACGAGGAGGTCTGAAACGCCATGGAGCTCAACCTCGCGGACCTGTTCGAGTCCGTGGCCGAGACCGTCCCCGAGCGGGTCGCGGTGGTCAGCGGGCCCGTCCGGATGACCTACTCCCGGCTCGATGAGCGCGCCGACCGACTCGCCGCCGTCCTGGCCCGGGAGGGGATCGGTCCGGGCGACTTCGTGGGCGTCCAGCTCCCCAACGGCAACGAGTACCTCGAGGTGATGCTCGCCGCGTTCAAGCTGCGGGCGGTCCCGGTCAACGTCAACTACCGCTACGTCGGTGCGGAGCTTCGTCACCTGTACGCGGACGCCGCCCTCCGCGCGTTGGTCCACCACACCGACTTCGCTTCGCCCGTGACAGAGGCCCTCGACGCGATCCCCGAGCGCAGGCTCGTGCTGGCGGTCGGCCCCGACGGCGGCTACGAGGATGCTCTCCGCTCCGCGACGGTCTCTCGGCCCTACCCCCCGCGGTCGCCGGACGATCTCTACTGCGTCTACACCGGCGGCACGACCGGACTACCCAAAGGCGTGCTGTGGCGGCAGGAGGACATCTTCTTCGCCGCGATGGGAGGTGGCGACCCCTTCCAGTTCGGCGACCACATCTCCCGCGCCGAGGAGTTGAGCGGCCGGATCCCCGACGCCGGACTGATCGCCCTGCCCGCGCCGCCGTTCATGCACGCCGCAGCACACTGGTTGGCGTTCTCGGTCCTGTTCGGCGGCGGCACCGTCGTGACGCTGCCGCACGGACGCTTCGACCCGGCCGCCACCTGGCGTCTCGTCGAACAAGAACGCGTCAACGTCGTGGTCGTCGTGGGCGACGCCATGGCCCGACCGCTGCTCGACGTGCTCGAGGCGGACCCCGAGGCCTATGACCTCTCGACCCTCATGGCGCTGGGCTCCGGCGGCGCCCTGCTGTCGCCCTCGACCAAGGCTCGGCTACGGCGGTTGCGGCCGGGGCTGGTCGTGCGCGACACGTTCGGATCCTCCGAGACCGGGCAGGTCGGTGGCGAGCCGCCTGCCGGCGATCCCGACGGTCCGCCACGGCTGCACGTCGACGAGCGCACGTCGGTGTTCGACGACGACCTCCAACCGGTCGCCCCCGGCTCCGGCGTGGTGGGCCGGCTCGCGCGCGGCGGCCGGGTTCCTCTTCGCTATCGGGGCGACCCCGAGAAGAGCGCAGCGACCTTCGTCGAGGTGGGTGGCGTCCGCTGGGCGCTGCCGGGCGACCTCGCGACCGTCGAGGCGGACGGGACGATCGCTGTGCTGGGCCGGTCGTCGCAGTGCATCAACACCGGCGGGGAGAAGGTCTACCCCGAGGAGGTCGAGGCCGCGTTGAAGGCACATCCCGACGTCGCCGACACCGTGGTCGTCGCAGCCCCCGACGAGACGCTGGGCCAGACCGTGTGTGCGGTGGTCGAGCCACGCCCCGGGTGCGCGCCGACCCTCGAGTCCCTCCGGGACTCGGCACGCGCAGTGCTCGCCGGCTACAAACTCCCCCGGCGGCTGGTCCTGGTCGAGCACGTCGTGCGCTCCCCGGCCGGCAAACCCGACCACCGCTGGGCGTCCGCCGTCGCCGCCGGGGAGGCCACGCCATGAAGGTCATGTCGGGCCTCGACGCGAGGTTCCTGTACTCGGAGACGTCGACCGCGCACATGCACACGATGAAGGTCGTCGTGGTCGACATCTCCGGCAGGGCCGAACCACTGTCGCGAGAGGGGATCCCCGCGGCCATCGAGCAGCGACTGCAGCGCATGCCCGTACTGCGTCGGCGGATCATCCCCGCACCGCACGGCCTGGGGAACCCGATCATGGTCGACGACCCCGAGTTCGAACTCTCACGCCACCTCCGGCACACGGTCGCCGCGCCACCCGGCGGGCAACGCGAACTCGACGAGGTCGTCGCCGCGGTCGCCACCACCCCTCTTCCCCGAGACCGTCCGCTGTGGGAACTGACCGTCGTCGAGGGCCTCGACGAAGGCCGGGTTGCCTTCGTGATGAAGCTGCATCACGCGCTCGCCGACGGCGTCGCGTCGGTGGCGATGCTGGAGAACGCGTTCATGGCGGACGGCGACGATGCGGTGACCGAGCCGTTCGTCCCGGGACCGCTCCCGACCCCGCGACAGCTCTACCGGGCATCGGCGGCGGGGGCGGCACACGCAGCCCGGACCCTGCCATATGTCGTGCGCCGGACCGTCTCGGGGGCTCGGCACGCTCGCGCGGTCAGCCGTACGACGAAGGCGATGCTCCCCGGCCCCTTTGCCGGACCGAGGACTCCGTTCAACAGGGCGCTCACCGCGGACCGGACCTTCGCCGTCGCCACCGTCGCGCTCCCCATCCTGGTCGCCGCCAAAGCGGCGGCCGGAGCCTCCCTCAACGACGCCTTCCTGGCTTTGTGCGGCGGCGCGATCAGACGCCACCTCAGGCGGCTGGGTGCACTCCCGGACCGAAGCCTCGTCGCCTCGGTCCCCCTTGCGACGAGGACCCAGCACCACCGCCTCGGGGGCAACCACGTCGACAACCTCTTCCTACCGGTCCGCAACGACCTCTCGGACCCCCTCGAACGCATCCGCGCCGTGCACGACTCGTCGGTGGCCGGCCGGCGCGTCCGTGAACAGTTCGGTTCGGACCTGTTCGAACGGCGTTCGGGCCTCGTGCCGGCCGGGATCCACGGCCTGCTGCCCCGCGTTTGGGGCTCCACCCACCTCGCCAACCACCTCCGTCCACCGCTCAACCTGGTGGCGTCCTGTGTCCGGGGCCCTCGCCGCCGCCTCGAGATCGACGGCGGGGTCGTGACGTCGCTGTTCTCGGTCGGCCCGATCCTCGAGGGCATCGGTCTCAACATCACGGCGTGGACCTACCTTGATGTCATGTACATCTCCGTGTTGGGCTGTTCGGCGACCCTGCCCGATCCGTGGGCGCTGCGCGACGACCTGCATGACGAGGTGACGGCATGGGAGACGTTGGGGTGAACGCGATCCTCGATCGGGTGGGCGGTTTGTCGCGTCGGGTCGAGAAGCGGCTCGCCCACCAGCCCCTCGCGCGACTCACCCTCGCGGCGCCACGGACGGCCCGCTACGTCGTTGGTGAGCTGCTCGGCGAGGACGTGCCGGGCGTACCCTCCGCGAGGCTCACCCCCGCGCTCGTCGGTCACGTTTTGATGGACGAGTCGATCATGGCGATCGCGGTCGGCCCCAACCGCTTCCCGCGGCGCTCCGACTACGAGCGGGTCGGCGACGAGCTCACCCGGGCACACGCTCTGTTCTCGCGGGAGGGCTGGATCGCCGATCCGGCGTCGTACCACCAGACCCCTCCCCCGCTCGAGGAGCCGGCGGTCACGAAGGGATGGGCGCTGGGCCGGCGTTACGCGCGCCTCTGGTGGCCGAGCGGATACGAGCCACGGCTCGGGGTGCCGGGCACCGACCGCTGGTTGGCCTTCGAGTCCAACCGCACGGCCTCGGCATGGGTCCTGCGCCACCGCGACCGTCCGAGGCCCTGGCTGGTGTGCGTGCACGGATTCGCCACGGGTTCCACGTTCATGGACCTGGTCGGCTTCCGCGCCCGGTCACTGCACGAACACCTCGGCGTGAACGTCGCCGCGATCGTGTTGCCCGTCCACGGCGCCCGGCGGCCCAGCCGCGTCAGCGGCGAGGAGTTCCTGAGCTTCGAGCTCATGAACAGCGTGCACGGCCTCACCCAGGCCCTGTGGGACGTCCGGCGCCTGCTCACCTGGGTACGGCGGCAGGATCCCACCGGGGTCGGAGTGTTCGGGATCTCCCTCGGAGGGTTGGTCACCGCCCTCGTCGCCGCTTTCGAGGCCGACCTCGACATGGTGCTGGCGGGAATCCCCGTCGTCGACTTCCCCGGCCTGTTCCAGCACCATGCTCCCCGTCACCTCTACATGCGCAGCGTCGAGCACAACATCCTCAACGGCACCGCCCAGGACGTGCATCGGGTGGTCTCACCGCTCGCGATGCCGGTGACGACCCCGTTCGGCGCACGGGCGATCTTCGCCGGGCTCGGCGACCGACTGGCAACCACCGAGCAGGCGCGACGACTCTGGGAGCACTGGGACGAGCCGGAGACGTGCTGGTTCGCCGGCAATCACGTCGGCTACCTGTGGTCCGACACGGTGTGGCGTTTCGTCGCATCGGCCATGGAGCGACGGGGTCTTCACGCCTGACGAACCGCTGACCGAACGCGCCCTGGGCCGCGTTCGGGGAAGGGTTCCCGTGTCAGCCGATCCCCGGGTAGTGGCGTTCGGCTGCCAGTCGGTCGAGTGCCTGCTGCATCGTCTCGGTGAGCTCGTCGTAGCAGCGCTGCACCACCTCGGGATCGTCGGCGGCTTCGGGCCCGTAGCGCGAGGCCCAGTCGATGGGCTTGAGCAGTTCGACGGTGACCTTCGCTGGCAGCGGCCAGGTCGGGATCCCACCGGGCACGATGCCGAAGGGAGGGCCGAACACCAACGGCATGACCGAGATCCGGAAGCGCTTGTCCAGCCCGAGCCGTTTCGCGAGCGCGGCGCCGCGTGCGAGGACCACGACCGTCTCGTGCGCACCGACCGAAACCGCCGGCACCACGGGGACCCCGGTGCGCAACGCAAGGCGCACGAAGCCGGTTCGCCCACCGAAGTCGATCCGGTTCCGCTCGCTCCACGGACGGAACACCTCGTGGTCGCCGCCGGGGTAGTCGACGAGCACCGCACCACTCTCCAGCACCGCCTGCGCGTTGGCGGGTCCAGCCTCCACCCCACCCCCGCGTTGCAGGATCGATCCGACGCCCGGGAGGCCGAGGACGAACGAGTGGAACAGCACGTAGACCGGCTCCTCCTCGCCGCGTTCGCGCCACCAGGCGCTCAAGAGCACCGGGATGTCGGGCGGGAGTTGACCACCGGAGTGGTTGCCGACCACGAGCATGGGCCCCTGCTCGGGGACGCGCTCCATCCCCCGGACCTCCGATCTGAAATACGACGCGTACAGCTCGAGGAAGGGCCGCGCCGAGCGAAGGAAGGCCGGGTCGCGCGCCGCACCGACCTGGTGGTGATCAGACCCCATGGCGGCTCCGTCGGGAGCCCTTCCGTCAGTCCGGGGATCCGACGAGTCCGCGCAGCGTGTGCTCGGTCACGTCGACGAGGCTGGTCGCCAACTGGTTCGACGACGCGACGACCTGCTCGGTCATGCGGAACGCGGCGTCGATGATCTTCTGCCGGGGGCCGTCCTCGCCGAGGTCGGGGAACGAGTCGTTCACGGCATCCACGAATCGCTTCACCGCGTCGAGGGCCGACCTCTCGGTCTGTTCGATTCCCTCGATGAGCTGGTGTACACCGGAGGCGGACCCCGCGTCGGATCCACCGGTCTTGTTGGTCGCAGTCGCCATGACGCCTCCTTCGTGCCCGGGCGCCCGTCGTCGCCGGACCCGGCGAGTATCGCACTCATCGGGCCGCGTGCACACCGGCCGGGTCGGATGTCACACCGTCGCGCGTCTCTACGTCCGCCGGAGTGTGCCAAGGGGGTCGGTGAGCGGGTCGGCGGGGCTGACGACGAGACCATGAACGGTCGCGTCGACGCGGATCTCGTAGACGACGTGACCCCCCAGTCTGCTACGGACGAACCTCCCGAGCTCGTCCTCGGGTTCGGCCGACATCGCGGCACGGACGTCGAGCGCCCCCTCGAGGGCCCGTGGTCGCTCGTCGAGGCCAGGTGACCGCGCCTCGAGCCGTAGCCCGTCGGTCGTGTACATCACGACGGTGTGGATTCGTCCGCTGGGCGCGCGGAGCTCGACGGCGTGCCGGGTCTGTGCCCAGTCGAACTGCTCGACCCTCGCGGTCCAGCCGTCACCGAGGGTGCCCTCGAAGTCGAGGCCGCTGGGTGGCGCGAGCTCGACGCCCGACTGGTCCCGTTGCGGATCGGCCTCGCTCAGCACCGGTGACTGCAGCACCGTGTCGGTCGGGGTGAACTCCCACGCCGGTGCGGCGAGGCCCTTGTGCCAGTACCCGCTCCGGCCGTCACGGAGACCCTCCACGCGCAGGTCTCGGTCCTCCATGGCCGGGCCGGTCTGGGAGATCGAGATCCGCGCGGTGATCTCACCGGGGATCTTCGGCTGGTGCCGCCACTCCTCGGCCGGCAACGAGATGGCCGCGTAGGTGGGATCGGTCCGCTCCTCCCACTGGTTGGGGGCCGAGGGTCTGTCACCCTGGTCCTGCCAGGTGTAGCGGCACGGGATGTGGTTGGCTCCGGCGAGGTCGAGGTCGTACTTGCGGGTGTACATGTCGCCGAACCGGTTCATCACGAAGGTGACCGATCCCGACGCCGACACCGCCTCGGAGCCGAAGCGGCCGCCGATCGGGCCACCGATCTCGTAGCTGTGGTCGGCCGGCAGCCACGGGTCCTGGAACACGATCCGTGAACCGCCACCGGTGAGGGAGACGAGTTGCACGAGTCCCGCGGTCATCGGATGCCGGTACCCCTTGGCGTCGACGAAGCCGCTCGATATCCGGTGGCTGAGCGCCCACTTTCCCGGCCCGAGCGCGTCGGCGGGCACCTTCATCCCCGGCCACAACCAGATCGGTCCGCCGAACGACCGCGTCCAGTTCCACAGCATGGGGCCCGACAGGAGGTTGTCGAGGGAGTAGATCCACCCGGCCGAGTCGAGTGCGACCGCCATGTTGGAATCGACCGAGATGGCGACGATCCGCCCGTCCAGGCATTCGGGGGTGGGCGCCTTGTGCCAACGGGCTCCGGAGTTGTGGGGCCTCGTGTAGAGCGATCCCCCGGCGAGCACGAACTCCGCATAGCCGTTGAAGCCCTGACGGTTGTCGCGCAGGTCGACCCGGGACGGGAGTTCGAGCCCCTCGGGTGCGGGTGTCAGGTCGTCGAACTCGGAGAGCCCCTTGATGCTCGGCAGAGGAAGGAACAGGCCGGGCAGCGGGACGACGATCTGGTTGGTGCCGATGCGCGGTACACAGTCGAGCGGTCGGTCCGCACCGAGGACCCAGTCGGGTGGTTCACACGCCGTACCGGCGAGGAGCGCGACGACCGCCGCCAGGGTGATCCCGAACCTCCGCCGATTCCCGGCCGACGGGCCCGGCTTCCCACCGCGGATCCCCACTCCAGCGCGCATACCGGAGGCTACGCCATGGCCATCTGCGCCGTCATCCGCTCGGCGCCGGTCAGGCGGAGAGCCCGGTGAGGCCGAAGGCGAACCCCGAGGCGTGGATCCCCGCCCCCATCATGTCGGTGTCGTGGTAGGTCCGGGTTCCGGCGTCTCGTTCGGCGGCCCCGACGGCCACCATGAGCGGGATGAGATGGTCCTCTCTGGGATGGCTCTCGCGGGCACCCGGCGCACGGGACCAGTCGGTCAGACGCCGGGTCCGCTCGGCGGCGTCGGCCTCGACGAGCGACTCGTAGAGCCATCGGTCGAAGGCCCGGGAGGGAGCGACACCGGCGCCGCCCATCGCGCGGAGGTTGTGGTAGCTGAGCCCGCTCCCCACGATGAGGACCCCCTCGTCGCGCAGCGGCGCGAGGGCCCGGCCGAGCGCAAGGTGCTCGGCCGGGTCGTATCCGTGCCGGATCGAGAGTTGCAACACGGGCACGTCGGCCTCGGGATACATCACGTACAGCGGCGCGAACACACCGTGGTCGAAACCCCGGTCCGGGTCGTCGTCGTGTGCGATCCCCGCTGCTTCGAGGAGGTCGGCCACTCGTGCGGCGACGGCCGGCGAACCGGGCGCGGGGTACTCGATCCGGTAGGTGAACTCGGGAAAGCCGCCGTAGTCGTAGAGCATCGGGGGGTTCGGGTTGCTCTGGACGGTGAAGCGTGGCTCCTCCCAGTGGCCTGACACCGCGAGCACTGCGCGGGGCGTCGTGCCGATCTGGTCGGAGATCGCCCGTAGTGACACCTCCAGAGCGGTGAAGTCACCGGGGAGGAGGTCCTTGATCCACGGCCAGGGACCGCCGCCGTGGGAGATGAAGTAGGTGGGAAGGCGCTTGTCGGCCATTGTCCTCCGATCCGTCGGTTCGCGGTCCGTCCACCCTCCCCAACACCGTTCGGACCCTCACCCTTCCCTCACCCCACCCTCGACCCCCCCACCGGGTTTTGGGGGGGGGGGGGCGGCGGCGCGCGCGTGAACGCGAGTTTCGCGCGACAAAACCGGGAGTAGGGGTACGGCCGTGGGGCGATGGAGCGACGAGGTGAGGGAGTAGTGGATCCACGACAACCGGATGCCGGCTCGGCATTCGTGGCCCCATCCAACGAGGAGGCCCTCCGTCGGCTGACGATGCCGATGGTCGATGCCATGCGTACCCAACGGGCGGTGCGCCGGCTGCACACCGATCCCGTCGACCTCGACCTGATATACGAACTGCTGGAGCTCTCCCTCAAGGCGCCGACGTCGTCGAACACACAGGACTGGACCTACATCGTGGTGACCGGTCGAGAGCAGAAGGAACGCCTCGCCCGCCTCTACCTACCCCTGTTCCGAACCTTCGACCCGATCGTGCGACGTCTGGCCAAGACGGAACAGGAGCGCCGCAACATGGCTCCGGGGGCTTGGCAGGCGGAGCACTTCGCCGACATCCCCGTGTTCGTCATTCCCTGCTACCGCAAGGGCCTCAAGCACCGGCCCGTCGGCCGGCCGCAGATCTCGGTGTCCTCGTTCTACGGGTCGGTCTACCCGGCCGTACAGAACCTCCTGTTGGCCTGCCGTGCGGTGGGGCTCGGGGCGTCGCTGCAGACGTTGCCGATCTGGCTCGTGCCCGTGGCGTCACGGATCCTCGGCCTGCCACGGAACCTGCGTCCGGTGTGTGTGGTTCCGATCGGCTGGGCCAAGGGACGCTACGGACCCACGACCCGCCGACCGATCGACGAGGTCGTCCACATCGACCGGTACGGCAACCAACCGGTGCGACCTCCACGTTCACGCGACGGAAACACCGTGGACACACCGCCTGAATAGCGTCGCACCGGTGGCAACGCTCCTCCTCCGGGTTCGCCTCCCCGATCGCCCCGGAGCCCTCGGGGCCGTCGCGTCACGCATCGGAGCGGTGGGCGGTGATGTCGTGGGTATCGACATCGTGGAACGCGGCGGGGGCACTCGATCAGATCGTGGTGGAGTTCCCCGACGGGGACCTCATCGAACTCCTGCTGTCGGAGATCCACGACGTCGAGGGAGCACGGGTCGAGGAGCACCGCATGCTCGACGAACCGTTCGAGCACCCCGCGGTCGCCGCGCTCCAACTCGCGACCGCGTTGCGCGGCGAGACCGCGGGAGCGCAGCCCGCACTGCTGGTGGAGGGGGCGCGGCGACTACTCCACGCGAGGTGGTCGGCCGTCGTCGATCAGCGGATGGTCGTCATCGCCGCCGACGGCGATCCGATCCCCGACGATGCACGGTCGAAGACTCTCGCGCAACAGGTGCTCGATACGGGTAGGCCGATCGAATCGGAGGGGTTCACGGTGATCCCGCTCCCCGATCGCAGTGCAGCGCTGATGATCGGACACGGCAGCGTGACACTGGGCTCGACCGAACGCGAGCTGCTGGTCCTGATCGCCGGACTGGCCTGACCGTCGGTGAGCCCCGCCTCCGGACCAGTTCGTGGGGCCGGCGTCATCCCGGAGCGAGGACCGCCCGGAGCAGGTCGAGTCGTTCGGGGACGACCCGGTACCACGCCCACTTCCCACGCTTCTCCCGGGTCACCAGGCCGGCGTCGACGAGCACCGACATGTGATGTGACACCGTGGGCTGCGACCTACCCGACGGCTCCACCAGGTCGCAGGCGCACACCTCCCGTTCGGGGGAGGAGGCGACCATCGACAACAGGCGAAGACGGGCCGGGTCGGCCAGTGCCTTGAACATCGTGGCGAGCTCATCGGCCTCGGTCTGGTCGAACACACGCGCCGTCACCGGCCGGCAGCAGGCTTCGAGCACCCGGATGGTCTTCGTCATCACACGACTCCCTTGAGAGCATCAAGCATATATTGACATTCGTCGATCGATTGGTAGGGTAACGCTTAAATCGATGCTCATCGATATGCCGTCGATGAGAGTCCGGAGGATCCCATGTCCCGCGTCCAACTCGCCCTCAACGTGACCGATATCGATGAGGCCGTCGACTTCTACTCACGGCTCTTCGACACCGAACCCGCGAAACGAAAGCCGGGTTACGCCAACTTCGCCATCACCGACCCGCCACTCAAACTCGTCCTGTTCGAAGGACCCGAAGGAGCGACACTCAACCACCTCGGGGTCGAGACCGAGACCGCGTCGGAGGTCGAGGCTGCGGAGGCCCGCCTGGCCACGGAGGGCCTCGACCCGTCCGCGGTGGACGACACGGTGTGCTGTTACGCGTCCAAGGTCGAGACCTGGGTCACCGACCCCGACGGCGCGCGCTGGGAGTGGTACGTCAAGACCGGCGACGCCGATGCCCCCACCGACCGCGCCGGCGACCGGGACGCCGGGTTCCTGCTGCACCGCCTGACCCGACACGCTCCCCGGATGGTCCAGGCCGACCGCCTCAGACGCCGTTGAGCGCTCGGACGACCGCGGTGACGACACCTCGTTCGTAGAAGTCGACCGTCACGAAGTTGGGGATCCGTCCACCCCACTCGGCGCGGCATTCGGCGATCCGCGACGAGAGGAACGGATCGGCGTTTGCCTGGTCGGCCAGGACGGTTGAGGCGATCGGGTTGGTCAGGAAGTTGTTGAGGATCACCAGCCGGTTGGAGGCCGAACCACGGTTCACCGAGCACGTGAGGTCCGAGGTGGTGGTCGCCGACCAGTTCGTGTCCCAGGCCTCGGAGAACACCGGCAGGAGCCAGGGGTAGGCGCCACCACCGCGGTCGGTCATCACGACGACCCGCCGGTCGGCGTCGACCATCTCCCCCAAGGTCGGCCATGGCGCCCCGACCGTGTGGTCGACCAGGCGCGGTGTGAGTCCCGAGGCGTCCATCGCGGCCTGCAACGAGGATGCCGGCACGTAGTTCTCGAGGATGAGCGTGACGACCTCACGGGGATGGGCGTCGAGCCATTCGCGCATTCCGGTCAACGCGGCGACCAGGTCGAGGTGACCGAGCCCGCAGTACTCGTGGCACAGGAGTACCGCGCCGCCGGGTACGTCGGGTGTCGGGATCGAACTGTCGTCGTTGCGGTGGACGTCGAGCATGAATCCCCGCACACCACGGTCGAGCTGGGTGGTGAGCGAGTCGGTCTGGTTGGGGCCGAGGAAGTTGTCGGCCACCGACGACATCGCGTTGTGGGTGGTGACGTAGGCAACCGAGTCGTAGGTCCGGCCGCACAGGACGTCGGCACCATTGCACCCGGTCGGCGAATTCGGCGGATCGGGTGGAGGCCAAGAAGGCGCGGGCGCGCAGGCGGCAGTGGCGATGGCGAGGACGGCGGCCAGGATCGGCAAGGCACGTCGACGCGAGCGAACAGGGCTCATTGTGCGGAAGTTACCGATATGCCGTGTGAGGGGCAATGCGGACGGCGACCGCACGGTTTCACCCGACCGTCACCACCCTCGCACAACCCACCTGAATCAGACTATGTTAAGTATGATTAACTTCTGGTAATAGGATAGGCGAACTAATGGTACCCGCCGACCGGGTACCGGAAACGAGGAGGAACCCCCTTGATCAGATCCACCACCCGTCGCGGGGCGCTGACCGCGTTGGCCGCCGGTGCCGCGTTGCTCGCCGGAGCATGCGTCCCCGACTCCGGCACACCCACGACCACCACGACCACCACGATCGCTCCGAATCCGGTGAAATCCATCTCGGACGCCACGTTCGAGTGGACGATCAGCCGCGAGGTCGACAACGGCACCTACGCCCCCGGCCAGGTCAACTATTGGAGCGCAGGACAGTCCGACAGCACCGAGGACACCTACGTCGCCACCAACGGAAACGCGATGGTGCTCAAGAAGAACGCCTCGGGCGACTACGTGCCCATCGGCAGCGAACCCTCAGTGAGCTGGGCGACCCGCGGCAAGGACGGCGCTGGCAACACGGTCACGGCGACCAACGCGTTCTTCCTCGGCCAGCTCATCCGGTACTCCAACGGCGTGGGCACCGTGAACGTCGACACCGGCGAGGCGACGATCCACTGGACCGGCACCGTGACGGTGAACGTCCTCGGCCTCTACCTGCCGTTCTGGATCGTCGACCCGACCCTCACGGTCGATGCCGAGGGAACCGGCCGGTTGACCGCGTCGGTGGGCGGCTACGTGGTTGACCGCAACGACACCTCCATCCGCACACCGCTCACGCCGGTGGACGACGTGGTGCTCGCCGAGATCCCCGACGTGTTCTCGACCGGAGCGGTCTCCACCGGTTTCGCCGCAGGTCTGCCCGACTATCTGGGCCGCACCGCGATCGCACCCCCCACGGCCGCGCAACAACCGGCACAGTCGCCGGCCAACGCCGCGTACTGGGGATCGTGGCCCCAGAGCTTCGTGGACTTCCATCTCGGGGCCGGTGCCGGCTCGTACTGGTACACCAGCGGAGGTTCCGCCGACCCCCGAAAGGTCCAGGAGCCGATTGCCGTGAGCTACACGCTCGACGACTGAAGCCGACCGGTGACCTCGGTCGGTCGGGCCTCCGAGCTCACCCGACCGAGGTCACCGAGGTAGCCCAGGCAGACAGAACGGCGCTTCAAGCCGGTCGATTCCGATCATCGGCGGCCGACGCGGACGCAGCACCGACCGGATTCGGGTTCCAGCCGCGCCCGAAACGTGTCTCCGTGGCCCAGCGAGTCGAGCACCCCCTCGATCAGGTCGAGGTTCAGGTGGCACACGAGATCGCGTTCCCGCTCGGCGAGGCGGTGAAACGGGCAGTTCGACATGACGAGATCGCCGTCGGCAGCGGCCCTCGGTTCGTAGCCACACCCTTGGAGGACGTCGGCCACCGCGTCGGGATCGAGCACCGCCCCCGGCGGCAGTTCCCCATGTGCTTCGGCGACGATGGCGCCGCCGGCCTCGCGTGCGGCCTCGCGCAACGCGTCGACGATCGGGGATCCCGTCCGGATCGACTCGGCGACCGCCGTCGCCAGTACCGCGCCGGCGAGGTCGTAGTGGCGATCGGGGACGGAGGCGGCAACCTCGTCGCCGGCGGGTCGGTAGAGCTTCGACGGCCGACCCGCGCCGGGGCCGGTCCGACCGGTCCTCCGTTCATAGCTGATCTCGAGGATCCCCGCATCCGCGAGCTTCTCGAGGTGGAACGCGGCGAGAGGCCGACCGATGCCCAGCGCGTCCGACGCCTCGTCGCGGGACACCCAGCGCTCCGCCGTGCACAGGAACCGGTACAGATCCCGCCGCAGCGGAAGCTCGAGTACGGCCACACGGGCGACACGAGTGTCGGAGTTCGAGGCGCTCCCCACGCCACCATTCTAAAACCTGTATGTATTGGCGCAAGAACCCCCGACCCTTCTATAGTCAGCGTTCTTCGCGTTTGGAAACGGAGTGATCTCGATAGCGGTGGCTATTGCCGTCACGGTCCCCCGCGCAACGGCGCCTACCTGGTCGCCGCCTCGCCGGCCTGCATCATCGTGAACCTTCTGCTACCCGGCACCTTCTACGACGTCGCGCTCCGCGACGTAGGACGGTTCATCGGTGCGATCGCCCTCACCCGACCGGCGGTCACCTTCGACGCAGGCCGGGACCGGGCCTGAGATGACGGGCCCGACCACGTTCAAGGGCCGTCGGGCGGACACCCTGCGCGTAGCGTCGGGACCGATGCATGCCGTCCGGTCGCGCCGATCACCTCTCAGTTGAAGGTGAGGACATCGCGTGACCGCACGGCCGACCGACCGACAGCCCGGGCCGAGGTGGGCCGTGAGGGTCGTTCCGCGTGCCCCCCGGAACGAGGTCGCCGGGGAACGCGACGGACGGATCCTGATCCGCACCACCGCCGCACCGGTGGACGGCCGGGCCAACGACGCCGTGCGTCGCCTGCTCGCCGAGCACCTCGGCATCCGCCCACGCGACGTCGAGTTGGTCTCCGGCGAACGATCCCGCGACAAGGTCTTCCGAGTGAGCGGGCGGTGACGAAGCACACGGTGTCTTGAGGCCGATGCGTGCGTCAGCACTTGATCGGCGTCACGGTATCGGCGTCCTCAGTCCGCAGACACCGTGCGGGCCTCGACCCCGAGGAACCGGCCGTACTCGCCCGCTGCGCGCTCGATGCCGCGGCGTTGACGGGCGGTCAGGTTGCCGAACGGGGCGACGACGACGTCGACGCGAGCCGACCTGACGGTGCGTTTCCAGGTTCCCACCACGACACCGTCGTCGATCACGGTCGGTCGGAACACTCCGTTGCCACCCGGCACGACCAGCTTGGCCTGCTCCGGCGTCATCATCGCCGACCGGTCGCCGTAGCCGAGCACGTACTCGTCGAATCCCGGGAGCAGCCGGATCGTCGAGGACTCCTCGGGTGGTTCGATCGGCGACCCGTCGAGCGACTCCGCGACGCCCGCACCGACGAGCATCGCGCCGAGTTCGGTGTCGACCGGGACCAGCCGATCCTCCCCGAGTTCGATCGCCCTGCGAACATCCGCGGCGGGCAGCGCGCTCCAGCGGCCCAGCTCCCCGGCGGGTGCCGGCCCATGAGCGTCGAAGTAGCGAACCGCGAGTTCGGCGAGCGCTTCGTCGCGTGAGCGTTGCACCGGTCGCGCGACCCAACGATCGAGCGCGACGAACGTCTGCTCCTTACCGACCTGAGGTCCGATGCAGATGGCGCCGTGTTGTGCCGCGAACCACAGGAGGTGATAGCCGTGGCGGGGCTCGGTCATCACGCCGGCGTCGGTCAGCATCCTCAGGCACTCGGCGCGCGTGACGGGCTCGCCGGCGTCCAACGCGCTCCGCAGCAGCCCGATCGACGCGATCGCGTCCTTCTCGTCGAGCCCGAGGAACGCCCGCCTCCTCTCCACGCCCTTGAACGCCGAGGTCCTTCCCAACTCCAGCATCCATCCGGCGTCGGCCGCCGGGACGAAGTGGATCGTGCCACGCATCGGCCAGGTTCGCAGGATCTCCCGCCCGGCCGTCGCCGCGTGCACCGCAGCGGCATCAAGCGAACTCGAGCGGACACCGATCGACCACTCGCCGCTCCACAACTCCTGTGACTGCAATGCACCGAGGTGGGTGACGACCTCGCTCGCCGACGCGTCACGACGGGGAGCGAGCCACTGATTCGCCAGCCGGAGCCGGCGGATGTCCGAGATGCTCAACGTCACGATGGTCCTCGTCGGGAGTGAAGGCCGCTCCCATTCGATTCCACACTCGAGGCGTCGGTGGCGGCTTCGTCTTCGTCGACGACCCGGCGCGCCAGTTGCTTCGGCGCGACGAGCGTGTAGGAGGTGCGGATCCATTCCCGCAGTAGTTCCCACCGTTCGTCGTCCGCGTCGGGGGGAACGTCGACCCGCTCCGCTTCGGGGAGTTCGGCCACGACGCGTTCGAGCCTCGTCATGTTGTTCATTTGGACCTCCGTCCGATGATTCTCGCCGACGCGTCTCGGGCCGTAACGGGGCCCGCGTGGCCGATACCGGTTCGAAGGACGCCAAGGCCTGCACAACGGGCTCGAACGCGAAGGACTCGGCAGAGGGCAATGCGTCCGCCGTTTCCTCACGGACGGCGAAGCCGCCCCCGAGCGAACATCGCGACGGATCGCCGCACTCGCCACCCCGATCGCGGTGATCCGGCTCGCCGCTCAATAGGACTTGGGCAGCCCCAACGAGTGCATGGCCACGAAGTTGAGGATCATCTCCCGCGACACGGGGGCGATCCGCCCGAGGCGGGCCGCGACCATGAGGTTGGCGAGGCCGTATTCGGCGGTGAGCCCGTTACCGCCGTGGGTGTGCACCGCCACGTCGGTCGCGTTGCAGGCGATCTCGCCGGCGGCGTACTTCGCCATGTTGGCGTACTCCCCCGCGCCCAGGTCGTCACCGGCGTCGTAGAGGGCCGCTGCCTTCTGCCACAGCAGACGAGCCTGTTCGAGCTCGATCTTCACCTTCGCGAGCGGATGCGCGATCCCCTGGTGCGACCCGATCGCCTGGTCGTTCCAGACCTTCCGCTCCTTCGCGTACTCCACCGCCCGGTCGAGGGCGAGGCGCGCCATCCCGCACGACAGCGCCGCCCCCATGATGCGCTCGGGGTTCAGGCCCGCGAAGAGTTGCCACAGCCCGCCGTCCTCGTCGCCCACGAGCGAGTCGGCGGGAAGCCGCACGTCGTCGAGGAACAACGTGAACTGCTTCTCGGGCGCGAGCCACGACATCTCGATCGGGCTTCGGGTGAACCCGGCCGTGTCGGTCGGCACGACGAACAGCGCGGGTTTCAGCTTTCCGGTCTTCTCGTCGGCGGTCCTCGCCACGATCAACACCGACTGCGCCTCGTCGACACCGGAGATGAACGTCTTCTGCCCGTTCAGGGTCCACTCGTCACCATCGCGTCGCGCCGTGGTGGTGATCCGATGCGAGTTCGACCCGGCATCGGCCTCGGTGATCCCGAAGGCCATCAAGAGGGTGCCGTCCGCGATCGCCGGCAGCCACCGGTCCTTCTGGTCGTCGGTCCCGCAACGGGAGATGATCGATCCGCAGATCGCGGGTGACACGACCATCATCAGCAGCGGGGCACCGGCGGCCGCGCACTCCTCGATCACCGCGGCGAGGTCGGCCATCCCTCCCCCACCCCCGCCGTGCTCTTCGGCGATGTTCACCCCGAGGAACCCGTTGCGGCCCATCTCGAGCCACATCTCGGTCATCTTGGCCCCGCTCCTCGCCTGCTGCTCCACGAAGGAGCTGCCGTACTTGCCCGCGAGTTTCGCGACGGCTTGTCGGAGCGCGACACGCTCCTCGGGTTCTGCGAACAGGACGGGCGCGCTCATCGGTGGTCTCCTTCGGGTTGATCCTCGGCGGGTTGTACGACGGCGAGCACCGCGCCGGCCTCCACCTGTTGGCCCACGTCCGCGGCCAGTTCGGTCACCGTGCCGTCGTAGGGGGCGGAGATGGTGTGCTGCATCTTCATCGCCTCCATCACGAGCAGCGGTTCGCCTTCGCGGACCGCTGCTCCCGTGGCGACGTGCACGGCCACGACGCTGCCGGGCATAGGTGCGAGCAACGACCCTTCGGCCACACGTGTGGTGGGATCGGCGAAACGCGGGATGCGACGAAGGTTCACGTGCCCTGACGAGGACTCGACGTCGACCTGATCACCGTCGAGGTACACGGTGAACCCGCGCCGGACGCCGTCGGCCTCCAGCGTGACCGTCACCGCCGACGCGTCGGAGTCCGCCACCGCGATCACCGCGAGGCCGTCGCGGTCCGCCGAGCTGATCCGGTCACCGCCGTACCAGCGCACGTCGAGCTGCTCGCCGGCGGCGTCGGTGAAACTCGTGCAGTGGGGCTCGGCCACCACGTTGCGGAATCCTGCGGGGATCCGCTGCTGCACCGAACGGGAAAGGCGGTCCCGTTCGGCGATCGCAACCGCCGCGGCGAATCCGCTCAGCGCCACCGCTTCGGGCCCGGCCGGCGGCGCGCCGAGCACATCGATTGCGGCACCGTCGAGCCAGGTCGTGTCCATCCGGGCATCGGCCACCACCGGGTGGCGCAGCAGGTTCACCAACAGGTCGCGGTTGGTCCGCACACCGTGGATCTCCGCGGCCGCCAACGATGCGGTGAGTCGCCGCAAGGCCTCGTCGCGGGTCGGCGCCCACGAGACGACCTTGGCGATCATCGCGTCGTAGAACGTGCCGATCTCGTCACCGGCGCCCACACCCGAGTCGAGGCGGATCCCCGCCGTCGCCGGGTTGGCGAAGCCCGCCACCACGTTGGGCACCTCGAACCGGCTCAAGCGACCCGACTGCGGCTGGTATCGGTCGGCGGGGTCCTCCGCGTAGAGGCGGACCTCCACCGCGTGTCCGCCGGGTCCCGAACCGATCCTCGACTCGATCTCGGTCAGCGAGCTCCCCTCGGCCACCGCGAGCTGCAATGCCACCAGATCGACGCCGGTCACCGCTTCGGTGACGGGGTGCTCGACCTGGAGCCGGGTGTTCATCTCCAAGAAGAAGAACCGGTCGCCGACGGGGTCGTAGAGGAACTCGACGGTGCCCGCGCCCAGGTAGCCGATCGACTCGGCGGCCGCGCGCGCTGCGCCGTGCAGAGCGGCGCGGGTCGCGTCCGGAAGTGCGGGAGCGGGTGCCTCCTCGATCACCTTCTGATGCCGTCGCTGGACCGAGCAGTCCCGCTCCCCCAGCACCAATGTCCCCTCGGCAGTGCCCAACACCTGCACCTCGACGTGACGACCGTGCTGGACGTACGGCTCGACGAACACCGTTCCGTCGCCGAACGCCGACGCGGCCTCCGCGCTCGCCGCGGCGACCTCGGCGGCCAGCGCATCGAGCTCGGTCACCACCCGCATCCCGCGGCCGCCTCCCCCCGCCGACGCCTTCACCAGCAGCGGCAGGTCGGCCGCGGTGGCGGTCTCCACGGTGAGATCGCCGAGCACCGGCACACCCGCCGCTGCCATCAGCTCCTTCGAGCGCACCTTCGAGCCCATCGCGTCGATCGACTCGGGCGTCGGGCCGATCCACGTCAGGCCCGCGTCGATCACCGCTCGGGCGAACTCGGCGTTCTCCGACAGGAACCCGTAGCCCGGATGGACCGCGTCGGCCCCGGCGCGTCGCGCCGCGTCGACCACGAGGTCGCCGCGCAGATAGGTGTCGGTGGGGGTGTTGCCGTGCAGATGCACGGCAACGTCGGCCTCGCGCACGAACGGCATCGCCGCGTCGGCGTCGGAGAACACGGCGACGGTGCCGATCCCGAGGTCGCGACACGTTCGGAACACACGGCGCGCGATCTCACCTCGGTTCGCCACCAGGACTCGCTCGATCACGACACTGCTCCTCACATCCTGAAGACGCCGAAGTTCATGGCGCCCTCGATCGGCCGGTTGTCGATCACCGAGAGGCAGATGCCCAACACCGTCCGGGTGTCGCGAGGGTCGATGATCCCGTCGTCGTAGACCATCCCCGACAGGAAGTACGGCAGCGACTGCTCCTCGATGGTCGCCTCCACCATGTCTTTGACGCCGGCGAAGCCCTCCGCGTCGAACGGTTGGCCCTTCGACGCCGCGGATTCGCGGGCGACGATCTCGAGTACGCCGGCGAGCTGGGCGGGTCCCATCACGGCGGACTTGGCGCTCGGCCAGGTGAACAGGAAGCGAGGGTCGTACGCCCGGCCGCACATGCCGTAGTTGCCCGCACCGTAGGAGGCACCCATGATGACGGTGAGGTGGGGAACCTTCGAGTTGGAGACGGCGTTGATCATCATCGCCCCGTGCTTGATGATCCCGCCCTGCTCGTAGTCGGTGCCCACCATGTACCCGGTGGTGTTGTGGAGGAACAGCAGCGGGGTGTCCTTCTGGTTGGCGAGCTGGATGAACTGGGCGGCCTTCTGCGCCTCCTCGCTCATGAGCACGCCGCGGGCGTTCGCGATGATGCCGATCTCGTGACCGTGCAGCCGCGCCCAGCCGACGCACAACGCCGGGCCGTACAACGGCTTGAACTCGTCGAACGGGACCTTGTTGTCGGACCCGGTGCCGTCGACGATCCGCAGAATCGCGTCGCGGGGGTCGAACGGCTCGCGCAGGTCTGTCGGGATCAGGTCCAACAGGTCGTCGGGGTCGAGATCGGGCTCCGCGTAGGTGGGCGGTGGCGACATACCGCGTTTGCGCCAGTTGAGGCGCGCGACCACCCGTCGGGCCAGATGGATGGCATCGTGCTCGTCGGCCGCGAGGAAGTCCGACGAACCCGAGACCCGCGAGTGCATCTCGGCCCCGCCGAGGGATTCGTCGTCGGCGTCCTCGCCGGTGGCCATCTTCACCAGCGGCGGGCCCGCGAGGAACACCTTGGCCTGGCCCTTGACCATGATCACGTAGTCGCACATGCCCGGCACGTACGCGCCGCCGGCGGTGGAGTTGCCGAACACCACCGAGATCGTGGGTCGCTTGGCCGCCGATGCGCGGGTGAGGTCACGGAAGCCACGGCCGCCTGGGATGAAGATGTCCTTCTGGGTGGGCAGATCGGCGCCACCCGATTCGGTCAGGTTGATGCTGGGCAGGTGGTTGCGCTCGGCGATCTCCGCGGCACGGAACGACTTGCGCAGCGAGTAGGGGTTGAGCGCGCCGCCCTTCACGGTGGGGTCGTTGGCGGAGATCATGCACTCCACCCCTTCGACCACTCCGATGCCGACGACCAGGCTGGCACCCACCGGGAAGTCGGTACCCCACGCGGCGAGGGGCATCAGTTCGAGGAATGCCGAGCCTTCGTCGATGAGCAGCTCGATCCGTTCGCGGGCGGTCAGCTTGCCGCGGGAGTGGTGACGCTCGACGTACTTCGCGCCTGCATCAACCGCCTTCTGTTGCTCCTCGCGCAACGACGCGATCTTCGCCAGCATCGCGTCGCGTCGGCTCGGTGGCGCGTCGCCGGCCGCGTCCGGCGCGAAGGCGGCCGGGTCGGTTGCCGCCGGGTCGCCCGCAGCGGTACCGGTGGTGGTGTCGTTCATGTCGGGTACCCCTGGAGTCGGGCGGCGGGATCGGTCATGACGTCGGTTGCGCGATCGCCGATCGGGGCGCGGGACCGAGTTCGCGGTCCAACACCTCTGCCCACCGGTCCAGCACCCGTGCACGGCGGCGGGTGTCGTCGGTCAGGGCGTCGGCGAGGCCGAGCCCGCGGATCAGGTCGAGGGTCGCCTGGACGAGCTCTCGGGTGCCGGGCACCGACTCGTCGGCCGCGAGCGCCGCGAGCGCGATCCGATGTGTCTGGCGGCCGATGCGGCGTTCGAGCGGAGCGACCGCGGCACGCAACTCGGGGTCGGTGCGCGCCGCGACCCACAGTTCGAGCGCGGCGTCGAAGACCGGCGACGTGAAGTGCTCGGCGAGCGCTCGGAGCACCTTCGGGCGATCCCCTGCCGGCAACCTGGCCGCGCGTTCGATCAGCTCCTCCCCCCGTACGGTCGCCAGGTGCTCCACCGCGGCGGCCAACAGGTCGGCCTTGGAGGGGAAGTGGTGGAGCTGGGCACCTCGTGACACCCCGGCGCGTTCGGACACGAGCGTGGTCGAGGTGCCCGCATAGCCGAACTCGACCAGACAACCGACGGCGGCGTCGAGCAGCCGGAGTCGGGTGGCGCGACTGCGCTCCTCCTGGGGGACACGGGTCGACGTCGGCACCGACGCGATCCTTCCCGACCGACGACAAACAGTCAAGCCTGTCGGTTTGTGACTTCGCTCCATCTCCGATGACACCGCCGACGATCGATGACTCACCGCGGCACGGGTTCACCGCGGCATTCGACGTAGCGTTTGGCGCGTGACCGAACCGTGCCGCGCACCGTCCGAGCGACTGCCGAGGGTGCACGCGTTCGACGACGAGCTCGCCCGCCTCGACGCGGTGGCCACCGTCGGCGCGCTCGGACGCGGGTGAGCTGTCGATCCGTGAGGTCGTCACCGCCGCGGTCGAGCGGGCACAGCGGCTCGACCCCCGATTGGGTGCGGTGATGTTCGAGCGTTACGCGGCGGTGTTGTCGACGTTGCCCGTCCGGCGACGCCGGGGCTCGTTCGAGGGTGTGCCAACGTTCGTCAAGGACATGGTGCCGGTGGGCGGGCTGCCCTGCACCTGGGGCGCCGCGGCGCTTGCGGGTGCGCCCGCCGAGCGGCGCACCCGCGGCGTCGCCCGCGACATGGAGGCGATGGGCATGGCGATCGTCGGCACCTCGACGATGCCCGAGTGGGGGTTCGTGCCCTCCACCGAGTTCACCCAACGCCCTCCGACTCGCAATCCGTGGAACCCCCAACGCACGATCGGAGGATCCTCGGGCGGCTCGGCCGCACTCGTCGCGGCCGGGGTGGTACCGGTCGCCCACGCCGTCGACGGCGGAGGATCGACACGGATCCCCGCGGCGTGTGGCGGGCTCGTCGGGCTCAAACCGAGCCTCGGTCGGTTGCGACGGCACACGGACGAGCGAACCCTGCCCGTGTCGATCTCGGTCGACGGCATCGTGTCGCGCACGGTGCGCGATACCGCCCGCTTCTACGCGGAGATGGAGCGGGTTCTACGCCCGAGGAACATGGCCACGATGGGCGAGGTCACCGGGCCGCCGTCGAGGAGGCTGCGGATCGGCCTGCTGGGTGAGATCCCCTCGGTCGCCGACCTCGACGCGCCGACACGATCGACCCTTGCGGCAACCGCCAACCTTCTCACCGACCTGGGTCATCACGTCGAACCGATGGCCCTGCCCGTGCAGCCCGAGCAGTTCCGCGACGACTTCGTCTTCTACTATCGGTTCCTCGTCTTCATGGCGACGAACACCGCTCGGTTCGTCCACGGCCCCCACTACGACAGGGCCAGGCTCACGAAGTTCTCCCAGGGCATGGCGGCGTCGTTCCGGGCGAACCCGACCCGAATCGTCGGGGTGTCGAGGCGGCTGAGGCGGGTGCGTTCACAGATGGCCGAGGCCGCCCGCGATGTCGATGTGGTGTTGAGCCCGACGGTGGCGACGGTGCCCCCTCCTCTCGGCCACCTCGGCGCCGACGTCGACTTCGAGCCGCTGCTCGAACGGATCGCCGCGTGGATGCCCTATACGCCGTTGGCGAACGCGGGTGGCACACCGGCCATCTCGATCCCGATGGGCTTCGACGAGGAGTCGCACCTGCCCGTGGGGATGATGCTGTCGGGCGACTTCGGCGCCGACGCCCTCCTGGTGCAACTCGCGCTCGAGTTGGAGGCTGCCCACCCATCGGACCTCTCGCGTATCCGCTGAGGATGGCGGATTCGTAGCCGGGTTCGGCGACGGCAGCATCCACCGAGGGCGGGTGCGCCGGTCCGCCGGTCGATAGGGTCCGTGCACGGACGGCGGTGTCACACAAGTCGGCATCGCGATCCGATCCGTCACGGGGAGTCGCACAGCGCGATCCCCGACCGACCAAGGGGGCCATCAGCGTGCGTGCCGGTATCCATTTCGTGAACTACTCCCTCCCCGGGGCCCCCGAGTCGCTCGGGCCGATCGTCGCCGAGACCGCGCATCGCCGAGGAGGGAGGCGTGTCGGTCTTCAGCACCATGGACCACTGGTTCCAGATGGAGCTCCTGGGCGGACCGACCGAACCGATGCTCGAGGGCTACACCACCCTCGGGTTCCTCGCCGGGCAGACGTCGACGATCCGCTTGAGTCTGTTGGTCACCGGGGTCACCTACCGGCATCCCGGTCTCCTCGCCAAGATCGTCGCGACCCTCGACGTGTTGTCCGGTGGACGCGCCCAACTCGGTGTCGGTGCGGCGTGGTACGAACGGGAGCACCTCGGTCTGGGGGTGCCGTTCCCCCCGCTGGCCGAACGGTTCGAACGCCTCGAGGAGACGCTGCAGATCTGCCGTCAGATGTGGAGCGACGACGACGGGCCCTTCGAGGGCCGGCACTACGACCTCGCCGAGACCGTGTGCTCACCGCGACCAATCAGCCGTCCACGACCGAGGGTGCTCATCGGCGGGATGGGCGAGCGCAGGACCCTGCGTATGGTCGCCCGCTATGCGGACGCGTGCAACATGTTCTCCTCGGGAGTCGACGAGATCGCCCACAAGCTCGACGTTCTCTCGCGGCACTGCGAAGCCGAGGGCCGCGACCCGGCCACGATCGAGAAGACGATGCTCTTCATGGGCGACCCGTTCGACGACCTCGACCGCTTCCTCGCCGAGATGGCCGATTACGCGGCCCTCGGAATCGAGACGGTCGACCTCATGCCCACCGGCGATCCCGTCGCCTACACCACACGGGTGGTCGAAACCATCGTCCCCGCGATCGCGCAGGTGGGCCCCTCACCCACCGGTCGCGGTGGCTGACGGATCAATCAACGGGCATCACGCCGGTCAGTGGTCGGGTCGGACCCGCGACCCGCGCCGAACCCACCGATCGTGGCTTCACCGTCAGGGGTCCGTGAGATGATGAACGCATGTTCGATTCGGTCCTACTGGCGGAGCAAGCCTCCCATGTTGCGGCGCTCGACGCGTCGTCGTTGACCGATGCCGAACTGTTCGACGGCGTGGTCGGTTTGGAGCAGGCGCGGGCGAGGCTGGACGCGGCGGAGTGCGCGATGTTGGCCGAACTGCACTCCCGTGACGCGACCGACCGTCACCACGGGCTGCGCACCAAAGGCTGGCTGTCACGCAATGGCCACGCGTCTCCCCGCACCGCGGGTACGCGGGTGTCGGTCGCAGTCACGCTGCGGCGTGTGCTCGATGTGACCGCCGCGGCGTTGGCCGACGGCCGGATCGGGTTCGACCACGCCCAGGTCATGGCGAGAGCGTGCAACCCGCGCATCGAAACCGGGTTCGCCGAGATGCAACAGATGCTGCTGGAACTGGTGCCGGTCATGGTGTTCGACCGTTGGCGCCGCGAGGTCTTCGCGATCGCCGACCTGTTGGACCAGGACGGTGGCCATGACCCTTCCGACGATGTGGAGTCGAACCGGCTCCGGATGCGCTCGACGGGTGACAACGTGTTCTTCGACGGGCAACTCTGTGGCGAACACGGCCTCGTCACCGAGTCGGTGATCGAGTCGGTCACCGACGAACTCTGGCGGCGCTACCGCGACGACCACACCGCGACCGACGGCGCGATCGACATCCCGTCGCGGGCGACATTGCGCGCCTTGGCGCTCGTCGAGATCTGCCGCCGAGCTGCGGGCAATCCCGAACCCGACGCCCCGTCACCGGGCGCGGAAGCAACACTGGTCATCCCCGCCGAGCAACCCGACATCACCGCCGACCGCTACGGGACCCGGCGCGACCCGGGTGCGCTGGCGTGTGATCTTCGCCTGCATCCCGTGATCGTCAACTCGCTGGGCGTGCCCCTCGACATGGGACGACAAATCCGCCTCGCCAACCAAGCACAACGCCGCGCCCTGGCGTTACGCGACGGCGGATGCTGCTTCCCAGGATGCGACCGGCCACCCCAACACTGCGACGCACACCACATCGATCACTGGACCAGCGACCTAGGCCGTACCGACGTCGCGCACATGGCCCTGTTCTGCCGACACCACCACGGAGTCATCCACCGACACGGCTGGGGCGCCACCATCGACACCCACGGCCGGACCACCATCACCACACCACACGGCCACACCCTCACCGGCCAACAACACGGCCGACAACGAGCCGGACCGCCGCGGGCCGGACCCTGATCCCGCGATGGGCGACCGAGAGATGGACGCCGCCCGCGCGACACCACGGCCGCGAGAGCTGTTCTCCCGCGCGCCCTTCTGCATCACGGGTGGCGAGATCTGCTCACCTCCACCGCGGCTCATCGCCCCAACTCGGACTGTGCGAAGATGCGACCGGCCTCACGACGGCGACGTCGACCAGCCCCCGCCCCCGCCCCGAACCGTTCGACGAGGAGATGGAGTGACCCCGTGATGATCACCGACGTCGAGCAGTACTTCCGGGACGGCTGTGGTCGCTGCGAACGGTTCGCCACACCCGACTGCTCGACCAGGCTCTGGCTGGACGGCGTGCTCGGTCTCCGCCGGATCTGCCTCGACGTCGGCCTGTCCGAGCACGCGAAGTGGGGTCACCCCTGTTATATGCATGCCGGACGAAACATCACGATCCTCGGAGCGTTCCGGGAGGACTTCCGCCTCACCTTCTTCAACGCGGCCTTGATGCGCGATCCACACGGCGCGCTGGTCGGCCAGGGTCCCAACTCCCAGCATCCCGACTGCTTCCGCTTCGACACCGTGGAGGGGGTGGCGGCGTCGGAGCCCGTCATTCGCGAGTACCTCGCCGAAGCCATGGGCTACGCCGAGCAGGGCATCCGTCCACCCAAGGTCGAGCGCGAGCTGGAACTGCCCGACGAACTCGTCGAGGCACTCGAGTCCGATCCCGAGCTGGCCCAGGCGTTCACGGCGCTCACACCCGGCCGTCAGCGCAGCTACGTCTTCGCGTTGAACTCCGCCAAGACCTCCGCGACCAGGGTCGCGAGGATCCTCAAGTACCGCGACAAGATCCTCAGTGGGAAGGGCGCACTCGACCGGTGACACACCCGCGAGACACACCGGGGTGACACCGACGCCGTCACGGCCACCCGCCAGCGGGATGCGCCTCGCGATCCGGGTGTGTGTCGCGCTGGTGCTCGCGGGCACCTGCGCGTGCGCCAGACCGACATCGGGCCGTGCCCGTTCCGACGTCGCCACGAGCGCGGTGCGCTCGGGGTCGTCGCAGGGGTCCACCGCAGGTGGGCGCCTGATCGACGGTGCATCGGGGTTCGCCGTCTCCGACGGACTGCGGATCCACTACGAGGTACGCGGTGAGGGCCCACCCCTGGTCCTGGTGCACGGGTGGGGTGCCAGTGTCACGTTCAACTGGGCGATCACCGGATGGCTCGACGCGCTCAGCCCGGTCCGGCAGGTGATCGCGATCGACATCCGGGGCCATGGCGACAGCGACAAGCCGCACACCGAGGCCGCGTACGGCTACGGCACGATGTCCCACGACGTCATCGCCGTCATGGACCACCTCGGCGTCGATCGCGCCGACTACGTCGGCTACTCGCTCGGCGCCGACGTGGGCGCGTACCTGCTGGGCCACCGCGCCGACCGCTTCAGGTCGATGGTGCTCATGGGCATCGGTGACGAGGATGCCGCATCGCTGGCCCTCGCACCTCGTATCGCCACCGCGCTCCGAGCCGACAGGCCCGACCGGGTTGCCGACCCCGAGGCGAGGGCCTACCGGGAGCTGATCGACCTCGATCCGCGCAACGACCGTGAGGCACTCGCCCTCGCCGCGCTCGAGATGTGGCCGCAGGGCTATCCGGTGCGGCTGGGTGGGCCGGGGCTCGCCTCGGTACACATCCCCGTGCTGGTCCTCAACGGCGCCGAGGACCCCTACGCCGCCACCGTCGGACCGTTCCTCGCCGCGGTCCCGGGCGTGCAGTCGGTCGAGATCCCCGGTGCGGATCATCTCGGGGTCCTCGGCAACCCCGCGTTCAAGGACGCGGTGGTCCGGTTCCTCAGCAGCCGGTAGGCCGTTCAGCCCGAGGTCGAGGCGACGAGTACCTCGTCCAACTGTGCGAACGTCTCGTCCATCGCGTCCACGGCGCCGGTGCCGGCTTCGTCGAGCGCCTCCTTGGACGGATACCGCTCGGCCATGACGAGCAGCGTCCGACCGTCCGTCTCCTCGAACGTCACCGTGGTGGTCGCGCCGTGCCCGTGTTCGCCGTCCTCGTCGTTGGTCCAGACGATGCGTGAAGGTGGTGTGACCTCGAGGTACCGACCGAAGAACTCCATGCCGTTGTCAAAGACCAGCCGGTAGGTGCCCCCGGTCCTCACGTCCATCTCACAGGAGCGCAGGGCCATGCCCAGAGACTTCGGTACCCACCACCGCTGGAAGAGGTCCCCCGCGACCATGCATCGAACACCAGACGCGCCGGCGCGTCGAAGGTCCGCGTCACGACGAGATCGCGGTCGGAGCGCCGCTCCACCGTCGTACGCCTCACGATCGAGACCTCCTCCGCACTGCGGTCATCTCTCGGATCCATCCGCCTGCTCCTTCCGTTGCAATTCCTCGACGACCTTTTCCAACTCGTCGAACCGCGCCTCCCAGAGGCGGCGGTACCCTCGACCCAGGTCGCCACCTCCTCGAGACGATTCGCGCCGATCCGACACCGGCGCACCCGCCCCACCTTCTCCGTGACGACCAGGCCCGCCCGCTCGAGGACGCCGACGTGCTTGCTCACACCGGTGAGCGTCATGTCGAACTTCTCGGCGAGGTCGGTGATCGACGATTCACCCCGTCCGAGCTCCTCCAGCACGCCGCGGCGGGTGACGTCGGCCAGCGCCGCCAACGACCTCTCCAGAGACTCGGCATACTGAACCACCTGGTTCAGTATGCTGGATCGGAGCGAAGTCGTCCAGCGGGCCGAGAGGCAGCGCCCACCCCTACCGGGCCGCCACTACCGGGCCGTTCCCCAGCCGCCCGCGAGGGGTACCCCGGCTCAGTGGGCGTGGGTGCCGTGGGCGGGATGTCGCAACAGGCGCAGCCCGTTGGCGATCACGACGAGGCTGGTGCCCATGTCGGCGAGCACCGCGAGCCACAGCGACGCGGTGCCGACCATGGTGAGCGCGAAGAAGAGCACCTCGACACCGATCGCCATACCGATGTTCTGCCACAACACGTGGGAGGTGTGCGTCGAGATTCGGACGAGTTCGGCGACCTTGCGGGGATCGTCGTCCATGAGCGCCACGTCCGCGGTCTCGATGGCGGTGTCGGTTCCGGCCGCCCCCATCGCGATACCGAGATCGGCACGGGCCAAGGCAGGCGCGTCGTTCACACCGTCGCCGATCATCCCCACCGGCCCCCGCGTCCTCACCAACTCGGCGACGACCGCGAGCTTGTCGTCGGGCAGCAGGTCGCCGCGGGCGTCGTCGATTCCGACCCGTGCCGCGATCGCGGTGGCGGTCCGCTGGTTGTCGCCGCTCAACACGACCGTCTCGATTCCGAGACGGCGTAGCTCGGCGACCGCGTCCACGCTCGACTCCTTCACCTCGTCGGCCACGGTCAGCACCGCGAGCGGGGCGTCCGCCATCAGCACGATCGCCGTCTTCGCCTCGGCCTCGAACCCCTCGAGCAACGCCTCCAGCTCCGGATTGCATACTCCGGCCGCTTCGACCATCGCATGGTTGCCGAGCCGGTAGATCGTGCCGTCGACGGTGCCGACGATCCCACGGCCGGGGAGCGCTTCGACATCTCCCACCTCGGCGGGCGCGCCGGTGAACGCCGTCGTGATCGCATGGGCGACGGGATGCTCCGATCGCGACTCGATCGCGGCGGCGACGCGCAACACCTCGTCCGCGGGCCGATCGCCGAGGGGGACGAGGTCGATGAGCCGCGGGCGACCGACGGTGAGGGTGCCGGTCTTGTCGAGGGCGACGGTACGGAGTCGGCGGGCGTTCTCCAGGTGCAGACCGCCCTTGACGAGGATCCCGCGCCGCGCCGCGCCACCCAGTGCCGCGACGATGCTCACCGGCGTCGAGATGACGAGCGCGCACGGACACGCCAGGACCAGCAGTATCAGCGCCCGGTACAGCCAGGTCCGGAGGGACCCGACATCGAGCAGCGGTGGGGCGACCGCCACGACGACCGCGGCGACGAACACGAGTGGCGTGTAGACGGCCGCGAACCGGTCGACGAAACGCTGGGCGGGGGCGCGCTCGCTCTGCGCCTCCTGGATCGACGCCGCGATCCGGTCGAGCGTCCCCGAGCCCTTGGCCGCGGTGACCCGGACCTCCAACGAACCTTGCTGGTTGATCGTCCCGGCGAACACCGCGTCGCCGGGTGCCTTCGACACGGGCACGGACTCGCCCGTGATCGGCGCCTGGTCGACGGTGCTCGCACCGGCGGCGACGACACCGTCGAGCGGCACCCGCTCACCGGGGCGGACCAGGATCTCCTCGCCGAGCGCAACGTCGCCCGACGCCACCTCGTCCCACCCGTCGGCGCCGCGGCGGTGGGCGGTCTCGGGCGCGAGCGCGACGAGGGACCTGATGGCGTTTCGTGCCCGCTCCAGGCTCAGCGCCTCGATGAGCTCGGCGAGGCCGAACAGCCAGATCACCACGGCCGCCTCGGGCCACTGGCCGATGGCCGCCGCACCGAGGACCGCAACGGACATGAGGAGATTCATGGTGAGCCGGCCCCGACGGAGCGCGTCGAAGCCCTTGCGGAGTGTCTCGCGGCCCCCCAGCGCCACCGCCGCGAGCGCGAGCAACGCGACGGGCCAGGAGCGTTCGTCGCGCCCGGCCATGACGACGACCTCCGAGCCGACCGCGAACACGCCGGCGACCGCGGTGGTCACGATCGTCCGAACGGGGAGACGACGCGGCGACAACGTGTCGGTGTCGGCCACGACGTGCGGTCGCATCCCCGCATCACGGATCGCCGCCGCTATCGGATCGACGTCGCGGAGGTCGTGGTGCACCACGACCCGTCGCGCGACGAGGTCGAACTCGAGACGCCCCACCCCGTCGAGGCAGCCGAGCACCCGTCGCAACTCGTGTTCCTCCGTCGCGCAGTCGAGCTCGTCGACCCGGAACGTCGCCGTCGATCGCCCGGACTCACCCATGAGCCACTCCGGTCGGGTCGTCGTGGCCGATGTGCTCCATGGTCACGTCGACGAGGAGCCGGACGTGCGCGTCCGCGAGGCGGTAGTAGATGCGCCGGCCCGCACGTCGGGTGCGCACCACGTCCGCCGCGCGCAACAGACGCAACGCCTGGCTGGCGGCGTTCTCGCTCACCCCCACCACCGCGGCGAGATCGCAGACGCACAGCTCGCCACCGTCGACGAGGGCGTGCACGAGCGCCAGACGGGTCGGATCACCCACGAGGCGCAACAGGTCCCCCGCACGCTCGAAGGACGCCCGGTCGGGTTGGCGGGTACGCAACGCAGCCACCGAGGGCTGGTCACCCGCCGGGCACACCGGCGAACAGGCCACCGGATCCGGTTTCGGGATATCGGCAGCCGCCATGCCGTCATGATATCTGTCTATCTAGACATATGAAACCCCAAACATCTGGGCAATAGTGCCGACGGCGACCCACCCGAGAGACCGCCGAGCAGAATCCGCTCGCTCATGACGGAAGGTTGACCTCGACACGCAGACCACCGAGTGGACGCGGGGTCGCCTCGACGCTGCCGTGGTGAGATTCCACGATCGCCGCGACGATCGCCAACCCGACCCCGAACCCCTCCCCACTCCGTTGGGCCCGGGCGAACCGCTCGAAGAGGTCACCCACCCGTGCCGGCTCGACGAGGGGCCCGTCGTTCTCGACCACGAGCGTCACACCGCCGGCGCCACTCGCTGTCCGAACGGCGACCAGTCCGTCGGTGACGTTGTGGCGAAACGCGTTGCCGACGAGATTGGTGACGAGGCGCCCCAGCAGCACGGGATCGCCCCTCGTCCACGCAGTCTCGATCCTCCGCTCGACGGGGTGGCCCACCGCCGTTCCGGACATTCCGGTGAGCACCTCGTCCACGAGCTCGCCCAGTTCGACCGGCACCGGATCGACGATCACCTCGGCGCGGGCGAGCCACATCATCGAATCGATCAGCGCCGACATTCGCCCGACCTCGTCGCCCAGGGCGACCAGGGCGTCGCGCAGCGTCGCCACGTCGGCGGCGTCGTCATCGAGGGTGACGTCCACCTCGCTGCGCATCACCGCCAACGGTGTGCGCAGCTCGTGGGAGGCGTTGGCGACAAACGCCCTCTGGGCGTCGATGGTGCCCTGGAGTCGGTCGAGCATCTCGTTGAACGCGTCGGCCAGCTCGCCCAGCTCGTCGGCCGGACCGTCGTGGGCGATCCGACGCGTCAACCCGGGGTCCCCCGCGAGGGAACGCGCGGTCTCGCTCACCTGCTGCACGGGACGTGCGATCCGTCCGGCCACCACCCACCCGACGCCCGCCGCGAGCACCGCGAGCCCGGCGACGGTTCCGATGCCGACGAGGCGGACGTCGCGCAACGTCGCGTCGGCCGCCTCCTTGCGGGCGAGGTCCCGTGACCGTTCGAGCCCCACGGAGGGGCGTCCGGGTCCGCCTGGAAGCTCCTCGAGGATGGCCCCGCTCGGCCTGGGTGCCTCGGGCCGGTTGCGTTCGCGGAGGAGCCGGCCCGACAACACCACGACCAACAACACGACCGCGATCCCCGACACCACGATCGCGCCACCCAGCCATACGGCGATACGGGTGCGCAACCTCACGGTGGCGCGTCCAAGCGGTAGCCCGAGCCCACCACCGTCGAGATCACCGCGGGGGCGCCCAGCTTGGCCCTCACCCGCGACACGATCACTCGCACCGACGTGGTGAACGGATCGGCGTGCTCGTCCCAGGCACGTTCGAGCAGCTGCTCCGCGCTCACGAGTCCACCGCGGGCCTCCATCAGTACCTCGAGCACCGCGAACTCCCGTGGCGTGAACAAGATCGCCCTGTCGCCCCGACGCGCGAGCATGCGACCCGGGTCGAGTTCGAGATCGCCGCAACGCAACAGCCGCGGGCCGTAGGGATCAGCCCGCCTGCCCAACGCCCGCAGCCTTGCCATCAGCTCGGCGAAGGCGAACGGCTTGCCCAGGTAGTCGTCGGCACCGAGCTCGAATCCGCCGACCAGGTCCTCCACCTGGGCCGAGGCCGTGAGCATCAGGATCCGGCACGGTCGTCGGTGCTCACGAAGCCGGACGCACACGTCGTCGCCGTGCAGGCCGGGAAGGTCCCGGTCCAAGACGACGACGTCGTAGTCGTTGACCAGCGCCTTGTCGAAGCCCGCCTCACCGTCGAGGGCGACGTCGACCGCGAGGCCGTGTCGCCGGAGACCTCTCGCCAGGGTCTCGGCCATACGCCGTTCGTCCTCGACGATCAGGACCCTCACGGGCTCAGTCTGCCGGGTGCCACGACACGACCGACGAGGCGCTCAGGTGTGCACCCGAGCCGGGGTCCCCCGGACACATCCCACGGTGTAGGGAACCTCGAAGGTCGCGTGATAGTGGTACATCTCGACGATCCTTCCCTCCCATTCGACGGGGCCGGTGTGCCCGTGGCACTCGTCGAGATCGGCATTGGTGACCACCTTTCCGCCCACATCGTGGTGCCCGTAGATGCCGAAGCCGTCGAAGGCGTAGCCGAGCAGCACCGAATGGCCGTTCCCGTCCACGTCGTGCACGCCGTTCACACACTCCGAGATGTTGTGATAGTGGTAGGCACCACGCTCCTGGGGATGGCCGCTGCAGTGGTCCTGCGCCTCCCACGCGACAGCGTCGCGACCGCCCGCGTCGAACGCGTCGAACAGCATCGCCCCACTCAGCATGATGCCCACCTCGCCGCCGACACACGACGGCTGCGATGCCACCTGTGGTTCGGCGGGGACCTGGAAGCCGATCACCTGTGCCGAGATCGAGTTCGGGTTTCGGTCGTAGAGATACACGTCGTCGTCCCTCGACACGGGGAACACACCGGTGGTGTGCTCGGGAAGGTCGTTGCCGGTGAACTGGCGCTTGTCCCCCGACACCGACATCTTGAACGACGAGGGCCAGTCCACCTCACCGTCCACCGTCTGCTTCTTGGTGGCGTCCCAGGTTCCGTCACCGTTGAACCACGGACCCTTGGTCGAGGCCCCTCCACCGTTGAACCGGGTCTGACAGCTCCACACGTAGCCGCGTTCGGGAGCCGTCGAGGCCCTGCCGTCGCCGACCGGGAGGTGCGTCAGGTCCACGCCTTGCCCCGCTCCGGTGGCGCCGGTCGTGGGGGCGCTCGTGGATGCGGAGCCGGACTCCGGCGTCGTGGTCGACGATCCGACCGCGGTCGGTGCGCCGGCGACGGTCGTGGTTACGGCGCCGGCACCCGAACCGTCCGTCTCGGTGCACCCGACCACGAGCGTGCCCGCAGCGGCGAGCGCGATCAGCAGTCGCGCCGTTCGGTTGGATCTGGACAACATCGGCCACTCCTCGTAGGTCCCTCGTCGTGAAACCCAAGGTGCTCCATCCGATGTTGCTCCGATGTGAACGAACCCGCGAGAGGCACCGGCAACGCCGCCGACGGGTGTGTGCCGGGGGCGCCACCCGGGGCCGACCCGCGCTGCGAGCCCTACGAAGCATCACCGCTCGACGCCCGGAGGATGGCGGCGGCCTCCTCCACCGCCTCCGCCCAGGTGTCGAGGCCCGCGAGGCGGTCGTGGGCCGGGCCCGCGCCGAGCCGGGCGAGGCGGGTCAACGCGTCGTTCGCGGACCGGGTCGCGTCGTCGAGCAGACTCGAACCCGAAGGGGTGAGTCGCAACTCGATGCGTCGCCGGTCCTCGGTACGCCGGGTCCGCTCCACGAGGCCACGCCGCTCGAGGCCGTCGAGCAGCGTCGTGAGATTGGGCCGCTTCATCACGAGGCGCACACTCATCTCGGCCGGGTCCACGTCGCCCTCGTCGATGAAGGCCAGGGCGCGGTACTGATTCTCGGTCAGGTCGTGACCGGCGAGCGCCATGGCGATGAGCTTTCCGAGTCGAAGCACCACGAGAGGGCGCGGCGGGGTCGACGCCATCCACCCACTCTACTTATGCTTCCATAAACACTGGCTGGGTCCTCCGACACGAGGATCGACCGACCGAGGGGGATGCGCAGATGGGGCCGGTGCCCGAGTTCGACCTCACCGACCCCGATCTGTTCGGGGACGGTCCACCCCACGACGTCTACCGGTGGTTGCGCGACAAGGCACCGCTCTACTGGCACGAACCGTCGCCGAAGACCCCCGGCGGCGAGGGGTTCTGGTGTCTCACCCGACACGAGGACGTCGCCTGGGCGGCCACCCGCCCCGACCTGTTCTCGTCGGTCAACGGCGGTCCCCGTCTCGACGGGGGCACCCTCATCGAGGACCTGCCGGCCGGTTTCGCCGCCGGGGTGCTGTTCAACATGCAGGACGACCCGCGCCACCAGCACATCCGGCGCCTCGTGACACCCTCGGTCAGCCCGAGGCGACTCCGCGCCATCGAGGACTCCTTGAGGGCACGGTGTGACGCGTTGCTCGACGCGGCGGTCGCGGCGGAGGCGTGCGACTTCCTGGTCGAGGTCGCGGCGGAGCTCCCGTTGCAGGCGATCGCCGAGCTGCTGGGTGTGCCGCAACAGGATCGGCACCTGCTGCTCGACTGGGCCGACGCCACCCTCGACTACGAGGACCACGAACCGGGCGAGACCTCCGCGAGCGTCGACGCGGCGAACGCGGCGATGTCGACGTACTCGGAGCGGATCCTGGCCCACAAGCGGGAGTGCCCCGCCGACGACATCCTGTCGATCGTCGTCAACGCCGAACTGCCGCCCGGAGCCGACCCCGGCGGCGTGATGAGCGACCTGGAGCAGACCATGTTCTTCCACCTGCTCATCGCGGCGGGCAGCGAAACCACCCGCAACTCGATCACCGCCGGTCTGCTGGCCCTCGTCGACCGCCCCGACACCTGGACGGCACTCAGGCAGGACCGCGCCCTGTTGCCCGGAGCGGTCGAGGAGATGCTGCGTTGGGCCTCCTCCACCGTCTACAACCGCCGCACCGCGACCACCGACGTCGAGTTGCACGGCCGCACCATCGCGGCGGGCGACAAGGTCGTGTTGTGGTGGCAGGCCGCGAACTTCGACGAGCGGGTGTTCGCCGACCCCCACGAACTCGACATCGTTCGCAAGCCGAACCCTCACCTGAGCTTCGGTATCGGAAACCACTTCTGCCTGGGAGCGAACCTGGCCCGGCTCGAGATGCGACTGGTCTTCGACGGTCTCCTCGACCGCGTCGAGTCCGTCACGACCGCCGGCCCGGCCGAACGCATCCGCTCGAACAAGCACGCCGGATACCGCCACGCCCCGGTCCGACTCCGAAAGGCGACCACATGACGACCACCCATCGCATCGTCAACACCTACGTCATCGAAGCCCTCGACATCTACTACCGCTGATCGGCCAGCGGCCCGGTTCGAGCGGTGGGCGCGTCGGGGGACCTCAGCTCGTGGCGACCGGCGCGCAGACCTCGAGCTCCATCCCGTCCACGTCTCGGAAGAACAGCGACCAGGTCGTGTCGCCGAGGCTCTGGATCTCGCCGATCTCGGCGCCGACGCCGACCAGACGGTCCTGCACCTGCTCCAGGGTCGCTCGGTCGGGCACCGAGATGCCGAAATGGTCGATGGCGCCGCGTCGGCCGATGGCACGTCGATCGCCGACGATCGAGGCCTCCTCGACCTCGAACACGTTGAGCGCGCTGCCGCCGCCGAGGTCGACGATCGCCATCCGGGGATGGTCGGCGCGAGCCTCCATCTCGGCGAGAACCGTGGCGTCGAACACCTTCCCGTACCAGGCGGTGAAGCGGTCGAGGTCGGTCGTGAGCGTTGCGACGTGGTCGAAACCCGTGGTGAGTGGCATGGTGAGCTCCTGAATTGGTTAGCTACTGACACTATCCAATAGTGCTATACTCTTGTCAATGGCGAAGAGGCCCTACGACTCGACGCATCGGCAGGCCCAGGCCCGCGCCACACGGCAGCGGATCGTGGTGGCGGCGACCCTCCTGTTCCAGGAGCGGGGCTACGCCGCCACCTCGATCGCGGCCGTGGCCGACGCCGCGGGCGTCGCGCCCCAGACCGTGCAAGCCGCGTTCGGTAGCAAGGCGGCGCTGCTCGGCGAGGCCGTCGCGACCGCCCTGACGGGAGACGACGAGCCCGTCGCCGTCATCGACCGGCCTGATTCCCGTGCGCTGCTCGAGGTCACCGACCCGGAGACCGCCGCGGACTCGTTCTCGCGAGCGGTCACCGAGATCCTCCTGCGCGCCGGCAAACTCATCTACGCGGCCGACGCCGCGGCGGACGGCGACGAAGCGCTCGACGACCTGCGCCGAGCCGGGCACCGCGGCCGGCTCACCGACATGCGCACCACGGCCGAGGCGTTCCGGAGGAACGGCCTGTTGCGGGCCGACCTCACCGCCGACGCCGCCGCCGACCTGCTCTGGCTGCTCACCTCCCCCGACGCGTTCCGGGCGTTCACGCTGCACCGGGGCTGGTCGGCCGAACAGTTCGAACGCTGGCTCGCCGACACTCTTCGGCGGATGATCTTCGTCTGAGCGGAACGCCGCGACCGCCTGTGGACCGAGTGTGCCGGCCGTCCCGCAGGTCGAGCTCAGCGCCCGTAGCGTGAGGTGATGAACCGACCCAACGTGGTGGTGGTGCTGTCGGACCAGCAGCGCCCCGACTCCTGCGGTGTGTTCGGCCAACGCCTGCCGGTGACCCCACGCCTCGACGCGATGGCCGCCGACGGGGTCGCGTTCGAGGAGGCGTTCACCGTGCAACCGGTGTGCGGCCCGGCCCGGGCCGCGATCCAGACCGGCCTGTACCCGACGACCACGGGGTGCTGGCGAAACGGCATCGCGCTCCCTCCGGGCACCGGCACGATCGCCGACCGGATGGCAGCGCTTGGCTACTCCACCGGCTACGTCGGCAAGTGGCATCTCGCCAGCAACCGGGGCCGCAACCTCCCGGCCGATCGGCCCTCGGCCCGGTTCGAACGTCGGGCGGTCCCACCCGAACGACGCGGCGGCTACCGCGACGTGTGGGTCGCCGCCGACGCGCTCGAGCACACGTCGGGCGCGACCAGCGGCCACATGTACGACGAACGCGGTGACCGGGTGGACCTGCACGGCTTCCGCGTCGATGCCGTGACCGACCTCGCCGTCGATCGGCTGGACCGATTCGACGACGGCCGGCCGTTCTTCCTGTTCGTCTCGTTCCTCGAACCCCACCACCAGAACAACCGGTTCCGCACCATCGGACCGAACGGGTGGGCCGGACGGTTCCGAGCCTTCGACCGCCCCGCCGACCTTCCCGCGTGGCGAGGCGACTGGCGGTGGAACTACGCGGAGTACCTCGCCTGCTGCGCGAGCATCGACGCCAACCTCGGCCGCATCCTCGACCACCTCGACCGCACCGGCCGCCGCGACGACACGCTCGTGGTGTTCGCCAGCGACCACGGCAGCCACTTCCGCACCCGCAACCTCGAGTACAAGCGCAGCCCCCACGACGCCTCCGTCCGCATTCCCATGGTGCTGTCCGGGCCCGGGTTTCGCGGCGGGGTCCGACGACGGGATCTCGCCACCAATTTGGATCTGTTGCCGACCATCGTCACCGCCGCCGGTGGAGACGACCCGGGACTCGACGGTCGCCCCCTCCAGGACTCCTCCGAAGCCCCCGCGGACGTGCTCATCCAGATCAGCGAGTCCCAGATCGGCCGTGCCCTACGGACGCCGACCCACACCTATGCGGTGAAGGCCCCCGTCCACAACCCCTTCGCCGGGCATCTCCGTCCGTCCGCCGAGCGCTACGTCGGCACCCACCTCTACGACAACGTCAACGACCCCCACCAGCGCCGCAACCTCGTCGACGACCCGACACACGCCGGCGTTCGCGAGCGGCTCGCAGCCCGCCTTGCCGATCTCGTCGAAGACGTCGAAGGAACCCGGCCGGCGCTGACGTGACTCGGAGTTCACGACCTCGCCGCTGTCGTCGCGCTCGTCGTCGCGTGGAGCACGGAGGGCGACTCCGACCCGTACCGTGACCGACCCGCCTACGAGCCGATCCCGGGATCGAGATCACCCGGGACGGGGGTCGGGCTCCGATGTCGGAGCACGATGGGGACGAGCACGATCGAGAGCGCTCCGCCGGCGAGGGCGAGCGTCCGGTAGCTGCTCTGCGCGGCGACGACACCCGACATTGCACCGCCGCCGGCCCCTGCCAGGGCGACCAGCACGTCGAGCGTGCCTTGGACCCTGGGCCGATTCGCGGGGACCGTCGCGTCGACCACCAGTGCGGTCCCGCTGATCAAGCCGAGGTTCCAACCCAACCCGAGCAGCATGAGCGCGCCGATCAGACCGGGCATCGAGGTCGGGGGCACACTCGCCGCGGTGACCCCGGCCGTCAGGAGGACCACCCCGGCCGCGACGACCATCGGCGTACGTCCCACCCGATCGACCAGGCGCCCGGTGACGAGTGACGGCAGGTACATGGCGGCGACGTGGAACCCGATGACCAAGCCGATGTCGCCCAGGTCGTGGCCGTGGTCGCGCATGTGCGGAGGGGTCATCGTCATGATCGCCACCATTGCCATCTGGGTCACGATCATCACCGCCCCACCCACGGCGGCGCCGGAAGCGACCGGGGCGGCGGGTTCGGCCGACGAGGGCCGATCGACCCCGGCGAGGTGGAGCGCGATGAGGTACGGGTCGGGTCGCAGCGCGACGAACAGGACGGTCCCGGCCGCGAGGTACGCGACCGCGGCGAGCATGAACGGCCCGGCCAGGTCGGGAAGGCCGAAGTTCTCGGCAATGTGGCCGAGCGGGCCGACCAGGTTCGGCCCGGCGACCGCGCCGAGCGTGGTCGACACCATCGCCACGCTGACCGCGGTGGCGCGCCGCTCCGGCGAGGCGAGATCGGTGCCCGCATAGCGTGTCTGGAGGTTCGTCGCGGCACCGGCCCCGTAGACGAACAGGGAGAACAACAGCAGCGGCACGCTGTCGATCCGTGATGCCGTGACCACCCCGAGCGCCCCCGCGCCACCGCACACGAACCCGAATCCGAGCCCGGATCGACGGCCCCGCCGAGCGACGAGCCGCCCGACCACGAACGCCGTCAGCGCCGACCCCGCCGTGAACAGCGCCGTCGGGATGCCCGCGACGCCGGCCCGGTGCATCATCCGTTCGGCGAGCAGCGCACCGACGGTCACACCTGCCGCCAGACCGAGGCCACCGAGCACCTGCGAGGCGACGACGACCCGGAGCGTTCGGCGCTGCAGTGCGCCGATCGCGGGCGAGTCGACGGTCAGCGCCCTCTCGGGAAACCCATCGACGGTCACCGTCGGCCGCGGTCGGATGCTCCCGACGTCGTCATCTCATCCATGGTCCGTCGACGGTAGTGGTCGGTCCGGCGCGGCGTGGTTTGATGTGAGACATGTGCCTTCGGGATCCCCATGGCCGGCGACCTCCAACCCTCCTCCTGGTGCTCGGCGTCCTGGCGATCGCCTGCATCGGCCCGACGGGGTGCGTCGCGGGTCGGCGCAACCGTTCGGCCGACTCGAACCGGTCCCCGACCACCTCCGCACGCTCGTCACCCGAGGGCGACACGTCGGCCCCGGAGTCCACCGGCCACACCGAACGCAGCGTCCGAGTGGACGACACGACACGCACGTACCGGCTCGTCGTCCCCGACACCGTCGACCGGAGCACCCCGGTCGCCCTCGTGGTCATGCTGCACGGAGGATTCGGTTCAGCCCGTCAGGCCGAACTCGCCTACGGCTTCGATGTGATCGCCGAGGAGAACCGCTTCGTCGTCGCGTACCCCGACGCCACGAGGAGGGCCTGGAACGCCGGCGACTGCTGTGGCGAGCCGGCCCGCGACGACGTCGACGACGCGGGTTTCGTCAAGGCGATGATCGACGACATCGGCACGGTCGTGACGCTCGACCCGCATCGCCGGTTCGTGGCGGGCATGTCGAACGGGGCCATGATGGCCGAACGGCTCGCGTGCGACACCGATCTGTTCGCCGCCGTCGCGTCGGTCGCCGGGGCGTCGATGAATCCCTGCCCGAACCCTCGTCCGATCTCGGTGCTCCACATCCACGGCCTGGCCGACACCCACGTACCCTTCGATGGTTCGCCGGGCAACGGGATAGGCCGCGTACCGCGACACACGCCCGTCGCCGAGACGATCGCCATGTGGCGGGACGTCGACGGATGCGACCCTGCGACCACGACGAGGGCGCGTGAGGTCACGACCTCGACGGCGAACTGCGAGGACGGCCGCAGCGTCGAACTGATCACCGTCGACGGAGCGGGTCACCAGTGGCCCCGGGGAGCCGCAGCGAGTTCGGCACCGCGGCGGCGAGGCGCGGATGCACCCTCCGACGCCTTCGCAGCCACACCGCTCATCTGGTCCTTCTTCGCCGCCCACCCCTCACCCACCTGAGACCGATCGGCAACCGCGTCCTTCCGCTACCGGCGGCCCGACGGGCGGTCCGATCAGGTGAGAGCGCAAACCCACATCGGACACTGCGCCGACGCTCAGCCAACTCCCAGGTGGCCGGAGGAGAATCACGTCATGAACTCAAGCGAACCCAGCCGGCAGGACGGGACCCTCGGGCGCCCACGCTATGAAGGTCGGACGCTTCCGCGTCCCGACGACGCCGTCTTCGACCAGGGCCTCCCCTTCGACCTGGCAACGCTGCTCAGTCGACGACGCCTGCTCACCCTGGTCGGCCTCGGAGCAGCGGCAACCGCAGCGGCGGCATGCGGGAACAACTCCTCCAACCCTTCGACCACCTCGTCCTCAGGGTCGGCCGGGACGACGTCGACGACAAGGGTCGCCGGCGACACCGTGTTGGAGATCCCCGACGAGACCAACGGTCCCTACCCTGCCGACGGCAGCAACGGGCCTGACATCTTGGAACGGTCCGGGGTCGTGCGACGCGACATCACCTCGAGCTTCGGAGGGCCCACGGGTGTCGCCGAGGGGGTCCCGCTCACCTTCTCGTTCACCGTGGTCGACATGGCCAACGGCAACGCTCCGTTCGAGGGCGCCGCCGTCTACGCCTGGCACTGCGACGCGGAGGGCGGCTACTCGATGTATTCGTCCGGGCTCGAGGACGAGAACTACCTGCGCGGCGTGCAGGTGGCCGACGCCGACGGCAACGTGACGTTCACGTCGATCTTCCCCGGCTGCTACTCGGGTCGGTGGCCGCACATCCACTTCGAGGTCTACCCCGACGTCGACTCGATCGTCGATCACGACAAGTGCATCGCGACCTCCCAGGCGGCGTTCCCCGAGGCTTCCTGCAAGGACGTCTACGACAACGAGGCGCGTTATTCGGCCTCGATCAAGAACTTCGCCAACGTCTCCATCGCCAACGACGGCGTCTTCAGCACCGACACCATCGACCAGCAGATGCTGACCCTCTCGGGGGATCGTCAAGGCGGCTACAAGGGGTCGCTCACGGTGCCGATCGACACGACCACCGAACCATCGGTGACAGGCGGCGGGCCGGGTGGCGGTGCTCCCCCAGGACTCGGTGGACCTGGCAACGGCGGATAGCGCGAACCGCTCCCCGAACTCGCCGACGCGGTGGAGTGGCGCTCAGAGCGAGTCGGCCCGTCGGTATCGGTAGATCTACCGATGCGCAGACCCCGCAGGGGCCGGATCATCGTGGACATGACCAACTCAACCACCACACCAACCAGGGCCCGGCGAGTCCCGCTCGGCCTGAACGTCGACCGCCCCCGCCGCCGCTGGGTGCCGCCGGTGGCAGTCGGCGTGTTCGTCGTGACGTCCGTGCTGACTCCGGCCTGCAGTTCCGACGACACCTCAACCGCGTCCCGATCGACCACGACCACCGCCGCGACCAAGACCACCGATGCGGCCCACGCCACGACCACCGGGGCCGCCACGCCCTCGACGATCCCCGTGACCGCGGTGGACTACCGGTACGAAGGCATTCCCGACAAGGTGGCGGTCGGCTCGGAGCTCACCCTCCACAACAAGTCGACCAAGGAGGTGCACGAGATGGTCGTGTTCCGACTCCCCGACGGGGAGACCCGCTCGGGCGAGGAACTGAGCAGGCTCCCCCAGAGTGAGCTCGAAGCCCTCCTCACCGGGGCCCCGACGATGGTCCTGGTCGCTCCTCCCGCATCGGACGGGTTCGCCGCCGTCGGCGACGGGACCATCGGCAAGCCCGGCCGCTATCTCGCCATCTGCGCCATCCCCGTCGGGGCCAATCCGCAGGAGTACATGAAGGCCGCCCAGCAGAGCAAGGGCGGCCCGGTGAGCGTCCCCGGCGGTCCGCCGCACTTCATGTCGGGCATGTACGCCGAGTTCACCGTGTCCTGACCCGCCATCCCGAGGTTCCCGATACGAGCCGCCCCGTCAGGGTCCACGACCATCTCCACTCGATCGTCATGTCGCTCGTCATGAGACGGCAGGGGGTTCTTTGGCTCGGAGAGGTCGAGGGCACGGCGGGGCGGCCCGTAGAGGTGTACGGGCCGCCCCGCTCTCAAGACACGCCTCAGGCGTCGAGCAGCCCGACGACCTCGGCCGCGGTCTCCCGATACTCCAGTCCCCCCCACGCGCTGCTCCTGTCGGCAGGTGTGCACCATCTTCAGCACGTGTGGATCGTCCGATACCACGGCGGCCCTCTCGATCGCCTCCCACGCGGGAATCTCAGCGACCGTCGGCCGTACCGACCACCGGGGCGTGGCGAGCACCACGTACGCGACGGCCACCGCCCGGGCCAGGCCAACGACGATCGCGGCCGCGACCGCCTCATCGTCGAGATGGTCGACCACGAGGCGAGCAGCGTGGGTCGCGGTCACGGTGTGCAGGGCGAAGAAGTCGCCGGTCGACCGGTACAGCCCGAGCGAGGTCGAAGCGATCTCCCCGAGGCGGCACCGCTCGGGCGACAGGCCGCCGAGAAGCCGCGCGACCACCGGGTCTGCGGCGGCTTCGGCGAACCGAGCACCGAAGCCCCGTGAGACGAACGTCCGTCGTGCGGTTGTGGGGTCGTCGTGCAACCGGTCGAGCAACGCCCCCAGCTCGACGGTCGCCTCAGCAGATGCCGAGACCTCGACCGGCTGGGACGCCGAAGCGAGGTAGGCGAGCCCTGCGGCCACGTCGGAGGCACGCCCGTGGTCCAGGCCGTAGCCGAGCCGGATGAGTCCGTGGAACGCGGCGCCTCCGACGCCGGCTGCAAGGTTGGGCAACACGCGTTCGAGCACGGCGGTCGGGCCGTCCTTCTCGAGGTCGCGAAGCAACTCGAGGCGTGCAGCGTTCAGGTGCGGACGGCACGGTACGAGTCGCATCCCGTACGACGTCGAGAACGACGCGAGACGCTCGTCGTCCGCACCCATGGCCGCAAGGGCGACCAGGGCCATCGGACGGTGGTTCGTGAGCCCGGCGTCTGTGACCGGGTCGCTCGAGAAGTCGGCGTCGAGCAATCCATCGAGAACTTCGGAAGCGGTCGTGGCGCACCTCCCCTGGTTGTGAACCCGTCCCATACTGCCTGAGCGGCGCACCGAGCGACCTCAGGGTTCGAGAACACCCATTCGGACCGACGATTCCACCAACATCGGTAGATCTACCGATGCGGGGATCGGGCACCGTCCCCACGATGGTCGCCATGAGTACAAAAGCGGGCTCCACCCCGACATCGAGTATCGCTCCACTATCGGCGTGGCGGGTCCCACTCTTCCTGAGCGGGATCGCCGCCATCGTGGGCGGGGCCATGCACCCCAAGTCCGCCGACTCACACGCGGTTGCCGAGCGCACCGCCTCCATGATCGTCGGCCACGAGGGAATCTGGATCGTGGGTCACTCGCTGATGACGATCGGCGCCGCGCTGTTGCTCACCGGCTTCCTTGGCGCCCGGAAGGCGAATGCCTGGCCGGGTGCCTCACGGGCCCTTTCGTTCGCGATCCCGGCGGCGGCGCTCTCGGTGGTCGACCTCGTCCTCCATACGCTCGACGTCCTGGACGGTGACGAGTTGGCGACCGGCAACATCCCCCTCCTCACGCGGGTGCATCTGGTGGTGGCCCTCGTCGCCGGCGTGGTGTTCGGCCTCGCGTTCGCGGGCCTCGCGTGGAGCCTGGGCCGGACCTGGGGTGGACCCCGGCAGTTCGTGGCCGCGATCGGCATCGTGGCCGGGCTGGCCTCCGCGATCGCCGTACCGGTCGTCCTGATCTTCGGCGCCGACATCCTCTTCCCGATCGGCGCCGTCGGGGGTGCGCTCTGGGCCATCGCCACGGGGATCACCGGGGCGCCGGCGCTCGAGCGAACGGTACCCGTCGGCGTCACCACCACCTGAGCGGGAGCTCGGCCACTCCCGTTCGATCACGCCGCTCGTGCCGTACCCTGACGGCCGTGCTGCGCGGGCGGGACCGGGAACTGCAACGGGCTCGGGACATCGTCGAACGGTCCGGGACCGGCACCCTCGGGGCCATCGTGATCGAAGCCGACGCCGGGATGGGCAAGTCGGTACTGCTCGACACCGTGACGACCGAGGCCGGCCGCGGTGGCGCCGCCGTGCTCAGCGGGCGCGCGCACACCCTCGGCGCATCGGTCGCGTACGGGCCGGTCGCGGCAGCGGTCGGGCGCTATCTGCGTGCCCTTCCCGCGAACGTTCGGGAGGAACGGGTGAAGGGGCTCAACAGCCTCGGACTGCTGGTCGAGGACCTTGAGATCACGGCGGAGGCCCGAAACGATCCCGACCTTGCCCGAGCACGGATGTTCCAGGCGGTGAGCCTGTTCGTCGCTCGACTGGCCGCCCACGGCCCCGTGGTCATGGCCGTCGACGACATCCACTGGGCCGATTCCGGCACCGTGGAACTCCTCGGCCACCTCGCCATGGAGCTGCGCGACGACCCGGTGACGATGATCGTCACGGCACGGTCGTCCGAACTTCCGGCACGACCCGCCGCGCGGGCGTTGGTCGCCCAGTTGGGCCGCGTCCCGACGGCGACCCACCTGAGGTTGGGCCCCCTAGGGCGACCCGAGGTTGCCGCGGCCGGGGCAGACCGGCTGGGTGGCGCACTCGCTCCACCGCTCGTCGACGACCTGCTCGCCAGGACCGGTGGGCTCCCCCTGGCCGTGGACGCGGTGATCCGAGCGATGCAGGAGCGTGGGATCATGCGCCGCACCGACGGCGGCTGGACCGCGACCGGAACCGTCGACGTACCCGACTACGTCGTGGACATCTACGCCGACCGATTGACAGGCCTCGACCCGGACACTCGGAACGTGGTCACCCTGCTCGCCGTCGCCGACGGCGCCCTCGACGAGACGACCATCGACGCCGTGGTCGGCCGGATCGGTGGAAGCCGGACCTCGGCGGAACTGGCCGCGGGGGCCGGCCTCGTCGTGGAGTCGTCACCCGATCGGTGGGAACTCGCTCATTCGCTGGTGGGCGATGCCGTCGGTCGGCTCGTGACCGAGGGCGAGCGACGCCGCCTCCACTTGGCCCTGCTTCACCTCATGGCCGCCGAAGGCGAGGGCGCCCTCGACGACGTCGCCCGTCATGCCCTCGGTGCCGGCCCACTGCTGGGAGACGCAGAGGCCGCAGAGCTCCTGGCCCGCGCCGGACGTCGGGCCCTCGCCCGCGGCGCTCCCGACGTGGCCACCCGGTGGCTCGCCGCCGCCGCGATGCGGGCGGAGAACGGATGGACCGGTACCGACGCGGCCCGACTCCACGAGGAGGCGGCGGTGGCGTGGGAGCGCTGCGGAGAAGGCACCGCGGCCCTGGCGGCACGCGGGCGGGCGGTCGACCTGCTCGCGCACACCGATCCGGCCGAGGCGGGAAGGGTGGCGCTGACCGCAGCGCTCGGATGCTGGCACCTCGGACGCGACGACGCCGCAGTGTGGTGGTCGCGGGCGTTGGCACTCACCGACGGAGCGACGGGGCCGACCCGTCTCCGGGCTCATACTGCCCAGTTCCTCGACCTCATGCGTCGTGACCGCCTGTCGGAGGCGGCAGCGCTCGCTGCGCTCGTCCGAGCGGATCTCGAATCGCTCGACGACACCGCCGCAGTCGGACCGGAGGCCGTCGAGGCCCGCCTCCGGCTGGTCTATTTCGATGCGGTCACCGGTCGCGCGGCCATGGAGGAGGTGGCAGAGCTCGATCCTCACGTCGCCGACGGGGAACCCCTGGTGACCCGGGTCGCCTGCGATGGCATGGTCATCGATGCCCTCACCTTCCTCGGTCGGTTCACCGAGGCCCGTGACCGGAGCGTGCGTCTCCTCGACTGCCTCGGTGCCGATTCCCACGTGACGGCCCACTCGTGGAGGCCGGTGACTGCCCTGCTCATGGGCGAGATCGCGACGGGCGAGTGGGACCGCGCCGCCGACCGTCTCACCGAAATCACCGACGCGTCCGCCGTCAGCCTCTGCCGCCGACCGATCTGGGAAGCCCTGTTGCTGGCCCTACGGGGCGAGCTGGATTCAGCCGTCACCATCGCCACCGGCGCGGCCGCGGCCGCGGCCGCTTCCGGATTCCCGGGCCATGCCGCCGCTTCGAGGGTCGTGGCGGCCTATGCCACCCATTTGGGGGGTGACCCGACATCCCTCAACGACGCGACACCGGCCGGCCGGTACCTGGTCATGGGCGGTCGCCTCGTGTGGTCCATCGCCGGGGAGGTCCTGGCCGCCGCCGGACGCACCCGCGACGTGGCGGCCGTCACCACCGCTCTGCGCTCCCGGGCACGACCCGGCTCATTGCCGCACGTGACGGCCGACCGTCTCGACGCGTTGGCGTCCGGCGATGCCCTCGCCCTGGCAAGGGCCTCCGAAGGGTTCGCGTCGTTCGGGTTGCGGTTCGAAGCGGCTCAAACACTCCTCGAGGCGGCCGAGCGCGACCGGTCCTTTGCCGACTGCGAGGCACTCGATGTCGCCGGAGACCTGTTCGACCACATCGGTGCAGCACCATGGGCCATGCGGCTACGCGGGCTCCGGTCGTCACCGTGCGAGGCTGCGACACCTCCCTCGCCCGTGCCGGCCGGAGACCACCGCATCCGCCTCACACCACGAGAGGTGGAGGTGGCCGACCTGCTGACCGAAGGCCTGACGAACGGCCAGATCGCCGAACGGCTCGGCATCAGCATCCGCACCGTCACCAGCCACCTCGACCACATCTACACCAAGCTCGGCATCGGCACCCGAGCGGCGCTGGTGGCCCACGTCCTTCGAGGTCGGTGACGCGATCGCCGAGCGAGACCGGCGCTACGCATTCCTACCGATGCCCGGACCGGCGAGTCCTGGGAAGCTGTCGGCATGGAACCGTTCCTCACCCGCGCCGACCACTTCCAACGACCGCTGCCCCCGCTGCAGGCCGACGCCTGGATCGACCCGATGAACCGCGGGTTCGAGGCGGGATTCGACCGTTGGTGCGTACCCGCGGGCGCGCCGCATTTCGAGCTCCGCGGGGGCTGGCTCTACGGCGGAACGAGACCGCCGAAGGACGGCTCGGTCATCGCCGAACGGCTCCGACATCGACGTTCCCTTCCGGAGGACGCTCGCATCGAGGCGGCCGATCGCTGGCTCACCGTCGAACTCCCGAGGTGGCGAGAGCGCCGAGAGGCCCTCGACGACACCGACGTCGCGGCGGCCGCCGACGGCCTCTCGGCACTGCTCGAGGCCCGATTCGCCGAAGTGATCATCTCCACCGCCACGTCGGAGTGGCTGCTCGCGGCCACCGACCGGGGCGCCACCGAAGCCGAAGCGGTCGCCGCGCTGCGCCTCACCGGCAGAGAAGACCTCGCGGTCGACGGCGACCTGTCGATGGGAACCGACGTCCTCGCGGCGACGACCGCGGAGCTCGTGTCCGGGTCCACCGCTGACGACGGGGCCGATGGCGTCGACTCGGGTGCGTATGCCGAACTGTCGACGGATTCGGATCCCGGATCCGTCGAGGGGATCGATCCAGCGGCGGCACTGCTCGCTCGCCTGCCCGATCTCGCCGAGACGCTTCCCGATGCCAGGCGCGCCCAACACTGGCGCGAGGCAACCCACCACGAGCTGTGCTGCTGGGTCGGGTGCCTGCGTCGTCGGGCGCTCGGCAGAGCCCGACAGCTCGGCTTCGCCGATCCCACCGCCGCGCTCTTCCTCACCGCGACGGAACTGACCGGTGGAGTGCTGACGCCGGAGCTGGAGGCGCTGGCCGCCGAACGCCGAAGGACCCACGACCGATTCGCCGCGGCTCCGCCCCCACCGACCATCGGGACGCCACCCTCCCCACCCCGGTTGCCACCCGACGTGGACCCAGCCCTGGCCCGGCTCCTGCGGGCCGTCGGCTACTTCGTCCGGCAGACGGCACCGACGCCGGGGCCACCCCAGATCGGAGCCGGCCGGCTCGACGGAGTCGGTGCCGCGCCCCCGGACGCCACGGGCCCGGTGCGGGTCATCGCCGACGTCGACGACCTCCACCAGTTGGTCGACGGTGAGATCATCGTGTGCGCCTTCACGTCTCCCGGCTGGGAGCCGGCGATGCGGATCGCGGCCGCGGTGGTCTCCGACTCCGGCGGGCTCTTGTCGCACACCGCCGTGTTGGCCCGTGAACTCGGCATTCCGGCGGTGGTCGGCACGAAGGTGGCCACCGGCGTCCTCCGGACGGGCCAGCAGGTGACCGTGGACGGCCACGCCGGCGTGGTTCGGTGGCACTCCTAGCCACTCCGACGATGCCCGACGTGTCCGCCCCTCCACCCGTCGGCGTCGACGGCGCCGAGCGACGCGGGGGCGCCCATCCATCGCCTGTCCAGGAGCCTGTCGACCGCAGCGGTGGTCCGCGGCGCTGGAACTCGGTGTCCTCGACGTCATCTCCGAGGACGCGGAGGGCGGACCGACGGCGACGGAGGTGGCCCGACGTTGCCGGCTCGACCGGCGGGGATCGACCCTGCTGCTCGCGCGCTCGTCGACGCCCAGGTCGTCGACCGTGACGTCCTCGGCCGGCTGCGCTGCCTTTATGCCCCCGAGGCGATCCGCATGCTTGTCCGCCCATGGGAAGGACTGGAACCCTTCCTGCATTCCGGGTCGCGCCGTGTGTCCGGCCCGCCGCCGTCGTACCGGCCGCTGAGCGAGCCCCTCGGAGCCTTCGGGTCGGAGGTGGTCGACCGGCTGGTGGAGTTGATCGGCCGCCCCGGCCGAATCCTCGACGTGGCAGCGGGCGTCGCTCCCTGGTCGCGGGCACTCCTGGCTCGCCATCCCGAGGCGACGGCCACCCTCGTCGACCTCCCCGACGTCGCCGGCGCGACCGCGTCGGCCGTCACCGGGGACGGGCTCGAGGATCGATGCACGGTGCTGGCCGGGAACGTGTTCGAAGCCGAGGGCTTGGACCCGCGGGAGGGCCGTACGACACGGTGCTCGTCGCCAACCTGTGCCGGCTCTACCCCGCCGAGGACGTGCGCCTGTTGATCAGGTCGCTCAGTGAACGGACCGCCCCGGGCGGCGGGATCGTCATCCTCGACGCCCTTCCCGACGTCGATCGTCCGAACGGTGGATCCGTCGGCCTCTACGCCCTCGGGCTGGCACTGCGATCCGCCGGCGAGGTGCACCCCTTCTCGGCGTACGCTACCTGGCTCTTCGATGCCGGGTACGTGCGGATCGAGGCGGAGACGCTCGGGATCCCCGAGTTGTCACTCATCCGGGCCACCCGACCCGAATGACCGGGCACCGGCGGGTCCGGGCGGGAGTCGGCCGGCGCCGTCGGTGCGGTGTCGAGCGGATCACCGTGGCCGGGGCCGCCTTCCCGACGACGGCGCACCGCCGGGGCTGGACCGCCGACGCGGCCGCGACAACAGTGTTCGGAGCGGTCACTGCGGAGGGAGACACGGTGAGCGGACAACCGGACTGGAGCGAGCGGTTCGACGAGGACCTGGCCAACGAGATGCTCCGACTCTCGCAGGCCCCCGAAGGCAACGTCGGCGGTATCCCCGGATTCCTCGGAATCCGCTTCACGGCGGTGGAGCCGGGGGTCTGCGTCGCCGAGATCGACGTCGCCGAGCATCTCCTCAACCCGTTCGGTGCGGCGCACGGCGCGGTGATGGCGTCGCTCGTCGATCACGTCCTCGGTTCCGCGGTGTTTCCCCTGGTCCCCCTCGGCACCTGGCCTGCGACGCTCGAGTTCAAGCTCAACTACGTCGCCCCCACCCGCCCCGGTGTGCTCCGGGCGATGAGTCGGGTGTTGTCGTTGTCGAAGCGCACCGCGGTGGTCGCGGTCGACTGCCACAACGATGGGCGACTGGTCGGGACCGCCGTCGGCACCCTGGCGCTGACGCCACCGAGGGATCCGTCATCGCCGGCCGGTGACACGGCGGCCGTCGAGTACTGACGTCGGCGCGGCCTCCGGAGCCGACACGGAGTTCGTCGACGTTCGCGGCCTCAGGCACCACGGCTACCCCGACCAACTCGGCGCGGACCATCAAGAGACACTCCGGACAGACCGTCCCGGCATCAAGGGACTACGGAACATCGGGTCGCAACCTCGATCAGCAAGGCTGCGCCCAGCGCAGCGAACACGATCCCACCAGTGAGGGGCAGGTGCAGATACGCCGGCCGCGATTGGTGGGCGGCTCACCACGTGACGTCTGGCGGCCGAACGGAGACCTCCCTCGCCCGCGGTACGGGCCATCGTCCGTCCGACATGATGGGTTGATGCCGGACACCGCGACAGGCACGGATTGGCCGACGGGAAGGTCGAGAGCTCGTTGCCGAGCCGATAGATGGCATTGATGGTCCCCGTCGAATCGAATCATGCGACATCAAGATGAGCCCATTCCGGAAACTGCTCGGCCACGAGTTGTCGCACGAGGGCCGAGTCGCTGTAGATCTCGTCCGCATGCTGGCGAGTGACACCCATCCGTTCGAACCCTATGGCCAGTCCTGACCGACACCCGGTTGCTCGGCGAGCAGGCGCCGCTCCCGTTCGGATTCTCGGCAGAGTCGGGACGGGATTTCGGTCTGACGCTGCCGAGTTCACTTCTGGGGCGAGTTCAACGGTCGAACACGCTCGATGCACTCGATGAACGGACGGATCGTCTCGAGCCGGGCGTGAGCAACCGCTGCCTGGGTCAACGGCGACAACCCGTCATCGATGATGAACTGGCGCTCTCGGGAGGGACGAACGCACGTGGCCACCTACACCACGACATGGGACGCAATCCGCGCGGCCGGGGTCGCTCTCGCGCTGCTGTTGGTGGTTTCGGCGTGTAGCCGGTCGTCGACCGATGAGATGTCGCAGACGCTCGCCGGCGTCGACTCGGACCGCAACGGGGTCCGTGATGACGTTGACGCCAGGATCGCAGCGTTGGCGTCGGAGGACGTCATGTCGACCTATCTGGAGGCGGTGGCAAGGAACGCCCAGATGGTGGTGACTCTCGATGCCGATGCTCCCCGGGCACGCGACCGGGCCTTTCAGCTCGCGTCGGAGACCAACCACCTCCTCAGCTGCCCCCCGGAGAGCGTCCACCCCGAGAAGGCGAGCGAGCTGCTCGAGCAGGTGCAAGCGGCCGTTGCGAACACCGAAGCGCGGAAGGCGTCGTTGGCGGCCATGTCCGCGTTGATCTCAGGGCGGGCATTCACCGCTCCGAGCTGCGACGGCGGCGCAACGTCTCCCGCATCCACTGATCTGCCTCCGGACTCGGGAGCCACCGGCGCTTCAGGACCTGAGCGCGCTTCAGCGCCGGTGGTACCTTCCCGAACGGTTGGGCGGCGGCACCAGCCCGCCCGCCGCCCGCCGAATCACATCAAATCGACCCCGACAGCGAACTTTTCGCACCCTGTCCGTCGAACCGGGTCAACCTCACTCCGCCTGAGCCGAGTTCGTGCCGTTCTTGGACTACAGCCCCGAGATCCGCCGGGTCATTTACTCCGCCAACGCGATCGAGTCCCTGAACGCCAGGATGCGACGGGCCCCCCAGGCCCGGGGGCACTTCCCGACCGAGCAGGCCGCCTTCATCTCCTGCCAGTGGCCCAGCAGCATGATCGTGACCAGCGCGGCCAGCTCCCACCAGAAATCCAGGGCGACGGTGGACCTCAGATGCTGCCAGGGCACTCCTCCACGCCGACACAGGGCTGCTGCTCACCGCCGATCGGGACCATCAACAGCACCACCGGCTCGTCGCCGTCGACGCCGGAGTCGTGGCCGATGTTGCCAGCATCATTCGAGATGGCATCGACGTCATCGCCGAGGTGCGCATCTCCGGGGCCCATGACCGTGAGGGTTCCGTCCTGAGTCCTCACCCACCAGCGACCCGACAACGGCACGACGAGTTGTCGCTGCGGGTTGGTGTGCCAGCCGCCCCTCCACCCGGCCGGGAGGACCCAGATGGATCGGGAGACTGGGTCGGGGTTCGGCTCGGTGGCCCACAAGGGCGGGCTCGCGCCGATGGTACGGCGCATCGTAAGTCCCGGGACCTGGCAGCGATGCGTCACGGTGTGTCCGTCGTGGTCGGTCGTGACGTGCAGCAGGTGGACGGTCGGGGCATCGCGCTCAGAAGCCATGTGGTCTCCTCTTCTCGCTCGCTCGACGCGCAGGTCAATCGATCGAAACCAGCACTCGTCCGTCGGCTCCTGCGCCAACTCGGTCGTGGGCGTCGGCGATCGCCGTCAGCGGCAACACGGTGCCGATGCGGATCGACAGCGCGCCTTGCCGGGCGGCGGTGGTGAGGTCGACCGCGGCCGCCTGCTTCGCTTCGGGCGGGAAGTCGTCGCTGCCGAGGAGTCGGATGGTGATGTTGTCGAACAGCATCGGCCAGAACGCCGTCGAGCACGTCTTCGGACGCGCCGCTCGCGTTGCCGCGTTCGAGGCGCGTGTAGTACTCGACGCTGATCCCGGCGAGCAGCGCGACCTCCTCACGTCGTAGTCCCTTGACCCGGCGGGTCGTGCCGTAGGCGGGGAGCCCGGCGTCCTGGGGGCTGATGCGGTCACGTCGGGAGACGAGGAACTCTCGGATGTCGTCCTTCGCATCCATGATCGCAACGCTACGGCTGGTCGACGCCAAGAGGGAGTCCCTGCCAGTACCCCTCTCGATCGGGACTCCCAAATCTCGCCCGGGCCTGGTTGGGTGAACGTCAGGACCGAACAAAGGAGCGACTCATGCGAGCAGCGATCTTCCAGGGACCCAAGGACATCGTCGTGGGCGAACGACCCGACCCGACCATCGAGGCACCGACCGACGCCGTCGTGCGGGTCGTGTTGGCGTGCGTGTGCGGCTCGGACCTCTGGTACTACCGGGGCGAGTCCGACCATGCGGTCGGCTCGATCGGCCACGAGTTCATCGGCATCGTCGAAGACATCGGCGCCGACGTGACGGGCGTGGCTATCGGTGACCTGGTGATCGCTCCGTTCATCATCAGCGACGGCTCCTGCCCGCACTGCCGCAACGGATCCACGATCTCGTGCGTCGCTGGCGGCACGTTCGGCGACGGCACGATCGACGGCGGCCAGGGCGAAGCGGTCCGGGTGCCCCTCGCCAACTCCACGCTCGTGCCGGTCCCGGGGAGCGGGCACTCCGACGCGGTCCTGAAGTCGCTGCTGACGCTGTCGGATGTGATGTCGACCGGGCACCACGCCGCGGTCAGCGCGGGGGTGAAGCCGGGCGACACCGTCGGGGTCGTGGGCGACGGCGCCGTCGCTCTGTCCGCCGTCCTCGCCGCCAAACGCCTCCGCGCAGAGCGGATCATCGCCCTCAGCCGCCACCCCGATCGCCAGGCGGTCGCCCGCACCTTCGGCGCGACCGACATCGTCGAAGCCCGCGGCCCCGAAGGCGAGCACGCCGTGCTGGAGCTCACCGGCGGCGTCGGTGTCGACGCCGCACTCGAGTGCGTCGGCACCCAGCAGTCCATCGACACCGCCGCGAAGATCGCCCGACCCGGGTCGACCATCGGCATCGTCGGCGTCCCCCACGGCGAGGTCCCGTTCAACCCGACGTTCTTCGCCAACGTCGGCTGGCGAGGAGGACCCGCCCCGTCGCGGCTCTACATCCCCGAACTGATGACCGACGTCCTCGACGAGACCATCGACCCCGGCGTGGTCCTCGACTACGAGACCGACCTCGACCACACCCCCGAGGCGTACGCGGCGATGGACGAACGACGTGCCATCAAGTCGATGATCCGAGTGAGCGCACCATGAGCACCTGGACACCGGATCAGAACCGCCAGATCGGCTCGTCGACCGAGCTGGACCTCGCCTCGCGCCGGCCCGACGGCTCCTTGTCCGGCTACACGACGATGTGGGTCGTCGAGGTGGACGACGAGGTCTACGTCCGCTCGGCGGGTGGACCCGACCGCCCCTGGTACCGCCGTGCCTTGGCGAGCGGGAACGGCCGCATCCGCCCGAGGCGTTGAAGTCGACGTCTCGTTCGACACCGCCACCGCCGACTTCCCGCACACCGCCATCGACGCCGAGTACCACGCCAAATACGACCGCTACGGACCAGGCCCCGTCGGCTCGGTCACCGGAGCCGCCAACCACGCCGTCACCATCCGACTCGTTCCCCTCGACCCAGCGAACCCGACAGGAGCACGCTCATGACCGACGTGACCGTGGTGATCGGCGCAGGCGGCATCGGCCAAGCCATCGCCCGACGCATCAGCAGCGGCCGCCACATCGTCGTGGCCAACCACAGCCGGAAATCGGCCGAGGCGGCCGCCGAGCAACTCGAAGCCGCTGGGTTCGAGAGCACCGTCATGCACGCCGACATCGCCGATCGCGCCATGGTCCAGGCCGTCGCCGCGAGGGCTCAGGAGATCGGACCGATCAAGGCACTCGTGCAGGCAGCCGGCGTCTCCCCCTCGCAGGCACCGATCGAAGCAATCCTCCGCGTCGATCTCTACGGCACCGCCATGGTGCTCGAAGAGTTCGGCAACGTCATCGCCTCCGGTGGATCGGGGGTGGTGATCTCCTCGCAGTCGGGCTACCGCATGCCCGCCCTCACCGCTGAACAGGACGCGCTCCTCGCCACCGCAGCCGCCGACGACCTCCTCGGCTTGGACTTCGTGAAGGGTGTCACCGACACGCTGCACGCCTACCAGATGGCCAAGCGAGGCAACTCATTGCGGGTACGAGGCGAAGCGATCCGCTGGGCCGAACGAGGAGCGCGGATCAACTCGATCAGTCCCGGCATCATCGTCACCCCCTTGGCCAGCGACGAGCTCCACGGCGAACGCGCCGACTTCTACCAGGCGATGCTGCACAAGATGCCCGCCGGCCGAGCCGGCACACCCGACGAGGTCGCCGCGCTCGCCGCGCTCATCATGGGCCCCGACGGCGGCTTCATCACCGGCAGCGACTTCCTCATCGACGGCGGCGCCACCGCCGACTTCTTCTACGGGCCGCCAGCACGATCATGACCAGCTCGGTGAGGGCGCGATTGATCCCGGCCTCGGTCAGCCCTCCCGCGCGCGCCACGCCCCTCGAGCTGTTCTTCGACCTCGTCTTCGTGTTCGCGTTCACCCAGGTAACCAGGCTGATGACCGCGGACCCGACCTGGGCCGGGATCGGTCACATCGTTATGGTCCTCGCGGTGCTGTGGTGGACCTGGGCTGGCTATGCCCGCCTCACCAACCGCGTCGATCCCGAAGCAGGGGTCGTGCGCATCTTGATGCTCGCCGCGATGGGATCGCTCGTCGTCGTAACACTCGCTCTCCCGCTGGTCTTCGGGTCCTCGGCGATGGTGTTCGCCGTCGCCTACTTCATCGTTCGCGCTCTGCACGTCGTCCTGCTTGGACTCGCGGCCAACGTCGACGACTCGTGGCGTCGATCGACCACAGCTGCCGTGCCGAACGTCCTTCTCACCTCGGGGCTGCTCCTCGTCGCCGCGTTCGTCGAAGGCCGGGCGCAGATCGCATGCTGGGCGCTCGCCCTGGTGATCATGACCCTCTGGCCGCTGTTCGGTCGGGCACGAGGTTGGGACGTGGCCCCCACCCACTTCGTCGAACGGTTCGGTCTCGTCATCCTCATCGCCCTCGGCGAGTCGGTCGTCGCACTTGGTGCCGGCACCTCGAACCATGAGCTCGATGCGCCGCTGCTCACACTTGGTGTGCTGGGGTTCATCGTCGTGGCGTGTCTGTGGTGGGCCTACTTCGATTGGGTGACCATCGTCGCCGAACACCGACTTGAGGACGCGGCCGGCACCGAACGTGCCCTGCTCGCCCGTGACGTCTACGCGTACCTCCACGGCGTCATGGTGGTCGGGATCGTGCTCTACGCCTTCGGTATCGAGGTCGCCGTCGAGGATCCAACGCGCTCGCTCGATCTGCCCATCGCGACCGCATTGGCCGGTGGCATCGCGCTCTACCTTCTCGCCCACGCCGGCCTGCGCCTGCGGATCGGCGGCGGCCTGGGCCGCGGTCGACCCGTGGCCGCTGCCTTCGCGATCGCGATCGTCCCCGTGGCAACCAGCGTGAGCGCACTCGTGACCACGACGGCCGTGGCCGCGCTGAGCTGCGCGCTGATCGCCTACGAGGTGCTGCGTCACCGCGACGCACGCGCCGAGATCCGAGCGCACCGCACCGACAGCACCGAACCGACCTGAAGAGGCTTCGCCCGAAGGAGAACCCCCTGCCTGCACCGCTGCTCACCCTCAACAACGGTCTCCAACTGCCCCCGATCGGCTTCGGTGTGTTCCAGACACCGCCCGACGAGACCATCGCCGCGGTCACCGCGGCGCTCAATGCCGGCTACCGCCACATCGACACCGCCGCGGCTTACGGCAACGAGCGCGAGGTCGGCGAAGCGATCCACCGGTCCGGACTCGACGGGTCCGAGGTCGTCATCGAGACGAAGGTATGGATCACCGACTACGGCTACGACGAGACCCTCCACGCGTTCGACAAGAGCGCGGTGAAGCTCGGCGTCGAACAGATCGACGTGCTCATCCTCCACCAGCCGCTCCCATCGGAGTTCGCCACGACGCTCGCCGCATACCGGGCCCTCGAGAGACTCCTCGCTGATGGTCGGGCCCGCGCCATCGGCGTCTCGAACTTCATGACCGACCACCTCAACCGGCTGCTCGCGAGCGCCGATGTCGTGCCCGCGCTCAACCAGATCGAGGTCCACCCGTACTTCGCCCAACCCGCCGTCCAGTCCACCGACGCCGAACACGGGATACTCACCCAGGCGTGGTCACCGATCGGGGGCATCACCCACTACCGAGGCGACGCGACCCGATCGACGTTCACCGACCCGACCATCGGGGCGATCGCCGAGTCCCACGGAGAGACACCGGCCCAGGTCATGTTGCGATGGCACATCCAGCAAGGCCGATCGGCGATCCCCAAGTCGGTCAAACCACATCGCATCGCCGAGAACTTCGACGTGTTCGACTTCGAGCTCACCGACGGTGAGCTCGATGCGATCGACAACCTCGACCGCGGCATCCGCGGCGGCCCCGAACCTGACGAGGTCACCCTGGAGACCTTCGGAAGACCGATCCCCGAGGCCTGAAGTCGTCACCAAGGCCGGGGCGGGAGCGTCCGATCACCGCGGCGCTGTCGAAGCGTTCTCGGGCCTGTGCTGCCGACTCCGCTTCCGACATGCCCGACCAGCGGAGGAACTGCAGCACGGGCTGGTGTTCACCCGAACCGACGGCCGACCGAGGTCCTCGAACCGCACGAACTCGACGAGCTCACCTCCACCCCCCCCTGGAGCCGCTCGTTGCTCTACGCCCAGGACTGGTCGACGCAAGCGCCACGTCGGTTTTGTTCCGGGCAGGACGGTGAAGTGGATCTGGCCGTCGTCATCGACGGCCACGACGCGGACCACGGCTCGGGCCTTGCTGTTGCCAGCACGAAGCATGGCCCCGGGGTGGACACGGTCGGGGGCGATCGCATCCGTCAGGGTCGACCAGCCGAAGCCGTCGTCGTCTTGGGCATTGAGATCAGCTACGAGATCGAGGTCATCCACTGGTCACCTGCCCGATCGGGTCAGTCCTCATGGCACGGGTTGATCCAGCTGACGTACTCGCAGGTGACGAGCAGCTCGACACCTGAGTTGAGAGCACCGCCGCGGATCACGATGGTCGCCTCGTCATCGAGACGGTCACCTTCTCGGATGTGTCGTTGCTTGGTCATGTCGGTCTCACCGCAGACCGGCCTTGTCGAGCATGGCCATCAAGGACGGTCGGCGCCGGTTGCGTTCCCGCAGACCGCCGAGATGCTCGGTGAACTCGTCGGCCCGGTCCCCTGCGGTCGCTGCCCGACGGGCCGCCTTGAGGTGCCGGATGGCATGTCTGTACGCACGTTTGTCGGCCTGCACGAGCAACTCGTCCGCGAGCCGCAGGTACACCGCCATCGCATCGCTGGGCGAGGTCGGTTCACGGGCCTCGGCCAAACGAAGCCACTGCGCCGGCTGGATCTCACGATCTCCATTTTCGGCCAACGTCCAGGCCTCGTCTGCGTCGCCGTCGGCCAGGAGGGCGTCGATGTAGCCGGCGGGGTCGCGCTCGGCCAGCACCGATCGAGCTCGATCGACCTCGATCTCCCAGGCACCGACGGCAGCGGATGCGGCCTTCAGCCTGGCGTAGGTGGTAGCTGAAGGCATCCGCTCATGGTGGTGACGGCGCAACTCCATCACCTGATCGAGGTCGTTTGCTTCAGCGAGCAGCTCAGCAGCCAGGTCGTAGAGCTTCGCGACCTGCCAGCCGGAGGTTTCGGCGATCCCACGCCGAGCCCAGACCAACGCCTCGTCGGTGTCGCCGAGCTCGACCATTGCCTCGGCGACGCGTTGGAACTGGTGGGGCGAGGACAGGTCGTCGCCGAGCAGCTCCACGAGCCGGTCGACATCACGGTCGATGATCGCCAGACGTTCGGCGGCGTACTTGGCGGCAAAGCTCGGAAAGCCTCCGTAGAAGTCGTGCAGCGTCTCCGAACGGCCTTCGGGGGCGTCGGCGGGATCGGACCGCTTGGCGACTTCTCGCCGGTAGACAGCGAGGCCCTTGTCCCCGAGCGCGTCGGCGTAGGCGACCGGATCAACCTCGAAGAAGTCCTGGTCCTCGAACGCGAACTTGACCATCCACTTCGCCAACTTCGGTGGATCAGCCACACCCGCGGCACACGCTCGGCGATGCAGGTCGAGGACATCGCGACACAGGTCGCCGATCATCCCGTCTGAGTCATCTGCCCGCATGATCACCTTCACGAGGTGCCCCGCGGCTCGCTGCAACAACACGACCAACTCCCCCGACGGGGCGGAGCCCACCTCCTCACCGAGGGCCCACACCACCGGCGCGGCATCCCGCGCCCACGCAGATGAACCCCAGTAGTCGAGGTACCGACGAGTGCGCAGACCGTCATCGACCGCTGCCCTCAACACCGCGAGCCGCTCGCTCTCACCAGCAGCCGCGAGACGGACCGCCCGCATCACGTCCTCGTGCTGTTCCGCCGCGCTCGCCAGCAACCGCCGAGCCGCGGCGCCATCGAGCCGCGCAATCACCGCATCAATCGGCTCGTCCTCAGCTGGCGGTGCAGACATCGGCTCGACGGTAGCGGCGCCCAGTGACCCTGAAGTCCGACCTCACATCGCCACCTCCAGTTCCCTCGCGCGTCCTACTCTCCCGAACCCCGTCATCCGCGTCGTCGACGATCTCCACGTCCGCGTCGTCCACGCCGCGACCGGAGAGCTCCTCCGCGACCTCACCATCGACACCACCCGCGACTACCAACCAACCAGCGCCCCCAAAGGACCCACCCGCCCAAAACGCCGAACAGCCGAACCCAATTGAGGTTCGGACTGTCCGGGATGTCTCGCGACATCACAATGGTGGCGGGGGCAGGATGTGAACCTGCGACCTTCGGGTTATGAGTCGCGTTCCAGCAGCCGGTATCACGCATGAATGAAATGATCGTTCCATTTCTGCTGGCTAATAGTAGCCTGGCGTCGTGGACTTCGTCCGAGCCATCGAGGCCATCGTGCCAGGAGCCCAGGGGCGGGTGCTGGCCGTCCTGGCCGAGACCACCGCAGAACTGAACCTGCGGACCATCGCCCAGCTCGCTGGGATCAGCCAGGCCCAGGCATCCCGGTTGCTGCCCGACCTGGTGGCGCTCGGTGTCGTCGAGCGGCGGGAGGTTCCGCCGGCATCGCTGTTTCGGCTCGTGCCAGAGCACGTCGCATCCCGGGCGCTGCTCACCCTCGCCCGCGCCAGCGACACCGTGCTCGACGAGATGGGCCGACTAGCTGGAGCGCTCCCCCACCCACCGCTGAGTGTGATCGTCTTCGGCTCGTTCGCCCGACGGGAAGCCGAGGTCGGCAGCGACATCGACGTCGTCGTCGTCTGGCCCGCAGACATCGACGAGGACGACGACGACGCCTGGTCGACCTCGCTTGAAGCCTGGCGCCGCGACGTACGCCGACTCACCGGCAACCCGGTCGAGGTGCTCGAGGTGAGCGCAAACGAGGCAGCCCGAAAGCTCACCGGCCGCTCCCAGGTGTGGGCCGACATCCGACGTGACGGTCGTGTCGTGTACGGGCTCGGCCTCGATGAGCTCCGGGCGGTGCGCAGTGCCTAAGCCCGGTCGCACCAGGCCGGTGTCGGCCGCGCAGGTCCGCGCCTACGCAGCGAAGGCCGAGGAGTTCGCCGAGGCAGCGGCCAGCGATCTCAGCGCCGGCCGCAACATCGCCGCCACGAGCCTCGCCATCCACGCCGGCATAAACTCCGCCGACGCCGTCTGCGGCGCTCGCCTCGGTGAGCGGGCCGCAGGCGAAGACCACGACCAGGTGCTCGCCCTCCTTCGCCAGGCCGGCCCGGACGGGACCGAGGTCGAGCGAGAGCTGCGCCGCCTCCTGCCGCTCAAGACCAAGGCTGAATACGAGCCAGACGACATTGCCCCCTCCGTTGCAACGAAGGCGGTCGAGCGAGCCCAGCGGTGCGCCGACGTAGCTCGTCGGGTCGCGTCCACGACCAGATAGCCGATTCCTCAGCCCCAGAAGATGCAGATGGGATCGGCGTCGATCTCGGCGAGCAGCCGGTCGATGGTCGGTGTCGGGCCGAGGTCCTCGTAGCGGTGGCACCTGCTGTGGCGGTCGGGCCGGTAGAGCGTCCACCCACCGGCCAACTTCGTGTACTGGAGTCGAGCGATCTCCTGGCGGTCCACTCGGGCCGAATTCCGCACGCCATGGCGGCCGCCACTCGAAGATCGTGACCGCCCGAGCATCCACGTCCATCTCGACGCGCATCTCGTCGATGTGCTCCCCGATCCGCTCGTTCTGTTCGGCAACCCACCGACGAGCACGGGCGATGTCGGACTCGGGGAGCGTCATTCGGGCGCCTCCTCCGCGACCGCACTCTGCTCCGCGAAGGCGGCTCGGGTGGTGGCATCGACGTTCACGACTGGCTCGATACTGAGACTTTGGAGCTCAGGTGAAGCACACCCGATGTGGCCCCCGATGTCGGACGTCGACCGGCGAACTCCTCCGCCACCTCACACTCGACCCCTCCCGCTGCTACCAACCCAGAACAACAACGACCGTGTGCGCGATCAGTGAAACCCGGGATCGGCGATCAACGAAAGCCGGGTTCGGTGGGGTGGGGTTGTTCCTCCTGACATCCCACTGAAGGGCGTGTGGCCCCTCCAGCCTGTCGAGTTGATGGCGCTCGGATGAATCTCCCCAGAGTTGCTCGGCGGGTTCCACCGATAGTGGCTACACCTGAGGAAGGGTTGTGGTCATGAGGAGTTCATCGGAGGGTCCTGCTGGGCGTCAGCCGATGGCCGGCAAGCAGCGCGAGTACGTCCGGCTGATTCGCCAGGGTGTCACCAATTCCGAGGCGTGCCGACGGCTGGGGATCGACCGCAAGACCGGGCACTGGTGGAAGAACGGTGGGGTCGTGACTCGCAACGGCGTCGTCCGGATCGTGGAGCCGATCATCGACCGAGTAGCCGAGCGCCCGGCCTCGCCCCGGTATTTGAGCGAGGACGAGCGGGTCGTGATCGCCGACGGTCTGCGCGCCCGCCGCTCCGCTCGCTCGATCGCGCAGGAGTTGGGACGGTCAGCGTCGACAGTTGCTCGGGAGATCGCCCGCGACAGCGATCCGGTGACTGGCGAGTACCGGCCTCACGCCGCGCACAAGCGGATGCTGGCCCGCCGAACGCGGCCACGGCTGCGCCGCCTGGCGTTCGACGACGGGTTGCGGGCTCTGGTGCAGCGCTACCTTGATCAGCACTGGAGCCCCGAACAGATCGCTCGCCAGTTGCGGGTCGAGCACGGCCAGTCGATCGCGGTCGAGACGATCTACCAGGCCCTCTACAGCCCCGAGAAGGTCCTTGAACGGGACCCCCGGGTGTCGTTGCGGACGAAGCGGCCCTACCGGCGCCCTCGACGCAGCGGTGATCAGCGGCGGAGCCGGTTCATCGCACCGGTCAAGCTGATCGATGAACGCCCCCAGGCGGTGACCGACCGGAGCGAGCCCGGCCACTGGGAGGGCGACCTGATCGTCTGGGCGTTCAACCGGTCAGCGATCGGGACGCTGGTGGAGCGAACCAGCCGCTACACCCTGCTGGTTCATCTCGATGGCGCCTCCCGAGCCGAGGCACTCCGCGACGGGCTCACCGAGATCCTTGACGACCTCCCCGTCGGGCTGCGGCGATCGCTCACCTGGGACCAAGGCTCGGAGATGGCCTACCACCACGAGGTCACCCGAGCGACCGCGGTGCCGATCTACCTCTGTCATCCGGGCCGGCCCTGGGAACGCCCGAGCAACGAGAACACCAACGGCCTCCTCCGCGACTACTTCCCCAAGGGCACCGACCTCCGGGTCCACACAGCGGCCGACCTCGACCGCGTCGCCGACGAACTCAACCGTCGACCCCGAAAGACCCTCGGCTGGCAAACACCCGCGGCACTCTTCGCTACCCTCCGGTCCGGGCTCGTGTAGCGACGTTGACTGGAACCTGCCAAGCAACTCTGGGGAGATTCACCTGAGCGCCAACAGCGGTCGATGTCGGGCGAGTCGGGGTCCCACACGCCGTCGTTGAGATCGACGAAGTGCAGCAGCGAGGCTCAGGAGGCGCGCGTGTTGCCGTCTGGCAGCGGGTGGTTCCACGCCAGGCGACAGCGCAGGATCGCGGCCTCGTCGTAGATGTCCGGGTAGAAGTCCTCGTCGAACCCGGCTGCCGGAGCGTGGAGCGCGCTGTCGGCGAGGTCGAGGTACCGGGTCACTTCGCCAGGCGCTCGAGGAGCTCCTTGTCACGTTCCAGGATGCGCTTGGCCCGCTGGGTGAAGTCCCTGTCGACGCGTACGCGGTCGATCTCTGCCGAGAGCGAGTCGACGATGAGCTGGTTCACGCTGGTGCCCTCCACGCGCGCCACGGCCTCAGCGTCTTTCATCGGCTATTCCTCGATGTCGATGCCGATGCCCTGAAGTGCTTCGGCCAGTTCGGTGAACTCGGCGAGGGCGGCCTGAAGGTCTTCGACGATCTCCGCAGCGATGACACCGGGAGCAGGGAGATCGTCGAGGTCCTCCAGGCTCTCGTCGCGAAGCCAGAAGATGTCGAGGCTGGCCTTGTCCCGCGCGACGAGCTCGTCGTAGGTGAAGCGGTGGAACCGTTCGGTCTCCTCCCGCTTGGATCGCTCGCCGGGCCTGTAGCAGCCGACGAAGTCGTCGAGGTCTGACCTGGTCAGCGGGTTGGTCTTGAGGGTGAAGTGCTGGTTGGTCCGCAGGTCGTAGATCCACAGGTCCTTGGTCCACGGGGTGTCGGAGCCGGGCTTGCGGTCGAAAAACAGCACGTTGGCCTTCACGCCTTGGGCGTAGAAGATGCCGGTGGGCAGCCGCAGCAGGGTGTGGACGTCGCACTCGTGGAGCAGCTTGCGGCGGATCGTCTCGCCGGCACCGCCCTCGAAGAGCACGTTGTCGGGCACGACCACCGCAGCGGTGCCGCCCACCTTGAGGAGGGTCTTGACGTGTTGGACGAAGTTGAGCTGCTTGTTCGACGTCGACGCCCAGAAGTCGTCGCGCACGACTGTCAGGCTCTCGCGCTCGGCCTTGCCCTCGGCATTGACGATCTGCACCGACGACTTCTTCCCGAACGGCGGGTTGGTGAGCACCATGTCGAACCGCTCTCCCGGGTCGGCCCGCAGAGCGTCATCGACGTGGATCGGGCTGTCTGATTCGGGTGATTCGATACCGTGCAGCAGCAGGTTCATGGCGCACAGGCGGGCGGTGTTGTCGACGATCTCCCAGCCGGTGAACAGGCCCGAGCGCAGATGGCGCTTCTGGTCGGGGTCGAGGTTCGGGTGGTGACGCACGATGTGGTCGAACGCCGAGAGGAAGAACCCGCCGGTGCCGCACGCCGGGTCGCAGATTCGCATGTCGGGTCCCGGTTGCATCACGTCGACCATCGCCGAGATCAGCGCTCGGGGTGTGAAGTATTGGCCGGCACCCGATTTGGTGTCGGCCGCGTTCTTCTCGAGGAGACCCTCATACGCGTCGCCCTTCACGTCGGCGTCGAGAGTCATCCAGTTCTCGTTGCCGATGAGGTCTTTGACGAGCCGTTCGAGCTTGGCGGGGTCCTGGATGCGGTTCTGCGCCTTGCGGAACACGATGCCGAGCAGGTCGTCGGTGCCACCGAGGTGGTTGAGGATCGCGATGTAATGCGCTTCGAGCGCCTCACCGTTGAGCTTGAGCAGCGACGGCCAGTCGTAGCCGTCGGGCACGATCCGGTCCAGACCGAGCTGGTGCTGCTCGTCGGCCATCTTCAGGAACAGCAGGTACGTGAGCTGCTCCAGGTAGTCGCCGTAGGAGAGGCCGTCGTCCCGGAGGATGTTGCAGTAGTTCCACAGCTTGTCGACGATCACCTTGGTGTCGCTCACGAGACCTTGGCCTTCCGAGTGTGCCTGGTCGGGGTAGCCGCTTGCCGCTCGGCCCGGATACGTCTGAGCAGCACCGATGCCGGCTCGTCGTCCGGATCCTGCGGCACGAGCTGACCGGCGAACGCGGCTGCGAGCACCGCGCGGCGCAATGTCGCCTGGCGAGCCGCCGCTACGCGGAGCGACTCCCGTAGATGTTCAAAACCAGCGTTCTGCGCAGAGAGCTGCTCGACGACGGCCCTCTGCTTCTCAACCGAGGCTGCAGGCACCGGGACCCGCTTGACTTTGGCGGTGCTCAGGGTGTGAAGGCCGCTCGTGCTGCTTGCAACAGCCGTCAGTTGTGCGCGAGTGGACGGAGCGTTCCAGTAGAGACCGAGGAACTCGGGATCGAGCCGCGGCCCCGGCCGCACTCGGATCAGATGGTTCTGGTGGACGCAGGGGTCGATCTCGCCGTGCCACACCGCTGACCGGCCGATCTGGTCGGGACTCCCGTTCCCTTCTACCACTAGGAGGTCACCGGACTCGAGCCGGCAGCGCTCCAACTCACCGTCGAACAACTCAATCTGATGGACATCGTCGAGGTTCACCCGGCCGTGGCCGACATTCGCCACCCGGAGGAAGGGTGCTGGATTGTCCTTCGGTTTCCGCTTGGGCTGCTTTTGAATCCCGCCTCGTACGTCTGCGAGCTCGCCAACTGGCACGCGCTCTCCCAGAGATCGGAAGGCCTCGTCTGCGGCACGGGACTCCAAGGCCCCCAGCCGCGCCTCTGCGGACCGAAGTGATGCCCAGGCAGCGTCGAGGCGGGAGAAGTGTTCCTCGATGGCGGCGACGATCCGCTCCTGCCCCGCCTTCGGCGCCAACGGAACTCGCATCGAGCGGACATCTTTGTCACGGACCGCCGGGTAGCTGGATCCGGTTTGAAGCGAGCTGAGCGTGTCGACGAACTCCTGGCGTCGAACCGCGTAGTACAGGTACTTCGGGTTCACATCCTCTGCCGGCCTGAGGACGCTGAACCCCGTCGAGGCCACCTGCTCGTCGAGTCGTGACGGCACCAGAGCGGTCTTCCGCATGTAAGTGCGCACAGTCGAGAGGACGGTGTCTCCAGCTCGAACGAGCTGTCGTGCTCGCGACGGTGCAGCGCGGCCTGCGAGGCGCTGCGTCTCGAGGATCTCACCCCGGTCCCCATCGACGCCGCCGATGTCGATGTAGTCGAACTCATGATCGGGCTCGCTTCGCGGATCGACCTTGGACACCGGCAGCGTGAGGTCCCCGATGGTCGTCCATTCCCACCCGGTCGGAAGCTCGCTCATGCGGCGATGGCCTCGGTGAGTTCGGTGAGCAGGGTGTCGAGGTCTTGGCCGAAGAGCTCACGTGCTCGGCCGAGTCCGCCGCGTTGGCTGAACGGTGGGTCGAGCAGTTCTCGTGGTTCGATCGACAGCGAGGCGGCGAGGTGGCCGCGGATGAGGCCGAGCCAATCGAGTTGTTCGTCGGTGAAGGTGCGGCCGGCGTTGCCCTGCTGGAGGAGCCAGGCGTCGAAGCGTTCGGCGACCTGCTCGGGGTACGGGGCCAACTCATCGGCGTCGCCCAAAGTGAATCGCACGAGGGAGACGATGTTGGTGAGGACGGTCCCGGCCGAGCCGCGAACCTTGGACGCGTCAAGGGTCTCATAAGCCTCCCAGAGCCGATCGGGGGTCCACCGGTGCGGGGGTTTGCCGATGGCTTCGGCTAGTTCCTTGACGTCTCGGTAGGTGAGGCGTTTGGCGTAGGGGCGGCTGTAGAGCACCTGGAGAGCGGTGATTTCGTCCTTGTGCTCGTCGAGGAACGCCTTGAACGACTTGACCGTCTCCGCGGCGCGGGCTCTGGCGTCGACAGCGAACTCGGCGCGGGTGACGTGGTCGATGCTGATCTCGTCGATGACCTGGTCGAAGCTGCGCTGCACGTCCACCAGCGCGGCGCGCAGCTCGACGTTCGCGGCGAGCGGCTTGACGGCCTCATCGAAGAGAGCCTTGCGGGTCTGCTCGATCTCGGCGGCGCTCGGCTCGCTGTTGCCCGACGCGATCTGCGCCGCGGCGAGCTGACGGTCGGGATCGATGGCATCGACGAGGCCGTGCTCGATCGCTCTCAGCGACTGGCCGGCGAGCGCCTCGAGCTTGGCCCGGTCGGCCGGGGCGATGCGGCTGTCGATGCGGCCGAGGCGGGAGGCGAGGGTGGAGACGAGGTCTTCGTTGACCTGGCCGAGGGCGACCTGGTGGAGGAGCTTCTCGAGTGACACGCCCCGCTTGCGCTCGAGCGGGGGGGTCTCGATGAGCTTGGTCTCGGTGACCCCGACGGCATCGACGAGGACGAAGCGGTCCTTGTGGGTGGCGTCGGGGGTGACAACCCGCAGGTCGCTGTCGGAGATGGTGCGCACGCCGCGGCCCTTCATCTGCTCGAAGAAGTTCCGGGACCGCACCATGCGCATGAACACGACCAGCTCGATGGGCTTCACGTCGGTGCCCGTCGCGATCATGTCGACGGTCACCGCGATTCGGGGGTAGTAGCTGGTGCGGAACGCCTGGAGTAGATCCTCGGGCTTGTTACCGTCCGACGCCTTGTAGGTGATCTTGGCGATCACGTCGTTGCCTCGGCCGAGCTCCTCGCGGGCGATGCGCACGATGTCCTCGGCGTGGCTGTCGTCCTTGGCGAAGATCAGCGTCTTGGGGATGTGCCGCAGACGGCCCGACTCGTCGACCTCGCGGTCGGGGAACATGGCCGGAAGGTTGTCACGGATGGCTCGGATCACGGTGCGGATCTGGTCCTTGGCGACAACCTTCTTGTCGAGGGCCTTCTCGTCGTAGGTGAGGTCCTCGTCGACCTGTTCGAGGCGCTCGTCGCGGGTCTCGCGGTCGCGGAAGGTCGTCCAGTAGCCGGCTTCGATGGTCGAGCCGCCCTCACTGATAGCGGTCGAGAGGCGGAACACGTCGAAGTCGACGTTCACGCCGTCGGCCACGGCCTGGGGGAAGCCGTACTCCATGACCAGGTTCTTGTTGAAGAACCCGAAGGTCTGCTTGCCAGGGGTGGCGGTGAGCCCGACGAGGAAGGCGTCGAAGTACTCCAGCACCTGGCGCCACACCCCGTAGATCGACCGGTGGCACTCGTCGACGATGACCACATCGAAGGTCTCGATCGGCAGCGCCGGCTGGTAGTCGACCTCCACCGGACGGTCCGGGGCCACGATCTCGCCGGTCTGCTCGTCCACTTCCTCGGCCAAGTCGGCATCGCCCCGCAGCATCGAATAGACGCGCTGGATGGTGCCGATGCACACGCTCGCCACCGGGTCGACCTTGTTGTGGGTCAGGTGCTGCACGTTGTAGAGCTCGGTGAACTTGCGGCCCGAGCCCGGCACCTCGAAGCCCTGGAACTCCTTGAGGGTCTGCCTCCCGAGGTTGCCCCGGTCGACCAGGAACAGGATGCGGCTGGCCTGGGCATGGCGGATCAACCGCTCACAGATGTTCGCCGCGGCGAACGTCTTGCCGCTGCCCGTCGCCATCTGGATCAGGGCTCGGGTGTGGTTGTCCTTCAGTGACCGTTCCAGGTTGGTGATCGCCTCGAACTGGGCATCACGCAACCGCGACGGGTCGTGTTCCAAGACCGGCATCTCGGCGATGCGGGCCCGCAGCGTGCCGCCGCCGTGGTTGATGTGATCCTCCACCTGCCGCTCGAACGTCTCGGGGCGGTGGAACCAGAACACCCGCCGGGCGGTGGGTTCTGGGTCCATGTGGCAGGTGAACCACGTCTCGTCACCCGTCGACTCGTACGCGTAGGGCACACAACGGACCGTCGACCCGTCCTCACGCGTGCGGTCCACGAGGTAGGCGGGCAACTCGTCGGGCACGTTGGTCTGGTACTTCACCGTCTGCCACTCGACGCCCGACAGGGTCGTGCCCTTCTTCTTCGCCTCGATCACGCCGACCGCCTGGCGGTTCACGAACAGCACGTAGTCGGCCGGACCAGCGTTGGTGACCAACTCGCGGACCGCCACACCGGTGCCCGCGTAGAGGTTCACCGCCTTGTAGTCCTGCACCGCCCAGCCCGCGGCCTCCAACATCGCGTCGATGCGGACGCGGGCCCGCTGCTCGGGCAGCAGGCGGTCGGAGTCGTCGGTGGTCATGCCGACACAGAGGGTAGGAGAATCGATCGACGACGGGCGGCGTCCGTGAGGTCGAGCGCGGCCGGGCGAGCCTCATCGCTGTCACCACGGCCTGGTCGTAGGCTGGCAGACAATGCTCCTCCGGCTCGAGATCGACGGCTTCAAGAACCTCATCGGGTTCGACGCGGAGTTTGGCCCTCTCACCTGCATCGCCGGAGAGAACGGCATCGGAAAGTCGAACGTGTTCGACGCCATCCAGTTCCTCTCCCTCATCGCGGACCGACCGCTGATCGAAGCCGCACTCCAGGTGCGGTCAAATCGGTCGGACTCGGCTGGCGAACCTGCCCATCTCTTCACGGCGGGAGGGGCGGATCGCTTGATGAAGTTCGCCGCCGAGGTGCTCGTCCCTGCCGAGGTAGTGGACGACTTCGACGTGCCCACCACACCGAGTATCACGATCCTCAGATACGAGGTCGAGATCGGCTATGAGAAGCCGTCCAATGGCTCGCGACACGGTCGACTCGTCGTAGAGCGAGAGCAACTTCGCCATATCAACCGCGGCGACGCACATCGGCACATGCGGTTCCCGCACAGTGTCAAGGACTTCCGCAACAAGGTGGTGGACGGTCGACGTTCAGGTGGCCCCTTCATCTCGACAGAGGTTGCCGAGAGGCGGATCACCGTTCACCAGGATGGCGGAAGCCGAGGGCGCCCACGGCGAGCGCTTCCCACGCAGGCAAGCACCACAGTCGTCTCCACGATCAACACGGTCGACGATCCGACGATCCTCGCTCTTCGCAGAGAGCTTCAGTCGTGGCGGCGACTTGCGCTTGAGCCCTCCGCACTGCGGACCGCTGACCGTTTCGTCGACCCGACCACGCTCGGGAGCGACGGCCGCCACCTCGCGGCGGCCCTGTATCGCATCGCCATGCAGTCGCCCGACGGCTCAACATCGGAGGAGGTCTACGCGCGAGTGGCGAATCGCCTCTCCCGACTTGCGGGTCTGGACGTTCGAAGCCTGCGGGTCGATACCGACGACGTTCGAGAGCTGCTCGAGGTGGTCGTGACCGATGGACATCGTGGCGAGCTTCCCGCACGCTCCTTGTCGGAGGGAACCCTGCGCTTCCTCGCGCTGTGTGTCGCACTTGAAGATCCGCGGATGACTGGCCTCATCACAATGGAGGAGCCCGAGAACGGCATACACCCGGCAAACCTGCCAGAGATGGTTCAGCTCGTGGAGGATCTCGCCGTCGACCCAATGAAAGCACCGGCACCGGACAACCCTCTTCGTCAGATCATCATCAACACTCATTCGCCGGGCGTGGTGCAGCTCGTCGATCAGGCCGATCTGCTCATGGCCAACGAACGCTTTGTCGACCTCGACGGCTCATCTGTGCTGGCGCTGCGTCTCGACGGGATGAGCGGGACTTGGCGGACGCCGAAGTCGAAGGGTGCAACGAAAGCGGATCTTTTGCCCTATCTGGAGAGTCCACCGGGGGCGCAGACGAAGCTTCAGTTCGACGCCGCATGACGCTCCGCGCGGTCTTCCTCGCCGACGGACCTTCCGACCTACCGCTGGCCGGACACCTCGAGTTGTTGTGCGCTGCGCACGGCACCGAGGTTCAGGTAACGCCGATCGATCCCCGAACTCTGGTCGGAATGAGCGGGACTGTCGAAGCCCGCCTGCGGTTCGTTCTCCGTCAGGGTGTCGATCCCGACCTTGTTTTCGTCCACCGTGACGCGGAGGGGCAGGAATCGGCGGATCGAGCTGCGGAGGTTCGCACGGGAGCAATGTCAGCCGGAATCGAGGAGCGGCGCGTCGTGCCCGTCGTGCCGATCCGCATGACCGAGGCCTGGCTGCTCCTCGACGAGGTGGAGATTCGACGGGTCGCCGGCCGGCCGAGCTCAACGAATGACCTCGGCCTTCCATCCGTGTCAAAGGTTGAGTCGGTCGCCGACCCCAAGACTCGCTTGGCGAAGGCCCTACTCGCGGCTGGTCAACCCTCAGGCCAACGCCGGAGAGCGCAGTTTATGCGTGATTTCGGGCGCCATCGTGCACTGCTGCTACAACGACTCGATGTCGATGGGCCGATCAATGGCCTGAAAGCCTGGCAGCAGCTCAAGGTGGATCTTGCAGCCGTGCTCACTCAGCTTGTCGCCGAGGAGCCAGCCCCGTGACCACCAGCTCGAAGCAGCTCGTAGAGAAAGTGGGTGTGCTCCAACAGCACCGGCGCATCCACCCGCAGGACGGTCCCTGGTCGAGCTCACGCAGCGGCTCCGGTCGCAGCCGGTAGCGTCGGGTCACACGCCAGGCCCTCGATCAGCGACTGGTAGCCGGTGACCTTGGCGTCGGGGAACGCAGCGGTCATCTGGCCGAGCAAACGGTCGACAGCCGCCGGGTTGACCACCTCGATCAGGTTCCGTCGCAGCTCCTCGATGATGTCGGCTGACCACAGCGCCCGGTACAGACCTCGCTCGGTCAGCCGAAGCATGGTGTCGCGGAGGTGCGCCGGGTACAGGGCGCAGGTGTCGAGCACCACGGAGAACGTCATGAAGACTTACCGGGTGCGCTTGGGCGTGGCGGTCCGCTCGTAGAGGTCGGCCTCATCGGCGATCTCGACCATCCTGTCGAGCGCAGCTCGTCGCTCGACCGATGCCCGCTCGCGGTAGGCAAGGACATCCGCCAGCCGGACGCGACGGTGGCGGCCAGGCTGCTCGTAGGGGATCTCGCCGGACTCGAGCAGCTTCACCACCGTGGGACGGCTGACCCCGAGCAGGTCGGCGGCCTCCTGGGTGGTGAGGCGCTGGTGCACCGGGGCGATCGTCACCGCCTGGCCCTGCGCCATCGCATCGACGACCTCGCGCAGCACTTCAAACACTTCCGCCGGGAGCACCAGATGCTCACCGTCTGGACTGGACAGCATCGTGGTCGGCTCGGCCCCGAGCCCGTCGAGCATCGCCGCCAGCGCTGCCAACGGCTCAGCCGGCGGCAACACGGTCCGTTCAATCGCCGGTGCAGCCATGGCGGTTCTCCTTCTCGACTCCCCAAGACCATAGGGCCAATTCGAAAAATTCGCAACCGGGTGAGCAGGGTGAGCGTTCTACCGACTCGTTGGACCACACCAACGTTCCATTGACCTGCCGATTCGGGAGAGGAGCCGCACTGCCTCGACAGTCCGGCACCGCGGTTCTAACGATCGTTCTAACGGGTTCCGGACCGGCCGGATCCGGCAGAACAGAGAGGACTGGCCATGGAAGGACACATCGCCCGCAAGCGAGACCGGTACTACGCAGTCATCTACGAAGGGCTCGATCCCGTCACCGGCAAGGAGCGCCGCACCTGGCATCCTGCCGGAACGGAACGTGCCGAAGCCGAGGCGCTCGTCGCACGACTCGCCGCCGAACGCGACGGCCGCAACGACGAGGTTCGCTCGCTCACCTTCGGCGCATACCTCACCGGGCACTGGCTGCCCGCCAAGCGGCTCTAACTCCGGGTCAGCACCCATCGCAGCTACGTACACAAGGCCCAGCGCCACATCCTGCCGACCCTCGGACGCAAGCGGCTCCGCCGGCTACGCCCCGAGGATCTCGAACGGCTCTACGACTCGATGCTGCACCCGACCGACGGGACCAGGCCCCTGGCACCCAAGACCGTCTACGAGGTGCACCTGATCATCCGCGGCGCCCTCGACCACGCACTCCACCGCGGACTCGTGACCCGCAACGTCGCGCTGGCCGCATCCGCCCCCAAGCTGCGAGCAATCCCCAAGGTCGAGCAGAAGGCCTGGACCGCCACGGAACTCCAGGCCTTCCTGCGTGCCGCCGCTGGGCACCGACTGTTCCCTGCCCTGTGGCTCTCCGCCAACACCGGCATCCGCCGCAACGAGCTGCTCGGCCTGCGCTGGGCCGACCTCGACATCGACCACGCCCGCCTGTCGATCAACCGCGGGCTCGTCGCCGTCGGCTATGAGCTCCATGAATCTCGCGGCAAGACCAGCAAAGCCCGCCGCTGCATCGACCTCGACCAGACCACCCTCGAAGTGCTCGCAGGCTGGCGGGCGCTCCAGTCCGCCGAATACTCTGCCATCGGCATCGACGACCCTGGATGGATGTTCACCACCGCGACCGGCGAAGGCGTACACCCTCACTCGATCAGTCAGACCTTCGACCGCATCGTGCGCCGCGCCCCCGTACCGGTCATCCGGCTGCACGACCTGCGCCACACCCACGGCAGCCTGCTCATCGCATCCGGCGTCAACGCCAAAGTCGTGTCCGAACGCCTCGGCCATGCCCAGTTCGTGTTCACCGTCGAGACCTACCAGCACACCTTCCCACCCATGCACACCGACGCCGCCCGAGTCTTCGAGGCACTCCTCACACCGGACGCCGGCGAAAACCCGCGCTCCCGAAAGCCGGTTGAACACCCGGCAGAACACCCACCGAAACCGGTAGAACGCCCCGACAACGACGAAAGCCCAGGCCAGAGACCTGGGCTTTCGCGTTCAAGTTGGTGGCGGGGGCAGTGTGATGGTTCAGGACATCGGCAAGGGGATGAGTCGGGACATCGGCAAGACGGTCCGGTCAGCGTGGCTGGATGTCGAAGCGTCGTGCGGTCATCTTGTCGGTCACGATCGAGGGCCGTTCCCAGGCTGAGACCGCACGCCTGTACGACGTGCATCGGATTCTGCCAGTCAGTAGGGACGCGTGGCCCTGGTTTGGCGACTCTGTCGACGCCAGCTACGTGAAGTAGCTCTCGTCCTCGTCAACTGACGTCTTGCCCATCATGAATGGGTTCTCCCACTTCGATCGCTGGCCGTCGCTGTCGTAGTAGACGAGGTAGTAGCCGCCCTGATCGGTGATGCGCGTTGGCACTGCGGGGTCGCTCAGCTTTCCCACGGGCTTCTTGTAGTCGCGCTGCCCTCGACGGTCGTACGCAGGCCGCAGACCCTTCAACTGCTCGCCGACGACCACGCGCCAGATGTCCCCGTCGTGGGTGAACACGAACGGGCCCGCGATCTGATCGTCATCGCCAGCCTCACCCATCGGAACTCGGAGTGCCTGCCGATCCGCCATCGTTCGGCAGGGCCTGCGGAATGAGGGGTGCGGGGTTCTTCGGTGCCGGCAGCTGCGCCGCTGGCACACTGCCGGGACTGGCACCCTTCGTTTCGGTCAGTCGCGGTGACGCTCCGAGCGGCCCCCGAGGCGGCGACGCCCCTGCGGTCTTCGGCGAACGGTCCTTGCTACTCATGCTGCCTCCTACGGCGCGCTTGCGGTCGATTGCCAGGCGATCAGGTCGACCCGATCGCGAGTGATGAGTGCCTGCCAATCCAACGGGACAGGTAAGGGCGTTCCGTCGGAATCCACCTCGATCGTGATCTCGCCGGTCACTGGATCGCACGCCACGAGATCGAGCGCCACGTCCTCGGTTTCCGGATAGCTCGACGCGTAGGCCCATGCGCCAGCAATCCACTCCCCCGACGTGAGCCGCACGCGAACCCATGCGGGCGTGTGCCGAGACCGGAAGTAGTGGTCCCAGGTTCGCGGAGCGAGGTCCCGGCCGAGTAGCCACCGCACCGCGGCATCTTCAGGGTCCGTGCTGGCACGATCGCCGAGGGCAGCGCCCAGGCCGAAGGGGACAGCGATCAGACAAACCAGCCCAGTGGCCGAGGCCACTGATACGAAGACCCATCCCGGGTCGTCGGAGCTCAGCTGGCGATACCAGCGCCACAGTCCGTAGGTCACGGGGGCGAGCACCACCTGCAGCAGCACCGACCACATCAGGAATCGGATCAGTCGATCCCGCAGGCTGGTGCGCCAGTACGTCAGGCAGCGCTCAACTCCCTGTTCGAAGAACAGCCCGGGCGCGACGAACAACACCACCACGATGAGCGCCTGCGCCGAAGTAGGAATCTCCACGTTGCTCGCTTCGCGCCGACCCGAGCAGCCGGCTCAGCCCTTCGGCGGGTACGGATCGTTGCCGTAGCTGTCTCGCGCTCGGATGCGTCCATCCCGTCCATGCAGCAAGAACTCGGTCTCGTCCTGCCGAGCGAGGCGGCGACCTTCGGCCTCGGCCTGCGCCTGCGTGTCGTGGATGGAGGAGGCGCGCTCGCCGCCTTCACGCTGCACACTCCAGTCGCCATCGGGTCGGGGGGTCACGTGGACCGGTTTCGGTTTCGCCATGATCATCTCCTTCGAAGTCGCTGTAACAACTATGCCGACGAGCCCTGACAGTGAACGCAGGACCAGCATCGCTCGCAGTGAGCTAGCCGAACGTGTGTTCCCACCGAATCGAAGTGTGATGAGTTCTCACCCGAAGCAGACTCACCGGATGCCGCTCGTTGCGCTCGACGCCAATGTGATCGACCTGTTCGCAGCCGCGATCGACTTCGAGGATGCGGCAGATCGACTGGAGGCGATGAGACCTCCGCCACAGTTGGTCCGGGCGACCCGACAGCTCGAAGCGGAGGCCTACGCCTGCTACTGGCTGCTCGCCCTGGCACCTCGCTGGTACAACACGCGCTACACCTTCTCGGACCAGGTCTACGTCGAGAACGCGTTCGCACCCGAAGCAGCCCGGTTGGCTGAGGTGGCCGTCGAGGTGCTGGTTCGCGACTACCAGCCGGCCGAGTACCGCGTCCCGGACCCGACGAAGCGGCCCGACGCGAGAACGATCGGAGACCTGGGTATCAGGTCGAAGGACGGCGAACACGTCGCCGACGCGGTAGCCCTCAACTGCGACTTCTTACTCACGAACGACCTGCGCCTACGCAACAAGTCCGACCAGGTCGAGACTCGCTGGGGGCTGAAGCTGAGGCGTCCCTCGGAGTTCTTGATCGGGGCAGTCCGCTCGGGCGGAGCTCCGTGGACCTGTAACGCCGATTGGCCATGGGTGACGATCGAGGCGATCCGAGCAGGCGCCTACGACCATTGCGCAACAACGTCGCCCGGGTGACTACGAGGTGGGATCGCCGGCAGAGGCTGGCGACGGGGAAGTTCGGTCAAGTCGACGGGCTCGACAAGTTCAGGAGGCTTGTTCGGATCGAAGGGTGTGTTATCGCCGAGAGCGCGTCACGCAGTCGCCCGTCCATATTGGGCTCGGTCCACACAGACACATGTCATCCCGATCCATCAGCTACGAGACGTAGAACTCATCACCGAGTTCGATCTTCCAGAGGCGCTTCGCCTCCGCATGGTCGCCGCGCTCCTCTGCGGCGAGTGCGTTGACCGCCCGCGCCTTGGCCTCGGCTACGCGGGCCCGAAACGCCTGCCGGCTGGCCTGCGTGATCGAAGCTCCGAGCGACCCGCTGTGCCCGGCCGGATCCTGAACGTCCAAGTAGCTCCCTGCATGCTCGAACCACACCTTCATCGCGTCTCGATGGTTGCCGTTGAGGGAGGTGAACAGCGTCGCGGTGAGCACCTCTACGTGATACGAGCTGAGGCGGCCGGAATGGACACTGTTCCAGCGCTTAGCCAGCTTCACCATCGGCGTCAGGTGAGCGCCGAGCGTCGTGCGTCGACCGGCCATCCATGCGGCTTGAGCTTCGGGATCGGTCGTGATCCAGCCGCCGTTTCCGGACGGCAGGCCGTAGCCAGTTGTCGACCACTTGAACGTCGGCGCGATGTCGACGTGGGCACCGGACGTGTAGAAGAGCCGCACCGCCTGACCCCGAGCACCGATGCTGGCGATCGACGTGTTGGCCTGCAGCGCCGTTCTGATCCGCTGCAGGAATGCACCGCTGGTGCTTCGGTATCTCTCGAAGACACCGTCCTTGTCGGTGAACTGCGCCATGACGTCGATGTCGTCCAACGGGCGGATCAGCGTGCCTCGGTCGGCCGAGCCGATCAGGATCACACGGCGCACCGGAAGGTCCGAGGACAACGGGAACGCCATACGGAGGTACTCCTCCGTCTTTGTCCGCTTGCTCGACACCTCAACCTGCTGGGTGTTCGTGAGACTGATCCGGTCGATGAAGTTCGCAAAGGCCTGAGCGGTTGTGGTCACGAGTCGGCCTTGTAGGTCTGGCTACCGCCTTCGACGCCTCGCTTCGCCCGCTTCCACGCTCGTGGCGACGGGATCTCCGCGGTGGCGTTGAGCTCCTGCTGTCGAGCAACGAGCGTCCGAAGCTGCTCTCGTGCGTCGTCCTCACTCAAGGTCGGCAGGTCGATGTTGAGGAAGATTCGGGCGTCCTGTTGCAGCGCCAGTAGCGCATTGGCCGACGCATGCGCCCGGTCCTTGGCCTTAGGCGCACCGAGCGAGGTCGCGACCGCGCCGCACACCGCGGACGCAAGAGCAACCAGCCCTGCCCAGCGGGCGGTCAGCACCTCCGAGAGGCCACCAGCAGCCGCGGCCGCCGCGAGTGCAGCAGCGATGCTGCCGAGCCAACGATCCACCCGCCGCCAGGTCTTGGAGTACTCGAACTGCGTCTGCGAGGTCAGCGTCGCGCTCTCCTCAACCCGCTGCGCTTCCTTTCGCAGCTCCTCAATCTGGTCTGTACCCATGCGCTCATTCTACACGAACGTGTGTTCGTAGGTCCGCTGGCGCTCACTCCTTGCCCCTCGTGCCGCTGAGCCGAAGCACGTGTCGATATGCAGCCTGCGCACGAGCGGGAAGACCGGGGGATCGCTTGATGACCGCCGTCCAGTACCTAACGAAGTCGGGCGGTGGCTCCAGCCCGACTCGGTAGTAGAGCGCGAGATCTGCCATCTCGACCGAACTCAACTGGGCGAAGAACTCCGGATGAAACTCATACAGCGAGTCCATGAGATCAGACTCATGCAGGTAATCTGCTTCCTCATTCAATACATCCATCTAATGACTCTATTTTATCATGACCGCGACGAAGCCCCGTGACTGTTGAGTCACGGGGCCCCGCCAGCCTTCGACTGATGAGGATCAGCCGTCCGAGTGGAGCTTGGTGGCCTGGTAGTTGCCGCCATTGTTGGCGACCATCCAGCCGTCCACATGCGGCTCACCGCTGGACTGACCCGAGTGAAGGTGCGGGTGGTTGATCTGTCCCTCCGACTGGAGAGTGATGTGATCACCCGGGTTCACCCCGATCTGCTGAGCGGCGTCGATTGCCTGCTGCCTGTTCATCCTGTTCACCTCCTTCCCGAACTTTCGGGACGGCGGGAGTTCGCCGTCGAAGGAAGCATCTGCTTCTGAGCGGGCAAGGTGGAGGGCTCGGCATTGCGGACTCGCGCAACTCGGCCTCGCGCCCCTCGTGCCCATGAGAGGGGTTGCACTACAATGCTCGCATGAGCGCGCAAGTGACAGGGCCGTCATTTGGCCAGGGTCTTCGCGCCGCGCTCCGGGCCAACGGGTACAGCCAGGCGAAATTGGCCGCCGAGCTGAACATCGACGCGGGTTCGGTCAGTCGCTGGGCCAACGACAAGGCGCTGCCGAGCCCCGACAACGTTCACTTGATCGAGTCCATCCTCGGGGTGTCGCTCGACGGGTACCACTCGGAGGCTCGCCCGCACTACGAGGTCTACGTCTCCGCACCGATCCTCGGGCTCGGACCGAAGCGGATTCAGACCCACCACGACGCGATTGCTGAGGTGGTCGGGACCCTCTCGGGGTTCGCCCGTCCGATCTTCTGGCCCGGCCACGACATCACCTCGCAGGCGTCGATGCAGGCCGCCGACCTCGCCTCACAACGCAACATCGTAGCCCTGACCCACTCGGACGCGTTCCTCTACATCCAGTTCGCCGAGATCACGAAGCCGACGAGCGCCCTAGTCGAGCTGGGTATCGCGCTAGGGCGGCGGATCAAGACGACGCTCATCATCCAGCGCGACCTCACCACACCGTTCATGTTCGACGGCTTTCCGGCTGTGGCGGAGCGCCTGACAAGTATGCCGAGTGCCCGCATCTACAACGTTGCGGACATCGACGCAGCGTGCGAGTTGATCGAGCGCAACGGTCGGCCGCTGCTGGGTCTGCGCCCCGAGTGATCGACTGGAGCCGGGCCGCGTCATTGCCGTCTGCCCAGGATCAGATTCCATACCGCCACAACCCACGCGCTCAGCAGTCCTCCCAAGGCGGCCGACACGACAATGGTCTCGACGGTGAGTCGGGGCCTGACATCTTCTGCACGACTGGCCCCCGGCCGATAGCTCTCGAAGGCGCGTCGCGCGATCAAGTTGCTCGATCGCAACGCTCACGTGAGAGTCGGCCTCTTCGACCCGACCGAGTGCCTCGCGCTCCATCTGCGCGAAGTGCGCCTGCTCGTCTGACCCAGCCGGTGCCAGATTCGCCGCGGTGTATTCAGTCACTGCAGTCAAGAGCGCCGCGTGCGCATTCTCGACCGCGCAAATGGCCGCCTCACGACATGAAACGGGACTCCTGGCAAGGCCAGAAGTCCCGTGTTTGCAGGGTTTTCGATGGTGGCGGGGGCAGGATTTGAACCTGCGACCTTCGGGTTATGAGGTTTCAGATCAGACCCTCAGCCCGTACCACTGCGTACCAGATCGTGCCCTCTTGCAGGGGTTTCGCCGGTCATCGTATCCCGGTCGTGCCCGCCAGTACACCCTTGTCACGCACCGCACGGTAGAAGGAACAGTAGAAAGTCGACCCGCACGTTCGGGCTGCGGCTGCGGCTGCGGCCGTCCCGCCGACCGACCCTCGAGCTCCTTCGATTGGCTTGGAAAGCCACCGTCCGCTCGCGATGGGCGATCTTCGGGTTCGTCAGGAGGGGTCACCGACTGTCCACGTAGGGTCCTCTACGTGGCCAGCGACGAGTCATCGGTGACGGGCATGCGTGGATGCTTCGGTGGATGGCGACGACTTCATGATGTCGGTGCCAGGCGCGGGAGGGTCGCTCGTGCGAACAGGCGCAGGGTCTGACGCCACCCGTGTGACAGTTCAGGAGGTGTCGTCGGGTCATCTGGCAGTGCTCGAGTTCGGGTTTCCAATGGTGGGCACCGCGCACTCCGAGGGTGACCACTTGATCGTCTGTCACATGCTGCAGGTGCCAGCGGGAGGACGATGGGACGGAACGGAGTTGGCCCCTGGCCAGTCGTTCGTCTATCCACCTGGGAGCTCTCAGGTCGCCGCCGATCCTGAGGGGTTGCGCTTCGGCATGGCGGTGGTGCCGTGGGCGGACTTCGAGCTGGCGGCGGCCACGCTCGGCTTCGATCATTCGCCCGCAGCGCGCCGTGACGACCGCGTCGGTGCTGACAAGGCTGGGCTCGCGAGCTTGTTCGCTGGCTTCGGCAGGATCGGCTCCCCAACGATGGATGTCGGCGCCGTCTGCGGGTTCGACACGCTCCTTGACGTCGTCGTCCACGCGACCAGCGTTCCGACCGACGCCGACCGTCCGGGCCGACGACGCCGCTGGGAGCCGCGTGACGTCGTCGCGGATGTCGTCGACTGGCTCGACGAATCTGGGAGCTGGCACGTTCCGGCCCTCACGCTGTGCCGGCAGGTCGGCGTGTCTGAACGCAAGCTGCAGACCGCCTTCCGAGAGGTATTCGATTCCACACCGGGCGGGTTCCTGCGGATGCGCGCGTTGCAAGCCACTCATCGAGCGCTTCGCACAGCTGACCCACCGACGGTGCGGGTCGGCGACATCGCTCGCCACCACGGCTTCGCCCATGGCGGGCGCTTCGCGAGCCTGTACGCAGCGGTGTACGGAGAGCCGCCGTCGGCAACGCTGCGCTCTGCGACGCGTCAGACCTCGGCTTGGAGCCGGCCCGCGACGGTACCGGGCGGCGAAACGTGCGGAAAGTGGACAAGCGGAAGCACCGATCCACGTCGCGACCCGGGTCCCTCGGGCTAGACCTGAACCGTCGAGCGCCCCTGAGGAGGCAACCCATGAGTGGACCGGATTTCGCTGATCGTCAGGACTTCGAGGACGCCGACCGAGGGTTCGTCGGCATGCTCGACCCGTGTGTGATCACCGCCGACGACGGCCGGGTGGTGTGGGACAACGACTCCTACGACTTCCTCGACGGCGAGTGCCCCGACACCGCGAACCCGAGCTTGTGGCGCCAGGCCCAGCTGTGCGCGAAGCAGGGTCTCTACGAGGTGACCGACGGCATCTACCAGGTCCGGGGTCTTGACTTGTCGAACATGACGATCGTCGAGGGCGACACCGGTGTGATCGTCATCGATCCGGCGATCTCCGCCGAGTGCTCCGCTGCAGGTTTGGCGCTGTACCGCGAGCACCGCGGCGAGCGCGAGGTCTCTGCGATCATCTACACGCACGCGCACGTCTACCACTTCGGCGGGGTGCGCGGCGTGTACCGCGAGGGCATCCCCGTCATTGCCGGGCACGGGTTCATGGAAGCGGCCGTGGCGGAGAACGTGTACGCCGGCCAGGCCATGAGCCGTCGCTCGGATTTCATGTACGGCGCCAAGCTCGCCAAGGGTCCGACCGGGCAGATCAGCGCCGGGTTGGGGCAGACGAACTCGACGGGCACCGTCGGGCTGATCGAACCGACCCTCGAGATCACCGAGACCGGTCAGGAAGAGATCGTCGACGGGGTCCGGATCCGGTTCCAGATGACCCCGGGCACCGAGTGCCCGGTCGAGATGAACTTCCTGTTCCCCGACCATCGCGCGTTGTGCATGGCCGAGAACGCCACCCACAACCTCCACAACATCCTGACGTTGCGCGGCGCGGTGGTGCGCGACGCGCGCATCTGGTCCTACTACCTGAACGAGACCATCGACCTGTTCGGCGACGATGTCGACGTGGCGTTCGCGTCGCATCACTGGCCCACCTGGGGTCGTGACCGCATCGTGAAGTACCTGTCCGAGCAGCGAGACCTCTACGCCTACCTCCACGACCAGACCCTGCGCCTCATGAACCAGGGCTACACCGGCATCGAGATCGCCGAGATGGTCGAACTGCCGCCTGCGCTCGACGCGGCGTGGCACACGCACGGCTACTACGGCTCGGCCAGCCACAACATCAAGGCTATCTACCAGCGCTACCTCGGCTGGTTCGACGGCAACCCCGCCAACCTCTGGCAGCACCCACCCGAGGCCGTCGCTCAGCGCTACGTCGACGCGTTCGGCGGCGCCGATGTCGTGATGGACAGAGCCCGGGGCTACATCGACGACGGCGACCTGCGCTTCGCCGCGGAGCTGCTGAACCACGTCGTGTTCGCCGACCCCTCGAACACGACAGGACGCGAGATGCTCGCTGGTGTGTACGACCGACTCGGCTACGGCGCCGAGAACGGGACGTGGCGCAACTTCTTCCTCCAGGGGGCGTTCGAGCTGCGAAACGACGAGAAGCCGACCCCGCTCGATCTCGCCCCGCCCGACGTGATCGCCGCGCTCACCGTCGCCCAGCTCTTCGACACCGTCGCCATCCGCGTCAACGGGCCCAAGGCGTGGGACGTGAGCGCAGCGATCGACTGGATCGTCACCGACGCCGACGTGCGACACCGCACCGAGCTGTCCAATGGCGTGCTCATCCAACGCGACAACCCAGCAGGCGACGCAGACCTCACGGTCACGCTCACCAAGACCGAGTTGATCGGCTTGCTCGGCGGTGCGCTCACCCTCGCGGATGTCGAGACAAGCGGCGACGTCAACACGGTGCAGAAGTTCCTCGACATCCTCGACACCGGCAACCCCGGAATCGCGATCGTCACACCCTGACGTCGAGCCCAGGCACAGCGAGCGGAAACCGACTGCTGCGATGACCGGGGGTCCGGCCCGACCAGCATGGCAACGCATCCCGGTATTCAGATCTCTGTCGGGCTACCAGCGGGCCTGGCTCTCTTCGGACCTGGTCGCCGGCCTGACGGTGTGGGCCGTGTTGGTGCCCGAGGCGTTGGCGTACGCGACGATCGCCGGGGTCTCCCCCGTCGTCGGTCTCTATGCGGCGATGCCCGCACTCGTGCTCTACGCGGCGTTCGGGTCGTCGCGCCACCTTGTCGTCGGGCCGATGGCCGCCACTGCCGCTCTGTCCGCTGCTGCGGTCGGCGACATCGCGAACCGGACCGGCGCCAACTTCACACAGCTCACCGCTGCGATGGCGCTCGTCGCCGGGGCGATCGCGCTGATCGCCGGTCTTGCCCGGCTCGGATTCCTCGCGTCGTTCATCTCCGGCCCGGTCCTGAAGGGGTTCATCATCGGCCTGGCGCTCACGATCATCGTCGGCCAGATCCCGAAGCTGTTCGGGATCGACAAGACCGATGGCGACTTCTTCGAACAAGCGTGGGGGATCATCACCCATCTCGGGGACACGCAGAGCTGGACGCTGCTCGTCGGCGTTGTCTCACTCGCAGGGGTGATGCTGCTCCGCAGGTTCGCGCCGAAAGTTCCAGGCTCGTTGGTTGTCGTGCTCGCAGCGATCGCCGCGGTCTCGGTCTTCGATCTCGACGCCAAAGGGGTTGGCATCGTCGGGCCGATCCAGTCCGGGCTCCCCCAACTCGGCCTCCCCGATGTCGGTCTGTCCGACTACGGCGCCCTCGTGGGTTCCGCGGCAGGCCTCGTCCTGATCGCATTCGCCGAGGGGCTCGGCGCCGCGAAGACCTACGCGACGCGCGACCACTACCGCATCGATGTCAACCGCGAGCTGATCGGACTCGGCGCCGCCAACATCGGATCGGGCGCGTGTTCGGGCATGGTCGTGAACGGATCGCTGTCCAAGACAGCTGTCAACGGCGAAGCCGGCGCGAAGTCCCAGGTATCGGGGCTGCTCGTTGCCGGGCTCACGATCCTCACACTGCTGTTCCTCACCGGGCTCTTCGAGAACCTTCCCGAAGCCGCCCTCGCAGCGGTGGTGATCGCCGCGGTGGTGGAGCTCATCGACCGATGGGCGCTGGTGCGGCTCTGGCGCTCCTACACCGCCGCCCTCGGTTCCATCTACGGATGGGCGGCCCGCGTCGACCTCATCGCCGCCCTCGCTGCCCTGTTCGGAGTGCTGCTCTTCGACACCTTGCCCGGGTTGTTCATCGGGATCGTCGTGTCGATCGTCCTGCTGGTCTACCGGGCGTCACGACCCCACGTCGCCGTCCTCGGCCGCCGACCCGGCGAGCACCACTGGGTCGACCTCGACCGCAACCCCGACGCCACTACCCAACCGGGCATCGTCGTACTGCGCCCCGAATCCGGCCTGTTCTACGCCAACGCCGACAACGTCAGCGCGGACATCGACAACCACGTCGACGACACGACCCACGCCGTCGTGGTCGACCTCGCCTCGGTTCCCGTCATCGACGTCTCCGCCGTGGACATGCTCGTCGAACTCGATGAGGACCTCACACGACGCGGCCTCACCCTGTGCATCGCGCGAGACATCGGCCAAGTCAGCGACGTTCTCGCCACCGCCGGAGGATCGGCGCTACTGCAGCGCCTCTACCCGACCGCCGACGACGCCGTCGCCGCCCTCGGACGACCGCCCTCGAACGAGACCGGCCCACCCGACCAAGCCTGACCCCACCGCGCCTCACGACATCGGGGACCGCACCCAGTCACGACTCCCGGGTCGCATGCCGCCGCGGCGATGCGCTACCGAGTCCGCTACCGACCCAGAGATCGAGGAGCGACAGGTGGCGTACGTGACCGAGAAGCGAGGCGTGCACTACGCCGTGATCTACGGCCGCAACCCGGTCACCGGAACGGAGCGCCGCCGTTGGCATCGCTGCGACGACCGTGCCGATGCCGAGCGGGTGGCCGCCGAACTCACGGCTGCTCGTGAACGTCAGTCCCGAAGTGGATCACCGATGACCGTGCGCGACTTCCTGGTCGGCCGGTGGCTGCCTGCTCGCGAGACGACTGTCGCTGCGTCGACCCACGCACGCGAGTGCGCCGCCGTCGCGCACTAGGTGCTTCCCCACCTCAGCTCGACGCAGTTGCGCCGGCTCCGGTCGGAGCACATCCAGACGCTTTACCGGCGCCTCGCTATAGCCGGTAGCCGCACTGGCGGGCCACTCGCAGCGAAGACGATCCTCAACCTCCACCAGACGCTGCGCGCCGCGCTGAATGACGCCACTACGCACGGCCTCATCGCCACCAACCCGATCGACGGCGTCCGGCCACCCGACCCGCGCACCCGACCGTCCGGTCGTCGTCGTGCCCGGTCGTGGACCGCGAGCGAGCTGGGCGTTCCTCGATGCCACGGCCGCCAGCCGTCACGCCACGCTGTTCCGGTTGGCGGCGGCGACTGGGATGCGACGAGGGGAGGTGCTCGGGCTGCGTTGGGACGACATCCACTTCGACACCGGACGCATCGAGATCACCCAGGCCCTCATCTCTGTCGGCTACGAGCTGACGTTCACCCGGTTGAAGACCCGGACCAGTCGCCGCAACGTCACCCTCGACGCCGACACCCTTGCTCTCCTGGCCGACTGGCGCCGACGGCAGGCCGCGGAACTCGAGGAGTCGGGTGCGGTCAACGAGCACGGGCTCGTGTTCACCCGACCCGACGGCCAGCCGCTCCACCCCCACACCGTGTCCCAAGCGTTCGGTCGAGCCCAACGACACGTCGACGTGACACCGATCCGGTTCCACGACCTTCGCCACACTCACGCGTCGCTGCTATTGCGGGATCGGGTGCCGATCAAGGTCGTCTCCGAACGACTCGGCCACTCCAACCCGGCGTTCACGATGACGACCTACCAGCACGTCATCCCCGGAATGCAAGAAGATGCCGCCGCTGCATTCGGTCAACTCCTCGCCGACCATTCAACTCAATCAGCCAAGCCGCTGCTCGCTGCATAGACGGTAGGCATCGGTAGACACTCGGTAGCGACCCCAGAACGCGGCAAGGCCCCCGATCACTCGGAGGCCTTGCGAACACTGCATTCTCGATGGTGGCGGGGGCAGGATTTGAACCTGCGACCTTCGGGTTATGAGTCAGCCCGTACCACCGTGTACCGGATCGTGCCCTCTTGCTTGGGTTTCGAGTTCCATCGTACCGCCGACGTGCCAGCCCGTACACCCCTGTACCGCGCCGCACGGTAGAAGGAACAGTAGAAGCGCCCGGGTGTCGATGCGGGTTCGTCGAGTGACGGATCGAGGCGTCAGCTTCGCGTTCCGGCCCTCATCGGCTCTGCCCCCGAAGCTGTCGACGACGCCGGCAAGCCGACCTTCGGGTTCGCTCCTCGAGACCGAGAGCGCGACCCCGCTCGACGCTTCGTTGTGGACCGAACACCCCTCCCCTCGCTGGCGCGGAGCCGCATCGGGACGACCCGACCAGCGGGAGACCGGATGCGTTGCCGATTCAAGCCGCATCCCCGGGATCGCCATGGCCGCGCTGATGATCGGGCTCGTTGGAACGCAGGGAGCTGAACGCGAGGAGCATCGCACCGCAGACGATGGCGACATCTGCGAGGTTGAAGGTGGGCCACCATCCGGTGTGCAGCATGTCGACCACGGTGCCGGCCTCGGCGCGGTCGATGACGTTGCCGATCGCCCCTCCCACGATGAGTCCTGCCGCCCACGGGTTGGGGAGCCAGCCCCGCCACGCGCCGATGGCGATGAGCGCGGCGACGGTCGTGGTGACGGCGAGGACGACTGCCAGCGGGAGGTTCGATCCGAGACCGAACGCTGCGCCGGGGTTGTAGGCCAGTTGCAGGTCGAGCGGACCGGGAAGCTCCACGGGAGCGTCGCGCAGCCAGGTGGAAGCCGCCACCTTCGAGGTGACGTCGACGACCAGCACGGCCAGCGCCGTAAAGGCGAGCACCGTCCGGTCGCGTCGACGGTCGGGGGAGCCGACGCGCTTGGGTGTCGGTGCGGAGGCCGACCCGCGTGGATTCGACGGCGGACCCGTCACTTTCGTGCCATTCGGGTGCCGTTGAGGATGACGACGAGTTCGGACAGTTCGTGGGCGAGCACGGCAGCGGGGAGTGCGATGACCCCGAACAGGGCGAGTGGTACGAGCGTGGCAAGGATCACGAGGGAGAGGGCAAGGTTCTGGGTGACGACCCGGCGGGTGCGGCGACCGATCTCGATGGCAGTAACGAGCTTCGAGAGGTCGTCGGCCATGAGGGCGACATCTGCGGTCTCGAGCGCGATGTCGCTACCGGCGGTACCCATGGCGACCCCGACCGACGCCGCAGCGAGGGGCGGCGCGTCGTTGACGCCGTCGCCGACCATCGCGACGTGTCCGTACTGCTCGACGAGGCGTTGGACGTGTGCCGCTTTGGCTTCCGGTGTCATGCCGGCGGCGACGTCGTCGATGCCCACCTGTGCGGCGATCGCGGCTGCGGTGCGAGGGTTGTCGCCCGTGAGCATCACGACGTGGTCGATGCCGAGGCCGCGGAGTCGGGTGATCGTGTCGGCGGATTGTTCGCGCACCGTGTCGGCCACCCCGAGCACTGCGACCGGTCCTTGGTCGTCGACGAGGACCACGGTGGTGTTCCCGGCCACTTCCATCTCCTCGATCATGTCGGCGATCGGGGCGAGGTCGTGGCCCTCGTCGGTGATGAAACGTGGGCTGCCGACCGTGTACTGCTTGCCCTTGATGCGTGCGTGCACACCGCCGCCGACGGCGGCACGGAAGTCCTCGGGCTCGGAAAAGTCGAGGCCCTTCGCTTCGGCGGCGTCGACGATCGCGGTGGCGATGGGGTGCTCGGAGCGGCGCTCTGCTGATGCGGCGATCGCCAGAGCGCGATCGGCGTCGAGGTCGCGGAGGGGGTGCAGTTCGGTGAGCTGCGGTTTGCCGCGGGTGAGGGTGCCGGTCTTGTCGAGGGCGACGGCGCGTAGCCGGCCGAGTTCCTCGAGGTAGATGCCGCCCTTGATGAGTATCCCGGAGCGGCTGGATCGGCCCATCGCGGCGACGTAGGTGACCGGAATCGAGATGACCAGGGCACAGGGGGCGGCGGCGACGAGGACCGTGGCGGCGCGCAGCGCCCAGTCGTTCCACGACCCGGTCACCGCGCCACCGGTGATCCACACCCCGGCAGCGAGCGCCAGGACCGCTGGGGAGTACACCTTCGAGAAGCGCTCCATGAACTGCTGGCCGCGGCCCTTGCGTTCCTGGGCTTCGCTGACGAGCTCGACGACCCGGGCGAGGGTGTTCGTCGCCGACGTTGCGGTCGCCTCGACGACGAGCGCGCCCTGCGCGTTCGAGGTGCCGGCGAAGACCAGTTCACCGGGCATCTTGTCGACCGGCACCGACTCACCGGTGACGGCGGCCTCGTCGACCGACGAGGTCCCTTCGAGGACCCTGCCATCAGTGGCGATGTTCTGGCCGGGGCGCACCAGGAACCGGTCACCGACGACCACCTCGTCGACATCGACCTCGCGTTCGGACCCGTCCGCTCCGAGCAGAGTGACGCGGCGCGGCGCGAGGTCCAACAGCTTGCGGACCGCGTCGCGTGTGCGGTCCTCGGTGAACTCCTCGAGCGATTCCGAGATCGAGTACAAGAACGCCAGCGCCGCGGCCTCGGACCACGCGCCGAGCACACCGGCGACGACCGCGGCGACGGTCATCAGCAACTCGATGCCGATCGCACGCTCCCGTACGAGCTCCTCGACGGCTTCGGCGGCGAAGAAGCGGGCACCGACGAGCGCCGCGGCGATGAACAGCGCGGTCGAGATCGCGTCGACAGCTCCGAGGGGTCCGGCCAGATAGCCCGCCGCGATCAGCAGACCGCTGAACCCGGACCAGCGCACCTCGCGGGAGCGCCACAGGTCGCCGAGCAGGCCGCCCCCCTCGCCCTCGGTCCGGGTCGGCGCGACAGGGGTCGGTGTCGCGCTCATCGCTTCGTCCGATAGTTCTCGCACAGCTCGACCCGCTCACCGATCTCGCCCAGCAACGCCTCGGCCTGACGCAACAGGTCGACAACCGCGGGGGTGGCGAGCCGGTAGTGGACCGAGCGGCCCTCCGGGCGATCCGAGATCAATCCGCACTCCTTCAGGCACGCGAGGTGCCCGGAGACGTTCGACTGCGAACAGCCGAGCACGTCGACCAGGTCCACGACCCGGCGCTCACCGCGGAGCAGCTCGGTGAGGATCGCGAGACGAGTCGGGTCGCCGAAGCTGCGGAACATGTGCGCTGCGATCGCAATGTCTGGTTGCACGGTGGTTCCCATCAGGACAACTCCCTTTTCATCGGCATGAACCGATGTTAGCGTTGATGGCCGATGGAGTCACGCACGGCTCCGCGAAACGATGGAGATCGATCATGCCGGTGATGTCGAGAGTCGAGCGGGCGTTCTGTCGCAGCGCACCGTGGCAGAGCTTCACCGGTCGGGTCGTGCTGCCGTGGCTACTGGGCGACACCGAGTTGGACGGCCAAGTGCTCGAGATCGGCTCCGGTCCCGGAGCGAACGGCCGGGCACTCCTCGAGCGATACCGGGCCGTTGAACTGACTGCAACGGACCTCGATCCGGTGATGGTCGCCGCAGCACGCCGACGTCTCGCCCCGCACGGCGCCCGCGTCACCGTGACCAAAGCCGACGCAACCGACTTGCCGTTCGACGACGATCACTTCGACACCGCGGTGAGCCTGCTGATGCTGCACCACGTCATCGACTGGCGCGACGCCCTGGTGGAGGTCGCCAGGGTCCTCCGCCCCGGCGGCACCCTGGTCGGCTATGACCTCACCGACCGCCGGACCGCGCGCATCGTGCACCTCGTAGACCGTTCTCCGCACCGACTGCTCGCATCCGGAGAACTCGCAGACGGGCTCGACGCCGCCGGGTTCACCGCCGTCCAGATCGACACCGCAGCCCTCGGCACCGTCACCAGATTCCGCGCTGAATGAACAACACCTGGTGTCGTGTGGATGGACCGTGTGGGGCATCGCGCGATCAGGCACGGCACAGCGTGCGTCGGGCCAGCCCGCGATGAGCACCGATCGCACGATCGCCTTCGTGGACCTCGCCGGGTTCACGGCTCTCACCGAGACCCACGGCGATCTCGCGGCCGTCGATCTGATCGACATGTTCACCGGCATCGCAACCACCGCCATCGAGGGCACCGGCACCGAGCTGGTCAAGACGATCGGCGACGCCGTCATGCTCGCCGCCGCCACCCCCGACAGTGCCATCATCGCGGTACAGCGACTGTTCGAAGCGGCCTACGACCTCGGCGGGTTCCCCGAACCCCGTGCAGGGCTCCACCACGGATCCGTCGTCGCTCGCGGCGACGACTTCTTCGGCGCCACCGTCAACCTCGCAGCCAGAGTCGCGAGCCGTGCCGGTTCCGGTCAAGCCCTCGTCACCAACTCCATGCTCAGCGCCGCCCACGACGCGGACATCGACACGGTCAGCCTCGGCCTGCACCAACTCCGCAACATCCTCGAGCCCGTCGAGCTGTGGGCACTCGAGCTGTGCCCCACCCACATCGACCTGTCCGTCGACCCCGTGTGCCGTATGCGTCTCGCATGCCAAGCCGCGATCGGCCGGGTCCGCCATCACGGTGTCGAGTACCGCTTCTGCTCTCTCCCCTGCACCGCCGCTTTCGCCGCCGACCCCGACCGCTACCTCGACAGGGGAGCCTCGTGACCACGAGCACCGCGCCCGAACCGCCGACTGACAGTGACAGAGGGAACACCACGGTGCCCACCCCCCAACAGGACCACACGCGAACCCCACCGCCCTCCCCCACGCTCGGCGCCGACACGCGACCCTGATCGTCGCCGCCGTCGCAGTCCTCGCCATGGACATCCGACCAAGGTCGCATCGAGCGAATGGCTCACCGGTCGCGGCGTCGTCGAACTCCCCGGCCCGCTCGACCTCCAGCTCGGCTACAACCCGGCATCGCATTCGACCTCGGTGACACGGTGCCCCAGTGGGTCGGCCGTCACAGCGTTGCGAACGGTGCGACTCCGTCGTCGTTGAACGAGAGGACTTCGAGGGGTCTGCCATCGGGCTCGCCCATCCCAGGGGCGTTGGTGGGCATGCCGGGGATGCCGATGCCGTCCACGGCGGGTCGCTCCGCCAGGAGCTTGTCGATCGCTTCGACGGGAACGTGGCCCTCGACGGCGTAGCCGTCGAGGAGCACCGTGTGGCAACTCGCCGCCTCGGACGGGACGCCGTTCTGCGAACGAATGGGTGTCAGGTCGTCACGGACTTCGGACTGGACGTCGAAGTCGTGCTTGCGGAGGTAATCCTCGTAGCTCTTGCAGCAGCCGCAGGTCGGGGTTCGGTAGACGACCACCGACGGACGAGCCGCCGAGATGGATGGCGAGGCGGACGAGCGCTCGACCGGTTCGGTCGATCCGCATCCGGCGAGAGATGCTGCTCCGAGAAGGACGACTGCGGCGCCCCCTACGCGAAAGGAGCCGCGGCGGCTTCTCGGTCGAGCGAGAATGCTAAATCCACGACGATCGGACACGGTCAGAACGCTACCCGGTGCTAGTGCCGAGCTGAGATCGGCGTTGGTGGTAAAGGACACGAAACTGGTCGATCCGCACTCGGGACGGCACCGGTCGAACGCCCGACGCGAGAACAGGTCGCCTGCCAGCGCTGATCTGTCCTGCGATGGCGGAGATCCCGGCACGGGATCATCACCCCCGATGCCGAGCGACACCGCCCCGGCCATGCTCAGGCTGTTCGCGTCTCGTAGGAACCCCCGCCTGCTCCCATTCTCCGAATGGGCATTCACGTCAGTCGAGCGACGCCGACGTCACTTCTTCTTCGGCGATCGGGTCGAGTTGAAGGTCGACCCGGCGCAGCAGCTGGGCGTTGAGGGCGACGACGATGGTCGACAAGCTCATCAGGATGGCGCCGACAGCAGGGGACAGGTCGAGTCCGGCCCACGCGAACACGCCGGCGGCGAGCGGGATGGCGACGATGTTGTAGCCCGCTGCCCACGCCAGGTTCTGGACCATCTTGCGGTAGCTCGCCCGCGACAGCCGGACCACCCCGGTCACCGAACGCGGATCGCTCGAAGCCAGCACCACCCCGGCCGATTCGATCGCGACGTCGGTACCGGCACCGATCGCGAGCCCGACATCGGCTCTGGCGAGCGCCGGAGCGTCATTGACGCCGTCACCCACCATCGCCACCGACAGACCCTGGGCCTGCAGCTCGCTGACGGCACGGTCCTTGTCCTCGGGCAGCACCTCGGCCATCACCCGGTCGAGGCCCAGCTCGGCGCCGACCGCGTCAGCGACCTGTTGGGCGTCCCCGGTGATCATCACGACCTGGATGCCCATCGCCTTCAACTCGTCGACGGCCTGGCGGGCCTCGGGACGGACCTCGTCCTCGAGCGCGAACGCCCCGATGATCCCGTCACCGTGGAACAGGTAGAGCGCGGCCGCTCCACGCGCGACCCACTCGTCCGTGCGTCGCTGGACCTCGCCCGGAACGGGTGCGCCCAACTCACGGAGCAACGCCGGTCCACCAACGGAGTACTGCTCGCCGTCGACCACGGCATCGACCCCTCGACCGGTTCGTGCCCGGAAGTCCGTCGCAGCAGGAACGTCGCCCCGGCGAGCGGCTTCGGCGGTGATGGCCCGGGCCAACGGATGCTCGCTGTCGCTCTCGACCGCACCGGCGATGGCGACCATCCGGTCCTCGTCGACCGTGTCGGCCGCCGCGACGCCGGTGACCACGTGGGCGCCCTTGGTGAGTGTGCCGGTCTTGTCGAACAGGACGGCGTCGATCGTGCGCATGCGCTCGAGCGCCAGGCGGTCCTTGACCAGGATGCCGGCCCGGGCCGACACCGCGGTCGAGATGGCGATAACTAGCGGAATCGCCAGTCCGAGCGCATGCGGGCAGGCGATCACCAGCACCGTCACGGTCTTCACCACAGCCGAATCCACGTCGCCGAGGGCCGCCCACGCAACGAACGTCGCGAGCGCTGCACCAGCCGCGACGTAGAAGAGCAGCGCAGCGAATCGATCCGCCAACACCTGTGCCCGGCTGCTGGACTCCTGGGCATCGGCGACCATCCGCTGGATGCCGGCCAGTGCGGTGTCATCACCGACCGCTACGACGCTGATCCTCAGCGACGAGTCGGTCGAGACGGTGCCGGCCACGACGCGGTCGCCCTCACGCTTCTCGACCGGTCGCGACTCCCCGGTGATCATCGACTCATCCAGCTCGGCCTCGCCATCGAGGATCTCGCCGTCGACCGGGACACGACCGCCGGCACGAACGAGCACGACGTCGCCCACGGCCAGCGTGTCGATCGGCACGGTCTCGGTGACGCCCTCGCCCCGGACGACCTCGGCCTCGTCCGGGATCAACTCGGCCAGCGCAGCGAGCGCGTTCTGCGCCTGGCCGATCGCCTTCATCTCCTGCCAGTGACCCAGCAACATGATCGTCACCAGCGCGGCGAGCTCCCACCAGAAGTCCAGGTCGAACCAGCCGAGACTCGTGGCCATCGACGCCGCGTACGCAACGGTGATCGCCATCGAGATCAGCAACATCATCCCGGGCTGACGGTCGCGGATCTCGCGCACTCCGCCCTGGAGGAAGGGCCAGCCGGCCCACAGGAACACGATCGAGCCAAGCACCGGGCCGACCCATTCGATGCCTGGGAAGTCGAGCGTGTAGCCGAACCAGTCCATGACCATGTGGCTCGTCACCACGAGGGGGACGGTCAGGATCAGCGAGATCCAGAAGCGGCGCCGGAACATCTCCGGGTCGTGGCCTGCGTGCTTGTTGTGCCCCGCGTGGTCATCGTGCCCGGAATGCTGGTGGTGACCGGTGTGCTGCGCTGTGTGTGGTTCATGCGGCGTCGACGACATGGTGACCCCCTTCGGACCGTATCTCTGGAGTGCGGCCAGCTGCGCCGGCGGAGGCGGACAGCGGAGCGAAACGTCGCAGCCGGAGGCTGTTGGTGATGACGAAGACGGAGGAGAACGCCATGGCGGCGCCGGCGATCATCGGGTTCAGGTACCCGGCGGCAGCGAGTGGAAGGGCGGCGACGTTGTAGGCGAACGCCCAGAACAGGTTGCCCTTGATCGTGGCGAGCGTCCGTCGGGCGAGGCGGATCGCGTCGGGCGCTGCCCGGAGGTCTCCGCGGACGAGGGTGAGGTCGCTGGCCTCGATGGCGGCGTCGGTGCCCGTGCCCATCGACAGTCCGAGGTCGGCCTGGGCGAGGGCGGCAGCGTCGTTGACGCCGTCGCCGACCATCGCGACGACCTTGCCGTCGGCCTGGAGACGCTGGACGACGTCGACCTTGTCGGAGGGCAGCACCTCGGCGATGACCTCGGTGATGCCGACCTGGGCGGCGACGCTGCGGGCGGCGGCGGTGTTGTCGCCGGTGAGGAGGATCGGGGTGAGTCCGAGGTCGCGCAACTGCTGGATCGCTTCGGCCGAGGTCGCCTTCACGGTGTCTGCGACCACGAACAGCGCCCGGACCTGGCCGTCCCACGCAGCGAGGACCGCGGTCCGGGCCTGCGCTTCAGCCTCGGCCTTCTCGGCGAGCAGTGTCTCGCTGGGGGTGAGGCCCCAGTCGGCGAGCAACGCCGGGCGACCAGCGATCACACCGTGCCCCTCGACGACACCCTCGACGCCGAGGCCTTCGCGGTTGGCGAACGACTCGACGGGCGGCAGTTCGCCGACCTCGTCGGCGGCGCCGTTGGCGATCGCCTGGGCGATGGGGTGCTCTGAGGCGTGCTCTAGTGCGCCCACGATCCGCAGCGCGTCCTCCCTGGTCGTGCCGGGCTCGACGACGACGTCGACGAGAGTCATCTTGCCGGTGGTGACCGTGCCGGTCTTGTCGAGCACGACGGTGTCGACCTTGCGGGTCGATTCGAGCACCTCGGGGCCCTTGATCAGGATGCCGAGCTGGGCGCCGCGGCCTGTGCCCACCATCAGTGCGACGGGGGTGGCGAGTCCGAGGGCGCACGGGCAGGCGATGATCAGCACGGCGACGGCGGCGGTGAACGCCGCCGTGGTTCCGCCGCCGGCGCCGATCCAGAAGCCGAGCGTTGCGAGCGCCAGAACGATGACGATCGGCACGAACACTGCGGAGACACGGTCGGCGAGTCGTTGCACCTCGGCCTTACCGGTCTGGGCCTGGGTCACGAGGCGGGCCATCTGGGCGAGTTGGGTGTCGGCTCCGACGCGGGTCGCTCGGATCACCAGCCGCCCGCCGGCGTTCACCGTGGCGCCGGTGACGTGGTCACCGGGCACGACTTCGATCGGCACGCTCTCGCCGGTCAGCAGCGACGCATCGACTGCGGAGGAGCCTTCGTCGACGATGCCGTCGGTGGCGATCTTCTCGCCGGGCCGGGCGACGAACCGGTCGCCGACCTGGAGCTGGTCGATCCCGATGCGTTCCTCGCGGCCGTCGCGGAGCACCACGACGTCCTTGGCGCCGAGGTCGAGCAACGCCCGCAGCGCAGCACCGGTGCGGCGCTTGGACTTCGCTTCGAAGTAGCGCCCGGCGAGGATGAACGTGGTGACCGCTGCCGCGACCTCGAGGTAGATCTCATCTGCGCCGGAGCCGCGTTGGATGGTGAGCTCGAAGGGCATCGTCATGCCGACCACGCCGGCGTCGCCGATGAACAGGCTGTAGATCGACCATCCGAACGCGGCGAGTGTGCCGATCGAGATGAGCGTGTCCATCGTCGCTGTGCCGTGACGCAGGTTCAGCCACGCGGCCCGGTGGAACGGCAACGCACCCCACACGACGACTGGCGCAGCGAGCGTGAGGGATAGCCACTGCCAGTTGTCGAACTGCAGCGCCGGGATCATCGCCATCGCGACGACCGGGATGGTCAGCGCGAGCGAGACGAGCAAGCGGGTGCGCAGCGCAGCGGTCGGATCGATCGTTGCAGCACCCTCGTTGTCATCACCTTCGCCACCCGGCGCCTGGGGCAGCTGGGCGGTGTAACCAGCCGCCTCGACCTCCGCGACGAGCTCGGCAGGGTCGACGTCCACGTCGCCGTCGATCGTGACCGCCGCACGTTCGGTGGCGTAGTTCACGGTGGCGGTGACGCCGTCGACCTTGTTGAGCCGCTTCTCGATGCGGTTGGCGCACGACGCGCAGGTCATGCCGCTGATGGTCAGGTCGAGCGTGCGAACCGCGGAGTCGGGAGTGCCCTCGTCGGTGCGGTGGGTGGTAGCGGTCATCGTCCTGCTCCGTTGCTGTGGTGGCCGTCGCTGTCGTCGTGCGACGCGGACGTCGGGGTGGTCGTGCTGCTGTCGGGCGCTGCTGCTGCGGGTGCGTCCGTGCTGGCGGTTGCCGTGAACTCGGCGGTTCTGACCACGCCGTCGTGAAGGAAGTCCAGGTAGAGCCGGTAGGTCCCCGCCGAGGGGACGCTGGCGGCGAACTCGATGGTCGGCCCCGCCGTCGTCGTGCCGTCGCCGGGTTCACCCTCCGGGTGGACGTGCAGATAGGCGACATCGCCTGAGCGGAGCGCGACGAGGTGGCCGTAGGCGCCCAGGTACGGCTCCAGATTCGTGACGGGTCGACCATCCTTCGCGACCGACGGGGTCAGCGCCGACGACGATCCGGGCACCAGGTCACCTGTGAGGGTGACGGTGTAGCCGTCGATCTCGGCGGTCCGCGACGGCGCAGGCAGTGGCGTGGCGCGCTGCTCGCCCGGGACCTGGAGGTCCAGGCCGAGCGTGAGCCCGTCGCCGGACGCTGTTGGGGTGAAGTCGGCGAGGATCCGGTAGGTGCCCGGGACGGACAGGTCAGTGGTTGTGCTCCAGACGCCCTCCGCGTCACGGGTGGGATGCAGATGCTGGTAACCCGACAGGTCGCGGCGCACCACGATGAGGTGCAGCTCCTTGTCGTGCTCCTTGGTGTACTCGTTCACCGGGAGGCCGTCGGGGCCTT
>JAWKIJ010000002.1:0-7438 GCA_041394325.1 Microthrixaceae bacterium
CGACAACTCGACGGACCGGGCACGCGGGGCGTTGCTCGGTCTCGCGGTGGGCGACGCCGTCGGCACGACGCTCGAGTTCCGGAGCCCCGGCACGTTCGAGCCAATCGACGACATGGTCGGCGGAGGCCCCTTCGGCCTGGAGGCCGGCCAGTGGACCGATGACACCTCGATGGCGTTGTGCCTCGCGGAGTCCCTGGTGGACACCCGACGCGACGACCCTGCCGACCAACTCCGCCGCTACGCGGCCTGGTATCGCGACGGTGTCCTGTCCTCCACCGGGGCGTGCTTCGACATCGGCGGTACGACCCGACGCGCGATCGAACGCTTCGAGCGCGACGGGTCGGTCACCGACGCGACGGTCGACCAGGAGGCCGCGGCCAACGGCTCGCTGATGCGCCTCGCACCGGTGTCGATCCGCTACGCCGCCGACCCCGAGGTGGCCGCCGAGCGCGCCGAGGCGAGCTCGCGGACCACCCATCCCGCCGAACGCCCGTCCCACGCGTGCCGTGTCCTCGCGACGATGACGGCCGAATTGATCGACGGCCGAGCGCCGAAGGCGGTGTTCGCCCGGGGACGACGCTGGCCGACCCCGATGCATCCCGAGGTCGAGCGGGTCGCCGCCGGCTCGTATCTCGAGCGTGAGCCGCCCGACATCCGAGGCTCCGGCTACTCGGTCGACGCTCTCGAAGCGGCGTGCTGGGCGGTTGCGGGGGCCGACGACTTCCGCAGTGCGGTGCTGAGAGCGGCCAACCTGGGCGACGACGCCGACACGACCGCGGCGATCGCCGGCCAGCTCGCCGGAGCACGCTGGGGTTCGACCGGGATTCCCCGGGAATGGCGCGAGGTGACGTTGGCGCCGCGCGTCGTCGAACTCGCCGACCGGCTGTTCGCCCTCGGCGGTGGCGAGGTGCCCCATCGGTGGTCGCACGACTACTTCCTCCATGCCTGGTGGGTCCGGCCGGGACGGGTGCTGGCCGGGGAGTACCCCGGTGACCCCGACCCGGCGCGCGCCCGGGAACGACTCGACCTGCTGGTGGATGCCGGAATTCGGCGCTTCGTCGACCTGACGACACCCGAGGACCACCTGGCGCCCTACGCGTCGATCCTCGACGAGATCTCCGGTGCCCGGGGAGTCGAACTCGCGCACCTCCCCTTTCCCATCCCCGATTTCGGGGTCGCCGCCGACGAGACCACCTATGACCGGATCGCGACGATCCTCGACGACCAACGCAGCGGTCCGGCCTACGTCCACTGCTGGGGCGGGGTCGGGCGAACCGGCACCGTGGTGGGCTCCTACCTCGCACATCGTGGGCGGTCCTTCGAGCAGATCCGACTCGAGATCGCATCGTTGCGAGACGCGACCTGCAAGGCCGACCGGCATGCACCGGAGACCCCCGAGCAACTGGCCGTCATCGAACGGACGGTGCTGCGAATCGACGGCTGAGCGCGGGTCGCCGAACCCGTCGCGACCGCTCATTTCCGCGTCGAGTCGGCCGATTGGATCATCGACGGTGGTCACTCCGACCCACGCCGAGGTTCCCCATGAGCCCTGCCACGCTTCCCGCCATCAGTCACGCCGTGCGGCGCATGACCACGATCTTCTCGTGGGCGGTGCTGGTGATCGCCACGGCGACCCTCGTCGGCTGGGCCACCTCGGTGGTCGGCCTCCGGACCGGCCGGCTGTTCGAAACGCCCGTCGCTCCCAACACCGCGGTCTCCCTCGTCGTGCTCGCGTTCTGCGTGACCCGACTCCAGGACCTCCGTCCCGACGCGACGTTGCGGGCGGTCCGAACCGCCACGTGTGCCGTGGGTCTGCTGTCCATCGCCACCCTCGTGGAGTACGTCGCGGCCGTCGACCTGGGGATCGACCACTGGTTCGCGGCGATGTTCGGCCACGGCGACCTCAGCACGCGACCCTCGCCACACAGCGCCGTGACACTGATGGTGCTCAGCGCGTGGGTGCTGTCGTGCACGGTCGACCGACGCTCGGCGAGGATCGGCCGCTCGATCGCCGCGTGCGCGTCGGCGTTCCTCATCTACCAGGCGGGGATGGGCCTGATCCTCGGGGTCAACTACCTCGCGGGGATCCGAGACGCTACCGGGATGGCGCCGGTGGCGTTCGTCATGCTGTCGCTGCTGTTCGGAGCGATGCTGTCGCTGCCGAGCGGTCCGCTCGGCGACCTCCTCCGCTCGGAAGGGCCGGGCGGTCGTCTCCTGCGCACGATGGTGCCCGCCGCGGTGATCACCGTGCTCACCGCCACCGCGATCGCCGACGCGCTCGCGGATCGCGACGTGATCGACGGGACCGACGCGCTCTACCTGGTGAGCGGTCTGACGTGTGTGCTGCTCGTCGGCCAGCTGATCTGGATGGCGATCACCTCACATCATGAGTTCGAGGACCGCCTCCGCCTCGAGGACCAGCTCGAGAAGCTCGCGTTGACCGACGGCCAGACGGGCGTGATGAACCGGCGGGCATTCGAACAGGCGCTGACACGCCAGCTGGCCGTGGCGGCAAGGCACCCCGACTATCCGGTCACGGTCGTGCTCGTCGACCTCGACGGCCTGAAGCGCGTCAACGACTCACTCGGCCACTCGGCGGGTGACGTGTTCATCGTCGGAGTGGCCGACGCGATGGTCGGACTGTCACGGACGTCGGATTGCGTCGCCCGGATCGGTGGCGACGAGTTCGCGCTGATGTTGCCGTCGACGACAGCGACCGGAGGTTTCCTGGTGGCGCAACGGTTGGTGGACGCGGTGGCCGGACTGGCGCTCGAGGGCCACGGTATGACCATCGGCTGTTCGGTGAGCGCCGGGGTGGCATCGAGCATCGAGGGCTACCTCCTGGCGGAGGATCTACTTGCGGCCGCCGACTGGGCGATGTACCGGGCGAAGGCGGCGGGTGGCGGCCGGACGCGGATCGCCCCGGCGATCGGCTCCACGCCGTCGACGGCGGTCGAGCCGGCGCCGTTCGGAGGTGACACGACGATCACCGTGTCGCCGGCACTGACGCGCCGCGAACCCGACGCGACGGGCGGCGGTGCGCGCAACGTCACGACCGGTACCGATGAAGCACCCACGGTCGCCGCGCCGGTCCTCGGCGCACCGCCGCTCGACACGCCCACCACCGAAGACGTCGCCTGAGAGGCCTCCAACGCCGAGGGCCGCCGTTCGGAGCAGTGTCCGCACCTTGCCGTCGTTCCCGGCGGTGGCGGGCCGGTGTTCCGGTCTGCAGCTGCCAACAATGACACGGGCACGTCGCGCGCTCCCGAGCGTCCTCACCAGCCGTCGGCGATCCGCTGAGCGCCCCACCATGGGTATTGCGGGGCGACACGTACAATCCGCGGTGCAATACGCCCGAATAGCTCAGTTGGCCAGAGCAGCTGTCTTGTAAACAGCAGGTCCTCGGTTCGAATCCGAGTTCGGGCTCCCAATTCTGGCTCCCCTGACGCATCCGTGGGTGGCTGAGTAGCCCATCCGCGGGTGCACCCCGTTCTGGTTCCTACGTTTCTGGGCTGTCTGAAGGCTTCGGAGCGAAGGGCAGAACGGGGTGCGAAACGCGAGGGTATGGCAACAGGTGTTGGGGCTGGCGCGCACGGTCATCGAGGCGGTCGTGTTCGACGAGGACGTCGGAGCGGTGGTGGTCTCGGTGCGGCCGCTCAAGGGTGCTTCGCGCCGGTGTGGGCGCTGCGGGCGGCGAGGTCCGTGGTTCGACCGCGGTGAGGGTCGTCGACGGTGGCGGGCGCTGGATCTGGGCACGGTCCAGGTCTGGTTGGAGGCCGACGCGCCACGAGTCTCATGTCGGGAGCACGGTCCAACGGTGGTCCAGGTGCCGTGGGCCCGCCACGGGGTGGGCCACACCCGGGACTTCGACGACACGGTGGCGTGGCTGGCCACCCGGTGCTCCAAGACGGCGGTCACTGAGTTGATGCGGATCGCCTGGCGGACCGTGGGTGCGATCGTGTCGCGAGTGTCGGCTGACATCGACGCGGCGGTCGACCGCCTGGAGGGACTGCGACGGATCGGGATCGACGAGATCTCCTACAAGCGCGGCCATCGCTACCTCACCGTGGTCGTCGACCACGACACCGGGGCGTTGGTGTGGGCTGCTGCGGGTCGTGACGAGGCCACCCTGGGAGGGTTCTTCGACGCTCTCGGCCCGGAGCGGTCCGGGGCGTGTCAGATGGTCTGTGTAGGAGCTCCTCATCCAGTGAGGTAGTGACATGACAACCGTGATGACCAACGATGAAGTGATGGGTTCGGCCGAGCAGGAAGCGGTTTCCCAGCTTGTCGATGCTGGGCTGCTCGATGAGCTGATGGCCCAGGTCGATGCTGGCGAGCTCCAGCTGACCGGTGAGGGCGGGTTCTTGCCCGGCCTGATCAAGGCGGTGCTCGAGCGGGGCCTGGCGGCTGAGCTGACCGGGCACTTGGGCTACGAGAAGGGCGATCCGGCCGGGCGAGGCTCGCCGAACTCGCGGAACGGGTTCACACCGAAGACGATCTCGACCGAGGTCGGCGACGTTGCCTTGGAGACGCCCCGGGACCGGGCCGGCAGCTTCGAGCCCCGTCTCGTGCCCAAGGGCGCCCGGCGGGTCGGGGGCCTCGACGAGATGATCATCTCGCTCTACGCCGGTGGGATGACCGTGCGGGACATCCAGGCCCACCTGGCCCGCACGATCGGCACCGAGCTGAGCCACGAGACGATCTCGAAGATCACCGATGCCGTGTTGGAGGAGGTCAAGGCCTGGCAGTCCCGCCCGCTGGAGGAGCTCTACCCGATCGTCTACCTCGACGCCCTCGTCGTGAAGGTCCGTGATGGCCACCAGGTCCGCAACAAGGCCGCCCACATCGCCATCGGCGTCGATCTCGACGGGATCAAGCACGTGCTGGGGATCTGGGTCCAGGCCACCGAGGGCGCCAAGTTCTGGGCCGGGGTCTGCGCCGAGCTGGCCAACCGGGGCGTCAAGGACGTGCTCATCGTGTGCTGCGATGGGCTCACGGGGTTCCCCGAGGCGATCGAGGCGACCTGGCCCCGAGCCACTGTGCAGACCTGCACGGTCCATTTGATCCGGGCCTCGATGCGCTTCGTGTCCTACAAGGACCGCAAGCGCGTCGCCGCCGCCCTCAAGGCCATCTACACCGCCCCGACCGCAGACGCGGCCGAGGCTGCCCTGCTGGACTTCGCGGAGTCCGAGCTCGGGCAGCGCTACCCGGCCACGGTCTCGACCTGGACCGCCGCGTGGGAGCGGTTCATCCCGTTCCTGGAGTTCCCGCCCGAGCTGCGCCGGGTCATCTACACGACCAACGCGATCGAGTCGCTGAACTACCAGCTCCGCAAGATCATCAAGAACCGAGGGCACTTCCCCAGCGACGACGCCGTCATCAAGCTGCTCTGGCTCGCGATCCGCGACATCGAGGACAAGCGGGCCCGCCAACGAGCCGCCGAGGTCGGCAAGCCCCGCAACGAGCGCAAGGCCGCCGGCCACCTCGTCGAAGGCGCCACCACCCACGGCTGGAAAGCCGCCCTCGGCGCCCTCGCCCTCGCCTACCCCGACCGGCTCGCAGGCCGGATCTGACCAACCAACCACGAGCTACCTACACAGAAGACTTGACAGGCTCGCGGTCCGCCCAGATCACCCACGTCAGCGCGGATGCCGCCGAATGGATCGCCAAGGTCGTCGCCGAACGCTGCCCCAACGCCATCCGCTGCGCGGACGCGTTCCACGTCGTGGCGTGGGCCACCGATGCGCTCGACGAAGTCCGCCGCCAGGCCTGGAACGACGCCCGAGCCATCGCGGGAGGCGAAGGCCGGCGACGACGGGGCCGACCACGCCGTGACGCACCGCCCCGCCCGGGCCACGAACGGGCCCGAGCGCTCAAGCACGCCCGCTACGCGCTCTGGAAGAACCCCGAGAACCTCACCGACCGACAACAAGAGAAGCTTGCCTGGGTGGCCAAGACCGATCCACGACTGCACCGGGCCTATCTGCTCAAAGAAGGGCTACGCCTGGTGTTCCAACTCAAGGGCGAGGCCGGCAAGGAAGCGCTCGACCGGTGGATCACCTGGGCCCGCCGATGCCGCATCCCCGCCTTTGTCGCATTGCAGAGGCGCATCGTGAAACACCGTGTCGCCATCGACGCCGCCTTGGACTCGGGCCTGTCGAACGCCCTGGTCGAATCGACCAACACCAAGATCCGACTCATCACCCGAGTCGCTTTCGGATTCCACGGCCCCGAGCCCCTCATCGCCCTCGCCATGCTCAGCCTCGGCAACCACCCACCAGCCCTCCCCGGTCGAAACTGACCCACGGATCAGTCAGGAGGGCCCGATCGGTGGCGGATTTCTCGAATGGGAGAGGACACCGACCCGCCCGCGACCTCCCGTCAGGTATCCCGCTGGCGATCCGGTTGACCACCCGGCCGCCAACCGGACACCCCCGGTGCAAGTGTGTGGATGGCGGAAGGGCTTGGACTGGGAGACCTGTTTTCCGGAGGCACCGGCGTCCGCTCGGGCCACGTATCACTCGGCCTACGCTGCGGCGCTGCGCGATGTGGCCGGTGCTGGTGGGGCCGAGGTAGCCGGGTCATTGGAGACCCCGCCACGGGTAGCTGGACAGGGACAGAGGGCCGCCCCCCGAGGACGCCCCGTAGAGCGGTTCAGGATGCCCCCCGCCTCCCATCGACCGGCGTGAGGCCACGACGGCTGGACAGGAGGGCCACGTCCTTCGGGTTGTCAGTCCGATGGAGGCAGTTGAGAACCGCCTGCTGGGTCTCGGGCGTCCAGAAGATCCGCAGCTGCTCACGTGCCCGCGTGACGGCCGTGTAGAAGATGCTGTGGGTGATGTCATCCTCGTTGGCATCGGTGATCACGACCTTGACCGAGTCGTACTCGAGGCCTTGTGCCTTGTGGATCGACACCGCATACGCCACCTGGAACGGGACGGTCGTGTTCAGGGAGTCGTCATCGTCGTCGCTCGTTTCGATCTCGTAGACCGAGAATCGAACCGTCGAGCCGCCGAGCCACTCGAGCTCACTGCCGATCACGTCGAACTCACTGAGCGGCCGATCGAGTTCGACGTCGAACTGGATCCGGCCGGGTACCTGCTCGATCCCGACGATCCGTCCCTTGAGGTTGTTGTAAATCACCGGGCGGAACCGTTCGGTGTCGTTGAAGAGGACCGGATCGTCGACCTTGTAGGTGGAGACACGCCAGGTCGTCGCCGCGTTCGGGTTCGTGCTCTGCAGGAATCGATTGACGTTGTTGATGCCGTAGAGGCCGTCGTAGTTCAGGCACAGGATGATCTCATCCTGAGCTGCTGGCTCGAACAGGGACTTGTCGAGCACGGTCGAGTAGCCGTCACGGGCGATGACCTCGGCCAGGTCGTCGTCGATGCTCCGCACCTTGTCCCAGAACCCAAGCAGGGTCTTGCTCTTGGTCCTG
>JAWKIJ010000003.1:0-6999 GCA_041394325.1 Microthrixaceae bacterium
AACCACTCCCGTTGCGCCGTCATCGCCTCACCTCATCCCCGATCGCCATGCCGATCCGGTCGACGCGACCTGTACCCGAACCCGCGCGCACCCGTCTCGTCGACGCGTCCGACCGTCGACGGGTCAGCTCCGAACCTTGACCATCGCCGGGCGCACCACCCGACCGTTCCATGAATACCCCGGACGCATGACCTCCGCGACGACCGGCTCGCCGCCGTCACCCTCCTCGCTCAGCACCGCGTCGTGCAGGTTGGGATCGAACGGCACGTCGGCCTCGTCCACCCGGACCAGGCCCTTCCGTTCGAGAGCGTTGAACAAGGCCTTCGAGATCGGATCGACGTCCTCGGAGCCGTGCGCGATCGCAGCGTCGCACGCATCCAGCACCGGGAGGAGCTCCACCACCAGCGCCTCCGCGGCACGTTGCACCTGTTCGACCCGTTGGCCTTCGACACGACGTTTGTAGTTCTCGAACTCGGCCTGCACTCGACGGGCCATGTCGAGGTATTCGTCGCGTTCGGCGGCCACCCGGTCGAAGCCCTCGTCCAGGCCCACCAGCGAGTGGTCACCGAACGGCAGTCCCGATGCCGGGTCCAGACCGAGCGCGCCGGTGCCGTCCGGATCGTCCGTGTCGTTCGCCGACGTGGACAACACCCGCCGGGCTCCACCGGACGCCTCGAACTCGTCGATCGCAGCGAGGGCCGCCGCCTCGTCGGGGGTCATCGAGCCCGCCGGGGTGGACTGGCTCTCGGAGACCGGTGGTCCCACGTCGTCGGGGTCGGTGCCGGGGTCGGTCACTGCTCTTGCCCCGCGGCCGACTCGTCGATGACCTCGGCGTCGACCACGTCGTCGTCGTCGGAGGACGCGCCGGGCGATCCCGATCCCGCTCCCGCAGCGGCCTCACTCTCGGCCGCCTGCTCGTAGAGGTGCTGGCCGAACTCCTGACTCGCGTTGACCAGCGTCTCCATCGCGACGCGGATCTTGGCCATGTCACCGCCGCGGATCTCGTCGCGCAACGTCGACAACGCACCCTCGAGCTTGACCCTGTCGTCGGCGGGCATCTTGTCGCCCTGCTCCCGAAGCAGTTTCTCGGTCTGGTAGACGAGCGTGTCGGCCTTGTTGTGCTCCTCGGCCTCGTCCTTGCGCCGACGATCCTCCTCGGCGTGCGCCTCGGCGTCCTTGACCATCTGGCTGATCTGGTCGTTGGACAACGAGGACTGCCCGGTGATCGTGATCGACTGCTCCTTTCCGGTCGCCCGGTCCTTCGCCGCCACGTTCACGATGCCGTTGGCGTCGATGTCGAACGTCACCTCGATCTGGGGAACGCCGCGAGGCGCCGGCGGGAGGTCGACGAGTTGGAACTTGCCGAGCGTCTTGTTGAAGCTCGCCATCTCGCGCTCGCCCTGGAGCACATGGATCTCCACCGAAGGTTGCATGTCCTCCGCCGTGGTAAACACCTCGGTTCGACGCGTCGGGATGGTCGTGTTGCGCTCGATGAGCCGGGTCATCACGCCACCCTTCGTCTCGATACCGAGCGACAACGGCGTGACGTCGAGAAGGAGGACGTCCTTGACGTCACCCTTGAGCACACCCGCCTGCACGGCGGCACCCATCGCGACCACCTCGTCGGGATTGACGCCCTTGTGCGGCTCACGCCCCGTCATCGAGTGCACGAGGTCCTGCACCGCCGGCATCCGCGTCGACCCGCCCACCATGATGACATGGTCGAGTTGGCCCATGGTGAGCCCCGCATCCTTGAGTGCCTGCTCGAACGGGACGCGGCACCGGTTGAGGAGGTCCTCGGTGATCTCCTGGAACTTCGATCGGCTCAGCGTCTCGTCCAGGTGAAGCGGCCCCGAGTCCGTGGCGGTGACGAACGGCAGGTTGATCTGGGTCTGCTGAGCCTGGGACAGTTCGATCTTGGCCTTCTCGGCCGCCTCCTTGAGGCGTTGGAGCGCCATGTTGTCCTTGGACAGGTCGACGCCGTTGGAGTTCTTGAACGACTCGACCAGCCAGTCGATGACCCGCTGATCCCAGTCGTCTCCGCCGAGTTCGGTGTCGCCGTGGGTCGACTTCACCTCGAACACGCCGTCGCCGATCTCGAGCACCGACACGTCGAAGGTCCCACCTCCGAGGTCGAACACGAGGATCGTCTGCTCGGCACCCTCACGCTCCATGCCGTAGGCCAACGCCGCCGCAGTCGGCTCGTTGATGATGCGGAGCACCTCGAGCCCCGCGATCTGGCCCGCCTCCTTGGTGGCGGTGCGCTGGGCGTCGTCGAAGTAGGCCGGCACGGTGATGACGGCCTGGGTGACGGTGTCGCCGAGGTAGGACTCCGCGTCGCGCTTGAGCTTCATCAGCGTGCGGGCCGAGATCTCCTGCGCGGTGTAGTTCTTGGCGTCGATGTTGACGGTCCAGTCCGACCCCATGTGTCGTTTCACGGACCGGATCGTGCGGTCGGGGTTCGTGATCGCCTGGCGCTTGGCCACCTCGCCGACGAGCACTTCGCCGTCCTTGGTGAACGCGACCACCGACGGGGTGGTGCGGGCGCCCTCGCTGTTGGGGATGACGACGGGATCACCCGCCTCCAGTACCGAAACCACCGAGTTGGTGGTGCCGAGATCGATTCCGACTGCCTTTGGCATGTTGGTGTGGCCTCCTGGTCCGTGACCGTGACGAGAGGTGGGGCTGGGGGATACGTCTCGTTGAGACCCCGAGACATGAGCATTGTATTGATTGAGTGCATAGTTGTCAACTTTTGACATGGCGGGGGTTGAGGGTGCCTTCCCGCGTCGAGGCTCGCCGATTCGCCCGGAGCCGCATCGTTCGCGCACAATCTCGGGCACGATGCGCCGATCGGGTGCACTCCGTTCGCGTTCACCCCTTGGGAGCGAGATGTCCGAGTTGATCCTTCTCCGACACGGCGAGAGCGAGTGGAACCGGCTCAACCTGTTCACCGGCTGGTACGACTGCGACCTCACCGACACCGGCCGCGCCGAGGCGTCCGCCGCCGGGGCCCTGCTCGCCGAGGAGGCGGTCGCGCCGACCGTGTTGCACACGTCGTTGCAGAAGCGCGCGATCCGCACGGCCCAACTGGCGCTGGACTCGATGGACCGGCTCTGGATCCCCGTACGTCGATCGTGGCGGCTCAACGAGCGTCACTACGGCGACCTCACGGGCAAGAACAAGGCACAGACCGCCGAGGAGTTCGGTGCCGACCAGGTGAAGGTCTGGCGACGCAGCTACACCACCCCACCACCACCGATCGCCACGGACAACCCGAACAACCCGAACGGCGACGCGCAGTACGCGACGCTGCCACCCGACGTGGTGCCCTCCTCGGAGTGCCTCGCCGACGTCGTTGCCCGGATGCTGCCCTACTGGTATGACTCGATCGTCACCGACCTCGCCGCAGGACACTCCGTGCTCGTGGTCGCGCACGGCAACTCACTTCGCGCGCTGGTCAAGCACCTCGACGACGTCGGCGACGACGAGATCACCGAGTTGAACATCCCGACCGGGGTACCGCTCCGATACGAGATAGGCGACGACTTCCGCCCCACCGACACCCGGCCCACCGCCGAGCGATACCTCGGCGACGCTGCGGCCGCCGCCGCGAAGGCCGCCGCGGTGGCGGCACAGGCGGGCGGCACTCCCTGAGGTCCTCGCCGGCCACCGCCCGACGGCGGTGACTGCACCGTTCCTGCGGGGTCCACGGCACTAGCGTGGCGGCCCCAACGTGACCATCGACCCGGAGCAGCCATGTCCTCGTCCGCCGCGCCACCGATCGCCATCGCCGCCTCGGCCGTGCGGGCGACCAAGCTCTACGGGAGCGGGGACACCCAAGTCGTCGCACTCGACCACGTGGACGCCGAGTTCCGGCGGGGCGAGTTCACCGCGATCATGGGACCGTCCGGTTCGGGCAAGTCCACGCTCATGCACTGCCTCGCCGGCCTGGACACGCTCACCGAGGGATCGGTGAGAATCGCGGAGGTCGACCTGTCGGCGTTGAAGGAACGCGACCTCACCCTGTTGCGCCGCGATCGCCTCGGCTTCATCTTCCAGGCGTTCAACCTCATCCCCACTCTGTCGGCATTGGAGAACATCACGCTGCCGATGGACCTCGGCAACAACAAGCCCGACCAGGCGTGGCTCGACACCGTCATCGACACCGTCGGCCTCAGGGACCGGCTCGATCACCGCCCCTCCGAGTTGTCGGGTGGACAACAACAGCGCGTTGCCGTCGCGAGGGCGCTCGCCTCCAAGCCCGAGTTGATCTTCGCCGACGAGCCCACCGGCAACCTCGACTCGACCAGTGGATCGGAGGTCCTGTCGTTCATGCGGGCGGCCGTGGACACCTGGGGTCAGACCGTGGTGATCGTGACTCACGACCCCGCGGCGGCGGCCCGTACCGACATCGTGCTGTTCATGGCCGACGGTCGGGTCGTCGATGCGCTCGAGGCACCAACCGATGATTCCGTCTACGCCAAGCTGAAGCAGATGGGTGACTGAGCCATGCTCGCAATCGCTCTCAAGAGCCTCCGAGCGAACCTGCCCCGTCTTGTGGCCACCTTGGTGGCGATCGCCGTAGGCGTCGGCTTCCTCACCGCCGGCACCATGCTCACCGACTCGATCTCCAACTCGCTCGGCGGCGAGGTCGACACGGTGCTCTCCGGAGTCGACGTGGTCGTCACCACGCGTTCGATCTCCCAGGGCGGAACGGTCGGCGAGATCGATCCGGCGGTGCTCACAGAGGTCGAGAAGGTGCCGGGAGTCACCGCCGTCAGCGGCGCGATCAGCGCCACCGTCCGCCTGCCGGACCCCACCGATCCCGACGAGGCTGCGGACTACGACGAAACCTCGGGTTTCCTCGGGGTTCACGCGTGGAGTGACGACCCCGCCGTCAACCTGTTGACGGTCGTCGAGGGACGCGCCCCCGCGGCGGACGGGGAGATTGCGCTCGACCGTGGCACGGTGGAGGATCGCCACTTCCGGGTGGGTTCTCGCCTCTCGCTCGCCACCGGATCGGGAAGACGCGAGGTGACCGTCGTCGGCGTCACTCAGATGGGTTCCCTCCGCAGCGGAATGAACGGAGGTACGGCGAGCGCCGTCCCCGCCTTCGCGAACGTCCTCGCCGGACCGGGTGCCAAGCTCTCCAACCTCCTCGTCGCCGGAACCGGTGCCGAGGCGACGCTGGCAGGGGCCGTACAACGAGTCCTGCCCGTCGGCCTGGTCGCACACACCGGTACGTGGTACCGAAACGAGCAGAAGGACCAGTTCAAGAGCATCACCGATGTCCTTCGACCCGTCATCCAAGGCTTCTCGGCCCTCGCCATCTTCATCTGCGCCTTCGTCATCGCGAACACGTTCACCGTGGTGGTGACCCAGCGCACCCGCGAACTCGCCCTGATGCGGGCGGTAGCCGCAACACCGCTGCAGATCCGGCGCTCGTTACGGATCGAAGGGCTCGGGGTCGGCCTGCTGGGCAGCGTCCTCGGCATCGGTTTCGGTACCGCCCTCACGGCCGGGCTCGCGTCGCTCCTCGGTCACACCGCGAAGGACCTTCCGCCGGCATCGATCCACCTCACCCCCGGTGTCGTGATCACCGGAATGCTGGTGGGCACGATCGTGACCTTTCTCGCCGTGCTCGTTCCCGCCTTCCGCGCCGGCCGGACCGCACCCGTGGCGGCCATGCGTGCGTCCGCGGTGGAGACCACCCGACCGAACCGGTTCCGAATGGGGCTCGCCGCAGTCCTGGTCGCAGGCGGGCTCGTCGGCCTGGTCGTCCCGAAGGCGCTCGCAGTCGGTATCGGTGCGTTCGCGTTCACCATCGGGATCATCGCCGCGGGTCCGGTACTCGCGCTGGGATTCGCCCGCCTCTGCCGGCCGGTCACGAGGCGCTTCGGGGTCTCCGCTCGCCTCAGCACCGACAACCTCGCCCGCAATCCGACGCGACCCTCCACGACCACCAACGCCCTCGTCATCGGCCTGCTGCTCGTCACCCTGGTGACGGTGGCAGGGAACTCCCTGAAGCGCTATTCGGTCAAGACGGTCTCGGACCACACCGCGGCCGACTTCATCATGTTGACCTCCGCGGGCAGTGTCCCCGAGACGATCCTCGCCGATGCGAGACGGCTCGAGGGGGTGACGGCATTCGCGCCACTCTCCTCCACCACCGTCAAGGTGGATGGCCACGGCTTCGGCCTCACGTCCACCGACCTCGGCCAGTTGCAGCGCATCTTCCGCCTCAAAGCCGGGTCCCTGGAGAATCTCGGACTCGACGGGGTCGCGACACCTGCGTTCGACACCACCAACAGACTCGGCGTCACCAAGATCTACACCGATGCGTTCGGCCGCGAGTACCCGCTCACGACCAAGGCCCTCTTCGACTTCAACCTCGACCTGTTCACCACCGGAGCCTTCGTGTCGCCCGAGCTCATGGAACGGATCGCACCGGGAACCGGCGTGACCGGCGCACTCGTCAAGGCGGACCCGGGCCAACGCGCGGAGGTGGGGCGCTCCCTTCGGCGCATCACCCACGACCAGGGCAACATCGTCGTGCTGCGGGGCAGCTTCTTCGCCACGTTCATCGAACGGATCTTCGACTTCCTCATCACGGCGGTGACCACACTGCTCGGCATGAGCGTCATCATCGCCTTGATCGGCATCGTCAACACGCTGACCCTCTCGATCTTCGAGCGACGCAGGGAGTTGGGGCTCCTACGAGCGGTCGGGTCCACGACGCGCGACGTACGTCGCATGGTTCGATGGGAGGCACTGCAGATGGCTCTGCTCGGAACGATCGTCGGCATTGCGTCCGGGCTAATCCTCGGCTACTTCCTGATCCGGGCGTCGGACCTCGGCGGGCTCCAGGTCCAATGGGGACGGCTCGGGATCCTGCTCGGTGTGGGCGTCGCCCTCGGCCTCGTTGCATCGCTGTTGCCAACCCGGAGGGTGTCGAAGGTGGGCATCCTCGACGCCATCGCCGCCGAGTAGCGGTCG
>JAWKIJ010000004.1:0-3564 GCA_041394325.1 Microthrixaceae bacterium
ACCCAGGGTCGTCCAGATCGACCAGCTCTGCGCGTTGACGTGGAAGAACGGGAGGTAGATGAGATAGGTGTCGCCCTCGACCATGTCGATGTTGGTGGGGCCGGAGCGGGCCGCCCAGAGCGCGTTGCCGTGCGTGTGCACCACCGCCTTGGGTTTGGAGGTGGTCCCCGACGTGAACACGATGCCCGCCGGGTGCAGCGGCCCGAACACCGTCCGCTCCGGGGTGGGGAGGTCGTGATCGAGCAGCACCGAGAACGGTTCGTGATCACGTTCGGGTGAGGGCGCGGTCGCGGCGACGCCCGAGTCGTCCTCGGTGACGACCAGCCAACCGATGTCGGGCACCGCTTCGGTGACGACCTTGGCGAGACCCGGCTGGGTGATCGCTCCCACGCAGTCGGTGTGGGTGGCGAAGTACTCGACCTCCGCGGCGACCGATCGGGTGTTGGTGGTGACGGCGACAGCCCCGAGCCGGGCACAGCCGTACCAGGCCAGCACCGCCTCGGGGCAGTTGTCGGCGTGGATCAGCACCTTGTCCCCGGCGACGACGCCCTTCGCCGCGAGAGCGGCGGCGACCTTGTTGGCGTCCGCGACGAACTCGGCGTAGGTCCACCGCCGATCGGCGCCGTCCCTGGGCTCCCACACGAAGAAGGTCCGGTCGCCGACGTGGGCCGCCCAGTGCTCCAGCAGCCAGAAGACGTCCTGACCGGCGAACTGGAAGGCGTCCACCTCGGCGGGGTCGAGGCTTGGTGGCGCGGTGGTCGGGCTGGTGGCACTCCGCTGTGTCATGGGACACAGCTTGTCAGACACTCCCCCACCTTCGTTCACACCGCGCCTTCCTCCACACCGGTTTTGTGGGGGGGGGGGGGGGGGGGCCGCGCCGCGGGGGGGGGGGCCGCAACAAAGGGGCTGGGGGGGTGGGGGCCGGGGGGGGGGGGGGGGGGGGTTTCCCCCCCCGGTTGGTTGGGCGCGTTTCGCTCTTGTGCTCCCCGCCCCCCCCGGCGCCCCCGACACCTCCACCGACGATCTCCGCCTCCGCCTCGAACGCGCCACCTATGGAGCGACCCCCGCACTGCTCGCCGAGGTCTCCGCGATGGGGTTCGGGAAGTGGATCGACCGACAACTCGACCCGGCCACCCGCACCAAGGACAAGTCCTTCACGAGGCTGAACGCGGCGATCGACGCGACGATGCCCGACCTCGCGGAACTCCGCACCCGCGACAAGGTCGCCAAGGCGGGATACCGACGGTCTTCGATCGAGGGCATCACCGCCCGGACCGTGCTCGGCGCGGCGTACGCGCCGGACCAGTTGCGGCAGCGGATGGTCGACCTCCTCGCCGACCGACTCCACGTCGCGGTGAGCCAAACCCCCGTCGTCTACTACGTGCCCGCCTACGACGCGATGTTGCGCGACCACGCCTTCGGCAGGTTCTCCGACCTGCTCGTCGAGATGGCGCGGCACCCCGCCATGCTGCTGTTCCTCGACAACGCCACCAGCCGAGCCGACGGCGACCACGTACCGAACGAGAACTTCGGTCGCGAGCTCATGGAGTTGCACACGGTCGGCCTCGATGGCGGTTACGACGAGGTCGACGTCGGCGAGGTGGCGCACGTCTTCTCGGGCTGGTCACTCGACCGGGCGACGGGCGGGTACGCCTTCAAGCCCAAACGGCACTCCCTCGGTGGCTTCGCCACGCGCGGTGACGTGCTCGGATGGCGGCCCCGCGGCGACGGCGAGGCAGCAGGGCGCGAACTGCTCGAGCACCTGGCCCGGCATCCCGCAACCGAAGCCCGCCTCGCCCTCCTCATGGCCCGACGGTTCGTCAGCGAGGACATCCGGGCCGACGATCGGCTCGTCATCGAGGCGGCACGGGTCTACCGGGAGCACGACACCGAACTCGGCCCGGTGTTGCGCCACCTCCTTACCTCGGACCGGTTTCCCGCCGCCGCGACCTCGATGTTGCGACGACCCGTCGACCTCGTCGCGACGACGCTGCGTCGTGGCGCCGATGCGCCCACACCCGATCGACTCGACCACGTGAGTACGAACCTCTCCGGGCTGTTGCGGGTTCTCGGTCAGGTGCCCTACTGCTGGCCCGCCCCCAACGGCTACCCAACCCCGACCGCGGCGTGGGCCAGTGCCGGGGCGATCATCGCCCGCTGGAATGCGATGACGACGCTCGCCCATGCGGCGCCGGCGGGCCTCGCCCTCGATCCCTCTCGCTTCGACGCGCACGACGAGCAGGACCTGCTCCTCGCCCTCTGCGGCCCCGACATCCAACTCGTGTGAGGTTCCGATGACCAGACTTGCGATCGTGTTCCTCCGCGGAGGTGCGGACGGGCTCAGCCTCCTGTCACCGGCCGACGACGCCGACTACCGGCGGCTCAGGCCGACCCAGGCACTCGACCCGGCCGCCGTGCATCGCGTCGACGACACCTTCGGCCTCCACCCGGCAGCGAGACGACTCGCCGGGTTCGCCCACGCCGGAAGGTTGGCGATGATCCCGGCGTGTGGCTTTGCCGGGCAGACTCGAAGTCATTTCCAGGCCCAGGCAACCCTCGAGGCGGGGAGCGAGGCCAACACGATCACCGGATGGGTTGGGCGACACCTCGCCGCGACCGCTGGACGGACGGCGTCCCCGTTCCGGGGCGTGGCCGTCGGGACCGTGTCGCTTCCCGCGACGTTTCGAGGCACCTCCGACGCGCTGGGCACACCCGACCTCTCGTCCCTCCGACTCGGCGTGCTCCGGCCGGCAAGGGCCAGGCAGAAGGCTCGAAGAGTGACGATCACGCCGGCCGGTCCGGGACTCGACACCGCCGCGGTCCTGGCCGATTGGTCGTCCTCTCCTTCGAAGGTCGCCGTGGCCGGCGCGAACGCGGCGGTCGCCGTGCTCGACCGGATCCGATCGAGCGGATCGGAGCACCCCGAACCCGAGGGATCATCGGGAGTCGTTGCCGCCGGCGAGGATGAATTTGGTCCCGGCGAGGCGGGGAGCGTCTTCGCCGCCGGATCCCAGGTCCTCGATGCCGACCTCGGAACCGAGGTGCTGATGATCGACCTCGGTGGCTGGGACACCCACAACGCTCAAGGCACGACCGACGGTCGGTTCGCCGAACTCGTCGGCTCCCTGGACAAGGGTCTCGGCGCACTGCTGGACCGTCACGATGACCTTTGCATCGTCGTGATGACCGAGTTCGGGCGACGGGTCGCCGAGAATGCCTCGGGGGGATTCGATCACGGACGCGGCAGCGTCGCGCTGGTCCTCGGCAACCGGGTGAACGGAGGCGTGCGGGGAAGCTGGCCGGGGCTCGCCGCCCTCGACGACGGCGACGTACCCGCCGCCAACGACCTGCGGGTCGTCCAGGCCGAGATCGCCGAAACGGTCCTCAGGACACCGAAGCTCGATCAGGTGGTTCCGGGGGTGGCGGGGCCTCGCCTCGACGTGGTGGGCTGAGACCGGTCGTCGTCCTCATCGCCCGCCGACGTCGCGGCGCCGTATCAGGTGATTCGCCCGGTCGGGACGGAGAGATTTGAACTCTCGACCCCCGGCTCCCAAAGCCGGTGCG
>JAWKIJ010000005.1:0-1628 GCA_041394325.1 Microthrixaceae bacterium
AGGACCGTGACCTCGGTTTGTCCGTGAACATCGTCCAGTACCCGAACGAGTCGAGCCTGTACCAGCTCGACCGGTCCGAACTGGCAGAGGTGGTGGCCGCGTTGGGAGCGTCGACGGCGGTGCTCGAAGGCGAGCTCACCGGGGCTCGTCTCGAGGCCTGGCACGCGAACCTGCACTCGTTGGAACGCCACCTCGAGTCGCTTGCGCTGCCCGAGGAACAACGCCCGGGGCCCTCGCGGTACATGGGGCCCAGCGAAGGCCCCGACCTCGGCCCCGACATGGGGCCGAACCCGTTCGAGGCGTTCTCGTCGGCGGGGTCCGCGACGGCCTCGCGTCGAGTCGGGGAACTCCTGTCCGCAGCCGTCGCAGACCGGGCGCTGGCGGTCAGCCGACTCGGGATCGACGGGGTGCCGACCTCCGATCCCGGGCCGGCCTTCGCGGCGCTGGGGGACCCCGCGGCGCTGGTCACCCACGAGTTGCAGCGCGGGTCGGACCACGTGGTGATGGGACTGCATCCCGGTGGAGGCGCACGGACCTTCCTCGGGGTGTTCGCCACCGAGCGCGACGACGACGGCAACCTGGTCGGCTTCACCGGATGGCTGTTGCAGGACTCCGACCCGGCGCCACTCGACGAGATCGCAAGCCGGCTTGCCCCGCCCGGCGCGGCAACGCCCCCCTGAACCCGTTTCGTACACTTTCGGTGATGGCTCGACTCGCGTTTCCTCGTCGTCGCGGTCGCGGCCGCTCTCTCGACGACGGGGCGGGCGCGGTCTCGGGGGGACCCATTGGGGATCGGCTCCCGGCTTCCGGTGATGCCCGGTTCGGGTTGTGTCGTGCGCCGTTCGGGTCGATGTACTTCGATCAGTTCGGCCGGGTTCGGATGTGTTGTCAGAACACGGTGTCGTTGATGGGCGACATTGCGACGCAGTCGATCCGTGAGATCTGGGATTCGGGTGTGACGCGGGGGCTGCGTGACGACCTGGCGGGTGGGGTCTACCCGCCGGGTTGTGAGATCTGTGTGTGGATGGACACGACCGATGTTCCGGAGATGGTGTTTGCGCGGACGTTCGACGAGTTGGAACCGGTGGGGCCGCCGTATCGGTGGCCGGCGCAGATGGAGTTCTCGATCTCGAATGCGTGCAATTTGCAGTGTGTGATGTGTTCGGGTGAGTTCTCGAGTGCGATCCGGGCGCATCGGGAGCGTCTGCCGGCGTTGGCGATGCCCTATGGGGAGGCGTTCTTCGAGGAGTTGGTGGAGTTCCTTGCGCATCTGGACACGGTGAAGGTCCTGGGTGGTGAGCCGTTCTTGAGCGTCGAGTCGATGCGGGTGATGGAGTTGGCGATCGAGCACTCCTCGGCACAGGTCGTCGTGACCACGAACGCGACGCAGTGGAACGATCGCGTCGCCCGACTGGTGGACAGCGGCCGCCTCGAGATGGTCGTGAGCCTCGACGGGGTGAGTGCGGAGGTGTACGAGTCGATCCGGGTGGGGGCGAGCTTCGACAAGGTGCTCGCGAACGTCGACCGGATGCAGGCCGCAGCGGCGCGTCACGGAAGCCCGTTCTCCCTGGCGCATTGCCTGATGACGCACAACTGGTTCGAGTTCCCCGACTTCCTGCGCTTCGCGG
>JAWKIJ010000006.1:0-1889 GCA_041394325.1 Microthrixaceae bacterium
AGAAGTGGACGTTCGTGGGTTGGACCTCCTTCTACTCGCCCAGTACGTCGTCCGTCGCCATCGACGGCGACCACTTGGTGATGGGCGGCTTCGGAACGTGCTCGGTGTTCGGACGTGACGCGTCCGGCGCATGGCACGTGGAGAGCACGCTGCTGAACACCGCGGGCGGACCCGTCTTCTTCCCCACGACGGACGCTGTCGACATCCAAGCGGGCGTCGTCGTCGCCGTCGACCCGAATGCCGACCTCGGCGGCGGCAGCGGTCAGGGTGTCGCTCGGATCTTCGAGCTCCAACCGGACGGGAGTTGGGCCGCCACGGCTTCTCTCTCGCGTCCGAACGGCGCGGCCGGGGACGCGCTCGGGACCTGCCGCCTCGTCGGCGACCGCGTCGTCCTCGGCTCGCCAGGTGCCGACACCCATGGCCTGGACGCCGGTGCGGCCGACGTCTTCGTCCGCGATCGCGCAGGAAACTGGATCCACGAAGCCGACCTCGCGCCGTCGAACGGCGCCGTGTCGCGCTTCAGGACGCTCGGCTTCGACGGCACGAGAGTCGTCGGCGGCACGCGAGGATCCGGTACGGACCAACAGATCGACGTCTACGACCTCCCGTCCCTCGTCGGTTTCGCCGACACCATCTCGCTCGCGAGCGGCGGCTCGCAGCCGCTGCTGCTGCAGCCCGGCACGGCGCACGGCGACGAGCTCTTCTTCCTGTTCGGATCGGTGACGGGGACGTCGCCGGGCTACCCGGTGATCGGCACGCCGTGGACGCTGCCGCTCGTGCCCGACATCTACTTCGAGTACACGACCTGGACGCTGTTCGGCGGCGGTCTGCTCACCGCGCCCTTCGGCCTGATCCACCCCTACGGGTCCGCGCACAGCGAGTTCGTCGTCCCGCCGAACTTCCCCCCGGTCTTCGCGGGCCTCACGGTGCACCACGCCTACGCGCTGCTCGACGTCCTCGCGCCCGGTGCGCCGGTGTCGTTCGTCAGCTCGCCGTCGAGCGTGACGCTCGTGCCGTGACGGCGTGAATGCCCGATCCGGTTGCGAGTAGGTGCGCGGGGCCCCACCATGGGGCCCCGCGACGTTCCACGCACGGAGAGAGACCTTGGAAGAGACCTACGACGCCGTCCTGCTCACCGACGACGAGAAGAACATGGCGATGCTCGCGCACCTCGCGATCCTGTCCGCCTACGTCACCGGGATCCCGGTGGTCGGCCCGCTGATCGTCTGGTTGATCAAGAAGGACGAGTCGGCGTTCGTCGACGAACAGGGCAAGGAAGCCGTCAACTTCGCCATCACGATCGTGATCTGGGGCATCGTGACGTTCCTGCTGTGCTTCGTGCTGGTCGGCTTCGTGCTGATCCCGGTGGTCGCGATCGCGTCCATCGTCCTGCCGATCCTCGCCTGCCTGAAGGCCAAGGAAGGCATTCCCTACCGCTATCCCTTCTGCATCCGCCTGATCGGCTGACGTCGCCCGTCAGCCGATGCACGCGCTCCAGCCGAAGAAGATCGCGACGATCAGGAAGGCGACGAGCGCGAGGTGGAGCGGCCGCTTCCACCACGGCGGTCGCCGCGTGAGCCGCAGGAAGTCGTCGAAGGTGTGCAGTTCCGCCAACGGCGCCTCGGGCAGGTCGAGCCCGTCGTAGGCCGTGTCCTCGGACCAGCCGGTCTCGTCGTCGGAGCCGCACTCCTTGCACGCGAGCGCGCCGACCGGGACGTCGGAGCCGCAGACCGGGCAGACGAACCAGTCGGGCTCTCGTCTCTTCGGTCTACGACGGCGGAACATCGGCGGCGGAACTCGACTCAGGAAGTTGCAAAACGGCAACGCGCGAAGACCCTGCGGGTAGGATGCGCGGAGGACGCGGGAGAGACCACGTCCAGCCTATCCAG
>JAWKIJ010000007.1:0-1766 GCA_041394325.1 Microthrixaceae bacterium
TTCGGTGCGGGTGGACCCGCCGCCCCCGGCGGTGTTGCGGGCTCGCGGAGCCGGCAACGGGCCGGGCGCCAGGCGGGGCCCGGCTAGATCGCCACCCGGCGGCGGGTGCCGACCAGCAACAGGCCACCCACCATCATGGCAATGCCGAGACCAAGCACGCCGCCCATGTTGGTGCCGGTGGCGGCCAAGCCCCCGCCCGCCTGGGTGGCGCCGCCCACCTCGGTGCCCACACCACCACCGGTGCCACCGGTGCCGCCGGTGCTGCCGCTCGAACCCGTGCCCGAGGCCTCAACCGCGCCGCCGCTGGTTCCCCCCGAGCCGCCCGTGCCGCCGGTCGAACCCGTGCCGCCCGTGCCGCCCGTGCTGGGGCCGACGTCTCCGCCGCCGGTGCCGCCCGTCGGAGACGGGCTGAACGCCCCGGTCGTGGTGCCATCGGAGAGCCCACCGCCGGTGCCGGTGGAACCGGTTCCTCCCGTGCTTGTGGAGTTGCTGCTGCGGGTCAGGCCCATCTGGCATCCAAGCACCAACGGGTTTCCGTCGGCGTCTTGGCCGTAGAACACGAACTTGTGCTCCACACCGATGTCCGAGTCCGCCGGGATCGTGATGCTGAAGGTGTCGTTGCTGGGCTTCGGGCCCGAGAACAACAGCACCGGATCGGAGTACATCACCATGGTCACCGTGGTCTGTGACGCGAACGGCAGCGGCCGTCGCTCACCGTCCACGATCTGGGCCTGCTCCCAGGTCAGCGGAACGCCAACTTCCTGTGTCTGGTCGGCCGCACACTGCACGAAGCTCTCGGCGGCGATCTGCTCGTCGATGCAGCCGGGCGCGCCGCACAGCGCATACTCGATCCAGTCGGGGGCCTGGTTGCCGTCGGTGTCTGCAGCCTTGCTGCACTCAGGTGAGCGATAGTCGGGGATGCAGCTCGACCGGTCGTCGGGATCCTCGGGTTGGCAGATGCCGTCCCGGTCGGAATCCCTCGCTACCGGCACGCACGGATCGAAGTCGTCCGGGTCCACCGACCGACAGAAGCCATCGCTGTCCGAGTCGGTGCCGTCCGGGTTGCAGGCGTCCCGGTCGTCGCGATCGGTGGGCAGGCAGATGCCATCACCGTCGACGTCCACCGGTGTGTTTGGCCCCTGGCACGAATCGTTGTCGTTCGGGTCCTGGGGAGCGCAGATGCCGTCGCCGTCCAGGTCGACGCCAACTGGCACGCAGGCGTCGGTGTCGTCGGTCTCCGTCGGGTCCTTCAGACAGCGCCCGTCGCCATCCTCATCGGTGTCATCGGGCACGCACGGGTCGTCGTCGTCGGTCTCCGTCGGGTCGTTCACGCACACCCCGTCCCCGTCGACATCGGTGGCATCGGGGATGCATGCGTTGTTGTCGCTGGTGTCCTCGGGCACGCACACCCCGTCGCCGTCGGCATCGGTGGGATCGGGAATGCACGGGTCGGCGTCGTTGGTCTCCAAGGGATCGTTGACGCAGTAGCCGTCACCGTCGGTGTCGGTGCTGACCGGGATGCAGGCGTTGCCGTCATCGGTGTCCTCGGGCACGCATACCCGGTCGCCGTCGGCGTCCACCGACAACGGAATGCAGGCGTTGTTGTCGTTGGGGTCCACCGGCGCACAGACGCCGTCCTGGTCGAGGTCGGTGTTGTCGGGCACGCAAGGATCGGCCTCGTCCGGGTCGACCGATGCACACGAGCCGTCGCCGTCGGCGTCGGTGCCATCTGGCACGCAGGCGTCGTTGTCATCAGTTTCCAGCGG
>JAWKIJ010000008.1:0-1305 GCA_041394325.1 Microthrixaceae bacterium
GCGAAGGAGGTTCGGTGCATCACCTCGACACCGGATTGCGCCCAGATCGCCTCGATGCTGTGGGCGTGGACCTCCGAGCCACCCGCCTCGACGTCGTCGAGGTCACGCCAGGCCAGAACGTGGACTCGCCCTATCCCGGCGCCGTGGGCCAGGTCGGCGATGGCATCTCGGGTTGCACTCGATGCCGTGGGCGTGCGGAACCGCTCAGGGGGGAGGTCGGACACCTTGCGTATGCTACGTCGGCCTCCATCCCGGACCCGAAGGAGCCCCGTTGAAGCTGACCGGCGAACGTCCGATCGAGGGCCAGACACCCGACTCCCTGTTGGCGCTGCATGCGGCGGGATACCGCGAAGTGCGCGAGCGGCTGGGCGACGGCGTGCTGCTGGATCTGGGATGCGGGCTCGGCGACGGTACGGCGAGCTTCGCGGCACCCGGACGCACCCTCGTCGGCCTCGACTACGACGCCGAGACGGCTGCGGAGGCGTGGCGGACACATCGGGACGCCGACCTCCTGACCGTGTGCAGCGACGGAGCTCGGCTCGCCGTCGGCGACCGTTCCTTCGACGCGGTGTGTTCCTCGCACCTGATCGAACACTTCCACGATCCCGAACCGCACGTTCGCGAAGTGGCCCGGGTGCTGCGCGACGACGGCACGGCCTTCTTCCTCACCCCGAACAAGCCGGCCGACTTCGAGAACCCGTACCACCTCTACCTCTTCGACCCCGACGACCTGACCGCCATGTTGGGCCGGTCCTTCGCGGAGGTCGTGGTGCTGGGCCTCGACGCCTCACCCACGGTCAAAGCCGACTTCGAACGCCGACGGGCGCTGGCCAACCGTCTGCTGCGCCTCGATCCGCTGGGTCTGCGCCACCGGCTTCCACACGAGTGGTTCGTCGCGTTGCACGCCGCAGGTCGGCGCCTGGCCTACCGACGGCTGGCCGGCGAGCAGGGTGGGGGAAACTCGGGGATCACCGCGGAGGAGTTCTTCACCACCGACGAGATCGACGACTCCACCCTCGTCCTCTTCGCCATCGCACGCCGTCCGCGGAAATGACACGGACGCCCCCGGCGACGGCGCCGGGTAGGCAGGTCACGCGCGCGGGTCGAAGCCGGCGTTCCGCCGCCATCCCGCCCGCGCGGCCTCGACCGCCGCCTCCACGCCGAGCAGCAGCCACATCAGCAACGTGGGCACGTTCGCCCGGTCGAAGTGCTCGGGCCAGTCGAAGTTCAACGGATAGTCGTTGCGAGCCTGCTTCACCACCACATAGGCCGCCACGCCGACGAGCAGCGCGACGGTGACGAAGC
>JAWKIJ010000009.1:0-1124 GCA_041394325.1 Microthrixaceae bacterium
ACGGCTACTCCGTCATGGAGATCGGCAAACCCGGTGCACAACACCTGATGTGGCCGTTCAAGCGGGCGTTCGACCTCCTGGTGTCCTCCGTCGTACTGGTGCTCACGTCGCCCGTCCTTCTCCTCTGCGCCCTCGCGGTGAAGCTGACGAGTCGGGGCCCGATCCTGTTCCGTCAGGTCCGGGTCAGCGTCGACAACATCCCCTTCGAGATCCTGAAGTTCCGGACCATGCGCTACGTCGCCGACGCGGACCTCCAGGAAGCCCTCGACCATCGGGCCCAGGCCGTGGCGCTCGACGACGACCGCATCACGCCGGTCGGCCGCCTCCTGCGGAGGACCCACCTCGACGAACTCCCCCAACTCGTCAACGTCTTGAAGGGTGACATGTCGATCGTGGGGCCCCGACCCGAACGGCCCTACTTCGTCGACCTGCACGAGGCCGAGGTCAACGGCTACGCGTTGCGGCACAGGGTGCCGGCGGGGATCACCGGGTGGGCGCAGGTGCACGGATACTGGGGCGACACCTCGATCGAGGCCCGAATCCGACTCGACAACCGTTACATCGAGAGCTGGTCGCCGTGGCGTGACCTGGTCATCGGCCTGCGCACGATCCCCACCCTGTTGGGGCGACGGCGTTGAGTGCCTCGCCCTCGGACATCGAATCCGGACCGCTCGTCAGCGTCGCAATCCCCACGCTCAACGAGCAGCCCTCGATCAGCATCTGTCTCGAGTCGGTGCTCGCGCAGACGTGGCGAAACGTCGAGGTGCTGGTCGTCGACGGTGGGTCCACCGATCGCACCCGCGACCTCGTCGAGGCGTTCGCTGCGGTCGATCCGAGGGTGCGCCTGCTCGACAACCCCCGTCGTACCCAACCCGCGGCCCTCAACCGTGCGGTCGACGAGGCGCTCGGCGAGTATCTGATCCGCATCGACGCTCACTCGACCGTGCCACCGACCTATGTCGAGGGCGTCATCGATCACTTCCTGACCGGGAGCTGGGGTGGGGTCGGTGGCCGGAAGGACGGTGTCGCCGAGACCGCCCAGGGTCATGCGATCGCCGCTGCCCTGGGTTCGCGCTTCGGCGTCGGTGGCTCTACCTACCATCACGGAACCGAGATGCAGACCG
>JAWKIJ010000010.1:0-1190 GCA_041394325.1 Microthrixaceae bacterium
GCGCGGCGACGGGGGCGGGCACGAGTCGGACCGAGGGCTCCTTCGGCACGACCTTCATCCGCCCGACCTTCACCGTGCGGGTGACCGAGCTCGGCGCTGACGTGACGCCCCAGCGGGGGATGGACGTCTCCTCCCACGAGCTCGGCGCCATGCCGACCCGCTTTCGTATCGAGGCCAACGGCCTCACCTCCATGGACCCGACGACCTTTGGCGCGGACTCGACGAACGTCGCCCGGAGCACAGAGTCGCTCCGCGCGATCACGGTGATCCAATGCAACTGAAAAGGCCGAACGTGCAGATTCTCCAGCGATCGATGACGCGTTGGTCTGGGCTGGGAGCGGCGATGCTCCTCGCGGCGGGGGTGACCCTCGCGCCCAGCGACGCGGCGGCGCAGACCCCGGATGTGCGGCTCATCCGACCGAACCTCCTCCTGATGGTGGACACGTCGGGCTCGATGGAGTGGCGCACGAACACCCTCAACGGCGACTGCATCGGCCGTGACGGAGGGGTCTGCAACCGCACCTCGACGGGGGGCTCGCTGTGCGCGGTGACGGCCCCCGCCGACGAGCGCCGCAACCGATGGACCACGTCCATCGAGGTGCTCACGGGGACCATCGAGAACTTCTCGTGCTCCGAGGTCGAGCGCACCGATCCGTCGCAGTACGACTACCTGTACCCGATCTCGCACCACATCCCGCTGTCGAACGGCGTGGCGCTGAACCAGCCCGGCGCGGTGCAGATCAACGACGGCATCCTCGACGTGTACGCCGACCGCGTGCGCTTCGGCCTGATGACCTTCGACAACGACCAGAACACCGGCCTCGCGGCGTACAACGGCATGTTCTCGTACGGCAATGACCAGACCTACCAGCCCAACGCGTGCCCCGACAGCACCGCGGTGAACCTGGGCGTGAAGCGCGAGTCGACCGACAACAACACCGCCGACATCGTGCCTGGCGGGCTGGTCTCGATGGGCTCCCACGACCTCGACACGGCGGGCCTCGCGCAGCGCAACCGCATGGTGCAGGAGGCCCTCGTGGGCCGCCCCTCCGACGGGGTGAACCCTGCGATCCCCGCGGTGCGGCCCTTCGGCGGCACGCCCATCGCGGCGATGCTCCACGACGCGGAGCACTTCTGGACGACGCACACCGACGTGCGCAGCACCGCCCTCGGCGCCGGCGGCGACCCCT
>JAWKIJ010000011.1:0-1032 GCA_041394325.1 Microthrixaceae bacterium
AAGAAGGCCGACGTCACCGCTGCCCTCAAGGACCTCTCCCCCAAGGTGGCAGTCCTCGAGGTCGTCACCGACCCTCCCGGCGCCACCCTCTACATCGGCCGCAAGGACCTCGGCTCCGTCGGCCGCGCCCCCCGCCCCCTCGCGCTCGCCCCCGGCAAATACAAGGTCCTCGCCGATCTCGAAGGCTACGAGACTGCCACCTCCGCCGAGGTCGAGGTCGTGCAGGGCAAGACTGCCCAGGTCAGCCTCGCACTCACCCGCATCGTCGGCCAGGTCCACGTCGACCTGAAAGGTGCCAAGTCCGCCTCCGTCCGCGTCGACGAGGAGAACGGCGCCGTCGCCTGCACCGCCCCCTGCGATCTCACCCTCGCGCCCGGCCGGCACGAGCTCTATTTCCAGGCCGAGGGCTACCAGGGCTCCCCCAAGATCGTCCTCGTCGAGGCCAAGAAGAGCACCTCCACCACGGCCACCATGACGCCCCTCACGGGCACCGTCGTCGTCCGCTCCGACGAGCGCGACGCCGTCGTGAAGATCGACGGCAGGCCCTTCGGCTTCACCCCCGCCGTCGTGCAGGGCATCCCCGTCGGCAAGCGCACTGTCACCGTCGAGCTGCGCGGATATCGCCCCTTCGAGCGCGTCGTCAACGTCAAGAACAACCAGCAAGTCGAGCTGACCGACGTCGTCCTCAACCCCGTTCGCGAGGTCACCGCGGTCTCCCGAACGGCGGAGTCCGTCGATGACGCGCCCTCCTCCGTCACCATCGTCGACGGCCGCGAGATCGATGCGTTCGGCTATCCCACCATCGCCGAGGCGCTCCGCGGCGTCCGCGGAGTGGCCCTCTCCAACGATCGCGCCTACGTCTCCGCCCAGATCCGCGGCATCGGCCAGCCCAACGACTACGGCAATCGCGTCCTCGTGATGTCCGACGGCCAGTCGCTGAACGACAACCTCCTCAACAGCTCGTACATCGGCTCGGACGGTCGCGTCGATCTCCACGACGTGAGCCGGATCGAGGTCGTCCGTGGCCCTGGC
>JAWKIJ010000012.1:0-1077 GCA_041394325.1 Microthrixaceae bacterium
GCTGGCCGTCGGCGTCGAACTGCACCGCACGGGTGTAGCCCTCGTCCGCGGCGTACCGGAAGCCGGCCCTGAGCGCGCCCCCGATGCCCAAGTTGAACGGGAGCGGCACGCACGGCACCCCGTGCGAGCGGGCGACCGCCGCGGTGCCGTCGCGCGATCCGTCGTCGACGACGACGACGTCGAGGTCGGGACGGACCGAGGCGAGTTGGGCCAGCACGCCGGGCAGCGCGTCCTCTTCGTTGAATGCCGGGATGACCACGATCGTCGACCCACCGGCAGGGGTGCTCATCCCGGGCGCTCGCTGATCTCCTCGTGGTACTCCGCCTCGACGTTGACCTCCCAGACGTCGTGGTCGGTGCCTTCCACGATGTTCTGCACGGTCAACATCGCCGTGTACATCGAGTGATCCTGGTTGTTGTAGCGGTGCATCCCGTTGCGCCCCACCGGGTGGACGTTGGGGGTGTTCGTCCGCAACCAGGTTCGGAGGATGTCGACGTGGTCCTTGTAGGCCGCGTCGTACATGGGGTACGCCTTGGGCATCCGCACGACGTACCCCTTCTCGACGCGGGTCGGGTCGAGCAGGCCGAGCGTGTGCATCTCCTCGGTCGCCCGCCGCACCAGCTCGTCGTCGGGAGCGGTCCAGAGCTCGTCGCCCTCGGTGACGAAGAACTCGAGGCCGAGGCAGGTCTTGCCCGGCTCGGGGATCATCTGCGGCGACCACGAGCGGAAGTTCTGCACCCGCCCGACCTCCACCTCTGGGGCGTGGATGTAGATCCAGTTGTCGGGGAAGCCGTCGGATTCGGGCACGACCAGCGCCACGGTCAGGAAGTCGCGAAACGACAGGCTCTTGGCCGCCAGCAGCACCTCTTCGGGCGGCGGCGGGTCCATGGACCGCACGAGCTGGGGAATCGGCATCGACGAGATGATCTCGGTGCAGGGGTGGACCGATTCCCCCGCCGAGGTCTCGGCGACCACCTCGTAGGCCGCACCGTCGCGGTGGCGGACGCGCGCCACCGGGTGCTCGAGCAGCACCTCGGATCCCTGGGCCAGCACCAGCTCGTGGCAGCGTTCCCACAT